>OY782678.1:0-2685811 GCA_963678155.1 Bacteroidales bacterium | reverse complement strand
GCGTCTTCTTTGGTGTATTTCTTTACTTCTTTTCCATTGTTATCGGTTATGCGTATTTGTAATGGGGTTTTTCTTTCTTGTTGGATGATTAGGGTAAAGTTACCTCTGCTTGGATTGGGTTGCAAGTTTAGGCTTAGGTGTTTTGTTTGTTCGTTTGGGTTTTGTTGTTGTTGTGTTTGGGTTTGTTCACTTTTGTTGGGTAGTGGTTGGTTGAGACTGTCTATATTGATGGCTATGGTTATATAGTCTTGTCCATTATTATCTGTATCCCAATGGATGTTCTTGAAGTATACTGCATCTGTGGTAATGCTGTCTGGGTGATGGATTTCACTTATTGTTGGGGTGATGTCTGAGCTTGTTCTGTCTATTAGTAATAGGATTCCGCCTGGGGCTACGTTTAAGGGGTAGTTGTAGATTAGTTCTGTATTGGTTGGTTGGTTGTTGATTGGTGTGTAGGGTTTGATTTTCCATTGTCTTTCCATTTGGTAGTACTGGTTGGTGTCTATTTGATAGAGTATGGTTGGTGTGGCGTTTTGGCCATTATGGCCCCATAGGATATAGGTTTTGTCTTGAAGGGTGTTATCGGTTATGTTTATACTGAGTTCGTCTTGATAGATTTTACTTCGTCTTTGGCTTAGGGTTGTGCTGTCGTCTCTGCCTACTCCTGCTATACCTTGGCTGTATGTGCTGTCTTCTTTTGTGTTCCAGAGGGTATCGCCTTGGCTATTGACGTATGCACTTTTTAAGGTGGCTCCGTATTTTAGGGCTAAGTAGCTTTCCCATTTTTGTTGTTCTGTTTTATCTAAGTCTTCAGGGAAGTATAAGTATTCTCCAAAGTTGCCTTCAAAGTGATTATCACCTTCATTGCATATGTATAGGGTGTCTGTAAGGGAAGTGATTGTATCTCGTTTAGAATAATTGAAGTGTCCTATATTTACTATAGGGCCTTGTTCTGTTCCTAAGCTATCTCTATAGCTTATGCCTTTGGTTTTATAACTTATTTCTTGACTGTTTAACCACAATAAACGGTTTGTGTCTTGACCTAGTTCCCATAAGCCTACTTTGTTGGTGCTTTCGGTAAAATAGGCTGTCATTATGGTTACTCGTGTATTATTGGATAAACTATCATAGGGTCTAACGTATATGTTCAGACTATCATTCGGGGTTATACTCGGGTTATAGTTTATGTAACTCTTGGTATACTTTTTTGAATAAGGGCTTTGGTCTGTTGTGCTTATTTTTGTGTCTATTAAGGATACTGTGTCTCCGCTAAGCAATGGCTTCAACCAAATTGTTGGGTTTGATAGGGTTTGTGAGAAAAGGTTCGTAAAAACAAAAATAGATAATACAAAAAATAAAGGTCTTCGCATAATGTTTTATTTTTTAAAATTAATCCCGCAAATGTAGTTTTTGTTTTTTTAATAACAAAATGTTTTTTATGCTTTTACTCCAACATATTGTTGGAAGTTATTTCTTTTGTAAATAATTACAGTATGCTCCATCTTCTATATCTTCTTAATTGCTAATTATATCTATTATTTAAGACGTTTTTATTTGACCTTTTTACATTTAGACTTGTTTATTTTTACGACCCTATCTTTTATATATTTTTAATGTTTACGTTTGAAATTTATTTGATGAATTTGGGGACTTTTTATATTAAAATTTGAGAAAAACATCATTAAATCTATTTGAGAGATATCTAAATCCAGAAATAATAATTCCAGATCATTTTATATGGAATAAGAAAGCATTAAAGCACGCTATTACTCTATTGAAAAAAACCGAAAATAACAAGTAATAAATAAGTTTTGTGTATTAGACTAAAATACTTATCTTTGCCGAGTTTTAATGAAATAATAATAAATCAACTTAAATATTATATGAAGAAAAACCTATTTAGTTTAGTTATTGTTCTATTTGCTTTAACTACTTGTGCTTTTGCACAGATTGATAATGCTTCTATAAAAGCATTAAAGAAAGCAACTCTTGAAGAAATGAAAATAGCTTCGCCTGATGCTTATAAGGATTATTACAAGAATGTTCATTCTCGAGTTCCAAGAAAATTAGATGTTAAAGCAGGTCATCCTTCTTCTACAAATAATATAAAGAATGGTGTAAAAACTCCATTGGAAGTCCCTCAAGATATGATATTCCCCGGAGAATTTGATGAAGTTAAAGCTATTATTATGACTTGGCCTTATATCACAAAAACTGTTTCTGGTAATGTTTATGCTGAACAATTATTTGACGGACAAGGCATTATTTATCCAAATTATACTTTAGTTCCTGTTTATTCTGTTCCTGATGTTTCAAACAGTGCAATAACAAAATTATTTAGAGAACTTGCTAATGGTATTCAACAACATGCAGAGGTATGGATTAATATTTGGGATTGGGACGACTCAACAACTATTAAACAACATATGATAGATAAAGGAACTCCATTAACTAATTATCGCTTCTTTATGAATCCAGGTAACTCTTTTTGGTATAGAGATTGTGGTCCAGTTGGTTTCTATTATGGGGATGACGAACAAGTAGCATTTATGGATTTTGAATATTATGGAGGAAGACCTTTAGATGATGCTATTGGGAAAAATATAGGAGAACAGGCTGGTTATCCTGTTTACACAACAACAATTGAATATGAGGGAGGAAATATTTTACTTGATGGTCTTGGTTCTTTATTCACATCATCTGCTGTTTATGAATTAAATTCTGATACTTATGGTCTATATTATTTAGACCCTAATTCAACATATGGTTATTCCTATCAAACAAAAACAGCTCTTACGCAAGCTCAAGTAAGAGATAGTTTAACTCATCTTTTAAACTTGGAACGTTGTACTGTTTTACCACAACTTCAATATGATGGAGGAACAGGTCATATTGATTTGTATGCTGATATGGTTGATGAATGTACTTTTGTTTCAACTAAACATCCAGATGCTATGGCAAGTCTTTCTGACCCAATCAAGGTTGAAAGTAACATGGATTCAATAACAGGTATGACAACAAGTGCACCTAATGGATTGAATTATTATAATACTCGTATTCCATTGCCAGCAAAGGACAATGGTAATTGGTATACTTCTCTAAACCAATATACTTCTTATACAAGATCTTTCTCAAATCATACATTTGTTAATGGAGCTATTATGCAACCAGTATTTTATTCAGGAACTTCAGGTGATGTTGCAGGAAATACAGCAGCAATAGCAAGGATGCAAGAAACTTACCCAGGATATGAATTTGTTCAAATAGACGTAAGAGATTTTGATGGTTATGGTGGAGCTATTCACTGTATTACAAAACAAGTTCCTGCTGAAAATCCAGTTAGAATTTGTCATTATCCAGCAAGATGGTTAAATACAGCTGATACAGTATTAAATAATGTAAAACTAACAACTCTTGCTCAAAATAAAAGTGGTATAAGTAATACAAAACTATATTATAGAACAAAAGGAGAAACTTCTTGGAGCGAATCAGATTTTAGTTCAATGAGTGATAATATGTATGAAGTTAATTTACCAATTAATCCTTCTGCTGTGGCTGATACAATAGAGTATTATATCTCTGCTACATCAAATAATGGTAAAACAATAACAAAGCCATTCACTGCACCTCAAGGATTTTATACATTTGTTTACGGAAGTTCAGTTCATGGTTATTCTGATTTCTCTTCATTAGATAGAATAGAAGATATTAAATCCCTTAACTTAGGAGATTTTTATCCAAATCCTGCTCAAAATTCAACAAAGATTGAAATCCCTCAAGGAGCGAAAACAGATATTCCTGTAAAAGTTATTAACTTAAAAGGACAAGTTTTAGCCTCTTCAACAATAAAGAAAGGACAAACATCATTTGAACTAAATACATCTTCAATGCGTTCAGGAAACTATTGGGCAATATTTGGAGATAATACAGAAATAACAACTAAGAAAATAGTTATTGTAAAATAACTTCTAATACTAAATATCAAAACTCAAAGAATGAAAAAGAAGAAAAACTTATATAGGATATTGGAATTTGTTGCAATGGTGCTATTAACTTCCTCTATTATTACCTTAGGTTCAAAGAATGGAGATAGTGGAGATAATTATATTTTTATTTATATTACAAGTTCTATTTCTTTAGTATTAGCTTTTATTGTGTCAATAACTCAAGGATTACTCAATAAATATACAAAACACGTCTTTGGTTTTGCGTTTTTAATTATTTTAGTAACAGTTATAGAATTCTATTTGAATGAACATTCAATTACTCCTATTCTTTTTAATATTGTAGCTTCTGCTTCAGCACTAACATTCTATGGAGTTGAAAAAGACAGAAAAGCACAAGAAGAAAAGGCTTCAAAAACAGAAGAAGATGAAATACCATATATTCTATCAAAACCTTCCGATTTTGAAATTAATGAATCTGATTTTGAAGTAGAAGAATCTGAAATAGAAAAATAGGTTATAATAAAAATGAAAGCCGACCCAAGTAATTGGGTCGGCTTTTTTTGTTTTACTCTATGTAGAAGAAAATTTATTCTATATCTTTATCTATCCAAGAAGCATACATGGGATAAGCATTTGAGATGCGTTTTACAGTACCTTCTAATTTTTCGGGATCTATATCCTTTACTTTTTTTGCGGGAATACCAGCATAAATTGATCCACTTTCAACATGTGTGTTTTCTAATAGAACAGCTCCTGCTGCAATAATTGAATTACTTTCTACTATACAACCATCCATTACAATTGCTCCCATACCAATTAGTACATTGTCTTTAATTGTACAACCGTGAACAATGGCATTATGAGCAATAGAAACATAGTTACCAATAGTTGTTGGATGTGTTAGGTATGTACAATGAATGCAAGCTCCGTCTTGAACATTTACATAGTTTCCCATCTTAATAAAATGTACATCACCTCTGACAACGCTGTTAAACCAGAAAGAACAATTATCTCCAGTTTCAACATCTCCAATAATTGTTGCATTCTCTGCAAAAAAGCAGTCTTTACCAAAAATTGGTTTCTTTCCTTTTACTGATTTTATCAATGCCATATCTTTAAGCAATAAATGTTTCTAATATTTTTATTAAGCCATTAGGTTCTATTATAGTATCTTCAGCTATTGCAGGAATTAACATAGCTTCACCCGCTTTTAATGGAATTCTTTGTCCAAGGGAATGAATAAAACCATGTCCTTCAATACACAAATATACAACAAAGCTATCAAGTAAAGAATAATCCTTTTTAATAGCTTCACTTGTATGAAGAATATTTGTTGTGAAATAAGGACAAGAAACCAATTGAACAGTTTTGTTTAATTCATAATCATATCCAAACTTGGCACTAAACCCTACTTCTTTAAAATCTAATGCTTCAATTGCATCTGCAACATGAAGCTCTCTTGGCTTGCCATTATCATCTGTTCTATCCCAATCATAAACTCTATATGTTGCATCAGAGCTTTGTTGAATTTCAGCCAATAACACTCCACTACCAATAGCGTGAATTTGTCCAGCAGGTATATAAAATAAATCGCCTTTTTCAGTCTTTTCAGTATTTAGTACTTCACTAAGATTTTTATTTCTTAAACGATTAATCAATTCCGCCTTGGTCATATTCTTATTGAAGCCACTAATTATTTCAGCATCTTGGTCAGCTTGCATAATATACCACATTTCAGTCTTTCCATTCTCCATTCCCTTTTGTCGAGCCAATTTATTATCAGGGTGAACTTGAACAGAAAGTTTCTCTTTTGCATCGATTATTTTAAAAAGCAAGGGGAAATCTTCACCAAACTCATTATAACATTTCTCTCCCAAGAGTTCATCCATATACATATCTATCACTTCACTTAAAGTGCATTCAGCCAAGAAACCATTTTCAACAATAGTTTCATCACCCTCAATACCAGAAAGAACCCATAATTCTCCACAACGTTCCAAAGGAGAATAATCAATACCTACAATATCTTTAATTTTACTTCCTCCCCAAATCTTATCCTTAAATAAAGGCATAAATTTAAGAGGATATAATGATTGTTCCATATTCAAATAAAAGTTTTTGCAAAAGTAAAGTATTTTTCTTTACCTTTGCTCCGTAAATAACAAAAACAATCATTATGAGCAGATTATTTAAAAATTTATCATCATTAGCAGTATTTTTGATGATATCAGTGTGTTCTCTAAATGTCAATGCACAAGAAGAAGGAGAAACTAATTCCGCAGATGTTATTTTTACTGTTGTTGAAGATGAAGCCGAGTTTCCCGGAGGGAAGGATTCATTAATGAAATTCTTGGCTGCAAATATAAAATATCCACAAGCTGCTAAAGAAAAAGGAATAAGAGGAAGAGTTGTAATAACTTTTATTGTTGAAAAAGATGGCTCTTTATCAAATATTAAAGTATTGCGTAATATTGGAGATGGTTGTGGCGAAGAAGCAATAAGAGTTGTTAAGCTTATGCCAAAATGGAAACCAGCAAAGCAAAGAGGGGAAAATGTTAGACAACAATTTGTATTACCTATTAGCTTCAATTTATCACAAGAAGAAAATAATTAACTCTCTTTGTTTACTTTTTTCGCTCTTATGTTGTTATATAAGATATAAAACTTGTAAGAGTAAATATTTATTTATAAGTTTGCACGTTGAAAGTAATTTAAAACAATAAAAAATAATAATAGTATGAAGATGAAATCATTTTTAAGCGTAATGTCATTATTTGTTGTGATGTTCTTTTCTGTAGGAGCTTTTGCACAACAAAAAGATACTTCAAATGAAGATAACAATATTTATAATGAAGTAACTTCTTATGCTTCCTTTGCTCAAGGTAAAGAGGCATTAGTTAATGCAGTAATTAATGCAACACATTATCCAGAGTCTGAAAAAGTTTCTGGTGAAGGAAAACAGGTTGTGGTTATGACTCATTTTATTGTTGAAAAAGATGGAACAATATCTAATATTGGAGTTGACACTGAAGGAAATGAAGCATTCGATGCAGAAGCTATTAGAGTCGTAAGTTCTATTAAGGGAACATGGGTACCTGCTCAAAAGAATGGTGTTGTAGTACGTTCAATGCAATATATTCCTGTAGGGTTTATTGCTCCTAAGAAATAATTGATAATATTAGACATAACTGATCTCCTTTTTAATAATTGTTGATTTAAGTCGTCGTTTTTGTTTATTCAAATACGGCGACTTTTTTTATTGTGACATAATGTCATATTTCTTTATTTTTCTTCTTGTGGCATATTAATTGACTAAAGAAGGTTGTTAGCTTATTTAGAAATGTAAGTAAGCAAAAGAGATTAATTAGAAAACAAATAAACAAATTAAAGATATGGGAAAAATAATCGGAATTGACTTAGGTACAACAAACAGTTGTGTCTCTGTTATGGAAGGAAATGAGCCTGTAGTTATTCCAAATAGCGAAGGCAGGAGAACAACTCCATCAATAGTAGGGTTTTTAGCTAATGGCGAAAGAAAAGTAGGGGATCCTGCAAAACGTCAAGCAATAACAAATCCTCATAATACAGTATCTTCTATAAAACGTTTTATGGGAGAAGAGTGGGATAAAGTACAAAATGAAATATCTCAAGTCCCTTATAAAGTAGTTAAAGGAGATAATAATACTCCAAGAGTAGATATTGATGGAAGACTTTATACTCCACAAGAAATATCAGCAATCATTCTTCAAAAAATGAAAAAAACAGCTGAAGATTATCTTGGACAAGAAGTTACAGAAGCAGTTATTACAGTTCCAGCATATTTCAGTGACTCACAACGTCAAGCTACAAAAGAAGCAGGAGAAATAGCAGGACTAAAAGTAAAACGTATTATTAACGAACCAACAGCAGCAGCTTTGGCTTACGGTTTGGATAAAAAATCACAAGATGTTCACGTAGCAGTATTTGACCTTGGTGGTGGTACATTTGATATTTCTATATTGGAATTAGGAGATGGCGTATTTGAAGTAAAATCAACTAATGGTAATACACATCTTGGTGGAGATGACTTTGACCAAAAAATAATAAATTGGTTGGCTGATGAATTTTTAGCTGATAAGAATATTGATTTAAGAAAAGACCCTATGGCTCTTCAACGTTTGAAAGAAGCAGCAGAAAAAGCAAAAATAGAACTTTCTTCTTCAACTCAATCAGAAATCAACCTACCATATATTATGCCAATTGATGGCGTTCCTCAACATTTAGTGAAAACACTAACACGTGCTAAGTTTGAACAATTATGTGATAGTTTAATTCAAGCAACATTAGAACCTTGCCGCAAAGCATTATCTGATGCAGGATTAAACAAATCAGATATAAATGAAGTAATCTTAGTTGGAGGATCAACACGTATTCCTGCAATTCAAAAGATAGTTGAAGACTTCTTTGGTAAAGTTCCTTCAAAAGGAGTTAACCCAGATGAAGTAGTTGCAGTAGGTGCAGCAATTCAAGGAGGAGTATTAACAGGAGAAGTGAAAGATGTATTACTACTTGATGTAACACCACTTTCATTAGGAATTGAAACATTAGGTGGAGTAACAACAAAACTTATTGAATCAAATACAACAATACCAACAAAGAAATCACAAGTGTTCTCAACCGCAGCAGATAACCAACCATCAGTAGAAATTCACATTCTACAAGGAGAAAGAACAAGAGCTGTAGATAACAAAACAATTGGACGTTTCCATCTTGAAGGACTTCCACCAGCACCAAGAGGAGTTCCTCAAATTGAAGTAACATTTGATATTGATGCTAACGGTATTCTTAACGTAAGTGCAAAAGATAATGCAACAGGAAAGCAACAATCAATCCGTATTGAAGCTTCAAGTGGTTTAAGCGATGCAGAAATCAAGAAGATGAAAGCAGAAGCAGAAGCAAATGCAGAATCAGATAGAAAAATAAAGGAAGAAGCTGAAAAGATAAATGGAGCAGATGCAATGATTTTCCAAACAGAAAAGCAATTGAAAGACCTTGGAGATAAAATCCCAGCAGATAAAAAAGCACCAATAGAATCAGCACTTACAGAACTAAAAGCAGCTCACGAAAGCAAAAACATAGCTCAAATTGATGCAGCAATGGAAAAAATTAACGCAGCATGGAGTACAGTATCACAAGATATGTATAACCAACCAGGCGCTAATCCACAACAAGAACAACAAACAAACTCACAAGACCAATCAAGCAACTCATCAAATCAAGATGGCGAAGTAACAGATGCTGATTTTGAAGAAGTGAAATAACAAATTATCGTAAAAGATAGTTCAAAATTTAAAGACCATAGTAAATTCGTTTTTACTATGGTCTTTTTTTTATTCATATCTTATTCTAATTTGAAACAAATTCAAAGAAAAGAATTTTTATATGTAATAGATTCAAAAAGAAATAAAAAAAACCAATGCTATTGAAATCATTGTATATAAGGGGAAGGGTATAATTCTTGAAATAAATCTATAAAAATTTAACCTTTACCACAATAATAAAAGGAAATAATACTATATTTGCAAAATAGATATTTGAACTTAAATAATTGATAATTTATAACACAACATTCACATGAAAAAAATCTTTATATTAATAATCATTTCTGTATTCATTTCTAATATTCAAGCTCAAGAGAAAACTTTTCAATCTCCAAATTATGATGTTATTAAAAAAGAAATTCAAGATAAGTCTTCTCCTTATTATTATCCAAGTCTAATGCAGAGATTTGAAAATTATGATTCTACTTTAACTCTTGAGGATTATAGCCATTTATATTATGGATATGTTTTCCAGAAAAATTATGAACCATACTGGAGATTCTCAGAGGATGAAGAATTATTAGAATACTATAAGAAGAAAGAAATAAAAGAGAAAGATTACCAATCTATAATCAGGCTTGTAAATAATTCATTAGAGGAGTTCCCTTTTGAATTAAATTATCTTAACTTCATGTGCCATATATATAAATTGAAAGGAGATGAAGCAATGGTAAATAAAATCTCAAAAAGGTTATATGGAATAATACAGGTAATTACTTCAAGTGGAGATGGAAAAACATGTGAAACAGGATTTCATGTAATATCAGTAAGCCATGAGTATTTACTTCTGAATTACTTTGAATTGACAATGAAATCTCAAGCCCTTGTAGAAATGAAATGTGATTACTTTGCTTTAGAAGAAAATCAAGCAAAAATCGAAGGCTTATATTTCAATGTCGAAAAATTATTCGGTATGGATATTAAATAACGACATAAAAGAATTTAGACAAGAAGTTGTTGGTCAAAATCATTTTTACTACTATTTTTCCTTTTGTGCATTTGTGCTTTATACATAGGAACGTCTGAAATGTATTATATATGTAATGGAATTATAGGTGTTTCAAAAGGTATCTAATTTTAAAAATCAATAAAGGTAGATGAAATACAGAAAAGAAAATAGAGTGAATTTTTTTTCAAAAGAAGATATGTCAGCTGGATTTAATCTTTCTTTAGCTGAATCTATTTTGAGGAGTTATGATTCCAATAATTACTTTGAATTAAATGATATAATTGAACTTTATCAGATAAAAAAATATATTGACAATGACTTATTTCTATTGAGTTGGACAGAGGAAGATAAATTATTATTCAAAGAGAAAGTAAAAAATATTTGGAGTACAATATCTTTCTTCTTTCTAAAGATTAACAATGACAATTTCTTTGAAATGTTTGATAGTGTAGAAGTTGGTTATCAACCTGCGTTTTGGGAACTAATAGAAAAGCTTAAAATCTTCAAAAAATTAACAAAAGAAAGGTTTTGTGAATTGTTAAACAATGAGCATTTGTGGATTAGAGAAGTTTTACATCAAAAGGAATTAGTAAAATATTTTGGAGAAGAAATTAAAAAATATTTACTTAAAAAGGAAAACGCGGCTGAATTACTTTTAAATCAATATGAAGAACATCATTATAGAGATTATCCAGAATTATATTTCCCAAATTGCTTGAATCAAAGAGATAAGGAAAGTATAATTATTAATTACTTAAACTCTCAAGATGTAAATATCAATTATGTTCAATTAATCATAAAATCCAGAGATAATAATTTAAAATTATCTCCACATACAAGATTAAAAGCAAAAAGACTTGCAGTAGACTTAAATAATAAGATTTTAGAAGATGGTTACTCTTTTAATCAAGGCATAAAAGTTTCTTTATCAATTGACCAAGAAGAACCATGTAAAGAAATTTGGGAAAATAATATTCAAAAGATTTCTTATAGCATTAAATTTCTTGATAAACAAAAAGATGATTTGTCTTTAGTGCATAACTTTTTGTTTTTGTTTAATCTCTTTGGGTAAATTCCCCGCCGCTTGCGGCGAAAATTGTACTTTTGTTTGATGGGAGAGAGCAAATATATTCATAAATCACACAATGTATCATTGTTATTATATCAAATAGTCTGTCCAGCCAAATATAGACGAGTAGTATTTAGTGATTCAGTTGATATAACGCTGAAGGACATTTGTCTTGAGATCTCAAAAAGGTATCAAATCTACTTTCTTGAGATAGGCACAGATGATGACCATGTTCATTTTTTGGTTCAATCAGTTCCGATGTATAGTCCAACAAAAATAGTTACAATAATAAAGAGTATTACCGCGAGGGAAATTCTAAGTAAAAATAAAGAAGTAAAGAAGCAACTATGGGGAGGTGAATTTTGGACAGATGGTTATTTTGTAAATACAGTTAGTAAACACGGGAATGAAGATGTAATTTCAAAATATGTCAGAGAGCAAGGTGTTGAGAAACAGTATAAAGTATTATATAAGGTTACCCAATTATCACTTTTCTAGAGAAACTTATGATACCCCGTCCGCTTGCGGCGGGGGTTATTCATTTATACTGATTTTTTTGGTTCTATTACATTGGTTAGTAAGGAAAGTGAAATTGATGTAATGGAAAAAATCTTGATGAGGTCAAAAAATGAATACTTAACAGGGATAACTTTTTATCGTAAAAGTAACTTATCTCATTTACAGTTATTATTATACTCTCATTACTTAAATACAATAAACAAAAGTATTGAAAGTATTTTGTCCTATTTTGTTAACATTTACTTAATAGATACTTATAATCTGAGAAATTTTAGAATTAACTTCCCTACTGAAAACACTTCATATTTAGAAAAGATTCGGTTAATATTACCAGAAATAGAATCGATTTTGAAACAATATAAAATCTTTGTTGATGATGGGGTTATTGATTATGAATTATTACAACTAATGTCACAATCAATAGTTTATGGAGAAATACCAAGTTTGTCCAATAAAAAATATGTTTATGGAAAAGGAGATGAGTTTCTTAAGTTAAAATATTACTTTTTTTCAGACCAAAGTATGTTGTATTATGTTGAACCATTTAAGGATAAATACAGAAATCTTTATGGTCTTTTATTAATAGAAAATGTAAAGTTATCAGACTTTCAATCTTATCAAAAATCAACTATTGACAGTTTAATTCAAAATGGTTACTTAATGATTGATTCTAATGGTTATGTAAAAATAAGAGAAAAGAATCAATTGCTTATTATATGGAAGTTATATTTAGACGGAGTTGTTAGTTATTGGTGTTTTCCAAAGAGTGTGCGTTCTATAATAGATACTATGCAAGAAAAGGGACTATTGTATTTTGGTAATACTCTTTTCTCAGAGCCAGAGCGAAAATATTTTAATTATTATTTGAATAAGTCAGAGTATACAAATGGTTTAGATTTGAGAAACAAATATGCTCATGGAACTAATGTTTTTAATGAGGATGAACATAAAAATGACTATTTGATTCTATTAAAAATTCTTATTTTAATATTACTTAAAATAGAAAATGATTTGTTGATTTTTGAGAATAATAAATCAATAAATATAACAAGTGTTAGAAAGTAATAATATTAAAAGAAAGAGATTAGCATATTGTATTTTAATTATACATTCAAATGTAACAATAAAACCTTTTCCAAATGTAAGAATTTCTACATTTAGGGAAATTAAGAGATCTAATGTAAAATTCCAGTGGGATTAAAAAAATAAGAATCTTCTTACTCATTTTTTAGGGTACTCTCTTAATCAATTTTCATGACAAAAATATTAGTATTGATGTCAATTTTAATGTGCTATTAATCAACCACTTTATAATTGCAAAATAAAGACGCCGTCTCCAGACCTTGCAGACGCCGTCTCCACACCTTGCAGACGCTATCTCCACACTCTGCAGACGCCGTCTCCACACCCTGCAGACGCCGTCTCCACACCTTGCAGACGCCGTCTCCACACCCTAGAGATCCGATCTTCATACCCTAAAGACGCCATCTTCAGACCCTAAAGATTTGATCTTTGCACCTAAAGATGCTATCTTTACACCCTGAAGATGCTATCTTCATGCCCTAAAGATTTGATCTTTGCACCTAAAGATACTATCTTTATACCCTAAAGATCCTATCTTCACACCCTAAAGATGAAGTAATCAGACGTAGAGATCAAGTGAATATGTGTAAAGATGCAGTAAACAGATATTGAGATAAATTAAAAGACGTAAAATGTTAAAGTATAAGATTAAATAGTTAAGCATGAAAACACGCCATCTAAATCCAAAAACTTACTATGTAAATGGAAAAAGATAAGATGATATTTTAAAATATGGCTAAAATTACTGCTTTTACTTGTTTGCAATACATCAATTTTAGAAATAATACAGATATTAGAAAAGGAAAAATATGTTATAGGTTAATTCAGCCAATGGGTAATCTTATATCTAAATTGTGTTAATCTGATGATTATTAGCATCTATTGTTTTTAGGAAATGAGGTAAATATTTAATAATAATGGGGCTTAATAAATTAAAGTTATCTTTCTAAGTGATGGATAGTTTTTTTTACTACTTTTGCACGCTGTAAAAAAATAAAAATAACAATGAAAAGGCTTAAAGTCAATTTTAAAGATAAAAAATCTGTGTTGAAATTACTCTATAACGTAGCTCTTTATGGGTTTGCTTTATGTGGAGTTGCTATTATTGGAGCTTGGGGTGTTTATCAATTGGGTTGGACAAAGAATAGTGGTGCGGTTGATCAAAACAATCGTTATCTTGCTGATGTTGCTCAAATGGAAAAAGAAGCTCATAAATCTCAAGAAACTTTGGATAAGGAGATGGCTGAAAATTGTTTGAAGATGGCAGCTATTAGCAAGTTCTATCCTAAGAATGCTCAATTAATAATTGAAGGGTTAAGTAATTCAAATGGAAATGTAAGTCTTAGCCAAATGGTGGCTACTTGTGAATTGGCTTTAAAAGATAATCAAGAATATCAAGCTTTCGTAGCAAAGGAAAAACAGTTGATAAATAGTGTTAAGGGAGAAAAGAAAAATGAAAATGCTATAGTATGGATGAATACTCCTGAATGGGAAGCTTTGAAGGTTGCAATCAAGAAAGACAAACGCCTTATTGATAGTGCTGCTTATGTAACAGGAGTTGAACCTCGATTGATTGTTAGTTGCTTGATTGGAGAACAGATTAGATTATTTAATTCTAAAAGAGAAATGTATAAGAAATATTTAGGACCAGTGAAGGTATTAAGTGTTCAATCTCAATTCTCATTTGGAGTAAATGGTATTAAAGACTTTACCGCAGAATGGGTTGAAAGAAATTTAAAGAATGACACTTCTGTATTTTATATGGGAAAACAATATGAAAATATATTAGATTTTAAAACATCTGACCATGAAACAGAAAGAATAAGCCGTTTGGTTGATTATCATAATCATTACTATTCTTATGTTTACACAGGTTGTATACTTCATCAAACAAAGAAACAATGGGAAAGAGCCAAGTATGATTTAAGCAAAAGACCAGAAATTTTATTTACACTATTTAATGTAGGTTTTCCTCAATCAAATCCAGGACCAAATCCTCAATGTGGAGGTTCTCATATAACAGTGGGTGATAAGGTATATACTTTTGGAGCAATAGGTTTCGATTTTTATTATTCTGGAGAGCTTGCAAAAGAGTTTCCTTATTGGGAAAAACGTTTTAGAGCATAATAGAAATAACAATTATAACGAAAGGATATATTTTCTAATTCAGAGAATATATCCTTTTTTGTTATAGGGAAGTTTTTTCTGAAATTAAACTTAATATAAATCCAGAAAGAGTTAATATAAATTGGAAAAGAGTTAATATAAATCCAGAAAGAGTTAATATAAATTGGAAAAGAGTTAATATAAATCCAGAAAGAGTTAATATAAATTGAAAAAGATTTAGTTTATTTGTGGATAAACTAAATCAAAAAAGTATTTTGTCTTTCTTTTTTTGTTGGTAGTTTATTTTGTAGTATTTTTGTCTTCAATTTTCCCTTTAACTAAAAAACTAATTATAAGTGGCTAAAAATAATAATGAGGAAACTCCTTTAATGAAGCAATACAATCCGATAAAAGCTAAGTACCCTGATGCTATTTTGCTTTTTCGTGTTGGTGATTTTTATGAAACTTTTGGTCAAGATGCAATAGAAACTTCTAAGATTTTAGGAATAACTCTAACAAGTAGAGCTGGTGTTGAGTTGGCAGGTTTTCCTTATCATGCTGTTGATACTTATTTGCCTAAATTGATTCGTGCAGGTAAGCGTTGTGCTATATGTGAACAATTGGAAGATCCTAAAATGGTTAAGGGTATAGTTAAAAGAGGAATCACAGAAGTTGTTACTCCTTCTCTTTCTTATAATGATAAGACTTCAGACCATACACAAAATAATTTTCTTGCTGCTGTTCATACTCAAAAGGATATGATGGGTGTTGCCTTTATAGATATAGGAACGGGTGAGTTTTATGTTTCTCAAGGAGACAAACAGGAAATTGAAAAACTAATTCAATCACTTTCTCCAAAAGAGGTAATTGTTCAAAAACAAAAGCTACGAGAGTTTCAAGAAAGTTTTAAAACAGATTTCTATACTAATACATTTGAGGATTGGGTTTTTACTGAAGATTTTGCTAATGATATTTTATTAAAACATTTTGATGTTAATTCCCTAAGAGGTTTTGGTATTGATGAATGCCAACTTGGTGTTATTGCCGCAGGTGCTTGTCTTCACTATTTAAATGAAACTCAACATACAGAGCTTTCTCATATTCAGAAGATTTCAAGGCTTAATAATAATAACTATATTTGGCTTGATAAATTTACCATTGCTAATTTGGAATTAGTCTATTCCCCACATCCTAATGGTGCAACTTTGCTTTCTGTTATTAATCATACCAAGTCTAATATGGGAGCAAGACGTTTGCAGCGTTGGATTGTTTTGCCTTTGGTTGATAGAAAAGAGATAGAAAAGCGTCAGGATATTGTGAGTTATTTTGTCAAAGAAGATATTACGGCAGAAAATATTCGCAATAGTGTAAAAAAGATTGGGGACTTGGAACGCATGGTTGCAAAGGCTGCTTATGGACGTATTATGCCTAATGAGCTTGTGCAGTTGAAGAATGTTTTACAAGAAATAGATAAAATAAAATCTCTTTGCAATGGCATTGATGCTTTAAGTATGCAAGAAAGATTGGATATTTGTCAGGATTTAATTGATAATATTTCAACAACACTTAATCAAGATGCTCCTAATGCTGTTTCAAAGGGTAATGTTATTGCCGTGGGTGTAGATAGTGACCTTGATGAATTAAGAGAATTGTCATATAATGGTAAGGATTATCTTTCAAAATTACAACAAAGAGAAGCTGAGAATACTGGTATTTCTTCTTTGAAGATTGGATTTAATAATGTTTTTGGCTACTATCTTGAGGTTACTAATGCTCACAAGGAAAAGGTTCCAGAACAGTGGATACGAAAGCAAACACTGACTAATGCTGAAAGATATATAACTGAAGAGCTAAAGGAATACGAAACAAAGATACTTGGTGCAGAATCTAAAATATTAGAAATAGAAACAAGGCTATATGCAAAATTACTTTCTGAGGTTTTGCCTTATGTTAGACCATTGCAAATAAATGCTGAAATAATTTCTGAATTAGATTGTTTATTGTCGTTTGCAGAAATTGCTATTGAAAATAACTACGTTCGCCCTACAATTAATGATGATTATTCTTTAAAGATTGTTGAAGGAAGACATCCTGTTATAGAAAAGATGTTGCCTCCTGGTGAGGCTTATGTTTCTAATGATGTTTATTTAGATAAGGAAACCCAACAAATAGGAATTATTACAGGACCTAATATGTCTGGTAAGAGTGCTTATTTACGTCAAAATGCTTTAATTGTTCTTATGGCACAGATAGGTTCTTTTGTTCCTGCCAAGAGTGCAGATATAGGGATTGTGGATAAAATATTTACAAGGGTAGGTGCATCTGATAATATTTCTTCTGGGCAGAGTACTTTTATGGTTGAAATGAATGAAACGGCAAGTATATTAAATAATCTTTCAGATAGATCACTTGTTTTGCTTGATGAGATAGGACGGGGAACAAGTACTTATGATGGCGTTTCTATTGCATGGGCTATTGCTTCTTATATTCACGACAACCCTCATTATAGAGCTAAGGTTCTTTTTGCTACTCATTATCATGAATTAATCGATATGGAAGGTATTTATCCTCGAATAAAAAATCTTCATGTAACGGTTAAGGAAATAGGTAAAAAAATAATCTTTTTAAGGAAAATAGCAAGAGGGGGAAGCTCTCAAAGTTTCGGTATTCATGTTGCGAGATTGGCTGGTATGCCTAAGGAAGTTCTTGATGAGGCGGAAGAAATTCTTGAAAATTTGGAAAAGAAACAGAAGTCAAATAAGCAAAAAACTGAATTAAAGCCTAAAAAAAAGCATGAAGATCCATATCAGTTAAGTTTTATTCAACTTGATGACCCTTTGCTTTTGGAGATAAAGGAAGATATACTATCCACAGATATTGATAACCTTACGCCAATGGAAGCTCTTATGAAACTAAATAGTATAAAGAAATTGATAGAAAAAGTTTAGGAAAAATTTGGTGGTAAGGAAAAAGTTAGTATTTTTGCAACCTCAAATCAAGCGAAAGTAGCTCAGTTGGTAGAGCACAACCTTGCCAAGGTTGGGGTCGCGAGTTCGAGTCTCGTCTTTCGCTCGAAAGAAAAGGTCGATAAACCGAACTTTTTAATCAACAACAAAAGAGTTGCTCTGGTGGTGGAATTGGTAGACACGCAGGACTTAAAATCCTGTGAGCATTGCGCTCGTGCGGGTTCAAGTCCCGCCCGGAGTACGAAATAACCCTCAAAATCATAAGATTTTGAGGGTTTCGTTTTATTTATTGGTTTGATTCTGTTAAACGCACAAAAGAGATAGTTTGTTTTTTTGCTCAATTTAAATTGAATTGGCAAATTGGATTTAGCGTAACTTTTCTATTGGGTTTTCGTTATTACATACACTTGAAATTTAGTTGAAAAATTGAATAACTTAATCCGAAAATAAATGAAAAATACTATTACAAAAGCTATAAAACACAAAGCCTTAATCTTAATAGTATTCATTTTATTTGTCCCATTATTTGGTTTGTCAAAAAATGATAAAGAGAAGACTGTTGTTTTTCTTAGTTCTTTCCATGAAAATAATCGGTGGACACAAAGTTGTCGTTTGGCATTGGAAAATAAGTTTAAGGAAGAAGGTTATTCAATAAAACTTAATTCTATTTATCTTGATTCAAAAAATATAATTAATCCAGAAATTAGAAAAGATATAATTAGATTATATTTTTCGGAGTATCAAGAAAAGGTGGATCTTATTGTTGCCTTTGATTATGAAGCAACAGATTTAATCCTTAATTATTCAGATTCTAATATAAGTAAAATCCCTATTGTTTTTATTTCAGAACTCGAACATGAGAGAATAATAAACAAGAAGAATGTTACAGGTATAATAAGCGATTATGGTATAGAACAAACTTATTTAACTGGACTTAAAATGTTTCCAAAGACCAAAAAGGTTTATGTTTGGGCAGATAAATCTTCTACCGGCATCTTCTTTTTGAACGAAGCAAAGCAAAAGCTTAAGCTTTTTGAAAGCAAAATGGACATTGAATATGGTATTGATGCAAATAGTACGCAAGAGTTTTTGGAAAAATGTAAAAAGATAGATCCAAATTCTTTTGTAATATTCTGTACTTGGCAAAGAGACGATAATGGAAAATATCACGTTGCTTCTGATTTTTATCCTGAATTTTTAAAAGCTACTCCAGCACCAGTCTTTACAGCATTAGATAATTGTATGGGATGTGGTTTTATTGGCGGTTATTTACAATCACCAATAAATAATGGTAGAGCTGCAGCAGAAATGGCAATAAGAATATTTAGAGGTGAAAAACCAGAGAATATGCCAATTGAATATCTTAAACCAATGCCATTGTTTGATGTTCATGCAATAAGAGAAAAGGGCGGTATTCGTAGTTCCGTAGCTTTTGATTCTAATTTAATAAATTCTTTTGATGGGTTTGTTCGAGAAAATTTAATTTGGATTATTTTTGCTTCAATATTATTATTGATAATCTTGATATTAATATTTATTCAAATAAAGAATAAAAGACTTATTAGAAAAATAAAGAAGAAAGTTGAAGAGGAAAAGAAGTTAAAAGCAGATCTTAAATTATTAGCTCTAACTCTTCCATCACTAAACACAATTACTTGGTCGTATAATGAGTCAAATAATAAGTTTGTATATGGTGATATTGTTGAAATGAAAGATGACAAATCAAATCAAATAGATAGTTTTGAAAAAGTTCTTGCATTTATTCATCCTGATGATAAAGGACGAATAATTTCATTCCTTAAAGATTTTATTAAGAAAGATTCTGGGGATTTTTCTCTTGTTTATAGAGGTAATTATCAAGGAAGAGGTAAATATTCTTGGTGGGAATGTAGAGGTATTTTGGAAACGAGAGAAGATAAAAACGGACCATATAAGTTTCTTTATGGAATGGATATAAATATTGACAAGTTTAAAGAAACAGAAAAACAACTTAGTGATGCTCTTGAAAGAGCCGTTCAAAGCGATAAGTTAAAATCAGCCTTTCTTTCTAATATTAGTCACGAAATACGTACTCCATTAAATGCTATTGTTGGTTTCTCGGAACTTATTATGGAAACTGATAATATGGGAGAAAAGGAAGAGTATTGTAATATAGTCAAACAAAATAATGATTTACTATTAAAACTTATAAGTGATATCTTAGATTTGTCAAAAATTGAATCAGGATTTTTAGAAATAAATAAAGTTAAGTTTGATTTAAAACAGTATTTTGAAGAATTAGTAGGGCTATTTCAACATAAATTGAACGAAGGAGTTGAACTGATTTGTGATAATCCTCACAAGAGTTGTATTGTGGAATTTGATAAAGTTAGGTTAACGCAAATAATTACTAATTATGTTGATAATGCAATTAAATTCACTAATAAAGGATATATTAAAATTGGGTATGAGATTGTTGATAAAGGAATTAAGATTTATTGTGAAGATACAGGAATTGGAATAAAAAAAGAGTATTTGCCAAAAGTATTTGAACGTTTTGAAAAATTAAACTCATTTGAACAAGGAACAGGATTAGGATTGGCAATATCTAAATCAATTGCCGAAGCTGTTGGTGGTAAGTATGGAGTTGAATCAAAAGAAGGAGAAGGAAGTTTGTTTTGGTCTTGGTTGCCTTGTGATGTAATAATTGTTGATGATGAAAATCAAAAAAATACAAATATAGAAATAGAATATACAAAAGATACAACAAAAAAACGAACCATTTTAATAGCAGAAGATATTGATAGTCATTATGTGTTGATAGAAGCTCTATTAAAAGATAATTATAATATTACTCGATCTCTAAATGGGTTAGATGCTGTAGAAAAGGCGAAGAATGAAAATCCTGATATTATTCTTATGAATATAGTAATGCCAATAATGGATGGACTTGATGCAATAAGAATGATAAGAGATTTTAATGAATCCATACCAATTATAGCGATAACAGATATTGCTTTAGAGTCAGATAAAAGAGAAGCGTTTAATGCTGGCTGTGATGACTTTCTAATAAAGCCAATTGATGAAAATAAATTGTATAAAATGCTTAAGCATATAGAAAAATAAAGTTCGTTTATCTGGAAATAAAGCTAATATAAGTAGAAAAAGAATTTGATTAATTTCAGATAGATAAGGTTAATAATCTAAATGTTGATATTAAATAGAAGATTAGCAAAGAAGTTCTTTTCTTGAGGTACATATCCTAAACGTATTCCTATAGTAAATGATTTTTCCAATCTTAAAAAATGGAAGTCCATCTGAATATCTGTCCCAAAGCTATTTATATATTCATTATCAAAAAATCCAAAATCAAAGAAACCACGTGCAGTTAATCTCTTTATATATACAAACCAGCCAATAGCTAAGTCTGGATATGAAAGAGGTAGATCATAATTAATTTTACCACCATAAAAATAAGTTGGGAATATTCCTACAACACCACGAGGGAAGGCTACTTCGTTAGGAAAATAATAAACTGTTGGAGAATTCTTCTGGAAGTTAAGGTCTATTTGAAAACTATTGTTGCGAGCAAAGCCAGGAATATAGGTTGTTGAGCTAATAGCAATAATATGGGCATTATCAGAAGTTATAGAGCGTTGAAAGTTTAATTTTAGAGTTTGTCCCCATCGTGGGATTATATCATTTGAAGCCATTGATTGAATTACTCCCCATGATAAACCAAATCCTGAAGTATTGAAAAGAGTTAAAGCATCGCCAAAATTATATCCAGGAGTAATGCTTCTCAATGAATATAGAAAAGAATATTTACAATAGTAATTCCAATTATTTAAAGTCCAATAATAAGGAAATTCAACATTAAGTCCTGCATTATACTCATCCCAAGAAGAGTAATAATCATAATTTCTTACTGTATCAAAAATAATATTCCTTTTTCCATACTTAAAGCTCCATTTAATTATTGGATACCAACCTTGATAAGTATAGTTAACAAAATATTCATCTCTTTTTTCATCAATTAAATACTTATATCCTCCTTCAAAAGTTGATGTTCCAAGGAGGTTTTGGGAAAATGCAGAAACTCCAAGTCCAATATCTTCACTATCTATATTAATATATAAAGGTGCCCAAGAATGGAAATTAAATAAATGACTTAGCTTTCTATATTTTTTACTTTCCCAAACGGTGTCTTTAATACATTCTTTGGTCAGTATAAAATTTTCTTGTTTTGTAATAGTGTAAGCTAAAGGAAATAGAGGTGTTGATGTATTCTTTGCAATAGAATCTATAACTGTTAAAGTTTGCAAATTAATTATGCTCCCATCAGCAGTATAATCACTAATAATTATATTATTTCCACTAAAAGTAAAATCCATTACTCCATAGCGAGATTCTGTGTGTTTATAAAGATAATATGAATCTTGTTTTAAATCAATTGAATAAACTTGATAGGTGTTATTATAATCTCCAATAAAGTATAGTCTGTCATTATAATATGTTGGTTTAGATATATTATTAAAACTTGGGGCAAGAATCTCTGTATAGCTATCATTAAACATATTAAACCTGCCAATTGATTTGCCTTGTTCGTTAGACTTAATAATATAAATATCGTTATTTTTATCATCCCAAGCAGGATAGGAGAGAGAAACACATTCGCCATTGTCTTGGAACTTCTTAATAATATTTCCTGTTGTTTTATCAATAATCACTAAATGTTGGCAATTTAAAGCATCATCTTCGATTGCTGCAATTACGTTTGAATTCTTTGGATTGTATGCAGGAGTATATAGTCTTTTGCGTTGAGTAATTAGATTATATTGTTTTTTGTTAGCATCATATTCGACTAAATCTGCATAGTTTTGATTCTCCCAACGGAAATGAGGTTTATATTCAGACCAAATTAAATACCCTTCTCTTGAATCATAGTAAGAATGTAAAATTTTTCCTGGAGAAAATATTTCTTCTTCTTTATTAAGAGTTATTTCAACAAGTTTCGGAGTCTCATAGTATGAAGTCTTAAGTGCAAGAATAGTTGAGTCATTTATTTTTTTAGGAGATAAGTAATTGCAATAATAATTGGTTTTAGAACTAAGCCTTTTTGAAGGAATGTCTTTTTTGTTTTCATAATATAATTTATCTTCTTCTTTCCATCTTTTACTTAGAGTATCTAACATTTCATTATATAGATCTTGTTCATGGATTTTTAGTTTTCTCTTCTCTGAATCGCCAAATGTTTGAATTTTCCAGAAATCACGGCCAAGATTTTCTAACATATCGCCCCAGATATCTTTGTCATATTTTTCACGAGTAAAAGATACAAGATGGTATCCTAAAATATAATGATCAGGGACAAAGTCTTTCATTGAGCCATGTAAAGCTTTATCAATACAATAACGACCTTTGTCCATTACTTGTGCCTTGAGATACATGTTAAAATCAGGAGTTTTTCCTCTTCCTGTAGGTGTTAGGGCTGTTTCTGCTACAACCGCATCACCTTCCAAAAACCAAGTAGGGATATATATACCTAAAAGCAAACCATAGATATGTTCCCCAAAAGCATTAATTAAAGTCTTTGAAACGCCTTTTTTTAATGCGTAGACTTGTACAGAATGTCTCCATTCGTGAATTGCCAATTGCCAAGACCATGGATAAGCATAATTTGTAGGAGATGTAGTCATCCAAAGTTCAATTCGTTTAGGCGCCCATACAGATAATCCATTTGAATAAGCTGTATTAGTATGAAGAAGGAAAGGAATATTTGGTGGTGTTGTATTTAGACTTTTTCCGACAACATTATGAACTGTTTGAAGTACAGAAGCAAACTCTTGAGCTTTCTTTTCATAAAAATCAGGATAAACAATTTGAAACTTATCTGTTTTTATTTGTCTCCATTTAACAAAACCATTGTCGGTTCCACTATTATAATATTGAGAGAAAGCATTGTTTGAAAAAATAAGGAGGAAAAAGAAAAGAGTGTGTACGGCAAAAGGTAAAAGCCAAAGACAATTTTGTCTTTGGCTTTGTGATTTTTTTGCTTCTCTTTCTTTTCTAAAAATCATTCTTAATTATTTAACTGGAACATTCTTTAATGTTTCAACTAAATATTCCCAGAATAGTTTTACTGAAGCTATATTTACTCTTTCGTCTGGTGAATGTGGACTTTGAATAGTTGGTCCGAATGAAATCATATCCCAAGAAGGATAAACTCCTCCAAGAAGACCACATTCTAAACCTGCATGTATTGCCATGATTGCTGGAGTTTTTCCAAATAATCTCTTGTAAGTAGATTGCATGGTTTCCAATATAGGAGATTTCATATTAGGTTTCCAGCCAGGATAAGCACCATCAAAAGTACATTTAGCACCTGCAAGTTCAAATACAGAAGCCATCATTTCAGCTAAGTCCATTTTTGCACTATCAACAGAGCTTCTAAGTAAACAACTTATTTCAATATTTTTGTCTGTGCTTTTTACAATTGCTAAGTTAGTTGATGTTTCAGTTAAGCCTTCCATAGAATCACTCATTCTCATAACTCCATTAGGACAAGCGTAAATCGCACGAACTAATTTCTTTTGAGTGTCTAAATCCATAACGTTAGCAACAAGAGCAGTTGGTTCAAAGCTAATAGAGAAATTAGGGTCAACTATTGAAATTTCGTTTTTGATTTCATTTCCTAATGTTTCAACAATTTTCTTAGCTTCTGCAACATTAGAAGTAGGTATTGTAATTGTAGAAAAAGCTTCACGAGGAATAGCATTTCTTAAACTACCACCATTAATTTCAGATATTCTCATTCCAAGTTTTTCTAATGCCTTGAATAATCTAAAGATAATCTTATTAGCATTTCCTCTTCCAAGAATAATATCCATTCCACTATGTCCACCTTTTAAACCAGTTATGTTTAATGCAAAGCCAGACATTTCAACAGGAGTAGTTTCTTTCTTATAGTCAAAAACAATAGTAGCATCAATACCACCAGCACAACCAACATAAAGTTCGCCTTCAGTTTCAGAGTCAAGATTTAAAAGAATATCTCCTTTAAATTCACCCGCCTTTAAGCCAAATGCACCTGTCATTCCAGTTTCTTCGTCAATTGTAAATAAAGCTTCAATTGGACCATGAACCAATGTATTGTCTTCTAAGATAGCAAGAGTTGCAGCACCTCCCATTCCATTGTCAGCACCAAGAGTAGTTCCTTTTGCTCTAACCCATTCTCCGTCTATCCAAGGTAGGATAGGGTCTTTTTCAAAGTCATGATTAACATCTGAATTCTTTTGAGGAACCATATCAATGTGAGCTTGAAGGATAACACCTTTACGGTTTTCCATTCCCTTACTTGCAGGTTTACGCATAATTACGTTACCTGTTTCATCAATTTTATGTTCTAAATTATGCTTTTTAGCAAATTCAACTAATGCTTCAGCAAGCTTAGCTTCATGTTTTGAAGGGTGAGGAATAGAACAAATCATATCGAAGTTATTCCATACAGCCTTTGGTTCTAAATTTTTTATTTCGCTCATAATAATATGTATTAAATTATTAATTATATTGTTTCTTTTATTGGAGATGCCGTAAATTGACATCGCTTTAATATTACTGTAAAGTTTTCTGACATACAAACGGGTAATCGAAAAGTTTTATTTCATTTTCTGTAAGTTCTCTATCAAATAACCCAAACATGGTAGATCCCGAACCACTCATTTGAGCATACATAGCACCAATATCATAAAGCTTATCTTTTATTATTTGGAATTCTTTGTGTTTCGGAAAAAGACTATTTTCAAAATCATTCTTAATAAAATGTTTCCATTCACTTATTGGCAATGATTCAACTATATTAATAAGATTAATTTCATCTTTTTTAGGATTAGTATTAGCATAAGCCTCAGATGTGCTAATAAAAATATCTGGTTTAACTAAAAGAATAGTTTTCCCTTTAAGAGAAAGAGTTGTCGGAGAAAATGTATCTCCTTTATTAGAAGCATAAGCAGGGATATTATAGATAAAGAAAGCACAATCAGAACCTAATTGATGAGCATAATTTTCAAAATCTTCATTAGAAAGATTCAGAGAAAACAAAAAGTCTAAGAGTTTTAATGTATATGTAGCATCACTACTTCCTCCTCCTAATCCAGCACCCATAGGAATTGATTTGTGCAAATGTATGTTTACTTCTGGAATATTAGGAAAATCCCTTTTAATTAGATTATAAGCCTTAATGCAAAGATTATCATCAACAGTCTTTGTGCCAATAGCTAATCCGCTAACAACTAAAGATGTCTTCCCTTCGTCCTTAGGTCTTATTTCTAAGGCATCATTAAGAGAAATAGGATAAAACAAAGTTTCAATATTATGAAACCCATCTTGTCTTTTCTCAATAATATTAAGTCCAATATTTATTTTGCAAGTAGGGAAGTAAATCATAGGGGCAAAGATAGTTTAATTATTTATTTTATTTAGTTCAGTTTCAATTTCCTCAACTGTTGGGAGACTGCTTTTAAGATTATTTGGCAATATCTCAGTTGCATTGAATTCATTTATTCCCATAGGTTTGTGTATATCTTGTAATGCATATTCTACTTCAAGTGTATCTTTATCTCTACACAATAATATCCCTATGGATGGATTGTCATTATCTTGTTTTAGCGTTTTGTCTACTAATGAGAGATAAAAATTAAGTTGTCCAGTATGAGATGGTTCAAATTTGCCATTTTTTAGTTCTATTACTACATAAGATTTTAAAAGAATATGATAAAAAAGCAGGTCTAAAAAATATTCATTTTCGCCTAATGATAATTTATATTGTTTACCAACAAAAGCAAATCCTTTTCCTAATTCCAATAAAAAGTCAGTAATATGAGATATTAGTTGTTTTTCAATATCACTTTCGTGAATTTTTGATGTTAGAGAAACAAAGTCAAAATAATAAGGGTCTTTTATTATTTCTTGTGCTAATTCGGATGTAATTGGTGGTAATGTATTTTTGAAATTCGTTTGACTTTTTCCTATACGAGAGAATAAGTTTGATTTAAACTGTAAGTTCAATTGTTCTCTACTCCATCCATTTTCAATAGATTGATTAATATAAAACTCAGCCTCTTTAATTGACTTTGATTTTGTAAAGATAATTATATTGTGGCTCCAAGTAAGTTGTCTTATGTTTGTTGGAAAATGTTGATTAGTATCGATTTGTAATTGTCCAACAGGCGGTTGGACAATTGGATATTTAGAATAAAACTCAAAGAATTGCTTGGTGTAATAAAGATTTTGACGCGAGAAGCCTTTTGAATCAGGAAATTCATTTTTTAAATCAGAAGAAAGCATATCTATAACTTTATTTCCCCAATTAGAAGATTCAAGTTTTTCTGAAATATTTTTGCCAAGTTTCCAATAAAAAATAATTAATTCAGCATTAGCGGCGAAACTAACTCTTATTTTTGCTTGTTTGATATTCTTTTTTATGTCATTCAACCAAGTAACGTAGTCAGAATTATTTTTAGAAACTAAATCCATATTAATAATTATAAATCATAGGTGCAAAGATAGAATTATATTTTGTAAATAAATACTATCCTTAATAGAAATATATAAAACCATATCAATTTTTCAAAAGGAATTTTAATCACAAAAAAAAGAGACTATTTTATTGTATTATTAATACAGCCTCTTTTAGGAAAATAGTATCTTATGTTTATTTTTCAGTTCTAACAGAAAAGCCAACAAGACTATCGTTTTTATAATAAAATGTAGTATCCTTTTTATAATAAATACTATCAATAGGATCTGAATTATTTTTAGTTTTAATTGTTTCAAATCTCTCTATAGAATTAATTCTTTTCAACCACTTTTCTTCCTTCTTTTTAATAATATAGCCATAAATTAAAGTCATTACAAAAGCCGTAGTTGCAACAATTATTACTACATTTGATATTTTTACAGTTCTCTCCTTTTTCATAATTTATTTATTGGGTTCTATAACGAATAGGCAAAATTAAAGATTTTTTCACACACTCAAACATTATATACCCACAAACCCTTTAAAAATTTAAATAAATAAATGGCTTATTTAGATTTTGTCATAAATAGTTATTATCTTTGCAGAATAATAAATCACTAATGTTTTTAATTAGTGTATGGTAACATAATTTTTTGAGTGAAGGAGTAGTAATACTTCTTTTTTAATAACTACAATAAATACTGTTTCAATATAGGAACTTAGTAGAAATGAAAAAACAATTTAACTTATTATTTGTCAAAAAATCAAATCAAGTTTTAATACAACTTTTCAGATATACTTTTGTTGGAGGATTAGCATTTATAGTTGATTTCGGTCTATTATTTTTTTTGAAGGAAGTTTTTGGCATTCATTATATTTTATCAGCTACATTATCTTTTATTGTTGGATTATTGGTCAATTACTTTATTAGTATATATTGGGTTTTTACAGATTCAAAAAAAACAAATCGTAAACTTGAATTTTTATATTTTGGACTTATTGGACTTATTGGCTTAGGATTAAATGATATATTAATATGGTTTCTTACAGATAGAATAGGTATTTATTATCTTATTTCAAAAATTATAACTGCCATATTAGTATATTTGTGGAATTTTTTTGCAAGAAGATATTTATTGTTTAATACAAATAGAAACATTTATGAACAAGGAAAAACAACTGAAGAAAAATAAAATACAAAAACAAGAAGTAGAAAGTTTTTTATCTTTTATTTCTAAAAAAGCACAATTATTAGATTTGTTGCTTATTGGTGGAATATGTTTAATAGGGTATGTTTTTGTAAAATATTATTATCCATATCCAGCAACAATGTCTGATTCTGGAGGATATGTAGTTAATGCGGCACAAGATATGTTCAGCTTTTATCGCCCTTTTGGATACTCTTATTTTTTACAGTTTATGCATTCTATTTCTTCGAGTATTAATACTGTTTTTATTGTTCAAATATTACTATACTTTATTTCAACTTCATTTTTTGCCTTAACGATAAAATACTTTTTTTTACCAAACAAAAAATATATTTGGTATGTTCTTTTGGCTTTTCTCACCTTTAGTCCTTTAGCATTTTTTATGGCAAATTCAATTATGAGTGATATGTTTTTCTCTTCTATGATTTATTTTATTTTAGTAGGATTCATATTTATCATTATGAAAAAAAGTTGGATAGGATTCATTGTTTATTCAATAGCATTATTTTGTTCTCTTCATATAAGATATTCTGCTATGATATTCCCATTTATATTAATTCCTTTTTTATTTCTAATTAAAGGAAATATAAAATGGGTTTATATAGGTACTTCTATATTTTTATTTTTTATTTTTCATGGGCAAATTAAACAGGATATGCAAAAAACAACAGGATTTGACCAATTTTCAACAGGATTTGATGGTTGGCAATTAGCTAATAATGCAATGCATATAATACCTTTCATTGATTTACCTGTTGAAAAAATAGAAGACCCTAATATAAAAGAGTTACATCAATTCATGATTCCATTCAAAAGTAAAATTCTTGAAAATACAAAAAATGGAAGTATTGCTTCTGCTGCATTTCTTTGGGATAAAAAATTACCTTTAAAAGAATATTTATTTAAGTCTATTCAAGAGTCTTATCAATCTTATCCTAAAACTTGGATATTTTTGGGGTCAGGATTATATCGTGATTATGGAAGTTACCTTATGCTTCATTATCCTTTACAGTTTATGAGGTATTATTTTATTCCAAACTCTTTAAATATGATTTATCCTACTAATACAGGTATTTTAAATAAATATGTTACATTGAATGGTCAAAAAGATATTGTAAATTGGTATAATCTATCTGAAAATAAAAATCTAAATTGTAAGGAAGATATTTATAATAAATTTTTAGCAAATTGGATTTCTATATCACATATTTTTATTTGGATTATTATTGCAACTATTGGAATTATATCTATCATAAATAGAAAAAGGATTAAATTTAATAAACAGGAAAAAATTGTATTTTGGGGTTTATTTGTTTTTGGAGGAATATATTACGCTTCAACAATTTTTGCAAGTCCTATTGAATTGCGTTATTGGTTGCCTATGTCATGCATTCAATTCTCATTTTGTTACATACTACTTAATAAATTGATTGAACATAAACCATTTAAAAGATCCTTAATAAAGGAAAACGGAGAAAATAGATAATGGAGAAAAAACAAATAATTATTATAGGAGCAGGTCCTGCAGGTCTAACAGCAGGATATGAGCTATCAAAAGAAAGTGATTTTCAAATATTAATATTCGAAGCAGAAAATCAAGTTGGAGGGATATCCAAAACCATAAGATATAATGGAAATAGAATGGATATAGGAGGGCATCGTTTTTTCTCTAAAAATGACAAAATCATGAAATGGTGGACAGAAGTCTTACCTCTACAAGGTCATCCATCAATAGATGAAATTTTACTTAGAAATAAAAAAGATTATGATATTTCTGGTCCTGATCCAGAGATAAATGATAGGGTAATGTTGATTCGTCAACGTGTATCTCGGATATTTTATTTAAGAAAATTCTTTGATTATCCAATATCTTTACGTTTGGAAACATTTACAAATATGGGTCTAACTCGTACAATAAAAGCAGGAGTTGGGTACATGTATTCAAATATTAATAAGAAAGAAGAAACTTCTCTTGAAAACTTTTATATTAATAGATTTGGAAAGCCTCTTTATAAGATGTTCTTTGAAAATTATACAGAAAAAGTATGGGGAGTCCATCCTTCAAAATTGGGAGCCGATTGGGGATCTCAACGAGTAAAAGGACTTTCTTTAATGGGAATTTTCAAAAATATAATTTATAAGCCTTTCAAGAAAAAATCTATATCACAAAAAGACACAGAAACCTCATTAATAGAAAATTTTATTTATCCAAAATATGGTCCAGGACAACTTTGGGAAACAGTTTCTTCTGATATAGAAAAGAAAGGTGTACAGGTAGAGAAAAACCATTGCATAAAGAAAATTAATATTCAAAATAATCAAGTAATTTCTGTTGTTGTTGAGAATAATAATATAGAAAAGACAGTGCCTTGCGACTATCTTTTATCATCTATGCCTATTAAAGACTTAATAGAATCAATACAAGGAATTGAAATCCCTAAAGACGTAAAACAAATAGCATCAGAACTTCCATATAGAGACTTTATCACTGTTGGTCTACTTGTAGACAAACTTTTGATTAAAAATGAAACTAAAATAAAAACATGGAATAATATTGTTCCCGATACTTGGATATATATACAAGAAGCAGATGTAAAGATTGGACGTTTACAGATCTTTAATAACTGGTCTCCATATATGGTAAAAGATTTTAAAGATAAAGTGTGGATTGGGTTAGAATATTTTTGTAATGAAGGTGATAATTTGTGGGAAATGTCAGATGAAGATTTTATTAAATTTGCTATTGACGAGCTTAATAAGACAGGAATAATTAATAAAGAAGATGTAGAAGATGCAGTAAGAGTTAAAGTAAAGAAAGCATATCCTTCTTACTATGGTAGTTATTATCAATTGCCAAAAGTTATTGACTTTTTAAATCAGATAACTAATCTCTATTGTATAGGAAGAAATGGACAACATAGATATAATAATATGGATCACTCTATGCTTACTTCAATGACAGCTGTAGATCATATCTTAGGTAAGTTAAAAGATAAAACAGAAATTTGGAATGTTAATGTTGAAAAAGATTATCATGAAAAAAAGTAAAATAGAAAATCACGAGAGAACCATTGGCTGAATTAATTTAAGATGGCAATGTATTAAATCAGGAGTTATATAAATAGCAATTTGAACTACATTAATTCTTAGAATTATTTTACATAAAAAAAGGACGTAACATTATGTTACGTCCTAAAAATTAATCTAAAAATTAAAATGAAGTATGTTATTTTATTATTTCAATTGAACGTTTAACGAAGTTGTTTAATGCTTCTCCTTTTAAAAGTCCTTGACTTAATAGGGCTAAATCTTTCAATTGTGATAATATTTCGGTTTGTTTTTCTATATTTTTTTCATTTAAAACTTCATTCATAAGAGGGTGATTTGTGTTTACAACTAAATTATAGTTTTCTGGCATTTCACCATAGAATGAAGCCATTCCTCCACCTCCCATTTCACTCATTTCTTTCATTCTTCTCATAAATTCATTTTGAGTAATTGTAAGTGGAGATTCTGTTTCATTCATGTTTTCCATAACAACAGTAAATGTTTTTTTATCCACTTGAGCTTCAACCATTGTTTTTAGGCTTTCAATTTCCTTTTCATTTAATTTAGAAGGGATAACTTCATCCTTTGGAATTAATTTGTCAATAACATCAGAGTCAATACGAACAAATCTACAATCCTTGATTTTTTGTTCAAGCAAATTAACAAAATGGTTATCTAAGATTCCATCCATTAACAATACATCATAACCTTTGTCTTTTGCAGCTTGTATATATGTGTATTGATTATCTACATCATTAGAGTATAAATAAACAACTTTCTTTTCCTTGTCAGTTTGAAGGGCTTTAATTTTATTTCCATATTCTTCAATTGAGAACATCTCTTTATTTATGTTCTTGAATAAGAAAATCTTTTCAGCTCTATCGTAGAACTTTTCATCAGAAAGCATACCATATTCAATAAAGACTTTTAAGTCGTCCCATTTCTTTTCGTATTCTTCTTTATCGTTCTTGTAAATCTCATCTAATTTATCCGCAACCTTCTTAGTTATATGAGAAGAAATCTTCTTTACACTTGAATCAGATTGAAGATAAGAACGAGAAACATTAAGAGGAATATCTGGAGAATCTAAAACTCCACGAAGTAACATCATATATTCAGGAACAACACCTTCAACACTATCTGTAACGAATACTTGGTTGCAATATAATTGAATTTTATCTCTTGAAGGGTCTATATTCTTTTTAACCTTAGGGAAATATAATATACCAGTTAAGTTAAATGGATAATCAACATTTAAGTGAATATGGAATAAAGGTTCATCAAAATTCATTGGATAAAGCTCATGGTAGAATTTTGAGTAATCTTCTTCTTTTAAATCTGCTGGTTTCTTTTTCCAAAGAGGTTCAGTATTATTTATAACTCTTTCCTTTGTCTTTTGTTCACGTTTAGGTTCTCCTTTGTCGTCTTTTTCTGTTTCTGAATCTTCCCAATAAGTTTCATCACCAAACCTAATTGGAATAGGCATAAACTTACAATACTTATTCAAAAGTTCAAGTATTCTATTTTCTTCCAAAAATTCTTCATTTTCAGAATCAATATGCATTACAATTTCAGTACCTCTTTCTGCTTTTTCAATCTCTTCAATTGTGTATTCCGTATTTCCATCACACCACCAACGAACAGCAGGAGTATCTGTAAATGATTTTGATTTAAATTCAACTTCCTTACTAACCATAAATGAAGAATAGAAACCAAGTCCAAAATGACCAATTAATTGATTTTGTTCTAACTCTGATTTGCCTTTAAACTTTTCAACAAATTCTTCAGCTCCAGAGAAAGCTATTTGATTAATATATTTATCAACCTCTTCTTCACTCATACCAATCCCTTTATCAATTACCGATAAGGTCTTGTTATCTTTGTCAATCTTAATTTCAATTGTTAAATCACCCAATTCCCCTTTAAATTGACCTAATGAAGCAAGTGTTTTTAGTTTTTGAGTTGCATCAACAGCATTAGCTACAATTTCTCTCAAAAATATTTCATGGTCAGAATATAAAAACTTCTTAATAATAGGGAAGATGTTTTCTGTTTTTACGTTAATACTACCTTTCATAGTGTAAATATTTTTATTTGTTTGTTATTTAATAGTTCTCTTTCATTACAATCAATCATTATACCATTAATCTAATTCTGTCAATTTGTCATGGAAATAAGTTTTGTAAAATCAAATTCCTCTTATTAGGAAAAAGTCTTACCTTTGAAAACTAATTATTGAAATAAAAACAAATAAATAATATGGAAATAGTATTGATGATAATAGCATTAGTTGCAATAATAGCTGTAATTGTTATGGCTCTTATGCTTGGTAAGAAAAAGCCAGAAGAAGAAAATAATAATATAGAATTAGAATCAAATTATAAAATCTTAGAATCAAGATATAGCGAATTAGAATCAAATTACAGAAAATTAGAATCAAGATATAGCGAAATAGAATCAAATTCTAATTTAGTAGAAAGAGAAAACAGTTCATTAAAAACAGATTTAAGAAATAAAGAAGAAAGATTAAACGAGGAAAAGGGAACTAATAACAAACTTTCTTTACAGTTGGAACAACAAACAAAGAACTGTTCTGAATTATCAAATAATAATAGCTCCTTAAAAGCAAGCTATGATGCTCTTCAAGAAAAGCAACAAGATATTAAGCGAGAATTTGAAGAGTTACAAAAATCAGCTAAGTTGGAATTTGAAAAGGCAGCTAACTCAATATTGGAAGAAAAGACAAATAAGTTTACTGAAACAAATAAAATTAGTATTGAAACTCTTTTAAAACCATTAGATAATAGCATTAAAGAATTTAGAGAAAACGTAAATAAGAATTTAACAGAAGAAACAAAGCAACGTTCCTCTCTTGAAGCTGAGATAAAGAAAGTAATGGAGCAAACAAATTTAGTTAGTGAACAAGCTAATAATTTGGCTTCAGCATTAAAGGGTGAAAATAAGAAAGCTGGAAACTGGGGAGAAAATGTATTAGAAACCATTCTACAAAATACAGGATTAATTAAAGGAGAACATTATATAACTCAAGATGTTCACTATAACGAAGACGAGAAAAAGATAATTCCCGATGTAGTTGTTAATTTGCCAGATGATAGAAAAGTTATAATTGACTCAAAGGTTTCATTAGTTAATTATGATAATTATTTCACAGCCGAAACAGAAGAAGCACAAAAGCAAGAATTAACTAAACATATAGCATCGGTTCGTCAGCATGTTATTGAATTAAGTCAAAAGAAATATGATGACATAAAAGGAAGTCTTGGCTTTGTAATGATGTTTGTGCCAATTGAGTCAGCTTATTTATTAGCAATGCAAAATGACAGAGAGCTATGGAACTTTGCATATAATAAAAATGTTGTCTTGGTGTCTTCCACAACTCTAATCTCAAGTCTTAGAATATTTGCTGATTTATGGAGAACAGATAAATTGAATAAGAATGCCGAAAAGATAATTGAAAATAGCGGTAAGATGTATGAAAAATTTGTTGGGTTCTTGGAAACATTTGAAGAAATAGGAGACAAGATAAATAAAACCAATGAAACATATAACAAAGCATTCAACCAATTAAAAGATGGTAGAGGAAATTTAATTAAACAAGCAAAAGATATTCAAGCTTTAGGAGTAAAGACTTTAAAAACTATACCTGAGAAATTTGAAGGTTATGACGAGTAGTAAGGAGATTATTATAACTTCACTAAAAATTGAGCTGTTAGACGAGAACGTTGCTCAATAATTATTTCTTTGTCATGAATTAAATTATTAATTGCTTCTTCTGTGTAGCGACGTATAGTAATTAGTCTTAAAGAGTCATTATATCTTACAGAATAAACTATAGAAAGCTCATTTATTAGTTTTTGTAATAGCTCATCATATATTTTATCAAAGCAAACAGAATAACTTAGAGCAGAGTTTTGCATAAGGTTAATCTTAATTCCATACTTAGCAAATAAAGCAAATAGACATGAAATATTTTCTTCAACAATAAAAGAAAAGTCTTTTGGAAATATGGAAAGAAGAGTTTGATTATCCTTAAATATATAACTTGGCATTAGAGGTTTTGTAACAGCACAATGACAAATCATGGTTCCATTTTCACGAGGAGAAATAAAACTCTTTACAAATAAAGGGATTGATTTATTTTCAAGAGGCTTTAAGGTCTTAGGGTGAATAATAGAAGCACCATAATAAGATAATTCTATTGCTTCACTATATGGCACCTGTTCAAACTTTTCAGTCTTTTCAAAATACTTTGGATCGGCATTTAAAAGCCCAGCAACATCTTTCCAAATGCACACACTCTTTGCATCTAAACAATAAGCAAATATAGAAGCACTAAAGTCAGACCCTTCTCGTCCAAGAGTAGTTGTTTCTTTATTTTCTGTTCCTCCAATAAATCCTTGAGTAATTATTAAATCATGTTCTAAAAATAAAGGTTCAATCTCATTGATAATATTTTCTTTTGTTTCATTCCATAATACATTGGCATTGCGGAAAGAATTATCTGTTCTAATTATATCAGAGGCTAAAACAAAATGATGATTCAAATCTAAAGAAGAAAAATAATTTGAAATAATAGTAGTGCAAATAATTTCTCCATAAGAAACTATTGAATCGTAAACCTCGTCATAAGGCTTATTGATTTTATAAAGCAACTTATTAGTTATTTCTTCAAATATATTGTCAAGGATTTCTTCAAGTATTAGATTTCTGCCATTGAAAAGCTCAGTAATTATATTTATGTGATATTCTTTAATCGTTCCAATGCAATTATAATCTATCTTAGAGTTGAGGTGAAAATTGTTTACTATTTTTTCAAGATTATTTGTAGTCTTACCCATAGCCGATACAACAACAAGGCGTTTCTTCTTTTCTGATAAAAGTATTGAAGCCACGTTTTTAACCGCTTGAGCACTATTTACTGACGCACCTCCAAATTTTTCTACAAATATTTCATTCATACATTTTGTTATTTAACGGCAAAATTAATAAAAAACTTTGTATCTTTGCCAACAAATTATGTTTTGAACTATGGCTAAGAGACAATTGAGTTTTAATCCTATATCGCTTTGGAGTGCCAACTTCTCTACGGTTTTAAGTATATCGCTGGTGCTTTTTATGTTAGGCTTTATGCTTCTGTTTATTTTTCACGCATTTACAGCTTCCAACAACTTAAAGGAAAATGTATCTTTCACTGTTTATCTTATGGATGGAACAGCCGATGTAGATGCTTTGAACTTAGAAAAAGAGTTGAAAAAGAATCCAAGTGTAAAATCAACTGAATATATTTCTCCTCAAAAAGCAGCGAAGATTATGGATGCAGTAATGGGAGATAATCATCTTGATGTATTAGGTTCTGTTAATCCTTATTCGGCGTCAATAACTGTTAATCTTAAAGCAGAATCATTAAATAATACCGATATACATCGTTTTATTACAAGTGTTGAAGCAAAAGGAATTGTTGATAATGTTGATTACCGTCAAGACTTAGTAAAAGATATTAATGTTGCTGTCTATAATGTTTCAGCATTTGGATTAGCCTTTATTATTTGCCTTCTCATCATAGCAATCACACTTATTAACCATACAATTCGTTTAACAATATACTCAAAACGTTTTCTTATTCGTTCAATGGAACTTGTTGGAGCAAAGTCAGGATTTATTCGTAGACCTTTCTTATTAAAAGGATTATTCTTTGGTTTAATAGGTGGAGGCATAGCAGATATTCTTTTGTTAGGAATACTATTTTGGGTAAGAAATTCTTTTAATCAAATAATAATGCCAGAGTACTACTCAATATATGGAATGATATTAGCTGCTGTGCTAACATTTGGAGTGCTACTATCATTATCTTGCACTTTCTTGTCTGTGTACAGGTCTATGCATCTTAGAAACGAAAAATTATATAGATAATCAAAAATAATAATAATTATGGCAACTCAAAAGAAGTCAAATCAAACAACAAATTATAAGACAACAATAACTCCAGTAAAACCAAAATTTGATTTTGCGTTTGAAAAGATAAATTATATCTGGATGTTAATAGGAATTGCATTACTTGCTTTAGGATATATCCTATTAGCTGGAGGAGGAGCAAAATCTCCAGACGAATTTAATTATTCTTTGTTTGACACAAGACGTTTAGTAATAGCACCAATACTTATGGTTGGAGGTATAGTTGTAGAAATATATGCAATCTTACTAAAACCTAAAAAGAAACAAGAAGACAACACTAACGAATAATACCTAATTATTTTTCATGACTTTATTTCAAACTATTATAATAGCAATCGTTGAAGGATTGACAGAATTTCTACCAGTATCTTCAACGGGACACATGATTATTGCACAAGGAATACTTGGTGTAAAGAGTACTGAATTTGTAAAACTCTTCACAATATGTATTCAATTTGGAGCAATTCTTTCAGTCCTTGTTCTCTATTGGAAACGTTTCCTTCAATCCCTTAATTTCTATTATAAACTATTCATAGCATTTATACCAGCAGCTGTTATAGGTTTCTTGGCAAGTGATTTTATAGATTCAATGTTAGAAAATGTATGGGTTGTTTCAATTATGTTAGTAATTGGAGGTGTGTTTATGTTGTTTTGCGACAAATGGTTTAATCACCCAGAAGAAGACCAAACCATAACATATAAGAAATCATTTAAGATAGGCTTATTCCAATGTATAGCAATGATACCAGGAGTATCTCGTTCAATGGCAACAATAGTTGGAGGAATGACACAAAAACTCTCACGCAAAACAGCAGCAGAATTTTCTTTTTTCTTAGCTGTTCCAACAATGCTTGCAGCAACAGGATATAAACTATTAAAAGCAATACTGGAAGATGGAGGAGTCGAAATGCTTCAGTCTAATCTTTCAACCCTAATTATAGGAAATGTTATAGCATTTATAGTAGCAATGTTAGCAATCAAATTCTTTATAGCTGTCCTTACAAAATACGGATTTAAAGCATTTGGATATTATAGAATAGTAGCAGGAATAGCAATAATCACCCTAATGATAATTGGGTTCGATTTAAGTGTAATATAAATGATAGACATAGAGAATGGCTGTGCCATGCTAATAAATAAACCTTATACTTGGACATCATTTCAAGTAGTGAATAAGTTGAAATATAAACTTACACATCACTACGGAAAGAAAATAAAGATAGGACACGCAGGAACACTTGACCCCTTAGCAACAGGACTTCTAATAGTTTGTATAGGTAAATTCACAAAACGCATAGACGAATACCAAGCAGCAGAAAAAGAATATACAGGAACATTCCGTTTAGGAGCAACCACTCCAAGCTTTGACCTTGAACACCCAATTGACCAAACATATTCAACAGAACATATAACAGAAGAAGCTATCCTTGAAGCATCAAAACAGCTCACAGGAACACAAGGCCAAGTCCCACCAATATTTTCTGCAAAATGGGTTGACGGGAAAAGAGCATATCAATTAGCAAGAGAGAACAAAGAAGTAGAGTTGAAATCAAAAGAAATTACAATAAAAGAATTTGAAATAACTCGCATCGCATTACCCGACGTAGATTTTCGTATAGTGTGTTCTAAAGGCACCTATATTCGTTCCATAGCCCGAGACTTTGGCTTAGCCCTAAACACAGGCGGTCATCTTTTTTCACTTTGCAGGACAAGAATAGGAGAATATCACCTAAAAGATGCTTATCAAATTGATGATATTGATGCAGTAATTACAGACTGTATTCATCAATAAACATATCCACAGCCTCGCTACGTTTAGGATTCATTTCTTTAATATCTAAAATATAATTTAGTCTTGAAGTGTCGTTTTGTAGTTTATTGAACTCTTCATCATTCAATAACTCAGAACATAAATCCCCCATAACAGAATCACCTGCATGTACGCTAATAAATTGTATAATACTCGGCATAATTTTTTATTTTAATTCTAATTGGCAAAGGTAAGGAAAAACAATACACAATAATTTTATAATTTCACCTTTGTTAAAAGATTAATTTTGTATTTTTGGAAATTGAAAATACAATCTTATACAATGCCTTATAACAAAGATATTCATCATAGAAGATCAATTAGGTTAAAAGATTATGATTACTCACAATCAGGGTTATACTTTTTAACAATTTGCACACAAGATAGGGAATGCAAATTAGGAAATATTGTAAATGGTGAAATGGTTTTAAATGAATTGGGTAATGAAATAGATAACGTTTGGAAAGAATTACCAAATCATTTCCCCAATATAGAATGTGATATTTATCAAATAATGCCTAATCATATTCATGGAATAATTATTATTAATAAATTGACAAATGCATCCGATAAAAATGTAGGGGTAGACGCAAGGCCTACCCCTACAGAAATAAAAAGACCTAATACAATAATTAATGATATTAACAACGTATGGATAGATGTAATAGGGGCAGATGCAGATATAATTGGGATAGACGCAATAGGGGTAGACGCAAGGTCTACCCCTACGTTAGAAATGGAAGAAAAAGAACAAGAATTGAAGAAGAAAGAAACATTAGGCGATATTGTTTGTGCCTTTAAATCTTTATCGGTTGTACGATGTTTGAAAAATTATAAATCAAGGAATGAAACTTTAGGTAAATTATGGCAAAGAAATTATTATGAACATATTATCCGAACACCCCAAGAATATTATAAAATTGCAAATTACATAATATCCAATCCATATAATTGGACAAAAGATGAATTATTTGAAGAATAATTGGTTGTAAAACCAAAATGTAGGGGTAGGCCTTGCGTCTACCCCCTATTGTGTCTACCATATCTAAAACCACCAATAAACCAAAACAACAAAAATACCTAATACAATAATTGATAATATTAATTATTGATGATGTTAATAATGGGGCAATATTGATAATGGGGTAGATGCAAGACCTACCCCTACATTTGTTTGGTAACCAAGAAAGATAGATAATACTTTTTAATTAAAACAAATTTTATGCGAAAATAATTATTTTTACCTATCTCAAATCCTTTTATTTATTACGTTTCTGAATATTCCACTATTTTAAGCGAAATAAAAAACATAAAAATAATTTGTAAAAGATTTGTGGGCAATGTTATTTTGCTGTAATTTAGCTGCTCAATATTTACAATTAAAAGTTATTGTTTATGAAAACGTCTACTTTATCTCACGTTTACAATGACGATGATTCTCCGTCATTTTTTAGTGTTCTTTTAATGTCTTGTATTTGTTATTTAAGTATCCCAACTATTATTGGTGCTGGAATTATTAAAAAAAATCTTTTTAAAGGAAATAAAGAGGAAAAACATGAGAATGGCACTATTATTTATAGCGAATCGGTTATTATAAATGGAGATATTTATATCGGTGATGAGAAAAAGCCAATAACGGTTGATGATATTTCTATTTCTGAAAAGCATTCAGATATTAATCAAAAGACAAGACTTAGAAATTCATACAATAAGCTTATTAAATTAAAATGGATTGACTCAAAAACAAGGGTTGAGGATTTTCTTTGGGTATTTGATAAGGATAGTGAGGAAGAAAAACCAAAAGACTTTAAAAGAATTCGTTGGACAAAGATATCAAGGAACAAAAGAATTAATAAAACCTCTTTAATTTATCTTTGTAGATTGGTGTTTGATTATTCAAATAAAGATATAAATGATAAATTCTTTATTTGGGCTGAAGAAATATTTGATTTTGATATACCAATGCGTGCTAATAATAAAGGTTTTGATAATATACCAGAAGAAATTTTAGAAGTTTACTAATTATATAGCCGATTTATACCCGATAAATCTTAGTCAAAAAAAACATTATACCCGATTTATAACTGATTTTAATAGCCGATAGCTGATTTATGCTATCGGCTATTGTTTTGACATGTAGTCTATTGTAATTTTGCCATCGAAATCAAAACCTGATTTTATGAATTGCGCAATTCATCTTTTTAAACAATTAAAATCTTTAATAAGATGAAAAATTCAAAAACAACAACAAACGTAGGGGCAGGGCTTGCCTCTGCCCACAAAACAACAAAAACAAACAAAAAGAAAACCACAAAACCCGTAGGGGCAGGTTCCAAACCTGCCCAAAATAAAACCAAACCTGCCCGCAAACCAACAACAACCCAAAAAACACATTTAAGGGCTGGTTTAGAACCTGCCCCTACGGTACAACTACAACCCACATCCATTAAATCAAAAATGGAAATTGAATTTGAGAAATTACAAAAACAAGGGTTAGGTGAATTATCGCCTGCATTGGTAACTCAAGAATATGATATACCTAATGTAAATGGTATGCAATTATTGAATGATGGAATATGTGATATCCCAAAACTTATTGATCCTATATTTCATCGTGTTGGACTTGCCGCTTTAATTGGTTCTTCCGATACAGGAAAATCCTCTCTTTTAAGAGAATTATGTGTCTGTGTAGTTACGGGAAGGGATTTTATAGGTTGGAAGGTAGAACCAGTTTATAAAAGAGCCTATTATGTTTCTACGGAAGATGATAAAATGGCAATTTCTTATTTATTGAAAAAGCAAAACCAAGACTATGGCTTAGAACCACAGGAGTTGGAAAACTTGGTATATATTTTTGAAACAGATAATCTCTTAAATAGATTAGAAAAAGAATTATCAGAAAACCCTGCTGACCTTGTTATTATAGATGCCTTCGCCGATGTATTCACAGGACAATTATATGAAACCAATAGAGTAAGAGCCTTTCTAAACGATTTCAGCCAATTAGCACAGAAATATGGTTGCTTAGTAATCTTTCTTCATCACACAAACAAACGCTCCGATAACCTTGAACCTTCAAAACATAACGCCTTAGGTTCACAAGGCTTTGAAGCCAAGATGAGATTGATGATAGAACTGAAAAGCGATATCCAATCAGTAAATCAAAAACATTTCTGCATTGTTAAAAGCAACTACTTATCACACCAGTTCAAAACACATTCTTTTAATCTTCAATTTACCGAAAACCTGACCTTTAAGAATCTAAATACTCGTACTCACTAAGAATTGCTAAATCAAGACAAGGAGAGAGTAGAGACGATAGAATATGAATATAATGAGATAATGAAGATGAAAGCAGAAGGATTAAATCATAGGGAAATAGGTTTGGAATTGGGAATTTCTGATGCAACTGTATCAAGAAAACTATCAAAATATAGAAAGATTAAAGCACTTGAAGAATCGAACACAAAATAATTTTTAATAAATCAAGAGTTTAGACTTGGCACTAAGCAAACTTGACTTAGTGCAAGTCTGAACCTATTAAACTTGATACGCCAATACACTATACTAAGGGGGGTGTATTAGTGTATGGACGCTAATATTCAGATAGTTATAAAAATAAAGTGTATCAGAGCCCTCAAATGTTAAAAAAACATACAAAATATCATGAAATATATATTAGAAAAATACAAAGGACAAACAACAAGGTTTACTTGTCCAAAATGTGGAAGAAAGCATTCTTTTACAAGATATATTGACAGTGAAACAGGAAGATATCTTTCACCATTGGTTGGGATATGCAATAGAGCAATAAAATGTGGTTATCATTTTCCACCAAAACAATTTTTTGAAAACAATCTTTCTGTCCACAGATTCTCACAAATTAACACGAATGAATTAGAAGAAAAAGAAATTAGAGAAAATTCGTGTAAATCTGTGGACAAAAAGAAAGAGATAACCCCAATAAAACAAATAGATAAAAAATACCTTCAAAAAACCTTTGGTAAAGAATCTAATTTCCTAACCTTTCTGAAAAACACATTTCCAAATGATGTAGTAGAACAAGTAATATTAGATTATTTTATTTCAGGGACAAAAGATAAAAGCATCATTTATTGGCAAATTGACCTTCAAGGCAGAATACGCACAGGAAAAATTATGCAATATAATCCAGAAACAGGGCATCGAATAAAATCACCAACCGTAATCGTAGGGGCAGGTTCCAAACCTGCCCTAAAACGAACCCCAAACAATAAAACGAACCAATTTTCAGGGGCAGGTTTAGAACCTGCCCCTACGGGTTATCGCATAACAAATCAATTACCAATTTCATGGATTCATTCCGAATTGAAACGCAAAGGAATTCTTCCAATGGATTGGCAATTGACACAATGTTTGTTTGGGGAACATTTAATAACAAAATATCCTCAAAAACCAATTATGTTGGTTGAATCGGAAAAGACGGCAATCGTTATGTCATGTTTTCATCCATGTTTCAATTGGCTTGCAACAGGAGGTTTGCAGAATTTGAAGATGGAAAAACTATATCCGATAAGAAAATTCCCAATAATTGCATATCCCGACCTTAAATGTTATGATTTATGGAAAGCCAAAGCAGAGAAGATAAACAAAGAGATAGGATCTCAAATTGTTGTGTCACATTATTTGGAAGAATTGGCAAATGAAGAACAAAAAGAACAAGGATTGGATATTGCGGACTTTTATTTAATGATAAATGGTTAATGATCATTATTAATTCATCATTTATCATTATAGGTTAAATCTTTCCGAAAATAGATTAAATCTTTCTGGATTTATATTTAATATATTTGGAAAAAGATTAACTCTTTTTTACCTGTATTCTGACAAAAAATACTTGTTCTTTTAAAAATAAATTCTCTCAAAATCAATGAATTAAAAAGCATTATTTTTATGATTATTTAAGTGTTTATTTCTTGTGAAATAGTTTGTTATATAAAATAGTTTTAGTACCTTTGTAAGGTAGATTAAAAAACATATATGTTTATGTTTGCTAATCCACAATTATGTAAAACAAAAAACCTCGCGATAGTATTAAGGTCAATCGTACACAATTATGTTATTCTACACAAAAGTAAAACGTAGAATTGCCGTAGGTACAACACCTGGCATTAAATTTATCGCCGTTATTTCTCGTAATGGTTTTTTGAGCCAAGAACAATTAATTAAAAGGATTTCTGGAGCATCAGCTTTGGCAGAAGGAGATGTTCTTGCATGTTTGCGTCAATTGCAAATAGAAATTGCTGATTCAACAATGAATGGTATTACAGTTGAACTTGACCAATTAGGCAACTTCACTCCTTATCTAAAAGCAAAAGCTAAGGATACGCTTGAAGAAGTTGATGCATCAACAATCAAAAGAACAAGGGTTAATTTTGTTCCGAACAAATTATTCAAGACCAAGTTGAAATCTTCTGGTTACGAATATCGCGACCCTGCACCAACAGGACTTCAATAATGGTTAGTTGTTAATGATTAATGGTTAATTCTTCTTGGGGCGAAAGAAATTTCGCCCCTTTTTTTATCGTGAAACAATAATTTATAGTTTGATACGCTATTATTGGAAGTGATTTATTGAATGGGGTTTTTAGGTTGTGGTTGTATATGTTTTTCGTGCTATTATATGGCTTGAATCATAAAAAGAATTAAATCACTTGACAAACGCTTGTTATGGAGTTATCTTTGTGCCCTTCGTGAAATTTCAGTGATATATAATTTAAAATAGATATAATTTATGAAGCTTTCGCAATTCAAATACAATTTACCAAAAGAGCTTATTGCAGAGAGACCAAGTACAGAAAGAGATGGTTCTCGTTTAATGGTTATTGATAGAAAAACAAAAACTATCGAACACAAGTGTTTTAGTGATGTGTTAGATTATTTTGATGAAAAGGATATGTTTGTGATGAACGATACTAAGGTATTTCCTGCTCGTCTTTATGGTACTAAGGAAAAAACAAATGCCAGGATTGAAGTGTTTTTGTTAAGAGAAATCAATCCTGATACTCGTCTTTGGGATATATTGGTTGATCCTGCTCGTAAGATTAGAATTGGTAATAAACTTTATTTCGGAGAAAATGATGATTTGGTAGCTGAGGTTATCGACAACACTACTTCTCGTGGTAGAACTCTAAGATTTTTGTTTGATGGTACTCATGAAGAATTCCATAAGGTTTTACATAAGCTTGGTAATACTCCAATTCCTGATGATTTACTAAGAATGCGTGATATTATTCCTGAGGATAAGGATCGTTATCAAACTATTTATGCAAAGAATGAAGGTGCTGTTGTTGCTCCTACTGCTGGTTTTCATTTCAGTAAACAATTATTGAAGCGTTTGGAAATTAAAGGTTGTGAATTTGGTTATGTTACTCTTCACTCTGGTTTGGGTAATTTCCGTCCTATTGAGGTTGAGGATTTAACTAAGCATAAGATGGATTCTGAGGAAATGCACGTGAATGAGGAAAATGCTAAATTGATTAATGCTGCTAAGGCAAGAGGAAATAAGGTTTGTTGTGTAGGAACAACTACCATGAAGGCTCTTGAAACAGCAACTACTATATCGGCGAAGATTGTGCCTTTTGATGGTTGGTCAAATAAATTTATTTTTCCTCCTTATGAATTTGGTGTCCCAGATTCTATGATTACTAATTTTCATCCACCGTTGTCTTCCATGCTTATGATTGCAGCTGCTTTTGGAGGTTATGATCTTATTATGGAAGCTTATAAACAAGCTGTTGCTGAGAAATATAAATTCTTAACCTACGGAGATGCAATGCTTATCCTCTAAATGTCATTACATGATAGTTGCCTCTGGTGGCAAGGGATTGAGATTGGGTAGCGATATTCCAAAACAATTTCTTCCTATTTTGGGCAAACCTATCTTGATGAGGACGATTGAGAAGATAAAATTTGCAGATAAAGATATTAAGATAGTCTTGGTGCTGCCTAAGGAGCATCAAGACTATTGGCTTTTATTATGTAAGGAATATGGTTTTGAAATTGAACATAGAGTTGTTTTGGGAGGAGAGGAGAGGTTTTTCTCTGTAAAGAATGCTTTAGATACTATTGATGATCAAGATGCTATTATTGGTGTTCATGACGGAGTGAGACCTTTTGTATCGGTTCAAGTTATTAAGAATTGTTTCCAAACGGCACAAGAGAAAGGAAATGCTATTCCAGCTATTAACCCTTTAGAAACTGTCAGAATAATTAATAAAGAGTTAGAAAATGAAACTCTTACGTTTGATAGAAATTCTGTTTGGTTGGTTCAAACTCCTCAGTGTTTTGATGTTAAGATATTAAAACAAGCCTATAATCAATCTTATGATAAGAATTTTACTGATGATGCTTCTGTTGTGGAACATTGTGGTTATTCGATTAATTTGGTTGAAGGAAATAGAGAGAATATTAAGATTACAAATCCGTTAGATATTGCTTACGCAGAATTATTAATTGATGAATTTAAAAATTAAAGAGCTATTTTATAATACATTCGGATGCGAATTAGAATCAATAGAACCAATATCAGCTCATGGTTCTAACCGAGTATATTTTCGTTGTTGTTCAAAAAGTTTTTCTTGTTTGGCAGCTTATAATGAAGACAAGAAAGAGAATATTGCTTTTGTTGATTATGCAAAACAACTTTATTCAAAAGGAATTAGAGTGCCAAAGGTGTATTCGGAAGATTTAGATAATAATATTTATCTTATTGAAGACTTGGGTGATGTATCGCTTTTCGATTTAATTCAATTGGAAGAAAAGGAAGGAATAACAAAACAAAAACTTGAAGGAGAATATTATAAGGTGATTAAGGCTTTGCCAAAGATTCAAATTGTTGGAGGTGTTGGTTTTGATTATTCAAATGCTTATCCTCGTAAGACTTTTGATAGTCAGTCAATAATGTGGGATTTAAATTATTTCAAATACTATTTTCTTAAACTTTCAGGCATTTCTTTTAATGAACAAGATTTAGAACAAGATTTTGAAACCCTTTCTAATTATTTGTTATCAACTAATTGTGATTATTTTCTTTTCCGTGATTTTCAGTCAAGAAATATTATGATTATTGATGATGAGCCAGCTTTTATTGATTTTCAAGGAGGCAGAAAAGGAGCTTTACAATATGATTTAGCTTCTCTTTTATATGACTCAAAAGCTAATTTAGCTCCAGAGTTTAGACAAGAATTACTTGGAAAATATATTCAAGAGTTAGAACAGTATATCGAAGTAGATAAAGAAGATTTTGAAAATTATTTCTATGCTTATGTTTACATTAGAATAATGCAGACAATGGGAGCTTATGGATTTAGAGGCTATTTTGAAAGAAAGGAGCATTTCTTAAAGAGTATTCCTTTTGCTTTAAATAACTTGAAATGGTTGGAAGACAATATAACGCTTGATATTGAGCTGCCATATCTTCATTCTCTTTTCCAACAAATAATTAATTCTCAAAAACTAAGAGAAATATCAAAACAAAAACTCACCATAACAATTAAAAGTTTCTCTTATAAAAAAGGTTATCCTCATGATATGTCGGGAAATGGAGGTGGTTTTGTGTTTGATTGCAGGGCTATTCATAATCCTGGACGTTACGAGAGATACAAGACGCTTACAGGAAAAGATAAAGAAGTTATAGAATTTTTGGAAAGTGAAGAAGACTCAGCACTGTTTTTTGAACATATATTAGGTTTAGTAAATCAAAGTGTAGAAACTTATCTGAAAAGAGGATTTACTAATTTATTGGTTTGTTTTGGCTGCACAGGAGGGCAACATCGCTCTGTTTATTTCGCAGAAAAATTGGCAAAAGAGCTTTCGCAAAATATTGATATAGAAATAGTTTTGCAGCATGTCGAACAAAATAAATAAAATATTGAGTTTAAAGTAGCTGTTTTTCCACTAAATATTCTAAATTTGCAAGATGATAATAAGTATTAAGTATATAAAAATATAGTAATAAACATGAAGCTAAGAAACATTATTTCAATTGTACTTGTCATAGGAATCATTGTATTGGCATACGTCTTATATTCAGGAATTATGCGTCCGCTTAATTTTGAAGATGAATACAATAACCGTTCAACTCAAGTTATCAATAAATTAAAAGACATTCGAACAATTCAAGAATCTTTTAAAAGTACCAATGGCAGATTTTGTGGAGACATTGATTCTTTATTAACATTTCTTGAAACAGGTAAGGTTAACATGGTTAAAAAATATGGTATTGTACCAGATTCATTAACTGAAGAACAAGCTATCAAGAAGGGTATTGTAAAAAGAGATACATTACAGGTTAATCCTCTTCAAAAATTAATAGCAGAAAAGAAACTTATAACTCCAGAAAAAGAGATTAAAAATTTAAAATATATTCCTTTTTCAGATAATAAAGTGTTTGTGATGAAGGCTGCTATTATTGACCGAAGCGGAATTTTAGTTCCTGTATTTGAGGTAACTGCAGATATAAGTACATATACAAAAGGTATGGACGAACAAGATGTAATAAATAGAAAAGCAGATGTTGAAGCAAAACATCGCTATGCAGGTTGGAAAGTTGGAGATATTACACAACCAAGTACAGACGGAAACTGGGAATAATATAATAATATGGATACTTTTAAGTTAGTAAATATTGTAAAATCAGACGAAAGTATTCTATCACAAGATACAGATTTATCCATTTACTTAAATGCAAATGGATTTTTCTTTTCACTGATAGATAATAACTATAAACTGAAGGCATTAGGTGAGTTTCAAACAGATTTATCTGGAGGAATAACATCGGTTATGTCAAACCTTAGGAATTGTTTTGTTTCAATAGATATTAGGCTATTTAATTTTGCTAATATCAGAATCATAAATGAAACAAGCAAAAATGTTTTTGTCCCTTATAAACTTTATGACAATACAAAAACAAAGGAATATTTACGCTCAGTAGCTCTTTTAACAGGTTCTGATACAATAATTGAAAGTATTTCAGAAAATCTTGATGCAGTATCTGTTTTTGCAACACCAATGTATCAACACTCAGGGGTTAAAATATTAATGCCTAAGTCAAAATTCGTTTGCCAACATCAAGTAATGGCAGAATATGGTTTTGAAATATCAAAATTGGTTAATAATACCGCTGTCCTCAATAAACGAGAAGGCTCTTGTGATTTAGTCGTTTTTAAAGGTACAACATTCACATTTAGTAATAGCTTTGACTATTCAGATGAACAAGATATGATTTATCATATACTCTTTGCTTTTGAACAATTAGGAATAGACACAGCAGAGATTAAATTACTGATCACAGGTGAAGACTATTCGGCAGAAGAAAAGCAAACCCTTAGAAGATATATTAAGGATGTTTCGTTTGCCAATCCAATGGAAAACATTAAAGTAGGATATGAATTCGATGGAGTAGACCTACAAAGATACTTCCTTACATTAGTAAAATAAAATAATGAGAATAATAGCCGGAGAGCTAAGAGGCAGAAGACTACATCCACCAACAAATCTTCCTGTAAGACCAACAACAGACCTTGCTCGTGAAAGTTTGTTCAATATACTTAGAAATAAAGTTGATTTTGAAGAAATATCAACACTTGACCTTTTCACAGGTACAGGCTCAATATCATTTGAGTTTATTTCACGAGGAGTAAAACAAGCAATGGCAGTTGATGCAGACCACCGCTGTATAGACTTTATTAAACAATCAGCCAAAGAATTTGAAATTGATAATCTCTTTGCAATGCGAAGTGATGCCTTTATATTCTTAGGTCGCTCACAAATGAGCTTTGATTTAGTTTTTGCCGACCCCCCATACGACTTAAAACAATTTGATATTATACCTGATTTAGTTTTAAAAAGCTTTGTTAAGCCTGGTGGGCTTTTTATATTGGAACATGCAAAAGAACACTCATTCAAAGAACACCCTCTCTTTATAGAACAAAGGAACTATGGCAAAGTAAACTTTACTTTCTTTCAACAAAAAGAAGAAGAGTAATTAGAATTAAATTAATCTTCTATTGAAATTCAATTCTTATTTTTATTAATAATATCTGTTTTTATAAAGTCTGATTTAAGCAGAGGACTCCAATTATAGTCTTTTATTTCTTTTGTTGTAAAGTTTTTATTTGGAGGTGTATCCCTTAGGAATTGTGCATAGTTTTCTTCTAATTTGCGAAGGTCTTGTAATTGATTATAAGATAGTTTTTGTTCTATTGCAAGCTTTCCTAAACTGTCAATTACCATTGGCTTTACTCCTTTATTTCTTATTACTTGAATTGTTTTCTTATTATCAATCCTTTGAATAATATATAATCCTTCAAAATCATTACTTACATAAAAGCTATTATACTGGTATCTTCCTCCTGTAATGTAAATTGCAGCATCAGTAAGGCATGGTGAAGGTTTACTAATTACTCTTGTATTAGTTCTGTCGATTATTCCATTAGGATAAAGCTCTTCCAGACCAACTTGCAGGGCTTGCATCCCTTCTAATAAACCATCACATGAATGCCCATGGAATTTTATCAAATCATCGTATTTAATTGTTTGGACATTTTTTAATTGCCCCTTTGAGAAATCAGTGTCAATAACCTTTATTTCTTGAGCATTTGTACTATTAATAAAAGCAAAACTCAGTAAAAGTATTGTGAGATTAAAAAACTTCTTCATTTCTATATTATAAATTTATTGTTTTCTGGGTTATAAAACCAAATTATAAAAGTATCCAAGTAGGATTATAAAAAAGGCTATTGTTCCGAAGAAGATCCCTATTAGTTTCCATGTCATAACCTTTTTTAGCATTGTTGCTTCTGGAAGAGATAAGCCAACTATCGCCATCATAAATGAAATAGCTGTTCCTATTGGAACTCCTTTTGCAACAAGAACTTCAATTATTGGAATAACTCCTGCTGCATTAGCATACATAGGTACTCCTAAAATTACTGATGCTGGAACAGCAAACCAATTAGTATTTGCCATATAATGTTCAAAGAAACCTTCAGGGACAAATCCATGCATTGCAGCACCAATTGCAATTCCAATAAAAACATATAATAATACTCCTTTAACTATTCCCCAAGAATCATGAATTATTGTTGGTAATCGTTTTAAAAATGGAGTTTTTTCATCTTCCCATGTTGCAGTCTCTAAGTTCGCATTAGCTTCTATATTCTTTACCCAAGGAGTTAATAAACCATCTAATTTAAATTTACCAAGAACATAACCACCTATAATTCCCAGAATAATTCCACTTACAACATATATTAAAGTGATTCTTACTCCAAATGTGCCTAAGAACATAGCAACTGCTACCTCATTAACTAATGGAGAAGTTATAAGAAAAGAAAATGTTACGCCTAAAGGAATACCTCCTTTTACAAAACCAATAAACAAAGGAACTGATGAACATGAGCAAAATGGAGTTACTGCACCAAAAAGCGATGCAAAAAAATATTCTAATCCATAAAGTTTATGTTTAGAGAGATAATTTCTAAGTTTATCAATAGGGAAATAAGCATTTATTATTCCCATTAAACTACTTATTAAGAATAATAAGATAAGAATCTTTATTGAGTCATAAAAGAAGAAATTAACTGCACTTCCTAAATGACTTTGGGCATCTAACCCAAATACACTATAAACTAACCAATCGGCGAATGCTTGTATCATATATTTTTTTTATTATTGAATTTCTTTTGAACTAATTTTAGAAGTAGAAGATAAAAATATAGTATATACCTATAATAAGAAAGATAATACCAATTATTATTCTCATCCATTTTTCAAATGATGTCATCCTATTATAGAATTTACCAATACTTGATACGCTAAATGCTAAAATCCATGCAACAATAATTACAGGTAATCCTGTTGCAATTGCAAATACAATGGGTAAAAAATAACCCATTGTATCGGCAACAGACATAGGTATTAACATCCCAAAATAGAATACTGCACTTGTTGGGCAAAAAGCCAAAGCAAAGACGATTCCAAGCAATAATACATTCCAACCTCCTTTTGATTTAATATTATCTCCTTTTTTATTTAATCCAATCTTTGGTAGATTAAGATATTTGCCAAAGAGCATAAATAAACCAATCAAAATTAATAGAGGAGGGAGAATCATTTCACCATACTTAGAAATTGATTTTTGGATTTTAAATATTGAAGCCCCTTCTTTAAGAATTAGTATCAAGACCCATGCTAATATTGTATAAGCAATAACTCTACCCAATGTATAAAGTAAACCATTTCTAAATATCTTTTTCTTATTTTCAATATCCTTAGAAATATATCCAATGGCAGTAATGTTTGTTGCCAAAGGACAAGGACTTAATGCTGTTAATAGTCCTAAAAGGAAAGCAGTAAGAAAAGGAATATTAGAATTATCTAATAGGTTTTGTATAAATTCCATAAGATATTACTTCTTTAGAAGCTCATTTATTTTTTCTTTTAAACCAGTTTTGAATTCTGCTTCTTGTTCCTTTGCTGTTGAAAAAGCATGTTCAGTCATATCATTTACTGTTTCTTGACCATTAGTATATTTGTTTACTAATAATGAAGAGAAAGAAATTTCATATTTGTCCGCAATAGCTTCACCTTCTTTAGTAGAGAAATCAATTACTTTGAAAACAATATCTCCACTTTTTAGTTCTTTAGCAAAATCATTTTCTACAACTTCTTTGCTATATTTTTCAATATTTTTACAAGTTATGCAACGTTGTTTTCCATGGAAATACAGAACTTCTATCCTGTTTGGATTAATAACTGCTTTTGTTGCTTCTGTGGTTTGTGATTCAGTTTGATTGTTTTTAGAACCGCAGGCAACAGAAATAATGGCTAATGTTATTAACAAGATTATCTTTTTCATATCCTTGTGGTTTTATTTGGTTAATAACTCTTTTGCTTGATTTACAGAAAGCTTAACTCCTGAAGCAACAACTTTTCCATCAATAACTAAAGCAGGAGTACGCATAACATTATATTCCATAATCTTCATCAAATCTTCTTCCTTAGTTAGATTTGCTTCAATGTTTAATTCCTTAATAGCGTCTTCAACTGATTTGTAAAGAGCTTTACAACTTGAACAACCTGTTCCTAATACAATAATTTCCATTTCTTGTTTTGTTTGTTTATTAATAATTATGATTAATTAGACTTGTCTTCTTATTTATTTGCAACATTCTTTGTTTTCTTTTAACTCTAAAAAGAATTCAGAAAAATATTCTTTTGCTAAAAGCCAATTCTCTCTGTTTATGCAATATTTAACTTTTGGTGCTTCAATTTCCCCTTGAATTAATCCTGCATCTTTTAACTCCTTTAAATGTTGTGAAACCGTTGCCTTTGCTATAGGTAATTCATCGTGAATATCCCCAAAATAGCAACTGTCTTGACGAGCTAAAAACAATAAAATTATTAATCGAGTTGGATGTCCCATAGCTTTAGCAAATCGAGCTAATGCTTCTTGTTTTGTGGTTAGAATTGTTCTTTCTTGCATAAAATATCCTTTGTTTGTAGTTCGCAAAATAACGAACAATATTTTAATTGACCAAATTTTTCTTGATAATTCTGAAAAGTAAAGTATTGTTTATTATCTTTGCACCCTTAATTTCATAAAAAAAGAAGAAGATGTTAGACAAAAATACTATTATTGGATTAGTACTTATATTTGGAATATTTATTGGTTATGGACTATGGACTGCCCCTTCGGAGCAAGAACGTGCAGCAATTAAAGCAAAACAAGACTCTGTAATTAGGGTTCAAGAAAAGCTTGCTTTAGAAGCCAAAGCACATACTATTAAAGATTCTGTAGATTTAGTTAGTCAAGACTCTACATTATCAAGCACAGAACAAGATTCTGTTCGCCTAACTGAATTTGGTGCTTTTGCATCTTGTGCAAAAGGAGAAAAGGATACAATTACAATTGCTAATGATTTATTTGAAATAAAATTTTCTACACTTGGTGGAATAGTAGAACAAGTAACATTAAAAAATTACCTAACTTACGGAAAGAAACCTGTAATATTATTTGATAAAAATACTTATGGTTTAAACCTTTCAGTTGGACAAAATATAGTACGTACAGAAGATTTATACTTTGAACCAACAATTAATAATAAACCAATAACTCAACCAATAAATGTAAAGGGTGATGATTCTGTTGTTTTAGTGTTTAAAGCAAAGGCAGAAGGAGCCCAAGATGGTGCTTTAGAATTTCGTTATATAATTAGAGGTAATGATTATCGAGTAGGATATAATGTTGCTTTCAATAATCTAAAAGGGATAGTAACAGACCAAACATCAATCGAAATGGTATGGAACTCTGACCTAAGAGTTCAAGAAAAGGATCGTAGTGTTGAACTAAAGAATTCATCAATATATTATTTCTTAAAAGATGAAGTTGATTATTTAAAAGAAAATGGACCAGATGATAAGGCAGATGAAAATGGTATTCCTATTAAGTGGATTTCATATAAACAACAATTCTTTTCAACAGCATTAATTGCACATAAAGAACAGTTTTCTTCTGCTCAAATGCAAACAGTAACAGAAAACCGTCCAGCAAAAGATTCTAATTATCTTCGTTCAATGAAATCTGTTTTGTCTATACCTTTTGATGGAGATAAACAAAAATCAGAATTTTCAATGGATTTCTTTTATGGTCCTAATAAATATGGTATAATTAGCGACTATGATATAGATATGGAAAGAATAATACCTCTTGGTTGGGGATTCTTTCTTATGCAATGGGTAAACCGTTTTGCTATTATTCCTGTATTTGACTTCTTAAGCCAATTTGATTGGAATATGGGTATAGTAATTCTTATTCTTACCATATTAGTAAAGATAGTTCTTTTCCCTCTTGCATACAAATCATATTCTTCATCAGGTAAAATGAAAGTACTTCAACCTGAAATAAAAAAGATAAGCGAAAAATATCCAAAGCAAGACCAAGCAATGGAAAAACAAAAAGCAACTATGGCTCTCTATAAGCGGGCGGGGGTTAATCCTATGGCTGGTTGTTTGCCGATGGTTTTGCAGTTCCCAATACTTATTGCGATGTTCCGTTTCTTTCCAGCATCAATAGAACTTCGTCAACAATCATTCCTATGGGCTGATGACCTTTCAAGTTATGACTCAATTGTAAATCTTCCTTTCACTATACCTTTCTATGGTTCTAATGTTAGTTTGTTTTGTATTTTAATGACTGTTGCACAAATATTCTACACAAGAATGACAATGCAACAGCAACAAGGAACAAATCAAGTGCCAGGGATGAAAGTTATGATGTATCTAATGCCAGTATTTATGTTATTTATGCTTAATAAATATTCTGCAGCATTAAACTACTACTACTTTATTTCTATGTGTTTCACATTCCTTCAAGTATGGGCAATCCGTAAAACTATAAATGAAGAAAAGGTGCTTGCTACATTAAAGGCAAATCAAAATAAGCCTATGAAAAAATCTAAGTGGCAAGAAAGAATGGAAGCTTTAGAAAAACAAAGTCGCACTGTTTCTGAACAAAGACAAAAGCAACAAAACAAAAGAAGATAAACATAATCAAAACAATTAATTATTAAATAGGACTAAACATTATGAGTTATTTTATTCTAATGATTATTATCTTTGTGGTTGGTTATAGTGCAATTGCACTTGAGCACCCTATAAAAGTTAATAAATCAGCAACAGCCCTTTTGCTTGCAGTAATAATGTGGGCAGTATATGCACTAATGGGACCAGGATTCGAAGCATCAGAATTACTTACCCATCTTGGTGAAACTTCAGAAATTGTATTCTTCCTTTTGGGTGCAATGACTATTGTTGAAATAGTTGATCGTCATGAAGGATTTAGAATCATCACTGACAAAATACAAACAACTAACAAAAGAAAATTGTTATGGGTAATAGGTATCCTAACATTCTTTATGTCATCAGTTCTTGACAACATGACAACTGCAATTGTTATTTGTGCTTTACTTCGTAAATTAATATCAGATAAACATGATAGATGGTTTTTCTGTGGTATAGTAATACTTGCAGCCAATGCAGGAGGAGCATGGAGTCCAATAGGTGATGTTACAACAATTATGTTATGGATAAAAGGAAATATTACAGCAGGTGGTGTAATGATGGAAACATTTATTCCAAGTATGGTATCAATTATTGTTCCATTGATAGCTATAACATTTATGTTAAAAGGAGATGTAAAAAGACCAGAAGAAAAGAAACATGATCAATCAGAAGCAGGAATAACAAGTACACAAAGTCGTATAATATTATGTTTAGGAGTAGGAGCATTATTATTTGTTCCAATATTTAAAACCATAACTCATCTTCCTCCTTATTTAGGAATATTATTTGGGTTAGGAGTCCTTTGGGTTGTTACAGAAATAATGCACAAATCAAATAAAGAAAACCATTCAAAATATAATGTATCTGCAATTTTAACAAGAGTAGACACGTCTTCAGTTCTATTTTTCTTAGGAATTTTAATGGCAGTAGCTTGTTTGCAAACAGCAGGACATTTAAATTTATTAGCTACATCTTTAGATAAAATAGGGAATATCTATATAATAAATATGATTATAGGATTAGCCTCATCAGTTGTGGATAATGTGCCATTAGTTGCAGCGTCAATGGGAATGTATCCAATAGCAGATGCAGCAGCAGTAGCAGCAAATCCAGCTATTGCACATTTTGCTGTTGATGGAGCTTTCTGGGAATTCTTAGCATATTGTGCAGGAACAGGAGGAAGTATATTAATCATTGGTTCAGCAGCAGGTGTTGCAGTAATGGGTATGGAAAAGATAGACTTTATCTGGTACTTAAAGAAAATATCTCTTTGGGCATTACTTGGCTACTTTGCAGGAGCAGGAACGTTTGTCCTATTAAGTAAATTCGTCTTACATACATAGAAATAGAATTTATATCAAAAAAATATAAAGCGACTTAAATATTTAGGTCGCTTTTTTTGCTTAAAAAAGATTTGCCTATGTTTGCAAATCATTATTTGTCTTATAAAATAGACAATGCCTTAATTACTAAAATAATACAACTATGAGCTATTTTATTCTAATGATTATTATCTTTATTTTTGGTTATAGTGCTATTGCACTTGAGCATCCTTTGAAGATTAATAAATCAGCAACAGCCCTTTTACTTGCAGTAATAATGTGGTCAGTATATGCACTAATGGGACCAGGATTTGAATCTTCAGAATTACTTACCCATCTTGGAGAAACTTCAGAAATAGTATTTTTCCTTTTGGGAGCAATGACTATTGTTGAAATAGTTGATCGTCATGAGGGATTTAGAATCATTACAGACAAAATACAAACAACTAACAAAAGAAAATTGTTATGGATAATAGGTATCCTAACATTCTTTATGTCAGCAGTGCTCGACAACATGACAACTGCAATTGTAATGTGTGCTTTATTACGTAAACTAATATCTGATAAACATGATAGATGGTTTTTCTGTGGCATGGTAATCCTTGCAGCCAATGCAGGAGGAGCATGGAGCCCAATAGGAGATGTTACAACAATTATGCTATGGATAAAAGGAAATGTTACAGCAGGAGGTGTTATTATGGAGACATTTATTCCTTCTTTAGTATCAATGATTGTTCCTTTAACAGCTATAACTTTTATGCTAAAAGGAGAAGTAAAAAGACCAGACGAAAATAAACAAGACCAATTAGGTACAGGAATTACAAGTAAACAAAGTCGTATAATATTATTTTTAGGAGTGGGAGCATTATTATTTGTTCCTGTGTTTAAAACCGTAACTCATCTCCCTCCTTATTTGGGAATATTATTTGGATTAGGAGTTCTTTGGGTTGTTACAGAAATAATGCATAAATCAAATAAAGAAAACCATTCAAGATATAATGTGTCTGCAATTCTAACAAAAGTAGATGTGCCATCAGTTCTTTTCTTTTTAGGAATTTTAATGGCAGTAGCTTGTTTGCAAACAGCAGGACATTTAAATTTATTAGCTACATCTTTAGATAAAATAGGTAATATCTATATAATAAATATGATTATAGGTATAGCCTCATCAGTTATAGATAATGTGCCATTAGTTGCAGCGTCAATGGGAATGTATCCAATAGCAGATGCAGCAGCAGTAGCGGCAAATCCAGCTATTGCACATTTTGCTGTTGATGGAGCTTTCTGGGAATTCTTAGCATATTGTGCAGGAACAGGAGGAAGTATATTAATCATTGGTTCAGCAGCAGGTGTTGCAGTAATGGGTATGGAAAAGATAGACTTTATCTGGTACTTAAAGAAAATATCTATTTGGGCATTACTTGGCTACTTTGCAGGAGCAGGAACATTTATATTTATAAGTGAATTTATTACACATACATAGGATAAAATCTATTGAATATAAAGAATAAGGCAGGTCAAAATTTGCTTTATTTTTTTGTACTTTTGTTGCTTAATAAAAATAAAGAATTATGAAACGATTATCTTTAACCTTGTTATTATTGTTTTTGTGTCTTAGTATTGTAGCACAAAATGTTCAAAGTTATCAATCATATATTAAAGAACTCACTTCAAAGAAATACGAAGGAAGAGGATATTATAATGAAGGAGATAAGAAAGCAGCAGTATATATTTTTAAACAGTATGAAAGAATAGGAGCAAAGCCTGTTGGAGATTCTTATTTTCAGGATTTTACTTTTAATGTAAATGTATTTCATGGCAATATGAAGCTTTCAGTTGATGGTAAAGACTTAATTGCAGGGAAAGAATTTGTGATGAGAGAGTTTTCTAATGGAGCAAAAGGAGAGTATAAGCTTTATTATATCGATCAAAAGAATTTCAATATTGAAAAGATAATTGAAGATTTTAATAAGCCAGAATTTGAAAATACATTTATTGTAATTGATTTTAATTTTCTTAGAGTTCATTCAAAAGAAATAAACCAACTTTATAAAACAAAGCTAAGAGGTATTATTAAGGTTTGGGATACACCTTTGAAGTTCTATAAGGCATATAGCTCTAAAGTTATTGACCAGACAATTGTTTGGGTAGACAGCACTTTCCCAAAGAATGCTAAGAAAATAAAGATTGATGTAGACAATGAATTTTTGAAAGACTATAAAAGCTCAAATGTAATTGCTCAAATAAAAGGAAAATCATCTACCGATTCAACCATAGTATTTGTTGCACATTATGATCATTTAGGACATTTGGGAAAAGATATTTATTACCCAGGAGCAAATGATAATGCATCAGGTACAGCAATGTTGTTAAGCTTGGCAGAATATTATTCTAAAAAAGAAAATGCTCCAAACTATACAATAGTATTCCTTTCTGTTGCAGGAGAAGAAGTAGGTTTATTAGGTTCAACATATTACACCGAACATCCTCTTTTGCCATTAGATAGGATAAAATATCTAATCAACTTAGATATGATAGCTGATAATTCAAAAGATGTATACGTTGAAATAAGCCAAGAAGGAGAGAAAGGTTTGGATCGATTTAATTCAATAAATAGCAAACTAAATTTATTTACGAAATTAGATAAAGGAGAATTAGCAGGCAATAGCGACCATTTCCCTTTTGCAAACAAACATGTACCTGCAATCTTCTTTATTATGGAAACAGGAGATGCGTTTAAGATTTATCATACGCTTCAAGATAATTATGAAAATCTCTATCTCGACAATTACCAAAAGATGTTTACCCTCTTAACAGAGTTTGTAAAAGAATAAACAACCTATTTGTTTATTTCTTAATTCCATAATCCGCCATTCCGCCAACAAACGCTGAAATCTGCGCTTTTGAAAATGTCTTTATTTTATCAAACATGCTGCAACAATTGCTTTTTAGTTGCTACATGGAATAAGTCCTGTCAGAATGGGATTCGCTTCTGTTTTTAGAATTTTAATTTTTTCTTTTTCTATTGCTGGCGACATTTTGCGAGCTTTTTTGTTATATTACATTCATCAGCCAGCTTTAGCAATTTATTAGTGTCGATGATATTGGTTACAAACAAAATAGCTGTAATAGCCGTTGATATGTAAAGTACTGATTTTATAAGTTACTCCATCTGTCAAAAACCTGATTGGTAGAATTTACAGTTTGATTTAGTTTCTCGGCTCATGCAATAGAGTTTCTCTTTTCCCAACTGCAAGGTCGCGATAATATTGAATCCCTTTTTCATGTATATTTTTACATTATGAGGATTGGCAGTTTCCAGATGCATTGGAATAGATTTCTTTTCCATCTCTTCAATCATAGGGTTCATTAATCTGCTGGCCAATCCTTTTCCCTGATATCCGGGTAATACTCCAACCAAGTATAGCTGATAATATCTAGAATTCTTTGGATATTGAGCATATATTAATTTATCGGCTTCAAGGCATCTTTTGGTGGTTTTTAGCCCTGTTCTGAAAAGGAATAATAAGTTCCGAAAAATATATTGAAGCGAAACCTTCTCTTTCTTCTCTGTATTCCATAAGGCAACAGCAGTATTATCGTCATTCAGATAAACGGTTCCCCTTGCTAAAGACTCTTCAAAAACATAGCCCATTATAATTTTCAGCTTGTTCTTATTCATGCATTCTTCTAACAACCAATTGATATGTGGATCATTAATAAATGATTTGGAAAGAATATTGACTACGATACCCTTATCCGCATAACTTGCTTTTTTCATTGTGTATATTTTTTATTAATTGATAATTGTTTTTTGAAAATTTATTGATAAGTATGCCTTTACAATTTCTGTTATTTATAATTGCCTGTTTTAATTTGACGATGCAAAGATTACTTTTTTAAAAAAACGATACAATTAGAAAATAAGCGAAACAGACAAAAAGAGGTGGGAAACGTACGTTTGCCGATGTGAAGTCCTTTCGCAAAACGAACGAATGGCAACGATACAAAACAACACAAAGAGTGTGGTTTTTATTGATTGGGTGATATATTTAAGGGATGAAGAAACGCATTCTTAGTTTTAATTACCACAGGCAACGTGAGGAAAAAGGGAAAGTGGTAGAAGTTATCTCATTTCGAGCCATTTCAAAAATTGAGGTATTTTCTCCTTGCTAACCAGTATTTTCTCTTTGTTATACGGTACCGATATATTGACAGATAGCTTACGTAAAAAATAGCGCGAAGCATCTATCACAGCCTTTCGGTTAACGAGATATTGTCTGTTGACCCTAAAAAAATCATTGCCCGAAAGTTGTTCCAGTTGTTCCATGTTTTTATTTACGCTGTATGTTTTAGAATCAAAAGTAAGCAGGTGAGTTACCTCATCAGCAATGTAAAATAAGGCAATTGTTTCTATCTTTATGGGTAAAATTTTGTCTTTTTGATACACCAAAATGGAAGTCGATTTTGGAGCTTCTCTATTGATTAATGCTTCTATAACTGCTTTGTACTGATCTTTTCCGTCTGAGAAAGTCTGGCGTAAACTGCGATATTTAGCTAGAGCATCAGCAACGGTTTGAGCAGTTGATGGTTTCAGAATATAATCGATGCTATTGGTTTTAAATGCTTTTAAAGCATATTCATCGTATGCAGTGCAAAAAATGACCGGAGCAGAAATTTTACATGCTTTAAATATTTCGAAACTAAGTCCATCGCCCAGTTGAACATCACAGAAGATTAAGTCGGGCATTGCATTGTTTTGGAAATAGGACACTGCTGTTTTTACCGAACCTAAAATAGCCACAATTTTAACATCCGCCTCTAAAGAGGTGATTGTTCCGACTAACTCATCGGCCGTAATCTTTTCATCTTCAATAATTACAATCTTCATTTTTTAGTCAGTCAATTAGAGGTCAATATTATGTTAAACTAATTTTGTGTGGTAACTTTGTGGTCGAGTACTTTAATACTCACAGAAAAAGTTGTCTCGTTGGTTTTTATCTGCACCTCGTCATTCGATAAAATACGGTATCTCTCCGACAGGTTGGCTAATCCGCCACCAGTAGATGCTTCAGGAATGTTTTTTAGCCTAATACTATTGGAAACTATAATTCTGTCGCCATCTTGTTTAATGTTTATGCTAAGTGGGAACTCTTCGGTAAGTTCGTTGTGCTTTATGGCGTTCTCCAACAATGGTTGAATAGAAAATGACGGGACAAAGCCACTTTCGAGCATAAGCTCTCCAATAGAAACTGTACAAATCAAGGTATTACCAAAACGGATTTTCTGCATACGCAAATAGTCCTGACAAAGTTTTATTTCATCTTTCAGTCTGACTATCTTAATATTATTGTTTGACACAGCCGCCCTCAGAAAGTCGGACAAACAAATCAAATACTCCTCGGCAGCATTAGGGTCTATCTTGTATAATGATTTAAGGATATTGAGTGCATTAAATAAAAAATGAGGGTGTATTTGCTGACGGAGCAATTGATTTGAAGCTTCGGCATTTGCCGCTTTGAGCTGTGAATTCTCCATATCAGCATTTATTTTCGCATCCTGCAAAACTATGTAATTGTGAAATATCACCACAAGCGTATTAACAAAAATGCTGATAACAATAAGACTTATAATGTCTATAATATCTGTCGTTTCATGATTCAATTGATTATCGCAAATAACAACTGACACAAATATTAAACAGGTGAAAACATAGGTTAGGGTGTAATATATTTTTTTTGAGCCGGGCGACAGGACGGTTAATTGCTTCTTAAAGAACGATGACAACATTATATTCCCGAGTCCGGTTAATGCAAGAAGTATTAATGTCAGCAATGATCCACTAATAGCATCATGAAATCCTTTTGTACCCCACAAAACAATGACGAAGGCAAATATGAATAATGCGCTCGTAAAAGCAAACAAAAGGTTTAGTAGACTTAGTTTTTTGACCGGGTATTTTGCTGTCATTTCACTGTTTTAAGCTAAAAATATATTCAGTTGGATTGTTCCAATTCTACGAATGCAAAGGTAATTAATTTCATGAATTTATTGCTTAGAGAAGAATCTTTTGTGATTTTGCATAATCATTGGATTGCATTTCTAAGATAGAAATTTCATAGATATAATTGTCAACATTAATTTGTTGTTGAGAATGATAAACTGCTTTTAACTTAATTGCGCCAATTAATAGTCCAGAAAGATTTAATCTTTTCCCAAATAGATTAAATATAAGTTCAGATAGATTAAATATAAATTCAGAAAGATTTAATCTATTTTCAAGAAGTAACCTACCATATCCAATTTTTCTCTTCTTATAATTATTATTGTTATATATACCCACCTTGCGTAGTAGAATCATAATAACTCTATTTTGTTTATTTTTTATTTCTATTATATGCTACTTCTTTTCAGGAGGTATAATAATAACTGGAATTTTAGAATGTAAAGAGATATACTGTGATATACTTCCCATAATAAAAATACCAAATCCACTCTTTCCATGTAAACCCATAACAATTAAATCTGCATCCCAAGTCTCTGCGGTTTTAAGTATGCTTTCTCTCGGAAGACCCTCAGGCATGAATTTTATGGTATCTATACTTCTATTATTCATTCTAATCAATTGGTCTAATGAATCCTGTGCTTCCTTTTTAAGAATAATAAGTGCATCATTATGTAAAATCCCAGCATCAGGATTACCTATAGCCATTGAAATATCAACAACAAAAATTAAACCAGCTTCTGCATTTAATTGTTCTGATAATTCAAACCCTTTTTGAGCAACTGTCATAGAATTTTCTCGACTATCAACAGCAATTAAAATCTTTTTATAAATCATGATTCCATATTTTTGATAAAGCATTTCCTATCCAAAAGGCAACAAAACCTAATAGTATAGTTGTAATAATATACGTTACAAGAGTTAAATAGTTCCCATTGTCAAGTAATTCCATGCATTCGTAAAAGAATGTTGTCTGCATGCAACAAAAACCTACAAATATTCCTCTAAAACCATTGACAATTCAAGAGATATTTCGTATATTTGCATTATAAAATCAATAAGACTTAGTTCTTTGAGTTTTAAATCAAGATTTTCCTCTTAAATTTCGTTAAATTAAAAGATGCACATCTTTCCACATGAAAGATGCACATCATTTGATGTGAAAGATGTGCATCTTTCGCATATTAAATCTTTGTTTCAATAGTTTTAAATAAAGATATAGTAAATTTAGTTACCTATTGGCGAACTTTCTAATAGTGATAGAAAAAGTTTTGATAGTAATAGAATTTATTTTGATAGGAACGTAATGTCACAGAATAAGAATATAATGTAATAAATCAAGAATAAAGAACATTATATCAATTTATTATAGAGCCAAAAAGAAGAAAACAAATTTATGGTAACCATTCCAAGCTATTTATTAATGGATTGGTTTCTCTCCATTGAATAAATTCTTTATAACCAATCTTCATAAATTAAATGCTATTCAATATATTATTCTTAGGTGTTGATTAGGTTCTTTTTATTGAATAAATAGCTTCAACTCCTCCTCAATAAATTTGGTTAAAATACCTGAAGTTACCTTATAATGATTGTTCCGGTTAGTTTAAATACCTAAATATAGTTATTGTGGGGAATATATAGTGGAAGTAATTTTGCAGTGTGAAAAAACGGAGTAGTATTATTTATAAGAATAAAAATATTACTGTTATAACCCCAAATAATAATTAAACAAATAATCAGTATGAGAACATTTTTTTTATTTATGACTTTAATGAGTAGTGTATTAACTTATGCCTTCCCGATAAATATCAATAATGATAAGGCAAGTATAGAAGGACATGTATTTGATGCCAGTACAAAAGAGGCAATATCTAACGTATCAATTACAGTTAAAGGAACAACAATAGGAACAATTAGTGATAATGAAGGAAATTTTATTATTAGAAAATTAAAACCAGGTAATTATACTTTGTTGTTATCATGTATGGGTTATCAAAAAGTTAAATATGAAATTACTGTGTCGAATGATAAGACTACTCATGCTCATATTGAACTTAAAGAAACTAAGGTGATGATAGATGAGGTAGTTGTTTCTGCAAATAGGACAGAAACGAATAGAAAAGAAGCTCCTGTAATAGTAAATGTTCTTTCTGAAAAGACATTTGAACAATCGAATGCACAAGATATAGCACAAGCTTTGCCTTTTCAAACAGGAGTAAGGGTAGAGTATAATTGTCAAAACTGTGGATTCCCTCAAGTAAGAATTAATGGAATGGATGGACCTTATACTCAATTATTAATAGATTCTCGTCCAGTTATGTCATCGCTGGCAGGAGTTTATGGATTAGAGCAGATGCCAGTTAATATGGTTGATAGAATAGAAGTTGTGAAAGGAGGAGGCTCTGCTCTTTTTGGTTCAAATGCAATTGCAGGGACAATCAATATCATTACAAAAGAACCTATTAATCCTTCGTTTTCTATTTCTTCTGATATTCAATCAATAGGTTTAAAGTCCTATGCTCAAAATTTTAATTCAAATGCAGTTTTTATAAGTAAAGATAATAAAGCAGGTGTTTCATTCTATCAAACATTCCGTAAGAAAAATCCTTTTGATAGTGATGGAGATGGATTTTCTGAAATAGGAAAACTTGATGCCTTTTCTTTTGGAACAAGATCTTTTTATAGAATATCAGAAAAACAAAAACTTAGTTTTGAATATCACACAACTCAAGAAAAAAGAAGAGGAGGAAATGCTTTTGACCTTCCAGAACATCAAGCCGATATTTGTGAAATGACTAATCATAAAATTCATTCAGGAGGATTAAACTACGATTATTGGAGTGTAGATGCTAAAAATCATTATTCTATTTATTCTTCGATTCAATACATAGACAGAGATTCTTATTTTGGTGCACATAAAGACCCTTTGGCTTATGGGAAAAGTAATGATCTAACTTATTTATTGGGAACTCAAGGAACAAATCAAATTGATAAATTTCTTTTTCTTCCAGCAACCTTAGTTTATGGATTTGAATACAATTCTAATCATTTAGAAGATAATATCATAGGTTATAATACAAAAATGGAGCAATCAACCAATATATTTGGAGGGTTTGCACAATTTGAGTGGAAAAGCAAATTTATAAATTTCTTATTAGGAGGTCGTTTAGATAAACATAATCTTATTGAAAACCCAATATTCAGCCCAAGATTAAATCTGATGTATAAACCAAATTCTGATTTTCAATTAAGAGCATCTTATGGCTCTGGATATAGGGCACCTCAAGCATATAACGAAGATCTTCATGTAACACAAGTAGGAGGATTATCTCTAAGAACTAAATTAGCTCAAGGACTAAAGCCAGAATACTCTAATAGTTTTAGTCTTTCTGGTGATTATTATGCAGATTTACACAATGACATACAAGCAAACATATTATTTGAAAGTTTCTACATCGACCTAAAAGATGTATTTGCAATGCGAATAATAAGCCATGACACAATAGAAAACTCAATGATTCAAGAACGTTATAATGCATCTGGAGCAAGAATAGCAGGTATAAGTCTTACGGGGAAAATTTCATATAAAGCAAAATACACTTTAACTGTTGGCTATACTTATCAACAAAGTCGTTACAAAGAAACAGAATATTGGTCAGAAGATCCATCTGTGGAAGGCACAAATAATATGCTTCGTACTCCCGATAATTATGGGTATACAACATTAGCACTTAATCCAATCAAGCCGCTTAATGTATCTATATCAGGAACATATACTGGTTCAATGCAAGTTCCACACTATGCTGGCTATATAGAGAAGGATAGATTAGAAACAACTCCAGATTTTTTTGACCTTAATTTTACAACGTCCTACGATTTCAGCCTTTCAAAAGATTTAAGTTTCCAATTAAGTGGAGGTATAAAAAATATATTTAACTCTTATCAAAAAGACTTTGATAAAGGAGCTGACAGAGATTCAGGATATATATATGGTCCAATGCAACCTCGTACAATATACGTAGCATTAAAATTATTTAGTAAATAATGGTTATCGTTTAATCTCTTCGGGTAAATTCTCCGCCGCTTGCGGCGAAAAAGAACTCCCAATTATCACTTTTTTAGTGAAACTTATGATACCCCCGTCCGCTTGCGGCGGGGTATTCATTAATCAAAAGTTACCGCATAAATATTGTAGGATTATTGCAAAAAAGAAAACTTTAATTTGAGATGAAAAAATCAATATAAATAACTTTATGCAATAGAGTCTTTTATCTCTGAAAGAGAAACTAATTTATTTACTATTGCATAGATTGTAAGTCCAGAAGGACTATGGATTTGTAATTTATGTGAAATATTTCTACGATGAGTTAGAATTGTATGAATTGATAGAAAAAGTTTATTTGCAATTTCTTTATTTGTCATTCCTTTAACCACACACACAACAATTTCTTTTTCTCTCTTACTCAATTCCTGTTTATCATCTTCTATCTCTATTTTCATAAGAGATATTATCTTTTCTTTTATCTGTTCAATTGAATCATAAGTCGATATAGTTTCATCATAGTATTTTAATATTGATGAATCAGATAAATAGTTATTAAGAGCTATAAATTTAATATTATTATTATCCTTCTCTTTTATGTTCTGTAAGTAGAAAGAACCAAGATAAAGAGGATTAATAATTAGAATATCATATTTTTCTCTATTTAATAATGGAATGATTTGGTCTATTTCGTTTATTACAACAATATCAATATTTAAGGAAGAGAATTGTTTAATAATTGAAATCAACCCATTAGTAATGATAATTGAAGGTTCAGCAATTGCAATATGTATTCGTTTTGACATATGTATCCTTTTTATATCTTCTTATTTTCAAGATCAAATATTGTAGGGACAAAAAGATTATCCTCAATATTATTATGAGATAAAAGATCTTCAGCACAAGTGAATATATCAAATAAAACGCTGTTAAGCTCATTACTACTCTTCGCTACATAATACTTGATAATTATGTTCTTTAGCTCAGAAAGTTTTGATTCTATTTGATCATGTTGTTTACTAAATATCTTTATGTTATAATTATTATCTCTTTCTCCCATTATGAGCTTTTCAACATAAGGAAATACATTCTTTTCTTCATACGACATATGCTTTTTGACTTCTAAAACATATTCATCGAAATATTTCATTATCACAAGAGAAACATCTTCAACGTTTTCAGGTATTGCTTTTTTTAGATTCTCCCTAATCGAAGGAAGTTTAAAATCAAGAAAATACTTATGAGAGTTCTTTAGGTAGTTAATTAGATTAATTATTGATTTATTTGATTTCAAAACAATAACATGTTCCTCATCTTCAACAAGTAAATTAACAATGGCAAGAAAGACATCAACATCAACACTATTCTCTTTACATACCTCATCAATAGTTTTATTTCCAAAGCCTAAAGGAATATCAAAACGACTAATAACCAAAAGCATTTTATAGTTTTCACAAATTAGTTCATTCATTGAATCAGACTTCTTGTATTGACCTATTTTATACATAATTATTCGTGTTTTTATTAAAGCAATTAGAAAGACAAAGGTAGCTATTTTTTATTAATATCAGCTATTTTGCATTTATCTTTGCAACATGAGCAACCATTGCATGTTGAACATGAAGAATCATCCTTGCTTTTCTTTTTTATTTGTTTTATGAATAAGTATATCACATAAGAAATCGTAATTACCAATACTAATATAAGAATTATGTTTTCAATCATATAATTATTTTTAAAGTAAGTTACCAATTTGATTTGATAGGAAAGCTAAAATCCAGGCTAATGATGTTGTGTAAAAGACAGCGAGAAAAGCCCATTTCCAGTTTGATTCCTTAGCAATGGCACTAATTGCCGCCACACAAGGAAAGTATAAGAGAATAAAAATCATTAGAGAATAAGCATTAGTTGGAGTTAAATAATCAGAGATATTCCCTTGATAGAGAACAGCCATGGAGCCAACAACAATTTCTTTAGCAGCAAATCCAGATATTATACTAACTCCTATTCTCCAATCAAATCCCAATGGTTTAATAATAGGTTCAATGAAATGTCCTAATTTTCCAATATATGAATTTTCTACCTGTTGAAAATTGTCCACTTGCGTTGTAGCAATTTGAGAATCTGTTACAACTTGATGAGAAGATAGAGGAAAATAGCTTAAAGCCCATATTATTATTGAAGAAAGAAGAATGACTGTACCCATTTTAGTTAAGTAATGAACACTTTTATTCCAAATGTGGATAATAGTATTTCTTAAAGTTGGTATTCTGTAAGGAGGTATTTCCATTACAAATGGGGATTTCTCTTTTGAAAAGAATATTTTTCTAAATATTATTGCCATCAAAATCGCTAATAATATACCAATAAGATAAATAGACAATAAAACCAAGCCTTTATTTTTTGGGAAAAACGCAGAAATTAGTAATACATAAACAGGTAATCGAGCGCTACAAGACATAAAAGGAATTATCAACATAGTTAATATCCTGTCTTTTTTACTTTCAAGTGTTCGAGTTGCCATAATAGCAGGAACATTACATCCAAAACCCATTAGTAAAGGAATAAATGATTTCCCATGTAAACCAAAGCTATTCATAAGCCTATCCATTATAAAAGCAGCTCTGGCCATATAGCCTGTATCTTCCATTAAAGATATGCAAGAAAATAGAATTAATATATTTGGAAGAAAAACAATAACACTCCCCACTCCTGCTATAACCCCATCAACCAATAAATCCCTTAAAGCACTTTCTCTCATATTTTGTTGAACAAAATCACTTAAAAGCCCAACTCCAGATTCAATCCATTGCATAGGGATTTCACCTAAAGAAAAAGTAAGTTGGAAAGTGAGCCACATGAAGAAAATGAACAAAGGAAAGCCAAACCAACGATGAGTAAGAATCTTATCAATATCATATTTTCTGTTTCTCTTCCTCTTGTCTTTGTTTTCCGAATGAATTCCTTGAATAACATCTCTTATATATTCATATTCTTCTTCAATTGTTTTTTCTTTTTTCCCTTTATCGCTTTCTTCTTCCTTTCCTCCTTTCTCATAAGTTTCAATAACCTTGTCAATAAGATCATCAATTCCTTTTCCCTTATAAGCAATTGTAGGGACAATAGGCACATTAAGTCTTTTTGACAAAGTTTCATAATCAAGGCTATCACCTCTATTAGTCAATTCATCGTACATATTTAATGCTATAACAACATTAGCATTCATATTAATAAGTTGAGAAGTAAGCAATAAATTCCTTTCAATATTTGTTGAGTCAACAACATTTATTACAACATCAGGTTTTTCTTTTTCAATATGTTCTCTTACAATCAATTCTTCAGGAGTATATTCTGAAATTGAATATGTTCCAGGCAAATCAGTAATATTTATTCTATAACCATCTTTATTAATATGTGCTGTTTTAAGAGAAACTGTAACACCGCTGTAATTTCCAACCTTTTCATGTTTATTGGTAGTATAATTGAAAAGAGTGGTTTTCCCACAGTTTGGATTGCCCACCAAAGCAATATTAATCTCTTTTCCTTCTTTCACTTCTTCTTTCACAACCTCAATTAAATCAGCCTCTTTCCTTCTAAGTGACACCCTATAGTTCATCAACTCATATTCCAAGGGGTCTTGTAAGGGAGCTTTCTTTATAACTTTTATCTTTGTTCCACTAACAAACCCCATTTCAATAAGTCTTTGATAAAAAGCACCATTACCCTTTACTACTTTTATTATTGCACTCTCTCCACAAGAAAGAGAACCTAAGGTTTGTGTTTTTAATTTTTCATCTTTTATCATAATCCAATACCTTTAAAATTCAATCTTCAATCTTAATATTCCTGCAAAGCAATTCTCCAATACATCTTCACTACCACAAGGCGATATTATATATTGCAAATCAGGTTGAATAGAAATATTTTCCGTAATATTATAATTGTAATACAGTTCAATGGCTGTTTCATTTCTGTAAATTCTATTTGAATTATTTAGCTCCGACAATCTTGCATTAGCTATTACCCAAATGAGTCATTAGCTCTATTTTCGATTAAACCATAGAAATTAATACCCCCACCTAAATATAAATAATGTTCATTAATTCTTTTTGGACTAATGGACACTTGAGTAAACATTTCAATCCTTTTTTCTTCCGATTCTTTCCACAAAGTTTGGTCTGCAATAGCATAAATCCCATAATTATTAATCATCTTAGGAGATTCATGGCTATTAAATGCATAAGTACCAACCTTATATTTCCACAAATGATTAAAGAAATTGGTTTGGAATTGAATTTCAGTTATAGAAAGAATTCCATCAGAAACATCATAAGCACTCCCAAGCCAAGAGATTTCATTATTTATGTTCCAAATCATACTTAAACCAAAACGAGTACATGGAAAAATAGGAGCAGGGATATTATTTGATATAACCGATGGAATTCCAAAAGAGCTATTAATAAAAAGAGAACCATTATCACTTGAAGCAAAATTCTTATTCAAGTCCTGAATTCCAATAATAAATTCAAGGTTATTAGTCTTTTGAGTATGCCAGAACTCATGCAAAAAAGTTGTTTCGTCAGCATCAATATTGCAAAGAGTTTGAAAGTCGCCAAACAATTTATCATTTGGAGAAATTCTATGAGTGTTACAACCATTAATATATAAAACACCTCCATTCCACCAATTTGCTTTTTGCGTTGAAAAGGAGAGACTGATATTTGCCATTCCTAAAAAAGCAGCACCCTTATTTAATCCACCATACATATTCCCTAAACAATCTCCAACATAAGAGCCTGAAAAATCAAATGGATTAACTTTATTTTCTTTCTCTTGAGAGAAAAGTATTATTGAGTGCATTAAATTAAAGTAATAAATGTAATTTTTTTCATGTAAAATCTTTTACTTGTTTTCGATTGCAAAATTACTTCCAACCCCAAAAGCTCACAATTCCCATTTGTAGGTATTATTTACTGTTTTAATACCTAAATGTTATTACATTCCATATTTTTGGAATTATATGAAGTCTTTTTGAAATTAAAGCTAATCTTTTTCTAAGGAAAATAGATTTAATTCTAAGGAAAGCAAGTTTAAAACAGTCTTCTTCCCGCAGATTGAAGTTATTAATCTGCCTTTATTCACAAACGACTGCAATACATCAAATTAAAGTATAGTTTATGCACCTGTTACGGTAACCATTCCATACTATTTATTGATGAATTAGTTTCTCTCCATTGAATAAAATCTTTATAACTACGTATTTTGTTTGAAAGAACAGCTTGATATATTTCTATACTTGGAATCTTAATATCATTAGGAGTCTCAAACTTTATTTGAAGAATAGCTTTTCTCGTTTCAGGAGTTAATTTCTTAACTATTGCATCAGTTACATTTTCCACAAAACCATCATACTTTGACCCCATTAGTATATGAATTAAATCAAATTTCCATAAGTTTGCTTTCCTGTCTTCATAAATCAAATGCCATTCAATACATTCTTCTTCCGTATCAATTAAATTTTTGTACTGAATATCTTTAAATGAAGAGTTTTGAGCAATTTGAGCAATAGCATCAAAACTATCTTTAATAGAAAGTTCTTTAGTGTAGATATGAATATCAATATCAAGATTTTTCATCATTAGTTTAGTCTTCAAAGACCCAACAATATTAACCTTAGCCCCAATACTTTCCCAAACAGGAATAATATTACTCTCCTCCAACACCTCCCAAGCAAGTTCTTGATTATACTCTGATAATTTAAAAATATCCATTATAACAATTCAATTCATTTTTACGCTTCAAAATTAATAAAATAAATTGTAGGAATATAAATAGGAGTTCACAAACAATGGTTAACGCTATAAATGCAATTTTCAGACAAGTTTAATCTACTAGATATTTAGTAATAAAAAAAACAATTCTTAAACGCTATATTACAAGAGAAGAAAAATAAAGAAATTAAAGCCATAAATAATTCCCAATAGTTTTATTTATTCTCAATAAAAATCTCTTAATAATTTATTTCTTTGAAAAATCTCTATATATTCTTTCTCTTTATATTATTGAGTTTCATGTAAGTCATCAAAAAAAACGTCGTAAAAAATTTGTTTTAATAAAAAACTATTTATTATCTTTGCCGCGTACAATTAGTTGGGAATAAGTTAATAGGACTAAATAAAAGTTTAATGTTTTGTTTTACGTTGTAAGGCTTACCATTCCTATAATATATTTCCAAAAGAAAAATTAATTTTAAAAATGGAAATACTAGAAGAATTGTTTTTATCTAAAAATAGAAAGCTTGTTGATAATGAGATAAAAAAAGTCATCAATGATAATATAAGTGATTTAACGTTGAAAAATAACATTTTATATCATCTTTGTTTAGATAAAAACGATATAACTCCTACTTTAGAACATAGCAAACGTTTAAGAGCTTATCTTTGCTTGTTATTTGCTGAAGAAGCAGGATGTAATATCAAAGATGTAATCCCTCTTGCAACAGCAATCGAATTATTGCATAATTCAACTTTAATAGTTGATGACATCCAAGATAATGATATTCTTCGTTGTGGCAAAGAGGCACTTTGGGTTAAAGTAGGAGTTGCTGATGCATTAAATGCTTCATACTTTTTAGGCTTATTTTCACAATCATATTATAATTTAAAACGGCAATCCTATGGTTATTATGACTATTCATTGCTTTTTTCGAAAACAATAATTAATTTGCTTACTGGTCAACAAAAAGATATAAATTCAGGTAGCGTTAATAATAAATCATTAGATTCTTATTTTGAAATTTCAAAAGGGAAAACAGGAGCTTTACTAAACATGGCTTGTTGTTTTGGTTGTATGCCATTTGAGTTTAATAATACAAAAAGTGATTTAATAACAGAATTTACAGATTTACTTTCCTATGTATACCAAATATTTGATGATATAAGTGATTTAAATGATTACATTTTAACTAATGAGAGTAAAATAGATTATAGTAACATATTCTATTTTGTTTCTAGTAATAATGTCCTTTCAAATGAAAAAGTCATTGAGATTATGCCAGAAATTAAATTTCTACAAAAGAATTTATCAACACAACTTTTTGCATCAATAAATAAAATGAAAGCAAATGAAATAATATCAACAGATAAGCTTAGTCAATTAATACAATTAATAATTAAAAATAAATAGTGTATGGACATTACAGAAGATGATTTAAGAAAGCGGAAAGAATCATGTCGTAGATTTGTCTTTTATGGATCAACTTGGGGTTTAACTGTACCATTGTTATTATCTGGTGTGATATATTCAATAAAATACATACCATTATTTCTTAACGGGTATTGTGCTAATCTATCAATAATATTTATAGTTATTGTGTATTTTATATTGTTGGACTTAACATTATTGCCTTGGATATCTCATTATCATTATGATAGAATTCAATGCAAAACTAAGAATATAGATAGTTTACTCAAAAAAATATATATAAATAAAGCAACTAGACGAGTTGATATGTGGTTGTATATTATTGCGCTATTCACTGTTTTATCTACGGGAGTCATGGTGTACCTCACTGGTGGTATTGAAAGAAGTTTCTTTTCATACTACTTCTTTTTTATTCCGTCTGCAATTGCAATATCATTTGAAGCGCATCGTAGTTTGCAACTTACCTGTATATTTGGTGCTGTTATTGTTCTGTTATTGTATATTTTTCCCCATATAGTAGTGGAAATAGAAGATGATTTATATTATACAATAGTTTATTTAGGTGTAATAATAGCTCAATTTGCTTCAATTTATTTATTGGAATGTTTTCATAAAAAAATAACAAAACCAAATGAAATTTAATAAATCTCAACTTGCTTGGGTTTCATATGACTATGCAAATATTTACTACCTATAATAATGTCAAAAGAAAATTATAATAAATTAATTGAATAGATAATTAAAATAAGTAATTATGAAAAAACAGATGGTTATAGATGATGAAATTATAAAAAAAGTAAAAAGCAAAAAAGAAGATTGTAAAGTATTTGCCTTTTTAGGATCAGTGCTTGGTTTGTTTGTTCCAACCTTTCTTTTTTTAATATACATTCTTGCTACTAAAAAAACATCTTTATATGGTGAATTAGTTATTGGGTTGTTAATAGTATTAATTATATTATCTTTTCTTCCGATTTTATATCATCTCCTTTATGATGTATATCCTCATCGCCACAAAAGATATGATTATGAATTGTATGTAATAGGAAGTCTTACTGTTATTGTTACAGCAATAACAGTTTATTTTACAGGAGGAATGGAGGTAAGTCTTTTGTCGTTTTATTTTTTATTTATACCTTCTGCAATAGCTATTTCTTTTGAAGCCAATATAAGCTTAAAACTTGTATGTTCTATAGGATGTATTTCTGTTATTTATTTATTCCTTTTTGCGCCAAATAATAATACTTTAAATCAGGATGTAATATACAAAATATTCTATTGCTTAATAATAATAATTCAATTTATATCAATTTATTTTCTTGAGAAAGAAAGTAAATCAAGACGTTATGAAATTAAATAAATCTCAACTTGCTTGGGTTTCATATGACTTTGCAAATTCTGCATTTCATTTAATAATTCCAACAGTATTATTCCCATTGTATTTCAAGACTGTTTTAATGAATAGTTCTTCAAATAGTGATCTCGCATGGAGCTTAACAGTTTCATTACCTGTTTTAATTGTTGGATTAATCTCACCATTTATTGGTGCTTATATTGACAATAAAAAGAATAATAGGATTTTTTTTATTGTTGTAACTGCTTTAACTATTTTATTGAACTTCTTATTGGGTTTAATTAATCCCACTTACAGCAAACTAAATATAGCATTATTTTCTCTTTGCCTAATGTTTTTTAATCTATCCCAATTTTCCTATGATTCATTTTTACCAACTCAAAAAAAAGGTAAAGGTGTTGCTTCTCTATCAGGTTTAGGGTGGGGTATTGGTTATTTGGGAGGAATAATATGCATGATACCAATTTTTTTAATTATAAAAGGTAAGATTTTACCTAATGATTATGATGCTTACCAAATAGGTTTTCTTGTAGTTTCACTATTTTACATATTATTCACATTACCAAGTTTTATTTATCTTAAAACAGATTCTTCTAAAAACAAGAAATCAAAAGATATTAAAGGCAATCCATATAAGATTGTGATTAATTCATTGAAAAATTGGAGAAGAAACAAGCATATATTTATTTTTTTGATTGCATTTTATTTTATTAATGATGGATTATCAACTTTAGTTTATTTTACATCTCTATTTGCATCAACAACTTTAAAGATGCCAACTTCAGAAATCCTAATTTCTTTCTTAATAGTGCAATTAATTGGAGTCCCTTCTACAATATTATTTACTCGCTTAAGTGAACGAGTTGGTTATATGAAAGTTTTTATTTATTCTGTTATATTATGGATTATTTTAGGAATAGCATTCGTTTTAGTATCAACAACTTTACATTTTTACATTTTATCGTTCTTTGTAGGTCTTGTAATAGGAACTACTCCTGCATTAGCGAGAGCAATTATCTCATCTTTTATGGAAAAAAGAGAAGATGTTACAGAAATGTTTGGGTTTAATGCTATGGCAACTAGGACGTCTTCTGTATTCGGACCTTTATTATTTGGAATTGTTTCAACTGCTTTTAATAGCCAGAAACTAGGACTTCTAAGTTTAACTGTATTCTTCTCAATAGGATTGGTTCTAATTCTTTGGAATAATAAGAAAGTAAGTTCAAGTTATTAATTTATCTTTTCTTTTCTTTACTTTACACCCAAAACATATGTGTTATGTCTTCGAGTTTGTTGTTATTTATTTTATAGAGTCTTTGGTTTGTTGTTCTTGATTTTAGGCTTCCGAATTTTTCTTTGTATTCTCCGAGCTTAATGTATTGGAAGTTTTCTATTGAAATATCTTTTGGGAGTTCTTGTTTTCCTGAATACCATCCTGTTTTTATATTGGATTTGCTTTGGGTTTGTACATAATTTGCAAAGTATTCTATTTCTTTGGGAGATGAATCACCTCCCATAAAACAAATGCAGGTTATGGATTCTTCGTATTTAGAGATAAGATGTAATAGAAAATCTTCTGTTAATTCTTTTCCAATATCTTCTCTTAGGAAAGGACTATGGCAGCCTTTACAGTTGTTGGGGCAATTTGAGATATTTATTGCAAGGGTTGTTTCGTTTGGTATTTCTTGAAATACTATATCGTAGTTTACGTATTTAAGCATGGGGGATTAGGGAGTTTAAAGGGTTTGTGTTTGGTTGTAATGTCTTTTTGCTGCTTCTTTTTGTCTTTCTTGGGAGAAATTGCTTATTCGTTTCATATATCCTATAACACGTGTTAGGTAATCTATGTCTTGGCTTTCACATTTTGGACATTCTTTTAAATATCTTTTGTCTATATGTCCACAAGTGTTGCAAATAGTGTTAGGTATATTAAAGGTAAAGTAATTGCATCCTTCTTTTGCTGCTATGCGAAGTAGTTGGCGGTATTGTATTTGGCTTAGATGTTCTTCTAAGTTTAAATGAAGGGCTGAACCTCCTGTTAGATGTTCTATATATTTCTTACCATGAATTCTAAACTTTTCTATAATGTTTAATGAATTGTCTTCAACGGCGTAGAAATAACTATTATAACAATCTCTTGGAACAAAATAACCATCTTCTTTATCCCATTTCGCATGTTTTATTCCTACGTTTTCGGCTGGTATCATTTCGCAGTTGAAAAGAATATCTTTTGTTCTGTATTTTTTGTTGTATGTTTCTATCAATCCAAGAACTTGTTGTACAAATTCTGCATATTTAGGGTTGTCAGTTGTTTCAATTCCCATATATTCTGAGGCTTCAACCAATCCATTTACTCCTATTGTTAGGTATTGACGACTCATATTTATATATCCAGCATCAAATAGAGGTAACATTCCTTTGGTTTGCAGGGATTTTAGGTTTTCGTTGTATGATAGTTGAACTTTATGAACTAAATCTACTACTTCTTCTAAGAAAGATAAATAGGGTAGTCCTTTCTTTATTGATTCTTGAATGCAACGGTTTAGATTTATTGTTAAAACGCTTTTTGAACCTGTGGAAACTCCTCCAGCTCCTAAGGTATAGCTAAATCCATTGTCTTGTATCTCATTTCTAAGTCTGCAACAACTACTTAATGAGTCGGCATTATCACTCATATAGGTAAAGAATGAATGCCCTTCACTATACATTTCTGCTACAAATTCTCCATATTCTTTATCCATAACATCTCCATCTTTTGAGAGTAGAGCCATGGTTTCAACAGGGAAGGTAAGAGGTGTTTTTGTGCGTTCGGTATTAAACCACTTCATGAAATGTTTTTGCAACCAACTAAGAGATTCCCAATGTGGCTTGCTTCCATTAGGAAATACAAAGTTTTCAAACAGACTTTCAAAATAATATTTATCGTAATAAGCAACATTCCAAAATACGGCTTGGAAGTTTCTTGCTCCTGTTGGTTGGTTGATAGAATAAACTACTTGTTCAAAACAATCAGTTATTATTTTGCTTAGTGTACGTTTCTTCTTTGATAAATCAACCACTTCGCTTTCCCTTAAATAATAATCTTCTCCATATTCTAACTCAATAAAATAGTTCATATACATTAAAAATTCTGGAGTTGCACAAGCACCACTTAGCATGCTTGATACCATAAATACCATATTAACAAAGCCACCACAAAATGATTTTAGATTAGTTGGAGCAATAGAGTTTCCTCCAATTGATGTTGTACCTCCAATTAGCCAAGGATACATAGTTATACTTGCACAATAGTTTGCAAGACTTGTTTCGTCGTTCTTATATATGTAATGATTATTGAGAAGTCTTATATATTTATCTGCAAGTTCTTTTCCGTAGGTTTCTTTTATTGTGTCGCATAATAGTCTTCGGTTAAGACGAATAAAATTAGACTTTGGTAATTCTCCAATTAGGGTTGCTATATTTTTGTTCTCTACATTTGCATTAGCATCATATTTACTTCCTGTGGCAGGGTTTCTTGCATCACAGTAATCTATTAAGAATTTTAGTTTGTCTCTAATCTCTCTGTCTTCTCTGTGACTTTGCCTGTAAAGCATATAAGATTTGGCAACATTATAATACTTTTCAGCCATAAGAGCAATTTCCACTTGATTTTGAATTTCTTCAACACTTATTCCATTGTTAATATTTAAGCGACTTAGGATATTTGTAATAGTGTCTTGCGATGCAAAACTCCCAACAGAAAGAAATGCTTTAGAGATAGCATTTTTGATTTTTTCAATTGAAAATGGAACTTCTTTCCCATCTCTTTTAACAATAAATAATTCAGACTGACTCATAATAAACTAAAATTTAAGGTAGTCGCTGCAAATGAAAACCTACTTTGCATATAACAAAGTATTCATTACTGAGCCTTTCTTCCCGAAAGCTACCAATTAATAAATAAACAAAAATGGCAGGTCTTCTGACTCGTTTCTGTTTTAAAGCCTTCCCAATCCAAAAGGTTCAGTGGCAAAGAATATTAAAACAACATTATCTTTCGATAGAAACTTACAGCAGCGGGAACTGTTGCCGATTTTCACGGCATTCCCTTTTAATTCTTAAACGTAAAAGTACGTTATCAAAACCATTGTTGGATGCAAAAGTATGGGTTAATTATAGCTCTTGATTTGTTATGCAGAATAAGTTTTCAACACTTTGTGTTAATATTCTTGTAATCAATGGCGAAAAAAGAGAATATAAGATAATACATAATTTTGGGTTAATATATGTTGTCCTTTTATTTCCTCATTCCAAAAGGTTTGAGTAATTTTGCAACTCAATTTTTGTTTAATCAGATAAATAGATATAATATAATGACACAAAAGACATATAAAGCTGTTACGCCAAAAGAGGCGGTTAAGGTGATAAAGTCTGGGGACCATATTCACCTTTCTTCTGTGGCTTCTACTCCTCAATGCTTAGTTGATGCTATGTGTGAAAGAGGTAAGGATGGGGCTTTTAAAAATGTATACGTTCACCATTTGCATACAGAAGGTTATGCTCCTTATGCTTCTAAAGAATATGAAGGAATTTTTCAACATGATGCTTTCTTTGTTGGAAGTAATGTTAGAAAAGATGTTCAAGCTGGTTTTGCTGACTCTATTCCTGTTTTCCTTTCAGAAACTCAAAAACTTTATAGAGAAAAATACTTACCTGTAGATGTTTGTATGCTTCAAGTTTGTCCACCAGATGAACATGGTTTTGTTTCAATGGGAACATCTGTTGATGCAACATTGGCAGCAATTGAAATGGCAAAAATTGTTATTGCTGTTGTGAATCCTTGTATGCCTCGTTCTTACGGAGATGCTTTGATTCCAATGTCAATGATTGATATCTTTGTTGAGGATTGTTCTCCTTTATTTCCTGCTCATTTTTCTGAACCAACTATTGAGGAAGCAACTATTGGTAAGTATTGTGCTGAATTGATTGAAGATGGTGCTTGTTTACAAATGGGTATTGGTGCTATTCCTAATGCTGTTTTGGCTCAATTAGGTAATCATAGGGATTTAGGTATTCATACTGAAATGTTTGCTGATGGAGTTTTACCATTGGTTGAAAAAGGAGTGATTAATGGTAAAAATAAGAAGTTGGATAATGGTAAAATGGTTTCTACTTTCTTAATGGGCTCTCAAAAGGTTTATGAATTTATTGATAATAACCCAATGGTTGCTATGATGGATGTTGGGTATACTAATGACCCATTTATTATTGCTCAACAACCTAAAATGACTGCCATTAATTCTGCTTTACAAATTGATATTACAGGTCAGGTTTGTGCTGATAGTATTGGTTCTAAATTTTATAGTGGTGTTGGAGGACAAGTAGATTTTATATATGGAGCTTCACGTTCCGAAAGAGGAAAAGCTATTATTGCTATGCCGTCTACTACTAAAAAAGGAATTAGTAAGATTGCAAATATGCTTACACCTGGTGCTGGTGTTGTTACAACACGAAATCACATTCATTGGTTTGTTACCGAGTTTGGTGCTGTAAACCTTTATGGTAAGAGTTTACAAGAAAGAGCAAGATTATTAATTTCTGTTGCTCATCCTGATTATAGAGAAGAATTAGACAAGGCTGCTTTTGAACGTTATGGCTCACATTTCTATTTTTTGAAATAGGATGGGAAGAATAATGGCAATTGATTATGGGCATAAACGTGTTGGTTTAGCTGTTAGTGATGAGGGAAGAATTATTGCGACTGCTTTAACAACAGTTGAAGCAAAGAGTATATTTGAATATTTAGATGCGTATCTAAAAAAAGAAGTAGTTGATGAATTTGTTGTGGGTTTAGCTAAACAGATGAACAATACTCTTTCAGAGAGTTCCGTTTATATAGAACCTTTTGTAGAAGCATTAATAAAAAGATATCCAGATAAAAAAGTTGTTAGGATTGATGAGCGTTTTAGTTCTAAAATTGCCACTCAAACAATTTTGCTTTCCGGAGCAAGAAAGAAGCAACGTAGGGATAAGGCATTAGTAGATACTGTTAGTGCTGTTATATTGCTACAAAGTTATATGAAATAAATAAAAATAAGAGATATGATACTACCAATTGTTGGCTATGGAAGCCCAATATTAAGAAAGATTTCTCAGCCTATTGATAAAGATTATCCAGAACTTTCTGTTTTAATTGAAAATATGTTTGAGACAATGTATAATGCTCATGGTGTTGGTTTGGCTGCTCCTCAAATTGATTTATCAATTCGTTTGATTGTTATTGATGCAGAACCTTTTATTGAATCTTATCCAGAAGCAGAAGGATTTAAAAGAGTTTTTATTAATCCAGAAGTTCTTGAGGAATATGGAGAAAAGTGGTTATTTGAAGAAGGTTGCTTATCTTTGCCAGAACTTCATGAAGAAGTAAGTCGTCCTTCAACTGTTTTGGTGAAATATTATGATGAAAACTTTAATTTAAAAGAAGAATTATTAACAGGGGTTAGAGCAAGGGTGTTCCAACATGAGTTTGATCATTTAGAAGGAAAGGTATTTGTAGATAGGCTTTCTTCTTTAAGAAAAACTTTGCTCAAAAGAAAATTAAATGATATTGCTAATGGCAAGGTTGTTACAAGCTATAAAATGAAACGTCAAAATACAAAAAAATAAAATCAATTTAAATGGGGATATTTATATGAAAAAATACTTGTTATTATTAGCAACTTGTGTAACCTTTGTTGCTTGTCAGCCAACAAAAGAAAGTAGACTAAAAAGTATTAATGATTTAGAAATTCAAACTATGCGAGATGCTAAGGAGATTTCTTTATCAAGAGCAGATTCATTACTTTCTATGTATGATAGTTTTATTGCTGATTTTCCAAAGGATAGTGATGCTATAATTATACTTTATAAGGCAGCAGATATATCTGAAAGTGTTAAAAATTGTGATAAAGCTATTGCTTACTTAGATCGCTTGATTTCTGATTTTCCTGACTCTTATATGGTCGAAATGGCTATGTTTAAGAAAGGAGATGTTTATGAAAAAGCTTGTAATAATAAGCAAAAGGCACAAGAGGCTTATGGTAATTTTGTAAAAAAATATCCCAAATCTCCATTTGCTAATGATGCTGCAGTATTATTTCAAATGTTAGATATGCCTGATGAAATGGATATGATAAGAAAATTTGAAGCAAAAAATGCAGAGACTCCAACAGCAGAAGAGTAAGTTCTTTTATTTTTTTCGCTGTTTTTCTTGCTAAATCAAAGATTATTAGTAATTTTGCAGTCGAAATAGAAATAAAAGAGGGGGCTAAATTGTCCCCTCTTTTATTAAGTTTATATTTTATATGATTGATAAAGAGTTTGTTATAGGCATTATTGATAAGCAATTAGAGGATTCTGATTTGTTTTTAGTTGATTTACGCATTGGTAAAGATAATAAGATTTCCGTTTTTATTGACGGTGATAATGGCGTAAAAATTCAGGATTGTATTGATGTATCACGTGCTATTGAGGGTAGTTTAGATCGTGAAGTGGAAGATTTTGAATTGAGTGTATATTCTGCTGGTGTAGGAGAACCATTGATGCAAAAGCGTCAATATGTAAAGAATATTGGCAGAAATATTTCAATCACAACGAATGAAGATGAGCATTTCGAAGGAGAATTAATGATTGCTGACGACGAAAAGATTGTTGTTAAGCAAAAAAGAAAAAAGAAAAAAGACTTTGTTGCTGAAAAAGAAATAGAGTATGGCAACATTAAGGAAGGAAAAATAATAATTTTGTTCTAATAAAAGTATAGTTTTAATTATGGAAAACTTGAATTTAATTGATACATTTTCAGAGTTTAAAGAGTTCAAAAACATAGAAAGAGAAACTTTGATGCGTATTTTAGAAGATGTGTTTAAAACATTGATGGCAAAAAAATATGGCTCAGATGAGAATTTTAGTGTTATTGTAAATATAGACAAAGGGGATTTAGAAATTTGGAGAAATAGAGAAATTGTTGAAGATGGTGCTGTTGAAGATGAAAATACACAAGTTGCATATTCGGAAGCTATTAAAATTGAACCAGACTTTGAAATAGGTGAAGAATTATCTGAAGAAATAAGGTTTGCTGATTTTGGGCGTAGAGATATATTAGCTATTCGTCAAAATTTAGCGGCTAAGATTCAAGATTATGAAAGGGCTAATATCTTTACTAAATATAAAGAAAGAGTTGGTGAGGTTGTGGTTTGTGAAGTTTATCAAGTGTGGAAGAGAGAAATTATGGTATTAGATGAAGAGGGAATTGAACTTAATTTACCAAAAACAGAGCAAATACCAGGAGACTTTTATAGGAAAGGGGATACAATTAAAGCAGTTGTTTTGAAAGTTGAGATGAGAAATGGAATTCCTCAAATTACCCTTTCAAGAACATCTCCTGTATTCTTAGAACGATTACTTGAGCAAGAAGTGCCTGAAATATATGATGGCCTTATTACTATTAAAGATATAGTTCGTGAACCAGGTGAAAGAGCTAAGGTAGCAGTAGAGTCATATGATGATAGAATAGATCCTGTTGGTGCTTGCGTTGGTATGAAAGGTAGTAGAATACATGGTATTGTTCGTGAACTAAGGAATGAAAATATTGATGTTATTAATTATACTTCAAATACAGAACTATATATAACAAGAGCATTGAATCCATCAAAGGTTACGTCGGTTGTATTGCATAGTGAAGAACATAGAGCTGAGGTATATATGCCAACTGACCAAGTTTCTTTAGCTATTGGTAAGGGCGGTGCTAATATTAAGTTAGCAAGTAAGCTTACAAGATATGAAATAGATGTTTATAGCGATGGAGATATGGATTATGAAGATGTAGATTTAACTGAATTTACAGATGAAATAGAAGAATGGATTATTGATGAGTTGAAATCAATTGGTTGTGATACAGCAAAAGATGTTTTGGCATTGAGTGCTCAAGAGTTGGTTGATAGAACAGACTTAGAAGAAGAAACGATAGCAGAAGTTTTGGCAACACTAAGGACGGAGTTTGAAGACTAAACGATAAGAGGCAAGAGAGAAAACAAATTAATTAAACGATTCAACGAACAAATAATAAAGAATAAATGTCAGAAGAAAATAAAACCATTAGATTAAACAAAGTTGCAAAAGAATTCAATGTTGGAATAACAACATTGGTAGAATTTCTTGCCAAGAAAGGTAAAAAGATTGAAAGTAATCCTAATACTAAAATCGATGGTGAGTTATATAATATTCTTGCTTCTGCTTTCCAATCAGAAAGGAAGGTTAAAGAAGATGCAAGTAAATTGACATTGGTATCAGCAAAAACAGCCCCAACAACTATTGAAGCAGAAGAAGTTCATACAGAAATATCTATTGAAGATAAAGATGAAGAGTCAAATGCTGCTGAGGTAATGATAAAGACTAATACAATAGACGATTATATTGAACCAAAGCCAAAGAAAATTGAGAAATTTGAAGAGGTTGAAAAAGAAGTTGAGTCAATAAAGGAATCAATAAATGAAGAACCAATCGTAGAAGTTGTAAAGGAAATTCCGATAAAAGAAGAACCTAAAGAAGAAATTCAAAATATTTTTATAGAAGAGGTCAAGAAAGAAAAACCTATTCAGAAAAATAATGATGGGGATGATGTTGTTTCGTTTAATATTATTGGGAAGATAGACCTTAGTGCAATAAACTCAAAAACTAAACCTGATAAGAAGACAAAAGAAGAGCTTGCACATGAGAGAGAAGAAAAGAAGAAAATAGAAAAGCAAGGCAAACAAGAAAAGCTACAAAAAGACACCCATAATAGACCGAAAAAGAAAAGAGAAGACGGAATTAAAGAACCAGAAAGGGTAATTCACGAAAAGAAAAAAACAGTAAAAGATATTCCAGCCCCTATTAGTGTTGAACCAGTAAAAGAAGTTATTGAAGAATCAGTAGAAGAAAAGAAGGATAATTTCATAGAAACACAATATGTTAAGCTTTCTGGACCAACAGTATTAGGAGATAAGATAGATCTTTCGCAATTTAATAAACCTAAAAAACAACTTACAACTGCTTCAGAACAAAAAGCAGAAGGAGTTGTAAAGAAAGATAAGAAAAAACGTAAGCGTATTAAGCAAAATCCTACCACACCAAACGCTACACAACAACCATCCCAACCAAAATCACTTCAAACTCAACAACAGCAATTAGATACTCAAAAAAATAAACCAAAGAAAGACGCCTCAAAGTCTAAATTTAATAAGCCAAAGAAAGAATTAAGGAAGGTTGAGATAAACTCAGATGAGATTGAAAAGCAAATTAAAGAAACACTTGCTCGTCTTTCTCCATCAGGAAAATCAAAAACATCTAAACATAGAAGAGACAAGAGACAAAATGTTTCTCAACAACACCAAAATGAGTCTGATCAAGAAATAGAAAATCAAAAAATATTAAAGGTAACAGAATTTGTAACAGCAAATGAGTTAGCTACAATGATGGATATTCCTGTTACTAAGATTATCTCTTCTTGTATGTCATTAGGAATGTTTGTTTCAATAAATCAACGTCTTGATGCTGAGGCAATACAATTAATATCAGAAGAATTTGGTTACACAACAGAATTTGTAAGTGCAGATGTTGTAGAAGCTCTTGAAGGAAAAGAAGAGCAAGGTAATGATGCAGATTTAGTACCAAGAGCTCCAATTGTTACAGTTATGGGGCATGTTGACCATGGTAAAACATCATTACTTGACCATATCAGAAAAACAAATGTTATAGCAGGAGAAGCTGGCGGTATAACTCAACATATTGGTGCTTATGAAGTGGTGTTAAATAATGGGAAGAAAATAACATTCTTAGATACTCCAGGTCACGAAGCTTTCACAGCAATGCGTGCTCGTGGGGCTAAGATAACAGATATTGCAATTATTGTAATTGCCTGCGATGATAGAGTGATGCCTCAAACAATTGAAGCAATTAATCACGCACAGGCAGCAGGAGTTCCAATAATATTTGCATTAAATAAGATTGATAGTGCTGGTTCTGATCCAGAAAAGATAAAGGCTGAATTAGCTAATATGAACCTTTTAGTAGAAGATTGGGGTGGCAAATACCAAAGTCAAGAAATATCTGCTAAGAAGGGTACAAATATTAAAGAGCTTTTAGATAAAGTACTTTTAGAAGCTGAATTATTAGAACTAAAAGGTAACCCAACAATAAGAGCAAAGGGAACAGTAATAGAATCATCCTTAGATAAGGGTAGAGGATATGTTTCAAAACTATTAATTCAAGATGGTTCAATAAATCATGGCGATTTTGTATTAGCAGGTTCTACTTATGGTCGTGTTAAAGCAATGTATAATGAAAGAAATCAACTAATAACAACAGCAGGACCTTCAACTCCAGTATTATTACTTGGATTAAATGGAGCACCACAAGCAGGTGATAATTTCAATGTAATGGCATCAGAAAAAGAAGCTAAAGAATTAGCAACACGCCGTACACAACTTCAAAGAGAACAAGGATTAAGAACTCAAAAGCATATTACGCTTGACGAAATTGGTCGTAGAATTGCAATAGGAGACTTTAAACAACTTGACCTTATTGTTAAGGGAGATGTTGATGGTTCAGTAGAAGCATTATCGGATTCATTATTGAAATTATCTACTCCAGAAGTACAAGTAAATGTTATCCATAAATCAGTAGGACAAATTACTGAATCTGATGTATTGCTTGCAACAGCATCAAATGCAATTATTATGGGATTCCAAGTACGTCCTTCAATAGGAGCAAGAAAGTTAGCTGAAGCAGAACAAATTGATATCCGACTTTATTCAATTATATATAATGCTATTAATGAATTGAAAGATGCTATTGAAGGTATGCTTTCTCCAGACATAGAAGAAAAAATTGTAGCTAACCTTCAAATACAAGAAGTATTCAAGATAACTAAGGTTGGAACAATTGCAGGATGTATATGTTTGGATGGAAAGATAAACCGAAACACAAAGGTTCGTATTATCCGAGATGGTATTGTTGCTTATACAGGGAAACTTGCTTCACTAAAACGTTTCAAGGACGAAGTAAAAGAAGTTGTTTCAGGACAAGACTGCGGATTGAATATTGAAAACTTTAATGATATTAAAGTTGGAGATATAGTAGAGGGTTATGACGAATTTGAAGTAAAGAGAAAACTTTAATTTTAAAATAAAGTCTCGCCCTCGTAGTTCAACGGATAGAATAGAAGTTTCCTAAACTTTAGATAGCAGTTCGATTCTGCTCGAGGGTACTAATAAAAACATTGTAATTAGATATGAAAGAGAATAATTCAAATAATGAATTTAATATGCAAAGCACACTAAGCTTTATATTAAAGCATAAGCTTATCCTTATAATAACATTTTTTGTTTCTGCAATAGTGATTGGACTTCTATCATTATTGCTTCCAAATTACTACAAATCACAAGTAACTCTTATGCCTGCCGATAGTAATGCAGTCTCTAAAGCAGTTCTTTCGCAAATGGATAACTATGATGTATTAAGTTATGGTAAAGAAAGAGATGCTGAATACTTATTGGAACTTTTAAATTCAGGCACTATAATATCTAAGACAGTTTCTCATTTTAAATTAGATCAACATTATGGACTTGCAAACGAAAAAGGTCAAGCAAAAAGTGATAAGCTAAACCAAAGACTTATATCTAATATAAAAATTAAGAGAACAGAGAATTTAGGAGTTAAGCTTACAGTTTGGGATACAGATCCTAAGTATGCAGCTGATATTGCTAATTACATGGCAGAAGAAATGCAGAATTTGCGTAATGATATGAAGAAAGCAAAAATGGATTCTATTGTTAAAGCATTAACCATTTCAAGAGCAAGAGTACAAGAAGAGATAAATTCTATAGCAGATAGTATGGCTGTTTTGTCGAAAGATAAGAGAATATTTGACCCATCAGCAATGTCTGATCGTATGAGTCAAGAATTAGCAAAACAAATAGCAACAGGTAATCAAGCTGCAATTTCAAGATTGGAAAGTAAACTTAGTTATATCGGAGAATTTGGTCCTAAGATATTAAGCTTAAAGGAAACATTACAAAGAAAATCAGAAACTCTTAGAATTTGGGATGAAAAACTTGAACAAGTAAAAGTTGATGCAGAAAGCAAAATACCAACAGACTTTATTATTGATTCTGCATATCCTTCTGAATTAAAAGATACACCTAAACGTTCAGTCATAGCATTAATTGGTGGATTATGTTGCACATTTCTTGCAATATTTGTTTTAGCTCTTAGAGATAAAAATAAAGCTTCAAAGCCAGAAAATGAAGTTGCTTAATCATATAATTGATTATTCAAACAAACTATTTCAACCCATTAAAAGCTTTTGGGGAAAGTTTAATGATAACACAAAAACTTATATCATTATCTTCCTTGCTTGTGCTTTATTTATTGGTATAGGTTATTCATATATAGATTATCAATACTATATATATGGAATAATTCCAATTCTACTACTTGGATTATTACTCTACTGCTTTCATTTAGATAAAGTTCTTTATTTAATAGCTCTTCTAACACCTTTATCTGTAAATATGCTTATTAGCGAAACCGCAGCAATGAGCATTCCAACAGAACCTCTCTTAATAACTTTTGTTCTTTTTTATTCATTGAAATTCTTTGTTGATGGAAATTATGATAAGAAGGTATTCAAGCATCCTATAACAATTTTAATAGGTATATATTTGCTTTGGATGTTTATAACAGCACTAACAAGCACACATCAATTAGTGTCATTAAAGTTCTTTGCCTCAAAGCTTTGTTATATAATTCCTTTTTATATAGCAGTTATGCCAATAATCAAAAATTTCAAGAAAATAAAGACCATATACTTCTTCTATGCTTTTTCATTAGCAATAATAGTGATATATGCCTCCGTAAGTTTTGCTCTAAAAGGATTTGAATTTGACTACTCATTCTATATAATGCAACCATTCTATAACGACCACACAGCCTATGGAGCAATATTGTCAATGTTTATACCACTAACGGTTTACTTTATATTTTCAAAAGAAACATCAAAATGGCAGAGATTTTTCTGCTTTATTCTATTGTTAATATTCACAACAGGACTAATGCTTTCCTATTGTCGTGCAGCATGGATGAGTATTATTTCTGCATTAGCTATTTATTTAATACTAAAATTTAGAATTAAATTAAAGCTAATACTAACAGTTCTAATAACAGGTTTATTATTTTTCTTTGCTTTTCAAACTACAATACTCCAACTGCTTGAAAGAAATAACCAAGACTCATCAGGAAACATAGGAAAACATATATCTTCTATGTCAAACATAAGTACAGATGCTTCCAATGTTGAAAGATTGAATCGTTGGGCTTGTGTGTTTAGAATGTTTAAAGAAAAGCCTATTATGGGATGGGGACCTGGAACTTATCAATTTGAATATGCAGGCTATCAAAAATCTTATCAATTATCAACAATAAGTACCAATTTAGGTAATTTAGGTAATGCTCATAGTGAATACTTTGGACCTTTAGCAGAAAGTGGAGTATTTGGAATGTTATCAGTAATTCTCCTATTTGCAACAGTAATTTATACAGGAGTAAATGTATATAAAATAGCCGAAAATAGAAATGAAGCGAAATTAGCATTATTTCTAACAATGTCCTTAGCAACATATTATACACATGGATGTTTAAATAATTTCTTGGACACCGATAAACTATCAGTCCCTTTTTGGTTTTTCACAGCTTCAATAGTCGCATTAGATCTCTATGCAAAGAAGAAACCCAAACTAACGAAATAAAATCCCAACTCAATTTATTCTCTTTAAATTTATAGTTAATATAAATCCAAAAAGATTAACTCTTTTCAAACTTATATTAACTATATTTCCAATTACATTAACTCTTTTTTGTCCACATTCAAGTTGTAATGATTTTGAATTCTTATTAAAATGAGTCAGTATTAGTATAAAAACTCCCCAATTTCCTTTAATAATTTTAGAACGTAAACATTAAAAATACATAAATATTGAGTTTAGATGATGTGAATAATTATAAATAGCAGTTGATTAAAAAAATGATTTAAACGTATATGAGGAGAGTTGTAAATTATTGATATACATTTATTAATTTATAATAAATGAAAGAGAATTATTCTGGAATTATTTGCAAAGGAAATAACTTCTAACTATAGGCGTAGGATGAAAGCATAAAAAACATTTTGTTATTAAAAAAACAAAAACTACATTTGCGGGATTAATTTTAAAAAATAAAACATTATGCGAAGACCTTTATTTTTTGTATTATCTATTTTTGTTTTTACGAACCTTTTCTCACAAACCCTATCAAACCCAACAATTTGGTTGAAGCCATTGCTTAGCGGAGACACAGTATCCTTAATAGACACAAAAATAAGCACAACAGACCAAAGCCCTTATTCAAAAAAATATACCAAGAGTTACATAAACTATAACCCGAGTATAACGCCGAATGATAGTCTTAACATATACGTTAGACCCTATGATAGCTTCAATAATACTCGAGTAACCATAATGACAGCCTATTTTACTGAAAGCAGCAACAAAGTAGGCTTATGGGAACTAGGTCAAGACACGAACCGTTTATTGTGGTTAAACAGTCAAGAAATAAGTTATAAAACCAAAGGCATAAGCTATAGAGATAGCTTAGGAACAGAACAAGGCCCTATAGTAAATATAGGACACTTCAATTATCCTAAACGAGATACAATCACTTCCCTTACAGACACCCTATACATATGCAATGAAGGGGATCATCACTTTGAAGGCAACTTTGGAGAATACCTATACTTTCCTCAAGACCTCAATAAACAAGACCAACAAAAATGGGAAAGCTACTTAGCCCTAAAATACGGAGCCACCTTAAAAAGTGCATACGTCAATAGCCAAGGCGATACCCTCTGGAACACAAAAGAAGACAGCACATACAGCCAAGGTATAGCAGGAGTAGGCAGAGACGACAGCACAACCCTAAGCCAAAGACGAAGTAAAATCTATCAAGACGAACTCAGTATAAACATAACCGATAACACCCTTCAAGACAAAACCTATATCCTATGGGGCCATAATGGCCAAAACGCCACACCAACCATACTCTATCAAATAGACACCAACCAGTACTACCAAATGGAAAGACAATGGAAAATCAAACCCTACACACCAATTACCAACCAACCAACCAATACAGAACTAATCTACAACTACCCCTTAAACGTAGCCCCAGGCGGCATCCTCTTATTAATAGACAGAACAAGCTCAGACATCTCCCCAACAATAAGTGAAATCCATCACCCAGACAGCATTACCACAGATGCAGTTTACTTCAAGAACATCCATTGGGATACAGATAATAATGGACAAGACTATATAACCATAGCCATCAATATAGACAGTCTCAATCAACCACTACCCAACAAGAGCGAACAAACCCAAACACAAACACAACAACAACAAAACATAAACAAACAAACAAAACACCTAAGCCTAAACTTGCAACCCAATCCAAGCACAGGCAACTTTACCCTAATCATCCAACAAGAGAGAAAAACCCCATTACATATACGTATCACAGATAACAATGGAAAAGAAGTAAAGAAATACACTAAAGAAGACGCAGACACCTATACAGAACTACATGAAACCATAGACACTATGGGAATTTACCTAATCCAAGTAACCAACCAAGACGAAAAGAAGACCACAAAACTAATAATAGTAAAATAAAAAAGCTGAAGACATGAAAAGAACAATTATACAATTAACCATAATTATAACAGCCACCCTATTAACCATAAGCTGTGATAATAACCCAAAAACAAATAATCCCCAAACCTTGTCCAAAACAGAAGGTCAATCATATAATACAAGTCATAACCAAATCCAAAGACCTTCCCATCCTCTGCAATTACCAGAGAACTTACAAAAACAACAACAAACCATAGAAAGCAAAGTACAGTCCCTACCAAGACATAATAATATATCCTATACCACACCAACCTTTGACACTACGAATTATAATGAAAGAAAAGAATACCTAATAACACCAACAGACAAACAATTAGTAAAACATACAGGCGTAGCATTGTTTATAGGCGAAGGATCAGTAAAGAAACCGACAACAATAAGTATTACACCATTAACAGAAAAAGACATAGAAAATGTCCCAACCAATTTGGTAAACCTTACAGAGTATCATAATGGTTATAGATTCTTGCCCGATGGACAAACCTTTGAGCAAGAAATAGCCGTAGCCATGAAATATGATACAACAAACATACCCTTTGGTTATGGATCCGCAGATATCTTCACCTACTATTACGACACAAAGAGTAGCCAATGGGAACAAATACCAAGAGACAGTGTAGATGAAATCAACCATATTATCTATTCAAGAACCACCCACTTCACAGACTATATCAATGGAGTATTGAAAGTGCCAGAAACATCCGATGCCATGGCCTATACCCCAACCTCAATCAAAGACTTAAAAGCAGCAGAACCATTGAATGGCATAACGTTGATGAGTCCACCACAAGCCAATAACAAAGGGACAGCAAATTTAAGTTATCCTATTACAGTACCAGCAGGAAGACGAGGCATGCAACCAGACTTGAATCTAACATATAATAGTTCAGGAGGAAGTGGAATATTAGGTCTTGGATGGGACTTAAATATATCAAGTATAACTATTGAAACAAGATGGGGAGTGCCATTGTATGACCCTAACCTTGAAACTGAAACATATTTATTAGATGGAGAGACTTTGGTAACAAGTTATTATGACTATCAAAGTCAATTTAGACTAAATAAACCTGCTTACCATAGAGAATTGGAGAATAGAATAGTTAATGACGAGGATACAATAAAGCAGTTTTATCCGAGAGTAGAGGGAGGATTTAGAAAGATATTGCGTCACGGCACCAGTCCAGCAGATTATTGGTGGGAAGTGATAGGTAAAGACGGCACAAAGTATTTTTATGGTAGTATTGGTAATAGTTTAGATAAGGGCAGTATTTTAAAGAGTAATGTTTCAAATCAAGGTGTTACTAATATTGCAAAATGGTGTTTGAAGAGGGTTGAGGATACGTATGGTAATACTATGACGTATTATTATAAACTTTTTAGTAGCGATGATTACCAACTTGTATTAGATAAAATTAAATATACTGGAGATGGGCAAACAGAAGGTTATTATGAAGTGAAGTTTGATTTATGCAATAATGATAAACCGGACAAGAGTTTTTCTTATAGGAATGGTTTTAAGGAGAGTAATTCTAGATTGCTTGACAAAATACAGGTATTATATAATGCAGATACTATTAGGGAGTATTATTTTGGTTATAAGGCAGGAGTATTTGAAAAAACTTTGTTGTGCTCTGTAATAGAGTCATTTGAGGATTCGGCTAAATATCAGAACTACGACACATCAGAAGTTTCACACGGTCTGCCAAGAAGTAATCTATTGCTTAATGATGCATTTAATAGGTGTGATTTTGAAACAAAGGGATATTTATTTTTTCATTTACTCTATAGTTTTAATTATAATGAATTACCTAATAATACTATATTAGGAAGTAGCTCATATAATTTTGAATATACGGATAATGATGATGATGATAATCTTGCATATTTTATTTTGCCTGTTGATGAAAAGAAGAATTTTTCTGCATCAGAGTCTTTTTCTTGGAATGTAGGAGGCGGTTTAGATGTGGGTTTAGGATGGGAATTATGGAGTAAATCTATATCTTTGGGAGGAAATTACTTATACAATAAAGAAGAATCAGAAGGTCTCATAACACTTGTTGATTTAAATGGAGATGGTTATGTGGATAAACTCATAAGGGATGATGATGGAGATGATGTTTTAAAATATCGCTTGCGGATAGTTGATGGGAGTAATATTGTTAAATTTGGAGAATTAACAACTCTTAATAAGAGTAGTTTTCAGTATTCAGAGAGTAGCACAGACAATTGGGGAGCTGAAGGGCAGTTAAAGATTGGCAGTGTTGGAGGTGGTTTTGGTTTGAATTGGAGCAATGCAAGAACGACAACATCTGTTTATCTTTCTGATGTTAATGCTGACGGAATGGTAGATATAATAGATAATGGTAAGGTATATATCAATCAATTTAACAGAGATACTGTTGTGTCATTTCTTGATGTTACGGAATACGATACTATATGGGTCGGAGGGAATTGTGGTGATGAATATGTTTATAATGAAACGGAAGTGGATAGTAGTTTGTTTGGCTCGGGATGGAAGTATTTTGAAAGAGAAGTTTGCGTGAATCACCCAGTTGGTGTGCCTGACACAACAACAGAGCATATTTTGGTTGGTTTTGATATTGATTCTACAGTAACTGGTACAATAACAGACAGCACTTTTGGTGAAACTGTTCAAGATAGTATTCTAATAAGTAATATTGCCGTTGTTTATCAGGATAGCACTTTAATAGATATTTATATAGATAGTACTTTAATTAGTTTTAATGTAACTCCTTATGCGGACACTATAATTTATAAGAAATTTGACAAGATAAGAGAAGTGGATACTCTAATTTATAATCCTAAAACAGGGAAGTATGAAAGCACTATTTATTATGATACTATATGGAGCTATAGTACTACGATCAACATTCGTTATGACACTTCATACGTCTATGATTATGATACTACATATACATATAGTTATTATAATAGATATGATACGGTATTTATATATGAACCATATACAAGGTTTATATATGAATATTCTACAAGAAATATATATCGCTATGACACCACATACAATTATAATGATGTTACCTCATATCATACTTGGACAATAGGAGATTCTTGTTATATTGTTATTGACTCGTTCTATTATGAGTTTCCTGAACGGTATGAACCGAATATAGATTTGGTTCGTATGTGGAAGGCTCCGTATAGTGGGGTTGTGAGTATAAGTGGTATTGCTAAACTATCAGAAGACTTTGATACCCTTCGTTTAATGTCCAATGTTAATGATGGTGTTGCTTTGAGTATTCAGAAAGGAGGAGAGCCATTCTTGCGATTGTTTAGATCAATTACGCCTAACCAAAATAATAGAGAAATGAATATTGATACTTTGTCGGTTAATGCAGGGGATAGATTGTATTTCAGAATGAACTCTATGGATACGAGAAAGTATGATAAAGTCAGGTGGAATCCTATAATACAGTATACATCAGCTAAATATAGAGATGATCAACCATATTTAGAAGAAAGATTAAATGATATTGACGCTAATGGGGACAGTATATTTAGATTTAGTTATTCTGATGATTATATGCCAAATGGAATACAAAAGGTAGGAGCTCCGTTTAATAGTAGATTTAATGTTAATGTAAAATTAAATTCTACAGAACCATTATTGGACGATTTGGAATTGACAATAAAGAAAGGAATTATTTATAAAGATAGTGTTCATAGAGAATATAATGATGATAATGTTTTATGTATTTTGGGAGATTTTGTAACTGATATATTTGGTATGGATGATAATACTGATACTAAGGATATTGTTCTTTTCAATGAGGTGCCTTCAGTATTAAAAACATATACTTTCCCAAAGGGAACAATTCTTAATATAAATATAGATACACTTATAGATATGCAACAAAAATATGTCTATAATAACAGAAGTTACGACGATTTAGATACATATTGTTTCGATTATTCGGGCAGAGAATCCTATGGCGCAGAGAATTTGTATTTTGAATTAAGTACTCCTAATAGAAGAAGTCAGATAAAATGGGCGGATATAGATGCAAAGGCAACTATTATTGTTGATAGCAGTTATGATGACAATTATACTTATGATAATTTGTATGATACTATAAATGATAAGTTTAATTTGGTTTATTATCCAGCAATAAACAAGAAAAACTATGATTATGCTATTGTTGCAAACGAACCTTGGGTTTCACCCGTTACTACAACTAATGGATTTTCTGTAATTACAAATATTTCAGTACCCCTTCCTTTTACTTACAACTTATATATGACCATAAAAGATAATGATGGTGTATTAGCATATAGAGGTAATGTGGATAATAGCGACCTTAATACTTTTTCTAATTTAAATTTAATTGCAGGTAAAACGTATTATATAGATTATTACACTGATAAATCTTCTGCAAGATTAATAAATAATATTAAATCCAGAGTTATTGCTAACAATACAGCTTATATAATAAATTCTGGATTATATGTTGATTATGATGATAATTATCATAGAAAATTTGGTGAAATGTATCGTGGCTGGGGACAATTTGGCTATAAGGTAAAAAGTACAGCAGATACCATTATAAATGAAAGTTATTTGGTGCTGGATTCTTCAATATATACTAATGATACAGCAAACTTATTGCCAGCAAGTACTCCAACTATTGTTGATACCAATAATGTTATAAATAATCCAGAGATGGAGATAGATGGAATATATAACCCTTTGTTAGATCGCTTCTTTGTTATGAATGTAGATAACAAATATAATAGTTGGGTCGGCTATGGCAATATTATTTATGCAACAAAAGAGTTTATTGGACATACAAAGGTTAATGAAATGAATGATAGCGTTTTGGATTTGACTTTAAGTCCTATGCCTCAAAGATTACCACAAGAGAAGATAAAGGCAGTAAATAAGGAGGTAGAAAATAATGGTTTTAGTGTAACAGGTGGTGTCAGTTGTTTTATATTTTCAGCAGGTGGTAGTTATAGTAAAGGCGAAACGAATTTATTAGGTGACTATATGGATATGAATGGTGATAGATATCCTGATGCTTTATCGGAAACGAGTATTAAATATAGTAAGTCAAGAGGAGGACTAAGTGATTTGACAAAAAGTTTCTCTGGACAAATAGACAAAACTAAATATTCTTCCTGGGGTGCGACAGCAGGAGCAACTTTTTTGAAAATGAAGTTTGAATTAGGTAATGACCCTAAAAAAGCAAAGGCAATTATATCTGGTGAAGCAGGTTTAAATGCCGGTTACTCGCATAGTAATAGTGAAACAAGATCTACTTTAACTGATGTGAATGGTGATGGATTGCCTGATCAGGTGTTTGAAAATGGAGAAGTTCGTTTTAACAGAGGATATGGATTTACGAGTTCATCCAATTATAATTTGTCGTCGGTTAGAATGAGTTCAAGTAATTCTTACACAGCAGGATTAGGTGCAGGTTCAGGCCTAAGTATTAATAGATCCGAGACAAGTATTGCATTAGGATTAGGTGGTTCATTATCTGATAATAAGTCAACATATTCATTAGTTGATGTAAATGGCGATGGATTATCTGATATTGTAAAAGACGATGGGAGTATAATGTTTAATCGAGGGGAGAGTTTCACTCAACCTAGTGCTACTGTACTTGGAATTACAGAAAGTATTGACCAAAGTCAGACTCTTAATGCAGATGGTTCAATAGCCTTCACAATTGGTTCTACAATTGGACCTTGGCCTGTAAAAATAGTTATTAATCCAAAAGGTGGTATGGCTTGGAGTAAGACCCAAACATATTCTCAATGGATAGATATAAATAATGACGGATATTCTGATTATGTTTATAAAGATGGTGACAGATTAAAAGTAAGATATTCACAGATAGGAAAGGCAAACTTATTGAAAAGTGTTAATACAATACTTGGTTCTGAATATAAAATAGATTATTCTTTAAGTCAAAGTAGTAATGAATGCCCTCAAAGGTATTGGAATATGTCAAGTCTTAAAGTGTATGACGGATACAGCGGGGACGGACAGGATACTATATATTCTACTTTTGAATACGGTAAGAAATTTTATAGCCGTTACGAAAGAGATGAATATGGTTATGACACTGTTATAACAAAAGAATATTTGAACAATCAGGTTTATAGAGTAAAGAAACAGGCTTATCATTATGATAACTTTATGTTTAAGGGTTTAATTAAGTATGATGTTGTTACAGACAATAGCGGAAATAAATATGTAGAAAATATTTATGATTATCAACCTGCACAAATTAAGACAGGTGCATATATTCCGTTAGAAATTCCTGCTCATTGTATGGGAGATGTTTATCCGGCATTGGCACACGAACAAACATTATATTATGAAGGACAAAGCTTGGCAGGAGTTCATACCGAAAAATACTACTACTACACTCTTTTTGGTAATGTTTCTAATTATATTGACAAAGGAAATACTGCTGTTAGTAATGATAATATACAATCTTTTATTAGTTACAAATACGATACAACTGATAATAAGTATTTAGTTTCTTTGGTAGATACAATAACCATAACTGATGAGAATGGAAATCTGTTTAGAAAACGTTCAGCCGAATATACCGCAGAAGGATCATTATCTAAACTAATAATGTATAATAACAATTATAATAGTGTGTACGAATACAAATATGACAGCTATGGCAATATAGATACTGTTTTTATGCCAGAAAATATCAATAATCAAAGAATGAAAATCATCTATAATTATGATAATGCAGTACATATTTATCCTGTTCAAGTTAGAAATAGTTTAGGTTATTCATCTTATGCCACCTATAATTATCGTTGGGGCAAGCCATTGATAACAACAGATATTGCAGGCAATCAAATGCGCTATACTTATGATGAAAAGGGAAGAACAAAAACCATTACAGGTCCAAAAGAAATTGGGACAGGACATTATACAATAAAATATGAGTATTGGGATAGACAAAAATATGAAGTTGCTTTTAATAGCTACTTAATTCTAAAAGCATTATTATGGGCAACTACATACCACTATGACCCAGAATATCCAACTAACGATATTATCACTATGACTCATTGTGACGGATTAGGACGAGTGATACAAATAAGAAAAGACATTGAAGTTGGAGGATTGGAAAATAATATTGTTTCAGGTTGGGTATGTTATGATGGATTAGGTAGAAAAATAAAACAATACCAATCAAACAACTATACCCCTTTTAATACCCCTAGTGTAAATCAATCTCTATATGCTCCAAATAGTTATGGATTAAATATATTTGTAGATACCACAAAAAACACTAATCCCCCTACCACAATTACTTATGATTTACTAGACAGACCATTACTAACAACCTATCCAGATGGAACAACTACTATAAATGGCTATTCTTTGAATAGTAACAACTTCTTAACTCAAATTACAGACCAAAATGGGAATAATACAACCATACACTCAGACCACCGTCAACAAAAAACAAAAATAACAGATGCGAATAATTTCATAACAACGTTTCAATACGATGCTCTTGGACAACTCACATCAAGCGTAGACCCAGAAACAAATTCAACCGGCTACGAATATGATATGGCAGGAAGAAGAATAAGTAGGACACATCCAAGCAGTGGATTAACAACATGGGGATATGACCGAGCTGGTAATATGACAGCACAAACGATGTCCTCAGGAGAATCTATACATTATAACTACAATTATAACCAACTAACAAACGTTACTTATTCAGATAGGTCGTGGAATGATGTATGGTATGAATATGGAGGAGCAGGTAGTGGAAATGAAACAGGAAGATTAGTGAAACAACAAGATGCAACCGGCGTACAAGAGTTTGGTTATGGTAATATGGGTGAGTTAATATATAATCTACATAGTTATGTAGTTCCGAACAGTTCGGACGCCTTTTCCTTAACTACAAGGTGGGATTATGACAGTTGGAACAGGATTAAAACTATTACTTACCCAGATGGAGAAGATGTAAGATATAGTTATAATAAAGGCGGTTTATTAAAATCGATACAAGGCGATAAGAATGGAGCAATCTCAGACTATATAAAAAGAATTGATTATAATGAATACGAACAACGTATCAATGTCTATAACGGCTATAACACCGAGACTCATTACAAATATGATCCATTAATGCTCAGGATGACTAACCTTATAACCACAAATCCCAATGGGAACATACTAGAACTAAATTATGGCTATGATGGAGTAGGTAATATTACCAAGATAGACAATGTAGGACTCAACCCATATCATCAAGAATATAGTTATGATGCTACTAATAGATTAAACACAGCCTCAGGGAATTGGTATAATAACAATCAGATCAATTATGATTTATCAATGAACTATAGCCCTTGCGGAAGAATACTAAGCAAGACCCTTGGTGGCAATAAATATGATAATAGCAATATCCCAATAAGTATGGATAAAGATTTTGCCTATGACTATAACACCAATAATCCCTATTCAGTAGACCATATCTATGATGGAGTAAATGGCAAAGACGAATACTTTAATTGGGATGTCAAAGGTAATATGATTATTCATCAATCGCCACAATGGAACGATGATAAACGCTACTTATGTTGGACAGAAGACAACCGTTTACAAGCAGTTAAAGACCCAAATATGGGAGCCTATTATAACTATGATGCCTCAGGAGAAAGGAACCTAAAATTGACAGGATCAGTAGTAAATGTGACTCAAAATGGAACATCAACCTATATCCCATTTTTAGAGCAACAAACCCTCTATGCCAGTGCCTTAGTAACAGTAAACGACAAAGGCTATACCAAACACTACTTTGAAGACGGGAAGCGAATCTGTAGTAAAATAGGCAGTGGCTACCTCCAAGGAGTAAGCAACTTATCTACCCCAATAGAAGGTGATTATCAAATAATACGAGATCAAATATCATTAAAAGGCGTTATAGAAACATTTGGAAAATGTATGGACCAAGAAGTAGCAATCAAGACCCAAGACCTTTTCAAAGAAATAATTCAACCTTACGAAAGTCAAGTAAACCAAGACGAACCAGTCTTCTACTACCATTCCGACCACTTAGGCAGTGCTTCCTACATAACCGACGATAACGGCAACGAAACCCAACACTTAGTATATTTACCATTCGGAGAAGATTGGGTAGACCTAAAATACAACACCTCCCAATTCGAAACCCCATTCAAATTCAACGGCAAAGAAAAAGACACCGAAACTGGTTACAACAACTATGGCGCAAGATACTACTCCGACTACCTCTCAATCTTCCTAAGCGTTGACCCAATGAGCGACAAATACCCACACCTATCCTCTTATGCTTATTGTGCCAATAATCCTATAATGCTTATTGACCCTGATGGAAGGGATATTGAATATTACAATCTATATGGAAACAAGGTATATACAAAAGAAACTAAAGATGTAAAGAAAATGCTAGTGGTAAGCTATAATAAAGAAGTTAATTTTGATAAAGATAAAATGATAGATGTAGCATCTGTAGATTTAAATGCTATGGATGAAATCTATAAAAATTCAGACGCTGATAACAACGAACGAGGATATACAGTAAGAGAAGATAATACTCATACAGATATTCAAATTGGAGATAATAAAAATGTTTCTTTATTGTTTCCTGAAAAATCTCAATATACTCTGCATTCTCATTGTAAGAATCAACTAGATGAAAATGGAGAAACTTACACTTATGGTAAAACTTTTCCTTCTGAGGATTATGATTTAAAAAACTTTGGTGGGAGTGCAGAAATCGGAGTTATTCTTGGGTACAAGAATAAAGATAAAAAAGTATCTTTAGGTTCTTCTTTTGGGCAATCATCATATGATCCTAAAAATTTAGTACGATCGGTAGGCTTTTTTGAAAAAAATGGGAAAGTAACTAATATTGATTATGATAAATTTATTTCAGCGATTAAAAAAATTCAAAATGAATAGAATAAAAATATTGTTTGTGTTTATTATGTTTTCTTGTTGTAATAATATATTCTCTCAAGAAAAAAAAGAGCCATTTCATTATATTAATAATGAGATGACGGGAGGAGGAAATGAAGATGGAGTATTTGTTCCTGCCAATTATGTAATAGACCTTCCTAGCGATCCTCTTGATATTGATGGAACATATAATGAGTTATGGTTTAAGTATGAGGAGAATCAGTTTATTCTGATTTATTATTATGAAAATCAAAATAATTCAGATACATTAAATCAAACAGATACTATTTATGTTCCTAATCAATTAGAACTTGCAGAATTATTTAATCGCTTTCATCCATCAGGTTTTTTTGATGATAATTTTAGACCAAGAGAGCTTGGTTATGAAAATCCAAAACAAAATTCTGAATCATTAATAATAAGACATAAATACATCTCAGTATTGTTGTTTAGCATTAAGAAAGAGAATCTTGATTATTTTTCGAAATGTGCAAAAACATTAGAAATCACAAAAAATAAATCATTTATTAGATGGAAGAAATAAGGGGTGGTAATGTATCAGATTAGGAGTTATTAAAGTAACAAATTGAAATCCAGTAATTATAATAATTAATTTAGAGAAAAGGTAGAATATTTTCTACCTTTTCTTGTTTTAATCTTCAAAAACAAGCTTAAAAATACCAACAAATGAAAGTTTTGGAATGTTGTGTTCCAAATAAGGAGTTATCTATGTATTTTGTCTTGCAACTTCAAATTAATCAGGTTATTATAACTAAAAGCTTATTCTTTTATAGTAAATCCTCGTTTCAACAATAGTAAATCGACCGTTTTACCTATAGCAAATCGACCGTTTTGCATGTAGTAGATCGGTCGATTTGCTATAGGTAAAACGGTCGATTTGCACCTCCTAAAACGGCGATTTACTATACCTAAAACGAGCGATTTACTTTTTTAAGTTCTTGTTATGGGATAAGTATAATAAGCACTTATAATAAAACAGTGTATTTTTCTATCCAAATATATTATTAATTCAAAATAAAATCTTTATCTTTGGAGCGTGAAAGAATTAAAGATTATATATTTACAACGTACTGATGTCTATAACGGCAATAACACCGAGACTCATTACAAATATGATCCATTAATGCTCAGGATGACTAACCTTATAACCACAAATCCCAATGGGAACATACTAGAACTAAATTATGGCTATGATGGAGTAGGTAATATTACCAAGATAGACAATGTAGGACTCAACCCATATCATCAAGAATATAGTTATGATGCTACTAATAGATTAAACACAGCCTCAGGGAATTGGTATAATAACAATCAGATCAATTATGATTTATCAATGAACTATAGCCCTTGCGGAAGAATACTAAGCAAGACCCTTGGTGGCAATAAATATGATAATAGCAATATCCCAATAAGTATGGATAAAGATTTTGCCTATGACTATAACACCAATAATCCCTATTCAGTAGACCATATCTATGATGGAGTAAATGGCAAAGACGAATACTTTAATTGGGATGTCAAAGGTAATATGATTATTCATCAATCGCCACAATGGAACGATGATAAACGCTACTTATGTTGGACAGAAGACAACCGTTTACAAGCAGTTAAAGACCCAAATATGGGAGCCTATTATAACTATGATGCCTCAGGAGAAAGGAACCTAAAATTGACAGGATCAGTAGTAAATGTGACTCAAAATGGAACATCAACCTATATCCCATTTTTAGAGCAACAAACCCTCTATGCCAGTGCCTTAGTAACAGTAAACGACAAAGGCTATACCAAACACTACTTTGAAGACGGGAAGCGAATCTGTAGTAAAATAGGCAGTGGCTACCTCCAAGGAGTAAGCAACTTATCTACCCCAATAGAAGGTGATTATCAAATAATACGAGATCAAATATCATTAAAAGGCGTTATAGAAACATTTGGAAAATGTATGGACCAAGAAGTAGCAATCAAGACCCAAGACCTTTTCAAAGAAATAATTCAACCTTACGAAAGTCAAGTAAACCAAGACGAACCAGTCTTCTACTACCATTCCGACCACTTAGGCAGTGCTTCCTACATAACCGACGATAACGGCAACGAAACCCAACACTTAGTATATTTACCATTCGGAGAAGATTGGGTAGACCTAAAATACAACACCTCCCAATTCGAAACCCCATTCAAATTCAACGGCAAAGAAAAAGACACCGAAACTGGTTACAACAACTATGGCGCAAGATACTACTCCGACTACCTAAGCATCTGGCTAAGCGTCGACCCAATGAGCGACAAATACCCAAATCAAACAAACTACGTCTATTGTAGTAATAATCCTGTAATGGTTATTGACCCAAATGGTATGGATGAATGGAATGTAACTTTGAAGGGAGAAGTAAAATGGAAGAATAACAATGGAGGGAAAGATAATAATACTCTTTTTGCATTAGATGAAAAAGGGAAAAGAGTTAAATCTTTATCATTAGGAAAAAGTGATATTTTTAGTCAACTTTCGAAGGAGAAGAAAAAAGTAAAAAGAGTAGATGCAGTTGGCACTGTAACAGATGCAGGAGTATTAAGATCTTCAACATCTGATAATAAAAAGGATATGGCAAAAACATTCATGTTTTTATCTCAAAATACAGATGTAGAATGGAGTCTTTATACTTCAAATGAAGGGGGTAAAACAAATTATGGATTGGGTACATTTCAATGGAATGATTTATCTCCAAGTAGTTCTCAAGTAGGATTAACTGGTAATATTTCATCAATGATTCATTCGCATCCAAACCCTAAAAATTATAACTCGGAAATTGAATCAATGTATGGAGACAGATCTGTTGCAAGAAGAGCATCATACAATTACTTCATGTTTGTGGTAATGTATCAGAAGAGGAGTTATTGAAATAACAGATTGAAAAACAGTAATAATTTAAAATTAATTTGGAGAAAAGGTAGAATTTATTCTACCTTTTTTTATTTTCATCTTCAAAAACAAGCTTAAAAATGATGATAAAAGAAAGTTTTGGAATATTATGTTTCACATTGGGAGTTAAGTATATTTTCAGGAGAAGAGTCAAAGGCAACGTTAAAATCAAAAAGACGGCGTCTTTTTGCCAAAAACAGGCTGTCTAAACACTAAAAAGACGCCGTCTACGACCATCAAAGACGGCTTCCATGTACCCCGTAGACGGCTTCTGCGGACTTGCAGACGGCGTCTTTTTGCCAATCCTACAGCCTACTTTTGCCAAAAACACGGTCTCTATTTCAAAAAACAAAAGATTTCCACAAAAAGCATATATTATTCAAGATAAAATTTTTACTTTTGGAGCGTGAAACATCAAAACATTACATACTTACAACAATACGCGAGAGGAAGGTAATGTATCAAATCATTAGTTATTAAAATAACAAATTGAAATGTAATAATTATTAGAATTAATTTAGAGGAAAGGCAGGATAATATTCTGTCTTATATCTATTTTTACCTTCAAAAACGAGCTTAAAAATGACAAAAAAAAAGTTTTGGAATGTTGTGTTCTAAATCGGGAGTTGAGTTGCATTGTCCTTATTGTGGAGGGAACAATATTATCAAAAGTGGCAAATCTAACAATAATAAACAACGCTATAAATGTAAAGATTGTCATAAACGTTTTATTAATCAATATAACTACCAAGCATATTTGCCAGATATCAATAAGCAAATAATTACATTCACCAAAGAAGGCTTAGGAATAAGAAGCACAGCAAGAGTACTAAAAATATCAACTACAACATTGATAAGAAGAATTATTGCAATATCAAAAACAATAAAGCAACCTGCAATACATACAGGGAAAAGCTACGAAGTTGATGAGATGCGAATATTTATAGGGAAGAAAAGTTGTTTACGTTGGATAGTCTATGCCTTAGAGAGAGAAAGTAAAGCCGTAGTATCTTTTAATGTAGGAAGACGAACCAATAAAACTCTAAAAACAGTAATCAAAAGTCTTGAACATTCAAGAGCAAAAAAGATATATACAGACAAATTAATCAACTATCAATATATAATAAATAGAGAACAACATAATACAAACCATAGAAAGACAAATCATATAGAACTCAATAATTTAACAATGCGAATCCATTTAAAACGTCTTAATAGAAAAACATTATGTTTTAGCAGAAGTATTTTAGTATTGTTCTCTATACTGAGAATATATTTTTGGGGGTAAAGAAAAAATATTTGAAATTAAACTAACTTTTTTGATTCTACCAATATTTATTGGGGCTATTAATAAATTATAAATCACAATGAAAAGGATTTTTTTAATTGTATCCGTATTATTTATGTTCTCAAGTTTTTCAATACTTTATTCTCAGAATAAAACTTTGGATAATGAACTAAAGGGAAATATACGATTAGATATAGAGTTGCTTAAAGATTCCATTTCTTTTGGAGATTCGTTAGGTATAAAAATTAAGTACAAGAATATTTCTAATAATAATATAAATATCTGTATTCCATCTGTTCTATTTGTTGTAGATAGTCCTGAAGAACCTTTTAAACATGGGTTTGATGTTATGTATTTGAATAAAGAGATGAATGGGGATATAAAAGATTTAAAGCCTAACGAAGAAGCAGTTATATATTATAAGATTGTTTTGGAGAAATTAGATTTTTTGCATATCGGTCTTAATAAGCTTAATTTAAATTATATCTATTTACCTAAAAAGAAAAAGAAAGCAATGGAGGGACATATTATCAAGTATTTTGATTTGTATATTATTTAGAAAAAGAGATTGTGCACAATATAGACTTTTGTAATTTTAATATTTGAGAATCAAATCAATAAACATCTTTATCACGTAGAAAAAATGAAAAGCTTAAAATAAAGACTATGGGACGAAAACTTTTAATGATATTATTGTTTGCATTTTATTGCTTACTTGCATTAAATTCATGTGTGTTTGATAGAGGTTGTAATATTTCTATTTTAAATAAATCTGATCATACAATCTATGTATATAAATCATTTTCTGATTCTTTGAAAATGTCAGGGGGACTTAAATATAAGTTGGAGCAACAAAATTATAAGGGAAATGATACGTTAATATACCCTTCTTATAGAGCAGAATCAAAATCTTATGCTTATGTTCCATTTGTAGGAAAGCGTGATGATATATTTAAAAATAAAGAATGTAAAGATGGTAAATTACGACTATTCTTTATTAACGAAGATACTATTCTTAAATACACATGGGAAGAAATATGCAGACAACAACTTTATGAGAAGAAATTAATATTAAATGAAGTAGAACTGAAAAGAAATAATTGGGTTGTAATATATACAAATGAATGTCTTTAATAAATTTGAAATGTAAATATTTATTTGTGAAGTCAAATCCATTTTTCTTTACTCCCTGCCTTTTCCTTTCATTCTATTATTTTTTTTGTTTATTGTAATTTATTACATATCTTTGCTTGATAATTTGAGCGTCTTATATCGTCCAATAAATAAAATGTATAATGGCAAAAATATTTTTATTATTTATCAGCTGTTTCTTATTCTTATCTTCTGTTCTTTATTCTCAGGATAACAAAAAAAATGTTCAAAAAGAGAATGATAGCAATAAAGAAGCATCTGCAATTACACAGCTTTCTTTAGATGTCCTTTCTAAAAGCATAAAGGAAAATGAAAATGTTGTTTGTTCTCCTATCTCTGTACATATTCTTTTTACATTGCTTTCTAATGGGACAGAAGGTAAGAGTTTAAAAGATATGGAATCATTAATAGGAGGTGATTCAAAAGCAATGAGTAAATTTTATAAAGCTTATTTTTCTGAGAAAAAAGATACAAGTTTACTTGCTTCCAATATTCTTTGGTTAGATAAAGGTTTAAAATTAAGTGATAATTTTTCTAGAACTTGCAAAATATATCCTTATACTAAAGTTAGGAATATTGATCTTCAAGGAAAAAAGACAAAGTATATTATCAATAAAACTATTGAGGATTTCACTAATCATAAAATTAAAAATCTTGTTGATAATATAAGACCGTTGGATAAATTAATCCTAACAAATGCATTGTATTTTAAAGCAAATTGGGCTTCTCCATTTCAAGAAAGAGGAAATTTTAAGGATAAATTCTTTCAAAATAATGGAGTTAGTTCAGAAATAGAATATATGTCTGATAGAGAAACTCATCTACAATATATTTGTGGGAAAAAGTCAAAGGGAGTGATTCTTCCATATAAAGATTCGGATTATTCTTTTTTCCTTTTAATGCCTGATACAAATATTAAATTGAAAGATTACATTAAAACAATTTCAGGTAAAGAACTCCTAAGCATGATTCAAAAAGCGCAAAGAAAATCTGAATTAATTAATTTATACTTGCCTAAGTTCAAGGTTGAGAAATCTTTTGATTTAAAGAAAATATTAAGTGAAATGGGATATAATGTAGGTTCTTATGATTTGTCTCCAATATTGAATAATCGAAGTTCTCTTAATATAGGTAAGGTTATTCAAAAAACATTTTTATCAATTGATGAAAATGGAACAGAAGCTGCTGCTGCAACTGCTATGTTTCTGTGTGGAGCTTGTGCAAATCCTCCTAAACCAATAGAACTAAAATTTAATAGACCTTTTATTTTTGGAATAATAGATAATAAGACTAATCTTCCAATATTTATTGGTGCTATTAATAAATTATAGATTGATTTTATTATGAAACAATTACTGTTTGTTATTTCTTTATTGTCTTTATGTTATAGTTGTTCTACTCATGAAAATTATGAAAAGAAACTATCAATTCAGAATTATAGTGATTCGGCTATTTATGTTTATATTGATAGTGTTGATTATTTACAAGTAAATAGGAGAATACATCTTTTTGATACAAATATTAAAGAAAAGAAGGATGAATATGATGCTCCTTTGCCAAAGATTTCTTCTCCAGATTATAGAGTTAATGCTTATAATATAAGTTCAATGAATTCCCCTATTATTGGTGGTTCTGAATCGTATCCATTAATAAATTCTAAAGATAGTACTTTGCATGTTTTCTTTATTTCAGAAAGCATTATGAAGAATTATACTTGGAAAGAAATATGTGAAAAACAAATGTATTTAAAGAAAGAATCTTACGCCTTAAGACTTTTAAATATAAAAGAATGGTGGATTACATATTATAAAGATTGATTTTAGTAATAATTTAGATAGGTATATTGTAGAATAAAATTATTTATAGTTATGAGAAAAAGGCTTTTTATTATATTAATATTGCTTTCGAGTTTTATATTTACTTCTTATGATCCCCCAGAACAATATGTATTAATTCAAAATACAACCGAATCAGCAATCTATGTTTACTATACTAGCTTTGATTCTTTACCAAAAGAACCAGCTTTAAAATTATTTGTAAAAGAAAAAGGAATGGATAAGCCAATTCAATCTCCTGAATATAGAATTAATGCTCATTCTAATGGTTTAGTACCTTTATATTCACTTAAAGTAGAATCTGAGAAAAGCAAGGATAAAAAATTGAAGCTATATTTTATCACAGAAAAGAATATAAAAGAAAAGAAATGGGATGAAATATATAAGAATCAACTTTATGAGAAGAAGATTATCATTGAATCAGAAGAGCTAAAGAAGGATAAAATTATTGCAATCTATAAATAGTAAATTACCCAAGTTCAAGTTTTAAATGCTATTTTTGTAGATTGAAATAGGTAGAATGTTTTTTAATACTAATAGAAATTGTTATGGAATTTATTACGAGTGGAAATCCATTTATTGTTTATGGAATAATTTTAATTGTAGTTTTGTTATATATCTCTTTGTTAATATTATTGATAGTAAACGAAATGAAAAATACTGAAAATAAACGTACATCTTTTTTATGGATTTTTTCAGCTTCTGTTTGTCCAATAATTCCATTTGTTTATGCTATATTATTCTTGATTAGAAAAATAATTAAGTAAAAAACCAGTAATCTAATTTTAATTGAAATAGAGAAAAGGCAGGATAATATTCTGTTTTTTTCTTGTTTTGGGCTATTGTTTTTTACCAGAAATGTCAGTTTTTCTTTTATGATTTTTCTTTTATGACAATTCTAACAAATAAAAATGTTATTTTTGCAGGTTCAAATAAGTGGAATGGTTTTTGTTTGAGAATAGACAAATAAATTATCATGCAATGACTTTATTCCTCGCTGATAAAAAGATAATAATAACTGATAAATAATTCAAATGGCAAATTTTCTTGCATCGTTATTCGGAAATAAGTCTCAAAGAGATTTTAAAGAATTAAAACCTATATTGGATAGGTGCTTAAAGGCTTACGAAACAATTGCTCCTCTTTCAAATGATGAGCTTCGTCAAAAGACACAAGAGTTTAAGGATAAAATAGCTTCTGAAATTGCGGAAGAAGAAAAGATTGTATCAGATATTCAACAAAGATTGGATACAGAACTTGATATGCCTGTTCCCGAAAAACAACGTTTATACACCGAATTGGAAGAATTGGAAAAGAAAGTTTACGACAAGACTCAAAAGGTTTTGAATGATATTCTTCCAGAAGCTTTTTCGGTTGTTAAAGAAACGGCTAAACGTTTTACTGAAAATGAAAAAGTTGAGGTTGCAGCAAATCAATATGATAGAGACCTTGCAGCAAGAAAAGATAATGTAACTATTGTTGGTGATAAGGCATACTTTAATAATAGTTGGTTAGCAGGTGGAAATATGGTTAAATGGGATATGGTTCACTATGACGTTCAGTTGATAGGTGGTACTGTATTACATGAAGGTAAAATTGCTGAAATGGCAACAGGGGAAGGAAAAACACTTGTTGCAACATTACCTTTATATCTTAATGCCCTTTCAGGAAAAGGGGTTCATGTTGTAACTGTTAATGATTATTTAGCAAAACGTGACTCTGAATGGATGGGAATGTTATTTGAATTCCATGGTTTAAGAGTAGATTGTATTGATAAGCATGAGCCTAATTCAGAAGAAAGACGCTATGCGTATGAAGCAGATATTACTTATGGAACAAATAATGAGTTTGGTTTCGACTACTTGAGAGATAATATGTGTAATAATCCCAATGAGATTGTTCAACGTAAACCCAACTATGCAATTGTCGATGAGGTCGATTCTGTTTTGATAGATGATGCTCGTACACCACTTATTATTTCAGGTCCAACACCAAAAGGTGACGATCAAGAGTTTGAAAGATTTAAACCAGTAATAGAAAAGTTATACAATGTTCAACGTAGTTTGGTAACTCAAATTCTTGCAGAATCTAAAAAACTTCTTCATGAAGGAAGAACAACAGAAGAAGAACGTCAAGGAGGGATACTTCTTTTAAGAGCACATCACGGACTACCTAAAAACAAAGCCTTAATTAAATTCTTGAGTGAACCAGGAATGAAATCTCTTTTGTTAAAGACAGAGAACCAATTTATGCAAGACCAAAACAAGGAAATGTATAAGATTGATGACCCTTTGTACTTTATTATAGAAGAAAAACACAACTCAATAGAGCTAACAGATAAGGGTATGGATTACCTTTCAACCATAGGAGAAGACCCTAAAACGTATATGCTTACTGACGTTGGTTCTGAAATAGCTGACCTTGAAAAACAAAACATTACTCCAGCAGAAAAGGCTGAAAAGAAAGAAAATATACTTCAAAGTTATGCAGTCCAATCAGACAGAGTCCATACAATAAATCAACTATTAAAGGCTTATACTTTATTTGAAAATGATGTTGAGTATGTTGTTGTTAATAATCAAGTAAAGATTGTTGATGAACAAACAGGACGTATAATGGAAGGAAGACGTTATTCTGATGGTCTTCACCAAGCAATTGAAGCAAAAGAAAATGTAAAGGTAGAAGCAGCAACACAAACCTATGCTACAATTACGCTTCAAAACTACTTCCGTATGTACAAGAAACTTGCAGGTATGACAGGTACAGCGGAAACAGAAGCAGGAGAGTTGTGGAATATCTATAAATTAGATGTAGTTGTAATTCCAACAAATCGTCCAATAACAAGAGAAGATAATGAAGATTTAATCTATAAGACAAAGAGAGAAAAGTTCAATGCTGTTATTAATGAAATTGAACGTTTAATTGGAGAAAATCGTCCAGTTCTTGTTGGTACAACATCAGTAGAAACATCTGAACTCTTAGGAAAGATGCTTACTATGCGAAAAATACCACATCAGGTATTGAATGCAAAGTTACATAAGAAAGAAGCAGATATAGTTGCAGAAGCTGGACGAGCAAGAACGGTTACAATCGCAACCAATATGGCTGGTCGTGGTACCGATATAAAGCTTGGAGAAGGAGTTAAAGAAGCAGGTGGTTTAGCAATTATTGGTACAGAACGTCATGAATCGCGAAGAGTTGATAGACAGTTAAGAGGTCGTGCAGGACGTCAGGGTGATCCAGGAAGTTCACAATTCTTTGTTTCTTTAGAAGATAACCTTATGCGTTTATTTGGTTCTGATAGAATGTCAAAGATAATGGATAGGTTGGGATTGAAAGAAGGAGAAGTTATTCAGCATTCTATGATGACAAAGAGTATTGAGAGAGCGCAAAGAAAGGTGGAGGAAAATAACTTTGGAACAAGAAAGCGTTTATTGGAATACGATGATGTTATGAATAATCAACGTGAAGTGGTATATTCTAAACGTAAGAATGCTTTATATGGAGATAAGCTTGCTATAGATATTTCTAATATGATATACGATGCTTTAGAGTATATGGTTAATGAATATCATAACGCAAATGACTTTGAAGGCTTCAAGTTAGAGTTTATGAAAGTAATGGGAATGGAGTGTGGAATAGAAGATGAAAAGACATTTTTAAACTCAAGGAAATCTCAAGTATGCGATATGTTATTTGAAGATGTCTATAATTCTTATAAATCAAGAATGGAAAAAATAGCTCAATTAGCATTTCCTTATGTTAAAAATATCTATGAATCTAAGAACTATCGTTACGAAAATATAGCGTTTCCAGTATCTGATGGAGTTAAAGTAATGAATGCTGTTGCTCCGATAGAGAAATCTTATAAAACACAAGGTAAAGAAATTGCACTTTCAATTGAAAAGAGTATCACTCTTCACATAATAGATAATGCATGGAAAGAACACCTTAGAGAACTTGATGATTTAAAACAATCAGTTCAAAATGCTTCTTATGAACAAAAAGATCCATTGTTAATCTATAAGCTTGAATCTTTTGGTTTGTTTGAAAAGATGATTAATGAAATAAATAAAGACATTACTTCATTCCTTTGTCGTGCAATACTTCCAATTGAAGAAAACGATGTTAAAGAAACAGAATTGCCACAATCGGATAATAAGAAATTAAAGACAGGACGTCAAGAAGTAAGTACAGGAGGTGGAGAAGACGGAGAACCACAAAAAAATCATCAACCAGTTAAGGTAGAAAAGAAGATAGGAAGAAATGACCCTTGTCCTTGTGGAAGTGGTAAGAAATATAAAAATTGTCACGGAAAAGCAGAATAAAATACGTTTTTTATTCAGAAGGCTTGTAATATTAGAAAAATGTTGTACTTTTGCAAGCTCTTTTAATAGAGATTAAATCAATTTATTAACAAAAAACTACATACCAAATGGTAAGACAGTATGAAACCGTTTTCATTATGACTCCCGTTTTATCTGATGAACAGATAAAGGAAACGGTAAAAAAGTATCAGTCTTTATTGGCTGAAAGTGGAGCTGAAATTGTTTATGAAAACAATTGGGGAATGCGTAAATTAGCATATCCTATCCAAAAGAAATCAACTGGATTTTATTACTTAATCGAGTTTAAAGCCGAAGGAGAACTTATTGCGAAGTTGGAAACACATTACAAACGTGATGAAAAACTTCTTCGTTTCTTAACAGTATCTTTAGACAAACATGCAATTGCTTACAACGAAAAGAAACGTTCTGGTGGCATGAGGAAACAACAAGAAGCTCTTCATCAAGCAGCAAAAGCAGAATAACCATTTAAAAATTAAGCAACAATGGCAAACGAAACAGAAATAAAATATTTGACCCCAATTACGGTTGAAACACAAAGAAAGAAATATTGCCGTTTCAAAAAGAGCGGTATTAAATACATCGATTATAAAGATGCAGATTTCCTTTTGAAGTTTGTTAATGAACAAGGTAAGATTCTTCCAAGAAGAATTACTGGAACATCAAACAAGTTTCAAAAGAAAGTATCACAAGCTGTTAAACGTGCTCGTCACTTAGCTTTGATGCCTTACGTAGCAGACTTATTAAAATAAAAGGAGGATCATCGATGGAAATTATATTAAAACAGGATGTAACTAACCTTGGTTACAAAGACGAAATAGTGAAGGTAAAAGATGGTTATGCAAATAACTTCCTAATACCACAAGGATATGCTATGGTTGCGACATCATCAAATAAAAAGATTATAGCAGAAAATCTAAAACAAAGAGCTTTTAAAGAAGACAAGATACTTAAAGATGCAGAAAGTTTAGTTGCTTCATATTCTAAAATAGAAGGATTGAAAATAGGCGCTAAAGCAGGAGAAAATGGAAAAATCTTTGGTTCTGTTAATGCTATTCAAATAGCAGATGCAATAAAAGAACAATTTGGATTAGATGTTGACAGAAAGAAAATTGATATAGTTGGTGAATCAATTAAATTAATTGGAACTCATAAAGCAACAATTTCAGTTTATAAAGGAATAAAAGCAGAAATCAACTTTGACGTTGTAGCAGAATAATTCTTATAAATTATCAATATAGAAAAGACCTTTGATGAAAATTCAAAGGTCTTTTTTTATGTCTAAACTAAAAGCATTTAGATAAAAAGACTTATTTTTGCAAACAAAAAGAAAATGATATCAAAAGCACAAATCAAAACGATAGCATCATATAAATTAGCAAAACATAGGAACGAAGACAATATCTTTGTTGTGGAAGGGGTGAAGATAGTTGATGAATTGCTAAAGTCTACTTATGAAATAGAAGAAATTTGTGCAACAAATGATTGGCTAAAGACAAACGAGAAATTAGCCTCACAAAAATGTAAAAACTTAGTTGAAGTAAAAGAACAAGACCTTGAGCGAATAAGCTCTCTTACAACTCCCAATCAAGTCTTAGCCATAGTTAAAAGAAAAGAACCAAAACCAATAGAAATCAGTTCCCAATTAGTAATAGTTTTAGACGAGATAAAAGACCCAGGTAACTTAGGAACAATAATAAGGATAGCAGATTGGTATGGAATAGAAAATATAATATGTTCCGAAAATACTGTAGATATTTATAATCCAAAAACAATTCAATCCACAATGGGTTCTCTTTTTCGTGTCAATATAACCTATAAAAACCTCTCCAACTATATCTCAACTCTACCATCAAACTATCCAATCTATGGAACAATAGTAGAAGGAGGGAAGAACATATACGAAGAAACCCTAAGCAAAGAAGGTTTAATAATAATAGGAAGTGAGTCCCACGGCATAAGTAAAGAGATAATACCACAAATCACTCATCCCATAACAATACCTAATTTCTCCCTAAATAAAAAAACAGAATCCTTAAATGCAGGTATAGCAACAGCAATAATAGTATCCGAATTTAAGCGAAAATAGAACTTCATATTCCTTATTTTATCCAATAATAAATGAAGATAAATAACTTATTAATCAAACAAGAAAAAAAGATAATGAATATTCTATTATTCATTATCTATATAATTGCACTTTATCCTTTAACAAAGATTGGTTTTACAGCAGGAGATAATATAGATTTATTTGTTCAATGCTGTCATAATCATTGGCAATATGTTGTTGGTGATTTGCCTTATTATGACGGAAGATTCTATTTAATTTTTACACATTGGGTTTCTGCTGTGCCTTATTTAGTTGATTCTCCTTTATATTTCTATCCATTGTATATCCTTCCAATAGCCTTATGCTTTATTGCTTTTGTCCATTTAATACAAAAACTATTCAATAATAATACAATAACAATATTCTCTTCCTTATTACTTATTGCAAGTTTCCAGATAGTAGGCTTCTCTTCCTTAACAACATCATACCCATTTAATTTTACTTTATCATTTGCAACCATACTCTTTTCATTATCCTTAATGTTATCATACTACGATACCAAGAAAAGACATAAAATAATTCTATCCTCATTATTAATGTTTCTCGCAACACTATTCTATGAAACATATCTAATCTATTATTTACTGTTCTTTATAATTGCAATATGGAAACGAAACCTATTTAATTCCTTTAAAAAAGAAAGAATAATACTTGTAATAAAAGACCTATATCCATTTATTATTGGAGGCATAATTTACCTTACAGCATACTTTGTTTTCCAATATTTCTATCCACCAAAATATATAGGATTGCAAATAGCTGACCAATTAACATTCTCTGGATTGATAGAAACCATGTACAAATTATGTATATATTCTTTTCCCTTACAAGTATATATAGGCTCTAAATGGTTAATATCAGGCACACCATTTTCAAGTCATAACATAATATATCTAATTAACAGTTTACTTATAGCAATAATATCTTTTTATGTACTTATAAGATACAAGAAGATAAAATCAAAGCACCTCCTTATAACCTTGCTTGTAGGAATAGTATTTATATTATTACCTCAACTGTTTATATCTCTTACAAAGAAATATTATTTATTAGGATATAAGACATATCTTCCAACCTTTTTCTCATTCTTTGGCACAACCATAAGTTTAATTGCCATAATATTCTTAATATATAACCTCTTATACCGTAATAAAACAATAAAAATAATATTCTGTCTACTGTTAAGTTACTTAGTATTACATATAGCAATAAATACACAAATAGTAAATAATGCAATAGCAGATGACTTGAAACTCTCCTCCGAAAGATTTGAATTACTAAAACAAACCATAGATAAGAATGTAATACCCGATATAGAAAATCAGGTAATCTGTTTAGAACAAGTACATGGCACAAGTTCCAAATTAGCAACATGGGTAACATTTCAAGGTTTTACATGGAAGAATTATATCAATAGAGTAAGAGGAAAAGACTTAGATGTATATGATAGATATAATGAATTATATCAGGATTATTACGATGAAGACAAGATAGTTTGGGTAGCTTTCTATACACAACCTTATAAAGCCGACCAATCAATAATCTATTTTGCAAAAATAAAAAGCAAAGACTTACCTCAAAAAATAGAAGAAATAAACTGTGATACCCTTATTGCAATATCAAAAGATAAGCCCCCTCAAACAATAATAGCTAAAGAACTCACAACAACAATACCAAAATGGAATATACCTCAAAACATAAATTCTCCAGAAAAGGAAAAAAGAATAAAGCAACAAATGGAAGGAATAAAGACAATTCCCGACTGGTATAATCAAATAAAGCAAAAAGCCAAGCAGCATAACGTAAGCACAAAAAGACAATTACGTTCCGATGCACAATGGATTGTTGAACAACAACAGTAATATTTTTATGAAGAATAACCCAATAAAACTAAATCAAGAGAATAGAATAGTAAATTTACTGCTAATCATTATCTATATAATTGCACTTTATCCTTTAACAAAAATTGGTATAACAATAGGAGATGATATGGATTTATTCATTAATTGTTGTCCTACATATTGGCAAGATGTAGTTGGATATATGCCAACATATCAAGGAAGATTCTACTTATTATTTATGCGTTGGGTCTATGCCTTACCTTTCTTAGTTAATTCTCCTCTTTACTTCCATACCATATCTATCTTCCCAATAGTCTTATGCTTTGTTTCTTTTACCTATTTTGTTAGAAAACTATTTAATAATAATGGCATAACATTATTTTCTTCCTTGCTTCTTATTGCCACAATGCAAATAGCTTTATATTCAGCAACAACAGCATATCCTTTCTATTTCACCTTTTCTTTTTCTCTTATCCTCATTTCTCTCTCCCTTCTCTTGTCATATTATGAGAAAGAAAAGAAATATCTAATGGTATTATCTTTCCTTATAATGTTTCTTGCAACACTATTCTATGAAGCATATATGATATACTATATCTTATTCTTTATAATCTTTATTTGGAAAAGAAGACTATTTAATGGTTTCAGTAAGGCAAAGCTAATACGTGTAATTAAAGATATAATCCCTTTCTTTATTTGTGGAATAATATATTTAATAATCTATTTTTCATATAGACATTTCTATCCTTCTTTTTACCAAGGCTTGCATCCAGTAGATAGTTGGTCAATATCTGGACTAATGATAACGATGTTTCGACTATCATCTTATGCCTTTCCTTTGCAAGTCTATAATGATTTTAAGTATATTATACCCACCCCATACCTTTCATCAATAAATATTCTGTTTGCAATAAATGGATTATTGATAGCTTCTCTTTCATATTATGCTCTAAGTAAATATAAAAAAGTAAAATCCATCTACTTTATAGTAGCAATCTTTATATCAGCATTATTTGTATTCTTACCACAAGTATTTGTATCTCTCACCGAAACTAAATACCTCGCAGGATATAAAAACTATGTTCCAAGCTTCTTTACCTTCTTTAGTTTTACCATATTTTTGCTTTCAATCATATTTCTTTTATACAATCTATCAATAAAAAACAAAGCCCTAAGAACCACATTTAAGATAATTATTTCACTACTTATCCTTTATACATCCACCCTAACACAGGTAGCAAACAACACCATTGCAAACGATTTTCAACTTTCAAAACAACGATTTGATTTAGTAGATAAAGCAATAGCCGAAAACGCAATTCCCAATATAGAAGACCAAGTAATTTGTTTTGAAAACGCACATAACACAAGTTCCAAAATAATAAAAATGGTATCACATCAAGGTTTTTCCTGGAATCAATATATATTTAGAATAAGTGGAAAGAAGGTAATGGCGTATGACAAGTATAATTATTTATATAATGATTATTCCAATTCCGATAAATTAGTATGGGTAACGTGCTTAGACCAAACAAAAAAAACAGATGAAGCAGTTTTATACTTTGCCCAAGTAAGAGGAAAAGACCTGCCAAAGAACAAAATAGATATTGATTGCAATAGACTTATTAAAGTAACGCAAGAAGAAAAACCAAGACTAATAGAATCAAAAGCCGAAATAAATTCTATTAACTTAAAGCAAATCTACATTACGCAAAAGCAAGACAGGGTGAAAGAATTGGTAGAGCAAATGAAACACACTCCCCGTTGGTATAATCAAATAAAGCAGAAAGCAAAAGACAGTAAAATAAGTATAGAACAACAACTACAAGGAGATGCAAATTGGATGTTGGAACAAGAAAACTAAGATTATCTCAAATTCACTAAAAAGAGATTAAAGAACTTGATTTATTATGCAAAGTGCGTTACGCATAATGCGTAATTGAAAATTAATTTATATCTTTGCAGTGATTAATATTATTTGTTATGAAAAAGCCTTTAAGTCCTTTTTTGATAAGTGGTTATATCTCTAAAGAATACTTCTGTGATAGGGAGTTTGAGCTTAAGATATTAAAAGAAAATACTCGTAATGGTGTAAATACAACTCTCATTTCTCCAAGAAGATTAGGAAAAACAGGGTTGATTTTTCATTTTTTTGATTCATTAAAACAAGAAAAAGATGTTGAAACTATATACATAGATATATATTCTTCATTAAATATAGATGATTTTATTAGGTTATTAGCAGAGGCTATTTTGGAGAAATTTCCAGAGAAAACCTCTTTTGGTAAAAAATTCCTAACCCTTATTAAGGGCTTTCGTCCTCGCTTTACTTTTGATAGCATTAGTGGATCACCTCAAATTGAATTTAATTTTCAGTCACAAAATGACAAGGAATTTACTCTTAAACAATTACTACTATTCCTTGACAAACAAGAAACGAAGATAATAATTGCTATTGATGAGTTTCAACAAATAGTAAACTATCCAGAAAAAAATATAGAAGCAATCTTAAGAACATATATTCAACAACTAAAAAATACTTGTTTTATCTTTAGTGGTTCTCAAGCACATATCTTATCAGAGATATTCCTAAACTCAAAACGTCCATTCTTTTCAAGCACTCAGTTTATTAATCTTGATAAAATTGAAAGAAATAAATACAAGGAATTTATTCAATTTCATTTCTCTCAGGGTGATAGAGTTATATCTGAAGAATGTATTAATTATATTTTGGACTGGACAAAAGGGTATACTTTCTATACCCAAAGCTTATGTAATAAAGTGTATAGACATAAAAAAATAGATTTAGACAAGATTAAACTTGAATGTATTGAGTTAGTTAAAGAAAAAGAACCTTCTTTTTTTCAATATCGTAATTTTCTAACTCCTAACCAATGGAAGTTTCTTATTGCACTTGCAAAAGAAGAGGAAGTTATGCAAATATATTCAAATGATTTTCTAAATAAATATAATCTTGGAAACCCTTCAAGTGCAAAGAGAATTGTTAATTCCTTACTTGAAAGGGAGATGATTTTAGAAAAAAATAATAAGGAAGGTAGTTTATATACAATTTATGATATATTCTTAATGAGATGGCTACAAATGACTTATTAAAGGAATAATTCCTCAGGTTAGTATTTTTTGTTTATACCCATCTAAATATATCTTTGCACCTGCTTTTAATAGAATTGAAAAAGGTTTATTAAATAAGGCTTTGTTATTGAATTTGTTTTTATGCTCAAACAGTAAAATAAGTATAGAACAACAACTCCTAGGAGATTCAAATTGGATGTTGGAACAAGAAAACTAAGATTACCCTAAAACCAAACCCCATTACCCTTAAACCCCTTATCTATAAACCCCATTAAAAATAAGATTCCCATAATCTAATATATCCCAAACAACCCAATTTAAAGGGGGAGTATCAATCAAATAAAGATTGATACTCCCCCTTTTTGTTTTCTAATGTCTTCGAGTTCGGAATAGTTTAATGCAAACTTCATAATTAGAAAATATACAATATACAAGTAATTATTTCATCTTAGATTTCTTCTTTAAACCATTCTTCATTAATAATGCAATTATCACTATTAGGATCAGGGTTAGCTCTATCAATCATAACCTGTAAAGGTAGAGGTACACAGTTCCCAAATATTAAAGCCTCTCCAGGAATAGCTTGTTTTATCTTAGTTATATAGTCATCAGAAAAATAAGGTAATACTGAATATACATATCTCATATCTATTTCATTCTGTATTCTATGTATTATATAGTTTCCACATTGAGATAAAACAGTACTTGATAATTCAGATGGTCTTTGAGATGAAACTAAAAGATACAAAGAAAATTTTCTTCCTTCTCTAGCTATTTTCTCAAAAATATTTTCTTTTAAAATATAATCAGCATCTTTTTTTATGTATCGATGTGCTTCATCTAATATTAAATGTATTGGGCATTCTCTTCTTTCATTATTTTGCTTCTTCTTTCTATAATCATAAATCATTCTGCTTACTACACTTGTCATCAATTCTAAAATATCAGATCCAACTTCACTTGAATCAATAATTATTAATTGATTTTTATTAGTTTCATTTGCGATTCCAAAGCATTCCTTTAAGTATGTTTCTGTGTTTTGAAATATTGACCTATCTGAATTTCTCATAAAATCACAGTCTGGGTTTTCCATAAAATAATCTAACCGACTTAGCAAAGTAGAAACGAAATCTCTTATTCTCACATTCCCTCTAGCTTCTTCTTCTAGTAATACAATATCTACTGCAACCCTAAGGTATTTATAATCAAAATAATCTCCAGGTCTTAGTCGTTGACTATTTATTATTATTGCATTGTCATCATCAACAATAGTTGATTTTACAAATTCAGCGAGCCCTCCACTATTATTTCCAAAACTTAGCAAACAACTATTTTCTGCTTCTTGTAGAAAATCTGATAACGCTTTATCGCTATAAATATTTAAAACAATTTCTTTGCATCTTAATATTACCCCTCTTGCAGCAGTAACCTTAGCCGTATCAGAATCAATTTGTGAAATAATTAAAGATAAAATACCTCTAATTTTCCATTTAAAATAATTTACATATTTTTCGGTACTTTTAACATCTGTTTCTGAATTAAATATCTTATAAAACTTAAAACATTCTTGTAAAACTCTATCCCAAAATGGTTTTTGCGTTTTATCAGAAGCCATTAAAAAAGCTAACCATTCATCTAAGTTTAATAAATAATATGGTAGATAAAATGGAGTATACTTATCATCAGTATTATTTGGTTTATAAGGTAAGACTGTAATATTGCTATTTAATTTTTCTTTATCAAATGCTTTTAGATATTCTCCATTAACATCAAATAATATTGTTTTAGCTCCATTTGCACAATTATTTTTTTTCCTATATACTTTTTGAAGTATTGTTGCTATAGTATTTGATTTCCCACTTCCACTATTTCCTAATACCGCAGTATGAATATTAAAAAGCTTATTTATATCAATACTGATTCTATAGTTAATTAAACTTTTACTGTATCCTATTTCAATGTCATAATGGATGCCCTTAGTTACTTCTCGTGTTTTGGTTTCTGTTAAAATTTTATCAATATCACCAACTGTTACTATACTAACATCACTATATATAGAAGGGAATATACCTATACCCATTTCAAATTCATCCTTACTGTTTAAGGTGCCAATAGGTTTGATAACCAGCTCTCTAGAGCTATCTAAATTAAAAGAAGAATATACTTTACTTTCTGTGCTATGATCTAAAATAGAAACAACCTCACATAATATTGCATCTCCCGTAGAATTATATGTTTTTAAATAACTACCAATATTGCCAAAATAATATATATGTCCGTCAATACTTACTGTAGAATTTTTAGTAGAATGGAATAATTTTACTCTAAATTTATCATATTCAACTGATATTATCTTCCCTATCGTCATTTTTTTCTTTGTTTTTTTCTTCTGTGTACAATTTTACAAATTTAGAAAGGACTTCATCTTGTTGCTTATAACTATCAATATTAGGCAATAAGTCTCCCACAATCTTGCTAAAATAATGAAGAGGTATTTTATCTTCTTCTTCTATTGGTTTATCTTCTTTTGTAGTATCTGTTTCTTCTTCTGTAGGTTTATCTTCTTTTGTAGTATCTGCCTCTTCTTCTGTAGGTTTATCTTCTTTTGCAGTATCTATCTCTTCTTCTATATGTTTATCTTCTTTTGTAGTATCTGTCTCTTTTTCTATAGGCTTATCTTCTTCACTCCAAATCCTAAAAATCCTATTATCATCTATATTGCATACAAGTTTATCTTTCTCTATATAATTTATTATTACAAGATTTATTGTTGAATTTGTTGCAAGAGATCGATAAATAATATTATTTATATGATCATCACTAAAGCTATATCCAATAACAAAAAGTACACTATGTGGTTCTAATAATTTCTTTTGGAACTCTCGAAATAAATCAACATACGGACTCCCTAAGCTTTTATCTTGTTTTGTAGGGGTTGGGTATATTAAAATATTTTTTTCTTTATCAAATTTTAATGGTGGATATTCTTCTTTTATATTAAAAAAATTATTTGATTTACTGTTATCTTCTACCCAATTAACAGACCCATGTAATTTATAAAGATAAACCATATTTTCTACTGGTTCAAACTTTTCAATACTTGTATCCATTCTCTTTGAAAAAGTATAATTAAATAATGCAGGATTAAAATATTTATTTATTCCACCTGAAAAACCATTAATATAATGGATGTTTAAACTATCTAATGCCATCTCATTAAATAAATCATTATTCGTTGTAAAGATATTTATTCTTGATAAATCCTTATTTCTCAATGCAATCTTTTGGTAAAATTTTTTGTATGTACTTAATACAACATTCTCATCTTCTCCTTTGAAGTTGAAATTTAATTTATTAAAGATGACCTTTTCAATAATCTCTATCAATTGTTTGCAAACCGACAATCTGCTATCTTCTGTAGTTGTATCTATGCCTTCTAAATATATTCTATTAGAATATAAAACACCTAAGATTCCTTCTAAATTATTTTTTCCTGTTTTTGTGATAATTTTTTTGAATTCTTCTTTAATCTCTTCTATTTTACATTTTCCTATTTCTTCCTCTGCATATTTATAAAGTCCTCCCATATTTGGGACGGCATCACAACTAGTCCCTGAACCAAACAGAAAATGAATATTTTTCATATTAAAGAATTCGGCAATCCGTAGTTTGATGAATTCAATTCTTTTGTCCTCTTTTTTCCCATCTAAAAGGTCACTTTTCCCTTGATAAAAATTATTCTTCATAATAAACACATAAATTAACTAATTGTTTTTTATTTATAGCCAATATTACATAGCACAGTAAAACTATTTTAATGATTTAGATGTTTGCAAAATTGTAATATATTATAGCTTTTAAGCTTTTAAAGTTGTTGCCAAAAGTAAATAAAAAACATTAAACGACAAGTCTTTTTGATAAGTTTTTTTATTTGATATTTTTTATTTGATGTTTTGGACAGAAAAATACTTTTTGTTCGAAACAGAATAATCAATTTCTTATATACTCTTCTTGAAAGCTATTTTAAGAATTATTATACTTCAAGAAAGGAAATTTTAGGAATAATTATAGTTAGTGATTATAAAATATTGTTGGGGTTTTGGGGTGATTTTAAGGGGTTTTTGGGGTTTTTATTGTTTTTATTTTGGGATTTGGAGATTTTTTTATTGAATTTGAAAGTTGGAGGTTTCTTACATAAAAAACTCCATGTTTGAAGTCAAAGATGGCGTTTTTGTGTTCAAAGATGGCGTTTTTGGGGTGTGGAAATGGAGTGTTTGAGGTGTGAAAATGGCGTTTTTTTGGTGAAAAGAGCAAAAAAAAGAAGACCACTTTTGGTGGTCTTCCGGTTATTTAACTAACCATGTAAAAAAGATGTCTAAATTTTTTTATAGAACTTAGGTGCTTTTGGTCTTTATCCTTCTGGTTCTTCAGTTGGGAATTGGAGACCTGTAATGTTTAAATCTACATAGTTTATCTTTGTATCTTCTAACATTTTCTTAAGCTCTATGGAAGGTTTGTATATGATATACTTCCTTTTGATAGTGTCTTCGGTAACTTCTTCCAAGGTGTCACAGGCTTTTGCTTGTATGCCTGGGGTGAAAGTACCAAGGATTCCTAACTTGATAGGGATACCTTCAGTTATATACCATGCGAGTACTGTCTCGAATTGTTGGAAGACTCCCATGATATCTCCTTTACTCATTGTTGATGTTGCAGCTATTCTGTCTGCAATAATTTTTAAATCAACAGGCTTTTCCCTGAAGATTCTTGCCATGAACTTAATCCCTGGGGTAGCTCCAACGGCAATTCTTTTCTTAATTTTGATAAAGCTAATCATGATTTTTTGTTTTCATAATTGTTAATACTAGCGTGAATTATTTTGTGAAACGTTTCAATTGTATAAACAATAGTTCGAGTGAAAAAGTAAATTATTTTGTTGATTTTTTTTGAAAATAAATTGTAATTATTTTCTATTGACTTGATTAATAGATGTTAATATTAAAAATATTTTTTATTTTATTTTTTGCTTTGGTATCAAATTATGGTTGGGTTATCCCGTAGAGACGCGATTTATCGCGTCTCCCGTTGAATAATATCGCATTGTTTTTATTATGGAATTTCAATTATTGATATTGTGTTGTATTAAATTTTGGATGTAAAATGTAATTTATGGGATAATCAATTTATGGAATATGTAATTGATTAAACATGTAATTTATATGATATGTTATTTATGAGACGCGATAAATCGCGTCTCTACGGGGGTTATTTTTTTGGAAATTAGGGGGTATTGTTTGAAAATTAGTGGTTATTTTTTTTAATAATTAGGGCAGATTGTTTTAAATTTTGGGGTGGGATTGTTTTATTCGAATAATGAAAGGTCGCCGTAGAGGTTAAAGGTTTTGCGGTGATGAGGTGTTATTCCATTTTCTTTTATCGCTTGGCGATGTTTTTTTGTGGGATAGCCTTTGTTTTTTTGCCAGGCGTATTGGGGGTATTCTTGGGCAAGGTTCTCCATATATTCGTCACGATATGTTTTTGCTAATATTGAGGCTGCGGCTATTGATTGGTATTTTGCGTCTCCTTTTATTATACATTTATAGGGTATTTTAAGTGTGGTTCGGAAACGGTTGCCGTCAATTAGTAGTAGTTCTGGTATTGTTTCTAATTTTTTTACTGCTTGGGTCATTGCTAAGAATGATGCGTTGAGGATATTTATTTCATCAATTTCTTCATTGCTGACAAAGCTTACTGCATAAGCTAAGGCTTCTTTTTCTATTATTATCCTTAATTCTTTTCGTTTCTTTTCGGTTAATTGCTTGGAATCGTTTAGAATTTCATTGCTAAACTCTCTTGGAAGTATTACTGCTGCTGCAACAACTGGTCCACAAAGACATCCTCTGCCTGCTTCATCGCAACCACATTCTATTGTATCTGGGGATTGAAAAAAAGGGAAAAGCATTTTTTTTAATGGTTAGTGGTTAATTGTTAATGGTTAATTTGGGGTATTGTTTTATTTGTTTTGGGCTTGGGGGTTAGGGGGGTGTTATAAAAATAAGGGTTTAAAGTGTAATCGCTATGCGAAAACTTTAAACCCTTACTCTTTAAGCTTACCTCTGGGAGGAATTATTTTATGTTCTTTATTATGCTTTCAAAGAATATTCTTCCGTCAATGTTTCCTAATTCTTCGTCGGCAGCTCTTTCTGGGTGTGGCATCATTCCAAATACATTCCTTGCTTTGTTTGTGATACCTGCTATGTTTTCTATTGAACCATTAGGGTTTGATTCTTCTGTTATTTTACCATTTTCATCACAATAACGGAAAAGTATTTGGTCGTTATCGTTCAAACGTTTCAATGTTTCTTCATCTGCATAGAAATGTCCTTCACCATGTGCAATTGGAATATTATATGCTTTGCTTATTTTTGCTTCTTTTGTGAAGATTGTATTGTTGGTTTGTGGTGTTATAAACTGGTTCTTACAGATGAATTTCTGATTATCATTGTGTAATAATGCTCCATCTAAAAGGTTTGATTCTGTTAATACTTGAAATCCATTACAAACTCCAAGAAGATATCCTCCTTTATTTGCAAATTCGATTACATTATTCATAATAGGCGATAGACGTGCAATTGCTCCTGAACGAAGGTAGTCTCCATAAGAGAATCCTCCTGGTAGTACTATAAAATCACAGCCTTGAAGGTCTGTTGTCTTGTGCCAAAGTTCTACAACTTCTTGTCCTAAAAGGTTGCGTAGAACGTAAATCATATCATGGTCGCAGTTTGAACCAGGGAAAATAACAACTCCTATTTTCATTATATACGGTATTTATTTGATGCAAAAGTACAAAAAAAACTATGAATTGGGTTAAAAACTTATGATTGATTAGTGGATTGTCATTATTACTCTCGCAATAACAAGTAGTAAAAAAAGTGAAAATACTATGTTAGAGTATATAAGTTTTCGTTTTGCAAAGAAGAAATTAAAGAATTGTAAGGCAAGGGCTGGTGCAAAGAAATAGATTAATTCTTCTTGATCTATGCAATAGATTGCTGGTAGTAGTGCCAATAACGAGTAGATTGCAATTACATTTGTTTTCTTTCTATAATTGATATTATTATCGCTTTTGTTTGCTAAGGTATTGAAAAGGGTTATGAATCCAAATATTCCAATTGAGATATAAAATACAATCTGGATTGGTTCTAAGTAAACATAGAAGTTTGGTAAGTGCCAGAAATTTTGATAAAAGACACTGGAACGTGCTAAAAGCTTATCGGTAAGGAAATAATAGATTACTAAAAATATCATTGGGGTTAAGAAACCAAGAATACTTATTATCCAATATCGCCATTTGTATGATTTGTAGTTAAGAAGAGAAAACCATATCCAGATAATTAAAAGTATAGCAGGAGCAAAGGTTAGGGTGGCTAAAGCAATAAATAAGTTAGCATTATAGATTTCATCTAAGCCTTCTTGTTTGTCGTAGGAACGAAATATAAAGAATATGGAAAATAAAATAAAGGTGTTTAGTACAAGGATAGGGCTCATTGTCATTGAACTGTAGTCGCTGCTTAATAAAAGTATATATATAAACGCAGGCAGAAAGGTTGTTTTTGGACAAAGTTGATTTGAAGAAAATATGCTATTAATCAAGAGACCTTGTAGTAGAACTAAGATAAATGCAAGAATAGTGCTTAGTGTTTTTAGTGGTGATAATACGCTATATATTAGCTTATATATAGGCATGTCAAAGCTTGTGGTAATTAAAGATGGTGGAGATATAAAGGCTGGAAACCATAACAATAATGGTATTATTGCTAAAAGGGCTAATTGCAAAGGATAGTTCTTCTTAAAGGTTTTTACGAACATTACTTTTTTATGGTTGTTTCAGACTGCGAAATTACTTAATATTCTTTTTGTGTGCAATATTTTAAGGTGTTTTTAATGGTTTTTGTATAGTAAGGAATTAAATCTTATTATCTTTGCACCTACAAAAAAAACATAGCAGATGTATTCAAGAACAGAATTGATGCTGGGTAAAGAAGGCTTGGAAAAGTTAAAAAAAGCTCATGTTATGGTTGTAGGATTGGGAGGTGTTGGTGCTTATGCGGCAGAAATGTTATGCAGAGCAGGCGTAGGAAAGATGACAATTGTTGATGGCGATACAGTAAATATAACTAATCGTAATCGTCAATTGATTGCATTGTCTTCAACCGAAGGAGAAAAGAAAGCTGATTGCTTAGCAAAGAGATTAAGAGAGATTAATAATGATATAGAATTAAAGGTTATTGATGAGTATATAATTGAAGAAAGAATGGTTGAATTGCTTAAACAAGATACGTATGATTATGTTGTTGATGCAATAGATACTCTTTCTCCAAAGGTAAATCTTATTCTTAGTAGCCTTGATTTAAAGATACCTATTGTTTCATCAATGGGAAGTGGTGGTAAACTTGACCCAATGCAAGTGAGGATTGATGATATTTCTAAATCATATAATTGCCCTTTGGCTTTTATGGTTAGGAAGAAATTACATAAGTTTGGAGTATATAATGGCGTTGCTGTTGTTTATTCTCCAGAGAAAGTTAGTCCAGATGTTGTAGCGGAAGATTTTGGACAGAATAAAAGAAGTACTGTTGGAACAATTTCTTATCTTCCTCCTGTATTTGGTTGTATGTGTGCTTCTGTTGTAATAAGAAAATTAATCGGCGTAGATCCATACATGGAAGTGAAAGATAATCGTTATTATGCTAATAAGAAAGAAAAACAAGAGATAATATGTCGGAAATGATAGAGATATTCTGTAAGAATACAAACTCAAAACTTTTAGTTCCTTTTGGGGCAACACTTACAGAAATAGAAAAGTTTGCAGGGATAAAAAGTCAATATCCTTTGCTTGGAGCTTATGTAAACAATAAGATACAAAGCTTAGGTTATAAGGTTTATTTGTCTAAGATTGTTGAGTTTATAGATATTTCAAATACTAATGGTAGAAGAATGTATGCTTTATCGTTAATGTTTGTGATGTATAAGGCAGTGAAGGAATTATTTCCAAAAGGAGATTTATATATTCATCACTCAATGATTAACGGCTATTATTCAGAAGTAAGTGGTATTGATGAAGGTTTGAAAGGAACCTATATCAAGCTTATTAAGGGTAAGATGCAAGAAATTATTGATAAAGATCTCCCTTTTGAAAGAAGTCAGCTTCAAGCACAAGATGCTATTGACCTTTTTAGAAAGGTAGGATTGGAGACAAAGGCAAACTTAATTGAAACAACAAATCGTTTATTTGCCGATATTGATTGTCTTGATGATACAATTAATAGTTTTTATTATTCTTTAGTCCCTTCAACATCTTATTTAAAGGTATTTGATTTAGTTCCCTTTGATAAGGGCATAATTTTATTAATGCCAGATAAAAAGAATCCTGAAATAGTATCGGATAATAAGGATAAACAAACAAAAATGTTTTCCGTATTTAGAGAATATGAACAGTGGGTTAAGATTCTTGGCACTCCTTATGTTAGTGAATTAAATAAGGTTGTTGACGATAATGAATGTAATAAACTAATTCAAGTTTCTGAAGCTTTGCACGAAAAGAGGTATTCTCAGATTGCAGATGAAATATATAAAAGAAAAGATGATGTAAAGATGGTCTTTTTAGCTGGTCCTTCTTCTTCAGGAAAGACCACAAGTTGTCGTAGAATTGCAACTCAACTATCTGTTCTTGGATTTAATCCTGTACAAATATCTTTAGATGATTATTTCTTAGATAGAGAGTTTTCGCCTAAAAATGCAGATGGAGAATATGATTTTGAGGCTATAGAAGCATTGGATATTGAACTTTTAAATACTCAAATGCAAGAGTTAATGAAAGGAAATGAAGTAGATATTCCTCGTTTTAATTTTAAAGTAGGTAAGAAGTTTTTTAGTGGTAAGATGTTAAAACCAAAGAAGAATGCAATATTTATTATTGAAGGTATTCACGCTCTTAATCCTAAATTGTCTGGAAGTATTGATGCAAATAATAAGTATAATATATTTGTATCGGCTTTAACTCAGATATCTATTGATAAACATAATCTTATTAGTAGTAGTGATAATCGTTTGATAAGAAGAATTGTTAGGGATTATAATTATAGAGGATATTCAGCAACAGAAACATTAAATCGTTGGCAATCGGTTAGAGATGGTGAAGAAATTCATATATTCCCTTATCAAGAAAATGCAGACAGTATATTTAATTCTTCCCTTCTTTATGAGATTGGGGTATTGAAGACTTATGTAAAACCTCTTTTAACTGAAGTACCACAAAATGAAGTTTGCTATGCAGAGGCAAAAAGGCTATTACATTTCCTTTCAAATTTCAAAACGATTGATGATAAATCTATACCTCCAACGTCAATAATGAGGGAATTTTTAGGCGGATCAAGCTTCGATTACTAAAAGTTTTTGAACAATAAATGATAACCTATTGCGTTAAGAAATAAATAGTTCCTGAGTTACTAACAGTTTGTATGAGTAAAATTTGTAGTAAAATTTGCTGCCAATATAAAAAAACAGTAATTTAGCAACCTGAAAGAGAATAGAAAAAATGGATTTTAATATATAAATTCAGAACAAAATGGAAATAAAAAAAACAGACAAAGCAGATCTTGAGAACAAAAGAGCTTTATTCATTCAAATTGGATTGGTAGTTGCTTTAAGTATAATTATCTTTGCATTTGAATATAAAACTTATGACAATAAAAATTCAAATATAGCTCAAAGGCAAGCTGTTCAAGAAGTTCAAGAAATTGTAATGGCAACTCAAGAAGACACACCTCCACCGCCACCAGAAGAAACTCCACCAGCAGAAACAACAGAATTTGAAATTGTTGATGATAGTCAGAAGATTACACAAGAGTTTAATGTTTCAAGTTTTGCCCAAACTTCAAACGTTGCAGCAAACGTGGGGAAACTTGATATTAAAGCGGAAGATGAAGAAGTACAAGAAGAAGTAAAAATCTTTACTGTTGTTGAACAAGAAGCATCATTCCCAGGAGGAGTAGAAGAATTAGGCAAATACTTAGCAAAATCAATAAAGTATCCTCAACAAGCAAGAGAAACAGGAACAAAAGGTAGGGTAACTTTAACCTTTGTTGTTGAAAAAGATGGATCAATAACAGATATTAAGGTATTACGTGATATTGGTTCTGGTTGCGGAGAGGAAGCTAAAAGAGTTGTTAAAGAAATGCCAAAATGGATACCTGCAAAACAAAGAGGAAAAGCAGTAAGACAACAATTCGTTTTACCTGTTAGTTTTAATCTTCAAGGATAAGTTTAATTATTCTTCAGAATATAACAAAACATCAAGTGTTGATAAAACAATGCTTGATGTTTTTTCTTTTATGATGTTCCTTTCTTATTATCTTTGGGTAAAAAGATTCAAACTTTTTATCATCTATATTTCTAACTAAAAAATAACTTTATTAATAATAACAATAATAATTAGGATGTTTGCGTTAAGAAATAAAATACTTCTAAGACTTATAAATATTTAGTTTCATAAAGTAATGTTTACAATAAACATAGAAATTGAATAAACTCTCTATCTTGACAACTTGAAATTAGTAATAAAAGTAAGATGTTAAATATAAAACTTTAGAGAAATGGAAGCAAAAAAAACAGACAAAGCTAATCTTGAAAACAAGAAAGCTTTATTTATTCAAATAGGAGCAATCGTAGCTTTAAGTATTGTAATATATGCATTTGAATACAGGAGCTATGATAATAAAAACGCAGCTTTAATTCCAAGAGAAGCTGTAAATCAACTTAATGAGGTGGTTTTTGTGACTCAAACAGAACCAGAACCTCCAACCCCACAAGAAATTCAGAAAGTAGAATCAACAGTATTTGATATAGTTGATGATCAAAAAACAATAAAGGATGAATATCATAATCCTACTTTTAATCCAACCACAAATACAATTCCATTTAAGGCTGTTAATATAAGAGAAGAAGATAAAATCCAAGCTGGTGAAGATGAAGTCTTTATTGTTGTAGAAAAAGATGCAGAATTCTTCGGAGGTTATCAAGATCTCTTAAAATACTTAGCACAATCAATAAAGTATCCTCAACAAGCAAGAGAAACAGGAACAAGCGGTCAAGTAATGTTAACTTTTGTTGTTGAAAAAGATGGATCAATTACAGATATTAAAATATTACGTGATATTGGTTCTGGTTGTGGCTTAGAAGCAATGAGAGTTGTTAAAGAAATGCCAAAATGGCAACCTGCAAAACAAAGAGGGAAAGTAGTAAGACAACAGTTCGTTTTACCTATAACATTTAATCTTCAAGGATAAGCTTAATTTATTCTTCAGAATATAACAAAAACATCAAGTGTTGATAAACCAATGCTTGATGTTTTTTATGTATATACTTTTCTTTTGTTTGATATTAGGCAATAAACATTTAATCTTATTACCTTTGCAAATCAATTTTTGAACTTAAACTTACTTTTTGATGATTACAGTTAATAATCTATCTATATATTTTTCTGGAATATGTTTATTCGATAACGTTTCTTTTGTCATTGGAGACAAGGATAGGATAGGTCTTGTGGGGAAGAATGGAGCAGGGAAGAGTACTCTTTTAAAGATATTATCAGGCTTTCAAGAACAAGAAACGGGAAGTATTATTATTCCTCAAGGACAAACCATAGGTTATCTTCCTCAAGAGATGATTCCTTCTTCTTCAATGAGTGTAATTGATGAAGCATTAACGGCTTTTGAAGAAGTGAACAAGTTAGAAAAAAGGATAAATGAGTTAACTAATGAGATTGCAGAAAGAACGGATTACGAGAGTGAAGAATATGAGACATTGCTACATCTTCACTACGAAGCAGTAGAAAGATTAAATATAATTGATGCAGCAAATTCAAGAGCAGAATCAGAAAAGGTATTGCTTGGATTAGGCTTCTCTCATTCCGACTTTGAGAGAAAGATATCTGAATTTAGCTCTGGTTGGCAAATGAGAGTTGAGTTAGCTAAGATATTATTGAAAAAACCAGATATCATTCTTCTTGATGAGCCAACTAACCACTTAGATATTGAATCAATTCAATGGTTAGAAAATTTCTTGATAGGTTATTTTGGTGCAGTTGTTTTGGTTTCTCACGATAGAACATTTTTGGATAATATAACCAAAAGAACAATTGAAATAACAGCAGGAAAGATATACGACTATAAAGCATCTTATTCCGATTATGTAGAATTGCTTAACCAAAGAAGAGAAACACAACAATCAATTTTAACAAATCAACAAAAGCAGATAGCAGAGATAGAAAAATTTATTGAGAAATTTCGTTATAAAGCTACTAAGTCTAAACAAGTTCAATCTCGTATTAAGTTAATTGAGAAGATGGAACTTTCAACAGTTGATGAGGTAGATACTTCCACAATCCATTTTCGTTTTCCTCCAGCACCTCATTCTGGTAAGATAGTTGTTGAGATGAAAAACGTATCGAAAAGCTATGGACAAAAGCAGATATTAAAAGATGTAAATATAATAATTCCAAAAGGAGAGAAGATAGCTTTTGTTGGTAAAAATGGAGAAGGGAAGAGTACACTTTCTAAAATAGTTGTAAGAGAAATAACTGATTATACAGGAGAATATAAAGAAGGACATCAAGTATCAATAGGTTATTTTGCCCAAAATCAAGCAGCCCTTTTAGACCCAAATAAGACCGTATTTGAAACAATTGATGAGGTTGCAGTGGGTGATATTCGTTCCAAGGTAAGAAATATATTAGGTAGTTTCCTTTTTGGATCAGATGATATAGATAAAAAAGTAAAAGTACTATCAGGAGGAGAAAAATCAAGACTTGCACTTGCCAAACTAATCCTTTCCCCAGTAAACTTACTTGTCTTAGATGAACCGACCAACCATTTAGATATGGATTCAAAGGATATTCTAAAGAATGCTTTGATTCGTTATGATGGAACCATGATAATTGTTTCCCATGATAGAGACTTTCTTCAAGGCTTAACAGATACCCTTTATGAATTCAGAAATCAAAGAATAACTGAATTTAAAGGAGATATATTTGAATACCTTGACCATAGAAAGATGGAAGACTTAAAAGAACTTGAACAAGGTAAAGGAACACAAACTCAAATAAAAGAAACTCAAGTGTCAGAAAATAAGTTAAACTACGAGAAATCGAAAGAAGCAGAAAAAGAATTAAGGAAGATAAGAAATAGGATAGAAAAGGCAGAAAAAGAAATAGAAAAGATAGAAGCAGAAATAGCAAAGATGGATTCCGACCTTGCCGACCCTAAACAGATAGAAAAGCTAAGCAAAGATCAATCCTTTTATGATAAATACCAAGAAAAGAAAAACCTTCTAACAAAAACAATGCAAGAATGGGAAAACCTATGCTTAGAATTAGAAGAAAAAGAATAATACCCCTTCTCCAAACCATCTATTTCTAAAAATAAATCCCAACAAATTTTTTCTTCCCTAAAACCTTGTTTTAAAGAGAAAATTTTGTATATTTGCAAAAGTAAATCCACTCAACCTCAAAAGAGTAGAATCTAATAAAAACAATTTCTCTTAAAATGTCTTAAAAACTACGATGGGCATCGTAGATAGTCTACGATACCCATCGTAACACCCCCACGATGCCCATCGTAGCACAATTTATTCCCTATTAAAATATTTTTATATCCCGTTTCCGTAGAATTATATCCCGTTTCCTGAGAAAAAGATCCCTTTTAATTTCAACAAAACAAGGCGTTAATTTTAAAAGAGCAAACCCTTTGTCTTTTAAGATATAATTACTCACTGAAATAACCTTTATCAAACATTACTAACCCATAATATATCCAAATACTTTTAGTAGAAACGATAATATAATTCTCTAAAATATAATGTTATATTTGTTATTATTATATCATTTTTATTTCTATCTTTGCGTAACAATATTCAAAATTTTCCCATTTTATATTGTCTCATAAAAAACACACCAGAAATGCTATGAAAAAAGGATATCATTTTCTACCTCTTAAAGACTTCTCACAAACTTGAATAGAAGTTGGATTACATGAAAAATATAGGATAGAAAATGACCTTAATAGAATCAATGATTAAACCAATATAATTACAATGATACAGAAACCAGCATCAAAAGAAACAATACAAAGATTATATGAAAATATGGGGAATAACTTTTCGTTATATGTACCTATATTGTGTAGTTGTGTTAGCTCATTAGAAAGCTTAGAAGGTATCAATGAAAAAGAGTGTAAAAATATAGAAGCGTTGAAATTGTGGAAAATATTGCTAAGGCTTTATGAATTTTCTTTACTTATGAATCTTGATTTAAGCACATTTTTAAGGGCAAATTTTAGAACTATTTTAGTACCTGAAAAACGGTTTAATCTAAAATATATAAATGTAATAACGCTAGAAGGATATAAATATTTATTTGGTTTTGGTAAAGATAAGGATAATGCAATATGGTCAAAATTTAAAATATTAGCTGAACAAATAAACGATTCGGAATTATTAACGGATATTAATAAAATAGAGCAACAAGCAAAGGAATTTGAGAATAGTTATACACTATCAACAGATAGAGATACTCGAAATCTTTCCATTCACTATGATTTAGATTCTCAAAAGGTTTACGATTTTTTATTACAAATAGGAGAAGATACTGAAACCAATAGAACAAGTGCCTTTTTTAAGATAATAAAAGACATATTGGCTTTCTTGCATAAGTATATCTTAAAGTTTCAAATACCTCTTATTTGCTCAACTGATAATTATAATATTGATGTATGGGAAAAGATTAATTATTTCCCTGATGAAAACAATAAATTATTCAATGAACTTGGTGCGCAAATAACTTTACATAGTAATAATTTAGACAGCATTGTCTCAGATTGTAAAAAGCCTAAAATAGTGCAAGATAAATATAATTTAGGAGAAACTTTTGCGGAAAGATTACAACATATGGTTAAATCAATTTATCCAAGTATTCATATATTATATATATATATTGATTTGGCAAGTGCAATAAGAGCATATTTTAGTTCTGAGTATTACTTTGAAAAACAATTAAATCTAAGACGTATTAATGTCATTGTATATGAGGGATTTAAACATATTTATGGATATACAGACAAAGAGCACTCTAAATCATTCTGGCAACAAAATATATCTTCAGTTCTAATATCTTCAACAGATAAAAACTTAACAGATTCATTAACTAAAATAGATAAAGAGTTGAAAGAATTAGCAACAGGTGATGATATTAACAATATGCAATTAAGAGAGTGTTCTGTTCATTATAGGTTTAAAGATAGAGATAATACACTCACATTATTTCATGCTTTGGTTAAGGCTAATACCTTTATTGAAATGAATAAAGCTCTAAAGTTGTTAAAAATACTTCCAGAGTTGATTAAGTTGAATATCAATTCTGTTGGTGTTGTGTATAATGCTGAACTTGAAAAAAATAAATTATCAAATATTAATACTATTTCGCAGATTGATAATTTTATTATGATAATTGAACGTTCTAATATTGATTCAGGGAAAAAACGAGAAGCAATAGATAATATAAACAAAATAAAAAAACTATTATAGCACTATTTAGAATCTAAAAGAGTTTGGTTTGGAATTTGGCGAATGATTTTTAAAATAGGCAAATAAGAATTAATGAGTAAAATTGATTTATACGAGAAATTGCTATCTTTGCTAGATTTAAGGTTTAGATAAAAAAGAAATGTTCACACGAAAATAATAATAATATTATGTACACACCTCCATTTACCATATCAGCAAAAGCAATTAATCTGATTGCGGAAATATCTTCGCAGATAGAACGTTATGCTATCCGTATGGAGCAGGACGATGCATTGTTGTTAAGAAAAGCTAATCGCATCAAGACTATTTATAGTTCACTTGCCATTGAAGGAAATAAACTGACAGAAAGCGAGGTAACAGATATCATCAATGGAAAAACAATTGTTGCTCCACTGCGTGAAATACAAGAGGTAAAGAATGCTCTAAAAGCTTATGAAGTATATAATACGTTAAATGTTTTTTCACCTCAAGACCTATTAAAAGCACATAGTTTGATGATGGAGGCTTTGACTAATGATGCAGGACATTTTAGACAAGGTGGTGTGGGTGTTTTCTCTGACAAGAATTTGATTCACATGGCTCCTCCTGCTAATAGAGTTGCATTATTGATAGATGATTTATTTCAGTGGCTTAAATTGTCAAAAGACCATTTGCTTATTAAGAGTTGTGTGTTTCATTATGAGTTTGAATTTATTCATCCTTTCAGTGATGGCAATGGACGTATGGGGAGGTTGTGGCAGTCTTTGATATTAGGAAAACTACATCCTTTATTTGAACATCTCCCTGTTGAAAATATGGTGTACTCCAATCAAGAAGAATATTATAAAGCTATTGCTGAGAGTTCTAAACATGCAGATAGTGGATTTTTTATTGACTTTATGCTTAATGAAATATTGAATACCTTGAAAAGAAAACAAGGAAACTTAATAATTGGCACTAATAATGGCACTAATAATGGCACTAATAATGGTATTGAAAATGCTATTCTAAATTGCATTAGGAATAATGCAGAGATAACATTGGATGAACTATCTGTCTTTGTGGGTAAATCAAGACGAACAATAGTTAGAGCAATGAAACGCCTACAAGATGAAAACAAAATACGACGTAATGGTTCAACAAGAAATGGATATTGGGAAATAATAGAATAACAAGATTAGCAAAAAAAATACTACTTCTTATTGTTTTATCCTCGCTATTGTTTTTGGGTCGGATAGTTCACGGAAGGCGTCTTTTCCTATTTTTCTGTGGGTTGGATTATCGGATAGGGAAAGTTTTTTTGATAATTCGAGTGCTTTGGGGTGGAGGTAAAGACTTCTTTTGCCTATTTGTCTTAATGCCCAGTTTACTGCTTTCCAAACAAAATTTCTTTCATCGAAGGCATATTGTTCAATTAGTGGAAAGAAATTAAGGAAGTCTTCGTCTTTCTTATTTTTGTCTCCTATTGCTAAGCCTGCAATAAGGGAAAATGATGTTCTTCTAATGTATTCTTCTTCGCTTGAAACGTATTTAAATATGATTTCTTCTGCAAATGGAGAATAGCGATAAACATTATAACAAGCTCCATCAACAATATCCCAACTGTTAAAGTCTTTTGTCCAAGAGTCTATTTCTTCTAGTGTGATTTGTTTTGGGGCTGCTATCATTGTGGATAACATTCTTGCTTCATGGTATTGGGTTTTCCATAGTTCAAGAGCAAGTGGGTGATTTGTTTTTAATTCTTTTGCAATTGCTCTTAACTCAGGAGTAGAAATACCTAATATTTTATCTCCTTTAACTCCAAAATATTCAGATTTCTTTACTCTATCTGTATTTGAAAGAGAAAGTAAATGGCTTAATACTTCGTTAGCTGATTGCATGGATTATTTTTTTTGAGTTACTAATTTAATAAATACAGGGAAGTGGTCGCTTATTCCTCCTTGATATTTATAGCCTTTATATGTACTAAATGGTGTTATTAAGGCATAGTTTGGATTAGGGTCTATCATAAAGTCAGGTGTAAATACATGTGAAGGAGATGCTGTTGTATCTATTCTTTGTTGTATTTCTTGTGTTACTAAAAATTGGTCAAAGCTTAACATTTGACCTGAATATACATAAGAACTACGTTTGCCTTTGTCGTTCTTCATAAGGTTAGAAAGTAATGGTGTATGACCCGTATATTTTATTGTTCTAAATCCTTCTTCAACTGTTCTGTCCCAAGGGCTATCGTTTAAGTCTCCCATTATAATGATATTCTTTTCTCCTTTATCATAAAGTTCTTTGACTCTTTTATATATTAAATCAAAGACTGATTTTCTTAAGGGTTTGTTTTTATCTTGATTTCTTCGAGAAGGGGCATGAATAACAAATAAATGTAAAGGCATTTTGTCTAATATTCCATTAACATATAGAATATCTCTTGTTGGTTCATCTATTATTAATGAACTATCTATTCTTATGCTTTCAGATTTTATGACTGTGAACTTATCTTTACGATAAATCATTGCAACATCCATTCCTCTTATGTCTTTAGAGTCATAGTGTATATATCCGTAGTTTCCCTTTCTTAGAGGGGTGTCGTTACATAATGCATTTAAGACTTGTTTGTTTTCTATTTCGCAAAGTCCAATTATTGCAGGAAGATTTCCTTTAGATAGGGCAATATAGGTCTTTGCAAGTAAGTCTTTCTTTAAATTAAAGCGTTCCCAATCCCAATGACGTGGCGAATTAAACACAAAAGCATTGTCATCCGTTAAACTATCATCGGTAGGATAGAAAAAGTTCTCGCAATTATGAAATGCAATGATTTCAGTTTGAGATTTTAGTAGTAGTGGAAATAGCATAATGGTTATTAAAATGTAATGTTTAATGTGGTTGTAATTAATTTTCACTAAATTAATTTGATATAAATAAACGGCGTTTCATTAATACAAAACGCCGTTTGAACTTTTTATTCAGTTTATTATGCTTTGTAGAAAGGCATTCTAACAGCAATAGCTTTTAATAGCTTTTCTCTTACTTTAATATATATTTCAGTATCTTTTTTGCTGAAAGCTGTTTGAACATGAGCTGTTCCAATAGCTTTTCCTGTTGAAGGAGATTGTGTGCCAGAACAAACATGTCCTATTACATTTCCTTCAGCATCACATATTTCATAACCTTGACGAGGAATACCTCTATCTATCATTTCAAATCCAATAAGTTTTTTCTTAACTCCGTTTGCTTTTTGGTCTTCTAAGAATTTTCTATCAATAAAGTTATTTCCTTCTTCAAATTTAGTTATCCAACCTAATCCAGCTTCAATTGAAGATGTTTCATCATTGATTTCGTGTCCATATAAGCAAAATCCCATTTCTAAACGTAGTGTATCTCTACAACCAAGTCCAGCAGGCATTATTCCAAATTCTTTTCCAGCTTCAAATATAGCATCCCATATTTTATCACCATCTTTAGGTGAGAAGTATATTTCACATCCGCCAGCTCCTGTATAACCTGTTGTTGATAATAAAACGTTTTCAACTCCAGCTAATGTTAAATATTTAAATGTATAGTATTCCATATCTACAACAGTAGTAGAAGTAAGCTTTTGCATAACCTTAAGAGCTAATGGTCCTTGAATTGCAAGTTGAGCCCAAGAATCAGATTCATTTACGAAATCTTTTCCAAGTTCTAATCTCATTTCAACTGCAATCTTACTCATCCAATTCCAGTCTTTTTCAATATTAGCAGCATTAGGAACCATAAAATATTCTGTTTCGCTAACTCTGTAAATTAACATATCATCAACGATACCACCTTTTCCATTAGGTAAAACAGTGTAAAGTACTTTTCCATCGAAAAGAGAATCAATATTGTTTGATGTACAATATTGAACGAAATCGTGAGCTTTTGCTCCTGTTGCTCTGAATTCTCCCATGTGAGAAACATCAAAAACACCAACGCCGTTTCTAACGTTATTATGTTCAATTACCAATCCTTCGTAAGAAATAGGCATGTTATAACCTGCAAATTCTGCCATCTTAGCACCTAAATCAATGTGCTTTTGAGTAAATGGTGTATTTTTCATATCTTTATTTATTAATTATAGTGTGAATTATATTTTCTTTTAATTGTTTGAGGTGCAAAGGTAAGGCTTTTTTTTATTACTCAAACTTTTTCAATTCTAAATTAGTCCCATCCCACACAGCATAACCACTTTCACTAACCCAATCACTTAATATTATTAGTTTTCTATTTTCTTCCAAATCGTATTCTTTATTAAGATGACGATGTCCAAAAATAAAATAATCAATATCTCTTGTTTTAAGTGCTTCTTTGCAATATTTATAGTGTTGTTCTTTCTCTCCCTTATCTATTATATCACAATTAGTATGAGACTTACGACTATTCTTTGACCAATTATTTCCAAAAGCTAAAGCCCAACGAGGATGCAAAGACGAAAAAAGGAAACGTATAAATTTGGAGAGAAATACTTTCTTCATAAACAAATACTTCTTATCCTTTTTATCTAATCCATCACCATGTCCAAAAAAGAAAGTCTTGCCATCAATATTTGTTTCTATTTCTTTATTATGCATAATCATTCCTATTTCCTTTTGGAAATAATCTTTAACCCATTGGTCGTGGTTTCCTAAGAAAAAATGAATTTCAGTACCTCTATCAACCATTGAAGCTAAAGTGCCAAGTAAACGAACATAATATTTAGGTACTACATATTTATATTCATACCAAAAATCAAACATATCACCAAGCAAATAGATAACTTTTGCATCTTTCTCTGCTTCTAATAGAAAACGGATTATTTTTTTTTCTCTGATAAGAGACTCTTCATAGTTTGGAGCTCCAAGATGAGTGTCGGCAACAAAATAATGGTTATTTTTTATCATCTTTATTAGCTAATTCTTGTTGAGGTACTTGCTGTGCTTTAAGTTTAGCATCATCAATAAGTTTCTTAAGTCCTATTGTATGTTGATTGTTAGGATATTTTTTGTTCAATTCTTTATACACACTTTCATAAACATCTAAATCGTTACTTAAACTAAACAAATAATGATTGTCGAATGAACGGTATAGTCCAATAATGCAAGCGAGAGAGCCTTTGTTATCAGAAAGGAATTTCTTTATTATGCCTCTTTGATGTATTTCTAAAATATTGTATTGGTCAAAAAGCTTTGTCTTTACTTGATCAACATTTGAAGCATATTTATTATCGTGAAGAGTTTGCTTTAGTTCTTCTAATACAGCATTTGTTTTTATATACTCTTGGTTTAGTTTATATAGAAGCTCTGATTCTTTAGAGTTTTTTATTGTATAAGAACTGGAAAGAGAATTAAATGAACCATTCATAATTATATCTTCTCCTTTTTGAGGAATAATTGTTACATAATCATTAGGGTTAGCTAATAAAACATAAATAGTAGGTTCTGATAGTTTATATGAAAAATCATACTCTCCATTTTTATCAATACTAATAGTATCTAATGGTTTAAGCCCTTGACCTGTCATCTCAAAGAAATAAAGCTGTTTCTCATTACCATTATTTAATTTGCCGCTAATTCTGAAACTATCTTTATTAACTCTATTACATCCAGCAATTAAAGCTACCATTAATACTATTAAGGTAAGTGATTTTCTCATAAGTTATTTGTTTATTTTGTTTGTAAAACTTCTTAGTAAATGATCTGCAATTGTAAGAGCTGCCATTGCTTCGACTACTACTACTGCACGAGGAATAAAACATTTATCGTGCCGTCCTTTATTTTCAATATTATGAATTATACCATTTTTATCAATACAAGGAATTTCTCTATAAAGAGTAGCTATTGGTTTAAAGCCAACTTTTAATATTATATCCATTCCATTAGATATCCCACCTTGTATTCCACCTGAATGATTAGTTTTTGTTGTGAAGTCTTCATCCCAATGGTCTAATTGTTCACTTCCATACTGCTTACAAGCATCAAACCCATCTCCAACTTCAAAACATTTAGCAGCAGGAATACTCATCATAGCTTTTGCAAGTTCTGCATTTAATTTATCAAATACAGGTTCTCCTAAACCAATAGGAACATTTTTAATTGTGCAAGAAATTGTTCCACCTAAAGAATCGCCATATTCAACAATTTTCTCATATTCTTTTTCTATCTCTTCTTTTTGAGTTTTGTAATTCCATCTTCCAATAGTTTCAATTTCCCCTTCAATTTCAATATTGCTTTCTTGTTTTAAAAACAATTTAGCAATACTCCCTCCAACAACCCTTGAAAGAGTTTCTCTTGCAGAAGCACGTGAGCCACCTGTTTCTGCATTAATACCATATTTTTTGAAATAAGTAAAATCAGCATGTGAAGGACGAAATAAATCTTTTAAAGTGTCATAATCTTGCTTTAAAAAGTTCTGGTTTTTAATAATAAAACAAATAGGAGTGCCTAATGTGATATTATTTTCTATTCCACAAATAAACTTTACAGAATCTTCTTCAATTCTTGACGTGGAAATATTGTCTTTTTTAGGCTTTCGACGTTCTATTTCTCCCTTTATAAAATCAAAATCAATTTTCAATCCTGCAGGACAACCATCAATAACACCTCCAATAGAATCGCTGTGTGACTCGCCAAAAGTAGTTAATGAAAAAAACTTACCTATGCTATTTCCTGCCATTTCTGATTTTTGTTATTAAATAAATCGTTGCAAAATTATCCAAAAAAGACTTTACTACAAAATATTTTCACATAATAATGTATACTAAGACATATAGTTTTCTAAGATATTTAGTGCATTGGCTATTATATATTTCCTTATTTATTATTATTATAGGCGAAAAATAGTCAAAAAAAGCTCTTCCATTATAAATAAACTTACTACCTTTGCCCCGATTTTAAAAAACAAATAAGCATAAGTTATTATTAAATATAAAAACGAAATGACGACAAAAAAACTAATTGAGAAAGAAGATGTTGTTGTAAAATTCGTTGGCGACTCAGGCGACGGAATGCAATTAACAGGAACTCTCTTCTCTGATACATCTGCATTAGATGGAAATGATATAGCAACATTCCCAGATTATCCAGCAGAAATTAGAGCACCACATAACACAGTAGCTGGTGTTTCTGGATTCCAAGTACATATAGGGAAGAAAATTTATAGTTCAGGAGATCAATGTGACGTATTAGTTGCGATGAACCCTGCATCATTAAATTCTAATCTAAAATGGGTTAAGAAAGGTGGTATAATTATAGTTGATGCCGATACTTTTACAGAAGAAACAATAGCAAAAGCAGGATATACTTCAAATCCATTGAATGATAATAGCCTTTTAAATTATACAGCTATTAAAGCCCCTATAACAAGCTTAACAACAGAAGCTGTAAAGGAAATATTTACAGATAAGAAGTCAGCTGAACGTTCAAGGAATATGTTTGCTTTGGGTATGATATTCTTTATTTTCAATAAAGGTTTAGGGCATGCTGATGAATACTTAGAAATTAAATTCAAAAAGAAACCTGAAGTGGTTGAAGCTAATAAAGCCGTAATTAGAGCAGGATATTTATTTTGTGAAAACACAGATGTATTAGAAGCACAAGTACATGTTGAAGAAGCTGTAATGGCAAAAGGTAAATACCGTAACATTACTGGTAATATAGCAACAGCTTGGGGATTACTTGCAGCAGCAGAAAAGGCTAATCTACCATTATTTTTAGGTTCATATCCTATTACTCCAGCAACAGATATTTTAACAGAACTTGCAAAACATAAATCACTTGGAGCAAGAGTATTTCAAGCAGAAGATGAAATTGCAGGTATTTGTTCAGCAATAGGAGCATCATTTGCAGGGGCTATGGCTTGTACTTCAACATCAGGTCCTGGTTTATCATTGAAGAGTGAAGCAATAGGTTTAGCTGTAATGACAGAACTTCCACTTATTATTGTTGATGTACAAAGAGGAGGTCCATCAACAGGACTTCCAACAAAAACAGAACAATCCGATCTTTATCAAGCATTGTTTGGAAGAAATGGTGAAGCTCCTTGTATAGTTATTGCAGCATCAACATCTGCAAACTGTTTTTATTATGCTTTTGAATCAGCACGTCTTTCTTTGGAACATATGACACCAGTAATCCTTTTAACCGATGGTTATCTTGGAAATGGTTCTCAATTGTTCCGTATTCCAAAGATGTCTGACCTTCCAAAGATAAACCCTCCATTTGCAACACCAAACGATACAACATACGCACCATACAAACGTAATCCAGAAACTTTAGTAAGAGAATGGGCTGTACCAGGAATGGAAGGTCTTCGTCATAGAATTGGTGGATTAGAAAAATTAGATGGTAAAGGAAGCATATCAACAGATAATGCAAACCACCAAATAATGACAAATCATAGAGCCGATAAAGTAGCAAGAGTAGCAAATTTCATCCCAGAACAAGAAGTAATGGGTGATGAAGATGCAGAATTATTGGTAGTAGGTTGGGGTGGAACAGAAGGAGCTTTAAAATCAGCAGTAGAAGAAATAAGAGCAGAAGGAAAGAAAGTAGCCTTTACACACTTTAACTACATTATGCCATTGCCAAAGAACACAGGCGATATAATGAAAAAATACAAGAAGATAGTAGTATGTGAATTGAACATGGGTCAATTTGTAAACTATCTAAGAATGAACTTCCAAACAATAGCATTCCACCAATACAATAAAGTACAAGGATTGCCATTTGAAGTTTCAGAATTAAAAGAACAGTTTAATCAAATTTTAGGAGAATAATAATATGGCTATTGAACATTCAGCAGTAAAGCTTACAAAAGCAGATTTTGCGAGCGATCAAATGGTTAAATGGTGTCCTGGTTGTGGCGACCACGCAATTTTAGCCGCAGTATTAGGAATATTTCCTGAAATTGGATACAAAAAAGAAAACTTCTGTGTAGTATCAGGAATAGGTTGTTCATCACGTTTTCCTTACTATGTAAATACTTATGGTTTCCATGGCATACATGGACGTGCAGCAGCCATAGCAACAGGAGTAAAAATAGCAAACCCACACTTAAGTGTTTGGATTACCTCAGGTGATGGTGATGCAACAGCAATTGGAGGAAACCACTTTATACATATAATCCGTCGTAATATGGATGTTAACTATATATTGTTTAACAACCGTATTTATGGATTAACAAAAGGACAATACTCTCCAACAACAAAGCAAGGACAAATAACAAAGACTTCACCTTTTGGAGTAATAGATTATCCTTTCAATCCAGGGGAGTTAGTAATTGGAGCAAGAGGAACATTCTTTGCAAGAGCTATAGATAATTCGCCAAAATCACTTGGAGAAGTATGTAGAGCAATGGCTGCACATGATGGAGCTGCAATTGTAGAAGTACTTCAAAATTGTGTAATCTTTAACGATAAAACTCACGCAGAAGTAACTGATAGAGAATTTAAAGAAGAACGTCAATTATGGCTTGAACAAGATAAGCCAATGATATTCGGAAAGAATAGAGAAAAAGGTTTAGTTCTAAAAGGAAACCATCTTGAAGTTGTAGAAATAGGAAAAGATGGAATAACAGAAGCAGACCTTCTTGTTCATGATGCAACAAGAGAAAATACAGGAGTTCATATGATGTTAGCACAAATGTGTCCACCAGAATATCCTATGGCTTTTGGCGTTATTCGTGCAGTTAAGAAACCAACTTACAATCAAATCTTCGAAAAGCAAATGGAAGAAGTTAAAGCAACTTCTAAAATCCAATGTGTTGACGATTTACTAAATAGTGGAGAGACTTGGGAAATATAAGTATTAAACCACTTAATAAAATATCAAAAGCGACCTTAATCAAGGTCGCTTTTTTTTTATGTTTAGAAGGAATCAAGACTAACAATAAAATAATTCTAACTGATTAATTACATTGTTTATGGTATATAGGTCAAAATAAAATATTTTCAGAGATTATATTTAAGTTTCTAGATTTGGTAATAATTACTATCTTTGCAAAATTGATATGGCATTATTTTTCTTTAATAGAAATTAGATTTGGTTATGAAACTTATTTTGCTATATTTGAAATTATATAGGCAAAAGCATTAATAAAATAACGATTTTAAATTTACTTTATGGCAGTCATTAATAAGTCAGCAAAACAACTTGGATTTTGGGCTTCAGTTTCAACTTGTATACTGATATTATGGTTTTCTATTGCTTTTGGACTATATCAACCAATACTACATGCTACATGGCCAGGTATGGCAACCTATGTTAACACTTTTAAAGTTGGACCCTTTTTAGCATGGGTAATACCTTGCTTTTTGCTTACCGTTAGCTTTTTGCTTATGATTGTATGTATTCATACAATAACAACATCAGAGGATAAAAAATTATGGAGTTTGCTTGCTATTTTATTTGCACTTGGTTATACTACAATACTTAGTTCATGTTACTACATTCAAATAGTTGTTGTGGAATATAATCTAGTTCATCACTCAACAGAAGGATTATCATTAATGCTTTTTGCCCCACCATACCCTCATTCCATACCAGGAGCATTAGAAGGTATTGGCTATGCATTTATGAGTTTATCTTTTATCTTTGCATCAAAACTTTTTTCTGGTGACAAGCTTTCAAAATGGATAAAACGCTCATTTCTAATTTCAGGACTCACAGGGCTTATTGTTTTTACTGATCCAATTTTTCCATTACCTCTACCTATTACCTTGATAGATGCCTTTGCAAATGCAATTTTTATGTTAACTGGTTTAATTTTGGTTTCTATTTGGTTTAAACGAACGCTCAAAACATCATAGTAAAATATTACATTATTCAAAAAGTGTAATGTCTAAGATATATTAGGTTTATTTTCTCCTTAAAATATTTATTATGTAATTTTGAAATCAATAATGTTGCATTTAAAACTTAGATATACATAGTGAGATACTGAATGAAAATTAATCAAGATAATATAGATCAGCAATTTGAGTTTAATCAGGGCAAAAACCTCTTTTATAATGGAATCCTAAATTCATTAAGGTTTAGTCAAGAAACATTAGATGCAATTGAAAATATAGATTTAATTGATAGTGATTCTGAAAATTTGTTGATAGATTATTTAACAAATAGAGCAATACAAGAGTTTTGTAAGATTAATCAATATTACACCTTTGATAAGCAAGCAAAGTTAATGTTGAGAAATTTGTATGTTGATTTATTCACAAATATAAAGAGTCATGAATATTCAATTAATTTGATAGCTGCAAAGCATTATGATAATTTGATAAAATGGTTGCAGGAAACCAATTCATTTGCAGAAAAAATTTATAATTCAAAAGGAGAGTTGATTGAATCTGTTGCATGTTCAGAATATAGTCCAGAATTACAGATGGAAATTTTACAGATTGACATTGAAAATATAATTGAACCTGTTTTGGATATTGGAAGTGGAAGAAAAGGTAATTTAGTATTGTATTTACGTCAAAAGGGTATTGAAGCTTATGGCTTTGATAGATTTGCATATAATAATTCATTTCTCACCAATTCCGATTGGTTTGAATATGAATTTGAAAAAGAAAAATGGGGAACAATAACCAGTAATCTTGGTTTTTCAAATCATTTTCAACATCATCATTTTAGAAACGATGGTAACTTTATTGTTTATGCTAAAAAATATATGGATATTTTGAACTCCTTGAAGATAGGGGGGAGTTTTCATTATGCTCCTGATTTACCATTTATAGAGCAGTATTTGGATTTAGAAAAATATAAATTGATGAAAGAAAATGTTTGCAATTATAAATTTAAATCAATGAAAATAGAACGATTAAAATAATATACTATTCTATGTAGCATTAATATTAAAGAATAAAGATATGGAAAACAAACCAATTTTACTTGATGGAAAGGCTTTATCTAAAGAAATAGAAGCTAATTTAAGATTAAGGGTTGATAAGATAATTCAAAAAACTGGGAAAACGCCAATACTAGCAACAATATTAGTTGGAAATGACCCTTCGTCAGAAGTATATGTAAAGATGAAAGGAAATGCTTGTGAGCGTGTAGGGATGAAATCATTAAAAGTTAAATTGCCAGAAGAAACAACAACAGAAGAACTACTTTTAGAGATAGATAAGTTAAATAAGGATGAAAACATTTGTGGGATATTATTACAGCATCCAGTCCCAAAACAAATTGATGAGAGAATTTGTTTTGATAAAATAGCGATTGATAAAGATGTTGACGGAGTAACTTGTCTTGGATTTGGAAGAATGGCTATGGGAGAAAAAGCTTATGGAAGTGCAACTCCAGCAGGAATAATGAAATTAATCAAACACTATAAACTACCAATTGAAGGAAAAAATGCAGTAGTTGTTGGTCGTAGTCCTATTTTAGGTAAACCAATTGCAATGATGCTTCTAAATGAGAATGCAACTATTACAATATGTCATTCAAAGACTAAAAATCTGCAAGAAATAATTAAACAAGCCGACATTGTTGTTGGAGCTATTGGCAAGCCTGAATTTATTAAAGCCGATTGGATAAAAGATAATACAATAGTGATTGATGCAGGATACCATCAAGGAGGAATAGGAGATATAGAAATAAATAAAGTAAAAGATAGGGTATTTGCATACACGCCAGTACCAGGAGGAGTTGGTCCTATGACAATAGCAATGCTAATAAAACAAACAGTAGAATCAGCTGAAATTAAATCAAAATAATATTCTATAAATAAATAGATAGATAAAGGAAAAGGTATCTTATGTTTTTAAGATACCTTTTTCTTTAATTTATAGAGTTAGTTGTAGAACAACTATTTCTTGTTATTAAGCATTTTAAGTATAGATTTGCTATTAGATTTTTCAGCATTCATAATAGTAGGCATTAAACTTAAATTTGCATAAGCAATTAATGAATAATCACCTTCTTCGCTGCCCAAATTAAATTCACTTGCAAAAACATCAGTTGTTGTTATCCAACTTTCAGAAACATAATCAACGGAGTCTTTATTTTCATTATATGATGTTAAAAAACTACTTCTATCATTATAGTTTAAATTTTCAGTTGCATTTTCAATTTCAACTTCTCCAGAATAAAAATTTGCTGAATTTCCTAAATAAGAGATTATAGTTGCTGAATTATTTTCAAAAAGTTGTAGTAAATTATCCTTTGTTGTTTTTCTCTTTTCGTAGCTGCAAGCACAAATCTTGCTTTCATATTCACCAAATTGATAATTATATGATGAATCTGAATTTGTAAATATATATAAATTCATACCATCTTCTGTCTGAGTAGCGATTAATGAATATCCTTTACTTTGCATTGTTGTTTGGATATTGCTAAAGGTTTTACCAGTATAATCTTTTAACTCCTTAATTATATTTGTTGTTGTATTTGTGTTAGGAGTATCATCCGTATCATCTTTACAAGAGTTAAAGAATACAACGCCAAGAAGTGCGAATAGAATCAATGTCAATTTTTTCATTTGTTTTTTCATTTGTTTGTTAATAATCTGTTTTATTAATATTATTGCAATAAAGTATATTCATATCAAATAATGTGCCAAACCAAAAATTATATAACCAAACCAATGATTTATTAGTATTCACACTAATACTTATATCAAATAAATGTATGTATTTAAGGAAGAAATTGGTTTAAGCTTTCAATTTATTAAATATCGTTTTTGTGATTAGAAAAAAAGGAAAGTAAATAAATTAAAAGGATAAAATACACGCATTTAAGTTTTAAATGATTATATTTGCCGTTTATAAGCACTATTGATATAATTAAATAATATATTATGAAACAAAATCCATTTTCTTTGTATGATTTTTTAGGATACATTATTCCAGGATTATTCTTTATTTTTTCAATATTTATTATAGATGAATTCAAAAAAACTGATTCAATTTCATTCTTTCCAATAATTAATTCTTTTCCAACACTTAAATTAGAGGGTTCTATTTTTATTCTTATAGTATCTTATACTTTAGGGCATTTGTTAAGTTTTGTTCCATCAATAACTATTGAAAAATTTGGAATTTGGAAATATGGTTACCCTTCAAAATACTTATTAGGAATAGATTCTCTCAAATATAAAGATCACTTAAGAAAAAATTTCCCTGAATTTATTTGGGGTTTAATCCTTTTCATCCTTTTATTGCCGATTGCTATATTCGATTATATATTAGGGAAATTGTTTGGATTCAAAGACTTCTATCGTAAGCCTGTTGATGATCTATTAGTAAAGGCTATTGAATTAAAAGTAAATCAATTAGCAGTCTGTTTCGGACTAACAAAGGTCAATGGGTTTGAAAATGGTATAGGAGATAATAATGATTTTTTCAGAATAGTTCAACACTATACATATGATCATTCCTTAAACCACCAATCAAAATTTACAAATTATGTTGCTTTGTATGGATTTCTTAGAACAATGACACTTATTATGATGATTTTATTTTGGTATATTATTGTACATGTCATTATTATTGGAAAATTTGGAATAGGGATAGTTTGTTTATTAGGCATAGCATCTTTAATTCCATATATATTTTTCATGGCATATATGAAATTTTACAGAAGATATACACTTGAAGGATTTATGGTTTTGGTTATTGATAAGGATATAAAGGATATAAAATGCTAAAACTATTGACAAATCAAGGGATATTTCGTATATTTGCATTATAAAATTGATAAGGCTTAGTTCTTTGGGTTTTCAATCAAGATTTTCCTCTTAAATTTCGTTAAATTAAATGATGCACATCTTTACACCTGAAAGATGCACATCATTTGGGGTGAAAGATGTGCATCTTTTGCATAATAAATCTTTGTTTCAAGAGTTTTAAATAAAGATATAGCAAATTCATTTAACTATTGGCGAACTTTTTAATAGTAATAGAATTTATTTTGATAGGAATATAATTTCATAGAATAAGAACGTAATTTCATAAATCAAAAACAAAGAACATTATGTCAATTTATTTTAGAGCCAAAAAGAAGAAATACATCAAAAATGGTGTAGAAGAAGAAAAGTATTTCGCAGTTACTAAAACCAAAGGAACTTTAGAAATTGAAGAAATTGCCAAAGAAATAAGCTCGGGAAGTATAGCAAAAGAAAGCACAATAATTCCTGTTCTTATGGAGCTGTCCAACGTTATGAAACGCAAACTCTCGGATGGTTATAATATAAAATTTGAAGGTATAGGAACTTTTGGAGTTGCCATAACAAGTGAAGGATGCGACAACGCCACAGATATAAGCCCCAAACAAGTTAAATACAGCAAAGTAACGTATCGTCCCGATAGCGACTTAGTGAAAACTCTTAAAGATGCAAAATACAAAGCAGAGCCACCAATCCCTAAAGGCTATGTTTCAAGAGAGGAGAGGATAGAAGCAAAAGCAGAAAATAAGAAAAAGAAACTTGAGAAAATTGAGGATAAGAAAAGAACAAAAGAAAAGAGAGTAAAATAAAGAGATTCATCCTTATTTTATTCCAATAAAATTATTTTATAAAATCAAAGTTATGAGTAGTATAGACAAATCAAAAGAAATCATTTCTTCAATTGAATTGATTAATGACAAATTAAATTTCAAGGGTGGGGTTGAGGACAATCAACCTGTTTTAATAGATTATATTCCACCTCATGGAGATGGTAACGGTTACACTTCTTTGGAATTATTCCTTTTAAGTTTATCCTCTTGTTTAGGATCAAGTGTATTAACATTAATTAGAAGAATGGAGAAAACGGTTACTAGTCTTAAAATAGATTCTAAAGGTTATCGTAAAACTGGACACCCAACTTCTTTTAAGATGATTGAACTTAAGATATATATAAAATCTTTAAATGTTGAAAGTGTTGATGTTGATAAGGCAATAAAAGTGTCAGAAGATATGCTTTGTCCTGTATGGGATATGATAAAGGGAAATGTTGAAGTTAATGTAAGTTACGAAATAGAGAAAGCTTAATATTAATCATCGTTGTCGTTTATAAAGAAATTCTTGATGTAGAGAATACTACTTTAGGTGGAATGTTTTATTGTGTTGTAATTGTAGGACAGGTGGCTTAAAAATTATTTCAGATAAAAGTTGTGCAACTAAGAAGTTGATTGTTAGTTAATTTGAATTATTAATGATAAATAGTATGATATTTTATCAATAAATAAACTACTACTTACGTTGTATTGATGTTACTGGTAACAAGTAGTATAAACATAGTACTAATTAAATTTAATTTTATGGCAGTAGAAAAAGTTTGGATAGAAGAAGGCTGTATAGCCTGTGGTGTATGTGAAGATGCATGCCCAGAAGTATTTAAAGTAAACGATGTTGCCAATGTTATAGAAGGTGTGAATTATTCGAGTTACACTGAGGGAATTGAAGAAGCAGCAGATTCTTGTCCTGTTGAGGTAATAAAATATTCAGAATAAAGCCTGGAAAACAGGATAAAATAAAAGGAGTGAATTAATAATAATTCACTCCTTTTCTATTTTTGTTTTGTTGTTTTCTAAATTAACCGCAATAGAAATATTGTTTTACTAAGTGAAGCATCATTTCTGGATGTTTTTCTAATTTTTCTCTTAGGTTCTTATCGTCGTATTTCTTTAGATCTCTAATTATTCCGTCAATTAAATTCTTGCTGAATACTCCATATTTTTCATATATTTCTCTGCTTTTTTCTAAACATTCTGCACTTTCGTAGCATGAGTTTGGAAGTTGTTCCAATTGACTATATTTATCTTCACAACCTTCTTTATGTATGTTTTCTGATACATAGGTTTTTTCTGCAAATTCTAAAGCGTTTTCCATTTCAAAGCCATAGCGTGCTGCTACTACTAAGCCTGCCATTAATAAGTAGATGTTTGCTGAAGCGTCTGGGCAACGAAATTCTACTGTTTGTTTGTCTTTGTAGAATTTGTTATTTCCATTTTCCAATGGATTCGCCATTGAACACATATCTGTTTTTGCTGTCCATCCAAGTGGTACTCTTACCAATGTTGAACGGTTTCTATCTCCCCAACATACTGTTGTTGGTGCTTCTTGATGAGGTACTAAACGTAGGTATGATGTAGGGTTTGTATTTCCTACTGCTGTAAGTGATGGGGCAAGTTTCATAATACCTGCAATTACTTTTTTTGCAGTGTCGGTTAATCCGTTTTCTCCTACATACATATTTTCTCCTTCTTTCACAACTCTTGTGTGAATATGCATTCCACTACCTGCTTTACCAACTGTTATTTTCGGAGAGAAGGTGACATCTAATCCATAGCTATCTGCTAAGGCTCTGATTACCCACTTTCCAATCATTAATTGATCAGCAGCATCTCGAACTGGAACTGGAAGGAATTCTATTTCGTTTTGTTCGAATATTTTATTGTCTAAGGTGAAATTTCCTACTTCTGAATGTCCGTATTTTATTTTTCCTCCGCATTGTGTTATATAGTACATTGCTTCGGTACGAAATTGTTCAAATTTAGAGAATGGTGTTGATTCGTGGTACCCTTTTTGGTCTGTTGCTTTAAAGTATGGTTGTTCCTCTCCAATCACATAGTATTCTAATTCTCCCATAGCCCAGAATTCCATTCCATTACTTATTTCTGAGAATGATTTACACGCTTTGTCAAGAACATATTCTGGTGATGATGAAAGAAAGTTTCCGTCTTTATCAAAGTATGAGCAAAGGAAACTAATTGTTGGTAATGATGCAAAAGGGTCAATGAATGCTGTTGAAAAACGAGGTAAAACATATAGATCGCTACTACCGGCTTCCATAAAAGAGAATAGGCTTGAACCATCAACTCTTTCTCCTGTTGAAAGTATTTGATCTAAGTATTCTTGACTTGATAGTACGAAGTTTAGAGTTTTAAGTCTTCCATCACCTGCACCATAGTGGAAACTAAGCATTTTGATTTCGTTTTCAACAATGTATTTTATTAGGTATTCTTTTGTGAATTGAGCAGGTTCTTTCTGTAAATACTGCACAATTGGGTTAGGATTTAATTTCATTTCGTGTTTTTTCTATTTAGTTATTCGAAAGAAAGCTACTCTTTTATTCAAAGAGTAGCTTCTATGTTTATTAAACAAATTGTCAAATATTGAGTGTCAAACCTTATTGAAAAAAAGCTTTATGTCCCATCTTTTACCTATCATCAAAATAATAATTTGATGTTAAAACAATAGAATTGTAATAATGATAGGATTTTAATTTTCTAATTTTCTTCCTGAAATTATAAATTAGAAAATAGACATAACTATATTATATCAAATAAGTAGTGACCGTAATTGATAAATAGTTTTATTTAAAGAATAATGTCTATTAATGTGATTCAAATAATAAATATGCTTTGGAGATATTTTATTATTTGCGTATAAATTACATTCTTGTGCTGATGGAGATGAATTAACTTTTGATACTCCAAATCGATGTTCTGATAAGATAAAATCTAAGGTTGTTCTGGAATTTGTTTTTTGTGTAGTAATAATAGGACTGAATATTCCTTTTGCAATTTCTTGCTTTACTAATAAACCAGATTCAAACTTTAATGCAACATCAACTCTATCTTCAAAAGATACAGTAGGACTAACTAATAGTCCTAATATAAATAGAATTGATACAATAGATATTTTTATTTGTTGCATATACTTTTTATCTTCAATTTGCAAAAGTAGTACTTTTTATATTGCATGTCAAGTTTTTCAATAAAAAAATGCAGAAAAACGTCTTTTTATTGTGCTGTTTAGTTTTTTTATATTAGTTTTGTGTTTGAAATAAACATTATTTATATGGATTCTAATATCTTTACTTTTAATGAGAAGAATTGCACGTCTTGCTATTCTTGTGTTAGGAAATGCCCAGTTAAGGCTATTCAAGTGAAGAAAGGAAAGATATTTCCTGAGGTAATTAGCGATAGATGTATTGGTTGTGGTAACTGTGTTAGGGCTTGTTCTTTTAATGCAATTACTGTAATTGATTCTATAGAACCGGTCAAAGAACTTTTGAAATCTAAAAACAAGGTTGCTGCAATTTGTGACCCTTCTATTGCTGGAGAATTTGAAGATATTACAGACTATAGGAAGTTTGTGAAGATGATTAGAGAAATAGGCTTTGATTATGTTACCGAAGTCGCTTTTGGCGTGGATTTGGTGGCGAACCGTCAGGCTATAATTGCAAATAAAGAATCAGGTAAATATTATCTTACTTCTCATTGCCCTGTAATGAATCTTTATATCGAAAAATATGCTACTGAAATTGTAAATAATATTACTCGTACAGTTTCTCCTGCATCCGCTACTGCTGTTGCTTTAAGAAAAATTTATGGAGAGGATATTAAGATTGTAAATATTTCACCATGTCTTGGCGCGAAGAAAGATATTAATCGCCATTCAAATTTAGCAAAAATAGATGCAGTACTTTCTTTTCGGGAGTTGAGAAAAATGTTCCATGAATTAAATATTAGAGAAGAGTCGGTTGAATTTTCAGAATTTGATTCTCCAATAGGTTATAAAGGTTCTCTTTACCCTATTCCAGAAGGATTTGTTGAGGCTTGTGATTTGTCAATGTCTCTAATAGACGGTCCATTTATTTCTGCAAAAGGAGAAGAAGATGCAATAAATGCAGTCAAACAATTTTCCGAATATGGTAATAAATTCAATAAGAACTTCAATATTTACTTCTGTAAGGGTTGTATCGTTGGACCAGGTTCTTCTGATAAAGGTCAAAAGTTTATTCGCCATAATTTAGTTACTGAATATGTAAAAAAGAGGATATCTAACTTTGACAAAAATTCTTGGGAAAAGAATGTTGATAAATTTTCAAATATCCAAGATATAAAATGTTTTTATAAAGAAGATAATCAAACTCTACCTACACCAAGTGATGAAGAAATGGAAGCTGCTTTTGCTAAATTAGATAAAGCAACAAGTGGACGTCATACGGATTGTCGCTCTTGTGGTTATGGCACCTGCAAGGGTCTTGCTGAGGCTATAGCTCAAGGTCTTGCTACTGAAGATATGTGTTTTACTCATACACAAAAAGGGAATCGTATTTTTCATAATCAATTGGAATCAACTACAAGAGATCTTATTACAGCACAAGAAGAAAATTCTAAATTGAAGGATATTCTAAATGTTCAACAAACGCATAATGCAGAAATATCAAAAGCTTTATCGTTTATGGTTCATAGCATTAAAATAGGTGTTGCTATTGTAGATGAGAATATGAAGATTATTGAATCCAACGCCCCATTTATTGATATATTAGGAGATGAAGCAAAAGAAATAGATGAAATAATACCAGGACTTGTTGGAGCTAATATTAACTCTTTGGTGCCCAAACTTATTTCTTCTCAAATAGAATTTGTTTTTAAAGGAGAAGAAGGTATAATAAGTAAAGATGTTGAGTTTTCTGGAAGGTTAGTTAATGCTTCTGTATTCTCACTTATACCTAATAAGACAACATGTATTCTGATACGAAATCTTTATGATAACGAAGAAAAACCACAAGAGATAATAAATAGAGTAACAGACGTTATTCAACAAAATCTACGCCAAGTGCAAGAAATAGGATTTATTCTCGGGGAAGGAGCTGCAAAGACAGAAAAGATGTTAAATACTATAATTAAGCTTACAAAAAAAGAGGAATAAACTTTACTAAATAAATCTTATTCCTCTTCATATTATTGACAATTAAATATTTTTAAGGATTCCAACGTTTTAATTTAGGCACGTTATAAGTTAAAAGCTTTGCAATAATTTTTGGCATCTTCATTTTTTCTACCATCATATTCTTGCAAAATTCTTGCATTTCTTTTGCGGTACAATCTGCGGTAAATTTACCATCTTTATAACAGTAACTACAATACTTTTTCGATTTCGTTCCGTCAGCTTCTGTACCTCCTTTTTCAGGATCTTTTTTCATTGGCATGCCACAACTTTGGCACATTTTATATTCCTTTTCCATGTTATTTTTTATTTATCTTATTACTATTACTTTTTTTGTTATTTTTCTTGTTGGAGTATTTATTTGTAAGTAATAATTACCTGCTGCAAATTTTGATACATTGATAATCTTTGGCAATTTATCCCATTCTCCAACTATTTGTCCATTTTGATTAATTAATTTTGTTGTATTGAAATCATTGCTTAGAGTTTCAATATTAATTTGTTCTTTTACAGGATTAGGATATATCTTTATTTGTGAATCATAATCTATTTCATCTTCTAAAGAACTTAGATTTACATTAACAATAGCAGTCCAATTGCTTGTATCTCCTTCAGAGCATACTGCTCTAACTCTAAACATATATGCATTTTCTAATTCTAAGTTTCTTACTGAATAACGAGGATTGGTAGAAACACTAACTCTGGTCCAATCGACTGCATAAAATTGTTTGTATTCTAATTGCCATAGTGTTTGTTCTTCAAGAGCATCCCAAGTACATATTATGGTTTCATCAGATTTAGTTTCTACATAATGTGTACAAGAGAAATTAACAGGAGTCATACAATTAAGCGCTGAATTTGTAGTAAGAACTAATTCTGTCCAATTATCACCTAAAAAACCATTACCACAATTAGATTTAACTTTTATCCGATAAGAAGTGTTAGGGAGTAAATCTGTTATTTGATACGGATGAGAATACGCTACGTAATTTGTAGTATTATATGTATTGGTATCAATAACTGCAATATCCCAGTTTTGATTATTTGAATAAGAAGCCCAATCTATTGTTGCGGTATTTGATGATATATCTAACAGTATTATCTCTTCTGGAGATTTGCATAAATCTTTTATTTGGAAGTCTTTTATTTGGAAATTTGCAATAGAATAAAAATAGTATTGAGGAACAAAAGCGATTCTTATAAAATCTTCATTAGCAAATGTAGGTATTTCTTGATTTGCTAAAGTAAAACCGTTACCTACTTGATTTAAATTTCTAACATTATAATATGTATTTCCATCAGTTGTAATTAATATTTTGTATGTTGTAAAATAATAGATGCTATCTATATAAGAATATTGGAAGTTTATTTCAGGGTATCCTAAATTGGTAAAGTCAAATATTGGTGATAATAAAGTGTCACCTTTAATTTCCCAACAAGAATTTTGATTTGAATAACCATTAACATTATTCCAAGTAACACTATCGGTCAAATCATTGAAAGGAAATTGATTGATTGTATTACAAAGAGTATGAAAATGGAACGTATCAGAATAACGAGAAGTGTCATTTTGGAAAGATATTGCTCTTATGCGAACATTATAATATGTATCAGAAGTTAAATTGCTTAATGTGTCAATGCGAGAATAAATAGTTGAAGTAGTATATACTGTATTATCTCCATTATCTATCCCATACTCAAATATCCATTTTGTTACTTGATTATCATTATCCCAAGATATTATTGCATTATTATTTTTATAAGAAATAGTGTGAATATTTTCAGGTGGCAAACATTGAATAAGTGTTGTAAATGTATCTGTTACAGAGAAGAAACTTTGTTCCATTCCACAATCAGCTTGTACTCTATAGATATAGGTTGAATTATCATCTAAATTTTGAAGTAAATAGTTTGAAGAAACTAAATTAACTTGATTCCATTGTGATGTTCCTAATTTGCGATATTGAATATTAAAGTCATCTTGTCCTTCTGCAAAGTTCCAACTAAGATATGCAGATGATGAAGTTATATAATTATGAATAGGGGTTGTCGGGGTTGCACAATATCTGGCTGTAATGTAAATATCATCAACAACAGCTCCTCCTTGTCCTCCAAGAGATGCATCATTTATCCAAGCAAAAACAACTCTACGAACTTGTCCTACATATTCTGCTGGTATTTCAATATGTTCACTTTGCCAAGTAGAGTTTGTGTCGTTATTATAAAAAGTTTGACCAATTTGATTTGATGATGCAGGCAATTGATTAATATCTAAAGCTGTATTATCCCCCATTAGATAAACTTTCATACCATCATTAGGATTTTGTCCTAAACATTTCCATTTAAAATCTAAATAAAAACTTGTGGCATAAGAAGGTATCATTACATCTATATATGCGTAGCTTATTGCAGAAGCTGAAGAATAATAGTTATTTGTTTGTCCTGCATCGGTTGAAACGTAGATAGAGTTATTCCCATCAATAGTAGAATTGAAAGCATTCCCTAATATCCAAGGGTTTAATGTCCCATTCACAAAACCAAATATAGAGTTCTGAATATCATTTTCAAATGTTTGCTGAACTGGTAGGTCATAATTTTGATTTGCAATATAACGAACATTTATATAAGTCCAACCACTAGAAGCTCCTTGACATAGATTTCTAACTGCAATTTGATACCAATTGTTAAGAGTTAATCCATTTGATGGGATAAGGCAATAGTAATTACTTGTTGTTATGCTTGTGCCATCATAATCTGGATCAAATCCAAGTTCTCCATAAACAACTTCCCATTGTGTTTGAGTTGAATCAGCAACCCATTGGACAGTTATTCCATTTGTTCCCATTGCATCAATAGTTAATTGAGATATAGGATTGCAATCAGTTTGTTGCATAAGAGTCTGAAAAGTTGCAGTATTTGACCAATCGGTTGTATCGTTATTAGAATCAATCATTTTTACTTTCCAATTATAAGCAACGCCAGAAACTAAACCATTTATTTGAAGCGTATTTGTTGAAACTATTTGTTCATTAATATAAGTGCTTTGAGAAATATTATAAGATACTATCCAATACAATGCATTAGAACTATTATCCCATGTCAAAGTAGCATCATTATATAGTATATTTGTTACTGATAAATTTGTTGGAATAGGGTATTGAGAAAGTTCAGCCTTAGTCCAATAGCCTGTAAGAATTGACAAAATAAAGAAAGTGATAATTCGTTTCATAACATAAAATGTTTATTGTTTACATGAATTAAACAGCAAAAGTAGCTAAAATGTAAGTAATAAACAAAAGTTTTTGTACTTTTGCATCCTATGACATTGGAAGAAGAAATCAGCAGAGCTAATTATAATGACGATAGTGTTAAGTCTCTCGACTGGAATGAACATATTCGTTTACGTCCAGGAATGTACATTGGTAAATTAGGTGATGGAGCATCTCCTGATGATGGTATATATATTCTTATTAAGGAAGTTATAGATAATTCTATTGATGAATATGCAATGGGATTTGGGAAATCAATAGAGATAAATATTGATTTTGAAACGAAAAAGGTCTCTATTAGAGATTATGGACGTGGGATCCCATTAGGAAAGGTTGTGGATTGCGTTTCTAAGATAAATACTGGAGCAAAATATGACTCAGTTTCATTCCAAAAATCAGTTGGTATGAATGGAGTAGGAACAAAAGCTGTTAATGCTCTTTCAGAATATTTTTATGTTCAATCAATTAGAAATAATCAATCAAAGGTAGCTGAGTTTAGAAAAGGTGAGCTTATTAAAGATAGTAATATAGAGAAAACAAACCTTGAAGAAGGAACAATAATTGAATTTATTCCAGATGGAGAATTGTTTGGAAATTACTTTTTCCTAAATGAATATATTGAGAAAATGATATGGAACTACGCATATTTAAATCGTGGTCTTGTCATAATATATAATGGGAAAAAATATCTTTCAAGAAATGGTTTGTACGACCTTTTAGAAAATAATATAGACACAGAAATAATATATCCTATAATTCACATAAGAGAAGAAAACTTTGAGTTTGCTTTTACACACTCAGATAAAGCTTATGGGGAAGAATACTATTCTTTTGTTAATGGTCAACATACCACACAAGGAGGAACTCATCAACAAGCTTTCCGTGAAGCATTAATAAAAGTATGTAGAGAGTTTTATAAAAAAGACTACGAACCTTCCGATATTAGAAGTGGAATAGTATGTGCAATTAGTTTAAGAATACAAGAGCCTATATTTGAATCTCAAACCAAGACAAAACTTGGTTCAATAAATATGGAGACAAATGGTAAGGGTCAAACAGTAAGAAATTTTATTAATGATGTTGTAAAAAGAAATCTTGATAATTACCTTTATAAGAATCCAGAAACAGCAGAAAGTATCTTAAGAAAGATTGTTCAAAGTGAGAAAGAAAGAAAAGATATAGCGAGTATTAAGAAAATTGCAAAAGAAAGTGCAAAAAAGATTAGCTTGCATAACAAGAAACTAAGAGATTGTAGAATACACTACAATACAAAAGATGATAGAAGATTAGAATCAACATTATTTATCACCGAAGGTGATTCTGCATCTGGTTCAATAACAAAATCAAGAGACGTAAACACACAAGCTGTTTTTTCATTAAGAGGTAAACCATTAAACTGTTATGGTGAAAAAAAAGAACTTGTTTATAAAAATGAAGAGTTTAACCTTCTGCAATCCGCATTAAATATAGAAGAAGATTTAGATAATCTTAGATATAATAATATTGTAGTAGCAACTGATGCCGATGTTGATGGAATGCATATTAGAATGTTATTAATGACATTCTTCTTGCAATTCTTTCCTGAATTAGTAAAAGCAGGACATATATACATTCTACAAACTCCATTATTCAGAGTAAGAAATAAACAAAAGACTTTTTATTGTTATTCAGAAGAAGAAAGACAAAACGCACTAACACAACTTGGTGCTAATCCTGAGATAACACGTTTTAAAGGATTAGGAGAAATATCACCAGATGAGTTTAGATTCTTTATAGGGAAAGATATTAGATTAGACCCAGTACTTTTAAATAAAGAAAGTGGAATAAAAGAAGTGCTATCATTCTTTATGGGAGATAATACTCCAGAAAGACAAGCATATATTATTAATAACCTTAGATACGAAGAAGTCATATAAAGTACAAAATAATTATTGATATGAAAAGATTATTTTTATTTGCTTTCACATTAACAATCACAATGTGTTTTTCAGCAAAAACAGTCTTAGCACAAGAAGATAAAAACGCAGCAAATCATAAAGAGATAAAGGAAGGTGATGAAGAAAAGATTAAACCTTGGGTTGATGTTGTTATGAATTCATCAGACCCAGCATCTTGGACTTGGAACAAAACTGAAGATTCTCGTTTTGCAATACGTGGAGATTGGGATGGAGATGGATTTGATGAAATGCTTTATGAAGGACCAACAAAATTATATTCAGATAATAAAGAAATAACTCCTTTGAACTTAACTGGAGATTTAGGTGTTTTCTTCTTAGTAAATGAAGGAGATCTTGATGGCGATGGAGGAGATGAAATTTCTTTTATGACAGTTAATAGGGATTACACTAATCTTAATGTAATAAGAGTATGTTCATATACAGGTCATCGTTGGAAAGAAATATTTCAAACACAAGTACATCTTTGGGATTGCCCTAATTATATTCCACGTACACCAGAAGAAAGTTTTACTCACGAGTGGAAAAGAAAAAATCATTACTCAAACAATAAAGTTGTTTTGAAATTACACGATGGAATAATTGATGTAATAGGTATTAATCCAGAAGGCAGATATGCAGTTGAAGAAATTAAAATCTTAGATAAAGACTCCACAAAAAGGAAGTGGGGAATGATAATTCAACCAAAAGAGGATTAATAAAAGAATTACTATTACTTATTTTAATTTTTATTATATAGAAACTAATAAGCTTATATGGTTTGGAGAACCATATATATGATATTCGTTTCTTGCGTAGGAAATTTTGAATTTCTTTATGTTAAAGCCAAAACCATAGGAAAAGCCTGCCATTGAAAAGGCATCTTCAAGATACATCTCACGACTTTGTTTCCAAGAATATCCAAATGCTAAATAAAAATTCTTAGATGGTTCAAAATTTACTCCAAAGTTTAAGTGGCGGAAACTATTATCAAGTATTCCCAAAAACGTATTTTCTTTTGTAACCTTTCCTGTAAATGGGTCTGTTTCATCTCTTGGGTTTAAAGGATCATTTTCTCTTAAGTCCCATTTTTGAATATTTGTTGCCATAACAAAAAGACGGAAAGGGGCATGTTTTAATTTCTTTGAAAAGCCTAACTCTAATTCAAAAGGTAGTTTTTCCTCTGTGCCGTTATAGGATTTTAATTGAGTACCAAAATTACGAGCCATAAAGGTTGCCATAAAACTTCTATCATTACTCATATATGTTGCAGCTAAATCAATAGCAAGCGCAATAGAAGAATAGCTTTCGTATTGAGAAAAGATTGGTTTTAAGTTTGCTCCAATATATACATTACTATCTAACATTCTTCCCCAACCAATTGTAAACATATAGTCATTGGAAGTGAAAGACCCCGAAACATCACCATTCACTTCTGTTCGAGTGAAATCACCATAACCAACATAATTCAATCCAAAACTAAAATTACCTATCTTATCAAAAGTATGAGCATAAGCAATATTGCCTTGCCATATTCCTGCAAAAAGATCAGTATATCCAAAAGAAAATTGATTATTTATTTTATTAGAAAGCAGAGACGGGTTTGTTATTGCAACAGATATATCATTAGCTTGCCAAGGTAGGAAATCCATTCCCAAAGCAGCAACTCTTGCTGATGAACGTAAATTTAAAACAGCATAAGCTTCATATATTTCTTGTTGGGCTTTTGAGGCAAAAAAACAAAGACAAAGAATTAATGTAAAGGAAATTTTTCTAAGCATATACAATGTATGTTTATAACAAGAATAATAACGAGATAATATCTTGTTTATTATTTTATTTGTACATTTGCACATTACATAACATTAATAAAACAATATTTTTATGAAAAAGGTATTTTTGTTTTTAGTATCAATAAGCTTATTTACAACAGTTTTTGCACAAGAAAAGACTAAGTTTATTAGAAAAGTAATTGAAACTAAACAAGTAGGAGATTCTGTGTATTATACCAGAACAACCACAACAACAGTTGATGACACAATTTTATTTGATGGTCATCGTCATAAAAAATCATCAGGAATATTTGGTTTAAGTTTGATTGGCTCGTTTGTAAATAATAATGATAATTTAAGCCAAAAACTTGGAATGGATCAAATAAACGCATTTAATTATGGGATGTTATTCCAATTTGGAGGAAAAACAAGTTTTGGACTTGAAATAGTTGGAGATTTAGATATTGAAGGATATAATAATGAATCAAATAGTAAATCATTAAATTCAATGTCTGAATATTTGAGCTTAAACTTTGGATACCCTATTATTAGGCTATGTAAAGATAGATTTATGGTAGTACCAAGAGTTGGAATTGGTTGGAATTATAATAATTTAAATTATACACAAACAACAAGTAGAGATCTTACTATGAATGAAATGGGAGGATATACTTGGGCAGCATCACAATACTATAACTTCTTTGCTCCAATGGGGTTAGAGTTCCGTTTTAGAATAGAAAAGGATACTTATTTCATGATAGGAGGAGAGTATCGTTATAACTTCTATTATGGTGATACATATCTATCATATTCAAAGCAAAAAATATCTGATTTTCCTGATTTTGGATTAAACAACGTAGCAATAAAGGTTGGTCTTTTTGGAACAATGAACTAAAAAGAAAAAAGGTAATAAGTTAAGAAATAGAGGGATAAAGAATATTTATCCCTCTATTTCTTTATTCCAGATATTATTTCTTTAGATGTTTATTCCTTTGCACTAATTCAACTCTAATCCTTATTCATATTAAGAATAGTCTAGCTCTTGACAAATAATCAATAAATTCAATTAAACAATCTCATTAACTAATACTTAGCCTATAATAATAAATCAAGTTAAGCTGATATTAAATAAACTTTAGTTGAAATTAAACTCCATATATCTCAAATTATATAAACTCTTTCTGGATTTATATCAAGTCTTTTTAAAATTAAAAGGGATCTTTTTCTATGGAAACGGGATTAAAAAATATTTTAATAGGGAATAAATTGTACTACGATGGGCATCGTGGTAGTGTTACGATGCCCATCGTAGACTATCTACGATGCCTATCGTATATTTTAAGATATTTTAAGTGAGTTTGTTCGTTGCTCTTGACTTTTAGCAACTTTGAACTACAAAGATACAAAATATTTTATTATTATTGCTCATAAACGAAAGAAAATTGGCTTAAAGGGCAAAATAGAGAATAAAAACATTGTAAGTAATTGAATTTATTATTTTTGTAATCATTTTAAGTTAAGCAAATATTTATTGATAAGCTCTTTAGATATACTTTTAATAGTAAATAACCTCTTTAGTCCATTAGCACTAAAATTAGAACAAAATTAATTCAGAATTAAAGAAGAAATCAAGCAAAAAATAAGAAATGAATTTTGATATAATCATCTATTAAATAGAGAAAGAATAGAGATAAAAGGTAATAAAATAATAGGTTATAAATAAAACTAACTCTAAAATAAAAACGAAAGGTAAAATATTTAGAAATAAATTTGTTTGGTGTTGAAATATTTATATCTTTGCTCAATTATAATAAACCTTTAATTCTCAAAGATTATGAAACGATTACTATTTATTTTATTGCTAATTCTTATTAGTTTTAGTGCAAAAGCACAAGGTTTAAACGAAGTTTATCGAGATAGTAAAATTAAGATACTTGAGTTTGATAGATATAAATGGTATAATCTTTTAGATAATCTTGATGGAGATGATCTTTGGTTAAGTACTCGTGATACAAATAATCCTATTATACATTTAGATAAGGATTTAAATATATTGTATTCAAGCAATAGTCCAAATAAAATTTATAGGACTTCTAGATCTAATAATAAATTATACGGAGTTAAGATTAAAGACAGTGTTGATTATGATCTTAATTATTATTATATTCAGCATTTGGACACTTATTGTGAAGATACCTTAGGTAATATTTTCTATTCAAAACGAATTATGAATGAAAGCGATGATACTTTAAAATGGCGTTATTGGAAAGAAATAATACTTGACAATAAAGATAGAATATTTGCATTATTAAATACTTCACTACAAAATATTAACATAAGTGATAATGCAAGTGCAATGAAATTAATTAGAGTTGATTCCCTTGGAAATGTTGCTCAAACAAAAATCCATTATAGAGATATTGATGAAGTTGATATTGCAAATTTTGATAATCAGCACTTCTTACTATCAAAACAAAAGAGTTGGTTCTCAAATGAAAATTATTTATACTATGTTAATACCAATACATTAGAAATTGATGATAGTATAGTAGGTTACAACGCATATAATATGAAAAAATTAAATGACTCCATATTTACTTTTTCCTATGAATATGATTTAAGTTATAATTTCCCAGATTATTCATATTCCTCACCTTTCAATTCCTTTTACTTAATGAATAAGAACACTAAAATAGGTTATCCCATTTTTTCTCATTGTGATCCAATCTACGATAGTATTTGGCCTTTAACAAATAGAATGTATTCAGGAGCTCATAATGTTGACTTTATTACTACTGATTCAATTTATTCATGTTTTATTATGAGTAAAAATTGGAATGAATATGATTCTCATTATGTAGGATTTGGTATAGTCAATTACAATCTAATAGGAGACACTAACTTCGTTTACAGAATTTACAATGGTTATAGTGATTTCCTTGGATTAAAAGCAACATCAGACGGTGGAGTTATAATATTATTCAGTAATAGTTTAGTAAAGTTTATGCCAAATGGATTAGCAAGTATTATAGATATCGCAACCCAAGAAAAGGAAACAATAAAGGTTTATCCTAATCCTGCAAGGGATTATGTTAATGTGAATATTGAATGTACAAACTTTAAGGCAAGTGATATTGAATTGCTTGATATGCAAGGAAAATTAGTTAAGAGTGCAAAACTGAAAGCAAAACAAGGAAATAGGATTGATGTTTCTTCTCTAAGTGCTGGAGCTTATTCTTATAATGTTACTCTTAATGGAAAAACTATTAGTGGAAAGATTATAGTTGGAAAATAATTTATTAATTCAACAATACAATTAATCCATGAAAAAGACATGTTTTCTATTTATTCTATTAGCAATAGCTTTTAGTCTCAGTGTAAATGCTCAAATATTAGATTCTGTGTTTTCTGATAATAATGTGTTGGTTAAGCAATCAAACAAATCTTTTTTATTAGTTAATAGTGATAATCATGCCGAGAATATTTTTTATACACATTATGCCGATACTAATAAAATTATAAAGTTGGATGATAACTTAAATATTATTGATAGTGTTGTTTATAAATCAAATTTCTCAAGAGATTTATTCTTTAAAAAGAATAATCTGAATTATGGACTTTATTATACTGCTTATAGTAATAATAATATAGATACAGTGAAAATTTATTGTGAAGATGATAATGGAGTTCTTTTATTTAATACTACTCTTTATATAGGAAGTAGCGATACAATTAATTTTGAATCTATATGTGTGAATGCGTATAATACTCAAGGAAATAAATCTATTGTATTATTAAGGAATGATTTTGCTTTAGGGAGTAATAATTGCAAACTAATTCTTGTTGATAGTGTTGGTAATATTGAATATTCAAATATCTTTAATGTAATTGGAACACCTTATCTTTTTGAAACAAGCCAATACTATAATTTAATAACAAGTGTAAAACTCGCAGATTTTGGAAGTACTTATGTTTATAATATTAGAAAAAAAGATTTGATATTAGAAGCTTCGAGTTGTTTTGATAAATGTTATTTCTTTAATAATGTTAAGCCTATTAATGATTCTTTAGTTATTATTTCTGGGTTTGATATAGCAATTTATGATACAATATCCAATAATCATTTTGAGGCAAGTAGTATTCTAAATATTCATTCACAGACACTTCACTCACAATATTTTTATTATACGGATACAATTATAAATCATGGAGATATGGGCTATGTTCATATACTTCCTACTCTTATGGTTGAGAGAAATTTTTTAGATTATTATACTACTAATTCGATTTATAAGTATTATCGTTTTTATGAATATAATTATACCTCTCGTCAGCTTATTGGTTTATATAATTATGATCTTAATGGAGGAATAAATTTCTTCTATATAGTTAATTTTGCTTATGGAAGCATGAAACAACTTTTTGGAATTAAAGCTACAGAAGATGGAGGTGTAATTCTTTCTTCAAATAATTGGATAGCAAAAGTTTCAGAAGATGGTTTATTAAGTATTCTAAATATAGAAACTCAAGAAAAAGAAAGCATAAAGGTTTATCCTAATCCTGCAAGAGATTATATTAATGTAGATATTGAATGCACAAACTTTAAAGCAAGTGATATAGAATTACTTGATATGCAAGGACGAATTGTAAAGAAAGAAAAACTGAATGCAAAACAAGGAAATAGGATTGATGTTTCTTCTCTAAGTGTTGGAACTTATTCTTATAATGTTTCTCTTAATGGAAAAACTATTAGAGGTAAAGTTATTGTTGGAAAATAGGAGCGAGGGGCCATTAAATAAAAGGGATAATAAAAAGATAGGCGATTCTTTATTTTACAAAGTAATCGCCTCTTCTTAGTTAATTAATGGAATATGTGTTACTGTACCGATGTTACCATATTAGTACTTACTGTGAATGTCTTTGTAGAGCCTCCTGTATATGTTGCTCCATCGTAGTAGTTATGGAAAGATGTTCCTCCTGTTATTGTTCCTCCATATTGTAGTGTATAAGACCCTGCTGTTAGGCTTGGACTTGAGTATAATAATAACATTGTATTTCCACCTCCTGGACCTCCTTGACCAGAGCCATAATATGTAGGTAGTGTATAAGTAAGTATTGCATTATTATCACTATTCTTAATACAGATTGCATTTCCTGCTGTTGCATTAGAATATTTTAAAGAGTGTTGAGTACAAATTGAAGCTGTTGGATCGCTTGTTGATCCTCCAGTTCCAATAAGAACACCTCCTGTTATTTTAAAATTGTTTTGGTCGCAATCAAATCCTTCTTCTGGAGCACGTGTTCCACAAGATATTGTAAATCCTCCTGTAATTAAGAAAGTACCATTTGAATCAAATCCATCATTTCCTCTTGCATAAGCATAAATTTTTCCTCCGTTTATTTGAATATGATTTGATGCATTAACACAATCATCATAGGTGTTTATTTCAATTAAGCCACCATTAATAAATAATGAGTCTTTACTTTCAAGACCTTCACCACCTTCTATTGTTTGTGTACAATTAATTGTAACTGTTCCACTATTTACATATAAGTTCCCATCTGATTTTACTGCCTTAGGATTACAATAATCAGCATTATCATTAGGACCAGTGCCTGTTGTGCCTGAAACATAGAATCTATTTCCTGTGGTAGAAACATTTAATATTAAATTACTATCAGCAACTCCAGTTGCACCAATAATTATTAAGCTATCTGCTGAAATTCCTTTTGCCCCTAAACCTGTACTTAAGCAAGTTATATTTCCACCTAATAAATATACTCCGTAATCCCCTTTAATACATGCAGAAGAATAACCATCTTTTACTCCAAGAGATGTTGTAATTGTATCACCATTACCATTAGTAGTAAGATTTAATGTTCCTCCATTAATATAAACGGAACCGTCTGCTGAAAGACATTTACCTCCATTATTTGTTGAGGTATTTAACATTGTTATTGTTCCACCATTGATAACGATATTTGTATCAGATGTTATTCCTGTTGCATATTTTGTGTCAAAACCAAGGTCTAATGCTTCACGAACTGTTATTCCTGATGTTGTTATGTTGATATTGCCATTATTAATTATAACATTTGAAGCTCCTTTTATACCTTTTGATTGTGCTCCAGCAACTGTCATCGTAATATCAGAACCATTAATTATAACGACTGCGTCAGTTTTTATTCCTTTTGTATCATCAGCAGTTGAACTAATATTAATAGTTCCTCCATCAATTATTACATCTGTTGCTCCTGCGTCAATGCCATCACCTAAAGTTGTGTCTATTTTTAATGATCCATTAGTCATAGAAAAACCTTCTGAGTGTGTTCCATCACTTAATGCATAAAAGACTTCTATATTACCATTTAAGATATTGATTGCTTTTGAAGAAGATATGCCATGCTTCTTTGCACTATTTAGTTTTAAGTTACCTTGTCCATCAAATGTTAAATTACCTGCACAGTGAAGAGGTGCTTTAGCAGAAGAACCAGAGCCATCACTAAGATAATTTTCTGTGTTTGCTGTAAGAATTACTTCAGTGTCTTTATTAGAAGAAACTAAAATTGCAGCTCCATTAGGATTTGTAATATTAGCTCCTGCAAGATTAAGTATTAATTTTTTATCACTATTAATAGTAATAGATCCGTTAGTTGTTGTGCCTGAAATATTATATTCTATGTTTTCAATATTTGCTGTTGTAACAATATTTACCTTATTAGCTGTATCAGTTATTGCTACTCCAAAAACAGAAAGAGGGTTAATTATATTACAATTTGTATCATTAAAAACTATATATACCACATTTGATGTTGGATGAGTTGTTGTGTCGTTTGTGAAAGTAATGCTATCAATTCCACTAATTGGTATTGTTGTGGTGTCATTAGCTTCGTTAATAAGAACATTAGATGTTGAAGCATTTAGTTTTATACTATCTATTAAAGAGATAGCTTTTTCATATACTACATTTGAAGAATGATGAATTAACATCTTTTCTTGTTGTGCAAATAATGCTCCATTAATTAATAGAGCCATTATAAATAATGCTATCTTTCTCATTGTTTGATAAGTTTAAATGTTTTGTCATTAGCTTTAACTATGTATAAACCTTTTTGAAGGTTGCCAACATTTATGCTTTGGTCTTGAAAACTAAACTGATTAATTAATAATTTACCATCCATGCTATATACAGATATTAAGGTATGAGCTTTAATATTAGATAATTTAATTTGATCTTTTGCAGGATTTGGATAAAGAATGATATTATTATCAACAGCAATATCTTCACTTATGCTTAAGTTTGTTTGGAAATATAATTTCCTAATGTCAGAAATAGCTATTGTTTCTGTTTGTCCATTTGATTGGTCTATCATTAAATTACTACCAGAAAAATAAATTTTCCCTTGATCATTTAAGATAAAAGCTTGCTCCTGATTTGTGGTGTATTGGACAATAACACCTGTTTGAGACATTGCTGAATATGTTATAAAAGATAACATAATAGTAATGATTGAAAAGACACATTTGTTTTTCATAAATTAATCTGTTAATTATTAAATTGTATATTAAGGATTCTTGCATCTTTAGACAAAGAATAATGCAATAAGTTTAAATTAACAAAAAAAAAGAGACCTTATTTCTAAGATCTCTTTAAAGATTTATTTCGTTATGTTTTCTTATCTAACGATTAGTTTTGCAGTGTTTGTTGATTTATTAGTTATAATACGAATCATATAAACTCCACTCTTCATATTTTGAACATTCATTTGAAGGGAATGTTGTCCTGAAGATTGACGACCTTTATCTAATGAACTTAATAAACGACCATTCATATCATAAACTTGAAGTGTAACGTTTGACGCATCAGTTAAAGCATAATCAAGAGTGGTTGTGCTTGAAGCAGGGTTAGGATAAACTCTTAAATTAGATTCTGGATTTTTTACAATAATATTATCTTTAATTCCAACAATAGTTGTATCAGCTTCTACAGCATCTCCTAAGAAAGCAAATAAACCTTTTCCATAAGTTGCTGCATAAATAGCGCCAGGAAGTTCTGTTCTTAGAAATGTTGTAAGAACAGAATTCTGTCCTGATGTTGTGGTGAATTCATATCTTGGTAATCTCATAGTTTGTTGTATAAGTTGAAATACAGGAACATTAGGAATCCCTTGTATCTTAGTCCATTCAATAGTAACCTTATTGCCAGTAGGAGAACCTAAGAAATTATCTGTTTTGTAAATACCATCTTCAGCTCCAATATAAGCAACATTATTACTAATATTATCAGGATTTACACTTTCTATTAAAGCACAGAATACAGGTTTGTTATTAGGTAATAGATTTAGATCATCAGGATCTGTATTTATTACTTCTTTAAAGATAGTAGAGGAAAATGGTTCAGCTAAAGCATTGCTTGAAACTTGCATATTTGAATTAGCACTAATATAAGTTCCAAAAGTTAGCATTACGTTATTTCCATTCTTTTTATCAACTGTAATAGATGTAATTTGACGAGTGAAAACTTGAGTTTGAGGAATAATACTAATAGAAGAAGAAGAATTTAAAAAATCAGTTTGAGATAAATCAAATCGATAAAGGAATGATGTATCTGTTACCGCATTAACTTTATCAGTTGAAACAAATAATGTTTTTCCATCATTTGTTAAAGCGATACAATGTATTTTTTCTGTTGGTATATTGGCAGATTTAAGAGTTTCATAAAATTTCACCATAGATATTTTTGTTGCAGAACCTTCTAAAGGCGAAGCTACATAATCATTAATATTTAAGCATACGTACATGCCTTGTGAAGTTCCAAAAAATAATCTTGATTGAACAGGATTTTGAATTCTAAAAGTTGTGTCTTTATTAAGTTGAATAGAGTCAAAAGGACAAATGTAAAAGAAAGGATACCCCATATTTGGACTTTTTGCTAAAATAGTATCTCCTGAATAAATTCTATCACCCCATCTAAGCATATATCTTCTATTAATTACAGTAGTTGTGTCAATTGTCAAACTAATTGAGTCTGGCAAATTAGCATTAATAGATTCCCATAAATACATAGGAGTTACATCTGGTTCGTAATTTCTCCAAGTTTGATTCTCAATTATACCATTATTAAATAAAGTAGATCCATAATTCCATGTAACATCATCTATTGCTGCATAATCACCATTATTACTGTATGTACGTGCAATTTCTCCATAAGGTCTTGAAAGTATTAATGATTTTCTTTGAGTAGGTAAAATACGTTGGAACTGTGAAGCACCAACATTACCACCACTTTCTGTATATTGGAAAGAATTAGGATTATAACCTTGTGAATTTACAGTCCAGATAACATCTCCTACCTTATTCGTGCCTAAATTCCCAGAATTTGGAATATAAATAGAACCATTGGCTTCTGTACCACCAACAACAGATGCGTCAGGAGTAACTGCAACACTATAAAATTGTGTTGTAATCATATTTTTTGCAGATATTCTCCAACCAATATTGTATAAAGTAGAATCAAAAGAATATATATGGATACCACCATTAGTTGCAACAGCAATAAAAGCAGAATCATAAGTTGTTATAGGATTTTCTTTAAATATTATTTCATTAATACCACTACTTACAAAATTAGTAGATGTTCTTATTCCATCAATATCATCAGTTGAATTATAATATTGGCTAATAGTTCCCCAGTAGTAAATATCAGAATTATTAGCATTATAACCTTTTTTTATAGTATTTCCACCAAGGTAAACATATTCAGTTTCACCTCTATCATCAACTCCAATAGACATTGCTTCTGGAGAGCCATCACTATATGTTGAAGGGGTTGTTCTTCTCCAATTAATATCGTTTATATCATTAGTTCTAACTAATATTTCAGCATAAGAATAACCACTAGCATCTTGAGAAACATAATTAGTATAAGCATAAAGTTTATTAGGATTTTTAGTTCCAAAAGCTAATCTAATACGATTAATAGAAGTAGCACTTGTATCTAAAACTTCAAGATTTGTTTTGCTGAAGATAATAGCGTTCGTTGCGAAATTATCATTAGAAATATCAATTTTCCCTTCGCTATCAGTATAATAAACTGCAATTATTCCATTGCTATTTATGGCAATATCACCAACGGTTGCTGTTGTTGGTATTGCACTAACTGCTGTCCAATCAGTAGCATCAGCATTAATTAACATTAAACCAGCATCGGTAGCAACATAAACATCATTGTTAGTTTTATTAATCGCTATTCTGTTTATAAATGCTTTTCCGTCACCATAGTTGTAAGCAGAAGTTGGTTTAGTGAAATCAAGTAATTCAAATTGTATATTAGAAGTAGCCCAAGCATATTTAGCATTATCGTCAGCTAAATTGGCAGCCCAGTTTTTGTTAGAAGAATTTAAAGTAGTTGATTTATAAACTCCACTACCTAACATTCCTATTTTTTCATTACTAATACCAAAACCAGTTGCTTTGTAATTACCTTCACCAGTTCCAAGATAAATAACACCGTTATTATCTTGAGCTATAGCAGTAATCGCAAGGTTTTGTTGACCATCACCCAATTGAATTTCTTGCCAGTTTTTGCCATCATTTACACTAATGAATAAACCACCAGCAACACCACCAGAATACATGATATTGTTATTGAAACGGTCAAATACAATTGCTCTTGAACGACCACTAACATTATTAGGTCCAAGAGAAATCCATTCATCATTTTTTTGAGCATTAGCTGAATTTAATCCAATACAAGAAAGGAGTAAAATCACTAATCCTAATAGTAACTTTCTGTTTTTCATAAATCTATTGTTTTATTACTTATAAATTATTTGCAACTTTAATGAGCAAAAATACAAATAAAACAAATACAAAGCTAATTTTATTAGTTTTTTGTTTGAAAATGAAATGAAAAGTCTATTTTACTAATTAATTTTATGTTTATTCTCCATTATTTGATTTGGAAATGGAATTCTTTATCTATTTTATTTCGTAGTTTATAGATAATAAAATAATATATGGCTACAGCTAATAGCGAAGATAAAGCAGTTAAGACTTCATTTGTTGGAAATATGAATTTATTGCAAAGGAATGCTGTTAGAAATAATACAATAAATGGTAGAAAGAATCCTATAAATACTGCTTTGTATCCCATTTTTTGCTCTAAGCTTACAGTTACTTCATCTCCTATTCTATATTTTGAGTTATTGGTTGTCTTTACTTCAATATTTTTTTCTTTAGAGTCAAGACTACCGCAGGCTCCTCTTGCGTGGCACGAGGAACACATTGATGAAGATATAATTCTTACAACAATTTTATTATTTGTTATTTCTGTTATTGTGCCTTTATGTTCTATTTTATCACTCATTGAAAGAGGTTTTATTAATTATAATATGTCTGTTTATCTTTAATATATGAAGATATATCAATATACATTTATTAGATTATTACAACGTCTTGACTTTCTATCCAAGCCTCTTTCCCGTCTTCTGTTTTAACTTTTATCCAATTATCTTCCTTATCAATTATTTTTATTTTCTGCCCTCTTAGTATTTTCATTTTATCTGAAGAATTCTTGTCAGGAGAATCTTTTCCAACGGTTTGTTCTCCAAATACTATGGCTTGATTTTTTGAATGTAATTGTGTTTGCCTTGTGTAGCCAGCAAAGCAAGATGTTATAAAAAGTAAAAGAGATAATAATAAGGAATAAAATAGTAGTACTTTTTTATCAAAAGAGAAGTAATAGAATATAAATAATATATATGCGATTAATAATAATGCAATAGAAACGATTGTCCACCAATAAGGTGTAAAAAGATTTGATATATTATTCCACCATCTTACTAAAAAGAAACTTGGAACTACATAAATATCACTTTTTAATCTTGCTTTGGCAACTTTTAGATTGGTATTTAGATTTTCATCATTTGGATTAAGTCTTAACCCTCTTTCATAATACAATATGGAGTTTGTATAATCATTTAAACGAAAATATGTATTTCCTATATTATAATATAGATCTGAAGAGAATATGTTTTGTTTTTCAATAGACAAGTAGCTTTTTAATGCCAATTCATATTCTTTATTCTTAAATTGCTTATTACCTTCTTCAAATAATTTATCTTGTGTTTGAGCATTTAATCCCAAACTAATAAATAACATTATAATTATATACACACACTTTTTCATGGCTATCTATTATTTTATTTGAGATTCAATATCTGCTAATGTATTAATTGCTTGTTCATAAAGATTATCCATCTTGGATAATTCTTCTCCTTGAGAGAAACGAACATATTCACAATTATTTAATAGCGAAATCAAACTATTAATAGTTTCTTCTTTTAGATGTTTTTGATTTAAAATATCTTTTACATTTTCAAAGCTTAATTCCATTTTCTCTATCTTAAACCTATCAGATAAGTAATTCCAAGTTGCTTGTGCTACTTCGGTATAGAATTCATCCTTTTGTTCTTTTTGCAAGTATTGTTTAGCTTTCTTTAAACGATTTAAGGCAATTTTTGTAGCTTTCTTGTACTTAACATAAGTTATATCACTATTTTTTCTTTTCTTTTTCTTTTCATAAAATATAAATGCTATGGTTAAAATAGGAAGGAGAATAAATAGAATTGATAATAAAGGTTTATGATATATTAAATCATTTGAAGAAATAAACTTCGTTGGTTTTGTTGAGATAAATTCAATATCACGTTTCATGTATTTATCTCTTTCACTCATTTGTTGAGCAAGACCACTAAGCTCATCCTTACCTTTTGCAATGCTTAAAACAAAATCTTGAGTAGAAAGAGTTTTATATTGTTTGTTTTTAATATCGAAATAAGTAAATTCTACTTTAGGAATTTTAAATTCGCCTTGAACTCTCGGAATAAGTATATATTCAAAAGTTCTTTTTCCTGTAGAACCTCCTTGTGTTTTATTTATTTGGTCATCAATAGTAGGATCATAAGATTCAAATTCAGTAGGAATTTTTAAATTTATCTTATCAATTAGACTTAAATTACCAGAGCCTGAAATGGTATATCTTAATGTAATAGCTTCATTTGTTTTACATTTTAAAGGAGTAGCAGATGCTGTAATTTGAAAATTCCCAACAGCACCAGAAAAATTAGAATTAGTTGGAGGAAGCGAATTTACATTAACAGATATTCTATTTGACTTTAAGTTTTTCTTCACTCTCTGATATCCAATTTGCCCAATTGATTGAAAGAATGGGTCATTAAAGAAAGAATCAAAGAATGGGTCTCCTGTTGAAGAACGACGTTGAACCTGAGTTGCTACCTGAGCTACAACATCAATATCTAAAGGAGCAATAGTTAAATCCCCAGATTGTTGAGGATAAGCAATAACTTTCCTAAGAGTTGCTACCTTATAACGTTTTCCATCAACAACTTCTTCAGAAATGCTTGGATCTTTTGACATATCAAGCTCTTCAATCCAAAAGCCTTTGTTTATAGGCATTTTGTTTACTTGATATTCTGATATTGGAACAAGAGTATAAAGTTTATATGTGATAATTATTTCTTCTCCAACAAAGGCTTTTGATTTGTTAGCATATGCTTTAATAAATAAAGCTTTATTATCTAATACTGTAACTTGAGGTTGTTGAGAACGTTGATTGCTTTGTTGTTGTGAGTAAACTCTTTGTTGTTGAGAACGTTGAGCTTGAGTAGGATTCTTTTGAATTTTTATTTTTAGAGAATTAGAAGTATAAGTCTTCCCATCAGCATTTACTTTAGCTCCACCAATAGTGAATGCCCCTTCTTTATTAGCCATTAACACATAAGTAAATGTAGTTGTAGAAGAACTTGTTGTTCTGCCATTAATACTATTGTAGGAAGAACTTCGAGAAGTACTTGGACCTCCTAATACATCGAAGCCACTAATTGAAGGAGGTGTAAATTTAGAAACATTATCCGAATTAATTGTAAAACTTATTCTAAATTGTTCTCCCACCCCAATAATAGAAGGACCCGTTGCACTAAAATTAATATTTTGTGCATTTAGGTTTAATCCGACTAAACCAAATAAAGATAATAGAAATAAAAATAAATTCTTTTTCATAATATAAACTACCAATCTTTTGCGTTCCTATTTTGCTTTGCGTTATTATCTTTTTCTTTTCTTAAACGCTCTAAAGTATTCTTTTCGTTATTTTTCAAAGCTTCCAACATTCTATTATTGTCTTGTTGCTTTTGACTTTTTAATTGATCTTGTTCTTTATTGCCTTTATCTTTTTTGTCTTGTTTTTGCTGATTTGGATTTTGTTGGTTATTCTTTTGATTGTTTTTCTTGTCCTGTTGGTTTTGCTTTTGCTGCTGCTGTTGATTTTGTTGATCCTGCTTTTGCTTATTCTTGTTCTGGTTATTATTCTTGTTTTGTTTTAATAGATGCATAGCTAAAGCAAGATTATATCTTGCTGCACTATCTTTCACATTTAGCTTTAATGACTTCTTGTAATCATCAACAGCTTTCTTTAAGCCATCATTATATTTTTCACTTTTTGCTGCTGAATCCATTATAGCCAGCTTAAAATTAGCATTTCCTCTATTATATAAAACATTAGCTACAAAATTAGTATCAGCTATTGAATCTTTTGTCAAAGCTTTGTTGTAATACATTATAGCATTTCCATATTGAGCTTCTTTATTTTGCTTATAAGTAGAGTTTGCAAGATTGTATTGAGCTTTTTCATAGGTACTGTCAATAGCTAATGCTTTTCTATAATAAGTTTCAGCTTCAGAGTATTGTTTATCTTTAAATTCTTTATTGCCATCTCGTAAATAATTTTTTTCTTTATCACAAGAAGACAATACAAATAATATCAATGTCAAATAAATTATTCTTTTCATACAACTCCCTTTCTATTTACCAAAGAAGAACTTCCTGTTAATATATTTATTTTTTTTCTCAAAGACCATAAATTCAATTATCAAAATGATTAAACCAATAAACGCAAAAATATAAAATCTGCTTTCATAGTCTTTATAAGCTATAGCTTCATATTCGTTTTTGTCCATTTTATTAATCCTTGCAAGAATATTATCTAATCCAATTGAAGAGTTATTAGCTCTAATATAAACTCCATTACCTTCTTTAGCAATATTTTGTAATAATCCTTCATTAAGTTTACTCATTACATAAGAGCCATTCTCATCTTTTTTATATTCCATTTTTCCATTACCCTTAGCAGTAGGAATTAAAGCTCCTTCAGGTAATCCAAGCCCAATAGTATTTATAACAACACCTTCTTTGGATATTTTTTTTGCAATATCGACAGCTTCTTCTTCATTATCTTCTCCATCAGAAATTAAAATAATACTTCTTGATTTATTATTTATCTTTTCTCCGAAGCTTTCATAAGCCTTCTCTAAAGCTGCACCAATTGCAGTACCTTGATTAGAAATCATAGAAGGGTCAATAACATCAATAAACGTTTTAGCAGCACCGTAGTCATTAGTGATAGGTAATTGAACATAAGCACTACCTGCAAAAATAATTACACCAATTCTATCATTATTTAACTCATCAATTAAATGATTTAATGATTGTTTAGCTCTTGATATTCTATTAGGTTTAATGTCTTCAGCCAACATACTGTTTGAAATGTCTAAACAAACCATTAAGTCAGAACCTTTTCTCTCACTCTTTTCAATTGATGTGCCTATTTGAGGATTTGAAATTGCTAATACTATAAAAAAGTAAGCAATATTCAATAATATAAACTTAGTCCATTGCTTGCCATACGAAAGCTCAGGAACTATATTTTCAATTAATTCTTTATCAACAAAATCTTTTAATCTTGCTTTTCTCTTCTTTATATATATATAATGTAATAAGAAGAAAAATGGAATTAGTATTAAAAGATATAATGCTTCTGGATATTGTATTCTAATCATATTATGGATTTGTTCTTAAAATTGTTTTTCTTAATAACACTTCTATTATCAATAATAATAAAGCACCAATCAAAAAAGGAAGAGCTAAATCTTTCTTAGTTTTGTAATACGATACATCTATTATTGATTTTTCCATACTATCTATTTCCTTAAATATTGTTTTAAGGGAGTTTTTATCAGTAGAGCGGAAGTATTTACCTCCCGTAGTTTTTGCAATTTCAGACAAGAGAGCTTCATCAATATTTACTTCTACACTTTGATATTGTGTTCCATAAGGAGTTTTAAAAGGATAAGGAGCCATTCCTCTTCGTCCAACACCAATAGTATAAACCCTAATCTTATAATCTTTTGCAATATCTGCTGCGGTTAATGGGTCAATAGCTCCCATATTATTAACTCCGTCAGTTAAAAGAATAATTGTTTTACTCTTTGTCTTTGTATCTTTAATTCTGTTTATTGCAGTTGCTAAACCATCTCCAATAGCTGTTCCATCTTCAATAATACCACTTTGTACTTTTGAAGTTAATTCTAAAAGCATAGAATGATCTGTGGTAGGAGGGCATTGAGTAAAGGCTTCACCTGAAAAGGCAACTAAACCAATATTATCAGTTTTTCTTCCTTCCATAAAATCCTTTGCAACATCTTTGGCTGCATCTAAACGATTAGGTTTAAAATCTTCTGCCAACATAGAACTTGAAATGTCCAAAGCTACAATAATATCAACACCTTCAATATTCTTTTCATCTCTACTTAAGTATGATTGTGGACGAGCCATAACAATAATCAATAATGCAAGTACTAAGTATCTAATGTAATTAGGTAATAGTCTAAATCTTATTTTCCATGATTTTGTTGAATTTTCAAAAGGAGAAATTTGAGAGTATCTTATTGTTGGATGTTGTTTCTTTTCATAGAAATATTGGAAAATAACTAATAAAGGAATAACTAATAGTAATAGTAAAAAATAAGGATATTCAAAACCACTAAACATTTTCAGCCTCCTTTCTTTCTTTGTTTACTTCTACTATCTCAATAGGTTTTGTTTGATTTACAAATTCTAAAGAGTTTTTCATGCACTTGTCGCTAACATAAGAATCTGGAATAAACTTAGCAAACTTAACCAAGTCGGAATTTTTTAATATATAATCAAGCAAACTAATAGAGTCATTGCTAATATCTTTTACATTTTCTACTTCTGATAAAATTTCATCAGTAGTCATTTCAATTGCAGAAATAGAAAACCTTCCAAAAAGATATTCTCTTATTATTTCAGAAATTTCAGAATAGTATTCTTTTACTCTTCCATTTTCAATTAAACGCTTCAAACGTAAGTCTTCCAAAGAATTTAAAGCAATAATATGAGCAGGAAGTTTAGGCTTAATAAATATATCTTTAAGATTGCTGCTTCGATATTTCTTCCAAAACTTATACCCAAAGTAACAAGCAAAACAAAACGCAATTCCAATAAGTACCCATATCATAATTGGCATTATCTCTTTAATAGAAAAAGCCTCTTCTGCATTTGCTTTTATGTCCTTAATATCTATTTTTACAGTATCAATAGGATATGTAAGTACTTCAAATTCTAAACCTTTTCCATTTGCAGTTACAATATTATGCTTTCCTGAAACAAAAGAGGTTAAGTAATATTTATAGTCTAAGAACTTTTTCCCTGCCTTATCTACTGTATCGATAGTTTGTTTTACTATTTCCAAAGTATCCTTTACTTCTATTGGGAAATAAGATGTATCAACCTTTTCAATAGGCAAACTAAATGAATAAATTATTTGGTCGCCTATTTGAATCTTTGTTTTGTTAATCTTAGGACTTGTTTGTTGAGCAAAAGATATACTATATATAAATAGTAAACTTAGAATAATCGCTATTCTTTTCATTGGCGGTTTCCTTTCTCAAATAGTTTCATCAAAGATTTTATATAATCTTCTCCTGTGTAAACCATAATATTTTCAATTCCAAGACGGTTAAACTTTTGGATTAATTCATAATCTTGTTTTTTACGAAAGCCTTTAAACTCATTTATTAGAGTTTTATCTGAAGAGTCTATCCAAATATCTTTTCCAGACTCATTATCATGAAGGCGTAAAAGACCAATATCAGGAATTATATCTTCACGTTTATCTCTTACAATAATTGTTGAGAAGTCATGCTTGCGAGAAACAATCTGTAATGAATCATCAAACTCTCCATAGCCATCAGTAATCAAAAAACAAGTTGAACGTTTTTTAATTACATTATTCATAAACTTCAAAGAAGTATTAAACGACGTTTTAGTTTCGCTTTGTTTATATGTGATTAACTCACGAATTATTCTTAAGATATGAGCAGAACCTTTCTTTGGAGGAATATACTTTTCAACCTTATCGCTGAAAAATATTACACCAACCTTATCATTATTTTGAATTGCAGAAAAGCTTAGAACTGCTGCAATCTCTGTAATGATATCTGACTTTAAGTTTCCATTAGTTCCAAAAAAAGTACTTCCACTAACATCAATCAATAAAACAACCGTAAGCTCTCTTTCTTCTTCAAAGACTTTTATATAAGGGTGATTAAAACGTGCTGTAACATTCCAATCAATACTACGAATTTCATCTCCATAGTTGTATTCCCTTACTTCACTAAAAGCCATACCTCTTCCCTTGAAAGCGCTATGATATTGACCAGAGAAGATATTTCTTGATAAACGCTTAGTCTTTATTTCAATTTTACGAACCTTTTTTAATAAATCTTCATTCATCATTAAGGAACATCAACTTTGTTAATTATTTCATTAATTATATCTTCTGTAGTAATGTTATCGGCTTCTGCTTCATAAGTTAAACCAATTCTATGACGCATAACATCTAAACAAATTGCTCTAACATCTTCAGGAATAACATAACCTCTTCTTTTAATAAAAGCATAAGCACGAGAAGCTAATGCCAAATTAATAGTAGCACGAGGAGAAGCGCCATAATTAATATAAGGCTTTAAGTTTTCTAATTTATTTGCTTCAGGGAAACGAGTTGCAAATACTATATCTGTAATATAGTTTTCTATTTTTTCGTCAAGATAAACTTCTTTTACAACTTCACGAGCATGAAGAATATGTTCTGGCTTAACAACTGTTTCAATCTTAGGTATTGTAGCACCCATTTGCATACGAAGGATTTCCTTTTCCTCATCTTTCTTAGGGTAAGTAATCACAACTTTCATCATAAAACGATCTAATTGAGCTTCAGGTAGAGTGTATGTTCCTTCTTGTTCAATAGGATTTTGTGTTGCTAAAACTAAGAAAGGTTCTTCCAATTTATATGTTTTGTCACCAATAGTAACTTGACGTTCCTGCATAGCTTCCAAAAGAGCAGATTGAACTTTTGCAGGAGAACGGTTAATTTCATCTGCCAAGATAAAGTTAGAGAACAAAGGTCCTTTCTTAACCGAAAACTGCTCGTCCTTTGGACTGTAAATCATTGTACCAATTAAATCGGCAGGCAAAAGGTCTGGAGTAAATTGGATACGACTAAACTTTGCATCAATAATCTTAGCTAAAGATGTTATTGCCTGCGTTTTTGCTAATCCTGGAACACCTTCCAAAAGGATATGTCCATTAGCCAAAAGACCTATAATTAAACGTTCAATCATATTCTTTTGACCAACAATCGACTTGTGCATTTCATTATTAATAACATCAATAAATGCACTCTCACGTTGAATCTTTTCGTTTAACTCAATAATATCAACCATAATGTTGTTTCGTTTTTATATTAAATAGTTAGTTTCTATAATATAGTAATGTGTCAATTACTCAATAATAATAATCAAAGATCTCATATCGACTCTCCATAACGGCAAACTAAATAAATTATTATTTTAATACCGAGTATATTTTGATAGAAATATATATTCTGTGTTTATTTTCCTAATAATCAATTTTTGACCTTGTTTATTCCCACATTTAAGTTTAACTAATCCTTATTTAAGCTTATCTAAATGTAATGAAACTCCATCTACAACTCATAAGATTAAGTTACGAACTTTTTTAATCTCCTTTAGAACTCGTAAGATGTACATCTAAACATTGCTTAAATGTACATCTTAGCACTTCTTAAATGTACATCTTAGGTGTGTTTAGATGTACATCTCCATAGTTCTAAACGCCATATAATTAGTTCCAAATAGGCTTTTATAAGTTGTAGATGGAGTTTCTTTAGATTTAGAGCTGAATTAATCCGTCTAATATCTTTCTTTATTACATTTAATACTGTTTTTCTTTTTACCATCTTAGATTAGTATCTCTTTATATGAAATAAGCTATTTGGAGTATCCTTATTCAGAAAATTTTATTTGTGTATCTTTGCGAAATTTTTGACTATGAAAGGAGCTTCAAAAGGACATATTGCAATGTTAATTGTAAATATTATTTTTGGTTTAAATATACCAATAGCTAAGAGTGTACTTGTTAATGCTGGTGTTGATTCCTTGGCTTTAACTTATTTCCGAATGTTTGGAGCAACTTTAGTGTTTTGGGCTGCTTCTTTATTTATCAAGACAGTAAAACTTACAAAAAAAGACTTTCTAATACTTTTTTTAGCTTCATTATTTGGCGTAGGGATTAATCAAACTACATTTATTGTAGGATTAAAAACAACTTCTCCAATTGATGCTTCACTAATAGTTTCACTGACTCCCATTATAACGATGTTAATTTCTGCCGCATATTTAAAAGAGCCTATTACAACCAAAAAAGTTATTGGAGTATTTATCGGTTGTATTGGTGCGGTAACACTTATTTTATCAAGCAATCATTTTAATTTTAGTGACACAAGATCATGGTTGGGAAATGGCTTATGTCTTGTTAGTTCCATTTCTTATGCTTGTTATTTGGTTTTCTTCCGTGATTTTATAAAAAAGCACCACCCAATAACAATAATGAAATGGATGTTTCTTTTCAGCACAATAATAATTACACCACTTTCTTTTTCAAAAGTGCAGGCAGTAGATTATGCAAACTTAGATATACAAGTTTATATTAAGATAGCTTATGTTGTTCTTATGGCAACATTTCTAACTTATCTTTTAATTCCAATGGGGCAAAAGAACCTACGTCCAACAACCCTAACAATGTATAATTATCTTCAACCATTAATTGCCTCTTGTGTTGCTGTTGTCTTTGGGCAAGATGTATTTGGTTGGGAAAAGGCTCTTTCAACAATTTTAGTGTTTCTTGGAGTTTATATGGTAACTCAATCCAAATCACGCCAACAGATAGAAAAAGAAAAAATAAGTTAATCAATAACTTTATTATTATCAATTTCCCATACTATAATTTCTGATATTGTTGCGATTATAGTCTAAAAATATGTTTTGTTTTTGTAAGTATTTCCTTAGTGAATTCAGTATTTTTGAGAATTTAAATTTTAAATCCAATCAACAACCCATCAATAAATACTACAAAATAAGAACATAAATACTACAAAATTGGAGTAAAAACAAAAATAAAACGAAACAATGACACTACAAAGTGTTATTTCAATATTAAGATAATCAAATAATTAAATAATTTGTAGTGTTTTTCCATTATAAATATTTGTTTTTACAGATTTTTATTTATAGATTTGCCCCCTCTAAATACGTATTGTTTATGTACTACATATAGTAATAACATTTTTAAATTATTGTTTAACTAATACTTAAAGAAGAGATGAAAAAAGTATTTTTTTTATTGATAGCGATAATTTTCGCTATTCAGGGTTGGTCACAAACCGCGGCAACTATACCTTATAGTTGCAACTTTGAAGATTCTGATGAAAATACCAATTGGGTAATTTCAAATGGAACCTACACAAATCAATGGCATGTAGGAGCAGCTGTAACATCGGGTAGTATTACGGGTAATTCCCTTTATATTTCTAATGATGCAGGAGTATCAAATGCATACAGTACAGGTAGTACTTCAAATGTTACTGCAACAAGAACAGTTGAATTTACAGGAGCAGGAGGATATGCTCTAGAATTTGATGTTAGAGTTGGAGGTGAAGGCAGCCTTTATGGTTATCCTTATGATTATATAAAGGTTTTTTTAGTTGATTCATCAGTAAATTATACTGCTTCTAATTCTTCAACTTGGAGTTCTTATACAAATGCTCAAGGTGCAGTTTTGCAAAATATGTATGGAACTAATAATTATTATTGTTATTCTAATGACGGAAATCCAACTCAAGTTGTTCATATGACTATTATTCTTCCTTCACAAGGTGATCTAGGAACAGTAAAAAAATTAATTATAGGTTGGATAGATGATTCTTCTGGAGGGGAACAACCACCAGCATGTATTGATAATATATCTATTACAGAAATATTATGTTCTCGACCAACAGCATTAGCGGTTCCAGTTGCAACAATTACAACAAATACAGCTGAAGTTACATGGACAGCAGGAGGCTCAGAAACAGATTGGACTCTTCAATATAAACTTTCTTCAGATTCTTGGACTAATGCAACAGAAATACAAAATGTTACATCAGGGGACCAAATTACAAGTTTAAATCCAAGTTCATCTTATGATGTAAGAGTAAAATCTATTTGTACTGCTGGGGTTGATGAAAGTGTTTGGACAGATGCAGTTACTTTTAGAACCCAATGCGGTGCAATAATAGCATTCCCTTGGACAGAAGGATTTGAATCAACTTGGACAGTAACAACTCTTCCAGGGAATGCAGCAGCTCCAGATTGTTGGATAAATGTAAATAATGGATATGATTCGTATGAAAAGTGGCAAAGAAACACAGGAACATCATATGCAAGAACAGGTAATGGAGCAGCAACTATGTATGGAGGATGGACAACTAGTTCTTCATATACTAATTCAGATTGGTTAATTTCACCAACTTTTACATTACAAGGAACAGAAATGATTAATTTCTGGACTAAATCATATTCCTCAGGGTATAATGAAGATATTTCTGTTTATGTTTATGATGTAACTACTCATGGAGATATGACAACGGCAGCTGATACTGCAAATTTTGTTAGAATTATGGGACCAGAGTTACAAACAACTTCATGGTTATTCCACGAACTAGCTTTGCCTTATACAGGAGATTATCGTATCGCCTTTGTAAGAAATTCAAATCCAGGAGGAGTTTACATGTGTCTTGATGATATTACTATTTCAGAAATGCCATCATGTCCAAATACCTACAATTTAACATCTACACTACGTTCAGCAACCGAAGTAGATTTAAATTGGATGCAAAATGGTAATGGTAATGGTTGGGTAATAGCTTACGGAGATACCACAGGTTTTGACCCATCAACAATAGCACAACCAATTATTATTTCAAGTACAGATCCAATACCTTATACAGTTACAGGTTTAACCCCACAAACTCCATATAGTTTTGCAGTACGTCAAAATTGTACAGATGGAGCATGGAGTAATATAGTATCAGTAAATACACCAGCAACAGCTACAACATTACCATATTCTCATGACTTTGAAGACGTAGTAGAAAATAGTGCATGGACATTTGTAAATGGAACACAAACCAATCAATGGGTAATAGGCACAGCAGCTGATACTTTAGGCTCAACAGGACTTTATGTTTCAAATGATGCAGGATTAACAAACGCTTATACAGTAGGAACGTCAAGAGTTTATGCTTATCGTGATTTTGAAGTACCAGCAGGAGCCGGCGAACTTGAACTTTCCTTTGATTGGAGAGCACAAGGCGGTTCTGCACATAGTGACTTCTTAAGAATGTATTTAGTACCACTTGATGCAAATATTACAGCAGGAGTTATCCCACCAAATGGGTTGGATGCCTCAGCACAAATAGGTAATTATACAGGAGGAACAGGCGAACATTGGTTAAGTCAATCAACCATTTGGCAACATAAAACAATGAGAATAAATAGCACACAATTCCCTAATTTAGCAGGAAGAACATGGCGTTTATTAGTACATTGGAGAAATGAAAGTTCAACTACAACAGGAATACAACCACCAGCAGCAGTTGATAATATTAGTTTAACAGTAGTTACATGTGCATCACCAAGTGCATTAGTAGCTTCAAATATAACAACAACATCAGCACTTTTAACATGGGCAGAAAATGGTTCAGCAACAGATTGGATTATAGAATATAAACCATCATCTTCAACAACATGGACTACATACCAAACACAAAGTAACCCTGATTCAATTATAAGCTTGATGCCAGGAACATCATATACAGTAAGACTTCGTTCTTTATGTTCAGATACATCCTTGTATTCAAACACAATTACATTCCAAACAGTATGTGGAGCACAAACCGTTCCAACACCAGTAGAAGGATTCTTAACAGTAGTTCCACCAACAACATGTTGGTCAAGAATGCAAGGAACACTTCCAGCAACAGGAACAGTAACATTATCAACAATTACTTCTGGTTGGTATTGGAATTCAAATGTAACTGCACATAATGCAAAAGTAAATATTTATAGTACAGGATGTAACTATTGGCTTGTATCACCTTCAGTAGATTTAGGTGATGGTACAGTTCCAGCACAAATAGAATTTGATGTTTTCTATACAGCATATGGCAGTACTAATGCCGCAAATACAAGTGGAACAGATGATAGATTTGCAGTTGTAGTTTCTACTGATGATGGTTTGACATGGGATGCAGCAAATGCAACAATTTGGTCAAATGCAGTCGGAGCAACAAGAGTTTTGAATAATATTCCAAATGTACCTACTCATATTATTTTACCATTATTTGACCCAGCAACAACACTTCCATATACAGGAAATATTAAAGTTGGTTTCTATGGAGAATCTACTGCTTCAAATGCAGATAATGACCTTCATATAGATAATTTTGAAGTTTTACCTTATTCTACATGTCAACGACCAACATCTTTAACAGCAATAGCAACAGCTACCGATGCAACTGTTAGTTTTACTGAAAATGGAGAATCCACAACATGGGAATATGTTTATGGAGACGCTACAACAGTTATAGATCCTACAACAGAAACTCCTATTTCAACAACAGATAATCCTTTCCAATTAACAGGCTTAACCCCACAAACACAATACAATGTTTGGGTACGTTCAGTATGTGATAATGGTAATTCAGATTGGTCTGTTTTATCTACATTTGTTACAGAAGCATTGCCAGCAATACTTCCTTATACTTGTGATTTTGAAACTGCAACAGAAAATTTAGGTTGGAGATCATTATCAAATAGTATAAATAAATGGGCAATGGGTACAGCTGCAGGTAATGGCAATACAGCAACAGGAACACAAGCAAATTATATTTCTAATGATAATGGCGTGTCTTATGCTATGAATTATGGAACTATTTATGCTTATACATATAGAGATATAGATTTTGGAACAGATCCAGCATCGTATAATTTATCATTTGATTGGAAATGTCAAGGATACGTGTCATCTTATGATAATTCAATGTATGCAGGCTTATTAGTTTACTTAAGAGACCCATCAGAAGCTATTAACACTTCAGGACTTCCAACGAATCCAAATGATAATTTAGGTTCATTTTACAATGCTTCAACATGGCAAGCAGGACAATTACCTATTGATAATGTATCAGGAGTTAAGAGATTAATATTTGTTTATTTTGACGGATATTATAATTATTCTCCTCCAGCTGCAATAGATAATATTTCATTAGTTCAAGCAACATGTCCAAGACCAGCTGACGTTGCAGCTTCAAATTTAACATCTACAACAGCAGAAATCTCATGGGTACACCCAGGAGCAGATAGTTATATCGTATCTTACAGACCAGCTTCAGGGACTACACTTACAGATGAAGCAGCAACAACATCTCCATACACTATTCAAGGCTTAACACTTGGAACACAATATTTAGTTTCAGTTAGAGCTATTTGTAGTGGTGATACTACAATTTATTCATCAACTGTTACATTCCAAACTCCTTGTGTTGATGCAGCAATTAGTCAATACCCTTATATAGATGATTTCACATCAGGAATAGGTTGTTGGTTATCACTTTCATCAGGAACATCTGCAAATGGATTTTGGCAATCAGCAACAAGTGGTAGCTATCCAACTACAACTCCTCATTCACCAACAAATATGTTATACTTTAATAGTTATAGTACCTCAGCAACAGGATATTTAATTTCTTCTGAATTTGATATTCCAACACCAACACCAATGGCAGTTGATTTTTGGATGGTACGAGATGGAGGTTATACTTCAAGTAATGAATATGTAGAAATTCTTGTTAATACAACTCAATCAATAACAGGTGCAACTTCATTAGGACTTGTTCATAGAACATTAGGAATGACACCTATAGAAACAGTAGCAGGTTGGCATGAATATTTATTTACAATACCAGATACAATTATAGGTTCCAGATACTTTATAATAAAAGCTCAAGGTGCAGGTGGTAATAATATGTATGTTGATGACTTCTCGGTAATATCATTGAGTTGTCCAATTCCAGCAGAAGTAACAGCATCCAATATAACAACAACAACAGCTGATATATCATGGACAGGAACAGATGATGCAACAGCATGGAATATCGAATATAAAACAGCATCAGATGCAGCATGGACAGTAGTACCAGTAACAACAAATCCAAGTCCAATATCAGGATTAGTTGCAGGGACATCTTATTTAGTAAGAGTACAAACAGATTGTGGTACAGATGGATTAAGTAATTATGGTTCATCAACATTTGTAACCCCATGTGCAGATGGAGCAATAGCTGCATTCCCATGGATAGAAGGCTTTGAAAATGGCTTAAACTGTTGGACAGTTACAGCGTCAGGAACAGCAGCAAATAGTTTTTGGACAATACAACAAGCAGGAACATATCCAACATGTACACCTCATGGCGGTTCAAATATGGTACAATATAATTCATTTAGCGTATCAAGTGGTGGCTGGACAGTTATGACATCACCAGCACTTGACTTTACTTCAGATATGCAAGCAAGTTTCTGGATATATAGAGATGCTAATACTTCATATACTTCTCCATTAGAAAGAGTGAGCCTATATGTTGCATCAAACCAATCATTAACAGACTCTGTACTCTTAGGCGAAGTTGCAAGAAGTATAACAGTAGCACCAATAGTATCAACAGAAGGTTGGTATGAATATACATTCCAAATACCAACAGGTACTATAGGTACACAATACATTGCTTTAAAAGCTACATCAAATTATGGCAATAATATCTATGTAGATGATGTAACAGTAGATGTATCAGGAGCAATCCCATGTGCATCACCAACCAATGTAACCGTACCAACAGCTACCATAACCAATACCACAGCAACAGTAAACTGGACAGCAGGCGATCAAGAAACAGCATGGCAAGTACGTTTAGGAACAACCGGTACACCAGTTGATGTTACTACACCAACATACCAATTGCCAGGTTTAACTCAAGGTACAAACTATACAGTGTATGTAAGAGCAAACTGTGGTACAAGCTTCTCAGCATGGGTATCACAAACCTTTACAACCACAGCAGGATACCAACTACCAACAGTTACAACAATAGCACAAACAGGTACTAATCAAACCTCAACAACCTTAAATGGTTCATATGTACAAGGCACAAACCCAGTTTTGGTAAAAGGCTTTGAATGGAAACCATCAACAGCAAGTACATGGACAGTAGTTCCTGTAACAGCAGGCACAACTCCATTTTCATATTCATTAGGTGGTTTGATAGCAAATACATCATATGACTTTAGAGCTTATGTAGAAACCTCATTAGACACAACTCGTGGAAATACTATGACCTTCACAACCCAAGCTAACGTACTACCAAATGTAACAACAACAATTCCAACAGGAGTAACACAAACCGATGCAACCTTCAATGGCACTACAGCACAAGGAACAGAATCAATAATTGCAAGAGGATTTGAATATAAGTTAACATCTACATCAAGTTGGACAGGTGCAATAGATATTACAGCAACAGGAACTTCTACAATCACAGGCTCAGCCAATAATGGATTGACAGCAAGTACCCAATATGATGTAAGAGCTTATGCCCAAACCCAATCAGATGGTAGAACTTATGGAAATGTAATAACATTCTATACCCAAGGCTTAACCCCACCAACAGTAGTAACCTTACCAGCGACAGTCACAGGACAAACCACAGCAGACTTAAATGGAACAGTTACTGCAGGAAGTGAAGCTATTACAGCAGAAGGCTTTGAATGGAGACAAGTAGGGACAACAAGTTGGACTACAGCACCAGGAACATTAACAGGAACATCAATGGTAGCTCAAGTATCTAGTTTAACAGCTAGTACTAACTATGAATATAGAGCCTTTGCAACCTCAGGAGGAACAGTATATGGTTTAACAGTAACGTTTATCACTGATGCAGTTCCAGTAGTACCAGGACATGCAACAACACAAGCTGCAACAAATATTGATACAACACATGCAATGTTACATGGAACTTTAGTAGATGTAGGAAATGCATTGAGCAATATTGAAGTAGGTTTTGTATATTCAACACTAACAGACCCTGAATTAGGAGGAACAAATGTAATAGATGTACCAGTAACTTATACAGCAGGCATGACAACATTCAGTGTCCCACTTATAACTTTACAACCATCAACAAGTTACTTCTTTAAAGCATACGTCAATAACTCAGCAGGACCAGGATATGGCTTACAAGAAACCTTTGTAACATTAGGTTCAGGTTTATTAGAAGTTATAGATGGAAAACAATTCTTAGTAACAATGTATCCAAACCCAGCAACAAGTACAACAAAATTAGTTGTAAGTGGAGTTGAAGGAGAAACAAAGATTGTTTTAAGTGATGTACAAGGACGCATACTAAATACTACTATTGCAAAAGCAGTTAACGGCAAAGTTGAACAAACAATAGACGTAAACGACTTAGCAAAGGGCGTATATTATGTAAGAATACAAAATACAACTACAAGTAGAACTCAGAAGTTAATAGTTCAATAATAACGAAAGAGTAAAACTTAAATACTAAAATGGGTGGTTGTCTCGAAAGAGATAACCACCCTTTTTCTTTGTTGTAATTCAATTCTAATCTCGTTGGATAATGATACATTTTTGTATATCTTTATCCTATTTTTTTAGGGTCAATGTAAAATTCCAGTGGGATTAAAAAAATAAGAATCTTCTTACTCACTTTTTAGGATACTATCTTACTCAATTTTCATGACAAAAATATTAGTATTGATATATTTTAATATGTTATTAATCAACCACTTTATAATTGCAAAATACAGACGCCGTCTCCAGACTATGCAGACGCCGTCTCCAGACCTTGCAGACGCCGTCTCCAGACCCTGCAGACGCCGTCTCCAGACCATACAGACGCCATCTTCATACCCTAAAGACGCCATCTTCATGCTCTAAAGATTTGATCTTTACACCTAAAGATACTATGTTTATACCCTAAAGATGCTATCTTCACACCCTAAAGATGAAGTAATCAGACATGGAGATCAAGTAAATATGTGTAAAGATGCAGTAAACATATATTGAGATAAATTAAAAAGGCATGAAAGTATAAAGTTATCTACATTCTTCGCTTAATTTTTTTTATCCCACCGGGATTTTCCATTGACCCTTTTTTTAATTATTTATATAGGAAATTAGGGAAAAGAGTTGTTAATGCAATCTTTTTTTCAAAAAAGAAGAATAAATATTTGGTAGTATGGAAAAATGTTGTACTTTTGCACTCCCAATCACGACAAACACATTGAAGCGGACAGAGGCGAAAGGAAGATGTTATATAGATGATATGGGATACGTTCATTGAATTAAAGGAAACCAAAGGTAGCGAAAGTTTATAAAAGAAGTCAGAGATGACTATATATAATACAGAGTTTAGGTAAACGAAGATAATTTACAATGAAGAGTTTGATCCTGGCTCAGGATGAACGCTAGCGGCAGGCTTAACACATGCAAGTCGAGGGGCAGCATATTTTGTAGTAATACAAGATGATGGCGACCGGCGCACGGGTGCGTAACGCGTATGCAACCTACCATATACAGGGGGATAATCTTTCGAAAGGAAGTCTAATACCCCATAGTATTAAAGAGAGACATCTTTTTTTAATTAAAGATTTATTGGTATATGATGGGCATGCGTGCCATTAGCTAGTTGGTAAGGTAACGGCTTACCAAGGCGACGATGGCTAGGGGTTCTGAGAGGAAGATCCCCCACACTGGTACTGAGACACGGACCAGACTCCTACGGGAGGCAGCAGTGAGGAATATTGGTCAATGGGCGGAAGCCTGAACCAGCCATGCCGCGTGCAGGAAGACGGCCCTACGGGTTGTAAACTGCTTTTATGTGAGGATAAACCTAGATTTGCGAATCTAGCTGAAGGTATCACATGAATAAGGATCGGCTAACTCCGTGCCAGCAGCCGCGGTAATACGGAGGATTCGAGCGTTATCCGGATTTATTGGGTTTAAAGGGTGCGTAGGCGGACTATTAAGTCAGTGGTGAAATACATCAGCTCAACTGATGCACTGCCATTGATACTGGTAGACTAGAATATAAATGGTGCAGGCGGAATGAATCATGTAGAGGTGACATTCATAGATATGATTCAGAACACCGATCGCGAAGGCAGCTTGCAAAGATAGTATTGACGCTGAGGCACGAAAGCGTGGGTAGCGAACAGGATTAGATACCCTGGTAGTCCACGCTGTAAACGATGATAACTCGTTGTCGGCGATACACAGTCGGTGACTAAGCGAAAGCGATAAGTTATCCACCTGGGGAGTACGATCGCAAGGTTGAAACTCAAAGGAATTGACGGGGGCCCGCACAAGCGGAGGAGCATGTGGTTTAATTCGATGATACGCGAGGAACCTTACCTAGACTTGAACGTAAGAGTGATCATTTAGAAATAGATGAGCTAGTAATAGACTCTTACGAGGTGCTGCATGGTTGTCGTCAGCTCGTGCCGTGAGGTGTCAGGTTAAGTCCTATAACGAGCGCAACCCCTACACTTAGTTGCCAGCATGTCATGATGGGGACTCTAAGTGGACTGCCAGCGCAAGCTGCGAGGAAGGTGGGGATGACGTCAAATCAGCACGGCCCTTACGTCTAGGGCGACACACGTGCTACAATGGCCGATACAGAGGGCAGCTACATAGCGATATGATGCGAATCTCGAAAGTCGGTCTCAGTTCGGATCGGAGTCTGCAACCCGACTCCGTGAAGTTGGATTCGCTAGTAATCGCAGATCAGCCATGCTGCGGTGAATACGTTCCCGGGCCTTGTACACACCGCCCGTCAAGCCATGGAAGCTGGGGGTACCTGAAGTTCGTGACCGCAAGGAGCGACCTAGGGCAAAACTAGTAACTAGGGCTAAGTCGTAACAAGGTAGCCGTACCGGAAGGTGTGGCTGGAATACCTCCTTTCTAGAGATAGAAAACACAAACAAAAGGACAATCGTCCTTATTTACCGAATACTTTTAATTAAGCAATTAATTATTTCGCTACTTTCAATGGTTTTCAAAAATATAAAAGACAGTTAGTATAGTCTCGTAGCTCAGTTGGTTAGAGCACTACACTGATAATGTAGGGGTCGGCGGTCCAAATCCGCCCGAGACTACAAAAGCCGTGAGGCTTTTTTGTTTTCATAATTGTGGATTAGCGTGCAAACCAAAAGTTTGCACGCTTTCTTTTTGCCCATAAGTTCTCTATTTTATGCTAATGTCTCAAATCATGATTTCTCTATTTCTTGTTTCTAAGTTCCCAATTAACCAAGTCTTTATAAGTAAAAGGTAATTTTGCCTTTAGTAAATCCTTATTCCAACAATAGTAAATCGGCGTTTTGCCATAGGTAAATCAGTTAATCTACCTATAGTAAATTAACTAATTTACCATACCTAAGTTAACTGATTTGCATACCCTAAATTAACTGATTTACCATACCTAAAACAGTTAATTTACTTTTTTGAATGCTTGTGATGGGATAAACGCAAGATGAACTTATAATAAAACAGGGTAGTGTATCAAATCAAGAGTTATCAAAATAACAAATTGAAATGTTGTTCTTCTGTTTATTTTAGGAAGAAGATTGATGAATTGAAAGTTAATTTTTAAGCTTTGGAAGATGTTAAGAGTTTGCAGATTGAAACAGAATTGTATAATTCTTCATTAAGTTTCTTATTTTTCATATTCCAAAAACTTTGTTTTAAAGTCTTCTGGAATTTTTATTGAAGTGTTGGTTAGACGATCGAAGCCTGAAAGGATTGTTTTGCAATTGGACTTCACTATTCCTGTTTTCTTATCAATCAAACGTTGTTCCATTTTCATGCTTTTGTTACCAAAATTAGTTAGTTTTGATTCAACATAAATATTGTCACCTTGTAGAATAGGGGATATAAAGTTTATCTCAATATTTACAATAACTACAACTATTTCTGTCCAATCTATTTTCTCTTTCATGACTTCTTCGAAGTAATATATTCTTCCAACGTCATAATATTGAGCGAAAAAACTATTGTTTACATGACTTAAAGCGTCGATATCACTAAACCTAATTTGAATAGGTATGCTGTGTTTATAATTTTCTATTGTTGTCAATTTCCCTTTGTATTTTCTGCAAAAATACAATATTTCGATTTGTTTTTGTAATTTTGTCAGAATAAAATTAGTGATATGAGTTCGGTGTTAAATAAAGATGATGCTTATTATATGCAAGAGGCGTTAAAGGAAGCAATGATTGCAAATGATATTAATGAAGTGCCAGTAGGTGCTGTGATTGTTTGCAGGGATAAGATAGTTGCGAGAGCTCATAACCTTTCGAAACGCTTAAATGATTTTACTGCTCATGCAGAAATGCAAGCTTTTACAGCTGCAACAAATGCTTTAGGTGGAAAATATTTAAACGATTGCACCTTATATGTAACTCTTGAACCTTGTGTTATGTGTGCAGGTGCTTGCTATTGGACACAGATAGGAAAGGTTGTTATTGGAGCAAAAGATGAAAAGCGAGGTTGCTCTTCGACCGGAGTAAATCTTTATCATCCCAAAACAATAGTAGAATCTGGAGTAATGGAGGATGAGTGTTCAGAGTTAATAAAAGGGTTTTTTAGAAAGAAAAGAGCGAATAATTTATAGGAGATAGAATATGTATATTGTAGATGAAGAATTAGAAAGAAAAGAGATCCTTAAAAGATATAAACTTCTTGTTAGATTAATTTCTGCCACAGCTTCTCGAGAAGAAAAAAGAATGGTAAGAAAAGCTTTTACGGTTGCAGTGAAAGCACATAGCGGAGTTAGAAGAAAGACAGGAGAGCCTTATATTTATCATCCAATGGAAGTTGCTCGTATTGCAGCAGAAGATTTGGGATTAGGACCAATAGCAATAGTTTGTGCTTTATTGCATGATGTTGTGGAAGATACAGAATATACACTTGAAGATATAAGAACAATATTTGATGATAGAGTTGCACAAATTATTGATGGACTAACTAAGATAGATGGAATCTTTGACTATGCAACTAATTCTATTCAGGCAGAAAATTTCAAGAAACTCCTAACAGCAATGGGAGATGATGTACGTGTAATACTTTTGAAGCTATGTGATAGACTTCATAATATGCGTACTCTTGAATCAATGCGCGAAGACAAACAATTAAAGATAGCTTCTGAAACACAAATGCTATATGTACCTTTGGCTCATCGTTTAGGTTTATATCAAATAAAGAGTGAATTGGAAGACCTTGCAACACGTTATATAAATCCAAAAGGCTATCAAGAAATAGAAGAGAAATTAAAAGACTCTGAAGAAGAAAGAAATATCTTTATTAAAGAGTTTGCAGCACCAATAAAAGAAGAACTAACAACTCGAGGTTATAAATATACTTGTTCAGCAAGAGTTAAATCCATAACTTCAATACTTGGCAAGATAGAGAAGAAAGGGGTAGAATTCAATGAAATATATGATATATTTGCCATAAGAGTTGTCTTAGATGTTCCAATAAATATTGAAAAAGAAGCTTGTTTTACTGTCTATTCATTAATCAATACAATTTATAAAGAACAAAAACATGATAGATTAAGAGACTGGCTTTCTAAACCAAAAAGTAATGGGTACGAAGCTCTTCATTTTACTGTTCAGGCAAATAATGGTAAATGGGTGGAAGTCCAGATAAGAAGCCAAAGAATGGATGATATTGCAGAAAAGGGTTTGGCTGCACACTATAAATATAAAGAAGTAAAAGAAGGAGAATTAGATGATAGCTTAGATGCTTGGTTGGAAAAAGTGCGTGAACTTTTGGATAACCAATCAAATAATGCAATAGACTTTGTAAACGACTTTAAACTTAATTTAGTAACAGACGAAATAACAACCTTTACTCCAAAAGGAAAAGCAATAATCTTACCAAAAGGTTCAACTGTTTTGGACTTTGCTTTCAATGTTCATACCCAATTAGGTATAAATTGTATGGGAGCAAAAGTAAACTATAAAGTAGTAACGCTGAACCATCGTTTAAAACCTTCTGATCAAGTAGAGATAATAACTTCAACAATATCTTATCCAAAAGAAGAATACTTATCATTTGTAAAAACATCTAAAGCCATTCAAGGAATCAAAAGTTATATAAGAGACTATAGAAAAGGTTTTATGGATGAAGGAGTAGAGAAGTTGAAAGATATTTATTCTGATTTAGGTATAGAATATAATGATGAAAACGTTGAGAAATTAGCAAACTATATGGGTGTGCCTCAACAAATAGACTTCTACTATAAGATAACTAAAAATGAAATTAACGAAGAAGATATAAGACATTGTTTTGATAAAAAGAAATCAAAAAATTCAACATGGATGTTTTTGCGTAATCCTTTCTCAATAAAGAAAGATAAAGACAAAGACGGAGGAAGACTAACTTTAGATGAAGAGATAAAAAAACAAATAGAAAAAAATCCAGAACAAGTTTTGATGCAACAAAACATGGAGAACTTGAAATATATTACAGCTCCTTGTTGTCGTCCAGTTCCAGGAGATGATATTGTAGGTTTAATAAGAGAAAATGCCATAGAAGTACATCGTACAACTTGCACAAAAGCAATTGATGAAATGTCTAATTTTGGGCATAGGATAATTAAAGCAAAATGGCGTGAAAACGAAAAGATAACCTTCTTAGCTGGTATAAAAATTAAAGGAATAGACCGTAAAGGTTTGCTTCAAGAACTAACAGGAGTAATATCTGAAGGATGGAATATCAATATAAGAGGCTTAGTTATGGAAAGTAGTGAAGGTTTATTTGAAGGAACAATGATGGTATATATCTACGATGCAGAACAATTAAGCAAGCTAATCAAAAATATAGAAGGAATAGACGGAATAGAAAGCGTAAGAAGAATATAATATTCAAAACTTCTTAGTCTAAGAAAAAGATAAGGCAACACGAAAACGTATTGCCTTATTCCTTTTTTGAGCGTTAATGATTTATTGTGATAAATTTCAACAATGCAAAGGTAGTCATTTTATTTATGTTTTTGAATAATAAATAAAGTTTTTTATCTTTGCACACAAAACTTTTGAACTTATGATAAGGAAACTTCTATTATTACTTCTATTGTTCGTAATAAGCTATGCGTCTGTTATGGCTCAAACACCTAAGAAGAAACGAATTAGGGTTAGTGGGTATATTTATGATTTAAAATCTAAAGAAACTTTAATAGGGGCTACATTCTATGATGTGAAGAGTAAGACTGGAACAACAACTAATAATTATGGTTTTTATTCTACATCTATTTTAGAGGGTAAGACAGATATTCTTATTTCTTATGTTGGTTACCAAAAACAATTAATACAATTTAATTTCACTAAAGACACGAGTATTAATATTTATTTAATGCCTTCAACAACACTTCAAGAAGTTGTTATTGAAGATAAAAGTATAGCAAGACGTTTTGTTGATGAACCAACTCCAGGTAAAATTGTTATTAATCCATTAACTATAACTTCACTTCCTTCTTTAACAGGAGAGAGCGATTTACTTAAGTCTTTACAATTGCTTCCTGGTGTTAAGAGTGGAACAGAAGGAACAACAGGATTATATGTTAGAGGTGGTAATTCAGACCAAAATCTTTATTTAGTTGATGGTATTCCTATATATAATCCTAATCACTTAATGGGATTTATATCCACTTTCAATACAGATGCAATTAAGAATATAGAGTTTTATAAAGGAGCATTTCCTGCTCGTTATGGAGGAAGGTTATCATCTGTTGTTGATGTTAGAATGAAAGATGGTAATAATGAAAAAATACAGGGAGAAGCAAGTATTGGATTAATTTCTGCTAAATTAAATGTTGAAGGTCCAATAATAAAAGATAAAACAACTTTTAGTATTTCTGGACGTAGGACTTATCTTGATATTCTTACAAAACCTATTATTGCTTATGAAAATAACATTAATAATGAAAATCTTGACTTCGGTTATTATTTTGGTGATTTGAATATAAAACTTAATCATAAGTTTTCTCCAAGCAATCGTCTAACAGCAAGTCTTTATTGGGGAGAAGATAAGTACACTTTTGGAATGGAAACTAATAACAATAATTTAAAGGAAAAGAACACAGCTTATGTGAAATGGGGAAGCTTAATAGGAACAGTTGATTGGGCTTATGAAATAAATAATCGTTTATTCTCTAACCTTTCTTTTTCTTATAATAGGTATCGTTCAATCATTAATTCAACTTACGACTATACATATACAGAAAATGGATCAACAAATAATTCTAATTTTAAGTTTGATTATATTTCAGGTGTAGAGGATTGGTCGGTTAAGAATGATTATAACTTTTATTTGAATGGTTGGAATTCCATAAATTATGGTGTTAATTATATTTACCATACTTATTCTCCCGAATTAATTTCTGCTTCTGCAAGCCAACAAGAAGATATTTCTGGGTTATTAAATAATAATAGTAATATTTATGGTAATGAAGTTATTGTTTATGTTGAAGATGAAATGAATTTTACAGATAAGTTTTGTGTTAGCCCTGGTATACATTATAATATGTTTAGTGTTGGGTCAAAGACTTATCATTCCTTTCAACCACGTTTAGGTATTCGTTATTCATTGCTTAAAAACCTTTCTTTCAAAGCAGGTTATGCAATGATGAATCAAAATATACACCTTCTTGCAAATGGTATTATTTCTCTTCCAACAGATCTTTGGGTACCTGTAACTGAAAATATTTCTCCTATTACTTCTCATCAAATATCGGGAGGGTTATTTTATCAATTAAAAGATTGGGCAAATATTAGCTGTGAAGGTTACTATAAGAAACTAAATAATATAATAGATTATAAAGATGGTATTTCATCATTCAATACTTCAGAGAATTGGGAAGAAAAGGTTGCCCAAGGAATAGGAGAAGCTTATGGAATGGAATTCTTAATACAAAGGGATAAGGGAAGTACAACAGGTTGGGTTTCTTATACTCTTTCTTGGGCATTTCGTGAATTTCCTAATGGAGAAATTAATGGAGGAAGAAAATATTATGATAGATATGATTCACGTCATCAAATAAATATTGTAGTAACACATAAATTTAGCGAGAAAATAGATGTAACTGCTGCATGGGTTTATAATTCAGGAAATAGAATGTCTGTTCCTGTTGCAAGTTATTATAATAATGTTGGAAACTCAGACTCTTATTCAAGTTCTGAATTAATAGAAGTTTATGGAGAAAGGAATAACTATAAAATGCCAGATTATCACCGTTTAGATTTAAGTATTAACTTTAATAAAAAGAAAAAGCACGGAACAAGAATTTGGAGTATTAATATTTACAATGTCTACAATAGAAAGAACGCATTCTTTGTTGTTAGTGGTAATGCACCAAATAAATTAACAGCATACAGTATAATGCCAATAATCCCAACAATTTCTTACACATATAAATTTAGATAGTATGAAAGCAATAAGATATATATTATTAGTATTAGTTGTTTCTTTATCATTAAGCTCTTGTGAGTTTGAAATAGATTATAAAGATGAATTACCAAAGGATAAACTTGTAGTTACTTCTTTTATTCAAGCCGATAGTACAATTTCTTTTTCTTTATATAAAAGTGCAATACCAGGAACTTATTCAGATGATTATTCATCAGGCTGGAAAGGGAAGGAGAATATTATTGATGCTATAGTATCTGATGCTAAAGCAGACCTTTATATTAATGGACTTAAGAAAGAAACTCTTACTCAAGCCAATAATAATTCTATATATTCTTTTAGTACAATTCCAAAAGAGAATGATAAGGTTGAAATAAGACTCAATTATAAAGATTATGATCAAGCAATAGGAAAAGCGGATCTTGCATTAAGTAAACCTACTTTAGATTCTTCAAATTTTTCTATTGAAACAGTTACTGATGAGTATGGAAATACTACAAATGAATTAATTGTTTATCTTGAAATAAATGATAATGGTTTAGGTGATAATTATTATAAGATAGAACCAAACTTTTTTATGAATACTACAAATAAGTATTCATATCCAATATCATTAAGTAGTGCAGAATTATTGTGGGAAAATATTCAAGGAGTTTATGAAGAGAATTCATCATCAATAACAGATGAATCATCTAATAGATATGGTATTTTTTCTAATAAGAAATTTAAAGGTAGAACATATAAAGTTAAGCTTTCTTTCAATACAGGAGGCGGTGGATATATAAAGACAAGAAAATCCACAGAAAATGTAGTTGGTAGTTTTACTGTTTCTTCTATTGAAAAGCAAGCCTATAATTATTTATATACATTGAATAAGTACTTAGATAATTCTTCTATGAATTTGGAACCAGTTATTATTGTTGATGGTATTGAAAATGCTTATGGTTTTATTGGAGCTAAGAACTCTTTAGTAATTAAAAATATAGATATAACATTATAGAAGATAGTGAAATGATTAGACGAATTGCTTTTATTTTTATTTTATGTCTTTCTTTTTCTCTTTTTGCACAAGAGAAACCAAATATAGAATGGATAACAGTTAAAGGTGGTAGCTTTATGATGGGTTGTGAACAGAGCGATAAAGATTGCTATCCTGATGAACAAATTCATAAGGTTACTGTTAGTAGTTTTGAAATAAGTAAGTATGAAGTAACTGTTGCCGATTATAAACTATTTTGTAAGGCAACAAAACGTAATATGCCATCTCCTCCTTCATGGGGTTGGATAGATTCTCATCCTATTGTTTATATTACTTGGCAAGATGCAGTTGATTATTGTTCTTGGGTAGGAGGACGTTTGCCAACTGAGGCTGAATGGGAATTTGCTGCTAAGGGAGGAACTCTAAGCAAAGGTTATGAGTATTCTGGAAGTAATAATTATGATGAAGTAGGTTGGAGTTACGAAAATTCTTCAGGTCAAACTCATCCTGTTGGGGAAAAGAACCCTAATGAATTAGGAATATATGATATGAGTGGTAATGCTTGGGAATGGGTTTGGGATAACTACGAAATATTCTATTATGAAAAAAGCCCTTCTCTTAATCCAAAAGGACCAAAGGAAGGACTTGGTAAATGTAATAGGGGTGGTTGTTTTAATTTTGACTTTAAACTTATGCGAACCTCTCATCGTCGTGGTTCTGGCTCTGAAACTGTTGGTTATGGAACAGGTTTTAGAGTTGCAAGAAGTATTAAAGCTAAAAAATAAATCTTTCCTTATTGCATATTATGGAAAACATTAACGACATCATCGTCATCTTCTAATTTTTCAATTAATTTTTCAACTTGAGCCTGTTGTTCTTCATTCAAAGTCTTTAATTCATTAGGAATACGTTCAAATTTGAATGATTTGATTTCAAAATTGTTTTCTTCAAGATATTTTTGAATAGGACCAAAGTTAGCAAAATCAGCATAAATATTTATTTCACCGTCTTCTAAGAAGCAATCATCAACTCCAAAATCAATTAGTTCTAATTCTAATTCTTCTATATCAATTCCTTCTTTAGCCAAAACAACAAAATTGCATTTTCTTTCAAACAAGAAATCACACATACCAGTTGTTCCTAAAGATCCACCATATTTAGTGAAGTAACTTCTAACATTTGCAACAGAACGATTAGGATTATCTGTTGCAGTTTCAACAACAACAGCAACTCCATTAGGAGCATATCCTTCATATATCATTTCTTTATAGGCTGATGTATCTTTAGAGATAGCTCTTTTAATTGCACGCTCAACATTTTCTTTGGGCATGTTCTCACTTTTAGAAGTCTGGATAAGTAGTCTTAATCTTGAGTTCGCTGTTGGGTCTGAACCACCTTCTTTAACTGCCATTTCTATTTCACGACCTAAACGAGTGAAAACTCTTGCCATATTTCCCCAGCGTTTAAACTTTCTTGCTTTACGGAATTCAAATGCTCTTCCCATAGTATAAGTATTTTATATAGATTAATATGTTATTGGATAAAATTAAGGTGCAAATTTAATACTTTTCATAGAAAAAAAAGGTTTTTTAGTCATTTTTAGACATAATAGTCTTTAAGCCTCATTATTTTAATAAAATATAAAAGAGGAAAACCAAGATATAAAATCACAAAAACATTCTTATAAACACTGGTATGTTCTAAGAAAAAGAAAGACAATTGTCCTTCTTTTATCTTTTCTTTCTGTTTTTATGAGTAATCGTCTTATAAAATTTCAGCTCATCAAGTTCTTTTCTCAAAACATTATCAGCCTTAAAAGAAATCTTTCCAGCCCTAACCTTATTGGGCTTACATTCCTTTTCAGTATCACATGCTTCACTTGTTAAGGAAATACTAAAAGTGCCAATCCCATTCAACTTAACATTATAACCCATTATTAATTTCGTCTTAATAATATCAGAAAACGACCTCAAAGCACCAATAACATCACCTTCAGTTAAACTTGCAGCCTGAGAAATATCACTTGCCAATTCCTCAGTCCCATAATTACCTGCTGAAACAGAATTAGCAAAAAACTTTTCCTGTTCAATGCCATCCTTATCAATAAATTTCTTAGCACTAACGCTATAATACCGTCTCATAAATAATTGTTTTAGTTTATAAATCTAATTACATTGAATATTGATAATACTACAATCAAACTTAGTAAAAAGAAAACCAAACAAGATCTTTGAACAACTAAACTTGATATAAATTTAAATATTCATACTTATAATCTACAAAGATAGCATATTAATTTCACAAAACAAAATAAAAATCTTGCACCCTGCCAGGATGCATGCTACATCCCCGCAGGATGCAACCAACATCCTGGCAGGGTGCAAAAATTAAACCTTGATTTATAAAACTTATTCCCTATTTATCAAGATTTATATCTTGATTAGTGAGATTTATAAGGAGATTAATTACCACAAATTTTAGTTCTGTAAGATTAAAATTTCATTAGAAATATGGAATCATTTATTATACAAACAAGAATAATATTTGTTTGATTAATTAAATCTTCAAAATATTTTTTTATCTTTGTTCGCAATTATTAACAAACTAATTAGCAAATTATATGGAAGAAAAATATCAAATTTTGTTACGAATTATAGAAGAACTTCGAAAGGAAGCTCCTGAAAATTATCAAAAATACCAGATAGAAGAAGAAGGTAATGAATCTAAATTGATTACAATAAAATCAAGATGTTATATACATTTATTTTTAAAAGTAGCTTTTGGTATGCTAAATTTTATAGAAAGAGAAAACTACATTACTGATGGTAGTTATGATGGTGGAATTGATGCATATTACATTGACGAGGAAAATAAACAAATTTACTATATTTAATCAAAATTTAGAAATTCTGCTGATAATTTCCAAGAAAAAGATATACTATTTAGTGAATTAATTTCAATGGATATAGGTAGAATTACAATGGGGGAAAAACAAGATGAATCCGGTAATGAATATAATGGAAAGATTATTAATATGCAAAAGAAAATTTCCGATTTATCCAACTTACCATTATATAAAACGAAAGTCATTATTCTTGCTAATGTTAGTAAGAAAGATGAGAAATATATATCAAGAGCTATTGGTGGTTATGACTTTGAAACTTATAATTACGAAAAATCATATTCTGATCTTGTATTTCCAATTATTACAAGTACATTCTATAATAAAAAAGAATTAGTAATAAAGATTAAAATAAATGACCCAACTTCAAGTAGAGCAAAAGGAGAAATAAAAACAAGTTATAAAGAGTGTACAATACAAATGTTATTAGTCCCAGTTAAAGAAGTTGGTAGAATAATGAGGATTTACAAAAATTCAATATTACGTTATAATCCAAGAAGTTTCCTTTCTTTACAAAATAATAATGTCAATAAAAATATAGAAAAGGCAATTAGAGAGATTGATTCTAACGACTTTGCTTTGTTTAATAATGGAGTAACTATTTTGGCAAATGAAGCAACATATTCAGATTCAACAGGAGTTAAAGGAGAAACTCAATTACTGTTAATAAACCCACAAATTATTAATGGTGGACAAACAGCTTATACGTTGAGCCAAATATACGAAGATTGTGAAAGGAATAACAACTTTAAAATATTTGAAAACAAAAGTGTTATTCTAAAGGTTATAACATTAGATTTTTGTAGCGAAGATCAAGAATGTTTAAGTTTAATAGAAAAAATATCTGAGGCTACAAATTATCAAACACCAGTAGAAATACAAGATAGAATTTCAAATGTAGAAACACAATTTCATTTACAAAAGAGAATATATGATAAATACGGATATTTTTATGAAAGAAAACGAGGCGAATATTCGGAAGGGATATCAAAAAAATATATAACAAGGGATTTGATAATTGATAAAACCGATTTTATGAGAGTTTTTATTGCATGTATTGGATATCCAAACCAAGCAAAAGTATCATCATTAGAAAAACTATTTTCAAAAACAAATCTTGAAAAGATAAATCTTGAAGATATCGAAAGATATTTTTACGCATACAAAGGTTATGAATACTTAAGAACATTTAAAAATTCTTGGGAAGAAGATAAGTATGGAAGTGCTCTAAGATATGGCAAATATGCAGTAATATATGCAACAATTTTAAATATTGGAGAGCATAATATTGAAAATATTAAAGATGATATTGATTCTACATTAGTTAAATGGAAAGATTTCGAAACCTTCGCAAAAATGAAACCTGAAAATAAAAGATATTTAATAAAAGGAGAGGATAAAGAAGGTAACGAATTTTATGGAATGAATTATTCCACTTATTACAGAGGCTCTAATATAAATAAAGATTTAAACGTATTCTTCGATTTATAATAGCAATATTATAGTCTCTTCTTTTTCTTCTGTAAATATTAATTAATAAGTTTTACCTGTCGTTAGAATAAATTAAATATTATTTACGAAAAAATATTGAGTATTACATAGATTATTATTATTTCAATGGTTTAAAATGAACGTAATAAGTATTTTGAAGTATGCAAAGCATTATATAAATCAAGATTAATTTATTCTCAAGCTTTATTTATTTATTATTAAATAAGAATAGAACGTTTTTTGATATTTATTGGTCTTATAATTGAGCTATTAAATATTACTTTGTTTAATTCTGTGGTAAATATGTTAAAAAATTAATTTTTTCATCGATTTGACTTGCTTTTTTTATTTAAAGGTTATAATTTTGCCGAAAACCAATAAATAAAAACATTATGGCAAAAGAAAAGGATATTAAAGAAAAATCTCAAAAGAAAGCACCACAAAAAACTTTAAAAGAAAAACGTGCTGAAAAAGTTGCAAAAAAGAATGATAAAGGTAAATCCAGTTCATTGTAATTTAAAGATTGATTTTTGGAGAGTCCTTAGTTTTATAATAGAAAACTAAGGACTTTTTTATTTATGGATGTTTCAAAATGTTGGAATTGTGAATTTATATATGGAATATCTATCATAATTTATGATTAATGTTGAGATTAAATCAAGCTCTACTTTTCGGTTGAAGCAAGTACTAAAACAGATATATTAATGTCTTTGATCTTTGATAATGCTTTAATGCAAAAATTTAATGAAGCTCCTGTGGTTGCAATATCATCAACCAATAAGATATGCTTTCCTTCTAATTGTTTTGTGTTTCTAACTTCGAATATATCTTTTACGTTTTCCCAACGCTTTTCTTTTGTCATTTTTGTTTGACTTTGATTGTAGCGTATTCTCTTTAAACAATTTGTTTTTACTTTTATATCAAAGTTTTTACCTATTTCTCTTGATATTATTTCTGATTGATTATATCCACGATGAAGTTTCCTTCGCCAATGAAGAGGTAGGGGAAGAATAAAATCTATTTCTTTAATCCAATCTTTTTCTTTTAGTTGTAGGCAAAAGAGTTTAGTTAAAAGTTTTCCAACAATTAAATCATCTGCATATTTAAATCTATGAATAAGATGCCTTGCCACAGTGTGTGTATCGTAGAATATAAAAGCGGAAGCATTTTTTACAGGATAATAAATGGAAACTTTATTGGCTAAATCGTTATTTTTGTCCAAAAAATTAAAAGTATGACTTATTTCTAATAAACAATCAGTACATAAAATCTTTTCTCCAGACACCAAAACGTTATCACAACCATAACAATAGCGTGGTAGCAATGCTTCAATTAAAGAAGAAAAAATGTTAATCATAGTCATTGTTGAGTTTTTAAGCTTACCTTTGCAAATATATATACATTTTGAATGAAAAAACTAACAATAGGTGACTTAATTGCGAATATTCCAATTATACAAGGAGGAATGGGAGTCGGTATTTCGCTTTCAGGCTTAGCCTCAGCAGTTGCTAATGAAGGTGGAGTAGGAGTGATATCGTCAGCAGGCTTAGGTCTGTACTACATGCAAGAAGCAAATAATTACATAGATGCTTGCATTTATGGTTTAAAAAAAGAAATACAAGAAGCTCGGAAGAAAACAAAAGGAATAATCGGAGTAAATATAATGGTCGCTATGACTAATTTTGGAGATATGGTAAAGACTTCAATAGAAGAACAAGCTGATATTATATTCTCTGGAGCTGGATTACCATTAGATTTACCTTCATATTTAGGAGAAACAGGTAAGACAAAGTTAGTTCCTATCGTTTCTTCAGCAAGAGCAACAAAAATAATCTGTGAAAAATGGAAATCAAATCATGATTATATTCCTGATGCTATTGTGGTTGAAGGTCCAAAGGCAGGAGGACATTTAGGATATAAGATAGATCAAATAGAAGACCAGAATTTTTCTTTAGAACATACATTGCCTCAAATTCTTGAAGAAGTAGACCGCTTTGAACAAAAATATGGGAAAGCAATTCCTGTTATTGCTGCTGGTGGAATCTATACAGGAGAAGATATGTATAAAGTAATGAAACTTGGTGCTTCAGGAGTCCAAATGGGTACAAGATTTGTTACTACAGATGAATGTGATGCTTCAATGGAATTTAAACAAGCTTATATTAATGCCCAGCAAAAAGATATTGTAATTATTAAAAGCCCTGTTGGAATGCCAGGAAGAGCAATTAATAATGCTTTTTTAGAATCTGTTACGCAGGGGACTCGACAGCCTAAGAATTGTATTCATCATTGTATTAAAACTTGTGATGTAGAACATAGTCCTTATTGTATTATACTTGCTCTGCTAAATGCCTACAAAGGCAAACTTGATAGAGGCTTTTGTTTTGCAGGAGCTAATGCCTATAAGGCGGAAGAAATAATATCGGTGCATGAAACTTTTGAAAGGATAAAACAAGAGTACGAAAGATACGAAATAAGTCAAACATAATGATAAAGAAGACTAACTTATATAGGTTAGTCTTTTTTTTTATATTACTAACAAAAAGACGAAAACTTATTATTACTTTTGCAAATCGGTTTAAAAATTCAGAAAACTATCTATTGAGATGAAAACAAAATTAGTTTTATCATTATTCATAATATTATTAGGCATAGTATATAATACACAAGCTCAATGCCCGAAAGGGAAAACAAATTGTGAAGGAGAGTGTGGACGTTTTATTGACAAAAACGGCAATGGTAATTGTGATCTTGCTGAAAAAACACAACAAGATCTTAATAAAGATAAAAAAGAATCCAAAGAAAAAGAATCGAAGGAAAAAGAAATTGTAATACCAAAAACAGATAATGTAGATGAAAGTTCTGATGTTGCAGAAGAAAGTCAAGAATCTCAAACAACAGAAGAAGATGGTATAGTTCAATTAGGAAATGAAAAAGTTGTTGAAGCAAAAGTAGAAGAAGTAGTTGTGCCAGAAGAAGTAAAGGATAAAGAAAAACCTTATCGTTTGATTGGAATAACAATTATTACCTTGGCTTGTTATTTCTTTACTATGCTATTGGTTAAAACTGGTAAGATGAAGAAGTTTGTTCATCGTAAAATATGGAATACTCTTCTTCTATTAACATTTATAATGTCATGTCTTTTAGGATTACTATTAGTAGTTCAAATAAATTATGGTGTATTAAAGTCTTTATATGTAAGTAATCTTAAACTTCATGTTGAGTTTGGTATTGCAATGACTATAATTGCAATTATACATATGTTATGGCATTTACCATATTTCAAAAAACTATTCAAGGTATCAAAGTCTATTGCTAAGGAATAAGCGATGAATAGGCGAATTCTTAGGTTAGCTCTTCCTAATATTATAACGAATATTACTGTGCCATTATTAGGCATGGTTGATACTGCTATTGTTGGACATATCAACACTACGGGTTCTGCTTTAGATTATATTGGAGCAATTGCAATTGGTGTTATGATATTTAATTTCATCTATTGGAACTTTGGCTTTTTAAGAATGGGGACAAGTGGTTTTACTGCTCAAGCTTATGGAGCCAGAGATTTAAGTGAGGCAACAAATATATTAACAAGAGCTTGCATAATTGCTTTGATTTCTGCTTTATTTATAATTATTCTTCAATATCCATTATCTCTTCTTACAGGATTATTAGTTGATGGTAAAAATGGAGTATTAGATTTAGCTCTTACTTATTTCTTTATTCGAATATGGGCAGCACCTGCAACACTTTCAAACTATTCTTTGCAAGGATGGTTTATTGGAATGCAAGATTCAAAGACTCCTATGTATATTTCTATATTTATTAATGTGATTAATATTGCTTTTTGTTTTCTTTTTGTTTTCCAATTTGGAATGAAGATAGAAGGAGTGGCTTGGGCAACAGTAATTGCACAATATGCAGGACTTATAATAACATTGATATTTTGGTTTGCAAAATATGGAAAACTAAAACGCTATATTAACATAAAAGAAAGTATGGACTTGAAGAAGATGAAGACCTTCTTTAAAGTTAATTCAGATATATTTTTACGTACTATTTGCTTAATACTTGTTACAACATATTTCACTATTGCTTCCTCTAAAATGGAGTATCCACTTTTGGCAGTTAATGCGTTATTAATGCAATTATTTACCCTCTTTTCATATTTTATGGATGGCTTTGCTTATGCTTCTGAATCTTTATGTGGACGTTATTATGGAGCAAAAGATAAAGTAAATCTAAAAAAGAGTGTTAAATATATATTGCTTTGGGGATTAATCCTAAGTATTGCATTTATGATTTTATATTTCTTCTGGGGAGAAAACCTATTAAGACTTTTAACCGACAAAGAAAATATAATTAAGGCTTGTCATGATTATATGTTTTGGGTGCTACTTATCCCTTTAACAGGATTTGTTGCTTTTCTTTATGATGGAATCTTAATAGGAATGACTAAATCAGCTATTATGCGTAATGCAATTTTTATTGCAACAGCTCTTTTCTTTGCAATCTATTTTTCTTTAGAAGGATTATTAGGTAATACAGCTCTTTGGATAGGATTTATAACTTATTTACTTGCAAGAGGAGTTTTTATGACATTTTTTTCGTGGAAATCAATATTTGGAAAATAATATGAAAGTAATACATATAGAAAATAAAGATAATGCACTAATGGAAATAGCAAAGTCCATAAGGTGCGAAGTATTTGTTAAAGGCCAAAATGTACCTTTTGAAGAAGATTGGGATGAAGCAGAATCAGAAAACTATCTGATTTATGATAACGAAAAGCCAGTAGGGACAATGCGTTGGAGAGACTTGGGGGAGAAAATAAAGTTAGAAAGAGTAGCAGTTCTTCCAGAATGTAGAGGAAAAGGAATAGCAACAGTAATGCTTAAAGAAGTAATTGGAGAAATAAAATCTAAAACAGACAAGCCAATAACTCTTCATTCTCAATTATTAGCCATTCCTTTATATAAAAGATTAGGCTTTAAACAATATGGGGAGTTATTTTATGAAGCTAATATTCCACATTATGTAATGAAATTGGAAGAATAGAAAGACTATTTTCTAAACATTTACTATATAAGCAAAAAAAAGAGTTCATATAAATTGAAATATATGAACTCTTTTTCTATTTATATTCCGTATAAATAAATTTATATGGAGTTTAATTTCAGTTTTGATTGATGTTTTTTCTTTTATTCTTTCTCTATATCTTTTCCTTCTTGAGATAAGATTGTTTCAATAGGAAGTACCTCTCGTTTTTGAGATTTTGTTTGATTAGATATTATTTGAATAAGGAAGAATATTATTAGTAGTATAGCTATCATTATATCACCAATAGCTATTGCTTTTTTACCAAAGAATATTATTGGAATTATTATTGCAAGAATTTGAGAAACAAGGTAAACATAAAATCCTGTTGTAAACCCTCTATATAATATTATAAAGCTTATTGTTATTGCAATTCCAACACTTCCTATTATTAGAAAATAATAAGGGTTTCTGGTTATTATATCTAATAGATTTAAACGATAGAAATATAGGTAGGAAGGCATGTTTGGACTTGTGATTATATCTTGTATTTGTTGATTAAAGATGCCAATAAATGAGTTGAATAGAGCAGAAAGTCCATAGCATATTATACAGATTGTTAATACAATCTTCATAAATATTGTTGGTTTATAGCCTTTCTCTAATTTAATTGGTTTAATGATTATTTTCATTGTTGTTTTTATTTTACGAGATATTTTATTCTACTATTATTTCATCAGCAAAGCAATGTGCAGGATAACCATAGCCAGGATGTCCTTCTGGGCATGTCTTTATTGATTTAGCTTCTATTTTTATATAACGTGCTGATGTTTCCTTTTTGTCTTTTTGTTTGCATTCTGTTTTATATGTAAAAATGCTTTCCTTTGATAATAATGATTTAGTTTCAATTGAATTTATTTTTTGCCAATCCTTTCCATCTTTAGAAACATAGAATAAAACTTCTGTTGGTGCAAATATCCAAGAACCATTATCGTCCAAGAAGTTTATGGAGATATTATTTATTTTAGATTCTTCTCCTAAATCTAAATTTACAATATAGTCTTGTCCTAATGTTCCAACCCAACGTTCATAGCTTTGTTTGTTTCCAAATAAACCATCAGTTAAAGAATATTTGGAAGAACCTGAGTATTGAGGATTGATATTTTCCATTTTATATTCTTTACCAGTGGCTTTATTAAGAGTATAAGTTTGTTGGAAAAGAGGAGAAATCAATTTAGGAGTATCTTCAAATGATTTATCGCTTTTACTTATTGCTCTTGCCTTAATTGTTGTAGTATTTCTTATAATTATGGAGCTTGTGTACTTAATATCTTTCCTTGTTGGATCTTCTCCATTAAGTGTGTAATAAATATCTGCATCTTTCATTGGAGAAGATAGTAATACTTGAACTTGTTGTTTTATTTTATTCCAATTAGTTGCGGCTTGAACTGCATAATGTGATATTGCATAGTTATATTCTAAACAGTTATATCTTCCTATTTGTCTTTCTAATCTGTTTAAGAAATCATCGAAGTTTTTATTTTCTTTTTGAGACCAAGCAATTTCGCTTAAGGCAGCAAGACGAGGCAAATCCATATATTGAAGTTTTTTATAAGAATCAATATATTCTGTCCAAGTGCAAGCTTGAACGCCTATTATATGTTTTGCTTGTTCATCACTTAATTCTTTTGGTACAGGTTCATATAAATAAACTTTCTTTAAAGGCATATATCCACCAATTGCTAATGGTTCCTGATTAGCTGCTCCTTGATGATTATTAAAATAAAGATAAGCAGAAGGAGTCATAATTGCATCATACCCTGACTTTGCTGCTGCTATTCCCCCAGCTTCTCCTTGCCAAGACATTATAGTTGCATTACCTTTTAAACCTCCTTCTAATATTTCATCCCAACCAATAACTTTTCTTCCCTTGCTTTCTAAGTATTTTTCAATCCTATTTATAAAATAAGATTGTAATTCATATTCATCTTTAAGGTTATTATCTTTAATGACTTTTTGACAAATAGGACATTCTTTCCAACGAGTTTTTGGACATTCATCTCCTCCTATATGAATATATGTTGAAGGAAATAATTGCATAACTTCATCTAATACATCTTGAAGAAAATTAAAAGTTTCTTCTTTTGTGCAAAATACATCATCAAATACACCCCAAGTGCAAGCTGTTTCAAGTCCCCCCTCCTTACAACTAAGTTCAGGATAAGCAGAAAGAGCTGCAAGTGAGTGACCGGGCATTTCAATTTCAGGAATAATGGTTATGTATCTATCTTGTGCATATTTTACAATATCTTTTATTTCTTCTTGTGTATAATATCCTCCATAAGGAGTAGAATCAAACTTTTGTGGGAAATTATCAGAATAATGGCCAACTAATGTTTCTTTTCTTTGAGAAGCAATTGTTTGAAGTTTTGGATATTTCTTTATTTCTATTCTCCAACCTTGGTCATCGGTTAAATGCCAATGGAAAGTGTTTAGCTTATGAAAAGCAAGAATATCAATATAATCCTTTATTTCTTGTGGAGAGAAGAAATGACGAGCACAATCTAAATGTTTTCCACGATAAGAAAAACGAGGATAATCAATAATAGTACCAGTTGAAATTTCACATGTAAGCATATGGCCAAAGCTTTCTTTTTTGTAAGGTTCAGAAGGCATTATCATTTGAATAAGAGTTTGACATCCATAGAAAAATCCTGCATTTTCATTAGCAGAAAGAATAATTCTATCTTTCATTATATCTATTTGATAACCTTCTTTCCCAAGTTTTTTATCACTTGAAAGAACAAATATAATTGAGTTAGCCATATTATATTTTGGATTATCTCTTTTAGCAAGAATTGGTTTTATTGAATTATTAAAAACTTGTAGTTTAGAGTGAAGATATTCAGCAACAGAATATTCTTTACTATTTACATTACAAATTATCTTTGTGTTATTGTTATATACAAATATTGAAGATTTATCCAATTTAACACTTACAGGTTGAGGAATAATGTCAATAGCATGTTGTCCAAAAGAAATAAAAGAGATAAGTAATCCCCAAAAAGAAATAAGTATAAATTTATTTTTCATAATAATAAATAGATTTGTTCACTTGCAAAAGTAATAAAAATAGGTTTAAAAATATAGCACTTAATTATTTTTACTACATTTGCACTTAGTTATTATAAAGAATTGTAATGAAAAAATATATTAATATAGTTATTGTCTTTATGTTATTTGTCTCAACAAATACATATGCTTATAATAATATTAATACTATGGTAGATGTAGATACATGTTCAATTACCATACTTCCAAACGATACAACAATCTATTCAGACACCACTATCCAATTACAACTTTCAACTAACCAAGAAGCAGATTTTTATCATTGGTATCCATCAACAGGTCTTTCAGATACAACAATTTCCAATCCAATAGCAACCATAAGTAATTCCACACGATATATTTTAGAAGCTACATATACAGGGATAAATTTGATAAATAATGGGGATTTTGAACAAGGGAACACAGGATTCTATACAGATTTAACATTATTATTAGGACCCACATGGAGAGGGAGATATAATGTTGTTGCTAATGCAATGTTGCTAGATGCTAGTTTTTGTCCATGTAATAATGGAGGAAATTATATGATTGTAGATGGTTCAGAAACATCCAATGTTATAGTATATAGGTCACAAGCCACTGTTAAGCCCAATACCGATTATACATTTTCATTAGATTTATCTACCATAAATAACGATCCTAATCAACCAGCGAGTCAACTTGCAGACTTGTATATTTATATTAATAATTCGCTAATAGAAAATCATTTTTATCCTGTGGCAGCTTGTTGCAATTGGAGTAAACTAACATCAACATGGAATAGCGGAAGTGACACGATAGCCACAGTAGTAATAAAAGATCATAATATAACACCGTGGGGCAATGATTTTGCAATGGATAATGTTTCATTAAGGACAATATGTAGGGCTTATGATACAATAAATATTACTATATTACCAACAATATCAGATGTTGATACATGCTCAATTAGAATTCCAGATGATACAACTATATATTCAATTAATTCAGTAGAATATCAACTTTCCTCAGACCAAGAAGCCGACTATTATCATTGGCATCCATCAACAGGACTTTCAGATACAACAATTCCCAATCCCATAGCAACAATAAGTAATTCCATACAATATATTCTTGAAGCAATATATGAGAGTGATTCTAATTTAGTGTATAATGGAGATTTTTCTTTAGGGAATGTTGGCTTTACAACGCAACTTAATCTTTCAACATATAACCCATTGCAAGCAGGATGTTATAATATAGTAACAATTGCTAATAGATATCATAGTGGATTTGTCCCTTGTACACACAATGGAGGTAGATTTCTCGTTGCCAATGGTGCCTCAACTCCTAATACAATAGTATATCAAACAAATGTAGTTGTTCAGCCAAATATAGATTATGCTGTTTCATTTGAATCAACTAATATATCATCATCTACAATACAAAACGAGCTGCCTATTTTTCAGTTTTCAATTAATGGTTTACAATTAGGAAATTCATTTGTAATAAGTCCAACACAATGTCAATGGAATAGATTTCATCAAACATGGAATAGTGGAAGTAATACGACAGCAACAATTACTATATTAAATCAAAATACACTTGCAGGAGGTAATGACTTTGGCATCGATAATATTTCTTTAAGAAAGATATGTAGGGCATATGATACAATAAATATTATTCTTTTACCAGATACAATAGTTAACATTACTTATGTAAATATTCCATTGTGTGAAAATGATTTTCCATATAATTATTATGATAGTGTCTTTCCTCAAGCAGGTATTTATAACTATTCTTTTACAAACAATAATATAGTCGATAGTCTTCATGTAGTTAATATAACATTATTGCCATCATATAATGATACAATATTTGCTTATATTTGTGCAGGAGAAACTTATAGTGAAAATGGATTTAATATATCAGATGCAGGATTCTATACAAATATATTAACAACAATAAATGGTTGTGATAGTATAATATCATTGTATTTAGGCATATATCCTACATATAGCGACACAATATATGAGTATATTTATAGAGGAGAAAGATATGCTCTTAATGGTTTTGATGAAACAGAAGATGGGCTTTATGTTAATACTTTGCTATCAATAAATAATTGTGATAGTATTATTTATTTGTCTTTGAATGTAATTAAACTTATGTTCCCTAATGTTGTAACAGCAAATGGAGATGGGATAAATGATGTGTTTGAAATCCATGATTTATTTGAAGGGGGAATATTTTTAGACAATGAATTATTTATTTTTAATAGGCAAGGTGGAAAAGTTTATTATAAAAAGAATATAAAAACTAAATCAGATTTCTGGAATCCAGCAAAAACAAATTCTACAACTGGAACATATTTTTATAGATTTATTACTAAAAATAGACTAAAAGATATAGATTGTGTTGGTATTATAGAAGTTATTAGATAAAAATGAAGATATGAAAAATTATATTAATATATTTATTGTCTTGTTGTTATTTGTCTCAATAAATACATATGCTTATAATAATATTAATAGTATGGTAGATGTAGATACATGTTCAATTACCATACTTCCAAATGATACAACAATCTATTCAGACACCCCTATTCAATTACAACTTTCCACCAACCAAGAAGCCTCAATATACCATTGGTATCCCTCTGCAGGTCTTTCAAATGCAACTATCCCAAATCCCATAGCAACAATAAATGGTAATACACAATATATTTTAGAAGCCACATATATGGGTATAAATTTAATAAATAATGGAGATTTTGAACAAGGTAACACAGGATTCTATACAGATTTAACATTATTATTAGGACCCACATGGAGAGGGAGATATAATGTTGTATCTAATGCACAAGTTTTAGAAACTAGTTTTTGCCCATGTAATAATGGAGGAAATTACATGATTGTAGATGGTTCAGAAACATCCAATGTTATAGTATATAGGGCACAAGCAACTGTTCAGCCTAATACCGATTATACATTTTCATTAGATTTATCCACAATAAATGACGATCCTAATCAATCAGCTAATCAACTCGCAGACTTGTATATTTATATTAATAATTCACTAATAGAGAATCATTTTTCTCCTGTGGCTGTTTGTTGCAATTGGAGTACACTAACATCACCATGGAATAGTGGAAGTGACACGATAGCAACAGTAGTAATAAAAGATCATAATACAACACCCTGGGGTAATGATTTCGCAATGGATAATATATCATTACGAGGTCAATGTAAGGCTTATGATACAATAAATATAACTTTAATATCGGAACCGGAAATTATTACCACAACTTATAATTTCCAATTATGTGAAAATGATTTTCCATATACATATTATGATAGTGTTTTTACACAAGCAGGTAGTTATGGTTATTCTTTTACAACCAATAATATAGTAGATAGTCTACATATTGTTAATATAACATTATCGCCATCATATAATGATACAATATTTGCTTCTATTTGTTCAGGAGAAACTTATACTGAAAATGGGTTCAATGTATCAGATGCGGGATTCTATAAAAATACATTAACTACAATAAATGGTTGTGATAGTATAATTAATCTTTCACTTAATATCCAATCGCTTGAGGATACCATAATTAATGCAGTAATATGTGAAGGGACAGCATATAATAGTTATGGATTTAATGAGAGCAATTCAGGGACATATTATAACTATTATTCATTTGGAGAAGAATGTGAAAGAAAAGTCATATTAAATTTAACTGTAATAGAATACCCAGAGATGCCTTTTTTACCAGATAGTGTTGTAGATGTTGAAGAATACCCGATAACGATAGATGCTACTTGTTTAGGTTGTGATAGTTATATTTGGAATAATGGAGTGTCGTCTCCTATAATAGATATTTATAGTCAAGGAACATATTATGTATGTGCAGTTTCATCATGTGGAGATTATTGTGATTCAGTAGTGATAAAAAATCCAGATATATATGTTTTCCTTCCAAATAGTTTGACTCCAGTTGAACCAACAAATAATATTTTCAGGTATTATACGGCAAAAGAGGAAGATATAACAATAGAGGCATTCCAAATTTTTAACCGATGGGGAGAAAAAATATTTGAAACAACACAAAATAATATGTATTGGGATGGTAAGTATAAAGGAAATTATTGTCCTAATGGAGTATATGTTTGGAGATTAATTTACAAAACAATATTCACAGGCAAACGAACCTTTGAAAAAACAGGTGAAGTTAATTTAATAAAATAAGGTGTAGTAAATAGAAAATGTCCTTTTGTCGGTTATTTAACTATTAAGTCTTTCCTTTAATTTGCTTAGCTCTTGAGTAAGTTCTTTAGGAAGGCGAGAATCAAATATTTTATAGAATTTTTCTATACGTTTTACCTCTTCTTCCCACTCTTCTTTATCAATTTTCATAACTTTTTCCATGTCTTCTTTTGTTACTGCTAAACCCTCAATATTTATAGTTTCTGGTTTTGGGATCTTACCTATAGGAGAGTCCATAGCAATATCTTTATTATTACATCTATCGAAAATATATGTTAAAACTCTTGAATTATCACCATAACCAGGCCATAACCATTTCCCATTATCTTTCCTAAACCAATTTACGCAAAATATTTTTGGGAGTTTATCCCTTTCAGTCTTATTTCCAACATTAATCCAGTGTTGAAAATAATCCCCCATATGATATCCACAAAAAGGTTTCATAGCAAAAGGATCATGACGTAGTTCCCCTTGTTTTAACCCAATTACAGCGGCAGTTATTTCCGAACCAATAACCGAACCAATCATAACTCCATGATTCCAATTATTAGCTTCATAAACCAAAGGTATTGTTGTTGGACGACGACCTCCAAATAATATTGCAGAAATAGGCACGCCTTGAGGTTCGTTATATGCAGAATCAGCACAAGGACACTGTTCTATTGGGGCAGTAAAACGAGAATTACGTTGAGCACAAGGTTCGGATGATGTTTTGTCATACACTCTATTTTTCCAATCCAATGTTCCATCAGGACATTCATATCCTATTCCTTCCCACCAAACATCTTTATCAGGAGTAAGCCCAACATTAGTATAAAGAGTATTCTTTTGAATAGAAAGATAAGCATTAGGATTTGTAGCCATTGATGTTTGAGGAACAACACCAAAGAACCCATTCTCTGGATTAATAGCCCATAAGCGTCCATCTTCTCCAAATTTCATCCATGCAATATCATCACCAACAGTTTCTACTTTCCACCCAGGAATAGTAGGGATTAGCATTGCAAGATTTGTTTTTCCACAAGCAGAAGGAAATGCAGCAGCAAAATATTTTTTTTCTCCTTCTGGATTTGTTATTCCTAAGATTAGCATGTGTTCAGCAAGCCAACCTTCTTCTTTCCCTAAAACAGATGCAATGCGAAGTGCAAAACATTTCTTTCCTAATAAAGCATTTCCACCATAACCAGATCCATAAGACCAAATCTCTTTTGTTTCAGGGAATTGACAAATATATTTTTCATTAATAGGACGACAAGGCCATTTAACATCTTTTTGCCCTTCTTCTAATGGATAGCCAACAGAATGAACACAAGGTATAAAATTGCCATTATCTCCTAATTTATCCAATACTTTTTTACCCATCCTTGTCATTATTCTCATATGAACAACAACATAAGGCGAATCAGTTATTTGTATTCCAATGTATGATTTATCGGAGTCAATAGGTCCCATAGAAAATGGCATAATGTACATTGTCCGTCCCTTCATTGACCCTGTATAAACTTTTTTAATAGCAGCTTTTATCTCTTTTGGATCAGCCCAATTATTTGTTGGACCAGCATCTTCTGCTTTTGTTGTACAAGTAAAAGTTCGGCTCTCTATTCGAGCCACATCAGAATCATCAGTTTGAAAATAATAAGAATTAGGTTTTTTATCTTCATTTAATTTAATAGCTGCTCCAGAGGCAACCATTTCATCTAATATTCTTTGATTTTCTTCATCAGAGCCATCACACCAATGAACATTATTAGGTTGGAATATATTTTCCCACTCATTTACCCAGTTAATTAATAGCATGTTTTCCGTCATAATATTTAGCATGTTTTATAATTATTGTATTGCAAAAGTAAAAAACAATTATAAACTCAGCAACTTAATACCAAATAAATTATTATTTTATCTGATTTAATACCGAAAAACATATAGATTGTATATCTTTGCATTTGTATGAAAGAAGCAGTATTATACCTTTTCCCAACACCTATTGCTGACAATGAATTAAATTGTTCTTTTCCTTCAATTAATATTGAATTGTTACAAGAATGTGATTGTTTTATTGTTGAAGAATTAAGAACAGCAAGAAGATTCCTGAAAAAGGCAGGATATAAAAAGAATTTTGATGAGGTTGAATTCTTCTTATTAAATGAGCATACTCAGCCACAAGAGATAGAATGTTTTCTAAAGCCAATTCAAGAAGGCAAAAATATAGGTCTGATGTCAGAAGCAGGACTCCCTTGTGTTGCTGACCCAGGTTCAATGATAGTAAGTTTAGCTCAAAGAAAAGGAATTAAGGTTATGCCTTTGGTTGGAGCATCTTCACTAATGTTAGCTCTTATGGCATCTGGATTTAATGGACAGAATTTTGCATTTGTGGGTTATTTGCCTGTTGATAAATCTTTGAGAGCAAAAAGGATTAAAGAGCTTGAAGCATTAGTTTTTAAAACAAATCAAACTCAAATCTTTATTGAAGCACCATATCGTAATAATCAAATGTTAGAAAGCTTAATTGCAAATCTAAATCCAAATACTATGATATGTGTAGCAACAGATATTTCAATGGCAAGTCAGCAGATAATATCAAAAACAGCTAATCAATGGAAATCTATAAAAATAGAACTACATAAACGCAATACGGTATTTTTGATTTATAATTAAAGAAACATGAAACCACTTGCAGCAAGCCTTAGACCAAATAATTTAGATGAGTATATTGGACAAGCCCACTTGGTAGGAGAAGGAGCAATACTCCGAAAAGCTATTGAAAGTGGGAATATACCTTCAATGATATTATGGGGACCTCCGGGAGTAGGGAAAACAACTCTTGCAAATATTATTGCCAATAAACTTTTATGTCCTTTCTATTCTCTTTCAGCAATAAATTCAGGAGTAAAAGATGTTCGTGAAGTAATTGAAAAAGCTAAGCAAGGAGATAGAGCAATTCTTTTTATTGATGAAATACATCGTTTTTCTAAAAATCAACAAGATTCTTTGCTTGGTGCAGTTGAACAAGGTATAATAACTCTTATTGGTGCAACAACAGAAAACCCTTCTTTTGAAGTAATAACTCCTTTACTTTCTCGCTGTCAAGTTTTTATTCTTAAAAGCTTAGAGAAAGAAGATCTTTTAAATTTAATTGACAAAGCGGTAGAATATTATAAAGAAAAAGAAGATAAAATAATTGAAATAAAAGAGTCAGAGAGCTTAATGAGAATTAGTGGAGGAGATGCACGAAAACTTTTGAATGCAATTGAAATAGTGGTTTCTCAATTAGGTAATGATAATATAATAACAAACGAAAAGGTTTCATCAATAATCCAACAAAATCTAACTTCTTATGATAAGAAAGGGGAAATGCACTACGATATTATTTCCGCCTTTATTAAGAGTATGAGAGGTTCAGACCCTAATGCTGCCGTATATTGGTTAGCAAGAATGATTTTTTCAGGAGAAGATGCTTTATTTATTGCTCGTAGGATGCTAATCCTTGCATCAGAAGATATTGGAATGGCAAATCCAAATGCACTCTTGATAGCAAATGCTTGTTTTGAAGCAGTAAATAAAATTGGTTATCCTGAATGTAGAATCATACTTTCTCAAACAGCTGTTTATCTTGCAACATCTCCAAAAAGTAATTCTACCTATATGGCAATTAATACAGCATTAGAACTTGTTAAAAAGACAGGAGATTTGCCAGTTCCTCTTCATTTAAGAAATGCTCCAACAACTCTTATGAAAGAAATAGGATATGGAGATAATTACAAGTATGCTCATAGTTATGATAATAACTTTGTGCCAATGCAATTTCTTCCTGATGGATTGAAAGGTACGAAATTATATGAAACAGGGAATAATCCAAAAGAAAATGAAATACAGAAACATCTAATGCAGATGTGGAAAGATTATTATAATTATTAAAATGGGATTTGAAATAAATTTCTTAGGTCCTAAAGTTAAGGTTGAAAACACCTTCGTTTTTGATATCCGACTATGGACATCAAAGGATAGGCTAATAATGGCACCTTTGCACACTTTGACGGAACATAATTTTCGTAATGCCTTTGTTAAAGCCTTCCCTGATAGCATAGATAAAATAATTGCACCTTTTATTTCACTTAGTCATGGAAGTATAAAAAGTGGAAACAGAAAGTATCGAGATGTTCTCAAGGAAAATAATAATAACGAAATTGATTTAATACCCCAAGTATTGGGAAATGATATAAATGGAATAATAGAAGTAGCTAATGTTCTTTTCTCTATGGGATATAAGGAGATGAACTTAAACTTGGGTTGTCCGTTTAAAAAAATAACAAATAAAAATAGAGGAGCGGCTCTTTTAAAAGATACAGATAGAATAGAAGAGATTATTAAGGAGGTAATAGATAAAACTCAGATTAATGTTTCCTTAAAAATACGTCTTGGCTATGACACAAGAGATGATATTTACAGACTAATTCCAGTTATTAATTCATATCCAATATCTAATGTTATTATTCATCCTCGTTTAGGGGTTGATGAATATAATTCAAAGGTAGATTTAGATTGCTTTGAAGATGTTTCAAAGCTAATTAAGAAGAGAATAATTTATAATGGGGATATTTTCAGAGTTGAAGATTTCACAAAACTTAAACTTCGCTTTCCTCAGATTAATGATTGGATGATAGGAAGAGGATTACTTTATAATCCTTTATTGCCTTCAGAGATAAAAGGGATTAATTATGTTGATAAGAAAGAAAGGCTTCTTGCATTTCATTCTTTGCTTGTCGAAAGTGTTAAATCGGTAAATAAACTAAAAGAATATTGGACATACTTTGCTAAAGGTTTATGTTTGGAAGACGAGAAATTAAATCAGTTATTAAAGACAGAAACAATAGAAGAATTAGATAAATTAGCGAGAGAATTATTATAAATAGAACAATTTATCTTTTCTTGCGTTCTATACACATATTAAAAATATAAAATTATGAAAATTACATTTGAAAAGAAGAAAAAGATTGTAGCTAAATATGAAGGTCATACTGTAGTTACAGATTTGGCAATAGACGCAGGAGGTGAAGATACGGCTCTTAACCCATTTCAATTATTTTTAACAGCATTGAGTTCTTGTACTGCTCTTTATATGAGAATTTTTTATGAAAAGCATGATTTATCAATTGAAGGGGCAAAACTTGATGTTTCTTTTGATTTTGATGCTGATGGTAATGTAAAACAAGTTAATATGATTGCTCATGTTGGTGAAAACTTTCCAATGGATAAGAAAGATTCTCTTCTTTTAACTATGAAAGCATGTAAAGTGAGAAAACATGTTGATCCAAAAATAGTTTTTGAATACACTATTATAGCTTAAATAAAGAAAGGCTGTCAAAAATAATTTGACAGCCTTTTTGTTTATTCGATTTTACTTCAAGCATTGAAGTGAAATCTACGATTAATAATTTCTTGGTTGTAATTCAAAATAAGCTTTTGGGTGTTTACAAGCAGGACATTTTTCAGGAGCTTTCTTTCCAAAATGAACATATCCACAATTTCTACAATACCAGAAAACTTCTTCTCCTTTTTCAAAAACTTGATTCTTTTCTAAGTTTTCAATTAGTTTTTTGTAACGGTTTTCGTGTTCTTTTTCAACTTTTGCAATCATTTTAAATGATGTTGCAATTTCAGGGAAACCTTCTTCTTCTGCAATGTGTGCAAATCCTGGATAAAGTTCTGACCATTCTTCGTTTTCTCCAGCAGCAGCAGCTTTTAGATTTTCTATCGTTTCACCAATAATTCCTGCTGGGAACATAGCATTAACCATAACATTTCCTCCTTCAAGATATTTGAAGAATACTTTTGCATGTTGTTCTTCTTGTGCAGCTGTTTCTGCAAAAATAGCAGATATTTGTTCATAACCTTCTTTCTTTGCTACTTTAGCAAAAAAAGTATAACGATTTTTTGCTTGTGATTCACCTGCAAAAGATTGTAAAAGGTTTTTTTCTGTTTTTGATCCTTTAATACTCATGATTTTGTTTGTTGTTTTAAAAGGGTTTAATAACTTTTTATACCCAGCAAAGTTAAAAAGAAAAAACGAATATGAAACAAATTAATAGCCAAAAAAAATAAATAGTTGTACATTTGCTTGTCTTTTAAAATAATATTATGAACAGAACCAGTTTTATTGCTAATATTCAAGATAGTATAATTAACCACTGGGAATATCCAGCATTATCAGACTATAAGGAAGAACAGAAATGCTTTTCTGAAGTAGCTCAAAAGATAGCACAACTCCATGTGTTTTTTGAAGAATGTAATATAAAAAAAGGGGATAAGATTGCTATTTGCGGAAGAAATTCATCTAATTGGGTAATTTCTTATTTCTCTATTATAACCTATGGAGCAATAGCTGTTCCAATCCTTAATGAATTTAAGCCAGAATCAATTTATAATTTAGTAACTCATTCTGATGCTAAAATCCTTTTTGTTGGAGATGTAGTATGGGCAGCTTTAGATGAAGAGCAAATGCCAGAACTTAATGGAATAATCCTAATGCAAGATTTCAGTCTTGTAGCTTGTTCTGATAATGCATGTAGAAAAGCATTTGATGATTTAGAAGATATTTTTTTGAAAAAATATCCAAATGGTTTTTCAAAAGAAGATGTAAAGTATGAATTAGAAAATCCAGAAGATTTAGCATTGATAAATTATACCTCAGGAACATCCTCATTATCTAAGGGAGTAATGATATCCTATAAGGCATTAAACTCAAACCTCCTTTTTGCAACAGATACCATGCCTTTTATGAAACCAGGAAATAATATAGTTTCGATGCTTCCAATGGCTCACATGTATGGATTAAGCTTTGAGATAATATTCCCTTTTATTGCTGGAGTTCATATACATTCTTTAACAAAATTGCCAAGTCCAGTAATAATAGCAGAAGCATTTGCAAGAGTTAAACCAGACCTTATTATTGCAGTACCACTTATTATTGAAAAAATATACAGACATAAAATCAAGCCATCTTTAGATAAGCCAATGATTAAGATATTGCTTAAAATCCCAATTATAAATATTGGAATGAAGAAGAAAATACTTGATTCATTAAACCAAGCCTTTGGAGGAAGGTTTTATCAAATAATTGTTGGAGGAGCAGCAATAAACCAAGAAGTGGAAACTTTCTTTAAAGAGATAGGATTTAAATATACAATAGGTTATGGAATGACAGAATGTTCCCCAATTCTAACTTATTCAGATTGGTCGACATTTATATTAGGCTCGTGTGGACGACCAGTAGATAGAATGCAACTCAAAATAGATTCTCAAGACCAAGAAAACATTGTAGGGGAAATATTGGCAAAAGGAGATAATGTTACTATGGGTTATTTTAAAAATCCAGAAGCAACCTCAGCAGCATTTACAAGTGATGGCTGGTTTAGAACAGGAGATTTAGGAGTAATAGATAAAGGAGGAAACCTGTTTATTAAAGGGCGAAGTAAAAACTTGATACTTGGTTCAAATGGTAGCAATATTTATCCAGAAGAAATAGAAGATATACTAAACAGCAATCCATACATACAAGAAAGTATTGTTTTGGAAGAAGAAGGAAAGATAGTTGCCTTAGTATATCTAGATCAAGACAAATTAAAAAAACATAAAATAGATCTCAAACGTTCTTTGCATATAATGAAAGTAATAAAAGGAGTAGTAAACAAAAAACTACCTTCATATAGTCAAATATCATATATCTATATACAAGAAGAAGAGTTTGAAAAAACACCAAAACGATCAATCAAACGTTATCTTTACACATCAACAAAAAACTTAAACACAAAAGAATAATATGAAAAAGATTTTAATCGTAATGGTTGCATTGTTATGTTATGCAACAACATCACATTCTCAAACAGTTTATGACGAAAAAGCAGACGCAATAAAACAATTAGACCAAGCAATCAGTCAAGCAAAGCAAGAAAACAAATATGTCTTTGCAATGGTGGGAGGGAACTGGTGTAAATGGTGTTTAATGTTTAACGAATTCACCCAAACCAACCAAAACGTAAAGAAAGCCCTTGCGGATAATTTCATATTCATTCATATAAACTATTCAAAAGCCAACACAAACGAAGCAGCAATGAAACGTTTAGGCTATCCTCAACGCTTCGGCTTCCCAGTCTTCGTAATCCTTAATGAAAAAGGAGAAAGAGTCCACACCCAAAGCTCAGGCTACTTAGAACAAGGAAACGGCTACAGCGAAAAAGAAGTAGTAAGTTTCCTAAAAAAATGGACAAAACAAGCCGTAACAATTGCCCCTAAGAAATAATCATTAAAATATGAATACAGAAATAATTATTGCTATTATTGCACCATCGGCAACAGTAATAGCGGCATTTGTCACTAACTTTTTAAATAAAAATAAAGCATTGAAATTTGAAAAGAGGAAATTAAAAGAAACATACTACACGCAATTTATAAAAGCCTTTAGTGATAATCTAAATCTCGATGATCAAGATGATAGAATTAAATCTTTGTGTTATGCTCATAATAATTTGTTATTAATTGCAAATGTATCTGTAATTAATAATCTCCAATCTTTTGATGAAATGATTATTAATAATGGGAAAAACTATGAAATAAAGGAAGGTATCAAAAGAGAATCTAAAGAATATATAAATGAATATAATGAAAGATTGAGAAAATTAATGATCTCAATTAGACTTGATTTATATGGTAAAGATAAAAGATCTTATCCTATTGTATTCTTTAAATCAAATAGAAAGTAATAGATAGATTATATCTAAATTATTATCTTTGTCCCAATAATAATTTAACCAATGAATCATTATAACCCATATATTCATCATCGTAGAAGTGTGCATCTAAAAGATTATGACTATTCAAAAGAGGGCTTATATTTTATAACAATTTGTACAAAAGACAGAGAATGTTTATTTGGGAATATTATAGAGGATTCTATTATATTAAATGATGTTGGAGAAATTATTTTGAAAGAATGGTTTAATACAGAAAATGTAAGGAAAAATATTGTTCTTCATGATTTTGTAATAATGCCCAACCATATTCATTGTATAATTGAAATCCTTAATAATAATGTTGATGATGATATTTCATTAAAAACATCGGTAGGGGCGTATTGCATACGCCCTCATGATATACGATGTAAAAATAATGATTTCAATAACAATCAATATGAAATTGATAATGTTGTAATTAAAGGGGGTTTATATAATAATGGTGTATGTTATGAGGGCGTATGCAATACGCCCCTACCATTGGATAATCTTAAAATTAAATTCCAATCTCCAAAACAAACAATTGGTTCAATTATTCGTGGGTTTAAGTCTGCCGTAACAAAACAATTGGGATATTCTATTTGGCAGCGCAATTATTTTGAACATATAATAAGAACCGAAAAATCATATAATCGAATTTCAAATTATATTAAAACCAACCCATCAAATTGGGCGAAAGACAAGTTCTACATATAGTGCAATTAATCCCCGTATAATTTTACCAAATCAAGATATAAATTCCATAGAATAGGGAATAAGTTTTATAAATCAAGGTTTAATTTTTGTAAGGGGGCGGGTTAGTGGTGGTAACCCGCCCCCTTACTTGTAGTAACCCGCCTGGTTACTGGTTGTAAGGTGGCGGGTTGTAACTTTTTTATTTCGTTTTGTGAAATTAATTCTTTATCTTTGTAGATTATAATCAAGTGCTTGAAGATTTATAGGAAGGTTATTTTTGTTTCTTCTTTGTTTGTGGTTATTGATTATAGGTTTTGGGGTGTAGTTATTCACTTATAAATATACAATATTATGAGAAGGTATTACAGTGTTAGTTCTAGAAAATTTATTGACAAGGATGGTCAAGAAATTGTGAAATTTTACCCTAATGCGGTTTCGGCTGGGCACTTTAGTTCTGAAGATATGGCAAGGGATATTGTTCAAGCTACAAGTTTTTCGGAGTCTGATGTTGTTGGGACAATGAAAGCTTATTCTGTTATTTTGAGGGATAGGTTAAAGATGGGTTATAATATCAAATTAGATGGAATTGGAACTTTCAGCCTTTCTGTTATTGGTGAACCATGTGACACAGAAAAGGAATGCAAGCCTAATAAGGTTAAGGTTGGTAAGATTGCCTTTAAGGCTGATTCAAAGTTGAGGAAAGATATGATAGGTATTAAGTTCTATAAAAAGGAACCAAAAAAATAGAACCCAAAAGATCATTATCTTTCACTTTATAATATTAAAACTATAAGTTACTTGGAATGATTTACTTTTTTGGTTAATTATTTCGTAATATTGCAATATGTTTTGGCGTTATTTAATGGTTTTAGGTTTATTGATAGACAGGAGAAATAGGATAATATAAAACGTATTTTGAAAAGTAATTGATCGAAAGAGGATATTTTCCTTTGAATTTAACAATATCTTTAATGTATTTAGTTCAACAAAGAAATTCTATAGCTGCTTTTGTTCTCTCACTCTTTTTAATGAGTTGTTTGTTTTTTCCTATTCAAACTATTGCACAACAACAAAGGGATTTGAATTATTTTCTAACAAAGGCGAAAGAGAATAGTCCTGTTTTGAATGATTATAACCAACAGGTTTATTCTCTGAAAATAGATAGTCTGAAACTTAAGGCTGAATATGGCATAAAGGTAAATGGTATTTTGAATGCTTCTTATGCTCCTATTTTAAATGGTTGGGGTTATGATGAGGTTCTTTCTAATGGACAAGAGCTAACGTCTGTTGTAAGGATTAGTAAATATTTCTTGGGTAAGAATAATATTGGTTATAAGTTTAATGATTATTCATTAGGCATAAAACAACTTGTAAATAAATCTCAAATAAATATTGTTCAACTAACAAAAGCTGTTACTGAACAATATATCAACACATATTATAGTCAAAAAGAATATGATATATTGTTAGAGATAAGAAACTTATTTCTCAAGGAAGATATTGTATTGAATAAACTTACTCAAAATTCTACATTCTCTCAAACTGATTATCTTACCTTTCAAGTCAATGTTAAGCAAAACGCTTTAGTTCTTAAACAATGTGAAGTGGAGTGGCAAAATAATTATGCTGTATTAAATTACCTATGTGGAATTGTGGATACAAACGTTCAAAAGATTTCTACTCCAAATCTTCCTCAAATTAATGTTAAGCCATATAATGAAGGCGCTTATGAACAAAGTTACCTTATTGATAGTTTGAAGTTATTTAACCGAGCAAATATTATTAATTCTAACTATTCTCCACAATTCTCTGCTTTTATGGATGGTGGTTATTCTTCTTCTTTCCTTAATCGGCCTTATAAGAATTTTGGATTAAATATAGGTCTAAGTCTATCAATTCCTATTTATGATGGTAATCAGAAAAATATGTTATTGCAGCAAAATCAAATTGAATTAGAAACAAAAGGGAAATATAATGAATTTGCTCGCAGACAATATAATCAACAAATTTTAATGCTTAATCAACAAATTCAGCAATACAATCAAATGATTTCTTTAGCTAAAGAGCAACTTAATTATTCTAACACATTAATTGAAGCTAATTTAAGACAGTTTCTACAAGGAGATGTGAAAATTGCAGATTTTATTTTGTCAATTAATAACTACTTAAATTTAAAGTTAGTTCTTCTTCAATACGAAACCAAGACGTATAATTTGAATAATCAATTGAATAATATAACCATTCAACCATAATGAAAAATAAGCATATACTTTTATTAGTTGTTTTCATATCAATGTTTTCAATATTTAGTTGTAATAAAGACTCATCCAAAGAAGTAACTCTTGAGCCAACTCCTAAAACTCCTGTAGGTATTTGTTTTCCTTCAGATACAGTAGAGTTGAATGATGAGGTCGTTTTAAATGCAACTTCTACATATCTTCTTAAGTCTGATATTAAAGCAAATTCAAATGGTTATATAACTCATGTGAATATTAAATTAGCTGATTATGTTAAACAAGGACAAACGTTATTTGGTTTACAAACAAAAGAATCAAAGGCACTTGGAAATACAATAAGCAATTTAGACTCTTCATTTAAGTTTTCTGGTTCTATTAATGTAATTAGCCCTGCTTCTGGGTATGTGGAAATGTTAACCCATCAAATAGGCGATTATGTTCAAGAGGGTGATATTTTAGCAAGAATAACAGATGAAAGTAGTTTTGGATTTGTTATGGATGTACCTTATGAATATAATCAACTAATAAAACCCAATATTTTATTAACTATTAAGCTTCCAGATAATAGAGAAATTAAAGGGCATGTATCTAAAATAATGCCTCAGGTAGATCCTGTTTCTCAAACTCAAAAGGTTTTGATAAAGGTAGAAAGGGGTATTAAAATTCCTGAAAATCTAATTGCTACAATAAAACTAACAAAAAAGAAAACAAAAGGGATTTCATTGCCTAAAGCAGCAGTGCTTACAAATGAAACACAAACTTCATTTTGGGTTATGAAGATGATTAATGATACTACTGCTGTAAAAATTTCTATCAATAAAGGAATTGAAACTGAAAGTTTGGTACAAGTAGTTTCTGGAAACCTTACAACAAAAGACCGTATTATTATTTCTGGTAATTATGGTTTAAGTGATACAGCTTTTGTTCAAATTAAAAAATAATTTATCATGAAAGAATCTTTCTTTGTGAAATATAGAAGCTCTTTATTAGTAGTAATCTTTCTTATATTATTTGGAGGGGTATTTTCTTATTTACAAATAAAGACATCATTATTCCCTCAAATTACTTTTCCTAAGATTAAGGTAATAGCAAATGCTGGTCAACAACCAATTGATCAAATGACTATTGAAGTAACACGTCCTTTAGAAATGGCTATTAAACAGGTGCCAGATTTAAAGGTTGTTAAAAGTACAACAAGTAGAGGTAGTTGTGAAATATCCGCATTTATGGATTGGAATGCAAATATTGATTTAAGCCAACAACAAATTGAAGCAAAGATAAATCAAATTCGCAATCAATTACCCCCTGATATAGATATTAGTATTGAGAAAATGAATCCTTCTATTCTGCCGGTTATGGGTTATTCTCTTAATTCTAATTCAATGAGCCCTATTGAATTAAAAAGGTTAGCATTATATAATATCAAACCTTTTTTATCACAAGTGCAAGGAGTTAGTGATATTAGAGTAATTGGAGGAGAAGATAAAGAGTATTGGGCTGTATTAGACCATAATAAAATGGCAACTATTGGGCTTACACCTGCTTTAATATCTGAAGCAATGAGCAATACTAATTTTATTAAGTCAAATGGCTATTCTTCTGATTACCGTTATCTTTATCTTACTCTTACAGATGTTCAACTTAGAAATTTAGAACAATTAAAAAATATTGTTATTAAAAATGATGGCAATCGTATTGTTTATTTTAAGGATATTGCAGGAATTCAAGTTCATTCAGCAAAGCAATATATTAAGGTAAATTCAAATGGAAAAGAAGGTATTTTGATTGCAGTTATTCAACAACCAAATGCAAATTTAGTTGATCTTTCTAAAGCAATGGAAAAAAAGATTATTGAGTTGAAGAAAACACTTCCTAAAGATATTACATTATCCCCTTATTATGTTCAAGCTGATTTTGTAAATGATTCAATAAAAAGTGTTACTGATGCTCTTTGGATAGGACTGCTGCTTGCTATTATTGTTGCTATGCTATTTCTTAAATCGTGGAAATCAGGAATTACAATTTTAATAACAATTCCAATTACTTTATGTCTTACAATGCTCACTCTTTACATTAGTGGGCAAACTTTCAATATAATGACATTAGGAGCAGTTGCTGCTGCTATAGGATTAATTATTGACGATGCTATTGTGATGGTGGAACAAATTCATCGTACTCATGAAGAAAATCCTGAACAAGGATCAAATACATTGGTTCAAAAGGCTATTAATTATTTACTAAAAGCAATGGTTGGTTCTTCATTAAGCACAATTGTTATATTCTTACCATTTATGCTTATGAGTGGTGTTGCAGGTGCTTACTTTAAAGTAATGACTAATACAATGATAATTACTTTAGTTTGCTCATTTTTCGCCACATGGCTATTCTTGCCAGTTATATATTTAACATTATCGAAAATTCTTAAGAAGGATAAAAGGATTAAACCAAAAGAAGTTAAGGAACAAAAATGGGTAAGCTTCTTTATAAGGAAACCTATATACTCTTATGTTTTTATTGGAGTATTAATATTATCAACTGTTTTAATTATTCCAAATCTTATTACTGGATTTTTACCAGAAATGGATGAGGGTAGCATTATACTTGATTATAATTCTACACCAGGAGCTTCATTGGAAGAAACAGATAGAGAATTAATAGAAGTTGAAAAAATATTATCTACAGTTCCAGAAGTTCAAACCTATAGTCGTAGGACAGGTACACAAATGGGCTTTTTTATTACTGAGCCGAATAGTGGGGATTATTTGATACAATTAAAGAAAAATCGTAAAAGGACAACAATAGAGGTAACAGATGAAATACGTAAAAAAATTGAACTTACTGGTTTGCCATTGAAAGTAGATTTTGGTCAAGTAATTACTGATATGCTTGGTGATTTAATGAGTAGTATTCAACCAATAGAGATTAAAATTTTTGGACCTGACCAAGGTGTAGTTAATGAATATTCTAAAAAAGTAGCTAGCATAGTTGAAAATGTGAAAGGTGTTGAAGATGTTTTTGATGGTATTGTAATTGCAGGTCCTTCTATTCAAGTTTTTCCAAATTTATCTTTGCTTGGACAATATAATATTAGTCCTCAGAATTTCCAAAATCAATTGCAAACTCAGTTGGAGGGTAATGTTGTTGGAGAGATATTCGATAACCAACAATTTACTCCTATAAGGACTTTATACTCCAAAAATGGTAATGCATCCTTAAGCCAAATTGAAAATAGTATGATTTCATTATCTAATGGGCAGCTAAAACCTTTAAAAGAATTTGCCAATGTTTTAATTACACCAGGAGCAGCAGAAGTTAAGAGAGAAGATTTACAAACTTTAGGTATTGTTACGGCAAGACTTGAAAATGGTAATCTTGGTGGAACTATAAAAGAAATCCAAAAGCAAATTGATCAAAAAATTAAACTACCCTCTGGATATGCTATTGTTTATGGTGGAGCTTATGCAGAACAACAACAATCTTTTAAAGAACTTTTGCTTATACTTATTTTATCTAGTTTGCTTGTATTCTTAGTGATATTGTTTTTATATAGAAATGTGAAGGTAGCATCAATTATTCTCTTTATTTCTGTTTTAGGGATTTCAGGAGGTTGTATACTATTATTTATAACAGGTACTCCATTAAATGTTGGAAGTTATACAGGATTAATAATGATGGTAGGTATAATAGGAGAGAATGCAATATTTACCTATTTGCAATTTCATGAAAGTTTAATTGAAAAAACAAAAGAACAAGCATTAATTTATGCTATAAGCACTAGGCTTAGACCAAAACTTATGACTGCAATTGGTGCAATTGTTGCATTGATGCCTTTAGCTTTAGGAATAGGGACAGGGGCACAAATGCATCAACCTTTAGCAATTGCAGTAATAGGTGGTTTTATTATTGCCTTGCCTTTATTATTAGTTGTTTTACCAACTTTATTGAATCAATCACTCAAATGTGATAATAACAATTAAGTGATTTAGTTTTGATGTTTTATTTTCGTCCGAAGTCGGCAGGGATTTCGCCCCAATGTTCTGTGTGCCATTTCAAGATTTCGGTGGTGTAGGTATTTTCTTTAAGCCATTTTTCGGCTCTTTCTATGTAAAGAAAGAGGTCTTCTGTTTTTTGGTTGCGTTCGAGTTTTGTTTTGCATTTTTTTTGTTTCACCCATTTTATTGCGTTTACGCTATCGGTGTAGAGAGGGAGGTCTATGTTATGGCGTTTTAGGTATGATAAGCCATGAACAAGTCCTAAGAATTCCCCTATATTATTTGTACCACATGGGTGCATGTAATGAAATAATTGTTTCTTGGTTTTTGTGCTTACTCCTTGATACTCCATTTTTCCAGGGTTTCCACTACATGCTGCATCTGTTGCTATGCTTTCCATTATTGGCTTACCAACTTCAGAAAGTGTTGTTTTTGTTGTTTTTGATAAGGTATTTGATTTTGAGTAAAGATGTTTTTCTGCTTTCTCTTTAAAAGCAAAATGTGCTTCGGCTTTATTCTCAAAGGATTTGTATTGTGCTCCTTCAAAACCATTTATTTGCTCTTGACATTCTTGCCAAGTTTCATATATTCCTTTTTTCTTTCCCTTCCAGACTACGTAGTATTTTTGTTTCTTTGCCATTAAATTATCTGATTAGTGTAATGTCTCCACTTGTTTGGTATTTTCTTCCTAATTTGCACCCTACTTCTAATCGGTAGTAATATACTCCAGATATACAGTTTTCTCCTCTGTATGTTCCATTCCAACCTTCTTGTGGATTTGTTGTTGAAAATACTTTTTCTCCCCAGCGGTCGAATATTAACAGGTTTAAGGTTTCAATGTATTCTCCAGTTACTTTAATAACATCGTTCTTTCCATCTCCATTAGGGGTGAATATATTTGCTATAAATATATTAGGTTTGTTACATAATATTACTTCAACATTTATTTTTATGCTATCAAGATAATTACAGCCGTTTCCATCTGTTGCATAAACATAATATGTTGTTGTATCCATTGGTGTAGCAAAGGTTTTTGGACGATTAGGCTTCATTACATAGGTTGTGGGTGTCCATTGATATTCTACTCCAGATATCTCGGTACAAGATAATAATATTACATCTCCATCATATATATATATGCTTGATGCTGATATCTCAAAGTCATGAAATATATCTTTATTTAATATTGTTACATTGGCTTGTGATTTACATCCGTTTTGATCGGTTGTTTGAACATTATAAGAATTACAACATAGTTCTGTTATTGTTTGAGTTGTTTCTCCATTATTCCATAAATAAGTATATGGTTCTGTGCCTCCACTAACATTTGCTTTTGCTTCTCCTTTACAGACCTCAATACAGTTATTGTCTTTTTTTGTTATTGCTGTATTGAAATTTCCTGTATTTATAATACTAACTGTATCTTTTAATGTGCAGTTATTCCTATCTGTAATAACATAAATATAATCACCAGATAAAAGCCCACTTAAAGAAAAAGTTGTAGAGTTGTCAGCCCAAAGAATTGAATAAGGATAAGAACCTCCACTTGGATTAATTGTTATTGTTCCAAGATGAGCACCTTCGCAAGGGTTATTTGTTTGTGTGACATTAGGATTAATTGCATTAGGTTCATTAATTGTAAAAGGCATTGTTGATTGACAACCTCTATTATCTGTTACTATTACGGAATAATCGCCAACGGATAGATTATTAATTGATGTTATATTTCCCACTTGTCCATTACTCCAATTAAATGAATGAGGACTTAATCCGCCACTAATTAGTGCAGTTGCTCTACCATTTGTTCCTCCATTGCATTTTACATCTTCGGTTTGAACCGTTAGGCTTGTTCCAGAGAAATTAAACCAAACACTATCAAAGCCAAAACATCCATCTTTTTCTATTTTGACGTATATATAATGGCTATTATTTAGATATATATCTGTTGTGTTTTGTGTTGTGTCTTCATTTATTAGAACACTGAAATCACGTTGTGTTGAAAATTTATAACTTGAACATTCATTTATAGGAATAGTCAAAGAATAAGGACTATTGCATGTTTTTATTGTATCTGAAATATAAATAGGTAATTCTCCAATGTTTATTGTTTGCCATATAGTATCACTGCAATTGCCATTACTAATAATTAAATAGAAATTAGTTGGTTGGGTTATTATTGCAAATGGATTGGATATATTTGGGCTCGTTACCGAAGAAGAAGGTTCCCATTGAAACGTTATGTTATTAGTTGATAATGGAGGTATCCCAATTTGTATAGGAATATTAGGGCAAGTGGTTAGAGCAGGAATTGTTTGAGAAGAGTTACCTAAAATAAGTATTGTATTGGTTATGGTATCGGAAGTAATACAGCCATTCGTCATATATGCAATTAAGGTTACTTGAAATATTCCTCCATTAGTATATGTATGAGTTGGATTAGTATCATTTGAGGTTATTCCATCACCAAAATCCCAAAGGAATGAATCTCCACGGCTATTATTTGTAAATGTTATTGTTAGAGGGGCACATCCAATTTGAGGATAATCAAAATCTGCTATTGGAAAGTCATCATGTATGTTAAATTTAAAAACAGCTGAATTGCAATTTGTTGAATTATTTGTTCTACAGTACGCATTAGGAGTAGTTGGAAACCCATCTGTTCCTCCACAGCTTGCACAAGCTGTTTGATAAAGAGTGCTGAATTTATCAAAACGACTTGTTCCTCCATCAACATGGTCACCTCTGCCCCCATTTTCTCCAAAAAATGTTGCATAATCTAATGTTGAAGCATCTGAAGCTAAAGAAATAATATAAAAATCCATTCCATCAGTATTAGAAGAATAGGCATTAGATGTAGTTTGCATATTATTTGTTGTTAAAGTACCCCAAGACCCCCAACCAGATGCATATATTCTCCCACAAACATCAACAGCAAAAGCAGAAGGTGAAATATTAGGATGACCTATTCCTGAACCAAATACAGTACTCCAAGTTCTTGTTTGAAGGTCTGGTGTAAATTTAGCAATAAATTGTCCACTATTAGGAATATTATATGTTGCATTATGAACAAGAGATGATCCTAAAGCATAAGTTTGTCCAAAGATATGAGGATTGTTATCTTTATCTGTTCTTACAAAATAAGCTTGGTCTTTTTGATTGGAACCGAAATAAGTTGAGGCAAGAAGATTAGACCCATCATAAGATATTAAAGATAAAAATCCATCTGTCTTACCTCCATTAAATGATGTAGAAAAAGCACCAGAAGTTGTAGGGAAATTATGAGAAACAGTTCCTCCTGCAACATAAAGTTTATATTCTTTATCGGTATCAATAGAATAAACGGCATCATCTTCACTTCCCCCAATGTAAGAAGAGAAAAGCATAGTTGAAAGAGAGTAGTCAAGTTTAAATACTACTCCGTCTTCTTTCCCTCCACGGTTAGGCTGAAAGGCGTTAGGGCTTGTTGGAAAATCAGAAGAAAAAGTACAAGTTCCAACATATACATTATTCATATCATCTGTTATTAATTCTCCTCGAGCACCATCACCATAATTTGAATATAGGGAATCATTTCCAGAATACATTGTGGTCTGACTATAATAATTTTGGAAGTTTAAACCATCATTACCACTACCACCCACAAATGTTGATGCTAATAATTCTGAGCCAGAAGAATTTAATTTACAAATAAAAATATCACAACCATGTTCATAAATTATACTACCATCGTAAGCAACCGAATCACCTCCTCTAAATGTTCCTTGGAATGCATTGTCCGTTATAGGGAAATTACTACTACCTGTTGTTCCAAAAATAACTAATTCTCCATATTCATTAACGATTAAACTATGAGGCATTTCGCAACTGCTACCACCAATATAAGTGGAGTAAAGTATATTTTGTCCTAATTTGTCAAACTTAGATATTGACACATCCCAATTCCCATTGAAAGTTCTGTCATAAGCCCCAATTGTTGTTGGATAACCATTATTGTTTGCAATTCCTCCAATATAAACATTACCTTTTTTATCATAAGCTGCAGTAAATCCCCAATTATCAGCAGTTGAACCAGTATAAGTAGAAAATATTAATTCTGGGTCAATTATTAAATCATAGCTTGGATTGTATTCCTTGACCTTATATGTAATTATCTTATCTTTAAGTATAAATTCTGCTTCAATCTCTTTCTTTTGACCATTTATTTCTTGATAGGCGAAAGGTTTAACTTCTACAATTTCGCCAATAGATGTTTGAAGGATAATATTATTCTTATGCAGAGAAATCTTATCTATCCCTTCATAAGTAAGAGATATGTCCTCAACCTTTCCTCCTTTATGAATAATGAAATCGTGTTTAATATTTCCTTCTTTTGAATAAACCAACCAATCAATATTATTATAAATTTCTTTATAAGAAATTTCATCATAAGAATACGCTCCACTAACCCATTTTGATTTGTCTTTTCCAATATAATAGTTTTTGTAGTCTTTACTTTTATTTTGAGGAATAATTGTTTTAGGATTATTATTATCAAGGAGTTTTAGTTTGAAAGCGTGATTATGTATGATTTGTTTATTATCTTCGCATTCAGTTTCGTGTCCTTGATTAATATCATGTTTACAGCCTCCTTTATCATCTGATAATACAATCATTATTCCATTATTTTCCAAGAAAGCATAACCTCTATAAAATATTGTTTTGTATAAGATATTGTTTTCCCACTGACCTTTATTTTCAATAAATTTTAGTTTGTTATTTGGTTTTTCACTACAAAATACTAAATTTGCAAACGATATTAATAATATTGTGATTAGTAAAGAAAGATAGTGATTTTTCATATTACATACTTTTATTAGTTGCAAATATATAAAAACAATTGAAATCATGAGAAAGAAAGTATTATTTTTAGTTTTTAGCTTAACTGTTATTAGCTTTAGTGCCAATGCACAATTTAAGTTTGGGCTAACAGTTGGAGCTCCATTTAAATTAAATAGTTTTGATATTAAAGATGCAAAAATTGAAAATTCAAGACCATTCAATATAGGACTTGTAAGTGAAGCTATGGTTCCAATAGTTGATTTGGGTGTAGAGGTTTCTGCTTTATATGAAATGGAAAAAATATCGGGAGATAATATTGTTAGTGCTGTAAATATAGGTTACCTTGTTGTTCCTATTAATTTGAAATGGAAAGTTGGGATTAAACCCATAAAGTTTTTTGTTAAAGCAGGACCAAGTCTTCAAATAATGCTACATAACTCAGGAGATGTGCAACTCTTGGGGACTACGGTAGAAAGTTATAAACCAGAAGTTTTTAATTGGGGACTAAATGCAGGAGTTGGACTTGAATTAATAAGCAGAATACAATTAGGAGTATCTTATTTCTATAATTTTAAATCGCCATTCAATGAAGTTGTAAATGACGTTGAAACAGATAAGGTTAAGATGGATAAACAGGGAGGTTTCGTTGCTTCTCTAACTTATCTTTTCTAAACGATGAACTAAAACTTAAAAACGGATTTTCTTTGCCGTTTTCATTTTTATTGTACTTTTGCAACTGCAAATTCAAAAAACAACTATGGCAAAAAATCTTGTGATTGTGGAATCGCCTGCTAAGGCTAAGACCATTGAGAAGTTTCTTGGAAAAGATTTTACAGTAAAATCAAGTTTCGGACACATTAGAGACCTTTCTAAAAAAGACATTAGTATAGATATAGAACATAATTTTGAACCGAATTATATTATTCCTGAGGATAAACAGAAATTAGTTTCAGAATTAGAGAAAGAAGCATCAAAAGCAGAAATTATCTGGTTAGCATCCGATGAGGACCGTGAGGGAGAAGCTATATCTTGGCATTTAAAGGAAACATTAAAATTAGATGATTCAAAGATAAGAAGAATAGTCTTTAATGAAATCACGAAAACAGCAATACTACACGCTGTTGAGAACCCAAGAGAAATAGATATTAATCTTGTAAATGCTCAACAAGCAAGAAGAATACTTGATAGAATAGTAGGTTATGAAATATCTCCAATCTTATGGAGAAAAATAAAGCCAGCACTATCTGCAGGTAGAGTTCAATCTGTTGCTGTACGTTTAATTGTTGAAAGAGAAAATGAAATAAAAGGCTTTTCTTCAACTGCACAGTTTAAAGTCACTGCTGATTTTAAAGTTAAAACAACTACTAAACCTCTTGTAGCTACATTAAATAAAAGATTTGATACTAAAGAAGAAGTTATTGAATTTCTAAAAGCTTGCATTGGTGCAACATTTACAGTGAATTCTGTTGAAAAGAAACCAGCAAAACAAAGTCCAGCACCTCCTTTTACTACATCAACTCTTCAACAAGAAGCTTCTCGTAAGTTTGGCTTCTCTGTTTCTAAAACAATGATGGTTGCTCAACAACTATATGAGGCAGGGTATATAACTTATATGAGAACTGACTCTGTTAATCTTTCTCAAATGGCATTGACTCTTGCGGAAGAGGAAATTACAAATACATTTGGAAAAGAATATGTTCACATTAGAAGATACACAACAAAATCTAAGGGAGCTCAAGAAGCCCATGAAGCAATTCGTCCAACATATTTGAATAATAAATCAATTGAAGGAGATTCTTCGGCAAAAAGACTTTATGAATTAATCTGGAAGAGAACAATTGCTTCTCAAATGGCAGATGCCAAGTTAGAAAAAACCACCATAAATATAAATATCTCAACAAGAAAAGAAAATTTCATTACTCAAGGTGAAGTTATCCTTTTTGATGGTTTCTTAAAAGTTTATTCTGTATCAACTGATGATGACCAAGAAAGCGAAGAGTTAGCATCAAAACTTCCAGATATTAAACAGGGAGAAAACTTAAACCTACTTCTTTCAAAAGCTCAACAATCTTTCACTCAACAACCCCCTCGTTATAATGAAGCAACTCTTGTAAAGAAACTTGAAGACTTAGGAATAGGTCGTCCTTCAACTTATGCTCCAACTATTAGTACTATTCAAAAAAGAGAATATATTGTTAAAGAAGAGCGTCCTGCTAAGAAAAGAGATGTTGTAATTATTACTCTTTCAAATAATGAAATCAAGGAAGTAGTTGCAAGTGAAAACTATGGAGCAGAGAAATCAAAACTATTCCCAACCGATATAGGAACAATAGTAAATAATTACTTGATTGAAAACTTCCAAGATATAATAGATTATAATTTCACTGCCGACGTAGAAAAGGAATTTGATGAAATAGCTCAAGGGAAGAAAGACTGGCAAAAGATGATAGGTGCTTTCTATAAACCATTTCATCAAAAAGTAGATTTAGCATCAGAAAAATCGGAAAAGGCAAGTGGTGAAAGACTACTTGGTCAAGATCCAAAAACAGGTAAAAACCTTTATGCAAAGATAGGACGATTTGGAGCAATGGTACAATTAGGAGAAACTTCTAAAGAAGAAAAGCCTAAGTTTGCAAGCATGAAGAAAGACCAAAGGATAGATGAAATAACTCTTGAAGAAGCTCTTGTATTATTTGATATGCCACGTACTGTTGGAACTTACGAATCAGTAGAAATCATAGTAAATGTAGGGCGTTTTGGTCCATATATTAAATACGGAACAACAAATGTATCTCTTCCAAAGGGTGAAGACCCATACACAATAGAAGAAGCTAAATGTATAGACCTTATAAAGAATAAACCATCTAAGGAAAAGAAAGTATTAAAAACTTTCCCAGAAAATACAGAAATAGAAGTCTTGGAAGGAATGTATGGTCCATATATTAAATCAAATGGAGCAAACTACAAAATACCAAAAGGCACTAAAGTAGAAGACCTAACTCTTGAACAATGTCAAGAAATAATAGCGAAATCGCCAGCTAAAGCCTCAAAAGCAAAGGCACAATCAAAAGCAAAATCTTCAACAACAAAAACTCCTGCAAAAGAAAAAACAACAAAAGCTAAGACAACAACAAAAAAAACTCCTGCAAAAACAACAGCTAAGAAATCTTCAAAAAAGGAATAAAATCCTAAAACAAGAATATAAGAAAGAATCAAATTACTAATAATGTAGTTTGATTCTTTTTTTTGTTATAAAAAGTCTTTTACAAAGTCCCAAGGGCCTTAATCCAAAACTAAAAGCCTTAAAACAATCCATAAAAGATTCAATTAAAAACTAAAAATCCTCTATCTAAAGCTATAATAATAAGCTTTAATACCAGAAAGACTCCATCTATAAGTATAAAGATTCCATTTAAAACTCAAAAGATAGGATCTGGAACTATTTTAATCAAAGAAAAATGTTGCTTAGATGTACATCTTAGCATTATTTAGATGTACATTTCAATATAACTTAGATGCACATCTCATCTAACCTAAGATGTACATCTAAACAATATCAAGATATATAATTAAGCGATATGAAAATATATATCTACATTAGATTTTAATTAAGTCTCGTTAGTTCTAAAGCCTATTAAAATAGTTTTAGATGGAGTCTTTATAGTTTTAAAGCTAATCTTTTTGGATATAAAGCTAATCTTTTTATACCTAAAGCTTATTATTATAGCTTTAGATAGGGGATTTTTAGTTTTTTATTAAGGGTTTTTTGAATTTAAGATAAGGAGTTATCTGTTTTGAAAATCTCTTTGGGGATTTATTTTGAGGGAAAGGATGGAAATGTTTCTTGATGATTTAGATTGTTAGTTATTGCATCTTTCTTAAAGCAGTAGTATTCTATGCCATTTGTTATTAGAAGGTAGGGCGCATCAACTGTTTGATTGTAGCGTATTGTTTGGTTAAGAACTTCTGGCGTAATCTTAATATTCTCCCTTTTGCATTCTATTAACATCCATGGTTTCAGATTGCGGTCATATACCAATATATCGTAGCGTTTGGTTAGTTTTCCAACTTTTATTTGAGCTTCAATTGCAATAAGGCTTTGAGGTATTTCTTTTTCATTAATAAGTACAGAAACGGTATGTTGTCTAACCTTTTCTTCTGGGGTTAAAACAACATACCGCTTTCTTATTATATCAAATATTTCTTCTGGCATAAAAGGCTAATTATCTTCATTATTCTCTAAACCATTGCTATTATTCTCTTGATCTTTTGGTTTACGTTTTTGTTTTTGTTGGTCGGTCTGTCCAAAGCGGTAGTTGAAGTTTAGAGTTATTGCCTGACTGTAACGACGACGATAGCTATATATGAAATATTCTTCTGTAAGGGTGCGGCTTACTCTTTCCTTAGTTGCAAATATATCACTAAAACGAAGACTTAGAGAGCCTTTTTTGTTAAGTATATCTTTCTTTATTGCTAAGTCGGCAAAGAATTGGTATTTCATATCTCCTTGTATGGTTTTGCGTGGAGCATAGTATTGTCCAGATATTTGTATTGTCCATTCTTTTGGTAACGTCATAGTGGAGTTTAGTTTTGCATCCCAGTTTAAGCTATTTATTTTATTGCCGTTTATTTCCGATCCATCTGTGTAGTTTCCAAATATATTCCCACTCAAATTAACTTTCCACCATTTTGCAATCTTTTGGTCTATTATTAATTCTAATCCATAGTTGGAACTCTTTGCAATATTTAATGATGTTTGGGCAAGTTTACCTTTATCAACTTCATCGCCTGCTATATCTAATACCCAGTCAAATCCATATTTATGTGCATTTTCTTCTGTCCATAAGAAATTAAACCAAGTTATTTGATTATTTGTTTGGCGATAATAAACAGAGGAGAAAATAGTTGTTTTTGGGAATATTATACTGTATCCTAACTCAAATGCATCTGTGTATTCTGGGTCAATGTTTGGATTTCCGAAACGTATTTGTTCGGGGTTAGATAAATCTACTGTTGGTAATAAAGTATGACCATTAGGACGATTTATTCTTCGGCTATAACTTATTTGTGCTGATTGCATATCTGTTATTGCATAAGAAAGGTGAAAGCTTGGAAATGGAGAAGTATAATCTTTTGTGAAAGAGGTATTGCTTTCGTCTATCATTTTTTTAGTCCCTTCACTCTTTACTATTTCTCCTCTTAATCCAACAAGAGCTGATAGCTTTTTGCCAAAATTATAACCTAATGTTGCATAAATAGCATGGATTTGTTCTTCGTTGTCGTATATATAGCTCATGCCTTCATCTCTTGTTATACTTTTATTTAGGAAGTAATCAAATTCAGAGTGTCCGTTAGAATAGTTAAGATTATAACCTACTTCTAATTTAATATCTTTTGTGAATGGATGAGAATAGTTAACGGTTACTACTGCTCTATTGAAACTATTTAGCCCTTTGTCTTTTTTGTAATAATCATTAATAGTATCATTTAGATAGTCCATTGTTTGGTTATTATCTTGGTTAAACGAACCAAGATTCCAGTTTGCATCAACTGTTAATTCTTGATCTTGTTTATTAAATTTCTTTTGGTAATTAAGAGAAAAAGTATGGAATTGTCCAACATCAGTACCTGTTTCTATTTGATTAACACTTCTGTTACTTGAGGGATTCCAAAGATCCTGATTATAAGTTGTAGATTTGTTATCAGGAGATGTATGAATTCTATTGGAATAAGTTAATGTAAGAGTGTTCTTTTCATTTATATACCAATCACCACCTAATTTTAAACCACCTCCAATTGATTTGTCTACATCATCACTTTTGCTATATACTAAGGCATTAATAGGGTTTGTTGCATCTCCAAATAATTCCTTTATGCTATTATTAAGATGTCCTCTTTCATTATAGCGAGCATCTAATGAAGCAAAGAGAGCAAACTTTTTTGCGGAATAGTTTATTGCTGTAGATATACTACTTGTTGGTAAAAACTTTTGTAATGCACTACCTGTAGAAACAGATACATTCCCATTTAATCCTTTATTCCCTTTCTCTTTTAATTTAATATTGATTATTCCTGACATTCCTTCTGGGTCGTATTTTGCAGAGGGGTTTGTGATAATTTCTATATTTTCAATAGTTGAAGCAGGAATTGAAGAAAGAATAGTTGCAAGATCATTTCCTAAAAGTTCTGATGGCTTACCGTCAATTAAAACCTTTACATTCGAGTTGCCTCTTAAAGTAACACCTCCATCGTCGTCAACAGAAACAGAAGGAACATTTTCTAATACATCGGAAGCACTTCCTCCAGCACTTACTAAGTTCTTATCAACATTAATTACTCTTTTGTCTAATTGATATTCCATCATGCTTCTTTCTGCCGTTATAACAACTCCATTAAGAGTTGCTGCACTTTGGCTAAGTTTTATTGTTCCAATAGCAATGTTTTCATTTTTCACATCAATAGGGATAATATTATCCTTATATCCTATAAAAGTTAATTTAAGCAGGTATTTACCATAACCTTCTTTTATGGTAAACCTACCCTTTTCATTAGTGATTATGCCATTAACTATCGATGAATCTTTTTTTCTTAGAATTGCTACATTTACATATTGAAGTTCTTCATTTGTTGTTGCATCAATAACCTTCCCATTTACATTTCCAAATGCTTTCTTTCCGGCTTCTTGACGAGCCATTTTTCGTGATGTTTGATTTTCTTGGGAGAATAAATTATGTGAAATACAGATTGTTCCAAATAGTAAGATGAATAATGACTTTGTGATAAATTTCATATTTGAGTTTGTTTTGTTCTGCAAAAATACAATTTAATGCTTAATTAATTATATACCCTTAGACAATAAAAAGTAATAAAGTTTACTGTTATGGAAAATTTTTCTGTATATTTGCCCTTTTAAATGATAGCAAAACATAGTATGAAAAAGATTCTTTTATCAATAGTAATGTTATTTATTTCCCTTGCTTCTTTTGCACAGGTAGATGTTAAGTGGGGAGAAAGATTTTATGATATCCTTGAAACTTGCGAAGATGCACAAATAGTTATGGAAGATCCAGAAGGTTACTATATGTGGTATTTGTTAAATGAATATGCAGGTAGCGGCGAGTTTAAGTTAAATTACTATATGGCTCGTATAGATAAGAATCAAAATATTCAAAAGATATATAGAATGGATTTTGGAAATCCATCTTTTAAAATAGAAAAAACTTGGCGTTCAGGAGAGTTAATAGGATTTATTCTTAGCCGTGTTTCAGAAGATAAACCAGTTGTAGTAAAAGGTAAAAAATCAAAGAAATTAGGACCAAAAGAAGCAACAGGTAAGGCTAATCTTTATTATCAATTCTTTCATACAAGAGATATGCGTTTGATAGGGGAAAAGCCAGAAAAGTTTAAATCATATAACTACTTTGCTGTTGAGGGACAAAAGCCATACTTATTTAATTTCTCTGAAAACAAAACTAAGTTAGTATTTGGTTTCTTTACCAATGATACTTCAGGTAGAGCAGTAGATGTTGAAGTATATGATGACCATATGCGTTTGCTATGGGAAAAGACTCATCGTCTTCAAATAAGTAATGATGCTTATATAATAAAAGATATTGCAGTAAGTAATGATGGAAAACGTAGCTTAATTGCAGTTAATTCATTCTCAACCGCAAAAAAGAAATTATATACAGATGGAAAGATTCATTTAATTTGGATGAATGAATACGAAGAACGCCGTCATGAAGAACAATTAACAAAGGCTTGGCCTACTGATTTTAAATGTGCTTTTGGAAATGAAGAAGATTATTTAGTGGCAGGTTATTATGCTTCATCATCAGAAACGCCTAATCTTGCTGTTGGTAGTTTTTCTTTTATTTATGATAATCGTAGAGGCTATAAAAAGAATTCATCAACTGTAGAGTTTAAAGAATACGAAACAGATGACGATGTAACAGGAGATTTACCTTATCCTTCAGATATGGTAGCGACAGTAGATTGCATATATCCAATGGTTGGAGGAAATTGTATTATGGTTGGAGAACAAAAATTTGCATCAAAAATAGAACCACCAGAACGTAGGGGAGATAAACCAACTGGAGAAAATGCAATGTTCTTTAGGGATTTAATAATAACAAATGTTGATAAAACAGGTTTTATAAGTGGTAACTCTTATATTCCTAAACGTCAAAAGACTTATAAAGAAAGTGATCAATATAATTCTTATGCTCTTACAAGAGATCGTTATGGAATGTATATAATGTTTAATGACCATGAAGCAAATTATGACGGTAATAGTTTTTGGCCAAAAAGAAATTATGACTCAGATAAATTAAGAACACAAGTAAATTTTGTTCAAGTTTATAATGATGGTTCTTGGCGTTGGCATGAAGCTTATAATTCAAGAGTAAACAAAATGCCTTTCTTTAAAACAATATTCCTTACTACAGACAAAGAGATTCTTTTCTTGGGACACTATCAAGATAATAATGTTATAGGAAGCATTGGTACACGATAATATAAAAAGTCCAATAAGTTTTTTTATTTATTCCAATAACAAGCTCTGACTTGGTTAGTATTTAATGATAATTATTAATTGATAGGTCTTTTATTATAAAAGATGAGTGATAGAAAACTAAAAAGCATAGAAAAATTAATACAAGAGGTATCTCAAAGTGATATTAATGTTTTAATAGAAGGAGAGGTTGGAACAGGAAAAGAGTTCTCTGCTTTAAAAATTCATAGGCTTTCGTCACGCAAAGACAACTCATTTATTACAGTAAATGTAACTACAATAACTTCTATAGAGAAGATAATATCTTATTTTGAAAAGGCTGAAGGGGGTACATTATATTTAGATGGAATAGGTAATTTGGATATAAAGGAACAAGAAAAAATACTTGAAATCCTCCTTACCGGTAAAATAGATACATTTAGTGGGGCTTGTAAAAAAGATATTGATGTTAGAATAATTGCAGCTGCAAGAAAAGATTTACAGAAAGAAGTGGCTAAAGGAAATTTTATTCCTGAATTATACGAAATATTAAAGGGTGTTATGATTAATCTTCCTCCTTTAAGAGAATTGGGAGAAGAAATAATTGAATTATCGGATATTTTTATTTTAGAGTATTCAAAAAAGAATCGTAAACCAATTAAGCATTTAAGTCAAGGGGCAAAAGAAATTCTTTTAAATTACGATTACCCTCAAAATATTAGAGAGCTAAAGGCAATAATAGAATTAACCCTTATGATGTCATACTCTCAAATTATTTATCCTGAAGATATTTATCTCCGACAAAATATTAGAAAAGCTGAATTCCTTGCTATTGAAAGAACCTTACAAGACTATGATTCTATAATTATAGAACACTTCTTAAAGAAATATGACAATAAAGTATATTATGTAGCGGAAAAACTGGGAGTAAGCAAAAACAAAATATATAGTATGATAAATAAAGGAATAGTTGATAATGGTTAGTCGTTAATGATTAGTGATTAATTTTGGTTTAGACCTTTAAGACTTTAATCTCATTAATCTCTTTTATTTTCAATCTCCTTTTTCTTTAATATTCAACTATCAATCCTCCGCAAGAATCTTTACTTGCACCAGTAACAGAACAAAGAGTATTCCTTTCTTTTCTTTCCCTTAAAACACCAAGGAACGCAAAGATCAAGGCTTCCTTATAATTAATAATAATTGGGTCTGGAATATAAATTTTATGATTAAGTTTCACTCTTAAACGTTCAATCAAATACTTATTAAATACTCCACCTCCAGTTATTAAAACATCACCATTTATTTTTGAGGCTAATTGAACAGCTATATGTTCAACATAAGTAGCCATTATGTCTTTTGTTTCAAAACCACTCTTATCAAGTAAAGGGAAAATATGTCTCAACACCCATTCTTTTCCCAATGATTTCTTTTCTTCACCTTTATAAAAATCTAAATCGTTTAGTTTTTCTAAAAGTTCTTGATTAATTTTTCCACTTTGAGCTAAAAGTCCATCTTTATCATAAGGCATTCCTTCTCTTTCGGCTAAAGAATTAAGTACAATATTTACTGGACAAATATCATAAGCAATTCTTTTATCATTTTTCTCAAAGGAAATATTAGAAAAGCCACCAAGATTTAAGCAATAAGAATAATCAGAAAATAAAAGTCTATCTCCAATTGGCACTAAAGGAGCTCCTTGACCCCCAAGAGCAATATCTAAACGGCGGAAATCTCCAATAGTTTTTGTTCTTGTTTGGGCAGCAATAGCATTTATATCTCCAATTTGAGAAGTAAAGTTGATTTCAGGTTGATGAAATATTGTTTGTCCATGAGAAGAAATAAAATCTACTTCTAAAGAATATTTGTCAATAAATTTTCTTGTTTGCTTTCCAATAAAATGACCAAAATCTTTATCGGTTTTAGCAAATTCTTGAGATGTTGTGTTTTCTGCTTTAAGTAATTTCTCCTTTACTTCTTTTGAATATTCAATAGTTTCAGCTTTTTCAATAGAATAAGACCATTTGCCATTATCATAAGAAAATAAACAATAAGCAATATCAAGACCATCCAAAGAAGTCCCCGACATTAAACCAATAACCTTATAAAGCATCAGCTATTATCTCCATTTTTGTAGAATTAGAACCTTTAATAAGAATAGTTCCTCCCATTATTGGATTCTTAATAAAATATTGTTTTGCTTCTTCTGATGTTTTAAACCAAGAATAACTATCATTAATTAGCTCTTTGAACTCATCTCCAACTAAAACAATTTGTTTAAGACTCATCTTTTTTAATGTATCAAGAACTTTTTTATGTTCTTCCATTGAGCTTTTTCCAAGTTCTTTCATAGCACCAATAAAAACATATTTATTTTCTGCTTTTAAAGATTCAAATGCATTTAAAACAGCATTAACACTTGAAGGGTTTGCATTATAACAGTCAAGAATAAGAGTGTTTTTATCAGTTTTTGCTATTTGAGAACGGTGGTTTTGAGGTTTGTAATTTTCAATAGCTTCAATAGCTAAAGACGAAGGAACATCAAATATTTCTCCAACAGTAATTGCAGCTAACATATTATATGCATTATAGCTTCCAACTAAATTAGACGAAATTATTTTTCCTTTATGATATAGAGTAGCTATTTCGGATTTTATATTCTTTTCAAGAGAATAATGATATGCTATGTTTTTATGTGAATAAGAATAATTTTCCAAAGACTTATCGTCCATATTTATTATACAGTAATGATTAGGTCTATCAAGATAACGGAACATTTCTGTCTTTGTCTTAACTACTCCTTCAAAACCTCCAAACCCTTCCAAGTGAGCTCTACCTATATTAGTTATTAAACCATAAATAGGTTCTGCAATATGGCAAAGGAAATCAATTTCTCCTATATGATTAGCACCCATTTCAATAATTGCAAATTCAGTATCTTTTGTAATTCTTAAAAGAGTTAATGGAACTCCAATATGATTATTTAAATTACCTTGGGTTGCGATTGTGTTATATCTCTTTGAAAGCACAGCATAACATAATTCCTTAGTAGTAGTTTTTCCGTTTGTTCCTGTAATGGAAAGCATTTTTAAATCAGGAAATTGACGACGATGATGATTAGCTAAAAGTTGAAGAGTATGTAGAACATCATCAACTAAGAAACATTTATCATTAGTATTATATTCTTTTTCGTCAATAACAGCTAATGCAGCACCTTGTTCTATTGCTTTTTCTGCAAACTTATTTCCGTTGAAGTTTTCTCCCTTTAAGGCAAAGAAAATATCACCTTGTTTAATATTACGAGAGTCTGTTGTAATATTAGGATGTTTGCAAAAGATGCTATAAAGTTCTTTTACTTTTTGTTTATTGTCTTCTCTATTGAATTCCATAATATTTCTGCTGATTTTTCCCAATTAAATTTTTTGTTTTGCTCAAAACCTTTATCAATAATTTCTTCTCTTAGCTGAGGATTGCAATAAATCTTTTCCATTTCGTCAGCTATACTTTGAGGGTTATAAGGATCACAATATAATGCAGCATTACCACCAATCTCTGGCATAGATGTAGTATTTGATGTTATTACAGGACACCCTGCCGCAAAAGCTTCAACAATAGGAATGCCAAAGCCTTCAAACTGCGACACAAAAGTTAAGGCAAGTGCACTATTGGCAATCTTATTTATTTGTTTTGCTTCCAATCTTCCTGTAAATATTACATCCTTCTTATATTTCATTTTATTGAAACATTCTTCTAATTCTCCCTCCCAATATTTCTTTGAGCCTACAATAACTAACTTAACATCTGAATTGGTCTTTTCCTTAAACAAATCAAAAGCATTAAAGAGGTTATCTAAATTTTTTCTCTTGTGGATAGCTCCTACAAAATAAAAATAATCCTTACCATGAGTTAGTTCTCTTTTAGTAATTTCTTTTTCTTCTTCTGAAATTACATAGTATAATTCATTAGCTGCATTATAAACAACATCTATCTTATCTCCTGGAATATTATAAAACTTGATTAAGTCGTCTTTAGAATATTCAGAAACAGTTATTATACGAGTTGATTTTTTTGCAAAAAGAGGGAAGTTGTGAAGTAGGTAATGTCTATGCCAAGAATTCCCAATATATTCTGGATTATATTCATAGTTTAAATCGTGGAAAGTATTTAATATAGGAATTTTTGAGTGTTTAGGTATATAACTATCTGGGGAAAAGAAAACATCAACCTTATATTTCTTAAGATAAAGAGGTAGTAAGATTTCAAAATAAATATACCATAGTACTGGGTGTCTTGTAGGACAAGGTATAACAACAGGTGTTACATTGTCTGAAAATACATAACTATTATCGTATTTTCTATCAAAGAAAAAAATGAATTCGTGTTCAGGGTGGTTCTTTACAACTTTCTCTAAGGTTTTAAGCGTAAAATAACCAATTCCTTCAAGCTTATTATGTAATAATAATCTTGTGTTTACTGCTATTTTCAATACTAAAATACGTTTTTATGAGTTATTAAAGCAAAATTACAAATAAAAAGTGAAAAAACGGTTTGTAACAAATTTATTTTTTCTGTTAGCGTTAAATATTCTGATTAAATCGTTCTGGATACTTGGTGTAGACAGGGGAGTTCAGAATGCCGTGTCTGCCGATCAGTACGGACTTTATTTTGCTTTACTAAACTTTTCTTTTCTTTTTAATATACTTCTTGACTTTGGGCTTACAAATTATAATAATAGAATAATAGCTCAACACCCTCATCTCTTGCCAAAGTATATGGCACAATTAGTCCCAATAAAGTTTGCTATGGCAATAGTTTTTACTGTTGTTGTCATTATAGTCGCATTTTCTTTAGGCTATGATGCATACTCAATGAAGCTACTTGGCATAATGTGTCTTTCCCAATTCTTTGCCTCCCTATTACTTTATCTTCGTTCCAATGTCTCAGGTCTATTAATGTTTAAAACAGATAGTGTACTTTCTGTTTTAGATAGATTTATAGTCATTATATTATGCTCAATACTCCTATGGGGTGGAATCTTGAAAACAGGATTTAAGATAGAATACTTTATTTATTCTCAACTTATTGCTTATGTTTTAGCAGTACTTGTTGCCTTTACTATATGTGTTAAGAAAGCAGGATTTTTAAGACTAAAATGGAACTACCCATTTATAGTAAAGATAATAAAAGATAGTTATCCTTATGCTCTACTTGTATTGTTGATGACATTCTATAATAGAGCCGATTCTGTAATGATAGAGAGAATGGTAGATAATGGTGCAGAACAATCAGGGATTTATGCCTCGGCTTTTCGTCTTGTTGATGCAGTAAATATGATAGCATATCTTTTCTCTGTAATACTTTTGCCATTATTCTCACGTCTAATTAAAAAGAAAGAAGATATACAACCAATAGTAAAAATCTCCTTTCACTTATTACTTCTCCTAACAGTATGCTTTGTTATTCTAAGTCAGTTCTATGGTCTTGATTTAATGAATTTGATGTATAACAAACATGTAACAGAAAGCTCTGATGTATTTAGAATACTTAGCATTTGTTTTATACCAATTTCAATGACATATATATTCGGGACTCTACTTACAGCTAATGGTTCAATGAAATATTTAAATATGGTAGCAGCCTTAGGAATGGTATTAAACATAGGAATTAACTTATTCCTTATACCACGTTTCTTTGCCTTGGGAGCAGCCTATTCTTCATTAATAGCACAAACACTTACAGCATTATTACAAGCAATAATAGCAATGAAGATATTCAAAATAAAATTCAATATATCCTACTCATTAAGAATAATACTATTTATAGGTTCATTAGCCCTTTCTGCATTGCTACTAAAAAGCATAACAACATATTGGGTATATAATATCCTAATAACAGGATTTGTAATGGTAGTACTAAGTTTTGTATTTAAAATCTTCAATATAAAAGATTTATTATCACTGCTTAAAGCCTCAAAAGAATAATATCATATTAATTGATTAATCAATTAACAGATGCTATGAAATAATACTCCTCATTTGTTTTGAAATAATTTCCAAATTCATTTTCAGTTAATGGAGCCTTGCTTTTTATAAATGATTTAAGCGTATATACCTTTAATCCTATCTCTTGAGTAAGTAAATTGTAAAAATCATTTGAATTAACGCCATAAAAATCACTTGAGCCAACACCACATTCAAAAATAATAGTAGGTTTATCTCTTTTAATCATCTTTATGCCGCCCTTAATAACATCAAATTCTCCTCCTTCAACATCAATTTTAATGAAATCAATCTTTATCTCTTCTGAAATAATATCATCAAGAGTATTTAATTCTACTTTTATTTCTTCAACTTCAGGATTCTTAATATCATTATACCTTCTATTCTTTATCCCACTGTAAGCAGGTGCATTTTTTACCATTTGAAAAGAGCTTTCTCCTTTTTTATTAGAAAGAGCATAAGGGAATATTTCAGCCTTATCCTTAAATTCTACTTTTAAATGTTCATACATATAAGGAATAGGTTCAAAAGCAAAATGTTTTCCATTAGGGGAATAATGAATAATATCTTTTAAAATTTCTCCTTTATGACAACCCACATCTATACAATTAGAGTCTTTATTAATAACTCTTTTCATAATTAAATTAGTTAGTCTATCATATTCAAGATTCTTAGTTAAATCAATATGAAGAAACATTAAAGTAGTCCTTATAATTTCTTTTACGTGCATAAATATTAATTTATTGTTCTAAAAATAAGCGTCTTACTTATCTATTTGCAATTAGAAATATTAGTCTTAGAAATCACTATTTCAAGAAATGCAATACTTATTTTATATGGCAAAGATATGATAAAAAAATTAAAAACCATCAAACCTATAAGTCTTATTAATGATTCCCTAAAACTTTTATCCATATTTATCTAATAATTAATAGTAGTATTTTCATTAAAAGAAGAACGATTAAAAGAAGAGTTAATCCTAAAGCAAATTAATCAAATAAAAATCTACACAAACAAAGTAAAAGTTTACTCAAATCAGGTAAAGATTCACATAAACAAAGTAAAAATCTACTCAAATAAAGTAAAAATTTCACAGAACGAAGATATAATTTATTTATATAAAGAATAAATCTTGTAACCCGCCCCCTTACCACCAGTAACCCGCCAGGTTACTACCACTAACCCGCCTCCTTACTTATAGTAACCCGCCTGGTTACAAAAATTAAACCTTGTTTCTGTAAATTAAAACAAGGTCTAATGAAATTTATACGCCATATCTCTAAATTTATCCTTTGATTTTTTAGATTTATCCTTTGACTTTTCAGAAAGAAACTTGATATGACTTCGGCTATATTTAAACTATTTGAGTTAAGATTTTAGAAAGGACGATTAATGAAATAAGAGCTTTATTTTATTGAGTATTTAAGCATTCTCTTTGAAAGGCAAATGTCAATAATTTCTTCGTAAATTCTTTTTGAGCGTTGTTTATTTAATCCTATTATTTTGGCAACTTCTGTAATGTCTTTTAGATTTGGCTCTCCTTGATTATTTATTGTTGTTGTGTGATAACCATTAAATCCAATGCTTGGCAAAAGGTCATAGGCAGGAGATAGTTTCCAATTATTGTTTATTAGTTGGAATGAGAAGTTTTTAGAATGGTCATCTCTGTTTGAAATAACAATATTGAAAACCATTTGGCGGAATAGTTTATAAACTTCTTCCATATTGTGAGTTAATGCTGCACATGCTTTTAGTAGTTCTATATAATCTAAGCTTGGTATTCTATAATCCGCATTTAATAAACCTGATGCACTTATTGTATGAATTTTCCCTTCTTTTGTTCTATCAAAACGTTCAACAGCAAAGTATTTTCCTTCAATTAATTTTGTTTCTGGCATTTCAATCCCACATTCTTTTGCTAAAAGGGAATAGTTATATTCTATTTGACCTATGTCTTTTGGGTCATTTGAACTTTTAAATTTAACAAGCCATTCTTTGTTATCTATTTTTACAAATATTTTTGGTCTAGCTCCTCCAGAAGAAGAACCATATTGATAAAGAGTATCTACTTTTCCTTCATAATCTTTGCTTGAAAGAATATTTTCTGCTTCTTTTGCCAAGAGGTCAAAATCAATTAATTCTTCCTTTGTTGTTGTGCTATTGTCAGGAATATATTCTAAAGCACCACGACCAGTTGAACCAATTAAAGATAAACGCTCCAATATAGTTAGTTTATAAGGGTCTATTCCTTTTTGTTTTAAATAATAATCAAGAATAAGATTTCCCCAACCATCAGGAAGACTATCTCCGAAAACGCCAAAGCCTCCTGCAAAAGGAGTTCTTTTTGCAATAAAAACTCTATTATCTAATGGTAGGATAAAAGGGGATATTGAACTACCTGTTTTTATATATTCAGCATCATATTCAAAAGCACATAAGCTATCAGGAGTCATTGCTAATTTCCCAATATACTTTTGATTAAGAAAGACATCTAATGAAGATATGTTTTTCATTTTTTACCTCCTCTTTGACGTTTCTTTATGCTTTCTATATTGATTATTTCATTAATGCTATTATAGCTTTTCTTGTCAAAAAGAGTTGAAAAATCATCAGTTGTATTAAGTGCAAATGCTATCATAACCAAACCTCGTAGAGAAACTTCTCCAGTCAGTTCAAACCTACGATAAGTTGAAAGAGGCATGCCTGAACGTAAGGCTATGTCATTTTGAGTGAAGTTTTTTTCTAATCTTCTCTCCTTTACACGAGCGGCAAGAGACAATATAATATTATCAGGATTATTATCAATAAGTGATAATATATTGTTGTTTGATTTGTCTTCCATAATTAAGTGATATTATATTAGCACTTGCAAAGATAGCTAATATTAAATGAAAAACAAAGAAAATGGAGTATTTTATTTCTTCTTATAAACTAAGAATTGGAATTCTAAACCACTTGGTTCATCTTTTTGCATTTCTCCTTCTTGTTCAAGTTCCCAAATCTTTGGATCTATTTCAGGGAAGAATGTATCGGCTTCAAATGATTTATGAACTTTAGTTATATATAGTTTTTCGCAATAAGGAAGCATGGTTTTGTATATCATTCCTCCTCCTATAATAAAACAGTTTTCAAACTTCTTAGCATATTCTACTGCTTCTTCAAGTTTATGAAAAACGGTAGCATTATCTAAAGAAAACTCTTCTCTATGTGATATTACTATGTTTTCTCTTTTAGGAAGTGGTTTTAAAGGAAGTGAATGCCAAGTGTTTTCTCCCATTATTACAGGACATCCAAGAGTTGTACGTTTGAAATACTTTAAGTCTTCACTTAAATGCCATAGTAATTCGTTATTCATTCCTATTGCATTGTTTTCTGCTATTGCAACAATTATATTAATCATAATTCTTTCTCTATTAATTTATTTACACTGCTATTGGCGCTTTGATTATTGGATGTGATTGGTAGTTTAGAATTTCAATATCTTCATATTTAAAGTCAAATATGTTTTTAATGTCTTTATTTAGTTTTAGTTGAGGTAGATGGTAAGGCTTTCTTGTTAATTGAAGATTGGCTTGTTCAAAATGATTAGTATATATATGAGCATCTCCAAGAGTATGAATAAATTCTCCAACTTCAAGATTACAAATTTGTGCAATCATGTGAGTAAGTAAGGCGTAAGATGTAATATTAAATGGAACCCCTAAGAATATATCCGCACTTCTTTGATATAATTGACAAGACAGTTTCCCATTGGCAACATAGAATTGGAAAAGAATATGACAAGGAGGTAATGCCATTTTATCTATTTCTCCAACATTCCATGCACAGACCAACAAACGTCTTGAATTAGGATTAGTCTTTATTTGTTCAATTAGTTCAGATATTTGATCAATATTTTTCCCTTCTTGTGTTCCCCAAGAACGCCATTGTTTACCATAAATCGGGCCTAAATCACCATTTATATCTGCCCATTCATCCCAAATAGAAACCTTGTTATCATGAAGATATTTAATATTAGTACTTCCTTTTAAGAACCAAAGAAGTTCATGAATTATTGAACGAGTATGAAGTTTCTTAGTTGTTACCATTGGAAAACCTTCTTGTAGGTTAAATCTCATTTGATAACCAAATATTGATTTTGTTCCAGTTCCAGTTCTGTCTTCTTTTAAATTTCCTGTATCAAGTACTTTTTGTAATAAATCTAAGTATTGTTTCATTATTTATTCTCTATTTCATTTTATTGACAAAATTGACCTAATTGACAAAATAGACATCAAAGCAATAAATTAACCATTAATCATTAACAGTTAATCATTATAAAAGGTCTTTCCCTATATCTTTTCTGTAGTATTTCCCTTCCCAATCAATTTTTTCTACATTATTATAACACTTGTTTAAAGCTTCTTGTATTGTATTCCCATAACATGTTACTGCAATAACTCTACCACCATTTGTTAGAATTTTTCCTTCACTTTCTTTTGTCCCAGCATGGAAAACTATACAATCTTCTGTGTTATTTATTCCGTGTATTTCTTTTCCTTTTTCATAGCTCTCAGGATAACCACCAGCAACCATCATAACTGTTGTTGCATAGCGAGAATCTATTTCAAAGTTTATCTTATCAAGAGATTTTGTTCTAAAGCTATTAAAGGCTTCTACTATATCTGATTTAATTCTTGGAAAAACACTTTCTGTTTCAGGGTCTCCCATTCTAACATTATATTCAATAACATAAGGTTCTCCCTCAACATTCATAAGACCAATAAAAATAAAACCTTGATATTCTATATTGTCTTTCTTTAAACCATTAATTGTTGGAATAACTATTCTTTGCTCAACCTTTTGCATAAAATTATTATCAGCAAAAGGAACAGGGCTAACAGAACCCATGCCACCAGTGTTTAATCCAGTATCTCCTTCTCCAATTCGTTTATAGTCTTTTGCAACAGGAAGAATTTTATAGTTTTCGCCATCACTTAAAACAAACACACTGCATTCTATTCCTTTTAAGAACTCTTCAATTACAACCTTTGCAGAAGCTTCACCAAACTTAGCACATTCAAGCATTTCGGTTAATTCCTTTTCTGCTTCTTCAATTGTTTCAGGAATAACAACACCTTTACCTGCAGCTAATCCATCAGCTTTTAAAACATAAGGAGGATTTAAAGTCTTTAAGAAGTTTTTTCCTTCTTGAAGAGTATCTTTATAGAATGTTTTATATCTTGCAGTTGGGATATTATTCTTTTGCATAAAAGCCTTAGCGAAATCCTTACTTCCTTCAAGAGTAGCACCTTCTTTGCTTGGACCAACAACTAAAATATCTTTTAATTCATAGTCATTATGAAAATAATCCCAAATGCCATCAACCAATGGTTGTTCTGGACCAACAACAAGCATTTCAACATTATTCTTTAAAACAAAATCCTTAATGCTTGAAAATTCAGAACCAATATTTTCATTAGTTCCACAAAGAGCAGTTCCAGGATTACCTGGGGAAATAAAAAAATCTGTAACTAATTTACTTTCTTTAATCTTTCTTGCAATGGCATGTTCTCTACCGCCACTTCCCAATAATAATATATTCATATCCTTTTTATCTTCTTCTTTTTCTTGTTGGTTTATTTTTTGTTTCAGTTGAGCCTCTCTTTGAATCTTTTTTTAATCCTCTTCCGCTTTTTAGTTTTCGAGAATATTGTCTTTGAGTTTGAGGTTTATTTTCATCTATCTTTTCAGGAGAGAAATCCCTTTTCACCATTTCAAATTCTCCATCATCAACCAACGAGAAATCCATTTGTTTCTTTAACATATTAACTGACTCAACCTTTATCTTAATTGGGTCGCCAAGACGATAAGTCTTATTATATTTTCTACCTACAACTTGATAATTATCTTCATCAATATAATAGAAATCATCAGTTAGAGTTCTAATAGGAATAAGACCTTCACATTTATTTTCGTCAATTAAAACATAAATTCCCCATTTACTTATTCCAGATATTGCACCCTTAAATATTTCTCCAATCTTATCAGAAAGAAATTCTGCTTGTTTATATTTCACAGAAGTACGTTCAGCATCTGCAGCTTTTCTTTCCATTAAAGATGCATATTCACATTTTTCTTCAAATACTTCCTTACTTGCAGATGGTTTTTCATTAAGATAGCGTTCTAAAAGACGATGAACCATAAGGTCAGGATAACGACGAATTGGAGATGTAAAGTGGGTATAGTAAGGGAATGAAAGACCATAATGTCCTATATTATGAGTAGAGTAATAAGCCTTAGACATTGTTCTGATAGCAATCTTTGAGATCATATTTTCTTCTCCCTTACCAGCAATTTCATCGAAAAGATTATTGAAACTCTTTACCAATTCGCTACGACTTCCAATATTAATGGTATAACCTAATTTACTAACAAACTCTGTAAAAGTATTTAATTTATCTGGATTTGGTTCATCATGAACACGGTAAACAAATGTCTTAGCTTCCTTATTTCCTTTTTTATCCCTACCAATCTTTTCAGCAACTCTTTTGTTAGCTAAAAGCATAAATTCTTCAACCAACCAGTTCGCTTCTTTACTTTCTTTTATATAAATTCCAATTGGTTTAGCATTCTCATCTAAATTAAACTTTACTTCTTGGCTTTCAAAATTAATTGCACCAGTTTTAAATCTTCGTTTTCGTAGAATTGTTGCTAGGTGGTTAACAGGTAAAATATAATCCTGCAATTCTCCAGCTTCATCTTCTATTATCTTTTGTACTTCTTCATAAGCAAATCTTCTATGTGAATGTATAATTCCTTTACCAAACCATTCGCTAACAACTTCAGCCTTTTCATTCATTTCAAAAACTGCTGAAAAAGTTAAACTATCTTCATCAGGACGCAAAGAACAAACAACATTACAAAGTTTTTCAGGTAACATTGGAATTGTTCTATCAACCAAATAAACAGAAGTACCTCTTTTGTATGCTTCATCATCAAGTGGAGAGCCAGGACGAACATAATGAGAAACGTCAGCAATATGAACTCCTATTTCAGAATTACCATTTTCCAATACTCTAAAAGAAATAGCATCATCAAAGTCTTTTGCATCAGCAGGGTCAATAGTAATTGTTGTTATACTACGAAAATCTCTTCTTTTATTTATTTCCTCTTGAGGTATTTCTTCTGGAATTGCATTAGCTTCTGCTTCAACAGCATCAGGAAAAGATAAAGGGAATCCATATTCAGCTAAGATAGATAGCATTTCAGTATTGTTTTCCCCATGTTTTCCTAAAATCTGAACAACCTTTCCAAAAGGATTATTAGCTCTTTCAGGCCATTCTGTCATTTCAACCAATACCTTGTCTTCTTCAGTAGCTCCATTTAAATCCTCTAATTGAATAAAAATATCCACAGGCATTGATGTGCTGTCTGGAATAAAGAAAGCATACTTTGCATGTCTTTGAATAGAACCGACAAAGGAAGTTTGGCTTCTTGTTATTACTTCCGTGATTTGTCCTTCAGGTTTTCTGCCTTTACGGCGAGGGAATAAATAAACTTTAACCTTATCGTTATTTAAAGCGTGATTAGTATTGTTTGGAGAAATAAAAATATCGTCTGTTCCATTATCAGGAATAACATAAGCCTTAGAGGTCTGTTTCATATCAACAGTACCAATAATATAGTTTGAAGGAAGAATATCATCGTTGATATATTGTGAATCCAAACGATATTTTCCACTTGATTCTTCAGTCAAAATTTTATCTTCTGCCAATTGCAGAACATTATTCATTATCATTTGTTTTGAAGCTCTGTCATTAGCTCCACATCGTGAAGCAACCTGTTTATAGTTTAATGCTTCAAAAGGATATTGAGCAAATACTTTTAAAATTGACTTAACAATTGGAGATTGTTGTTTATTTGTTGCTTCCATATTTTTATATATTTAGTCTACAAAAATAAGTATATTATTATGATATTTCCAACTATCACAACTATTTTATCAACAAAAACAATTTTTTCTTGTTGAAAAGCTTCTTTAGCAACAATAGAACCTTAATCTAAGGGTGAAATTATAAACATTGATTACTCCATTAATCTTAACCCTTTTGATGTTAGACGATATTTTTGAAGTCTGCTATTGGGTTTATCAGGAATGGTCATTTCAACTAAGTTTTTTTCAAGAGTAGGGATGAGGTAGTGTTGTCTGAAAGAAGCTTTATGCTGAATAATACTCTGCTTGATTTTTCCTTAATGATTGTTCATATTGGAAGCCATGCAAAAACAGGTTCCCATGAATATTGTATTTTTCTTTAGGCAAAGGTTCATATTTTTCTAAATTCTTAGTACTTTTGTTTTTCCATTTAAGATTTGAGTCATGACAACACAAGAAGACAATCAAGAAAAGTTTGAAAATCTAAGAAAAGAGTATCCTGTTTTCAGATATAAAAATTTTAATTTCGAATATGATATAAATAAATCCAGTATTATTTTGGATTTTGAGTTTGAATGTGGTGGTCATTATTTTTATCCCACATTAGAGATTCCAGATAACGAATTATTTGTAGTTCCAAAAATAGAGAATGAAGATTTTGCTATAATTGTATTTAATATAGGAATGATAGAGCTTATTAGTTATTGGAAAGCATTTGCAAGCCCTATTGTAATGATTGAAGTAGGAAGATTAACTGAAAAGGAAATTAAATTTTGGCAGAAACTATATTTTAATGGGCTTGGAGAATACTTTTATCTTAATAATATTGATACAAATATTGAAGACTTCATGACAATTATATCAACTGGACTGCCATTTGATAAGCTAAAATTTAAACAAGAAGATAATGAAAATAAAGTCATAGTTCCAATAGGAGGGGGTAAAGATTCTGTTGTTACATTGGAACTTCTGAGAAATAATGGTTTTGAGGTATTGCCAATGATAATAAACCCTCGAGGAGCAACTCTTAACTGTATGGAAGTAGGTGGATTTGAATATGGAAAATATATATCGGTTAAAAGAAGAATAGACCCACATCTTTTAGAACTTAATGAACAAGGATTTTTAAATGGACATACTCCATTTTCTGCAATGCTTGCTTTTGTTTCTCTATTTATTTCACTCTATACAAATACAAGAAACATAGCCTTAAGCAATGAAGGCTCCGCAAATGAAAGTACAGTAAAAGGAGAAAACATAAATCATCAATACTCAAAAAGTTTGGAATTTGAAAAAGATTTCAGAGCTTATGTAAAAGAATTTATTTACAACGACTTTAATTATTTCAGCTTTCTTCGTCCAATGAGTGAATTGCAAATAGCTCAACAATTTTCTCTTCTAAGTCAGTATCATGAAGTTTTTCGTAGCTGTAATGCAGGAAGTAAAACAGATATTTGGTGTTGCAACTGTCCTAAATGTTTATTTGCTTACATTATCCTTTCTCCATTTCTTTCTCAAGAGGAATTGGAAAAATATTTTGGAGAAAATCTCTTAAAAAAGGAAACACTTAAAAAATATCTTGAAGAACTAATTGGATTGGCAGAAGTAAAACCATTTGAATGTGTAGGGACAATTGAAGAAGTTAATATTGCTCTTGCTCTTTTAGTTGAACGTTATCCAGAAAGTAAGGAATTCACTCTTGTTAAATATTGGCTTTCTTTACCATTTGCTCAAAAGTATTTTTCAATGGATAAAGAAAAATATCTCTATGAATTATCTACTGAACATTTTCTTGAAGAAAGATTCCAAAACGTTCTTTCCAATCCTTATGCTATGTATAAGAAAGCAGAGATAGCAAGACAATTAAGTAAACATAAAATAGTTATTTTTGGATTTGGAAAAGAAGGTCAATCAACATTTCGATTATTAAGAAAACTATTCCCAAATAAATTAATAGGACTTCAAGATAATAATGATGGGATTAGAGATATTGAAGGATTAAGTGAACAATGGAATGATAAAATATTAGAATTTCATGTAGGTGAAGATGCAGGTTACTCACAAGATACAATGGGAGAATATGATTTGGTAATAAAATCACCAGGAATAGCTCTTCATAAAATGGCGAGACCTTACAAAGAAAATCAAATAACATCTCAAACAGAAATATTCCTTCAACAATACGCACATCAATGTATTGGAGTAACAGGAACAAAAGGCAAAAGCACAACATCTACCTTAATTTATAAAATGATTAAGGAAAAGCATGATGACGTGCTATTTGCTGGCAATATAGGAGTTCCAATGCTTGACCTTATAGATCAAATAACTCCATACACAATAATAGTTTTAGAACTGTCTGCTCATCAATTACAATACATTAAGACCTCTCCAAGAATATCAGTACTATTAAATTTATATGAAGAACATCTTGATCATTTTCAAACCTATAAAAAATATCAAGAAGCTAAACTAAATATCCTAAAGTATCAAAACGAAAACGACAATGCTTTTATTTATAATGCAAATGATAAATTAATAGGAGAGTGGATAGAAAAACTACAAAAGAAAACATCACTAATTCCAATTAATGTAAATGATTATTCTTTCTCAGAGCCAATAACATTAAAAGGAGAACATAATAAGTTTAATATTATGGTTGCATACAATGTAGCTAAGTTATTAGGCTTAGAAAGTGAAGGTGGATTAAAATCAATATTGGAATTTAATGGATTGGAACATCGTTTGCAGTTTGTATGTAAAAAAGATGAAGTAGAGTATTATAATGATTCAATATCAACAATCCCACAAGCAACCATTGCAGCCCTAAATTCACTTAAAAATGTAGAAACACTTATCTTGGGAGGAAAAGATAGAGGAATAGACTATTCAATACTAAAGGATATACTGTTTGAATTTAAAGACCTGAAGAATATTGTCTTTGTTGGAGAAGCAGGAAAAAGAATGTCAAATATAATAATTCCAGATAAATCAAAAGGCTCTAAATTCCTAATCTCAAATGACTATAAAGAAATAGTTCTATGGTGTAAATCAAATACAGAAAAAAGAAAGAAAGTACTCCTAAGTCCAGCAGCAGCAAGTTACGATATGTTTAAAAACTTTGAAGAAAGAGGCAAGGTGTTTATGGAATTAGTAAATCAAGATTAAACTCAAGCCAAAATAATACCTAATCCCCGTAGAGATGCGATTTATCGCATCTCATTAAAAATGCCTGTATCATTAAAAATACCCATCTCATAAATATTAATTTACCATTTATTCAATTCTTACTGATTGGAAGTTAATGAAGTCTTTTATTATGCAACTTCAAATTAATCAATTCATTATAGCTAAAAGCTTATTCTTTTATAGTAAATCTTTATTTCAGGAAAAGTAAATTTACTGTTTTATATGTAGTAAATCGGCGTTTTGCCTATAGCAAATCAGTTAATCTATCTATAGTAAATTAGTTAATTCGCCTATGGTAAATCAGTTAATCTACCTATAGCAAATCAGTTAATTTGCCCTACCTAAGTTAACTGATTTGCACCTCCTAAGTTAACTGATTTACCCTACCTAAAACAGTTGATTTACTTTTTCAAGCATTTGATATGGGATAATCACATTAATATTTTCGTCGTACATGATTTGCAATCATGTATGCCATCCATTTATTTTATCTGATTAAAAAAGAGCCTGAGATTTAGAAAAAAAGAGTACGAGTTTCTGTAAAAAGACGCCGAGTTTTTCTCACAGATTAAAGTGTTAAATTCAACAGTTAATATATAGTTAACAAAGTTTTGATTGCACCATATATTATTATTGTAACCCGAAATAGAATCAAATTACAATAATCCACTCCAATGTGATATGAATTGGACTATGTTCTACATCTATTATCTTGTGATTATTTCTTTTTTGGGAATATATCTTTATTTCGGTAAATATATGTTTTGTAGTTTTTGCTATTACGATTTATGTCTTGTAGTAATTGATCAATAAAACTTGTTTCTATTGTTGTTTCATATTCTAAGTTAGGATACTTTTCTTTTATTAATGAAACTCTTTTTTCAAGGTTTTCTTTGCCTTCAAATATAAAGAAGCTTGGTTTTATTTTTACTTCTTTTGTCCAGTCATTAGCATTTTCTTTAGTTATTTCATAGTAATTAATCCATTGTCCTAAATAGGCACGAGGGAACATACTTGTGCTGTTTTTATTGGTATTCTCAACAGCAAAAGCTCCCATATTTTTGTATTTGCTTAAATAAACCATTGTTTCAACCTTGGAACGTTTTGAATAGTGAACTGTTGTTGGAATAATTAGAATTATATTTATTACTAAGGAAATCCAAAAACAAATTAGAATAGTTTTTCTTATCCATTTGTATTGGCTGTACTTGTTTATTAAATCATAAAGTCCAATTACTCCTAATATTATTATGGAAGGAAGTATAGGGAATATAAATCTTTCTTGTTTGTTTGGGAATATGCTATGGAAAAATAAGAAACAAAATGCAGGAAGGAATAATAATAATCTTTTATATCCATAAATAAATCCAAAGAATAATAAAATACTGATAGGAGGGAGTAAAACACCTATTATAACTCCTAAATATTTATGCCAGCTTCCAGTTAAATAATCATTTGCATGTGAGAAATTATATGCAAAATATTCTTGCATTTCAGCAAATGGTCTTTTCCAGAAATATAAATCAGCACTTTGTGTTATAAAAAAAGCAATTAAAATGGCAATAGCCCAAATTGCAGCTTCTTTCCATTGTTTATATATTAACATTGCAAGTCCAAATCCTCCAATAAAAAATATAACTTGAAAGCGGAATGAGGCTGCAATACCCATAACTATACCTGAGTAAATTATATTTGAAACCTTATGTTTGTCTTCCTTAATATATAGCCATGTTGACCATAGAAGGAAAGGAATACATACAATTTCAACTAAGTTACGAACAGAAAACCAAGGCATGCACCAATATAATGCTAATGCCCAACCAACAATATTTGCTGTTTTTGTGTTTGAACTTACTTTATTAGTTATTTTATATCCAAAGTATATGGTTAGTAGGGAAAATAAAGCATGAATAAATCTAATAAAATACATCTGAGTATCTAAAGATGTAACGTCTAAAAATGCTAAAACTTTAAATAAGCAGAAACTGATAATAGGGTATAGTAGACTATGACCTTCTGGTTTTGCATTTGGTCCTTGAGATGCAGGAAGCCAATTATTATAATCAAAACCATCAGCCCAAGAACGAGAGCTTTCAATTATTAAGAAATGATCATCGTGCATTCCATAGCCTTTAGCAAATATAACACTAATAAGTCTAATGATTAATGCAACAAATAAAATGGTAGTTAAAGGGTTTTGTTTATAATAACTTGTAATTTTTTCCCACATAAACTATTGTTTGTAATTTTTCTTTATTTCTTATTTCATATCTTCACGAATAATAGAAGTAATATTTTCTATTATTACGTTAGCTAAGTGATCTGCTTTTGTTATTTCATCACTTTCAGAGTATATTCTTACTATAGGTTCAGTATTGCTTTTTCTTAGATGTACCCATTCTCTTTCAAAGTTTATTTTTACTCCGTCAATCGTGCTTACTTCATAAGAAGAATATTTATCTGCTATCTTTTCTAAGATTTTATCTACGTTTATATCTGGAGTTAGCTCCATTTTGTTTTTAGAAATAACATAACTTGGATAAGAGTCTCTAAGAGTTGAACAGCTTATATTTTTCTTTGCTAATAATGTTAGAAATAAAGCAATTCCGACTAAAGCATCTCTACCATAATGTAGTTCTGGATAAATAACACCTCCGTTTCCTTCTCCACCTATTATGGCATTGGTTTTCTTCATCATATCCACAACATTAACTTCTCCAACTGCTGAGGCTGAATAAGATTGACCATATTTTTCTGTAATATCTCTTAATGCTATTGTTGAAGAAAGGTTTGAAACAGTATTTCCTGGAGTTTGAGAAAGTATATAATCAGCAACTGCAACCAATGTGTATTCTTCAACAAAAGGTCTTCCGTTTTCACATACTATTGCCAACCTATCAACATCTGGATCAACAATAAACCCAACATCACATTTACTATTTACAACCATTTCACATATATCTGTTATATTTTCAGGAAGCGGTTCTGGATTATGAGCAAAAAGCCCTGTTGGTTCTTCATTTAAAGCAACTATATTTTTTACTCCAAGAGCTTTTAAGAGTTTTGGTAAAACAATCCCTCCTGTCGAGTTTACAGAATCAAAGCATACTTTAAAATTTGCTTTCTTTATTGCTTCTACATCAACGAGTGGTAATTTAATAACATGTTCTATATGTTTATCTATAGTAGTATTATCTTTCTTATAATGTCCTAATTTCATTGCTTCTGCAAAATGGAAAACAGGATTTTCAGCTAATTCCAATACTCTTCTCCCTTCTTGAGCATCAATAAATTCTCCTTTGCCATTCAATAGTTTCAGGGCGTTCCATTGAGTAGGATTATGACTTGCAGTAAGAATAATACCTCCATCGGCTTTTAAATCTATAACAGCCATTTCTACTGTTGGAGTTGTTGAAAGTTCTGTGTCAATTACGTCAACACCCATTCCCATTAAAGTACCAACAACTAAGTTTGAAACCATTTCTCCAGAAATTCTTGCATCACGTCCAATTACTATGGTTAGTTTTTCTTTCTTTGATTTTTCTTTGATAAATTGTGTAAATGCAGCTGTAAATTTTACAATATCAATAGGAGTTAGTCCTTCTGCTTCTAATCCTCCAATTGTTCCTCTAAATCCTGAAATCGATTTTATTAATGACATTATATTTTATGTTTTTAGTTCAATAATATTAGTGTTCTTTCTATTTTACAAAAGTACAATATTTTATTTATAAGTTTTCTTTATAAGTTATTTTTCTTCTACTCCTTCAAGGTTCTTTATTGTACTTTCTATTTGACTGTATATAGGAGTATGATTAATTATTTTTTTGTCCTTATCTAAAATATATAAGTCAGGGGTTAATTGTATATCCAAGTTATATTTTTCTTTTAAGAGTTCAGAATTTGACTTTAAAACAATCCAATCAAAAGGATGTTTGCTCCTGAAATTTAGACTTTCTTCTATTTTATTATCCAAATCAATGCTGAATATTTCAAAGTCATAAACATTCTTATATTCCTTGTAGAATTTTTCTAATACTTCAAGATTCTTTTTACAGGACTCACATCCTGCACTCCAAAAATAAACTATTGTATATTTATTCTTTAAATCATATAAACTATGAGCTTTACCGTCAAAGTCATTCTCAATAATTTTTGTAAATGGTTGATTAGGTAATAACGGTCGTAGTTTTTCTGCTTCCATTCTCAATTGTTCTATTTCAGAAGGAGTAAGCCAAGTTGTTATTTCTGGACTTACAACTTTATCAACTATCGAAACAAAACGTTCTTCGTTATATGCAAAAGGGAGGTTTCTATTAGCATTTATATAGTACTTTATTGCATATTGAGCATACTCACCACCATTTTTACTTCTTGCTAAATCAACAAAATCTTTAAGTGCTTGACCAACAGAGTCTCCTTTTTGAATTGTTATCTCATTCATATAATTCTTTAACTTGGTAAAAAAGTATGGAGTACCTATTATTCTATCATCTGAAAAATCAAAATTATCCCAATAATGAGTACGAAAATAATAAATAAATTCTATTCTTTTTGTTGTGTCAATTTCTTTCCCTTTATAAAATTCTTTTGGTATTTTTGGGTCTTCAAGTATCTGAACAATCTTGGTCATTATATGATTAGGATAATTCTTGTAGAACTCTTTTTGAAACTTAAGAAACGATTCTCTTTCTTTGCTATAAACAACCATTAAGCTATCTTTATTAGCATCTTTGTTTTGTTTTAATTCTTTCTTTATATCGTATTCAAGCTTTCTTAATGATGAATTAGCCTTTTGAAATTCGAAATACAAATCATTATCTTGACAACCTTTAACAACATAATTCCAATCTCCATCCATTTCGATTTCAAACTTATTACTTTTGTCGAATAAGAAAGTAAAAATATCATAATTACCTACGGATACCATAGCAATACCTTTATGAACATTTTTTTTTATAAAGTGGAATGTACCATCTTTTTGGAGATAAAGAGTGTCAAGAATAATTTGTTCTTTGCCATAGATAGTTTTTATTACTACTGAACTGTCGTCAATGTCGTGAATCTTTAATTTAATGTCATAGTCTTGTTGAGAGAATGATATTAAAGGAAAGACAATAAGTGATAATAGTGATAATAATTTTATGCTTTTTGTCATTCTGTTTTTCTTAGAATTTAATTTTTCCTTCATCATAAAGCTTGATATAGTTTTCTATATTTTCAGCAGGAATCTTTTTGCCTATAATTCTGTTGTCTTTGTCGAGAAGTAATACAACAGGAGTTGTTTCAATATCAAAATATTCATGCCAGTCATAATTAGAAACTAATCCATTGACATTTAACCAATCAAGTTTTAATGCTATTACTTTTTCCTTCCATTGTTTAATGTCTATACCAGAATTTACTGCCATTACTTCCACATCATAAACATCTTTGAATTTCTTATAGAACTCATAAAACTTAGGTATCTCAACAGCACAATGACCACAATCATAAGACCAAAAGATTAATAATTTATATTTAGCTTTTATACTATAAAGATTGTGAATTACATCATTACTGTCTGGACAAGCTAAATCAGGAACTGTTTTTAGAAGCATAGCATTTTCCCATTTTGTAGCACGAGCAACTTCTTTGTCGATTGCTGAAGGTGGCATCCAAGTAGCATCACCACTTGCATAGTATTTCTTTATCATTTTAATATAAATCTCATCATGTCCCATATATGGACTCTTTAAGTATCGTTCAGTAATATCATGAACTAAAAACTTAAACATTAATTTAGAGCCTCTTGCTTTTTCAATAATATTAACAGCTAAATTGAATATACTATCCTTTGTTTGATACTTCATAAGATTTTCCCAATAGTCATTATAGTATTTAAAGAATACAGCTTCAGGAGTTCTTAATAAACCATCACATTGAAAATCTATATTATCAAAATAATGATGAACATAATAATTAAATCTATCATTTTGCATAGCCGCAGAATCAACAGTTCCATCATCTTTAAGAATAGGTTTTATGTCAGGAACTTCTACGCTTTTTGTTGCTTTAAAAACTTTAGAAAGCAAATTATCTGGATAGTTCTTTATGAAATTTTCTTTTAAAGAATCATTTTCGGCTCTTATCTCTTTAATCCTATTATTATATTCTTTTTCGCCTAATTGTTCTTTCACTAAACTTTTTGCTCTCAATTCAAAAAATTTAGTGTCCGTCATGTATTTGAAATAGTTCTCATTGGCAATTGATTTCTTTACCTTCATATTTTCAACCCATTCTTTCTCATCAGTAATAAGACTGAACTTTTGTGCTTTATCAATAATAAATTCACAATATTTTCCTCCTTTAGTAGAAAAGAAATAAATCCCAGGCTCAAGAGTCTTATCTTTCTTTTCAAAAATAAACTTACCTTTTTTATTATAAGCAGTATCTAAGGCATAAGTCCCTTTAAGGTAATAATTCCCCAAATACAATACAGAGTCTTTATTCCCTTTGATATCAATGGTAATAGAATACTGAGCTTCAGCAGAAATGCTTAAAAATAAACTTGTTAATGCGATAATAATAAAATAATACCTTTTCATAGATTAATTATTAGTTTAATTGGACAACAAAATTACAATTCTTATAACAATAATTCACGCTAAATTGTAAACATTTTCTTCATTTTGATAAAGAATAACTATTTTTGCACCTATAATATTATATGAATATGAATACTTCTTTAAATGAATTTAGGCAATATGTTGCACAAGTGGGAGAAATAGACCCTATAATGATAGATGTAGAAAAGGCAGAAGGAATATGGGTTTGGGATACTTCAGGAAAGAAATATATTGATATGTTATCAGGAATATGTGTAGGAAATATAGGACATAGAAATCCAAGAGTAATAGAAAAAATAAAAGAACAATTAGATAAGTATATGCACGTAATGGTTTATGGAGAGTTTATTCAAAGCCCTCAATTAAACTATGCAAAACGATTAATGGAATTTCTGCCAAAGAACTTCAATCAAATATTTTATGTAAACTCAGGCTCAGAAGCAATTGACGGAGCAATAAAAACTTCAAAGATATACACCAAAAGAACAGAAATTATATCATTTAAAAATTCTTATCATGGATCAACTCTTGGAGCAGTAAGCATGATGAGTGATGAAGCATACACAGAAAAGTTTCTTCCACTAATTCCCGATTGCAGAAGTATAGAATATAATAATGAAGAAGACCTAAAAAATATAACTACAAAGACAGCGTGTGTAGTAGCCGAATCAGTTCAAGTAGGAGCAGGAATAGAATTACCACAAAACAACTTTCTAAAAAAACTAAGTCTTCGTTGCAAAGAAGTAGGAGCATTATTAATAATGGACGAAATTCAAACAGGATTTGGAAGAACAGGAAAACTCTTTGCATTTGAAAACTATGGATTTGTTCCCGATATACTCTGTATAGCAAAAGGAATGGGAGGAGGAATGCCAATAGGAGCATTTGTAGGTTCAAAAGAAATAATGGATAAGCTAAATAATCATCATCCATTAATAGGACATGCCACAACCTTTGGAGGACACCCAATAAGTTGCATAGCAGCCCTTGAAACCTTAAATGTATTAATTGACGAAAAGCTAATTGAAGGAGTAAATAGAAAAGGAGAAATTTATAGACAAAAACTAATCCATCCCAAAATAAAAGAAGTTAGAGGAATAGGACTATTTAACTGCATAGAACTAACAAATCCCGATGATTGGCAAAAAGCCTTAATTTATTGTTTTGAAGAAGGAATAATAACAGGAACACATCTATTCAACGCAGGTTGCCTAAGCATTAAACCCCCATTAATAATAACAGAAGAAGAAATAGAAGAATCAATAGAGAAAATACTTAGAGCATTGGATAGATTGTAAAAAAGATTAAAATCGTAAATGCAACTTCTTATTTGAGTATTAATACTTTATCGACCTCTTGTGTTAGTCTCTACCCACTAAAAACCAAAACGAGGACTCAATAAAATGAATCCTCGTTTTTCTTTCTCTATTCTTCTTTATTTATTCCTTCTGGCATTTTCTTTGAAACATAACCTTTTGGGATTGGTTTTTCTTTTATGTATTTCATTTCTTTGAGGGTTTGCACCAATTTTTTGTCGGCTCGGTAACTGACTTTGCTGAACTTTACTTTCTTGGGATCTAATTCTTTTTCTGTTGCAAAGCCTTTACTTGTTATGGATATTCCAAACACTCCTATTCCTTCAAGCTTTACTTTAAAACCATCTGTTAGCATTTCTTTCATAAGGGTTGAAAGTCCCATTATAGTAGAATGAATATCTCCTTCAGTTAAAGAGGAACGATAAGAAAGTAATTCTGCTAACTCTTCTATTCCAACCATACGTGTTGATTTGGAAACTGCATAATAAGCTTCTTCAAAAACGCCTTCTTTGTTTTTGAATTTCTTTTTTCTTGCTCGATATTGATAAGACATAAATACTTGGGTTTTTAATCTCTTTGGGTAAATTCCCCGCCGCTTGCGGCGAAAATTGTACTTTTGTTTGATGGGAGAGAGCAAATATATTCATAAATCACACAATGTATCATTGTTATTATATCAAATAGTCTGTCCAGCCAAATATAGACGAGTAGTATTTAGTGATTCAGTTGATATAACGCTGAAGGACATTTGTCTTGAGATCTCAAAAAGGTATCAAATCTACTTTCTTGAGATAGGCACAGATGATGACCATGTTCATTTTTTGGTTCAATCAGTTCCGATGTATAGTCCAACAAAAATAGTTACAATAATAAAGAGTATTACCGCGAGGGAAATTCTAAGTAAAAATAAAGAAGTAAAGAAGCAACTATGGGGAGGTGAATTTTGGACAGATGGTTATTTTGTAAATACAGTTAGTAAACACGGGAATGAAGATGTAATTTCAAAATATGTCAGAGAGCAAGGTGTTGAGAAACAGTATAAAGTATTATATAAGGTTACCCAATTATCACTTTTCTAGAGAAACTTATGATACCCCGTCCGCTTGCGGCGGGGGTTATTCATTTATAAATGTTATTAACTGGTTTCTAATATTCTTTTACTAAGGTTTCCGTCCAAGAAAACTCCATAAATAAGTCTTAAGAGTTAATATTAGTTTGGTTTAATAGGGTCTTTTCAAATTTAAACGCCATTTAAAACTAAGAAGAGGCTATCTAAAACTATTTTAATAGGCTTTGGAACTATTTAATTCCTATTAAAATATAGTTCAGAAGTATATATCAAGCTAACGCAAAAGTATATATTAATATTGTTTAGATGTACATCTAAACTCTACGGAGATGTACATTTAAGCAACTCTTAGATGTACATCTGAATAATGCTAAGATGTACATCTAAACTACATTTTAATAAAGATAAAATAGTTTCTGATAGGCTTTCTTGAGTTTTAGTTCCTATCTTCTTAGTTTTATATAGGCTTTAATTGTGATAAGACTGGCTTTTATTGTGGCTATATTAGATTATATTTGAGGTAAATTATTTTATATTATATCAACTTTGCATGTGTTTGTTTCTTTTATATTGGTTGTATTAATTGTGTCGTCAAATATTTGAATCAATTTATATTTCTCAATAATTCATCAATAACTAAGAAACATTCTTTATTTTTGCGTTTATAATTATAATGCTTTTGTAATCAAATTTAAAGGAAATTAAATGATATGGAAGAAGAAATAAGGAATGAAATGACAGAACGTACTATTAAAATTGCTCTTGAGGCTGCACGTAAGTATAATGTTAATCATATTGTGTTTGCATCAAAATATGGGGATAGTGCTGAAAGGGTATTAGATTTGGTTAATAATGGAATTCATTTTGTTTGTGTTCGAACTGCTTTTGGGACTTATAAACCTGGAGAAAATGCTATGAGAGATGATATTTTTGAAAGAATAAAAAAGTCGGATATTGACCTTGTTACAGGAACTCATGTTTTAAGTGGTGCAGAAAGAGGATTAAGCAAGAAGTTTAATGGAATTTATCCTGTTGAAATTATTGCTAATACTCTTCGTATGTTTGGACAGGGTGTAAAGGTTTGTGTTGAAATTAGCTCTATGGCTTTGGATGCTGGAGTAATTCCTTGCGGAGAACCTGTAATTGCTTTGGCAGGAACGGTTAGAGGATTGGATACTGCAATATTAATTACTCCTTCTTATACTGCTAATATTCTTGAGACGAAAATACATAATATAATTGTTAAGGGGGAATTTATATAAGTGGTTTGTTTCGCCTGACTTTTTGTCATTATTTGTACTTCGGCAAACTTATTGATGTTATTGTTATTGACTTTAGGTGTTGATAATTAACAATTAATATATAACCGAAATGGAAACAAACAAAAAAAATCAAAGATTAGATCAGTTGAATCATTATGCAAGGAATCTTAATGAGGAAGCTAAACAAGGTAAGCTTGATCCTGTTATTGGCAGGGATGAAGAAATTCGTAGGGTTTTACAGATTCTTTCTCGTAGAACTAAAAATAATCCAATGCTTATTGGTGAACCTGGTGTTGGTAAAACAGCTATTGCAGAAGGTATTGCTCAAAGAATACAACGCCAAGATGTGCCAGAAAACTTAAAGGATAAACAAATTTATTCTTTGGATATGGGTGCATTAATTGCAGGTGCTAAGTATAAGGGTGAATTTGAGGAAAGATTAAAGGGCGTCGTTAATGAGGTGGTAAGTTCAGATGGAGATATTATTCTTTTTATTGATGAGATACATACTTTGGTTGGTGCAGGAGGTGGAGAAGGTGCTATGGATGCTGCTAATATCCTTAAACCAGCTCTTTCAAGAGGTGAACTTCGAGCTATTGGAGCAACAACTTTAAGCGAATATCAAAAATATTTTGAGAAAGATAAGGCTCTGGCTCGTAGGTTTCAAATGGTAATGATTGATGAACCAACTGTTTCGGATACTATTTCTATTCTTAGAGGATTGAAGGAAAAATATGAAATTCATCATAAGGTTAGAATAAAAGATGCTGCTATTATTGCAGCGGCTGAAATGTCAGCTCGTTATATTACTTCTCGTTTTCTACCTGATAAGGCTATTGATTTAGTTGATGAAGCTGCAGCTAAGTTAAGAATGGAGATAAATTCTTCTCCAGAGGAATTAGATGAAGTTGATAGAAAGTTACGTCAATTGGAAATAGAAAGAGCCGCTATAAAGAAAGAAAAGGATGAAGTTAAGGAAAAGCAACTTACTTCAGAAATTGATATTTTAAAAGAAGAAAAAGATGTTCTGACCAAGAAATGGAAAGAAGAAAAAGTTCTTGTAGATGCTATTCAAGATGAGGTAAAGAAGATAGAACATTATCGCCAAGAAGCTGATTTAGCAGAAAGAGGTGGAGATTATGGAAAGGTTGCCGAATTGCGTTATGGAAAGATAAAGACAGCCGAAAAAGACCTTGAAGACTATCAAACTAAGTTAAAAGGAATTCAAGGAGGAGAAGCTTTAATTAAGGAAGAGGTTGACCAAAACGATATTGCAGATGTTGTTTCTCGTTGGACAGGAATACCAGTTCAAAGAATGATGCAAAGTGAAAAAGAAAAGCTTCTTCATTTGGAAGATGATTTAAAGAAAAGAGTTGTTGGGCAAGATGAAGCTATTGAAGCTATTGCAAATGCTATTCGTAGGAGTCGTTCTGGTTTAAGTGATGAAAAACGTCCAATAGGTTCTTTTGCATTCTTAGGTTCAACAGGAGTTGGTAAAACAGAACTTGCAAGAGCATTGGCTGAATTATTATTTGATGATGAAAATCTTATGATAAGAATTGATATGAGTGAGTATCAAGAACGTTATTCTGTTTCTCGACTTATAGGAGCTCCTCCAGGATATGTTGGATATGAAGAAAGTGGTCAATTAACAGAAGCTGTAAGAATGAAACCTTATTCAATAGTCTTGTTGGATGAAATAGAAAAGGCACACCCTGATGTTTTCAATATACTTCTTCAAGTTTTGGAAGATGGTCGTTTAACTGATAATAAAGGTCGTTTGATTGACTTTAAGAATACAATAATAATAATGACTTCAAACCTTGGTTCAGAACTTCTTCAAGATGCTCTTGAAACCAATAAAGAAAATTTTGATAAAGAATGGGAAAAAGGAAAGAAGGAAGTATTTGAATTATTAAAGAAAACAATTCGTCCAGAGTTTTTAAATCGTATTGATGAAATAATAGTATTTAAACCATTAAGAATCGAACAAGTAAGAGAAATAGTAGTATTGCAATTAAATCGTTTAATTTCTCAATTAAATGAAAAGCATATTAACATTTCCTTTACTCCAAAAGCAATAGACTACTTAGCCGACAAAGGCTATGACCCACTCTTAGGAGCAAGACCAGTTAAAAGAGCAATTCTAAAACTTGTGGTGAATGAACTCTCAATGGAATTAATTAAAGGAGCTTTATCAACCGATTCTAAAATAGAAGTAGATAAAGTAAATGAAAACTTAGTATTCAAAAGAGTTTAATATTAAAAATAAGATATTAATTAACAAATCTGCAACTTATTAAATTAAGTTGCAGATTTTGTTTTGTGAGATTATGTAATTTTAAAATGGAGTAAAGATTTTGTTTTATTAATTGATTTGATATAAAAATTATGTAAAAAATACTTGTTTATTAGTAATAAGGGGATAAAATATGTATTTTTGTAGCTTAAAATTTTTGAGATATGGAAAGTATAAAGAAGATTTATAGGATTGGTAATGGACCTTCAAGTTCTCATACTATTGGACCAAAGAAAGCTGCTGAGCGATTTTTTAATGATGTTCCTAATGCAAAGCGTTATGTTGTTACATTATATGGTTCTTTGGCTGCAACGGGAAAAGGACACTTAACTGATAAGGCAATTATAGATGTTTTGGGAGAAGATAGGACAGAAATAGTTTGGTGTCCTGAGATTGTTTTGCCTTTTCATACTAATGGGATGAAGTATGAGGCTTATGATGGCGATGGAAAATTGATTAAGGATTGGGTAATATATAGTGTTGGGGGAGGAAAGATTGCAGATGAGAATACTGTTTTTACGGAAGAACATCTATATCCTCATAAAAACATATCTGAAATATTAAAATATATTGATCAAAGAGGTATGACCTTCTGGGAATATGTTGAAGAGTATGAAGGTAAAGAAATATGGGATTATTTGGCTGAAGTTTGGGCGGTAATGAAGCAATCTGTTGAAGATGGAATTCAAGAAGAAGGAGTATTGCCTGGAGCATTGCATCTTAGAAGGAAAGCAATGTCTTATTATACAAAAGCGAGAAGTTATAAACCTTCATTACAAGGTCGTTGCATGGTTCAAGCTTATGCTCTTGCAGTTGCAGAACATAATGCAGCAGGGGGAAAAATAGTTACAGCTCCAACTTGTGGTTCGGCAGGAGTATTGGCTGCTGTGGTTTATCATTTAAGTAAAGAACATAGATTTACTGATAAACAAATAATTTGGTCGCTTGCAACTGCTGGTGTATTTGGAAATGCAATTAAGACTAATGCTTCAATATCAGGTGCAGAAGTAGGTTGCCAAGGTGAAATAGGTTCAGCTTGTTCAATGGCAGCAGCAGCAGCTCTTCAACTTTTTGGAGGAGCTCCTCAACAAATAGAATATGCAGCAGAAATTGGTTTGGAGCATCATTTAGGTTTAACTTGTGATCCAATTTGTGGTTTAGTCCAAGTACCTTGTATTGAAAGAAATGCTTTTGCTGCTCTTCGTGCATTAGATGCTAATCTTTATGCAATGATGTCAGATGGGAAACATTTAATTTCTTTTGATAAAGTTGTTGAAACAATGAAGCTAACAGGAAAAGATATTCCTTCTCTTTATAAGGAAACAGCTGAAGGTGGACTTGCTATAGTTGGAAAACCTCTGCAATTTAATAAATTGATAATGCAAAAATAACTAAACTATGGTTTTTAGTAGTACTCTCTTTTTATTATATTTTCTTCCAATATTTTTATTGATATATCATATAGTTCCAAGAAGTTGGAAAAACTATGTAATATTATTATCAAGTATAATATTTTATGCTTGGGGAGCCCCTAAGTTTCTTTTTGTTATTCTTTCAGCAATAATTATTACTTTTTATCTAGTAAGAGTGATTTCTCATACAGATGAAATAAAGAAAAAGAAGTGGTTAGCTTTTATTGCAATATTTGTCAATATTGGACTGCTTGCATATTTCAAATATGCAAATTTCTTTGTTGATTCAGTAAATTTCTTTGTTTCTTCAATTGGGTTCAAGCCAATGAAATGGATAGAGGTTGCTCTTCCAATCGGAATATCATTCTATGCTTTTCATTCCGTAACTTATGTTATTGATGTTTATCGTAAAGTGCATAAACCTTTTGATAGGCTAACAAATTATATGCTATACATTATGGCTTTCCCTCACATGATTGCAGGTCCAATAGTCCGTTTTAATACAATAGCAGATCAAATAGTAAGTAGGGAAGAAACCATTGATGACAAATTATTAGGTTTTTATCGTTTTTCTATAGGTCTTGCCAAGAAAGTACTTATTGCAAATGTAATGGCATCTCAAGCTGATTTAATATTTAATGGCAATATTCTTGAATTAAGTACTCCTAACGCTTGGCTTGGAATGATAGCTTATACTTTCCAAATTTATTTTGATTTTTCCGGTTATTCAGATATGGCAATAGGTCTTGCATTGACGATGGGCTTAAAGTTCCCAGAAAACTTTGATATGCCATACACATCAAAGAGTATAACAGAGTTTTGGCGTCGTTGGCATATGACATTAGGTCTATTTATGAAAGATTACTTATATATTCCTCTTGGAGGTAATCGAGTTAATAAAAGAAGAATGTATTTCAACCTTTGGATAGTTTTTCTAATATCAGGATTATGGCATGGTGCAAGTTGGACATTTGTTATTTGGGGAGCTTATCATGGATTATTCTTGATATTAGATAAAATGTTTATGCTTAAATTTTTAAAGAAAATAGGTGGGTTTGTTTCAACAATATTAACATTCCTAATTGTAATGATAGGTTGGGTGTTTTTTAGATCTAACACTTTTGATTTTGCTGTTAAATATATTGGAAAGCTTTTCTCATTTACAACTCACCAAGACTTTATTCCAATGCCAGCTTTTACAATAATGTTAGTAATAAGTGTTGTATTTGCTTTCTTTACAAGTTTTAAATATGGTAATAAAATAAAAGATTTCTTCTTTAATAAAAGGATATACACAACAAAACAACATATTTATTTAACTCTAATGTCATTTATCCTTTTCTTTTTATCTGTAACATTTGTTGTGTCATCAGATTTTAATCCATTTATTTATTTCAGATTTTAAGGATGAAACAAAGGATTTGCAGAATATATGGCTAAAGAATATTTAAAGAAGAAATTATAAAAACAAGCCTCCGTAGTTTAATGGATAGAATTTCTGATTCCGGTTCAGAAGATAGCAGTTCGAATCTGCTCGGAGGTACAAATTTAAAAGAAATATGCTAAATAAGGCGACAAAATATATACTCTTTATATTCTGTGTATTAATAGTGTTTTTGCCATTACTACAAAGATTATTTTCAATAATTCATATACAAGAATTATATGGAAAATACGAAATGGCAGATAAACCAGAAATTAGTAAAGAGTCTTGGTTTAATTGTGATTATCAAAAACAATGGGATAAATATATTAATGATAAAGTAGGTTTTAGACCTTTGTTTATTAGAACTCATAACCAAATATATTATAGCATTTTTCATACTTCTGCATCTGAGAGCATAACTTTAGGAAAAGAAGGTTATATTTATGAGACAAGCTATATAAATTCTTATATTGGATTAGATTATATTGGAGATAAAGAACATAAAATTAGGTTTGATAAATTAAAGAAGCTACAAGACACATTACAAAGCCTGAATAAAGAATTCATAATAATACTTGCTCCAAGTAAAGCAAGCTTCTATCCAGAATATATTCCAGATAGATTTTTTATAAAGCCAAGAAAGAAAACAAATTACGAAGAGGTTACAAAGCAACTATCTAAAACTAATGTTCCATATATTGACTTTAGCAAATGGTTTCGAGCAATGAAAGAAACTTCGAAATATACTCTTATGAATAAAAATGGAATACATTGGACAAGATATGGTGAAGTATTAGCTATGGATTCATTAATAAAGTTTGTTTCAAAATCAACTCAAGTTAATTTGCCAAAGATAAGATATGATTCTTTGACTTATAGCCAAATGCCTCAATTTACAGATAATGATATTTCCCAAACAATGAATCTTTTTTATGTAAAGAAGGACTTGAAGCTTACTTATCCAAAAGTTTCTATTGATTCTTCAAAAGCAGATAAGAGAAAGCTAAGGTCTTTAGTTGTTGGAGATAGCTTTTATTGGGGAATGTATTATTTAGGTTTATCTGATAAGGTTTTTGATAGAGGAGAGTTTTGGTATTATTTTAATAATATGTATCCAGAAGAAAATAGTAATGGGAAATTGATTCCTCGCTATGTTTCTCTTGCAAATATAAAAGATGAGGTAAAAAAGTTTGATGTTATTATTTTTCTTCAAACAGAGCCAAATCTTAATAATCTTGGTTTTGGATTTATAGAAAAACTATATGACTATTATTTCCTTTCAGGCAAAGAATCAGAAAATAATCTTAACAGGTTAAAATATTATGAATCACTTATAAGAGCAGATAAGAAATGGCTTAATTCCGTAAAGGAAAAAGCAAGAAAGCTAAATGTGCCTATTGAAGCTGCTATTCATAACGATGCCGTTTATATGGTAGAACAAGAAAAGAAAAAGGGCGATGAAAAATAAGACTATAAAACATATAATCTTTATACTTCTAGTAGTATTAATGTTTTTGCCTTTGATTCAACAAATATTTCCTATTGTTAAACAGAAAGATTTAATTGGATATTCTGAAAAAATACCCAAGCCAAAAATTAATATAGTAAATTGGTTTGAAGGCTCATTTCAAAGCGAAATGGATAAATATGTTAATGAAAACATAGGTTATAGGAATTTCTTAATAAGGAATTATAATCAAATAATGTATTCTCTCTTTAATACAACAAATGCAAATGGGGTAATGATAGGTAAGGAGAACTATTTGTATATACTTGGATATATTGAAAATTACTTAGGACTAAATTATATTGGAGAAGATATAATAAAAGATAATGTTAAGCATCTTTCAATAGTAAGAGATTCCTTAAAGACAAAAGGAATTGACTTGGTTGTTTTAATAGCTCCAGGCAAAGCAAGCTTTTATCCTGAGTATTTACCTGAACGATATTCAAATCTAAAACCTAAAACAACAAATTTTGAGGTTTATAACAGAGAATTGATAAAAAATAATATTCATTATTTAGATTTTAATTCTTGGATTATTTCCTTAAAAAGAAAAACTCCATATCGTTTATTCCCAAATACAGGAGTTCATTGGGGAGGATATGCTTGTTGTTTGGCTAATGATTCAATAACAAAGTATTTTGAAAAGCTTTATTCAATTCGACTTCCTCATTTAAAAATAAAAAACATTAGACTATCAGATACTATGTTTGGAAACGATGATGATGTTGAGAAACTAATGAATATTTATACCAATATTCCAGATATTCCAATGCCTAAAATAAATTATATAGTTGATTCTAATAAAGGACATGTAGATAAGTTAAAAGTTTTAACAATAGGCGACAGTTATTTTGCAGGATTGTCAGAATTAGGATTAGGCCAATATGTTTTTTACGATAGTGAGTATTGGTATTATTTTAAGCAAGTAATAAAAAATAATAAGTATAAATGCACAACAGAAGATTACGATAAAATAAAAAACGAGATAGAAAAGTATGATGTTGTTTTTATAGTTGTGACAGAAGGAACATTACAATTCACTCTCAACCAATTTTTTGAAGAGCTTTATTCATACTATAATAATGGATTTTTCGACAAAGAATATAAACGAATGATAGATAAATACGTCAAATCTATTAATAATAATAAAGAATGGTTGGATTTGGTTAAGAAAAAAGCCAGGCAAAGAGGAGTGTCGTTGGATAAAGCAATAAAAGATGATGCGGAATATATGGCAAAACAATTTATGCAAAAAGAACATCATAAAACGATGTAAAATACAGCTATTCAATATTATTAATACAAAATAAACAATAAACCACAATGAAGCAATTCTCATTTTTCTTTAAGGACTCTAAGCCATTTGTAAAATTAATGATGCTTATATGTATATTTATGGTTTTTACTTCCATAACAGGATTTATTGCAATCTTTATTCCTATGAATCCTTTGCTTTCACAAGCTATTTCACAAATAATAATGTTTGGATTAACGGTTTTTATTTGGGGATTTATGTTTGAAGGTTCAACATATAAGTATTTGAAGTTTGAGAAGAAAAACTCCTCGTATTATTTTATTATTGCATTTCTATTACTCTTTGTAGCATCACCATTTATTGACGGTATAGGACTTTGGAATAATTCATGGCATTTTGAAGGAGAAGAAATATTTAGGAATATGGAAGGTGCAGCAGAAAACATAATGGAAAGCTTTATGAGCAATACTTCTGTTTTAGGTTTACTATTTAACATAATAGTAGTGGCTGCATTACCCGCTGTTTTAGAAGAGTTATTCTTTCGTGGAGCGATGCAAACCACAATGATAAATCTTGTAAGAAATCGTTTTATAGGAATACTTATAACTTCAATTATATTTAGCTTAATCCACTTTCAACTCTTCTCATGTGTTCCAAGAGTTTTCTTAGGATTATTTTTAGGCTCCTTATATGTATTTAGTAAAAACATTTTAGTGCCAATGCTATTCCATTTTCTAAATAACTTAACGGTAGTAATAAGCTATTATCTATTAAACACACATATAATAGATAAAAACTTTAATGAAGTAGGTTCAATATTTAACCCATTTATTTTTGTCTTATCCATAATCATAATAACTTACTTCTTTATTAGAGAAATAAAGAAAGAAAAATCTCAAACAAAGATTTAATCCATTTATTTTGGTTTTTAGCTTATTTTGTATTTTCTTTGCATGACATTAACCATAAATCATATTGTATTGCAATTGATTTAGCAAAGAATAATCATTATGAAGAAGTTATTATTTGTTTTATTCTTAGGGTTTATTGGATTAACCAATCAAAGTTTTGCCCAATATCAATCAATATTTGGAAATGATACTACCGAATGGAATGGTAATTATGGTATTCCAGATGCTGAGATGTCTTTTTCTGTTAAAGCTTATGGGGACACAATCATAAATGACTTGCATTATAAATATGTGGGTTCAAATGTATATGCCAGTCAAATAAATCCTCCTATTGGTGCAGGACAACCAACAGGTTTTATAAGAGAAGATACTACAACAGGAAGAGTTTGGCATCTTTATAATGGAGAAGAAATTCTTTTGATGGATATGTCTCTTTCTGTATCTGATACCTTTACTTATCATACGTTGATTAGTGGTGGAGGTTATATCCCTGAATATAATGTTAAACTTGTTGTAGATAGCGTTTATACTTATAATAATAGAAAATACATTGGTTTCAAACATGACTTCCATTATTTTATAATTGATTTTAAATTATTATTTATTGAAGGCATAGGGGCAAATAATATGTTTTGTCATTTAGCTGATTTATATTATTATGATTGGATTTTTCTTACTTGTGTTCATAAAGATGGAGAGTTAGTTTATGGAGATAATAATTCATGTTTAGTTTATGGATTGGGATTGATTGATATTGAAAAATGGAATATAATTAAAATATATCCCACAATAGTTAATGATATTCTTACAATAGAAACTCAAGATAATGATATTAAAGAATTAGAGGTAATTGATGTATTAGGAAGAGTTGTTAAGAGGGAATCTATTTATAATAATAAGCAAATGAATTGTAGTCAATTAAATGCTGGGGTTTATAATTGTGTTATTACAACACAAGACAATAAGAGAGTTGCGAAGAAATTTATTAAGCAATAGTTTGTGCGGATAAATTGCTTAATTGGGGATAATTAAATTATAAATACAAAGGCTGAGTTTTTATTTGAAAACTTAGCTTTTTTGTTTTTGGAGATAAGGCGTTTTATTGAAAATAATCGGAGTATAAGTCTCAGTTATTTAGATGTTTAAGTAGAAAGACTTTGTTTTGATCTAATTAAATGGAGTTCCAATCTCAAACAATGCCATTGTTTACTCGAAATAACCGCATTGTTTAAGGCAAACAATGGCATTGTTTAAGGCAAACAATGGCATTGTTTTGGTAAAACAACCGCATTATTCTTAGTAAACAATGGCATTGTTTGAGATTAAAACAAAGTCTTTATAGTTTAATCCTTTAATTCTTCAGTTTTATATCTTGATTATTTAGTTTTTTGTCTTGATTTTTTATTTTTATATCTAATTTATTTTGCGAAATCATTCTTTTTGCTTTCCTTTGTGGTGATATAATCATTAATGTTCTTTTAATGCAAGGATGTTTAATTAAGTAATCAATTAAATCTTAAGAGTTATGAATACAAATATTGGTATGGAAAAATTCGAAAAAGATGTAATAAAGGTAGGAAAAGAATGTCAGGACGAACTTACTATTACTTTTATTAAGCATAGTAGCTTTGTGATAGAGTATAATGGAATCTTTATTTACAATGATCCTATAATGAAATATGCAGATTTTAATGCTTTGCCAAAAGCTGATTTTATTATTATATCTCATGAACATTCAGACCATCTTGATTCTCTTGCTGTAGAAGCATTGAAGAAGGAGGGGACAAAGATAGTAAGTAATAAAAAAGTTATTGATTTATTAAATGAAGGAATTGCACTTGCCAATCAAGAGTCTTGTGTTTTAACAGATAAAATTCAATTAAAGGCTGTTGCTGCCTATAATACTACATCAGGAAGAACTCATTATCATCCTAAAGGAAGAGATAATGGATATCTTTTAGATATTGATGGAACAGTAATATATATATCTGGAGATACAGAATATATTCCAGAAATGAGAGATCTTGCTAACTTGATAGATCTTGCCTTTCTTTCTGTTAATCAACCTTACACAATGACTATTGACCAAGCAACAAAAGCTGCTATTGTAATAAATCCAAGAATACTTTATCCATACCATTACGGAGAAACTAATATTCAAACTCCAATTGAGGTATTGAAAGAGAATTTAAAAGAGCATAATATAGAACTAAGAATAAGACAAATGCAATAAAATTGATTAGTAAATTATCTATTTAATTTGTTATCCTTTCGTTTCTATTATTGATATTAAGAGCCATATTAATGGCTCTTTTTTTTCTGTTACATAATTATTTCTTTAAAAAATTTGTTCCATTGGAAAATATATTATACTTTTGCCACGTTAATTCAATAAAGAAAAAGTTTCTGTTGGAAACAAAACGCTTAAAAATTATTTTAGAATGAAATATTTAATAGTAGGAGGAGTGGCTGGTGGAGCTACGGCAGCAGCTCGAATTAGAAGAATAGATGAATCTTCTGACATCGTATTAATTGAAAAAGGTAAGTATATCTCTTATGCAAATTGTGGCTTGCCATATTATATTGGCGGTGTAATTTCCGATAGGGATAAATTATTTCTTCAAACTCCAGCTTCATTTGGAGGTCGATTTAATGTTGATGTTAGGGTTGAAAACGAGGTTATTTCTATAGATAAAGAATTGAAGGAAGTTGATATTAGGAAAAATGATGGTACAGTATATAAAGAAAAATACGATAAACTGTTGCTTTCTCCTGGGGCTTCTCCTGTTCGTCCTCCCTTAAAAGGAATTGATAGTGAAGGAATATTTACTTTAAGAAATGTTACCGATACTGATAAAATTAAAAACTATATAACAACTCATAGTATAAAAAAGGCTGTTGTTGTTGGGGCTGGTTTTATTGGTCTTGAGATGGCTGAGAATTTATATGAAACAGGTGCTGAGGTTACTATTGTTGAAATGGGTAATCAGGTAATGGCTCCAATTGATTATTCTATGGCTGCTCATGTTCATCAACATCTTTTACAAAAAGGAGTTAATTTAGAACTTGAACAATCGGTTGAAAGGTTTGAGAAAATGGGTTACACAATTAATGTTGTGCTAAATAATAATAAAGTTATTGAAGCTGATATTGTAATTCTTTCAATAGGTGTTCGTCCCGAAACTTCATTAGCAGTAGGTGCAGGTTTGAAAATTGGTGAAACAGGTGGCATTTGGGTTGATGAGTATTTAGAAACATCAGAAAAAGATATTTATGCAGTGGGTGATACTATTGAATTCCCTCATCCAATAACTGGTAAACCATGGTTAAACTATTTGGCAAATCCAGCAAATCGTCAAGGACGAATTGTTGCTGATAATATTGTATATGGTAATAAAGTGAAATATGAAGGAGCAATAGGAACATCAATTGCAAAGGTTTTTGATTTAACTGTTGCTTCAACAGGTTTATCTGCTAAGAAATTAAAACAATTGGGTATTGATTATAGAAGTTCTACAACTCATTCCAATTCTCATGCTGGATATTATCCAAACTCTTTACCTTTATCAATTAAGCTTATTTTTGAACCAAAGGAAGGTAAGGTTTTAGGCTCTCAAATAGTTGGTTTTGATGGAGTGGATAAGAGAATAGACCAAATAGCTTTACTTATTAAAAAAGGAGGTTCTATCTATGATTTAATTGAACTTGAACATGCTTATGCTCCTCCTTTTTCTTCTGCAAAAGACCCTATTGCAATTGCTGGATATGTTGCAAGTAATATAATTAGTGGAGTAATGAAGGTGGTTTCTTGGAGAGATATGAAAGACATTAATAGAGATGAGTCTTTGGTTTTAGATGTAAGAACAAAAGAAGAGTATTCAATGGGAGCAATTAATGGTTCAGTGAATATTCCTTTAGATGATTTACGAAATAGAATGAAAGAATTGCCAAAAGATAAAACTATTTATATTTACTGTGCAGTTGGATTAAGGGGTTATTTGGCTTATAAAATATTATCACAAAGTGGTTTTAATGATTTAAAAAATCTTTCTGGAGGATATAAAACTTATTCAACCGCAATGGCACCAATAAGTCATGTGGAAACAAAGATAATAGATGATAAAAACGAAGATATGGAACAATTAAAAAGACCTGAAGAAATAAAAACAATAAAGATAGATGCTTGTGGTTTGCAATGTCCAGGTCCTATTCTTAAATTAAAAAATAGCATTGATCAAATCCAAGATGGTGAGAGAATAGAAATTCAATCAACCGATGCAGGATTTGCTCGTGATGCTCAGGCTTGGTGTAATAGTACAGGAAATTTATTAATTTCTTCTATATCAAATAAAGGAATTTATGAAGTTGTTATTGAAAAAGGTACAAAGTCTTGTGAAATAGCAACAACTTGTAGTGGAAAGGGAAAGACATTTATTGTTTTTAGTGATGATTTAGATAAAGCTCTTGCTTCAATGGTTTTAGCAAATGGAGCAGCAGCAACAGGAGAAAAAGTAACTATGTTCTTTACATTTTGGGGATTAAATGTAATCAAAAAGGTTAATAAACCAAAAGTAGATAAAGATATATTTGGCAAGATGTTTTCAATGATGTTGCCTTCAAGTTCCTTAAAGCTTAGTCTTTCAAAAATGAGTATGTTTGGAATAGGCGATAAGATGATGAGGCATATAATGAAGAAAAAGAATATTGAATCATTAGAATCTCTTCGCAAACAAGCTCTTGGACAAGGAGTTGAATTTATTGCTTGCCAAATGTCTATGGATGTTATGGGAGTTAAGGCAGAAGAGCTTTTAGATGAAGTTACTGTTGGAGGTGTTGCAACATATATGGAAAGAGCCGATAATGCAAACGTTAATTTATTTATTTAATATGAAAAGTCTAATTAAGAAATATAGAATAATGATACTTGGAGTTATTATTGGAATTATTGGTGGATTTTTATATTGGAAATTTATTGGCTGTAGTAGTGGAACTTGTCCAATAACATCATCTCCAATAAATAGTACAGTGTTTGGTGCAATAATAGGAGGTTTAATGTTTAGTCCAAATAAAAACAAAAAACAAAAGGAAAATGAAGACATTAATTAAAGTAGAAAATATAAAATGTTGTGGTTGTTCAAACTCAATTGATATTGACTTGTCAAAACTTGAAGGGGTAGGTTCTGTAGCTATTGATGTTGAAAAAGGAGAAATTACAATAGAGCACAATGAGTTAATTAAAAAAGAAGTTTTAACTGAAAAACTATTATCAATGGGTTACCCAGAAGTAGGAACAGCAAAAGGATTTACAAAGATAAAGGCTAATGCTAAGTCATTTGTAAGTTGTGCTACCGGTAGAATAAATAATTAATAGTTATGATTGATAATTTTGAACAAAAAGCAAAAGCTTGGGATAATAATTCAAGAATAGATATTAGAAATAATTTTGTTGAGCAACTTAGTTATGGTATATTTATATTTAAGGAAGATAATATTGCAGAAGTTGGTTGTGGAACAGGGTTAGTTGGTTTGCAATTATCTAAATTAGTTAATAAGGTTTATATGATTGATAATTCTCCTTCAATGCTAAATGTGTTAAGAGAAAAGATATCTGAATCTAATATTAATAATGTAGAGATAATTGAAGGAGAGTTTGAAAAATCTAATCTTAATAATTTAAGCGGAGTAGTTAGTTTTATGACATTGCATCATATTGAAGATATATCTTCTTTTATTGATCATGTTAAGGCGAAATTAATTGTTAATGGCTTCATTGCAATTGGGGATTTGGTAGAAGAAGATGGTTCTTTTCATTCTGATGTTAAAGTGCCACATTCAGGTTTTAATGTTGAAGAATTATCGAAGATATTAGAAGAAAAAGGATTTATTATCCTTAAGAAATCTGTATATGATAAGATGGAGAAAAATAATAAAGACTATCCACTATTTATAATAATAGCACAAAAATGAAAAGAGTAATAATATTAGTCATGATGCTTGGTACTTTAAGCGTATTTGCATCATGCGACGGAAAAAAAGACAAAGAAAATAATTTAATAACAAAAAATGAAAAGGAGAAAAAAGAAATGAAAGCAATACATTTAACAAAAGAAGAGTTCTTAAAAAAAGTAGTGAACTATGAAGCAAATCCAACACAGTGGAAATATTTAGGAGATAAACCATGTATAGTTGATTTCTATGCATCATGGTGTGGACCATGTAAAATGGTTGCTCCAATTCTTGAAGAATTAGCAGGAGAGTATGAAGGAGAAATATATATATATAAGATTGATACAGAAAAAGAAGGAGAGTTAGCACAAGCTTTTTCAATTCGTTCAATCCCAACAATTATGTTTATTCCAATGAATGGGGATCCTCAAATAGTTCGTGGAGCATTACCAAAGTCAGAACTTAAAACAATAATAGACAGTGTATTATTAAATAAACAAATAAACAAATAACAATGGATACACTTTGTAAGATTAGAGATATTTACAGAACAATTGCAGAATTTGAAAGTCAATTTGAAAAAGAATTTGATTTGTCATTGAATGAAGGGATGTTATTATGCAGTTTAATTGATAATAAATGTCTTTCATCAACAGAGATAGCAAAGAATTTGGGATTAACATGTTCAAATACTTCAAAAGTAATAAAGATTGTTGAAATCAAAGGACTTATTGAAAGAACATTAGGGAAAGAAGATAAACGACAAATGTATTTTACTCTAACAAGTGAAGGGGAAAAGATGATTAACAAAATAAAAATTTCTCCATTAGATGTTCCTCAAAATCTAAAAGATATAATAAAATAAGTCATATTTTCATTTTAATTTAATAGCCATAGATAATTTTTTCTATGGCTATTTCTTTATTGCTATTCTTTAAAGAATAAGATGATTCATTTTTCAATTTTTGATTGATCTTTTTTCATTATGATTGATCTTTTTCAGTGAAAGAATAATATGTAATATCTATCATAATAAATCTATCTTCATTTTAAACTTTAATATCAGAAAAATTAAGCTGATTTTTCAAAAAAAATCAGGCTTTTTCTGTCAAAAATCAAACTCTTTTTCCCGAAACTCGGCGTCTTTCGGCAGAAACTCGGCGAGTTTTTTCTAAAAAACAGGCTTTTTTTAGTTCTTTCTTAGCTAAAGCAAAAAAACAAGTTGATTATACTAATTAATCTTTTAATTATCAGAAGTGCAGTGTTGTAAAAATATGAAAATAAAATATTAACTAAATAATATCTAACATATATCTCACAATATTCTATTTGCTATGCAAAGAAATACCACACAATCAAAGTCCATGGCTTTTTTTTCTTAATTAACACAAGCCTGAATATCATTCAAATAAAGATTTTGTTATTTAATAATTCTTGCAATACATCTAAATCAAATATTTTTGAATTTATTTTATAGTAAGCTTCTTCAATAATAGCTTATAAAATCGTTCATTTTAAATATGAAAGAAATATAAAAATACTTTGAGAATATTTACGTTTTTGAAGAATGTAGTGTTTATGTTATAAAAGATGGAAAATTTATTTCGCAATATTTATATTTAAACTTTAAACGTCATGAAAAAATCATTATTTATTTTAGTAGCAATTTTATTTGCAATAAATCTAAACTCTAAAGCTGAAAATTTTTCTTCTGTATATGATGGAGATACCATTTATTATAGAATTACTTCACCTATTTATCCTTATACAGTTTCTGTTACTTATAATGGTAATGGTGCTATATCTTATTTTGGTAGTCTGTCAATTCCTGATTCTGTTTTTTTTAATGGTAATTATTATAATGTTACCTCAATTGGTTATAGTGCTTTTTGGAATTGCTTAAATTTAACTTCAGTAACAATACCTAACTCTGTTACTTCAATTGATAATTATGCTTTTTATAATTGCAGTAGATTAACCTCAATAACAATTCCAAATTCAGTTAATTCAATTGGTATAAGTGCTTTTGGTACTTGTGATAGTTTAACCTCAATAACAATCCCCAATTCGGTTATTTCTATTAAGAATGATGCTTTTTCTAATACACCATATTATGATAATATTCCTGATGGTTTAGTATACATTAATAACGTTTTGTACAAATACAAAGGTACAATGCCTAATAGTACATCTATTAATATCGAAAGTGGAACTGTAAGTATTTCACCTGAGGCTTTTTCTAATTGTACAGAATTAACCGCCATAACAATACCAAACTCTGTAACTTCAATTGGAGAAAGAGCATTTAGTGGTTGCTATCTTATAAATTCCATAACAATTCCCAATTCCGTTATTTCTATTGGTTATTATGCTTTTTATGATTGTGCAGGATTAATCTCAATAACAATTCCAAATTCTGTTACTACAATTGGTGGTGATGCCTTTGAAAATACAGCTTGGTACAATTTCAAACCAGATGGTTTAGTGTATATTAATAATGTTTTGTACAAATATAAAGGAACAATGCCAGACAATACATCAATTAATATCCAAAGTGGCACAGTGAGTATAGCAGGAAAAGCCTTTATGTATTGTAGTAAATTAACTTCAATTACAATACCTAACTCTGTTACTTCAATTGGTTGTTGGGCTTTTGGTTATTGTACAGGATTAAGCTCAATAAATATTCCAAATTCTGTAACATCTATTGATAATCAGGTTTTTTATGGTTGTACAGGATTAACCTCTATAAAACTTCCAAATTATATTAATTCAATTGAAGAAGGTACTTTTTATAATTGTAGTGGATTGACCTCTATAACTATTCCAAATTATGTTTATTCAATTGAAGGTAGTGCTTTTTATGGTTGTAATGGATTAACATCTATAACTATTCCAAAATATGTTACTTATATTGGATATAATGCTTTTGCTATTTCAATCTCATTAAACTCAATAATTAGTGAAGCAATAAATCCTCCTTGTGTTGAATCTTCAACCAGTTTTGGAAGTGTTAATAAAACCATACCTGTTTATGTACCTTGTATTTCTGTTTCAAGCTATAATTCTGCTTTACATTGGAGTGATTTTACTAACAAAATTGGTATTATGACTCTTCATAATATTGATACCACAATTTGCCAAGGAAGTATCTATACTGATTATGGTGCAAATTTAGATTCTACAGGAATTTATACTTTGGTTAGTGGTTGTGACAGTGTTATATTAAATCTTAGTATTACTCCTTTACCTGTTATTCCACAAAATTTGAATGCTCAAGTAATGTCTGATTATATTGAATTGACTTGGCAGGGTGATAGTGGTACTTATATTATTTATCGTAATGATAGTTTAATCGCTAATGTTACTCAACCAATTTATTTAGATTATGATGTAATTCAAGGTCAAACTTATAGTTATAAAGTAAAATCAATAAATGGTATTTGTGAAAGCGAATTTAGTGATACTATTTGCAAACAAAATATTGGATTAGAAAACATTTCATTAAGCAATATTCAAACAAAGCTCTATCCTAATCCAACAAATAATAAATCAAAATTAGAAGTTGAGGGATTGCATTCTGATGCTGATGTTTTGGTTTATGATATGCTAGGAAGGCTTATTCAAATGCATAAGATTAATGAAGGAAATAATGAATTGGAGATTGATTTAACTGGATATTCTAAGGGTGTTTATTCTATTAGAATTATGAATGATAGTATTAATCAAACCAAGAAACTTATTGTTCAATAATCTATTTCGGATATTATATCCTAATATTAAAGACTTGTGGGATTAGGAAGTCCCGCACAAAAAAGATTATAAATACAATAAAAGTTTAAGTACAAAAAAAAGAGTAAATCAAATCAATGATTTACTCTTTTTGGTTATAGTTGTATTTTTATTTCTTATTTTATAGCTGCTTGTGCTGCTGCAAGACGTGCAACTGGTACACGGAATGGTGAGCATGATACATAGTTCATTCCTGTTTTAAAGAAGAATTCTACAGATGCAGGGTCTCCACCATGTTCTCCACATACACCAATTTTTAAGCTTGGTTTTGTTGAACGACCTTTCTTAACTCCCATTTCTACTAATTGTCCAACACCTTCTTGGTCTAGTGTTTGGAATGGATCAGCAGGAAGTATTTTCTTGTCTTTGTATTCTGAGATAATAGCATTTACGTCATCACGAGAGAATCCAAATGTCATTTGTGTTAAGTCATTTGTTCCAAAAGAGAAGAAGTCAGCAACTGTTGCTATTTCGTCAGCAACTAATGTAGCTCTTGGGATTTCAATCATTGTACCATATAGGTAGTTGATTGTTGCATTCATTCTTTTTTCAACTTGAGCATGAACTTCGTCACAGATTACTTTTTGGTGTTTTAATTCCGTTACAGCAACTGTTAATGGAACCATTATTTCTAATCTTGGGTCATTGCCTTCTTTTCTAAGTTCTGCTTCTGCTTCAAATAAAGCATCAAATTGAGTTGCTGTAATTTCAGGATAAACAATACCAAGACGAACACCTCTTAATCCCATCATAGGGTTAACTTCATTTAAAGCTTCAATTCTTTCAATGATGTCTGAATGAGAAATTCCAAGTTCTGCGGCAAGTTCTTTTTGTTTGTCAGCAGTGTGAGGAACAAATTCATGAAGTGGTGGGTCAATTAAACGGAAAGTAACAGGTTTTCCATTCATTACTTTCATTGTACCCTTAACTGCTTCTTTAATATATGGATGAAGTTCAGCTAAATATTTTTTTCTTTCTTTAGTATCTTTAGAAAGAATCATTTTTCTTAATACAGCAAGTGGAGCTTCAGAGTTTAAACCATAGAACATATGTTCAATACGGAACAAACCAATACCTTCAGCACCAAAAGCAATTGCTTGTGCAGCATCTTCTGGAGTATCAGCATTTGTTCTAATTCCCATAGTACGATATTTATCTACTATTTTCATGAAATGTTGGAATAATGGGTTTTCAGTTGCATCAATCATTGCAATCTTTCCATCGTAAACATGACCTTTTGTTCCGTTTAGACTTAAGAAATCACCTTCTTTATATGTCTTGCCTGCAATTATAACAGTCTTTTCGTCCATGTTGATATTGATTGCATCGCAACCAACAATACAACATTTTCCCCAACCTCTGGCAACAAGAGCAGCATGAGAAGTCATACCACCTCTTGCAGTTAAGATACCTGTTGCAGCTCTCATACCTTCAACATCTTCTGGATTAGTTTCTTCGCGAACAAGAATATTTGCAATTCCGTCTTTTTCTAATCTCATAGCTTCTTCACTTGTAAATGCAATAACACCAACAGCTCCACCAGGACCAGCAGGTAAACCTTTTGCAATAACAGTATTTTTAGCTTCGTCAATTGAGTCTAAGATAGGGTGAAGTAGTTCATCAAGTTGATCTGTGCTAACACGACTAATGACTTCTTTTTCATTAATTAATTTTTCATCAAGCATTTCCATAGCCATAGTCATTGCAGCAACGCCAGTACGTTTTCCAACACGACATTGAAGCATAAATAATGTACCATCTTGAATAGTAAACTCGATGTCTAACATGTCTCTATAGTTCTTTTCTAATATATCACGAATATCGCAAAGTTCCTTATATGTTCCAGGCATGCTTTCTTGCATTGAATGAAGATGCTCATTTTGACTATTTCTTGTGTCGTTGTTCAATGGGTTTGGAGTACGAATACCAGCAACAACGTCTTCACCTTGTGCATTCACTAACCATTCACCATAGAATTGATCTTCTCCTGTTGCAGGGTTACGAGTGAAAGCAACACCTGTTGCAGAATTATCACCCATATTGCCAAATACCATAGCTTGAACATTTACAGCTGTACCCCAATCATCAGGAATACCTTCAATTCTTCTGTAAGAAATAGCTTTCTTACCATTCCAGCTTTTGAATACAGCTTTAATACCACCTTCTAATTGTGCAGCTGCATCATCAGGAATTCAACACCGATAGATTTTTTAATAGTTGCTTTGAAACTTTCAGCCAAAGTCATTAAATCTTCAGTTGATAAGTCTGTATCAGATTTATATCCTTTTGAATGTTTGTATTGATCAAGCATATCATCTAAGATACGACGGATACCAACACCATTTGTAGGTTCAAGCCCTTCAGCTTTTTCCATAACAACGTCAGCATACATCATAATTAAACGACGATAAGAATCATAAACAAAACGAGGATTATTAGTTTTTTTGATTAAACCAGGAATAGTTTTAGAAGAAAGACCAATATTTAAAACAGTATCCATCATACCTGGCATAGAACTTCTAGCACCAGAACGACAAGATATTAATAAGCAATTTTCGCTATCACCATATTTTAACCCCATCACATCTTCCATCTTCTTTATTCCAGCCCAAACTTCATCCATTAAACCTTGAGGAAGATTGCAATTATTTTCATAATAATCAGTACAACATTCAGTTGTGATAGTTAAACCAGCAGGAACAGGAAGCCCCAAAAGACACATTTCAGCCAAATTAGCTCCTTTTCCACCTAATAAATTTTTCATTTCAGCCTTACCTTCAGCAGTCTTGCCACCAAAAGTATAAACATACTTCTTTACGTTTGCCATTTTCTTTAATTATTAAATTTAATATCTATATATTAGATTATCGACCAATGCATTATCCCAATATAAAACATTGAGCATGCAAAGGTAAGAAAAAAATAAAAAATACAAGAATAAATCCCTGATTTAACAGAAAATTAATATAGAAACCCCGACAAAACTAAAAAAGAAATCGCAATTAAATTTCCCAAAATAAAACCTTATTCTAAGAAAATAGAATCAAATTACAATTTCTTAGAATCAAATTACAATTTCTTAGAATCAAATTACAGAAAATTAGAATCAAGTTCTAATAAGTTATCTTCTTGAGAGGTATTTTGCTTTTTCTTGAGGAATTAAAACATATTCTAAAGCTCCTATTGTTGGGTTGGAAGGGCGAGGATACCCAGTTATGTCAAATGGGGCATAGTAGCTACTATATATTCCATTTCCATTTCCTATTGCAGGAGAATTAGCTTTTACTCTTAAGTCTCCTTCATCGGGTATATTAAAAAGAGGGTCTTGATTGAATATGCAATTATTAGTTGTTTGACTTTGGCTATTTAGAATTTTTGTTTTTAATAAGCAGCTTTCGAATTTGTAAATTAAATCAGCCCCTTCTGCCTTGTCAATATTTATTTCTTCTTCAGTCGAACCATAAACAATAGTGTTATAGAAATTACATTCAGTTATTGGTCTAAGTTGTATACTACCACCTAAGGCAGTATAGTAATTATTAAGTAAAAGAGTTTTGGTTGTTCTCCTTGAATCATAAGACCAATAATTAGCAAATGTGCAGTTTACAAATTGATATTTACCTCCCATTGTTAGAGCAACCGTTTCTTTCCCTGAGTTCTGAACAATTAAATTCGCTGCATTAATATTAGCTCCTCTTGAATACAATCCATAATTTGACATATTTTCTATCCTTGTATTGACTATATCAACAGTTGGACTATTTGTTGTAACGCAACTATCAGCTAATAAACCTATTGTTCCATTCTTAATTATTGCATTATTGATAGTACTATTCTTGCTCCCTGCAAAAAATCGTAACAATCCCCATTGCCCAGGAAGAGAGACATAATATCCATCTCTTCTCATCCCTTCAAAAATTACTGGGTTTTGTATACTTCCATTTACTTTTAGAGTACCATCTGTATATACCCAAAAATTAGAAGTTGTATTTAAACATATCCTTGTGCCTTCTGTGATATTAAGAGTATAAGCTGAGTCAACAGCTAATACACCAAAAATAACATGAGGCTTATCGTTTTTCCACTCTAAGTTATTGCCGTTGATTATGCACCCGCTTTCTAACCCTCCATCTTGGGCTAAACAATATTTTATTCCTGTTGAACCTAAATCTCGTTTGGCGACGTGATAATAGGCATCTTGCCCATAAGCCTCGAGCTGAACATATTGTTCTTTGTTATTAAAAGAAAATATTATTGAATCGGAAACAAGTAATGGGTTGTTTTGATTTGTTGGATCTATGGTTACTCTTGCAAATATAAACATAGAATCTTTAGCTGCAATCTCAACGTTTTTGACAATAATACTTGTGTCTCCATCAACATTTAAACGATAAAAAGAATTTCTTCCTCCACCAAGGCGGATTTGATCTATCTTAATTGGTTTTGATTCTTTATTGTAAACCATTATCGTTTTTGTTACAGAGCCCATTGTTGTAAATATAGTATCAAAACGTAGAGTATCTGATGAGAAATGTATTTTTACTGATTTGTCTGTGGTATAGTCTTCTTCTGAAACGCAAGACATAAGTACAGAGCCTACTAAGACAAGGCTCACCAAAGTGTAAATCCAAAATTTCGTAACAGAACTCATATCTAAATATTTATTTTATTTCAACTAATTTATATTTTCTAGTGCCCATTCCCAATTCTTCTGCATATTTTACTTGTCCAAGCCCACTTACTCCGCTTTCTTTTAAAAATGCGTCATCGCAAGAATGTCCTTTTGCAACAAGGTCGTGAGATGCTTGTTCAATAGCCACAATATCTTTTGATGCAAGAATTCCAATATCTTGAGTAAAAGGAAGTGGTGCTCTTGCAGAACAATCACAAGAAGAAGATATATTAGCCAATACATTTATAAAAACCATTGGCTTCTTTTGTGAAAGAACGTAAGCATATTCAACTAATCTTTCAAGGAATACGTTTGTTTCTACCTTTTTGTTGTCTGGTTTTATTATTTTAGCAGGACATTCAGCAATACATTTAGCACAGCCGATACATTTTTCTTTATCAATATTAATTGTCCCATTAACATAGCTTAGAGCATGTGCAGGACAATTGTCAATACAGTTAGAACATTTCATACATTTACTTGTGTCTGAAATTCTTGGAACGTCAGATGCATGTTGTGCCATTTTACCTCCTGGAGAAGCAAAGCCCATTGCTAAGTTTTTTATTGCACCTCCAAAGCCAGCAGAACCATGTCCTTTGAAATGAGAATAAATAATAAAACTATCATAGTTTTCAAAGTGTGAGCCGTATTTTATTTTCTTATAATGTTTAAGTCCCATGCCTTTTGTTGAGTATTCTGATTCTCCGTCAGAATCAAGAATATCTATTGGGGCAAAGGTAAAACCATGTTCTTTTGCAAGTTTTATGTGTGTATCGGTATATCGTCTTTTCCCAACATATAAAACGTTTGTTTCAACCCAAGTGGCTTTAGTATATTCCATTAATGGTCTTGTAAGTTCAGGATTAAGATAGTTTTTATTTCCATCTTCTCCAAAATGAATTTTAACACCTATCTTACCTTTGGGTTCAACACCCATAGCTTTGTAAAGTTTCAATACATTTTCTGGGGTTATATCTTTTATAAAGTAAACAATAGCAACGCTATCATTACTTATTTTCTTATTGTTTTCTTGTTGTGAAAACACATAACTAAAAGGAAGTGTAAGTGCTATTAATAGAATCAGGACAGATTTTTTCATCTTTATTTTGTTATTGGGTTAAAATGATTTTAATTAGCTGACAAAGATACATCTTTTGCTAAAAATAATTGTAATTTCATCAGAGAAAAAGACTATCAGTAATTTTTATTTCGTTAGTAAGTATTGTCGTTGATAAGAGTTAATATAAAATTAACATTAATTATTTGTCCCATGGTTATATATGTCATATATTTGTTGCTTTCTAACGAAGTCTTTTAGAAAAATAAAATGATATGGAAAAGATAATATTTAGTAAGGAAGAGTTGATTAATTTAGGCTATTCCTTAGAAAGAGAAATTCTTAGAGCAAGTTCAAGTGGAGCTTATGCAAGCACAACATTATGTTTTTGCAATACTAGGAAGTATCATGGTTTGTTGATTGTTCCTCAACCTCAAATAGATAATGAATATCATGTGATATTATCCTCTTTTGATGAAACAATAATTCAACAAGGTATTCCATTTCGTTTAGCAATTCATCGTTATCCAAATGAAACCTATTATCCTAAGGGGCATAAGTATCTTAACTCTTATGAACTTGTTAAAACGGCAAAACATACTTATTGTTTGGCTGATATTGAATTGACAAAAGAAGTAGTTTTTACTCAAAATCAAGATAGATTAATTATAAAATATACTGTTGAAAAATGTGATAAACCCTTCAAATTACAATTTAATCCATTCTTAGCTTTTCGACAAAGACATAAACTATCTAAAGCAAATTCAGAGGTAAATACTTCTTATAAAGAAACAACTAATGGTGTTTCTTTTAAACTCTACCCTAATTATGAATCTGTTTATCTACAATTTTCAAAAGATGATGTGAAGTATAATCATCAACCTGATTGGTATTATAATTTTGAATATATTAAAGAAGCAGAAAGAGGATATGATTCTCATGAGGATTTAATGATGATGGGTTGTTTTGAAACAGAATTAAAACAAGGAGAAACCATATTCTTTACGGCAGCAATGAATGAAATAGAGCCTAAGGAAATAATTAGTTTATACAAAAGAGAATTAAGGATTAGGGAAACAGTAAATACTTATGAAGCTGAATTAAGGAGAGTAGCCAATATGTTTTTTGTAAAGAAAGATGATAAGGTTGATATTATTGCAGGTTTTCCTTGGTTTGGACGTTGGAGTAGGGATTCTTTTATTTCTTTGCCAGGACTTTGTATAGGTTTAAATGATATGAAGACCTTTAAAAAAGTAATTGACACGTTGATTTGTGATATGCAAGGAGGACTTTTCCCAAATATTGGTACTGGAAATGATTGTGCATATAATTCAGTTGATGCACCTATGTGGTTCTTTTGGGCTTTACAACAATATACAGAGATTACAGGAAAAGGGAAACAGGTTTGGAAAGAGTATAAGGAAGTAATGCAAACTATATTGAGAAGTTATAGAGATGGAACATCAGAAAATATAAAAATGCAACCAAATGGAATGATATGGGCTGGGGAAGAAGGGAAAGCTTTAACGTGGATGGATGCAATTGTTGATGGGGTTCCTGTAACTCAACGAAAAGGAATGTGCGTTGAGATAAATGCTTTATGGTATAATGCAATAATGTTTTGCTTAGAATTAGCCCAAGAATCAAAAGATAAGAGTTTTATTGAAGAATGGGAAGAGCTGGCAGAGATAATTCCTTCAGAGTTTAAGGCAACATTTTGGGATAAAACCTATGGTTGGTTAGCAGATTATGTTGATGGTTATTATAAAGATTTTACCGTAAGACCTAATATGATTATTGCTACTTCATTGAAGTATAATTGTGTTTCCCCTAAAATAAGACAATTAGTTATAGAAAGAGTAAAGAAAGAGCTACTGACTCCTTTTGGTTTAAGAACATTAAGTCCAACACATCCTGATTATAAAGATAGATATTGTGGAGGACAAGCCGAAAGAGATAGGGCATATCATCAAGGAACTGCTTGGCCATGGTTATTAGGTCATTTCGTGGAAGGTTACTTAAAGATATATGGAGAGCATGGTTTAGAATTGGCAGAGAAAATATATGATGGATTTAAAGAAAATAAAGACTATGGCTTAGGAACAATAGCAGAAGTGTATGATGGGAATCCTCCACATAAAGCTGGCGGTTGTATATCTCAAGCTTGGTCAGTTGCAGAGGTAATAAGAATAAGATATCTTATAAATACCTATAAGTTAAAGAAAGGAGAGATAGAATGAAAGTATTGATGTTTGGATGGGAGTATCCCCCTCATATCACTGGAGGACTTGGAACTGCTTGTTTTGGATTAACAAAAGCAATGGTTTCTCAAGGCGATGAAGTAATCTTTATTGTCCCAAAACTTTATGGTGATGAGAGTAAAGAGGCTGCACGTTTGATAAATGCTTCTGATATTGTTCTTGATTTATCTCAAGATTTCTATAAAGAATATTGGCAAAACCTTTCATATATTGAAGTTAATTCAACCCTTATTCCTTATGTAGGTTTAGATGATTTCTTTAATGTAATAAATAATAGAGTAAAACAAGGAGAAGAAGCATCACATATAGACTCTAAAAAGAATTATAAGTTTTCAGGAAATTATGGTTCTACACTTATGGAAGAAGTAGAAAGGTACGCAATGGTAGCAGCAACGGTAGCAAAAGAGTATAATTATGATATTATTCATGCACATGATTGGCTAACATATAAAGCAGGAATAGTTGCAAAAAAGATAAGTGGCAAGAAGTTAGTTATTCATGTTCATGCAACAGAATTTGATCGTTCGGGTGAGAATGTAAATAAAACCGTATATGATATAGAACGTTATGGAATGGATAATGCAGATCATATTGTTTGTGTATCAGACTTAACACGCAATATTGTTATTAATCGTTATGGTCAAAACCCTGATAAAGTTACCACAATACATAATGGAGCTAATTCATTATCATATAAAGATTCGGAATGTAAAAAAGCAGTTAAAGAAAAGGTTGTAACGTTTTTAGGGCGTATTACATTCCAAAAAGGACCAGATTATTTTGTAGAAGCAGCAGCAAAGGTTTTAAAATACGATAAGAATGTACGTTTTGTTATGGCTGGTTCGGGTGATATGCTTAACAGAATGGTTGCACTTGTAGCAAAGAAACGTATATCTCAGCATTTCCACTTCACAGGTTTTCTTCAAGGACAAGACGTAAATAATATGTTTGCATTAAGTGATGTTTATGTAATGCCTTCAGTTTCCGAGCCATTTGGTATCTCTCCTTTAGAAGCAATGAATGCAAATGTTCCTGTAATTATCTCAAAACAGTCAGGAGTTTCCGAAGTTTTGAAGTATGCAATTAAAGTAGATTTTTGGGATATTGATGCAATGGCGAATGCGATTTACTGTTTAATCAACTATCCAGCTCTTTCCAAAATGTTTATAAAGAACGGGAAATTCGAGGTGGAAACCATACGTTGGGAAGACTCAGCACAGCAATTAAGAAGTTTATATTACAAACTATTAAGCTAAAGAGATATGAAATCAATTTGTTTTTATTTTCAAGTTCATCAACCATTTCGTTTGAAACAATATCGTTTCTTTGACATAGGTCGTAATCATAATTATTTTGATGATATTCAAAATGCTTGGATTTGCAGGAGAGTAGCAGACAAATGTTATCTCCCAACTAATAAGTTAATGCTTGATTTAATTAATGAACATAAGGGAAATTTTAGAATTTCTTATTCCATTTCAGGCGTTGCTTTAGACCAATTTGAACGTTTTACACCTGAAGTTATTGATTCCTTTAAAGCGCTTGCCGAAACAGGTTGTGTAGAGTTTCTTTCTGAAACATATTCTCACTCCTTATCTTCCTTGAAATCAAAAGAAGAGTTTAAGGATCAAGTTAAGATACACAGCAAAAAAATAGAACATTTATTTGGACAAAAGCCAAAAGTGTTTCGTAATACAGAGCTTATTTATTCCGATAAGATAGGAGAAATGGTTCAAGAGATGGGATTTAAGGCTCAGATAACAGAAGGAGCGAAGCATATATTAGGATGGAGAAGCCCCAATTATGCTTACTCTCATGCAAATAAAGACAACAACTTGAAATTATTATTGAAGAACTTCCAGTTAAGTGATGATATTGCTTTTCGTTTTTCCCAAAGTTCCTGGCAAGGTTATCCCTTAACAACAGAGAAATATGTTGATTGGTTAAATAAAATAGAAAACCCTCAGTGTATAAATCTCTTTATGGATTATGAAACATTTGGAGAACATCAATGGAAAGAAACAGGAATATTTGAGTTCTTAAAGTATCTTCCTTCAAGAGTTCTATCTCATTCTGATTACACATTTAATACACCTTCTGAGTTGGCAAAGGCTTTAAATCCAGTTGATAAAATATATGTTCCTAATCCAATTTCTTGGGCTGACGAGGAAAGAGATTTGACTGCCTGGTTGGGAAACGACCTTCAAGATGATGCTTTTGACCAGATTTACGATTTGGAAGAAAAGGTAAGAGAGGTTGATGATTTAAACTTTTGGATAGATTGGCGTTATCTTCAAACTTCAGATCACTTCTATTATATGTGTACAAAGTGGTTTTCCGATGGAGATGTTCATAAATACTTTAATCATTACGACTCACCTTACGAAGCATATATGAACTATGTCAATGTATTATCTGATTTTAGATTACGCTTAAACGATGCTTTAGTCGTTTCTTCTTTACCAACAATGGAACAAACTAAGGAGAAAATCGTAAGAGAAAAATCTAAAATAATAATAGCAGAAGAGAAACCATCGAAAACTAAAAAATTGGATAGTGAGCAATAAAGATAAATTTATAACCTTTTGTCAATCAAATGAATCTATACCAATCTTTATGCAATATTGGTGGTTAGATGCAGTATCAGAAGACAATTGGGACGTAATATTAATGGAAGAAAACAACAAAATCATTGCATTTCTACCATATTTTCTACACAAAAAGTACTGTTTCAAATCAATAATCCCTCCACATTTAACCCCAATAGGAGGAGTTTGGCTTTCATATGAACAAGGAATGCACCAAACATCTCGCTATACTCATGAGATAAAGGTAATGGATTACATTGCAAAAGAAATAGATAAGCTCAAGATAGACTTCTTTTCCCAAAAGTTTAATTATAAAATAACCAATTGGCTTGGCTTTTATTGGAATGGATTTAAGCAAACAACTTACTATACATACAGGATATTAACATTAAATGATTTGGACAAAACATTCTCAAGTTTTGATTCACCGATAAAGAGGAGAATAAAAAAAATACAAGATAACTTTATTATAACAACAGATATTAGTGAAAAAGATTTTTATCATATCAATTCTTTAACATATAAACGTCAAGGAATAAAATGTCCTTTTTCTTTTGAATTGTTTCAAAAAATAGAGAAAGCTTGTAAGGAAAGGAATTGTAGTAAGATGTTTGCTATTAAAGATAAAGACGGGAATATCCATTCTGTGAGTTATGTTGTTTTTGATAATGATATATGTTATGGTCTGTTTTCAGGAACAAATCCTGAGTATAGGAAATCAAATTCTCCAACAATCCTTTTATGGGAAATATTAAAGTATGCTTCAAATAGAGGATGTACTCAATATGATTATACCGGTAGTATGATGCAACAAGTAGAAATGTTTATACGTCATTTCGGAACAACCCAAACACCATATTTCCTAATCGAAAAGAACTATTCAAAACTTTACACCCTTTTAAGAAGCCTAAAGCATTAAGAAATTTAGGCTTAGTTATTGAGAAATTCAAGCTTAATCACTAAGAAACCACCCTCTTTTTATTATTAATATTTATGATTTTGGTCTAAAGAAATTATGAATTATTATCATTTTGCTAATTATTCCACTTCGGAGTTAGTAATATTAAATTTAATACTCTTTAACTTAATATTACTTTATTTTAAGAATAAACCAAGACATTTGAACTTCTTATTTGGACTTTTGAACTTCACACCAAAAAGATTTGATCTTTTTACTGACAAAATGGCAAAAAAAATAGACCATCTTCTAATGGTCTTTGCTTCTTTTATTTTATTATCTCTCGCTTAGTTTTTATTTTCTAAACCTTTAATTAATTGATTCTTTCTTCAAGAATAGAATTAATTCACCATGTAGTAAGGATGTTTTGATTAGGTTTCTTTCGAAAGGTTGATGTAAAAATAAAAACTCTTTGCATTTTATCCTTAATGCCAAGGTTTCAAGATTAGGGGTAATGGTTAGCTTTTTAAAGTTGTTATGTAGTAGTAAGCCTATTAATTAACTAAAAAAACAATGGATGATATATTATTTTTCTTTGGTACAAATATACATACATTTTATCCCTTTTGCGTTTTTTTAGAGTTATTTATATTATTTTTGCAGAAAATTAATATCAAAGAAACGAGTAAATTATAGGGTTTACTTATGTTTTTTATTTGAGAAACTTGTTAATGATATATCTTAGAATAAAGAAATTATGAATATTAAGCTTGTTGTTGTTGGGAAAACTGAAGAGAAGTACTTGAAGGAAGGTATAGATATTTTTGAGAAACGTTTGAAATTCTATATCCCTTATGAGATGATTATTATTCCTTCTCTTAAAGATACTAAGAACCTTTCTCCACAAATGGTTAAGGAAAGGGAAGGAGAATTAATAATTAAGCAGGTTTCTAAGGCTGATAAGGTTGTACTTTTTGATGAAATGGGTGAGGAATTTCGTTCAATAGAGTATGCTAATTTCTTACAAAAGAACATGAACGCAGGCATTAAGACTATGTGCTTTGTGGTAGGTGGTGCTTTTGGGTTCTCAGATGAGGTTTATAAGATTGCAAATTTAAAGATTGCTATGTCGAAGATGACGTTTTCTCATCAAATGATTAGACTAATGATTGTAGAACAGCTATATAGAGCATTCACTATTTTAAAGAATGAACCATATCATAATGAATAATAAACCTTATTATAATAAATAGTAATAAGAATTTGACTCTTTTCCTTATTAAATATCAAGCCAATTCGATATGATTTCTTTTCCATAATTGGAGATAATTGACTCTGGGTGAAACTGAACTGAGTGTATATTATAGGTTTTATGGTAAATTGACATTATATTTCCTTCATCATCTAATGAACTAACTGCAATGTCTTCACCTGTTTTATCAATAGTCCATGAATGATAACGACCAATAATTATTTGGTTTCCAATGTTTTTAAATATCTTATCGCTTTTGTCTACTATATTTAATATTGATTTATGACCATGTTTTGGCAAAGAGAATCGTTTAATTGTGCCACCAAAATATTGATTTATGGCTTGATGTCCTAAACAAACTCCAAATATTGAATGTGTTTTGTGGGTATATTCTATAAGCTTTAGCAAATCTCCTGAGTTATTTGGAACGTTTGGACCTGGAGATAATAATATATAATTATATTTATATAGTGATTTAAAGTCTATCTTATCGTTCTTCATAACTGTATATTCAACGTTTTCAATCTCTTTTAGAAGAGCTATAAGGTTGTAAACGAAAGAGTCATGATTGTCAATTACTAAAACTTGTTTCATAAATAAATCTAATTTGAGTTTGCAAAGATAGAGATTCTAATCTAATAACGTAATTTTGCATATATGTTAAGTGCATCTGAGGTTAAAGATAAAATGAATTATTATGGAAAAGAGCTTATTCCTTTCCTTTTTGTTATTGATTTTAAGAAAGAAAATGGGTATTTTGTTGATTATCCATTAAAAAGAAATGATATTCTTTTTTCAATAAATTCAATTTCAAACTCCCATAATCCAATTTCAAACTCCTCAAATTCTTATATTAAGTCTTTCCCTATAAGCTTTGAAGACTATGAAAAGAAGTTTGATATTATTTATAATGGACTTATAGATGGGGATAGTTTTCTTGCAAACCTTACTCTTAAAACCAAGATAGAAACTAATTTAAGCTTGGAAGAGATATTTTATAGGGCAAATTCTAAGTATAAAATTCTTGTTAAGGATAAGTTTGTGTGCTTTTCGCCTGAAAGTTTTATTAAAATTAAGGATAATAAGATTTCAACATATCCAATGAAGGGTACAATTGATTCATCTATCAATAATGCAGATAAGGTTATCCTGAATGATTATAAGGAGACCTGTGAGCATAATACTATTGTTGACCTTATGAGAAATGATTTAAATATGATTTCTTCAAATGTTCGGGTTGAAAGATTTCGTTATATTGATAAATTAAAAACAAGTAGGGGAGGAATTCTTCAAGTTAGTTCAGAAATTATTGGTGATTTAGACTATGATTATCATTCAATTTTGGGTGATATTTTCTTTAAACTACTTCCTGCAGGCTCAGTATCTGGAGCTCCAAAAGAAGCAACCTTAAATCTTATTAAGAACTCCGAATTGGAAAAAAGAGGATTTTATACTGGAATATTTGGTTATTTTGATGGAAAGAACTTAGATTCGGCTGTAATAATTAGGTATATTGAAAAAGAAAACCAAGATTATTACTTTAGAAGTGGAGGAGGTATAACCATAAATAGCAAAGCAATGGACGAATATAACGAAGCTATTAATAAAATATACTTGCCGTTTTAAATATGGAAGAGATTAAGTTTATAGAATCATTAAAGCTAATTGATGGAGAACTTCAAAATATTGAACTTCATCAAAAGAGGATAAACCTCACGTCAAATATTTTTTATATTAACAGGAAGTTAAATCTTAAGGATATAAATATCCCAAAATCAAATACCAATTCTATTCAAAAATGTAGAATTATTTATTCTAATAATGATTCTATTATTAGCTTTTCTGATTATAGACCTAAAAAAATTGAGAGTTTAAGATTAGTGTTTGATGATTCTATTGATTATGATTTTAAGTTTAAAGACCGTGAAAGAATAAATGAACTTTATGATAAGAGAGTAGATTGTAGTGATATAATTATTGTAAAAAATGGATTAATTACTGACACTTCCTTTACAAATTTAGTCTTTTTTGATGGGAAAGATTATTATACTCCAAGCTCTTTTCTATTAAATGGTACAATGAGGCAAAAGCTTTTAATTGATAAAAAGATTAAGGAAAAGAAGATTGGATATAATGATATAAAGGATTATAAAACTGTATTTCTAATTAATTGCATGAATTCAATAGAAGATAATTTATCAATAGGCACAGAAAATATTCTTTAATTTATTGATAATAAGTTTCCTTTGTTTAATTATTTGACTTAAATACCCAAGTTTATTCCATACTATTTTATAATGTCTGTTTTTTACAATTGAGATAAATGGAGTCGTTATAATTTTGCATCGTTAATAATTTAATAATCTAAAAACTTAGAGAAATGAAAAATTTATTTGCATTTTTTGAGATTCCAGCCTTGGATTTCAAAAGAACGGTTAACTTTTATGAAGAAGTATTTGGACAAAAGCTTCAAGTATGTGATTATGATCCTAACGAATTTGATTGCAATCCAGATGAAAAGATGGCTTTCTTTTCTGATGAAAAAGGTGATTTTTATGGAGCTATTTCTTATTGTCCAACAATGATTCAACCTTCAGATAAAGGAGTTATTATTAGTCTTTCTTGCGAAGATATGGATAAAACCTTTGAAAAAATCATAGCTTTAGGAGGAAAAAAGGTTATGGAAAAAACAAAAATTCAATCTGATAAGTTTGGTTATTGTGGCTTATTTATAGATTGTGAAGGTAATAAGGTTGGTTTATATTCTGATAAATAAAAATTAATCAATTATAATGGATAGCGTTTCTAATACGTTATCCATTATATTAATTATTCTATTTTGGAAAGTTTTGATATAATTAAGCCAAGTTCTGTTTTAGAACCTTATATTAAGTATTACTGGATATTGGACTATGAAAGTGAAATTATAGAGCCAATACGAGTTATACCTTATGGTTGTGTACAATTTACTTTTTATTTGGGAGATAGAATCCAGTCCTTAAGTTCGTCAAATACTTCTTATTTTAAGGATCAAGCTGTAGTTTCTGGACAAAGTTCTATGTTTATGGATGTTGTACCACAAGGAAAAATACGTCTTATAACAATAGTATTTAAGCCATTTGGAGCAAAACCTTTCTTTGATTTCCCTATTTCTTATATTAAAAACAATATTGTTTCAATTAAGGACATCAATAATGGAGAGTGGATTGATTTAGAGAGATTGTAATTCTATAAATGAAATAATTTCCAATTTAGAGAAAACTTTGACTAAAAAGCTTGAGAAAAATTCTTTGTTTAATTCCTATTCTTCAATTAATTATAATAGAATATCTCTTGCTATTAAAGAAATAGATAAAGCTAATGGTAATATTAAAACAAAAGATCTTTCTTCATTAATTTGTCTTAGTGATAAGCAATTTAATAGGATTTTTACAGATTATATAGGTAATAATCCAAAAGAGTTTATGAGAATAATAAGATATCAAAGTGTATTATATAAACTTCAAAGCTCTAATTTAAAGAATTTTAAAGATATAGATTTCCAAGATTTGGTTTATGACTTTGGTTATTATGATCAATCTCATTTAATTAATAACTTTAAGGAGTTTACAGGCTATACTCCCAAAGAATATATTAAACAATTCCCCCCTTGTTCAGAATATTTTTCAATGTAGTAGTTTATATCTTTCAATATATAGATATACCTTTTCGATTTGTTAGTTTATACTTTTCCGGTGTAGATATATAAAAAAAAGAAAGCGACTTATCATAAGATTTGTCGCTTTCTTTATTATTTGATAAGGAAAGATTAGTATCTTCTTTCTTTGATTCTTGCTTTCTTTCCTGTTAGTCCTCTTAAATAGAAGATTCTTGCTCTACGTACAACACCACGTTTGTTCACAACTATTTCAGATATGAAAGGTGATGATAAAGGAAATATCCTTTCAACTCCAATACCTCCTGAAATCTTACGAACAGTGAAAGTTTTTGTTGTTCCAATACCTGAACATTGGATAACATCTCCTCTAAATAACTGTATACGTTCTTTATTTCCTTCTACAATTTTATATGATACTGTTACAGTATCTCCAGCTTTAAATGCAGGAAATTCCTTACATTCTGTTAAGCTGTCAACATATAGCATTAATTCTGGCTTACTCATTTTTTCTTAATCTTTTAAGGGATTATACAACTAATTTTAATTATTTCTTCACTTGTTTAACAACAGCTGTGAAAGCTTCTGGATGATTCATTGCTAAATCTGCAAGAACCTTACGGTTAAGCTGAATGTTGTTTTTGTGAAGTAGTCCCATGAATACTGAGTAAGAAACATCGTTCAAACGACAACCTGCATTAATACGGTTAATCCATAATGCACGGAACTCTCTTTTCTTAACTTTTCTATCGCGATAAGCGTATTGTTGTCCCTTTTCCCATTTGTTCTTTGCAACAGTCCATACGTTTTTACCTCTTCCCCAAAAACCTTTGGTACGTTTTAGGATTTTTTTTCTGCGGGCTCTTGATGCTACCGCATTTACTGATCTTGGCATAATTTTTTAATTTTTTTCATATTAGCGTCCTATCAATTAAGATAAAATCTTTTTATGCTAATATAATGGTTAATAACTCCGATTTGGCTAAATTACTTTAAAAGCATTTCGATAACTCTCTTATGATCTGCTTTTGAAACAGTATCAGTATGAGTTAAGTTTCTCTTTTGTTTTGTAGTCTTCTTTGTTAAGATGTGACTATGGTACGCATGCTTTCTTTTAATTTTGCCTGTTCCAGTTAGTGTGAAACGTTTTTTCGCACTGGATTTAGTTTTCATTTTTGGCATCTTACGTCCTTTTTTATTTTGTTATTTTATTAATGTCCTACTTTCACAAGTAGATTTTATTTCTTGATTATTTCTTTGTTATTTTTTTGGAGCAATAATCATAATCATACGTTTTCCTTCAAGCTTTGGTAGCATTTCTGGTTTACCGTATTCAAAAAGCGCTTCTGCAAACTTTAATAGTTGAGTTTCGCCTTGCTCTTTATATATTATTGTACGTCCTCTAAAGAACACATCAACTTTTACCTTGTTTCCTTCTTGTAAGAAACGAATGGCATGTTTTAACTTGAAGTTAAAGTCGTGCTCATCAGTTTGAGGTCCTAAGCGGATTTCCTTAACAACTATTTTGGCACTCTTAGCCTTCATTTCCTTTTGTTTCTTTTTCTGTTCGTAAAGGAATTTTTGATAATCAATTACTCTACATACAGGTGGATTGGCAGATGGGGAAATTTCCACTAAGTCCAAACCTAAATTATCAGCTATCTTTAAGGCGTCTTTAATATTAAAGATACCTGCTTCGATATTTTCACCAACTACACGAACAACTGGAGCATTTATCTTTCCGTTGATTTTGTGTTGTTCTTCTCTTTTTATTGGTGCTCTTTTGTTGAATGGAATTCGTGTTGCTATAATTAATTCCTCCTAATTTTAGTTATAAAATATGTTAATTAATATGTCTTTCTTATTTTAATTCTTCTTTTACTGCGTCATTTACTAATTTAGCAAAGTCTTCTATTGACATTATACCAAGGTCACCTTCACCATGTTTACGAACTGATACAGTTCCTTGCCCTTCTTCATTTTCTCCCACAATAAGCATATAAGGTATTTTAATAATTTCAGCATCTCTAATCTTCTTCCCTGTCTTCTCATTTCTATCGTCAATAGAGCCTCTTAGGTCGAAATTAGCGAGCAAAGATAATACTTTTTTTGAATATTCCTCGTATTTTTCGCTAATTGGTAAAATAATAAATTGTTCAGGGGTTAACCAAAGAGGGAATTTTCCTCCTGTATGTTCTATCAAAACAGCAACAAATCGTTCCATAGAACCAAATGGTGCTCTATGTATCATAATTGGTCTGTGCTTTTGATTATCTGCTCCTGTATATTCTAATTCAAAGCGTTCGGGAAGATTATAATCAACTTGAATTGTTCCTAATTGCCATTTTCTTCCAATTGCATCTCTAACCATAAAGTCAAGCTTTGGTCCATAGAATGCGGCTTCACCAATTACTGTTGTTGTATTTAATCCTCTTTCTTTTGAAGATTCAACAATTGCTCTCTCTGCTTTTTCCCATACTTCATCAGAACCTATATATTTTTCTGTATTTTTTGGGTCACGTAATGATATTTGTGCAGTGAAATTTTCAAATTTAAGTGTCTTAAATATATAAAGTACAATATCTATTACTTTACAAAATTCTTCTTTTAATTGTTCTGGGGTACAGAATATATGTGCATCATCTTGAGTAAATGAACGTACTCTTGTTAATCCATGTAATTCTCCACTTTGTTCATAACGATAAACAGTTCCAAATTCTGCAATGCGGAAGGGAAGGTCTTTATATGAATGTGGTTTGAATTTATATATTTCAACATGGTGAGGGCAGTTCATTGGTTTAAGGAAGTATTCTTCTCCTTCAAATGGAGTTGTTATAGTACGGAATGAGTCTTGACCATATTTTTGGTAGTGTCCAGAAGTTTTATATAAATTAACATCTCCAATATGAGGAGTAATAACTTGTTGATAACCGTATTCTCTTTGTACTTTTTTCAAGAAGTTTTCAAGTCTTTCTCTAAGAATAGCTCCTTTTGGTAACCACATAGGTAAACCCATTCCAACCTTTGGAGAAAACATAAATAACTCTAATTCTTTTCCAAGTTTACGATGGTCTCTTTTTTTAGCTTCTTCTAAAAGTTCCAGGTATTCATCAAGTTCTTTCTTTTTAGGAAATGTTATTCCATAAAGACGAGTTAATTGTTTATTTTTTTCATTTCCTCTCCAATAAGCCCCAGCTAATGAAAGTATTTTAATTGATTTAATTGAAGAAAAATCAATTAAATGTGGTCCACGACAAAGGTCTGTGAATTTTCCACTTTCATATAATGTTATTGTTCCGTCTTTTAATTCATTAATAAGCTCAACTTTATATATTTCTCCTCTTTCAGAAAACTTTTTTAAAGCATCAGCTTTTGAAATATTTTTTCTAACTATAGTTATTCCAGACTTAACCAATTCTTGCATCTTTTGCTCGATTTTCACAAACTCTTCAGATGAAAGTTGAGTGTCGCCGAAGTCAATATCATAATAAAAACCATTTTCAATTGCTGGTCCAATACCAAATTTAGCATTAGGATATAGTTCTGAAATAGCAGCTGCTAAAAGATGAGCTGAGCTATGCCAAAATGTATCTTTTCCTTCTTGGTCATTCCACGTATATAGTTTTACATTACTATCTTTATTGATTGGTCGGTTTGCATCCCAAACCTCACCATTAACATTAGCGGATAAAACATTACGAGCTAAGCCCTCGCTAATACTTTTAGCAATATCCATTGCAGTTACTGCCTCAGGAAACTGTTTTATAGAACCATCAGGTAGGGTTATATTTATCATATTATTATTTCTTTCTTATTGAAAAACGAGTTTACTTTTCTAATTCAGAATAGCGTGCAAAGATACAAACTATTATTCATTTAGCAAATCAAAATATTTAAAGTTTTAATTTGATTGTTTATTGAGGGGAAATATATCTTTCTTTCGTTCAGATAGAACTTGATTATAATGCTTTAAAATACTATTTTTAGTTGATTTTTTTGTTTTTAGGAATAGAGAAATGGAACGTTGACCCTTTTTCTAATTCTGACTCAAACCAAATCTCACCTCCAAGTTTATTAGTAAACTCTTGACAAAGATTTAGTCCTAATCCACTCCCTTCTTCGTTATTAGTTCCATAAGATGTATATCCTGACCCTTTGTCAATTAGTATATTAGCTTTATTTTCTTCCGAAATGCCACAGCCATGATCTTCAACACTTATAATAACATGATCTTCACCATCTTCAATTTTTATTAAAATTTCACTCCCTTTATAACTAAATTTTATAGCATTAGAAAGAAGATTTCTAATAATAGTTTTAATTATATCAGGGTCTGAATTAATTTCTAAACTTTCAATAGTAGGTGATATTTTTATTTTTATGTCTTTATTTTGACACATCAAGCTATATAAATCTTTAAGACCATATATTATGCTAATAATATCTACATCTTGAATAGAAACATTTAATTTCCCTATTTGATTCTTAGTCCACTTTAATAAGTTGTCTAAAAGTATAAATAAATCTTCCGTTGTTCTATTAGCTTCATTTAATAAGTCATATAATTCATTATTTATTTTATTCTCATTAAGTTCAGAAACAAGTAAGCCAAGAATCATTTTAATACTGCTTAGAGGAGAGCGAAGGTCGTGGGCAATAACAGAATATAACCTATCTCTGTTTTTTATAGCAGCAATTAAATCATTTGTCTTTTGTTCAATTTCTCTATTTGCAGCAACTAATGATATTTGATGATTTACCCTTACTTCTAATTCTTCATTATTAAATGGCTTAGAAATATAGTCATTTGCGCCAGAATTAAATCCTTTTACAATATCATTTTTATTATCTAAGGCAGTGATGAATATTATTGAAACATCAGGATTTACACTCCCTTTTCTAATTATGTCCATAGTTTGATAACCATCTAAAATTGGCATCATAATATCTAAAAGAATTAAATCTGGTTTATGCTTTTCCAACATATCTAAACATTCTTGACCATTATAAGCTTCCAAAACTTGGAAATTATCTTTTTTAATAAGTGCTTTTAAAAGCATTATGTTGGCTTTTATGTCATCAACTATTAAAATCTTATAATCAGAATTATTTATTTTCATTTTAAATTAATATAATTAGTGTTTAATAATTACTATTATTAACTATTAAAGATTGAAAATTAGAATTCATTATCTTTTTCATGTTTTGATTTAACCTTAATATATTCATCAAATTTAGTTGTAATTTCTTTTCTTCTTGTTATAGATTATTTTGTTGTAAATTTTATTATATTAGTTATAAAATTTACTCCTGTTTGCTTAAAAATGTCTTCTGTCTATATAAATTATATGATTTTCATGTGTAATATCAATATTAAGCATAATGCATTTATCCTTAAACCAATTAACATTTAACAGAGACTTTGTAATAGATAATAATAGTATGTCTGTATAAATTATTTCTTTTAAGTGTTGCTCTATAATCAGAGCAAATTTTAGCTTACAAAAATCTAAATTACTTTTTCCGCGATTATTAAATGAACTGTTATTAGCAAAACAAATGTTTGTAGCTAAAAACGCTATTAACAATAGAGAGAAAAGACATTTAATATATATATTCATATACGCCTTGTTTATTAATACAAAATAATTATGTTGTATTAAACCGCAAAAGTATGAAATATTTTTTACAAAATACCTATTTTGAAGACTAAAAAATGAATTTTTATTAATTGTCATTGTGCTTGTTAGATAAAAAATATCGGCAAATAGATAGTTTAACTCTATATTGCGGCTTGAATTTCTCTTGTTTTTTTTAGGAGGTTATACCAAACATATTCCAACCTTTTTTTACAACAAAGTCATAAAATAAACTGCAGATCGCCTAATCTTAAACAAATATTATTTATCAAACTCATATTATTTTAATATTCAGAAAAATAATTTTTCCATAGAAGTTTTAATGTTTAGTATTTAGTTCCTTCTTCTTGCATTTCTTTTTTTGTTATTGAGGTTTTATCCATTTTTCTCCATGTGTAGAATATATAGGCTAAAACAAATGGAATAAGCAGTGATACTATTGACATTGTTTTTAGTGTGAATAGGCTTGAAGATGAATTGTAGATTGTTAGTGATGATTGTAAGTCTGTAGTCGAAGGATAATAAGCTGTGTTATTATAGCCAAGGATTAGGAATAAGCTTAGAACGGCTAAAATACTTCCAATTGAACTGTACCATATTCCTTTTGTATATATCTTTTTTGAAAAGATTGTTTTACCTAAGCCATACAATACACAAACAACTCCTATTAGAAACATTGATAATATATATGGAGATTCAATTAGGTTGAGAAGGTATTTATATTTCACCATTGATACTATTTTGGTTTGAGGATCAACTGCAAATCCATCAGAAAGGAATGTTACAACAACAAATGTTACAAATAATAAAACAAATAATGTCCCACATATTGTTGCTGATTTTTTAGCTCTTTGGCGTATTGTATTATCATTTATATTGTTTATAAAATATAATGAGGCTAACATTCTTGAAAGAGATAAAACAACTGCTCCAAGGAGTAGGTTACGACCATTAAACAATGCTTCAATTCCATGTAAAGGATTTGTCCATTGAGAGATTATGGGCATAATAGGGCTAGCAATATTTTCTTTGTTTACTAAAAACTCTGAGCCAGTAAAGAATGTTCCAACTGCTGTTCCAAGTAGAAATGTTGCTCCAAATCCATTTATTAATAGGAATATATCATAAGTTTTTGTCCCTAAGAAATTATTATCTTTCTTTCTATATTCAAAAGAAACTGCTTGAAGGATAAAACAAAATAGAATTATCATCCAAACCCAGTAAGCTCCTCCAAATGATGTTGAGTAAAATAATGGAAAGGCTGCAAAGAAAGCTCCTCCAAATGTTACTAAGGTTGTAAAGGTAAACTCCCATTTTCTTCCAATAGAGTTTATAAGCATTGTTCTTTCTAAATCATTTTTTGCTAATTGTGGTATTAGGGTTTGTCCTCCTTGTACAAATAAAAGGAAAACTAATAATGCACCTAATAGTGAAATGATAAACCACCAATATTGAATGAAGAAATTATAATCCATAATATTTGTTTTTTAGAATCCTTTTTTAATTTGTTTGAACATAATGCTTAATTCAGCAATTAATAGAGTGGTAAACAAAACACAGAAAATGACAAATGTTGTTATTACTGAACCTGTTTGAATAGAAGATACAGCAGAATAAGTAGGCATAAGGTCTTGAATAACCCAAGGCTGACGACCAACCTCTGCAACAACCCAACCTGCTTGAGAAACCATATAAGCTAAAGGTATTCCAATTATACATAACCAAAGGAACCAACGATATTTTTCAAAAGCTATTTTCTTATAGCTCATATATGTTGTAGCAATAAATAAGAAAAGAAATAAAATTCCAAATGCAATCATAAACCTAAACGCATAGAAGGTTAAAGCAATATTAGGAATAAGTTGAGATTCATCTTTAATAAAACCATAACCGAAATTAGAGTAATTAGCTTTAATTATATCTAAGTTCTTTTGAGTCTCTTCTGCGTTCCCTTCCTTTTGTGATTTCTTATAATCTCCTAATGCTTTAACTGCTAACTTACCACTTTCCATTTTTTCTTTTGCAGAAAGAGGTCTAATTCCATTTTGTGTAGGATAATTACCTTCTAAAATGTCTTTTATGCCAGGAACATAAGCATTAGCATCTCTAAAACTTAAATACGAAAGCACATAAGGGATTTTTATCTCCATTGAGATTGGATTGTTTTCTTCTTGCATTGCAGTTTGATGAGATTTTAGTATACCAACAACTACTAAAGGAGCTTTTGTAGATCCTCTATATAATCCTTCCATTGCAGCAAGTTTCATTGGTTGTTTTTGTGCAACTTGATATGCAGAACCATCACCAGTGTATATTGTTAAAAGAATTCCAAGAATACCAATAGGAGCAGCAATACTGATACTCTTTTTTGCAAAATCAATATGTCTATTTTTTAATAAGAACCAAGCACTAATACCAATACATACAGCAGAGCCAACAACCCAACAAGATGTTATGGTGTGAAAGAATTTATTTAAGGCAATAGGAGAGAGTGCTACTGCCCAGAAATCTGTCATTTCATTTCTAACCGTATCAGGATTAAATGTCATTCCAGTTGGGAATTGCATCCAAGCATTAGCAACTAATATCCATAATGCAGAAATTGATGCACCAAGAACAGTTAACCAAGTTGATGCTAAGTGGAATCCTTTGCTAACTTTGTTCCAACCAAAGAACATAATAGCAATAAAAGTTGCTTCCATAAAGAAAGCCATTATCCCTTCGATTGCAAGAGGGGCTCCAAATATATCTCCAACAAACCAAGAATAATTAGACCAATTAGTGCCGAATTGAAACTCTAATATTAATCCTGTTGCAACACCTATTGCAAAGTTAATACCAAATATTTTCATCCAGAACTTGGTAATTGTTTTCCATTCTTCTTTCTTTGTTCGATAATATGCAGTTTCCATAATTCCTATTATTATTCCTAAACCAAGAGTAAGAGGAACAAATAGCCAATGATAAATGGCGGTAAGAGCAAATTGTGCTCGAGACCATAAAATTAAATCTTCCATAAATAAAGTTTTTAATAATTAATTATGTTCGTTTTGTCATTTCCATAATAATATAATTAGCCTTTTCCTTATTGCTATCTCCTTTGGAATTAAGGAAATTAGGAAAAAAGAAAATCTTCAATATAGCAAACATGATAAATAATTTAATAAGGATAATAATCCAAAGAGTTTTCCCTAAGGTCATTGAACGAAACCCATCGTAATAAAATCGAAATACCTTTTTAATTACAGTCATATGATGATTACTATTATTTGTAAGGTAGACCTACTTACATATTAGTTATGTAAGCTTAGCTATTTGCATAGTGCATTTATTGGGCAAAGATAAAAATAAATATCAAATAATGAAATAAATTCACATATTTCATTACTTGATATATTAAATGCTCAATAATTATTAGCCTTATCTAATCTTAATTACCTCTTCTTGAAATGTTATGTACGAAAATAAAGATATAGTTTGTTGTGTAGAAATACTTTGATAATTATTCTTATTCTGAAAAATACTCCACTACTAAAAGCCCTTAAATAATTCCCTTTCCCATACTAAGTAAATAAATTTCTCCAACAAGCAAATGTTTTTATTTGGTGAGTTAACTGCGCAAGTTTGGTGAGTTAACTCCCCAGACACAATAAGCTACTCCCCAGATACAGAGAGTTAACTAAACAGACGCAATGAGTTAACTAAAAAAACAAAAAGAGCAACTCCCCAGACGAAAAGAGCAACTCATCAGCTACAATCTTTTCTCACCCAAATCTGTTTACTGCATCTTTACCCTCCGTTTATTTGATCTTCACGCCCAATTACTGCATCTTTAGTGCATAAAGATAGCGTCTTTACCCTCCGTTTATTTGATCTTCAAGTCCAATTACTGCATCTTAAGAGGATAAAGATAGCGTCTTTAGGGTGTGAAGATAGCGTCTCCAGGGTCTAAAGATAGCGTCTTCAGGGTCTAAAGATAGCGTCTCCAAGGTGTAAACATAGCGTCTTCAGGGTCTAAACATAGCGTCTCAAGGGTGTAAACATAGCGTCTATAGGGTCTAAACATAGCGTCTTTTTTGTCCAATTATAAAGTGATTGATTAATAACACATTAAAATGTATCTCAATACTAATATTTTTGTCATCGAAAATCTTATTATTTGATATTATCTTTCAATGACGAATATTTTTTCTCTATCTAATGGTTTAAATAAAGGACTATTAGCTGTTTTTATTAAAAATATTCCAAAAAGACATTATTATCTGAAAATAATTATTTACCTTTGACGCATGATTTACAAAATAATAATAAGTGTGGAGTACTTATAACCTAACAAGAAATTAAGTAATAAGACAAGAGTGAATGTTCCCACAAACAGACGGAGCTAATAGCTTAGGTGTTTATTGCATAAGTTAAAATAAAATTATGTATGAATCAGGAGATTAGACAATTTTTAATTGACCAATGTGTCAAAGGAGAGTCAATTTATTATGAAGTAATTGGCCAAAGGCTTAGATTAAATTTATCAATAGAATCAGACAGGCATATTTTAAGTAGTACATTAGGTGAAATTTCAGCTTTTGAGCATGAAAATAATAGACCACTAATCAGTTCTATTGTTATTTACAAACAAAAAAACGATCATGGACATGGTTTTTACAACCTTTGTGAAGAATTGGGAATAGGTAAAGCCTCTAAATTAGAGAAAGAGTTCTACGGCTTTACACAAATTGAAGAATGTAAGAAGTTCTGGCAAAAATCAGAAAATTATCAAGCTTATTATTCTTTAGTAAATAAAAAAGATATTCATAAAATTGATTTCTTTACTAAGGAAGAGATCGAATTTTTAGCTTCTTGGGGTGGAAAAGTATATGATAAAAATAACGATGTACACATTGCTGCTAAAAACTACATAATAAATTCTATAGGAATAAGAACTCAATATTGGTCAAATAATATTGCTAGTAAAATTCCAAATATGGATAAAAATAATAGGCGAATGTGGAGTAAAAGAGGTTGGGCAAATACTCCACAAGGCAAAATCCAAGTTTCACTTTTTAAAGAGTATACTTGGGCTCGAATTTATCGCAAAGGAGATGATAATAAAGACATTTTTTTTACAGTTGGAGTGGATGGAAATACTAAGCAACTCGTCTATAAGCTTGACTATTATTTTGAGAAGAATTCACACCTCAATCAAAAACAAAAAGAAATTGTAGATAAAAATATTCCTAAAGACGTTAGATGGAAATTTATATCTATTTCTGACCTAAAAAATTATAATTGGGATTCTCTTCTAGACCTCACAATAGTTTTTATTTCTGAAAACATACATATTTATGATAAACTAATAAAGTTAGCTTGGAATAATTCTAACCCTGAAGATATATTCACAAATTTTTTAAGGTCACAGGAAATCCCAAAAAACGGGTATTCATCTTTGCCAACTTTAAATCCAAGTTTTAATGGAGTTGAAAAGGATTTTATACAAGATTCTATTGACAAAAAAGAGATTGGAGATGCTGGAGAAGAATTAGTGAAGCAATATGAAATAAATAAACTTAGGAATATTGGATTAAATGAATTGGCGGATCAAGTTAAAATTGAGAAAGATGGTAAAGGGTATGATATTCTTTCTTTTGACGAAAACAGAAATCCAAAATATATTGAAGTTAAAACAACTACTGGTAAAAATTTGACACCTTTTGACTATACATTAAATGAAAAACTATTTGCAGAACAAAATCTTGATTCATATTTTATATATAGGCTTTACAATTACAATGAAGAAGATAATACGGCTGATTTTTTTGTGATTCAACTTTTGGATGAATCAGTCTTAATGCAGCCGATTACATATAAAGTTTATTTAAAGAAAAAAGAATAAAAATTGAAACACTATTCAATAACACTCAAATATATTATGAGTCTGATTGATATCTAATATAGCATTAATTTTATTGCAGTTAAATAGTAAATAATAAGTCTGACAAATGGAAATTATAGCCTCTGTTGTTAATTGACATTATAAAATAAAAAATATGAGTACATCAAAAGAAAATTTATTAAATGAAGATTTATCTTTAAAGTTAGATACTTTGCACCAAGAACGAAAAAAAGGTAATAATGTAATTCGTCTTGAATATTTTGGAGGTTTGATTGATGAAAATGAAATTCTTGATTTAGAAGAAAAACTTAAAAAAGCAGAAATTGAATTAAGTATATTTGATAAAAACGGTTTGAATTATAATTCATTTGATGAATATGTAAATACTGTATTTATTGGTATCAATCCAACTTTAATCTCAAGTATATTAACAGGTGTAGCATCTACTATTGTATGGGAAATAATAAAATATGCAGTTAAGAAAATATGGCTTAAGGTTAGAGGAAAACAATACATCGAAATAACTGCTGATTCACAAGAAAAGAAAGATATAAAATTTGGGGTAGAAATATTTCTTGATAGAAATACTAGGTTTAATTTTAGACTTAATGGTGATTTATCTGATGAATTAATAGAAAAATCATTAGACAAGGCTCTTGAATATTTAAAAGATCAGCAGCCAAATGAAGAATATAAGCATTCTTATTATATGACATATAATTCAACAAATGGAAATTGGGTTAAATTGGATATTGAAGAAGAGTTAAGAAAGAAAACTCAAGAAAATAAATGAAAAAGATATTATTCTAATCTGTGAAAATAAGTTTTAGTTTATGGTTGTGAAATGTTTTTTTAGTACATTTGCAGACTAATAAAATTAAAACTATGAAACTTAGGTCGATAATTATTTTTGCGGTTATTTTATTCTCGTCTATAATGACATTTGCTGTGCCTGCGGACAAGAAACCTATTACTATTAAACAACCTAATGGTAAAACCCTTACTTTTATTCTTCAAGGGGATGAAAGAATTTCTTGGGCTTCAACTCTTGATAATTATTCTTTACTTTATAATAAGAATGGTAATTGGGTTTATGCTGTTTTAGATGAAAATGGAGATATGGTTGCTTCTGATGTTTTGGCTTGTAATAAGGATGAGAGAAGTCAAGAAGAGTTAGCTTTTCTATCTAATGTGAAAGTTAGTTTGTTTTATAGTCAAAAGCAGGTTGATAAAAAATTAAATCGTTTTAAAGAAGAAGGAGTTCAATCAAAAGAGACTCCAAAAAAAAAAGATGCTGCATCTTCAACATCTTCCACAAGACATCAAATAGGGAATAAGAATATGCTTATTATCTTGGTTAATTTCCAAGATAAAGCATTTACTTTCTCTTGGCAAGACTTCAATGATAAATATAATGTTGAAGGCGATACTGCTTATGGTGCAACAGGTAGTTTAAGTGAATACTATAGGGATTGTTCTCAAGGTAGATTAAATATTAATTTCACTGTTTTAGGTCCTTATACTTTACCAAATACTTTTGCTTATTATTCTGCTAATGCAACTTGGGATAGAGTTAGGGAAATGGCTCGTGATGCTGTTATGGCTGCTGATTCTAATGTAAACTTCTCTAATTATGATTTTGATGGTGATGGTAAGGTGGATTTTGTTCATATTATTTATGCAGGAACAGGAAGGAATTCAACAGGAAATGTAGATGAAATATGGCCTCATTCTTGGTATTTTGGGGATTCTGTAATTGTTGATGGAGTAGGATTTAGAAAATATTCTTGTTCAAATGAAAGACAATCAACAAGTAGAATTAATGGAATAGGTACTGCTGCTCATGAAATAGGACATGATTTAGGTTTGCCAGATTTCTATGATACTGATTATGCTGGAAGTGATGGTCAATCAACAACATTAGGAACATGGGAATTAATGGATGCGGGTTCATATAATAATAATGCAAATACTCCTCCTTATATAAATACTTATTCAGCTTATAACCTTGGTTGGATTGATTCTTTAATTACATTAACTGATACTAAAGATTGTTTGCTGTCTCCATTGAATAATACTAATCATGCTTATTGTATTGATTTAAGTTCAAATGAATCATTAATTATTGAACAAAGAAAGAAGATTAAATGGGATTTATATACTCCAGGAGAAGGTATGTTGATATATCATCTTGATACTACTCTATTAGAACAATGGTGGAGTCATAGATCTAATACTGTTAATATAACTCCATCAAATAGAGGTTTATTTATTGAACCTGCAACAGGAACAGTAACAGATGCAACAAATAATAGATCTACTTTTCCTGGAATTAGAAATATTAGAGCTTTTACATCTCTAACTGATGCTTCACCAAAACTTAAAGATGGAACAATTATTGATTCACCTATTTCTCATATAAAATATACAGAAGACTCTTTAATTAGTTTTAAATTCAAAGCAACTATTCCTCAAATTATTAATAAAGGATTAGATAATTACTTTCCAATTAGTAATAATCAAGCAATGGCAAATGCTCAAATAGTATATAGTGGATTATCAGATATAATTGAAAAAGGTGTTATGTGGAGTATAGATTCTTTAAATCTAATGAATTATAGTTGGTATTTAAAAGAATTTAATTCTCAATCGGATTTATCTATATCAACTGTTTTAGATAGTTTAATTGCGAATAATAGAATTTATTATAGACCTTTTGTTTCTAATTCTTATGGTTATGATATGGGAGAAATAAAATCATTTATTGCTTATGGTAGTACAATATTTGGTTTAGATGATGAAGTAGAAAATAATATATCATTTAAATTATATCCTAACCCAGCATCACAAGAAGTTAATATAATTACATCTGGTTTAAAGAATGTAAAAGTAATTATTACAGATATTCAATCAAGAGAAGTAAAGACTATTAATAAAATAAATAGCCCATCAACAGAAATCAATATTTCAGACCTAAGTAAAGGAATTTACTTTATAAGAATAAACAATACTGTTGAGAAGCTAATTATTAATTAACTAAACTGATAGATTAAAATCTCTCAAAACATCGTTCAAAGAAGTCTTTGAATTAGTTGATTCTTTTCTCTTACCAATTATTAAAGCACAATTTACATTATATTTTCCTGCTGGAAATTCTTTTGTTATGCTACCAGGTATTACAACAGAATTTCTTGGTATATAACCTTTATATTCTATTGGTTCTTTTCCACTAACATCAATTATCTTTGAGCTTTTAGTTAATGTGGTATTTGCTCCAAGAACAGATCCTTCACAAACTCTTACTCCTTCAACAATAATGCAACGAGAGCCAATAAAACAATTATCTTCAATAATAACAGGATTTGCTCCAATAGGTTCTAATACTCCTCCAATTCCAACTCCACCACTTAAATGAACATGTTTACCTATTTGAGCACAAGAACCAACAGTTGCCCAAGTGTCAACCATAGTTCCTTCGTCAACATAAGCTCCGATATTTACATAAGAAGGCATCATAATAACTCCTTTAGCAAGAAATGAACCATAACGAGCAACACCATGAGGAACAACTCTAACTCCAAGCTTTTCATAATCATTTTTCAAAGGAATCTTATCGTAAAATTCCATAGGACCAACTTCAAATGTTTCCATTTTGCAAATAGGGAAGTAAAGAACAACAGCTTTCTTAACCCAGTCATTAACCACCCAATCATCTCCTTGTTTATCACAAATTCTAATCTCTCCCTTATCCAAGAGTTCAATAGTTTCTCTAATTGCAATTATTGTTGATTCTTCTTTAAGCAATTCTCTATTATCCCAAGCTTGTTCAATTGTTTCTTTTAGCATAGTGTTTTCTTATTTTGAAATACAAAACTACATAAAAACTTATTACCTTTGCCAATTATTAATAATAATTATATCGACCAATGAAACATTATCTACTTATTTTCTGTCTTTTATTTTCTGTTTCTGCATTTTCACAAGAGAATGGTTTTAAAATTAGAGTCCACGATAAAACACATCTATCAACTAAAGGTGAATATGCGAAAAAGACATTATTCCCTGTAAAAGATAAAAACATCAGTAACATAACACTTAACTTATACCTTGCTTGTCCTGAAACAGGTTGTAGTGATTGGGACTATTCAATTAGTGTAATTCTTAGAACAACAAAGGGTGGTGATACTGTAAACTATCAATTAGGTAGAATGATTACTCCTTATAGTGGTGCTTATAATACAGGAGATAATGCGAAGACTTGGAATCCTTCCTGGACTTGGGATATATCCAATTACTTGCCATTAATGAAAGATAGTGTAGATATTATTGTAAGTTATGAAGGCTATCAAGATGGGTTCTTAGCTTCAACTGATTTCCTTTTCAATGTAGATAAAGAAAAGGCAAAGAAAGTTATTAAGGTAGAAAATATACATTATGGCTATTTCCCTTATGGTAATATAGAAAAACCAATAGATACTTATGTAACTCCAAAAGAAATAACACTTCCAAAAGGAACTAAGAATGTATATGCAAGAGTAACTATTTCAGGTCATGGAGGAGATTCAACAAATGCAGCAGCTGAGTTCTTAAAGAAAGAGTTTTATTATAAAGTAAATGGAAAAACAATAGCAACTCAAGCAATATGGAAAGATGATTGTGGTTGTAATCCAATTCAACCCCAAGGAGGAACATGGATATATAATAGAGCAGGATGGTGTCCAGGAACTAAGGTTAATGAATATATTTATGACTTAACACCATATATAAAAGGGAATAAAGCAACCGTAGACATAGATTTTGAATATTATAAAACTCTACAAATAGAACAACCAGGCTATCAAGTGGCTCATGATATTTTCTTTATTAATTCTAATGAAAATATTCTTCCAGTAATATTTGGAGAACCATTATCACCAAGTTATTTACCAAATAAATTTACGCTTACTTATAAAACAAATAATGATGCTTCAAGAAACAAGGTATATATAATAGACCATATGACTAAAAATAAGGTTTATGAAAGAACTCAGCTTGAAAATAATAAAGAATACAACGAAACTATAGAACTTAAAGAGGGTTCTTATAATTTATTATTTACCGATTCTGATTGCGATGGTTTATCATGGTGGGCAAATAAGGAACAAGGAAATGGTTATGTTTATATTTATAATGAAGATAAGACAAAATTATTAGAAGCCTTTGAACCAGATTTTGGATGTAAGATAGATTATAAGTTTAATATAAATGGTAAATCAGATGAATTAATACATAAAGCGTATAAGCTTGTCAAAGTTCCGGATACTAAAGCTAAGACTTATACATTTGTTGTTTTTCTAAAAGATGGGGTAGAAGAGGAGTTAGTTTTAGAGATTAAGAATAGAAAAACAAAAGAAATTGTATCAAGTACAACATATCCAAAAGCAGATAGTTTTAAAATTGTTTATGACTATTCAGTATTACCAAATAGCTCTTATGAAGCAACAGTAAAAACAAATAACTGGTCAGAAACAAGAGCATTTAGCAAAAAAGATTAACTCTCAATTCATTAATCTATACCCTCTAATTATATTTATTTATACAGCTAAAATAATATCCCAGCGCTTATTATTTGTGAATTTGTCCATTTAGAATAATAATGGAGAAATTATTGTATCAAAAGTATTTGATGGTACACAATATAGTATATTATAAATGATATTAAAGATATAGAGTGGTATTTTTTACTATAGATTTTTATTTGAATTTATAGAATCCAAAGACAGGATTATGGTCGGAATAATCTATGTTATCGCTTATATAGTTTACACATTCGAAAGCCGAGGAGTGAAATATATAATCTACTCTTAGTATTCTAAAAAAACTTTTGTATGTTCCCCCAAATCCTCTTCCTGCTTCTTTAAATCCATCTTTTAAATTTTCTTTTACTTGATTATAAACAAAAGATGATGGTGTTTCGTTTAAATCTCCACAAACAATTATTGGAATTTTTGTTGCTTTTACTATTTTATTTACTGCTAAGGCTTGCTCTGCTCTACGAGTTGTGTTGTCTGAAAGTGTTGAATATATGTTTTGCAGAGCTTGTGAAAAGACTCTTGGTTCTGTGATTTGCTTTAGTTTTCTAATCTCACCTCTTTTTTGATTAAGATTTGTGGTTTGAAGATGACAGTTCACTATTCTTATCAGTCTTCCCTTGAAATTCAAATCACAATACATACTTCCATTATGAGTGTCTTTATATACTTGAAATTCCGTTTTTTCAATAGGATATTTGCTAAATAATGCAAGGTCTTTAACGCCTTTTCCATTTTTCCCAAGTACATAATATGGCATACCAATTAATTTTGAAATACTATTTAAGATAGAATCATTGCTACTCCAAAACTCTTGAAAACATATAATATCAGGATCTTTTTCTCCAATAGCAAATGCAATGTTTTGCAATGTTGTATTATAGTCATGGTGGTAATTAAAACTGTTCACATTGTAGGTTACAATACAAAGATCTCTATCTTCTAAAGGATGAGGATCTTTAAAAGGTATTTGAACCATAGTAGTGAAATATGGAATAAAAAGTAAAATTGTAGCAGTAGAGACAAAAAACCAAGCCTTTAGTTTTGAAGCCCAATAGAAAGTAAGAAAAAGATTAATCCCAAGAATTACAATTACAAATAAACTAAGAAGAGAAATAAAAGCATAATTTTGAGGATTAAATAATCGAGCCTGACTGGCATAAAAACTCACGCCAACCATAATAATGGTAATAAAAACTATTATTGTTTCACTTAGTAATCTAACAGCTTTTAAGCCCATTTTATTTTACTAATTTGTAATTTTGTTTCATTCTAAATTTATTTCTTTTAAATAAAAGGAGAAAGATAGAAGGAGAAGCGAGGAAAAAGTTAAGCTAATGAATTTGAGTACAGGGCGTACAAAAGAACAACTCTCATTAAACTTATACCTTTCACCTTTAATTTCGCCTTTTCCGCTTCTCCTAATATCTTTTACTCTGATTTTTTGTTATGATTATCAATCACTTTTACTTTCCCTTAATTCTTCAATACACAATCAGTTTTTCCATTTATACTAAAAGGGAATAAGATAGGTTACATCTAAGACTGAATTATAATAGAAATAATTATATTACTTGCATAAGTAAACTGACATGGTTATTTTAGACCTATGCAAAAAGAAGTGTAAATAGAATTTAGACCTAAAAATAAAGTGTAAACTCTAAATAGGAATAGAGACTTTAGGTATAAAATCCTAAGCAGTAATAACAAAAAACTGTAAACCTTTTATTTGTCATTTTTTATAGCTAAAAATAGCATTTAAATATAAATATGTATTATATTTGCCAAAAATCTTGGTTGCATCTCATTAGAATTAGTTTATGAAAGAAAAAATTAAGCTCTATCTACAACAAAACCCTAAACTAAAACAGTTCGTCCTTGACTTATGGGTGCATCCCTATTCTGCAAGAACACGTTGGTGGGCAAGAATGTTTGTTTATCCATTGATAATTAAAAGAGGTAAAGGTTCAATTATTAGAAGAACAGCCAGACTGGATCTTAATGCAACAAATAAATTAGTTATAGGTAAGAGAAGTATAATTGAAGATGATGTAATTATTAATAATGGTATTGGAGATGTAATTATTGGTGAAAATACTATGATAACATCAAGAGGTATGATATTAGGACCAATTACTATTGGTGATAATGTAGTTTCTGGTATAGGTACACAGTTAGTCGCCCTAACGCATAGTTATGAAAATATAGATATACCAATCAAAAAACAAGGTGTAAAAGGAACTCCAATAACTATAGGCAATGATGTTTGGATAGGAGGGAATTGTATAATATTGCAAGGAGTTACAATAGGTACGCATTCATTAGTAGCATCAGGAAGTGTTGTTACTAAAAATGTAGAACCCTATACTATTGTTGCAGGGAATCCAGCAAGAGAGATTAAGAAATATGATTTTGAATTAAAAGAGTGGGTAAAGGTAAAAAAATAGAATATGCCTCAAATTAGTGTAATAATACCTGTTTATAATACTGAAAAATACCTTAGGGAAGCAGTAGATAGTATCCTTAATCAAACTTTTAGGGATATAGAAGTTATTGCAATTAATGATGGCTCTACTGATAATTGTTTAGAGATATTACTTGAATATGCTCAGAAGGATAATAGAGTAAAAATATTTTCTCAAGAGAATAAAGGTTTGTCTTTAACTCGAAATTTTGGATTAGATAATTCGAATGGTAGATATATTTATTTTTTTGATAGTGATGATATTCTTGGTTCTACAGCTTTAGAGAAAACATATGATAAATGCGAGAAAGATAATCTTGATTTTTGCTTTTTTGATGCCGAGTTGTTTTATGAAGATAAAGTAAATGATTTATATTATGATTATTTGCGTTGTAATTTATTGGAAGATAAAATATACAATGGTATAGAGATTACTAATTTACTACTTGATTTGAATAAATTTAGAGCATCTGCGTGTCTATATTTAACTAAAAAAGATTTTTGGAATAGAATAAGTATTTATTTTGAAAATACAATTCATGAAGATGAGTTGTTTAGTTCTTTACTTTATTTACAAGCTAAAAGAGTTGGTTTTGTCAATAAGACTTTTTTTAAACGTAGGGTTAGAAGTTCTTCAATTGTTACATCTTCTTATTCAGAAAAAAATTTGTATGCATATTTTTTTACAGTAGATAAATTATTGGAATTTTCGAATAAAAATCTTGAATATAAGACTACTATCAATAGACTTTGTAGTAATATTGTTAATAGTGCTGTATATAGGACTAATTCTTTGAAATTTAAATATAAAATATATTGCATAAGAAAGGTTTGCTTTCAATATCATCATTTAATTAAGTTGAAATCAATTTTAGTTTGTTTGTTCCCTTTTATAATTAGAAAAACAAAATAGAGCAGGGATGGGTGATTCAATACAAAAACAAATGGTTTCAGGGGTTTTCTTTACTGCAATAGCGAAGTATTCTAATGTTATTATTTCTTTGATTGTTACTGCAATCCTTTCTCGAATTCTTTCTCCTGCAGATTTTGGAGTTGTTGCTGTCGCAACTGTAATTATTGCTTTTTTTGGTATGTTTACAGAAATAGGTATTGCTCCAGCGATTATTCAAAATAAAACATTAACAGAAGATGATTTATCAAGTATTTTTTCATTCACTGTTTGGTCGGGACTATTACTTTCATTATTATTTATTGCTTGTGCTTCACCAATAGCTAATTATTATAAATCTCCAATACTTCAACCAATCTGTTATTATCTTTCAATTAATCTTTTCTTTTCTTCATGTCAAATTGTACCTAATGGATTATTGTATAAGGATAAAGATTTTAAATTTATTGCTGTTCGATCTTTTTCAGTCCAATTAATAAGTGGAGGATTGGCAATTTTTTCTGTATTTTTAGGTTTTGGATTATATTCATTGTTAATAAATCCTATTTTATCTTCTTTTTTACTTTTTATTATTTCCTATCTAAAGAAGCCAGTGAAATTTAAATGGTGGTTTAATACAAATTCATTGAAAAAGATTTTTGCTTTCTCTGCTTATCAATTCCTTTTTAATTTAATTAATTATTTTTCGAGGAATTTAGATAAATTGATTATAGGAAGATATTTGAATATGAATGCTCTTGGATATTACGAAAAGTCATATAGATTAATGATGTTGCCTTTGCAAACAATTACTCAAGTTGTTTCTCCTGTTATGCACCCTATCTTTTCTGAATTTCAGAATGATTATAAAAAACTATCCGATTCATATTTGAAGGTAGTTAAACTTTTAGCATATATTGGCTTTCCACTTTCCGCATTATTATTTTTTACTTCAAAGGAATTAGTCCTTTTAATTTTTGGAATGCAATGGACTAAGTCTGTTTTAAGTTTTCAAATACTTTCACTTTCGGTCGGATTTCAAGTGATATTATCCACTTCTGGTTCAATATTTCAAGCAGCCAACTCAACAAAGACGCTTTTTTTTAGTGGACTTTTCTCAACAATTATAAATGTATTAGCTATTGCTATTGGTGTGTTTTGGTTTAAATCTATTGAAGCTGTTGCAATGGGTCTGTTAATTTCTTTTGTCTTTAATTTTTTTCAATCTTATTTTTTGATGTATTATAAGGTATTTAAGATAGAAATAGTTGATTTTTTTAGAGCATTATTATTACCAATTGCATTAAGCATTTTTTTATTTATAATTTTATTTATAATTAATTTGTTGTTAGGAGATATGAATATGTTTTTTAGTTTGATTATAAAATCGGCATTTACATTATTTATAAGTTTGTTATTTATCCAGATTTTTAAAGTATACGATTTAATATCGTTGTTAAAGAAAATAGTCAATAAAATAAATAATTAAATCATTTTTTTATGAAAGTACGTACCCCTTATGACAGAAACGATCTTAGAATAAAACGAGGATATAATGTTTTAGAAGTTGGTCCTGGTCATAATCCATCTTATCGTCCTAATACAATAGTTGAAAGATATATTGATAGTAATTATCATCGTTGTGGAGATGTTAAGATATATCCTCATCAAAAAATTATAAATGCAAATGGAGAGGAAATGCCTTTTAAGGATAAAGAATTTGATTATGTTATTTGTAATCAAGTTTTGGAACACACAGATGACCCTGAAAAGTTTTTAAAAGAGCAATTTAGGGTTGCTAAACGAGGATACATTGAAACTCCAAGTTTATTAGGAGAATTTTTGTTTCCTAAGAAATCACATAAATGGATAATTTTGGAGATAGATGATAAATTGGTATTATTTGAAAAAGATAAGATGCCTGGTAATTATGAAAATAATTATGGAGAACTTTTTTTAAATTATTTACCTTTCCAATCCTTAATTTTCAAACTACTTTGGTTGACTGAAGGAAGTTTAATGATTAATAGGTATGAATGGGAAGGGGAAATAGATTTTATTGTTAATCCACAGGATGAGTATTATAAATCATTTTTCACCAATCCTTGGAATAGGGAAAACGTTGAAAAATTATATCCAAAAAGAGGTTTGTGTAAAGAATTAAAGAAAGTTCTTTCTGCTTTATTTTATTTGATTAGAAAACAGATAAAAAGAGTATTAACTAATCATAAACCAATTTCATTAGATGAATACATGAGAATAAATGGTATTAAAAGATAGAATTAGAATTGTTAATTAGTAAAGATATAAAAATATGAAATGGAGCAAAAAATATTTAGAAATTTACGAAAAGCCATATTCAGGTATTTCTAATGCAATATTTGATAGAGTAAAAGAAAATATTATTAAGATTAATGATAATCCAAATCCAGTGGCAACGGTTGGAATTATTACCTATAATGATGAAACTCGACTATTAAGTTGTATTTGGTCATTAAGTGAAAATAAATCTAAATATCCTTTTGAAATTATAGGAATTAATAATCGTTCTAAAGACCATAGCGAAGAGATTTTTATAAGAACGGGTGTGCCTTGTTATAATGAAAGCAGAAAAGGTTGTAGCGCCGCAAGACAATGTGGGCTCGATAATGCGAGAGGTAAGTATTATATATGCATTGATTCAGATACTATATATCCTCCAAATTATGTTGAAATGGTTATTAATGCTTTTGAACGATATAATCCAGTTGTTGTTAATGTTAGTCACAATATTATATATAAGAATAACAAAGCAAGAGTTAAATTCTTTTTTTATGATTTTTTTAGGGATATATACAGTAGATTAATAAGTATTAAAAGACCAGAATTAGCAGTGCGAGGGTTTGCCTTTTCCATAAACACAGAATTTGGTAGAAAAATTGGTTTTAGGTTGGAGCTTATTAGAGGTGATGATGGTTCAATGGCATTAGCTTTGTTGAAGTATGGTAAAATAAAATTTATCAGAAACAATAAATATAAACCATTAACAAGAACGACAATATTTGATAGTTCATTTTCTAAAAAGATTTTTTCCGAAATAAAAAATATAAAAAGGTATTTTAAGAGGCCCAAAGTTATTGTAGATCAAGATTCAAATATAATTAAAGATTTATATAAAGATTAGATGTTTTTTTTGCTAATAACAAAATAATAATTTTATGAAAAGAAAAATAGCCTACTGTCTTCCATCTCTATATATTCCAGGAGGAATGGAACGAGTGTTGACCATTAAAGCAAACTATTTTGCAGATGTTTTAGAATATGATTTATATATAATATTGACAGATGGTAAAAATAAAAAACCTTTTTATGAACTTTCTTCTAAAATTCATATTGTAAATTTAGATATTAATTTCAATGAACTTTGGGGTCAGCCTTTTTATAAAAAAATCCTTATATATTTGAAAAAGCAACGGATATATAGAAAAAGATTACGAGACTGTCTTATACTAATAAAACCAGATATTACTGTTTCCATGTTAAGAAGGGAGATTAATTTTATTAATTATATTAAAGATGGAAGTAAAAAAATAGGAGAAATTCATTCAAATAGAGATAATTTTAGAGATATGGAATATAATGGTCATCAGAATTTCTTTGAGCAATTAATAGGTAGGTTATGGATGAAACAACTAATTAAAGAAATAAAAAAATTATCTCTTTTTGTCACACTTAGTATTGAAAATCAAGCAAAATGGAGTGAAATTAATAATAGTATAGTAATAAACAATCCTCTCTCTTTTTTCCCTAATAAACAATCAAATTGTATGAATAATCAGGTTATTGCTATAGGACGTTATACTCATGAAAAAGGATTTGATATGTTAATTGATGCTTGGGGTATTGTTGCAAAAAAACATACAGATTGGAATTTAAAGATATTTGGACGGGGTGATAAAGAAAAGTTTACGGAACAAAGAAATAGACTTGGATTACAAGAGTCATTATTTTTGGAAGATGAAACCACAGATATTATTGAAAAATATTGTGAAAGTTCTATTTTAGTACTTAGTTCTAGATTTGAAGGCTTTCCTATGGTTATCCCAGAGGCAATGGCTTGTGGGGTGCCAGTCGTTTCTTTTTCTTGTCCATGTGGACCAAGAGATATTATAAAAGATGGTGAAGATGGATTATTAGTAGAAAATGGAAATATTAAGCAACTTGCAGAAAAAATTTGCTACCTAATAGAAAATGAAGATATGCGTAAAACTATGGGTGAAAAGGCTAGAATTAATGTACAAAGGTTTAAGATAGAAAATATAGGAAAACAATGGGAAAATACTTTTAATCAAATATTGAGTACTTAATTTATTTAATTGTATGCAAAAAAAAGCAATTTTTTTAGTTTTTCATGCTTTAGCAGAATATAGTGGGATTACAAAAAAGATAAGATATCAGGTTAAGGCATTAAATGAATGTGGGTTTGAAACAGATTTGTGTTATTTGGGATGGGATAAGTCTGGAAATCAGGTTAGATGGGTTGGCGGTAAGGTGCAAAAGAATTTTGGAAATGGGATAAAAGCTAAGATTGAAAAACGTTTTGAATATAATAGTTTATATCATTATATAATTGAAAATGGTATATCTTTGGTTTATATGAGAAGCTTTATTAATGCGGAACCGTTTATTATTGCTTTTGCAAAAAAACTAAGAAGGAAAGGTGTAAAGATTGTTATGGAGATTCCTACTTACCCTTATGATAATGAAATAAAAGAATTATCAAAATTAAGCAAACTTACATATTATATTGATAAGATTTTTAGGAAGAATTTAGCTAATAATATTGATGCGATTGTTACATTCTCTGATTATGATGAGATATTTGGACAAAAGACTATTAAAATTTCTAATGGGGTTGATTTTGATGCGTTACCTTTAAAACAATCTTATAGAAAAAATCCTGATGTACTACAGCTTTTAGTTGTTGCGGAGTTACATTATTGGCATGGGGTTGATAGGGCTATTAATGGTTTGAAAATTTACATTGATCAAATTAATAACTCAACAAACGAAGCACAAAGTTTGGGCTCAACTAAAATAACTCAACAAGTCCATTTGAATATTGTTGGGAAGGCAGAAAGGTCTTCTGGATTTGCTCTTAAACAACAGGTTGAGGATTTAGGATTGAATGATTATGTTACTTTCTGGGGAGCATTATCGGGGGAGGAGTTAGATAATATATTTGAAAAATGTGATTTTGGTATTGGTAGTTTAGCTCGTCACAGAAGTAATATTACTAATATAAAGACTTTAAAGAATAGAGAATATGCAGCAAGAGGTTTAGGTTTTGTTTATTCGGAGATTGATGATGATTTTGAAACAATGCCATATATTATTAAAGTTCCAGCTGATGAATCTCCATTAAATATTAGCTCAATTGTTGATTTTTATAATAACCATAATCTTCCTCCAATTGAGATTAGAAAGACGATTGAACCAAATCTTTCATGGAAGAATCAAATGCAAAAGGTTATTTTTGCTATCTTTGCCACTTAATTTTATAAAATATGAATTTACTATCTATTGTTTGGGATGTATCACCTATATTATTTAAAATAGGTTCAATATCCGTTCGTTGGTATGGAGTATTGTTTGCATTAGCATTTGTGATAAGTTATGTACTAATGAAAAGTGTCTTCAATAAAGAAAAGGTATCGGTTTATTTTCTTGATAAATTAGCAATATACATATTTGCAGGAGTATTGATAGGGGCAAGATTGGGGCATTGTTTGTTCTACGAGTTTTCTTATTATATTGCTAACCCAATTGAAATGTTTCTTCCTATAAGAAGTACACCAAATGGTTGGGAATTTATAGGGTATCAAGGATTGGCTTCTCATGGAGCTGCAATAGGAATATTGATTGCATCATACATGTATTGCCGAAAAACAAAAGTACCTTTTTTGTGGGTAATAGATAGATTGGTATTAGCTGTTTGTTTTGCAGGAGCATCAATAAGATTAGGTAATCTTATGAATTCTGAAATATATGGAGTTGCAACATCTTTACCTTGGGGTTTTATTTTTGTTAGAGATGGTCAAACAATAGCTCATCATCCAACACAACTTTATGAAGCATTATCTTATATTATATTGGGGACAGGTCTTTATCTTTATTTTATGAAAAAGCAAACTCCACCACGTCAAGGCTTTATTTTTGGAATATTCTTGATTGGTTTATTCTTAGCTCGTTTCTTAATAGAATTTTTAAAGAACGACCAAGAAAGTTGGGAAGAGGCAATGACATTAAATATGGGACAATGGTTAAGTGTTCCTTTTATTCTCGCAGGAGTTTTAATATTAATATTGTCAATTAAATATCAGTTAGGTAAAAAGATAGATATATCGAAATTAGTTCAAACAGAAAAGACAAAGAAGAAATGAAAAAACTTATATTAGTACGTCACGGAGAAAGTGAGTGGAATAAACTAAACCTATTTACAGGTTGGACAGATGTTGATTTGTCAGAAAAGGGAATGCAAGAGGCAATTGATGCAGGAAAAGCATTGAAAGAAAATGGTTTTCAACCAGAGATATGTTTTACTTCTTATTTAAAGAGAGCAGTTAAGACCTTGAATAATATTCTTGATGCAATGGATATGGATTATTTACCTGTTGAGAAATCATGGCGTTTAAATGAAAAACATTACGGAGCATTACAAGGACTAAATAAAGCAGAAACAGTAGAAAAGTATGGAGAAGAGCAAGTGTTGATGTGGAGAAGAGGCTTTGCTATTCAATCACCAGCTCTTGAAGCAAATGATAAACGTTCTCCATTGAATGACCCTCGTTACAAAGATGTAGATAAAAAGGATTTACCATTAACAGAATCGCTTCAGGATTGTATAAATCGTTTAATGCCTTACTTCAAAAACAATATCTTAAAAGCTTTTGAAACTCATGATCAAGTTATGGTTGTGGCTCATGGAAATTCATTAAGAGGAATTGTTAAAACATTAAAAGGAATGAGTGAAGATGAAATCATTGCTTTCAATATTCCAACAGGTATTCCATATATTTTTGAATTGAATGATAGCTTAGAAATGGTAAAAGATGAGTTTATTGGTGATCCAGAAACAATAAAAAAACTTATGGAAGCCGTAGCTAATCAAGGAAAGAAGAAATAAAAAAAAGACTAAGATTAGCCATATTTTAAAATATTATCCTATGTTGTTTCTCCAAGATGGGAAGTTAGCCACCTAAGATAGGAAGTTGATGCTCTAAGATCAAGTCTTTATACCCAAAAAAGGGGCTTTTCTATATCAAAAAAGGGGCTTTCTCGACTTAAAAAAGGGGCTTTTTTGAGGTGAAAAAGCCCCTTTTTTACCCATCAACTTCCTATCTTAGGTGGCTAACTTCCCATCTTAGGGCGTCAACTTCCTATCTTGGTTCAAAAAAAGCCTATCTAAATTCATTTACTCTTTATCTAATTCTTAAAACTCATTATAAATATCTATTTTCTTCTTGTTTTAACGTTTATATTAGCTGTTTCAAATAGGTATTGAAGATATTAAGAAATGCACAATCTATTTTTTGTGAATAATCTTCATTTAATTAGCCAACGGGTTAGGATTATATGAACTATAAATTAAAATATATCAAGTTAAAATATAGAAAATTACCTCTATATAATTAATAGTAGCAAAATTATTATAGCTTAATATTTGCTGCTATTAATTATTTTAGTACTTTTGCACCAACAAATGTGGAAAGATTTGAATTGATTGCAACCACACAAAAAAATGCTAAACCATTTTTGATTATATCAATTCTATTTTCCCATTTTGTTAGGTTATTTAGTTAATCATTTAAAAACAAAACAAAATGGCTTATTTTTTTACCTCTGAATCAGTTTCAGAAGGACACCCAGACAAAGTATCAGATCAAATTTCAGATGCATTATTAGATGAATTCTTACGTCGTGACCCAAACTCAAAAGTAGCTTGCGAAACATTAGTTACAACAGGTTTAGTTGTATTAAGTGGTGAAGTAAAATGCAATGGTTATGTTGATGTACAAGATACAGCAAGAAAAGTTATTCGCAATATAGGATACACTAAAGGCGAATATATGTTTGAAGGTAATTCTTGTGGAGTTATCTCAACAATTCATGAACAATCAGGCGACATTAATCAAGGAGTTGAAAGATCAAATCCAGAAGACCAAGGAGCAGGAGACCAAGGTATGATGTTTGGTTTTGCTTGTAGCGAAACCGAAGATTATATGCCTTTATCTTTAATTCTTTCTCATCAATTAATGTCAGAACTTGCAGAAATACGTAGAGAAGGAAAAGAAATGACTTACCTTCGTCCGGATAGTAAATCACAAGTAACTATAGAATTTGATGACAACAATAAACCAGTTGCAATAAATACAATTGTTGTATCAACTCAACATGACGATTTCGACGAAGAAGGAAAGATGTTGGCTAAAATACATAAAGACGTAAAAGATATTCTTATCCCAAGAGTTATTGCAATGCAAAAACGTCAAGATGTTAAGGATTTATTCAAAAACAATTTTACACTTCACGTTAATCCAACAGGAAAATTTGTAATTGGTGGACCTCATGGCGACACAGGTTTAACAGGAAGAAAGATAATTGTTGATACTTATGGAGGACGAGGAGCACATGGAGGTGGAGCATTCTCAGGAAAAGACTCATCGAAAGTTGATAGAAGTGCAGCTTATGCAGTAAGACATATTGCAAAAAATATGGTAGCATCAGGATTATGTGAAGAAGTCTTAGTTCAGGTAGCTTATGCAATTGGAGTTGCAAAACCAGTAGGATTATATGTAAATACTAATGGAACAGCTAAAGTAAAAGATGAAAATGGAGAAATAATGCACGATGGTAAGATAGCAGAAAAGATAAATGAAATCTTTGACCTTCGCCCTTATGCAATTGTTCAACGTTTTGGTTTAAAGAACCCAATCTTTGCCCCAACAGCAAAATACGGACACTTCGGAAGAACTCCATACACAGACACAGTAACAATATTTGAAAATGGAGTAGAAACAACAAAAGAAGTAGGATTCTACACATGGGAAAAGTTAGACTATGTTGATAAAATAAAAGCAAAATTCAACCTATAACATTGATTATAGATGTATAAAGGGAATGTATTTATTTACATTCCCTTTTTTTATTTCTCTTATAAAATACAATTTAACCAAACTATTTATTACTTTTGCTGCATATTAATCTTAATAAATAAGTATGATGAAAATTATTGAATCTAAGAAACAAGTATTATTAAGTCTTTTATTGTCCTCTTTAATTTGTTTGCCTTCTTTAGTGGCTTACTCAAGTGAAGTAATGGACAATAATAATCAAAAGGTAAAAACAGAAAAGACATCTGTAAATGTTGATAAGTTAAAAGATGGAGTATATAAAACTAATTTAGGTAGGAATTTTGTTGTTAAAGGAGGTAAAATAACTAAGTTTATAGTTACGAAAACTAATGCTAATGATTCAATTGAATTTAATGCAAATCATAAGATTTTTTCAGGAAGTAAAAAGGGAAAAAGTGCTGCAATGAAATATCTTGATGGTATTCATGATAAATATAGTTACATAAAAATGTATAAAGCTACTGAAGAAAAGACTAAAGTCGAGTATTGGATAATCTCTTACAAGTAGTTCCTTATTTCCCTTTAAACGTAAACAATATAAAAATAGGGACTAATGTAAAAACTTGTCCCTATTTTTTATGGCAGAGGTAAACACTGCCAATATTTAGTTAATGATATTTATTTTAATTAGAGATACACACTTTTTTGGACAGTATCTGCACAAGACTAAAGTTATGTTAGTGGTATTTCAATATTATTTTTATCGCTCTTAAATAAATCGAAAAAGAGTAATAGTATTGTAATTAGAAATAATATTGAAATAGTTATTGGGGAAAATAATATTGGGGCAAAATGGTATAGTTTTAAATATCCTAAGGCACTTTCAAGGTTAAGGAAGTAAGCTATAGTTATAAATATGAATGGTAATGGTCTTTTGTATAGTAGAGAGTAAGATGCGATAAATATAATTGCAGGATGAGGATAACGTTCATGCATTTGAGTGTTAAAAAAGAAAAATAGAAGGCATATTAATCCAGTGCTTATTAATAATTTTCGCAGAGAAATATTAATTTCCATTTTCTTAAAAAAAGATAATAAGGTTGGCTTTATTATCCAGAAGAGACAAATAAAAGATGAAATCATAAATAATATCATCCCCCAAATTTTATAACTTATCCCAGCAAATTTAATAGTATCCTTCATATTGGAAAGAGAATCATTACTAAATGTAATTAGATGCCAAAAATTGTATGCATTCATTGAGATACAAGGAAAACGATCAACATAATTAGTTAAATTAGACCAAATTCTTCCAACATCTCCAGCTAAAATAAAAGGGAGGAGAATTAGAGTTTGAAGAACTAATGGAGTAACAAATAATAGTATATTCTTTTTGTATTTTTGTTCTCTAATTATAGGGATAAGTAATAGTATTAATATAGGAAGAAAGACTATGGCTTGAGGCTTCATGTTTATTGCAAAAACAAAACCAACTATTGCAATAATACTTTTTTTGTAATAAGCAGCTATTATTGAACAAAAGGCGAAAAATGTTAGTATGCCATCTACTTGATTCCAAATCATAGAATTGTAAAGAATAGCAAAATTGAGTAAATAGAAAAGGGAGTATAAAATAGATTTATATACATCTTTAAATTTATCGTTTAAGAGCTTGAATAATATTAGTGTAGAGCCAAATTCAAATAAGATAGTAATTACTTTAAAGTAATGAATATTTGCTCCAATATTGCTTGCACTTCCTTGTAGGCGTGAAAATATATTTAGAAGATAATGCAATATAGGCAAATAGTCTGTTCCAGATTTATAAGTATTACGAAAACCATTTTCTAAACTAAATTTAGCCCATTTAACCCAACAATCAACATCTAAACCAAACCCAGATTTTGTGATTGATAAAAAAAGTAGAATTAAAAAAGGTAGATATATCCACAATACCTTATAATCTTTTTTCTCCATATTATAGATCTTTATTCTATTATCTTATCTCTGTTCCGTTTTCAATTTTTTGAGTAGGGGATATAAATACTAATTTTCCATCTGCATCTTCTGCCATTAGAATCATTCCTTGTGATTCAATACCTTTTAGATTTTTTGGAGCAAGGTTTACAAGTACTGATACTTGATTGCCAATAATATCTTTTGGGTCAAAGTATTCTGCTATTCCACTAACAATTGTTCTTTTGTCTATTCCTGTGTCAATTGTAAGTTTTAGTAGTTTCTTTGTTTTAGCAACCTTTTCGGCTTCAATTATTGTTCCTGTACGAATATCCATTTTTGCAAAGTCATCGTATTCGATGTTCTTTTTTTGAGGATTTGCAATATAGTTTGTCTTTTCATTAGCTTTCTTTGTGTCAAGTAGCTTTTGAACTTGTGCTTCAATTACATCGTCTTCTATTCTTTCAAATAATAATTCAGGAGTTTCAATTCTATGACCTTCTTCTAATAAATTATCTTTTCCTGCTTCAACCCAAGGAAGTGTTTTAAGATTTAGCATTGTTTGAAGTTTCTTAGCAGTAAAAGGAAGGAATGGTTCAGCAAGTATTGCTAAGTTAGCACATATTTGAAGACTGATATTTATTGAAGTCTTTGTACGTTCAATATCTGTTTTATAAGTTTTCCAAGGTTCACACTCAGTTAAGTATTTATTACCTAAACGTGCAAGGTTCATCATTTCAGAAAGAGCTTCACGGAATTTAAAATGTTCAATATTAACTCCAATTCTTTCAGGGAATGTCTTTATTTCTTCAATAGCTTGTTTGTCTAAATTGTTTAATTCTCCTATTTGTGGAACTTTTCCTTCAAAATACTTATGAGTTAAAACAATTGTACGATTAACAAAATTACCAAGTATGGCAACTAATTCGCTATTATTTCTTGTTTGAAAGTCTTTCCATGTAAAGTCATTATCTTTTGTCTCTGGTGCATTAGCACAAAGTACATATTTCAATACATCTTGCTTTCCAGGGAAGTCTTCTAAGTATTCATGAAGCCAAACAGCCCAATTCCTTGATGTAGAAATTTTATCTCCTTCAAGGTTTAAGAATTCATTAGCAGGAACATTATCAGGAAGTATAAAAGAACCTTCAGCTTTTAACATGGCAGGGAAAATTATACAGTGAAAAACAATATTATCCTTACCAATAAAATGAACTAATTTAGTATCTTTTTCTTTCCACCATTTTTCCCAATCATTTGGTTTTAATTCAATAGTGTTTGAGATATAACCAATAGGAGCATCGAACCAAACATAAAGAACTTTTCCATCTGCTCCTTCAATAGGAACTTTAACTCCCCAATCCAAATCTCTTGTAACTGCACGTGGTTGTAATCCTTGTTCAATCCAACTCTTACATTGTCCATAAACATTAGGTTTCCATTCTTTATGTCCTTCCAATATCCACTCTCTCATAAAAGCTTCATAATCGTTTAAAGGTAAAAACCAATGCTTTGTTTCCTTTAAAATAGGTTGTGAACCACTTAGAGCAGATTTTGGATTAATTAAATCTGTTGCATTAAGAGAAGTGCCGCAAGCTTCACATTGATCGCCATAAGCTCTTTCATTTCCACAATGAGGACAAGTACCAGTAATATATCTATCGGCTAAGAATGCTTTTGCTTCTTGGTCATAATATTGTTCTGAGGTTTGTTCAATAAACTTTCCTGCATCATATAGCTTTTTGAAATAAGCAGAAGCAGTTTTAGCATGAATGTCTGATGAGGTGCGTGAGTAAATATCAAATGAAGTTCCAAATTCTTCAAATGATTTCTTTATTATATTATGGTATCTATCAACAACATCTTGTGGAGTTATCCCTTCTTTACGAGCTTTAATAGTAATAGGGACTCCATGTTCATCACTTCCTCCAATAAAAATAACATCTTCTTTCATAGAACGAAGATAACGTACATATATATCTGCAGGAACATAAACCCCAGCTAAGTGTCCAATATGTAAAGGACCATTTGCATAAGGTAAAGCTGTTGTAACGGTATAGCGTTTAAACTTTTTTTCTTTATCTGTGTAAGTCATATATCTTATTTTTTTTCTTTATTATTATCTTGCTCATCTTTTATTCCAGTAATCTTAACAATCTTGTTATTCAAACTTTCATAAATCATTTCATATTCAAATCTTTCTTTCAGTCTCTCAAATGTATATTCCTCATTAATCAAAACGTTTTCTCCCTTATTAAGAAATCTGAATTCTTTTAATACTCCTCTTTTACCTGCAATTTGAATCTTATACATATAAAAGAATACGTCTTGATTATTATCAAAATGATTATCATCAACTTGGCTAATAAATGCTATACTGTCAATTTTAATCTTATCCTTTTCAATATCTTTCATTACCTTAAATCTATTATAATAAGGCACATATTCTTGAGGCTCTTGAGGTTTATAGTTTTGTGCAATTAATGCTTTAAAAGGATGATAGAAGAAAATTATCATTAGAATAAATGGTAGTATCTTAAAGACTAATTGTTTCTTATTAAATAGCCAAGAATGAATTTGTGAAAGAGAAATACCTATAATTATAGACATAAATGGAAGAGAAAGAATAGTGTACCAAGGAAGTTTTGTTTTAGCAGAAGAAATTATAAGTAAATAAGTTGCAGCAAAAAGGAAACTAAATATAGATAGTTCTCTTAGCTTTTTGTCTTTAATAAAGAAGTTAAAAAGGAAAGCAAATGGTAAGAACTTAATAAAGTAGGTAAAATGGTCATATCTAATAATAGGTAAATAAAATCCAAAAGGATGTTGATGACCATCTATAACACCATTAAATCTTCCTCCAATTTCACAATCATACATAGCTTTTAAATAACCATGATCATAAGCTTCTCTTCCCAAATAATAACCACCAATAAGCAATACAAAGATACTTAAACCTATATATGTGAACTTAGATTTAATTACGCTCTTAAACTCTTTCTTATATAAGAGCCAACAAAGCAAGAATGGCAAAGGAATAAGAGCTTGGATGCCTTTTGAAAGAGTAGCTAATGATAGTGCAATAAAGAAATAGAGTATGTATTTCCCTTTCTTTTCAAGGAAATATATTAGAAATGAAAGTGTATAAGTAGTAACAAAAAGAGTAAGCATAGTGTCATAATCACCAGTTCTGCCAGCATGATAACCTGCAATACCTCTACAAGTTGTAGCAATTAATGCAGAATAAAAACCCAGCCAAGGTTTTCCCATCTTTCCACCAAAGAGAATTAATACAATACCCAAAAACAAAACAGCTAAGGCAGAAGGAAGACGAACAGAAGCCTCATTAACTCCAAATAATTTAAAACAAACAACCTGACACCAATTTACTAAAGGAGGTTTAGAACTCATATAATCTGGCTTATAGTCAAAAGTAGTTACTAAATAGTTGCCAGATTTATACATCTCATAAGAATTAGCAGCATAACGACTCTCATCCCAAGTTCTTAGTAATTGAGTCCCCAAATTAGTGAAAAGAGGGAAGAAGCTTATTACAATAAAAGCAAAAACAAGGATCCAAGTCAGTTTTATATTTGAAAGATTATTTTTCATCATTACAACATCTTATCTTAAGTATTAACTTGCAAAGGTAGTAAATAAATAGAAATAATTATATATTTCTCTTAATGAGTCAATACATCTCCATAAACAAGCTTTCAATATAAATAAACAAGAAAGTTTCTCTAAAATATTCTCTTCTTAGTATTTCTTTTGCATATTGCACTCAAGACATAATTGTTCCCATTTATTCATAATAATTTCACAATCATTCTTCTTAATTATTAAATACACCCCCGTAGAGACGCGATTTATCGCGTCTCCTATAATTGCATGTGTTTTATGCCATTCGCATTCAAATTGTATTAATTAAACATAAGAAAATAATTAGACATATAAATAAATGCAAATACAAATAATCAGACAATCAATCATATTATTAATTAGGCAATTAATCAGACGCGATAAATCGCAGGTATTCAATCTTACTGTTATTATTATTGAATTAATCTATCTTCTTAAAATCTAAACAAGTGTCTTTTGTTCCAACCAAAATCTATAAATCTCTCTATAAATACTAACATTATAAACTTGTTTTTTATCCCTTTCATCATTTATAACTCTATTCTTTATTTTGTTATCTATATGAACATTGTCTTTAATATTCTGCATTTTATCATTATTTTTTTCATCATTGACGAAATCAATAAAATTATTAAAGTCATCCGTTGTTTTAAAAAGAAGAAGTGGCCATATCTTCATTTCTGATATTAAATCTTGCTCATCGTCGTTATAATCATATAAAAATTTAGAGTCTTTTAGATAATAAAGGAATCTACCTTCAAAACTATCCTTAATGTAATAGTAGAAACATTCTCTTATATCATTTCTATTTACAATCTCTTTTTTAGGCTCTGGTAATCTTATTTGGCAATTATCACAATTGATAAAATTTCTTTTTAGAAGTTCAGTTGATTTATATAAAAATTTTACAGACCCATAACCTATTACTTCGCTAGGATAATATATAGAATAAGGATTGTCAATTAAATTACCTTCTTTAGTTTCTCCAAATACTATTTTAAATTCAGGAAATAATTTATGGTAATGGCAATTATAGTCATCTTTACTCCATTCTGAAGGTTCTATAAGTAGATTAGATAATCTTTCTATTGGAGGTAAAAATAATCCAAATCTTTCTTTCCACATATATTCAATTTGACATTGGTCAGCTTGCTCATTAATAGGCGTATTTGTATCTCCAACACGAGTGTATATGTATAAGTCTACCTTTTTATTTTTATTAGAATAAACTTTGGCTAAGAAATATGGTTTTAATGGTTTATCTTTAATAATAATTACATCTATTTGCTTTCTATTAATTTGTATTGTATTAACTTCTATTTCAGGTCTAGAATCATTTGCAAAACTTTTACTTCCCAAAAGACTTATTAAATTTCCTTGATTTTTTCTGCTTTGATCATCTTTTAGCCCTAATATCTTATAATTATTAGTTATTCCAATAATAATATATCTATTCCCTTTGTGTTCAGCATTAGACATACATAATATATCATGAAGCAATGAGGCATTATTTTCATACCATTCTCGCTTAAAATCCCAATAAATACCTTCACTTTTAGAAGCTATTAATTCTTTAATAATTGTCTTTAAATCAGTCATTGTAATAATTATAATATTCAATCTTCAAAGATAAGATTTTTTTTATTTATAAAGAAATACAATCAATGAGACGCGATAAATCGCGTCTCTACAGGGGGTTGTGCATTATATTAATTATTCCTTTTATTCAATATCTTGTTCTTGTTGCTCTTGGAGTTGTTTTTCTTCTTCACGGATCATTTTTTTTGTTATGTAGCCTTTGGGTGGTGGTGGTTCTTTTTCGTATTTCATTTCTTTTAGTTTGGTTACTAATTTTTTATCTGGACGGAAGGTTACTTTGCTGAAACTAACTTCTTTTGGGGTTATTTCTGAGGGTGTATCGTAGCCTTTGCTTTTTACTGCTACTCCAAATGTCCCTATTTTATCGAGTTTAATATTATAGCCATGCGACAATTTATCTCCCATTACATTGGAGAGTTCAATTAGGACTGGAATTATTGTGCTTTCTTTCACAATGCTCCTTTGTCCTATTTCTTGGGCTAATTCTTCTATTCCTAACAAACGGTTTGATTTTGCTACTGCAAAATATTTTTCTTCTGATTTTCCATTCTTCTGGAATTTCTTTTTGTAGGTTCTGTAACGATACGACATAATTCTTTTTTATTTAGGTTATTATTGTTTTGTTTTTTCTTATTTTGGGTATGGAAGTTAGTTTAATTAGTCATGAATAAGTAGTATTTCCAATTTAAAGCTATGTTCTCAAAATTAATCAAGCTCTTTTTCTTATTAATCAAGATATAATTCTACTAAAACCTTGTTTTGATCTAACAAATCAAGCTTTTTATATCACTACGGTATATACCATAGCACTATTACGGTGTACACCGTAGCACCATTACGGTCTATACCGTAGGTTGTCTTGGGTGTACACCGTAAATATTTGTACAAAGATATGTATTTTATGATAAGGAAAGAAACTTTTTGACTCGTTTCTTTATATGAAGCGTTTATAATGCGTTATTTACGTGATGCAAATATACAAAATATATTTGAGATAAAGTGTAAAAAATAGACTATTTTTTGGGTGTTAGCCCAAAATTTAAAAGTCCTTTAACTTTGATTGAATGTCGGAATAAGAATATTATTTTAGGATAAGTTCAGTTATGTTTTCTACATGTTGTGTGTGTGGAAACATATCAACTGGCTGTATTCTTCCTACTTCATATTTTTCTGAAAGTAATTGTATATCTCTTGCTTGGGTTGCTGGATTACAACTTATATAGATTATTTTTTTTGCTTCTATATTTAATATTTGTTCTATTACATTTTGTGCCATTCCTGCTCTTGGAGGGTCTGTTATTATTATGTCAGGTTTCCCATTTTCTTTTACAAAGTCTTCTGTTAATACCTTTGACATATCTCCTGCATAGAAAACGGTATTGGTTAAGTTGTTTTCTTGTGAATTTATTCTTGCATCTTTTATGGAATCTTCAACAGATTCTATACCTACAACTTTTTTTACATAAGGAGCTATAAAGTCTGCTATAGTTCCTGTTCCTGTGTAAAGGTCGTAAACTATTTTGTCTTCTTTAAGTTCTGCAAATTCTGCTGCCTTACTATATAAAATATATGCTTGTTCTGGATTTGTTTGGTAGAAAGATTTTGGTCCTATCTTGAATTTCAGGTTTTCTCTATCTCCTTTGAATGAAGGCATATATTCAATTATATGGTCTTTACCTTTGAAACATTTTATGTCTTGGTCAAAAAGAGTATCGTTGAATTTTTCATTTACAGCATACATCAATGATGTAATTTCAGGGAATTGATTTGCTATTGTTTTAAGCATTGGTTCTATTTCTTCTCTATCTTCCGCAAAGACAACTATTAGCATTAATTCATCGTGAGAAGTTGAACGAATGACAATATTACGGAGGAAACCATTATGTTCTCTAATGTCGTAATAGCTTAAATCGTTCTTTTCTGCATAGTCTCTAATAAAGTTACGAATTAGGTTTGAAGGCTCTCTTTGTAGAGCACAATACTGAATATCTAATACTTTATCGAAGAAGCCAGCAACATGGAATCCAAATCCTTTTCGAGATGAATTAGGCTCAAGTGTTTTTATATCTTCTTCGGTAAACCAACGTTTTGTTGAAAAAGTGTATTCTAATTTATTACGATAAAAGAATTGTTCTTTTGAGCCAATTATTTTGTCAGCTTTAGAACAATCAATATGTCCTATTCGCTCAAGATTATCAATTGTTTGTTTGTTCTTGTAAAATAATTGATACTCATACTTCATTGTTTGCCATTTACATCCTCCACAAATTCCGAAATGAGGACATTTAGCTTCTATTCTTTTATCTGAAAGCTTATGAAAATAAATTGCTTTACCTTGAGCAAAAGTCTTTTTCTTTTTTATTATTTGTATATCAATAATATCACCTGGAACAACAAAAGGAATAAAAATAACAAGGTCATTAACTTTTGCAATAGCATTACCTTCTGAGGCGGCTTCAAGAACTTCAACGTTTTCAATGATTTCTTGTTTCTTTTGTCTATTTGGTTTCATTGGGGAATATTAATTGATTGAAATAAAAAAGAAGCATTGCTTGTCTTTACAACAATGCTTCTTGTAATATCTCTAAATAAAGAATAAATTCTATCTTTCGTCAGAAACAGTAAGCTTCTTTCTTCCGTTACGACGACGATTTGCTAACAATCTACGACCATTTGCTGACGCCATTCTTGTTCTGAATCCGTGTTTATTTACTCTTTTTCTGCGTGAAGGTTGGAATGTTCTTTTCATCTTGATTTCATTTTTTTTCGGATTGCAAAAGTACAACATTTTTTTTATTGAGCAAATATATTGAGTCTTTTTTTTATTTTCTTCGTTTCTTTTTTAGCAATTCAAAAGATTGATTTATATTTGCAATCTCAAATAGAGAGAAATTAATAAAGAAAAATAGTCTAAACGTAAATAATGGATAGGAACTTTATAAATAAATTGATGCAGATAAAGGATAATGAATTTGATTTTCAGATTCAATTTGACTTATCTCGTACAATAGAAAAGTATCCTTATTTTTCTCTGTTATACATTTACAAAGCAAAATGTGCAAAAGCACTTAGTCATAATTTTCAACAATCTTTATCCTTAGCATCTGCTTATTCTCCAGATAGAAAACATTTAAAGGAGATAATGGAGAATGAAGGAACTATCCAATTCAATATAAACACTAACTCATCGATGAAAAATATTGATATAATCAATGCAAAGATAGAGGAGTTAAAGAAAATATATTTAAAGGATGCACAAAATGGAGGGGATGTTATTGAAAGTCGCCATGATATTATTAAAGAAATAGACTCTTATACAGAACCTGATATCTCAAGTAATCCAAGTAAAGAAGAATTAGTTGAAAGATTTTTGCAGATAGAAAATCCGAAAGTAAATAATCTTGAAATAGAAAAAGAGAGTGTAAGTGTTAATGAGGTTGTTAAAAAAAGTGTTGAAGATGAATTCAAAATAGTGACAGAAACAATGGCTCGAATTTATTTTAAACAAGGGCATAAGGATAAGGCAATAAAAATTTATAGACAATTAATTTTGGCTAATCCAGAAAAAAGTATTTACTTTGCAACGCAAATTCAGAAAATAGAAGATAATAAATAAGTAAAAAAAGAAAGATATTATGTTTGTAGTTATTTCAATTTTAATATTAATAGTATGTTTGTTCTTAGCACTAATAGTATTAGTACAAAATAGCAAAGGTGGTGGTTTGGCAGCAAGTTTCCAATCCCAAAGTCAAATAATGGGAGTTAGAAAGACAGCAGATTTTCTTGAAAAAGCATCTTGGGGATTAGCTATTGCTTTATTAGTTCTTTGTTTAGCTGCAAGTGCAACTATGCCAGGAAGAAATGTAGGTGGAGCTAATGGCACAGAATTAAATCCAAATGCAGTTAAAACAACAGTTCCAACTCATGCTGCACCAGTAGCACCATCTCAAACTCCGGTAAAACAATAAATTTAATAATTTATTTTTTCATAATTTGGTTTTTAAAAGAGTCGTCTTTATTGATGGCTCTTTTTTGTATTACATAATAATGTCACTATGCTGACGTTTTGTCAGAAATTATATGTTTTTTTTATTGTGGCACATTTTTAGCCATAATCAAAGAACAAGAATTTAAATAAACGAATAAATAAAATTCACAATAAGTAATTAACAACTAAAAGGAAAAGAATTATGGTAAAGATTAATGTAAAACCCTTAGCTGATAGAGTTTTGGTAAAACCAGCAGAAGCAGAAACAAAAACTGCAGCAGGAATTATTATCCCTGACACAGCAAAAGAAAAACCAATGAAAGGTGAAGTAATTGCAATAGGTGTAGGAAAAAAAGACGAGCCAATGACAGTGAAAGTTGGTGATTTAGTTCTTTATGGTAAATACTCTGGAACTGAAATTAACATTGAAGGAAACGATTATTTGATTATGAGAGAAAGCGATATTTACGCTATTCTTTAATTTGACTCAACAAGATTATTAAATCAAAAAAATACAAACAAAATGGCAAAAGATATTTTATATAATGTAGAAGCACGTGAACAATTACGTTTAGGTGTTGATGCTTTGGCAAATGCAGTAAAGGTAACATTAGGACCAAAAGGTAGAAATGTTTTAATTGATAAGAAATTTGGAGCTCCTCATATTACAAAAGATGGAGTAACAGTTGCAAAAGAAATTGAGCTAAAAGATCCTATTCAAAATATGGGAGCTCAATTGGTAAAAGAAGTTGCATCAAAGACAGCTGATCAAGCTGGAGATGGAACAACAACAGCAACAGTTCTTGCACAAGCTATTGTTAATGCAGGAATAAAGAATGTTACTGCAGGAGCAAATCCAATGGATTTGAAACGTGGAATAGATAAAGCTGTTACAGTCGTAATAGCAGACCTAAAGAAACAATCACGTGAAATTGGTGATGCAAAAGAAAAGATAGAACAAATTGCAACAATATCAGCAAATAACGATTCTTTCATAGGAAAGAAAATTGCTGAAGCAATGGAAAGAGTAAAAAAAGAAGGTGTAATTACAATTGAAGAAGCAAAAGGTGTTGAAACAGAAGTAAAGGTTGTTGAAGGAATGCAATTTGATCGAGGATACCTTTCTCCATACTTCGTTACAGATACAGAAAAAATGGAAGTAGTTTATGAAAATCCATTTATCTTAATCTACGATAAGAAGATTTCTAATATGAAAGAATTCCTTCCTGTATTAGAAAAAGTAGTACAAACAGGTCGTCCATTACTTATAATAGCAGAAGACTTAGATGGTGAAGCAATTGCAACATTAATAGTAAACCGTTTAAGAGGGAACTTAAAGATAGTTGCTGTTAAGGCTCCAGGATTTGGTGATAGAAGAAAAGAAATGCTTGAAGATATAGCAATTTTAACTGGTGGTGTAGTTATATCAGAAGAAAAAGGCTATAAGTTAGAAGATGCTTCTTTAGAAATGTTGGGAACAGCAGATAAAATAACAATTGATAAAGATAACACAACAATTGTTTCAGGTAATGGTGAAAAATCAATGATTGAAGCAAGAGTAAATCAATTAAAAACTCAAATAGAAAAGACCACATCAGATTACGATAGAGAAAAACTTCAAGAAAGACTTGCTAAATTAGCAGGAGGAGTAGCTGTAATTTATGTAGGAGCAGCATCAGAAATTGAAATGAAAGAAAAGAAAGACCGTTTCGATGATGCACTTCATGCAACAAGAGCTGCAATTGAAGAAGGAATTATACCAGGAGGTGGAGTTGCTTACCTTCGTTCAATAGATTCATTAGAAAAATTAAAAGGTGAAAATGAAGACGAAGATACAGGTATTCAAATAGTACGTCGTGCCTTAGAAGAACCTTTACGTCAAATAGTAGAAAATGCAGGTTTGGAAGGAAGCGTTATTGTAAATAAAGTAAAAGAACTAAAAGGCGATAATGGTTTCAATGCAAGAACAGAAGTATATGAAGACTTACATAAATCAGGAGTAATAGACCCAACAAAAGTTGCACGTATTGCACTTGAAAACGCAGCATCAATAGCAAGTATGATTCTTACAACAGAATGTGTACTTTCAGAAATAAAAGAAGAAATGCCAGCAATGCCACAAGCTCCAGGAATGGGCGGCATGGGTGGAATGTACTAACAATAACTTTTTGGAACAGTCAAGCTCCCTTTTCGAAGGGAGCTTTTTGTATTTGTAGAAAAAATAATATCTTTGCAATCCAATAAAACAATAAAATAAGAATAAAATGATACAAAGAATTCAAACATTATGGTTAGCATTTGTAATAATTATAACAGCAGCTACATTCTTTTTCCCAATAGTTGATTTTAGTTTTGATTTTAAAGGGATGCATCAACTAGAACACTACGGACTGTTATTAAACGACAAATCACCCGATAGCATACAATTAGTACAAACAACCCCTGCATGGAGTCTAATATTTACACAATTAGGAATATCATTAATAGCCTTAGTTGCAATATTCCTATATAAAAGACGTGAATTGCAATTAAAATTCGCAGCAGGAGGAATTTTATTAATAACAATTTATATAGCATACCTTCTATTTATTAAGATAGATGGATTAGAAAAAGAAATCACAGCTCTTTATTCAGCTCCAATAGTAATATATAACAAGATATCGATAAGCTTTCCAATACTTCAATTACTACTAATGATATTAGCTCAAAGAGCAATAAGAAAAGATGAACGTTTGGTACGTTCATCAGATAGACTAAGATAAAACTCTTAATAAAAATAAAGTTTAGATACCTAAACGAATGGCATTGTTTACTCAAAAACAGTGCCATTTTTTTTATTAATTCAATCTTATTCAAAATATATTATTTACCTTTGAGGCATGAAATATCAAGGTATTAGTGCCAGACATATAAAAACAAATATGAATGGTAGAGCTAAAATAAATAAATTAATAGGAGAATAAAGTATGAAAACTAATATTTATTTGATTTGTTCAATTGTTTTAATGTTTAGTTATAGTCAAGCTTTTACTCAAAGGTTTGTTCCAGATACAACAATAAATAATATATGTTTATTACGAAATAGTAATTTGTCAGAAGTATTTTACTCTAATATCAATAACATAAAGCTACTTTATGAAGATTTTGGATTTTTACAAGAAGATTCTCCACTTTTTATTTTTTTTAATGCTGATAAAACAGAATACTTAATCACTTTTCAGCACGAAGGCGATATAGATAAATTTTTTAGTGAATTTGAAATAGGTTATGTTACAGAAAATATACAGAAAGAGGTAGGAAACAAATACACAGAAACGGTATATAAAGATTTTCAAACAGAAAGTCATCTTTGTTTAGGTATGACATTAGAGGAATTAGAAATAATAAAAGGGAAAAACTATATTCGTAAAGGGAATGTAATAACATATTTTATCAATGATGATGTTTCTGAGTTCTTGAAAAGATATAATATGCCAGAATATTTTCTTAAATGTGAGTTATCAGAGAATAAAGTTTGTAAAATAAGATTTGGTTTTTCATATCCTTAAATGTAGAGGAATAGGAGCAATGTTAAGTAATCAAGGAGCATTAAAAAAAAACAGACAATTAAGATAAAGTTATTTGATAAGAGATTTGGAGCAAAAAAGAACTCATAATATATTTGAACGAATATGGGATGCTACCAAATAATGTATGAGATTAAAAATAAGAGGGTTTTAATTTAAGATTATGAGAAAAATGATTTGCATATTGTTATTTACAATATTTAATTGTGTTGTATCAACAGCCCAAGTTAATTTGATATTAGATACTTTAAAAATAGATAGAATTATTTATTATAACAGTTTAGATAAGTATGATTCCATTACTGGTGATTCTATACATATACGTCTTTATAGTGAATATGAAGAACCTTCATTTGCTTTTAAATGTACAATAAAAAATAATACTGAAAAAGATCTAATAATGACCCCTTTAGACTCTGAATGGGGAGCATATTTCGAGGTAGATGGAGCAAAATACATGGCTCTAATTACATTACATCCTAATGATACTATAGTTATTAAACCATTCTACTCAAAAGAAATAGATTTTTTATTTGCTCCTGATTTGTTTTGTTATACGAGAGAATTAGAAAGCAAAGAAAAACATAATTTATTACCTATTCAAATGAAAGACAAAACAGACTATTCTAATATTATTTATAAAATGCTTTCTTCATTTCGTCTTATTTACAAGCAAGAAGATATAGAACTAATAAGCGATACACCCAATGTAATTATATTAAGCAAATATGATGAAGATAATATAGAAATATATGAGGATGCAAGAAGATAAAGTATAGGATAGGGCAATGTATCAGATTAGGAGTTTTTTAATTTAAATAGATTTAAAGAATATGAAGGCACGTAAATATTTATTATTAATATTATTATCCCTTTTCCCTCTTGTTAGTTTTACGCAAGAGAAAGTAAAATTTGATAGTATAAATATTGATTATGGAGACTATTATAATCGTGTGTTCTATAAATACAATATGATAAGTAATATTGTAAATATACATGGAGAAGAAACCTTTTCTAAAATGGTGATTGAAGACCAAAAGAAAAAATTAACGTCTATTTATAAAGAAACAAAATGCAGAGATTATAGAGTTATTAATAGTAATCTAACCGATAGTATAAGTGATATATTAAACTATCTTTTTGTAAATAATCATTATTATATTACAGAGTATAGCAAAGAAAGAGTAGAGAGTGATAAAACAATAATTGATATTACTTGTTATTATCAAGATAAAATGATTAACAAAAGGATTATAATTGAAGCTGATGAGAAGTATCACAATAAATTTGTTGATTTTTTGCTACTATTGACAGAATTAAGAAATACGTATAAAAATATATCAAATTGAATAGGAGTAATGTATCAAATTATGATTTATGGAAATAACAAATTGAGTTCCTAAAAGAATATAAATATAGTTCAGCAATTGATTATTTTGAAGGGAAAGGAATCTTAAAGGTTGAATTAATAGAAAATAAAATGAATAAATATTGGATTACAAATTCAGCACAAAGGAGAATATTAATAGGAGAATAAAGTATGAAAACTAATATTTATTTGATTTGTTCAATTGTTTTTAATTATAACTTTGACGACACACACTCATCTCAAATGTATTATTTATATAATGGAAAGATAGCTCAAATACAGAAAATGCAAATAACAATACCTAATAGTGCAGCAGATGCTTTCAGTAACACTTACAGAAAATAATATTATGAAAAAGTATTTTATATTGGCAATATCATTGTTGATTTTTGGGAATTCTCTTTATTCTCAAAAAGATGAACTAATTAGTTTAAATGACTTTAGTTCTACCAACATTGTTTTTAAAGACTCTAAGGCAAATTTATTTCAATCTTTGGGTTTACCTGATAAGGAGTTTAACAATATCTTATATGTTGTTGATACTATTATTTGTTCAAAACTTGGGTATATTGATTCAAAAAAAAATATAACAGTTTATTATTACTATAAACATGGTTTGGTTTATTATTCTATGGGTGGAGATTCTCTCCAAATAGTTTCAATGGATCTTAAAAAGAATCAGGATTACAAAATCTATTTTAAAGATATTGCTTTATCGTATGAAGTAACCATGCAGAATTTAATTGACAAATTCAATTTGGTTGAAAATATTGATTACGAAAATATTATTATTAAAGATTATGATCCTATTTGTTATAAATCAAAAGAATTTTTCTTTCTAAATTTTGTAACTCATAAACCTGCAGTTTTTAGTATTAAATTTCTCTTTGATAAGAATAAGAATTTGGAATATATAGATTTTGGATATAATAATGGGAACATAATACCTATTTTGATTGGTAATTGTAATGTATCAAATTAGGAGTTGTCGAAATAATAAGTTGAAATAATTATTATGAACATGAATAGAATATTTAAGATAATTGGAATAATAATAATAATAACTGTATGCGTTTTAGAGTCTTGCTTATATAATTTCTTAGTTAAGAAAGAAAATACTTTATATAAAAAAACTGGATTTATTGTGAGTACCTATAGTAATAACTTTTTTATTCCTTACAATTTAAAAGAAGCTTATTTCGAAGAAGTAGTAATTATTTCTAAAGGCAGTAAAGAAGTAGAACCGAACAGAAAAGGAAAACAAGTAATAAAAGAATTAGAAAAGAATCAATAGTTATGAAAGCAATAATGTTTACAACAATGTTTTGTATTATATCAATACTTACTTTTGGACAAAACAAGGATTTGAATAGAAAAGTATTTGAACATGTTATAATTAAAGAAGAAATGGATTCTACTGAAGTAAAAATGGGTGATTTCCCAATATTTGTTCGTGATATGATTACCTACAAAGAGTATTCTAATGAACGATATTCTATTTGTAGAATAACAACTTTGTCTTCTCCAAGCTATTACTTAATAGTAATAATTAACAATAAAGAATATACTTTTATAGATTTAGATGAAGAACGTGATTTTAATGCTATACAAAAAATAATTGAATCGTTTAAAGGCAGTAAAATATCAAAAGAGAAAATGCTATTATATCTTTCGAATGCGATAGAATTAATAGAATATAAAAATAAAGATTTAATAAGAATGTGAGATTGGTGGCAATGTCTCAGAAAAATTAAACTTAAAGAAATAGTTTATGAAGAAAATATTTATATTTACTTTATCACTAAGTGTTCTATTTTGTCTGAATTGTAATTCACAAACAAAATGTGAAGAATATCATACAAAGGCACTAGAATTTATGAATGAATATTTTTTCAGTGATGAAAAAGACAAATTTTACTTAGATTCTGCACAATTTTATTTAGATAATGTAATAGAAAATTGTGAATACAAAGACATGGTTATATTGCACAAATTACAACTTCTTTCCAATCAGAGAAATTATAAACAAGCACTACATATTATTGATAATAATAAGTGGGATATAGATACAGTAGCCGCTCCATATTTCATAAGCGTTTTGAAAAATAGGTTTGAAGCAATGCAATTATTATTTAATGGAGATACATTAGCTTGCAATAATACCATAAAATCAATAATATCTGAATTAGATAATTTTCTTATTCCACATAAACAAGAAATAGATTCTGTTCTTAAATTAGATGAGGAAAATGCAATGAAATTCCCGCTAATATATCCTATTCTTCAATATTATTATTATAAATTCATTTTATATACTCCTGAAGAAGCAAAAAAAGAATTAGATGTTCTAGAAAAATCAGGAGTAAATAAAGATGTTATAGATTGGTTTCTAACGCCAGAAGAAGATGATAAATTTTTGAATTATGGAACCTTTTAATTTTGATATTATTAAGAAAATACCATTTTTCTTATTGTTTTGTCGTGTTTTATATGTTACCCCAAACGATTGAAAAGCATTTCAATTACTAAAAAAATAATAGAGATTAGTAAGCTGGTTGATAGATTATAAGCATTGATATAGTAATAAATATCTAAGTGTTATGCTTATTATTCGTAAGAATAGTCTCCTTAAAGAATTATTTTCAAGAATATTTTCATTGAAAACCATTGATATTTCCCAATAATTTCGTATATTTGCAGAAAGAAACTAACTCAAGTTCAAAAGAGTAGAATTTAATATAAACAATTACCCTTAAAATTCTTTAAAAATTACGATGCCCATTGTAGATATGCTACGATGGGCATCGTAATACTACCACGATGCCCATCGTAGTGCAATTTAATCCATAATAAAATATTTTTATATCCCGTTTCTGAAGAATTATATCCCGTTTCCTTAGAAAAAGAAGGGCTTTAATTCCAGAAAGAGTTTATCTAATTTGAAATATATGGAGTTTAAGAGAAAAAAGAGAAATTATAGCTTAAATCAATTAAACAATTAGAGCCATTAATCCCAATCCTTTATTGACTTTTGTAAGAAAATAATAAGTTATAGAAACAAAAAGAAATATTTATCTATAATTCAGATAAAATATTTATCTTTGAAGCGTTAAAATGATTTAGAAATATAATAAGTATCAGATTATAAATATTTATTATGTAATTTTGAAATTAATAATGTTGCATTTACAATTTAAATCTACGTATAAAAAGCTATACAATGATAAAAAAAATCAAATCATATTTAAAAGATAAAGAATTGCCAAAATGGTTTAAGATTCTAAATCTATCTATTTTATTGCCAATATTACTTTGGCCATTGATTTTTTTTGCAACTATTTTTTTCTTTGATAATCCTCATAACCTGTTCTATACATTTTTGTTGTTTTTATTTGTTAACGCATACCCATTTTATTTAGCTATCCTCGCCTTGATTAATATTAAGTTATATACATGGAATAAATTAATAGGACTCATTCTCCCTATTATTTTTTTAGGTGCAGCATCTTTTTGTATTGGATATTATATATATAATATCTATGATATAGGAGGGGTATTAATAAAAAATACACAGTTAGAAATTCAAAATAATAAAAATGGAATATTAGGAAATGGCTTCATTAAGAAAAATAATCAAATATTTTTGAATGACACAATTATTAAAGGGGCTGATGCAGAAACATTTGAAATAATAAGTTATGACTGGTCAAAAGATAAAAGCCATTATTATTATTTTGGGAAACCAGTTCATGAGATAGATTACTCAAGCTTTAAATTTTTGGATTATCATTATGCAAAAGATAAATATCATGTATTTTATGATAATATAATAATAGAAGGAGCTGATGCAAAGACATTTTATCACATTGAAGGTTCTCAAGATGGGAAAGATGCTAGGAATTGTTATAGATATGGTGAAAAGGTTGATTGTAGTGTATTGATTAATCCTATATAAACTGAATAATTACAGAAAATATTATATTAATCTACTAAAACATATATTCCTCGTCGTGCGTGATTTCTTGTTAAGGCAAGCGGCGAGACGATAAGCTCTCCTTAAGATTAAACAATATTAAAGTAATACGAATACAAAATAGCGTGACAAAAATAAATTTGTACATTTGCCAGAAGGATATAAATATAGTCCAGCAATTAATTATTTAGGATGAAAAGGAATATTAAAGGTTGAATTAAGAAGAACGGAAGTTTAAGTTTATTTGATAAAAGAGATAGGGGAGAGTAAAAATAAAAGAGCCCTAATAGAATTTAATTAAGGCTCTTTTTATGTTTTGGAATTTCTGTTTCTGTTTCTCTTTTCTTCAACTAAAAGGTAATACATTTACTTTTGTGAGGGATTTTTGTTGTTATGGTTACACCGAAGAATTGGTACCAATCGGTTGTTTGTGGATTTCCTCTCATTGTGCCACCTTCATTATAGGTAAGTGGTAGGATTTCATTTGTTCGGTCAGCTGCTGTTACTGCAACTTCTCCACTCCAGGCTGCTAATGTTGATCTGTCAACATAATTTTTGCTTACATCATCAATATAATCTGTAAATGTCATTCTTAAACCCCATTCAAAACCTATACAAATTATGCTGTTTAAACTTACTTTCAATCCTAAACCAAAAGGTACTGATATTTGAGTAAGAGAATATGGCTTATCATATCCATCCATTCCTTGACCTTCTGTATTTAATGGTTGTAAATCTACCCATTCTCTTTCGTAGGTTAGTGGATTAAGTATTTCTGTTTTAGGGTTCATAAAGAATACTCCAATGCCTGCAAATATATAAGGTGTTACACGGTGTTTTTTACTTCCTGTTTGATAGTCAAAGAAGTTAAATTCACAAGTTGCGGCAAGTTCGTTTATTTTTGATTCAAAGCTTAGGTTACGAATGTTATTAAAGTGAGAATCTTCAGCTCCTACACTTCCAAACATAGCACTTGCCTTAATAACCCAACGAGGATTAAAATTATATCTGTAAATCAAGCCATACATTATTTTGGTTCCATATAAATTATATTTAGGGTTGATATCCCCCATATAGTTTCCTCCTCCAAAGGTAATACCCATCTCTGAGTTTTTAAGGAATTGAGAGAAGGCTGGCATGGAAACCAATGCAAATAGAGTTATAATTAAAAACCGTTTCATCTTCTAATGATTTATTTGGTGCAAAAGTAATAAAATTTCTTCAAATATTCCTTAGTCTTATTTGGAGTATTCCATTATCTCAAGGTCTTTGGGTTTATCTTTATCAATACAAAAACGTATTAATGTGCTAACTTGATGAAATCCATATTTCCCTGCTGCTCCTGGATTAATGTGTAAGAGATTGAATTTCTTATCGTATATAACTTTTAGTATATGGCTATGACCTGAGATAAATATATTTGGTTTTTCTATTGTAAGCAATTCTTTTATTCCTTTCTCATAATGATTTGGATAACCTCCAATATGAGTCATCATTATTTTTGTGTCTTCTATTTTAAAGGTTTCTATTCTTTTTATTTGAGAGTATATTTCATAGCTGTCAATATTCCCGAATACTGCAATGGTTGGTTTGAAATTTCTTAATTCATCTAATACATCCGTTGAACCTAAATCGCCTGCATGTAAGATAATATCCACGTTTTCAAAGAAAGTATAGACTTGTTTTGGGACAATGCCGTGTGTGTCTGATAGTACTCCAATTCTTTTCATCAATAAATTATTCTTATTAGTTTTGCAAATGTACCAATTAAATATAATTTTTTCGGATATTTGCAGATTAAATCATTAAATCAAAACTATGTTGCAACGATTCTACGCTTACATTTCTATATTTTTCTCTATGCTTTTTTGGGGAATGAGTTTTATTTGGACTAAAGAGCTATTAGATGCTGGCTTTTCTCCAATTATTATCATTACTCTTAGATTATTAATATCGTCTATATTGCTTTTTGTAATATTTAAAACCGCAGGCAAGTTAGATAAAATAGATAAGAAGGACTATAAGCTTTTTCTCTTACTTGCTTTTTTTGAACCTTTTCTTTATTTCTTTGGAGAGAATTGGGGATTGGAATTTGTTGATGCAAGCTTGGGGTCAATAATTATCTCAACAATTCCTGTCTTTGTGCCTTTTGGATTATATTTGTTTAATAAAGAAGCTTTGCGTTGGCAGATAATCATAGGGGTTCTTCTTACTATGGTTGGTTTAGGATTTATGACAATATCTCCAGAAATGACATTAAATGTGAGTGGAAGAGGAATAAGCTTGATGTTTTTAGCGGTATTTTCTGCGGTTTCTTATAGTGTTGTTCTATCGAAGGTTATAAATAAATATGAAGCAATAACCATAACTACAACTCAAAATATAATAGGAGCTGTTTACTATTTGCCATTATTCTTTGTTTTTGAATTTAAACACTTCCAATCACTAACATTTAACTTTGGAACACTCTATCCTTTATTTGCACTTGCAATACTTTGTTCATCAGTTGCCTTTATATGTTATTCTTATTCTGCAAAAAGATTAACAATTTCAAAGACAACAGTGTTTACAAATGCAGTGCCTATAGTAACTATATTATTTGCTGTTATAATGGGTAAAGAATTATTGACAATAAACAAAGTAATAGGAATGTTTATAGTAATATTAGGAGTGTTCTTAAGTCAGATAAACTTTAAGAGAAAGAAATTAAAAGAAATAGAATTATGAAAGTAAAAGTTGGTTTAGTGCAAGTATCTTGCGTAAAAGACAAAGAAGAAAACATTAAAAAAACTATTGAAAATATTCGCATTGCGGTAAAGAAAGGAGCAAATATAGTTTGCCTTCAAGAACTTTTTGCCTCATTATATTTTTGCGATGTTGAGGATTATGATAATTTCAATTTAGCAGAGCAAATACCAGGAACAAATACAGAGCGTTTTCAAGCCCTTGCAAAAGAACTTGGAATAGTTATTATTGCTTCAATGTTTGAAAAGAAAGCACAAGGATTATATTTTAATACAACAGCAGTTATTGATGCTGACGGGAAATATCTCGGAAAATATAGAAAGATGCATATCCCTGATGACCCTGGCTTTTATGAAAAGTTTTATTTCACACCAGGAGATTTAGGATATAAAGTATTTGAAACCAAATTTGGAAAGATAGGAGTGTTGATTTGTTGGGACCAATGGTATCCAGAAGCAAGCCGTATTACAGCACTTATGGGAGCAGAGATATTATTTTATCCAACAGCAATTGGTTGGGCTTTAAACCAAGATGAAGAAACAAATAAAGAACAATATGATGCTTGGCAAACAATACAACGTTCACATGCAGTTGCAAATGGAGTTCATACAGTTTCTGTAAATAGGACAGGAATAGAAGGCGAAATGCAATTTTGGGGAGGAAGCTTTGTTTCAAATCCATTTGGAACAATACTTTATCAAGCACCACATTTAGAAGAAGAAATAAACGTAATAGAATTAGACTTAGCTAAAACAGACCATTATAGAGTCCATTGGCCTTTCCTAAGAGATAGAAGAGTAGATAGCTACCAACCAATAACAAAAAGATATATAGATAACGAATAAACAAAAATGTAATGTAGAGACGCGATAAATCGCGTCTGATTTATCGCGTCTCCAAAAATAACATCCAACAATTATAAGTAAAAAGTAAAATTAGAATATAAAAATGCAAACACCAAAAGAATTAGGATATAGTTTTCCAGCAGAATGGCATAAACACGAAAGCACTTGGCTTTCTTACCCACATAACGAAAACTCTTGGCCAGATAAGATACATACAATATTCCCTTTCTATAATCTTTTTATTAAAGAACTTGCAAAGAACGAAATAGTTAATATCAATATTCTTAACCAAGAGATGAATGATAGGGTTAAGGCAGAATTAATTGCTTTAAATGTCAATATGTCAAATATTCGTTTTCACAATTTCCTAACAAATGATGCTTGGTGCAGAGATCATGGTCCTGCCTTTTTGATTAATGAAAAAGAAGGAAAGAAAGCAATTGTGGATTGGAATTATAATGCTTGGGGAGGAAAATACCCTTATGAATTAGATGATAAGATACCTTCATTAATTGCAAATGAATTAGGATTGGAAATATTTAAAGGCGGAATTGTTATGGAAGGAGGCTCTGTTGATTTTAATGGAAAAGGAACTCTTCTTACAACAACATCTTGTCTTTTGAATGGAAATAGGAATCCTAATCTTAACCAAGCAGAGATAGAAGAAAGATTAATAGACTATTATGGTGTTGAGAACGTTATTTGGCTTGGAGATGGAATAGAGGGAGATGATACAGATGGTCATGTTGATGATATAACTCGTTTTGTTAATGAAGATACTGTAATTACTGTGGTCGAAGAAAATAAACAAGATGAGAACTATACTCCTCTTCAAGAAAACTTAAAACTACTTTCAAAATCAAGATTAGAAAATGGTAAGCAAATAAATATTATTGAACTTCCAATGCCTGAAAAACTTATTTGGGAAGACCAACGCCTGCCAGCTTCTTATGCTAATTTCTATATTGCAAATGGAAGTGTTATTGTTCCTGTCTTTAATTCCAAGAACGATAATAGAGCAATTTATACACTTGAAGAGTGTTTTAAAGATAGAAAAGTAATAGGAATTGATTCAACAGAAATAATATGGGGATTAGGTTCGTTCCATTGTCTTAGTCAACAAGAACCAAAATTATAAAATTACTATAGGAGGAAAATATATGAAAAAGTTAGTTTTCTTATTTTTGTTTATTGCTTATTCTTTCATGAGCTTTGCACAACAAGATGTATTGATGCAAAATTTAATTAGAAAATATGATACTATTTCTGAGTTGAAAGATTTAAAGACGTCTAATCTTTATTCTTTTACAACAAAAGGTAAGATAGGTTTGGCAAATATAATGGGTAAATTAGTTTATGAACCTTATTTTGAAAGCATATCTATTTATAATGTTCAAGATAATGTTTATATAAAAGGTAAAATGCCTAATGGTAAGACAGCTCTATTAAATGCAGATGGGTTAGTTTTGTTTCAACCTTATTATGAAGATCTATTTATAATAGGAGATGAGCTTGTTCTTACTAAGCAAAAAGGAAAATATGGAATGGCAAATTTGGATGGATTAGGTTATCTTTATCCTGAATTTGATACTATTAAGGTAATGATTGATGAAGATACTTTCTTTGTTGCAAATATGGGTGAAAAGAATATGTTATTCAATACTCATAGCGAAGTAGTGAAATATTTTGATAAAGATACAATAATCACTTTTTTGGAAGCAGAAAACCCTTCTTTATTACCTTTTAATTGGATTATTGAGCCTAAATGTGAGGTGGTTAAGTATATAGGTGGCGATAATTTTTATATAAGAGAAGGTGAAAAGACTAAGATAATAAACAAGAAAGGTGAAGAGGTAGAGCCTAAGAAAATGATGATTGATTCAAAAAGTGTTGTTAATTTTGATTGGTCAAGAATTTTATTTAGAAGAAATGTTCTTATTGGAATGGCAGACTATGATGGGAAGGTTATAGTTGATCCTGCTTATGAGGATATGAGTGTTGTTATAGAAGATGAGATTTATTCTTATAAATTAAATGAAAAATGGGGATTAATTGATAGATATGGTAAGATTATAACCCAAGCACAATTTGAAGGGTTTAGTGTTGTAACTTATCATGGAGCTAAATATATTAAAACAACTAATTCAAGTAATAAAACAGCTCTTTTAAATAGGAGAGGACGACCGATTATTCAAGCATATTATGAAGATATAGAACCAGCAAACAAAGAGGGATTTTATAATCAAATTCAAAATGGAGGAAAAGGATTAATAAGTAAAGAAGGCATAATGTATGTATATCCAGAATATGATGAAGTGAAAGTATATTTAGGCCAAGATACATTTTTTGTGGCTCGTAGGAATAGTCGTTATACTGTTTTTGGGACAAAAGGAGAAAAAGTATATGATGGATTAAATTCAATATTAGATATTCAAGATTCAAGCATAACATATCTTGAAAATAACCTACTGAAACGAGCAGTAATTAAAGACAATAAGATATTCCCAAATCCAAAGACAATAAATGTAAAATATAAAGCCTTTGGAGAAGTATTTGATTCAATAATAATAGTAAAAGATTCAAAAGGGTGGACTTATGCTAACAAGAAAACATTTAAACCATTAACAGAAAAACGTTTTGATTTTATTACTCCAATGACAAAAGGATACGCTTTTGTGGTAGAGGGCAAAGAATTAAATATAATAGATAGAAACTTTAATACAGTATTTACCGTTATAAACAAAGGACTTGTTCAAGCAGAATTAGAACAAATGGCAACTCTTTTACAATACGCATACAAACAAGGAATGAGCTACCAATACGTAAGAAAAGACGATAAATACGGAATATTTAGACTTAAAGCAATAAAAGAAATAAGAATTAAAAAATAGAAACAATGAAAAAAATATTATTATTAGTAGCAGCAATATCATTATCATCTTGCTCTACTTTGTATAAATCATACCCTATTTCTGATGTTCCAAAGGATAATGATAAGACAACAATATATTATAGCATACCACAAACCGAAGTAGTATTTGAAGTAAAGGTAAACAAAACAATACGTCAAAAAGGAATATTTGCTAATCAAAGCAACTTACTTGGATTGAAAAATGTTGTAACAAACGATGAAGTAAAATATTCAGTAAAAGATATTAAGATTACTTCACGAGAAGTAGAAGATCCAGACCAACAATACGCACTATTATTAAATGATAACAAAGTAAAAGTAACTAAAACGGAAATGGGAACATTAACCCAAATATTTAAACAAGATGGGAAATATGGCAAAGTAATAGATTTAAGCAATAGAATACTTAGAGTTGATGGCTTAGATTATAGACGCAATAAACATTTTAATAACTCAACAATAACACAACCACAACAACCGCAACAACTTTTCCAAACAAAACAAATCTTTGAATCTCGTCTTCAAGAAAAAGGAATGTTAGAAAAAACAAACCTAACAGCTGAAGAAGTAGTGAAGAAAATAGAACAACTAAGAGAAAAACAAATAGATATACTTTCAGGAAGTATTGATGGTACATATATGAATACTACAGTAGACTTTATGTACAAACAATTAGATGAAATAATTGATGGTTATGTGTCTTTATTCACAGGGACAGAAACCACAGTAGAAGAAACCTACTATTACACATTAAATCCAAAGAAACCAATTATATCCGAAGAAGACCTAATCCTAAAACTTACAGACTCCCCAATGCCATTATTAGCACGCTTTCACACAAGAGATATAGCAAAAGAAATAATGATGTCAGGTTCAGAAAACGCTAAAAGTAACTCAGTAAAAGCAATAAGTGATAGCCCAAAAGTTATTACACTAAAAGAAAAGTCAGAAGGAATAAATGGAGTATATTATTCAATCCCAGAAAGGGTAGAAGTAAGTGTTGAAACTCCAAATAAAACATATAGAAAAGCTTTAGAAATAGTACAATACGGAGCAATAAAAACCTTTAATTCCAAAAATTACGATATAGAATTTGATTCCAAAACAGGAGCAATAAAAAGTATATCAAGAATATAAGAATTGGTGTCAATTTACAATTGTAATGTGGCAGGGTTTGTAAAGTGCCCCCCAAAAGTTGGACAGATTAATAATAATATTTTTCTATAAGAGCTTGGTATTGCACCGGGCTCTTTCCATTTAACTTGTTTTTTATTCTTTTATTGTTATAATAATCAATATATTCTTCCAAAGACTTTATAAACTCTTCAGCTGTATTAAAATTTTCAGCATATAATAGTTCTGATTTCATTACACCAAAGAAACTTTCTATCATAGCGTTATCCAGACAGTTTCCTTTTCGTGACATACTTTGGATGATCTCCTGTTCTTCTAATATTTTTCTATAACCATAATGCTGATATTGCCATCCTTGATCTGAGTGGAAGATTAGTCCTTTTAAATCTTTTACTTTTGAAAAAGCGTTATTCAGCATCTTGTTAATCATTTGCATATTTGGACTTCTAGATATACTGTAAGAGATAATTTCACCATTAAACATATCCAATATTGGAGAGAAGTAAATCTTTTCATCCTTAATCTTCATTTGGGTAACATCTGTAGTCCATTTCTGATTGGGATAGTTTGCCTTAAAGTTCCTTTCTAGTACGTTTGGCGCAATCTTGCCAACATCGCCTTTGTATGAACGATAATGCACTTTCCTTATCTTGCATTTTATATCCAATACACCCATAAGCTTCTGAACTGTCTTATGATTTATTGTATAACCAAGATTCTTCATTTCAGACGTTATCCGTCGATACCCATATCTACCTTTATGTGAGTGGAAGATGCGTTTGATTTCTTCTTTCTCTTTACTATATTTATCGTTAGCATTTAGCTTTTTACGATGATAATAAAACACAGAGCGAGCCATCTGTTTGCAATCCAATAGAGTTGCAACATCATGTTCTAGCCTTAGTTCTTCGATGGCTTGCGCCCAATCAGGCGTTCGCGGGCTTCTCGCTCTTCGACTAAGGCTTTGACTTTTTTTAATAATGCATTCTCTGCTCTCAATCGAGCATTCTCAATTTGAAGTATTTCTAATTCCGTTTCCGTTTCTTGTTTTTTTCGTCGTCCCATAGATGTTGATGGTCGTCCGCGTTTCTTCTGTTGGTAAAGTGCATTATAATCATTGGTTCTAACTAATCGCACCCAATTTTCTAAAGCACTCTTACTCATCCTATATTGCAAAACAACCTGAGGCAAAGGTACAGATTTTTCCATTACAAGTCTTACGACTTCTTCCTTAAAGTCAGGAGTAGCACGTATATTAGGCTGTTTGTGTAAACCACATTCTCCATAAAATCATATTTGCGAATCCACTCTAATATTGTTCTTTCTTTTATATGTGTCTCTCACCATAAACTATGGATTGATTTCCCATTTTGTACTAGAGAAACTATTTTCAATTTCTCTTCAATTGTGTATTTGGACATAAATAATAAACCCCAAAAGTTTTTTGTCTAACTTTTGGGGTGCATTTCATTATCTCTGCCCCATATTTTTATTCCAAAATTAAAGCAAGTATATTTCCAAAAAGAGTTTATATAATTAGCAAAAGAGTTAGTATAAATTCAATTATATGGAGTATAATTTCCTATAACGATTAATTGTTAATGTTTTTTTATGGTGCTTTGTTAATTGGTTTTGGTTGATTATGAGACGCGATAAATCGTGTCTCTACGGAGTGTTTTTCTTTGTGCTTTTTAACTTAAAACTTTAGGATAACCCAATAACATTTGCAAATTATTGTTAATAAGATTTGTAATGCTGTAACACTCCCCTTAGTATAGTGTTACAGTGTTACAAATTTAATAGAAGAAACAGTGTTGCACTAAGTCAAGTTTGCTTAGTGCCAACTCATATTCCTTATTTATTAAAAAATATTTGTATTAAGATACTTCAATTGATTCATGCTTTCTATATTTTACAGGTTTCTTGGCATTGAAGGAAAACAACAATGGGATAAAATAATTTCATAACAATAAATAAATTACTACTGTATTTTTATTGCTCTTTACTGTTTTCTAAGTATAAAAGAGAAATTATAATGTAAAATGTTGTATATTTGTCGTCAGAAAGTTAGTCATTTTAAGCATTAATAAAAAAAAGGAAATGTATTATGAAAAAAATATTTTTATTATTAATCATCGCTATATTTAGTATTTCTTGTATTTCAAACTTTGATTTCAAACCTTTCAATATTGCCAATCTTGACCCTTATATTGAAAAAACAGCTCCTATAAAACAAGATACAATAACTATTATTATGGCAGATTCAATAGAAATATGTAGAACAACTGTACCTCTTAATTATCTTTTTCCAAAAGGTGCTACAGAAACCATCAAGTATATCCCCAATGATGCAAAAAATTATATGAATGGAGGTTATGACACCTATCAGTTTACCGCTTGTTTTGAGGATACAAAAATGGGAGACAATGACTATAACGATTTCGTTTGTTTTATTACAACAATAAAAACTCAAGATTGGTCTGACTGGCGAAATCCTAAGGTAACTATGACTGTTTATGTTCAACCCCTTGCTCTTGGAGCCACAAAACAACTTCAATTTGGAATAGATTTTTCCAATGGCAATCGTTGGCTTGCAACAAACGATATTAGAAGAGATTTCTTTGATAGCACTATTGGATTCATTAACACTGCTCCAGTTACTTGGAGTACACCATTAAGCAGTTTGTTTCTTACAAAAGACACAAGTCATATTATGCGACATTCAATAACCCTTCCTATAAGCAATAGTTCTTCTCAAAGAATAAATCCATTTATTATTTCAGGAAATGATACCATATATTTGGCTCTTGAAAGTCATAATAATGAATCATTTAATTATAATAATATGGTTGGACACTCAGGATATCCTTATGGAATTGCTATTGATGGCGCTTTCAGCTACCCTTATGAATTTACAAATATTGCTACTTGCTATCCAGGATTCACAAATTGGCTTGAAGGAAATAATGATAATATAGGTAAAAACAATTATATTTATGGAAATGTTTATTCAAGAATATATGACCTCATCTTATATAGTCCGAACCAGCTTAATTGGAGCAATTAAAAAACCTTTCTAAATTTGTCTAATAAAATTCCATCTTAATTCTATTTTGGTGTAATAATATTAATTAGTGGATCAACAAAAGCAATATATCTATACTATTTTTTCGTATTTTTGCATCTTAATATAAGTTATTTACGTACACACATAGAAAACAGATGAAGAAAAGGATTTTAATACTTGATGATAAAGAGGCTATTGCTAAAATCTTATCTATGTATCTTGGTCAGGAGCATGAAATTACATGGTTTGATAATCCCCAGAAAGGAATTGAATGGTTAGATCAAGGCAACAGACCAGACTTAATTATTACAGATTTAAATATGCCTATTATGAGTGGTGAGAAATTTTTAGAGTATATAAAAGGCAATCAACATTATAAAGATATTAAGATTATTATTCTATCAAGCAACGATAGCACAAGTGAAAAAATTCGTCTTTTGGAATTGGGAGCTAATGACTATGTTATAAAACCTTTTAACCCTATTGAACTTAATGTTAGAGTGAAAAAAATATTATAAAAATACATGGTGATATTTAATAAAAACAGTAATAATTCTTTGGAGCTTTTTAAACTACCACGTTGGAAAAGATTATTTGATATTATTTTTTCTATTTTTTCTATTATTATACTTAGTCCAATATTTATTATGGTTTCCATTGCTATTTGGGTTGAAGATAGAGGTAAAGTTTGTTATTGTCAAAAAAGGACTGGGAGTAATTTTAAAATTTTTAAGTTTATTAAGTTTCGTTCCATGTTTATGGATGCCGATAAAAGACTTAAAGAATTTGCAAAGCTGAATCAATATCAAATTGTAAACGAAGAAGAAAAACATGTGGAGTTTCATAATATTTCAGTTTCAGATAATGGAATTTTAATTGATGACAATATTCTTGTTGGCGATGATAATATTATTGATAATAAAAAAGTTAATGATAATGATTTATTATTTGGAGATGATTATTCTGTAGTTGCTAATGATTTTGCTTTGTTTCAAAAGAGTAAAAAAGACAATAGTTTTCAAAAATTAGAAGGAGACCCACGTATAACAAAAGTTGGTAGAATAATAAGAAAATATAGCATTGATGAATTACCTCAATTATTTAATATTCTAAAGGGAGATATGTCTGTTGTTGGAAATCGTCCACTTCCACTTTATGAAGCAGAATTATTAACCGATGATAATAGTATTGAACGTTTTTTAGCACCTGCTGGACTAACAGGACTATGGCAAGTTGAAAAGAGAGGTGATGCAGGAAAGCTATCGGCAGAAGAAAGAAAACAACTTGATATTAAATATGCTAAAAATTTCAATTTCTGGTTGGATATAAAAATTATTTTCAAAACATTTACAGCATTTATCCAAAAAGGGAATGTATAAATTAATTAATCATATGGCATTCAAAAGAATTATAGCACTATTTTTTTTATGTATTTTCTTTTCATCCTTTTGCACTAATACTTTTGCACAAGAGACAGAAATCAATTTGTCTCAATTTACTGCTGATGATTACTTAGGATTAGTACTCCCTCCTATTGATACTTTATTCGCAAAAATAGTAACAGTACCAAAAGCAAAACAGTATGATTACAAAATTCTTGAAGAAGAATCAAATATTAAATCAGAAAAAAGAAAGTGGTTGAATTTCTTCAAAGTCTCAAGTTCATATAGTTATGGATATTTAGGGGCAGAATATATAACGAATGGTAATCTTGTCCCTGCTTTTTATCAAACATCACAAAGTGCTCAAAACTATTATAATGTTGGCATTTCTATTGCCTTACCTTTTGCTGACGTAATTGATATGGGCAATAAAGTTAAACAAAATAAAATAAAATTAGAACAAATAAAATACGAGAAAGAAAACTTTTTAGATGAACAAAAAATGGTTATTATTGAATTGTACTCTAATGCAATTCAATATTTATCTTTAATGAAAATAACTTTAGATGCAAAAAATCTGGCAAAAATAGAATATGAAATTGGAGAAAAAGATTTTGTTAATGGTAAAATATCACCGTCTGATTTAAGTAAAATTGTAAGTTCTGAATCTAATGCTTATTCCAGTTATGAAATTCTAAAGTCAAATTTGAGTATAGCACTTTTAAAACTTGAAGTACTTTGTAATTACAAGTTTACAAAACTTAGGAAATAGATTATATGAAAATCATAAAATACATATTAAGAATTTTTATAAAAAGGAAATGGTGGTTAATCCTTTTACCATTTATTGCCACCCTATCGACCATTTTCTTCACAAGAAATCTAAATTCAAATTTTAGTGTTTCAACTACAATATTTACTGGTTTTGCTTCTGGATATTCAATTGAATCTGGCGTAGGAGGTAGATTAGATATGAGCCATGTTGATAATTCTATGGATAATTTAATTAATATAATCAAATCTAAAGCTACTCTTGAAAGAGTTTCTTTGAGATTATATGCTGAGCATATGATGTATGGGGATAAAACTAAAGATAATAATAATATTACCCAAAAGAATTTTCTTGAAATATATAATCGGACTCCAATTACTGTAAAAAAATTAATTGATAAAAAATCAGAAGAAAATACCCTAAAAAAATTAAATGAATATCAAAAAGCAAGTCCAACGAATTTTGTATATGGACTTTTTAATTGGAATCACCCTCATTATTGCTATATAGCTTTAAATAATAATATTCAAGTAAAAAGACTTAATAATAGTGATATGATGGAAGTTAGTTTTGAAAGCGATGACCCTGGTATTGCATACAACACAATAAGAATATTAAATGAAGAATTTGTCAAAGAATATCAAAACCTACGATTTGGAGAAACAGATAGTGTTATTAATTATTTCCAATCTGAATTATTAAAAATTGGAGGGTTATTACGTCATAATGAAGATTCTTTAACTAATTTTAATATTGCAAATAGAGTTATAAATTATGATGAGCAAACAAAACAAATTGCAGCCCAATCAACTGAATATAATTTGAAATATGTTGATTTAAAAATGGCATATAATAGTTCTAAAGCTTTATTAGAAGAGATTGAAAACAGAATGGATGTAAATTTAAAACAAATAAAAAACAATTCAAAGTTTATCCAACATTTAAATAACATATCAAAACTTAGCTATGATATTGCATTTTTAGAATCAACAAATACTGATTCAATTAGTCTATCAGATAATAAACTTAAGCAATACAAAACCAAATTAAGCAAAGAAGAGGAAAATATAAATAACTTCGTTTCTGCCTATTCTGCTCAAAAATACACAAAAGAAGGATTAGCTGTTAATGATATTATTACAGAATGGTTTTCTGAATTAATGAAAAATATTGAAGCGGAATCTGAATTAAAAGTTTTAGCACAAAGAAAACTTGAAATTGATAATGAATATCTTTTCTACTCTCCTATTGGCTCAACATTAAAAAGACAAGAGCGTCAAATTAGTTTTTTAGAAAATACTTATTTGAATTTACTACAAAACTTAAATTCAGCATTACTAAGGAAAAAGAATCTACAAATGACCTCATCTACACTTAGAATCTTAAATCCTCCTCTCTTTCCTCTAAATTCACTACCTTCAAAACGGAAAATGATTATTCTTGGTGTATTATTTGGCTCTTTCTTATTTATTCTTTCTTATTTTTTGATATTAGAATTATTAGATCGCACATTAAAAAATAAATTAAAATCAGAGCTATTAATAGGTAAAGATGTCTTAGGAGCATTCCCGGGTAATTTTAAAGGAAAATACAGAAGATATCAAAATGAAATAAAAGAAATTTCTAAGCATTATTTATTTAATGCTATTACACATAATTTAGATCATTCTAAAAAGCAAAATATTATAAATATTATTAGTAATGAAGCAGGTGAAGGAAAATCATTTATTGGAGACAATCTACTTAGTTTATTTGAGTCAAAAGGAATAAATACAAAATATATTTCTTATCATAATGATTTTAACGCTGACGATAGTAAATATTTATTAGCTAATTCAATTAATGATTTTTACACTGTGGAAGATGAACAAGTCATAATTATTGAACACCCCGCTTTTAAGGACTCTGTTGTTGCTAATAATATAACTAAATTAGCTTCAGTAAATTTATTTATTGCAGATGCGAATAGAGCATGGAAGGATACAGACCAATTATTATTTGAAAGATTATCTAAACAATGTAATAATGAGTCTTTGTTCGTTTACTTAAATAAAACATCTATTGATGCTGCAGAAGTATTCACAGGTTTACTTCCTCCATATAGTACTATAAGGAAATTAATGTATAAAATTATTCAAATGGAATTTAAAACAAAATAGTGAATAAAATAGATTTCCAATTAGGTAAATTAGCTCAAGCATTATTCTTAATTATATCAGTTTTTATTATTCTTTTTGTCGGAATAAAAATTAATTGGATATTAGGAATTGCATTAGGATTTTTACCATTGGCTTTATTTGCTTCTTTTTTTATTATATCTAATTCTTATTGGTTATTAATATCTATTTTTATTCTCAACTACTATATAATGGGTATAACTAGATATGTTTCTCTTCAAGGTGGACTCGTTTTGGATGGAATGCTTGTTCTTATCTTTATTTCATTAATAATTAATGGATTTAGTAAAAGAGTTCCTATTTTATGGGACCGAGCTAAAACTCCACTTACATACGCTCTATTAATATGGTTAATATATTGTATTCTTGAGATTTTTAATCCTGAATCTGTTTCTGCAAAAGCATGGTTGACAGGAGTCAGAGGAATTGTTATTTATTTTTTTGTTATTGTAATTCTAACTCAAATTATTTGTAAGAATTATAAACAAATGAGAACAATAATTTTTATTTGGTCTATTCTTACATTAACTGCTCTCATAAAAGTATATATACAGAAAAACTATGGATTTGATCTCGGAGAAAAAAAATGGTTATATGTTGATGGAGGAGCTAGAACTCATATAATATATTCAGGTATTAGATATTTTTCATTTTTTTCTGATGCTGCAACATTTGGGTGCAGTATGGCTTTTTCTTTTGTTACGTTTTTTATTTCTGCTATTGGGGAGAAAAAAAGAGCTATTAAAATATATTACATTATAATAGCTTTATTAGCTATTTATGGGATGTTATTATCTGGGACAAGAGTCGCTATAGTTATTCCTTTTATTGGTCTTGCTATATATCTTGTGTTTAGTAAAAAGATAAAAACGGTAATTACTTTTTCTTTATTATTAATCTCACTATTTGTCTTTTTTAAATATACTTATATTGGAGAAGGAAATAGTTTAATAAGACGAACAAGAACGACCTTTTCTCCAGATAAGGATTCATCTTATGTTGTAAGAAAAGATAATCAAGCAATGATAAAAATCTATATGGCGAACAAACCTTTTGGAGTCGGAATTGGGTTAAGCGCAGGAAGAGCAAATAACTATGGCTCATATACAGATTTATCAAATATTCCTACCGACTCTTGGCTCGTTTTGGTATGGGAAGAAACAGGTATTGTCGGATTATGTGTTTACATTTGTACTTTGGTATTTATTATTGGTTATGGCGGCTATATTATTATGTTTAAATTAAGAAATAAAGAGTTAAGGCATTATATGATTGGCTTATATGGTGGAATTACAGGTATGATTGTAGCTTCTTATGCAAATGAAGCTTTTTCTCAATTCCCTAATGGTTTCATTGTTTATACTGGTTTAGCTTTTATTTTTGTTTCGCCTCATTTTGATAAAGAACTTGCAGAAAAAGAACTTATTGAGAAAAAACTCGTAGAAGAAAATATTATTGCAAAAAATAAAGATAGCGATAATAATAAACTATTGAAAATAATAAACTAACAAATTATGAATGAACCTTTAGTTTCCTTTATAACAGTTAATTATAATGGCTTAGGTGATACTATTGAGATGATCACAAGCCTTAAAAAAATTGTAAAAAGTGTTCCTTATGAAATTATTGTTGTTGATAATGCTTCTCGTAAGGATGAAATTAGTCCATTAAAAGAATTATTTAGTGATATTATTTGTATTAATAGTGAAAAAAATTTAGGATTTGCTGGAGGAAATAATCTCGGCATTGATATTGCTAAAGGGAAATACTTATTCTTTATTAATAACGATACTTATATTCTTGATGATAATATTAAAGTTTTAATTGACCGCTTAGAAAGTGATAACAAGATTGGTGGTGTTAGTCCAAAGCTTCTTTTCCATGAACCTTTTAATACAATCCAATTTGCTGGATTTACTCCATTTACTAAAGTTACTCTTAGAAATGAAATTATTGGATATTGCGAACCTGATGACGAAAAATTTAATACTCCTAAAATTACTCCTTATCTTCATGGTGCTGCGATGGCTATAAAAAAAGAAGTTATTGAAAAGGTTGGAAAAATGCCTGAACTGTTTTTTCTTTATTACGAAGAAATGGATTGGTGCGAAATGATAAAAAGGGCTGGATACGAACTTTGGTATGAACCTAAATGTGTAGTTTATCACAAAGAAAGTCGTTCGACAGGAAAAGAAAATTCTTTAAAAATATATTACCACACTCGCAATAGACTTCTTTTTGCTAAAAGAAATTTAAATCGTAATAACCAAATTTGTTCTATCTTATATCAATTAATAATTGCGAATTCTATACATATCCTTAAATATACAATAAGAGGAAGATGCGATTTAGCTTATTCAACAATGAAAGGAGCTATTGCTTTTTTATATAACAAAGAACTTCTAATCAAGAATAAAATCAAATAATGATGATAATAACTATTATTCATATTATTGAAATATTTTGTTTCGTAATAACTACTATTTCTGTAACTTATTTATTTTTCTTTGCTCTTTTCTCACTTAAAGAGAATCTTCCAAAGCATAAAGAAGCAAAGAAAAAGCATAAGTTTTTAGTACTATTCCCTGCTTACAAAGAAGATATTGTTATCATTAATTCTATTGAAGAATTTATGAAGCAGGATTATCCTAAAGAATTATATGATGTTTTAGTTATTTCCGACCATATGACTAAGGAAACAGACAATGCTATTATTGAATTAGGTGGAGATATTGTTAAGGCTAATTATAAAGAAAGTTCGAAAGCAAAAGCTCTTAATTTAGCTATAAAATATAAAGCTGATGAATATTATGATATTATTGTTATTTTAGATGCTGATAATGTTGTTGAATCAAATTTCTTAAATGAAATAAATAATGCTTATTATTCTGGTTCTAAAGCAATACAAGCTCATAGAGTTGCAAAGAATAGGGATACTGATATGGCTATTTTAGATGCTGTAAGTGAAGAAATTAATAACTCTATTTTCCGTAGGGGACATGTTAGAATTGGTATGAGTTCTGCATTGATTGGCTCAGGAATGGCTTTTGACTACACATGGTTTAAAGATAATGTAGAACAAATAAATACGGCAGGAGAGGATAAAGAACTTGAAGTTTTATTATTGAAACAGGGAATTTATATTGATTTTCTAAATAGAGTTTATGTTTATGATGAAAAGACAAGACAACAAGATGCCTTTGCAAAACAAAGAAGACGTTGGATTGCTGCTCAGTTTAGTATTTTAAAGCATTCTATCAAGGATTTCCCAAAGGCTATTTTTGATGGGAACTGGGATTATGCAGACAAACTATTCCAATGGATGATGTTGCCAAGAGTTGTTGTGATGGGTTTTTCTTTTTGTTTTGCAGTAGGATTACTATTTATTGATTGGGTCTGGGCTATTAAATGGTGGTTTATATTTATTTTATTAATGTATTCCTTTGCTATGGCAATCCCAGATTTCTTAGTTGATAAAAGATTAAAAAAGACATTTCATAAACTCCCATTAATCTTTGTAGTTATGGTGATTAATATTTTAAGAATTAAAGGCGTAAACAAAAAATATATTCACACTAAAAAGGGATTATAATGAAAATAGCTATTGAAGCCCAAAGAATATTCCGTACAAATAAACACGGAATGGATTTTGTTGCACTTGAGACTATACGTGAGATTCAAAAAATAGACAAAGAAAATCAATACTATATTATTGTATCTCCGGGAGAAGATAAATGCTTGGACGAAACTCAAAATATGAAAATAATAGAAGTTAAATCTATTGGTGGTTATTTAGGCTGGGAACAATGGGCGTTGCCTAAAATTATAAAGAAAATTAAACCAGATATTTTACACTGTACAAGTAATACTGCTCCGTATTTCTGTAAAACAAAACTAATTCTTACTCTTCATGATATTATCTTTTTAGAAAAAAGGACTCAGAAAAATCAATCCCTTTATCAAAACTTAGGAAGAATATATCGTCGTTTTATTGTCCCTTTAATCATTCCTAAAGCTAAGAAAATAATTACTGTATCAAATTATGAACTGCATATCATTAAAGATTCCCTCAAACTTTCTGATAATAAAATTGTATATATACATAATGGGTATAGTAAACATTTCAGTATAAAAGACAATCCAAAAGAAGTATATAATAAATATATCGACAAGGATAATTATATATTTTTCTTAGGAAACACCGACCCTAAGAAAAATACGGATCGTACTATTATTGCTTATGCTGATTATGTAAAAAATACAGATAAGAATAATATTTCCTATTTGTTGATAGCAGACTTAAAAGAAGATTTTATTGATTGCATATTGAAAGAAAATAATATAGAATGGGTTAAGCCTTATATTTATGCTCCAGGATACATTTCAAATACCGATTTACCTTATATTTACTCAGGAGCAAAAGCATTTTTATACACTTCTCTAAGAGAAAGTTTTGGAATCCCTATACTTGAAGCTATGGCTTGTGGCTCTCCAATTATCACATCAAATGCTTCTGCAATTCCTGAAATAGCAGGGAATGGAGCAATCTTAATTGATCCTTTTAATATAAAAGAAATATCTGAGATGTTACAGAAGATATTATCCGATGATGATTTCAGACAAAAACAAATAAATTATGGTCTTGAGAGAATTAAGCTATTCTCATGGCAAAAGACTGCACAAGAACTTATCTGTCTTTACAATAAAGTAATGAATAGTTAGTTTGAAAACGTAATTAAAAAATAAGTTTTCTCCGAATATTAGCATGTGTTTAATGTAATAAAAGCAAGTGATATTATATAATAATAGGGTATAATATTGTATCTTTGCATACTTTAACTATAATAAAGATGCAATTCTATGGACTATAATTTTAGAGAAGTTGAGCCTAAATGGCAAAGCTATTGGAAAGAAAAAAAGACCTTTCACGTTGAAATAGATTCTTCAAAACCAAAATATTATGTTTTGGATATGTTCCCTTACCCTTCTGGTGCTGGCTTACATGTTGGGCATCCTCTTGGATATATTGCTACCGATATTTTCTCACGCTATAAAAGACTTAATGGCTTTAATGTTCTTCATCCTATGGGCTTTGATGCTTATGGACTACCTGCTGAACAATACGCTATTCAAACAGGACAACATCCTGCAATCACAACAGAAATAAATATTAAAAGATATAGAGAACAATTAGATAAAATTGGTCTTTCTTTTGATTGGGATAGGGAAGTTAGAACTTGTGATCCTAAATATTATAAATGGACTCAATGGTGCTTTATTCAACTATTCAATTCTTATTATGATAATAAGCTTCAAAAAGCTCAACCAATAGATAATTTAATTAAGCAATTTGAAATATCAGGAACTAAAGATATTGACGCATCTCAAACCGAAAAACTTTTATTTACAGAGAACGATTGGAAAGAATATTCTGAAAAAGAAAAGAGTAATATTCTAATGAATTATCGTTTAGCTTTTATTTCTGATTCAATGGTTAATTGGTGTCCTAAGCTTGGTACTGTATTGGCAAATGATGAAGTTGTTAATGGGACATCTGTTCGTGGGGGTTATCCTGTTGAAAGAAAATCAATGCGTCAATGGAGTTTAAGAATAACAGCTTATGCGGAAAGATTGCTTCAAGGATTAGAAAATGTTGATTGGACAGATTCATTAAAAGAAATACAACGAAACTGGATAGGAAAGAGTGAAGGAGCTGCATTATTTTTTAATCTTGAAGATAATCCATTATTAGAAGAAGGAGAAAAACAATTAGAAGTATTTACTACACGTCCAGATACTCTTTGGGGTGTTACTTTTATGGTGCTTTGTCCTGAACATGATTTAATAAAAAAACTAACAACATCTGAACATAAGAAAGAAGTTGAAGAATATATAGCTTGGACTAAGACTCGTTCAGAAAGAGAACGTCAATCGGAAGTAAAACAAATATCAGGAGTATTTACTGGTTCTTATGCTATTAATCCATTAAGCAATGAAAGAGTTCCTATTTGGATATCTGAATATGTTTTAGCTGGATATGGAACAGGTGCAATTATGGCTGTTCCTGCTCATGATAGCAGAGACTTTGCTTTTGCTCGTTATTTTAATATTCCAATTAAGCAAGTTGTTGTGCCATCTGGAGAAGAGGAAGAAGATGTAAGTACATGGACAGAATCAAAAGATTCAAAAACTGGTCATTGTATTAATTCTGACTTTATTAGTGGAATGGAAGTTAAGAAAGCAATGAAAGAAGTTATTGCTTACGTAAAAGAAAAAGGAATAGGTTATGTAACAATAAACTATCGTTTACGTGATGCAATCTTTTCTCGTCAAAGATATTGGGGCGAACCATTCCCTGTTTATTATAAAGATGGTATTCCTTGTGTATTAGATGAAAAAGACCTTCCTTTAGAACTACCAGATATTGATGTTTACCTTCCAACTGAAGATGGAGAACCACCAATAGCAAGAGCTAAAAACTGGAATGTAACTATTGATGGGGAAACTTATCCTTTAGATTGTAACACTATGCCAGGATTTGCTGGTTCAAATGCTTACTCTCTAAGATATATGGATCCTAATAATACTGAAAGATATTTTTCTAAAGAAGCTAATGATTATTGGCAAAATGTAGATTTATATATTGGAGGAAGTGAACATGCAACTGGTCATTTACTTTATTCTCGTTTTACCACTAAATTCTTATTCGACTTAGGTATTTGTTGTAAAGATGAACCTTATCAAAAACTAATTAATCAAGGAATGATTCAAGGTCGTTCAAGTTTTGTTTATAGAATAAAAGGAACTAATAAATTTGTATCCTATAATCTAAGAAACGAATATGAATTTGACCCAATCCATGTTGATATTAATATTGTTGATAATGACACATTAGATATTGAAGCCTTTAAAGCATGGAGAGAAGAATTTAAGAATGCTGAGTTTATCTTAGAAGAAGGGAAATATATTTGTGGCTACGAAGTTGAAAAGATGTCTAAGAGTTTGTATAATGTACAAAACCCTGATGACTTAGTTGAACGTTATGGTGCCGACACTTTACGCCTTTATGAAATGTTCTTAGGACCTTTGGAACAATCAAAACCATGGGATACTAAAGGAATTGAAGGAGTATTTCGTTTTATGAGAAAACTTTGGAAACTATATCACGATAAAGATAATAACTTAAATATTTCTGAAGAAAAACCTACCAAAGAAGAGCATAAATCTCTTTATAAAACTGTAAAGAAAGTAAAAGAAGATATAGAACGTTTTAGCTTTAACACTTCTGTTTCTACATTTATGATTTGCGTAAATGAATTAACAGACTTAAAGTGTAATAAAAGAGAAATATTAGAACCTCTTGCAATTCTAATTTCTCCTTTTGCACCTCATATTTCAGAAGAATTATGGTCATTACTTGGTCATAAAGGAACTGTAACATTTGCACAATTCCCAACAATTGACGAAAGCGTATTGGTTGAAAACTCTTACAACTACCCTATTTCTATTAATGGTAAGACAAGACTAACAATAGAATTTGATTTAGATAAAGATGCTAAAGAAATAGAAGAAACTGTACTTTCAAATTCAGAAGTACAACGTTATATGGAAGGAAAACCAGCAAAGAAAGTTATCTTTGTAAAGAAAAAAATCATAAATATTGTCTGCTAAAGAAGCAAATAATAAAATAATTAGGGGAGTAATCTACGCACTTATCTCATCGATAACCTTCGGATTACTCCCCTTCTTTTCTATTCCTGTAAAAGCTCAGGGAATGAGTTCTGAAACTCTTATGTTCTATAGGTTTCTTATATCAGTAATTATATATGGAATTTATCTTTTCTTTAGAAAGGCAAACTTTAAATTAAGCAAAAAGAATATTAGAGATATTATTCTTATAGGAGGAATGGGTTATGGATTAACAGGTCTTACATTGGTTTCTTCCTATGATTATATTCCATCAGGTATTGGAACAACAATAGGGTTTCAGTTTCCTGTTATGATTTCAATATTTATGTGGTTATTCTATAAGGAAAAGCTTCAAAAATCAATCTATATTTCCCTTGCTCTTTCACTTTTGGGAGTGTTTCTACTTTCCTATTCCCCTAATCATGGTTTGGTAAGTGGTTATGGAATATTTCTATTAACAATAACCAATCTAATGTATAGTATGTATATAATTGGAGTTAATAAATCTTCAATGAAAGATATTGATTCAAGTGTATTGACTTTTTATGTTATTACTATTTCAATGATAATCTGCCTTTCGTTCAGCATTATTAGAGGAACACTTATTCCTATTCCTTCCCTTATGGCCGCAGGAAATATATTATTTATGTCAATATTCTCTACAATTATTGCAAACCTAACTCTAATATTAGCCATAAAATCAATAGGTTCAACAATTACAGCACTTCTATCTCCACTTGAACCAGTAACTGCAATAATTATTGGAGTAATTGTATTTAATGAAAATATTAATATTCAAATTATTACTGGAGTGATAATTATTATATTAGCAGTAATACTAATTGTAATAAACCAAAAGAAGAAGGCATAACTATTTCTTTTTCTTATAATGAACTTCTCTAACCTTATTATCTCCTAAAACAAAGGTTACATTTTTAAATCTATCTTTTAGATATTTGGAAGGTCTGAAGATCGCTTTAAACCTTGTTATTGTTTTTGTGGTAACCTCTTCTGGGGTATCGACAACTTTCGCCTCAATAGAAGGATAATATGAACCGAAAAACCCAAGATCGAGAGGATGACCGTTTTCCAACATAAAAATTGAAGCCTCTTCCATTTCTGCAAAAACTCCCAAAAGGTCACCTCTGCTTATGGTGCTTTTCTTCTCTACCATTTCAGCTATCTGTTCGAAGCCTACTCTGCTCTCTACTTGCATTTTAGCAATATATTTATACTCAGGAACTGAGTTGATTACAATTTTTCTCTTTTGTCTAAAATATTTTATAGCCATATTTTCATTTTGTATCAAGTTATTTCCATTTTATATCAAGATATTTTGGATTTATATCAAGATTTCTTACCCAAAAAAGGAGGTTTTCTTACTCAAAAAAGGGGCTTTTTCCATTGAAAAAGGGGGTTTTTCAGCTTAAAAAGGGGCTTTTTTGACTACAAAAAGGGGGTTTTTATAGTATTATTACTTGATATAAATTCAAAATATCGGCGTATAAATCTATTTTTACTAAGTCTTTCTTTATTTATGCAAAGCTTTCGTATATTTATATGCCTTAAAAATCTTTATGCCTCATTATTTACCTGAACAGCATTAAATCTTTCCTTTATAAACTTCTTAAAACTTTCAGGGTCGCTCTTTTTTAACTCTTCCAACTCTCCAAAATACAAATCCAAAATAGTACGAACTTTTTCTTCGGTAAAATTAAGATTCTTCGCAATTTGTTTGATTAATTCTTCGTAAGAAACAACATCCATGTTTGAATGTTGATTAATCTTCTCATTTATTTCAATTGAGAGAAGCTTTTTAATGAATTCATCATTTTCCATAATCAAAATGTATTAATTATTTATTATCCTATGCCTGCAAGACCTTTTTCAATCATCCAGCTCATAAGTTGTTAGCTACATTTATTTTCAATTACAAACCAATATAATTATATTGTTTTGCAAAGTTAATAAAAAAAATAGGCGTATAGGTCAAAAAATTATAAATAAATAGATTCTGTCATTTTAAGTTCCCTAATTACCTTTCTATAATGGAAAAGAAACGAAGACCAAAGGTCAAGCTCGACAAAGTCAATTTGTTTTTCATCAAGAAATAACTGATAAGTTAAATATTTTGCCTTACTTTGCAAAGTCTTTTCTCTAATAGGGAAGAGGCACTAATGAAATATAGTTTGCTAACAACTAACAAATTAACAATTAACACACATGGCATTACAAGAAGACATGCGAAGACAAGGTAATTGGCTGTTTAAATACAGAGGGATATTACCAATAATAATTTTAGTAATTGGATTAGGTCTATACCTATTAAAAGGAACTAACCCTAATTCCTTTTTAGAAGAAGGAACTATTCAAGAATTAATCTATAATTTCATCTGCTTAGCAATTGGTCTTATAGGTTTATTTATTAGAGTACACGTTGTTGGACATGCAGCTTCAAACACATCAGGCAAAAATACCCAAGAACAAAAAGCTGATTCAGTAAATAGTACAGGTATTTATTCAATAGTAAGACATCCTCTTTACTTAGGAAACTTCTTAATGTGGTTAGCTCCAGCTTTACTTGTTGCTAATCCTTGGTTTATTATTATATTTATTTTAGCCTACTGGGTTTATTATGAAAGAATAATATATGCAGAAGAAGCATTTATGAGAGACAAATTTGGAGAAAACTACTTAATTTGGGCAAACACAGTACCAACATTTATTCCTAATTTTGCTTCTTACAAGAAACCAACTCTTCCTTTTAATTGGAGAAAAGCAATAAGAAGTGAAAAAAACTCTTTTGCTGCTCTAACATTAATATTTTGTTTATTTGATATAATTGGACAAGTAGTTTCTGGAAGATATAATTTCAACTATGTTTTTATAGGTTTATCAGCATTTACCCTAATTGGTTATGTTGTAGTAAAAATATTAATTAAGAACACTAAAATATTTGATCTTACTAAAGTAGAATAAAAAAGAATCATTTATTCATCATAAAAATAAATCCTTACTCTATAAATAGAATAAGGATTTATTTTTTAAAGTCTATCTAACTGAAATTAATCAAGGTCTTTATAATTACTGAGACTTATTATTTTTTACCCAAAAGAGCAAACATATTCTTTTTATATGCTTCTACTCCTGGTTGGTCAAATGGATTTACTTCTAATGTGTATCCACTTAATCCGCAAGCAAATTCATAGAAGTAAATTAACTCTCCTAAATTCTCTTCGCTTACTTTTTCTATACTAATCTTTATTTGTGGCACATTTCCATCGATATGAGCCATATAAGTTCCTTGTTCTGCTTTATGATTTATTTCGGTAAGAGATTTACTTAAAAGGTAGTTTAATCCATCACGATTCTCTTTATCAAAAGGTATTTCTACTTTCTTATTTGATGATTCAACATGAAGAGTGGTTTCAAACATTAGTCTTTCTCCTTCTTGAACATATTGTCCCATTGAATGAAGATCTGTTGTATTTGAAACACTTGCAGGGAATAGTCCTTTTCCTTCTTTTCCTTCACTTTCTCCATAAAGCTGTTTCCACCATTCACTAAAATAAATAAGATTAGGAGAATAGTTTACCATTAGTTCTATTGACTTACCTTTATTATATAGTATATTCCTATATGCTGCATATTGCCAAGCAGGATTTAACTCAAAGGAAGTATTATTAAGTAAAGTATTTCTCATTGCCTTTGCTCCTTCAACAAGAGATTTTATATCAAAACCAGCAACTGCAATAGGAAGCAATCCCACAGGAGTTAATACAGAATATCTTCCTCCAACATCATCTGGAACTATATAAGTTTTATATCCTTCTTCATTAGAAAGAGTTTTTAAAGCTCCTTTTTCCTTATCTGTAATTGCAATTATTCTTTCTTTAGCTTCCTGTTTTCCGTATTTGTTTTCTAAATGAGCTTTTAAGATTCTAAAAGAAATAGCAGGTTCAGTTGTTGTTCCTGATTTGGAAATAACAGTTAAACAATAATCCCTTTTATCAAGCACCTCTAAAAGATCAGCAATATAATCTTCACTTAAAGTATTTCCAGCATAAACAATAAAAGGATTCTTCCTCTCTGTTTGAAGAGAATTAAAATTATGTTGCAAAGCCTCAATAACAGCTCTTGCTCCAAGATAAGACCCACCAATACCTATTACAATATAAATATCAGCTTTCTTTCTTATCTTTTCAGCCTCAAATAAAATATCAGAAATATATTCTTCGGTTATTTCTTTAGGTAAATCAATCCAACCCAAGAACTCATTTCCCTTCCCTGTTTTTTCAACCAAAGTCTTATGAGATTGAGCAATTATTGGCTCTATTTTCTTTATTTCCTCATGAGAAAGAAATTTTTCTAATCCTGAATTATCTATTTTCATATCCTGATAGTTTTCTGAAAGTTTAGTAAGCAAAGATAATAATAAATATCAACTTAAGAAGAATAACACCAAAAACCTATAAATAAGGATTATGTTATGGTCACTTTTACATTTAAAGTTATTCTATAATAATAATTTTTCTCCCTCTGGAAGTTGTAATAATATCTTTGTATTGATTAGCTTCTTGTGTACGGATTGTGATTATAAAACTTAAATGTAGATATATACATGTGGAATTGAAAATAAAATGATGTTATTATTCTGATTTTTTCTTTGCGATATACATTGTGCTTGAAATAATAATTACTAAGGGTAAACTAATTATCATTATTGAATATACCAATGTATTAAGAGATAAAGAACTGTTATCTGTTGGATAAATAAAATAACTAATTAAACCGAGAATTAGTAATACTGCTATTTCTATGGCTAAAACCCAAACCCATTTTTTTCTTTCCTTTTTAGATTTTTCAATTGAGATATTCTTTTTTACATCACTTTTATATAGAATATATGTAAATACTATATATCCAATTAAGAATATTATTAATACAGGTATAGCTATAGTTCTTTCTTCCATTAAGTTTTATGTGTTATTATATACGATAAATATTATTCAAAGAAACACAAATTATTTTGAATAACAAAAGAAACCCAATAAAATATTTTATTGGGTTTTGATATAATGTCCTATGCTATATAGAATAGATTAGAGCAATTCTTTTTTATAATAGGTTCTTGAAACTAAATTTGCTTTTATATTTGATATAAAACTTATTGGGAGCGAATACACTATCTACAAAATATCTTTGTTTTATTTTGTCTTCATTGTAGTATTCTACTTCTTTTTCTTCAATAATCTCTTTTTCTCTATAGTTTGTTATTGAATTTATGTAGAATGAGTTTTTAATTCTTATTAAATCGTCTGAATTTCTATCAAGAGAATAGGATATAATATTTCCAAAAACTAATGGACTTATTTGTGATTGTTGGAAGGTTTCTTTATTATTTTGAATCTTTAATGGTGTAATATTTTTTTCTCCTTTTGCTGTTGTATCGGGCATAAGCCATTTAAAAAAGAAATTATTATTATGCTTTTTTGTTTTGTGGCTTGGATATTGATTTATATTATTACTTCTATATAATGATTTATTAATTGTATATTCATTAATATTCCTGATTGTTTGAGGAGGAATACATATTACTTCTAACTCTTCATATGTAACGGAATAGTCGTTAGAAAAGAAGAATGACGATAGTTTTGAACCATTATTTGATTCAATTAATTTTTCTATATGATTATTAGTTTGATTTTTTAATTGAACATCAGATGATATATAAGTTGTCTTTAAGTCTTTTCTATTATTATCCGCAGAGATTTTATCTACTTTTTTATATGTTCTCTTTTGAAAATATGAGTAAGCTATTCCATTTTTTATGAAAAAAGATTCTTCTAAGTCTAAGTATATATTTTTATTAGTCTTATTGTAAAAAGAGAATCCTGCATTTCCTCCATTTGACCAGAAGTCATATATTATCTTACAATTATCATCTTCATAATAGATATAGTCTTTATCTATGTTTATATTATCGGATAATTTAGTTTCATATACTTGATAGAAACTGTTATTATAGGAAGAGCATCCGACTAATAGGCATAGTAATATAACTGATGCAATTAAATAAATTGTACGTTCTGGGGTCATAAATTAAATATATTCTATGTGATTTCGTTATTCTTTTCCAGCTAATATTTTCTTTTCTATATTGCTTGTTGAATAACCTTCAAGATAGGTTAGGGTTATTATTTCTCCTTTTTTTGCTTTTACTATATCGTAACCTACTATTTCTTCTGGTTTGTAGTCGGCTCCTTTTACTAATACATCGGGTTGTAGGGCTTTGATTAATTCGTAAGGTGTTGGTTCACTAAAATAAACTATGGCATCAACAAATTGCATTGCAGCTAAGATTATTGCTCTTGATTTCTCATCTTGTATTGGACGTGTTGGTCCTTTTATTGCACTTACTGAAGAGTCAGTGTTTAATCCTATTATTAGTTTGTCGCCTAAGTCTCTTGCTTTTGCTAAATAATCTATATGTCCTTGATGAATTATATCAAAGCAACCATTTGTGAAAACTATTTTTTTGTTTTCTTTATTCCACTCCTTTACTTGCTTTTCTAAGTCGAGAAGTGAGTATATCTTATTATGGATTGCTTCTATTTGTTTCATCTTATTTGTCTTTATATGAGAAGTAACCAAATCCAAAGAGTCCAACCACTACACTACCTATTTGAGATACTATCCAAAGTAACCAACCTATTGCATATCCTATTGGTTTTATTATTCCATAAATTAATAGTGTTTCTGCTATTATTGCTGGAAATATTCCTATTCCTCCTGGTGTTACCATTGGTCCTACAGCACTTAATACTGTTGCTATAACTGCTATTTTAAAGGTTAGGTTAGAGGTTTCTGGTAAACATAAAAAGATTACATAAGTACCAAGTATCCAAAGAAACCAAATAAAAAGAGAGTTAAAGATAAAGAGTAGGGGATTCTTTAGTTTTAGAATTGATTTAATTCCTTCAAGTAATCCTATTATTAAGCCCTTTATTTTATTGTATATTTTGGTTTGTCTTATTTGTTTTCTAAATAAATGAAGTACTGCTGCTATAGCTATTATTCCTATAAAGGCATATAACAAGTAGTATTTCAATTGAGAGAAATCAAATATATGGCTGAAATTTGTATATAAATAGTCTTTTATAAAGTTAAATTCTAACGAAAGGGCTATTAGAAGTATAATTAAAAAGAGAAGCATATCTACTGCTCTTTCAATTATTACTGTTCCTATAGCTTTTTCAAATGGAACTTTCTGATTTTTGCGTAATATTCCACATCTTACTATTTCGCCCAAACGTGGTACTGCTAAATTGGCTAAGTATCCACACATTACAGATAAAAAGGTTGGCATTAGCTTAGGACTGTACCCCATTGGTTTTATAAGTTGTTGCCAACGTATTGCTCTTATTAGTGAGCTTAGTAAGTTTATTAGTATTGCTACAAAGAACCAGTAATAGTTAGCTTTAGAAAATGAAGAGAGGAGCTGGTTTATTTCTTGAGATGATAGTTTAGCTAAAAACCACCATATAAAACCTATTCCTATAGCAAAGAATATTATTATTCTTAATATTTTCTTCATTTATTTTTTCTTCTATTTCTTAAAATTTAGACTACTTTACTATAAATTAAAAGAACTCTTAGCTAATTTCAATGACTCTTAAATCAATTTATTATTCTCAGGGAAAATAACTATTGGTGTATGTTTTTTTGCTTCTTCAAACTCCATTGTACCATAAGAAACAATTATTACTAAATCTCCTGGTTGAACTTTCCTTGCTGCTGCACCATTAATACCTATTTCTCCTGATCCTCTTTTCCCTTTTATTACATAGGTACTTAGACGTTCTCCATTGTTTATATCAAAAATATGCACTCTTTCATTCTCAATCAAATTTGCTGCATCCATTAAATCTTCATCAATAGTTATACTACCGATATAAGCAAGATCAGCACGAGTAACCACAGCTCTATGTATTTTTGATTTTAAAACTTCAATATTCATTTTCTAATCTATTTTGAATAAAAGACAAAGGACTAATGACTAATGTCAATTGCCCTTTGTCTTCTTGATATATTTTATATGTTAATTAACTCCAGGTATGTTAATATTGTTTTGTTGTTGTCCTTGTCCTTGTTGAGCCTGTTGTTTGCTTGAAGCTTCTTGAAGTATTTTCATAAATGTTGGGTTCGACATTATTTTGTCTTGAACAGCCTTTAATTGATGATTTACTGCATTAGAATATACAAACATTAATAGCTCTGATGCACGGTCAAATAGTTCTTGTGATTGAGTTGCCATTATCTTTTCTAATGATGTAAGCTCAGCCACTAACTGATTTGCTCCCTCTACTTTATTTCCAGAACGAACAACTTCTAATGATGCATTAATACTACTTACTAAATCATTATATCCTTTTTGTAGTTCTTGAACTCCTAAAAGAGATTGCATTTCTGCAATAGCACTAATCTTTTTTTGGACAGATTGAATATTATAGTCTTTTGCATAATTATTGATTAAAGCAAGTATTTGAAGAGCTTCATTCTTAGTGCTTGCAACACTTCTTGCTTTATTACCTGTAAATCTATCATAGTATTTAACATCGTTGATATATAGGTCTGTAATCTTATTTAGGATTTCTTCTCCTTTTTTCATGTTTCCTGCATCAAAGTATTGTGTTGCAAGCTGCATATCAAACTTATCAAAATATATTTTAGAATCAGGGAATTGTTCAAGAACCTTGTCAAGAACTTTTAATGCTCTGGCTTTATCTCCTCTGGCAATTAATCCTTTTGCTAATAACATGTGTTGTTGACGCATATTACGAGAGTTATTAATTGTTACGGCATCTTCAAGATAAGTTTTAGGATCATTTATTCCTCCCCATTGAAACTTATTAGTAAATAGTTTATATGACTTATCTAATGCAATATTACCTCTTTCTTTTGTTGGCACAATTTTATATACTAAACCTTCTTGTTGTACATAATCACCAATGTTAGGAATTATATTAGCAAAATATTGAGGACTCATTGTGTAGATAGGACGTTTAAATGCGTTTGTTCCAAGGATATCTAATAGCATTAATTCATTTCTTTGAAGATATTTCATTCCTTGTTTTCCATCTAATGGAATAGAGAATGTAAATACATTTTGTCCTGATGTTATCTTTAAGTTATTAGATAAAAGAAGTTTTATAGAATCTCCTGTATTGGAGAATGTAGTTGTTTTTGGATCATAAGTCATTCTTCTTAAAGCATCTTTTAACTCAATAGTATCACCACTTTCAGGATAAACAGCAGAAACATCTGACCCAAGTCCATAATACTGTTTAGGAAGAGTAAATGGACATTTTTCAGATTCATACACTTTATTGTATAGTTGTTCTACATACCAATTCATACCAGAAAGAGTGAAGTTAAGAATTCTTATATCAGGACGAACCCCTTCAACTTCTTGAACATACCAAAGAGGGAATGTATCATTATCTCCAAATGTAATAAGTATAGCATCTTTATCACAACTTTCTAAGTAGTTTCTTGCAAATTCTCTTGTTGAGTATCTTCCACTACGGTCATGGTCATTCCATTCTTGAGAAGCCATAAGAATAGGAACAGCAACAAGACAAATTACAGTTATACCTATTGCTTTTACATTTTCAGGCATCTTTACATTCTTTAACCAATCATATAAAGCAAATACGCCTAATCCAATCCAAATAGCAAAAGCATAGAAAGAACCAGCAAAAGCATAATCTCTTTCTCTTGGTTGTTGAGGAGGCATATTAAGGTAAAGAGCAATAGCTAGACCAGTCATAAAGAATAACATAAATACAACGAAGCTATTCTTTTTGTCTTTCTTGAATTGATAAACTAAGCCACAAATACCTAATATAAATGGTAGAAAGAATAATTTATTTCTACCATGGTTATTAGCCATTTCAGAAGGAAGATTATTTTGAGGTCCAAGACGCATCTCATCAATAAAGTTAATCCCAGAAATCCAGTTACCATTTAAAACATCTTTTGTTCCATTTGATTCAGGATCATAATTAGAATGATTTAAACCAAAGCCTTGAATATCATTTTGTCTTCCCACAAAGTTCCACATAAAGTAACGCCAATACATGTGGTTTACTTGATAACGGAAGAAATATGTTAAGTTTTCAGCAAAGGTTGGTTTTCTATCACTGTTTATTCCAGTCCAATACTTATAATATGTTATATGTTTTCTTGTTTCATCGTTAGAATACATTCTTGGAAATACAGTGCAACTATTTGGATCATATTCTATTTTTCCCCCTGATTTTACTTTAATGTATTGATTGTTTGCAGTGTCTTTAATGTATTTAGGAGAGCCTTCATCTTGTTTAACCATTTGTGCTGTGTAGTATTGTCCATAAAGAATAGGAGTGTCTCCATATTGTTCACGGTTTAAGTAAGTCAATAAACCAACAGCATCTTTTGGAGCATTCTCATTTAAAGGAGTATTTGAATTAGCACGAATAACTAAAACAAAGAATGTAGAATAGCCAATCAAAAGGAATAAAAAGCAAATGATAATAGTATTTAATAGAGGTTTTACTTTAATTCTTGAATACTTAAGTCCCCAAATAATTAATCCAATTACTATTGCAAAGAATATTATTGTGCCAGAATTAAATGGAAGTCCTATTGAGTTTACAAAGAATATTTCGAAGTGACCAGCAATACTTACTATCATTGGAACAACAAAATAAAGAATAATTCCAACAATTAGAAATGAAAGCAATCCAGCCCAAATAAAACCTTTCTTAGTTGTATTTGGATATTTCTTAAAGTAGAATACATAAGTCATTGCAGGAATAGCAAGCAAGTTTAATAAATGGACGCCTATAGATATACCTATTAAGAATGCAATTAAAATAATCCAACGTAGGTTATGTTTTTCATCAGCTTGACTTTCCCATTTTAATATTATCCAGAATACTAATGCAGTAAAGAAAGAACTCATAGCATAAACTTCACCTTCAACAGCAGAATACCAGAAAGTATCAGAAAAAGTATAAGCTAAAGCACCAACTAAACCAGATCCCATAATAGCAATCATTTGAGAAGTTGTCATTTCTTTTCCTTTAGCAATAAATTTCTTTGCAAGCATTGTAATTGACCAGAATAAGAACAAAATAGTTAATCCACTACATATTGCACTCATTGAGTTTACCATATATGCAACTTTTGTTACATCTCCACCAGCAAATAAAGAAAATAGTCTTCCAATTAATTGAAAAGTCGGAGCTCCAGGTGGGTGACCAACTTGTAGCTTATATGCAGTTGCAATATATTCTCCGCAATCCCACCATGAAGCAGTAGGTTCAGCAGTAACTAAGTAAACTATACTTGCAATTAGGAATACTCCCCAACCCAAGATGTTGTTTATTAACGAATACTTTTTCATTTATTCTAATTGTTAATTATTATATTTATTAGTTTTTTTGTGCTTACCATTTAACAGAACTTCTTTTAATAGGCATTGTCATACATCTTGCACCACCACCACCACGAGGAAGTTCAGCAGCATCAACCGTTACAACAAATTTATTATAGTCATTCATGTTAATTTTATTATTGCAAATATCTTCAGCTTTCAAAACTTCAAAGCCGGCAGTATTTAACGCATCAATTGTATTTGTGTTTCGTGAATAACCAATTATTTTTCCTTCCCCCAAACAAAAGAAGTTTGCACCTGAATGCCATTGTTCACGATCTTGATATAGTTTATTGTTTCCACCACAACTTATTGGTTCAAGGTCAAAGCCTAAATCGTTTAAACCAGCCATAAAGTTTGGCTTTTTGTGATAAGTAACATTTCCGTTATTTATTTCAATATTACATACCTCAAAGTTATTAGTGTTTTTAACTATCAAAGGTTCGTATGCCATACATTTATCCTTATCCAATATTGTAAATACCATATCCAAGTGAATAAATGATTCAGGAGAATGAGGAAGTGTTTGGATTAGTATATTAAATTTGGGTTTTGTTTTTGAGTAGTGATTGATTAAGAATTCAAGACCTTTCTTATTGCTTCTTATACCTTGACCTAAAAGTAATACATCTTCTCTTCCTATCAATACATCTCCTCCTTCTGTATTTGCATCCAATGAATAAGATTTAGCATTTATTGTTTCTGCTTTGAAGTAGAATCTAAATATATAATCCATAATAATGCTTTCTCTTGAACGAACTTCAAACTGCATAGAATTAATCAATACTTGATTATAAATGCTTGAAGAGGCATCACGAGTAAAGAAAAAATTATATAAAGGAGCTAAATCATTGGGCTTACCTTCAATCAACATTCTTGATAATTCATTAGCAGGTAAAGAAAGTAGCTCTCCTTCTAATAAAGGTTTTCCTTCTTTAGCTAATATTTCTTTTACTAATAATGACTTTACATTATTATCTTTTAAGATATCAGTAAGTAAATCAATAATTTGATAAGTTTTTGTCCATTTCGACAATACTTCTTGAAAGTAATAGTATTCTTTTTGGGCAATATTGAGATTTAAGAGGTCGCTGTATAAACATTCAGCAATTGTATCAGGAATCATTTGTTCAATTTCTATTCCTGGTTTATGCAAAATAACTCCTTCTAATTTACCTATTTCCGAGCTTACATCTATGTTTAACATAAAGTTAGAGATTCGTTTGACACAACCCTAAAACAAGTGATTTAGGGCATTTGTAAGTTGCAAATATAGGTATTTTCTTTAATTTAACAAGAATTACTGAGGAATTGCAGATATAAGTTGTTTTGTGTATGATGTTTGAGGGTCGGAATAAATGCTGTCAGAATCTCCATACTCAACAATATTACCACTTTGCATCACAATCATTCTATCTGACATATACTTCACAACAGAGAGATCGTGAGAGATAAAAATGCAAGTAAAATTAAAATCACGCTTTAAATCATTAATCAAATTTAAAACCTGAGCTTGAACCGATACATCTAAAGCAGAAACACTCTCATCGCAAATAACAATTTCAGGTTCTAATGCCAAGCAACGAGCAATCCCTATTCTTTGTCTTTGTCCACCAGAAAATTCATGAGGATAACGATTATAATGTAATCGTTCTAATCCAACTTTTTCCAATAACTCTAATACTTTTTCTTTTCTTTCTTTCTCAGAATTATAAAGTTTATGAACTCTCATAGGCTCTTGAATCGCTTCCCCAATAGGTAAACGAGGATTTAAAGAAGAGTAGGGGTCTTGAAAAATGATTTGTATTTTCTTTCTAATAGCTCTAAGTTTCTTTTCTGAAATCTCATTAAGCATTATTCCTTCAAACTCTATTTGTCCACTTGCAGCTTCAATTAATTGCAAAATAGCTCTACCGATTGTTGTCTTTCCACAACCACTTTCTCCAACAAGTCCTAATGTTTCTCCTTTGTAAATATCAAAGCTAACATTATTTACTGCAATAACTTTCTTTGTTACTTTCCCAAATATATTTTTATCAACAATATATTCCACAACTAAATTCTTAACTTTAAGCAAAGAAGGTTTAGAATATAATGCTTCGTGATTTATTTTTCTTTCATCTACTGATACATAATCAAGCTTAGGGATATTTCCATCTAAAAAATCAGCCACAGTAAGAAGATGTTTGGGTCTTTGATTGGTTGGAGGACGAGAAGCAATAAGTCCTTTAGTATATGGGTGCTGAGGATGAAAGAAAACATCATTAATCTTTCCCTGCTCAACAATTTCTCCTCTATATAAAACAATAACTCTATCTGCAATTTGTTTTATAACCCCTAAATCATGAGTAATAAATAAAATACCTATACCATATTTTTCTTGTAAGGACTTTAATAAATCAAGAATAGTTTTTTGAACAGTAACATCTAAAGCCGTAGTAGGTTCATCGGCAATTAATAAATCAGGATTACAACTTAGAGCCATTGCAATCATAACCCTTTGCTTTTGCCCACCAGAAAGCTCATGAGGATAACTATTATATATACGTTCAACATCAGGCAAAAGAACTTCTCTAAAAAGCTCTAAAACTCTTTCTTTACTTTGTTTGCTTGAAAAATGATTATTATGAAGAAGAATCATCTCCAAAACTTGCTTGCCACATTTCTGAACAGGATTAAGAGCAGTCATAGGCTCTTGAAATATCATTGCAATTCTTTTTCCTCGCAATTGTTGATGTTTCTTTTCTTCTAAATGAGCTAAGTCAATAGTAGATTCTTTTACATTATCATAAAAAAGAATACTACCACCATTAATTTTAGAGTATTTTTCAGGTAAAAGCCCCATAATAGCTAAAGAAGAAACACTCTTTCCAGAGCCACTTTCTCCAACTAAACCAACAATTTCTCCTTTAGAAACAGAAAAACTAATTCCCTTAACAACTTCAAACCACTGTTTTTGTCGCAAAAAAGAAACTTTTAAATCATTTACCTCAATAATTTTTTCAGAATACATACATCTAATAGTTACTTAGTGCAAAGATATGAAATTTTTTACTTGACGATATAAATTAAGCATATAAAGCAGAAGAAAAGCAAGCTACTGAAAGAAAAAGGTGATAAAAATAGAGAAAAAATTTGCGAGTTTAGAAAAATGTATTACTTTTGCATCCTCAAAACAACACAATGAGATTGTCCCGTGGTGTAATGGTAACACTTATGATTTTGGTTCATATGTTCCAAGTTCGAATCTTGGCGGGATAACAAACAAAGTGCCAAAGTATAATTAATAGTTATACTTTGGTCTTTTTGTTTTAAACCAAATCTATTTTGGCACGTAAGTTGTTAAAAATAATATTGTCCCGTGGTGTAATGGTAACACAGATGATTCTGGTTCATTAGTTCAAGGTTCGAGTCCTTGCGGGATAACAATATGCAAATATTAAGAGAATAGGTTGTAAAATATTTTCTATTTTTGATCTAAGTCTATCATTAAAATTGAGCAGTTTTTTCCATAACCATATGTTAAGTGCCAACCTACAAGATATTTTTTTCTATCCTCTTTACTTGTCCAAGCAATTTTAATCTTTATGTTCCCTTTGTGCTTGCCGTATACATTAAAGTATAATTTTCTTTTATCTAAAAGTTGGATATCATATTCATATTTAGGAATATCTATATCTATTAGAGTTATAGTGTCGGCGTAAAGTAGTCCGTCAATAGAGTAAGCCTTTGGAATATCAGTAATAACTATTGAAGCCTTGCAGTTGTATGTACCATTTATATAAATTCTTTCAAAAGACGTAACTTTGAATGTAGGGGCATTAAATTCTTCATTTTTATTGTTGCATGAGTATATAACAATAGCTACGATTGCTACTATAATTAAGTTGATTTTTTTCATAAACTAATTATTAAATAGATTTTGTTTTTCTGATATTCTCTTTGTGAAAATAGAAATAAAGTAAAATAAATGATTTTTTCCCCCCCCCCCCTATAGTTTATTATTAATCTAATTATATGTTCTTTACCATATCTCATTTTTGGAGTTGTTTTTGGTTTTTCCATAAATCAGATTCTTTAATGCCTGTTTTTTGTGAAATAATTTTTATGTGTTCAGGATTGATAGGTTTCATATCTCTAATTATCCAATTTCTTACTGTTGTTTCTGTTACTTTGCATAATTTTGCAATATCCTGAATTAATGCCGTTTTAGGTGGAGTCTGCCTCCCGAGGCTTTTGTAATAGTCCTTGAGTGTCATTTCTAATATTTTTTTTATGCTTAATGTTGATTTTATGTTTTCTTTTTATAACTTTGCGTTTATGGTTTTGTATAATTTGGCAAATGTACAAATAATTTGTGCAACCGAACAAACTGTTTATGCGTTATTTTTTAATAATATTTTTATATGTCTGAAAAAGAAAGACTTAAATTATTTGTTAAATCAACAAATTTGTCTGAGAGCGCATTCTGTTTGCGATGTAATCTGCCTAGAACGTTCATAAGTTCAATGAAAAATTCATTTGGAAATGATAAATTGAACAAAATAGTTGAGCAATTCCCAGATCTAAATACAATTTGGTTAAGAATGGGAGAGGGTAAAATGTTAAAATCACAGGATAAATCTGACACTTGCAATAGCGAAGCGTCAGATGGTATATTTAATATAGATTATAAACAAAAATATTTTGAAGTATTAGAGAAATACTATAATATAAGAGAGGAAAATGATAAATTAAAAAGACTAATTAATTCAACAATAAAATAAGCTTAGGTAAAATATTTTTTAGTAATAGCAACTATAAATGTATTATCTATTCTTTCTTTTGTAATAGATTAAAAAATCTTATAGTATCAAATGTATTTAATACCATTACTTCTAAAGTTTTTATAACTTATAGATTTGCATTATAATGATTATACTTTGGCGGGATAACAAATTAAAGAAGTGGCATTAAATAAGTATCAAAATCCTTTAATACTATTTCCTTTTCTATCTTGTTTTCTTTAATCTCTTTATTATAATTATACACATCAACCATTCCATCGCTGCCATTAATAAGTATCATTAATTGAGGAATGCTTGCACTAATATTATTAGAATCTTTAATCTGCATAAAATCTACTCCATCTCTAAGCCTTTTCAATGTATAAAGAGAGTCAGTTTGCATTGTTTCTATCGATTCTGTTCTTGTAAAATTAAATAGCTTTTTCATTTTTCCACAAATATACGGATAAAATATTGAAAAACAGAAATAAATATATTTTATATCTATTATAGGCTTAGAAATATCTTTACAAACAACCTTATTTCTTATGACATTGGCTGCAACATAACAATCATCCAAGCAAAAAACATCCAAATCCAAACCCGTAGGGGCAGGTTCCAAACCTGCCCGCAAACCAACAATCCAAAAACCAACCCAACCACATTTAAGGGCAGGTTTGGAGCCTGCCCCTACGGTACAACAACCACAACCCACATCCATAAAATTGAAAATGGAATAAGAGAATTATGTGTTTGTGTTGTAACGGGAAGAGATTTTATAGGTTGGAAGGTAGAACCAGTTTATAAAAGAGCTTATTATGTTTCTACGGAAGATGATAAAATGGCAATTTCTTATTTATTGAAAAAGCAAAACCAAGACTATGGCTTAGAACCACAGGAGTTGGAAAACTTGGTATATATTTTTGAAACAGATAATCTCTTAAATAGATTAGAAAAAGAATTATCAGAAAACCCTGCTGACCTTGTTATTATAGATGCCTTCGCCGATGTATTCACAGGACAATTATATGAAACCAATAGAGTAAGAGCCTTTCTAAACGATTTCAGCCAATTAGCACAGAAATATGGTTGCTTAGTAATCTTTCTTCATCACACAAACAAACGCTCCGATAACCTTGAACCTTCAAAACATAACGCCTTAGGTTCACAAGGCTTTGAAGCCAAGATGAGATTGATGATAGAACTGAAAAGCGATATCCAATCAGTAAATCAAAAACATTTCTGCATTGTTAAAAGCAACTACTTATCACACCAGTTCAAAACACATTCTTTTAATCTTCAATTTACCGAAAACCTGACCTTTAAGAATCTAAATACTCGTACTCACTAAGAATTGCTAAATCAAGACAAGGAGAGAGTAGAGACGATAGAATATGAATATAATGAGATAATGAAGATGAAAGCAGAAGGATTAAATCATAGGGAAATAGGTTTGGAATTGGGAATTTCTGATGCAACTGTATCAAGAAAACTATCAAAATATAGAAAGATTAAAGCACTTGAAGAATCGAACACAAAATAATTTTTAATAAATCAAGAGTTTAGACTTGGCACTAAGCAAACTTGACTTAGTGCAAGTCTGAACCTATTAAACTTGATACGCCAATACACTATACTAAGGGGGGTGTATTAGTGTATGGACGCTAATATTCAGATAGCTATAAAAATAAAGTGTATCAGAGCCCTCAAATGTTAAAAAAACATACAAAATATCATGAAATATATATTAGAAAAATACAAAGGACAAACAACAAGGTTTACTTGTCCAAAATGTGGAAGAAAACATTCTTTCACAAGATATATAGACAAAGAAACAGGGGGATATCTTTCACCATTGGTAGGGATATGCAATAGAGCAATAAAATGTGGTTATCATTTTCCACCAAAACAATTCTTTGAAAACAATCCTTCAATAAATTCAAAGGACAAAATGGACTCAATGGACCATAACCCCCGTAGAGACGCGAACCGAAGACCGAAGGTCGAGCTCGACGAAGTCATTTATCGCGTCTCCTTATTGGACAAATCATCATTAACCATTAACCATTAATCATTAACCATTATAGATTAAACCTTTCTGGAAAAAGATTAAATCTTTTCGGATTTATATTTAATATATTTGGAAAAAGATTAACTCTTTTTTCTGTAAAACTTGATCATTTTTTTACCTGTATTCTGACAAAAAATACTTGTTCTTTTAAAAATAAATTACCTCAAAATCAATGGATTAAAAAGCATTATTTTTATGATTATTTAAGAGTTTATTTCTTGTGAAATAGTTTGTTATGTAAAATAGTTTTTGTACCTTTGTAAGGTAGATTAAAAAGCATATATGTTTATGTTCGCTAATCCACAATTGTAAAACAAAAAACCTCGCGATAGTATTAAGGTTAATCGTACACAATTATGTTATTCTACACAAAAGTAAAACGTAGAATTGCCGTAGGTACAACACCTGGCATTAAATTCATCGCCGTTATTTCTCGTAATGGTTTCTTGAGTCAAGAACAATTAATTAAAAGAATTTCTGGAGCTTCAGCTTTGGCGGAAGGTGATGTCCTTGCATGTTTGCGTCAATTGCAAATCGAAATTGCTGATTCAACAATGAATGGTATTACAGTTGAACTTGACCAATTAGGCAACTTCACTCCTTATCTAAAAGCAAATGCTAAGGATACACTTGAAGAAGTTGATGCATCAACAATCAAAAGAACAAGAGTTAATTTTGTTCCAAACAAATTATTCAAGACCAAATTAAAATCTTCTGGTTACGAATATCGCGACCCAGCACCAACAGGACTTCAATAATGGTTAGTTGTTAATGATTAATGGTTAATCTTTGGACGGAATATTTTCCGTCCTTTTTTATTAAACATTAAACATTAATCACTAACCATTATTATATATTATCTTTTATGATAAAGTAGGCAGCAAAAATAACATCCATCTATATTTGAATAGTGTTTTTTTGCTTCTTTTAGGGCATCAGAACATTTTGCAAATTCTCCTAAAGGCATTAGGTTTTCTTTTTTTGGAAGGTGCTTACATGATGCTTTATGAACTTCGTGTTCTCCTGAAGTTTCTGCTTTTTGATTTACATAATAACTATCCATAATCTTTAATGTATTAAATTGATAATTCTATTAAATATCTTTTTTAGATTTTGTTTCTCAATCAATTATACCCCGCAAAAATAGAAATAGTTTTTTACTAAAACAAATTTTATATCAAAATAATTGTTTTGAATGATAAATTCTTTTGGCTATCCTTATTTTTTGCTTTAAAATACTGAATATAAAAAAGGGACGTACCGAAATACGCCCCCCAAATTAACTATTTAATCACGAACTGTTAGTTTTTTTCTATTTTTTACCTCTGGCTTATAAATTCTTTTTGCAAAACAATCAACTTCTTTTTTTGCTATATTTACTATAACAATAGAAACAGTAAAAAAGTAAGTGAAAAAAATATTTTTTTTCTATAATAGGTAAATTTAGGGAATCATTAGTTGGAAATATAATTTCAAATGTCTGCAAAAAAAAAGAGGCGAAATATAATCCGCCCCCAAAAAAGATTAACCATTTATCATTTATCATTAACAATTAGTTTCTTGGTGATATTACAATCGTTATTTGTAATCTTTACATTATATATTCCAGATGAAAATCCTGCTAAATTAATTTCTAATTCTTTTTGTCCTGCATTTAATTTATATGTCTTAATTGTTCTACCAAGATAGTCATATATTATTGCATCTGCATTTGTTTTTAGTCCTTGAATTTCTAATGTTGTCCTTTCTTGTGTTGGGTTAGGGTATAGTTTGGTTTCTAATTGAATATTTGAAATATCATTTAGCCCTACATCGCATGTTATATTTATAAAATTATTCCAATATTCAGAACTTAGATATAATTCTACTGAAGGGCATTGAACATAAACATGGATATAATTGTGGACGTTATAGAATGCTCCATAATTTAGGACTGGAGGCATAATGGCTTGGCATGTAATGGAATTGAGGTTATTGCAATAACAAAAGGCAAGGGAATCAATTAGGGTAATGGTAGATGGAAGGGTTATTGTTGCTAAATTATTACATTCATTAAATGCTGATTTTCCAATTCTTGTAATTGAAGTGCCTAAATCAATTGTTGTTAAGGCTCTACATCCTGCAAATGCTTCATCATCTATTATTGTAATTGAAGAAGGAATGGTGATTGAGATTAAGCCTTCACAGCCGTAGAAAACTCTTTTTTGTATTGATGTAAGAGAATTGCTTATTGTTGCTGATGTTAATCTTGTGCAACCATAAAATGTTTCATCACCTAATGTTGAAACTGAATTGGGAATATTGATTGATGTTAGGCTTGTGCAATTTTTAAATGCAAATTTATCTATCGTATTTACTGAATTAGGGATATTGATTGATGTTAAATTGATACAAGAAGAGAATGCGTTTTCTGAAATTGTAGTAAGAGTGTTTGGCAATGAAACTGAGGTTAAATGAGTGCATTCGGAAAATGCGTTGTAAGGTATTTTTTCTACGTTTTCGCCAACAATTAATTTTGTAAATGATGAACACCCATTAAATATAAAATTTCCTATTGAACAATTAATGGAGTTGTAATTAACTGTGTCAATTCCTGTGCAATTGTTAAATGCTCCATCTCCAATAATTATTACTTGAGATGATATTGTTAGTTTTCTTAATGATGAGCATGAATTAAATGCATTGGAGCCTATTATGGTAAGGCTTGAAGGTAAAGAAATGGAAGATATGTTTGTACAACCTCTAAAGGCTCCTTGTTCTATGTGTGTAAGGGAAGGTGGCATGTAAACCGATAACAGGTTAGAACAATCTCCAAATGCTGCATCACTTATGGTTTGAACTGAATCTCCAATTATGACTGATGTTAGATTGGGGCAATTAAAAAATGCAGAATTGCCTATTGAATTAACTGTGTAATTTATCTCATTATATAAAATAGTTGATGGAATTGTTATTGCTCCGGAATAATTATTTGCATTAGCAGGAGTGGATATAACTTCAACTGTATAAGGAGATGAGGAAGATGTTATATTATAAAAAATAGTATCTCCACTTTCATTTACTACAAATAAATCGTATGCTTTTGCATTGAAACTAATACCAAATAGGATTAGTGTAAAAAGAATAAATATTTTTTTTCTCATAGTCATTATGTATTAATTGTTATTGTTCGTTTTTTCTTATGATTTTTATCTTACTATACTATAACAACGATTTCAATCAAAAAGTAAACAATACAAATCTTATTTTTTATTTTTATTTTGCGGTTATATTTTGATTTATAATGCTTTAAATGGTTATATTGTTGTGGGTTTGTTTTTTATCCTTCAATAAATATATTGTAATAGAGATAATCTTTGTACTTTTGAAGATATTTTACATATTAAATTATGGACGCTAAATTGACAGAACACGCTAAGAATGCTATAAAAGCAGGTAGTGATGAGGCTATGAGACTAAGGAGTGATTTCTTTGGAGTTGAGCATTTATTTTTAGGTATTATTAGAGAAAAGGAATGTAAGGCAATACAGATATTGACTGATTTTAATATTGATGCACAAGTTATAAAAGCTGAAATTGAAAAAACTGTTCAAAAACAGGATGTTTTTATGGCTCTTAATGAAGAACGAGATGTGCCTTTATTAAAACAAACTGAACGGGTTATTAAATTATCTTTTCTTGAAGCGACCGATTTGGGTGTTGATGAAATTGGTACGGAACATTTTTTAGCTTCAATATTGAAAGAAGGTAATAATTTGGTTGCTAATATTCTTTTTGGTTATGGATTGACTTATGAAATTATTCATGCTTGGATAAAGAACTCTTCTGATTTATCAACCGATGAAGAGGCAATTGAAAAAGAAGATAAACCTAAGCCTTTTGCTGATTCTTCTTATATGGCAGATGATGACGATGACGACGATGACGAAAATTTATTTGGAGCAAAGGGTCCAATGAAAAAAACATCTAAGAAAGTAACATCACTTAAAGAAAATAAGAAACCAACTCCGTTTTTAGATAATTTTGGTAAAAATCTTTCAGAACAAGCTGAATTAGGTTTGATAGATCCAATTGTTGGAAGAGAAAAAGAGATGGAACGTATTGCTCAAATTCTTTCTCGCAGGAAAAAGAATAATCCTATCTTGATTGGAGAGCCTGGTGTTGGAAAATCGGCTATTGCAGAGGGTTTGGCATTAAGGATTGCGGCTAAGGATGTGCCTTATACTTTGTTTAAGAAAAAAATATATACTTTGGATTTGGCCTCTGTGGTTGCTGGAACTAAGTATAGAGGTCAATTTGAAGAAAGATTAAAGGGTTTGATTAATGAATTAGAAAAAAATCCAGAGATTATTCTTTTTATTGATGAAATACATACTATTGTTGGAGCTGGAAATGCTTCTGGTTCTTTAGATGCTTCAAATATATTTAAACCAGCTCTTGCAAGAGGTGAAATACAATGTATTGGTGCAACTACTTTAAGTGAATATAGAAAGAATATTGAGTCGGATGGGGCTTTGGAAAGAAGGTTTCAGAAGGTGATGATTGAGCCTACAACGGCAGAGGAAACACTTACTATTCTTAAAAATATTAAGTTTAAGTATGAACAACATCATAAGGTTAGATATGACGATAAGGCTATTGAGGCTTGTGTGAAACTATCGGAACGATATATAAACGATAGACAATTACCCGATAAGGCTATTGATGCACTTGATGAAGCAGGAGCAAGAGCTCATGTTAGAGATGTTAGAGTGCCGGAAGAATTGGTTGAATTGGAAAAAAAGATAAATGAATTGGAGGCTGAAAAGCGTGAAGTTGTTGTTAAAAGAGAGTTTGAGAAGGCTAAGATTTTAAAGTCAAATATTGAAGAATTAAATGAAGATATAGAAGCAAAATATAAACTTTGGGAAAAAGATATAGAGGATAATTATGTTGTTGTTTCCGAAGATGATATTGCTAATGTTATTTCTATGATGAGTGGTGTGAAGATTCAGAAGGTTAGTTCCGATGAAACTCAGAAATTGCTTAAAATGGAAGAAAACTTAAGGGGTGTTGTTGTTGGACAAGATGAAGCCGTAATGAAAATTTCCAAGGCTATTCGTAGGGCAAGAGTAGGGATTAATGACCCTAACCGTCCTATTGGTTCATTTATTTTTGTTGGACAAACAGGTGTGGGAAAGACTCATTTAGCAAAGGAATTGGCAAAGTATCTGTTTGACTCTGATGCTAACCTTATTCGTTTAGATATGAGTGAATATATGGAGAAACATTCTGTTTCAAGAATAATTGGCTCTCCTCCAGGTTATGTTGGTCATGAGGAAGCAGGACAATTAACTGAAAAGGTTAGAATGCACCCTTATTCTATTGTTTTACTTGATGAAATTGAAAAAGCACATTCTGATGTATTCAATATTTTACTTCAAATTTTAGATGATGGTCATCTTACCGACTCAATTGGAAGGAAGGTTGATTTCAAAAATACTATTATTATTATGACTTCTAATGTTGGAAGTAGAAAACTTAGAGACTTTGGATTAGGGGTTGGTTTTTCAACAACATCTCGTGAAAGTAAGGTGGTTGAAATAGAAAAAAGTATTATCGATAATGATATTAATAAGACTTTTTCTCCTGAGTTCCTTAATAGAGTTGATGATATTGTTTTCTTCCGTACTTTGGAAAAAGATGATATTATAAAGATTATTGATATTGAACTTAATACTCTAAAAAAACGTTTAAAAGGTTTAGATTATTCAATTGAGTTTACAGATGAATTGAAAGACTTTATTATTGAAAAAGGAGTGGATAAACAATTTGGTGCAAGACCTTTAAAGAGGGCAATTCAAAAGAATGTTGAAGATCCTCTTTCAGAAGCTATTCTTGAAAACAATGATAAGAAAAAGAAAAAAATTAGGGTATCGGCAATAGATGGTGAAACTAAGATAGAAATATTTAAATAATGATATTTAAGAAATTCTTTGTAGAGTTTGGTTCTTACATTTTATTGATGAAGGACGCTTTTAAGAAGCCTCAAAATATGCATGTATTTAAGAGGCAGATTCTTTATGAAATGGAAGCTTTGGGTGTAGAATCTATCCCTATTGTTTGTATTATTTCTTTATTTATTGGTGCAGCAGTTGTTATTCAAATGATACTAAACCTTAATAATCCTATTTATCCTTCTTGGATATATGGATTTGCTTCCAGGAAAGCTCTTGTTTTGGAATTTGCTCCAACTGTAATATCTCTTATTCTTGCAGGTAAATGTGCTTCAATGATTGCTTCAGAATTAGGTTCTCAAAGAATTTCAGAGCAGATTGATGCAATGGAAGTTATGGGAGTTAATACAGCTTCTTACTTGATTTTACCTAAAATTTTAGCTTGTTTTATATTTTTCCCTTTGCTTATTATTATTAGTATTTTTATTGGATTAATTGGAGGAGGATTTGGCGGTGCTTTTAATGGATTGTCGCCATTTCATTATATTGAAGGTATTAGACTTGAATTTTCTTCTTATGATATATTTTATGCAATTATCAAAACAGCAGTTAATGCTCTTATTATTTCAACAATAGCTTGTTATAGGGGTTATACAATGAAAGGTGGCTCTGTTGAAGTTGGAATACAAAGCACTAAAGCCGTTGTACAAAGCAGTATTGCAATTATGGTATTTAATCTACTAATGACAAACTTATTTTTCTAATGATTGAGATTAAAAAAGTTTCAAAGTCTTTTGATGATATTCAGGTATTGAAGGATATTAATACAGTATTTCCTCCAGGGGAATGTAGTTTAATTATTGGACAGAGTGGTAGTGGAAAAACTGTTTTAATGAAAACTATAGTTGGATTGCATAAGCCAGATGTTGGAGATGTTTTATTTGATAATAGGGTCTTTACTCAAATGTCAACTAAACAGCAGATTGATGTAAGAAAGGATATGGGTATGGTATTCCAAGGAGGGGCTTTATTCGATTCTATGAGTATTGAAGAGAATATAATGTTTCCGATAAGAATGTTTCAGAGGGAATCTTATGCTAAGATGTTGAATAAAGTAAATTTTTCTTTAGAAAGGGTAAATCTAAAAGGGATAAATAAAATGAAACCCTCAGAGTTAAGTGGAGGTATGAAAAAGAGAGTAGCCATAGCAAGAGCTATAGCTGCACAACCTAAATACCTTTTCTGTGATGAACCTAATTCAGGTTTAGATCCTCAGACTTCAATTGTTATAGATAAGTTAATATATGACATTACTCACGAATACAATATTACAACAATAATAAATACTCATGATATGAATTCTGTTGTAGAAATTGGTGATAATATTGTTTATTTACATAATGGAGAGCTTTGGTGGAAGGGAAATAATAAAAATGTTTTAGAATCAGATAATATAGAGTTAAATGATTTTGTCTTTTGTACAGCCTTAACAAAAAAGATAAAAGAAAAGAATGAAAACAAGTAGAAGAAAAATAAAGAATATTTTCTCAACCATAACAAAAGTGCTTCTAATTTTATTAGCAAGTGCTTTAATTGTTTGGATATTCCCATCTAACTCTACATTCAAATATGATTTCCAAAAGGGAGCTTTTTGGGAACATGAAAACTTAATATCTCCAATAGATATTCTTATACCCAAAACAGATAAGGAAGTAAAAGAAGAAGAGAGTGCAATTGTAAACAATAAAAAGCTTTATTTTGATATAGTTAAAGGAGAAAAAACAGAAATTCCAGAGATAGAAGGATTACCATTAGACTATACTATAATTGTTTTAAAAGATAGTATGCCTTTTGAGATAAAAGTAGGAGATATAACAACCCCTTTAAAATATAATAAGGAAAAGACACAAGAACAATTAAAGATACAACTAAGTAATGTTTCAAATGTTAAACAGTCAATTTTAAAAGGTGATCAAATTATAGCCAGAGGCGAAAAAATTGACCAAAATAAGTATGAAGTTCTCTCAATTTATAAAAAAGAGTACGAAAGTAATTTCACATCACAAACAACTATATATAAGCAAATTGTAGGGCAATTTATATTAGTATCATTAGCCTTAATTGCAATGTTATTTTTCTTTAAATATATTAATCCAGAGCTATATAGTGATAATAAGAAAATAATATTAATACTTTCGGTTATAATATTAATGGTTGGTATTACTGCTATAATTGTTAATGTAAATTCACAATATATATACATAGCCCCACTATGCTTAACTCCAATTCTAATTAGAACGTTTTTTGATTCTCGTGCAGCACTTTATGTATTCTTGGTTAATATCATTATTATAGGGTTTTCAGTACCAAATAGTTTTGAGTTTGTATTCTATCAATTAATCGTAGGTATGATGGCAATAATTAGTATGGAACATTTGGGAAAACGTTCCGACTTTTTTACCACAAGTATATTTGTATTTGTTACTTACTCTGTTATTTATGTTGCAATAACTTTAACACAAGATGCAGATATTTCAAAAATAAATATGTATCGTTTTGGATATTTTGCAATTAATGCAGCTATGACATTATTTGCATTTCCTCTGATTTATTTGTTTGAAAAAATATTTGGATATGTAAGTGAAATATCTCTTTTAGAATATTCTGATACTAATAGTAAGGTGCTTCGTTATCTTTCTGTTAAGGCTCCTGGTACATTTCAACATTGTGTTCAGGTTGCTAATCTTTCAGAAGATTTAATACATCAAATAGGTGGAAATGCTTTATTGGTAAGAGTTGGAGCATTACATCATGATATAGGAAAGACTATAAAGCCAATGTTTTTTATTGAGAATCAAAATACAGGTTTTAATCCTCACGATGAAATAACTAATGAAGAGTCTGCTCAAATAATTACTTCTCATGTAGTAGATGGTGTGAAATTAGCATATAAATATAAGCTCCCAGAGCCAATAATTGACTTTATCCGCACTCATCATGGGTCAAGTCAAACAAAGTTTTTCTATAATAAACAAAAGCTTGAACACCCAGATTTACCTATTGATGAAAACATATTTACCTACAAAGGTCCAAGACCATTTTCAAGAGAAACCGCTGTGGTAATGATGGTAGATAGCGTTGAAGCAGCATCAAGAAGTTTAAAAGACCACTCAGAAAAATCAATAAGCAATTTGGTAGATAATATTATAGACGAGCAAATTAAAATAAATCAATTCTCTAATTCTAATATAACATTTAGAGATATAACTATAATAAAGCAAGTATTAAAACAAAAACTACAAGCTATTTATCATACAAGAATTCAATATCCTGTGAATAATTAATTTGGGTTTTAGAGATTAAATTTTATAATGAAAGTCTTTGCCTTTAGAGGGTGAAGACTTTTTCTATATTTATGAAAATTTGGATTTCATTTTGTTGTGTCTTATGTGATTTTTTTTTCTTATATTTGCAGATTGAATTTTAAAATTTAACTGACGATGAGTGAAGAATTGAATAAAACAAAAAATGCTTATTCTGCTGATAATATAACAGTACTTGAAGGCTTGGAAGCTGTTCGTATGCGTCCTGCCATGTATATTGGTGATGTTAATATGAGAGGTTTACACCATTTGGTTTATGAAGTGGTGGATAACTCTATTGATGAGGCTTTGGCTGGCTATTGTAGTAAAATAGACGTTTTTATTTTAGAAAATAACTCAATAAGAGTTGAGGATAATGGTCGTGGTATCCCTGTGGATATGCACGAAAAAGAAGGCAGAAGTGCATTAGAAGTTGTTATGACTGTTTTGCATGCTGGAGGTAAATTCGATAAAGGTTCATATAAAGTATCAGGTGGGTTACATGGTGTGGGTGTTAGTTGTGTTAATGCTCTATCATCTCATATGAAAGTTACTGTTTGCCGTGATGGAAAAGAATATGAACAAGAATACGAAAAAGGGGATCCAATTTATCCTGTTAGAGAAGTAGGTAATTCTGATAAAAGAGGAACAATCACAGAGTTTTTACCCGATAGTACTATTTTTACTCTTTCTGAATATAATTATCAAACAATTTGCACTCGTTTACGTGAGTTAGCATTTTTAAATAAAGGTCTTGAACTTACTATTACTGATTATAGGAATAAAGATGAAGAAGGAAACTTTGTTTTTGAAAGATTTCTTTCAAAAGATGGTTTAAAAGATTTCATTAACTACTTAGATGGTAATCGTGAAAAGTTAATGCCAGAACCTATTTGTATTGAAGGATGTAAACAAAATATTCCTATTGAAATTGCAATGCAATACAATACTACTTTTACTGAAAACCTTCACTCTTATGTAAATAATATCAACACTCACGAAGGAGGGACTCACTTAGCTGGTTTCCGCCGTGGTTTAACTCGTACATTAAAGTCTTATGCCGATAAGAGTGGAATGTTAGAGAAATTAAAGTTTGAAATAGTTGGTGATGACTTTCGTGAAGGTTTAACTGCTGTTATATCCGTTAAGGTACAAGAACCACAGTTTGAAGGACAGACAAAGACTAAGTTAGGAAATAATGAAGTTATGGGTGCTGTGGATCAAATTGTATCTGAGTTATTGAATAATTACTTAGAAGAAAATCCAAAGGAAGCTAAATTAATAGTAAATAAAGTTATTCTTGCTGCAACTGCACGTCATGCTGCACGTAAGGCAAGAGAATTAGTACAACGTCAAACAGTTCTTGGAGTTGCTGGATTACCTGGTAAACTTGCTGACTGCTCCGATTCAGACCCTGAAAAATGTGAACTATTTATTGTCGAAGGACAATCTGCGGGTGGTACTGCAAAACAAGGACGTAATAGAAATTATCAAGCTATTCTTCCACTAAGAGGTAAAATTTTAAATGTTGAAAAAGCAATGCCTCATAGAGTATTAGATTCTGAAGAAATAAAAAATATATATACAGCACTTGGTGTATCAATAGGAACAACAGAAGATAGCAAGGCATTAAATATGGATAAGATACGTTATCATAAGGTTGTAATTATGACCGATGCCGATGTCGATGGTAGCCATATTGATACCCTTATTCTAACTTTCTTCTTCCGTTATATGAGAGAATTAATAGAATGTGGATATGTATATCTTGCAACACCTCCTCTTTATTTAGTTAAAAAAGGAAAACAAGAACGTTATTGTTGGACAGAAGAAGAACGTCAAATTCATCAAGAAGAGTTTGGAAATACAGGAGTAAGTATTCAACGATACAAAGGTCTTGGAGAAATGAGCGAAACCCAATTATGGGAAACAACAATGAATCCAGAAACAAGACTATTCCGTCAAGTTACTCTTGATAATGCATCAGAAGCAGATAGAGTATTCTCAATGCTTATGGGAGATGATGTTCCACCAAGAAGAGAATTTATAGAACAAAATGCAACTTATGCAAATATTGACGCATAAGAGAATTCAATAGAAATAGAAAATAAAAATTAAACATAAGCTACATCTCAAAATAAGAGATGTAGCTTTTTTTGTTTTATAGAAAAAAGCCTGTGGTAATGTATCAGATCAGGAGTTATTAAAGTAACAAATTGAAATTCAGTAATAATTGAAATTAATTTAGAGGAAAGGTGAAATAATATTCTACCTTTCCTTGTTTTTATCTTCAAAAACAAGCTTAAAAATGACGGAAAAATGAAAGTTTTGGGATATTGTGTTCCAAAAAAGGAGTTTTCTATGCCTTTTGTCTTGCAACTCCAAATTAATCAGGTTGTTATAACTAAAAGCTTATTCTTTTAAAGTTAATCCTTAATTCAAGAAAAGTAAATCGACCGTTTTACCTATAGCAAATCGACCGTTTTGCATGTGGTAAATCGGTCGTTTTAGGGGTAGTAAAACGGTCGATTTGCACTATGTAAAACGGTCGATTTGCTACCTCTAAAACGGCGATTTACCATACCTAAAACGAGCGATTTACTTTTTCAGGTGTTTGATATGGGATTTGAAGAAAGAAAAATAGGCTTTTTCTGCCCTATGATAGGAAGTTAAAGTATCAACTCTATTAATGATTTATTGTTGTTATTTATGAAGATATGGACGTATTAGGTTGATTAGGTGTTTTAGTTCGGACATCTTTGTTATCCATGCTATAAAAGTATATGCTAAGGCTCCTACAATAACTCCTAAGGTTAGTTTTAGGATATAGCTTATTTCTATGTAGTTTATTAAGTATACTACTGTTCCCATTGCTAATGCTGCAAATAATATTCTTATTAAATCTTTTATTTGTTGAAGGATATTAAAATTAATTAGCTTTGATGTGAAGTAAGTGTTTATGGCAAGATTAATCAACGCATAAACTACTAAACTTAGACATACATAATACATTCCAAAAGGTAAGCTTATAAATAGTAATGCTATACCAATTATCTTTTTTACTATCTCTAATCTTAGGAATAAATCACTTCTTCCTTTTACTTGCATTAGATTTTGATTAATTGCATTTAACGGATAAAACATATAGCAAATTGATATAATTTGAAGAATAGGTATAACGCCTCTCCATTTTTCGGTTAGGATAAAAATTATAAATGGTTCAGCAATTGCAGCAAGACCTACCATAAGAGGAAATACTATAAATGCAGATAATCTAATGTATTGACGATAAACATTTTTTAGTTTTTCATCTTCATTTTGAATTGAAGACATAATAGGGTAGGTTACTCTCCAAAGTATTCCTGTGATATTTGAGGAAGGGAATTGAGCAAATTGATCTGCACGAGAATAATAACCAAGGTCTGTTGCAGAAAAACGTTTTCCAATAACTAATGTGTAAAGATTAAGATAAATTGTATGTAAAAGATTCGCTGCTAATATTTTTGAACCAAAATTAAATAGTCTTTTAAAAGATTGTTTAGAGAACACTCTTATTGGTCTCCATTTTTCAAAATACCATAAGAGAATTGTTTGGATAATATTAATGGCGGTGAATTGGGCAACTAAAGCCCATACTCCAAAACCTGTATAAGCCATAGTAATACCTATTATTCCTGCAATTATAACAGACGATAGAGATGCTTTTGCTTGTGTTTTGAAATCAATATTTATTGTTAGTATTGCTTTATGAACAACTTGAAAAGAAAGAATAATAAGGTTTATTGACATTACTTGAATAATTAGTTCAAGTTTTGGCATTTTGTAAAAGTTGGCTATTAAACCTGATGAAAAGAAAAATATTATTGATAAAATAATACCTACTGTGATATTAAAATAAAATACGGTAGAATAGTCTGTATTATTTCTATCTTTTTTCTGAATAAGAGCATTTCCAAATCCTCCATCGGTGAAAGTTTGAGCCACTGCCATAAATATAGCAAGCATGCCAATCATACCATAATCAGAAGGGAAAAGCAATCGAGCAATAATAATTTGAACAATGAATTGAATAATTTGATTAGAAAATCGTTCAATTGCACTCCAAATTACACCATTTATAGTTTTTTGTTTTAAGTTCATTGGTTGCAAAAATAATACAATTACAATTAATGCAAACTAAAAAATAATTATATTTGCAAATTGAAAGAGAGAATAATTTAAAACAACAACATAATATGTCCAATACAAAATACATTTTCGTTACAGGTGGTGTCACTTCTTCATTAGGAAAAGGGATAATATCGTCATCGCTTGCTTTACTTCTAAAACTTAGAGGATATTCTGTTACGATTCAAAAGCTTGACCCTTATATTAACGTTGACCCAGGAACACTTAATCCTTACGAACATGGAGAATGTTTTGTAACTGAAGATGGAGCAGAAACAGACTTAGATCTTGGACATTATGAACGTTTTACAAATGTTAGAACATCACAAGCAAATAACGTAACAACAGGAAGAATATATCAAACTGTTATAAACAAAGAACGTAGAGGCGATTATCTTGGAGGAACAGTTCAGGTTATTCCTCATATCACAGATGAAATAAAAAGAAGAATAAAGATACTTGGCGATACAAATAAATACGATTTTGTTATAACAGAGCTTGGTGGTGTTGTTGGTGATATTGAATCTCTACCATTTATAGAATCAGTACGCCAGTTAAGATGGGAATTAGGAAAAAATATTGTAGTTATTCACTTAACATACATACCATATCTTGCAGCAGCTGGAGAGTTAAAAACAAAACCAACTCAACATTCTGTAAAGGAAATGCTTGAACAAGGAGTTCAGCCAGATATTATTGTTTGCAGAACAGAACACAAATTAAATGATGGAATAAAAGATAAGATAGCTCTTTTCTGTAATGTTGATAGAGATAATGTAATTGAATCAATGGACGCTCCAACAATCTATGAAGTGCCTTTGAATATGTTAAAAGAAAAACTTGATATAAGAGTATTGGAACGTCTTGGAGTTAAAGCTCAAGGAGAACCAAATCTTGAAAAATGGAAGGGCTTTCTTTATAGATTAAATAATCCAATAAATGAAGTAACTATTGGATTAGTTGGAAAATACGTTGAACTTAAAGATGCATATAAATCAATATCAGAATCCTTTATTCATGCAGGGGCATCGCTTCAATGCAAAATTAAAGTTAAATTAATACATTCAGAACACTTAGAAGAAAGTAAAGAAAAATGTATTGAACTACTTGATGGATTAGATGGAATATTAGTTGCACCAGGATTTGGAGCAAGAGGAATAGACGGAAAACTTAGCGCAATACAATATGCAAGAGAAAATAATGTTCCATTCTTTGGAATATGTTTAGGAATGCAAATGGCTGTTGTAGAATTTGCAAGGCACGTTCTAAATCACCCAGACGCACATTCTGTTGAAATGCAACCAAGCACAAAATATCCAGTTATAGATATGATGGAAGAACAAAAGAAAATAACTAATATGGGTGGAACAATGCGTTTAGGAGCATATCCTTGTAAGCTCAAAAAAGGTTCAAAGGTTTATAATGCATATCAAAAAGAAGAAATATCAGAACGTCATCGTCATCGTTATGAATTTAACAATAAGTATCTAAAAGAATTTGAAGATGCAGGAATGATAGCCACAGGTATTAATCCAGATGCAAACCTTGTAGAAGTTGTTGAATTAATTAATCATCCATATTTTATTGGGGTTCAATTTCATCCTGAATATAAATCAACAGTAGAAGAACCACACCCATTATTTATTTCCTTCATCAAAGCTGCAATGAAGAAATAAATATAATCCTATTTGCTGAATAAAAATATTTTAAGAGAAGGAGTTATTAAATAAAGTCCAATTTTATAAAGATTTAAAGTTGGACTTTAAGATTGCATTAATTTATGGATATAGAAACAGTAGCGCTTGTAATCTTTGTAATTACTTATATTGGAATTATCTTTACGAGTTTACCAAAGGTAAATATTGATCGACCTTCGGCAGCATTTACTGGGGCTGTTGCTATGATTTTTTTCGGAGTAATTAGTTTTAATGATGCAATTAAAGCAATAGACTATAATACAATAGCTCTTCTTTTGGGGATGATGATTATTGTTTCAACCTTAAAACTTGAAGGCTTTTTCTCACTATTAGCCTCCAAAACAATATCTTTTGCAAATACAAGAACTAAATTACTTTCAATAATCGTTTTTATAACAGGAATTGCATCGGCATTTTTAGTTAATGATGCCGTTGTGCTTTTATTTACTCCTGTAATAATATCAATTTGTAGAAAGAGTAATCTTAATCCAGTACCATTTTTAATAGCTGAAATATTATCAGCAAATATAGGTAGTGTAATGACAATAACGGGGAACCCTCAAAATATGCTTATAGGGATTAGCTCAGGAATATCATATATTGATTTTATGCTACATCTCTTGCCTATTTCTATAATTGGAATGGGATTAGTAATTATTATTATAAAACTCTTTTATCATAAAGCTTTTTCGGATAAAACGCATCTTAAATTCACATCAGACTATTCTTATTCATTTAAGAAGATGAAACGCTCCTTAATTATCTTTGCTTTTGTTGTCTTAGGCTTTTTCTTTGGTAAAATGCTCTCAATATCCATACCTATGGTTGCACTTACAGGAGCGGCTCTAATTCTTCTTTTAGGAAAAGCAAAACCATCTAAAGTAATTAAAGAAGTTGATTGGATTCTATTACTTTTTTTTGCTTCATTATTTATATTAGTAGCTGCAATAGAAAAAGTAGGTCTATTAGATAATATAATGAAGATTAATCTTACAGAAAATATTAGTGGAATATTAGGCATTCATGGAATAAGTCTTTTTATGACGCAAATAGTTAGTAATGTGCCATTCACGGTATTAATGACCCCATTAATGGAGTCTGTAAATAGTCAAACATTATGGTTATGTTTAGCTTCGGCTTCAACTCTTGCTGGTAATGCAACAATATTAGGAGCAATGGCAAACCTAATTGTAATAGAATCTGCCGAAAAAGAAGGAGTAAAGATAGGTTTCTGGCAATTCTTTAAAATAGGTATAATAGTAACATTAGTAACCTTCATTGTTTCAATTCTAATATTCTCTTTATTTACTATTTAGTTTTGATTTATAGTCCACTGAGCATCAAGGTAAAGGCTCAATGTAAAATTCCAGTGGGATAAAGAATATATTAGCAACTTTAAAGAATGCGAACAAAAACATCATTCAGAACAATATATACTCTATGAGAATAATTTATCTTAACATAATAAGTATAAATGGAACAAGTTTATTACAAGGAGAATGGTTCTATAATGTTTTGAGTGGGTGAAAATATTATAGAAAAACAGAAAATGAATATACCCCACCTGAAGGCTACGCAAGGTGGTGGTATTCTCCATAAAAATATTTTTTTGTATATATAACAATAATAATTACAAGGAGAGAGAAAAAATGGATATTGTAGGTTCCTTCTTGAAAATAGATTTAATCTTTTTGAATTTATATTTAATCTTTCTGGACTATTAATTGGGCAAAGTTAAGAATTCTTGATTACACACTCTATTAGTTATAGAGCCAGGAGAATTATATGTTGAGCTATTATTTATATAAAAAAAAGGAGTTGATTTTTAATCAACTCCTTTTGGTTTTAGAGATAAATCTCTTAATTCAGATTATTTCTTTATAAGTTTTTGTGAAGAAACTTTTCCGTCTTTAACCATTTGAATCATATACATACCAGTTTGAAGGTCGTTGATAGAAATAGTTTCATTAGATGATTTAATTGTTTTTGCAATTAATGTTCTTCCTAACATATCAATTACTTTAACATCTGCACCATTAGCATCAGAAATAGTAACAAAATCATTAGCAGGATTAGGATAAACCCCAAAAGTAGAAGTAGCAACATCATTTAATCCAGAAGCTTGACCTAATACTTTGATATTATCTAATAAACAAATGTAAGCATCATAACTTGTTAAGCGAAATGCAAAACGAACTTGTCCTGTATAAGCTGATAAATCAACTGTGTAAGTAGTGAAAGCTCCACCAGGTAATGATTCAATTGATTTTAACATTGTTGTGAAGTCAGAAGGTTGATCTCCAGATGTAGCAAGTTTTACTTCTAAGCTTTCTGGGTAACTACTACTTAATGACATAGCATCAAATTGTAAATAATTTCCTCCTTGTAAATTTACTTGATTAGTTACAATCCATCTGTCAGCAGTTCCTGCTGTCTCAAAATAAGAAGCTGCTGCTGCTATAAAATCAGTTCCTTCTTCATCATTTTGAAGGATTTCCCAACCATTAGTAGTCGTGAAATATGAAGCTATTTCTTCATTTAGAGTTTGTCCATCAATATTATATAATCTCCAATCGTAAGGAAGTACTCCATCATTAAAATTCCAAGTTATAGAAGCAGCAGGGACACAAGAAGTAGTAGTAGCAACTGTATCATTAGTTCTGTCTAAGTCTTCACTCCAAGAAGAGTAAACATAAATTTCATATTCACTCATAGTAGATAAATCAGCAGTGAAAGTTGCAGTTGCAGTTGCTCCAGAAGCTATAGAAGCTATATTTGTAGTTAATGGAGTTTGATTAACCATACATACTAAAGGAACATTAGTTGCTTCATTTATACCAGCATTTGTTACTGAAACAGATATTGTTTCAGCATTTGTTAACAAACCACTAGCAGGAACTACAAGGTCGCTAAGAGCAACATCATAATTTGATAATAATTTAACAATATCATTACCAGTTGATGAATCCATAGAAACAGAGAATACATAAGTTTGACCATCTGTAAATATATAATCGTCAGCTCTACCAAGTGTTCCACTAGCAATCCACATTCTGTCACCAGGAGTTGGGTTGGTAATACAATAATCATAGGTTCCAGCAGGAATATCAATAGTTACACTATTATTAATAACAATATTAGTTGTTGATAAAGATCCATCAGCATTTGCTGGAATTTTATACTCAAATTCAGCATAAACAGAAGCAGCAACATCACCAGAAGCAGTTATGGCTCCTGTTGTTGGTATTTCTAATCCATAAGCAGTTGCATCTGCATCTAATAGCATTTGGTATCCAGAGCCATCACCCCAAACATCGCCGGCAGTCAAAGTTACACGTGCATATCCAGCAGGGATAGGGTCTTTTGTGTTATTCACAACCTTAAAAGTAGTTGGAATGTGATTAGGATTCACGATTGTTTTTTGTCCAGATTTTACTCTGACATTTTTGAATTGCTTTACACTAATATTTTGTGCATTTACAACAGCAAAGCACAAAACTAACGAAAGAAAAAGTAAATTTCTTTTCATAATAAATTTGTTTTTTAGATTTAAGTTGCTTTCTAACAACCTAAATACTCGATTAATAATTATATTATTTTATGTTGTCTTAATCTCTTTTATATGAAAGACGAAGCAAATGTAGTAATATTTTTCTAAACAAACATAGATAAAGCAACAAAAATCGTTATTTCAGTATATATTTTTCTATTCTGCTATTTTCTTTTTTTCTAATCAAAGCAACAATTAAATAGCCAAACACATTTTTTTTACTTTGAATATACTCTCTTTGAAATAATATATTTATATTTGCAGCTTGAAAAACAAATCAATTCATTAATAACAAAAAAAACAAAAAACAAAATGAGAAAAATTACACTTTTTATCCTTGCTTTAGGATTGACAATGGGCGTTATGGCTCAAAAAGATGGAACTAATTTAACTTCAATGAAAGTTAAAAATAATGTGCAATTAACTAAAGACTACACATTATATCCAAATAGTTTTAATTCAGGTATTACAGTTGATAGTGCTAAATTATATTTTGCAAATACTCAACAATTATGGACTGGTGTTTCAGGCTCTAATATTTATGGTGATATTGCTTATGCACAAGTTTATAATCTTGGTTGGAATGTCCCAATAAAAGGTATTGCAGCAATAATGGGACAAGTTAATCTTACTGCTAATGGTACAAATGTTACTGCAGCTTTACATTCAGCAACAGCAACATCTGTTGGAAATGAAATATCAAATATTGCTTTTAATACTAATACAGTAAGTGATCTTAATACTGCAGGATTAGCATTACAAACATTAACTTTACCAACAGTTCAAAATCTTTCTAATTTTGCTGTTGCTATTAACGTTCCTGCATTTACTCTTAATGCAACTCAAGATACAATCATTTCAGATTTCTTATTTGTTGCTACAACTCCTATTGGAAAAGGTTCAGGACAAAAATCTTTCTCTTATAGTGATGTTGATACTTCTTCAGTAGTGAATATGCAATGGATAACAATTAATAGTGGTTGGAATATTGATTTAGATATGATGATATTCCCTATTATTAATGGTGCTGGTTTAAACTCAAATATTGATATTAATACATTAACTTATGTTTATCCAAATCCTGCTAAAGACCAAGTTATTTTAGCTTCTTCTTTCAATATGAATAAAGTTGAAATCTTTAACATGATTGGTCAAAAAGTTTATGAAAATACTGTAAACGGTATTACTTCAACTGTTAATGTTGCTGGTTTCACTCCAGGAACTTATATGGTTAAAATGTACACAGAAGGTGGTTTAGCTACAAAGAAAATTGTTGTTGAATAATTATAACAATTATATAATATAGAGTCGCTCCAATTTGGGGCGACTTTTTTATTGTATTATATCGGTTTATTCAATAAGGAAAATAAGGGTAATAAACTTTAATATTATTTATTTTCAAGGAATGTATTGATGCTTAAAAGGCAACAATACATTTTTTTTATATGTATTATTGAAAATGAGGGTAAATATGTTTATTTAGTATATAATGATTTTAATATTATAAAAGCTTGAATGATAAATAATATGCTACTTCAATAAATTAGCTAATGAGAAAAATACATTGTACATCATAAAAAAATCTATATTTAATTTGTTAATCAAATATATTTTTATATTTTTGCGATGTTAATTTTGCCTAATTAGAGAGTTAATGGAGTTCTATCTCTATTTTGGTTTTAATAAAAAAAAGGACTCCTCAATTAAAAATTATTGTATATGAAAAAGTTTTTCAGAAAAATGCTTGTAGTGGCAATGCTTACTGCAGCAACAAGTGGTCTAATGCAGGCACAAAATTCAGTACACTTTAGACCTAATGCTACTATTGGCCAAGATGCCATAATAGTAAATATACCAGGATCTACTGCTGCTAATACAAATTATGCTACTAATCCCGAATTAGATATGGCCGCTTGGACTTGGGGTGCTCAAGGTTATGGAATTGGTTATATAAGATCTTTAATAAAGTTCACGCAATTAAATACAATCCCAACAAATGCAACTATTTTAAGTGCTCAACTTGTATTGCATGGTGTTAGTAGTGGTGGCGTTGGAACTCCTGTACCTCAAGGAAATAATTATTATCCAGGGACTACACTTAATTATCCAAATGACTTGTATATACAGAGAGTTATTAGTCCTTGGAATGAGAATACAGTAACTTGGAATACACCACTATCTATAACTACTACAGACCAAATTTCAGTCCCATATTCAACCGCTCAATGGAATTTAAATTGTACTGTTAACTCACAACAATTAGTGAATATGGTACAAAGTATGGTTTCGAATCCAAATAATAATAATGGTTTTTTGATTAGATTACAAAATGAAGTTAAATATCGTTCTTTTGTATTTGGATCAAGTGATCATGCTAATAAAGAATATTGGCCAGAAATAAGTGTAACATATTGTGATCCTAATTTTTCTTATTGTTTTAATACAGTAGATACTAATTATACTTTTTCTGCTGCTTATACAGATTCAATAGGAACTCATAATTGGATAATTTACAATGCTTCTGGTGATACTATTAAAACTTCTACATTAGCTTCTTTTAACCACGTTTTTGCTGCAGTAGGTAGCTATCAAATATGTCATACACTTACATTTCCTTATGATAGTAATGGCTCTTGTCAATATTGTATTAACATTTGTGTAGATTCACAACAAGTAGCTACAATTGATTCTACTAAAAAAATGGAAAAAGTTTATAGAGATGTAATGACTGGTACAATTCCTCCAATGGATGTTATTATTGGAGATCCAATAAAGGTATATCCTAACCCATCTTTAGATGATTGGAATGTTACGTTGACTTCTGAAAAAGCAGAAAGTGTTGATGTTATAATAACAGATTGCTCTGGTAAAATTGTTTCCAATGATAAAAAGAATCTTACAAAAGGAGATAACAGTTTTGTTTTAGAAGGGTCTAAATTACCAAAAGGAATCTATGTTTTGGAAATTAAAGGAGAAGCTACTAACTTTACTCAAAAATTATCTAAAAATTAATAGCATTATGCTTTAATATAATTTGGCGAGGTATTTTCAGAATGCCTCGCTTTTTTTATTGCTTTGTCTTTTGTCGTTTTTTATTACCTTTGCACTTTATTTTAACTGAAAAAAGAACTGATATAATGATAGATTTATTATTACAAGAATCTGTAAGTAAGGCTTTAAATAGTTTATATAATATAAGTATTGAGGCTAAAGATATTGTACTTTCTGCTACTAAAAAAGAGTTTATTGGTGATTTCACTTTAGTGGTTTTTGCTTTTGTGAAACAGGCTAAGAAATCTCCTGAACAAATTGCTAATGAAATAGGGGAGTTTGTGAAGACGGATTGTGAGGATGTTGAGGGTTTTAATGTGATTAAGGGTTTTTTGAACTTTGAAGTGGCTCAAAGCTATTGGTTGAAGTTTGTGGATATTAATAAAACAAAATATACTTTTGGTTATCAAACAATAAGAGAAGAGAAACCTGTTGTGGTTGAGTATTCTTCGCCTAATACTAATAAGCCTCTTCATCTTGGTCATATTAGAAATAATTTGTTGGGTTGGTCTGTTGCTGAAATTCTAAAGGCTAATGGTTATGCGGTTAAGAAGGTAAATCTTGTTAATGATAGGGGAATTCATATTTGCAAGTCTATGTTGGCTTGGCAAAGGTTTGGTAATGGAGAAACTCCTCAGTCTACTGGCATTAAGGGAGATCATTTGGTTGGAAAGTATTATGTTTTGTTTGATAAAGAATATAAGCGTCAGATAGGTGAGTTGGTAGAAAAGGGCGTGGATAAGGATATTGCTGAAAAGACGGCTCCATTTCTTTTGGAAGCTCAAGATATGTTAAGGAAATGGGAGGCTAAGGATGAAAAAGTAATTGAGCTTTGGACTATGATGAATGGTTGGGTTTATGAAGGGTTTGATGAAACATATAAAAAGCTTGGAGTTGATTTCGATAAGGTTTACCATGAGTCTAATACTTATTTGTTGGGGAAGGAATTGGTGAAAGAAGGTGTTGAAAAGGGTGTTTTATATCAAAGAGAGGATAAGTCTATTTGGTGTGATTTAACTGCTGACGGATTGGATGAGAAACTTCTTCAAAGGGCAGATGGAACTTCTGTTTATATGACACAAGACATTGGTACTGCTGTTTTAAGGCATAAAAACTTTAATTCAGATAAATTGATTTATGTTGTTGGGAATGAGCAGAACTATCACTTTACTGTGTTGAAACTTGTTTTAAAGAAACTTGGTTTTGATTGGGCAAATAACCTTTATCACCTTTCTTATGGTATGGTTGAATTGCCAGAGGGTAAGATGAAATCGAGAGAAGGAACTGTTGTAGATGCTGATGATTTGATTGATGAGATGATTGAAACTGCAAAGCAACAAACGCTTGAACATGGAAAGACAGATGGATTCAGTGAAGAGGAAGCAAATAAATTATACCACATGTTAGCTCTTGGGGCATTGAAGTATTTTATGTTAAAGGTTGATCCAACAAAAAATATGCTTTTTAACCCTAAAGACTCTATTGACTTTAATGGAAATACAGGACCTTTTATTCAATATACTCATGCAAGAATCCGTTCAATAATAAGAAAAGCAGAAGAAGGAAAGAACATTATTGTTGAACATATTAGACTTGATACTTCATTGGAACTTAATCTTAAGGAATTGGAAATCATAAGAAATTTATATGCTTTTCCAATGATTATTGATCAGGCAGGACAAACAAATTCTCCAGCATTGATAGCTAATTATGTTTATGATCTTGCCAAGTCGTTTAATGCTTTCTATCAAGATACTCCAATCTTAAAAGAAGAAAATGAATCTATTGTTGCAATGAGAGTAAGTCTTGCTGCATTTGTAGGAAATACAATTAAGACCGCAATGAATTTATTGGGGATTAAAGTTCCAGAAAGAATGTAGTTTTAAAATTCTTTTTCTAAATGCGATAATATTAAAATTCTTTTTCTATCTTTGCCCTATTAAAAAGAACATTATCAATGGCAGATATATATAGTGAATCGAACCCTGAAGAAGAAGGTTGTTTAACATCAATAGATGAAGAAGGTAGTGAGTTGATATTATTTAACGATAATGTCCATACCTTTGATTATGTTATTGATTGTTTAGTTTCTATATGTAATTTAAGTTACGAACAAGCTTCAAATTGTGCCAATATTGTTGATCATAAAGGACTTTGTGCAGTTAAACATGGAAGTTATGATGAACTTCTAAAAATGTGTCATGCTTTGGAAAAGAAACATTTAAAAGTAGAAATCAGATAAAAATATATGTATATGGACTTATTGTTTATTCTTTTGTTATTGGTAGGAGGTTTGGCTTTATTAGTATTAGAACTTATAGCTATTCCAGGAACAACAATTGCAGGGCTATCGGGCTTGGCACTTATAGTTTACGGTATTGTCAGAGTATATGCAGAATATGGTTCAACATGGGGAATCATATCTTTATTTGTTTCATTAATTTTAGGTGTAGGATTATTGATTTATTCTTTAAGAGCAAAGACATGGAAAAGATTTGCATTAAATAAATCAATAGATGGTAAGGCTAATGAGATAAATCATGAAGATTTCAAAGTGGGAGATAAAGGCGTATCAATTACACGACTTGCTTACGCAGGTATGGCAGAAATCAATGGTCAGAGAATAGAAGTCTTCACTACAACATCATTTGTAGATCCAAAAACAGAAATAGAAATAGAAAGAATAGAAGGCAGCAAAATATTTGTTCGTCCGATTTAATTTTCTAATAAAGAGTGGTTTAAACTTTTTGGGTAATTTTTTTATTATAAAAACGTTTACAAAATCAATGTTAAAGGTGTTATAATAAAGAATAGCTATATTAAAGAGCTATACATAACTAATATAATTTATATGATAACAATATTACAACGTATTGTTTTATTCATAATCTTAATTGTTAGTACTCTCTTTTCCCTTGAATTGAAAGCACAATGTATTAATTATGTTAATTTAGAAGACACAAATATTGTTACTTGCTATTATGGTTCATATATTAATCCTTATGCTAATATTGGAATAAAGTCAGGACGTCATACCATTAAAACAAATGTTTCTGAAACAGACCCATTAACTCAAAATCAATTAACATGCATACCTCCTGGTGATACAATTTCTGTTAAATTAGGAGATTCTATAAATAGAGATGCAACGGCAGAAGCTATAACATACAAGATACATATTGATACAAATGATTTTAGCTTATTATATATAAAGTATGCAATTGTCTTGCACGATTATGGACATCCCGAATCACAACAACCGAAATTTAAAATCCAAATATTAGATACCCTAAATCAATTAATATTCCCAACATGTGGGGATATATATTTTAGTGCAGGAGATACTACTCAATGGAATATATGTTCAGTAGGTTTATATAATGCAGTAAATTGGAAAAATTGGACAACATTAGGATTTGATTTAAGTCAATTTCATAATTTAACAATAGTAGTTAGGCTTACAACTTATGATTGTGCATTCAGTTGGGATTTTGGTTATGCTTATTTTACAATGGCTTGTGGTAAAAAGGAAATAAAAGTAATGACTTGTGGAGTGTCAAATGCTACATTAACAGCACCTCCAAACTTTAATTATAAATGGTATAATACAGAAGAACCACAAGTGATTATTTCAACAAATCAAATATTAACAGTACCAATTAATGGAGATAATTATACTTGTGAATGTTCTTTTAAGACAAATCCTTCATGCAAATTTACCCTTTCGGCAACAGCGCAATTAGTATTTCCAATGGCTAATTTTACTTACGGAGTTAGAAGGGCAGATGGATGTATTTATAAAGTGAATTTTGAAAACCTTAGTTCAACATCATTAGACGGAGTAACGCCCAATACAGCAGATGCAGAATGTGAGTCTTATAAATGGTATTTTCATGATGGATTTGTATCCTTTGACAAAAATCCTATTAAGTATTATAATGAGAAAGGAAGTTACCCTGTAAAGTTGGTGGCGTATTTAACAGAAGGAGGTTGTAGCGATACTATAGATATGTCAGTAATAATTGATAGGGCTGATAATTCTTTAGAAATAAAAGGAGATACAATAATATGCGATGGAAGTCAAACAACGCTTACTGCAAGTAATGAAAGGATAAGTTATTTATGGAGTACTCAAGATACAACTCAATCAATAATATTAAATCCCCAATTAACAACTCCATATTCGGTTGCAACAGTAGATAGTTTTGGTTGTCAAGAAACAGCGTTTCAAATGGTTTATGTAATGCCAAATTATAATGATACTATATATGAACAGATATGTGAGGGAGATATATTTTTGATGTTTGGATTTAGTGAATATATACCAGGCTTTTATACTCATTCTTTCCAATCAATTTATGGTTGTGATAGTATTAGAAATCTTTCATTAAGTATTCCATCAACCCCAGTAATTAATCTTGAGCAAGAAATACAAGTAGAAGAATATCCAATAACGTTAGATGCAACTTGTGAGAATTGTTTAACGTATCGTTGGAATACAGGTGATACAACTCCAGTAATAATAGTTAATGGATGTGGAAACTATTATGTTAGTGCCGATTATAAATGTGGCTCTGTATATGCTTCAACAGCAATATTAGATCCAGATATAAATATTTTCATACCGAATGCTTTTACTCCTAAAGAAGGTGCAAATAATATATTTATGCCAAAATTAAGTAGAACAGAGGATATAAAAATAGAATCCTTTGTTGTATATAATAAATGGGGTACAAGCTTATTTTACACAAATGAAAATAATAAAGGTTGGGATGGAACATATAAAGGACAATTATGCCAGAGCGAAACTTATGTTTGGAGATTATTATATAGAACTAAATATTCGGGGAATAAAATATTTGAAAAGACAGGCGAAGTTAATTTAATTAAATGATGAAAAAGTTTTTGGTTTATATGTTTGTTATTTTTTGTACAACAAGTATTGCTGCACAAACTTATAATATGCCTATAACTGGACATCAGGAAGAAACTTCAAGTAATTGTACATTATATGATAATGGAGGAGTAAGTAATAATTATTCAAATAACTGTGATGCATCTTTCACAATAAATGCAACAAGTCCTAGCAGCTATATTAATATAACAGGTACTTTTGATTTAGAAGTTTATGCAAAATCAAGGTTGGTTATATATGATGGCGGCACAACATCTACTATTTTACTTGGAACTTATTGTAATTCTGGAACAGTAAATATATGTTCACATTCTTCAAGGGTTACTGTACGGTTCTTTTCTGATACAGATACTCCTCTTTCTGGTTTTAGTTTAAATTTTGTAGAGAATAATTGTCCTCGACCTACAGGTTTTACTTACAATAATCTAACAACAACTTCTGCAACGTTGAATTGGAGTGAGGGGAATAGTTCAACAAATTGGATTATAGAATGCACTTCTGGCAATATGCCCAATTCTCAAAATACATTTTCTTCAACTTCTAATTCTTTACAACTGACAGGATTAAATCCGTATACTCAATATTGTTTTAGAATTCGTTCAGATTGTTCACCAGTTACACCTTGTTCATATTCGAATTTGTGTTTTAGTACTTTATGTCCTTGTCCTATGGCTTCGTCAATATTTCCATATATAGAAAATGGAAATATGGAGATTGACTGGATTGAGCCAGATACAACAATTGTATGGACAGTAACTTTGTTTTATTCGGGTGTTACAAGGGTAATAACCACAACTGACCCTAATTGTGTTTTTGAAAATATACCAGAAAATCTTTCCACTTATACTATAACAATATCGAGTGATTGTTATGGTCTTGGGATTTCTTGTAATATAGCTACTTTAAGCGTTTCCCCTCCTCCACCTCCTCCGTTTGAATGTAGATGTTCCGTTGCTCTACATCCAGTAGTTTCTAATATTCAAGATACATCTGTTACTATAAATTGGGATGTTCCTCTAAATGCTACAGGTTGGATAGTTGAATATTATTCTCAATTTTCAAATGATAGGTATTATGATACAGTTTATACAAATTCTTGCACATTAAATCATCTTCGACCTGCAACATATTATTTGTGTTATATACATTCTTATTGCGATAATTTGGATTATCGTTGCACTGCTTTCTGTCCTTTTTTTACTTATAATGATAATTGCTTTGATTTTCTGGATTTGAGAGGACCAAATTGTTCTACTAATCATGGCACTTATGATAATCCTAATGCTTATAGAGGATTGGTAGATTTTGGTCCAGAAAGTATGTATAGTAGGCATACTGTACATAATGATACTACTGAAACAGATTCCATGACAAATAATATGCTTAAAACAGTTCCCCCTGGAGAAATAGCTTCTGTTCGTTTAGGCAATTGGGATATTGGTGCTCAAGCAGAAAGTATAAATTATACTTATCTAATTGATACAACAAATTTTGATCTTTTGATATTAAATTATGCTATTGTTCTTCAAAACCCTAATCATACTGTAAATAATCAACCAAGGTTTACTCTTTCTATATGGGGTGAAAATGGTAGAATTTTAGACCAGGTTTGTGGTTATACTAACTTTTATGCAAATGGAGAATTAGGTTGGAATTCAGTCCCAGAAAATAAAGTAATATGGAAAGATTGGTCAACAATGGGAGTAGACCTTGCAAGATATCATGGTCAAACTATTACTATAAGACTTACTTCTTATGATTGTGGAGAAGGTGGTCATTTTGGTTATGGATACTTTACTCTAAAATGTGGAAGTAAATATGAAACACAAAGAGCTTGTGGAGCAATAGATTCTATTAGTTTTACAGCTCCTTTTGGTTTCTATTATTCCTGGTATAAGGATGGAGATGAAGAAAATATTATATCGACCCAACGAAAAATATCTGTACTTGTTGATAATTCTGTTTTTTATTGTAAATGTACTTCAACAGAAAATGAATATTGCAATTTATTTATGAAATATGTTGCAGAAAGGAATTATCCTTTTGCTCAAATATATTATGAAATAGATTCTTGTACAAGAGATGTTACGTTTATAAATCGTAGTATTATATCTAATAACGATTCTATCCCTATAGGGGACAAACATTGTGAGGATGTAAAATGGATATTCCATGATGGAACAGAATCAAATCTTGACACAGTAAGATTTACTTATGATAGCCTTGGGGTATACCCTATTATGTTGATAGCAAATTTAAATAATGGGGATTGCGTTGATACATTAATTCAAAATATAACTATAGGTCCATATTATATAGATACAATAAAAGCTTATATTTGTAAGGGCGAATCATACGAGAGTAATGGATTTAATGAGTCGAAAGAGGGTATTTATTCTATAAATTATATTACAGAAAAAGGTTGTGATAGTTTGATAGTTTTAGATTTAAACGTTTATGATAAATATATTGAAATCTTTTATGATTCAATATGCGAAGTAGAAGATTATAGTAATTATGGTTTTAATTGTAGTAATCCAGGCGTTTATACTCATGATTTTCAATCAATAAATGGGTGTGATAGTACAGTTGTACTTAATTTATATCAAAAACAATTATATCCAGACTATTCTATAATTGAAAATAAATATATTATTGTTGAAGATTTTCCTATAATTATTGATGTTAGTTGTGATGGCTGTTATACTTATTATTGGAATACGGGTTCTACAAATCCTAAAATTGAAATAAATCAAGCTGGTAGTTATTATGTTACAATATATACTGGGTGTGGAGATATCTATGATTCTCTACTTGTTGCTTTACCTGAAATAAATATATATTTTCCAAATGCTTTTACTCCTTCAAAACAATCAAATAATACATTCTTTCCAATATATGAGAATAATGGAAAGGTGTTCTTAGAATCTTTTGAGATATATAATTGTTGGGGAGCAATGATATATTCTTCAAAAAATAAAGGATGGGATGGAAAATATAATGGTAAAGAATGTTATTCTGGAATTTATATTTGGAAATTAATTTATAAAACTAAGTTCTCAGAAAATAAACTTTTTGAAAAAACAGGTGAGGTCAATTTAATTAGGTAGTTAATAAGTAACTGACTTACTAAATTATGATTAAAAAATATAGACTATACTTTATTGTAATAATTTTATCAATTGTTACTTCAATAAATTTGTTGTCTCAAAATTGTTTTGATTATACTCATATATATGATCCTTCATTGGCAACTTGTTATTATGGAAATTATGATAATCCATATCGTACAGTTGGTATATACCCAGATAGACATACTGTAATGTTGGATATAAATCAAACAGATACTAATACAAATAATCAACTTTATGTTATTCCTCCTGGTGATACAAATTCTATAAAATTAGGTAATGCTCATGCCTCAAGAGAAGCTGAAGCAATTATATATAAATTTATTGTTGATACAAATAATTTTGATTTATTAATCCTAAAATATGCAATTGTTCTTGAATCTCCCAATCATCCACAATCAGAACAACCTCGTTTTACACTTGAGATACTTGATAATAATAACCAATTATTAAATGAATGTGGGTTTACAGATTTTTATGCAAGTGGAAGTTTGGGTTGGGATTCTATTCCAAATTCAGACGTTATTTGGAAAGATTGGACAGCAATAGGTTTAGATTTGTTGCAATATCATAATCAAACAGTAAAGATAAGACTAACCACTTATGATTGTGAACGTGGCGGGCATTTTGGTTACGCTTATTTTAATTTAAAATGTGGTTCAAGAGAAATAAAGCAATTAACCTGTGGAGATGTAGAAAATTTAACATTTCAAGCTCCATTAGGATTTAATTATACATGGTACAAAGAGTCAACTCCAAATGTTACACTTTCTAATTCAAGAGAGGTTACTGTTCCAAATGATAGTAATATTTATATTTGTCGATGTACATATCCTGAGAATAATAATTGTTTTTTTTATCTTTCTGTTAGATCTGTAAATCAATATCCATTTGCTGTTTTTGATTATAATATTAATCCTTGCACAAGAGAAGTTTCTCTATTAAATCATAGTATGATTTCTAATGATGATATGACTTCACAAAGCAATGACACTTGTGATTATATTAAATGGTTTTTACCAAATAATACAGGATCAACTTTAAATAATCCTTCTTTTATATTTGATAGTTCAGGAGCTTTTCCTGTTACATTAATAGCAAGTATGAATAATGGATTATGTGTTGATACTTTAATTAAGAATATAATAATAGATGATTCATTATATTCAAAAATAAAATTTTCATGTGATACAACTATTTGTTATGGAGATTCTATAAATATTTCTATAAATAAATTTGAAAAATATATTTGGAATATAGGTGATACCTCTCAAAATATTATTGTAAAACCTCTATCAACCACAGAATATTTAGTAAATGTAGTTGATAGATATAATTGTAATTGGAAAGATTCAATAGTGATAAATGTAAATCCAAGTTATTATGATACAATTAATGCAAATATTTGTGAAAAAGGAGTATATGAATTATATGGATTTAAAGATAGTATAACAGGTTTTTATTCCAAGTTCTTTCAAACAATAAATGGTTGCGATAGTAACTATTATCTTAATCTAGAAGTAAATCCTATATATAATGATACAATCTTTGCAACAATTTGTGGTAGAGAAGAATATAATTTTAATGGATTTAATGAAGATGAAAATGGATTTTATACTAATTCATTTCAAACCCTAAAAGGATGCGACAGCATAATAAATCTAAACTTAAAAGTAAATCCTTCATATTATGATACAATTATAGGAGAGATATGTAAGGGAGAAGTTTATGATTCAAATGGCTTTAATGAAAATGAAGAAGGACTTTATTTAAAATCGTTTCAAACAACAGAAGGTTGCGATAGTAACTATTATCTTAATTTAAAAGTAAATCCAACCTATAATATTCAAATTAATAAAAATATATGCTCTGGTACTACATATAATTTAAATGGATTTAATGAATCAAATGCAGGAACTTATTCTCAAAACTTATTAACTTATAAAGGCTGTGATAGTATAATAAATCTTAATTTGTTTTTAATTAATACACCTGATGAATACTCTTTTATTAAAGATAAATATGTAGTTGCCGAAGATTTTCCTATCACTATTGATGTAAGTTGTGATGATTGTATCTCTTATCTCTGGAATACAGGTTCAAAAGATTCTGTTTATGAAATTACGCATATAGGGAATTATTATGTTTATATATATCATTTATGTGGACATTTTCTTGATTCTATTATTGTTGTTTATCCACAAGTAAATATATTTCTACCAAATGGCTTTACTCCAAATGAAAATTCAAATAATACATTCTTTCCTATATTTGAAAGTAGTGAAAAAGTATTTATTGAAACTTTTGAAATCTATAATCGTTGGGGAGCAAAAATATATTATTCTGATACCAAAGGTTGGGACGGAAAGTATAATGGAAAATATTGTGATTATGGAGTATATATTTGGAGACTACTATATAAAACTAAATATTCAGGTACGAGTTTGTTTGAAAAGAAAGGTGAAGTTAATTTAATTAGGTAGTTAATATATTCTCAAATTCGGATTTGAGATGCTTTTGTATTCACTTAATCTTCTTGTATTCTATTTTTTGAATCCATCCTTTACTTATATATAGATAAGAAATAAGAGTCAAATATAATGAAAGCATTTTGAATGTATATACAATAAAGAGTTATATCTGTTTTATTTCTTCTAACAAGTATAAATAGGCGTAAAAAAGTCAGTAAACTTTGTTTTAGTCAGAATAATTGGTTGAATTATTTTCGATTAATGATATAAAAAATGATTATTCATTTATAAATTGTGTAGAGAGAGGAAAAATAATTGATAAAAAGTGCTATAAAAAAGATCTTGGATATTCTGCAAAATCAGTTGATTAAATAGAGTTGCTAAAAAAAAGAATAAAAAAAGATGCTAAAATATTTGGTAGTATGGAAAAGAGTTGTACTTTTGCACTCCCAATCACGACAAACACATTGAAGCGGACAGAGGCGAAAGGAAGATGTTATATAGATGATATGGGATACGTTCATTGAATTAAAGGAAACCAAAGGTAGCGAAAGTTTATAAAAGAAGTCAGAGATGACTATATATAATACAGAGTTTAGGTAAACGAAGATAATTTACAATGAAGAGTTTGATCCTGGCTCAGGATGAACGCTAGCGGCAGGCTTAACACATGCAAGTCGAGGGGCAGCATATTTTGTAGTAATACAAGATGATGGCGACCGGCGCACGGGTGCGTAACGCGTATGCAACCTACCATATACAGGGGGATAATCTTTCGAAAGGAAGTCTAATACCCCATAGTATTAAAGAGAGACATCTTTTTTTAATTAAAGATTTATTGGTATATGATGGGCATGCGTGCCATTAGCTAGTTGGTAAGGTAACGGCTTACCAAGGCGACGATGGCTAGGGGTTCTGAGAGGAAGATCCCCCACACTGGTACTGAGACACGGACCAGACTCCTACGGGAGGCAGCAGTGAGGAATATTGGTCAATGGGCGGAAGCCTGAACCAGCCATGCCGCGTGCAGGAAGACGGCCCTACGGGTTGTAAACTGCTTTTATGTGAGGATAAACCTAGATTTGCGAATCTAGCTGAAGGTATCACATGAATAAGGATCGGCTAACTCCGTGCCAGCAGCCGCGGTAATACGGAGGATTCGAGCGTTATCCGGATTTATTGGGTTTAAAGGGTGCGTAGGCGGACTATTAAGTCAGTGGTGAAATACATCAGCTCAACTGATGCACTGCCATTGATACTGGTAGACTAGAATATAAATGGTGCAGGCGGAATGAATCATGTAGAGGTGACATTCATAGATATGATTCAGAACACCGATCGCGAAGGCAGCTTGCAAAGATAGTATTGACGCTGAGGCACGAAAGCGTGGGTAGCGAACAGGATTAGATACCCTGGTAGTCCACGCTGTAAACGATGATAACTCGTTGTCGGCGATACACAGTCGGTGACTAAGCGAAAGCGATAAGTTATCCACCTGGGGAGTACGATCGCAAGGTTGAAACTCAAAGGAATTGACGGGGGCCCGCACAAGCGGAGGAGCATGTGGTTTAATTCGATGATACGCGAGGAACCTTACCTAGACTTGAACGTAAGAGTGATCATTTAGAAATAGATGAGCTAGTAATAGACTCTTACGAGGTGCTGCATGGTTGTCGTCAGCTCGTGCCGTGAGGTGTCAGGTTAAGTCCTATAACGAGCGCAACCCCTACACTTAGTTGCCAGCATGTCATGATGGGGACTCTAAGTGGACTGCCAGCGCAAGCTGCGAGGAAGGTGGGGATGACGTCAAATCAGCACGGCCCTTACGTCTAGGGCGACACACGTGCTACAATGGCCGATACAGAGGGCAGCTACATAGCGATATGATGCGAATCTCGAAAGTCGGTCTCAGTTCGGATCGGAGTCTGCAACCCGACTCCGTGAAGTTGGATTCGCTAGTAATCGCAGATCAGCCATGCTGCGGTGAATACGTTCCCGGGCCTTGTACACACCGCCCGTCAAGCCATGGAAGCTGGGGGTACCTGAAGTTCGTGACCGCAAGGAGCGACCTAGGGCAAAACTAGTAACTAGGGCTAAGTCGTAACAAGGTAGCCGTACCGGAAGGTGTGGCTGGAATACCTCCTTTCTAGAGATAGAAAACACAAACAAAAGGACAATCGTCCTTATTTACCGAATACTTTTAATTAAGCAATTAATTATTTCGCTACTTTCAATGGTTTTCAAAATATAACAATCCATCATTAGGTGAGAATCTAAGACATGGTTAAGTTGAGGGGAATTAGCTCAGCTGGCTAGAGCACCTGCCTTGCACGCAGGGGGTCAACGGTTCGAATCCGTTATTCTCCACAAAAAGAGGATAAGAGATGATAGGTTAGAAAAATAATCAATATTTAAGAGATTAAAGTTGATTAGCATACTTAATCGTAGAGGCGACTCTAAAGAGGTTAAGAAGAGATCTTTGACATAAAGGACATACAAGAGAGAAACGAGAGAAAGAGAATTAGAGCGTACGGGGGATGCCTGTGGCTCTCAGAGGCGAAGAAGGACGTGATAAGCTGCGAAAAGCTACGGGGATTTGCAAATATGATTTGATCCGTAGATATCCGAATGGGGCAACCCAGTACATTGAAGATGTATTACCGTTTAATACGGGGCGAACGTGGGGAACTGAAACATCTAAGTACCCATAGGAGTAGAAAATAATAATGATTCCGCAAGTAGTGGCGAGCGAACGCGGAAAAGCCCAAACCTAAGATGTTACGGCATATTAGGGGTTGTAGGACTGAGACATTGAGAAGATACATATATTAAAATTACCTGGAAAGGTAAACCGCAGAAGGTGATAGTCCTGTATAAGTAATGTGTATTTATCATATCAGTATCCTGAGTAAGGCGGGACCGGAGAAATCCTGTCTGAATCTGGCAGCACCATCTGCCAAGGCTAAATACTACTGAGAGACCGATAGTGGACAAGTACTGTGAAGGAAAGGTGAAAAGAACCGTGAATAACGGAGTGAAATAGAACCTGAAACTGTACGCTTACAAGCGGTCGGAGCGGACATGATCCGTAACGGCGTGCCTTTTGCATAATGAGCCTACGAGTTACTTCTCACTAGCAAGGTTAAGAGTTTAAGGCTTGGAACCGGAGCGAAAGCGAGTCTGAATAGGGCGTTAAGTTAGTGGGAGTAGACGCGAAACTTTGTGATCTACCCTTGAGCAGGATGAAGTCTTGGTAACACAAGATGGAGGTCCGAACCCGTTGTTGTTGAAAAAACTTGGGATGACTTGAGGGTAGGGGTGAAAGGCTAATCAAACTGAGAGATAGCTCGTACTCCCCGAAAAGCTTTTAGGAGCTACCTGGAATGTTTCTTTATAGAGGTAGAGCTACTGATAGGATGCGGGGGCTTCACCGCCTACCAATTCCTGACAAACTCCGAATGCTATAAAGTTAAGTTCTGGAGAAAGGCTATGGGTGCTAATGTCCATAGCCGAGAGGGAAAGAACCCAGACCATCGGCTAAGGTCCCTGAATGTATGCTAAGTTGATATAACGCGGTATGACTGCAAAGACAGCTAGGATGTTGGCTTGGAAGCAGCCATTCATTTAAAGAGTGCGTAACAGCTCACTAGTCGAGCGGTCGTGCATGGATAATAAACGGGCATAAGCATACTACCGAAGCCATGGGATATATAGAAATATAAATCGGTAGGGGAGCATTCTATACTACGTAGAAGATAAAGGCGTAAGCCATATTGGAGTGTATAGAAAAGCAAATGTAGGCATAAGTAACGATAATGCGGGTGAGAAACCCGCACACCGGAAGACTAAGGTTTCCTGATCAACGATAATCGGATCAGGGTTAGTCGGGACCTAACGCGCAGCCGAAAGGCGGAAGTGGATGGACAATCGGTAAATATTCCGATACTAACTAATATTGTGATGGACTGACGGAGTAGTGAAACTACCGCGTACTGACGGAATAGTACGTTAAAGGGTGTAGATAAATTTTTGGTAGGTAAATCCGCTAAGAATGTCGAACCTGATAGTACCAAGAGGCTACGGCTGATTGGATAGTGTAGGTAATCAGACTTCCAAGAAAACGTTCTAAACTTAGATATTAGTTACCCGTACCGTAAACCGACACAGGTAGTCGAGGAGAGAATCCAAAGGTGCTCGAGTGATCCGTGGCTAAGGAACTAGGCAAATTAGTCCTGTAACTTCGGGATAAAGGACCCCTACGAGAGTAGGGCGCAGAGAAATGGCCCTGGCGACTGTTTAGCAAAAACACATGGCTTTGCGAAATCGTAAGATGAAGTATAAGGCCTGACACCTGCCCGGTGCTGGAAGGTTAAGAGGAGATGTCATCGTAAGAGAAGCATTGAATTGAAGCCCCAGTAAACGGCGGCCGTAACTATAACGGTCCTAAGGTAGCGAAATTCCTTGTCGGGTAAGTTCCGACCTGCACGAATGGTGTAACGATCTGGGCACTGTCTCAGCCACGAGCTCGGTGAAATTGTAGTAGCGGTGAAGATGCCGCTTACCCGCAACGGGACGGAAAGACCCCGTGAACCTTCACTATAGCTTAACATTGCTTTTGGATAAACGATGTGTAGGATAGGTGGGAGACTGCGAAGCAGGTACGCTAGTATTTGTGGAGTCGTTGTTGAAATACCACCCTTTGTTTATTTGGAATCTAACTCGTCATAGACGAGGACAGTGTTTGGTGGGTAGTTTGACTGGGGTGGTCGCCTCCAAAAGAGTAACGGAGGCTTTCAAAGGTACCCTCAGTACGGTTGGTAACCGTGCGTAGAGTGCAATAGCATAAGGGTGCTTGACTGTGAGACCAACAAGTCGAGCAGGTACGAAAGTAGGATATAGTGATCCGGTGGTTCCGCATGGAAGGGCCATCGCTCAAAGGATAAAAGGTACTCCGGGGATAACAGGCTGATCACCCCCAAGAGCTCACATCGACGGGGTGGTTTGGCACCTCGATGTCGGCTCGTCACATCCTGGGGCTGGAGAAGGTCCCAAGGGTTGGGCTGTTCGCCCATTAAAGTGGCACGCGAGCTGGGTTCAGAACGTCGCGAGACAGTTCGGTCCCTATCTGTTGTGGGCGTTGGAAATTTGAGAGGATCTGACTCTAGTACGAGAGGACCGAGTTGGACAGACCTCTAGTGTACCAGTTGTGGCGCCAGCTGCATCGCTGGGTAGCTATGTTTGGATAGGATAAGTGCTGAAAGCATCTAAGTACGAAACCTGCCTCAAGATGAGATTTCCTTATAGGGTGGTTGCAGATTACGACCTTGATAGGTTACAGGTGTAAAGGCAGTAATGTCAAAGCCGAGTAATACTAATAACCCGAAATCTTTCCTCGAACCTTTCTTGTATGTCTGATTATTGTCATTAAAGATATTTTAAAGATATTTTTGGTGGTTATAGAGTAGGTGAACACCTCTTCCCATTCCGAACAGAGAAGTTAAGCCCTACATCGCCGATGATACTGCACTAACCAGAGTGGGAAAGTAGGTCGCCGCCAAATTTTATTCAACCGCCTTGTACTTAATTGTGCAAGGCGGTTTTTTTTGTTTTATATACTTTCAAGAACTTGGAAAAGTAAATCGATCGTTTTAGGGGTAGCAAATCGCCGTTTTGGAAGGTACAAATCGACCGTTTTACATAGTGCAAATCGGTCGATTTACTATAGGTAAAACGGTCGATTTACTATAAAAGAATGGTAATTTGATTATAATGGCTTCTTTTTTTGTGTTATTGTCTAAAGAATATACTTGATAATTTTTCTACTTTACATTGTAATACACTAAAAGAGTCTATAAAATTAGATGAAAAGAATAGAGAGAAGTGTAATGAAGGTGTATTTATGGTGGTATATCCCCCTATTCTTAGCGTAATTGAATTAAAATGCAACACAAATTAGAAATTAACCATACACATTTTTTGAATATATTATTAAACCATTTAAACTATTTTACTCGTTTAGTGTCTAATCATTCAAAATATTTTAAGAACACATATATTTATAATTAACAGATTAATCTATGAAAACAAAATCTTTGTTTTTGAGCATTCTATTAATGCTTTTCACTATTAGTTTATTTGCTATTCCTGCAGATAATCATCTTATCACAAAAAAACAATCTAATGGAAAATCTATTAGTTTTACTCAAAAGGGTGATGAATTTCTTTCTTGGGCTGAGTCAATTGATGGATTCACTTTAATGGGAAATAAAAATGGAGAATTAGTTTATGCTATAATTAACGAAGAAGGTAATTTGGTTCCTTCTGAAGTTTTAGCAACTAATCCAGAAGAAAGAACAATTGAAGATAAACTCTTTTTAAATGAAATTAAAACAAATTTAAGTTTTAGCAAAAGTCAAATAGCAAAAGTTAATCTTAAAAGAGAAGAAAGAAGTAAAGCCCTTACATCAATTGAAAGAGCTCCAACAACAGGAACTCCTAATTTCCTTGTTATATTAGTTAATTTTTCAGATATAACATTTGGTTCTTCTAATGCTACAACTACACAAAATCAAATTACTCAAACAAACTATACATCTAATGGTGCAACAGGTAGTGTGAAAGATTATTTCTTTGACAATTCAATGGGAGTTTTAAATGCTACTTTTACAGTAGTTGGACCTTTTACTCTACCTCATAACCAAGCTTATTATGGAGCACATACTTCTACAGACTATGATGCTCTTCCTCAAGAAATGGCTTATGATGCTGCCAACTTAGCTAATAGTACTGTCAATTTTGCTGATTTCGACAATGATAATGATGGAATTGTTGATATGGTTCATATAGTTTATGCAGGAAGAGGCGAAAATAACGGAGGTGGAAATAATGCTGTTTGGGCTCATGCTTGGGTATTTCCTTCTAATACAACATTTGATGGAGTTAATTTATCTTCTTATTCTTGTTCTCCTGAATTAAACTCTAATTTAAATTGTGATGGAATTGGTGCTATATGTCATGAAATGGGACATGTTCTTGGTTTACCTGATTTTTATGATACAGACTACGAATCCTCAGGAGGAACATCAATTAATACTGATACTTGGGATGTAATGTCATCAGGTTCATATAATAATGATTCTAAAACGCCTCCTTACTATTCTGCAGAAGAAAGAAATATGTTAGGTTGGCTTACTCCTAATATGCTTACAACAAATAACGCTCCTTGTACTTTGCCTGCCATTTCAGATAGCAATAAGGCTTATAAATTAAGTTTAAGCACAAATGAATTCTTGATTTTCGAACATAGAAATAAAAAGAAATGGGATGCATATACACCAGCAAAAGGTATGCTAATATTTCATGGAGACCAAACTTTAATTAATCATTGGATTAATGGACAGACAAATGATATAAATGTAAATCCATCTGACCGAGGCTTTTTTATAGTTCCTGCTACTGGAGATTCTTCTAATATTAGTTCAACAAGTACAACATTTCCTGGCTATAGTAATGTAACTTCATTTTTAAATACAACTCTTAAAAATGGAACAACAACAGGAAAAGCAATAACAAATATAGCCTACGGAACTGATTCTATAATTACTTTTAATTATATTGATGATCTTCCTGTTCTTTTGGCTCAAAATGCAACAAATATTTCAACAACATCTGCAACTCTTAATGGGACTGCATCTGGTCCAGGAATAACAACAATGGGAATTGAATATAGAGTAGCAGGAACTAATACATACACTTCTCAAACCACTTCGACTTCCCCCCTACAAATTACACTAAATAATTTAACAATAAACACCAGTTATGAATATAGAATATTTGCAACAACAGGATTCGGAACATTTTATAGTAATATAATGACATTCCAAACCTTATGCAGTTCAACAGCATTAACACTCCCATTAACCGAAGGATTTGAGGGTAGTCTTCCTTGTTGGACTTATTCTACATCAAATTCCCAATACTCTTTAAATATTGTTACTTCAGGCACACACCCTACTTGTACTGCTCATGGAGGATCTTATATGATTAAATATAATTCATATAATAGTGCAGCTGGCTCTTGGGCTTCTGTATCTACTCCAATGATTAATTTCCCTAATCAATTCTACAAAGTAGGATTTTGGATATATCGTTATCATGGAAATGATTCGGATGCAAATGAAGGAGCTGAAATATTTATTAATTCAACTCCATCTCTAACTGGTGCAACTTCTCTTGGTTTTATTTCAAATGATAGAATAGCATCTCCTACTGTTACATCAAATGGTTGGTATAATTATTCTTTTAATCTGCCTTCTGGCACTTATGGAAATAAATACATTCTAATAAAAGCGATATCTGCTTATGGATATGATATTTACATTGATGATTTATCAATAAGCCAAATATCTTCACAAGTACCTCCTATGATATTCATGGACTCTATATCGAATATTACAACAAATTCTGCTGACCTTTATGGTTTATATATTCAAGGAACAGACTCTATCCTAACACAAGGATTTGAATATAAATTAAACGCTGACACCTCTTGGTCTTCAATTACAACATCTACAGGAACAGCTCAATTCAATTATTTATTATCAGGTCTTTCAGTTAATACAAAATATAATGTTAGAGCTTTTATTACAACACAAACAGAAGGCACAACATACTCAACAATTAATACTTTCACAACAGATTCTGTTGAGTTAGGAGAAGTATTAACTAATGAGGCTAGTGGTATAACCAATTCAAGTGCAGTTTTAAATGGAACTTTAGTAAGTACAGGTTATGCAACAAGTAATATTGAATTAGGATTTGTTTATTCTAATACTACAAATCCATTGATTGGAGATACTAATGTATATAAAGTAATTATTCCATACACAAGTGGAATGACATCTTTTGATACAATTATAACAACATTTTATCCATCTATAACTTATGCTAAAGCATATATTACTAATGCTGCAGGAACATATTATGGAGAAGAAATAAACATAAATTATTCAGGATTAAGTAATGTAAACAATAACCAATTAAATATTCAACTTTACCCTAACCCTGCAACAAGTTCTACAAAACTTATAGTAAATGGTATTAGTGGAGAAACACAAATTATCATTAACGATATTCAAGGCAGAACAATAAACACTACAAAAAATAATCCTGTAAACAATCAAATAGAACAAACAATAGATCTAACAAAACTATCAAAAGGTATTTATTTCATAAATATAAAGAACTCTACTAATAGCAAGACAGAAAAACTAATTGTTCAGTAAGAAATTATTAAGCAATACATTAATACTGAGAGGTTGTTTTATAAAAAAACAACCTCTTTTTCTTGTTTTTTAATATTTTAATTACTACTTTTGCCAAAGGTATTTTAAAATGAAGGAACTATGAAAGCAAAATCTTTATTATTAAGCTTATTATTTATCCTATTTACAATAAATTTATTTGCAATAGATAAAATAGGAAATACAAATTCTCCAAAAGCAATATTTGTAACAAATATAATGCCTAATTCAGCAACATTTACAGAAACCAACCTGCACGATACTATTCTTCCTATTATCGCAAGAGGTTTTGAATATAAACTCTCATCTTTATCTTCTTGGCTAAACTCAAATGATGCATTAGCAACAGGGACTGATACTTTCAGTGTAACAGTAAATAACTTGACATCAATGACTCAATATGATGTTAGGTCTTATATTCAAACTGCAAATGGAAAAACTTATGGTAATACATATACATTCGTAACACCAGCTGGAGATCCATTTTTCCCTTCAGTAATTACAATGTCACCTACAAATATCGCAATGACAAGAGCTCAACTAAACGGCGTTATAATATCTGATTCCAATTCAATATTAAGTCAAGGCTTTGAATGGAAATTATTAGATTCAACAACATGGAATATTCAAGAAGTATCAGGGACAATAATTTCATACATACTAACAGATATGTTATGTAACAGAACTTACGAATATAGAGCATTTGCAGTAACAGCATCTGGAACATGTTATGGAAATACAATCTCTTTCATGACACCATGCTTAGAAACATTGGGAGAAGTTACAACTCTTCAAGCGACTAATATTACAGATAGTAGTGCTACTCTAAATGGTTATTTAGTGAGTACTGGAAATGCAACAAGCAATATTGAATTAGGATTTGTTTATTCAAATACTACAAATCCATTTATTGATGATACTAATGTTTATAAAGTGATTGTTCCATACACAATTGGTATGACATCTTTTGATACAATTATAACAACATTTTATCCATCTACAACTTATGCTAAAGCATATATTACTAATTCAGCAGGAACATATTATGGAGAAGAAATAAACATAAATTATTCAGGATTAAGTAATGTAAATAATAACCAATTAAATATTAAACTTTATCCTAACCCTGCAACAAGTTTAATAAAACTTATCGTAAATGGTATTAGTGGAGAAACACAAATTATCATTAACGATATTCAAGGAAGAACGATAAACACTACAAAAAATAATCCTTTAAATGGTCAAATTGAACAAACAATAGATCTAACAAAGCTATCAAGAGGTATTTATTTCATAAATATAAAGAACTCTACCAATAGCAAGACTGAAAAACTAATTGTCCAGTAAGAAAAATACCAAGTGATTTAGTTATTCGAAAAAAGACTAAGTATATTTGGATTTATACTTAATATAAATTGAAAAAGAGTTAATATAATTGGAAATATATTAACTCTTTTTTCATAAAGATTCAGTTTAATTTTTTGGCAATAAAGATAAATCAATTATTAAGCAAAACAGTTTTTGTTCTATTCTTCGTGAATATCCTTACTATTTGCCATTGTTCGAAAATCGTTTGGTGTTACTCCTGTTTCTCTTTTAAATGCTGAATGAAAGACTTGTCTATTATTATAACCACACATTTCACTTATTACTTCCATCTTGTAGTTTTTGGTTTTATTATCCATCAACAATTTTACAGCTTCATTTATTCTATATTCATTTAAAAGAGCAGGACAATTTTTATTAAAATATGTATTGATAATTTTTGATAATACTGAACGATTTGTTCCTAATTGCTTTGCTATTTCATTTATATTTAATTCACTATTAAGATATATCTTGTCATTTGTAAAGAGATTTATTAGCTTTGTTAGTATTTGTTGTTCTTTTGTGTCAAATTCTCCATTATCTTTATCTAAAGTCCTCATTTTATTTGTCCTTGTAGCCCATTCCATATTCTTTCTTACAAGCTTTTTATAAGCTCTTTGTTTTTCCAAATAAAGAAAAAGAAATAATCCTATTGCATCAATAAGAAAAAATAGAAAAATTGCAAGGTTTAACTTAGATGATTTAATATTTGACTTTATCTTATTGGCTTTTATGAAATGTTCACAAGCTGTTTGATAATCGCCCTTATAATAACATTCCATAGCCTTTTTTTCATTATCATCGGTTTTTCTTTGACCTTTACCTTGAGCTTGAATAGAGTGATTTAGTCCACTAACAAGAAGTAATAATACAAATAATAGAGTCTTAATATATTTATCTTTCATCATTCATCATTAAATAAGGCACAAATTTACAAAAAAAAATAAGACAACAATACAAATCAAATAATTAGTTAAGACAATATATTCCAAGATATTAATTAAGCAACTTACATATTATTACTCATATTACAGATAAATCATTACACTTTTTTGTGTTGAGAAATGACACATAAAAGGAAAAACATACACTTATTAGGTTTTATCTATTATATATTTGCAACCGAAAATTACAATTATTTACTAACTAAAATCAAAAAATGGTGAAAAATTTTTTATTATTTATGGTAGTTTCTGTTCTTTTATGTGCAGCAACTAATCTTAAAGCTCAGGGCAATTTCTCTATTTCTACTGACTTTCAAAGTAGGTACATTTGGCGAGGTCAAGCATTAGGTAAAAACGTACCAAGCATTCAACCTGGAGTTAAATACAGTTGGAAAGGCTTAAATGTAGGTGCTTGGGGTGCATTCTCAACATCAGAACTTACTTCTCAAGAATTAGACTTATATGTGTCTTATTCTTTTTTGAAAGACATGTTCACTGTTATTGTTACTGATTATGCTTTTCCTCAAGATAATGCTCCTTTTAAATACTTTGACTATGATAAAAACACAACATCTCATGTATTTGAAGGAGGATTAGTATTCAATGGGTTAAAGAATTTACCTTTATCTGCTGCCGTATATATGAATTTCTATGGAGCTGATGCAAAAAATATTGATGGAGATAATGTTTTCTCTACATACGGAGAAGTATCATATAACCCAACTTGTGAAAAAATAAATACAAGTTTTAGCTTCTTTGCTGGTTTTGCTTTCAATGGTGGTTATAGAGTAGAAAATATTTCACCTCTTGAACCTACCATATATTATGGATTCTATGGTAATGAAGGTTTTGCATTTGTTAATCTTGGTATGGGAGCAACAAAAACTTTAAAAATTACAGATTCTTTTTCTTTACCAATAAACACAAAACTAATTTTTAATCCTGATGCTAACAAAGCTTATTTTACTGTTGGCACTGGAATTACTTTGTAAATCAAACAAAAAACAATATTATTAATAACTAAAATCTAAAAAAAATGTTCGATTCAGGTTCAACAGGATTTATGCTTGTATGTACAAGCCTTGTTATGCTAATGACCCCAGCATTAGCCTTTTTCTATGGCGGATTAGCCTCAAAGAGAAATATATTGGGAATTATGATTCAAAGTTTTGTATCATTAGGTTGGTCAACAGTACTTTGGTTTATTGTAGGATATTCATTTTGCTTTAGCGGTTCATTAGCAGATGGTTCTGACTTTGCTGGAATATTAGGTAACTTCAACAAATGTTTCTTAAATGGAATAACACCATCAACTGCATTTGCAGGTAATGGGAAAATACCAGAATATGTATTTGTTGCTTTTCAAATGATGTTTGCAATCATCACTCCAGCCCTTATAACAGGAGCATTTGTAAATCGTATTTCATTTAAAGCTTATTTCATATTCCTAACAGCATGGCAATTCTTAGTTTACTATCCTTTCTGCCACATGGTATGGGGCGGTGGAATCCTTGCTGAATGGGGAGTTTTAGACTTTGCAGGAGGTATAGTTGTTCATGCGACAGCAGGATTTGCAGCCTTAGCATCTGTTTTATTTGTTGGAGCTAGAACAGATAAAAACTCTACACCTAATAGTATTCCTCTTGTAGCTATTGGTAGTGGTTTATTATGGTTCGGTTGGTATGGTTTCAACGCTGGTAGTGAATTACAAGTTGATGGAACAACAGCTAATGCATTTCTAAATACAGACATTGCTGCTTCATTTGCCTTAGTAGCATGGTTATTAATAGAATGGATAAGAGATAGAAAACCAAAATTAATTGGAGTATTAACAGGCTCTATAGCAGGATTAGCAACAATAACACCTTGTGCAGGATTTGTTCCATTATGGTCAGCACCTATAATAGGATTATGTGCCGGAGCAGGTTGTTATCTTGCAGTTCAATGGAAAAACAAAAAACAATGGGATGATGCTCTTGACGTATGGGGAGTTCACGGAATTGGGGGAGTAATAGGAACAATATTACTTGGAGTTTTTGCTTCAAAAGCAGTAAATCCAGCAGGTGCTGATGGTTTATTACTTGGTAACGCATCATTCTTCGGAAAAGAAGTTGTTGCAATAACACTAGCATCAGTTTACGGATTTGTATTTACCTATGCAATACTTTGGTTAATTAATAAAGTTACACCTGTAAGAGTATCAGAACAAACAGAAATAGATGGAATAGACTTCGCAATTCATGGCGAAAGAGCATATGATGAAGGCTGTCTATAAAATCTTATTATAGTTTAATTTCGTTTCCAAGGAGTGGTTAATAATCACTCCTTTTTTTATTGATTTGATTCTTGACTTTCTTTGTTATTTGTTGTTGTGTCTTCTAACCAATAAGGATCTTCGTCTGATGGTTCATCTTCATCTTCTTGCTCTTCTTTTTTAGGATTTGTTATTCCTTTTTTACGATAGTAAATAGCAAATACTAAGCCTGTGATTGCTCCTCCTAAATGTCCTTGCCAACTGATATGGGGGCTTGGTTGAAACATAGGGAATATTCCCCATACCACAGAACCATAAAGAAATATAACTAAGAGTCCAAATGCTGCTTGTTGCTTGTTTTTCTTTATAAGTCCACTTACTATATGGAACCAAGACAAGCAATATACCAATCCGCTGGCTCCAATATGTATTGTTCCACTTTCTCCTATTATCCAAGTGGCAAAGTTTGAACAAATATATAATATTAAAAATATGGTGGAGGCTGAGTTTTTATAGAATAAATATAATCCAAACAAAAGTACGAGGCAAGCAAGGGTGTTGGAGGAGAGATGAGAAAAGTCAGCATGTAGTAAAGGCATGGTTATAATTCCTCGTAATCCTTTGAGAGTATGAGGTTCAAGCCCATACTCCGATAATGAAATACCTGAGATTGTTTCAAGTATTTTTATACTCCAAAGTAATAAAACGAAGCTTGCTGGTATTAGCAAAGCTTTATAAAATTCTCGTCTTTCGTTTTCCATTATATGGGTGCAAAGATAGGAAATCTAATCAATTTTACAGTTTTATTCTATCTTTTATACTTAGTTTCATAAAGAAATCTTATATTTGCAAACCAAACTTATTGCAATAAAAAATATGAACAAAAAGAATTTTATATCAGCTGTGGCAATTCTAATATTGCTTGTTTGTGCAATAGAAACGAATGCTCAACGTCGTAATAAAGCTCCTCAAACTCGTTTTGGAGTTAGGGTCGGTTTTAATATGAGTGATTTAACTTCGTCTAATGGTTTAGATGTTATGAATGGACTCGCTTTTTATGATAAAAATTTAGACTATGTTGGGTTTACTGATACAAAACCTTTTAAATATGGTTTTAGTCTTGGGTTTACGTCTCAAATTCAGCTTTCTGATTCTTGGTTTTTACAACCTTCTTTAGTCTTTACCTCAAAGGGTTATAAGTTAAATACTCAGAACTTGGGGAATGAATCGCAGGACGTTGAAATCGATTGCCAAGCATATTATGTTCAATTACCACTAGATGTTGTTTGGAAATATGAACTTAGTGACGATTGGCGCTTTTTAACTCAAATAGGGGGTTTTATTGGTGTAGGTGTATCGGGAACTACTTATTTCAATGACCACTATGGAGAAAAGTCGTTACCAAGAACTCAACATGAGCAAACATCTTCTCCATCATCAGTTAATGGTTATATCGGTTATGATTACTCTGTTCATGGTTTATCGACAACTGACTATGATGCAACCTTTGAAACAGATGGTACAAATATGATTGACGCTGGTGCAGAATTAGGCATTGGTTTTGAATATAAGAGCTTCCAATTTATGCTTAACTATCAATATAGCTTTACTCCTTTGTATAATTACAATTATGACTTCTCTTCAAGGTATCTTGAAGCAGGAATAAAAAATACTAACTCTTCTTTTGATTATTTAAAACAAAAAGTTCCTTCATCTCCAAGTCAATATGTAATCTCGCTAACTGTATCATATTATTTTGACTTCTTTTCTAACAAATTAAAATGGTAGAATAAACAGATAAATTTTGCGTTACTTTATCATGAAAAAGATAATTTGTTTCGGAGTTTTAATGTTTTCTTTTGTAGCTCTCTTTGCACAAGAAGAAAATGTAATGTTATCGAAGGACACCATAAGCTCGCTTCAAGATACTAATTATTTATTTAAGGAGGTTTCCTCTCCAGCACAATACAATATCTCTATGGGCGCAGGCATTGGAACTGGATTCTTTGGGGAGAGATTCACATCAACCTACATTGCACCATCGGTTAGAATAAAGGTAAACGAAAAAGCATATGTCAGGGCTGGAATCCTCACAGGGGACACTTGGCTAAGAGGTAATTACTCTTTCAACAGATTAGAAGACAGGGCACCATATTCCGATCACTACAAACGTACAGCTGCTTACATGGGAATGGATATTGAACTAAACCAAAAGCTCAACCTTTCAGTTACAGCCTTCTATGATGTCTCCAACCCTATGTCAAGTTTAAAATCCTCTAATTCAAGACAGGGCTTATACACCTATGGTTTCAACGCCAACATGATCTATGAAATGACAAAGAACTCCTTTCTGAATTTAAGCTTCACCTATATAGAATCAAACAACCCTTATTCTACCATGCTTTACAATGGTTATGGCATAAGCCCAATGGGACTAATGCACAATAGCATAAACCCATACAACAACACCTTTTTAATAATTCCTTTGGCTGGTAGAGAAAAACGATCTAATGGATAAAATGGACGCTGCGACCAATTGCCATTAAATTTTTACTTTTTACCTAAAGCTTTCTTCCCATCATAAGTCCGTCTCTTATGGGGATGATTACGTTTTCTACTCTGGGGTCTTGGGTTATGAGGGTATTGAATTGGTTTATTGCAAGGGTTTCCTTGTCTTGTGGCATTGGGCTTAGACCTACTTTGCCGTACCAGAGAATATTGTCGGCTATGATTATCCCTCCTTTGCGTAGTTTTTCAATACATATGTTATAATAGGCATCGTAGGAGGCTTTGTCGGCATCTATAAAGATTAAATCGAATTCTTCTTCTATTGTTGGCAGAATATCTATGGCTTTGCCGATATGGAGTTTGATCTTGTTTTTATTGTATTTCTGGAAGCTTTCGTTTAGGAAGTCTTCATATTCTTCTTCTTTTTCTATGGTGTGAATTACTCCCCCTTCTTGCAAACCTTCTGCAAGGCAAATTGTGGCGTATCCGCTAAAGGTGCCAATTTCGAGAATGGTTTTTGGATTAATCATCTTGGAAATCATTCTTAGGAATGTGCCTTGCCAATTGCCACTTATCATATTTGGACGTACAAAACGGAGATGTGTCTTTCTATCAAGTTCTTCCAAAATCTCTGGCTCTTGGCTCACATGCTCTTGGCAGTAATTTTCAATTCTTTGATCAATAAAGGGGTATATCTGTATTTCGCTCATTATAAGTCTAAGATTTTAAATTCTACTCTTCTATTCTTTGCTCTTCCTTCTTCGGTTTTGTTGTCGGCAATTGGTTGTTTTGCTCCGTAGGCTTTGTATTCTAGGCGTTTGGATGATATATCCTTAGACGTAAGGTAATCGTAAATAGCCTTAACTCTAGTTAGGGAAAGGTTAGCGTTATATTTGTCAGAGCCTTTGTTATCGGTATGACCTGAAAGCTCAATCTTCATATTCGGATGCTTGTTTAAAAGAGAGAGAAGGTTATGAAGCTCAACAAAAGACTGAGGAAGAATAACGCTCTTGTCAAATTCAAAGAATATATTCTCAAGGACAATAACTTGACCTACCTCGTATTGCTTCTCATCCTTGGTTTTGGTAACCGTAACATTATTTGCAATCTCTTTCTTTTCCTTGCACGTTAAGCAAACCACATCAACGTCATCAATATAGTAATAAGCACCAGGAAGAAGATAGGTAAGATAAGATAAATCCACAACATTACTAAGTGGAGCAGGGTAGAAATTGCCTATTGTTAGAAAGCGTTCACCTCCTTTGGCAGTAAATTCACCTTCAATCTTAGTCCAGTTTTCTGTATCAATAATTGGCTTATCAAAAGGATTAACAACTTGAGGCTTTAAATAGGTTGAAATAGATTGACTAACACCTTTTTCATATTTCTTTGTGGTTCTATCAGTCAGCATTTCTCTTGTGTTTTCTTCAATTCTTTCCTTGGTAAATAAGCCCCCAATTGTTGCAACTGCACCTGCTGAGTATTCGGATAAACTCACATAGAATCTTAGTTTATATCTTTCGCCTTCCAATAAGTCTTGCTTCAATTCAGTTTGAACATACTCTCGGTAGGTTGTCTTTGAGGTGTAGATGCCAACCATTCCGACACCAGTTCTTGGCATCTGAATACCTAATTTGTTCTTTGGAACTGTAGTTTGTTTCTTCCCACATTTATTATAGTAATCGGCACTACCTCCAGTTGCTTGCCACCAGGCAACAGCTTGTGACATATAGCCATAGGGTTCTATATTTCTTGGACAGTCCGAATATTCCTCGAACGAAGGGTTATAGATAAGGTTATTTGTGTCCTGACTAAAGAGAGGGAGACTTGACAAAATGGTCAAGGCAATAAAGAGGCTTGTGAATAGATTTCTTCTTATTGTTCTAATAAACATTTCCAGTCAATTTTATCGTTAGCGTCCAACCATTTAATTTCTTTGTCTTTTCTGAACCATGTCATCTGTCGTTTTGCGTAGCGACGTGTGTTTGTTTTAATATCTTCTACTGCTTGTTCAAGGCCGATTGCCTTGTCGAAGTATCTGAACAATTCTTTGTAGCCAACGGTATTTAGAGCTTGAAGTGATTTGTAAGGATACATTTCTCTTGCTTCTTCTATCAATCCTTCGTTTATCATAATTTCAACCCTTTTGTTTATCCTTCCAACCAATTCTAGTCTATCTCTTCTAAGGGCAAATTTAATTATATCGAAATCTCTTTTTACTTTTGTTTTAGTTCTTTGCGAAGAGAATGTTTCTCCTGTTTGGCGAATAACTTCCAAAGCACGAATAAGTCTAACGTGGTTTTGCTTATCCACAATATTAAAATATTCCAAGTCCTTTTCTCTTAACTCTTCTTGAAGAGGAATTATTCCATCATTAAGAAAAATATTGTTTAATTCTTCCCTAATCCTTATATCTGCATTAGGAAGACGGTCAATTCCATTGCAAACAACATCAACATACATCCCACTTCCACCAGTTAAAACTATCTTGTCGTGAGATAGAAATAGCTCTTCTATCTTCGCAAGGGCATCTTTTTCGTATTGACCAACATTATAATTATCAAAAATAGAAATATGTCCAATGAAATGATGCTTGGCTTGAGATAATTCTTCTTTGGTAGGGGATGCAACGCCTATACTAAGCTCCTTATAGAACTGGCGAGAATCAGCCGAGACAATTTCCGTATCGAAACAATTAGCTAATGTAATTGCTTCCTTAGTTTTACCAACTGCTGTTGGTCCTGCAAGAACAATTAACTGCTTTTTCATTTCTTTGCTTTTAAACCAAGCTTCTTTGCTTCCTCATACATTAGTTTAAGTGCGGCTTCTCTTTCATTTGGAATCTTTCCTTCGAGAATAGCTTCCTTTATTGTTGTCTTTATTTCGCCAATTTCCCTACAAGGTGTGATGTCGAATATCTCCATTATGTCTTCGCCCGAAACAGGTGGCTGAAAATTTCTAATCCTGTCGTTTTCCTCCAGCTCAATTAATTTTTGACGTACAATCTCGAAGTTCTTTTTGAAACGTTGTACCTTGTGGAAGTTCTTGGAGGTTATATCAGCCTCACAAAGTGTCATTAAATCATCAACGTCATCGCCTGCCTCGAAAAGCAATCTCCTTACAGCCGAATCGGTAACAATATCTTCTGCCAATATTATGGGTCTTAGGTGCATTCCTACAAGCTTCTCAACATATTTCATGTTCTCATTCAAAGGAAGTTTCAATCTACGGAAGATAAACTTAACCATCTTTGCACCCTTTGCCTCATGAGAGTGAAAAGTGAAGCCTATCTTTGGTTCATATCTCTTGGTTAGTGGCTTTCCTATATCGTGAAGGATAGCAGCCCAGCGTAACCAGAGATTATCTGTGTGTAAAGAGATATTATCTAAAACCTCAAGGGTATGCTTGAAATTGTCTTTGTGAGCCTTATCGCCAACATATTCAACTCCTTTAAGTGCAACCAGCTCAGGGAAGATTAAATTTAAAAGCCCACATTTATCCATTAAACGAAATCCATAAGAAGGACGAGAGGAGAGAATCATTTTATTCATCTCATCTATTATTCTTTCTTGGGATATAATTTCAATCCTATTGGCATTCCTTGTTATTGCATCAAAGGTGTCGTTATGGATAACAAAATTAAGCTGAGTTGAAAACCTTATGGCTCTCATCATTCTTAAAGGATCGTCGGAGAAAGTAATATCAGGATCAAGTGGAGTTTGGATAACCTTGTTTTCAATATCTCTTAATCCATTGAAAGGGTCTATTAATTCACCGTAAGTTTTTGAATTAAGAGATATAGCCATTGCATTTATCGTGAAATCTCTTCTGTTTTGGTCGTCTTCCAATGTGCCGTTTTCCACAATAGGTTTGCGACTGTCATGAGAGTAGGACTCTTTCCTTGCCCCCACGAATTCTATTTGCCAATTGTATCCATTGTCATTATAATTAACCATGGCAGTGCCGAAATTCTTGAAAACCGAAACCCTTGAATTTCTACCAATCTTCAGAGCAACTCCTCTCGCAAGTTCAATACCGCTCCCTATACATACAATATCTATGTCTTTACTCTCTCGTTTTAAAATCACATCTCGAACCCATCCGCCAACAACATAAGTATCTATCTGCATCTCGTCAGCAACTTGCTGAACAATCTGAAAAATGGGGTGTATTAAGTGCTTCTCTAAATTCATATAATGCAAAAGTAATATTTTTCTCAGACCTAATAAATCAAAACCGTGAAATAATTAAAGAAAAGAAATAATTTATTTGATTTCATTCCTTGCTGTTTAGAAAATAAGTACTAATTTTGCAACAACGTATAGATATTATCTATATGCGATTAAATATACAAAAACCGTTAAATACAAAATTAAGATGAAACAAGTACATAACTTTAACGCAGGTCCTTGCGTTTTGCCAAAACCAGCAGTTGAATCAGCAATTGAAGCGATTCGTAATTTCGACAACACAGGAATTGGTATTCTTGAAATCTCTCACCGTACTCCAGGTTGGGAAAGAATAATGAAAGAAACAGAAGAGCTTTGGAGAGAATTATTAAATATCCCTTCAAACTACAAAATCATATTTTTAGGTGGTGGAGCTTCAACTCAATTCTTCAATGTTCCAGCTAACCTTTTAAACAAGAAGGCTGCTTATCTTCAAACTGGTGTTTGGGCTAAGAAAGCTGCAAAAGAAGCTAAATTTTATGGAGAAACAGAAATAGTTGCTTCATCAGAAGATAAAGTATATTCATATATACCAAAAGGGTATACAATCCCAACTGATGCTGATTATTTCCACATCACAACAAATAACACTATCTACGGAACAGAAATTAAATACGACATGGATTGCCCAATTAACCTTGTAGCAGATATGTCTTCTGATATTATGTCTCGTCCTGTAGATATATCAAAATATGCTTTAATTTACGGTGGAGCTCAAAAGAATGTAGGTCCTGCTGGTGTTACTTTTGTAATCGTTCGTGAAGACGTATTAGGAAAAGTAGAACATAAACTACAAACAATGGTTGATTATAGAACACATATTGAAGGAGAATCAATGTTTAATACTCCTCCTGTATTTTCTATATTTGTTATGCACGAAACTTTGAAATGGGTTAAAGGACTTGGTGGCGTTGAAGTAATGAATAAAATGAATGTAGAAAAAGCTAATATTCTTTATAATGAAATTGACCGTAACAAAATGTTTGTGGGAACAGCTGCAAAAGAAGATCGTTCAATAATGAATATATGCTTTGTTATGGCTGAAGGATTCAAAGAAAAAGAAGCTGAATTTATGGCATTTGCAAAAGAAAGAGGTATGGTTGGTATTAAGGGACACCGTTCTGTTGGTGGTTTCCGTGCTTCAACATATAATGCTTGTCCAAAAGAATCAGTAGAAGCTTTAGTTGCTTGTATGCAAGAATTTGAAAAACTAAACGCATAGTTTTAATGATTAGTGATTAATGGTCAATGACGGAAATAATTAACCACTAATAATTAACCATTAATCACTAACCATTTACCATTAAAATAAACGGATATGACAAAAGTATTGGTAGCAACCGATAAACCATTTGCAAAAGCAGCGGTTGACGGAATTAGAAATATAGTAGAAGGAGCAGGTTTTGAATTAGCTCTTTTAGAAAAATATACCGACGTTAATGATTTCTACAAAGCAGTTGAAGATGTGGACGCATTAATAGTTCGTTCAGATAAAGTTACAAAAGAAGTAATTGACGCAGCTAAGAAATTAAAGATAGTTGTTAGAGCAGGAGCTGGTTTTGATAACCTTGACCTTGAAGCTTGCACTCAAAGAGGAATAGTTGCAATGAATACTCCTGGACAAAACTCTAATGCAGTTGCTGAATTAGCATTAGGAATGATGATATATATGGCTCGTACTTCATTTACTCCTGCAACAGGGAGTGAACTTATAGGTAAAAAACTTGGTATTCATGCTTATGGTAACGTTGGACGCTTAGTCGCTAACAAAGCAAAAGCAATGGGTATGGAAGTTTGGGCTTTTGATCCATTCGTACCAGCAGAAGCAATGAAAGCAGAAGGTGTACATGTAGCATCAACAATTGAAGAGTTATATTCAAACTGTAATTATGTATCTTTACATATTCCAGCAAATGACCAAACTAAAAAATCAATTAACTACGAACTATTATCAAAAATGCCAAAAGGTGGTTGTTTGATAAACACAGCTCGTAAAGAAGTTATTGATGAAGAAGGAATGGTTAAATTACTTGCAGAAAGAACAGATTTGAAATACTGTACAGATATTGCAGCTTCTAACCAAGAAGAATTAAATCAATTTGCACCAAGAGTTTTTGCAACTCCAAAGAAAATGGGAGCTCAAACAGCCGAAGCAAACCTAAATGCAGGTCTTGCATCAGCAAATCAAATAGTATCTTTCATTAAAGATGGTGTAACTAAATTCAAAGTAAATAAATAGTAATTACTATTCAAGATATTAATTTTGAAAACAATTTAAAGGCAATTCACTTATGTGGATTGCCTTTTTTGTTATCTTTGCGGAATGAATTAAAAACTAATAAGATTGGTAATGAATGAAATTAATTTTCTATTAAAGAAAATAGAGACAATAAGAAAACATCATCTGGAGATAGAAAGTATCTTAGGTGAAGATTTTAATGTCTTTAAAGTTATAGGTTTAACAACTGAAGAAGTACGATTACATTCAGCTTTTTTGGCAGAACTATTAAATCCAAAAGGTTCTCATGGTCAAAAAGAAATTTTTCTCAAATTATTTCTTTCTCAATTTAATATTGAAGATTTTGATTATGAAAACGCATTTGTTGAATTAGAACATAATATTGGGCAAAAAAGTGGTGAGGGAATTTATGCTAAAGGAGGTAGAATTGATATCTATATAAAAGATAATAAAGGTAATGATATAATTATTGAAAATAAAATAGATGCACGCGACCAGCCCGACCAATTAATGAGATATTATAATTATAGTAAAAAGAATGTTTTCTATCTTACAAAAAAAGGTATGGATGCTTCGGAATTAAGCGCACATAATTTAGTAAGTGGTAAAGATTATGTAGCAATTTCGTACGAGAAAGATATTATTAATTGGTTGGAAGCATGTAAAAAAGAATCAGTTAATCAGCCCCTTTTGAGAGAAGGAATAACTCATTATATTAACCTAATTAAGTATTTAACAAATCAATCAACAAATAAAGCTATGAGTGAAGAAATAGTCAAAACAATATTAGAGTCAACAGAGTCGATTTCAGTTGCAAGTGAGATTGCTAGGAATTTTAACAAGGTAAAAGGAACTCTACAAAAGAAGTTTTGGAAAGAATTAATCTCTGCTTTATTAGAGAATGGGCTAGAGATTGAAAATCTTGAAGAATTTGAGAAAAGTCTTGGAGATAAAGTTTGGAGTTTTTATAACTCTAATAGAAATAGAGAAAAATATTATGGTTTATGGGTATTAGTATTTGAAAATGATGATTTATCAATTCATTGGGGATGTGAAATTGAATCTTTATTGTATTCGGGATTTACTCTTGAAAAAGGAGGAAAAGGAGGAATATCAAATAATGAAGAAAATAAAATGTATAGAGAATGGGTAAAAGAATGCGATGAAAATTATATTGCTTCAGATTGGTGGTTAGGTTGGCAATATACTAATCCTAATTTAGATTTTGACAAATTTAATTCTAATGAGATATTTACTCTTGTCAATGAAGAAAAGTTAAAGGAAATAGTAAATGATATAGCAAATAAAGCAGTACAAGATATTGAGAAATTGAAAAGTATTGCAAAATGATATTTATAGATTAATAAATTTAAAGGCAATTCACTTATGTGGATTGTCTTTTTTTTTGAGCTTATTATAATCGAAAGAAAAAAATATTCTAATTATTTATACTTTGGCATAGAAATTGAAGTAAGAATGAAAATCTGATGTAAAATTGAAAAATATGAAAAGACTTTTATTCCTTTTATCCCTTTTGTTTAGCTTTAATGCTTTTTCTCAAAATCAAGATAGCTCTATTGATCAATCTCCTAAGGTTGATTATTCTTATATTTCTTCTAATTGTGCTTTACTTTATCAAACATATATTGAGAAAAATAAACTTGATTCTGCAAGTATAATTATTAACTATTGGGAAAGTCAATTGGGTGAATCTGAGCCAATATTTAGGGCTAAGGTTTTGTTATCTTTAAAAGAAAAAGGATATTTAGAAGATAATTTGCAAACTGAATCATCATTGAATTATATTAATAATTATATTGATAGGGTTGATATTGAAAGAACTTCTAATTATATAGTATATGATGATAATAAGCCATATTTTGGATATATTCCAATTTCAAAAGAGTATGATTATTTTATTAAGCTTAAAGCTATTGAATTAAAAGATAAGTTTAAGAAGAAATCATTAGAATATACTATTTGTGAGTTTTATGGGAATAATCCTGATTCTTTATTTGTTAGACTTAAAGATGATTCGTTGAAGAATACTAAATTAGGTAAGGAGTATAGTAAGATGCTTAAAAGATATTTGAATGAGCCTTATTTTGTTACTAATTTTTCAGTTGGAGCATGGATACCAACAGGAATGAATATGAAAAACTTCGGCATTCATCCAGATTTAGGTTTCTTATTTGGCGTTCAAGTTAATAAAATGACTTATGGGCTTGATATGCATATAAGGTTTGTTGATACTCCTAATTCATATTTAGCAAGAAGGAATAAAGAAGATGTTGATCCTGAAAAAACAAAACGTTTCTTCTGTACTTATATTGGATTTGATGTAAAAAGGAGCCTTATTAAAGAAAAAAAGGTTGAATTAAAAGCTATGTGTGGATTAGGTTTAGACTTTTTAGAAGTGTTTTCATCTGATAATGATGAAGAGTATAATGGCACACGTATTACATCATATAATTTTAATTTTGGTTTAGGTGGTATATATAAATTTAATGATCTTAATTTAGGAGTTGAAGCAAAATATAATATTGTTGATTACACATTAGGACATTATCTTGATTTTAGAGGCAATTACTTTTCTTTATCATTAATTGTTGGAGGAATATTCAAAACAAATGACCAGAATTTTTTAGATGGATTAGAAATGTTTAATACAATGATATCCTCATTCTAAGATTTAAACTTATTAATATGGAATTTAAGTTAGCTCTTTTAGCAGTTAAAAGTGTTGAAGTTTCAAAGCACTTTTATAAAGAATTATTTGATCAAGATGTTATTGCTGATTTTGGAAAGAATGTAACATTTAGTGGGGGTTTTGCAATTCAAGAAGATTTTCCTTGGTTAACAGATTTACCTATAGATTCAGTTATTGAGAAATCAAATAATATGGAATTATATTTTGAAGTAGATGATTTTGACTCCTTCATCGAAAAATTATCTTCATACGACAATATAAATTATGTACATACACCAAAGAAACATGATTGGCAACAAAGAGTAGTAAGGATTTACGACCCTGACTACCATATAATAGAAATAGGAGAATCAATGACTGTTATAGCAAAACGTTACCTATACCAAGGCTATTCAGAAGAAGAAACATCAAAAATAATTCAACATCCAATAGAATTTGTTAGAAGCTGCAAATAATAGACAAAAGCAGGATATTTACTATTAAAGTACTTATCAATAAATATTTGCTTTATTTTTATCCATTACACCAAAATAGAAAATAAATTTGTATATTTGCATATCAAAACAACTCAAAAAGAATCCATAAGAGTTAATTGATAAAACCCTCCCTAAAATTTGTTAAAATAAAAGATGTACATCTTTCTACCCAAAAGATGTGCATGATTTGATGTGAAAGATGTGCATCTTTCAGGATTTAATCCTTATTTAAAAAGTTTTAATACTTATTAGCGCTAATTTTGTTAACTAACAAAAAACTTTTTGATAGGAATAGAAATTATTTTGATAGTGATATACCCAATTTAAACAGTGATTAAATTAATCAAGATAAAATTAGTTGGGTTTAATACTAACTTAGTTTTACATAGAATTAAGATTAAATGCCTTTTTCTAATTTTCAAACACTTTATTTTTAAATAATTATTCTCATAGAATATTTCTTTATATGAATAATTTTTTCTAATATTGCAAGTGACAATTATGTAATAATAATAAGTATATTAGACACATATTATCTAAAATGATGGATAAAGAAAGTTTAAGAAAAGAATGTTATAGACTTTTTTCTTGTAATACAATAAATGACAGTTATGATTTATTTGATAAATATGCAGAATGTTTATTTATGATAATAAAAAATGACCATAAAGAATCTATAAATTCTCTATCAGATGCAGATGCAAGAATACTTTTACAAATGATGTTATCAAAAGTTTTATATCTTAAAAGTATAGTAAATGGAATATCATATCAATCAAAAGATGGTACTTGTTTAAATAAAATTATTGACCCTACTATTCTTGCTCAATTAGTAAGAAATATATATGAGACTACTTGTATGTTTAATCTTGTATATCGTTTCCCTAAATCAAAAGAAGAGAAAGAAATACTATATTTATTATGGGTATGTTCAGGGTTAAATTATAGGCAAAGATTTGGAAATAATGTTTCTTCAGAAGAAGGTAAGAAAAAATTAGAAGAGGAACAAATACAAATAAAAGAAATTATATCTAAGATAAATCAGAATGAATTGTATAAAAGATTAGATGAAAAAAATAAAAAGAAAATAAATGACAAAATAAGAGAGAAGGATTATTTGATAAAATTTGAAAATAAAGAAGTTTCTTTTTTACATTGGCATGAATTAATTAAAATAGCAGGGACGAAAGATTTATTTTTTGATAATATTTATACATACTTATCTTTTTATTCACATCCTTCAAATATATCAGTTATGCAGTTTAAAGATATGTTTGGTAATGAAGATAAAGCATATTTACAACTTACTAATTCAAATTTGAAATTAGCATTTATACTTTTAAGTATTTTTATTGCTGATTACATCTACTTATTCCCTAATGTTCTTGAAACCTTTAATTCTATTGATTTTATTGATCAGATAGTAATAAATTATAATAATGTTCTTGTTAGAAGTGATGATTATTCAATAAATGATTGTTTGAAAGTCTTAGAATAGCATTGAAATTTAAAATGTAGAATTTATTTTATAATAAAAATAGTTATGATTAAAATACTTCAAATTATAAAAGCAATTGATGAATTTATAGAAAGAGAAAATTTAATAGAAACTACCCCTGTAGAAATTAATTTTTATTTAGAAAAAATAGGACTTTTAAATGATTCATCATTAAGAAAAGGAAAACCAATAAGGGATATCTTAAGAGATAATAAAATTCCACATGCTTATCAAATTGGAAATAGATGGTTTATCCCTCATTCAGGGATTAATTTTAAAAGAACTGATATGAAATTAGAATCTGAGAATAAAATTGAATCAAAAAAGTCTGTAATAAATAAAGAAATTAATAAAGAAGGAATTCTTGATGGTTTTAAGAAAAATTGTTTTGACCCTATCCTTAATAATGAAAATGAAATTGATGATAAAGCTGGTAATTATATTATATGTTTAAGAGAAAAATCAAGTTTACCAAAAACGAAAATTGACCCTTCTTATCACTATTTTAATAATTATAAAGTTATATATAATGGTATTTCAAGTAATAGCTTAAGAACTCGTGATTATAGACAGCATTTTAAAGGAAATAATGCTGGACGATCTACTTTGAGAAAAAGTTTAGGAGTTCTATTTGGATATGATAAGATACCAAGAAGTAAGGGTGAAAGTAAAGGTAGAATAAAATTTAATGAGATAGATGAACAAAAATTGACAGAATGGATGAATAAAAATCTTGTTATGTTCTTTTATTCTACTAATGATTATGAAGAAATGGAATTAATGCTTATTAACTACTTCAATCCTCCTCTAAACTTAAAAGATAATCATAATGAAGTCAATAAAGAATTTAGAGCAATGATTTCAGATTTAAGAAAAAATAAATAGTTATATCATAGTATTATTATGTCAAGATATTTAAACTCTGAACTTATTACAAAATTAATTGATGGGGATTTCAATAATATTTTAAATTGTGTTATTGGTGATGCTGAGTTATGTTTTGAAATTAGGGTTAAGAGTGAGGCTGTTGTTTATTATAAGAAGTCGAAAATACTTTCATTACGTCCTAAACGTAGAGAACCTAAGGTACTTGATAAGGGATATTGGATAAATGGAGAAGAACCTTTGTTGGATTTACAACAACCTGAATTATATTTTGAATTGGCTAAAAGGCTTGTAGATAATTTTACTTCAAAGAGAAAGAATAATTTAGAATTCTCAATTCAACAAAAGATATTATTAGATAATAATTCTGATAAGAATCAATTTCTTGTGGTTGATATGGAGTATCAATTTGCACAAGATATAATTAAGGAAAGGACTAAAAAGAAAACTCGATTCGATCTTCTTGCTGTTGATATTATTAATAATAAAGTCGTTATTTTGGAACTTAAACAAGGCTTTGCTTCCGTGAAGGGAAACTCAGGGATATTAGATCATGAAAATAGATATAATGAACATGTAAATCATCCTGATTTTAGTAAGGCTTTGATTTCTGATATTAAAAGTATAATTAAGCAAAAAGAAATGCTTGGTATATATAAATTTAATACTGATGAGATTATAAATAATCTTGATAATGCACCAATAGAATTTATTCTTGTTTTTGCATATAAAGACAATAATGAAAAGGAACTTTATCAAAATAAATACGGCAAAGATAAAACAACATTATTTGTTGATATAAATGATTCAAGTTACATATTAAAAAGGAATGAACTTTAAAGTCATGTTTTATTTGTGTAAAACAATTTGCTAACTGTGTTATTTCTCTTTATAATACCTTTCCTTTTCTTAATTCTTTCTATCTTTGTACTTCTATTGATTATAAATATAATATTATGAAAATACTATTGACTGGAGCTACTGGTTTTATTGGCTCTTATATTGCTGATGAATTATTTCTTAAGGGTTATGAATTAATGTTTATTAAGAGGAGTAGTTCTAATTTAAAGAATTGTGAGTTATTTAAAGATAAGGTTAAGTGGGTTGATACTGATTGTGGGGATTGGACTAAGGATGCTGAGGAGTTTATGCCAGATATTATAATTCATTCTGCTTGGATTGGGGTTGAGGCTAAGGATAGAGATGATTATGAAATGCAGAACAAGAATATAGATTTTGTTAATAAGCTTATTTCTATTGCCGAAAGAATAAAGCCTGTTAAGTTTATTGGTTTTGGATCTCAAGCTGAGTATGGTTATTTAGATTCTGTTGTTTCGGAAGAAAAAGAATGCAGGCCTGATTTTGCTTATGGAAAGGTTAAGCTTGAGGTTTTGGATAAGATAAAGAGTTTTTGTGAAGGAAAAGGGATTTCTTGGTATTGGTTAAGAGTGTTTGCTGTTCGTGGGGAAAGGGAAGGACAAAATTGGTTATTGCCTTCTTTTGAAAGGAAGATGAAGGATATGAATGAAACTTCTATGGATTTTACTTTAGGTGAACAAAAGTATGCTTATTTAGATGTTAAAGTTGCTGCTTCTTATGTTGGAAAGATTGTAGAAAAAGAAAATGGTAAGAATGGTATATATAATATATCTGCTGAAGGTGCAAATAGTATTCGTGATATTCTTACAGAGATAAGAGATCGACTAAGACCTGACTTTGTTCTTAATTTTGGAGCTTTACCAACAAGACCAAATCAATCTTCTATTATTGAAGGAAAGATGGATAAGTTTTTCAATGAGTTTGGACGCTCTAACTAATCTATTATGAAGAAAATAATATTAATCAGTTTCTGTCTTATTTTTAGTCTTTCTTCTTTTGCACAAAATGAGAAAATAACTTTGGTTAAGGATGGAAAGAGTGATTATGTTATTGTTGTTCCTAAGTATAAAAGGGATAAAATTTATGCAAATGTGGAAAAAGTAAACTATGCTGCTGAGCTTTTTCAAAGAGATATTCAAAAAGTAACAGGTTGTTTAATTCCTATTGTAAATGATGATACTAAACCACAGAAGAAAGAAATTTGTATTGGTTCAACTAGGAGAGATAAATCTTACTATGATAATCTTGGTATATATCTTCCAGGAAGGTATTATTACAGAATTGAAGATGAGAGACTATTAATTGAAGGTACAAATAATGATTTTGAAGATAATTTTGATATTTATGCTGTTGTTGATTTCTTAGAGAAGGAAGTAGGAATAAGAAAGTTTACGCCTGATTGTGAAATATATCCTCAAAAGAAAACTCTTACTATTGAATTAGATAAATATTATCCACCGTCTTATTCTTCTATGAACACTTTCCGTCAAGTTCATTCTTGTTTTACGAGGGAGAATAAAGATTTTCGTTATTGGTTAAAGCAGCACTTGCAAGAGGATATGTTTGCTGATGGATATTTTGTTCATACATTTGAAAAGTTAGTTCCAAGGGCTAAGTATTTTGAAAATCATCCTGAATATTATTCTCTTATTAATGGGAAAAGAGTACATGACCAATTATGCTTAACTAATCCTGATGTTTTAAATATAGTTGTTGAGCAATTAAAGGAAGAAATGAAGAAACAACCTAATGTTAAGGTTTGGTCGGTTAGTCAAAATGATAATTATTCTTATTGTACTTGTGATAAGTGTAGGGCTATAAATGAAAGAGAAGGCTATCCTTCTGGGAGCATAATTGCTTTTGTTAATGAAGTTGCAAAACATTTCCCTGATAAAACTATTTCAACATTAGCTTATCAATATTCTCGTAAGGCTCCTAAGACAATTAAGCCAGAGAAGAATGTACAAATTATGCTTTGCACTATAGAAGAGGATAGAAATAGGACTATTGAGCAGGAAGGCAAAGATGATTTAAAGAAAGATACAAATGCTCAAACCTTTGCAAATGATATTAGAGATTGGGGAAAGATAAGTGATAATATATTTCTTTGGGATTATGAGGTTGATTTTGCTTATTCTATTTCTCCTTTTCCAAATCTTCATGTTTTAAAGCCAAACATTAAGTTCTTTATGGATAATCATGCTTACCAACATTTTCAACAAGCTAATTCTGATGTAGGACATGAGTTTGCTGAATTAAAGACTTATTTAATTAGTAAATTATTATGGAATATTGATATTGACCAAGACTCTATTATTAATGAGTTCTTAGAAGGTTATTATGGAAAAGCATCTCCTTATATAAGACAATATATAGATACTCTTCAATATTATGGACAAGCATCAAAGAATTGTTTAGATATTTATGCTCCACCAACTAATTATTCAAAAACCTTTCTTTCAAAAGAAAAGATAGATATTTATTCTAATTTATTTGATAAGGCAGAAAAAGCAGTTGAAGAAGATTCAACTTATCTTTTAAGAGTTAGAACCGCTCGTTTACCACTTTGGTTTGCTATTATGGAAATTGGAAAAACTGATATGTTTGGTGAAAGAGGCTGGTATTATCAAGATAAGAATGGGAAATTTATTCTTCGTCAAGATATGAATAAAATGATAGAAGATTTTTGTTCAACTTGCCTTAATGCTAAAGTCAAAAGTATAAATGAAAGCAATCTAAGTCCAAAAGATTACTATGATGCAACAAAACGTTTCATTAACATAAGTGTTGATAATAACCTTGCATTTAGAAAGAAAGTAGTTTCAGAGCCAAAGCCAAGTTCATCTTATTGTGAAGGTAATATGGACGCTATTACAAATGGAGTAAGAGGTGATTCGGAATATAAGATACATTGGTTAGGTTGGCATGGAGTTGATTTTAGTTTGGTTTTAGATTTAGAACAAGTAGTTAAGAATAAAACTATTAAATTATCTTCATTATATTGTCCAAAGAGTTGGATCCTTCATCCTCAAAAGGTTGAATGTTTTGTTTCTAAAGATGGAATAGAATATAAAAATATAGGAGAGGTTGAGGTTGGAAATATTCAAAAAGAAGAAGATGTAATAAGAGAATACATATTTAAACCAGAAGATATAAATTATAGGTATGTAAAGTTTGAGATAAAAGGAACTAAACAATTACCTTCATGGCATCCTTCTGAAGGAGGAACAAGCTGGGTATTTTTAGATGAAATTATTGTTGAATAATAATTATTTTTTGGGTAGTTATTGTTAAATAGAAATTGTTGTAGGCTTCTTATTGTGTATTATCTATAATAATATTATATTTGCAGATTAATTTAAATGGAATATGAAAAATAAAAATATTTGGAAGTACGGTTTTAATTGGGGCTCTATTATTGGTGGAGCTTTCTTTGTTTATCACATAATTGGGTTTTTCTTAAAGATTGACACAAGTTTTATTTGGGGATTATTAGGAACCTTTATTATAGTTTTCGGTATGGGTTGGTCTATGGTAAACTATAAAAAGAATATCTTAAAAGAAAATTTAAAGTTTGGGAAGTTTTTCGCTTTAGGGACTATAATGTCTCTTGTTATCTCAATTTTCTTTCTATTCTTTATGGTGCTTTATGTTGCTAAACTTAATACAACATATTTAGATAACTTTCTTTTACAATATCAAGATGTTTTAGATTCAGCAGGTTCTGAGGTTGATATTGTTAATGACCCTCTTTTTATGAAAACTATTAGAATTTTCTTTTTTCCTTCTATTTATATTTTTGATTTTATCGGCAATCTTTTCTATGTTCTTTTATTCTCTTTTTTGCTTTCTCGACCAATGCTTGGAATGCAAATGCAAGGACAAAATAGACCAAGTGCTAATGATTATGTGCCTTATAAAGATGTAAAAGAGGAAGAAACAGAGGAAGAAGAAAATAAAGAAACAAATGAAGATGAAAGAGAAAATGATGATATAGAAGAAATAGGTGCGATTGAAAGTAGTAAAGGGAAAACTCAAGAGGATGATAAGGAAGAAAAAGAATAATAAATTATTAAAAGCTAATATACAAAAATTAATAGGATGGGATTACTAAATAGATATAAATCAACAATGCATGGAAACTATTGGAAAGGTATTTGTCAATATGGCTTATTAATTGGTATAGTGCTTTCATTAGTTGTATTAGTACGTTATTGGTTTATGTATCCAATTTCACAACCAGTAAGTTATACTGAAAATATTGCTATGCTTATTTTTATGTTCTTGGCTGTTTTCTTTTATAAAAGAGGACTTGAAGAGAGAAAGATAACATTAAAAGAGAGTTATATTCTTGGTTTTGGTTCTGGAATTGTTGCTTCAATTATTTATGGGATGTTCCTTTTTGTTTATGCACAATACATAGACGTAGACATTCAACAACGTTGTTTTGAACTTCAAAGAGCGGTTAAAACTAATGCTAATTTTAATGATGAGCAATTAATGTCAATGGTAACACCTTCTGCAATTGCTTTCTCTGGAATTATGCTTTCTTCGGTGATGTCTATTCTTTGGGCTTTAATTGTTTCAATATTTCTTAGAAACGAAAAAGGAGTTTTAGTAACAAAAGAAATGAAAAATCTCGAAAAAGAAAAATAATATGGATATATCAATTATAGTACCTTTATTTAATGAAGAAGAATCTCTACCACATTTAATTGAGTGGATAGAGAAAGTAATGAATAAAGAAGGTTATTCTTATGAAGTTTTGCTTATTGATGATGGGAGTAGTGATGACAGTTGGGGAGTTGTTGAGCAATTAAGTGAAAAGAATAAGTATATTAAGGGTATAAAATTCCGTAGAAATTATGGTAAGAGTGCAGCATTAAATGTTGGTTTTGAAAATTGCAAAGGTGAAGTTGTTATAACTATGGATGCGGATCTTCAAGATTCTCCAGATGAGATACCAGGGCTTTATTCTATGATAATGAATGATGGTTTTGATTTGGTTTCGGGTTGGAAGAAAAAGCGTTACGATTCTAAGTATGCGAAGAAAATACCTTCAAAGATTTATAATGCAACAACAAGAATGCTTTCAGGTATTAAACTACATGATATGAATTGTGGGTTGAAAGCATATAGAAAAGATGTTGTCAAGTCTATTGAAGTTTATGGAGAAATGCATCGCTATATTCCTGTTATTGCAAAATGGGCTGGATTTAGAAATATAGGTGAAAAAGTAGTACAACACCGTAAAAGAGAGTTTGGCGAATCTAAGTTTGGTATGAGTAGATTTGTAAATGGTTACTTAGACCTTATGTCAATTATGTTTGTTTCCAAATTCAGTAAAAAGCCAATGCACTTTTTTGGACTTTTGGGAACAATGATGTTTATTTTAGGTTTTCTTTCAGCTTGTGTGCTTGGTGCTCAAAAACTAATTGCAAGCATTCATGGAGAACCTATGAGATTAATTACAAGTAGTCCATATTTTTATCTTGCTTTAGTATTAATGATTATGGGTTGTATGATGTTCCTTACAGGATTTTTAGCAGAACTAATAGGTAGAAGTTCTTCAACACGTAATCAATATTTAATCCATAAAAAAGCAAATATTGAATAAGCTTATGAGAATTAAAGAAGTAATAGAACAATCAATATCGTTAAAAACTCAATTGCTTAACGATAATAATTTAATAGAAGAAATAGAAAAGGTAAAAACCATAATGGTTAAAGCCTTTCAAGACAATAAAAAAGTACTTTGGTGTGGTAATGGTGGATCTGCTGCTGATGCTCAACATTTAGCTGCTGAGTTTTCAGGAAGATTTTATTATGATAGACCTCCTTTAAAATCAGAAGCCCTTCATGTTAATACTTCATATTTAACTGCTGTTGCAAATGATTATTCTTATGATGTTATATATAGTAGATTAATTAAAGCAATGGGAGATGAAGGAGATGTATTGATTGGTATTTCAACATCAGGTAATTCAAAGAATATAATTTTAGCTTTTGAAGAAGCAAAGAAAAAAGGAATGATTACTGTTGGTTTTACTGGAGTTGGTGGAGGATTAATGAAAGAAAAATCAGATTATTTATTTGCAATTCCTTCAAAAGATACCCCAAGAATACAAGAATGTCATATAATGATAGGACATATTCTTTGTGAATTAGTAGAAGCAGAAATATTTCCTATATAATTATTTAATAATTGATATGTAGGTGCGTATTGCATACGCCCAATTGAATAAATGAATAGAAAGAAAGAATATAAAACGTTATTCCTTGATAGAGATGGTGTAATAAATGTACGTTTGATTGGCGATTATATTAAGAAATGGGATGAGTTTGAGTTTGAAGAAGGTGTAATAGAAGCATTAAGTATATTTACTAAGTATTTTGATACAATTATTGTTGTTTCTAACCAACAAGGAGTAGGTAAAGGTTTAATGACCGAAGATAATTTAAAATCTATTCATGAAAAGATGAAGCAAGAGATTGCTAAGGCAGGAGGTAGGATAGATGAGGTTTATTATTGTACTGCTTTAAATAAAGAAAATCATTTCTGTAGAAAGCCAAGTGTTGGAATGGGATTAAAAGCAAGGAAGCAGTTTAAGAATATTCGTTTTAAAGAAAGTGTTATGGTTGGAGATTCTTCAACAGACATGAAGTTTGGAAAACGTTTAAAAATGCAGACGGTTTTTATTTCCACATCTTTACAAAAGACAAGGAAATATTATAGATGGATAAATAAAAGGTTTGATTCCTTAATTGATTACGCAAAACATTTAGAAGATGAAAAGAATAGTTAGTTTATCGTTAGTTTTAGCATTTTTTGGCTTAATTTCATTTGAAGCCTATTCTCAAAATAAAATAGATGCTCAAGGCAAAAAACAAGGCTCTTGGTCAAAAGCTAATAAGAATGGGAATAAGATTTATGAAGGCTCATTTAAAGATGACTGTGAAGTTGGAGTATTTACATATTACTATGAAGATGGAAAAACAGTCAAAGCAAAAAATGATTTTAAAGACAAAGGAAAGTTTGCTTCAACTAAGATATTTAATAAAGAAGGTAATGTAATATCAGAAGGTTTTTATAAGAACAAAAAGAAAGATAGCCTTTGGACATTATATGATGAAAAAGGTAATAAGATAGGGGAAGAAAGATATGTTAATGGATTAAAGAATGGAACTGCAAATTATTGGGATAAAAATAAAGTTTTAGTAGAAACAATAAACTTCAAAGACAATAAGAGAGATGGAGTTTATTATATGAACACATTTCAAAATGGATACTATTATTTAACTTATAAAGATGATAAAAAAGATGGTCCTTATGAAGATTTTTATTATTTCCAAAAGATAAAAATCAAAGGAACTTACCAAGAAGGCAAGCAAGAAGGAGAATGGAAATACTTTGATAGCATAGGCACTTGTGTTAAGATTCAAAAATGGCAAAAAGATATAATGTTAAGTGAAAAAGTTAGAATTGATTTTGGTAGTGAAGAAAAATATATAGACACAAAGGATATAGCATATTTTTATCCAACAGGAAAGAGATTAAAAGTAATTTTATTTAATGGAGAGGAAATATCTTGTATTAATAATATAGAAAAATTTCTTGATGTTTTGGGACTTAATGGATTTATTCAGTTGAATAAGAAACTGATGCTTTATTCAAGTTTTAGTGCAATAAAAGGAATTGGTGATAAGGTAGGAGAGGAATATATTATATTACTTGACCCAAAACCTAAATCAGCATTAATAACAGATAAAGAAAGTAGAAAAGCATTAGAGAGTTTCTTTAAAAAACAGGACTTTTAATAATGATTAACGGTTAATTATTAATATAATCTTTAATGTCTAAAAAAGTATTAGTCGGTTTAAGTGGGGGCGTTGATAGTTTATCAGTCGCCCTTTTACTTAAAAATAAGGGTTATGAGGTTGTTGGGGCAATGCTTGAAATGTTCCCTAAAATAGAACTTGATTCTAAGAAATTAAAATCAAATTCCAATAAATTAGAATCAAATTACAATAAATCAGAACTTGATTCTAAGGAAATAAATTCTAATTACACTGAACTTGTTGAAAATGCAAGGAAAATAGGAGTTGAAGTTTATTTTATAGATGCTAAAAAGGCATTTGAAGAAAAGGTAATAAATTATTTCTGTAAATCATATATCGATGCAATTACTCCAAATATTTGTGTGCATTGTAATCAAAATATTAAGATATCTACACTTTTAGAATTAGCAAAAGAACTTTCTTGTGATTATGTTGCAACAGGTCATTATGCAAGAATAAGGAAGGAAAACGATAGGTATATTCTTACCGAAGCAATAGATTCTTGGAAAGATCAATCATATATGCTTCATCGCTTAAAACAAGAAGAACTTTCAAAACTAATATTTCCATTAGGTGATTATAAGAAACAAGATATTAAAACCTTGATGCAAGAAAATGGGTTTGAACAAGTAGCAAAGAAAAGAGAAAGCTATGGAGTTTGCTTTTTAGGAGAGGAAACTTATCAAGACTTTTTATTAAGGAATAACCCAGAACTTTCAAATCTAAATCAAGGTAAGATAATAAACGAAAAGGATGAGGTTGTAGGAACTCATAAAGGTTATCCATTTTACACCATTGGACAATATAAGAGTTTAAAGACAACCTTAGAAGGAAAGCAATATATTAACTCAATAAATTATAAGGATAATATATTAAAAGTAGGGGATAAGTCATCATGTTATAAACAGAATATTACGATTAAAGATATTAATTTCATTAAGTATAAAGAACTTTTGGGTGATTATTCTTTTAGAGTAAAGATCAGAGGTAAAGACGAAGGAACGCTTGCAAATATAAAGTTTTTAAATGATAGAGCAGAAATAAATTTCACTAAACCAATTTTCGCCCCAATGCAAGGTCAAAGCATAGTAATATATGAAAATAAAGATATAGTCTGTGGAGGTGAAATCCTTTAATAATTATTTTTATTCTGGAATATTCTATACTCCAAAAAGCTATTGAACAATTTATTTCCTATAAAGAGTAAACCAACTGCTACACTTCCTTCTTCCTATATATTTAATATATCACTTATTATTTGTGGCTCAATGTGAAATCCTAGAGAGATAAAGATTATCAATACTCTTCTTCTAAGGAGATAAACTCATGCCAAAAATAAACTCCATATAATTTTATTTATATGGAGTTTATTTGGAAATATATGGAGTATAAATTTATTTATATGGAGTTTAATTTCAGAAAGAAGGACTTTGTTTTATTCTGTAAAAATAAGCCAGTTTGTTTGGTCTTTTGTACTTGAAGTTAGTTTACCTATTGGGGTGTAATTATCATTTTCTGTTCTTAACCAACCTTTACTCCATGTCCCCATATCCAAACATAGGGCATTTTTTATTCCCATTCTTATCAATGCTCTTGAAAAGTCGTCAATACTTAATCTAACTGCGGATTCAATTACGCAAGGTTTCTCGTCTATTAATACAAGGGCACGGCGATATGTTGCTGCTTTGCCAAATATTCTGCATGGGACTAATTGGGAGTCTTTAACTAATAGCATTTGTTGGAAAAGATACCCTCTTTTTTTTATTGCTATGTTTTTGTAGTTATTTATTTTTCTCGAGTATGGTTTTATTATTACTTTATTATTTAATAAAACTGCGTATCCTGTTGATTTAAGTTTTTTGCCTCTTTTTAATTTCCCATCAATGATATAATTTCCCATTATGCTTTTTAGGTTTGGACCAGTGAAAGCTGCTGCAACTGATAATTTTATTTTAGTGTCATTTGAATCGGGACGAGTATTTATGAATTGTGGTTTACAGTTTATCGGGCGGAATACTAAAAGAGTTATAGTGTCTTTATCAACATTTTGAATTATTGTATCTATCTCTACTTTTGCTTGTTTAGTTTCGTTATATTTAGTTTTCTTTTCTGGGTTTGCATTTAGGTTGATGTTTGTTATTATGCAGAGTATTATTATTAAAGTTTTTCGCATGAGATTATTATTTTTTCATTTTCTTTATTTGTGGTGAAGAATAAGTATTCATCGCCTCCTTCTTTAACATTGATTCGTTTCCTAATTTCAGATACTGTTTGAGGAAAGTTTCTGATTGTAATATTTGCTTTAGGATATCGGGTAGATAGCGTTTTTATTATTTTATTATTGTATTGGAGTATAGTTTTTATTTTGAATTTTCTCCCAGGGAAGTCTTCTATTTCCTTCTCTGATAAATATAGGTGAGAGTGAGGAGCTAATTTGTTTACTTCAAATCTTTCACAAAGAGCATGGAATCCTCCTGATTTAAGAATTGATGTGTTTGGTTCATATAAGTACACACCACTTCTTTGTAGGTCTTTTTCTGCTAAGGAAGTATTCGATTTACTTGGAGTGAATGTAAATTTGTTCATCTTCCCATTAGAATCAAAATCAACGCAGTTATATTCTATTTCTTTGTCGTAGTATTCTTCTAAAACTAAGAATAATTCTTTACAATCATTTTTTACTGATATAATATGGATTTCTTTTATATTCTTTATTTCTTTTATAGTTAGTTTTATATCTAACATAGGAGAAAGCTTTAGACAGATAGTTTTTGCTTTATCAAATAAAAAAGGAAGTATTTCAATAATATCTGGTTGACAGTCTTTTATTAGGAATACTTTATTTTTATTCTCATCCCTTCGTGAGGGGTCAAGGTAAATTACATCTGTTGGTTCTAAGGAATCTATATCATTCGCACTATTACCTTTATTTACAATTATGTTTTCGAAGCCTAAGGCTTTAAAGTTTTTCTCAGCAATACAGGCAAGTTCATAATTAATTTCATGGTAATATACTTTTTTTAGTTCTTTGGCAAAGAAAATAACGTCTATTCCAAAACCCGATGTAAGGTCTCTAAGTGTTGATTCTTTTGGGAACAACGATGCTTTATATTTTGCGGTTTGTTCCGAAGATGTTTGTTCAAGATTAATTTTTGGAGGGAATAATAAGTCGTTATTTTCTAATAATGAAGGAAATTTTTCCTTAGCTTTTTTTATCCCTTCTATTTGTTGTACGCAAAATTTTATATCAATATCTTCTTTTATTGGCTGGAATAAAAGTTTATTAGTATCAGATTCAATGTTCTGATTTATAAATTCTTTCTCAATTTGGTTTAACGTTTTCATTTTGCAAAGATAAGACTATTTTTACTGTTTTTATTTGGTTGTTTTAAATATACTTGTATATTTGCCATACAAAATCTTATTAATTAGGTTGGATGTATGAGAAAGATTGCTATTTTTTTATTTATAAATATTATATTTATGACAAGCGTTGTTAATGCACAAGAAACAAAATCTAAGATTAATACAAAAAAGGTTGGGTTGGCTTTAAGTGGTGGTGGAGCTTTGGGTTATGCTCATATAGGATTTCTTCAAGCTATGAAGGAATATAAATTTGATGTTGATGTAGTTTCTGGAACTTCTATGGGTTCTATTATTGGGGTTTTGTATTCTGCAGGTTATACACCTATGGAAATATTGGAACTTGTTGATAAGGAAAATATGAATAATTTTTTGAATGTGGTTAAACTTAATTCAAGATTTTATAAGGGATTCTTTAATCATGAAAAGTTAAGCACTGTTTTATCAAAGACTATTCCTCATAATGATTTTTCTAAATTGAATAAGAAGTTTTATTGTTGTGTAACCGATTTTAATCAAGCTACTTATAAGTTTGTAGGAGAAGGTAATTTATTGAAGGAATATGTTATGGCTTCGGCTTCTATACCTATTGTTTATGAACCTATGGAGGTTGAGGGGGAACAGTATATTGATGGTGGTGTTATGCAAAATCTTCCTGTTGAACCCTTGATTAATGAAAAATGTGATTTAATAATAGGAGTTGATGTTATTTCTCTACCTAAACGTAAAGAAATAAAAGGTTTAGGTAAAATTATGTCAAGAACAATTACTCTTTATATTATGGGCAATACAAAAACTTGGGCTGATAAATGTGATTATGTAGTTAGACCGAATTTAGAGAATTATACTATTTTAGATTTTGATAAAGCTCAAGAACTTTTTGACATAGGTTATGAAGCTGGAAAGGCATTTTTCCAGAATTATATGAAAAATAATAAATAGAATTTAGTACCTCTTTTTTTTACTTCTATCTTTTGAAGGAGAAGCGTCTTTTACTTTTACATTACTTCTTACTACATTTGATCTCCTTTGTGAGTATTTATATAATCCAACAGGTTCTCCCATTGGGCTGCCACTTGAAGCGCAACTTGAAGAAAGAACACAAACGCTAGACAATGCTATTGTAAAAAGGCTTAATAGACAAATTTTTTTCTTGATGCTTTTCATAATATATTAATGTTTCTTTTATGGTTTGATTATTTTTTGTTGTGGTAATGAAGGCATAAATGCTGACATATCAATAAATAATGTGCATATTAGATAAATTCCGAACACTATTAATACTCCACCAATAATTCTATTCATATATGTAATAACCCTATCGGTCATAAATCTTTTTAATTCGTTAGATATTGCACATTTTATTAAATCCATACTTAATGTTGTAGCAAGGATTGATATTAAGAAAATAATTTGATATGTTGTGCTCGGATAAGAACTTGCTACACCAATAGGAATAAGCCAAAACATCCATGTTGTTGGATTTGCAATATTAAAAATAAATCCTTTTATAGTGTATTTAAAATGAAATTTACTTTTTGGATCAATATCTGCATTTTCTGGAATAGTAACATGACGTTTAAGTGCAGTGTAAATCCCAAAACATAGAAGAACTATTCCTCCGCATATAGATAAAATCTTTTGAGCATGAGGTGTACTGAATAATGAAGATAAACCATACCAAGCAACAAATGCCATAATAACATCGCTTATTGATACGCCAACAGCAAGATGTGCACCCTTACGAAATCCATGACTTATGCTGGTTTGAATAAGTGAAAAGAATGCAGGTCCTGCCATTAGAGCTAAAGCTAATCCGAAGAGTATTCCCTGTGTTATTGTATGAAAATAAAGCATATCTTTGTCTAAATAATAATTTATTGAACTGCAAATTTACATAAATATCATTAATAAACGGCAAAAATATTTCTATTTATTGTATCTTTGCCCCCTAAAATTAAAAGAAATGGAAATTAAATTAAATACAATAGAAGAAGCGATAGAGGACTTCAAACAAGGTAAATTGCTTATATGTGTTGACGATGAAGACCGTGAGAATGAAGGAGATTTTATATTCCCAGCAGAGAAAATAACTCCTGATATTGTTAACTTTATGGTGACAAATGGTAGAGGTTTAATGTGTGCACCTTTAACAGAAGAAAGGTGTGCTGAATTAAATTTAGATATGATGGTATCACAAAACACTTCAACTCACGAAACACCTTTTACTATTTCTGTAGATAAACTTGGAGATGGTTGTACTACAGGTATTTCAACAAGCGATAGAGCAAAAACAATTAAAGCCTTAGCCGATGAGAATACTCGTCCAGAAGATTTAGGACGTCCTGGTCATATTTTTCCATTAAGAGCTAAGAGTGCAGGTGTTTTGCAAAGAAGTGGACATACAGAGGCTTGTGTTGATTTGGCACGTTTAGCAGGTTTAGCTCCTGTTTCTGTTTTGGTTGAAATATTAAACCAAGATGGGACTATGGCTCGCTTGCCTCAATTAATGGAAATATCTCAAAAATACGGTATTAAGATTGTTTCTATTAAAGATCTTATTGCTTATAGAGTTGCTCATGAAACACTTATTCGTCGTGAACAAGAAGTAACACTTCCAACAAAATGGGGGATATTCCAATTAATTCCTTATTCTCAATTAAATACAGATGCAACACATGTAGTATTAAAAAAAGGTACTTGGGAAAAAGGAGAACCAGTTCTTGTAAGAATGCACTCTTCATGTATGACAGGTGATATATTTGGCTCTTGTAAATGCGATTGTGGGGATCAATTACATGAATCAATGAAAATGATTGATGAATTAGGCAAAGGTATGATCGTATATATGAGTCAAGAGGGTAGAGGTATCGGTTTTGTAAATAAAATAAAAGCATACCACCTTCAAGAACAAGGAATGGATACAGTTGATGCTAATATCGCACTTGGATTTAAGGCAGATGAAAGAAATTATGGAATAGGCGCTCAAATTATTAGAGACCAAAATGCAACGAAAGTACGTCTTTTGACAAATAACCCAGTAAAGAGAACCGGTCTTGAAGGTTATGGAATAGAAATTGTAGAAACAATACCTCTTGTTGTAGGAGTAAATAAGTTTAACGAAAAGTATTTGAAGACTAAAGCTAATAGAATGGGGCATACTTTAAATATTGATTAAAAGATAGTTGGTGGTTGCTTTGTTAAAATAATAGAGCAACTATCAACATTTTGTCAAAAAAAGTACTATATTTGCACTGTTAGTAACCTAAAAAAGTAATGGAAGATTTACAAACGCTTATAGCGGGGATTGATTATAAAATCAGAAAATTATTAGATGATAAGCGTGAGTTGGAGACAGTAATTGAAAGTTTACAAGCAGATAAAGAAGAAACAAATAAGATTGTACAAGAACAATCAGAAGTAATAAATAATTTAAAAGAACAAATAACAACATTAAAATTAGGAGAAGCAATAAAAAATAGTTCAGATATAACAGAGGTTAAACTGAAAATAAATAACTTGGTGCGAAAAATAGATAGGTGTGTGGGGATGATAACAAAGACTGAACAACAGCAAAAGCTATAATGCTATGAGCGAAGAATTAGTAATAAGTGTTGAAATAGCAGATAGAATTTACAAGGTTAAGGTAAAGAGGGAAGAGGAAGAGGTTTTTAGAAAGGCCGTAGAAGCTGTAAAGTCAAATATAAAAGAGTATGCCAAGATGTATGCTTACAAAGATAAACAAGACCTATTAGCAATGGTACTATTACAATATGTAACATCATATATTAAAATAGGAGAAGAACAGGTTTTTAGTGACAAAACTTTGGTAGCAAAATTAGAAGAAATAGATAGCATACTTAACGAGGAAATATAAAAAAAAGGAATTATAAGGTATTCCCGCATCAGTTCAGAAACAGTTTGGAAACTCAACACTAAAATTGAAAAGAGATAGCTCAAAACTGGAGAAAACAGGCCTCAACCCTTATGGGTTCCCTTATAAAGGGACAGTGGACGTTTGACACAGATGGCACTCAAATCTTGTTTATCGGAGTTTTTCAATACTCCATTTTGAGAGGATGCGGGTTTTTATTTTTAGCCAACTAATGTTTATCCAAACAAAAACTCCTAAAAGAGGATAATTACACTAAATAAACACTATAAATTTATATGAATACAGGAATCGTAATAATCGTATGCGTAATAGTTGCATTAGTTTTCACCGGATTAGGAATCTTTTTAGCAACAAATAAACTTCGAGCTTCATTAACAAAGGATGCTAAACAAGTATTAGCAGAAGCCGATGAAAAAGCCGAAATGGTTAAGAAGGAAAAAATCCTTCAAGCAAAAGAAAAATTTCTACAATTAAAATCAGAACACGAAAAGCAAGTACAAGAACGCAATAATCGTGTAATGCAAGTAGAAAATAAACTTAAACAAAGAGAACAAGAACTTAAGTTAAAGGTAGAAGAATTTCAAAAGAAATACACAGAATTTACAACAGCAAGAGAAAGTTTAAACAAACAATTGGAAATTCTTTCATCACGTCAATCAGAAGTAGAAAAGGCATTTCAAAAAAGTGTTGAAAAATTAGAACAAATAGCAGGACTTTCAGCAGAAGAAGCAAAACAACAATTAATTGAAGCAATGACAGGTGAAGCACGAGCAGATGCTTCAAGTAGAATAATGGAAATTGTTGAAGAAGCAAAACTAACAGCAAATCAACAAGCAAAGAAAATTGTTGTAGAATCAATTCAAAGAACGGCGACTGAAAATGCAATAGAAAACACAGTCTCAGTTTTTAATCTTGAAAACGAAGAAGTAAAAGGAAGAATCATTGGACGTGAAGGAAGAAACATCAGAGCATTAGAAAGTCTAACAGGTGTAGAAGTAATAATTGATGACTCTCCAGATGCAATCATTCTTTCATGCTTTGATCCAGTAAGAAGAGAAATAGCACGCTTAGCACTTCATAAACTTGTAACCGATGGACGTATTCACCCTGCAAGAATAGAAGAAGTTGTTTCAAAAACAAAGAAATTAATAGATCAAGAAATAATTGAAATAGGTAAGAGAACTTGTATAGACCTTGGTATTATAAACCTACATCATGAATTAGTAAGAATGATAGGTAAAATGAAATACCGTTCATCTTATGGTCAAAACTTATTACAACACTCAAGAGAAGTTGCAAACCTTTGTGCAACTATGGCATCGGAATTAGGTTTAAATCCAAAGATAGCTAAACGTGCAGGACTTTTACATGATATAGGAAAAGTGCCAGATAACGAACCTGAACTTCCACATGCAATTCATGGTATGAAGCTTGCAGAACGTTGCAAAGAAAAACCAGAAATATGTAATGCAATTGGAGCTCACCATGACGAAATAGAAATGCAAAGTCTTTATGCACCAATAGTACAAGTATGTGATGCAATATCAGGAGCAAGACCAGGAGCAAGACGAGAAGTAGTTGAAGCATATATTAACCGATTAAATAAATTGGAAGAAATAGCAATGTCTTATCCAGGGGTTGTTAAAACTTATGCAATTCAAGCCGGTAGAGAACTAAGAGTAATTGTAGCAGCAGAAAAAATAACAGACCAAGAAGCAAACCAAATCTCAGTGGACTTATCAAAACAAATCCAAGCAGAAATGGTATTCCCTGGAATGATAAAAGTAACTGTAATACGAGAAACGCGTTCAGTAAACTACGCAAAATAAATCAGAAAAATAATTCTACAAATAGTAGAAAACCAAATATCAAAAGCGAAGTCAATTATGGCTTCGCTTTTGATATTATATATTTAGTTTTTCTCCTTCACTTTTGGCGACAATAATAGCAACACATGTATCTCCATAAACATTTACTGCTGTTCTCATCATATCTAAGATTCTGTCAACTCCGATAACTAAACCAATTCCTTCAATAGGCAATCCAACAGCATTTAAAATAACACTCATCATCACTAATCCAACCATAGGTATTCCTGCAGTACCAATAGCTGCTAAAAGAGCAGTAAAAACAACTATTATTTGTTGTATAAAAGAAAGCTCAATACCATAAGCTTGAGCAATAAAAATTACAGCAACACATTCTAAAAGAGCAGTTCCATTCATATTAATTGTAGCACCTAAAGGTAAGGTGATTGAAGCAATTTGAGGAGAAACTCCATCTCTATCTTGAACAGCTTCTATAGTTAAAGGTAGTGTGGCAGAAGACGAAGCCGTAGAAAAAGCAGTTAAAAGAACAGAGAACATATTTTTCAAATGCTTAAAGGGATTAACCTTAGCTATAATCCAAACCATAAGAGAAAGAGTGACAAATAAATGAAATAATAATCCCGTAGCAACAGTAATCATATATTTTCCTAAATTACCCAATAATGATAAAACATCATCTGTTTTGCTTATTTGTGAAACAAGAATTGCAAAAACTCCATAAGGAGCAAGACGAATAATGAAATTAGTAATGGTAATTGAAATATCATATAAAGCATCAAAGAATTTTACCATAACATTCTTAGTTTGAGACTTTGATTTATTAATAAAAACGCCAAACAAAAGAGCGAGAAAAATAACAGCTAACATACTATTATTACTCAACGCATAGAGTATATTATTTGGAACAATATTTAAAAGCGTATCTTTAAAGGATAGATTATTGCCAATATTTAAAGAAGAAATATCTTGTTTGATTTCTAACCCAACACCATCACCAGGACGGATAATATTAACCAAAAACAATCCAACAATAATAGCCAATAACATTGAAAAAACATAAAGCAACATTGTCTTTAATCCTAAACGTTTAAGATTATTAATATTACTAAGTGATAATATCCCCATAATAATAGAACTAAAAACTAAAGGGACAACAATCATATTAAGAGCATTTAGGAATAGTTTCCCAACCCAATCAATGTATTTAGCCAATTCAGGAACAAAAGCACCAAAAACAAAACCTAATACCATTGCAATAAGAATCTGCCAATGTAAACCAATTTTTTTCATATATTTCATATATTAATAATTATCTCAATTACGATCGGAATGCAATATTAGATAAATATCTTAATATATGCTAATATTCTGAAATAAATTTATCAGATAATGTTATTTTGATTTAAAAATCGAATAAAAGATAATAATAATAGGATGGAATTTATTATAAATATTATATTTGCACATTCTTAACCTTTAATAACTATTAGATATGAAACGATTTATTCTATTATCTTTATTCTTATTCTTACAGATAATTTGTTTTGCTCAAACTCAAACTAAGGAAGAAATTTACCTTAATGGTTTAGCTAATTATCAAAATGAGAATTATAATGAGGCATTTAAATATTTGGACTCTTCTGCAAAATTAGGAGAAATAAGGGCTGAATATTATCTAGGTACGATGTATGAAAGTGGAAAAGGTGTAACGCAAAATTATCAAGAAGCAATTAAATATTTCCATAAGTCTGCTGAAAGTGGAAATGCTGATGCAGAATTTAAATTGGGTGCAATGTATAGGAAAGGATATGGTGTAGAAAAAAATATTAATGAATCTATCAAATGGTTAAGAAAATCATCAGAGCATGGTAGTGCAGATGCTCAATGTATTTTGGGGTCTATGTATTCTAATGGTGATGATGTGCCAAAAGATTATAAAGAAGCATTAAAATGGTATCGTTTATCAGCAGAGAATGGCAATGTATTTTCTCAAAATAATTTAGCTTCAATGTATGAATCAGGAGAAGTTATAGCAAAAGATTATAAAGAAGCTTTAAAATGGTATCGTTTATCAGCAGAACAAGGTTTTGCAACTGCTCAATGTAATTTGGGGAAAATGTATCACTATGGAAAAGGAGTAGAACATGATGGTAATGAGGCGGCAAAATGGTATATCAAAGCAGTAGAACAAGATAATGCATTTGCTCAATTATATTTAGGTGTTATTTATTATAATGGAGATGGAGTAGTTGCAGATAACCAAAAAGCTTTTGACTTATTTTATAAATCAGCAAAGCAAGGCATTTCAGATGCTCAAAATCTTTTAGCCCATATGTATTCAAAAGGAGAAGGCGTAGAGAAAAATAATCAGGAAGCAATAAAATGGTATCTTGAATCAATAGAGCAGGGTAATAAATTGGCACAATATAATTTGGGCAATCTTTATTACAATGGTGAAGGCGTTGAACAAGATTATAAACAAGCGTTTAATTTGTATTTAAAATCAGCAAATCAAGGTTATGAAGATGCTGCATTTAAATTATGTTATATGTATGAAAAAGGGCAAGGTATTTCTAAATCTATGGAAATGGCAGCAGAATGGTATTTTGAATCAGCCAGATTAGGAAATATTGTAGCTCAATATAATTTAGGTATTTTTTATTATTATGGATATGGGGTAAAAGAAGATAAAGAAGAAGCATTTAAATGGTTGCTTAGATCAGCAGAGCAAGGTTATTCAGAGGCACAAGGAAATGTTGGCTATATGTATCAAATAGGTGATGGGGTCAAAAAAAACTATAAAGAAGCAATAAAATGGCTTCAGAAAGCAGCTGAACAAGGAGATGCTCAAGCTCAAAATAATTTAGGAGTAATGCATGCTGATGGTTTAGGTTTTGAAAAAGATATGAATGAGGCAGTAAAATTATATACCATTGCAGCTGAAAAAGGGAATTTATTAGCACAATCTAATTTAGGCAATATATATAATAAAGAAGAAAAATTTCTAAACAAAAAGGAAGCTGCAAAATGGTTTAAAGCCTCTGCTGACCAAGGAGATCAAGAATCAATGATAAAACTAGCTAATTTATATATTGATGGAGAAGGAGTTAAACAAGATTATGATAAAGCAATGCAATTATTAAATAAAGCCTCTGAATTGGGTAATAAAAAAGCAAAAAAGATAATAAAAAAGATAGAGAAAATAATAAAAAAGTCCAATTCAAATAAATAATCTATGATAGAGACAGAGAGATTATTGATAAAACCATTGTCGGCAGAGGAATTAATTAAACATATTAAGTTCCCCGATGAATTGGCAAAAGAATTAGGATTTAAACCATCTAAAGCTTTGATTGATGAAGAGACACAAGAAGCTATAATAAATGATTTATTACCTAATATAGTTGATCAAAATAAAGATTCATTATTCTATACTATGTGGATAATTATTGAAAAGAAAGAAAAAACAATAATAGGAGGAATTTGTTTCCATGGAAAAGCAGATAAGGATGGTGAAGTAGAAATAGGATATGGAATAGATGACGAGTATATGAATAAGGGATATATGACAGAAACAATTCAATCTCTACTTACATGGTTGGAAAAAAGAAAGGATGTAAGAATTGTTAAAGCAGAAACAGAACAAACAAATATTTCATCAATAAGGGTCTTAGAAAAAACAGGCTTTAAACAATTTAATCGGGTAGGGGATTTGATTGTATTTAAATATAATTTCTAATATATAAAGCCAAAAGCCTTTGCAAATAAATTTTAGTTTGTTTTTCCAAACAAGAAAAAGCCATTTATATAACTGATCTTGACCTATCGAGAATTAAACTTGATATAAACCTGGAAAATCCTTGTTTAATTGTCCAGAGAGTTCATTTAATTGTCCAGAGACTTCGTTTAAATTTCCAAAAACCTTGTTTAAATTCGCTACGATGGGCATCCTATCTATACTACGATGGGCATCGTAGAACTACTACAATGCCCATCGTAACTTTTAACTTTATTTTAGTTTCTATTTCTTTACTCTGAAACTATATATCTTATTATTAAGTGCAAAGGTACAAAATATAAATGATTTTGTCAAGTGATTTTTTTAAAATAATCAGGCTTTTGTACGAAATGAAGTAAATCCTTTCTTTCACTGGTATTTTAAATTGAGTCATTAAAAGTTTATCGAACAACAATAAAAAAAAGCTCTCATTGGTTTAACAATGAGAGCTTTTAAATGGGATTATATTCTATCTTATTCTTTATTTACTCCTTAGAGACTCAAGCGTTGCACTTACTTGTTTATATTTATCTGTCATTTCAAGACGTGAATATATTACCTTTAGTGCATTAAGTGTTTTTATGTCTGTTGGTTTCATTGTTAAGATTTTTTCAAAGAATGGTATTGATAAAGCAAATTGAGCTTTTGATTCTGCTTGTAGTTTATCATATTCTGCAGTTTGATCTAATGGTAGTTTGTCTGCTTTTTCTTTCATATCAACTGCTGAATTAAAATATAATACTCCTAATCCAAAGTTTGCTTCTGTTTGTTCTGGTTGAAGGGCAAGTGATTTATTATACATTGCTATTGCTTCATCCTTATTCCCTGCGTCACGAAGAGCATCTCCCACCATAACAATTACTACTTGTTTATTTGTTGTAATTGTATCTGCCATATTTTTTAATATTCCTATACATTTATCAGCTTCTTCTTTATTGCCTGCTTCAATATAAGCCCCAGAAAGTAGTCCTAATAATTTGTAATTAGTTGGAAGATTTTTTACACCCCTTTTTAATACGTTTATTGCTTTATCCGTTTCTTTTGCTTGTTTGTTTGCAATGAAAAGGTTAATGTAAACAGATTCTTCTTGTGTATTATCTTTTATAAGTTCACGATACATTTCAACAGCTTTATCTTTTTGTTTTGTTACATCATAAGCCATGGCTATACAAAATCTTGCTTTCATTTCAACATCATTAGCACTTTTCCCAATAGTTTTAGATGTAATAACAATATTCTCAAACATTGGAATTGATTCTGCATATTTTCCTGAATTGAAAACATTAAGTGCGTTACTTAACTGGTATCTTACAATAAAATTTAATGTACCATTATTTAATGCAGTGTATTCATTTGTATTTGTAGTTTTTTCTAATTCATTTGATTTTAGAAAAGATATTTTTGCTTTTTCTGCTAATTCAGGTATAGAAGTTTCTACTTTTTGTTTTTTCCAAAGTTTTTGATCTTCTGATTTTTCTGATTGTGAAATTTCTACAAGTTTAGCATAAATTAATCCTGCATAGTGCCAGGTTTTTGGGTCTGCTTTTGTGTTTTCGTTAATACAAGCATCATTAATGTTTTCCATTGCTTGAGCTAAACGATTAGCTTTCATATCAGCATAAGCGCTTTGCACTTTCATTGTTTGAGCTGTTGCACTTAAACCAAATGCTAATAAAGCAACAATTAAAATTATCCTCTTAATTTTCATTTTAATTCGTGTTTTTGATTAATAATTTATTTTTATTGTTCGTTTTCTTCTTCCTCAGGTTCCTCAGTTTCTTCTACTTCTATTTCTTCATCAACAATTGTACCGTCATCAATAATTTCTTCTCCATCAATTACTGCTCTTTCAATATCTTCATCATCTTCTGTAATATCAATCTTACAAACTGCTGCTATTTCGTCAGTTTCTTTTAGTTTAATTAATCTTACACCTTGAGTTGCACGTCCAAGAATTCTAAGGTCTTTTATACCAATTCTAATAGTAATACCTGATTTGTTTATTATCATTAAGTCGTTGTTATCATCAACGTCTTTTATTGCTATTAGACTTCCTGTCTTTTCAGTTATCTTTAAAGTTCTAACTCCCTTTCCTCCACGATTAGTATGACGATATTCTTCTATGTCTGAACGTTTACCATAACCCTTAGAAGATACTACAAGTATATTCTTTTCTGCATTTTCAATACAAACCATTCCAATAACAAAGTCATCTTCACCTTTTAAAGTTATACCTTTAACCCCTGAAGCATTTCTTCCCATTGGTCTTACTTTACTTTCACTAAAACGAATACAGTTACCTGAATGAAGTGCCATAAATACTTCATGGTTACCATTTGTTAATTTAGCTTCTAAAAGAACATCTCCTTCACGAATTGTAACAGCATTTATACCATTTATACGTGGACGAGAATAAGCAGCAAGAGTTGTTTTCTTGATTATACCGTTCTTAGTACATAATATAATATAGTTATTGTTTACGTAATCAACGTCTTTTAGATCTTTAGTATTAATATATGCTTTTACTTTATCATCCGGTTCTATACTTATTAAGTTTTGGATTGCACGACCTTTAGATGTTTTTGTGCCTTCTGGGATTTCAAATACCCTCATCCAATAACAACGTCCTTTTTCTGTAAAGAACAATATATAATTATGCATTGTTGCTGGATAAATATGTTCAATAAAGTCTTCATCTCTTGATGCAGCACCTTTTGAACCTTTACCTCCACGATTTTGTACTTTAAAGTCTGTGAGTGGAGTTCGTTTTATGTAGCCAAGATGTGATATTGTAATAACAACTTCTTGGTCTGCTATCATATCTTCTATCTTAAAGTCTGATGAAGAGTATTCTATTGTTGTTTTTCTTTCGTCTCCATATTTTTCGCGTATTTCAATCAATTCGTCTTTGATTACTTGCATTAAGACATCGTGATTATCAAGAATTTTGTGGCAACGTTCAATAAATGCCATTAATTCATCATATTCTGCTTGAAGTTTTTCTCTTTCCAATGCAGCTAATTGACGTAAACGCATTTCAACAATTGCTTTTGTTTGTAGTTCTGAGAAACCCCATTTTTCAGACATTGTATCTCTTGCTTCTTGTACGGTTTGAGAAGCACGAATTATTGCTATAATTTCATCAATAAAATCTAAAGCTTTTACTAAGCCAGCTAATATATGAGCTCTCTTTTCAGCTTCTACAAGTTCAAATCTTGTTCTTCTTTCAACAACTTCTATTCTATGTTCAATAAAGTATTTGATAATTTCTTTAATGTTCAAAAGTCTTGGTCTTCCATGAACTAATGCAATACTATTTATTGAGAATGATGATTGTAATTCTGAGTATTGGTATAGTTTATTTAATACAACATTTGTTATTGCATCTCTTTTTAATTTATATACAATACGAATGCCATCTTTATTACTTTCATCTTTTATTTCTGAAATACCTTCTATTTTCTTTTCGTCAGCAAGTTGAGCTTGACGACGAATCATTTCTGATTTATTTACTTGATAAGGTATTGATGTTACAATAATTTGGTCATGTCCATTTGCTGCTTGTTCAATATTTGCATTTGCTCTCATTACAACTTGTCCACGTCCTGTTTCGTAAGCCGATTTAACTCCTTCATAACCATAAATAATACCTCCTGTTGGAAAGTCTGGGGCTTTTATATATTGCATTAACTCTTCAATAGTTATATCATTATTTTCAACATAGGCAATCGTTCCATTTAACACCTCTGTTAGGTTATGAGGAGCCATATTTGTTGCCATACCAACAGCAATACCCGATGTCCCATTAACTAATAGGGTTGGAATACGTGTAGGAAGAACAGTTGGCTCTTTTAAACTATCATCAAAGTTATTTTGAAAATCAACTGTATCTTTATCAATATCTGCTAATATTTCATCTGAAATTTTTGCAAGTCGAGCTTCTGTGTAACGCATAGCTGCAGGAGGATCTGCGTCAATGGAACCAAAGTTACCTTGTCCATCAATTAATTTATAACGCATTGACCAAGACTGAGCTAAACGAACCATTGCCATATAAACAGAACTATCGCCATGTGGGTGATACTTACCAAGAACTTCCCCTACAATCCTTGCACTTTTCTTGGTTGCTGTGTTGTAAAACATCCCCATATCACTCATAGCAAATAAAATTCTACGGTGAACAGGTTTCATCCCATCTCTAACATCTGGTAAAGCACGAGAAACAATAACACTCATCGCATAATCAATATATGCTGATTTCATTTGTTCTTCAATATTTACCTTTACTATCTTTTCGTTTTCTGAGTACATTTTTCTGAGTATTTTTAAACTGCGAAGATACTATTTTTTTTTGATATGAAATCCTTACTTAAATATAAAATAGAGAATCTTATTAATAAAAATGTAATTTATCTTTGTTTTATAGGTTATTTTTTCATTAGTCTGAAGATGCTATTTTAAATAAATAATGTACATTTGCAAGCCAATAAATTAATATTACAGATATGTATAATGGACAATATAGCCCGCCAAAATTTAATATCTTACCTCCTGTTTGTAAGAATTTGATTATTATCAATGCATTAGTATTTGTTGCTTCTTATGTTTTGAAACTAAGAGGAATAAATATTGAAGATTATCTAGGACTCCATTTTTTCATGTCCGATAATCATTATATTTGGCAATATATTACATACTCATTTGTACATGCAAATTTCAGTCATCTTTTCTTTAATATGTTTGCATTTTGGATGTTTGGGAACACTTTAGAAAATATTTGGGGGACAAAACGCTTTTTATTTTTCTGTTTTACAGCTGCCTTAGGTGCTGCCATTACTCAACAAATTACATATTATTTTATGTATGCAGATATTGCTTCAGGAATGTATGATTACGTAAACACTGGAATGGAACATATCCCATATAAAGAATTTTTAAATCAAATAAATACAGTTGGAGCATCTGGTATTGTCTTTGGACTTTTACTTGCTTTTGGTATGATGTTTCCTAACAATTACATATATCTTTACTTCTTCTTACCTATGAAAACTAAATGGTTTGTTATGGGATATATAATTTTAGAACTATTTAATGGTGTTATAGGTTCAGCTGATGGTGTTGCTCACTTTGCACATCTTGGAGGAGCATTAGCTGGATTTATACTTATTATGCTTTGGAAAAAAGGTAAATTTAAATTTTAAATCAAAGGACTTGGATAAGAAAGAAAAAAAAGACCAGTTCGTCATTGCTTATCTACCTAATTTAGATAAGCCAGAATCAATAATAAATAATGCTATTTGTTTTGCAAAAATGCTTAACAAAGGTCTTATACTTTTGCATATTTCCGATCAGTTATACACAGATGTAAATAGCAACCAAGCAGAAAAACGTTTACAAGAATTAGATAGTAAAATAACAGATATTAGCTTTCACTCCTATTGTGCAATTGAAGGGAAAACTCAGGAAATACTTTATAGCATTCCTAAATTATTATCTGGCGTTTTATTAGTTACTGCAACTGATAATAATTCTATTGCGAATAAGAAAACAAAATTAGCAGACGAACCAAATACATTATTAAATAATTTATATACTTCACGTATTGCATATTTTATTGTTACTCAAAATCAAATAAAACCTCTACCACTTGATAAAGTTATCTTAACCATAGATAATATGAGAGAAAGCAAAGAAAAAGTTCTTTGGGCTTCTTATTTTGGTCGTTTTGCAAATAGTGATATAATAGTATATTATCATAACTATAAAGATGAGTTTTATCGTCAACAACTGCATTATAATATTAAATTTGTAATGAGAATGTTTGATAACTTCAAGTTAAAATACAAACTTAATCTATCATCTGATATGAAAAATTATGTCGATTATCAAGCAATTGATTGTGCAGAAAAAGAAAATGCAGGATTAGTTATTTGTCAAACAACTAAAAATAAAGATTGGATTAATAGGTGGTTTATAGGAGTTAAAGAGGTAAAGACAATAAATAATAATAAAAATATACCTATACTTTTTCTTAATCCAAGAGAGGATTTATTTATTTTATGCGAATAAAATTATGTTAAATTTATTATTTGGTATTATTGCTTTCTACATAATATTTAGGTTATTAATAACATTGATAATACCTAAGATAACTCATTATAGAATTAATAAATATCAAGAAAAATTTAAACAAGAAAACAAAGAAATATTTAAAAACCAAGAAAAAGGATATACAGGGAATATTCACCCTTCATTAAAGAAGTACTACGATAATGATATTAAAATTAAAAACGATATAAAATGAAGAAAGAAAACGCTTTTAAAAAAATCATACCACATATAATAGCCATTGCTATATTTGTGGTAATTAGTTCTATTTATTTTTCTCCTATATTGAAAGGATTGGAACTTCGTCAAAGTGATATGGCAAATTACTCTGGAATATCTAAAGAACTTACAGACTACAAAGCAGCAACAGGGAATGGAGCTTCTTGGACTAACTCATTATTTGGAGGTATGCCATCTTACCAAATTCAAAGTCCAAATACAAATAATGTATTAATTCCATTAAGTACACCACTAAAATTATGGGGTTTCCAATTAAATATTGGAATATTATTCCTTTATATGTTAGGATTCTATGTTTTCGTTATCGCTCTTGGAGGTAGTCCTTGGCTTGGAATTCTTGCAGGAATTTCTTTTGCACTTGCTTCATACAATATTATTATAATAGAAGTTGGGCATATCACAAAAGCATGGGCTATGTCAATGATGGCTCCAATATTTGCTGGAATGATTTTAGTTTTTAGAAAGAAGTATTTATCAGGAGGAGCATTATTTATAATTGCACTTGCGCTTCAAATATACTTTAATCATATTCAAATAACATACTACACAATGCTTGGAGGATTAATTCTTGCAATAAGTTATTTTGTTTATGCAATAAAAGGAAAAAGAATTAAAGATTATCTTATTGGTGTACTTGTTCTTTTAGTTGGTTGTGTTATTGCTCTCATGCCAACATCTGCTCAATTAAAAATGAATCAACAATATGTTTCTCATACAATGAGAGGTGGTTCAGAAATAACTGTTAAACCTAAAGGAGATACTCAAACCAAAAACGATAAAGGATTAACAATAGACTATGCTTATGCTTGGAGTTATGGTGTTGGGGAATCATTATCACTTCTTATTCCAGATGCAAGAGGTGGTGGGTCATCAGACCAACGTTACGAAAAAAATGCAACAAATAGAATGGCCATGGCTCAATCAGTTGCTCCTGCACATCAAGGCGATCCAAATATTAATCAAGTAATGAACCAATATGTTCAATCAACTTATTGGGGAGAACAACCTTTTACATCTGGAACAGTTTATTTTGGAGCAATTATTATCTTTTTAGCTCTTCTTGGACTTATTTTAGTTAAGGGTACTGAACGTTGGTGGTTATTATTAGCAACAATATTAGCTCTTATACTTTCTTGGGGTAATAACTTTATGTCAATTAACGAATGGTTATTTTATCACCTTCCTCTTTACAATAAGTTCCGAACTCCTTCAATGTCATTAGTTCTTGCGAATGTAACATTAATTATTCTTGGAGTATTAGGTCTTAAAGAATTTTTCTCAAAAGACTTAGACGCAAAGAAAAGGAAGAAAGCATTATATATATCAGGAGGTATTGTTGGAGGTATAACACTTCTATGTGCAATTATGCCAGAAATGTTTGCATCATTCTCTTCTTCAAAAGATGATATGTTCCAACAATGGTTAGGAGCAAGTTATATTCAAGCATTATTTGAAGATAGAAAAGCTTTATTTGTTTCTGATGCATGGCGTTCTTTCTTATTTATTGCAGCTTCTTTCGGGGCATTATTATTATTTGCTTTTGATAAAATAAAGAAAGAATACTTAGTTGTAATTATACTTGGAGTACTAATAACATTTGACCTTTGGGGCGTTGATAAACGTTATTTAACAGATTCAAATTTTGCTAAACCACAAGATACAGCAATATACCCAACAACTGCAGACGATCAAATCTCACAAATGGTAAAACAAGCAAATGTAAACCACTATAGAGTATATAATTTATCTGTAAACACTTTTAATGATGCAACCACATCTTATTATCATCCTTCCATTGGAGGTTATCATGGAGCAAAACTACAACGTTATCAAGATATAATTGACTTCTACTTTTTAAACAAAAACTACGTTCAAAACGATTTAACCGATACATCAAGACTAAGAACAAATCAAATACGTCAAATATATCACCAATTCAAAGGACAAATACTTCCTGTAAATTTTGGAGTATTAAATATGCTTGACACAAAATACTATATACTTCCTCTTGGCGAAAAAGGTGAAGGCGTAGCAATTTCAAATCCAGAAGCATGTGGAGCAGCATGGTTTGTTCCAACAATTGAATGGGCAAAAGATGCAAATGAAGAAATTTTAAAGCTAGATAACTTTAACCCTCGTAAAGTTGCAATAGTAGATGTTAAATTTAAAAATGTAGCAAAACCAATTACTTCTTTTGACTCAACAGCAACAGTAAAATTTGAAAGAGCAGCTGACAAGAATCCTGATTACGTTAAATACACTACTTCATCTAAAACAGATGGAATAATGATATGCTCAGAAATTTATTATGCAGAAGACTGGAAAGCATTCTTAGACGGAAAAGAAGTACCATACTTTAGAGCAAATTATATCCTTAGAGGTATAAATGTTCCAGCAGGAAACCACGTAGTAGAATTCAAAATTCAGTCAGATACATTTAAAGCATATAATATAATATCTCTAATAGGCTCAATCCTAATAGTACTTATAATTCTTGCTGCAATAGGTTACCCTATCTATAATTATTATAAAAAACCTTCTGACAATAAGGTCTTAAGAAAGATTAAACCAACAAAGAAGTAATTAAAACTAAAATAAACAAAGAAAGGCAATCATAATTGGTTGCCTTTTTTTGTTTACTTTTACTTGTTATATTTATTTGGTTTAATACCCCAAAAAGAAATTAATCAAACTCTTTTTGAAATTAAACAAGGTTTATTTGTGGTAAATCAAAGTCTTTTTGTATCAAAAGCTCGTTTTGTTCTCATAAATCAAGGTTTAATTTCTGAAAGATGTAGATCTTTTGCATCAAATCATGTGCATCTTTTGGGTATAAAGATGTACATCTTTTATTTTAACAAATTTTAGGGAGGAATTTTTCAATTAACTCTTATTGGCTCTTTAAGAGTTGTTTTGATTTGCAAATATAAAAATTTATTTTCTGTTTTAGAAATAATTTGTGAATTATTTTGCAGGCATTTTTATTATATTTTATATCTTGTATTGCTAAGTCGAGCCATATTCAATCGGCTTTGTCTAACTCCCTCGTTACTTTTATTTTTGATGCAACTCTTATACTTTAAATGTTTTGTATTTTTGAACTATTATTACCATGTGTAACGTTTTGCATTTTTTGTATTGTCTTTATAACGTATGGTTATGAATTTTATAAAGTCGCCTTTTCCATTGGAATAGAATATTCCAATGGAAATTGTTCCTTTATAATTAATTATTACTTTTGCTAATAATGAGTCTATTACTTAACATTCGATTAGAGGGCTAATTGCTGATGATAGGGACCAAATTTTTCCAGCCAAGTAACGCTGTAAAGTCCCTTGAAAATTATGCTAAACAGCCTCAAGGGCTATTTGTAAGAATTACTACTTTAACTTGTTAATACATCAATATTTTTTTACTTGTATTCTTGTCCGTTTAAGAATACTTGGTCAATTTTGTTTGTACCATAATAGTAAGGGATGTATTCAAGTGATGGGATTTCTTTTGTTATGTAGAAATTTGCTACTTTTCCTTTTGCTATTGAGCCGTGTGTTTTGCTTATTCCCATTGCATAGGCGGAATTAATTGTTGTGGCGTTAAATGCTTCTTGAGGTGTCATTCTATAGTTTACGCAAGCAAAGGTAATAATTGTTTGCATATTTCCACTTGGTGAAGAGCCTGGATTAAAGTCAGAAGCCATTGCTATGGGTAGTCCTGAGTCTATCATCTTTCTTACGGGAGCAAGTCTCATATTTAAGAAGAAAGCAGCTCCAGGTAATATTGTTGGCATTGTTTGAGAATCTCTCAAACACTCTATTTCTTCATCTCCTACAAATTCTAAATGGTCACAAGATAATGCGTTGTTTTTAACTGCAACTTGTATTCCTCCTGAATAGTCTAATTCGTTTGCATGAATTTTTGGACGCATTCCATATTTTATTCCTTGCTTTAATATTCTATCTGTTTCTTCAACAGTAAAGAATCCTTTATCACAAAATACATCAATAAAATCAGCAAGATTATCTTTTGCAACTAAAGGTATCATTTCGTTTACAACTAAGTCAACAAATTCTCCTTGACGTCCTCTGTATTCCATTGGTACTCCATGAGCTCCTAAAAAGTTAGATTTTATAGTAAGAGGTGAGTTTTCTTTTAAACGTTTAATTACTCTTAGCATTTTTAGTTCGCTTTGAGTGTTTAATCCATAGCCAGATTTTATTTCAACAGCTCCAGTACCTAAGCGGATTATTTCATCTAAACGTTCCATTGCGTCTTTATATAACTCTTCTTCTGAAGTTTCTTGAAGACGTTTTGCAGAGTTTAAAATACCACCTCCTCGTTCTGCAATTTCTTCATAAGATAAGCCTCGTATTTTATCTATATATTCTATTTCTCTACTTCCTGCGTAGACTAAATGTGTATGAGAGTCGCAAAAAGAAGGGAATACTAAACGATTTGTTGCATCTATAATTTTATCGGCATTTTTTTCTTTTATATCACTCATTTTGCCGAAGTCTGCTATTTTATCATCTTTAATTAAAAGATAAGCATCTTTTATGGTTGACATTTCTACCATATCTTTTCCACATACTTTTAGGCGTGGGGTTTCTTCTACTTGTACTAATTCTTTTATATTTGTTATTAAGGTCTTCATCTTCTTATTTTTTGTTTGTGCAAAGATAATATTTTTGTTTATTTGTCAAACATTAGATCCATATAAGAGTTTTTAAATATTAGATAGCTTAGTTGTGAAATTTCTATTTCTTCAAATTCTCCCACATTTTCTAAGATCTTGATATTGCCTTCTTTTATCTCAATTAGTTTATTATTTTCTTTTATTTGATTGTCGGTTATTTTGTATGTTATTTCTTCTGAGGGAAAGTTCTTAGCATAAAGAGTTAAGACTTTTTCTACATCTATTATTCTTAATAAACCTATTGTATTTGGTTTTTGTTGTGATATGTCATAGCCAAGTTCTTTATATAGATTTATCGTTTTTTGTTCGTGAATAATTGATTTGTGTTTATTTGGTTCTTGTTTTTCTATAAAACATTTTGAATAACCATATCTTTGATAAGTTATGCTTAACTCTTCACTTGCTGGTATTAAAAATGAAATAATGTATTCTTGATTAATTAATTTATCAAATATTTCTTGCATAGTCTTACGGAAATAACCTTGGTTTCTGTATTTTGGATTAGTAAGAACTGCTGTTACATATCCTATAGGAATTGTTTCATTATAGTATTTGTAATAGTATTTTACTATTAATCCCATATAGATAAATTCATTATTCTTTCCTAAGTTTATTATTAGGTTCTGAGCATTATAATATGTATCAAAATACTTGTTAAGAAAATCCAGATCATCTCCAAAGTATTTATTCCATGCTTGTTTTGCAATATTTTCTATCATAATAGAGTGGCTAATGTTTTGGTTATTAATTCAACAGGATTGTAGGATAGTTTTGCCTTTCTTAATCCTTCTAAACCAAGATCTTCTTCTCTATTTATATATATGTATTGTTCTGGTAAGTGACTTGAAAATTCTTTATTTATTATTGCATAAGCACCGTCATAGTCTTTATTGGCTTTTTCAATATGAGTGTTGAAGGTTTCGTTGTTAACTTTTGATCCAAGAGAAAATGCTACCATTCTTCCTTCAACCATTATTGCTCCTGCTATTAATTCTAATTCATCAAAGTGTTCTGCAAAGTACTTTATAACCTTTAGTTCGTCTTTATAACTTTCTATATTTTCAGGATTATTTACACTGTTTTCTTTTAACCAGCATTCTGCAAAATCTACACATAGGTTTATATTAGATGAATTAATTCCTATGTATTCATACTTATAGGTTTTTATGAATTTATTTACATGGTTTCTTTTGGCTTGTAGTTTTTTGCCAGAAAGGTTTACCATTGATTCTCTTAAGTAAACATAATCGAAAAACTCTCTTTTGTCTTCCACGCTAAATCTATCACAGAAATGTTCTTTAAAAACATCCTTGCAATCAATCATCATTTTTAAGACATATCCTTTTTCTATGGAGTCGTTTATTATTTGATTTATTATATTTACTTTATCACCTTTTCCTATTGGACAGTGATAACATATTTCTTTATTTAATTTATAGTGTACTCTTGTGATAAGTGTATTATCAATTATTGTATATTCTCCATTGAAAATGAAGCTCCAAGCACATAAATTAGCAAAAGCTGTTTCACAATTTTTTATTGTTTTATATTGGTAGAAAGAGTCAAAAATATCTTTGTCTTTCGGGGTTATTTGTTTAAATTCTAACATTTTTTTTTATTTTTCTGTGTGCAAAGATATGATATTTGATATTTTTATTATCTTTGCCAGCAAAATAAATCATTTAATATATTTATGTTATGACAAAATTAAGACTATCTATGTTTTTGCTTGTTTGTATATTGGGGACTTCTTTTATCCCTTGTTATGCTGACAATAATGCATCAAACAACAAAAAAAATGAAGAAACTTTAAATCAAGATGCTTCTTTATTAAATGGACCAAAAAGAAGAAAATCAAAGAGAAGAAGAGGTAGAAGAGGACAAAGTGAACAACAGCAATTCCGTGTTGGGATTGAATTAGGTGGAAATATGTCTTCAATGAAAGGTTCTAGTGATTATGAAACTTATATGAATGCTTTAATGGGGAAAGCTTATGTAGCTTCTTCTGGCTATAGTTTCCAAGGTGGAGTTTATGGAGATTATAATATAAATGAAATGTTTTTCATAGAAGGAGGTTTATATGTTATGCAAAGATCTTATAAAGAAGCGTCTGCTGGTTTAGATTCGCTTTATGGTTATAGTTATTCTTATGCTAAAGAGAAGACTTATTCTCCAATGTATATACAAGTACCTATTCTTTTTGGAGTAAATTTCTCTTTGTCTGATAATTTTTCAATTAATTTAAAAGCTGGTCCTTATATTGCTTATGGTATTTCAGGTAAAATAGATGATCATCAAACTATGACATTAGGTATGTCAATAACAGATACGACTATAAGTACTAATTATTTTGATTCACACGAAGGTTTTGACCTTGGTTTAAGAGCTGGTGCAGGAATTGAATTTTCTAAGTTTACTTTAGGTTTCTTTATGGATTATGGATTACTAAATACATTAAAAGATGTTACAGGAAGTATCTCTACAAAGAATTTTTCTCTTGGATTAAATGTTGGATATAAATTCTAATAGAAATAAATTAGCTAAATCATAAATAAAAAATAGAGACTAAGTGGATTTGTCTCTATTTTTTTTATCTTTGCAATTGTGATTATTAATTAAATACATATATGTTATGGCAAAATTAAGATTAAATATATTTTTACTTGTTTGCTTTTTCGGCACTTCTTTTATTCCTTGTTATGCTGATAATGATATAACTTTCAATAAAAAAGATAATAATAATTTAACAGTAGATGCGTCTTTATCATCTTCACCGATGAGAATAAAACCTAATAAAAAAGGAAAAAACGATAAACAATTCCAAATTGGTATTGAATTGGGTGGAAATATGTCCTCGATTATAAGTTCTAAGGACTATCAAAATTCAATTGCTACTAATTATGGAGGAACATATAAGGCTTTTTCTGGTTTTGGTTTTCAAGGAGGAATTTATGGGGATCTTAATTTAAGTAAAAATATTTCCTTAGAATGTGGTTTGTATTTTATACAAAAACCGTATAAAGAAAATGTTAATTCTGAAAATGTTAGTTATGAAATGGAAAATACTATCATGATAACCACAACTACAGCTACAGAAATTAAATATAGTCCTATATATTTGCAAGTACCAGTTCTTTTTAAAGTAAATTTTCATTTATCTGAGAATGCTTCAATTAATTTAAAAGCTGGACCATATTTTGCTTTTGGTCTTGGCGGTAAAATTAAAACAAATACAGCTGCAGAAGTGGTAGCAACTCAATTAGACCCAATAACAGAATTAGGAAGATCAAAACAAGATGTTTCTACTTCAAGTGATTTTTTTGAAGTTAATGAAAAGTCAGATATAGGATTAAAAGCAGGTTTAGGATTTGAATTTTCAAAAATTACTTGTGGATTTTTTGTGGATTATGGTTTAATGAATATATTAATAGGTTCAAAAGAAAATATGTCTGCAAATAATTTTTCCGTAGGACTAAATGTAGGATATAAATTCTAAGAGAAATAAATTAACTAAATCACAAATAAAAATAGAGACTAATTGATTTGTCTCTATTTTTTTTATATTTGCAAACTCTAATGTCTAAGAAAACAAAATATATATTTGACCAGAAAACTTTATCATTTAAGATAAAAACAACAACACTAAAAGAAAAAGTAAAACATATTTCTTTTAGTGTGGGTTTTGGTTTAGTACTTGCTGTTGTTTTTGTTATTACTATTTATTATTTGGTTGATTCCCCTAAAGAAAAAATATTAGAAAGGCAGGTGAAAGCTTATGAAAGGAACTATAATGTATTGAACAAAAGAGTTAATACGTTGTCTGATATTGTAGTTGATTTGGAAGGACGAGACAAGGATGTTTATAGGGTTATTTTTGAGGCTGAACCAAATCAATTAGAATTTGAAAAAGTTAAGAAGGTTAAAGATGAATACGAAGCTTTAAAGAGAGAAACTAATAATAATGAGTTAGTTTTAATGACGACCAATAAAATTGATGAGCTATCTAAGCGATTATATATTCAATCCAAGTCTCTTGATGAAGTATTTGGAATGGCTAAAACAAAAAAAGAACGCTTGCTTTGTATGCCAGCAATACTTCCTGTCTCTAAAACCGTTTCTCATCTTATTTCTGGATTTGGTATGCGTTTTCACCCGATTCTTCAAATCCGAAGAATGCATACCGGTATTGATTTTTCCGCTCCAACAGGTACTCCAATTTATGCAACTGGTGATGGTGTAGTTGCGGAATCAGAGGGATCAGGGAATGGTTATGGCCTTGCAGTGAAGATAAATCATGGATTTGGTTTCGAAACTCTTTATGCTCACATGTCTAAGATAATGGTTAAGGCTGGTCAGAAAGTAAAGAGAGGCGATGTTATTGGATTGGTAGGAAGCACAGGGTTAGCTCAAGCTCCTCATTTACACTATGAAGTACATAAGAATGGAATACAGGTAAATCCCGTTTATTACTTCTTTAATGATTTATCTGTTGATGAATATGAAGAAGTAATTGAAAAGTCTCAACAAGATAATCAAAGTTTATCATAAATGATAGTAAAGATAGAAGAGTCTGCAGGTTTCTGTTTTGGTGTTGTTTCTGCTATAAATTTAGTGGAAAAAGAACTTAAAGAGTCTAATAAATTATATTGTTTGGGTGATATTGTTCATAATAATATGGAGGTTGAAAGACTTTCTTCGTTAGGTTTAGAAGTGATTGATATTAAGAAAATGGAGCTTTTGAATAATACTAAGGTCATGATTAGAGCTCACGGAGAGCCTCCATCAACTTATGAATTAGCAAAGAAAAATAATATTGAAATTATAGATGCAACTTGTCCTATTGTTCTTAAACTCCAAGAAAATGTGAAAAGAGGTTATGAAGATATGAAAGAAAGAGGTGGACAGATCGTTATATTTGGTAAGAAAGGACATGCTGAAGTTGTTGGATTGGTTGGACAAACAGATAATAAGGCTATTGTTATTAGTAGTAGTGATGATTTAGATTTAATAGACTATTCTAAACCAATACATATCTTTTCTCAAACAACAATGAATAAGGAAAAGTACTACGAGTTATGTCAAGAAATAAAAGAAAGATATAAAGCTAATAGTAATTTTACAGAAGAAGCTATAATTATTACTGATTCAATTTGTGGTAAAGTATCTTCTCGTTCAAAACAATTAATAGAATTTGCAGATAGCGTTGATGTTGTTTTATTTGTTAGTGGAAAGAATAGTTCAAATGGTATGTATCTCTATAATTTATGCAAAGAACATAAAGAAAAGACATATTTAGTTTCTTCAATTGAAGAAATAAATAAAGAATGGTTTATTGGTTGTAATTCTATAGGAATATCAGGAGCGACAAGTACACCGATGTGGTTAATGGAAGAAATATTTGAAATATGTACCTCAATAAAATAAAGCTTAATAACTTTAAGAATATTACAGAGGCTGATATGTCTTTCTGTATGAATGTAAATTGCATGGTTGGAGAAAATGGTGTAGGAAAAACAAATATACTTGATGCTATCCATTATCTTTCATTTTGTAAGAGCTACTTTAATATTATTGATAATAATAATATCAAATATGATGAAGAGTTTTTCGTAATTCATGGTTTCTATACTTTTGAAGATAATTCTAATGAAAAGTTTTCTTGTAGTTTAAAGCGTGGATTAAGGAAACAATTTAGATATGATGATAAAGAATATAATCGTTTGTCCGAACATATAGGAAAAATACCTTTGGTTATGATTACTCCTTCCGATCAAGAACTAATTATAGGAGGAAGTGAATTAAGACGAAAATTCCTTGACTTGGTTATTTCTCAAGCTGATATTCTTTATTTGGATAATCTAATAAAATACAATAAAGCTCTTGAACAAAGAAATCGTTTATTAAAACAATTTGCTCAAACAATTAGTTTTGATGCTCAATCTCTTCAAATATGGGACGAACAATTAATTGCTTTTGGCACACAAATTCATAAGAAGAGAAAAGCATTTATTGAAGATTTTGCCTCTTTGTTTCAATACTATTATAATTATATTTCTTCAGAGAAGGAACAAGTGGAGATAGAATATCAATCCGATGATTTTGAAAATAATTTCCAATCTCTTTTGCTTAATGCAAGGGATAAAGACAGAATATTAAATTATACTACGGTAGGAGTCCATAAAGATGATTTATGTCTAAAGATGAATGGTTATAATGTTAAAAAATATGCATCTCAAGGACAACAAAAATCTTTTCTCTTAGCTTTAAAGTTAGCTCAGTTTGAATATATATTTGAACAAACAAAGATTAAACCAATTCTTCTATTAGATGATGTCTTTGATAAATTGGATTTAAAGAGAATTAGCAAATTAATATTATTGGTAGGAAGTGATAGATTTGGACAAGTTTTTGTTACCGATACTCAGTTGGGAAGGGTTGAGAATATATTTCACAATACAAATATAGAACATAAGATTTATACACTTACAGAGAAAGGAATAGAAAGTGAAGAGTAAAAATTACGTTGATAAGATAAATCTCAATGTTCGAGAAACAAAAGAGAAGAATATTAAGGATGTTTTAACTGATTTTTTTAATTATTATCATATTGATGCCAATTTAAGTGAAGATGATATAATTGCGGCTTGGAGAGAGATAACTGGAGAATTGATAAACAAGTTGACAACCAAGATATACGTTGATAATAATAACCTATATGTAAAGGTTAACTCTCCAGCATTGAAACACGAATTAATGATGGTTCGTACATCTGTACTTGAAAAGATAAAAGAAAAATTACCTAATTGTGGCTTAAAAAATATTTATATTAAGTAGAATAATCGAAAAGGTTTGTTTTGTTAGAAAAAAAGCTCTTATAAATAGAAAAAGAGTTCATATAATTTGAGCAATTAATATTGAAAAACAGAATTAAGAGATAATAAAATATAGAATGACATTAATAAAACACTATATAAACAAATATATTAAAGGTAATGAAGTATTTTCAAGATTTGTGAATATATTTTCTGTTGATGTAATTGTTCGTGGTGCTAATTTCTTACTAATACCTGTTTTTCTCTATTTGATGACGAAAGAAGAATTTGGAGTTTACGGGTATTTGTATTCTTTTGCTATGACTGTTTCTGGAATTTTTAGCTTTGGATTTTATGTTTCAATGACAAAACTGTATGCAGATAATAATGCTGATAAACATAAACAAGCATCAATGCTTTTTACTGTAACTACTACACTTTTATTTTTGGTTGGTTTAGCGATGCTTATTGTTTTTTTTTCTAAGATAGATATTGACTTTTTTTCATTGCTTAATAAATCTGATGATATAAATTCAACGACTTATTTGAAATATAGATTATATGTCTTTGTGGCAATACTCTCAATGGTATTTACTAATTATTTAACATTCTATTTTGTAGGTTCTGACCAAATTAGAAAATTACAAGCATTCAATATTATTCGTTTCTTACTTGCAAATGGTACAGCTGTTTTAGTTCTTTATTTTTCTTCATTAGACTCTGCAATTTTACGTTTAGCTATAACCTATGTTGCCGAACTTTTACTGACAATAATTTTTGGTTCTTTTTTGTTTAAAAACTTTTCACCTAAATACAATGTAGTTTATTTAAAAAAAGCCTTTAAAATAGGTATGCCAATAATGGTTGCTGCTTTGATGAGTGCAATGATGAATTTTGGAGATAAGTTCTTTGTTATGAAATATGCTGGAGCTAATGATTTTGCTGTTTATAATTTAGGTATTTTATTAGCAACTATTGTACTTATAGTATACCAGTCATTCAACTTTATTTGGTTCCCATTATTTTTAAGGGAAAAAGACTTAGCGGTTCTTAGAAGAAAAACGAGAAGGTATATACTAATAATTTTCTTTGGATTATCTGCAATTGGTCTATGCCTTTGGTTAGGGACTTTTATAGCTTTAGAATGGAAAATTATTCCTCAAAAATATTATGGTGTTCTTCCCATTTTGCCAATATTAATTCTTTCACAAATTTTTGCTGCACTTGTTGGTCTATTAGTAAATTACATAACTTATTTTGAAAAGACATATATTCTAATATTTGTAGGAGCAAGTGTTAGTATTTTTGGATATTTTCTATATGATTATTTTGTTAAAGGATATTTAGGAATAGGAGCAGCATTAGTACTTCTAATATTAAATATTGTTTCATTTATCTTTTATTACGCAAGAACAGAGTATTATATCAATAATCGCTTAAAATAAAAGAGTCACTAAAGCGTAAATCCAATTATAATCTTGAAATTATTTAAGTAGGTACAAATTTTGATAATATACCTTTTGAGTGATTTATTTTTATTACTTTTGTAAGTTGAAAATAAAAATGTGTTTATGAAGAAAATTCTTGTAACAGGTGGTGCTGGTTTTATTGGTTCTCATCTTTGTGAAAGGCTTCTTAATGAAGGAAATGAAGTTATTTGTTTAGATAACTATTTTACTGGTAGTAAAAGAAATATTATTCATCTTATAGATAATCCTTATTTTGAACTTGTTTGTAATGACGTATGTTCTCCTCATTTTGTTGAGGTTGATGAAATATATAACCTTGCATGTCCTGCTTCTCCAACACACTATCAATATAATCCCATAAAAACAATTATAAGTTTAGCAAAATGAAAGCTATCTTGGCAATCAACAATCCATTGAATGAAGGACTTATAAAGACAGTAGAGTATTTTGATAAGAAATTAAATAAGTAACAAATTATGATTTTTTCAAAGATTTATGCAAGTTTATTTGCACGCAAACAATATTATCAATTCAATAAATATATCTATAACCTATCCTTAAAAGGAATGGGTATAGGGAATTATTATAATCAAAAATTATCAGGAGAAGATTTTGTAATAAAAAATTTTCTAAATGGTAATGATATGGTAGTGTTTGATATTGGGGCAAATGAAGGAAATTGGAGTTTGGATTTATTAAAGATAAATCCAAATGTATTTATTTATTCATTTGAACCTTCTCCCATTAATTATTCTATATTATCTTTTAGATTAAAAGATTTCAATAATGTTAAAGTCTTTAATTGTGGGATTGGAGAGACAAATAACACTTTGCCATTGTATGATTATGGTGACTCTGATGGTTCTGAACATGCATCATTACAAAAAGAAGTTTTAACAAGAGAGCATTATTCTAAAACAATCTCAGAGCATTTAGTTGATATTAAAACTATTGATAGTTTTGTGAAAGAAAACTATATCCAATCTATAGATTTTATCAAGATTGACACAGAAGGATATGAAATGCCATGTCTATTAGGGGCAAAAAATAGTATTGAAAGAGGAATTATAAAAATTATTCAATTTGAATTTAATACTATGAACGTATATACTAAAGTTTTTTTTAAAGATTTTTATGACTTACTATCTGGACAATACAATTTATACAGACTTCTTCCGAATGGATTAATCCAAATAGAAAAATATGAAGTATTAACATGTGAAATATTTGGATTTCAAAATATCTTAGCAATAAAAAAATAAAACGTACAATAAAATATGAATTTCTTTACAACTCCAATACTTTTCATAATTTTTATTGATTAGATAAAACAGAATAAGTTTTTGAACAAATAAGAAAACAAAAACCAAAATATTTATATTTTGCTACCGATGAATCCAGAAAGAATAGAGAAGAAGATATTGAAAATTGTCTAAAAACAAGAGCAATTATTAATAAAATTGATTGGGATTATCTGCAATAGGACTATGTCTTTGGTTAGGAACTTTTCTTGCATTAGAATGGAAAATTATTCCTCAAAAATATTATGGTGTTCTTCCTATTTTGCCAATATTAATTCTTTCACAAGTGTTTGCATCATTAGTTGGATTATTAGTAAATTATATGACTTATTTTGAAAAGACATATATTCAAATATTTGTTGGAGCAGGTGTTAGTATCTTTGGATATTTCCTATATGATTATTTCGTTAAAGGGTATTTAGGAATAGGAGCAGCATTAGCTCTTCTTATATTAAATATAATTTCATTTGTCTTTTATTATACAAGGACAGAGTATTATATCAATAATCGCTTAAAATAAAAGAGTTACCAAAAGCGTAAATCCAATTATAATCTTGAAATTATTTAAGTAGATACAAATTTTGAGTATATACCTTTTGAGTGATTTATTTTTATTACTTTTGTAAGTTGAAAATAAAAATGTGTTTATGAAGAAAATACTTGTAACAGGTGGTGCTGGTTTTATTGGTTCTCATCTTTGTGAAAGGCTTCTTAATGAGGGGAATGAAGTTATTTGTTTAGATAACTATTTTACAGGCAGTAAAAAAAATATTATTCATCTTATAGATAATCCTTATTTTGAACTTGTACGTCATGATGTATGTTCACCTTATTTTGTTGAGGTAGATGAAATATATAATCTTGCTTGTCCTGCTTCTCCAATACACTATCAATATAATGCAATTAAGACTGTTAAAACTTCTGTAATGGGAGCTTTAAATATGTTAGGTTTAGCAAAGAGAGTAAATGCAAAGATACTTCAAGCTTCAACATCTGAAGTTTATGGGGATCCTATAATTCATCCACAAGTTGAATCTTATTGGGGAAATGTAAATCCCATAGGCGAAAGAAGTTGTTATGATGAGGGAAAACGTTGTGCTGAAACTCTTTTTGTGAATTACAACAAACAAAATAATGTCAAGATAAAAATAATTAGAATATTTAATACTTATGGACCAAATATGCATCCTCATGATGGTAGAGTTGTAAGTAATTTTATAGTTCAAGCTCTAAAAGGAGAAGATATTACAGTTGCAGGTGATGGTTCACAAACAAGAAGTTTCCAATATGTTGATGATTTATTGGAAGCAATGATTAGAATGATGGCAACAAGAGATAGTTTTATTGGTCCAGTAAACACAGGAAATCCTAATGAATTTACTATTCTTGAACTTGCACAAAAGGTTATAGAACTTACAAATTCTAAATCTCAAATAAAATTTATCCATCTTCCTGCTGATGATCCAACACAAAGAAAACCTAATATTGATTTAGCAAAGAAAGAGCTAGGTTGGGAACCAAAAATTCAACTTAATGAAGGCTTAATAAAAACAATAGAATACTTCGACAAACTATTAAAAGAAAACATCTAACTATTTAATTACTATGTACAATATTCCAATACTATTTATAATATTTAATAGATTAGATACTACAGAACAGGTTTTTGAGCAAATAAGAAAACAAAAACCAAAATATCTATATATTGCTGCCGATGGACCCAGAAAGAATAGAGAAGACGATATCGAAAATTGTAGAAAAACGAGAGAAATTGTTAATAAAATTGATTGGGATTGTGAGTTAAAAACATTATTTAGAGAAGAAAATTTAGGTTGTGGTAAAGCTGTAAGTGGAGCTATTACTTGGTTCTTTGAAAATGTAGAAATGGGTATTATTCTTGAAGATGATTGTCTTCCTCATGAAGATTTCTTCCCTTATTGTGAAGAGCTTTTAATTCAATACAAAGACAATAAAGAAGTAAAAATGATTTCTGGAGATAATTTTCAAAATGGAATTAAAAGGGGTGATGCATCTTATTATTTTACAGCCTATACACATATTTGGGGGTGGGCTTCATGGAGAAGAACTTGGCAAGAATATGACTTTTCTTTAGATGATATATCAACAAAAGAATTCAAAAAAAGTCTAAGATATTATTTTAATTCATGGCAAGAACGTCAAGTATGGTTAGATAAATTCATTTTAATGAAGAAAAAATCAATAGATACTTGGGATTTTCAATTGAGTTTTAATGTTTGGAAAAGAAAAGGTATAAATATTATACCTAATGTAAACTTAATATCAAATATTGGTTTTGGAGAATGCTCTACTCATACAATTGATGATAATAATGTTTTGTCAAATATTCCATCACAATCTATTTCACCGATAAATCATCCAGATTTAATTTCTATAAATAAAGAAGCAGATAGATATTCATTTGATTTTTTGTATAGAAAGTCTCTTTTTAAAATGATGTATAGAACTGCATTGAGATTTATTAAATAAATACTTATTTAGCATAACAATATGGAAAATTGTGTAATTTGTAATTCTGAATTAAAGCCAATCTTTAAAACATTAGTTTTGAATAAATATGATGTACAATACTATATTTGTCCTTGTTGTGGATTGCTGCAAACAGAAAAACCATATTGGATAGAAGAAGCTTATAAGTCAAGTATAAACGATACAGATTTAGGACTTTTACAGAGGAATTTAAACTTAGTAAAAATTTCAAAGAAGATTATTAATTTTGCTTTTACCAAGAAAGGAAAATTTTTAGATTTTGCAGCTGGTTATGGTTTGTTTGTTAGACTTATGAGGGATTATGGTTACGACTTTTATTGGCAAGATTTATATACAGAAAATATATTTGCTAAAGGTTTTAAATATAATGGTGAAAAAATAGATTTAATAACTACGTTTGAGTCATTTGAACATTTTGTTAATCCAATTGAAGAGATTGAAAAATTATTTAAGATAAGCAAGAATATACTTTTTTCAACTGAACTTCATCCAGAACCAATTCCTACTCCAGACAAATGGTGGTATTATGCGTTTTTTCATGGACAACATATTGTTTTCTATTCTAAAAAGACATTTAAATATATTGCCAATAAATATGGAGTGAATTATTATACTAATGGTAAAAATATCCATTTACTTACAGAAAAAAAGATATCTAATTTATATTTGAAAATAATATTCTTCCAAAATAATATTCAAACGTATTTTTCTAGAACATCAATTTTTATAAAAAGAGATGTAGGAATGATTACCAAAAAAAATGATTAATTATGCCAATGATTTGTTTTGATAATGTTATATTTTCTATTCAAAGTTCAGGAGGAATATCTGTTGTTTGGTATGAATTATTAGATAGAGTAATAAAAGATAATAATTTTGAAACAACTTTTTTGGAATTTGATAATTCAAATGATAATATTTTCAGAAGGAAATTAGATATCCAACCAGATAGAGTAATAAAACAACATAAGTCAAAATCATGTTTTTGGAGAAGATACTTTAATGTTAAGTTGCCAAATAGTAAGATTTCGTTTATTTTTCATTCATCTTATTATAGAGTGTGCAAAAATAAAGAAGCAATAAATATTACGACTGTACATGATTTTACTTTAGAATATTATGGTAAATTTATTGAAAAGAAATTACATTGTTGGCAAAAATATAAAGCAATTAAAAAGTCAGATTATATAATTTGTATTTCCGAAAATACAAAAAAAGATTTATTAAAGTTCTTGCCAAATATAGATAAATCAAGGATAAGAGTTATTTACAATGGAGTATCTGATGATTATTTTATTCTTGATAAATCACAAAAACATAATTTACCCTTTGAAAAAGAATCTTATATAATTTATATTGGAGCAAGATATCATTATAAAAACTTTGATTTTGCAATAGATTCTGTTGCAAAATCAGATAAGAAATTTGTTATTGTTGGTAATGAACTTTCTAAAACAGAGATTAATCTATTAAATAATAAATTAGGAATTGGTAGATATAAATATTTAGAAAGAGTTGAAAATGAAGAATTAAATATTCTTTATAATTACGCATATTGTTTATTGTATCCATCATCTTATGAAGGTTTTGGAATACCAATAATTGAAGCTCAAAAATCAGGTTGCCCAGTAATTGCTCTTGAAGGTTCTTCAGTGTCTGAGATAATTGGTGATAAAACTTTATTGATAAATAAATTAGAAGTCAATAATGTCCTTAATAAATTAGAAATTATAGCAGACAATAAAAGAAGAGAATATATAATAAAATTAGGAATAGATAATGCTTCAAAGTTCAAGTGGGAAAAAATGTATAACCAAATAAAGGATCTTTATTTGAATATCATAAAAGAAATAGAAAATGATTAATCCTAAGATATCAATAATAACAGTAACTTATAATGCGGAGAAAGTATTAGGAAAGACCTTAGACAGTATCCGAAAACAAGAATATAATAATATTGAAAGTATAGTTATTGATGGTGCATCAAAAGATAGAACGGTTGATATAATAAAAGAAAACTCCGATGTTGTTACTAAATGGATTTCAGAACCAGATAGAGGACTTTATGATGCTATGAATAAGGGTTTAGATATAGCAACTGGTGATTATGTTTGGTTTTTGAATGCTGGAGATACAATTTACAAGAAAAATATCTTGTCCTATTTGTTTGAAGAAGAATTCGTAATGAGAGATATTTATTATGGAGATACTCTTATTGTTGATGAACAAGGACATAAAATAGGAGGGCGAAGATTGAAACCTAAAGAAGATGTTACTTGGAAACGTTTTAAATGGGGAATGTTAGTATGTCATCAATCTATATTAGTGAAAAGAGATATAGCTCCAAAATATAACTTAAACTATAAGATAGCAGCTGATTATGAATGGGTATTAGAATCATTTAAGAGAGCAAAATATATAACAGGTACACATCATAAGATATCTTGTTTCTTAGAAGGGGGGCTATCACAAAACAATATAATAAAAGCAAATAAAGAACGCTTCAAAATAATGACAGAATACTATGGCTTTTTCACAAGTCTTTGGTATAATTTTCTAATGATATTTCGTTTTCTATATACAGTAATAAAACTTGGTAGAATTTAATTTGCTTAATCATGCCTTTTATAATACAAATGAATTAATCACTAATTTTATTAGTGATTAATTTGCTTTTTTTACTGGACAACCTACACATGGACAGATATTAAATTTAAGCAATCATTTGAGAATAGACATAGTATTAAGATATTCATATTCAATTATCCATATTAATCATTGTATGTATGAATTTATTGCAAAGAAACAAAAAAGTCAAATATAAACTATAGATTATAATAAAATATAGGTTTTGCTTTTTAGTGTGATTTATGTTTAGTATTTTTGCATATTGTTTAATTGAAAATAATATAATATGTTCAAATCCTTAATTAAGGGTAGTGTTAAGTTAGTGCAGCGCTATTTACCAGAACCTTTTATTTTTGCCATTATTCTTACTTTTATTGCCTTTTTAGTAGCTATGCCTATATGCAAACAAACACCAGTTGATGTTTTGATGAATTGGGGAGATGGAGTGTGGAGCTTATTAGCATTTTCTATGCAAATGGCTATGGTCTTGGTATGTGGATCTGTTTTGGCAGATGCACCTTCAGTAAAAAGAGGACTCAGTGGATTGGCTAAATTACCTAAAACTCCAATAATTGCAATAGCAACAGTAACAATAATCTCTTCATTAGCTTGTTGGTTAAATTGGGGATTTGGATTAATAGTTGGTGTTGTATTTGCAAAAGAAATAGCAAAGAAATTAGAAGGTGTTGATTATAGATTATTGATAGCCTCAGCATATAGTGGATTTGTTGTTTGGCATGGTGGACTTTCAGGATCTATTCCTCTGGCTCTTGCAACAAAAGGAGACGCTCTCTCTGAGGCAACAATGGGAATTGTTACAGAGCCAATTCCAATATCAAAAACAATATTAGCCTTTAATAACATATTAATAGTGGTAGCGGTTATAATAGCTATAACAATTGTTAATTCTCTTATGCACCCAAAGAAAGGTGAAATAATAGCCATTAATAAAAAATTGCTAATTGAGATTGAAGAAGAAAAACAAGAAATTACTAATACGCCAGCTGATAAAGCAGAAAGGAGTGTATTATTAAGCATAGTATTATCCTTACTTGGATTAAGCTATCTAATAATTAAATTATTTTTTAAAGGAGGGTCATTTGATTTGAATACTATTATTATGTTATTCCTCTTTTTAGGAATAATATTGCATAAAAGACCAATAGACTATGTTCGCTCCTTTTCAAAATCGGCAGTAAGTAGTGCTGGGATTATGCTTCAGTTTCCTTTCTATGCAGGAATTATGGGAATAATGGTAGGAGTTTCAGGAAGTGGCACTTCGTTGGCTGGAGAAATAAGTAATGCTTGTATTGCAATTTCAAACCCAACAACATTTCCAATCCTTTCTTTTCTTAGTGCAGGAATAGTTAATATATTTGTTCCTTCAGGTGGAGGACAATGGGTTGTTCAAGCTCCAATAATGATGCCAGCAGGAGCTTCACTTGGAGTTTCTCCAGCAGTTACAGGAATGGCAATAGCTTGGGGTGACGCATGGACAAATCTTATACAACCTTTTTGGGCAATACCAGCTCTTGGAATAGCAAAATTAGGAGCAAAAGATATAATGGGTTTTTGTTTAATTGATTTATTAGTTACAGGTGTAATTATTGGTTTGGGATTATTAATTTGGGTTTAATTATAGAATAAAATTATAGATATGTATTCAAATAGTGATATAAGTAGTGTTATAAAACAACACTTTCCTTTTGTAACAGAGAAGCAGTTGGAAGAGTTTGAACGATTACCTGCACTTTATGCAGAGTGGAACGAAAAGATAAATGTTGTTTCAAGAAAAGATATAGAGAATATTTTTGAACGCCATATATTACATTCACTTGCAATAGCAAAGGTATGTAGTTTTAAACTTAATTCAGAAATACTTGATGTAGGAACAGGAGGGGGCTTTCCTGGTATTCCTTTAGCTATTCTTTTTCCTGAAGTTAAGTTTACTTTGGTTGATAGTATTGGAAAGAAGATTAAGGTTGTTAATGAAGTAAAAGATGCTTTGGGTTTAAAGAATGTAGTTGCAGAGCAGATAAGAGCAGAGCAGGTAAATAAAACTTTTGACTTTATTATCTCACGTGCTGTTACTCAAATGCCAGAGTTTGTTGGTTGGGTAAGAAATAAAATATCTAAGATTCAATACCACGATTTAGATAATGGACTAATATGTTTGAAAGGTGGAGACTTAACAGAAGAACTTAACCCTCTTATTCAAGGTAAAGGAAAGAAAACAAAGATTAAACTATATAATATATATGATTATTTTCCATCAGAGTTTTTTGAAACAAAGATGGTGGTTTATGTGAAATTATAAATTGAAACGAGAAGGACTAAGATTAAATTCTTAGTCCTTTTTATTTTTGAGTAGTTTAATTTTATTCTATTATAACAGAAATAGGGCAGTGGTCGGAGTGATAAACATCGGACAAGATTTCAGCTCCTTTAATTCTTTCTTTAATATTATCGGAAACCATGCAATAATCAATTCTCCAACCTTTGTTTTTTTCTCTTGAATTAAAACGGTAACTCCACCAAGAGTATTTATCTTTTACTTCAGGATAAATATAACGGAAGCTATCAGTATAACCACTTTTTATAAAACCATCAATCCATTCTCTTTCTTCAGGAAGGAACCCAGAGTTTTTTGCATTTCCTTTTGGGTCATGAATATCTATTGCTCTATGGCAAATATTATAATCGCCACATATTATTAAATTATTCCGAGTCTTTATTAGCTCTTGAATATAATTTTGGAAATCCGAGAGCCATTGCATTTTGAACTCTTGACGTTCTTCTCCACTTGTTCCTGAAGGATGATAAACGCTAATAATTGATAAATCTCCATAATCAGCCCTTAAAAATCTACCTTCATTATCATATTTTTCAATTCCCATTCCATAAACAACATTATCAGGTTTTTGCTTTGAAAGAATTGCAACACCACTATAACCTTTTTTTTGAGCAGAAAAATAATAAGAATCATAACCTAAAGAATTTATTTCAAAATTAGGCATTTGATCTATTTGTGCCTTTGTTTCTTGAATACAAATTACATCAGGACTTTCGTTTTCAAGCCAAGAAAGGAAGCCTTTTGTAACGGCAGCTCTAATTCCATTAACATTATAAGATATAATTTTCATACTTTCTATTTATTATTATTCATGCAAATATACAACTAAGAAATTAATCAACAAATAGAATAAATATTTTTGATATACAATAATAAATTTGTATCTTTGCCGTAAGAAAATAGAAAGAACCCTGTCTTAATATAAAGCATAAGATATTCAATTGAAGAATAATTATCCTTTCCTCAAAGACCAATTCCAATTAAAAAAATGTTAAAAACTACGATGCACATCGTAAGACTACCACGATGGGCATCGTAATACTGCTACGATACCCATCGTAGTGGAATTTAATCCTTATTTAAATATTTTTTATCGGCGTTTTGTTGCAGTTATACGCCGATTAAATGGAAAAAGAGCTTATTTAAATTTGAAAAGATAGGATTAAAATTCTCAGCACTACTTTTAAAGAGTAAAAAGAAGAGATTATCATTATGTTTAATGTATTGATTATCTATTAAATATAAATAATGATGCAATTTAAATGCTATTTTCCTTGTTTTAATGAACAATGGTTCGTAACTTTGCAGCGTAAAAACAATTAAATAGTTATATGTCAAGACCTAAAAAAGTAAGGAGAATGATGAGTGTACCGACTATTTCAGGTTTTAAACCTTATGGTGATACAATTAAAAGTTCCAAAGAAAATGCAGTCTTTTTATTATGCGAAGAGTATGAAGCTTTGCGATTAAATGATTATGAAAAGTGTAATCAATGTGAAGCTGCTGTCATTATGCAAGTCTCTCGTCCTACTTTTACTCGTATTTATTTGTCTGCAAGGCAAAAAATAGCTGCGGCTTTTATTGAAGGAAGACAAATAATTATTGAAGGAGGTAAAGTTCAATATGATCAAAATTGGTATTTGTGTAATGATTGTAAATGTTCTTTCAATAAGATGGAAGAAATTCCAGTAAAGTGTCCACTATGTAGTAGTAAAACTATTCAAGAATACTCTCCTGAAATTATAACTAAAAATGATTGTCATTTAAACCAAAATGCTAATAAATGTGGAAGAGGAAAATGCAAGAATAGAAATTATAATAAAAGATGCGAAAGCGGAAATAATAACGATGAAATTAAATAATTAGATATATGAAAGTAGCAATCACAAGTACAGGAAATACTCCTGAAAGTAAATTAGATTCTCGTTTCGGACGTTGTTCGTATTTTGTTATATATGATACAGACACAAAAGAAATGGAATTTGTAATAAATCCAAATAAAGAAGCTAATGAAGGTGCTGGACCAGCTTCAGTAAAATTAATTGCTTCTTATAAAGTAGAGAAAGCAATATCTGGTGAATTTGGATTTAAAATAAAATCATTAATGAATGAAATCAATATTCAAATGATTATTATTCAAGAAGAAAAAACGATTAAAGAAATCGTTGATATGTTAAATAATTAAAATTATGCCAAGAAGAGACGGAACAGGCCCACAGGGCCAAGGAAACGGAACTGGCCGAGGAATGGGTGCATGTAAATCTAACACTAATTCAAATCCAGAAAATCAAACAAAATCAAACAACCAATTTGGCAAAGGAAAAGGATGTCAACGTATTGCAATACCTACAGAAAATGGTATTTTATGTTCACATTTTGGACATTGTGAAGCATTTTATATTGCTGATATAGAAGATAACAAAATTGTAAATAGTAGTTTTGTTATTCCTCCTGCACATGAACCAGGATTATATCCAGCTTGGGTAAAAGAACAAGGGGTAAATGAAGTTATTTGTGGTGGAATGGGAGAAAAAGCTAAAGAACTTTTTGCTCAACAGAATATTAGTTTATATATTGGTGTTGATACTAAAAAACCGGAAGAATTGGTTTATGACCTATTAAATAATCGTTTAAAGATGGGTCAAAATTCTTGTAATCACTAATGAAAATAGCAATTGCGAGTGGTAAAGGGGGAACAGGAAAAACATTTGTTTCTACAAATCTGTTTCAAATTTTCCAATCTTTAGGGCATCATACATTATTAGTTGATTGTGATGTTGAGTGTCCTAACAGTTTGATATTTTTTCAATTGAAAAAAATATCAGATACTTTTGTAATGGAATATAGACCAGAAATAGATTTAGATAAATGTAATTATTGTGGTAGATGTTCAGATTATTGTGAATATAATGCTATTTTTTGTATTCCTGAATTAGAACAAATACGTCTATTATCTAATTTATGCCATGGCTGTGAAGCTTGTGCTGTTGCTTGTAAACATGATGCAATTAAAGATTCTAAAACAGAAATAGGAAAAATTTCTTTTTTTATGGATTCTAATAATCATATTTTTATTGAGGGTCGAATGAAAGAGGGAAAGATTTCTTCTGTTCCCGTTATTAAGACTACTATTAAAGAGGCTTCACTTTTGTCTTATGATTATATGATTCTTGATTCATCTCCTGGCACTTCTTGTCCTTTTATACAAACTGCAACTCGAGCAGATTATATTATACTTGTTACTGAACCAACTCCTTTTGGATTAAGTGATTTGCAACAAGCCGTTGAAACATTAGACACATTAAATAAAAACTATGGAGTAATCATTAATAGAGCAGGATTAGGGAACGCTGATGTATATGAGTATCTTAATAAGAATCATATACCTATATTAGCAGAAATACCATTTAGTAAAGAAATAGCACATCTTTATTCTGAAGGTAAATTAGCGGTTTCTTATCTTGATGATATAAATGAATTGTTTAAAGGAATATATAATAATATTATTGATAATGGAAGTAGCATTTATTAGTGGTAAAGGTGGTACAGGGAAATCATGTATTAGTTCTGCATTTATTTCAATTGCGAAACAAGTTATTGCTGTTGATTGTGATGTAGATGCCGCAAATATGTATTTGATTTTTCCTCAAACAAATAAGAAAGAATCAGCTTATATATCAGGAAAACATGCTTTCATAGATCAAAGTAAATGTACCCAATGTGGTTTATGTGAACAGCTTTGTCGTTTTGACGCAGTAAAAAAAGTATTAGGTAAAATAGAAATTGATACTATTTCATGCGATGGATGTGCTTTATGTTATAGAGAATGTCCTTCAAATGCAATTCAAATGATTAATTCCGATAAGAGCAAATTATATTATGGGAATTTTCGATATGGAAAAATTATTTATGGAAGATTAGCTCCAGGAGAAGAGAATTCTGGAAAATTTGTAAGTGTGATTAGACAATATGCGAAAGAACAAGCAGAAAAGAATAATATTGATACTATTATTCTTGACGGTCCTCCAGGAATAGGATGCCCTGTTATGTCTACAATTACAGGTGTTGATAAAGTAGTAATAATTACGGAACCTTCTATGTCTGGATTATCGGATATGAAAAGAACTATTGATGTTGTAAATGAGTTTGTGAAAGATATTTATGTGATAATAAATAAATATGATTTAAACCTTGATGTTGTCAATATAATTAAAAAATATTGTTCAGAAATGAATATTAATATTGTTGCTTATCTACCTTTTGACAAACAAATTGTAGATGCAATGATTGACGGTAAAACGATAATTGAATATAATAATAGCTCTGATATTGCAAAGAAAATAAATGATGCTTATCAGATTGTTTTTAATAGTTAATGAATTAAAATAATAAATATTATGGAAAAACTTGAAATGAAATCAATTAAACATATTATTGTTGTTGCCTCAGGAAAAGGTGGAGTTGGAAAATCTACTGTTTCTGCAAATTTAGCAATAGCATTAAGTCGTAAGAATTTAAAAGTAGGTTTAGTTGATGCAGATATTTATGGTCCTTCAATTCCTGCAATGTTTGGACTTGGAATGCTTAGTCCAGAAATGGAAATGGAAGATGGCAAAAATAAAATGAAACCATTTGAAAAATATGGTATAAAATTAATGTCTATAGGCTTTCTTGTTCCAGAAGAACGTGCCGTAATTTGGAGAGGACCAATGGCTTCAAATGCAGTCAAACAATTATTTACTGAAACAATTTGGGGTGAATTAGATTATTTGGTTATAGATTTTCCTCCAGGAACAGGAGATGTTCAGATAACAACAATACAAGATTTGAAAATAGATGGAGCTATCATTGTTACAACTCCTCAGATAATATCTGTAAATGATGCAAGAAAGAGTGCTGAAATGTTAACTAACGAAGCTCTTAGTGTTCCTTTTTTAGGAGTTGTTGAAAATATGTCATGGTTTACTCCGTTAAATCATCCGGAAGAAAAATACTTTTTATTTGGAAAAGGAGGAGGTCAAATTATAGCCGATGAATTTTATACTTCTTTATTAACAAAGTTACCTCTTGTACAGGAGGTTGGTGAAATGGCAGATAATGGAAAGAATTTATTTGTAGATAATTCTAATCCAATGCAAGATTTATTTGATAAGCTTGCAGATGATGTAATAAATAAAATAGATAATTAATAACGAGAATTTGTTTGGGTTTTAAAATCAAGCAAGAATAAAAAAATAAAATATGAAAATAGCAGTTCCAACAAGAAATGAAATGGTTGATAGCCATTTTGGACATTGTGAATCTTACACAATATTCACAATAGATAATGAAAACAAAAACATTCTTTCAAAAGAATCACTTCCTTCACCAGAGGGTTGTGGGTGTAAATCAAATATTGCTTCAGTTCTTCATGAAATGGGAGTAGAGATAATGCTTGCAGGAAATATGGGTGATGGTGCAGTTTATGTTTTAGAATGTAACGGCATAGAAGTAGTTAGAGGTTGTTCAGGTAAAATAGAAGAGGTTGTTAAAGCTTTTCTAAATGGAATAATTGAAGATTCAGGTGAAAGTTGTAGTCATCATCATGAAGATGGTGAAGAATGTCATCATAATCATTAAAAAATACTATGCTTATTCACAATTGTGAAATGAGGGTTTTGTATGCAGATACAGACCAGATGGGATATGTCCATCATTCAAATTATCCAATATATTATGAAAAGGCAAGGTGGGAGCTTTTTAGGAGCATTGGAATTTCATATAAGATGATTGAAGAAGCAAATATTATGCTTCCTGTTGTTGAATTGAACTCTAAATTTATTAAGCCTGCTTTTTATGATGAATTATTACGTATTCATACGGAACTAATTTTTATTAAAGGGGCTTTGATAAAGTTTATATATCATATATATAATGAAAAAGACGAGCTTATAAATAAGGCAGAAACAATATTAGCTTTTATTGATAAACATACTCGTAAGCCATGTCGTCCATCTCCCTTACTTATAAAAGCTATAAACGAAAAAGGCTTAATCATCTCATAATATATTTATTATTAACATTATTAAAAGACTTATAACACACAAAAATGGTAGTTTTAGAAGAACCTTATGTCTCAGAAACATTACTAAATTATCTTGAGAGAACTCAAATGCCAGTATTAAGAAATAATTTTACAAAGAAATATTCTTTATCTCATGAAAAATTAAATTTAATAGACAAAAAAGAATTTATATACCAGTATCATTCAATGTCACCTCCTCGTTTATATACCGTTTCAGAGTATGCTTTAGATGGGGTTTGTAATGCTTTGGAAGGAGAAAATATAGTTAAGCAAGTAACATTATTAAAAGACAAATATGCTTTTAGAAAAGCTTGTGAGGGAATGTACGATAATTTTCTTTTTAAAGAAATAACTTATCCTGATTTATTCACATTTGATATTTCTAAAATTCATTTGCCTATTGTATTAAAACCATCGGTTGGATTTTTAAGTGCAGGTGTTTATACAATAGAAAGTATTGAAGATTGGGAAAATGCAATAGCTGATATTGAAAAGAACTTTAAGAGTTTATCCGATTTATTCCCAGATACAGTAGTTGGAGATAATCGTTTTATAATAGAATCTTATATTAAAGGAACTGAATATGCTATTGATGTATTTTTCAAAGAAAAAGAACCTGTAATAGTAAATATATTTGAACATCGTTTTTCATCAACTAAAGATGTTAGCGATAGATTATATCTAACTAACAAAGCATTATTTGATAAATATCTAAAAGTATTTACAGATTATATTCGTGGTTTGAATTCTGTTTTAAATTTAAGCAATATAGCAGTTCATATTGAAATGAGAGCCGATGGAAAAACAATTATTCCAATAGAAATAAATCCTCTACGTTTTACAGGAATGTGTTTGAATGAATTATTCTGCAAATTTGTAGGAGAACATCCTTTAACATATTTCTTTACAGGTAAAATTCCAGATTATAATGCTATTTGGGAAGGACGAGAAAATAAGACATATTATTTCTCAATAATTGAAAAACCAGAAGGTGTTAAAGACCCAGTATTAGATATTGAAAAGTTAAAGAAACAGTTTTCTAATATGTTAGAGTTAAGACTAATTAATAATCCTAAATTAAATATTCTTGCTCATGTATTTGCAGAAATTGATGGAAATACAGAAAAAGAATTACATAATATAACAGCATTAGATGTAAAAACTCTATTAAAATAAACTTAGTGCTTAATCATTAGTTATGCTTACATGTAAGTATAACTAATGATCTATTTACTAAATAGTTTTATTGATAAATATATTGTTCGTGGTTGCATTGGACCATATATGTATCCTGCGTCTCGATCTGCACCTTTATCAAAGTCTTTTTGATAGGAATTAAATATATTTTTTATTCCTCCTCCAACTTGAAATGTTAGGTCGTTATTAAGTTTGAAGTCATAGAATGTTGTGAAATTTAGGTCAAAGAATTTTGGAGTTGTTTCAAGACGGTCATTTGATATATATCCTGCATAGTGAGGTACTTTCATAGAGCCAGTGTATGTTCCTGACAAAGAAATGTTCAATGGTTTTATTGGTTGAAGGTTAAATGTCATATAAGCATAGTTATCTGGTGTTCTTAACATTTTGGTTGTTCCTTCAACATCTGAATCTTCTGACCAATATTCTATTTCTTTGTAATGACTGTTTTGGCATGTGTAGCCAATGGTTAAAGTGTATTTGGCTTGATAAGATATTTTAGCGGTTAAACTTATTCCTCCTATTCTTGCTCCTGAGGCATTGTAACGTTCTTGAGTCATTGTGTTTTCTATGGTATCATAGCTCATTACTCGCATTGCAAATACATCTTTTAAGTCTGTATAGAAACCTTCAAATAATAAGTTTGCTTGATAGTTTTCTCCTATTTGAGCATAATAATCGGCGGAAAGGCTTAAACTATGTGAATATTCTGGTCTTAACCCTTGTGCAAGTTGTGTTATTAATGACTGTCCACCAACTTGAGTTACGTGAAGATCTTCATTATAGGCTTGTGGTGCTCTATATCCTGTTCCATAAGATGCTCTTAGTTGAAAATTTGTGTTTGGTGTGTACATAAGGTTTAGTCTTGGGCTAAAGATTGCTTTGTCTATAAGATTATGTTTGTCTAAACGTGCTCCCATTAAGATATTTATTTCTTTGTATTTCCAGTCTACTTGTGCAAATCCTCCAAAGACATGGGTTGATTGTTCCATTTTTCTATTATAGCAGATTATATTATCTTCTAAGTGGTCATTATTGTATTCCAATCCATATACTAAAGTTGCAGGTAAAAAGATTAATTTATCTAATTTATTTGTACCTTGTCCACCAAATATATATGTTAAATCTTGACTCTTGCCATAAGCTAATGGGTCTTGATGAGCTCCAAAATAAGAATTTCTATCAATATATTGAACTGAAGAATAAAGAGAATAATGATTTTTTCCATTTATACTCCAATAGTCATAGTTTAATCCTCCAGAATGTATTTTATGATTAGTCATTTCACAAATATCTGATAAGTATTCTGGTTTATCGAAATCATTACCACCTCTTCTTGCTTCTTGTGTTGTATGGTATTCAAAGCTTAGCTTTTGTTCATTTGAGATTTTATAAAAAGATCTTGTTCCAAAAGATATGGCATCTAATTTTCCTATTTCTGAAAATCCATCACCATCACTGTCATAAGGATTTCTTTTGCTGAATGTTTGGAAAAAAGATGCTCCTGCTTTGTTATCTTTGCTCATTACTACAGCATTAGAATTAAAGTTTTGAGCATAAGATTTTAATCCTACAGATTGAATGTCGGACGCGATGGAAAATGTTGGGTATAAAGGTTCTTTTGTAATTACATTTATTGTTCCTGCTATTGCATTAGAACCAAACAATGCAGAACCTCCTCCTTTTACCACTTCTACTCTTTCTATCATATTAACAGGTATTTGTTCCAATCCATAAACATCTCCAAGAGCAGATATAATAGGTCGGGAATCAATAAGGATTTGAGAATAAGGTCCATCCAATCCATTTATTCTTAACTGAGGGATACCACAATTTTGGCAAGTACTTTCTACTCTTAATCCACTTTGGAAAGGTAAGCCTTGTGCAAGGTTTTGAGCATTTGACTGTTCAAACATTTTTTTTGAAAATACATTAACTATAATAGGAGTTTCTTTTCTATTTGTTTCTGTTTTATTACCAGATACAACAACTTCATCTATCATTACACTTGTTTCTTTTAATTTTATAATAACAGAAGTAGTTTTGTCTTTTTCTACAGTTATTGCATATTCTATTTTTTCATAACCTATTGATGATGCTATTAATTTATAATTACCTGGTTTAAGATTATGAAAAACAAAATTCCCGTCAATGTTGCTTACCGTTCCAATGTTTGTACCTTTTATTACTATATTTACATAAGATATTGGCTTTTCTGTTTTGGTGTCTAAAACATGTCCTTCTATACTTACTTTGTCATTTTTATTGAATGTTGAATTTGCATATACTAATACATTTGTAAGTAATGCTACTAATAAAAATATTTTTTTCATTGTACTTTTTGTTTAAAGTTTCAGGCTGCAAATATAAATAGTTATTTTGATTAATTGATACAATGTTGCAATAAAAAAATAAAACATTTGTTTTTTTGTCTGATTTTGAAAGAAAGAGAGTAATTTTGCCAAATAAATATGTAAAGAGATGATAAAGGTAAATACGACAGAAATATTAAAAAAATATAATTTAAAAAAGACTGCACCACGAGTAGCAATAATATCTATTATTGCTAATAATAATAATCCTATTAGTGAAAATGATATAAAAGAAGAAATGGGAGATATGTATGACCGTGTAACTTTCTATAGATCTGTTCAAACTTTAATTGAAGTTGGATTAATACATAGAATAGTTGCGGATAATATTACAATGTATGCATATAATCACTCTGAAGGAAATATTAATATTCCAGAATTAAATCATGTACATTTTTTTTGTAAGAAATGTCATTCTATGATTTGCTTAGAAGAAGTAAAGGTGCGAGATTATAAGATACCAAAAGATTATATAATAGAAGATTGTGAAGTATTAATAAAAGGAGTATGTAAAAACTGTAAAAAATAGGATATTACTAATGCTATATATAAATGGTTTATTCATCTTTCTCAACAGTAAATATGGTCATTTTCAAGTAATGTATTAACTTTGCAAAAAATAATTTTAATAATATGTTATTAGTTTGTGATAGTGGTTCAACTAAGTCTGATTGGTGTTTAGTTGATAAGGATAATAATAGAAAAATATTTTTCACTTGTGGTATGAATCCTTATAATATTACAATGGAAGCTATTTGTCAAGAAATAGAGTCTGTTTTAATGGCAAATGTTGATACCCAAGATGTAGATAGATTAATGTTTTATGGTGCAGGTTGTGGTCCAGCAATTAAAAAGAGGGAATTAAAGAATATTTTCTCAAGATATTTCACTAATGCAGACATTGTTATAGACCATGATTTAATTGGTGCAGCGAGAGCTTTATGTGGAAAAGAAGCAGGACTTTGTGCAATATTAGGTACAGGTTCTAATTCTTGCCTTTATGACGGAAATGATATTATTGAAAATGTCCCTGCTCTTGGCTATGTTCTTTGTGATGAAGGTGCAGGAACAAATATAGGAAAACTAATTCTTAGAAACTATCTACGTCATTTCTTGCCTAAGGATTTAAATGATGAGTTTGCAAGACTTTATCCAGGTGAAGAAGCAGACTTCTTAAATCGTTTGTATAAAGGAGCTGTTCCTAATTATTTTTTGGCTTCGTTTGCAAAATTTGTTGTGGATAGAAAAGATAATGAATATTGTCATCAATTAATAAAAAATAGTTTTATTTCTTTCTTCGAAAATCAAATTCTATTGTATTCTAATTATAATAATTACAAGATTCATGTCGTTGGTAGTGTAGGGTATTTATGTAGAGATATATTTGAAGAAGTTGCAAGTCTTTATAATGTAAAAGTAGGTAAGTTTATAAAGGCCCCTTTAAATGATTTGGTGGACTACCATTATTATTTGGACTAAAAGTGCTATTATTGAAAAAATAATTGTATTTTCGCAATTGGTTTGTGTGCAAATTATGCACAATTATTATTACTAAAAAATATACAATGAATAAGATAGATGTATTACTCGGATTACAATGGGGTGATGAAGGTAAAGGGAAAATAGTGGATGTTTTAACTCCTAAATATGATATAATTGCTCGTTTTCAAGGAGGTCCTAATGCCGGTCATACATTAGAGTTTAATGGAATTAAGCATGTATTAAATATTATTCCTTCAGGTATTTTCCATATTAACAAACAAAATATTATAGGTAATGGTGTATTAGTTGAACCTCTTATTTTTGAAGGTGAAATAAAAGCTTTAAAACAAAAAGGGGTATTACCTAATGAGAATTTGTTTGTTTCTAAAAAAGCACATTTAATTATACCTTCACATCGAATGTTAGATATGGCTAATGAGCTATATAAAGGAGCACAAAAGATAGGTTCTACATTAAAAGGAATAGGACCAACTTATACAGATAAAATTGCTCGTACAGGTCTTAGGGTAGGAGATATTGCAAAAAGTGATTGGGCTGAAAAATATAAAGAATTAAAAGATAATCATCTTAGATTGTTAATGTCTTTAGGTTATAATTTTAGCTCTTTCAAGATTGATGATATGTCATTTGAAGAATACGAAAAGAAATGGATTAAATCGCTAAAAACTCTTCAATCATTTAAATTTATTGATAGTGAATATTTTTTAAATGAAGCATTGAAAAATGGCAAAAAAGTATTGGCAGAAGGAGCTCAAGGTTCTATGTTAGATATTGACTTTGGTTCTTATCCTTTTGTTACTTCATCTAATACCATAACAGCAGGAGTTTGTTCTGGATTAGGAATTGCCCCATCTAACATTGGTAGAGTATTTGGTTTATGTAAAGCTTATTGTACAAGAGTAGGTAGTGGTCCTTTCCCTACAGAATTATTTGATGAAACAGGAGAAAAATTAAGAACTTTAGGTAATGAATTCGGATCAACAACAGGTCGTTCTCGTCGTTGTGGTTGGATTGATATTCCAGCATTAAATTATGCTTGTATGTTAAATGGAGTTACAGATTTAGTCTTAATGAAGATTGATGTGATGAATGATTTTGACGTAATTAAGATGTGTACTAAATATAATATTGATGGTAAAGAAACTATTCATATTCCTTATGATATGAGTGAAAAAATAGAACCAATATTAACAGAGTATAAGGGTTGGAATAGTAACCTTCAAGGTATAACATCGTACAATGATTTACCTATTGAATTAAAAAATTACGTAAAAAAAATTGAAGAAATAACAGGAGTTACTGTTGCTATTGTATCAACAAGTCCTGATAGAGAAGATACAATATTTAAAGTAAAGATATAAATATAATCTATAATACATTATGAGAAAAGTTTTATTGGCAATAGCTTTATTGGCTTGTGTTGTTTCAGTTCAAGCTCAAAAGTTGAGACTTTCAGATATCCCACAGGAAGTAAGGCTGGGGCTTGAAAATACTTATACCGATTACAGACTATTGGGGTGGTTCTTTGAAACAGGACAATATGTTGCAGAAATAAATATAGATAATAGAACAGGAAGAGTTTTTTTAACAGCCAGCGGAAATTGGCAATTTACAATTTTCAATGTACCTGAACCAGAATTACCAACTTTAGTTGCTAATTATTTTATAAATAATTATCCAGGATATAGGATTAAGAAGTCAGAATATGTTGAAGATTTTGGCGGAGATAATTATTATCGTCTTATTCTCGCAATGAAAGGTGTTGGTCAAACAGAATATGAAATGATATTTGACCCAAGGGGAAAGATGATAAAAACAAATGCTCCTGATCCAGACTATGTTAAGAAAGACTATATTGCACGTTTAAATCCAGAGGATATTGAACGCCAACAAAAGAAAATGGCAGATAGAACAGCATTGCCAGGAACAGGATTGCAGATAGGAGATGAAAACTATGTAAAAGCCAATAAGGATCCACAAAATAGTGGAAAGAAAGGCAAAAAGGTAGATATAGAAACTCCTGAAGCTATTAATACTCCCAAAATACCTGAAATAATAACTAAGGCTTTTGAAAAAAAATACCCAAGAATTGAAGTTGATGAGTGGAAAATGGAAGATACTTGCTATAGAGCATCTTTCAAAAACCGTCAAGGAACAAATCTTGAAACATTATTTATGCCAAATGGAGCAATAGTTAGTGTTACAACAGATTTAAGTGAAAAGCGTTATCCTCGTTTGATTATGAAAGATTTAGAAACGCGTTATTCAGATGCAAAGGTATCTCTTATCCAAAAGGTAGAATATGATGCAAAATATAAACGTTCTATCACAGAAAGAAAGCTTGAACAATATTTTTATGTAGAACTTTCAGAAAAAATAAAAGGAAGAAAAGACTATAAAACGATAAAACTTCTTTACGATAAGTCTTTTAAATACCAAGGTTTAGCAGGCTCTGGTGATGATTATGAAGATTAATCTGCGATGAGAATAAGGATTATATTCATATTTCTATGTTTTATAATCTTTATCCCAAATGCTCACAGTCAGAAGAAAATAAATTATAAAGCTAATTGGAGCGAAACTCGACCTTCTCAACCTGATGAAATTATTATGGTAGAGAAGGTCGAGTTTGAACATGAAGGGATGAAGATGTATTGCGATTCGGCGATTTTCAATGAAAAAGAAAATCGTTTTAGAGCTTTTGGTAATATACATATTGTTCAAAAAGATACTCTTAATATTTGGGGTGATGAACTATATTATGAAGGTGTAAGTAAAATTGCTGAGATGTTTGGCGAAAAGGTTGTGATGAAGGACAATAATATTACAATGAATACCACCTATCTTATATTAGAAAGAGTTCCTAATACTGTTAGTTATACACGTTGGGCTGATATATATGATGAGAAGTCAACTCTTAGAAGTAGAAGCGCAACTTATTTTATGTCAACAAAAGATATACAGTTTGTAAATAAAGTTGAGATACATTCAGATCAAACACAAGTCTTTTCAGATACAATGGTATATAATACCAAAACAGATATAGCAACATTTTTTGGACCAACACATATTCTTACAAAAGATAGCACATTTATTTATACGGAACTTGGTTGGTTTAATACAAAAACAGAAGAGTCAATGTCTTATCAGCAATCTCAAATGATAAATAAAGAGCGCCTACTTCAAGCTGATACATTATTCTATAATTCTACAACGAAGATAGGGGAAGGGCTAAGAAATGTTTATGTTGAAGATACGCTTCAACATATAATATTAGTAGGAGAAAGAGCATATATTAATAATAAGGATAATCTTTCATATACTTTCTTAACAGACCGAGCCTTACTTCGTCAAATAGATAAGGTAGACACTCTATATCTTCATGCCGACACACTATGGATTAATCATGACACGGCGATGAATATAAAAGATATATATGCTTATAATTCGGCTAAATTTTTTCGTAATGATATTCAAGGAGCAGCCGACAAGATGGTATTTCAGTTTATAGATTCTTTATTAACAATGACGGGAAGACCAATAATGTGGTCAGATGAGAATCAAATATCGGCAGATACAATAGTAATGAATATTGGTAAAAAGTATATATATAGCATAGATTTATTTCCAAAAGCATTTGTTATTCAAGATGCAGATACACTATCAGATAATCGATATAATCAAATATATGGTAAAAGAATGAAAGGCTTCTTTGATAAAAATAAGCTCTATTTAGTTGAAGTATATGGGAATGCACAATCAATATATTATATATGGGAAGAAAAGAAAGATCAGAAGCCAGAGTTGATAGGGATAAATATAGGTAGTGGTTCTGAGATGAAGATATATGTTGAAAAGAATAAGATAAAGACAATAACAACTATCACAAACCCTGTATTTTTTACAGATGATGAAGATAAAGTAACACAAGAAGAAAAGGTCATGAAAGGTTTTGAATGGAGAATAAAAGAAAGACCAATGAAGCCAGAAGATATATTTATTAAAAGATGACAATGTGTCATCAAATACATGTAAGGAATAGAAATTGAATAGGAGAAAAGTAAAATGATAAAAAGAAAGAAGAAGATGAAAAATACGGAAATAGAGGATAACGAGGAAAACAAAATAGAGAATCAAGGTAAAACAGAAGAACTCACTGAGCAAATTATTGATGATAAGAAGGATAATAAAGAAGAATGTGAAGAAATAGATAAAGTAGAGGAGTTGGGACAGAAATTAGCAGAAATGAATGATAAGTTTCTAAGATTATATTCTGACTTTGAAAATTTCCGTAAGCGTACAGCAAAAGAAAAGATAGATATGATGAAGTATGCTTCAGAGGAAACGATTAAAGACCTACTTTCTGTTGTTGATGATTATGAAAGAGCAATGGATGATTTAAACAAGCAAGAAAATATACCAGAGACAACAAAAGAAGGCTTACAATTAGTATATACTAAGCTTATAACTTTTCTAACCCAAAAAGGAGTGAAGCCAATAGAAGCAAAAGGAGAAAAATTTGACGAAAACCTACATGAAGCAATTACACAATTCCCTGCAACGGATGAAAGTCAAAAAGGATGTGTAATAGAAGAAAGTCAAAAAGGATATACAATGTATGATAAAGTAATCAGATTTTCAAAGGTAGTTGTAGCGATATAAAAAAACATAAGATAATGGCGACAAAGAGAGATTATTATGAAGTATTGGGAATTGCGAAAACGGCAACAGACGATGAATTAAAAAAAGCTTATCGTAAACTTGCATTAAAGTATCACCCTGATAGAAACCCAGATGACAAAGAGGCGGAGGAAAAATTTAAGGAAGCGGCTGAAGCTTATGAAGTCTTATCAAATAAAGATAAGAGAGCAAGATATGATCAATTTGGACACGCAGGAGTAGACGGACAAGGTTTTGGAGGAGGTGGTTCAGCAGGAATGAATATGGATGATATATTCAGTATGTTTGGAGATATATTTGGCGGAAGAGGAGGTGGATTTGGAGGCTTCAGTAATTTTGGAGGTTTTGGTCAAGAACGCTCAAGAGGAGGACGAAGGGTAAATAAAGGAAGTTCATTAAGAATAAAAGTAAAACTTTCTCTTGAAGATATTGAGAAAGGAGTAGAAAAGAAGATAAAGGTAAATAAATACGTAACTTGTAATTCTTGTCATGGCTCAGGAGCAAAAGCAGGTTCAGATACCACAACTTGTACACAATGTAATGGTTCTGGCTATATAACACAAGTGCAAAGAACAATTTTGGGAAATATGCAAACCCAATCAGTATGTCCAACTTGTGGGGGTGATGGAAAAATAATAAAAGAAAAATGTACAGTATGTCATGGCGATGGAATAATTAAAGCCGAAGAAGTACTTACAATAAATATACCAGCAGGAGTTGCTGATGGAATGCAAATATCATTTTCAGGCTTAGGAAATGCAGGAGCAAGAAATGGAGTAAATGGAGATTTGATAGTATCCATAGAAGAACTTCCCCATGAACATTTTGAAAGAGATGGAAATAATATATGTCATCAAACATATATAACCGTATCGGAAGCCATCTTAGGGACAACAATAGAAATACCAACATTAGGAGGACAAGCCAAATTTAAAATAGAACAAGGTATGTCATCAGGTAAAGTATATCGTTTAAGAGGGAAAGGATTGCCAGATGTTAATGGATATGGAAGAGGAGACCTATTAGTAAGAGTAGATGTATGGGTACCTAAGACATATTCTAAAGAAGAAAAGAAAATGTTAGAAACTTTACAACAATCAGAGAACTTTAAACCAAAACCAACAGCAAAAGATAAAAGCTTCTTTGAGAAAATGAAAAACATGTTTAATTAAAGAACGTGAATTATAACATAAAGCTCGCCTTACTTTTTAGGACGAGCTTTATGTGTTCCTATGCTGCTTAAACACTTTTTGGGATATTACCTCTAAGAAACAGAAAAGGCTGTCGAGTGAAAACTGACAGCCTTTTGGTTTTATTTTAAAAGTATTTATTGAATGTTTGCGAAATTAGATTTCACAGTTTTTACATTCACTTGTTACTTTGTATTTTGCTAATGCAGCTTCTTCAAAGTTCATTATGTATGTTGCAGCTTCTTCAATTTTAGCTTGTCCCATACGTATCATTAATTCTGCTGAATTAGTGAATGAACTACATTTATTTGCGTCAATTACTAATAGGTGTCCCATTATTAAGTAAGAACACATTTCAACTAAACGACGAGAGTTGAAGTCAAAGAATTCTGATGTTGAACCAAAGCTATTTGCTCTTTCAAGTGCTTGTTCAAAACGTTCACGCATTGAAACTAAAACTCTTTTCATTGTTGAAAATTCTGATTTAACTTCCATTGCTTCGTATTCCTTTACTCTTACAATATATCCTCCATTAATAACTCCACGAATAGCAGCTACAACTTGAAGTTGTGATGTTCCTTCATAGATTGTTAAGATACGAGCATCACGATACATTCTTTCACAAGCATAGTCTTTCATGAATCCTGAACCACCATGAACTTGAATTGAATCGTAAGTTATTTGGTTAGCATATTCAGAAGACATAAGTTTAAGCATTGGAGTTAAGATGTCAGCCAAGCGTTGATATTTTTTTAGTTGTTGTTTTTCTTCTGGAGTAATAGGGCGAACCTTAGCTGTTTCATCTATTGCTTTATAAATATCTATATTACGAGCTGTTTCGTATAATAAGGTACGTATAGCATCAGTCTTAGCTCTCATATTAGCAAGCATTTCATAAACTCCAGGGAAATTCATGATAGGCTTACCAAATTGTTCTCTTTCTTGTGCATATTGAAAAGCTTCTCTATAAGCAGCCTCAGCCAAACCTACAGATTGAGCTCCAACACCCAAACGAGCACCATTCATTAAAGACATTACATATTTAATAAGACCAAGTTTACGGTCACCTACTAATTGAGCAGGTGCGTTATTGAAATTTAATTCAGCAGTAGGAGATCCCTTAATACCTAATTTATTTTCAATACGACGAACAGTAACAGCCTTATGTTTTCTATCATAAACGAAATAAGAAAGACCTCTACCATCATTTGTTCCTTCTTCTGAACGAGCTAGAACAAGTTTAATGTCAGCATCGCCATTTGTTATAAAACGTTTAACACCATTCAAACGCCAGCAATTAGATTTTTCATCCCACGTTGCTTTTAATTGAACAGCTTGAAGGTCTGAACCTGCATCAGGTTCTGTTAAGTCCATTGAACAAGTATCACCTTTATTAATTCTTGGTAAAAACTCTTCTTTTATTTCTTTAGAACCAAATTCATATATTGTTTCGGCACAGTCTTGAAGCCCCCATATATTAGCAAATCCACAGTCTCCACGAGAAACTATTTCAGCAGCCATAACATAAGGAACATAAGAAAAGTTTAAACCACCATATTGGCGAGGAAGACTCATGCCATAAAGACCAGCATCACGCAAAGCTTCATGGTTTTGTTGAGTACCTTTTGCATAAATAACTTCATTATTTACAATTTGAGGACCATCATGGTCTACTCCCTCAGCATTAGGTGCAATAATATCACCAGTTATTTCTCCAACAATCTCTAAAATCTTTTCGTAACTGTCTAAAGTGTCTTCAAAATCTACAGGAGCATAATCATATTTCCCTGCATCAGCAAAATCACGTTCCTTTAATTGAATAATCTCTTTCATCATTTCATGAGAAAGATGGAACTTTAAGCTTTCGTTATCATTAAAAAAATTAGCCATATAATTTTTCTTTATTATCGTTAATATGAGATTAATATTAAATGATTATAGATAAAAAACTAACCATTAATCATTAACTATTAATCATTACTTAGTATTAGCTTTGTAATACTTTATCATCTTAGGTAAAACATCCATTACATCACCAATAATAGTATAATCAGCAATAGAATTTATTGGAGCCTTAGGGTCAGTATTAATAGAAATTATCTTAGATGACTCTTGCATACCAGCTCTATGTTGAACAGCACCAGAAATACCACAAGCAATATAAAGCTTAGGGCGAACAGTAACTCCAGTTTGACCTATTTGTCTTTCACCTTCAGCCCAACCAGCATCAGTAGCTGCACGAGTAGCTCCAACTTCACCTTGTATAGCATCAGCTAATTGATGAAGGAGTTTGAAGTTTTCTTTAGAACCCATACCATAACCACCACAAACGATGATTTGAGCACCCTTGATATTTATTTTTTGACTTTCAATATGACGTTCAATTATCTTTATGCAGAAGTCGTCATTTTTAACATAATCTTCTACTTTTAAGAAATTAACTACTCCTTTATGAGATGGATTGTAAATTTCTTTTTTCATTACTCCCTCACGAACAGTTGCCATTTGAGGGCGATTGTCAGGGTTAACAATAGTTGCAATAATATTTCCGCCAAAAGCTGGACGGATTTGATATAAAAGATTTTTATATTCTTTTCCAGTCTTATTTTCTTTATGGTCGCCAATTTCCAAAGTAGTACAATCAGCAGTTAAACCAGTACGAAGATAAGAAGCAATTCTTGGAGCTAAATCTCTACCTACAGAAGTTGCTCCAAATAGAGCAATCTCAGGTTTCTTTTCTTCAAGTAATTTAGTAATGATAGAGAAATGAGGCAAAGTTTGATAAGGGAACAAACGACTATCCTTAGCATAGTTGATAACATCAACGCCATAAGGATAAAGCATATTTTCTATATCCTTTATCTCATCACCACAAACCATCGCCTCTAATTTAACACCAAGTTCATTAGCAAGTTTTCTACCTTTAGAAACAAGCTCTAAGCTTACATCGGCAATTGTTCTTTCCTCCGTAACCTCGCAATATACAAATACATTATTCATATTTTTTCCTTTACAATTTAAAAGAATTAGCCTAAGATATGAGAAGATATAAGCTCTTTCATTAAAGAATCAATATCATTATCGTTAGGGGTAAGAACCTTACTTTCTTTTTGTGTTAATACTACGTTTTCTATTTTCTTAACCTTAGTAGGAGAACCTGTTAAACCAAGACGAGAATCTTCAGCCATAATATCAGCAGCAGACCATTCATCAATCTTTAAATAAGGTTTCTCATTCCAAATATTAGCATAATCTAAGCCAAGTTCTTGTAATTCTGAATTACTTTTAGCCATTTTAAACTTCATTAAGCGTTTAGCATGACGAGAACGACATTCTTTAGCAGAGCCATGAACGGTTATTAAGCAAGGATAACCACTTTCAACCACTTCAACACCTCTTTCAAGACGGCGTTTGATTTGAATTTTCTTTTCATTAACCATTACGACCTCTTCAGCATAAGTGATTTGAGGACATTCAAGCTTTTCAGCAGTTTGAGGACCTACCTGAGCAGTATCACCATCAATAGCTTGACGACCAGCAATTACTAAATTGTAATCACCAATCTTCTTTATTGCTTGAGCAATAGTATAAGAAGTAGCTAAGGTATCAGAACCAGCTACCTTACGGTCAGAAACCACAAAACCATTATCGGCACCTCTATACATAGCTTCACGTACGATTTCTGCTGCACGTGAAGGACCCATAGTAACTATGGTGATAGTTGCGTCCTTAATATTATCCTTAATATGTAATGCCATTTCTAAGGCATTCAAGTCTTCTGGATTAAAAATAGCAGGCAAAGCGGCACGATTAACAGTACCATCTTCCTTCATAGCATCTTTCCCTACATTTCTTGTATCGGGAACTTGCTTTGCTAGAACTATAATTCTAAAACTCATTGTTTCTTAGTTAATTAATAAATAAACCAATTATCGAATTTGCAAAGATACGATAATTACCCAATATAAGAATTATTTAAAATGTTTTAGGAAGGACGTAATAAAATGAAAAAATAACAAAAAAAAGCCAAAAACATATGAGAAATTAAGAGAAAAAGCCTTAAAGTGAAATTAATTAAATGTTTGATTCAATTATGTTGTAATATATTATTTATACCGGTTCTATAATGTTTTGAGTGGGTAAAAATATTTAATAAAAACAGAAAACGAATATACCCCACCTGAAGGCTACGCAAGGTGGTGGTATATTCTCCATAAAAATATTATTTTTTTGTATATATATAACAATAATAATTACAAGGAGAGAAAAAAATGGATATTGTAGGTTCCTTCTTGAAAATAGATTAAATCTTTTTCCAAAAAGATTCAATCTTTCTGGATTTATATTTAATCTATTTGGAAAAAGATTTAATCTATTTGGACTATTAATTGGGCAAAGCTAAGAATTCTTGATTACCCACTCTATTCGTTATAGAACCTTTATAACTTGTTAATCCCATTAAATAACAATAGGTATATTCCCATATATTATTAGATTTTCATCTTCACTTCCAAAATAAAATATCTTTCTTTCAGTAATGCTTTCAACTTTATTGTTTTTGTCATATGCAGTTCGCTTTTTCCAATTAGAGTTTTGGTCGAATTCATATTTATATGTTGTTTTCTTTGCTAAAAGACCATTTATATAATTATTTTCTTCAATCTTATTTTCTTTTGAGTCGTATAGATATGTGGTCTTATATTCTAAGACGCCAGTTGAATTATATTTGTTTTCTTCAATTATATTTTCTTTCGTATCGTATAGATATGTTATTTTATATTCTAAGACGCCTCCTTTATTAAAGCTATTAACTTCAATTTTATTACCTATAGAATCATAACGATAAGTTATTTTGTTTTCTAATTCTTTATTTGCTTTATACAAATTTTCTTCAATTATATTTCCTATAGAATCAGTTTTGAACTTTGTTTTGTATTCTAATTTTGAATTGCGATTAAATCTATTTAATTCAATCTTATTGCCTTTTGAATCATATTTGAATGTGCTTTTAAGAGTATTATCAATATATGAAACCATATACCCATCTTCATTATACTCTATAAATTTATAAGCTATTAAATTGCCTTTTTCTATTTTACCACCTTTTTCAACTGCCTTATAGGTGCAAACTTCAAGATATTTCACTTTATCATTTAATTTCAATAGTTGAGTATCAGTTTTTCTATTGCTAGTTGTACAACTAATGATTGAAACAATTGAAATAAATAATAATACAATTGGAATAACTTTTTTCATAACTTTCAAATTTAAAGGGTGATTAATCAGCAAAGATAATTGTTTTATAATATTTTCCCCTATAATTGAAATAAAAAGATAAAGTCTTTTTCAATTTCTATTTGATTTCCGTCTATTAAAATCAAGTTTTGATCTCCTAAAATCAAATTAAAACCTCACTACGGTATATACCATAGCACCATTACGGTGTACACCGTAGCCCTATTACGGTATAGACCGTAGGTTCTCTTGGGTGTACACCGTAAATATTTGTAGAAAGATAATGTGTTTTTAAAAGAAAGGGAAACTTTTTGATTAGTTTCTTCTGTTGATATATTTACAATGAGTAATTTACGTAATGCAAAAGTACAAAAAAATATTTGAATTAAATAGTAAAAACTCATATAAATTTATCAACAATATTTAAATTATTATCATCCTTAGAAGTGTGTAGAAAATGGTGATTTGATTAACGATGAAAAATTATTATTCCTTATATATATGAATAGAATAATATTATACCACCAAGAATATAACCACCACATAACAAAGTTATTGTGTGGTGTCTATTCTTTTCTGTACAATTTGATAATATTCTTTGATAATAATTCTTATTTGACAAGATATGAGATAAAAGATATTCTATTCAGCTTCACCGCAAAAAGATAATTAATTATTACTTTATGACTCTTAATATAAGTGAACTTGCTTTTATAAGGAATAGCTTTACTATAATTTCTTTTATCTTTAGGATAGCTAATACATTCCGCATACTTTTATCTTTCACCTACTTTATATACTAAACCATTATTTCTTTAAACTAACAGAATTATAATCAAGAGATAATTTTTACTCTTCTTTTTTCTATTTTTCTAACTTCAGCTTCACTTCATTAATATTCTTCAAGACAGATTTTGTATCAGAATGTTCTTCCCCTAATTTTACCTTTCTTATATCATAAGCCTTTTGTAAATATTCCAAAGCTTTGGTGTTATCTCCTTGGACATAATAAACTTTTCCTATATTAAGTAAAATATCAACATAAATCCAATGCAATTTATCTACATTCATATTCTTTCCTATGTATTTTTCTATTATTGCTAATGATTTAAAATAATATTCCAACGCTTTTGATAAATCTCCTTGATTATAATAAACGCTTCCTATATCATTATATAATACAGGGAAAAATTGATAGTCTTTAACTAAGACTCCTTCGAACATTGTTAACGACTTAAAATAATATTCTAACGCTTTGGGGTAATTCCCTTGATAAAAATAAGTCTGTCCTATAAAATAACATAAAGTATATTGTTGATAATCCAGCTTTTCTAATATTGTTAACGTCTTAAAATAATATTCCAACGCTTTGTCATAATCTCCTTGATCATCATAAACACATCCAATATTCTTATAATATAAAGCAACAGTTATATGCTCTTTGCCTAAAATTTTTTCTAATATTGTTAATGTCTTAAAATAATATTCCAAAGCTTTGGCATTATATCCTTTAAAAAAATAAGTATTTTTGAAACCATTATATAAACTATCGACATATAAAGAATCATATATATCTACAGTTGTATCCTTATCTAAGTTATTTTCTATTATTGATAATGACTTAAAAAAATAATCCAGTGCTTTGGAGTAATTTCTTTGAGAATAATAAATTCTTCCGATTTGATCATATAAATATACATAATCATCAAATATATCTACATTAATGTCCTTATCTAAGTCATTTTCTATTTTCGCTAATGATTTGAAAAAATATTCAAATAATATTGAGTCATCTTTTAAAAAAAATGCTTCAAATTCCGCTATTATTGCTGATGATTTTAAAAGATATTTAAACGCTTTTTGATAATCTCCTTGATTATAATAAACTAATCCTATATTCTTATAAGAATGGGCTAATCGATGTGAATCCATATTTGTATTTTCTCTTATTTTTAAAGCTTTAAAATAATATTCCAACGCTTTGTCATAATCTCCTTGAGCAAAATAAACTATGCCAATATCATGATAAAAATCATCTATACCAAAACGGAAATATTTATCTACACTTGTATCATTGTCAAATTCTTTTTCTATTATAGCTAATGATTTTAATTTTAACTCCAAAGCTTTAGGATAATTTCCTTGATTATAATAAACTTCTCCAATATTAATTATTATATCAACATATCTATCAGTCAACACATCTACATTTGCATCCTTAACTAAGTTCTTTTCTATTATTGCCAATGATTTATAAAAATATTCTAATGCATTTGAGTAATCTCTTTGAATATAATAAACTCTTCCAATACGATACAATACACTAGATTCAGAATCGTCATTTTCTAAATTATCCTCTATTGTTAATGATTTAAAAAGATATTCCAACGCTTTGGAATAATCTTCCTTAAAGACATAAATCCATCCGATTGAATAATAAGATTCAGATGCTTCTTGGCTTTTTTCTCCAAATTGTTCTTGGGAAAGTCTTAATGAACGTTCATAATAATGTAATGCATCATTATACCTTCCTATATAATTTGCTAAAAATCTTCCACATTCCATTTGATATTTCCGATTCGTTTTATCTATCTTGGCTAATTTAATATAATATATTGTAGCCGAATCATTCTTAAATTGGCGTTTATATCCTTCAGCTATTGAAATATATCTTTCCGCTATGAAATTCCTTAAATCTATTTTCTTCTTAAGTTCTAGTTTATCTTGTTCTATTTTGTCAGATAATGTTTCTTCAATATTATCTATATTCTTTGGTAAAAGACTCTTATTATATATTACATATTCGTTCCACCTTCCTTCTTTCTTTAATATTATATTTGTCCTATCTATTTCATTTAAGCTCTGAATATCAATCTTTGAAAGACTATCTGCAGTATTTTGTATTTCATTAGAAAACTTACTATCATTGATTTTTGTTTTCAAATCATTTAGTTCTTTTATTAATTCTGTTGTATTTGTTGTTAATTTTTTACATTCATCGCTTTTTTCTTTCCCTTCTTTTATTAAATTATTTATTTTGATTTGTTGTTCTTCAATAATACTATCTTGATTTTTAATTTTAGTTTTATAACCTCCAATAATATTATTATATGTCTTTAGGGCGTCTAATTTTTGTTCTTTTATATCTCCCATAATAATTTCAATAGGAGCTTTTGATAGAACTATTCCTCCTTTTCTAAGGTATTGAGTTGACACTAATCTAAATCCTTGCTTATTAATTGAAAGAATTGATGCTGTATCATTTATTTTTTTATTATTAAATATCACATTAAATGTTCCATTCTTACTTTCTACTTTATTCCCTTTATATGGTGTAATTATAACACCAGTTATAGGTTTACCAATACTTTTTGAATCAAAAGTTTGTTTTCTTACTTTACCAGATTGTTCAAATTGTGCATATGCAATTATAGGTATAATTAGCAATAATAATGTAATAATCTTTTTCATAATACTATTATTTTATTTCTATTAATATTTCTGACAAAGGATAGATTGTTTCTTTTTGTATTACTTTATTTCTTTGTTTTATTGTCAATATATATTCTTTTCTTTGTTCTTTTAATGGAATATTGAATTTAAATTCTCCATTCTTATTAGTTATTGTCTTATAATTCAATAATTCTATTTGAATTCCTGATTTTCTTTTGTTAAATGTAGAGTTTTTTACATAACCATAAATATGTCCATATGAATTATCTCTTTTGATAGGAATAGTGATGTGTTTTGATAGCTTAATTGTTGTGTCTATTTTATTAAACCCAAAGATATCTAACTTAATTCTTGTAATTTTACCAATAAATTTACCATGTATTTCTTTAAATATTATCTTTTGATTAATACTATTAATCATTATTGAATCAGTTTTTTCTCCATAAGACATATACATCATAGCTCCTCCTTTTGGAAAAGGAAGAGAATAATTAATTGGAGGTTGTTCTTTAAGAGATATTCTTATGTCTTTAGCGGATGATTCATAAACTTTATAAACAGCAGATGAAAGACTAATAATAATAACACTAATAGCAAAAATCCAGAATAATATATGCTTTCTTTTTCTTCTTTTATGACGCCTATAAAGAGTATCAGGTTTTAAACCCAAAATACGAGCAATTAAAAATATATATGCTTTTTCCCGTTTTTTTAATTTACAACCTTGCCCCTTCTCATTAATATTTGTTCCGCTTGGTTCATCAATATTTTTTAATTCATTATGATAACATTCCGTTTTTTCTTCATTAGAATTTGGAATACCTTTAATAATAAAAGGAATAATATTTTTTTCCCTCCCTAATGAGACAAAATAATTTATTTCCTTTCCTACCCATTCTGATTTTGCAGATTCTGGAGAACAAACAACTATAAGAAACTTACTATCTTCAAGCTCCTTATAAAAGATCTCTTCTATTGGGCCAAGCGAATGGTCTGTTTTATCTCTAAAAATAGGCCTTATTCGCTTTGGAACATCTTTTTCTTTTTTCCTAATAAAGCTCGGCAATTTATAATTTTCTAATTTTTTTTGAAGCCGATTTGCCCATACATCATCTTCATGATCATAACTTACAAAAGCGTAATATTCAAAGTTATCATTATCCATTTTTTATTTGTTTTTATTTATGACAAAACCGAGGTTGATTAATGTTTTTATTGTGACGTGAGCTGTTTTTCTGTCAAAAGTCTTTTCTTCTTCAGAAAGTTGGTTGTATGGTATAAGACAAGGATGCTGCTTTAGAATATCGTCTCTTTCTTTACCATAAGTCCAACCTTTCTCCATGCGAGTTAAAGCCCACATATCGTGAATATTCTCTGCAATTTTCTCTAATAAATCATTTAACTCATCTGATATAGTAATATTCTCAATGTTTTTGGGATGTGGATTGTAATTTTTTATATTCATATCTCTCATATTTTATAATTTTCCTCCATAGTCATTACAAAAATATCTATATTTAAACAAAGTTATTGGGAGTTAGGCATAGGATTCATTTCCAAATAAGTCTCAGGCTTTTTTTTTAGCTGTTATATAATTTTTCACAACTTAATTTAAGAAATGCTTCAAAACGGCTATTGGGGAACTGATATATCCCACATATTTCTTAATGCTGATTTATATTCTTTATGAATAAAGTCTCTTGAATTAATCATAATGTATAATAAAATATTTTTATTATGCGACAAAAATAAGACAAAATTTATTAACTACAAGAATATTTTTATTAATTTTGCGAACAAAACATTAAAATCAAGGAATAATTAATGAATGATACTACGTTTAGAATAATTATTAGCTATGTAAGTAGTAATGAAATGAATGGAATTAATTATACATTAACATTAATATTAAGCATTTGTTTCTGGAGTATATTAATAGGAATGTTTTTTTGGCTATCTTGCAAGAACTATAATACTAAATTCTTGAAAAATTTTCAATGGACAACATTCTTTATTGTCCTCTTAGGAGGGACGGCATTATATTGGATTGGGTACTATCATACTTCCTCTGTTGAAAACGTTTTTACCTTGCCTTTCCGTTCTTTAATATCTTCGTTAAAGATGTTTATCTTTGAGTCGGATTTAATTGAAGTTGATGAAATACATCATAGTAATACTATTTATATGGTTTGTATCATATTCTGCCATGTTCTTGCTATTCTAACTACTACACTATTTATTCTTCAAATATTCTTCCGCCGTTTCTTTGTGAGGATATTTCTTTCTTTTAGATTAAAAACAGGAAAAGAAACAAAAGGTTATTTCTTTTTTGGAGCAAATGATTTAACTATAACATTAGCTAATGATATCAACAAGAAAAAAATAAAAACGCAACAAGAAAAAAGCTTTTTATTATTTGTTGATAAAATTAAAACAAGCGTATTTGATAGCTTGAACTTTAAGGAGAATATAAAGAAAACAGAAAATGCAGAACTCTTTTATAAAGTTGAACATACGCAGTCTATACTTCTTAATGACAATTTTAGAATAACAACTAATAACAACGGTGAATACAATAGTCTAAAGAAACTTAATATCATTAAAAATATTCTTCGTCAAGAATCACATCTTTTCTTTTTCAATGAAAATGATGAAGATAATATGTCTTTTGCATTAGCTGTAATAGAAGAATTACAAAAATATACAGATATAACTAATAAAATATATGTATATGTTAAAACAGATATTGATGACTCTGCCATTATTTTAGATAACGTGAATAAAGAAAAAGAAGATAATAAAATAAAAGTAATTAGTTCAAATATAGAAATAAGAATCATCAATGCCCCTTCCATTATATCTCATCAAATAATACAAGAACACAACCCAATTGATGTTATATATACGCCAAAGGACGAAAAGCACTTTCACGGTTTTTATCCATTGATTATTGGTTTTAACAGTATTGGAAAAGAAATATTAAACCAATTAATTGTTCACGGACAATATGGGATAAGAAAAGAAGATGGTACGTTAGAAGAAAATCCATTTAAGGCTATCGCAATTGATTGTAATATGGATACTTTAATGAGTCTCTATGCTAATACTAATCCAGATGTTGAAAAAAACTATACAATAGATTTTGTTAACGCAGAAGTAAATAGTTCTAACTATTTCAAAGCAATAAGAGAAAACATAGATCAGATAAATTATGTTGTTATTTGCTTGGGTAATGATAGCTTAAATATTAAAACAGCTTTAGAATTAAATACAATAATAAACAATCAAAGGAATAAAAATGTAACTATATATGTTCATATAAGTTCTAACGAAGAATACAATTACTACAACTTAGCAAATGAAGGTCTTCATAAAAATATAAAAATTTTTGGACGAGGAAAAGAAATTTTTACAGAAGATATTATTGTAAAAGAAACCTATTGGCAAAGAGCAAAGAAAGTTAATCAAGCTTATAATAATATATATGGCAACAATTCAGCATGGGAAGAAATACCAATGTTTGAGAAATTATCCAATCTTTCTGTTGCACAACATATTTCTGCAAAATTAAAAATTCTTGGATTAACAGAAACACAATTAAGTAATAAAGATGATTCAGAGATTTTTAATGATGAAGATTTAATATTACTTGCTTACAATGAACATTTGCGTTGGAATGCATTTTCTTTTGTCAACGGTTGGAAAACAATGCAACTAAATTTCAACATACCTCAAGAAAAAAGAATTAGAAAAGAAAGCAAAACAAAAGAACATATTTGCTTAACTTCATGGGACGGTCTATTAAATGCAGATAAATATATGGGAAAAGAGCACGGTTTTTATCAAGAAATAGATTATGAAATAATCAGAAAAATCAAAGAAATAATCTCATAATCTTATTACTTTTGACACTGTGAAATATTTTGTGTAAATGAAGGGGAGTACGGATCTAAAAAGTTTCGTACATTTTTATTTATTATTAATTTTGACGACAAAAGATTATGACAGTAGTACCAAAAGAATTATTGAGTAAAGAATTTTTAACTCAATTCAAGACAGAGAGTGATGTAAGTTACTTTTTTTATAAGCATTGACGTCCAAGGTTTTCTATTACTTAATATATTATTTTCAACATATTACTTTTATGTTATTTTTACGAATCATTGATAAATCACTTGACTTTTCTTTCAAAATAATGTACCTTTGCGATTGTTATGAATGTACAAAATTTAATTCACGTTGTTTTAATTATTAGTTGAATGATAATAAAGTGCATCAAAATAAGAAGTGTAAAAAAAAATCTATTAACCAAAAAAATATAAGGACATGATTTATAAAAAGATTTTAATTTCTGTAGATAGTAGAGAAAACTCTATGAATGTAGCAAGAAAAGGGTTTGAATTAGCAGAACAATTAAATGCAGAAGTTGCATTAATTTATGTTGTTGATTCATCATTAATTATTTCAAATTCAGGCATTCCAAATGCAGGTATGGGAACATTCATAAAAGATGAACTTGTTATACTGAAAAAGAATGCTGAGGATGCATTAAATGAAATAATTAAAGGTAATAATAAAAGTAAAGATACTATAACATTTATGCCAGAAGGTTATGCTAGAGAAAGTATTCTTGAAACAGCTCAAACTTGGGGTGCAGATTTAATTGTTATTGGTTTACATGGTAAAAGTGGTATTGGCATCTTTGTTATGGGAAGTATTTCACAGTACATTTCATTACATGCTAAAGTTCCTGTTATGATTATTCCTCCTATTGAAAAGTAGAATAAATGGCTTAACGTTAAATGCACAAGAGTGCGATAAAGAAAGGTAAGTATTAGGAGTTTCCACTTTTACTTATCAAATGGCTATTTTTAAAACAAAAATCTGATTTTAGAACCATCAAATTTTTAATTGAACCAAAATTTAAGGAAGGAAATTATTTTTGGAAGAAAAATTATTAGACCAATAATAATTGAAATTATGGCAGCAAATAGTACCGCTCCTGCTGAAATATCTTTTACTAAGCCTGCTTTCTTATCAAATTGAGGGGAAACTAAATCAACTAATTTCTCAATTGAGGTATTAAAGAGCTCAGCACAAATCACTAAGCCTATAGAAAATACTATCCCTACCCATTCTAAGATGGATAGGGATAGTATAATGCCTGAAAAAGTCACAATTATTGCAGCAAAGAAATGAAATCTTAAATTTCTTTCAGTTTGAAAGGCTTTTCTAATTCCATTAAAGGCACAATTAAGACTTTTCCAGAATTTCACTTTATAGTTATATAAATTTTAATTCTTTAAGTGCAGATTCAATAACTTTAAATGTAGCTTCCATATCATTATCAAGACCTACAGAATAACGAACTAAACCTTCGCTCATTCCCATTTCTTTTTGAATTTCTTCTGGAAGTTCTGAAGATGTTGATTTTCCTGAACAAGAAAATAATGTACGGAAGTATCCAAGGGAAACAGCTAAGAAACCTACTCCTTTTTCTTGCATAGCTTCCATAAACTTATTTGCTTTTTCTGCTGTTCCAAGATCAATAGCTATCATACCACCAAAACCAAAGCTTTCGTTCATTTGTTCAACCATTAATTTATGATCTATATGTTCTTCAAGTCCTGGATAATTAGCTTTAATTCCAATATCATTAAATCTCTTAGCTAAATACATAGCATTTTGACTATGTTTTTGCATACGTATATGTAAATCGTAAAGATTTTTAAGAATAGATGTTGAACGAAAACTATCTAATACTGGTCCAAGTAGCATTGCTGTACCATCATTTACGTCAATTAAAGAATTAATAAATTCTCCATCAGCACAAATAGCACCAGCAACACAGTCATTCTTTCCATTAATAAACTTTGTCATTGAATAAACAACAACATGAGCTCCTAATACATAAGGAGAGAATATCATTGGAGTAAAAGTGTTATCAATAATAAGCTTTGCTCCTACTGTATCTGCAATTTTTCTCAATTCTCCAACATTAGAAATTCTAAGTAATGGATTAGACATTGTTTCTGTATAGATAACCTTTGTATTTGGTTTAACAGCAGCTTTAACTTGTTCTAAATTTGTTGTATCTACGAAAGTTACATCAACACCAAATTTCTTCACATAATTATTTAAGAAAGCAAATGTACCTCCATAAACAGTCATTGAAGCAACTATATGATCTCCTTTTTGAACACATTGTAATAAAGCACAAGTGATAGCAGCCATACCAGAACCAGTTACCCATGCAGCTTCAGTTCCTTCCATTGCAGCTAAAGCCTTACAAAGTGAAAGGTTTGAAGGATTCCAATGTCTTGAATAAAGGAAATATCCTTCAGTTTCGCCATGGAAAGTATCTGTCATTGTTTGTCCATAAGGAAAACAAAATGTTGCTGAATCATTTACATTTGGATTAATACCTCTTTCTGGAGATATTTCTGCTACAGCATTAATAGCCATTGCTGGATCGAATTTTTTATTTGTCATTATATTATATTTTTTAACAGTTCATTGCACCACAAACATTTATAACTTGTCCACTAACATAACTTGACAAGTCGCTGCCTAAGAAAACGCATACCTTAGCAACTTCTTCAGGAGTACCACCACGACGAAGAGGGATTTTCTTTTCCCAATCCTTACGAACTTCTTCTGGCAATTGAGCAGTCATATCTGTAATGATAAAACCAGGAGCAACTGCATTACAACGAATATTACGAGAACCAAGTTCTTGAGCAATACTCTTTGTGAAGCCAATAATACCAGCCTTAGAAGCTGAATAGTTTGATTGTCCAGCATTACCACTAACTCCAACAACAGAACTCATATTAATAATAGAACCATAACGTTGTTTCAACATTATCTTTTGGCAAGCATGAGTAAGATTAAAGACACTCTTTAAATTTACGTCCATAATCAAATCCCAATCCTTTTCTTGCATTCTCATTAATAAGTTATCTCGAGTAATACCAGCATTATTTACTAAAATATCTATTCTACCAAATTCAATAGCTACAGTTTCAACTAATTTTTCACTATCTTCAAATGAAGCAGCATTAGAAGCATAACCCTTAGCCTTTACACCTAAAGCTATCAACTCCTTTTCACATAACTCCATATTTTCATCTCTCTTTACATCAGAAAAAGCTATATTGCAACCTTCCTGAGCATATCGAATAGCAATAGCTTTTCCAATACCACGAGATGCACCAGTAATAAGAGCTACCTTACCTTCAAGTAATTTCATATTTAAATCGTTTTAAAGTTATAAGTTGCAAAAGTACTAAAATATTTACTCCAAAACACCATTATCAATCAAAAATCAATAACAAAGAGATTGCTTAACCTAATCTGAATTACCTATTGGCTGAATTAAAATAAAGCATATTTTATCTTTCTAATATCTTTATTTTTTTTGTTGTAGGGTGCTACTTGTCACAATATTTTCTTTAAAGTCCCAGTACTTTTTTACCTTCCAAAGTTAGACATTTTTATTAACTATTGCATTTACAACTTTAATCTGCGACAATAAAGGGTGTTTTTGTTAATAAAAGTTTTTCTTTTTTTCTTTGGAGATTATTTTTGTTTTATCTTTGCACTCTATGGAAAAAAATAATAATGTTTTAAAGGCAAAAACTTCTCGTCTTACATTTGAGCAAACATTTGCTATGAATGGTAAGATTCCTCCTCAAGCTTTGGAATTAGAGGAAGCTGTTTTAGGTGGTTTGTTATTGGACCAAGACGCTATTACAAATTCTATTGATATTATTCGTGAAGAATATTTTTATGTTCCTGAGCATAAAGAGATTTTTAAAGCAATAAAACAACTCTTTTACGATAGTTCTCCAGTTGATATTCTTACCGTTGTTGAGCAATTGAAGAAAAACGGTATGTTGGAGATGGTTGGTGGAGCGTATAAGATATCTACACTAACTTCAAGAGTAACATCAGGAGCCCATATTGAATATCACTCTCGTATACTTTCAGAAAAATATATCCAAAGAGAATTGATTCGTCTTTCAACAGAGACAATTAAGGATGCTTATGAAGAAACTACAGATGTAGTTGAACTCTTAGATAAGACGGAAACCAACTTGATGGATATTAGTGATAAAAACTTTAAGTCAGACTTCCAAGAAATAGAATCTTTGCTTTTTGAAGCACAACAAGAAATAGAATCAGCTCAAAAGGCAGGAGGGATTACTTCAGGTGTTCCTACTGGATTTAGAGAATTAGATAGCTTAACAACAGGTTTTCATAAAGGCACTTTAATTATATTAGCTGCTCGTCCTGCTATGGGGAAAACAGCTTTGGCTCTAACTATGGCAAGGAATATGGCAGTTGATCATAATATACCAATAGCCTTCTTCTCTTTAGAAATGACAGCCTTAGAACTAACTATGCGTTTGATTTCTTCTGAAGTGGAAATATCAGGAGATAGATTAAAAAAAGGAGACCAATTAAGGAATGATGAAAAGGAAAGACTTTCCAATATTGGAAAATTAGCAAAAGCACCAATATATATAGATGATACACCTCAATTGAAGATATTTGAACTTAGAGCAAAATGTCGTCGTTTGAAACAAAAATACAAAATCCAGATGGTCTTTATCGACTACCTTCAATTAATGAGTGGAAACTCTGATAATAGGAATGGAAATAGAGAACAAGAAATTAGTACAATATCACGTCAATTAAAAGCTCTTTCAAAAGAATTAGGTATTCCTATCTTGGCAATGGCTCAGCTTTCTCGTGCCGTTGAAACACGTGGAGGAACAAAAAGACCTATGCTCTCTGACTTAAGAGAATCTGGTGCCATAGAACAAGATGCAGATATTGTAATGTTTATCTATCGTCCCGAATATTATGGAATAACAGAAGGTGATGAAAAGGGACCAACAGCAGGTATGGCGGATGTTATATTAGCAAAACACCGTTCTGGTCCAATTGGAGATGTACGTTTAAGATTCGAAAGTAGGTTTGCTAAGTTTGTAAATAAAGATTATGGATTTGACAATAATTTAATTCCAGATTCTGGTATGGAACGAAATATTTCTTTTGAAAATGGAGTTCCTTACGAAGTTCGCCAATCAAAAATGAATGATGATATTAATGATACTCCAGAAGATGAAGGAGTGCCTTTTTAATTAATTCAAGATGAAAAAGATAATATTATTATTAACAGTCCTTTTATTTAGCATTAATACCTTTGCACTTTATATCCTAATCCCAATGGATGAAACACAAAAGAATCATCTTAAAGCTTATGGTGTATCTTTTTGGGTTCTTCAGCAACAAGGTGAGGTTAGTTGGTTATTGAATTATAGAGGAGGCTCTTTCCTTATAAAATACGATGCAAAGATAGAAAGAGAATGTAAATTAAGAGGAGTGTCTTATAATAATATTGCCGATATACAAGCATCTCAAATAATTAGCGATATAAGTCAGCCTGAAGTGAACATGGATGTTGTCAAGCTGCAGAAAGCTCCAAAGATTGCAGTTTACTCCCCCAAGAATAAACTTCCATGGGATGATGCCGTAACCCTTGTTCTTACTTATGCAGAAATACCTTATGATGTTATATATGACGATGATATTCTTAAAGGAGTACTTCCAACCTATGATTGGCTACACCTTCATCATGAAGATTTTACTGGGCAATATGGAAAGTTCTGGGCAAGTTATAGAAATCAATTATGGTATCAAGAGGATGTAAAAGCTAATGAAGAAATGGCTGCCAAGTTTGGTTATAAGAAAGTATCTCAACTTAAATTAGCCGTTGCAAAAAAGATAAAAGAATTTGTTTCAGGTGGAGGCTTTATGTTTGCCATGTGTTCAGCACCTGATAGTTTTGATATTGCCTTAGCTGCCGAAGGAACTGATATTTGTGATGTTATGTTTGACGGTGACCCAATTGACCCTAATGCTCAAAAGAAATTAGATTACTCTAAATGTTTTGCCTTTAAAGACTTTACCATTGTAACAGACCCTTACCGTTACGAAATATCAAATATAGATGTAACAGAACGAAGAGCAAAATTAGTAAACGAAAAAAACGACCTCTTTGTCCTTTTTGATTTCTCTGCAAAATGGGATTGGATACCAACAATGCTAACCCAAAACCATACGAAAATAATTAAAGGATTCCAAGGTCAAAGCACAGCCTTCGATAAAAAACTCTTAAAATCAAGTGTCTTAGTATTAGGAGAAAACAAGTCAATAGATGAAGTAAGATATCTTCACGGAACATACGGAAAAGGAACTTGGACATTCTTAGGTGGACACGACCCCGAAGATTATCAACACTACGTAGGCGACCCCGTAACCGACCTAAGTTTATTTCCCAATTCACCAGGCTACCGTCTTATTCTAAACAACATACTCTTTCCAGCAGCAAAGAAAGAGAAACAAAAGACCTAATTAGCGTCAGCAGTCCTTGCAATAGCTCGAATGGTGTTGATTTTGGAATTAGAGGATTAAAAGTAAAAACAAAAAAATAATGTATAAAAAACAATGTTTTTATACCCTAAATATTTAGTTTTTAATACCCCAGAACAAAGTATAAAGAGCAGTAATATGAAGTGTTTTTCTAAAAACCCAAAAACAACTAATCAAAAACAATCCCTATTAAAATTAATATTCTTATCTTTGTACCTCAAAATAACGTTAGATACATAAAAAAAATAATGTAACTGACGTAGCTTTGCTATTTTAGAATGGTTGTATTGCACCAAAATAAAAAACACCAAGATATAAATATTAACGGCAACGCCCAAACGACCTTTTAAATTTTCAGTAAAGAAATTCAAATCAAAATTAGTGAAGCAAGTTTATTCTGTCTGAGCGAAGCGAGTTGATAAACTTGTAGAATTTTGATTGGAATTTTAAGAAAATTTGAACAGTCTTGATTTTTTGTTACTTTTTTATCAAGAAAAAAGTTAAGAGAAAACGTTACGAAGAGAAAAACTAAAAGTGAAAAATAAAACAAGGCGACAAACAACGACATTTTAAAATTACCATAAAATGGAAGAAGCTTAAATCCGTAAAGAAAGTTTAATTGTTTGAGTGAAGCGAGTTTTAAACTTTTAGGATTTAAACTTCTGGAATAGGTGATTTTGAACAGTCTTGATTTTTTGTTACTTTTTTATCAAGAAAAAAGTTAAGTGAAAACCATCCTGAAAGGATAATTTATATCAGTCCAATGGCAACGCCTTGGGAAATAAATATGTGGAAATATGTGGACAAAATAATATTAAAATGAAAGAAATAAAAATAGCAGTAATTGGTCTTGGCTATGTAGGATTACCATTAGCAAGACTATTTTCAACAAAGTATCAAACAGTAGGTTTTGATATGAATAAAAAAAGAGTGGATGCATTAATGCAAGGACATGATGCAACTCTTGAAGTAAGTGATGAACTTTTGCAAGGAGCAATAAAAAATGGTTTTACTTGCACTGCAAATATTGAAGATATAAGAGATTGTAATTTTTATGTAGTAGCAGTTCCAACACCTGTTGATTGTGATAATAGAGCAGATTTGACACCTCTTATAGGAGCAAGTGAGACAGTTGGAAAAGTAATATCAAAAGGAGATATCGTTGTATATGAATCAACGGTCTATCCAGGAGTAACAGAAGAAGAATGTTTACCTGTTGTCGAAAAAATATCAGGCTTGAAATTTAACAAAGACTTCTTTGCAGGCTATTCTCCAGAGAGGATAAACCCAGGAGATAAGGAACATACAGTTGAAAATATAAAGAAGGTAACCTCAGGTTCAACACCAGATATAGCAGATATAGTAGATAATATTTATAACTCAGTCTTACTTAATGGAACACATAAAGCACCTTCAATAAAGGTTGCAGAAGCTTCAAAGATAATAGAAAATTCACAAAGAGATGTTAATATAGCATTTATGAATGAGTTGGCTAAGATATTTAATGCTATGGGTATTGATACTCATGATGCTATTGAGGCAGCTTCTTCTAAATGGAATTTTATTAAACTAAATCCAGGATTAGTAGGAGGGCATTGTATAAGTGTTGACCCTTATTATCTAATTCAGAAAGCACAAGTTTATGGAGTATTGCCAAGAGTAATGTCTTCTGCTCGTCGTCTTAATGATGGTATGGGAGATTATGTTGCAAACCAGACCATTAAGTGTATGAATACCAAAGGAGTTGTAGTCAAAGATGCTAAGATTCTTATACTTGGGATAACTTTCAAAGAGAACTGTCCAGATATAAGAAATACGAAAGTAGTAGACATTTATAATACTTTAGAAGAATACACTAATAATATAACAATTTATGATCCATGGGCAAATGTCGCAGATGCAGAAAGAGAATATAATGTTAATGTTACTAATGATGAAAAAGTTTTAAAGAATAAATATGATGCAATAATTTTGGCTGTAGCACATGAGGAATTTAAAGATTTAGCTATTAGTGATATGTTATCAATAAATGGTGTAATTTATGACGTTAAAGGTTTCTTGCCAAGAGAAATAGTTGATGGAAGACTTTAGTAAACTGTAATACCAAAAGAAAATGTTAATTGTTAAATTACAAATTACAATTTTCCATTAGAAAAAATCTGAGAACAAAAAATAAAATAAAAGATGAATCCATTTAGTTATGGAACAATAGTAAGAGGTGATAACTTCTATGATAGGAAAGAAGAAAAAGAACGTAAGTCAGGTAATAGTTATTTTATAAGCGACCCATTTTTTCAATTATACATCCAAAATTACGCTTAGAAGCGTAACGCCCGAAAGCGTAACAATAGGAGTAGAGGAGTTGAAGACATATTTAAAGTGATAATCTGGAATTTCCGAATTAGCTGAAATCGTAGGTTTGTCAATACGAGGAATAGAATGGAATATGAAACAACTAAAGAAACAAGGTTTAATAGAACGCATAGGTCCTACAAAGGGTGGATATTGGCAAGTAAAAGAAAAATAGTTTTTAATTTAAAGTAACATCCTGAAAGGACAATTTATATCAGCCCAACAGCAACGCCTTGGAAAATTAGAGGAAATTAGTGGACAAAAAAGAAAGAATGAGAATAATTAAAACAGAAATTGAAAGAGTGGTAATACTCAAGCCTAAAGTGTTTGGGGATGAAAGAGGGTATTTCTTTGAGAGTTTTAGAGAAGATTTTATATATGAGAATATTTGCAAAAACAAATTTGTTCAAGATAATGAATCTTCTTCAAAATATGGAGTAATTCGTGGATTGCATTTCCAAAAACCTCCCCACACACAAAGTAAATTAGTAAGAGTTGTAAAAGGCAAAGTTTTAGATGTTGCAGTAGATATTAGAAAAGGCTCTCCAACCTTTGGAAAACATGTTGCTGTTGAACTTTCAGAAAACAATAAATTACAATTCTTTCTTCCACGAGGAATGGCTCATGGATATGCTGTATTGTCAGAAGAAGCAATATTTCAATATAAATGTGATAATTACTACGCACCACAAGCAGAAGGTTCAATAATTTGGAATGATCCTGATTTGAATATTGATTGGGGAATACCTTTTAATAAGGTATTGGTTTCGGAGAAAGATGAAATAAATAATAATCTTATTGATTTTTCATAAGTACATGAAATTATCTTTGTAATGATTATAAAAAAACAGATTACTTATGTTTAAAAATAAAACACTATTAATTACAGGAGGTACTGGTTCTTTTGGTAGCACAGTATTGAATAAATTTATTGATTCTGATCTTGATGAGATTAGAATATTTTCAAGAGATGAAAAAAAACAAGAGGATTTAAGAATCCAATACAAAAGTGATAAGCTAAATTTTATTATTGGAGATGTTAGAAACTTTGAAAGTATAAATGCTGCAATGAGAGGCGTTGATTTTGTTTTTCAAGCTGCAGCATTAAAACAAGTACCTTCATGCGAATTCTATCCAATGCAAGCAATCCAAACAAATATTTTAGGTTCTGAAAATGTTCTTGAAGCTGCAACACGGAATAAAGTTAAAAGAGTTGTGGTATTAAGTACAGATAAAGCTGTCTACCCAATAAACACAATGGGAATGACTAAAGCTTTAATGGAAAAATTGACAATATCTAAATCAAGGGATCCAAGAGTATTAAATAATGATGGTGTTTTTTGTGCAACTCGTTATGGAAATGTAATGTGTTCAAGGGGATCAATTATTCCATTATTTATTAAACAAATAAAAGAAGGACTGCCAATGACAATTACTGATCCTGATATGACAAGATTTATGATGTCATTAGATGAATCTGTTCGTTTGGTTATGTTTGCCTTTGAAAATGCTAATCCTGGCGATATTTTTGTTCAGAAAGCTCCTGCAGCTACAATAAAAACATTAGCTATTGCTGTTAAAGAACTTTTTAATGCTAATAATGAAATTCAAATTATAGGTCCAAGACATGGAGAAAAGAAATATGAAACATTATGTGGTAAAGAAGAAATGTCTAAATCTATTGATATGGGTGATTTTTATAGAGTCCCAGCTGATATGAGAGATTTAAACTATACAAAATATGTTAAGGCTGATGGACCAAAATTAGTTAATCACGAATTTAATTCAGATAATGCAGATAGATTAAATGTTGAGCAAATGAAAGAGTTATTATTGACTCTTGATTATATTAAAAATGAATTAAATAATTAGTGTTATGATACCATTAGTTAAACCATACATTCCCCCAAGAGAAATATTAATGCCTGAATTAGAAAAAATATTATATAGTGGGTATATTGCAGAAGGAGAAGCTGTTTATCAATTTGAAGATAAGTTTAGAGAGTATTTAGGAAATCCTTATTGTTTAGCTTTGCATTCTGGAACTGATGCATTACATTTAGCTTATATTCTTGCAGGAATAAAACGAGGAGATGACGTAATAAGTACACCAATGACCGCTGAGCCTACAAATACAACTATTGCAATGATAGGTGCAAATGTAGTTTGGGGTGATGTTAATTCTAATAATGGGCTATTAGACCCAAAGTCTGTAAGATCATTAATTACTGAAAAAACAAAAGCAATTGTTGTGGTGCATTATGCAGGTATGGTATGTGATATGGATGAATTTAATAATATATCAAATGAATTTAATATCCCAATTATTGAAGATGCAGCTCACGCTTTAGGAAGTAAATATAATGGTAAATATATAGGTAATAATTCTCCTTATACTATTTTTTCATTACAGGCGATAAAGCACATGACAACTGTTGATGGTGGATTTTTAGCAGTAAAGAAAGAATCCGATCTTGATCATGCAAGAAGATTGAGATGGTTTGGATTGGATAAGCAAAAATCCAGATTGGAAAATGATATAAAAGAAGTAGGTTATAAATATGGTATGAACAATGTTAATGCAACTATAGGTAATGTCCAAATGTTATATCTCAATTCTATTATTAATTCATATATAGATAATGGGAAATATTATGATGAAGCATTAAAAGGAATTTCAGGAATAGAATTAGTACATTATAACGACAATACAGAACCATCTTATTGGTTATATACTTTGAAAGTGGAACGAAGAGATGATTTTATAAAACTATTAGGTGATAATGATATATTAGCTTCTCCTTTGCATCATAGGAGTGATACTCATAGTATTTTTAAAGAATCAAAAAGAGAATTGCCAAATATGGAAAAATTCTATAATAATTTTGTTCACATACCTTGTGGTTGGTGGGTAAGTAAGGAAGATAGAGAAAGAATAGTTGATATAATACAGAAAGGTTGGTAATATGATACCTTTGTTTAAGCCTTATATGCCCCATGATTTACCTGAAATTAAAAATATTTTATATTCAGGTGCATTATCATATGGCAAATGGGGGAAAGAGTTCGAAAAAGTTTTAGGAGAATATATAGGCAACAATAATATATTAACGACAAATTCTTTTAATTCAGCAATGTTACTTCTGCTTTCAACTCTAGGATTAAAGAGTGGGGATGAAATTATAGCTTCGCCAATGGCTTGTTTGGCTTCAAATCAACCTTTTGCAACTTATGGATTAAATATCATTTGGGCAGATATAAATCCCAAAAACGGGTCTCTTTGTCCAGATAGTGTTAAACAAAAAATAACAAAAAATACTAAGGCAATATTTCATAACCATTTTTGTGGTTATGTAGGTAAGGTAGATGAAATTAGTCAAATAGCCAAAGAAAAAGGATTATTTTTAATTGACGATGCTATTGAGGCATTTGGTTCAGAATATAAAGGTAATAAAGTTGGTGATTTTTTTTCAGATGCAACAGTTTATTCATTTCAAACAGTAAGATTACCAAATACTATAGATGGGGGAGCTGTTTCGTTCCACAATAAAGAACTGTATGATAGAGCTGTCTTATTGAGGGATTATGGTATAGATAGAAGAAAATTTAGAGATGATTTGAATGAAATAAATCCTTTATGTGATATTACATTAGCTGGATATGGTTGTACTCTTAGTGAAATAAACAACTATATTGGTTGTTTGCAGATGAGAGAAATAGATAATCTTCTTTCCATTCAAATGCAAAATGCAGAGCAATGGCAAAACAAACTAAAAGAAGATACCTCAGCAAACCCAATTGAGCTTAATTCTAATACAAAACCAAATAATTGGGTATATGGAGTATTAGCTGAAAATAAGAGAAAATTTATTCAAGAATATAGAGAAAAAGGATATTATGCATCAGGAGTTCATCTCCCAAATAATTATTATTCGGTTTTTGGAAAACAAGAAGAACTAAAAGGTGTAAATGAGTTTTATTCAAAATTTGTAGCTTTGCCATGTGGATGGTGGATAAATAAATAAAATATGAATAATTTTAATTGTAGGTTAATAAAACCATTGGAATTTGATCAAAATGAATATATAAAAATTCATAGGGAACTATTTAAGAGTGCTTTAATTGATTCTAATTGGATTGAGTGGTATCATTATAAAATTGTCATGTCTGATCCAAGATTGAGTCATACAAGGACTTATGGCCTTTTCGATGATAAACATTTAATTGGAATTTGGAGTGTTGAACCAAAGCTTATGAAAACAGAGGAAAATGAATTAATAAAAGTTGGAAGATGCTTTGCTGTTGGAGTAAGTTCTAACTACAGAAGGATGGGATTATTTGTTAAGTTAAGCGAATTCGCTATTCAGGAAGAAAAAAAAATAGGTGAATATGAATATATATTAGGATTTCCTCAAGCTGGTAGATCTGTAATAGGTGGTCATCTGAAGTCAGGTTGGGATGAAATATTTTACAATGATATATATAGTTGTAATCTAAATGATTTGAATGAAAAATATTTCAAAAAAGATATTGAAAATGTTAATGATTTTTTGCAATTAGAATCATGTATAAGCTCAATAAATAGTTTTGATGAAACGCGAGTTTATAAAAACATCAGATATATTTCTCATCCAACTCATTATTATTTAACATTCAAATATAAAAATTCATATATAATATTAAAACCATATTCTAATTTTTGTCATATACTTGAAATGAATGGTGAAAAACAAGATATTTATAGATTAATAGAATCATGTAAATCAATTTGTAAAAGGCACGGTTATAATGAAATTAATGTATGGAATAGCAAAAAATATTTATATAACGATGTTTTGGAACATTGTGAATTTAATGAGGGAGCTATTCATGGATTACCAATTACAATAATTGCAGTAAAAATAAATGCCAAAAATAAGCTAAAAATAAATAATGTTTTCAACTTTGGTATGGGGGTTGAAGAAGGCTATTAAATTAATGTATTTATGAAACAACTAGTTAGAAATGTAAAAATAATTGGGACAGGTTCTTATGTTCCTGAAACAATATATACAAATGAATACCTTGAAACAATAATTGAAACCAACTCAGAGTGGATTATTGAGAATATTGGTATTAAAGAAAGACATATTGCATCAGGAAATGAAACTACTAGTGATCTTGCTTCAAGAGCTGGAGAAATAGCAATAAAAGATGCAGGTTTGACTAAGGATGATATAGAATTAATTATTGTTGCAACTGCTACTCCTGATAGGAAAGCTCCTTCAACTGCTGCAATAGTTCAAAGCAAAATAGGTGCTTATAATGCAGCTGCTTTTGATATCAATGCTGTTTGTAGTGGATTTTTATTTGCTATGTCAGTAGCAAGTCAATATATTGCAAGTGGTGTATATAATAATGTATTAGTAATTGGAGCTGATACATTTTCAAAAATAACTGACTGGACAAAACGAGATGCTGTTTTTTTTGGAGATGGTGCTGGTGCTGTAATTGTAAGTTCTGGTAATGTTATTGAAGGTTTCTTAGCCTATAGACTATATACTGATTCGAGTAAAGATATGTTTGGATTTACTATTCCAGGTGGGGGATCTGAAATTCCTTTAAACACCGATAATTTAAATGATCAATATTTTCAAATGGATGGAAAAGCAGTATTTAATTCTGCAACAAAAGCTTTACCAAGAGCAATTAATCAGGTCTTAGAAGATACTGGTTTAAAAATTGATGATATTGATATTATGATTCCTCATCAACCAAGTATTAGGATATTGAGAAAAACAGCTGAAATTATTGGTTTGCCTTTTGAAAAGGTTATGACTAATATGGATAAATATGCTAATACATCAGGAGCAACAATACCTATTTTATTGGATGAAGTAAATAAATCAGGAAAACTAAAGAAAGGAAGTATAGTATTATTTGCTGCAGTTGGAAGTGGTTGGACTTATGGTGCTTCAATAATTAAATGGGCTTAATATGATAATTATAACAGGAGCTTCAAGAGGCTTGGGAAGATATTTGTTTCAACAATTTTCAAATGAAGGTTTTGAAGTAATTGGTACATATAATTCATCAAGTTCAGAAATATCAAAAGATAATGAACGATATTTCAAAGTTGATGTTTCTAATTATGATTCAGTAAAATCATTTATTGAATTAATAAATGAAAAATGTACTAATATTATATTATTGAATTGTGCTGGGATATCATATAATGCTTTTGCACATAAGTCTAATATAGAAAAATGGTCAAAAGTTATTGATGTTAATTTGAAAGGAACTTTTAATATTATTCATGAATTATTGCCACTAATGAGATACCAAAATTATGGCAGAATAATTAATTTTTCATCTGTTGTAACATCTCTTCCTACGCCTGGCACTAGTGCATATACAGCTTCAAAGGCTGCTATTATTGGATTAACCAAGACTTTAGCGGTAGAAAATGCATCAAAGGGTATAACTGTAAATGCAATAAAATTAGGTTATGTTAGTTTGGGAATGGGAATAAATGATGTCCCTAAAGAGTATTATGATAAACTAATAAATCAAATACCCGCTGGAAGATTTTGTGAACCGAAAGAGGTTTACCAAATAATCAAATATATTATTAATGCAGAATATTTAAATGGTTCTGCAATTGATTTAAATGGAGGGTTAATATAAATCTATTATAGATTATTTGTATACAATTCTTTTTCTAATAAAATTTAAACTCTATTAATGGTTGAGGGAAAAGCATATAAAAATATATTTAAGACAACATTTCTTTTCGGATTAGTACAAATATTTAATATACTTGTTAAAGTTGGGACTAATAAGGCTGTAGCTTTATTCCTTGGCGCTGAGGGAATGGGAATAATTGGACTTTTTAATTCAGCAATAGGAATGTTGAAAACAGGAGCAGGATTAGGAATTTCTCAAAGTGCTGTTCGTGATATTTCAGAAGCTAATGGTTGTAGTGATAAAAGTAGATTTTCTAAAACAATTTCTATAACAAATAAAGTTATTCTTTTTACTTCTTTATTGGGCGTAATAGTAACAATAATTTTATCCCCATTTTTAAGCAAATGGTCTTTTGGAAATAATAACTACACTATTGCTTTTATTTGGATTTCAATTGTTGTTGGATTGAATATACTTTCAGAAGGGCAGTTAGCAATTCTGAAAGGTATGAGACAATTAAGAGCTTTAGCAAAGGCAAGTATGATTGGTTCTGTAGTAGGTCTTATTACAGCTGTACCTTTTTATTACTTTTTTGGTAAAGGTGGCATAGTTCCGTCTTTAATAATTACAGCTTTTTCAGCTCTATTTTTTTCTAATTATTTTGTTAGAAAGATAAAATATGAAAGGAGTAAGTTAACGATAAAAGAAATTTATAAAGAATCTTCACCTATGGTTAAGATGGGAGTGGCATTAATGTTTACATCTTTTATTATGAGTGTTGCGTCTTTAATTATTTCGAGTTTTATTAGTCATAAAAGTGGTTTAATTGATGTTGGATTCTATAATGCTGGTACTACAATTATGAATGGTTATTTTGGGGTTATTATTACAGCATTAAGTACGGATTATTATCCGAGAATAGCAGCTGTTAATAAAGATAATGTTAAGCTGCAAGATGAATTAAATAAGCAGTCTGCTGTTAGTTTAGTTATGTGTTCACCTATAATTGTTTTATTCCTTTTTCTTTTGCCTTTTTTTGTAACTATTTTGTATTCAAATGAATTTTTGCCTATAATTGATTTTGTAAAAATAGGTATTTTTGGCACTTTAATCACTATCTGTTCAAATCAAGTAGATATGATTTTGGTTGCAAAATTTAATATCAAAGTTTTTACTATTATCTCTGTAATATATAGAATTATTCAAGTGCTTTTGAGTATATTTTTATATCAATATTATGGATTAGTTGGTATGGGATTTACTTTGATGATATTAGGGATTATCCACATGACGATAATGACTATTACGGTAAATAAATTATATAAGATTAGATTTAATAAACTGTTTATCAAGATAGCATTAGTTGTTTTGTTATTAACATTTTTAGCAATGTTTTCCTGCGGAATAGTAAATCCTTATTATAAATATTCAATGGGAATATTATTGACAATAGTATCTTGTCTTTTTTCTTTGCATATTTCAAGGAAATATTTAGATATTGATTTTGTAAAAATACTAATGCAGAAAATAAAACATTAATAAATATGAAGATAGCAATGATGACTGTAACTTATAATGATGGTTTACAGCTATCATTAGATCAAAGGAAGAACCAAGATTAAAGCAAAAGTTTATTGAGAATAATTTGAATGAAATAAAATGTCCAATAGGATTATTTGATGAAAAAGATGATAATGAATTATTTTTTAAGAATTTATGATAGATAAAAGACCGTTATTAAGTATTGTAATACCTACAAAAGACAGGTATTATTATTTGAAAAAATTAATAGAGTTGATTGATGGTTTTCAATCAGATGAAATAGAATTAGTATTGCAAGATAATACAGCTGATAATACAGAAATATTAGAGTTTCTTAAACAGAAAGAATATCCATATATTAGGTATGCACATAATTCAGAACAAATACCTATATCATTGAATTCCGATTTAGCTATCCTGAATTCAACTGGAAAATATGTTTGTTTTATTGGTGATGATGATGGCGTTACAAAATATATCATAGATTGTGTTACATGGATGCAGAATAATGATATTGATGCTGTAATTCCATCAATAGTATCTTATACTTGGCCTGATATTATTACTTTTAAAGGATTAGATGACGCTGGGAAATTGTCATTTAATGATATAGATAATAAGATTATATTTGTTAATCCAATTGATACTCTTGTAGATTTGATGAAAAGAGGATTTATTGATAGAGGAAATTTACCGTTGGTTTATCATGGAGTTGTAAAAAGATCTGTTTTAGATGAAATATATAAGATCGGAAATACTTTTTTCCCTGGTTCATCTCCTGATATTGCAAATGGAGTCGCATTAAGTTTATTGGTTAAAAAATATGCAAATATTAATATGCCTTTAATTATCTCTGGCGCATCAAAAACGCATGGAGGAGGTATAAGAAAGATGAAGAATAGGGCTGCTAATATTGAAGATCTCCCTTTTCTGCCTAAAAATGCAAAAGAAAATTGGGAAAAAAATATTCCAAGGGTATGGACAGGGGAAACAGTTTGGTGCGAATCTGCTATAAAAACTTTGAGATATATGGATAGGGAAGACTTAATTGAAAAAGTTAATTTTGAAAATATGTATGCTCATTTTATTGCTTTTCATTTTCCATTACGTTCATTAGCTTATAAATTATCTAATAATAAGTTGAAATTGTTTTTTTCTTCCTCTTTTGTAATAATTAAAAGATATTTTAATGCAGCTATTAGACTTATTTGGTTGAAATTATTTGGAAAGATTAAAGGAAAGATTACATATAATAATATACTTGATATTAATTCAGCTGTTGATACATTACAATCAAAACAATATACATTTCCTAAATAACATATAAATGTTGTCCCAAATAAAATTAAATACTTTTTTTTCAACTTTTAATTTGATACTTTGTTTTGTGGGCTATCAGCTTGCAACAACATTGTTTTCATCATTTATTCCAGTGTTTGAGGCTTCAAGATTAGTAACCGTACCTTATCGTGCTTTTGCTTTATTGATTTGTTTGATAACTATATTTCTTAATTTTAAATCAAAGTTAAGTCTTAATTTGACGGTAAAAATATTATTTATTTTTTGGTTATTATTACTTATTCGTTTTTTTTACGATATGTATTTTCGGACAGATGTGTATGTATTTTCGGATAAAAAGTTGCAGACAATTCTCTATATGATACCAATGACACTTATTCCGATGTATTCAGTGATGAAGAGTTATAAGTCTATTAATTTCAATAAACTTTTATCTTGGACTTATATTTTATTTACTTTTTCAATATGTATGACTTTTTTTTCAAATGTTTCTTTTCAAGAAGAGTCGATGGATAGATTAAATGCTAACAATGCTCTTAATGCAATTAATGCTGGGCACTTTGGTTTAACTGTTTTATTATTATCGTTCTATTTTTTGATAAGTAAAAAGTTGATTATAATAAAAAAAATAGGAATTTGTTTGATCGGTATTATTGCTTTGCTTATTATGTTTCGTGCAGGTAGTCGAGGTCCAATACTTGCATTAATTGGAGTTGTTGCAGTTTGGATATTAGGAGCTTCAAAAAAAAAGATTTTAAATATTACTATTTTTTTATTTTTCTGCTTTTTGGGATATATTTTTATTGATTATATATTTCAATTTATAGGTTATATATCTCCTCTATTAGAAGCAAGATTAAATATTGGTAATGTAGAAGAGCAATTATATGGTAGAGATAATTTACTTACAATTGCATTTAATTGTTTTTTAGGAAATCCAATTTTCGGTAAAAATTTCGCTATATATTGGGGTGATGGTACTATGATATATGCACATAATATTTTTTTTGATTCTTTAATGCAGTTAGGGATTATTGGTGGTGTGATGATGATTTATATATTATGGAAGTCTGTAGCAAAAATAATAAAACTAATAAATATACGAAGTTCTTACTTTTGGATAGGATTGATTTTAATGCAATATATAATGGGAGTTATGGTTTCAGGTGCAATTTATGAGACTCCATTAATTTCAATATTAATAGTATTATTATTTATGCCATTAGATGAAAAGAATTATACTTTGCAAAGAAAAATTTAAGAGGCGATAAAGTATAAGCAATAGATGACAGTTTGTTTTAAGAAAAATATTGTAAATTTCACTCCGAGACTCTCGACTTTTAATCTTCGGATGTAAAAAAATAAAATATACAACGTATAAGTAGCGAAGTTTTATACACTTGTAACAAAAAACTTGTTGCTTTCGTCTTTCAAAATGTCTTAACTAGGATAATTGAAACAATAAATAATAACAAGAGACCAAAACCATTATCTGATGAATTTTCTGGGATAGTGCAATAGAAAAAACATATGTGTTTATAGTCAGATATTGAAGAAGTTATAAAGATTCCTTGTAAGATAAAAACTAAAAGTGACCCGAAGAACAAAGTTCGAGAGCATCGAAGATAAAAACTATGAGGTAAAAATTAAAAGGGAAAAGTATTAGGGAAAAAGTAAAAGGTAATAGTTAAATGATGTTAAGCTTTTTATTTCTTGGTTACTTTTTTACATTGACAGTTGTTATTGGTTATGAAGTTTGTTAAAAGAAAAATGATGTTTTTAATTCTTATCAGATTAATAGGATTAAATAATAGATATCAAGAAATTTTTATCTAAAAATTTCTAACTCAAAACTCAAAATTAAATAGAGATGGAAAATAATGATGATTTTGAAAAGCTTATTTCTTTTCATATTAATAATGAGATTAAGAAGCATTCATCTAAAGATGTAATTTTTCAAGAAGAGTTGATGCAAATTATGATAAAAGATTCTGGATTATCTGAAGAGAAAATTCGTGAGTTCTTTGAAGGTTTTAATAAAACTATTAGAAAGTTACATAATGAAGACCCTGAAGGACTTAAGCGCTTTTTTAAGGAAAGATTTGGGGCTGATTTTAATTTTTATGATTCGTAATTCATAATTTTGAGTTTTTTACCCACTTATTTTCTTGTATTATTTCATTTTTTTTATTCGATATAACTATCAGATATTTAATAATATAGTTTTTGTGTAAAATAGACGCCGTCTGCAGGGTCTGAAGATGGCGTCTCCAAGGGTTGAAGACGCTATCTCCAGGGTCTAGAGACGGCGTCTTTAGGGTGTGAAGATTTGATTATGGCGTCTGGAGATCAAATCTTCGGAAGGTAGAGATCAAATCTTCGGGGTATAAAGATCAAATCTCTGGGCGTAAAGATCAAGTTATTTTTATTAAAGGACAATTTCAATATTTGTTTTGTAAAAGTAAAGTAGTAGATAATGATGTTAAAAAAGCATAAAAAGGAAAATAATTCAATTTTTAGATAATAATTTTTAAGTTTAGCAGTTTATATTGTACAATTCGCGTTTCTCAAGCGAGTACTAAAAATCAAATTTCAGGATTTTTGGCCGACCACTTTCAAACCCTATTAATATTAGTTCACGTGAATCTTTTTAGGTTCACAATTTATTAATTTAATATTTTGATTTATGGCTGTTAGATTCATGAGGACCAAGAAAAAAATCTCTGTTGGTCCAACACCAGGAGTGAAGTTCTTAGCAAAGATTGTTTACGGTGAAACTGTTAGTTTGGAACAACTATCGGAATTTGTAGCCGAAGCATCTGCAATGACAGAAGGTGACATCTATAATGTTTTGGTTCAATCCCAAAATGTTATGATTAGATTACTTATTGATGGTGTGCCTGTTGATTTTGGTAGATTCGGAAGATTTTATCCAAAATTCAATGCTAAAGCAATGTCTACTTATGAGGAAGTAACTGCTGAGACAATCTCAAATTTTACAGCAAGATTTTTGCCATCGCCTTACTTCAGAAAGAAACTCGTTGGCACAAAATTTGATTTTCAAGAAGTTCCGAAGAGCTATGCTCCAAAACCAACTCCTGAACCTTAATGCTGTTTAAGGGAAAAAGTAAAAGGTAAAAGTGAACGTTGAGAAATCAACACGTAATTAACCAAGTAAAACAAAGGGAAGCTCATGGAAAGGGCTTCTCTTTGAGTTTTGAAACTGATGAAAAATATTTTACTAATTACTAACATTTATCCGATGTTAGATAAAGAATATAAAGGAACTCCTGTATGTCATTTTTTTACGAAAGAGTGGCAAAAAATGGGATATAATGTTAAGGTTGTTCATTTTGAAACCTTGTTTCCCAAAATATATTATTTAATTGGGAATGTCTTTAAAAAAAATATTAGAGCTAGAACCGGATGTGTTGTATATACTAAAACTCCAAGAAAATATCGAAAATATAATATTGATAATATTCCGGTTTTGTTAGTGCCTATTTTTAAAATAATACCTCATGTTGCTTTTTCAAAAAGTAGAATAGAAAAAGCATTAGATATAGTGTATAAAGAATTAGAAAAAGATAATTTTGTCCCAGATTTTATTACAGGTCATTTTGCTCTTCCTCAGTTGCAAATGCTGTATTTAATGAAGCAAAAATATCAAAATATTAAAACATGTATGGTTCTTCATAGCGATGGCTCTTCTTTACAAAAGATATACCCTGATTATATAAACTATATGAATTCTATTGATGTTTGGGGATTTCGTTCGGAAGCATTCAAAAATAAGTTTGAATTATTATATGGCAAAAAAGAAAATGAATTTATTTGTTATTCAGGAATACCTGATAGCTATATAGAACCAGTAGAGCGAAATTTCGATAATCAAATATTTCATTTTTCTTTTGTTGGTAGTTTATTTAAACTCAAAAGAGTAGATAATACTATTAAGGCGTTAAATCAAGCTTTTGATAAAAAGAATTTTTGTTTTGATATAGTTGGAGAAGGAGCTGAATTAAGTAATTTGACCGCTTTAGTGGAATCTTTGAATCTAAAAGATAATGTTTGTTTTTATGGACAAGTAAGTAGAGAAAGGGTACAAGAGATAATAAAAGAATCTGATTGTTTTATTATGATCAGTTCTCATGAGGCTTTTGGATTAGTATATGTTGAAGCTATGGCTAAGGGATGTATTACTATTGCAACAAAAGGACAAGGTATTGATGGCGTTATTATAGATGGTGTAAATGGTTTCTTATGCGAGGCAGAAAATATAGAAGAGTTATCTAATATTATAAGAAAAATAAGAAACATGTCAAAAGAGGATTTAAAGAAAATTTCAGATAATGCAGTTGAAATGGCACGAAATATGACTGATTATAAAGTTGCTGAACATTATATTAATTCAATAATTAATTGTTGATGCTATGAATGCAAAATTAATAAATCTTCCAAAGATTATAGATAATCGTGGTAATCTTTCTTTTGTTGAGGAATTAAATCATATTCCTTTTAAGATTGAACGAACCTATTGGATTTATGATGTTCCTGGTGGAGAAACTCGAGGCGGGCATGCGTATAGAGAGAATGAAGAGTTTATTATTGCTCTTTCTGGCAGTTTTGATGTGGTGCTTGATAATGGAAAAGAAAAGCAAACATTTTCTCTTAATCGTTCCTATTATGGACTTTATGTTCCAAAAGGAATGTGGAGACAGATGTTAAACTTCTCAACAAATTCATTGGCATTAGTCTTGGCTTCAACCAAGTTTGAAGAGAAAGACTATATAAGAGATTATGATGAATTCTTAAGTCAACAAATATCAGGAGAAAATAAGATTAGTAATTTAGATGAATTATTAAATCTGAGTAAATCCAATAAATCTGTGTGCAAAGATATAATAAAACACCTCAACACCTCCGTTTACGATTGCACAATAATTGAATTGGATAAACATCATAGTGATAGAAAAGGGAATATTACTGTTGTGGAGAATAATGAAACTGTGCCTTTTGAAGTAAAAAGAACATACTATTTATATGATATACCTGGAGGAGAGGAAAGAGGGGCACATGCTCATAAAGAGTTACGTCAATTGATTATTGCAGCAAGTGGTAGTTTTGATGTTGTGCTTGATGATGGAAACGTAAAGCGTACTTTTACTCTCAATCGCCCTTATCAAGGTTTATTAGTAGTACCAGGAATTTGGAGAGAGTTGAATAATTTCTCATCAGGTTCTGTTTGTTTAGTCCTTGCTTCTATGACTTATGAAGCAGAAGATTATATTAGAGATTATGACTGTTTCTTGAAATTTAAAAAGAATTAATTATGAAGTTTAATAATAAGAACGTTTTTATTAGTCCTAAAGCAAAGATAGGAAATAATGTCAAAATAGGAGACAATACATCTATATATGACAATGTTGAAATAAAAGATAATTGTATTATTGCAAATGATTGTATTATTGGAGAACCGTTAAACGATTATTATTACAATGATCAATATATTAATCCTACTACTATTATAGGAGAAAATGCATTAATTAGAAGTCATGCAATTATTTATGCTGGGAATAATTTTGGTAATGATTTTTCTTGTGGACATCGTGTAACAATAAGGGAAAATACTATATTTGGTAATTCTTGTAGAATCGGAACATTATGTGATATACAAGGCAATAGTGAATTTGGAAATAATTGTTGGTTGCATAGTAATGTGCATATTGGACAAAAATCAAAAATAGGAAATTTTGTATTTATTTACCCATACGTAGTTTTTACTAATGACCCAACACCTCCATCTAATATCTGTGTAGGTCCTTCTGTTGGAGATTATTCTCAGATTGCAGTATTTAGTGTTTTATTACCTGGAGTTAAAATAGGGAAACATTGTTTAGTTGGAGCAGGAAGTATAGTATCAAAAAACGTTGAGGATTTTCAACTTGTATTGGGAAATCCAGCAAAGCAAATAAAGAATGTAAATGATATAAAAGATAGGGAAACAGGAAAAAACCATTACCCTTGGCCTTATAGGTTTGAAAGAGGCATGCCATGGGAAGGAATTGGATTTGATAAATGGGAGGAAGAAAATAAATAAATATTGAATCAAATGATTAAGTTTTTAGATTTACAGAAAATAACCGCTAAGTATCAAGAAGAAATACATGAAGCAGTAAATAGGGTTGTTGATTCAGGTTGGTATTTACAAGGAGAAGAAAATAAAATATTTGAGGAAGATTATGCTAAATATATAGGAGTGAATCATGCTATTGGTGTTGCTAATGGTCTTGATGCTTTGATTTGGATATTTAGAGCATATATAGAGTTAGGAATAATGAAAGAAGGTGATGAAGTCATTGTTCCAGCAAATACTTATATTGCTTCTATTCTTGCAATAACAGAAAATAATCTTGTTCCAGTTTTAGTTGAACCAAATATTAATAATTATCAAATTGATGATTCAAAGATTGAAGAAGCAATAACTCCAAAAACTAAAGCAATTCTAATTGTTCATCTTTATGGACAATGTGCATATACAGATAAAATAGGTGAGATAAGTAAAAAACATAATTTAAAACTTGTTGAAGATAATGCACAAGCTCATGGTTGTTTGTTTAATGGTAAAAAAACAGGTTCTATCGGCGATGCAGCTGGACATAGTTTTTACCCAGGCAAGAATTTAGGAGCCTTTGGAGATGCTGGAGCTGTTACAACAAATAATGAAGAATTAGCTAATACAGTTAGAACGCTTGCAAATTATGGTTCTTCAAAGAAATATGTATTTAAATATAAAGGACGAAATTCTCGTTTAGATGAAATTCAAGCAGCGGTTTTGGATGTTAAGTTAAAGCATTTAGATGAAGATAATGCACATAGAAAAGATATTGCTAAGTATTATATTGATAATATTAAACATAAGGATATAAAAACTCCGAATGTAAAAGATTTTTCTTCTAATGTTTTTCATGTTTTCCCAATACTTTGTGAAAAAAGAGATGAGCTCCAAAAATATCTATTAAATCATGACGTTCAAACACTAATACATTATCCAATCCCACCTCACCAACAAGAATGTTACTTAAGTAGTGAAAAAGTAAAAAATAAAAGGGAAAAGGTAAGTGGAGGAGAGTTAAACATTACAAATTGCAAATTACAAATAACAGAAAGAATACACAATCAAGAGTTAAGTTTGCCAATTAGTCCAGTAATGAGTTTGGAAGAGGCTAGGGTTGTTGTTGAGTTGATAAATAAGTTTTAATGTATGCCAAAAAATATTTGGATAGTGAGTATGTATACTCAACCACCAGAATTTGATACTCATTTAAGACATAGGAAGTTTGCTAAATACTTATCAGACAAAGGGGATATAGTCACAATCATTACAGGTAGTTGTCTTAGTAGACAAGATAAAGATTTGTTAGATAAACATCATAAATATGGTATATTTGATTATAATGGAGAGAAATATATTCATATAAAAACTATTTATAGTAAAGGAAATGGTCTAAAAAGAATGTTTTCTATTTTTCAATTTTCGTGTAGATTATTTATTTATAGGAATAAATTCAAAAAACCTGATGTTATTATACATAATTTACATGCTCCTTTTGATGCTTTAGTATATTTTGTGACTAGAAAGTTTAATGCAAAATATATCACCGAAGTTTGGGACTTATGGCCAGAATCTTTTGTTGCATTTGGTTTATTATCAAAGAAAAATCCGTTATTAAAATTAGGTTATATTGTTGAGAAATATTTATATACTAAAGCGGATAAAATAATTTTTACTATGGAAGGTGCAAAAGATTATTTGCATGAAAAGAAATGGGATAAAGAAAGTGGTGGGAGTATTGATATGTTGAAATATATATATATCAATAATGGAATTGACATAAAAGAATTTGATTATAACAAAGAACATTTTAAAATTGATGATGAAATATTATTGAGTAATGACATATTCAAGGTAGTATATTTAGGATCCATAAGTTTAGCAAATGATTTAAAAAAGTTAGTTGATGCGGCTAAAGAACTTAAGGAGTATAAAAAAATAAAATTTTTAATATATGGGGATGGAGATGATAGAAATTTTTTAGAAAAATATTGTTTGGAAAATAATATTTCAAATGTTATATTTAAAGATAAATGGATAAAAATAAATTATGTTCCGTTTGTTGTATCATCAAGTTCATTAAATATTTTGAATTATAAAAAAAATGAAATTGTAAAATATGGAGGAAGTCAAGGAAAGCTTTTTCAATATTTAGCAAGTGGGAAACCAATATGTTCAAATCTTATAATGGGATATAATCCAATTGAAAAATATCAGGCAGGTATTACAAAAGAATTTAATACACCTTTAGAATATGCTGAAACTATTAAGCAATTCTATTTAATGGATGTAAATGAATATAAAGGATTTTGCAGTAGAGCAAGGGAAGCATCACTTGAATTTGATTTTAATAAACATTCAGAGAAAATGTTTAATGTTATTAAATCTCTTTAAATTATATATTAATGGAATCAAGAAATATTAGTTCGGATAGAAAAATATGTATTGTTGGGACAGGTGGTTTTGCTAGAGAGGTATTTTGTTGTATCATTGATATTTTTAAAGCAAAAAATCGATCTATAGAAGATAAGGTTTGTTTTTTAGATAAAGATGAATTCTGTACAGGAGAAAAGATAATGGGAATAGATGTTATTCTAGAATCAACTTTTAATTCTGAAAAATATATTGTAGTTGTAGCCATTGGAGATCCTAAAACAAGAAAAAAAGTAGTTGATAATTTTCCAAAAGATACATGTTATGCAACATTAATTCATCCAACTGCTGTTATTTCTGATTGGGTGGAAATAGGAGAAGGAAGTATAATTACAGCAGGTGTTATTGTTACTTGTAATATAAAAATTGGAAAACATGCTCATTTGAATTTATGTACAACTATTGGACATGATTGTGAAATAGGTGATTATTTTACTACAGCTCCGTCTGCTAATATTAGTGGAATTTGTAAGTTTGGTAATTTAGTATATTTTGGAACTAATACTTGTGTTAAACAGGGTGTTTCAATATGTGATAATGTTACTATAGGCATGGGTGGTGTTGTTGTTAAAGATATAAAAGAATCTGGTATTTATATAGGAAATCCATTAAGAAAGCTTGAAAATAAAGTATGAAACAATTACAATATTTAACATTTGATAAGGTTGATCGTCATTGTCTGATTCAGATTAATAGACCTCAAACATTAAATTCATTAGATATTTCATTACTAAATGAACTGAATTATCTTTTTGATTATATACAAAATGATTCTGCTATAAATGTTGTTATAATAACAGGTGTTGGTAAAAGTTTTGTAGCTGGTGCAGATATTAAAGAAATGAGTAATTTTGATGGAGAACAAGCACTGGGATTTAGTAAATTAGGGTGGGAAGTATTCGATAAGATTGAAAATCTTGATAAAGTAGTAATAGCTGCAATTAATGGATATGCAATTGGAGGAGGTTGTGAATTAACATTAGCATGTGATATTAGGATAGCATCAGAAAATGCAATCTTTTCACAACCAGAACTTAATTTAGGAATTATTCCTGGTTTTTCTGGTACTCAAAGACTACCAAAAATTGTTGGTATGGCTAAAGCAAAGGAGTTAATTTTTACTGGAGATAGAATCAATGCTGAAGAAGCTTTGAAAATAGGTTTAGTAAATAAAGTTGTACCATTAGAGAAATTAATTGAAGAATGTGTAGAAATTTCAAATAGAATTGTTTTAAAATCACAGTATGCTATTAGAAACGCAAAAAAATCAATTAATTTAGGTTATGAGGAGTCTATTGAACAAGGAAAAGATATAGAATCTAAATTATTTAGTGATTGTTTTAATAATTATGATCAAAAAGAAGGTATGAATGCTTTTTTGGAGAAAAGGGATCCAAAATTTAGTAATTAATTACGGATATAATTTTCATAGATTATGGACTATAAAGATTTTGTAAGTTTCGTTCGAGAAACTTTTAATGATAAGGAAGGGTTTATTATCCTTCATGATCCTCGTTTTATTGGGAATGAGAGGAAGGGAGAGATAAAAAGTAAGAAGTAAAAGGTAAAAGGTGGGGTTTTGAGGAGTAAGTAGATGGATGATATTATGGTAGTTCTTTTTTGTTTATTCTGTTTTTTGTTTTATTTTTTTATTTCATGTTTTATGAATTTTTTGTTTGTGATTGAATCAAAATAGTCCTTTATGATAGAAGACATATATACTGAATTTAAACAATTATGGCGTGATGAATATATCCGTTATGTATCTGCTTTTTGTAATACAAAAGGTGGAGTTTTGTATGTTGGTATAGATGATAATGGAGAAATTGTTGGAGTTGATAATGCTATTTCTCTTTTGGAGAATCTTCCAAATATTATAAACTCCAAAACTGGTATTATGCCATTGATTGAACTAATGGATAAGGATGGTAAACAATACATTAGTATTTCAGTTCAGCCGAGTGTTGTACCAATTTCCTATAATGGGCATTATTATACTTGGAGTGGAAGTGTAACTACTGAATTGCATGGTAGTCGTTTAAACACATTCTTACTCCAAAGAATGGGCTTTACTTGGGAATCAATGATTGAGGATAAATTTACAATTGATGATATTGATAATAATGCTGTCGCAAAGTTTAAATCATTGGCTGTAGAACGTATTCCATTGATAAATACTGAAAACGATACTTTGAAGTTAATTGATAAATTACAGTTGACTACTGACAATAAATTTAAGAAAGCCGCAGTGCTATTGTTTGCAAAAGATACTCAACGTTTTTATTTGCAAGCACGGATTAGAATAGGCAAGTTCCTTTCTGCTTCTGATATTCAGACAAGCGATATTATAGAAGGAAATATTTTTGAACAAGTTTTTAAAACATTAGATGTATTGAAGACAAAGTATTTGTTGAGTACAATTTCTTATGAAGGAATTGTACGCAAAGAAATACTTGAATATCCATACGAAGCTCTTCGTGAGGCTATATTAAATGCTATAATTCATAGAGAATATTTTACAACATCAGAAATTCAAATAAGAGTATTTAAAGATAAGTTGGTGATACTTAATGAAGCAAAACTTCCAAAAGAAATCACAGTTGATAATTTAATGGAGTCGCATCCATCAAAACCTTATAATAAACTGATTGCCGAAACTTTTTATAAAGCTGGACTTATTGAAAGCTGGGGTAGAGGTACACAACGAATTGTAGAAGAGTGTGAAAAAGCAAGTCTGCCAATTCCAAAATTTGAATACAAAGACGGAACTTTCTATGTTACTTTCTTTAAGAGGAATCCTGAAAAAGAAAATGTCACAGAAAATGTCACAGAAAATGTCACAGAAAATGTCACAGAAAATAGAGAAACTTTAATTATTAAATTAATTACGGAGAATGAAAATATTACTACAACAGAAATAGCTAAAATACTCAATGTTGTGAGAAGAACGGTTGCCCGTGATATAGAGAATCTCAAATCAAAAGGAATTCTTACTCGCATTGGGTCGGACAAAGGTGGTTATTGGAAAGTAAATAATAAATAAAATCTATTATGAATTACGCTGATTTTGTTAGTTTCGTTCGAGAAACTTTTAATGATAAGGAAGGGTTTATTATCCTTCATGATCCTCGTTTTATTGGGAATGAGAGAAAATATTTGCTTGATGCTATGGATTCAAATTTTGTTTCGAGTGTTGGGGAGTATGTAAATAGGTTTGAAAAGGCTATTGCTGAATATACTGGTAGTAAATATGCTATTGCTGCGGTGAATGGAACTGCGGCTTTGCATATTTGTATGCTTTTGGCTGGTGTACGTCCAGGCGAGGAAGTTATTACTCAACCTGTTTCTTTTATTGCTACTTGTAATGCTATAACTTATACTGGTGCAAATCCTGTGTTTGTTGATGTTTCTAAAAAAACTATGGGAATGTGTCCTGAGAAATTGGAAGAGTTTTTGAAAGAGAATGTTAAGAAAGGTGCTGATGGTTTTTCTTATAATAATAAGACGGGTAAACGTTTTGCTGCTGTTGTTCCTATGCATACTTTTGGTCATCCTTGTGAAATAGATGCAATTGCTAATATTTGTGAGAGGTATAATATTCCTTTAGTTGAGGATGCTGCTGAAAGTATTGGTTCTTATTATAAGGAAAAGCATACTGGTTTATTTGGTAAGCTTAGTGCTTTAAGTTTTAATGGTAATAAGGTTATTACTACTGGTGGTGGCGGTATGATTTTGACTGATGATGAAGAGTTGGCAAAAAGAGCTAAGTATATTACTACTACTGCTAAGGTACCTCATAAATGGGAATATAATCATGACTATACTGCTTATAATTATCGTTTAACTAATCTTGCAGCTGCTTTAGGTTTGGGGCAAATTGAACAATGTGAGTTCTTTATTCAAGAAAAACGTAAGCTTACAGATAAGTATATTAATTTCTTTAATAATAAAGATATTGAGTTTTTTGTTGAACCTGAAAATTGTCGTTCTAATTATTGGCTTAATGCAGTGATTTTAAAAGATAGAGATGCAAGAAATGAATTTCTTACCTATACTAATGATAATGGGATTATGACTCGTCCTATATGGGTGTTGAATAATAAATTAGATATGTATAAGGGATGTCAATGTGGTGATTTATCTAATTCCGAGTGGCTGGAAGATAGAGTTGTGAATATTCCAAGTACGGTTATTATTCCTAATTACTACCAAAATATAAAAGAGGGAGTTTATAGGTAAAAAGTAAGAAGTAAAAGGTAAAAAGTAGTGCTTCGCAAAGTAAAAGGTAATAAGTAAAAGTGAAAAAGTAATATTATATGGGGTTTCATGATAGTCCTTTATTAAGTAAGAGTTATTTATTTGCTGTTTCTATTGTTAGATTAGTTCAGAATTTACAAACAGATAAAAGAGAATTTGTGCTTTCTAAGCAATTACTCAGATCTGGAACTTCGATTGGTGCTTTAATAAGAGAAGCTGAGTTTGCTCAAAGTACTTTAGATTTTATTAATAAGTTATCTATTGCATTAAAAGAGGCTAATGAAACAAAATATTGGCTCGATTTATTAAAGGATACAGATTATATATCTATCGATACTTATACTTTATATAAATCAAATTCAGAAGAATTAATCAAATTATTAGTTGCATCTATAAACACCTTAAAAAGTAAGAGTTTAAGTAAGAAGTAAAAGATAAAAAGTAAGTATAAGCAATGGCATTGCCAAACTTTTACCTTTTACTTTTTACCTCTTATCTAAAAAAAAACTTTTACCTATTACTTTTTACCTAAATAAAAATATATTTTTATGATTAACGTAAATAATTTTATAGCAAAACATATTACTCATCGTCCAGAGAGTATGTTTTTGAAGGATATCGAAGCAAATAGGGAAGTTTTAAATAAGGAGATTGAGGGGAGGAGTGTTTGTGTTATCGGAGGGGCTGGTACTATTGGTTCTTCTTATATTCGTGCGATTTTACCTTTTAAGCCAAGTAAATTGATTGTTGTTGATATTAGTGAGAATGGTTTAACTGAGCTTACTCGTGATTTGAGGTCTACTTATGGGATGTTTGTTCCTGAGGATTATAGGACTTATCCTTTAAATTATGCTGATCCTATTTTTGAAAAGATATTTAGAAATGAAGGTGGCTTTGATATTGTTGCTAATTTTTCTGCTCATAAACATGTGAGAAGTGAGAAGGATCAATATTCTGTTGCTGCATTGATTGAAAATAATGTTTTAAAGGCAAGGAAATTATTGGATTTGTTGACAGAAATTCCTCCTAAACATTTCTTTTGTGTTTCTACTGATAAGGCTGCAAATCCTGTAAATATTATGGGTTGTAGTAAGAAGGTTATGGAAGATATGATTATGTCATACTCAAAAAACTTTAAGATTTCTACTGCTCGTTTTGCTAATGTCGCTTTTTCTAATGGTTCTTTATTGGCTGGTTTTATTGATAGATTAATGAAACGTCAGCCTTTAAGTTCCCCAAGTGATATTAAACGTTATTTTGTTTCCCCAGAAGAAAGTGGTCAAATTTGTATGTTGGCTTGTATTTTAGGTAAGAGTGGAGAGATATTCTTTCCTAAATTGGGTGAAGAACAGATGATGACTTTTTCTTCAATAGCTGATGAGTTCTTAACTGAACTTGGTTATAAGATTAAGTATTGCAGTAGTGAGGAAGAAGCTCGTAAGTTTGCTTATGAAATGAAGGAAGATTCAAAAGAGTATCCTGTTTACTATTTTACTTCTGATACTACTGGTGAGAAAGGATATGAAGAGTTTTATATTTCTGGGGAAAAACTTAATATGACCAAATTTGCTTCTTTAGGAGTTATTGAAGAGTATCCTTGTAGACCTATTTCTGAGTTGGATTCTTTCTTTTCTGAAATGAAAGATTTATTATCTCGTTCAGATGTTCAAAAGGCAGATATTGTTTTGGCTCTAAAACACTTTATTCCTAATTTTGAACATGAAGAAAAAGGTAAAAACTTAGATTCTAAGATGTGATCCTTTAGGTAAAAAGTAAAAACTAAAAGGTAAAAGTAAAAAGCGTTTCTTGTGAGTATTTTTTTATATATCTGATTTTCTATGATTGAGAATGAGGAATTAGAGTTTAAAAGTTATTTTAATGATTCTGTGGTTGAGTCTATTTCTGCTTTTGCAAATACAAATGGAGGAAGGATATTGATAGGTGTTGATGATAATGGTAAATCAATAAAGAATTTTATTATAGGAAAGGAGTCTGTTCAGAATTGGCTAAATGAGATAAAAAATAAAACTCAGCCATCTATTATTCCTGATGTTAATATTATTAATATTAAAGGAAATGATGTTGTTGAAATAATTATTCCTGAATTTCCTATTAAACCTATTGCTTTTAGAGGTCGTTATTATAAGAGAATAAAAAATTCTAATCATCTGCTTTCTGTTATTGAAATTGCTAATTTGAGTTTGCAATCATTGCAAGTTTCATGGGATTCTTATGTTAAACAAGGTTTTCATATAGATTTACTTGATAATGGCAAAATTGATAGATTTATAAGAAGAGTTAATGAAAATGGTAGGTTTGATGTCTCAAATTAAAGTTGCTTTTGAAATAACAGGAAAAACAACTCAAAGGACTGAAATATTTGAATATCCATTACCAGCATTGAGAGAATTAGTATTAAATTCAATTGTTCATAGAGATTATTTAAGTCCTATTGATATATAAATTAAAATATATGATAATAGGATTTTGTTCTATAATCCTGGTAAATTGTATGGAGATTTAACAATTGAAGATTTGAAAACAAATAATTATCATGCAAATACGAGGAATAGATTAATTGCTGAAGCATTTTATTTGACTGGAGATATAGAAAAATATGGTAGTGGTTTTAGAAGGATAAGGGAAGAAATTGCAAATTATCCTACAATGAGTTTGATTTTTAATGAAGTCCCTAATGGTTTTGAAATAGAGTTAAATTATATTGAACAAAAAATTATAACTTATAAAGAAAGAGACCTAGAAAGAGACCTAGAATTTTTGAATGATACCCAAATTAAAATACTAAAATTGATTGCTGATAATCCAAGAATTACGCAAAAAGGATTAAGTGAGATAGTTGAAATAAATGATAGAAATATTAGAAAGTATATTAATGAATTGAAGAAGATTGGCATTATTAAACGAGAGGGTGGTGATAGAGGTGGTTATTGGAAAGTAATAAGTAAGAAATAAAAATTTTATGTATACAGTAATTAAACGAATATTTGATTTTTTGATGTCATTATTGGCATTGATTGTTTTTTCTCCTTTATTGATACCTATTATTATAGGATTGTTATTGACAGGGGAACATTATGTGTTTTATTTTCAAGAACGTATTGGTAAGGGTGGTAAACTTTTTAATGTTTGGAAGTTCGCTACTATGCTTAAGAATAGTCCAAATATGGGAACTGGTACTTTAACCACTCGAAATGATCCTCGTGTTTTACCTATGGGTGGTTTCTTGCGTAAGACTAAGATTAATGAATTACCTCAGTTGATAAATATTCTTATAGGTAATATGAGTATTATTGGTCCAAGACCTCTTGTTAAAAAAGGTTTTGATGCTTATAATGATGAAGTAAGAGAATGTGTTACTAAATCTAAACCTGGTCTTTCTGGTATTGGTTCTGTTATTTTTAGAGATGAAGAATATTACGTATCCTTAGCAAAAGATCCAATTGAGTTTAGTGGTAAAGTTATTCAACCTCATAAAGGGGAGCTTGAGAAATGGTATTATTATAATAAGTCATTATATATTGACTTTATGTTGATATTCTTGACTTGTTGGGTAATTATATTTCCTAAGAGTGATTTAGTTTATAAAGTATTTCCAACTCTTCCAAGGATTGATTTAGAAAAAGTTGCAGAGGAGTTTAATGGAGTGAAAAACTAAAAGGTAAAAACTAAAATGTGTAAGATATATTAGTAAATGAATATTCTAACAATTGATGTTGAGGAATGGTTTCAGTTGTGTGAGGATTGTTATTCTAACGGTCAATGGAAGAATTATGAAGTGCGTATCTACGAGAATGTAGAGCGCATTTTTCGTTTGTTGGAGGATACAAACACTAAGGCTACTTTCTTTGTTGTTGGTTGGATTGCTAAGGAGTATCCTGATTTGGTTCGTAGGATTAGTGAGAAATATGAAATTGGTTCTCATACTCTTAATCATGAGTTGGTTTGGCTGCAGAATAGGGGAGAGTTTAAGGAGGATGTTTCTTCTTCTATTAAATTATTGGAGGATATTTCTGGTAAGAGCGTTAAGTATTTTAGGGCTCCTGGTTTTTCTATTCGTGAGTCGGAGGGTTGGGCTTTTGAGATTTTGAAGGAGTGTGGTATTGAGATTGATTGTTCTGTTTTCCCTGCTCATCATGCCCATGGTGGTATCCCTAATTATGGGGATATTAAGCCTTCAATTATTTCATATAATGGGATTGAGATTAAGGAATTACCTATTTCTATAAAAAATATTTCTGGAAAAAATATTATTTTCTCTGGTGGTGGTTATTTCCGTTTGTTTCCTTATTGGTTGATTAAGTCTTGGACTAAGGAGACGGATGATTATTTGATTTCTTATATTCATCCTCGTGATCTTGATTATGGTCAGCCTATGATTAAGGATTTATCGGCTATTAGAAAGTTTAAATCTTATTATGGTTTAAAGGGTGCAGAGTATAAACTCCGCCGTTGGTTAACTGATTTTGAATTTGTGGATATTGACACCTCAAATAAATTTATTGATTGGTCTTCCTCTCCTGTTGTTCATTTGTAATTTGAGTGTTTTGTCCACAGATTGGCACAGATTTTCTTAATTTTTTGTCCACAGATTTCCACGAATTATCACTAATTTTTAATTTTATAGGGTAGAGGCAAGCCCTACCCCTACATTTGGATTTTTAATTTACAAATCAACATTTAACATTTCCCACTTTTATATTGTTGCTTTGAATCTTTTTTATACTTTTGCTAATGATTAGTGCTTAAATTGTGATTTACTAATCAACCTTCGGTTACTGAAAAAAAACTATTCGTTTGTAAAGAACAATATGTATTGTTTTTATTCGTTGATAAAGAATGAAAAATATGGATAAGGAGAAATTAAAAGAGATTTTATTAGACCAAAAATTTTCGTTTACTAATAAGAGAAATTTGATAGATAGGGATATTTTTTTAGATATGTATCTCTCAACAAGTCAAATTGTGGTTATTTCGGGGGTTAGACGTTGTGGAAAATCTTCTTTGCTTTCTATTATTAAGAATAAATTATCTCTTAATGAAGAGGATTATTGCTATTTTAATTTTGATGATGAACGTATTGTTGCCAATGTAAATGTGATGAATGATATATACGCTCTTCATTTAGAACTTTATAAGAAAGAGCCTATTTTCTTTTTTGATGAAATACAGGTAATTAAAGGGTGGGAGAAATTCGTTAATAGAATGTATGAGTCAGGACATAAGATATTTGTAACTGGTTCTAATGCAAAATTATTGAGTTCTGAGATATCTACGTCTTTAACTGGAAGAAATAAAGTTATAGATTTATTCCCTTTTTCTTTTTCTGAATATTTACTTTATATTAATCACAAATATGATTTTGATAGATTAACAACTAAACAAAAATCCCTACTCTTAAGTGATTTTCAATCTTATTTAGAATATGGGGGATTCCCATTGGTTGTGAAAGAAAATGATATAGATATAATTAATTCATGGTTTCAAGATATTTTATATAGAGATATAGTTTCAAGATATAATTTAGTGCAGGTTAATGAAATAAAACTGATAGCATTGTATTTATTTTCTAATATTGGTAAACGATTTTCTTATTCAACTCTTAAATCTATTAGTGAGGTTAAAAGTTTAAGTTCAATTAAAAATTATTTGCATTATTTTGAACTTAGTTATTTATTTTTTTACTTAAGTAAGTTTGATTTTTCGATGAAGAAACAAATTGGAAATTCTAAGAAAGTTTATACTATTGATAATGCTGTTGCAAATAAATTAGGATTTAGATTTTCTGAAAACAAGGGTAGATTATTAGAAAATCTTGTTTTCTTGGAATTATTGCGTAGGGGTAAAGAAATTTATTATTTTTCAGAAAAATATGAATGTGATTTCTTGGTTAAGGAAGGAGTTGAGATTGTTGAGGCTATTCAGGTTACTTACGATTTAAATATTTTGAACAAAGATAGAGAATTTAATGGTTTGAAAGAGGCTATGAATAGATACAATATTAAAAATGGAATTATTATTATAAATGACTCAACTGATATAGAAATTGAGGATAATAATATAAGGGTTATTCCTGCATATAAATGGCTTTGTAGTGCTTCGCAAAATAAGAATTAAAAGGTAAAAAAAAATATGAAAAAGGCTTTAATTACAGGGATAACTGGTCAGGACGGAAGTTTCTTGGCAGAGTTTTTATTAGAAAAAGGTTATGAGGTTCATGGAATTATTCGTCGTAGCTCATCCTTTAATACAGGGAGAATTGAACATCTTTATTTAGGTGAATGGATTAAGGATATGCATCAAAAGAGGTTGATAAATCTTCATTATGGTGATATGACTGATTCTAGTTCTTTAGTTAGAATAATTCAAACAATTCAACCTGATGAGATTTATAATTTGGCGGCACAATCGCATGTTAAGGTTTCGTTTGATGTTCCTGAATATACAGCAGAAACTGATGCTACTGGGACTTTGCGTTTATTGGAGGCTGTTCGAATTTTAGGTTTGGAAAAGAAGTGTAGGATTTATCAAGCTTCTACTTCTGAACTTTTTGGTTTAGTTCAAGAGATTCCACAAAAGGAAACTACTCCTTTTTATCCTCGTTCTCCTTATGGAGTTGCTAAATTATATGGCTTTTGGATTACAAAGAATTATCGTGAGTCTTATGGCATGTTTGCTGTGAATGGTATTTTGTTTAATCATGAAAGTGAACGTAGGGGAGAGACTTTTGTTACTCGTAAGATAACTCTTGCTGCAACTCGTATTGCTAAGGGCTTACAAAGAAAACTTTATTTAGGAAATCTTTCTGCTCTTAGAGATTGGGGGTATGCTAAAGATTATGTGGAATGTATGTGGTTAATGCTTCAACATGAAACTCCTGAAGATTTTGTTATTGCAACAGGAGAATATCATACCGTTAGAGAGTTTTGTACTTTAGCATTTAAATATGCAGGTATTGAATTGCGCTGGGATGGTGAAGGAATAAATGAAAAAGGAATAAATATTTCTAATGGTGATGTTTTAGTTGAAGTTGATCCAAATTATTTCCGTCCTTCTGAAGTTGAACAATTATTAGGAGACCCTACAAAGGCGAAAACAGTCTTAGGTTGGAATCCAAATAAAACCTCATTTGAAGATTTGGTTAAAATAATGGTTGAAAACGATATGAAATTATAGTTTTTGTCCACAGATTTACACAAATTTTCTCAGATTATGCCTGATTTATTAAATGATTTTCCTTTTAAACAAGAAACCTATAATATAATAGGTGCTTGTATGGAAGTACATAGAAATTTAGGACGAGGCTTTTTAGAAGCTATTTATCAAGAAGCATTGGAAATTGAATTTTCTGAAAGAGGTATTCCTTTTAATAGAGAAAAATTAATAGATGTGTTTTATAAAGATAGAATGTTATCTAAAAAGTATATTGCTGATTTTATATGTTATGATGAAATTATTATAGAATTAAAAGCATTAGAAGAAATAAATAATGAGCATATATCACAATTAATAAATTATTTAAGTGCAACTAATAAAAAAGTTGGATTGATTGTTAATTTTGGAGCAAATAGTTTGCAGTATAAAAGAATTGTAAAATAGTTTTTTTGTCCACAGATTTCCACAAATTTTCTCAGATTGCAATTAATTAAAGTGCAATTAAAGAAAAGAAGAAATCCTATTAATTTGTGAAAATTTGTGGACAGAGAAAGAGAAAATAAGAGAAAATCTGTGGGAAAAATAGATAAAAGATGAAATCCTATTAATTTGTGAAAATCTGTGGACAGAAAAAAAAGTATTGAATATGGAAAAGAATAGTAAGATATTTGTTGCAGGGCATAATGGTTTGGTTGGTTCTGCTATATTAAAAAATTTACAAGACAAAGGGTATACTAATTTTGTTTTAAGGTCTTCAAAGGAACTTGATTTAAGAAGTCAAGCTTCAACAGAAGAATTTTTTGATAGAGAAAGACCTGATTATGTTTTTTTAGCTGCTGCTTTTGTTGGTGGTATTGTTGCTAACAGTAAGTATAGAGCTGATTTTATATTTAATAATCTTCAGATTCAAAATAATGTAATTGGCTTGGCTTATAAGTATGGTGTTAAGAAATTATTGTTTCTTGGTTCTACTTGTATTTATCCTGCTGCTTGTCCTCAGCCGATGAAGGAAGATGCTCTTTTAACCATGCCATTAGAATATACTAATGAACCTTATGCTATTGCTAAGATAGCAGGTTTAAAGATGTGTGAAAGTTTCAATATTCAATATGGAACAAATTTTATTGCAGTAATGCCTACTAATCTTTATGGTCCTAATGATAATTTCGATTTAGAAAAAAGTCATGTCTTACCAGCTTTAGTTAGAAAAGCTCATCTTGGTAAATGTTTGGCAAGTGGAGATTGGGATAGTGTTAGAAAGGACTTAAATAAATATCCTATTGAAGGAGTAAATGGAAATGCTTTAGAGGGTGAAATTCTTAATATGCTAAAGAAATATGGTATATCTAAGGATGGGGATAATGTAACAATTGAGATTTGGGGAACAGGAACGCCTTTAAGAGAATTTCTTTGGAGTGAAGAAATGGCAGATGCTTGTGTGTTTATTATGGAAAATGTAGATTATAAAGATTTAAAGCCAAATGACAGCAAAGAAATAAGAAATTGTCATATTAATATTGGAACAGGAAAAGAAATAACGATTAAGGATTTGGCTTATTTGATTGCAAAGAAAGTTGGGTTTAATGGTGATATTGTATTTAATGAAGATAAACCTGATGGAACAATGCGTAAGTTAACTGATCCTTCAAGACTTCATTCCTTAGGTTGGCATCATAAAATAGATATTGATGAAGGAATAGAAAAGATGTATTCTTGGTATATTTCGAAATAAATAATATAAATATATGTAGAGACGCGATTTATCGCGTCTCTTTTTTTTGTGTAAATGTTTTTATGTAATTATTAATTTGTACTTTTGGCAAGAGAAATATAAAGAATATGAATAGAGTAAGTAATTTAATCTTATCAATATTGCTGTTATTTGGTTCTATTAATTGTTTTGCTCAAAGTGATTCAATCTCTTTAGTAAAGAAGAAAGCATTTTTAACCAATGGTATTAGCAATTTTGGTTTTAAAGTTGGCTTCTCAAAGAAAGATGTGTCCAATGATATGCTTTTGACTGTGGTTGATATTAATGAGATAAAGAATATTTCAGGTGATTTTTCTCTTTCAGGTTCTTGGTTTATTGCTGATAATGTTGCTTGGGGTGCCAGGGTTAGTTATGCTTTTAGTGATCAAAGGTATACTATTAGTGCTAAGTTGTTAGATCTTTTGATTGATGCCTCTACTTATAATTCTAATGTAGTTTCATCTTCTTTTAATATTGGTACTGGGGTTAAGAATTATGTACCAATAGGTCATTCTAATAGGTTTTTTGTTTATAATGAAACCAACATCACTTATTCATATATTTCTTCTTTAACAAGAGATGTATATGATGGTGGTGAAGATGTTAAGAAGTTAATGAAAACTACTCATGAAATAAGTATTGGACTTTCTCCTGGCTTTATGTATTTTCTAAAAAATGGATTTGCTTTTGAGTTTGCATTTAATCCTGTAATGGTATATTATAATCGTTGTTTTATTAAACAAGACGAAATTAAAGATGGATCTTCATCGGATTTCTCTATTGATTTTAAATTAAATCCGTTTAATATTTACTTTGGCTTTGCTTACTATTTTGGATTGAGTAAATGATTTTTTGTCCACAGATTTTCACAAATTAACACTAATTTGGTTTATGATTTATAGGCATAAGAATGATATTAATTAGTTTGATAAATAGAAATAAGAGAAATCTGTAGATAAAAATAAAAAAAAATCTGAGTAAATTTGTGAAAATCTGTGGACAAAAAATGATAAATTATAGAAAATCTGTGGCTAAAAATCAAAAATATATGAAAAGAATATTATTAGCATTAGTTTTATTATCAACCATCTTTATAAGTTGTGTTGATGAAAAGTATTACCAAGAATCTAAGGATTGTAATATATTGGTTTTTGATATATCGGGTCAGATTTCAAATAGAATAATTTCTGGTTCTAAAACAGATACAGGACTTGTTGAGATTGGTGTTCCAATATCTATGAATTATAATAATCTTATTGTTAGTTCTGCAAAATATTCTCCTTTGGCTAAATGTGATAAAGACCCATTAAAGATTAAGGACTTCTCTAATGATGTAATATTTAAACTTACCGCAGAGGATAATGATGTTTCTAAAATTTGGAGAGTAAGAGTGTTTTATGCTAATGCTCCATTGCAATTGGCTTATTCTGATATGAAAACATGGACAATTGCAACGGATGAAAATGGTAATGATATTAAAATAGGTTCTACTTATGCTTATTTCCCAGGAGAAGCAAATAAATTTTCTCCTTGGCAACATTCTGCAAAAGCTAATATATTAACAGGTTTCTTTTCTGTAAATCCAAAACCAAGTGTTGAAAATGCAGACTATGCTTCTATGGAAACAAAAGTATATGGCGTTGGAGCCATGATGCATTGTGCTATTGTAGCAGGTGCTTTATTTACAGGTAAGTTTATTTATAACTCTACATATTTACCAGGAATAGGTTCAGACCCTAATCCAAGAAAGATGGTTAATTTTGGTACTCCTTTCTATAAAAAACCTCTTCAAGTAAAGTTTAAAATGAGATATAAGGCAGGAGATATTATGAAAGATGGAGATAATCACACAATATTAGCTGGTGATTCTCAAGGAAGACCTTATTTGGATTCATGTGAGGTTTATTTTTTACTTCAAAACCGTAATCTTGATGCTAATAAATATTATAGAGTAGCTACTGCATGGCTAAGAACAAGTCTAGCAATAGGAGATTTTAATTCAGAAACAGGTTTTGTTGAAATAACACTTCCTTTTATATATGGTCAACCAGATTCGCAAACATTAAATGATAAACCATATATGAAGATAGGAGGTATAAGAGGAGAAGTTGTTTATTATAAGTTTACTCCTAATGGAACAACTTATGATATTTCAGAAGTTCAAGAAGAATATGCTCCTGTAAACTCATTGGTAGATAATATAATAGTTGTATTTAGCTCAAGTGCTTATGGAGATATGTTCTGGGGTGCTCCAGATTCAAGACTTGATATAAAAGATGTAGAATTTGTATATTAATTTATCTACAAAATTATTCTTTACTGTATCTTCTAATATAATCTTCAATTTTGTATTTGCGTTTTAGTCCTGATTCATTCATATATCTTACCATTCCAAATATTGAACGTTCCTTACATGGTCTATCATGTAGTCCAAAGCACCAACATATTCCTGCATAAGAATTAGAATCTCTTCCATCAAGGAAGTATTTATTATTTAAATAAACCATTCTACTATATGCCACTTCTGGAGAAGGAGACCATTCAATAATTTTCTTTCCCCAATACATCCTCATAGTGTTTTCCATATAACCTGTTTCTATCATTTCAATCATTGAAGCATTCCAAGACTTATCTAAAGTAGAAGCTTGTTCAAGTTCTTCAAGATTATATAGAATGGGGCGATTATCATTCTTGTGTTTTTCTAATGTATTTCTTGCCCATAAGGGAATTGAAGAGTATTTGTCGTAGTCAGTAGTGTAATAAGTATAGTTAATTGCTAATTCTCTACGAACCACTAACTGCTCAATAAATTTTTCTGCCTTGAGATTATGTTTTAATTCTTGAACTATGGTTATTGGAGAAATTTGCCCAAAGTGAAGATAAGGGGATAAAAGAGAACTCCCTTTTAAAGAAGGGTCGTTATGACTTTTATCATAATCCATTAGCTTCTTGTCAATAAATTCCTTTAGTATGTTCTTAGCATAAGTTTCTCCTCCCTTAAATTCAACTTCTGAAAGATAATTAGTTTCCTTTAGCTTTATAAGTGTATGGTTTAGAATTTTATTATTGCGATTAATTTGCTCAATATTTACTTGTGTTTTATGTTTTAGAGCATGAAGTTGAATTGAATCATCTGTGAAATAATCAATCTTAGACATAATCTTAGGTCTAATAGTTCTTGCCGCCCATTCTGCTTTATATGATGCTGAGGCAATAGGAACAATAATATTATCTTTTATTTCAATAATTTCACTATTGGAGTTTTCTTCTATCCAATTCTTCCACTTTGTTTGAATCCTTAGATAATTCTTATCAATAATAATAGACGCAGCATTATTAATGAAATTAAGGAATAAATTATCTTCATTATTTGTTATAATTTCAAAGCTTGCACCAAGGTTAATTAGCTTATCTTGAATATCATTTAAGCCTTGAATCATAAAAACAAAATGACGATAATTAGCTTCAGGGAAAGAAGTATCTATTCTGAAAATAATCTTTAAGGGTAAATCCAATTCATTAGCTTTAGAAATAGCAAATATTAAAGCTAAGTTATGATTAATACGAACAGAAGCTTGCATCTTATACAAAACAAAGCTTCCTTCTTTATTTATTGGCTTATCATTAATATAATTTATGCGTTCTTCCTTCATAATTGAATTTTTTAAGCTACAATATTACTAAAATAAAAGTAATATTGCCAATTATTATTTATCCATTTCATTATAAATAATCTTTTATAGCTATTTATAGACAAATTTTTATACTTTTGCGATTAGAATTAAACAAAGAATAAAGAAATGAAAAAAATAAGAATAGCACTATTGATAATATTGAGTATTATTATCTTAATTATAGTATTTGTTTTAATTGGTTCATATCGTTTCAATAGAATGACAGATAATGAAACAAAGAATATAGTATTAAATGTTTCATTTAAGGAGAATCATATAATAAACGGACAAGATATAATAAATCTACCTCAACCAGTTCAAAAATGGTTACGTTTATCAGGAGTAATTGGAAAAGAAGAAATAAAACTTGCTTATGTAAAACAAAAAGCATTAATAAAGTTGAAGCCAGAGCAAAAAGAATGGTATTCAGCAAAATCAATACAATATATTACAACAGAAAAACCTGCCTTTATTTGGACAGTTGATATGGACATGATGCCTCTAATAAAAATTAAGGGAAGAGACAAATCGGTTGAAGGAAAAGGGGATATGCTAATTAAATTGAATTCGCTAATAAATGTTGTAAATGAAAAAGGAGAAAAATTAGACGAAGGAGCTTTACAGCGTTATTTGGCTGAAATAGTTTGGTCGCCATCATCTGTAATTAGCCCTCTAATAGAATGGGAAGAAATAGACTCATTATCAGCAAAAGCAATAATTAATTATAAAGGAACAGTTGCAAGTGGGACATTCTATTTCAATGAAAAAGGAGACTTCGTAAAATTCACAACCATTAGATATAAAGATAATACTCAAGAATCAAAGCGCTATCCATGGGTAATAACAGTTCAAGAATACAACACATTCGAAGGAATAAGAGTTGCATCAAAAATGAAAGTAACGTGGGAGTTAGAAAAGGGAGATTGGACATGGCTCGACTTAGAAATACAAGATATAAAATATAATAAAAATGCTTGTGAAATAATTCACCAATTATTTCTAAAATAGAAAATAAATTTGTATATTTGCAAATCAAGATAAGCTCTTAAGGAGCTAACAAGAGTTAATTGATAAAACCCTCCCTAAAATTTGTTAAAATAAAAGATGTACATCTTTCTACCCAAAAGATGCACATGATTTGATGTGAAAGATGCACATCTTTCAGGATTTAAACCTTGATTTATGAAAACAAAACAAGCTTTCACAACAAAAAGACTTTGATTTACCGAAAATAAACTTCTTCCTTTTATAGCATGAAAACTTATTTAGAGAGTATTATCGTTTTTATAATGGGCTTATTTTGGGGTATTAGATTCTTTTAGAATTTTAGTTTGTGCAATTGTAAGCCCTGCCCATACGTTTGTTGGGATAGAAATTATTGATTAGAATTGGTTAATTCCTTGTTAATTTCTTCTTTTTAGTAATTCGATAGCTTTAGCGTTAAGGAATTTTTCTTCTTCTGTTTCTGGATACACAGAAATGTTATGTGGTGTTGATTTTGAATTTTCGTCAACGTAACAGAATGTGATAAATCCATCTAAACATTTATCTTCTAAACTTTTTACTTCATGAACTTTAGAATATACTGTTAGAGATGTTTTGCCTGTATGTACTATTCTGCTTTCAAATCCAAGAATATGTCCTAAATGCATTGGGTGTGTGAATTCTAACCCATGAACTTTTAAACACACTATATGTTTTGGGTTTAATTTACTTGCTGCTGCTATAAATGCTGATTCAACAAACCATTCGGCACTACGTCCTGCGAATAATGTGCCATGATGATTTAAGTCTTCTGACTTAATCATTTTGTAATTGATTATTTTTTCTAATGCCATTTCTATTTGTTTTTTAGCGTAATTTTGAAGATGCAAAAGTAGATTTTTTTTAAACAATAACGATATTAAAAATAAATTTTCTACCTTTGTGGGTTAATAAATGAAAAAAGATATTATATGCACGTTGCTATTGCTGGGAATATAGGTAGTGGAAAAACAACATTAACAGAGCTTTTGGCTAATCAATTTAAGTGGAGTCCTATGTTTGAACAGGTAGACGGGAATCCTTACTTAGCGAACTTCTATGACGATATGCGCCGTTGGAGTTTTAACCTACAAATATATTTTCTTAATAAACGTTTTCGTCATTTAATTGAACATAGAAAACAATACAAAAAAATAATTCAAGATAGAACCCTGTATGAAGATGCTTATATTTTTGCACCTAATCTTCATGCTATGGGACTAATGGCGACAAAAGATTATGAGACCTATCTTGATATGTTTGAGCTTTTAAACTCTTTTATTCAACCACCTGATTTATTAATTTATCTCAAAGCTTCTGTGCCAACTTTAATTCGAAATATTCAAAAGCGAGGAAGAGAGTATGAAAATTCAATAAGATTAGATTATATCACTTCTTTGAATGAAAGATATGATAGGTGGATTGATGACTATAAGGAAAGTAAGTTATTGATAATAGATATAGATAATTTAGATTTTACAACAAATAAATCGGATTTAGGAGTTGTGATAGACAAGATTAATGCAGAGATTAACGGATTGTTTTAGAATTTGAGGAAGTTATGGACGAAGTTAAGCAAAGAGTATTAGGAGTTATTCCTGCAAGATATGCCTCAACACGTTTCCCTGGAAAACCATTGGTTAAGATTGGGAATATGGAAATGGTGGTATGTGTATGTAAGAGAGTTGTGGAAAGTGGTTTGTTTGATAGGGTTGTTGTTGCCACAGATAGTCGTCAGATATATGATGTTGTCCGGTCTTATGGTTATAGTGCAATAATGACTGATGATAATCATTCTTGTGGAACAGAAAGATGTGAGCAAGCATTAAGAATAATGGAGGAAAGCGGAGAGAGATTTGATTTAGTTGTAAATATTCAAGGTGATGAACCTTTGATAAAAAAAGAACAATTAAAACAAGTTTTTATCCCATTATTAAAAGATAATCAAACACAAATAGTAACTCTTTGTAAGATGATAGAAGACCTCAAAACTCTTTCGTCTCCAAATGTAGTAAAAGTTGTATTTGATGAAAATAAGAATGCATTATATTTTTCAAGGTCAATAATTCCTTACGATAGACAAGAAACCTACGAGTATGGAATTGCAAAAGGAAATTACTATAAACATATTGGATTATATGCTTATAGAGCAGAGGTGTTGAAAACTATTGTTAAACTTTACCCATCAAGACTTGAAAAAATAGAATGCTTAGAACAGTTACGTTGGTTAGAAGAAGGGTATAAGATTAAAGTTAATATTACAGAGTTTGAAAGCATTGGAATAGACACACCAGAAGACTTGGAAAAATTAATGGTTAATGATTAGTGGTTAATGGTTGGGATTGATTTTTACCAAAAATATATTTCAATGAAACGCTTTTGAAAAATAATCGTAATAATAAAACTCGTATTAGGCAAAGAGAAAAGGGTAGATAAGTACTTATAATTCAGCAATAAAAAGATATAAATAATTTAAACAGATAATACTATGAATGTTTCAGCAAATTTATTAGAGTATTTAAAGAAGAATGATAGTGCGGAACTGATAGGAATAGGTACGTTCCGTGTTTCTTACACTCATGCTTCAATGAGTCCAATAACAAATACTTTAACGCCTCCAAGTAGGTCGATAACCTTTGTAAATGAATTAAACGATGATTTAAGTTTTGTTCAATCAATGGCTAAGAATGAGTTTATATCTGTTGATACTGCTATAAAATGGATTCAACAATATTCAGATAGTGTTAAAGAAAGAATTGAATTATCAAATACATGTAAATTAGGTGATTTAGGAACTCTATCAAAAGGAATTGGAAAAGGATATGCTTTTGTTCCACAAGAAGGATTAAATCTACTTGACAGTGCTTTTGCATTTTCAACACTTAAATCTGTTAAGACTTTTGACCAAGGAGATTATATTCAACCAATAATTACAAAAGAACCAATAGTTGAAGAACCAATTACAGAACATAAGGTTGAAGAGCCAATTCAAAGAGTAGTTATTGGAACATCTTCAAATGTTGATATAAAAACAGATGAAGTAATAAATATTAATGACCGAAATCAAGAAAGAGTTTTTGAAAAAGAAGAAAATAATGAGGTAGATAATTCTTTGAATATTGAACAAACAGAAGCAAAAAATATTGTATTTGAAGAAAGAGAAGCAATTGAAAGAGATCCTTTTACATTTGAACAAGCTCAAAAAGAAGTAGAAAAAAGACTCAAACACCAAAGAAAAGAAGAGGAAAAAGAAGAGAATGAAGGTGAAGAAAAAGATGAGTTTGATTATAAGAACAGCAAGAAATTTAGAAAAGAAGCAAAAGTAATAAAAGAAAAGAGAAAAAGAGAAAAGAAGATAAATAGAAAAAGAAATAGAGTATTGTGGACTGTATTATTTAGCATAGTTCTTTTAGTATTATTGGCTTTTGGAGCTTTAGTATTTGCACATTACATGTGTTGGTTAAAAGGAAATAAAACTTTAGAACCAATAACTCTACGTTTGAATAACTTTATTACACCAAAATGTGATAGAGTCGCAGAAAAAACTATTATTATTCCTATTGTAGTAACTCCAACAGTTCAAGTTGTTGAAACTCCAACAACAGAAATAGAAACTCCAACAACAGAAGCTCCAGCTCCAGAAGTAAAATTAACTGCTGAGCAAAAAGAAAAACAAAAAATAGCAGCACACGATAGAAAGAAAGCAAAAGAAAAAGCTAAGAAAGAAGCAGATAAATTAAAACCAACAGGAGAAAAAGATAATCCACCAGCACCAACAGCAGAAATAGATTATACAACACCCATTACTATGCAGTCGGTATCACGTCTTGGATTTGATGTAGTTGGAGGAACATTTGGAGATTTATCCAATGCACAACAAGCCTCTCGTAAGGCAAGAAGTATGGGATATGATAGCTATATAATATCGAAGATAAAAAATGATAAACCAATTTATTATGTAAGTTATGGTTCACGTCGTTCAATGAACGAAGCAAGTAATTTTATGAAAAAAATTAGTAAAAGTAGTGGCGGTTCAGGATTTTATATAATATCTCGTTAATAACTCCATAAACTAAAAAACACTTTAATAACAAAAAACATTTGTGGTATTAGAATCTGAGTTTGTATATCGTCATCATGAGTTATCCAATGGGATAAGGCTTATTCATCGTTCTACTTATTCTCCAGTTGCTCATTGTGCGATAACAATTAATGTAGGGTCAAGAGATGAATTACCTTCTGAAAATGGGATAGCACATTTTATTGAACATTGCATATTTAAAGGAACAAAAAAGAGAAAAAATGTACATATATTAAATAGAATTGATGGAGTAGGAGGAGAGCTTAATGCTTTTACTACGAAAGAAGAAACTTGTATATATGCAACATTTCTAAATGCTTACCATGAAAGGGTGTTAGAGTTATTTTCTGATATTGTTTTTAATTCAATTTTTCCAGAAAAAGAATTGGAGAAAGAAAAGACAGTTATTATAGATGAAATGAACTCTTATGAAGACGACCCTTCGGAACTAATATTTGACGACTTTGATAATTTGGTATTTGGAAATCATGGTTTAGGAAGATATATATTAGGAACTCCAGAAAAAGTAATGGCGTTTTCGAGTGAAGATGTTAAACAATTTATTGCAAGAACTTACTCCACAAATTCAATGGTAATTTCTACAATAGGAGAAATTGATTTTGATGATTGGGTGATGTTATGTGAAAAATATTTTGGAAACATAGAAACAAATAATAAAGAAATAAAGAGAACTCCATATAAAAACTATAAACCTAAGACTAAAATATATAATAGAGAAACATATCAATCACATGTAATTATTGGGAATCTTGCATTTAGTTATAAAAATAAGCATAAAGTGGCCTTTTCATTATTAAACAATATAATAGGAGGACCAGCAATGAATTCAAGGTTAAATATGAAAATTCGTGAGAAGTATGGTTTCACTTATGCTTTAGAATCAAACTATACTGCCTATTCTGATGCAGGTCTTTTTTCAGTCTATGCCGCTACAGATGAAAAACATATAGATGCTACAATAAAACTAATAGAAAATGAGTTAGATTATTTCTGCCAAAAGCCAATAACACCCTTAGCTCTAAGACAAGCTAAACAGCAACTAATAGGACAGTTAGCAATACAATACGAAAGCAACCAAAACGAAGTAATATCTATGGGTAAGTCAATTCTTAATTATAATAGAATAGATAGTTTAAGAATAACAAATGAAGAAATAGAAAAGGTTGAAGCAAAAGAAATACAAGAAATTGCAAAGTTAGTATTTGAGAAAGAAAAGTACTCTCAAATAAAATATATACATTAAAAGGAAAACGAGATGAAGAAAATTACATTAATTGCCTTAGCATTATGTTTTATAACAACGATAGGATATGCTAAACCAACACCAACTCCAGATGAGGGGATGTGGTTGCCAATGTTCTTTAAGAAGTTAAATTATTCCACTATGCAAAAGATGGGATTAAAATTAACAGCAGAAGAACTATATAGTTTTAATAATTCAAGCCTAAAAGACGCAATAGTGCAATTCGGAAGCGGTTGTACTGGAGAAATAGTATCGGAAAAAGGACTATTATTCACTAATCATCATTGTGGTTATGATGCAATAACAAGTCAATCAACAGTTCAACATGATTACTTAAAAAATGGTTTTTGGGCAAATAATCTTTCAGAAGAAATTCCAATACAAGGATTAACAGTATCATTCTTAGTAAGAATGGATGATGTAACAAAAGAAGTATTAGGTGATTATGTAAATAAATTAGATAGAACTCCTATAAAAGATTCTATTTTATTACGTATCGCAGACTTAAAAGAAAAATATTCAGCAAATGGACAATACAAGGTAGATATAAAGCCTTTCTTTGAAGGATTGGAATATTATATGTTTGTTTATGAAGTTTTTACAGATATTCGTCTTGTTGGAGCTCCACCATCATCAATAGGAAAATTTGGAGGAGATACAGATAACTGGATGTGGCCTCGTCATACAGGAGATTTTTCTATATTTAGAGTATATGCAAATGCAGAAAATAAACCAGCAAAATTTTCAAAAGACAACCAACCATATAAACCTAAACATTTCCTTCCAATAAGTCTTAAAGGTGTAAATAAAGGTGACTTTACAATGATATGGGGTTATCCAGGAAGTACTGAAAGATATATGACTTCAGGAGAAGTTGAAAATACAATTAATATATCAGACCCTGCTGTTGTAAGAGCTGGAGAGTATGTTTTACCAACAATGAAAAAAATGATGGATAAAGAAGATAGAATTAGACTTATGTATGCATCAGACTACGCAGGGTATATGAATTTATGGAAGAATAAAAAAGGAGAACTAAGAGGATTAAAACGTCTTGATGTTTATGGAAAAAAGAAAGCGATAGAAGACCGTTTAACAAAATGGATTCAAGAAGATAAGTCAAGAGTAGAAAAATATGGTGATGTAGTAAAAGATCTTTCCGAAGCATCTAAAGTTATAGGAAATGCATCAAGTACAAAATATTCTTGGTATGCAAATTTAGGACTAATGACAAACCAAAGAGTTTTGCTAGCATTACGCACAACAATTACAATAGATGGAATAGATAAGAAAGACCCTAAATATGAAAAAGCAATAGAAAGAATAAAAAAATTAGGTTTAGAACATTTTGAAAAATATGACCAAGAAACAGAAAAAGAACTTTTCCGTTCATTAATAACAATGTTTTCAACCATTGATAATAATAACCCAATCTACAACACACTACATAAAAAGTTTAAAGGTAATTTAGATGAATATGTAGAAGAAGCTTTCGAGGAATCAGTATTTGGAAACAAGGCAAGCTTTGAGAAATTTATGAAAAATCCAAAAGCAAAGAAGCTTAACAAAGACTTAATCTCACAAGCAGCATTAACAGCATATTCTTTTCTTGGTATTCAAGATGAAAACTTAGAAAAGGCAGACGAAAACTTATCACAAGCACGTCAACGTTTTGTTGCAGCACTTAGAGAAATGGACCCATCATTAGTACAATACCCAGATGCAAATTTAACAATGCGTATGACTTATGGACAGGTTCTTGATTATTATCCTGCTGATGCAATTCACTATGATTACACAACAACCCTTTCAGGAGTAATGGAAAAAGAAGATTCGACATCAGACGAATTTGTAGTGCCAGCAAAACTAAAAGAACTTTATAATAAAAAAGACTTTGGACAATATGCAGACGCTAAAGGTAATATAACAACATGTTTCCTTTCAAATAATGATATCACAGGAGGAAATTCTGGTTCACCAATTATAAATGCAGAAGGACAACTAATAGGTTTAGCTTTTGATGGAAATTGGGAAGCAATGAGTGGCGATATAGCTTTTGAACCAGAACTACAAAGAACAATAAATGTAGATATACGTTATGTATTATTTATAATAGATAAGTTTGCAGGAGCAAAGAACCTAATTGATGAACTTAAGATAATTAAATAATGATTAATGGTTAATTATTAATCATTACACCCATTAATCTAACCATTAATCATTAATAACACACACATATAAACAATAAAAAATGGAATTAAAAAACGACAAAGCCAAAGTAAGCTATATTATCGGCGAAGACATTGGTAACAGCTTTCTAAGAGAAGGATATGATTTAGACCTTGAAATAATGATTGAGGCTTTAAAATCAGCAGCAGAAGGAAAACATCTTGACTTATTAACAGATGAAGATAAAAATGCTGTTATGGGAGCTTGGCAACAAGAAATGCAAGGAAAGAAACAAGCATCAATGAAACAAGCTGGTTTAAAAGCAAGAGAAGAAGGAGAATTGTTTTTAAGGGCAAATCGTGAAAAAGAAGGTGTCATAGAAACTCCAAGCGGACTACAATATCAAGTAGAAAAAGAAGGAGAAGGTGAAAAACCAAAATCAACAGATACAGTAAATGTTCATTATCATGGATGCTTATTAAATGGAGAAGTATTTGATTCATCTGTTTTAAGAAATGAACCAATTTCATTCCCATTAAATCAAGTAATACCAGGTTGGACAGAAGGAGTGCAATTGATGAGTGTTGGTTCAAAATACAAATTCTTTATCCCTGCAGACCTTGCTTATGGTGATGCTCCAGTAGGAACAATCCCAGCAGGAAGCACATTAGTATTTGATGTTGAACTATTAGAAATACAATAGTTAGATTAATCTAATCAAATAATATGCTTAGGGGCAGGGTTTACCTCTGCCCTTATTTTTTAACATTGAAAAATCTTTCAGAAATTAATTACAAAGAAAATGGAGTATTACGTTTACCATATTGATGAAGCTCTTATATTGTTTGGAGAAGATGAAACCTTATCAAAACCAAAGCAAATATCTTTATGGGCAAAGCAATTACTAATACATAAAATTCAAGAAAAGGGTTTACAATTCAATACTGAAATAAATTACAATAAAGAAGGTAAGCCATTTTTTGTTTTTAATCCAAGTCTTCAATTTTCAATATCTCATACAAATAATTATATAGCCATAGCCTTTTGTGAGAAATCGATAGGAATAGATATAGAAAAAGAAAGAAAATCAAAGCTTGAAATAGCAAATCGTTTTTTCCACCCTAAAGAATCAGAATATTTAAGGAATATAAAAGACATAAAAGAACAAAATAGGGCTTTCACAAAAATTTGGACAATCAAAGAATCTTATGTGAAATGTATAGGCACAGGCATAGCCAATAACTTTAAATCCTTCTATATTGAATTGCCAGAACCAACCTTGAATCAAATTCCCACGATACATAATAATTCAAATTTGGTTAAAATAACATCAATATATGATAAAGAAACCAAGCTTTTTATCTCTATTTGTGAGATGATAGAAAATTAGAAGAAAAATAGGTATGTTTCTTCTATCTAAGAGTATCCTTTTTTAAATTTCTATCTTTTTTATTGCAAGGGAAACAACAATAATAACATCCATCAACATTTGGATAGTGTTTTCTTGCTTCTCTAACAGCTTCAGCACAGGTTGGGAAATCACCTAAGTTAATTAAATTATCTTCACGTGGAAGATAATTACAAGATTCTTTATGAACTTCATGTTCACCTGAATCTTGTGCATTTTTGTTTAAATAATAAAGGCTCATTTTTTTTAATGATAAATGGTTAATTTTTTACTTAAATCGCTTGTGTATAAAATAATTATAAATTATACTTAGCAAAAGTAGTAAATAGTTTTCTCATAGACTCATTTTATCTCAAAATAAATATTTCAGAAAATATGAAAGCCTTGTTTTTATTAGGTTTTAATGTTAATGGAATTTAGTGAAGAAAAAATATTTCTTTGCGAAAATAGAACCATTTGAACCTTTAATCTGTGAAAATAAAATCTACTTGAAATTAAATTAACTATTTCTGCAAGGAGATTAAGTTTAATTACAACTAAACTAAGTTTAGAACTATTTATATTAAGTTTAGATATTGAAAAGATGCACATCTTTTAGGTGCTATGGTGTACACCGTAGTACTTGTTTGATGTACACCGTAAAATTTGGGAATATACATCATAATAATTAATGATGTTTTGGAGATACTTTAAGTATAAACATACTCTTTCTTAGAGTCAGCAATAGTTTATAATGCAAAGATAATAAATATTTAATTATTCTGGTTAAATAATTTGCTTTTTTTTCTGCTCTTTAAAATGATTGTATTATATCGTAGCGAGTAGTGTTTTCTATTGATATGCTTTCAAATAAGGTAGGATTAGTTAGTGTTAGTTTTTGAGGAGGAATATTAAAAAGGGCTTTGATTTTTTCTTTGGTCTTGTCCTTTTCTTTTAGGTCTTTTATTTTTGCTATTGTGATATGAGGATGAAATGCTGTTGGGTAGTAATTGATATTATTTTCTTTATAGGTTTTTCTTATTGTTTTTGTTATTTGATTGAGTTCTTCATTATCTTTTATGCCAAACCATATAACAAGGTTGTCTCTTTTCCCTTCAAAAAATCCTATTTTATCTATTTCTATTTCTATACCATTTAGTTGTTTTGTGATATCTTGGGTTGTAATTATAATGTCTTTTATATGTTTTTTGGATATATTACCAATAAATGCAAGAGTTAGATGGTAGTTTTCTAATTGTATAGGTCTAATGTTTTCTTGGGAGTAATGCTTTAAGATATTTTTGGTTAGCTTTATAATTGCTTCATTAGGTATTATTTTATATGCCAAGAAAAGACTTTTTTCGAACATTACATTTTCTATATTGAAATCGAGGTCTTCTATAAATTGATTTAAATTTGGGCTTTCTATTTTTTCTTTTTTATTCTTTTTCTTTGATGTGATATTAATTGGAGCTTCTCCAAATATATCAAATGTTTGTGCTAATACTTTTGTTTCTAAACTTTGCTTTTTTGTATTAGGCACAGGGTGAATTGTTTGTGCAAGTACTATATTTGGGACATGTTTTATTTTGTTTAGAAATGTTTTTGCATGTTTTCTATGATCTCTTCCTATTAGTACATAAATATAGTCTATTGTTTTGTTTTCGTCAAAGAGTAGTTTGTCTTCGTTGTTTTTATTAGAAATTAATAAGTTATGCAAACGGTTAGGAGCATTGTAATAATAATAGTTTTTAAAGTTATTTGTTTGGTCTTTTTCTTTATCGTAGCCTTCAAAATCTTTAAAGAGGGTTAGATTGTTTAATAATTCAGTATTTATATGTTGAGCTAAAGAAAAACTGTTCATGGTTGTAGTAATTCCAATGATAGTTAAGTCATTAGATGAAATGTTAGGGGCGTTTAATTCAAGTTCTTTACTCATTCTTTATTGGTTATAATATACAAAAGTATAATTTTATTTGCAAAGGACGAAAATAAAAAATATATTTGCAGTCTGTATTAGATATAAATAAAGAAACAAGGCAATATTAATCCTTAAACAATATAAGATTTATGAACAACACAACGTTTTTTTTTGAAAGACCCAAAAATGAAGTCGTATTAGGTTATGCTCCGAATTCTCCAGAAAGAGAAGCTTTGCAGAGAGAAGTAGAAAGACAATATAATACTTGTATCGAAATTCCATTAATTATTGGTGGCAAGGAAGTAAAGACAGGTCAAATGGGTAAGGTTGTTATGCCAACTGAACATGGACATGTTCTTGCAACATACCATAAAGCAACACCAGAAACAGTTCAAATGGCTATTGATGCAGCTATGCAGGCAAGAGAAAAATGGGCTAACCTTCATTGGATAGAACGTTTTTCAATAATGCTTAAAGCAGCAGAACTTTTATCAAAGAAATACCGCTATCTTATTAATGCAGCAACAATGTTAGGTCAAGGAAAAAATCCTTTCCAAGCAGAAATAGATTCAGCTTGTGAAGCAATTGATTTTCTTCGCTATAATGCTTACTTTGCATCAAAAATATATGCACAACAACCAATTAGCGATAACACTGCAATAAATCGTTTGGAATATCGTCCACTTGAAGGATTTGTTTATACAATATCTCCTTTTAATTTTACTGCAATTGCTTGTAATTTAAACATAGCTCCAGTAATTATGGGTAATGTTACAGTATGGAAACCAGCAACAACAGCAATCCTTTCTAATTACTATTTAATGAAGTTATTTAAAGAAGCTGGTGTTCCTGATGGAGTAATTAATTTTGTTCCAGGTAGTGGTTCTGTTATTTCTGATACTTGCTTTGCTTCAAGAAATTTAGCAGGTATTCACTTCACAGGTTCAACTTCAACATTTAATAATTTCTGGAAACAAATAGGGGACAATATTGGCTCTTATAATACTTATCCAAAAATTGTTGGAGAAACAGGAGGAAAAGATTTTATTTTTGCACATAAAACTACTTGTCCAAAAGAATTAGCAGTTGCGATAGTAAGAGGAGCTTTTGAATACCAAGGACAAAAATGTTCAGCAGCTTCAAGAGGATATATCCCTACTGCATTATGGGATGAAACACTTGGATATATTAAAGAAATGGTAGCAGACATGAAACAAGGATGTGTTAGAGACCTTAGTAATTATGTTAATGCTGTAATAGATGAAAAGGCTTTTGATACTATAATGAAATATGTTGATAGAGCAAAAACAGCTTCTGATGCTAAGGTAGTTGTTGGAGGAAATGGAGATAAATCGAAAGGTTATTTTATTGAACCAACAATAATAGTTACAACTAATCCTAAATATGAAACAATGGAAACTGAGTTATTTGGACCAGTGTTTACCATTTACTTATATGACGGAGAAAAGTTTGAAGAAACACTTCATTTATGCGATACAACATCACCATTTGCATTAACAGGTTCAATCTTCTCAAATGATCGTTACGAAATAGAAAAGGCATTAGATATATTACGTTATGCAGCAGGTAATTTCTATATAAATGATAAACCAACAGGAGCAGTTGTAGGAAATCAACCTTTTGGTGGAGCAAGAGCTTCAGGAACTAATGATAAAGCAGGTTCAGAACTTAACCTTTACCGTTGGGTAAGTCCAAGATGTATAAAAGAAACATTATTACCAGCAACAGATTATCGTTATCCTTTCATGGGATAAATTATATAATATTGATTTTAATAAGGCGTGTTTCACAACACGCCTTATTTTTTATTTTTTTTATTTTGATTGTCAATATTTTGACTGCCATTAGTTGTAAAATCAAAAGTTAAATAAATGTAAAAATATAGTAAGGTAAGAGTATAAGTGTGGTAAATTAATAAATTTTATTGTATCTTTACCAGCGAATAAAATTACAAGATGTGCTTTATTTATAATATAAAAAATAAAGATACATTAGTGATGTAAAATAAGAAGCAATGAAAAAAATATTATTTATTTTTTTATTTATATTGCCCCTTTTTTGTTTTTCCCAAGAAGAGCATGTCTCTACAATGCTTATTAAAAAGGATTCCTTTAATATATATTTCCCAATTAATTCTTCTTCAATAAATAAGAATTATCTTAATAATTATACTACACTTAAACGATTAAATGATTTATTATTAGTAGTAAAAGCATCTAATATTGATAGTATAATTATTTATTCTTATTCATCTTTTGATGGAAGTTTAAAATATAATAATAAGCTTTCTAAGAGAAGAGCAAATTCAGTTAAGAACTATTTTGACATTAAATACTCGCATATCCCATTATCAAAGGTCTTTTCTTTTCCAAAAGGTGAAAATTGGATTGGTTTTAAACATATAATTGAAAAGGATAATGAAATACCAAGCAAGAAATTAATAATACATATTATTAATTGTAACTCAAAACCTGATATCAAAGAAAGGAAGATTAAAAAGCTAAATAATGGGAAATCATATAAATATATAGTAAAGAATATCTTCCCTTATCTAAGAAATACTTCAACAACTTTTGTCTATTATAAGAAAAAGAATGTTATTTTTGATAACATAGATCAATCTAATGGGGCAAATGATATTTCAAAAATTAATTCTAAAACGGATCCAATTAAAGATTCATCAAGTGATGAGCATCTCTTAAAAAACATTTCTCAAAAACAAGATACTTTAAGCATTGATAATATTAATAATTCTATTGATAGTTTAGATACAAAAAATAATATAGGCAATAAAGACTCAATAATTTATTCCCCTTTAATTGATACTAATAAAACAAGTTCATGCAATTCATTAGTATTTGCAATAAAAAATAATTTCCTTTATGACTTATTATTAGCACCTAATATTGAGATTGAATGTCAAATTAAAAATTGGTCAATCAATTTAGAATATCAATTTCCTTGGTATGTGAATAACTCAAAGCATTTATGTTATCAGGTTCTTTTAGGAGGATTGGAGGGACGTTATTGGTTTTATAAAAAAGCAGAGCATAAACCACTAACTGGATTCTTTATTGGAGCTTACGTTGGAGCAGGAATATTTGATTTGCAAAATGGAGAAGAAGGAACTCAAGGGAATATTAACTTTTTAACAGGAATAAGTGGTGGATATTCAAAATCAATATCTAAGAATTTTAATCTTGAATTTAGTTTAGGATTAGGATTTTTCAATTCAAACAATATAAATTATTATGCCTATGAAGAATTATTGATTAAAAAAAATGATAGCAAATTTAGCTATTTTGGGTTAACAAAAGCAAAAGTTTCATTAGTATGGATTATTAATAATAAAAAGTACTAATATGAAACATATATATAGAATTACTATAACCATACTAATATTGCTTCCAATGCTAATTTGTATCTCAGGGTGTGAAAGAAGAGATATTTTAGATATACCAAGTAGTAAATTATATATAAAAATCAATTGGCTGCAAGAAAAAGATAAATCAGAATTCTTTTATGTTGTACTTTATCCAAGAAATAGTAATGGAATAATAAGAGAATTTATTGAAAGCAATGGAGGTGAAATTCTTGTTCCGAGAGGTATATATGATGTTTTAATATATAGTTTCGATTATGAATCTATTATTATGAATCTTACAAATAATTTTACATCTTCTTATGCAACAACATCATCAATAACAGCAAATTCAATATATAAGAATCAAGGTCGTAAAGATGAGCAAATTTTAAATGGAACAGATAAAATATTTTATATAGGAAAATATGAAGGAGTTAATATTGAACAAGCTGACAATAATTATGAAATAGAAATAACGCCAAAAAACATTATTAAAAACTATGAAATTAAAGTAAAGGTAGTTAATCCAGAGTCAGCTTCTAGTATATCTGCTGTTGCTTCAGGATTTTCAGGCTCTTATCTTTTGGGTCTTCAAACTTTGGATAATAATTCAGTTTCTATTTATTCTGAATCTTATTTTGATGACGATTGGTTAATTATACCTATAAATTCATTTGGATTAGTAAGTACAAGTAGCCATACATTAACAATAAAATTCAATTTATTAAATGGAGAGCTTAAAACAGAGAGTTATAATATTGGAGAAGATTTAAATGCAATACCAAATGGAGGAACAATTATTTTAGATAGTATTATTGAAATACCAATAGTTACAGGAGGAGGAATAGGTGGAACGGTTGGTGAATGGGGCGGAGAAGAAGGTGTAGATATAGTATTATAAATATTTAATCAAACAATTAATGCCTAAAAACAAGTATAATAATTAACAACAATCAATTAGTATGGAAAAAGAAAAACAAAAAAAAGAAAAACAAACAGTAAACAATTTTATTAATCAAACAGTAAACAAACAATTTAGTATGAAGAAAATTTTATTATTAGTAGCAATTGCAGCCTTAGGCTTTGCAAGCTGCACAAACGAAAACATTGATGAAAATTCTCAACAAAAGGGGATTAATTTCAAAACAATGGTTGGAAAAAATAGCAATTTTAAGGTTGGAGAGATTGTAACTGACGACTTTGACCATTTCGTTATAAGTGCTTATAGAACAAGTGGTGGCCCAATGAGTTATACTTCAACTCTAACTCCATACATTAATAATTTAGGAGTATATAAATCAGGTGCAAATTGGATATATACTGGTGCTTACTATTGGCCAAATGCAGATACATTACAATTTTTTGCTAATAATGCTGTAGGTGCTTCTAATATGCAGACATCAATTATTACTGGTTACCCTTCTTTCACCGCAACAATAGCATCAACTCCAGCAACCCAACAAGATATTCTAGTTGCTAAAACCATCAATTTATCAGCTTTAGGAACAACTCCGGTAAGTTTAACGTTTTTGCATGCATTATGTCAAGTTAATTTCTCTTTGAAAGGTGCTGAAGTTGGACCGGATTATGTTATTAAGAAAATAGAACTAATTGGTGCAAAAGATTTTGGTACATTTACATTTAATGACACAATGCATTATTGTTGGTCTAATCAAACAGGTAATGCAACTTATGTTTACTTTAATGGAAGTAGATTAATAAATACTACACTTACTAGTTTTGGTAATGGTAGCAGAGTTGCATCTGGTGGATTAACAGGTTATGAAGCAATAATGATGATGCCACAAAATGGTGATTGGCTTACAATAAAAGTTACTTATGATTTAGTTAATGCAGGTGTAACTCTTTATTCCGGTGCTACAGCAGAGGTGGCACTTACTGCTGAACATATGAATGTTGGGAAAAAGGTACGTTATAATTTAACTGTACCAACACCTACAGGAGAATCAACAAGTAAAATTATATTTACTGCTACAGTTGCTGATTGGGATCCAGAAAACACAGGAACTCAAACAACTCTTACAAAATAAGAATTAATTTAAGTCATAAGGGGTTGAATGCCCCCTTATGGCTTCTAAGAAGAAAAAGCCTGTTTTTTTGGAAAAAGAGTACGAGTTTTTGACAAAAGACGCCGACTTTTTGTAGAAAGAGTTTGATTTGTGGGAAAAAGAGCTTGATTTTTTTTGAAATCGTAGGGACTTTTTATAGAGAAGCTAATTGAAGGAATAAAATACTAACTAAGAATGAAAAATTGGATATTAATAATTTTATTAGGAGTTGTTTTTGTTAGTTGTGAGACTGAGACAGAAACTGAAAGAAATAAAATTCTAATGAGTTCAAATGTTGAATCTCAAACAAAAGCTTTAGTTTTGGATAATACTGCTCTTGGCTCTCTTGGGTTTGGAGTTTTTACTTATGCAAAACTTGGAACATTTGATTCAATAAACGATAAACCTGATTATTATTATAATATTAGAGTATATAAACCTGCATCTGTTTGGACAAGTTCAGTAAATATGTATTGGCCAGAAAACACAAATTATAAGCTTTCTTTTGTGGCTTATGCTCCTTATTCAACCGTAGATAATGGTATTACTCTCTCGCCAATCACTCAAAGTGGTTATCCAATTCTTACTTATTATTCTAATAATTCGGATATAACTAAGCAAGTTGATTTATGTTATGCTCTTCCTCAATTAAATAAAACTCAAGCTCAAGGAACAGTTGCTTTTGATTTTAAACACTCACTCTCAAAGATTTCTTTTTCAGCCAAAAACTACTATGCTTATGATACAATTTCAGGCTGTAAGATTAAAAGTATTAGACTAACAAATATTATAAATAAAGGTTCTATCCGTTTAAGTTCTAATCCCTCTTGGACACCATCTGCTTTGTTAGCTGATACAGGCTCTTATAGTTTAAGTATTTCAAACTCTATGCTAAACGACTTAAAGCTTAATTTAGATTACCAACTTATTAATAAAACCAATGCTTGTCTTATGCTTATTCCTCAAAATATTGATATAGCAAAAACAAAATTAGAAGTAGTTATCTCTGACCTTGCAGGTGTTGATATAAAAACAACTTATATAACACTTAATGCAATGAGTATAACTCAACTTACAAAAGGGCAAAATCTTAATATAAGACTATCAGTTATTTCAGGTAATGTTTATGCTAATTTTGTTATTATACCATGGGATACTTTTACATTTACAGAAAGTCAAATAGGTAAGAAAATGTTAACCAATAAAATATTCTAAGATATGAGAGTGGCTAAAATTACATATAAAATTCTTTTAATAATTCTTCCTTTAATAATTTCATCTTGTGTTGAAGTTGAAGATTATTATTCTGACTATACTGGAGAAACCGTACCTGTTCAAATAAAGATAAATGTAAATGGGGAATCTGATTTAGGTGATAAAGATTTTAAAATTAGAACAAAGGCTCCAAGTAATATAAATGAAAACTTAGTTTCAGATATTTGGGTTATTCAATTTAATGGAACAACAACTTCAAGCACCAAGGTCTATACTAAATATATTAATATTACAACTTCAACTCTTGGTTTAAACCTTGCAGCTTCTTCATCAACTAATAGAGTAGTTATTATTGCAAATACTCATAATTCAGGTTTTGATTTCTCCTCCGTTACAACATATCAAAACTTATTAGATAAAATGGCATCTATTACAAATGAGTATGATGCTTATGGTGGTGCAAGTAATTTAGGAATTGTTATGAGTGGGTTTTCAGATATTATAGTTAATAATGTTGTAAGTTCAACTCCTATTAATTTTACTTTAACTCGTTCAGTTGCTAAGGTTGTCTTAAATCTTAGCCTTACTGCCAGTTCTGGTTTAACAATAGATTCTATTGTTATGTGTGATGTTCCAAATCAATTTAATATTGCAGACACTTTAAAAGCTCTTCATAATACAATTTCTGTTCCTTATCCTATTCATACTTCAACAACATATAAAACATTTTCTGTAAACACTAATCTTCCAACGGCAGGAGGTGCAACTCAAACTTTTCAATGGTATGTGCCTCGAAATATGAAAGGAACTAACGCAGGAACAGCAGTAACAAATAAAAATACTAATGCTCCCGATGGTGCTTCTTATATTAGAATTTATGCAAAGAGTGGTTCTGATATAGTTATTTTTAGGATTTATCCTGGTTCTAATATGACTAATGATTTTAATATTATGCCAAATAAAAGATATATAATCAACATAAAGTTAAATTCGATGGGAGATTACACAGCCGACTCAAGAATAGAAATTCCAGATGCAGTTATTGTTGATTATACAAGTTCTGATTATTCTAATTGTTATATTCTTAATCCTCCTTCAACAGGTCAACCTGTTAAAAAGTATAGAATACCAGTAGGAAGAGTTGATGAATATTGGGGATCTTCTCAAACGGGCTATGGGAATAATTCATCAAATCTATTATCAACATCAAATTCATGGACAGTTAGTCTTTTGTGGCAAGACTTAAGTAATTTAGTTCAAGCATCTGGGACTTCAAATATTACACTAACAAAGACAACAGGTTTAGGCAAGAATGATTATTTTGAGATAACAGTACCAAGTTCAGCTCAAGATGGAAATTTTGTTATAAAAATAGATAAAGGAGGTTCAACTCTTTGGTCATGGCATTTTTGGGTTACGAATTATGATCCATATTACAATCAGATCCAAACAGGAGAGGTAGATAAATATTATACTGTAAATGGAGGAGAAGTACATAGATACGCAGGACCAGCATGGACATCAGGAGGAGAACTTCAGAATTCTTATGCTCTAGATAGAAATATTGGTCAATTGTCTGCAACATATACTCCAGCTAATAATAAAAGAGGAACCTTATATTATCAATTTGGGAGAAAAGATCCTTTTCCTGCTAATATTACATTATATAATATTACAGGAGGAGCTGTAACATACTCAACTTCTGCAAACAGAAATTCTTCAACGGTCGCAATGTCAACAACTGTGAATAACCCTCTTACTTTCTATGGAGGAATTTCAGGAATAACAAGTGCATCTTATATTTGGAATGATTATAATGTTTCTACTTCAAGTACAGCAAAGAGTATATTCGATCCATCTCCATGGGGATTTAAATTGCCAAAAACTGGAGTTTGGAGTGATTTTACTACTTCGACATTTACTTGGACAACAAATTATAGAAGATATGATCCAAGTTCAGTATACTCCTATTATTACGCAGATGGTTATAGAACGAGTGGAGCAGGAACTTTATCAAATGTTGCATCTAGAGGCTATTATTGGAATTCATCACCATCAAGTACTTCAAATGCTTATAATATGAATTTTAGAAGTAATTCACTAACTTCAAATGCCACCGTTGCAAGGGCTAATGGATATATTTGTCGTCCTGTAAGAGAATAAACTAATGATTAGTGATTAATGGTTAGTGGTTAATAAAGCATTTTTGAATTTATGTATTATTGTAAGTGATTGATATATTTTGCTTTAATGCTTATAAAATAAATTATGAAAGTAAGCAAAATGGATTATGCTCGGGTTTAAATAGATTTACTATAAATTATAAACCTGTCTTTCTCAAAAATATCTTTTATTAATTTAGTTGTGTTTTCAGGAAAAAGTAATAAGGTCTCTTTTCCAAGTTGTTCATTTATTTCAAGATAGCATTTGCCGTTTTCATTAAGATGAGTTTTTGCGAATTCTGCTATTGATTTATAGAATAATAATGGGTTATTATTTGGAACAAATAGAGCAGAGTGGGGTTCATGATTAAGCACATTGGGTTTCATTAATTCCTTTTCACTATCCATTACATAAGGAGGGTTTGAAACTATTATATCAAATTTCTCATCGGTGAAGTTTTCTTCTAATATATTGGCTTTTTGAATGTCTATGCTTAGGTTAAGTGATTTAGCATTTTCTTTTGTTTGCTCAATAGCTTCGTCTTCTATATCATAAGCCCAAAGATTGCTTTCCTTAAGATTGTTTTTCAGAGCTAAAGCAATTGCTCCACTTCCACAACCAAGGTCCGCTATCTTTAAATCTTTTTTGTTGAGATTTTCTTTAATTATTATATCTACTAATTCTTCTGTTTCGGGTCTTGGGATTAGAACTTTGTGGTTTAGCTTTATTCTTAAACCATAGAATTCTGTTTCTCCCATTATGTATTGTAAGGGTTTTTCGTGCTTAAGGTCTTTAATTGCAAAGTTTAGTTTAAGTAAGTCAGATTCAAGAACTGTTTTTGTTGGTTGGTCAAGAATTGTAGTTAGTGGAAATCCGCTATAATGAGTTATCAATATATTTGTCATTTGGCGTATTTCTTTCTTTGGATATATTCCTTCAAGCTCTTGAAAAGCAAATCTTATTATGTCTTGTATCTTGTTAGAAGGGATTCTCATAGTGTTCAAATTTTCTGCAAAATTACGCTATTTATCCATATATTGGAGCTTTCTTATTGTTGGAAAAGTAGTATATTTGCGTTTTATTTCCTTATTTATCTACTATGAATGATGATTTGTTAATGCTAAGATGTTTTCAATTGGCTAAACTTGGAGAAGGTAGTGTTAGTCCCAACCCTATGGTTGGTGCTGTTGTTGTTTATGATAATAAAATTATTGGAGAAGGTTATCATAAAGTTTATGGACAAGCACATGCAGAACCTAATGCTATTAATTCTGTTGAAGATAAGGACTTGCTTAAAGATTCAACCCTATATGTTAGTCTTGAGCCTTGTTGTCATTGGGGAAAAACTCCTCCTTGTGCTAATTTAATTGTTAGTTCAGGTATTAGGAAGGTTGTTATTTGTAATAATGATCCTAATCCAAAGGTTGATGGTGGCGGTATTAAGATATTAAAGGATGCTGGAATAGAAGTAATAACTGGAGTTTTGGAAAAAGAAGGTAGGGAATTAAATAAAAGATTCTTTTCTCGCCATGAAAAGAAACGTCCTTATATAATATTGAAATGGGCAGAGACCTTAGACGGATTTATGGATATTGAGAGAAGGCAGGGTGATAAAGAAGATTATTGGATTACTAATGATGCTTTAAGAGTTTGGGCTCATCGTCAAAGAGCTATTGAGGATTGTGTTTTGGTTGGGAAAAGAACTATTTTAAATGATAATCCAAAATTGAATGTGCGTTATTATTTTGGAAAAGATCCTATAAGAATGACTATTGATAGAGCTTTATCTATTCCAAATGATAGGTTTTTATATGATGGTTCTCAACAAACAATTATCTTTAATGACATTAAAGAAGAAGTTATGGGTAATATTTCTTATGTAAGATTGGATTTTGAAAAAGATATATTGGAGCAGGTTATACATTATATATATAGTATAGGGAAAAGTTCTTTGGTTGTTGAGGGAGGTAGATTCACTTTGGAAGAATTTATTAAAAGTAATTTATGGGATGAGGCAAATGTATTGGTAGGTAATAAGAACTTTGAAAGAGGTTTGCGTTCTCCAAAGAATTTAATTGAAGAAAAATATTCTAATATGGTTTGTTATGAATCCGATTCAATAGAGTATTATTATAATATATAGTTTATGTTTGATGATACTTATTTGACAATTGAAGAAAAAACACAAGGTTTGTATAAGGAAAAGGGGAGTAGGTTTATTTCTTTTGCTTTTCCTGTTACAAAGGAAGATGAAGTAAAGGATATAATAAAGGATATTAAGAAAGAATATTTTGATGCTCGTCATCATTGCTATGCTTATATTTTAGGACACGATAAGTCAGCTTATAGAATGAATGATGATGGAGAGCCTTCATCTACCGCAGGTAAGCCTATTTATGGTCAATTATTATCAAAGGATTTGACAAATATATTAGTTGTTGTAGTACGTTATTTTGGTGGAACAAAGTTGGGAGTGAGTGGTTTGATTCAAGCGTATAAGCAGGCTGCTATTGATGCGTTAAATAATGCAAAAATTATTGAAAAGACTGTTGATGAGATTTATTCTGTTAGTTTTGAGTATGTTTTGATGAATGATGTGATGAAAGTTTTGAAAGAGTTTGATGTTTTGCAAATGAATCATAGGTTTGAAAACGATTGTTATTTGGAATTTAGGACAAGGAAATCAAACTCAATTAAGATTGTTGATAACTTAAATTCTATAGAAGGAGTAAGGGTTGGATTTTTAACCCTCGTTTAATTGTGAAATATACTTTTTTTCAACAATAATTTAGTTTGGCAAGAGAAAATAAACATATATTCATTGAAACTAATAGAGATAGTTATTTTGGGGTTGTTGAAAAATACCTGTAAATTTATCCCTAATAATTTTTTTTATTAGAAAAATGTTCATATATTCCGCCGCTTGTAGGTTAAAAACCTTTAATTGTTGATAACTATCTAATGTAGTTTTTGTTTGAGAAATTATCCTTTTTTAGGATATATAAACAGGGATTACTTATAAAAAAAAATCTGACTTTAGCAAGTAATTCTTTTTTTTTTATGTTTCTGTTTTATCTCTAATTTTGAAAATAGAAACTAAAAGTGTTTCTACATATAATATATCGTATAATTTTATTAACTAACTAATATGCAAAAAGGACACGAAGAAGTATGGAGCAATTGTTTGCAGATTATTAAAGATAATCTTGGAAATGAATTCCTATACAAGACTTGGTTTGAGCCTATCCATCCACTTAAACTTGAAAAAAACATATTGACAATCCAAGTACCAAGTCAATATTTTTGTGAGTTCTTAGAGGAACACTACGTTAACTTATTGAAAAAAACTATTAGAAGAGAGATTGGACAAGGAGCAATGTTACAATATAGTATCTTATTAGATTCCCAATCTCATTATACGTCAATTCAGCCTTCTTCAGATAAATATGCAACATCTAATAATCCAATTAATGTTCCATTAAATATTAATTCTTCACCTACAAAAGAATTTCCTAATCCATTTATTCTTCCAGGGCTAAAAAAGATTAAGATAAATTCTCAACTTAACGAAGCTCTTTCTTTTGATAATTTTGTTGAAGGAGAATGTAATCGTTTGGCTCGTAGTGCTGGTTATGCTGTTGCTAAAAATCCAGGGAAAACTTCATTTAACCCTTTCTTTATTTATTCAGGTGTTGGTTTAGGAAAAACTCACCTTGCTCATGCAATAGGACTTGAAACAAAAAAGAATTTTCCAGACAAAACAGTGCTTTATGTTTCTGCCGAACAATTTGTTCATCAATATACTGACTCTTGTAAGAATAATACAAGAAATGACTTTTTACAATTCTATCAAATGATAGATCTTTTAATTATTGATGACATCCAATTCTTTGCTAAGAAAACAGGTACTCAAGATGTATTCTTTCACATTTTTAATTCTCTTCATTCTTCAGGAAAACAACTTATAATTACTTCTGATAAAACTCCCGCAGAATTATGTGATTTTGAACAAAGAGTTATTTCTCGTTTGAAATGGGGTTTGAGTGCCGACCTTCAATTGCCGGATGTAGAAACAAGAATTAAAATTCTTAAAATTAAATTATATAAAGATGGTATTGAAATGCCAGATGATATAATTGAATATTTGGCATACAATATAAATACAAGTATTAGAGAATTAGAAGGTGCTTTGATTTCTCTTTTAGCTCAATCTTCTTTTAATAAAAAAACTATTACTATAGAGCTTGCTCATCAAATGATAGATAAATTTGTTAGAAGTAACATTAGAGAAGTTTCAATTGAATACATTCAAAAAGTTGTTTTTGATTATTTTAATTTGCCAGTAGATAAAATTCAATCTCAAACTCGCAAAAGAGAAATTGTACAAGCTCGTCAGCTAACAATGTATTTTGCAAAGAAATTAACAAAGTATTCATTGGCAATAATTGGTTCAAGGTGTGGGAATAAAGACCATGCAACTGTCCTCCATGCTTGTAAAGCTGTCTCAAACCTCTATTTGACGGATAAGAAATACAAAACCTGGGTTGACGATTTAGAAAAGAGAATAGCAAATTAATTTATATGCCACTTAAAAGATTATACTTCTGTATAGTCTTTTTTTTCTTATGTATATATTGTCGGTTTAATTATAAAGCAGTACTTTTGCACAATGTATAAATGTAAAAAATAGATAATAATGACGGTAATAATAACAGTTTTAACATTGTTGGGAGGCTTGGGCGTTTTCCTTTATGGTATGAAAATAATGAGTGAAGCTTTGCAGAAACTTGCTGGTGATGGACTTAGGGGCTTTTTATCAAAAATGACTTCAAATAGATTTAGTGGTGTATTAACAGGAGCAGGGATAACATCAATTATTCAATCATCTTCTGCAACAACTGTTATGGTCGTGAGTTTTGTTAACGCAGGTTTATTGTCTTTAGGAGGAGCTATTTCTGTTATTATGGGTGCAAATATTGGCACTACTGTAACAGCATGGTTGGTTTCTTTACTTGGTTTTAAATTTTCAATTTCTGAATTAGTTCTTCCAATTGTTGCTATTGCTACTCCTTTCTTATTTATTAAAAAACATCAAAATTTTGGAGAGTTTTTGATTGGTTTTGCATTATTGTTTTTAGGTTTACAATTTTTGACAAATAGTGTTCCTAATTTTACAGATCCTAAATATTCTGATGTTCTTACATCTATAGCTTCTTTATCCAATTATGGCTTTTTTTCAACTATTTTATTTGTAATAGTTGGGACTATATTAACTTGTGTTGTGCAGTCTTCATCAGCAATGATGGCAGTAACTCTTGTTATGTGTAGCAAAGGTCTTATTGGATTTGAGATAGGGGCAGCATTAGTTTTAGGAGAAAATATAGGAACTACAATTACAGCCAATTTAGCTGCGGTTGTTGCAAATAAAACAGCAAAGAGAGCAGCAAGAGCACATTTTATATTTAATATGATTGGTGTTATTTGGATACTTTGTCTTTTTAGACCTGTATTATCTTTAATTAGTAAAATATCATTAGGCGTAGAAGGAGTTTCTCCATTTTCAGATAATGCAGCTATTCCTATTGCTCTATCTATATTCCATTCATTCTTTAATATTACTAACACTTTTTTGTTGATATGGTTTATTCCTCAAATTATTAAGATTGTTGAAAAGATGGTTCCAATAAAAGAAGATGAAGAAGATGACTTCCGTTTAAAATATCTCCCTTCAGGATTAATGTCGACAGGTGAATTAAGCCTTGAGCCAGCAAAAAAAGAAATTGAAATATTTTCTAAGAGGGTAATGAAGATGTATGATATGTTATCTGATCTAATAAAAGTGAAAGATGATAAGATATATCATGAAATTTATAATAGAATTTGTAAGTATGAGGAAATTACAGATAGAATGGAGTTAGAAATAGCAAATTACCTAACAAAGATATCAGAAAATGATTTAAGTCATACAGCTTCATTAAATATTAGTTCAATGCTTCGAATTGTTGATAATCTTGAAAGTATAGGCGATAGTTGTAATCAAATAGCAATTACTATTGATAATAAGAAGAAATCAGGTATTTGGTTTGAACAAGATTTGAGAGATAGACTAAGTAAAATGTCTGATTATGTTAGAGAGGCTGTGGAATTGATGGATGATAATTTACATGCTAATTATTCTGAAATAACGGCAGAAGAAGCAAATAAAATAGAAAATAAGATAAATAAATATAGAGACGAGCTAAGAAATGAGCATACTGAAGCATTAAAAAATAATGAATATCCTTATCAAACTGGTATTTATTACAGTAGCTTATTTGCACAATACGAAAAATTAGCAGACTTTGCAATTAATGTAACTGAAGCAATAGAAAAAGCTCACGATTAAAATTAAAAGAAATGAAATTTGATGTTATAGTATTAGGTTCAGGACCTGGAGGATATGTTGCTGCTATTCGTGCAGCTCAATTAGGATATTCAACAGCTATTATTGAAAAAGAAAACTTGGGAGGTATTTGTTTAAATTGGGGTTGTATTCCAACAAAAGCTCTTCTAAAATCAGCTCAAGTTTATAATTATTTAAAACATACTTCTGATTATGGAATAGAATTAGAAGGTTTTGCTAAACCTAATATAGATGCAATTGTAACACGTAGTAGAGGTGTTGCTGAAAATATGAGTAAGGGAGTTCAATTCTTGATGAAGAAAAATAAAATTGAAGTAATTGAAGGTAGAGGTAAATTGCTTAAAGGCAAGAAAATTGAAGTTGAACTTAATGCAGGCGGAAAAGAAATTTATGAAGCTGACCATATAATATTAGCAACAGGTACTCGTTCTCGTCAATTACCAAATCTTCCTCAAGACGGAAAGAAAATAATTGGATATCGTGAAGCAATGACACTTAGAGAACAACCTCAATCAATTGTTGTTGTTGGATCTGGTGCAATTGGAAGTGAGTTTGCTCATTTCTATCAATCAATAGGAACTCAAGTAACATTGGTTGAATTTATGCCTTCAATTGTTCCTAATGAAGATGCAGAAGTTTCTTCAACTCTTCAACGTTGCTTTAAGAAAAATGGAATGAAAGTCTATACATCTACATCTGTAGAAACTGTTGATACAACTGGAGATAAATGCAAAGTTACATTAAAAGGTAAGAAAGGCGAAGAAGTTATTGAAGCTGATATAGTATTTTCTGCAGTTGGCGTTACAACAAATATTGAAAATATTGGATTAGCAGAAGTAGGAGTAGTGTTAAATGGACAAAAAGTCGTTGTTGATGATTTCTATAAAACAAATATAGAAGGCGTATATGCAATAGGTGATATTGTTCATGGTCCAGCTCTTGCACATGTTGCATCAAAAGAAGCTTTGATTTGTGTTGAAGCAATTAATGGATTAAATCCAAGACCAATACGTTACGATAATATTCCTGGTTGTACTTACACTTCTCCAGAAATAGCTTCAGTTGGTTTATCTGAAGAAAAAGCAAAGGAATCAGGAAAAGAAATAAAGGTTGGTAAGTTTATGTATATGGCTTCAGGTAAAGCTTCTGCATCAGGAAATAGAGATGGATTTGTGAAAGTTATTATTGATGCAAATACAGATGAGTTAATTGGTTGTCACATGATAGGAGATAATGTAACAGAAATGATTGAAGAAGCAGTTCTTGCAAGAGAAAACAATATTTCAGCTCATCATATCATTGATGCCGTTCATCCTCATCCAACAATGTCTGAGGCAATGATGGAAGCTATTGAAGCAGCTTATGGAAAAGCAATTCACGGATAAAAGTTATGAAAATAATAAAGACTCCAATCCCAGATTTATTGATTGTTGAACCAGATGTTTTTAATGATCAAAGAGGTTATTTCTTTGAAGTATATAATAAAGAACTCTATTTCAACAATAATATGAATATGCAATTTGTGCAAGACAATGAATCCAAATCAGGAAAAGATGTTTTGAGAGGATTACATTTTCAAAAGCCACCTTTTGCTCAAGGAAAATTGGTTAGAGTAATTCAAGGAAGAGTTATAGATGTTGCCGTTGATATTCGTAAAGGCTCACCAACTTATGGAAAATATCATTCAGTTGAGTTAGATGCAAAATATAAAAGAATGTTTTATATTCCAGAAGGGTTTGCTCATGGCTTTTTAACATTAGAAGACGATACTATATTTGCATATAAATGCACTAATTACTACAATAAAGAATCAGAAGGTTCTTTACTTTGGTGCGATGAAACAATAGGAATAGATTGGAATATAGAAAATCCTGTCCTTTCCGATAAAGATAAGATTTCACCATTATTTAAAGACTTTATTTCGCCATTTAAATATTAATGGCTGAGCAAAAAACACCGTTAGAAGTCCTAAAAAAATACTGGGGATACGATAGTTTCCGATTAAATCAAGAAGCTATCATATCCTCAGTTTTGTCTAATAATGACACTATTGCTCTTTTACCAACAGGGGCTGGGAAATCAATCTGTTATCAATTACCTTCTCTTTGTCGCCCTGGTGTTTGTGTTGTTATTTCTCCTCTTATTGCTTTAATGATAGATCAAGAAAAATCTCTTAAAGCAAAAGGAATAAAAGTACGAGCAATTTATTCCGGTCTAACAAACCAAGAAATAGAAATAGCTCTAAATAACTGTTTGTATGGTAAAGTAAAAATATTATATATATCTCCCGAAAGAATAAGTTCACGTTTATTTATTTCTTATTTTGAAAAGATGAACGTTAATCTTGTTGCCGTTGATGAAGCACACTGTATTTCAAAATGGGGTTATGATTTTCGTCCTTCATTTCTTAGAATATCGGATTTAAGAATATATCACCCTAATACACCTATTCTTGCACTTACAGCAACAGCAACACAGCAAGTTGTAGATGATATACAAGAAAAACTCCTCTTTAAAAAAAAGAATTGTCTTACATCAAGTTTTAGAAGAGAAAATTTAGTTTATACAGTCTTTGAAGAAAGTGATAAATTATCAAGGATAAAGAAAATAACTGAAAATGTTGGAGGTTCAGGTTTAATTTATGTTCGTTCAAGAAAAAAAACGGTTGAATTAGCTCAACGCTTAGCTTCAATGGGAATGAGGGCTTCGGCCTATCATGCAGGACTAACAATGCCAATAAGAAATTATCGTCAAAAAGAGTGGATGGATGATAAGATAGATGTAATAGTAGCAACAACAGCTTTTGGAATGGGGATAGACAAACAAAATGTAAGCTATGTAATACATTATGACCTTCCAGAAAGCATAGAAGCTTATGTTCAAGAGGTAGGGCGTGCAGGAAGAGATGGGAAAAAAGCTTATGGCATATTACTCTATAATGAAAGAGATATAGATAGACTAAGAAAATCAATAGATTCAAATTTCCCTGAAAAGAAATATATTCAAAATATATATAATGCATTAGGAAATTATTATCAAATAGCATCAGGAACAGGGCAGGATAGAAGGTTTGATTTCGATATTATTACATTTTCACAAGCCTATAATTTAGAACCATATTTAGTTTTTAACACAATGCGTATTCTTCAAAACTCAGGATTAATTGAGGTTGTAGAAGATAGAAATCCTTTCTCAAAAATAATGATAATTGTAGAAAGAGAGCCCCTTTATCAATTTATAATAGAGTACCCTATTTATTTCCCATTAATAGAAGCATTAAGGAGAAATTATTCTGGAATAATGACAGAGTTTACAATAATAGACGAAAAGAAACTTGCAAAGATGTGTTATGATACGGAACTCAATATTTGTAACTCATTAAGAAGATTGGAAAAATATAATATACTTTATTATGATCCAAAATCAATAAACCCACAAATAATATTTACTCAAAATCGTCTAAACAATGATAACTTTGAGCTTTCACAAGAACAATACTACGATATTAAAGAAACAAGTAAAACAAAAGCTGAAGAATTAATAGAATATATAAAATCAAAACAGTGCAGAGAACAATACTTATTAAACTATTTTGATGTTCAAGCAGAGCTTTGTAATAGATGTGATTATTGTATATCGCAAAGACATAATAAAAACACCAAAAGCTTAAAAGAGAATATATATCAAGAAATAAAGAATTCATCCAAACCCATAGATTTTTTTGCAAATAATCTTACATATGGTTCAAAAGAAACCACCACACCAATCATTCGAGAACTCTTAGATGAAGAACTAATAATATTTGAAGATGGAATGCTAAGGATAAAATAATAAATATTTTGATTGATTATTAGCTCAATAATAAGTTAATAACTTCTTGATTTAATCTCAATTATTAGAACTTCATTTTAGTAAATTGTAATTTGATTTTAATTTACTAGAACTTGATTCTAATCTTTTAGAATCAAATTACATTATCCTCTAATATAGTGAGGCATATCATTAGGAAGTATAATAGAAAATTCAACTAATCCTCCAAATTCTCCATTTTCATACCAAGGAGTTTGATAAATTAATTTTTTGAGACCCTCTTTCTCTATTGTATATGCATTTATATTTGGATTTGACATCATCTCTGCAATTAATTCTTGAGCTCTCTTAGGGTGACAGTCCATTAATTTTTTCCCAATCAATTCTCTTCCGCCAGACTTTTGAAAAGTCATAGCACTGCGGTCGTTCATTTCTATTATATTACCTTCTTTATCCGAAACAGTAATTGCAACAAAAGGTAATTCGTTAGCCCATTTTTCCATATAACTTTTACTTTTTAGTTTTTACTTTTTACTTTTTTAGGTTTAGGTTCAGGTAGTTCTTGGTATGTTTTTAAGATTAGTTCTTTTAGAAGTTCTTTATCTTCTAAGTTTTCAATTAAAATACAAGGCTTTGAGCCTTCGTAAGGAGGTATTTCTTCTGAATTAGGAAGTATTTCTTTTCCTGCTAATGTTTTCTTTATTAGAAATTGGTCATCACAAACAAGCCCAATGACTTTGTTTTTGTAATAAACACAATATTCCCCAAACATTTTCTTATATGTAATTTCACCAATCCCTTTTATTTGGTCAAGAACATATTCCATAAACTCTAAACTTGATGCCATGACGATAATATTTATAGATGCAAATTTAGTTGATTTCTTTTAATACAGAACTACAATATAAAGGAAATAAGTTTCTCTTAAAAAAAATGGTTGTCCCAACTAAAGGGACAACCATACCAAAAAATAAATCTAATTATTAACCGAAACGTATTATCACAATAGGTTTTTAGGTTCTTTTCTATTGCAAAAGTAGATATAACTATTAGGTGGGAAAAGCTAATGTGGGTGAAATGGAATAAATTTAGGATGAAATGGTATAAATTAGTCTTGAACTGATTTAATAGATATAATTCCAGAACATATAATTACTATTTCTCTTTACTTATAAAGAAAAAGTGGTTGCCTCAATAAAGAGACAACCACCAGAACATTTAATTATTTATTTAACCAAAACTTTTAGTCTATGACTATTAGTTTTTGAGTTCTACTTGTAGTTTGATTTTGGATTCTAACATAATAAACACCCTTAGCAAAATTGTTTACGTCTATAGTTTGTTCAACTTTTCCATTCACTGCTTTTGCTGTTGTTTTATAGATTAGTTTTCCTTGTACATCATTAATTACTATATCAGTTTCTCCTTCAACTCCAATTACAACTAATTTTGTTGTATTTGTTGTTGGATTAGGATACATAGTAACAGAGAATTTATTGGCATCAATATCACTTAATCCTGAAACAGAATCTGTTTTAAATGTTTCTATATTTCCATAGTTTCTATTATCTGTTTGTGTTTGGGCATAAGCTCTTACATCATATTGAGTATTTGCTGTCAATCCTGTTACATTTGCCAATATTGTTGTTGTTCCTGATGCTGTAACATCAATTGCTCCTGTCCAAGTTGATGTAGAAGTTTGTTTATATTCAAAACCTCTTGCTTGAATTGGCTCTGTGCCTTGTGCTGTAGTGCCATTAAATGTTGCTGAGCTTTGAGTTGTATTTGTTGTTGCTGTTGTTGTTACTGTAGGTAGTACATTGGCAAGAGTTGTAAATTGTATAGTTGAACCATAAGTTGTATCTAATGAAGTTTCTACATAAGCTCTAAAGTCGTATTGAGTACTTGCAACTAAACCATTTAAAGAATATACAAATGGAGTAGTACCAGCAGAAACAGGAACTGTATTCCATGCACTTGCACTTGATTCTTTCCATTGGAAGCCTTTAACTAAAATTGGATTTGTTCCTTGTATATAAGAACCATTTAATGTTGTAGATGTTTGATTAGTTCCTGTTTGTTGAGCAGTTGTAACAGTTGGTAGCTGATAACCAGAATTAGTAGTAAATGCCAAAGAAACCCATGAAGAATATGTACCTCCACAATTAGCTCTAACATATACTGTATCATTTGAACCGACTGCTAAGCCTGTTAATTGATAAGATGTTGTTGTTACATCTATTGGAGTGCCATTTACTCCCAAACGAACTTGCCATGCAGTTTCTTGACCTCCTGCAGTCCAATTTACTATTGCTGTAGTATTTGTTATTGTTGCCGTTGGTAATGTTAATGATGTTGGAATTGCACAACCTAATGAAATAACAGAGAAGTCGTCAATGTAAATATAAAAACCATTTGTACCTTGAGCTTTAATAATAAAATATCTAGAACCAGTAATTGAATCAGGAATTGTAAATGAATATTCATGCCAGCCTGTTACCGTTTCAATAGGGGACATTCTTGCGTCTCTATGAATAAGTCCTAAAGAAGTTGCACCTATTTCGGATTGGGTTGAGTTAACAAGAATTTCTACATATTCATTATGACCCATATAGAAAAGGGTATCTCGTAACATCCAAAAATTAACAAATATTGGCATTGTTGGAATATTAAATTCAGAAGAAATTAAATATCCTGGATCTGAGCCATAATAGGATAACATATTTGATGGTGAATGTGGAGTTATTTCTGGAATAAGACCACTACTTGTTAACTGCCAAACCCCATTGGATACCCAACAATTTATTCCTGAAGAGAAATCATCAATATAAGGGTATTGACTAATTGCATTATCGACACATCGGGTTTGGAATGTTATTGATTGAGATGCAAATGTTGTATCAATTCCACAAATAGCTTTAACAGAACAAATATATTGTGTTCCTAATGTTAAATTTGTAAGATTAACCATTGGTGTTATTGTCGCAACATCTATTACTGTTGAACTTGATGATTGCCTATATGACAATACATAGCTATCAGCTGATGTTGATGGCCAAGAAATATCAGCTGTTGTAGTTGTAAGGTTTGATGCAACAATATTAAATGGTCTTATACATGTTGATTGAACCAACGAAATATTATCAATTGCAGCAGGAGGAGCAACGTTATAATATGGGTCAAAATAAACAAATATTAATCTTTTGATGCCTGATATACTATCAATAGGAATATGTGCAGTCTGCCATGATGAAGTATTATAGAATGAACCTAAATTATCATTTGGATTTATTGGAAGTCCAAAAAGGTTAATGACGTCAGAAGGGTCTCTTAAATAGACTCTTAGCCCTGCTTCTAATGAATTCTGATATAAGTATCCTTGACATTTCCAATCAAATGATAAGTTATATGATGCTGCTGGATCTGTTCCAAAATCTATATCTCTATATGTATAAGAATAAATATACCCATCACTCATACCATAAGATGCTCCATTGTTATTAGAGATATAATTAGCTTTAGTTCCTGTTACTGTATTACCATTTCCTGCCGCACTGCCTATTGCCCATTTATTGACAGTTGGGCTAATATTATTCCATGCAAGTTGTTCTTCTGAATTTTCAAAATCGCATGTATAAGGAGGAACTACAGGCAATGCTTCTGTTCTAAATGTAATAGGTGCAGACCAAAGAGAAGTGTCTGTTGAACAATCTGAACGCAACCAAACATTATATATTGTGTGTGGCTGTAATCCTGTCAACTGAAGAGAATCAGTTGAAAAAGGAATAGAGGTTCCGTTATTTGGATCTGTAATTGTTCCATCAGATATAACATATTGCCAAGCTGTTGAGATTCCGTTTTCAACAAATGAAATTGTTGCATCAGTTGAAGTAATATTTGAAGCAATTAAAGATGTTGGTCTTTGACATGGAGAGAATGGAACTATTTGTACATTATCTAAATGTATATAATTGTCTGCATTGGTTATTGTTGATTCTCCATAGAATGCAATTCTAACTAACCCAGAATATGGTGTTGAAGTTGAATCAATCAATGGTAAAATAACATGTTGTAATGGGTATAAATTATTGTATATTCTTGTTGCTCCAACTTGATTTGACCAAATAAAAGCATTAGATACATTCCAAGAGCCACCATTATCTGTAGAAATCACAACTGCAAATTTATCATCAATTCCTGTTGTAGAAGGAGCTCCTGTAGCAGTATAATTAGATAAAAGAACATCAAATTCAAGTTGAGAAGTTGTTGTTCCATCTCCTAAATTATAAGATGGAGTTATTAACCAATAATAACATGTATTTCCTACATGAAGATATGCGTTGTTACCAGAATTTGTTTGCATTGGGTAAGTACTATTATTCCATCCATAAGAAGAAGATGGTGATAAAGTTGCTGTACCTGTAGCTGGCATTAATCCATATTTTTTTTCCCAACAAGTTGATGGTAGAAATGTATTAAATTCTTCCATTATTGTAGGAACTGTTAATGCCTCACAAGTTGATTGGAATGTAATAGTGTTACTTGCTTCTGATAAATCAGAAGAACAATCTGTTTTAATATATACATCATAGCTTGTTGATGCAGTTAAGTTTGAAAGAGTAAAAGGATTTGAAGACGCATGAATAGAATCCCATATACTTGAAGAAGTTGGTTTCCAATAAACATACCAAGACGCATCAGTTTGACTGCCATTAACCCATCCTAAATCCACACTATTTGATGTAAAATTTGTAGGTGTAATATATGATGGTCTTGTACAAGCAGGTATTGGATATACTAATACATCATCTAAACGTAAATTATGTCCATCAGGTGTATTTTGTCGAACAAAAGCTATATAGTGATTTCCAGTATATGCAGAAAGATTTATTTCATATTGTTGCCAATCTCCAACAGGAAGCATTTGATTAAATACTTGAGTGAAGTTAGGCATATTACCATATTGTCCCATGCTAGTTGTGTCTAAAACAGCGTTTTCATTAGATATATATACTGATATTTCTTCAGGTTCAGATGATGTAGAATTATTCCTCATTGCCCAGAAGCTTAATCTTTCATTTCCTGTCAAATATAATTGAGGTGTAATTAACCAATCATTATGTCCTGTTGTACCATAGTCAGTATAACATACTGCGTAGCCAGAGCCTGTATGAGCAAGAATTGTACTTGTACTTGTTCCTTTCTTCCACCAATATTGGGAACCACCATCAACACATCCCTTATCAACAACAGTCCAACAATGAGGAGAAAATTGATTTCCTGGAGCAACTGCTGTAGTCCAATTTGATTCAAATCCTTCTGCCCATGGGAATGATGTTATTGCTCCACAAGCGGTATAAAATGTTGAGATATTTGTTGCTTCAGACAAATCTGAACCACAAACTGTTCTCATATAAATATCGTATATTTCTGAAGCATTTAAATCTGTTAAGTTAAATGGGTTTGAAGTTGCAAGAACTGAATCATATGTTGTTGTTCCTGTAGGTGCATAATAAATATACCATGCATTATCAGAAGCATTCCCATTAGTCCAAGATAAGTCTATTGAATTTTGAGTACAAGAATTTGATGTTATTGCAGATGGTCTTGCACAAGATGGAATAGTTGATATTGAGATATCATCAAGATTTAAAAAATATCCACCTATTGTATTTCTAACAAATGCTATACGATAATCTCCTGAATATTGACTTAAATTAATTTCATATTCTGTCCATTCTGTTGCAGACACTAAAGTGTTAGGCATTATTTCAGTAAATAATGTAGTATCTGTTACAAGAGTAAGGTCGGCAGCATGAGTTGTAATATCATATATTCTAACTCCTATTTGATCTGCATATGTAGAATATCCTTTTGCCCAAAAACGAAGTCTTTCATTTCCATTTAATGTTATAGGAGGAGTAATCAACCAATCGTTTGTAGCTTTTGTAGAACTTGTATACATTTGTGCAGCTCCAATTCCTGAATGTACATAAGCTGCAGTTGTTGTGCTTTTCCAAATATATTTGAAGGAACTACTTTGATATCCTCCATCTATATTTAACCAACAATTAGGAGCTAATGCATTACCTGGAGCTACAGCAGCAGCCCAAGGCGTAGTTTCAAAACCTTCAGTCCATGGAAAGTCAGAAATTGATTCACAATTTGTAAAGAATGTTGTTATTGCAGACCATTCACTTTGCTCTGTGGTGCAATCTCTTTGCACTCTTGCTTTATATTGAGTTGCTGGATTAAGACCTTGAATAGTATAAGGATTTGATGTGACACCTGAAATATTTGTTGCATTTGACCAATTATTTGTAGTATCAAGCATATATTGAATATTCCATAAAGTACCAGTTGCATCAGTCCAACCTATTTGAGCATTTGTTGTTGTAATATTAGACGTATTAAGAGCTGTTGGCTTTGGACATGTTGGAACAAATAAATTAGGACCAGTTACATCATCCAACATTACAATTAATCCATAAGCATCTACAACTTTAAATGCAACGTAAATATTTTGTCCGACATAATTAGTTAGTACAACACTATGTTTTGTCCATGTTGTTGTAATGCCACCACCTGTGTTTGCAGATACAAGAGAATATAGATTATCATTAAAGGATAAAACTTGATTGTCAGTTGTTGAAACAAGAACGCTAAAAGTTGTTCCAGCATATTGCTCATCCGTTTTTATCCAAAAACTAATAGTATCTAATCCTGTTGTTACAGAAAGCTTAGGCGTAATTAAATAATTAGTGTGATTAGGATCTTGATACATGACACTTGCACAAGCTGTTCCCATTGGAGAATTCGCTATATCTCTTTGCCAAGATACACTTCCTTGTGTTGTTACTTTCGTCCAATCTACTGGCGGAAACGTTGTTCCTTCGAAGCCTTCATTTAATGTGGTTTGCGTCCACCCTTGCATGACAAAAAACATAATTGCCATGAAAGTAAATAGAAATCTTTTCATTTGTTTTTGTTTTGATTAATAAATTGCTGTTATTAGCATTAATTATAAATTGTTCCAATTAAAAATATATCACACGTTTTTATTCTTAAACAATTGATATAATATATTTTAGATGCTCAAAGGTAAGAACAACAATTTAAATGAAAAGTGAAATTGTAATGAATCAGGATAAAAATAGGGCGAAATTGGATAAATGTGTAGTGAAGGGGGAATAGTGGGAGAGGTTTGGAGGATAAATAAGGGACTTTTTTAATTAATTGGATAACAATGAAATTTCTTAATTGACATTTAATAAATCTATGTCATAGAGGTGGCAAAATATTTAAATAAGTAATTGTTATTCAAAAAATAGAATGTATAAATTGGAGAGGATTTGAAAATCAAAGTGTAAAGCTATTCAAAAATGGACAGTTTTACACTTTGATTTAATTAAATGTTTAATAATATGGATACACAATCTATACTTTCTTTTCATTTTTTGTAAAGTAATCAGTTATTTTCAATGAATTTTCTTTTTCTCTCTACATCAGCAAAATTTAAAGAACTATCAATTTCTTCATTTATATATTGTTTAATTGGTAATAATTTAATTCCAATATTAGATTTTTCAATAATAGAAAGTATATTACGCCATTTGGAAGCTTGAATATCTCCAATAATAACATTATTACCTGAATAAGTTCTTCCGTGTCCTTTCCAATATATTTTAGAAAATAAATCAACATCTTGTGTTAAGGATATAAACAGTAAAAGAATATCTTCAAATAATTTTTTCATTGAATGTCTTGTAATATCTACTACAATATTCATTTTATTATAATTTTCATAATTTTCTCTGCAATAATTCAAAAGAAAGTTTTTAGCACGTTCATTGGTTTCCTGTGATAAATTCCAAAAGAAAGAGTTAAAAAAATGCTCGCTTATCCAAAAATGTATGTCTTTTTCATTAACTAAATCAAAAACATTTTTTAGTATAGGTTCAATATTAGCGGATTCCCAAATTACATTTAAATATCTGTCTTCGTTTAAATAATATTGATCTTTATTTTTTGAATATAAATTATTTATATACTCAATAAGAAATTTTTCATCTTTCTGTATAATCTTTGCAAATCCTTTACGAATTAGATCAAAGTCATTGTTAATTAAATCCTGTTGCAAGTATAGTTTCTTTATTAAATCAATATTATTTCCTAACTCATCAAAAAGGTCTTCTATAATATTAAATTGTACAAAAACTATTTCGTTTTGATTTTCGTTTTTGTCAACAATGATTTGTAATAACTCTTGAAATAAATTTGGTTTGATATTTAAGTATCGCATTAAACCTATAAACCATATTGAACTTCTATTTGGTAATTTTTTTACAGTATCTTTAATATCTTTAATATATTTCTCGTTGATTAGATTGTCTGCCAGATTTTCATAAAAAGAAAATTCCCAAGAATATTTATTATCAAAATCATTATTTTGTAAAATGCTCCAAATATATTGAGATTTTTCTTGTGTTATTAATTGATTTCTAAAAACAATTCTTGGAATGTAATTAATTTTATTATTTTTACTTATTATTTCGAATAGAAATTGACAACCTAATTTAAAATTTCGTGTGCAATTTTCATCAACTATTAGGTCAAAAGATTTATTATAATTCCATTCGTTTTTAGCAATATCTTTCAAGTAAATAAAAGTGTCATAAAACAATTTTATGTCGTGGATATTATTGAAAATAAAGGATTTTCTGATTTCCTCTTCTTTTAATTTTTCATATTCACTATAGTCTTCAAAATTATAAATTTCCTTATCTCTAAGTATATCCCAATCTAAAATAATATACTTTTCATAAGTTGGATTTATGAATTTTTGAGATAAAGATACCAATTCTGAAGATATTATTTTGTTTCTTCTAAACCATCTAATTTGTTCTTGAACATATAGGCAATGTTCAAACGAGTCAGGTGTTAAATGATTTTCAATAATAGGAATTAAAAACTGAATGTCATATTCCATTATTACTTTTATTACATCTGGACTTACTTTAGCATAACTTTGCAATAATTCGAGTGATTTTTTAGGAAATACTTCAAAATAAACATTTACATTTTCCCAAATATTTTTTCTAAATTCCCTAATTAATTGATTATTTGGAATAGGATACTGATAAAAAGATATTTTATAATGCCTTTCACTTTTTGTTTGTTGATATTTAAAAGCAAGAAATGTTTTTGATAATTCATAAAATGCGATTGAAAACAAAATATCTTTTTTTATTAATCCTTCAATTAGAATTTGAAAGAGTATATTTTGTCTTTCAAAACTAAAACGTATGTCTGTATAATCAAATGTTAATATTTCTCTGATTTTGTGTATTAGTTCAGGTAAGTGTTCTGGTTTTTTTCTGACAAATTCAAAGGTTAATTCAATCGCATCTTTTAGTTTATTTTGAAATTGGAAAAAATTACTAATCAATTCAATAACTCTATTTTGTTTATAAACAAAATCATTCGTTTCATAATTTACCTCAAAAATGGTATTATTAGGCAATGGTAGTTGATTTATTTCATTGTAAACAAATAATAAAGTTTCTTCTTGCAGATAAAACCAAAATATTTCTAAAAATGAATATACTCGATCTTCTTCATTTACTATTGATTTTAAATAGTTTTTAAGAATTGGTTGAAGCTTTTGTATCACATTTTCATAACCAAAAGTATTGTTTGCAGGAATAACACAATCTTTAAATTGTTTTTTATTCCCATTAAAATACTTCTTTAAAAGTGTTTCAAATGATACCAAATTATCTTTTACGAATGCTTTGTAGAAAAAGAAAGTTGCTAAATTTTGTTCAGGAATTTTCACATAATCATAGCTAATTCCCAACAATTCCAATCTGTCTAATTTTTCTATTGCATCAATAAACAATGAATAATCAACGTCAAAATTTTGTAGAATAGGTTCTGTTATATTCTTATCTTTAAAAGGTATTGCATTGAAAAAAGCAATAATTCCCAAACATTTAATATTAAATTGATTGGAAAATTCCCCATCATCATTTACAAATGTTGAAAAATATTTTTCAAACAAATCAGATACATCTGCTAATGCATAAATATTTTGTTCTTGCTTTGCAAGCAAAGCTGTCATAATTGCAAGTCGCGGGTTGCCGTCTGCTATACGAACAATTTCTTTATGATACTGCCAATTTGAGATGTTAAATGGTTCAGCCTTAATAATGTCAGTAATTTGTTCATCCGTAAACTTTTTTAAAGTACATTGGGCAAGTGCAAATCCAAAACAAAAATTTTCAACAATTGGTAATGCGTAGTCTCTTGCTGTAAGTAAAATTTTCAAATTACCTGTTTTTTTCGACTTGTAAAAACCTGTGATTTGACTAAAAGCATCTATCCTGTTGGCATCGTCAACGAAAAGAATATAATCTTTTTTATTGTCAAAATACTGATATAAATCACTCAACAATTCACAATTCTTATAAGAAACACAAAAAGCATTGTAAGATAAATTCTCTGCTAAAAAACTATTAATTGCCTCAATCGCTATTTTTGTTTTTCCGACCCCTGCAGAGCCAGTGATTATTAAAAAATCATTTTGCTTGATTAATTGTTTGATATTTTTTAATTCTTCATCTCGGTGCAAAAATGTATTATTCAAAGGTGTTGCTATACCTTTAGACGCTTTATCATATTCTTCAACAAAAGTGCTAATAGAAACAATCTGCCCTGTATCTAACGGTAAGTTTAAATACTTATGAACTAAATCTCTATGTTGTAAATTTAGTTCTACTGCTAAAAAATCAAGTGTGTAGATTGTTAGTGTGATTCCAGTTTTATCTAATATATTTTCTAAAGATTGAATAGCTACTGTATTTAAGTTGAAGTTTATGCAGATTATTATCTCTGCAATCTTATCTATTGGAATTTTCGTTTTTGAAATATCAAGACATTTTTTAATATCTTCTTGCAATTTCGAAGCACCTTGTGTAATATTCGTTGAGTATTCTATAAATACATATTTCCCATTAGGTAAAAGAGAAAAAGAATCAGGTGTTCCTTTAATTGTTTTTTGCTTTCCGCTCTGACTTCCAACTCTCGAAAATGTACGATAATTTTCATTTGTTAAAATCAAAAAGCTATCGCATAATTCTTGAAAAATAGTTTCATTTATGCTTGCAAGAGCATTTTCTATAGATTGTAATCTTCTCATTTATTATATCTTTAGTTACATTTACATTTAGTTCATATATTAGTACATCTACATAATATAAAAAAGGAAAAACAAGATCAAATATATTTTTTTCTATCAACAAATATATAAAAAATAGAGAAACAACATAAATTAGATTCATTTTTTTTAATTAGACCAACTGAAAATGAAGTAAAACAAGTTCTAAACATATGTTTTTTTTATTTGTTAAATATTATTTCTAAGGAAAAGAATAAAAACAGGTGTTATATTTCTTTCCGTAGAATAAAAAGCTGTAAGAATCACCAGATTTTTCTCTAATATTTTTGTTTCCATAATGCATTATTTATGCTGCAAAATAGAAATAAAATAGGAAATGACTTTTGAAAAATAAAATAGAAGCCGTGTTTTTGACAAAAGTAGGCTGTGGAAATAGTAAAAAGACGCCGTCTTTGGGTAGCGTAGACGGCCTCCACGACCCCCGTAGACGGCCTCTACAGAGTTGCAGACGGCGTCTTTTTGCTTTTTAGAGGCCGTAGATTTAACAAAAACAGGCTGTGATTTTGCCAAAAAGACGCCGTCTAAATTTCTTAACCTACTTATGGTTTCGGTTTCGGTTGATAACCAGCAATATCGAGTTCTTCGATTGATTTTTTAGAATCTTTCAATTCTTTGTTTAGCCAAACTGAAGGGCGGAAACGGCAGTAAATTCTGCGAATTGTTTCTACGGTTACTTCTTCGAGGGTATCAACAGCTTTTGCCGATATTCCTGGGTAGAAGGTGCCCAACATTCCTAACTTAACGGGATGACCCATTAACAATTGCCAACTAATTACTTTTTCAAGTTGTTTCAGAACGCTCATAATATCACCTTCTGACATTGAACTTGTTTCAGCAATCATTGCTGCAATTTTTTCAAAATCGTAAGCTTCTCCCATAAAGATTCTTGCGAAGAATTTAATTCCTGGTGTTGCACCAACTGCAACTCTACGCTTTACGCGTATGTAACGAATGGACATAATATGCTCCTTTCTTGTTAGTTAATAAAATTGAGGATATTTTTATTATTTTATCCTCATTTAATTTATAATATTTTGAGGGAACAAATATAGATATGGAAATTTAAAGTAAAAAATAAAAATTGAATGAAATGGAATAGAATTAGGGTGAATTGGGATAATGGTGTATTGAGATTGGTAAATGATTTGTTGTTTATTTGTCCATTTTTACAAAAATAGAAACTTAATTAGTAAAAAAAAGTGGTTGCTTCAAAAGAAGCAACCACCACGATTATTATTGTTTAACTAATACAATTAAGAAGAGATATTTAATTGTTAATAGTTCTAATTTGTTTTTTTGGATTTATAATATGATAAACAATTTTCAATGAAGTTGTTTGAATCTATATTTTTATCCAATGAAAATATTTAGTAATATGTTTTGCGCATCAACTAAATATTTTCTGAAGACAAAATTAGGTACAATAAATTAGAATAAAAATCTTTTTTGAGTGAAATGGAATAGATTTAGTTTGAAATGGAATAATGAAGTGTTGAAATGGATAAAAAACAACTTCTTTATTCTCCATTAATCCATTTCATAAAGTCGGAAACTCGCTCTTGGCTTATAATTATATGTTTTTCGTATTCTGGCTTAAGAGTTATTATTAATCGTCCTTTAAAATGTTTTGAGATGTCTTTTATTGCATCAAAAGCAGTTATACAATCTCGCGAAATACGGAAAAAGTTTTTGGGATTAAGTTGTGTGGTTAATGATTCTAAACAAGAATCTACAATATATTTATTATTATCCTTAGTGTATATGTAGCAAGTTCTGCCTTCTGCAATAAAATAGGCTATATCTTTTTCTTCAATAGCAATAATTTTATCTCCCAATTTCACAGATATTCGCGTTTTATAGCTTTGCTCTGGATTCATCATTGATATTAATTTTTCAATTTTATCGACATCATTATTTTGATGTTTTGTTTGGTGAAATTTATCCATAGCTTTTTGAATCTTGTTTTCACTCAGAGGCTTTAAGATATATGATACACTATTTACATCAAAAGCTTTTATGGCATATTCATCAAACGCAGTAGTAAATATTATGGGAGTGGTTATTTTTGTTTTTTCAAAAATCTTAAAGCAGTTCTCGTCCTTAAGATGTATATCCATAAATATTAAATCTACTTCATTTTCTGCTTTGGAAAAATAGGATATGCTATCTTTTACAGAATCTAAGACTTTTATAATTTCTATTTCTGGATACTTTGAAGTTAGTAACTTGCTTAGAAACTCTTGTGCCAAAGGTTCGTCTTCAACTATAACTACTTTCATATCATTGGGATTTTTACTGTGAATTTTTCTTTGTCTTCAATAATAGTAATTTCTTTCTTGGAAATAATTTTATATCTCTCATTCAGGTTGTCTAAGCCAATACCTGTTGAAATGACGTTGTCAGTTCTAATAATTTTATTATTTGAACAGACAATAAAGTTATTTTCAGAATAAATATTTATTATCAATGGTTTTTCTTTCGAAGCTATATTGTGCTTAACTGCATTCTCAACTAATAGTTGCAATGACATAAACAATACTTTTCTATTAAAATCTTCTTCTTTTAAATCTATTTCCAATACAAAACCATCGGCAAACCTAATCTTTAATATATCTCCATATTTATTGATAAATTCTATTTCCTCTTTTAATGAAATCAGGTTTTTACCTTCATTGGTCAATACATAACGATAAAAATCTGATAGTTTTTCAATATAATCAACACTTTCCTCAGGCGTTTTTGTATAAACCATAGCTGATAATATATTTAAACTATTAAATAGAAAGTGAGGATTTAATTGGTTTTTCAATTGATTATATTTGAATTTTTCTCTTTCCAAATCACTTTCTTTACGTTGGTAGTGCATATATATAGTTTCTATAAATAGCATTATAAATATACCTTCAATAGTAATTGTATAGAAAGAACCATCTTTTAATATTTCATCAAGGTAAGCTATGAGGTTAAATCTCATAACAATAATGTTCTGGAGTATATACACGATAATATGTGATATAATAACAGCACAAAGTATTTCTAAAAAAAAACGTAATACCATTTTTTTTCTTAGAAATATTGAATTAAAATATCTAACTATATTAATATCAATTATTATAAGAATAGAAATACATATGAAATTAACTATAAAATATTTTGCTACATTTGGAATTTTTCCGCCATAAATAGTAATAATATCTATAGGTAAAAATAATAATAAAGATACAAATAAAGCTAATAAATATGTTATTATTATATTTTCCCATTTCTTGTTTTTCATCTCAAATTGTTTTTGTTCGGGTGCAAAATTACATGATTTATTTTTAATGAATTACATTCAACATATTTTATTTTCTTAGTATTATTAAGCCATAATAAAAAATAGCTCCAAAACTTTTAATGTTTTGAAGCTATTTTATTGAAAAAAGTCCAATAATAATGTAAATATTCTTGGAACTTAGTTTGTTTTTATCTTATTTGCAAGAAAGAGCGGCAAGTGCGATAGAATATGTTTTTGTTTAAGCAAACTGAAGTATGGAAATCGCATAAACTTTATGCTTAACTCTTACTTAACGAGTGGAATATGCCTTAAACTTTTAAAAAGTTACATTCATGGCTTGGCGTTAATAAAAAAGATATTACCTTTGCACGAAATTCTAAAAAAATAATAATTATGGACGACGGCCCTGCGATACAAAACTTAGTAAAAATTCAGATTTAAAAGGGCGTCTTTTTCCATTTATTTAATTCAAATAAGTCGACCTTCTAAATCTATAAAAAGGAGGTGGCAATGACATCACAAATAACATTCTACTTGAGCCAAATTATTGGCTCTAAGATCTATGGTCTAAACGGGAATCGTTTAGGTAAAGTTATAGACATTATTGTTGATACAAATCAACAAGTTACTAAAAATAAGGAGTCTTTTAGACCTATTATTGTTGGAATTAAAACTAAAATAAATGGAGAAATCTGTTATTTGGATTTTGTTTCTATTAAAATAGAAAGTAAGCTAAGAAGTTTTTCTTTTATTTGTAATAAACTTGATTTTCTTTCCGACTCAATTGTTAAGAGCTGTTTACCATTAGCAAAAAACATATTAGATAGACAAATTGTTGATATAAATGGGAGAAAATTAGTCCGAGTAAATGATATTCGTATGGTTTCTATTCCATCAGGTACTTTTGCAATTGCGGTTGACATAGGAACGGAAGGTTTATTTAGACGATTTGGTGCTGATGATTGGGTTAATAATATGTTGGGAGTATTTAAACTAAGTTTACCAACCCGTTATATATTATGGAATGATGTTGAAGCATTTGATAGTTCTAATTATAATATAACGCTTTCTAATTCTACAAATAAACTTCAACATCTTCATCCTTCTGACTTGGCAGATATAATTGAAGAAATGAGTGTTAAGTCACGTACAAAAGTATTTGAATCGCTTGATGAAGAAAAAGCTGCTGATGTATTGGAAGAAATGGAACCTTATGCACAAGCTCAACTTATTGAAAGTTTATCGATTGGTAAAGCTGCTGATGTGTTGGAAAAGATGCCAGCCGACGAGGTAGCTGATTTGTTTGATGGGCTTGAAGAAGAAACTGTTGAGTTATTACTTAACGAAATGGAAAAAGAATCTTCAGCAGAAGTTCGAGAGTTGTTAGGGTATGAAAATAAAGAAGTTGGAAGTTTTATGACAACTGATTATCTTTCTTTTAGTAAGAATATGACTATTGAAGATACATTAAATAAATTACGTTCACTAAAACCTGAAGCAGATACAATTTATTCCTTATTTATTACAGATATGGATGAGAAACTTATTGCTACTGTTTCTCTTAGAGATATTGTTGTATCGTTACCCAATATGATGCTTTCAGATATTATGAATACTAATATTATTAGTGTTAGAGATAATGATAAAATAGATATATTGGGATCTATAATTTCAAAATACGACTTATTAGCTATACCTGTAACTGATGAGAATAATACTTTAATGGGTATGGTTGTAATTGATGATATTGTTGAAGATTTGATGCGTAAAGGAAAAACTAAGAGAGGGGGTAAGGTATGGCATTGATAAAAAATCTCAAATTTGCAAAAAACAGAAAGAAATTCTTTCAAAGTATATTAATATTTTTAGCTGTTTTGGGTCCAGGAATAATAACAGGAAGTGTTGATAACGATGCTGGTGGAATTACTACTTATTCTGTTGCTGGTGCTTTATATGGTTACAATTTATTATGGACAATGATTCCTGCTCTTATTGTTTTAATAGTAGTTCAAGAGATGAATGCCCGCATGGGTATAGTTTCAGGGAAAGGTTTGGCTGATTTGATTAGAGAAAATGCAGGTGTAAAAATTACTTTCTTTATTTTTGTTGGTCTTTTAATTGCTGATATTGGTAATACTACAACAGAGTTTGCTGGTGTTGCAGGAAGTATGCAAGTGTTTAATATAAGTAAATATATTTCTGTGCCAATTTCTGCTATTATGGTTTGGTTGTTGGTAGTAAAAGGAAATTATAAATTAAGCGAGCGTGTATTTCTTATTTTTAGTGCATTTTTATTGATTTATGTGGTTTCTGCCCTAATTGGTAAACCACATTGGAGTGAGATAGGGAATGCAATGATAAAACCACAAATCAAATATAACATGGGTTATATTACAATTGTTATTGGAATTATTGGAACAACTATTGCGCCTTGGATGCAATTTTATATGCAGTCATCGGTAATTGAAAAAGGTTTGAAAATAAGTGATTATAAATATACTATTTTTGATGTAATTATTGGTAGCATAATTACAGTAACGGTAGCATTTTTTATTATTGTTGCTTGTGCTTCAACTCTACACCAGAATGGCATAAAAATTGAAGAGGCAAAAGATGCTGCAATGGCATTGAAACCAATTGCAGGCGATTTGGCTTCAGTTACATTTGCTTTTGGGTTATTTGTTGCATCAATTTTCTCTGCAACAATATTACCTGTTGCTACAGCTTTTTATGTGTGTGAAGCGTTTGGTTTTGAAGCAGGAATTGATAAAAAATGGGAAGAAGCACCTCAATTCTACTGGTTATTTACTTCAATAATATTTATAGGCGCTGCAATTATTTTAATTCCAAATGCACCATTAATTTTAATTACTTTATGGTCTCAAGTGGCAAATGGTTTATTATTGCCAGTTGTTTTAATATGTATGATTCTAATTGTAAATAACAAAGAAGTTATGGGAAAATATGTTAATAATAAATTGCAAAATATAGTTGGTTGGTTAACAATTTCTATTTTAGTTGGTTTATCACTAATATTATTTGTTTCCTTTTTCCTATAAATAAATTCTTATTCTTAATAATAAAATAGCTCCAAAACTTTTAATGTTTTGAAGCTATTTTATTTAAAAAAGTCCAATAATAATGTGAATATTTTTGGGACTTAGTTTGTTTTATTTACAAGAAAGAGCTGCAAGTGCGATAGAGTATGTTTTTGTTTTTGTTGAATCACCTCTTGATGAAAGAACGCAAGGTACTTTTGCTCCAACAACCATTGCTGCTAATTCTGCTCCTGCAAATTTAGTAGCTGTTTTGTAGAATACATTACCTGCTTCAATTGAAGGCCATACTAAGCAATCTGCATCTCCTGCAACTTCGCCTGTAAGTTTTTTGATTTGTGCACTTTCTTTGTCAATTGCAACATCCATTGCAAGTGGTCCATCAATAATAGCTCCTTTAATTTGTCCTCTGTTTCCCATTGCAGCAATTACAGCAGCGTCAACACATGCTGGCATTCCAACTGATACTTGTTCTGTAGCAGCTATTAGAGCAACTTTTGGTTTTGGGTTTCCAAGAACTTTTGCAGTAGAAATAACATAGTTTGTTAATGCTACTTTTTGTTTGAAGTCTGGTGCTGGAATAACAGCAACGTCAGATGTAATTAATAATTTATGGTAAGATGGTACTTCAAATACAGAAACGTGAGAAAGTACTGGTTTTCCTCCTGGCATAAGTCCTGTTTCCTTGTTAAGAATTGCACGCATATATTTATCTGTTGTGCAAAGACCTTTCATTAAGAAATCACCTTTTCCTTCGTTTATAAGTTTTACAGCTAAGTTTGCTGCTGCTTGTTCGTTAGCTTCTTGAACAAGAGTGTATTTGTTTACATCAATTCCTTCTTCTTGACATACTTTCTTGATTGTTTCTATGTCGCCAACTAATATTGCATCAATAATACCCAAGTCAATTGCTATTGAAGTTGCTCCAATCGTGTGAGCATCATTAGCAAAAGCAGCAACTAATCTTTTTTTACCTTTTAGTTTAGCAGCTTCAATAATTTCGTCTAATTTTGTTATCATTTCTATTTGTAATGTTATGTGTTTGAAATTTTTTGCAAAGGTACTTAGTTTAATGGAAACTACAAACCTAATGTTATTAAATTTTGTTTTTAATAATTATGTATATTTGCCCCATGAATATTCGATTAAGGGCAGTTGAATTAAGTGATGCCAATTTAATATATGAATGGGAAAATTCTTTTCCTCTTTGGGAAGTAAGCTCCACAAGGGATACTGCTATTGATAATCCACATAAGCATTAAATGCACATTCCAGATTTTAGAAATAAATAAATTGATTCATAAATACAAATGAAGAAAAATAAAACATTGAAGATAATAATTTTAAGTGTGATTTTAGTGTTTTTATTATTTATAATCGCATTGAAATATTTTGATTATAAGCTCAGTAAATCTGTTTCAACGGATTGGGAACCAATAAAGACAGAAGAATTAGAGAAAAACATTCCAATAGAGAAAAAATATTTTGTTGATAGTATTAGAGAGGGTAGTAGAAAAATAGATGATATATCAAATAAGGAATTAGTGAAGCAATAAGATAACTCATACTTAATTTCATTAAATAATAAGTTGGTATACTTTGAAATTAGGTAGAAACGTTATATCTTTGCTTTTTCTAATTGAAGTATTAATTTAAAAAATAGAAATTATGATGTTATCAGGAGTTATCCTAATCGTAGTAGTGTGTTTTGTAGCACTAATAGTATTTCTTTGGTTAGTTCCATTGAATTTATGGTTTCAATGTGTGTTGAATGGTGTTAAGATTTCACTTCTTCAACTTATATTTATGCGTTGGAGAAAAGTTCCGCCAACAATTATTGTTAATGCAATGATAACTTCAAAGAAGGCAGGCTTAGATTTAAGTTCTGACCTTTTGGAAGCTCATTATCTTGCTGGTGGTCATGTTCAAAGAGTTGTTAAATCTTTAATTTCTGCTGATAAGGCAAATATGAATTTAGATTTTAAGGCAGCAACAGCAATTGACTTGGCAGGTAGAGATGTATTTGAAGCTGTTCAAATGTCTGTAAATCCTAAAGTATTAGATACTCCATTAGTTGCAGCTGTTGCAAGCAATGGTATTCAATTAATTGTTAAAGCAAGAGTAACAGTAAGAGCAAATATTCGTCAATTAGTTGGTGGAGCAGGTGAAGAAACTATTCTTGCACGTGTAGGTGAAGGTATTGTAACTTCAATTGGTTCTTCTGCATCTCATGCTTATGTTCTTGAAAATCCAGATTCTATTTCTAAACTTGTTCTTTCAAAAGGTTTGGATACAGGAACTGCATTTGAAATTCTATCTATTGATATAGCAGATATTGATGTAGGTAAGAATATTGGAGCTCAACTTCAAATGGATCAAGCAGAAGCAGATAAAAATATTGCACAAGCTAAGGCTGAAGAAAGAAGAGCTATGGCGATTGCAGTAGAACAAGAAATGAAAGCAAAAGCACAAGAAGCAAGAGCAAAGGTAATTGAGGCAGAAGCAGAAGTTCCACTTGCAATGGCAGAAGCATTTCGTAATGGTAATCTTGGAATAATGGATTATTACAAAATGAAGAATATGATTGCTGATACTGAAATGAGAGAAAGTATTTCTAAGCCCAGTTCTAATAAAAATGATGGCTCGGTAATTAAAAAATAATTGTTTCAATTATTTTTCTTTTGTCCACAGATTTTCACAGATTGATAGTTTATTATTTCAATAAGTCAATATGTGTAGTTTGTGGACAAAATATTTATATGGTAGGGGCGTATTGCATACGCCCAAAATAGAATTTATTTATTGCCTCTTAACAATAAGTAAATTTGTGCATAAGAAAAAGAAAAGAAAGTGGATAAAGATAAAATCATAATAAAAGGAGCGAGGGTAAATAATTTAAAGAATATAGATGTTACTATTCCTCATAATAAACTTATTGTAATAACAGGTCTTTCTGGTTCAGGTAAGACTTCACTTGCATTTGATACCTTATTTGCAGAAGGACAAAGACGATATGTTGAAAGTTTATCTTCTTATGCTCGTCAGTTCTTAGGCAGAATGAATAAGCCAGAAGTTGATTCAATATCTGGAATATCACCTGCTATTGCTGTGGAACAAAAAACATCAAATCGCAATCCTCGTTCAACAGTTGGAACAACAACAGAAATTTATGAATATTTAAAACTACTTTATGCAAGAATAGGAAAAACTTATTCTCCAATTTCAGGGGAAGAAGTAACTCGTCATTCTGTAACAAATGTAGTTGATGCTTTGCTCGCTTTTGAAGAAGGTACAAGAGTTAATATTCTTTGCCCAATAAAATTAAAAGTAAAGGAACCATATAGAATACGTTTTGAACTTTTGATGCAATTGGGGTATTTGAGGGTAATGGTTGATGGAGAAATAATGAGGATTGATGAAGCTATGCAAAAAACAATTCTAAAAAGTTCTGATGTAAGAATATTAATTGACAGAATAAGTATTGTTCATAATTCAGAAGATGTTTATTTGCGACTTTCAGATAGTGTTCATACAGCATTTTATGAAGGAGAAGGAGAATGTATTGTTGTCAAAGATGATGAAACTCTTTATTTTTCTAATCGTTTTGAAAGAGATGGTATGGAGTTTACTAAACCATCAGAAAACTTTTTTGCTTTTAATAATCCTTATGGAGCATGTCCAAAATGTAGTGGTTCTGGAATGATAGAAGGAATATCCGAAGACTTAGTTATTACTCAACCAAATCTTTCTGTTTATGACGGAGTAGTCAACTGTTGGCGAGGTGAAATAATGAAGAAGTTTAAAGAGGATTTTATAGAAAAAGCAGCAGACGTATTCCCAATACATCGTCCATATAATAAACTATCAGAAAAAGATAAAGACTTACTTTGGCATGGTACAGAGGAAATAATTGGTATTGATAAATTCTTTGACATTATTATTGCTGAAAGCTATAAGATTCAGTTTAGAGTTATGCTTTCTCGTTATAAAGGAAGAACAACATGTCCAGATTGTAGAGGAACAAGGCTAAGAAAAGATGCAGGTTATGTGAAAATAAATCAGAAGTCAATAATTGATTTAGTATTAATGCCAATTGATGATTTAATACTTTTCTTCAATAATATAGAACTTACACAGTATGAACAGAAGGTAACAGAACGATTAATTACAGAAATAAAACAACGTTTAGGCTATTTAAAAGATGTAGGCTTGGGATATTTGACACTTAACCGTCAAAGTTCAACACTTTCAGGAGGAGAAAGCCAAAGAATATCACTTGCAACATCACTTGGAAGTCCACTTGTTGGTTCAATGTATATATTAGATGAGCCAAGTATAGGACTTCATGCCAGAGATACACAAAATTTGTTAAATGTACTTTATCAACTAAGAGATTTAGGTAATACAGTAATTGTTGTAGAACATGATGAGGAAATAATAAAAGCAGCCGATTATATAATAGATATTGGACCCGAAGCAGGAGTTAGAGGAGGGGAAGTTGTTTTTTCTGGGAAAAGTGAAGATCTTCTTAACGCAAATAATTCACTTACTGCAAAATATATAAACCAAGAGTTAATTATACCTTTACCTGAAAGAAGAAGGAAATGGAAAGAGTCTATAATTATAGAAAATTGCAATGAACATAACCTTAAAGATATAACACTTAAAATGCCACTACAAGCCTTAACAGTAGTTTGTGGAGTATCAGGTTCAGGGAAAACAACTCTTATAAAAAATATATTCTATAACTCAATTCTTATGAACTTGGGAGAAGTGGTGGATAATGTTCCAAAAGCATCAGCTCCAAAAGGTTCTCTATCTCTTATAAAAGCAATACAGATGGTTGACCAGAATCCAATAGGACGTTCATCTCGTTCAAATCCAGCAACATATTTAGGAGCATTTGATGAGATACGTAATCTATTTGCAATGCAGCCACTTGCAAAAAAAAGAAACCTAAAACCAGGGTATTTTTCTTTTAATGTAGATGGAGGACGTTGTGATGAATGTAAGGGAGAAGGTATAGTAACTATACCAATGCAATTTATGGCAGATGTAGTTTTGCCTTGTCAAGCTTGTAATGGCTCTCGTTATAAAGAAGATGCTTTAGAAATACTTTATAGAGGTAAGAGTATTGCTGATATATTAGCTTTAACAATTGAAGAAGCATTAGAATTTTTCTCAAAAGACGACCAGGTAACAACAATAAAAATAGTACAAAAGTTACAATCTCTAATAAAGGTAGGATTAGGATATTTACAATTAGGACAAAGTTCAACAACAATAAGTGGAGGAGAAGCCCAAAGAATAAAATTAGCCTTCTATCTAACAAAAGGGAATAATGAAAAACCAACAATATTTATATTTGATGAACCTTCAACAGGACTTCATTTCCATGATATTAATAAACTAAATATTGCTCTTCAAGAACTCGTAAATATTGGACACACAGTAATAGTAATAGAACATCATGCAGATATAATAAAGATTGCCGATTGGGTAATTGAGTTAGGACCTGAAGGTGGAAATAAAGGAGGAGAGATAACGTTTGAAGGGACTCCAGAAGAACTTGCAAAAGCGGAAAATACTCAAACAGGTAAATATATTAGGTCAAAAGTTTAAGAGAAATATTAAATAGAGGTAATAAAAAATATATTTTACCGTTCAACTTAGTATCAAAATGAGTCTATATTGTTTTATATAGTACGTTTTGACATAGAAAAGTTGATTAATTATATGAAAGTAATATTAAGTAGAAAAGGTTTCGATTTAGGGAATGGTGATTGTGCAAGTCCAATACTTCCTGATGGAACTTTATTATCCATGCCTATACCAAGTTTTGATAACACTTCTTACCAAAGTTTAAATATAGATATTGAAGGATTTGGAAACAAAACATATGCTAACGTTGCACGCGAATTAAATCCAAGACGTCTTTTTGATTTATGTCATTTAGACCCAGATATAAGAAGAGATGCATGTGAAAGACCAGCTGATTGGAAACCTGCTTTTGGACAAGCATACGGATCTTTAACTCATTTGAAAAATAATGATATAAAAGAAGGTGATTTGTTTTTGTTTTTTGGTTGGTTTAAACAAACAGAATTGTTTGAAGGAAAATTAAGATTCGTGAAAAAAGCACCAAGTTTGCATGTTATTTATGGGTACTTACAAATAGGAGAGATAATAAATAATCCTAATGAGAAAAGTATACCAGATTGGTTAAAAGTTCACCCACATTTCACTAAAAAATATAGTGATAATAATGCAATATTTATTGCTCGTGATAATTTAACTTGGGATAAGTCAAAAGAAGGTGCAGGTTGTTTAACTCTTGATAAAAAGTTAGTATTAACAAAAGAAGGACATTCTCGTTCCCATTGGGATTTGCCAGAAGAATTTAAAAATATATCAATAACAAATCACTCTGCAAAGTCTTGGAAAAGCGATTATTTTAAGTCTGTTGATATAGGACAAGAATTTGTTTTTGAAGAATGTCCAATTGTTGAAGAATGGGCAAAAAACATTATTGGCTAAAATGGAAATAGACAAAACACAAGTTGGAGAACTTTTTGACTCAATTTCTAAGAGATATGACTTCTTAAATCATTTTCTTACATTAGATATAGATAAAATTTGGAGAAGAAAAACAGTTAAACAATTATCTTGTCCAAAAGAAAGAGTGTTAGATATAGCAACAGGTACTTGTGATTTAGCGATAGAAATATTAAAACAAAATAAAGCAAAAAGCATTGTTGGAATTGATTTATCAAAAGGTATGTTGGAAAAGGGACAAGCCAAAATTGATAAATTAAATCTTAATAACCAAATAACACTACGCCTTGAAGATTGTCATAATTTAAGTTTTGAGGATAATAGTTTTGATGCAGCTTTGGTTGGTTTTGGAGTTAGAAATTTCAGAGATTTAGATAAAGGACTAAAAGAAATAAATAGAGTATTGAAACCAGGTGGAGAGTTTATTGTTCTTGAATTTTCTAAGTCAAGGAATTCAATAATATCTTTTTTTTATAACATATACTTTAACCATATATTGCCAATGATTGGCAGATTGATTTCAAAAAACAATTATGCATATACATACCTACCAGAATCTGTAAATGAATTTGTTTGTGGTGATAAATTTGTAGAGAAATTAAATGAAGCAGGTTTTATTGATGCCCAATATAAAGAAATGACATTTGGGATTGTTACAATATACAAATCAATAAAGAAGTGAAAGAAGTAGTAAAATGGCTTAAGATAACAAGACCACAAACATTATTTGCTGGATTTTCTCCTGTTGCAATAGGTATAATTGTAGCAGCAAAAACAAATAATATAAATTGGACAATTGCTATTGCGACTTTCATTGGAGCAATGTCTATTCAAATCCTTTCTAATTTTGTTAATGATTATTACGATTATAAGAATGGATTGGATAAACAAGGAAGAGTTGGTTTTAAAAGAGCATTGGCAGAAGGAAGTGTAAGTTTAAAGCAAATGAAAATTGCTATTGCTATTGATTTATTGGTTGCAGCAATAGTTGGTTTATATTTAGTAATTAATGGAGGAATAGTAATTCTAATTATTGGTGTATTCTCTCTACTTTTTGCTTGGCTATATACAGCTACAAAGAAATCATTAAGTTATTTAGGAATTGCAGATATATTTTGTTTTATTTTCTTTGGTCCAGTTGCAACTCTTGGAACAACAGCACTACAAACAGGAAGCTTTAGCTTAGAAAGTATGTTTTTAGGGTTTGTTTGTGGATCCCTTGCAACTTGTGTACTTATAGTAAATAATATTAGAGATAGAGAAACAGATGAATTAAATAATAAGCAAAGCTTTGTTGTAAGGTTTGGAAAGAAGGCTGGAGAAATGGAGTATTTATTCTTTATTCTATTAGCTTTAATTTTTAGCTTTATAGCAAATGGTTTATCTTTCTCAAATTTAATTATTGTTTTTGGTCTTATATTATTTTCTCAATTATTAAAAGCCAAATCTGAAAAGTATAATACAATGCTTATAAAAACAGGTTTATTAAATGTTGTATTTGTTGTCTTATCATTTATTGACTTATCCTTAAAGTAATACAATACTTTCCTACATATTTATAAGCAGTAGAATTTTCAAATTTTAAATTGTACTTTTGCAAAAAAAATAGCATTGCATAGTACTAATGGGCTTTTAATTTACATCTTGTATATATAGTAGCCAAAATAATATTAAATATATGAAGAGAAAACTACTGACTTTTATTTCACTTAATTTATTTTTCATTAGCGTTTATTCTCAATCCAATAATTCTCCTGTTCCATTTGAGATATTTGCAGGAAACAACAGGTCGAGTGTTCAATTAAATTTAAAGAGAACAATTTGTAATAAAATTGATTTCTCTAATCTAACAATTGCAACTGCTGATTATAAGAATACTGTATCTGAAAATGAATTGATAATGATAAATTCTTTTGTTTATCAATTCCATAAGAATATAAATATAGGAGGAGGGTTGCAGTATCATTTTAAGAAAGGCTTTATTCCTAATGTTTCAATTTCCTTGAATCATATTGATGCTACTTGGATGTTTTTACTTACTCCTTATTTCCAATTTTTACCAACACGTAATATTGAAACAATATGTATTATTGAGTTTAAACCCAAATTAACAGAAAAATTAAGACTCTATTCACGTGTTCAAGGTCTTTATAATTATAATTTCGCTTATAATGGACACGAAAGAAGCTTCTTTGATTTTCGATTAGGTTTAAAAATAAATAAATTTGCTTTTGGAGCTGCATCAAACATAGATTATTATGGACCAAAGAAGATATTCAAAGAAAACTATGGTGCATTTCTAAAAATAGATATGTAATTTAAACCCTAATTTTTATAATATGAATTCAATATTTATAGTTATTCCTGTACTTATATTTTTAATGTTTTGTATAGGATTGGAATTAAAACTCTCAAACTTTAAATTAATACTTAACCAACCACTACCAATAATTGTAGGCTCACTTGCTCAATTAGTTTTTCATCCATTAGTTGCTTGGCTTGTACTAAGTTTCTTTAATATGCCAGATGAATTTAAGATAGGAATAATCTTAATTGCAGCATGTCCAGGAGGGGCTTCTTCAAATGCTTTTTCATTTTTAGTAAAGGGTGATATCGCCTTATCTGTTTTATTAACTTCATTAACAAGTATATTATCTATCTTTACAATACCAATTATTGTTTCATCATATATTTACTTTGAAATAGGGGATTCGGTTAATTTTCATCTACCATTCTTTAAACTATTGATGCAAAATGTTGTGTTCTTATTAATCCCAATTATTATTGGCATGATATTAAATAAATACAATGAAGCATTTGTAAAGAAAATATCATTTTTGACAAAGAAACTTCCAATCTACTTATTACTAATATTAATTACTGTTTTCTTCTTAGAGAATAGGAGTGTCATTATTCAAAATTTTAATCAACTCTCAATAGCAATATTAATTCTTGTTATTGGAGTTATGTTATTAATTTATTTTATTTCCAGATTGGTTAAAATTCAACTTCCACAAAGAAAAACAATAGTAATAGGAGTAGGAATTAAAAATGCTGCACAAGCTATATTAATATCAACAAGTCCTATAATATTAAATAACTCAAAAATAGCTATTCCTGCTGTTTTATATGCTTTGATAATGAATGTAGTTGTGTTATCGTATGTAGCCTTTAATAGAAAAGCATAATGTCAATTAAATAATAACCCCACAATTATGGATTACTTTATTCCCTATCTCTTTATTATAAATATTATTTCAATAATTATTTTCTGTTATGACAAATACAAAGCGATAAACGTCAAACAAAGAGTACCAGAAAGAATATTGCATTATTTAGAAATAGCAGGAGGAGTATTTGGGATAATAATAACGATGTATATAATACATCACAAGAATTCAAAAGCGAAATATTACCTTATAACATACATAATATTAATTATTTGGTTATTAGCATTGTACTATTTTAGATACTATATATTACAATAATTTACTTAGGCAAGAATAACATTATTGCAAATTCAAACTTTAATTTTACCTTTGCAATGTAAAACAAGAACTATATGAAAAATATAAAGATAGCAATTTCAGGTGATTTAGGAAGTGGGAAAAGTGTTTTAAGCAAGCAACTTAATGCAGAATTGGGTTTTGATGTTATTTCAATAGGAGTAATTCAAAGAGAATTGGCTTCAAAATATGGAATGGACGCTTTGGAGTTTAATAAGTTTATGGAAACTCATCCAGAAATAGATGAAGAATGTGACCAAATGGTAACAAACTATGGAAAAGAGGAGAGAGGCCTTATTCTTGATTCTCGTTTGGCATGGCATTTTATCCCTCATTCATTTAAAATTCATCTAACCGTAGACAATAACATAGCTGCAAAAAGAATCTTTCAAGACAATATAAGAAAGAACGAAAAATATACTTCTATTGAAGATGCAGCAGAAAAACTTTTAGCTCGTAAAAATAGTGAAGTATATCGTTATAAAACTTTATATGGAGTGGATGTAGAAGACTTATCAAACTATGATTGTGTAGTTAATACTTCAGATTCAAATCCAGAAAAAACCTATCAAAAAGTAATGACTTGCTATAAAGAATGGCTTGAAAAATAAATCAATAATACTTGCAAAATCAAACGAAATTTAGTATCTTTGTACTCATAAATCTACTAAAACTCAAAAGAGTAGAATAATAATAAATAGATCACTCTTAAAATATCATAAAATTTACGATGCCCATCATAGTTAGTCTACGATGGGCATCGTAATACTACCACGATGCCCATCGTAATGGCATTTAATTTTAGTTTAATGGAATTTAAACCTTATCTTTCCGCAATTATATCAACTTTAACCAGAAAAAGAGCTAATCTTTTTTCAGCTAAACTTAGTTTATTTCTACTTAATCATAATCAGTATTAATTGATGCCTCTTTTATAGCTATATTTATATTACTTTCTCAGCTTTCGTCAGGAAAAGTGTAGGCAAACTATAATTATTCGTCAGGAAAAGTGTAAGGAAAAGGCAGGTATTCCCTATGAAAAGTGTAGGGGAACTATGATTAATAGCTATAGATTAGGGTATTAATCCTTTTATAGGTAGTTATTTAGAATAATATTTTTTAAGAGAAATTATTTGCTACAGAAAAATATTTACTACATTTGCAAATGTAATTCTATTATTTTTAGTTTTATTTATGTGAGATTTAATCCTTTAATATTTAATACAATGAGAAGATTTGCTTTTATTTTATTTACTTTTTCCTTTTTTGGAATTTGTTCAGCTCAAACCAAATATGATAGTATTGGAGTTTTTGATATATATAAATCAGACTGGGCTATGGTTGAAAATAATGGAAAGCTAGGCTTTATTGATAATAAAGGAAAAGAGGTAGTGGAACCAATATATGATAAAATAGGCTTTTTTGATGAGTATAAACCAGAATGGGCTTTAGTTGAGATTAATGGAAAGCTTGGTTTTATTGATGATAAAGGAAAAGAAGTTGTAAAAACAATATATGATAGTATTGGCTTTTTTGATTTATATAAACCAGAATGGGCTTTAGTTGAGGTTAATGGAAAGTTTGGCTTTATTGATGATAAAGGAAATGAAGTTGTAAAACCAATATATGATAAAATTGGATTTTTTGATGAGTATAAACCAGAATGGGCTTTAGTTGAGATTAATGGAAAGGTTGGCTTTATTGATAACAAAGGGAATTATATTGAAAAGAAGTAATGTACTTAAATTAGAAGGTGTCCACATTGTAAGGAATTTCTAATTTATTTTTATAATTTTGCCCAAGAAAATAAGTGTATAATCTGTAACGCTTATTTAGGATTAGTCAATTATATCAACTTTAACCAGAAAAAGAGCTAATCTTTTTTCAGCTAAACTTAGTTAGCTTTTATTGCTATTTCTATTAGTTGGTTTAGTACTTCTTTATCTAAATCACTTAACTTTAATATGAAATTAAAAGATGGGACTTTCTATGAAGAAAATGAAGGTCAACAAAGTGTTGCAGCACTTATGACTGCAATTATTGGAATGGAAATTATTAACTCTGATTTAGAAACGAATATTCTTTTAAATACATAGGCGATTAATGATGAGTAAGTTTTGAGATTCAAGATAATACCATATAAAGGGTAGGAAATGTATAACTGATATTGCAGATGTAATATTTTGCTATTATTGTATTGGGATTTCTTTCTTATTATAATATTGAAGGAGATTAAATATTTATGAGTATTGTTTGTAATAAGATTAGTTGTACTTTTGTGCAAAATATATGTAATAATATTAAGTGTATCTTTTGAAAGATAAGGCTATGAAAAATAAGAAGAAAACGAAGAAACTGCTAAAAGATATTATTAAAGCAACTAGAGAGAAGCAAAGAAATGAAGAAATAGAGCTTTATGGAAAGACTATAAATCACTCTAAGGTTGCAAAAAGTAAAAAGCAGTATTCAAGAAAGAATTACAAAATAAAAATAGGAGAGTAACTAATTTACTTTACATGTTTAATAGAACTTGATTCTAATTTTTTAGAATCAAATTACAATAAGAAAGAATATTTAGATAGAGTGATTGGTTTTGTAATTAATATTTGCTTTTCTGGCTTGAGAGTGTTGAAATGGGCGTTTAATGCGATAAAGCTTTCCATCTTTTATTAGCTTTGCTCCTGTTTGGTGATACCAGAAAGGAATGTCTTTGTATATACATTGGGAGCGAATATCTAATACCCAATCAAAATTACATGCCCTTGCTTCATTACCCGATTCTCCTCCAACTGCAACTTCTTCGATTGTTTTGTCTAAATAAGAGATAAGGTTTAGATTTTCTAATAAAGGAGCACACATAATTATCTTATGTTTTATTGGAAGACTTCTAAGAATAGGTAAACGATAATCAACCATTTCTTGATTTTCAACCGTACAAGCTATAACTACATTGTCATATCCTTCACCCCAATCCTCAGGTAACGATTCATAGAAACGATCAATACGTTTTGTGATAATGAAAAACATAAGATCTTTACGAATTCGCATCATCTCCCATGCTTCTTTTCTCCACATATCAGCACCAGAAACAAAGAAATCGGAAGTAAAACAAGTAAAAACCATTTCACCTGATGGAATTTTATAAGATTTATCTCTTTTTCTTTTTATTGGAAGATTAAAATTAGCTGTCTTGGTAACTATACTACTATCTTTACCATGCTGTTCATCTTGACGATAAACATAACAATATTTACAACCTTCACTTATTTTTTGGCAACCATGCCATAAATTCCATGTAACTGACATATATAATAGAGAAATAGAAAATAATTAATATAAATCTTGGCAAAAATACAGAAAACAATTTAGAGTAGAACATAAAAAAAACAGTAGCTATTAGACTACTGCTTTTGGTTTATTGGATTATTTCGTATCTTATTGTTGTTTCTTTAGTCCTTTTAGTCTTTCAGTTAGTAATGGAATTATCTTTTTAACATCACCAACTATTCCTAAGTCTGCACTTTGCATAATAGGAGCGTAGCGGTCTTTGTTTATTGCAACTATATAGTCGCTTTCTTCCATTCCAGCCATATGTTGGATTGCTCCTGATATTCCACAAGCAATATATAAGTTAGGTCTAACGGTTTTTCCTGTTTGTCCTACTTGGCGGTCATGATCAACAATACCTGCATCTACAACAGCTCTTGATGCTGATACTTCTGCATTCAATACTTCTGCTAAGTTATTTAGAGCAACAAAGCCTTCTTTATTTCCAACACCACGTCCACCAGATACTAATATCTTAGCTTCTGCAATGTCTATCATATTGCTCTTTTCTTTTACAGTTTCTTTAATTCTTACTTTGAATTTATCCTTATTGAAATTGATTGTGATTTTTTCTATTTCCCCTTTTCTGCTATCATCTTTATCCATAGCTTTCATTACGCCAGGACGAACTGTTGACATTTGAGGACGATGTTCTGGACAAACAATTGTTGCCATTAGGTTACCTCCAAAAGCAGGACGAGTCATAAGAAATTCTTTTTCTTCTGATATTTCCAAACGAGTACAGTCTGCTGTTAGTCCTGTTGATAATCTTGCTGATAATCTTGGGCCAAGGTCTCTTCCTATTGTTGTTGCTCCAAAAAGGATTATTGATGGCTTATATTCGTTTGCTATTTGACTTATTGCTTGAGTATAGGCTTCTGTGGTGTATTCATCTAATTCATCATAAGAAGCTACAATTACTTTATCAGCTCCATAAGCAATTAGATTTTCTGCTTTGTCTTCTATATTTTTTCCTAACAGCATAGCATATACATTTTCTCCTAAGCTATCTGCTAAGTTACGTGCTTTTCCTAATAATTCGATAGCAACTCCTTGGATATTTCCTTCTCTTTGCTCAACGAATACAAATACGTTTTTATATTGTGATTTATCCATAATGCTATTAGATTATAAATTTTTCTTTTAATTTACTTATTATTATACCTACTGAATCTTCAGCATCAACTTCATATATTTCTCCTGCTGATTTAACTCCTTTTGTAAAAGCTTTCTTTACTTTGGTAGGAGAGCCTTTAAGTCCAAGCTTAGATTCTTCAACATCAATGTTTTCAAAGCCCCATACTTCTACTTGTTTATCAAAAGCTTCAACAATACCTTTTACTGTCATATAACGAGCTTTGTTTGCTGTTGAAAGTACTGTTACAAGGCAAGGAGAATCGACTTCAAGTATTTGATAACCTTCTTCTGTTGATTTTTTAACAGTAAAAGTTTTCTTACCGTCATATTTTAGGTCTTCTAAATAACTTATTTGAGGAAGATCTAAGTGCTCAGCAATTTGTGGACCAACTTGTGCAGTATCTCCGTCAATTGCTTGACGTCCTGTTATTATTAAATCATATTCTAATGTGCGTAAAGCTCCAGCTAAAGCATTAGATGTTGCAAGTGTATCTGCTCCTGCAAATTTTCTATCTGTTAATAGGATAACTCTATCTGCTCCCATTGCATAAGCTTCTCTAAGAACTGCTTCTGCTTGAGGAGGTCCCATTGTAATTACTGTAACCTCTGCTCCATAAGCATCTTTTAATTGAAGAGCAAGTTCCAAGCCTCCTTTGTCATCAGGATTAATGATGCTTGGGACACCATCTCTTATTAATGTTCCAGTTACTGGGTCAAGTTTTACTTCTGTGGTATCTGGAACTTGTTTTATACAAACAACTATTTTCATTTCTCTAATTTTTTATTTTAATATATTACCAGAAATTACCATTCTTTGAACTTCAGATGTTCCTTCATAAATTTCTGTTATTTTTGCATCTCTGAACATTCTTTCAACAGGATATTCACGAGTATAACCATATCCTCCATGGAATTGTATTGCTTTGGTTGTTACTTCCATTGCTGTTTCTGCTGCAAATAGTTTAGCCATTGCTGCGTCAACAGAATATGATAAACCTTGGTCTTTTTTGAATGATGCTGAGCGAACAAGTAAACGTGATGCTTGTACTCTTGTTTCCATATCAGCTAATTGGAATTGTGTGTTTTGAAACTTTGCAATTGATTTTCCAAATTGTTTTCTTTCCTTAGTATATTTTATGGTTTCATCCATAGCACCTTGAGCTATTCCTAATGCTTGTGCTGCAATACCAATACGACCACCATCAAGAGTTTTCATTGCAATACCAAATCCTTTTCCTACTTTTCCAAGAAGGTTTTCTTTTGGTATTTCACAGTTTTCAAATATTAGTTCGCAAGTAGAAGAGCCACGAATACCTAATTTCTTTTCTTTCTTTCCAATAGAGAAACCAGGAGTTCCTTCTTCAACAATAAAAGCAGAAATTCCTTTTGTGCCTTGTGATTTATCAGTCATTGCAATAACTATGTAAACATGTGCATAGCCTGCATTTGTAATAAATATCTTTGAGCCGTTAAGTATCCATTTTTCACCAGTATCAACAGCAACTGTTTGTTGCATTGCTGCATCAGTTCCTGCATTAGGTTCTGTTAAACCAAATGCTCCAATCCATTCTCCTGATGCTAATTTTGGTACATATTTCATTTTTTGTTCTTCTGTACCATTTTCCATAATAGGAGCAATGCAAAGTGATGTGTGAGCAGAAACAATAACTCCAGTTGTGGCACATACTCTCGATAGTTCTTCAACTGCCATTGAGTACATTTGATTTGTCCCACCTTGTCCTCCATATTGAATAGGTACAGGTATGCCCATAATACCAATCTTTCCCATTTTTTCTACTGTTTCGATAGGAAATCTTTCCTCCTCATCTATTTCAGCTGCTAATGGTTTTACTTCTTTTTCCGCAAACTCTCTTATCATTTGCAGAAATAGTTTTTCTTTGTTATTTATGCTAAAGTCCATTTATTTAATTATTTATATATAAAAAAGGTGGGACAATATTTATCCCACCTTAAATTTAATCAATTTATTTAATCACCATATAGGTGACAATTACTCTATTAGCTATCACAATAGTCATTGAGTTTATCTTTATCTGTAATAAAATGAATTATTATACAGTCATTCCACCGTCAGCACTTAAAGTGTGTCCGTTGATATATGAAGCCTCATCTGAAGAAAGAAAAGCATAAACATTCGCTATTTCTTTTGGTTCTCCAAGACGTCCAATAGGAACTTTTGCTTTCATTCCTTCAATTACGTTTTCAGGCATTGCAGAAACCATTTCTGTTGCAATAAATCCTGGAGCTACTGCATTTACTGTAATACCTTTACGACCTAATTCTCTTGCAAGAGTTTTAGTCATACCTATTATTGCAGATTTAGTGGCAACGTAGTTAGTTTGACCAAAGTTTCCATAAAGTCCTACAACAGAAGAAGCATTTACAATTCTTCCCCAGCTATTAGCAACCATATATTCACTTATAATCTTTGTGCAATAGAATACTCCTGAAAGATTTACATCAATAACTTGTTGCCATTGTTGTAATGTCATTTTTTTTAATGTACTATCACGAGTGATACCAGCATTATTAATAAGAATATCTATACGGCCGAATTTATCATTTACATTTTTAGCAGCAATTTCTATTTCTTCATAGTTTGCTGTATTTACTTTTGCAAATGTTGCACCTAATTCTTTAGCAAGAGCATTACCTCTTGTTTCATCTAAGTCCCAAATTATTACTTTGGCACCTTCTTCTGTGAATTTTGCTGCTGTTGCAGCACCTATACCAGCAGCTCCACCAGTGATGATAGCTACTTTGTTTTCAAGTCTTTTCATAAACTTTTCTTGTCTTAAAATTAAAATTGTTCCTTGTGCATAAGTTTTGCTTGTCCGGAGATAGCAACTTTACCTTCAGAATCTTCTAGAGTACATTTAATAATTCCTCTATGCTTTTCTTCAATTACTTTAATTACTTCAAATTTTGCAATGTAATCTTTTTCAACGAAGACAGGGGATAAAAAAGCCATGTCTTGGAACATATAAATTGTACCTTCGCCAGGCCATTTTGTTCCAAAAACTTTTGAGAAGACAGCACCAGCAAAGAAACCATGAACTATTGGCTTTCCAAAAGGAGTTTTAGCCGCATATTCAGGGTTAATATGTATTGGATTGTTGTCTCCAGATATTTTAGCAAAAGTATCAACATTTGCTTGAGTATATCTTACCTCATGTGTGTAGGTATCACCTACTTTTATTTTATTCATATTACAAAATCTATTTTAGGTTTGTGTTTTTCACAATTATTGCGGTACCCATTCCGCCTCCAATACATAATGAAGCTAATCCATAAGTTTTCTCAGAACGTTTCATTTCATAAAGAAGAGATACTAATATTCTACAGCCTGATGCCCCAACTGGATGTCCTATTGCTATTGCACCGCCATTTTTATTTGTATTTTCATTTAACCATTCTTTTGTTACTCCATGTTGTTCAGATAATTGTTTTTGAACACCAAGAGCTTGTGCCGCAAAAGCTTCGTTTAATTCGAATACATCTATATCTTTAAATTTAATATCTGTTTTAGATAAAGCATTCTTTATTGCAGGAACAGGACCAAGACCCATTATTGAAGGATCAACTCCACCTTGTCCAACAGATACTATTTCTGCCATAGGAGTAAGTCCAAATTCTTTTACAGCTTTTTCAGAAGCTACCATAACAAAAGCAGCTCCATCATTAATACCAGATGCATTTCCAGCAGTTACAGTTCCATCTTTTTTGAAAGCAGGTTTTAATGAAGAAAGTTTTTCTAATGAAGTTGTGCGATTAACAAATTCATCTTCAGCAAAGATAGTGGTTGATTTTTTAGTAACTATTTCAATAGGTACTATTTCTTCTTTAAATTTACCACTGTCTATTGCATTAATAGCTTTTTGTTGTGAAGAAAATGAAAGTTCGTCTTGTTCTTGGCGAGTAATATTTAGTTTTTCTGCAACGTTTTCAGCGGTGATACCCATATGTTGATTGCTAAAAGAATCGGTTAAGCTATCATGTATCATATGGTCTTTCATATTAATATCTGACATCTTTATACCATTACGAGTTGAAGCAGGTAATATAAATCCAGCTCCTGACATTGATTCTGCACCACCAGCAATAATTAAGTTAGATTCTCCTGCACGAATTGAATTATATGCATTCATAACAGCTTTTAATCCACTACCGCATATCATATTAATACCATAAGCAGGAACTTCGATAGGAATATTTGCTTTTACTGATATTTGACGAGCAACACCTTGTCCTTGACCTGCCATAAGAATATTCCCAACAATTACTTCATCAATTTTTGAAGGATCAATTTTAGTCTCTTCTAATATATTTTTAACTACTGCTACACCAAGTTCAACAACAGGAACATTAGTTAAAGCTCCTAAAAATTTACCTACTGCAGTTCTTTTTGCTGCAACTATATATACTTTTTCCATTTCTAATCTTTGTTTTTGTATTTATAATTAAATTTTCTATTTCTTTAACCGATTTTCCCTTATCAATTAAGATAGTTGCATTGGCTTTAGGTCTTCTGAAATAATAAGAGTAGCTCCTGTGGCTTCTTGTACTTGTTCTACGGTAAATTCTGGATGGATTTCTTTTAGAACAATTCCTTTTGGAGTTATTTCCATAACACCCATTTCTGTAATAATTAGGTTTACTTGACCTTTAGCTGTAAGTGGGAGAGTGCATTCTTTTAAAATTTTATGACTACCTTTTGCAGTATGTTCCATAGCAAGAATTACATGTTTTGCCCCAACAACTAAGTCCATCGCTCCACCCATTCCAGGTACTTTCTTTCCTGGTATCATCCAGTTAGCAAGATTACCTTTTTCATCAACCTGCATTGCTCCTAAGATAGATGCATCAACATGTCCACCACGAATAATAGAGAAAGACATTGCACTATCAAAAGTAGCTCCTCCATCAATAATAGATGTGAATTCTCCTCCAGCATTAACAATATCTTTGTTTTCTTCACCTTGTTTTGGTGTTGCACCCATACCAATTATACCATTTTCTGATTGAAGTAATACTTTAACTCCTGGCTTTAAATAATTGGGAATTAACGTGGGAAGTCCTATTCCTAAGTTTACAACATATCCATCTTTTAATTCAAGAGCTGCACGTTTAGCAATAGTCTCTCTTATTTGATTTTTATCCATATCTGTAATTGTTTTATTTTTGTCTTTTTACCATTTCTTGTGCAATGTATGATGCAACATCATCTGCATAAGTATTCATTCCAAAACCTGCATCATAACCAAGTTCTTTTGCAAGTTCGTGTGAAATTCTTGGACCTCCACAACAAAGAATCATTTTATCTCTTAATCCTTCAGCTTCCATCATTTCAACTAACTCAACTAAATTCTTTATATGAACATCTTTTTGAGTAACAGTTTGAGACACAATTAAAGCATCAGCTTTCATTTCAATTCCTTTTGCAATAAATTCTTCATTAGGAACTTGGCTACCCATATTCAAACAATCAATCATTTCATATCTTTCAAGACCATAATGACCTGCAAAACCTTTCATATTCATAATAGCATCAATACCTACAGTATGAGCATCAGTACCTGTACTTGCACCAACAATAACGAGTTTTCTTCCTATGTTTTGTTTGATATACTCGTCTGTTTCGTGCATATCCATTTTATTTGATTCAACTTTAGGAACTATTATAGTTGTGTAGTCAACATCGTGAGTGCAATTACCATAACAATTAAAGAAAGTAAATCCCTTAGTCAGTTCTTTATAGAATACAATTTGAGGGTTTTCTAACCCCATTTTTTTTAATAATTGTTTCGCTGCTTCAATTGCTTCTTCTCCACAAGGAACAGGAAGGGTAAAACTTAATTGAACCTTACCATCATTCATTGTGTCGCCATAAGGCTTTATTTCTTTAAGATTTAACTCAGTTGAGAAATCTTTTTTATCCATTGAATATAAACCGCCACTCATTATTTATTTTCTCCTTTCATTAATGTTATAAATGGGTTATAGTAATGTGCATCTTTTTCAAATACTCCAGCTAAACCTTTTCCTCCGTTCTTTGGGCGTTTAATATCTGCAAATATTCCTTTTTCAAGAGCATCAAACAAACTTTCCTTATCAATTCTTTCTAATAATAAAGTTGCATCATCAAGAACCTTTTGAGCTCTTTTTTGCATCATACCATCTTTCTTAAATTCAACTTCATCTCCAATATTCTTCATATTATTGAAAACATATTGAGCATTTTCAATAGAAAGGAATCTATCACTCATAAATGGAGTGTGGATAGCCTCTGTCATCATTCCTAATAATTGAAGACCTTGACCAGTCCAAATACTTATTGCATTAAACAACGCATCTTGAACATGTCCACGGAATATATTTCCTGTCATAAACTTTGTAGGAGGCATATATTTTAAAGGAGCATTAGGGAAAATTTCACGAGTCATTTGAGCTTGTGCAAGTTCATAAAGGAATCCATTTTCTAATTGAGGATCCATTTCAAAAGCATGTCCAAGTCCCATTTGTTCTTCTGGCAATCCTGCTGCAAAAGCTAACTGTTCATTAATAAGGTCAGAAGCTAAAACAGTATGAGCCTCTTCAAAAGCATCAGCTGTTGTTAAGTAATTATCTTCTCCTGTGTTTATTATAACACCAGCAAAACTATTAATAATTCTTGAGAAATATTGGTCAACAAGTGTTCTTTGCATATTAATATCACGGAACAAAATTCCATAAAGAGCGTCATTTAACATAACGTCTAAGCCTTCTAAAGCTCCCATAACAGCAATTTCTGGCATACATAAACCAGAGCAATAGTTACATAAACGAATATACTTTCCAACTTCTTCACCAACTTCATCTAATGCAGTACGCATGATTCTAAAGTTTTCTTGAGTTGCAAAAGTTCCACCAAAGCCTTCTGTTGTTGCTCCATAAGGAACGTAGTCTAATAAACTTTGACCTGTTGTTCTAATAACAGCAATAATATCTGCACCTTGACGAGCAGCTGCTTGTGCTTGAACAACGTCTTCATATATATTTCCTGTTGCAACAATAACATATAGATAAGGTTTAGGACCTTCTCCAATAGTTGCAATATAGTTTTCTCTTCTTTTACGATTATTAGTTATGCGTTCAATACTTTTATTAATGTATAGTTGAAGAGCTTGTTTAGCTTTTTCTTCATCACCAAGAGCAATTGTAGTTATATCTAATTCTCCACTTACAGTTTTTTCAGCAATTTCTTGAGGAGTTAAGCCAGTTGATAATATTGCATTACCTAAAAGGAATAAAACACCATGTTTAAGCATTCCTTTTTCTTTAATGAAATCAACTAATATATTTGGAAGTGGTACTTCATTTTCATCAATGCCATCAATTCCCATCAATCTACATAAAGTACGTTCAACAGCAACAGTAGAATAGCTATCTACAAAGTTCTGAACGTCATCAGAAATACTTTTTGCTAAGCCCTTAGCATATGCGACTTTTTGAAAGTCCAGTCCTAATTTACTTTCTTTCATATCAATATTTAATGTAATAATAAACAAAATAACAAACCACACAGAATAATTATTCTGTGCAATTTGGAGGCACAAAGATAGAAAGAAAAACTAATCTTACCTATAAATACCTAAAAAAGTCTTTAATTAGCTCTTTATATAACTGAAAATTAATCTTTAGAATCAATATCTATGCACAAAAAAAGATGGTTTTAAAACTAAAACCATTTTCCTATAAATAATTGTTTAATTCTTATCTTTTCTTTTTATTAGTATATTTTTTCTTAGTGCCTGTTTTTCCTCCACTAGATTTTCTATGATTATTTCCTCCATCATCAAAAAGGCTTAAAATATCTAATCTTAAACCAAATTCAAAAAAGAAAGGATGAAATTCAACTTTTTTAGGGACATCCACAACTAAAATGTCTTCTTCTGGAACTAAGGTAAAAGAGGCAGGAGTTATAGCATAACCAAATCTAAAGAAAGCTCTTGTTTTTTGTATTTCTCCTGTGAAATAAGTATAATTACCAATTGTAAATATTCTTTCAGTTAAAGAAGATAATTCAACAAAAGCTGAAAGATAATTATTATTCACAGCTGAAAAATTATATTGAATCACTCCAACCATATTATTTGGATGTTTAAAACTATATTGATACATAAGACCTACCCCAAAATGCATATATTCTGCAAATTGAAGCATAAACATAGCTGGAATTTGAAGAGTGTTTGTGGTTCCATCTCCAAAAGTTCCATTATATAAACCATCAACTTGAACTCCCAATAAATCAGTAAAAGAATAACCAACAAAAGCTCCAAAACTGGCTTGAGGATTAACGTTGCTTAATCCTTCATCCCATTTTTCCATATTTCTGTTTTGGAATCCAAAACTACCAGTTGGACCAACATGCCATTGATTTGCTCTATAATGTTGAGCAGAAACGCTTAAAGCTACCCCTGATAGAATAATAAATAATAGTAATTTTTTCATTTCTTTTTTATTTGTTTATATAGTATTTATTAGCCATCCCTTACTTGAAGTAAAATTTAATAAGTCAATTTATATCATTATTATCTATATTTATATAAGGTATGCTTTTGCAAAGTAAAATATAATTTTTATTTTAGCTACAAATTTTCGCCAAAATAATCCACATTTAATATTTATTATATTATAATTTTGAATTGTAAAAAGATAACCAAGATGTAGTACAATAAAGGAGCAAGTGTATCATACCAATAATCCTATTGTGATTATTAATCAAACTCTTTTTAAAATTAAACAAGGTTTATTTGTGGTAAATCAAAGTCTTTTTGTTGCGAAAGCTTATTTTGTTCTCATAAATCAAGGTTTAATTTCTGAAAGATGTGCATCTTTCACATCAAATCATGTGCATCTTTTGGGTAGAAAGATGTACATCTTTTATTTTAACAAATTTTAGGGAGGGTTTTATCAATTAACTCTTGTTAGCTCTTAAAGAGCTTATCTTGATTTGCAAATATACAAATTTATTTTCTATTTTAGAAATAATTGGTGAATTATTTCACAAGCATTTTTATTATATTTTATATCTTGTATTTCTAAGTCGAGCCATTTCCAATCTACTTTTTTTTAACATTTTATTGTCGAATTAATTTTATTGAAAAATGATTCTTTGATTTTTCAATTATCTACAGCAATATCTACAAAACTTGTGTTTTCTATCTTATTCATACTTCAAATATCATAAAAATACATGACATAACTATCTATTTATCAGTGTTTAATACTACTTTGCGCCTTGAAACGGTCTCGATTTATCTTTATTGCCAAGAAATTAAACTGAATCTTTATGAAAAAAGAGTTAATATATTTCCAATTATATTAACTCTTTTTCAATTTATATTAAGTATAAATCCAAATATACTTAGCCTTTTTTCGAATAACTAAATCACTTGGTACTTTTCTTACTGGACAATTAGTTTTTCAGCCTTGCTATTGGTAGAGTTCTTTATATTTATGAAATAAATACCTCTTGATAGCTTTGTTAGATCTATTGTTTGTTCAATTTGACCATTTAAAGGATTATTTTTTGTAGTGTTTATCGTTCTTCCTTGAATATCGTTAATGATAATTTGTGTTTCTCCACTAATACCATTTACTATAAGTTTTGTAGAACTTGTTGCAGGATTAGGATAGAGTTGAATATTTAATTGATTATTGTTTACATTACTTAATCCTGAATAATTTATGTTTATTTCTTCTCCATAATATGTTCCTGCTGAATTAGTAATATATGCTTTAGCATAAGTTGTAGATGGATAAAATGTTGTTATAATTGTATCAAAAGATGTCATTCCACTTGTGTATGGAATAATTACTTTATATACATTAGTATCTCCAATCAATGGATTTGTAGTATTTGAATAAACAAATCCTAATTCAATATTACTTGTTGCATAACCTGTACTTACTAAAGTTCCATTTAAAACTGCACTTGAATTGGTTATACCACTAGCCTCATTAGTTAATACTTCTCCTAACTCAACAGAATCTGTTGTGAAAGTATTAATTGTTGAGTATGTTGTGCCTTCTGTTTGTGTTGTAATAAAAGCTCTAACATTATATTTTGTATTAACTGAAAGACCTGATAATAAATAATTGAATTGAGCTGTTCCTGTAGATGTTGTAATTGAAGACCAAGAGGTGTCAGCGTTTAATTTATATTCAAATCCTTGTGTTAGGATAGAGTCTGTTCCTTGAATATATAAACCATAAAGGTCAGCAGAATTTGTTGTAATACTTGATACAGAGTCCATGAATACCATAGGAGGGATTTGAGTAAGATATGGAGTAATGGAGATATCATCAATATAAATATTATAACCAAAGTCAGATAAAGTTTTTATAATAAAATATTTATTTCCATAAGTACCAGAGGGTAGATTAAAAGAGTAGTTATACCAACCATCTGAAGTTTCTATTGGTGTGGTATTTCTATTATTTGAAATATATCCTAAAAGAGTAGCTCCATTTAAATCATTATTTGAGTTAATATATATTTCAACACCTTCATTTGGACTTGAGTAAGAACCACTAAGTCTATAAATCCAAAAACTAAATTGATGATATTGATGAGGAATATAAATCACAGGAGTTGTTATTGTCGCCCAATTGCCATATTCTAAATAACCAGACCCGTATTTAATCATTCTATTTCCACTATGAGGTAAACAATATGGTACATTACCGACAGTTTCTATACTAATAAAATTGTTATTAGAAGATTGATAGCCCCAACAAGGTAATGTTGCAACTTCAAATCCTTGGCTATAAGGTATAGTTAAATTGGTTAAGCAAATAGTATTAAATTCGATTATTGAAGTATAGTAAGTAATAGAATTTTTTATTCCAAATACTCTATATTCATATGTTGTGCCTGCAAGTAAATTAGTTAAATTGAATTGCATAGTAGAAGTGCTAATTGTTTGTGATGTATATGCAGTATCGCCGACCATTCTATACTCAAACCCCATTGATGTAATATCCGTTCCAATTGCAGAACCATTTAATGTTGCTGAATTCATCGTTATATTTGTCGGAGAGGAAATGCTTATATTAGGATAAATATTAGCTAAATTAAAAGTAATTGTAGAATCAGATGTGTAACCTATATTTGTCAAATTAACTCCAGTTGGATTTCCATTTTTATGAGTTATATTTAATAAAGAATTAACATTTCTACTGCCAGGAAAGGTTGTTGAGTCAGAATCAATATTAGTTGAATCTCCACAAGATGGAATAATAAACAAACCTCTATCAAAAGGATTTGCATTTATAGCATTATTTCTTCCAATTATCCAATTATCAATAAAGCTTTGATCTCCATGAAAAACAAGCATCCCTTTTCCTGGAGTATATGCATCCCATTTTTTCTTATTTCTATGTTCAAATATTAGGAATTCATCATCTTGAAGATTTATTTTATATACCATATTACTATCAGAAATAGCAGGCAATATACAATTAGTATTATTTGTAGAAATAATCGTTGGATTTAACCAACCCAATAAATTTCTTTCTACAGCCGATAGATTAGGTGGAGTTATACAATCATTATTATAACCACCAGATGACATTAAATCCCAATACATTACTTCTATAGAAGTGCCACCAGATCCTGAATAATCAGTATCATAAAAATCTGGCAACCCTAAAACATGTCCCATCTCATGACAAATAGGACCTATGCCATCACAAGCCGAAGCATTATATAATTCAGATGAACATGAATAAGATTGTAATTGCACATTATCTAATATGGAATTAGATGGCAAAATCCAACTATGAGGCCATATTGCATTTGCTCCACCTCCAGTATGTTCTCCTTGTCCAGCATAAACAACATGAATCATATCAACAATGCCATCACCATCATTATCAAAATCTTGAAAATTAACGTCATTATTAGCTAAAACACACGCATCATAAATCATATATTGAGGTAAGGAATCAACTCCATAAGCATCGTTAGATCCATAGTAAGCTTGATTATGAGGTAGGGTATAAGGACCTACAACTGTAAAATTAGCATCTAATTGTCCCATTGAATTATCAAAGAAATAATCTTTTACACTACCAGTTCTACCATTATTAGTATAATTTGAAACATTAATTTGATCTCTTACAATTCTCACATTTGAAGTGTCAAATGCAAAATCTGAGAAATTAACTAATATAACGAGAAAATTAGGTGTTCCCGTTGTTGGTGCTCTTTCAATTGATGGAAGGGCTTTACTTCTCACTTCTCTAAGCTTTACTTTTGCTATTTGACTTGCACTAAAGGTTAAGTTAGGTTTAATCTTATTTAAGAAGAGTTTATCTTCAATTGTTCTTTCTTCTGGATTAGTTGCTAAAACTTCAGAAGGAACCAAATTACCTTCTTTGTTAATTATAGCATAAACATAATCCCCATTCTTATTCCCTAATAAAGTGTATCCATCTAATGAGTTAGCCCAAGATAAAAATTCATTACCTTTAAGAATAAAACTAATACGTTTCCCATTAGATTGTTTTTTAGTAACAACTTTATTGTTTGCAGGAATAGCAAAACAGTTAATAGCAAAAAACATAAAAACTATACTTAATAGTGTATTTTTTGATGTCATAGGTAATATAAATTATAATTATTAAATAAATCAGTTAGCAAAGATAGTTATTATGAATTAATTCACAAAAAAAAGAGTGGTTATCTCATTTGAGATAACCACTCTTATAGTATTTAAGTTTTACTCTTTTGTTACTATTGTACTATTAACTTCTGAGTTCTACTTGTAGTTGTGTTTTGTATTCTTACATAATAAATTCCCTTTGCAAAGTTGTTTACATCTATAGTTTGTTCAACTTTTCCGTTAACTGCTTTTGCAATAGTTGTATTTAATATTCGTCCTTGTACATCACTTATCACTATCTTAGCGTCACCTTCAATTCCGCTAACAACTAATTTAGTTGTGCTTGTTGTTGGATTTGGATACATAGATACAGTGAATTGATTCTTTTCTACATCATTTAAGCTTGATGTTAGGAAAGGTTGTTCTTGACCATATGCAGTTCCAGCAGAATTTGTAACGTATGCTTTATAGTAGTAATTTGTTTCTGATAATAAACCAATAATAGATTTATCATAAGTTGTCATTCCATTAACATAGGTTACTGATTCTTTTATTGCATCATTTTCATCAATTATAGGATTAGTTTCTGTTGAATATACAAAACCTACTTCTATGTTTTCAACAGCATTTCCAACACTTATCAATGTCCCATGTAATAAAGCACTATGGTCAATTAAATTTGTAACCGCTTGTGTTGATACTTCTCCTAATACAACAGGTGTTGCAAGAGTAGTAAATGTTTCTACATTGCCATAGTAAGTATTAGTAGCAGTAGTAGCAAAAGCTTTGAATTCATAAGCAGTATTAGCAGCTAATCCAATTAAGTTGTAAGTCATAGCTGCACCAGTAGCAGAAACATCTGTCCAAGTAGAAGCACTTGCAAGTTTATAAGCAAACCCTTGAGCAGATATAGTTTCAGTACCAGCAGTAATAGTACCATATAAATTAGCTTGATTATGAGTAATTGCTGATACAGAATCAGTAACTATAGTAGGAGGTGTTACAGTAACGTTTGTAGTTGTAAAGTTTAGAATATTACCGTAATAAGTATTAGTAGCGGTAGTAGCAAAAGCTCTGAAATCATAAGAACTATTAGCAGTTAATCCAGTTAAGTTGTAAGTCATATTTGTACCAGTAGCAGCAACAGAAATCCAAGTAGAAGCACTTGTAAGTTTATAAGCAAACCCTTGAGCAGAAATAGTTTCAGTTCCAGTAGTAATAGTTCCATATAAATTAGCTTGATTTTGAGCAATTGCCGATACAGAATCAGTAACTACAGTTGGAGGAGTTACAACAACGTTTGTAGTTGTAAATTGTGTTGAAGCTACCCATGCAGAGTAAGATGTTCCACAATTAGCTCTAACATAAACAGTATAGTTTGTTGCAGCTGTTAAATTAGTTAATTGGTAGGAACTAGTATTAACATCAGTAGGAGTTCCGTCTGTTCCCAAACGAACTTGCCAAGATGTTTCACTACCTCCAGCAGTCCAAGCAACATCTGCAGTTGTATTTGTAATATTATTAACTATAATTGATGTAGGATCTGCACATGGAGTTCCTGAGAAATCTACAGTTACGTCATCAACATAAATATTATTACCATATTCAGAATAACCTTTTAAAACAATGTATTGTGTTCCTGATATAGTTGAAGGTATTGTATACGATATAGAATCCCATCCTGCGGTTGCACGATATCTTGAAGTATGACCTAATAATGTTCCCCCTACAGTATCTTGAGTAGAATTAACATATGCATAAACTCCTTCTATTGTGTCTTCGTCATAACCAGGGTCTCTGTACATCCAGAAGCTTAATTGCATATCAGAACCATTACTGAAATCTAAAGCTGGTGATGCCATAACAGTCCATTCGCCTGAAGTATTTGGAGAGCTGTATGAGTTATATTGTACCATATTTGTTCCTTCATGAGGAGTACATGTTGGAGATGATCCTGTTTGTAGTATTCTCCAGAAACTATTTGCATCTGTTCCAGAAGCTGTAACAGTCCAACAGTTTAAGCCATTTTCAAATCCTTCATTATAAGGGAAGTTAGAAATAGCATTATCATAACATGGTGTTCTAAATGTTATGGTAGAAGAGTAGATAGTTGTATCTGTTCCACAAATTGATTTTATTGAAACATAATAATCTGTTCCTGATATTAGGTTAGTTAAACTATAATTGTTACCTGCAACAGAAATATAAGTATTATTTGTTTCTGATTCTGATCTATAAGCAATAATATAACTATCGGCTGATCCTGTCCAACTTATATCCGCAGAAGTAGAAGAAGAGTTATTAACTAAGATATCAGAAGGTCTTACACAAGTTGCTATATCAATATTAATATTATCAATAGCCGCTGGATTATATCTGTTAGCAGTAGCATAACCACCCCAAGTGTAGAATATTAGTCGTTTTACGCCAGATATTTCATCAGTTTGAGCTGTTGCATTTTGCCAACTTGTTTGACCATGAAGTAATAATAATCTTTGGTTTTGATTTATTGGTAATCCTGTTAGATTTATATCATCAGTTACATCACAAACAATAACCATTATACCAGATGTTACAGTATTAGATGAATTTACTGAACCTAGGCACTTCCAATCAAATGTTAAATTATACGTTGTTGGGTCTGTACCAAAATCAAAGTCACGATAGAAATATGAATATGTTGTTGATGTTGTTACAGAGTTGCTATCACCATCATTGAATGACATATAAGCTGCACTTCCATCTGAACTTGGTGATAAAGTTGAATAAGTTGCTCCACCCACATTCCACTTATTAACGGAGTTACTTATAGATGTCCAGTTTAAACTTTCATTGTCAGTTGTGTCAAATGTTGTGGAATAAGGAAATGAATTTATAACTAAAGGAGATGTTCTAGACGTAACAATGTTTGACCATTCTCCTCCACATGCTTGACGTACAGCAAAACTATATGTAGTTTCAGGGCTTAATCCATTAATTGTATAAGGAGGATTAGAGGGGTCATCATTTACAGAAATAATATTACCTGTTGAAGGATCGAATCCTGTTGATTCTCCATAGGATATTTCCCAACCTTGTCCTGCTGAATTTAATGTACTCCAATTAAGGGTAATTTCATTTTCTGTTACAGAAGTTATACCTAATGAATATGTATTTGGACATGTTGGTCTAACATCAACATTTATATCATCTAACCAATAATACCAATTACTAGCTTGTGAATTATGTTTAAATGCTATATAATTATTCAAGCCAGAAAGTGAAATCCCTGATAATGATATTTCATAAAAAGTCCAATCTGTAGATGTTGGTTGAATTGTTTGAACAAGCTCAAAAGTTGAAGTGTCAGAGTTACTATTCATAACCCCTAATGATATTGTGCCAGATCGATTAGCTTCTATTCCTTCTGCTTTTAACCAAAATGAAACTTTTAATGTGTTTAATTCATAATTAAATTGAGGAGTAATAACATAAGTAGGATGAGTTGTTTCTGATTGAAATTTTATGCTTGCAGGAGCACTGTGATTAGTTGTTACTATTGAAGGGTAAGAGCTATAAATTAAAGGACGAGCCCAACAATAAATAAATGTTCCTGATGCAGTTCCATACGTGTCAAAACTTTCATTCCAAGGTAAGTTTGATATTGCACCACATGCAGTACGGAATGAAATAGCATTAGTTGTTGTGCTAAGGTCTGTTGTACCACATTGTGCTGTAACTTTTACTTGATATGCTGTAGATGGTATTAAGTCTGTTAATATAAAATTTGTATTTGTATTTGCTACTACTGAATTCCAAGTAGTGCCATCAGTAGAGTATTCAACTAACCATTGAGTAGTATTCCCATTTTCTGTCCAAGATAATGTTGCTGTTGTTTGATCGGTTGTGTCGACAACAAGATTTGAAGGTGTTGCACAAGTTAAAGCTTGGATAGAAAGATTATCTACTGCAGCAGGAGGATTGGTTCCTCCACCACCATCATTCCACCAAACAAATACTAATTTTTTAATTGTATTTTGATATAAAGATGCTGGTAAAATAATATTTGCATGTTGCCAATCTGTTACTATATTTAAATTACCACAAATAGATTGACCAGCAGGCCATCCCGTTGTTGGTATATTTTCGTTTATTGGTAGAAGATATACTCTCATATAATCATAACTTGAAGATTCTCCATTAGCTTTCCAATCAAAAGAAATATTATATTCTGCTGCATTACTTCCAAAGTCAATATAAGTTGAAGCGTAAGCATAAGCAGTTTGTGAATTTGTATAAGCATTGGTTACTCCATTATCATTGCTAATATAAAGAGAATTTCCTGTTGTTTCAGTTTCTGAAGTAGGATGATTAACGGCAGAATTTATTACCCATTTATTTGTATCAGGGCAAGAAAGAGTCCATTCATTTACGTTTGATAAATCATTAAAATTTTGAGTGTAAGGAAGTGTAGATAATTGTTCACTTGAAGGTAATGTTACTCTTGCATATTGAGACCATGCACCACCACAGCTTTGACGAACTGCAACATAATAAGTAGACCCAGAGTTTAAACCTGTAATATTATAAGGAAGTTCAGTAGCAGAGTTTATAGATATTGGTGTTGCTGCATCTGGATTAAAATTAGCAGCGTCATCAGCTTCACCGTAAACCATTTCCCAAGTAATTCCTTCTTCAGCATTATCTGTTGCAAAATTTACTTGAGCAGATGTAAGTGTTGCTACACTAGCTGTTACATTGAAAACATCTGGACATACTGGAGCTAAATCAACATTGAAGTTATCTATTAATAAATAATTATCAGCTCCAGTCACAGCTACTTGAGATTCTGCATATAGAGCAATCTTGATTAAACCTTGATATGGATTTAAATCATGATCTTGTAATTTCACTGATATATGAGTTAGTGTTGGAGTAAAATTAGTTAAAGAATAAGTAGAATCAGCATTATCATACCATATTGTTGCATTAGCAGAAGACCAAGTAAGACCATTATCAGTAGAAACTACTACTGCAAATTTATCATCTGGTGAATGAGTAGGGGCACCTGTTCCTGCATAAACATCTGCATATACAGCATCGAAGTCTAATTGGTATAATGTTCCGTCTTGACCTAAATCAATTGTTGGAGAAACTAACCAATAATTACAACTATTACCATAAATATTAACAGTCATTGAAGTGTCTAAATTTGTATTAAAACTCCAACCACCAGTTGTTGAAGTAAGAACAGATGTTTCAGCTAATAAACCACTAAATCTAGTCCAACAAGTAGGTTCTGTTATTACTGATGTGTTAAAGTTTTCTGAAAATGGAATATCAGCAGGAATACAGTTTGTACGGAAATTAATTGCAACTGAAGAATCAGATGAAGTTGCATCACTACAATTATTAGTTACTATAGCATAGTAATTAGTGTTTGGAGTAAGATTAGTAAATGTATATGATGTATTTGATACTGCTGGAATAATTTCAGTTGAATTTGTAGTTAGATTTTTTAGATATATATTCCAACTAGCGTCAGCTTCATTTGCAGGAGTCCAAGCTAATTCTGCTTGATCTGTTGAAATATTCGAAACAACAAAATTTGTTGGAGGGAAACAAGTTGGTATATTGTCAACAACAACATCATCTAAACGAAGATTATATCCATCAGGAGTATTTTGGCGAACAAAAGCAATATAGCGGTTTCCAGCATAAGCAGAAAGATTTATTTCATATTGTTGCCAGTTACCTATTGGAAGTAATTGAGTAAAAACTTGAGTAAAATTAGGCATATTTCCATATTGACCCATTCCTGTAGTATCTAATGTTGCATTAGCATCTGAAATAAATATTGAAATTTCGTCTGGTTCACTTGTTGTGCTACTACTTCTCATAGCCCAAAAACGTAATCTTTCGTTACCAGTTAATGGTAATTGAGGAGTAATTAACCAATCGTTATGATTGCTTGTTCCATAATCTGTATAACATTTTGCAGAACCATTTCCTGAATGTACATAAGATAAATCAGTATTTTGTTTCCACCAATATTCATATGTGCCATTAGTACCACCTTTATCAACAACAGTCCAACAATAAGGAGCTGGTTTATTTCCTGGAGAAACAGCTACTGTATTCCAGCTATTTTCAAATCCTTCAAACCAAGGAAAGCTAGATATCATAGCACATTCACTATGGAAAGAACCTACTCTCCAATCGCTTTCTTCATTGGCTCCACAAACAGCTTTTACTCTAACATAGTAATTGGTATTTGCAGCAAGATCTGTTAATGACATTGTTGTTGAATTGGCAGAAACACTTAATGCATTATCCCAAGATGCTTCGGTAGATGGTTTATATTCAATTAACCATTGAGTAGCAGAACCTGTTTCTGTCCAAGATAAATCAACGCTTGAAGATGTAATATTAGAATAACTTAATACACTTGTTTTAGGGCAAGAAGGAACAAATAAATTAGGACCTGTTACATCATCCAACATTACTCTCATTCCATTTGCATCAGTAACTTTAAATGCAACATAAATATCATCTCCTACATAATTAGTTAAAACAACACTATATTTAGTCCAAGTTGTTGTAATTGCAGTATTAGCAAGAGTTAATAAACTTGTTGAGCTAAATGAAGCCGTTGCATTGTCTGTTGTAGACACTAAAACATTTAAAGATGTATTAGCATAATAATTATTTGTTTTAACCCAAAAACTAATTGTATCTAATCCTGAAGTTACAGAAAGTTTTGGGGTAATCAACCAATTAGTGTGATTAGGACTTTGGTAATTAACACTTGCACAAGCAGTTCCTCTTGGGGCGTTATCTGTGTATCTTTCCCATGATACAGTTCCTTGTGCTGTTACTTTTGTCCAGTCTCCAGGAGGGAATGTCGTCCCTTCGAAGCCTTCATTTAATGTGGTCTGAGTCCAGCCACTTATAGCGAATAACATCGCTACAATTAATAAAAATGTTTTTCTCATTTTCGTCTTGTTTTGTTAATAATATTGATTTATTTTTTTTGGTTCTTGTCAAAATAGAAATTAAAAAATAGAAATTTCTATGAAATGAACAGATACAAAATGATTGCAAAAATAAGGATTAAAGTTGCCGAAACAAAAGGCCTGTATTGCTTTTATGAATATATATGGATTTAGGGAATGACTCCCTAATTAATGAATTTTTTATTTATATTATAAATGATGCTTCCAATAAAATAAAAAGTGAAAATATTTTAATTCAAATTTTAGTTTTATATTTGTGCTCTAAAAAATCCTAACTAAATCATAATTAATTAACACTATCTTTTATATGAAAGCGAAAAAGAAAAAAAAGATCAATTTTAAGCGATTTTTAATTAAACTTGACTTTGAAAAAATATTAACATTAGGTTATGAATCTAATGTTCCTCAACGTAATTTGTTAATGGGATACTTGTCATATATAATTTTTGGACTTGTCCTTATATCACTACCTTTTTCTCAAAAAGTACCAATATCATTTATAGATAATCTTTTTAATATTACATCGGCAGTTTCTACATCAGGACTTGTAGCAACTAATATACACAACTCCTATACTTTTTTTGGTCAATTTATTATTCTCCTATTTATTCAGTTAGGAGGAATAGGTTATATGACTCTTAGCTCTTTTATTATGTATAATCTAACTCACCATTTTATGAGAATAAAAAATGGAGTTATGAGAGCTACCTTTTCAATACCAGTTGAGTTTAATATGCAAAGTTTAATAAAAAGTATTGTTTGGTTTTCTCTTTTTTTCGAAGTAATAGGCGCTATAATACTCTTTATATTATTTAAACAAGCAGGTGTATCTCACTCTTTTTGGAATGCAATATTTATAAGTATTTCTGCATTCTGTACTGCTGGATTTAGTCTTTTTGATAATTCATTAATGGCTTTTGATACAAATTATGGAATTAATATAGTAGTAGCACTACTTTGTTATGTAGGAGCAATGGGATTTATAGTGCTAATAGATTTTAAAAATAAACTTAAGGATAAAGCATATAGAATAACTTTTACAAGTAAAATTATAGTTACTATTACTTTGTTACTCACAATAATAGGGACGATACAATTATATTTTTTTGAACCATCACTCAATAATTATAGTCCCAAAGATAAATTTTTAGTTTCCTTCTTTCAATCTGTATCTGCAATGTCAACTGGTGGATTTAATAGTGTTGATATAGGACATTTTGGTTTAGCATCGGTTATGACAATATCAGTGTTGATGTTTATTGGAGCATCACCATCAGGAACAGGAGGAGGTATAAAAACCACAACACTTTCAGCAGTTTTTGCTTTTGTAACATGTAAGTTAGGACATAAAAGAGATGTAATGATGGGTTCACATCGTTTGCCAACATATCGTGTAGATTCAGCTCTAACTAATATAATATTCTATGGATTTATTCTTTTCTTGGGTACATATATCTTAACCTTTACAGAAAACTTTTCACTATCACAAATAATAGTTGAAACTACTTCAGCACTTGGAACTGTTGGACTTTCAACAGGAATAACACCTGATTTTTCTGTATCAGGAAAAGTAATTTTATGCATATTAATGTACATTGGACGAGTAGGGGTATTATCATTTGGAACGGTAATGCTTACAAGAATGTCCAAAAAAGAAAAGAACATAGTGAAAAACGAAATATTAGATGAAGATGATATTGCTATATAAAAAATATATCTAAAAATGAAATCAAATTACAATTTCGTAGAATCAAGTTTTAGTTTCGTAGAATCAAATTACAGAAAATTAGAATCAAGTTCTATTTAGAGATGTTAGTTTTCATAGAAAATAATGAGGGAAGATATTATATGATGTTTAAAATCGTACAATATCTTCCCTTAGTATTTTTTACTTAGTATTTTTACCTTCTTGTCTTATTTTATTGGGTGGTCGTGGTGAAATATTTTTAATCTTTCTGCTAATTCTGGAAGCATTTTATGAGGGACTAATGATACGCAAGCTCTTGCTCCTTCAATTCTTGTGCTACCTGTTATATCAAGAGATATAGCACTTATTCCGTAATAAACTAATTCATCTAACATTTGAACTCCAGTCATACCTGGATAGCCAAATGTAAAGTAAAAACCATCTGCGATATCAACATCTAAGTCTTTATCATAAACTATTTCGAACCCATTTTCAATAAAGGCTTTTTTCATTATAGAAGCCTTCTTTTGATAGTCTCTTAGATCTTCTACAAAGTTAAATGTACCATTATTGCACGCTTTAAAGATTGCAGCTAAAGCATATTGTGGTGAGTGTGCAGTTCCTGAGGTTAAGGCATATAATGAACCAAATACCATTGCACGTCCAAAGCTCTTTTGCCCAAAGTATTTTTGTAGCATATCTGACTCGAAATTATAAAGTTCTGGACTAATTATCATAACTGCTATTCTTTCTCCAGCATAGCTAAATGCTTTAGAACCTGAAATAAGAAGTATGAATTTATTTGCCCATAAACCTACAGAAGGTTGGTAAGGAGCTACACCTGGTTTAGAGTAGTCTTTTCTAAAATCCATTCCAAAGTAAGCAAGGTCTTCAATAACTACAACATCATGTTTATTTGCTACTTCAGCAATTATTTGAAGTTCTTGTTCATTAAAACAAAACCAAGCAGGGTTGTTTGGTGAAGAATATAAAAGACAAGCTATATCGCCTTTTGATAGGTATGATTCTAATTTATCTCTTAATTTATCTCCTCTATAATCGTAAACGTCAAAATGTTCTGTTTCTATTCCAAGTATTCTACATTGTGTTTTTTGAACAGGGAACCCAGGATCAATAAATAATACTTTATTTTTTGAAGGATGCATTTTAGTTATTGTTAAGAAAGAAGCAAATCCTCCTTGCATTGAACCTACTGTTGGCACACAACAATCATCAGGCACGTCTATGTTTATGAAGTTTTTTACAAAACGAGCTGTTTCATGTTTTAGTTCTTTTGTTCCATATATATCTGGATAAATAGATGCAACTCCATCTTGAAGGGCTTTTATTTGAGCATCTAAGCCTATCTTTGTTGCTGGTAGTCCTGGTATTCCCATTTCCATACGGATAAACTTTTCTCCAGTAGCTTCTTCTACATCGTCAATTATTTTTTTTACTTCACGAATAGAAGAAGCTCCCACACTTTGAATCTTATTTTTTGTGAAAATCTTATTTACAAGATTTCTATCAAATGGTATATTTTGCATATAGTTTTGTTTTTTATTGTTTCGAGTTTAAAATTTTGATGAGCCAGTTGATGTATTAGTGTTTGAGGTTGTGGTAGAAGTTGATGTTGTAGTTTTTATTTGTTCATATTTATTTGTGTTAGCAGGATTTATTTCTTTCATTATCTTAATAACATTGTCTTTTTCATTATCTTGAGCCCCTTTAAAGATTTGTACTATCTCATCTGCTTTTGCATCTATAAATTGTTGAACGCATATTAATTGTGATTTTTCACGATAGGTCTTTTGAAGAGATTCTATTGCAGAATATATACTGTTACGAGCTTCTGTTTGACTATCTCCTGACATTCTATCTAATCCCATGCGATGATAATTATACCATACATTGTGCATTTCACGATATGTTGAATTATTATAGTTTTCACTCATCCAATATTTATTCTTCTCATTTTCATAAGATTTCCAACCTTTTTGAGCACTTTTTTGAGCGGCTGTAACTATGTTTTGACATGTTCGGAAATAAGCTGCTCCTCCATTTGGTGCAAATGAATCAGCATCAATGGCAAGAAAATAATATAAGTAAAATCCTATTGTAGAAGTTAAATTATCGTAGTAAGTATTTTCTTCAAATTGTAATGGAGTTCCATCTTGATATTTAAAATAATAATCTTGTTCCTGCATGTTTAGCATTGTTGTAGTATAGGAAGAGTTATATACAGGACGACGTAATTGTATATTTAAATCTGCTTTAAAATCTTCTTGAGAAGAGCGTTCTTTTACGTTTATAGTTATTGAACCTTCAATCTTTTCTTCTGTTTTATATGTAAAGTTAGTCCATTTACGAGTATTGATAAAATCATTAAGAGCTGATTGCATGGTTTCAAATATCTTTCTATCTGTCCCTTGTATTTGACTACTAACACTTATCTGTACCTTAAATTCTTGGGAGAATAAAGTATTAGATAAGATTAGGCAAGCAAGAATTAAGAACGTTTTTTTCATAATGAAATAAGTTTATTAACTATATCTTTAGCAACTTCTTCTTTTGACTTAAGTTCAAATTTCTCAACCTTTTCGTCTTTATCTATTATAGTGATTTTATTTGTAGAAACTTCAAACCCTGCTCCTTTATCATTTAAGGAATTAAGTATTATAAAGTCAAGGTTTTTCTTTTTAAGTTTTTCCTTTGCATTTTCTTCTTCATTATCTGTTTCTAATGCAAAGCCCACAAGAATTTGGTTTTCTTTTTTTTCTTTTCCTAATGATGAAAGTATATCGCAAGTAGGAGTGAGGGTTATTGTAAGATCTTGTGATGTTTTTTTTATTTTGTTTTCTGCTGAAATAATTGGCTTGTAATCAGCAACAGCAGCCGAAAGAATTGCTGCATTACACGTTGGAAAGTATTTCATTGTTTCATCATACATCTCTTGTGCAGAAACAATGTTTATAAGTTTAATATTAGGGTTACAAGTTGTGAGAAATGTTTTGCCACAAATAAGAATAACATTAGCACCTTTTGAAGCTAATTCTTCCGCAATACAAAACCCCATTTTACCTGATGAATTATTCCCAATATAACGAACAGCATCTATTTTTTCTTGAGTTCCTCCTGCTGTAACAAGAATTGTTTTATTCTTTAATGGAAGATTATTAGAATAATAGTCTTCCATTAATTTTACAATCTCTTTAGGTTCTTCCATTCTTCCATCACCATCATAACCACAAGCTAAATTTCCTTTTGTTGGAGATATTATTTTAACTCCTAATTCTTCTAACTTTTTAATATTTTCTTGAACAATTGGATTATGATACATCTTTGTATTCATAGATGGAGCAAGAAATACTTCTTTATTAAATGCAAGCAGAGTTGTTGAAAGTGCATCATCAGCAATTCCATGAGCAAATTTACCTATAATATTAGCTGTGGCTGGAGCAACGATAAAGCAATCTGCCCAGTCGGTTAAGGATATATGTTCTGTTGAATATTCCCCTTCTGTTGAAAAAACATCGAAATAAACGTTATTCTGAGAAAGGGTACGAAGAGTGGTAAGTGTAACAAATTCTAAGGCATTATGTGTGGCTACTACTTTTATTTCACAACCTCTCTTTATTAATTCTCTTATTAATAAAGGAGCCTTGTAAGCAGCAATACCACCACTTATGCCAATAAGAATTTTCTTACCTGTAAGCATTATTTATTTTTTAGCTTTTCTTCCTTTTTCTTTAGCTTCTTTATTTTCTTGTGCTGCTTTAACTTCTAATATCATATCATTAATAACTCCTTTTCCGTTTTCGTCATTACGATAAACTAATTGTCCATTAAGATATTCATTTATAGCGATTAAAGTTGGTTTAGGAAGTTGTTCGTAGAAACGAGTAATTTCAATTTGCTCTCTGTTTTCAAATATTTCTTCAAGGTTGTCTGTTTGAGAAGCAAATTCTTCAATCTTATGATAAAGTTCTTGTTTAAGTTCTTGTGCAATTTGATTAGAACGTTTTGAAAGCATACTAATTGTTTCGTAAACATTACCTGTTAATTCTGTAAAATCATTTAGGTTACGTGTTTGTGTTGTCTTGTCCGCTTTTGTTCTTTTGTAATCCATTTTTATATTTATTATTTATTTATTGCTTTTAAACAGGCTTGGTTTAAACCTTTTAGTTCGTTTAGTTTTGGAGAGTTTGGATATAATGCTTCAAATTTTTCATAGTCACTTTTTGCAGCTTGATATCTTTCAGCTTTTTTATCTTCTATACTATTTTCTGCAAATTTATATCCTGAAATAACAATATAATACATTGCATCTTCACGATAAGTTGCATCAGGATATTCATTAAGAAAGTTTCTTAATGAGAATTGTGCAGATTGAAAATTACCTGTTTTATAATAGTTATATGCTATTTCGTAGTCTTTTTTTATTAGTTTCCCTCTTAATTCGTCCATAATTTTATTAGCATCTTGAATCCTTGTAGAACGAGGGTATTTCTCAATATATTCTTGGAATTCTTTGAAAGATTCTTTTGTAAGAGTTTGGTCTAAGTTATAACTAGGGGATTCTAAATACTTACAATAAGCTGCTTGATAAAGTGCTTCTTCTGCATCTTTAGAATATGGGAACCAACGAACAAAGTTTTCGAATTGATAGCCTGCTGTATAGTAATCGCCTGAACCTAAAAGACTTTTGGCATAATAAAGATTTACGTTTTCAGCTTTATCTCTACCACGATAAAACAATAAAAGATTTTCAAACAACTGCGTAGCATGAAAATAATCCTTTTGTTCGTAGGCTTTTACTGCTGCTTCATATTTAGCATCATTGTCATTACTCTTTAAGAGTTTTTTATGTCTACTTCCAGCACAAGAGCTTAATATTAAGCAGATTAATATTGCAATAAGAGAAATTTTTCTATAATTCATAAGGTGCAAAGATATATATTATTTTACAAACCAAACGAATAAAGGTTGAACATATTTTATTATTAGGTTTTTTTGATAAACTAATTAGCAAGATAGATGATTTATTATTACTTTTGCAATTGATAAAAACTATTAGAAATAATATGCAATTAATTACCCTTACAACCGATTGGGGATATTCAGACCATTATATAGGTGCAGTTAAAGCCAAACTCTATACAGCCATAAAAGACTGTCAAGTTGTGGATATAACTCATCGTATAGAAAAATACAATTTAATGTCAGGAGCATTTATTGTGAAGAATGCCTGTTTAGACTTTCCAGAAGGGACAATACATATTATTGATGTAGATTGCACAGAGAGTAGTAAAAATAATTATCAACACATAGTAATAGAATATAATGGACAATACTTTATCTGTACTGATAACGGAATGCCAAGCATGATATTTGATGATTTAAGTCAAATAAAAATAATAGGAATAACAAATACTTACCAAGATTCTTCTTATTACACCTTTTCTGCTTTTGACCTTTTTTGTAAGGTAGCTGCCTTAATTGCTTATGATACAAAAATAGAAGAATTAGGTTTTGAAATGAATGAACTTGTTAGGAAGAATGTATTAACAGCAACGATATTTGGCGATTCTATTCTCTGCACAGTATTTCATGTTGATAGCTATGGAAATGTATTCTTAAATATAAAAATAGAAGAGTTTCTTGAGAAGTTGGGTAACCATGAATTCTTAATTGAAATAGAAAGTAATAAGATAAAAGCAATTTCTAAGTCTTATGATGATGTTAGAGAAAATTCACCTCTATTAACAGTATCATCAACAGGACATCTTCAAATTGCAATAAACAAAGCTAATGCCTCAGAGCTTTTAGGTTATAGAACAGGAAGCCAAATAAGCATTAAGATAATTAAAAAGAAATAACCTTTGAAATAAATTCAATGGCTTCTATCGATCTCGGAGTTTGAAGATCCATTAATTCACTATCAATTCCATATACTTTTTTATTCTTAACAGCTTTTAGTTCAGTATAAGGATAAGTATTTACAAAAGATGCAGAATCTTCTTTTCTGATAAAGATATAATTAGGTTGTTGAGCAAATAATTCTTCAGTAGAAAAAGACCAATTCATACTATTTTTAGCAATATTATCACCACCAGCTAAGGTTATTATTTCATTAATATAAGTATCCTTACCAGCAGAGAAATCACCACTTGAACCAAATCCAACAACATAATAAACCTTAGGTGAAGTCTTTAAACCTTTAGTTTTATTAATATTTTCTCTCTTAGCTTTTATTTCTAGAAGTCTTTGCTTAGAGTTATTAATAATTTCATTTGACTTATCTTTTTTATCTAATATATCACCTAACATTGTAATAATATCATACATACCATCAATAGTATTTCTTTCTTTAAACGAAATAATAGGAATGCCAGCAGCTTCAATAGTTTGAAACATTTTCTTTGTAAATATTGAAGAAGTAATTACAAGGTCTGGACGCATAGAAATAATCATCTCTAAATTAGCATTGTTAATACCTCCAATAGATTTTATATTCTTTACTTGTTCTGGATAAGTACAAAAATCAGTTCTTCCAATTAATCTATCACCACAATCCAAGTCAAACATAATTGCAGTAACGGCAGGAGAAACAGAAACGACTTTCTTAGGGACTCCTTTAATAGGACATTTTGTAGAAACAATATAATTATTCTTTTTCATATCGTTCTTGTCCTTATTGCAAGAAAAAAAGATAGTTGAAGAAAAAACAACTAAACCTAAAAGGAAATATTTATAAGTCATTATTGTTAAGTATTATATGTTTGTTGTCGATAATATCTGCATTTATATCAAAAAGCGTTTGTATATTCTCTTTAGTGAGAATATCCTTAGTATTTCCGAAATGAATTAAATGACCCTCTTTTAAAGATATTACAGTATTAGAATATTTCAAAGCTAAAGAAAGGTCATGAAGTATAATAAAAATAGTAGTATTGTTTTCCTTATTAATCTGTTTTAGGAGTTCCATTATATCAAATTGATGATGAATATCCAATGAAGAAACAGGTTCATCTAAAAGAATAATAGGTGTTTGTTGAGCTAAGGCACGAGCAATCATAACCCTTTGCAATTCGCCACCACTTAATTGTTTTATAGACCTATCTTTCAAATACCAAGTATTAGTCTTTTTCATACATTGCTCCACAATTTCCATATCTTTTACAGAATCTGTTTGGAGAAGTTTTTGATATGCCATACGTCCCATCATAACAACTTGAAATGAAGAGAAGTCAAATAAAAACTCAGTATGTTGAGAAACAACAGAAATTTCATGAGCTAAAAGCTTAGGGGTGTATTCTTTTATTGGTTTATTATTTATTTTAATATTTCCTTTTGTAGGTTCAATGCTATTAGCAATACATCTTAAAAGAGTAGTCTTTCCACTACCATTAGTACCAATAACCGAATAAAAGCCACCTTTTTTTAAAGAGAAACTAATATCTTCAATAATATTTTTCTCTCTAACCGAATAAGATATATTATTAACCTCTAAAATAATATCATTAACCATATCTTTCATCATTAAGGGTTAAGTTTCTTTTTAGCGTTATACAAAAGATAAATAAAGAAAGGAGCACCCACAACAGCAGTAATAGAACCAATAGGCAATTCACTTGGTGCAATAAGAGTGCGAGAAAGAATATCGGCTAAAAGCATAAAAATCATACCACCAAAAATAGAATAAGGAATAATTTTTCTATTATCAGAACCAACTAATAATCTAACGATATGAGGAACAATTAAACCAACAAAACCAATAACTCCACAATACGAAACAATAACACCAATCATAAGGGTAGAAAAGAATAAAATTAATTTCTTAGTTCTCTCAACATTCACACCCAAACTTCTTGCACTATCATTCCCTGTTAAAAGAGCATTTAATTCACGAGCATAAACCCTAATTATAATAGTGCCTAAGAGAACAAAAGTTAAAACCACCCAAATATCAGAAAACTTACTCCCAGACAAAGAACCCATAGTCCAGAAAATTATCTTATCCATACTATCTTGATTCATAACCATAAGAATCGATATAAGAGCAGCCATAAGGAAGTTAATACTAATACCAGCCAATAGGAGAGTAGTAATATGTAAACGATTTCCAACTGAAGCAATACGAATAATAACCCAAACAGTTAGTAAAGCAAACAAAAAAGCAAATCCACCCACGCCAAAGAAAAAATTATCAAAACCTAATACAATGGCTAAAGCAGCTCCAAGTGAAGCTCCAGAACTAATTCCTAATGTGTATGGGTCGGAAAGAGGATTGCGGAATATAGCTTGATAAGCAGCTCCACAAACAGCTAAACCTGCACCCGACAGAACACACATAATAACCCTTGGTAAACGGATGTTTTTTATAATGTAAAGAGAATTATCATCAAAAGAACTAATATCAACACTGCCCAAGAATAGTCCCAAGAGCATAAGCCCCAGAACAACTATAGTTAATAAACAGTACCAAATAATGTCTTTTCTCATTTTCCAATAATTTCATTTGCTTTATCTAAAGCCTTGGAGATATGATCAAAGATATATTCTTTATCTAAGAATTTCATAAAACCAGATTTATCTAAAGTCTCGTAAACCTCAGGTGTAACACCAGAAAGAATTACTTGTATCTTTTCTTTTTTTGACTTACTACATAAAGCAGCTAAGTTCTTAAGACCAGTTGAATCAATAAAAGGGACTTTTCTCATTCTAATAATTCTAACTTTAGGTTTTTGAGCTTTAGTTTCATAACTAATTTCATCAAACTTATTAGCTATACCAAAGAAGAAAGGTCCATCAATTTCATAAATCTCAATATTATTAGAAAATGTTTCCATTTCAACATCTTGTTCTTCTTGATTTTCAGATCTTATAATTTCATTTTCCAATACCTTAATACCAGAAGTATCCATAACACGCTTAATAAACATAACGGCAGCAATTAATAAACCAACTTCGATAGCAACAGTTAAATCAATGATAACAGTAAGGAAGAAAGTAGTTAAAAGCACCAAAACATCAGCAATAGGGTCTCTTAATATAGCACGGAAAGAACGCCATTCACTCATATTATAAGCCACAAATACCAATATTCCAGCCAAACAAGCAAAAGGAATATAAGCAGCCAAAGGCATAAGGAAAAGATAAATTAGCAATAAGAACACCGAATGTACAATACCAGCCACAGGAGTTTTACCACCATTATTTATATTAGTCATAGTTCTTGCAATAGCACCAGTTACAGGAATCCCACCAAAGAAAGGCACTACAATATTAGCCATACCTTGACCAATTAATTCTGTATTAGAATTATGGTTTTTACCAGTAACACCATCAGCAACCATAGCCGACATTAAACTCTCAATAGCACATAACATAGCAATGGTGAAAGCAGGTGATAAAAGCAAACGAATAGATTTAATAGTAATATCAGGAGCAATTGGTGTTGGAAGGGGAGAGCCACCAGCAAGTTCAGGATATTTATTACCAATAGTAGAAACTTCAATACCAAATTGATTCTTTAAAATAATAGCACCAATAGTACAAAGTATAATAGCAATTAAACTACCAGGAACTTTTTTAGTAACCCTTTGCCAAGTAAAGCTAATAATAAGAGTAAAAACAGCAATTACAGTAGCCCATATATTAATAGTAGAAAAGTTTTGGAAAAACACAGTCCACTTATCAAGAAAATCAGAAGGAACAACCAATTGACTACCATCAAGAGCAGTTAACCCAAAGAAATCCTTTATTTGAGTAGAGAAAATCACAACAGCAATACCAGAGGTAAATCCTACAATAATAGGGTAGGGCATAAACTTAATAATATCACCAAGTTTCAATAATCCAATTGCAATAAGGATAATTCCAGCCAAAACAGTAGCAATAATCAAACCTGTAAAGCCAAACTCAGTAATAACACCTGCAATAATAACTATAAAAGCCCCAGTAGGACCTCCAATTTGAACATGACTACCACCAAAGACTGCGATAATAAAGCCACCTAAAATAGCGGTGATTAAACCTTGCTGTGGAGAAACACCTGAAGCAATACCAAAAGCAATGGCTAAAGGAATAGCAACAATACCAATAATAATACCAGCTATAAGATCTTGAACGAAAAGCTTTTTGGAATAAGCTCTATTTTTTATAAGTTGAAAGAATTTAGGTTGGAAAGCCTCTCTGATATCAAATTTTCCCATTACAAATTAAATAAAATCATTAATTAAATAATTTGCAAAGGTACTAATTTTTTACCAAAAAGACAAAAGGACTCCCTTTGCTATATTGATATTAAAATCTCTCCTTATATTTCTCTATAAATTCGTTTGATAGATTTTGATGTTCTGCAATTAAATCCCAATGCACCTTATCTTGATGTTTTTCAATAAAAGGCTCAGAAAGCTTTTTGCTTTTTGAAATATGCTTCCAAAATACTTCATCTTGATATTTTTCAATAAAAGGTTCAGATAAAGATTGATATTTTGAAATAAAATTCCAATAAACCTTGTCTTGGTGTTTTTCAATAAAAGGTTCAGATAGTTTTTGAAATTGTGAAATCCATTTCCAATGAACTTTATTTTTATGTCTTTCAATAAAACCTTCGCTTAATTTAGGATATTGAGAAATCATTTCCCAATTAACTTGATTAGCATGACTTTCAATAAAACTTTCACTTAAATTAGGATATTGAGAGATACAATTCCAATTAACCTCGTCAGAATGCTTTTCAATAAAAGACTTGGTTAGCTTTTGAAATTGAGAAATCCAAAACCAATTAACCTTATCAGAATTCCTTTCAATAAAACTCTGCGATAAAGGCTGAAACTTTGAAATCCAATTCCAATTAACTTTCTCTCCACATTTCTTAATAATAAAATCTAATTGTGGTTCATTTAATTTAATTTCAATTATAATATCATTGATATCGTAATTGTCGGTCAAGGTATTTAAATCCTCATCATTTAGTTGATGTTCCTTACCAATTTCATAAATTTCTTCAATTTTAGTTTTCATATCTTTTAGTTTTTTGAAAATCATGTTGCAAACATACATATTCAATCACAAACATGCAAATATTTTACAACAAAAAATTAAAAAGTCTTATAAGTGCTTTTGTTAATGTATTATATATTAGTGTAATGAATATATGAAATAGTTTTGAGGATATAAAATTCAAAATGGCTTTATTCATATAATACAATGATGCTTATTATTATATGAATACAACAAAAAAACATTAGATAATATCAAACCAAGAATACTTATTCTATTTCTATAAATGCAAGTTTTATATGTAAATTCAAACAATATTATTGATAATAATTGAGTTATCAGAATCAAAGGCTGCCAAGAAATTCTAAAGTCAAGAAGATAGAAGATTAACAAAAAGGGTTAAAACAAGAATAACGGAAAAGAACTCTTAACACATAAATACAAAAAACATGGATTATTATTACGTAAATAAGAATGCCCAAGCTACAGGAGAACACGAACTACATAAAGAATCATGTAATCATTTACCATATAAAGAAAACATTATTCGATTAGGGTTTTTCAAAAGTTGTAACCAAGCAATAAAAGAAGCTGAAAAACTATTTGAAAATGTTGATGGATGTTTTTATTGTTGTTCAGCTTGTCATAAAAAATAATTATAAGAAATAAGACATATTACAACATACCTCAGAATCTCTTATGACATCTACATCTTACCATGGTTTAGATTGTTATGAAACTAACGGTAATTCATTTTTTTGCTGATTTTACTTGACAAAATATTTTTTATGTTGTATATTTGCCGTAGAGAATAAAATTAAAAACATCGCCTCGCTATATAGTCCTATAGGAGGATGAAAAGGATTAATTGTTTTTCTCTGTAGTGGGAAAGAGTATTTGATAATATCACATGGTTATATGTGTAAGAACGCAATGAATTTAAATACTCTTTCCCTTTTTTTATTACTTATACATCGAGAAAGAGTATTTAAGAATTGTACCTATTTAATGTGGAGGATGCAATAACTTAAATGCTCTTTCTTTTTTCTTTTCTAATAATTCCAAAAACAATACAAAACCACATAATAAGGTAATAGAAGAGATTTAGTTATGTCATTTTCATTTTTATGACGATTTTACTTGACAAAGCATTTTTTATGTTGTATATTTGTGGAGTTAAAGGATAAGTTTTTTTATTAGATGAACAATGTGAATAGTTTTATGATGTGAACAGACTTTTAGTCGAGGGGAATTAATTAATTTAGTTGTAATAGAGGTGAACTAAATTAATTAATTCCTTTTTCATTCCTTTCAGACTTGAATTATTTGCAAAGTATAACAAACAATAAACATATAAACTCAAATAACAAACAAAGGCGATAAAGGATTCCTTAACTGACAAGAATATAAATATAAAAACATAAGAAAACTATTTTGATAATGTGTTTTTATTTGCTTTTAATATTTTGGCATTTGCCGTAATTGTTTTTATACTATCATTCAATTGTTTTTGTGCATTAGTTGTTGAATTTATTTCTTTATAATTTGCACTTATTTCTTTTTTAGTTACACTTATTTCCTTTTCAATTTTTAGTGTTTGCAACTCTTCTTTTATTTTTTTATTAGGGTCACATTGGTTATAACCTACAATTGCAACAATAATACTTAAAATTGAAATTAAAGTAGCCACAATAGCCACTTTAAGCTCTCTTTTTGCATTAGAGATCATCTTTTTATAAGATTCAATTATACTTGCAACATCATTAATATAAGCTATATCTTTATCATCGCAGCTAGGAATTAAAACAAGTGTGCATAAGAATTTTGCCAACATCACAATTAATATTGGTTGACTAACCCATATTAATTGCCAAATATTTGAACTCACAAAATTAAATAAGTTTGCTGCTGCAAATATGGAAGTATATACACCCCATATACTTACTAATAATGTATCTAATCTTAAAGCAGCCTTTTCTTTACTTTCTAAATTTTTGGTTATTCCATCTTTTGAATATTTAAGCCAAAATTCATCATCTATTGTATTCGTATTATTATTATTATTATTATCTGTTTCCATAATATTATTTATTTTACTTGTTCAAATTCGTCAGGAAATTTATATGTTAAATCATGCTTGCCTTGATTATTCTCTCCAGAACAAACACAATGTACAATACTTGTTTTAGGGTTACTTTTATCTTCATTATTTCTTCGTTTTCTACTTAATGCTGGAGCTTTACCTAGAATGTTTCTTTTTATTTCTTGAGTAGAACCCGAAATATCTAAATCCACTGTTGTAGAATAGTGGATTACAGGACTATTGCATTTTCTACATTTAGTCTCCCATGTTGTTACTTTTTCCATATTATTAGGTTTTTTGGTTGATAAATATATTTAATTACTAATACTAGTAAACAACTTAATATGGTGGTGTATTTGCAGAATTGCAAGTAAAAAAAGGTTATGGTTATTCCATCTTAAAAAAACATCAATGCAAAGGAAAACATTTTCTTTTATATAATCGACATTTTTTTAGTATTATTTTTACTTGAGGTAGAAAAAATATTCACGCCCTAATGTCTTGGCTTTGTGAATAAAGGAATTCTTGCAAAGAAACAGCAATTAAAATAATCTGTCTTTTACCAATCCAAAACGTTCCAATAAACTAATTCCTTTTTCTAATCCAATTCCCTCTTTTTATAGTATATCTTGTTTCGTAAGATGACGGAACTAATAAATACTTATTTTATTTCTACTAAGTATTTATTATTTTTACGTTTTTATTACTGAGAAAAACCTTTTTCCATTAGCTATATTTTTAATACTATTTTTTACATTTTATATCAGAAATATTTTGTATATTTGCATCACGTAAATACCGCATTATAAACGTTTCATATAAAGAAACTAATCAAAATGTTTCTTTTCTTATCGTAAAATAAATATCTATATGCAAAATATTTACGGTGTGCACCCAAGATGGCTTACGGTATAGACCGTAGATAGACTACGGTGTACACCGTAATGGTGTTATGGTATATACCATAGTGAGAGTTTAATCCCGATTTATCAGAAAAAGACTTTGATTTAGTAAGAATAAATCAAGTATAATTAGAAAAAGACTTTGATTATTTTTGAAAAGAAGGAGTTAAATTGGAAATAAACTAATTCTATCTTACATATCTTAAAGTAAATCCTTATCTACATTCAACATTTGTTTTTCAAATTTTGAGTAGTGGAGTATCATTACTATAAGAGATAAGGAAATTAGGATAGACAATATGGCTAAAAATATTATATAATATATAGATGATTCTAATAGTTGTACTGAAAATAGTCCATAGTTTCTCACCATATAGATTACAAAAAAGGTATCAAATATTGCATAGAAGATTAATATTATCCATGAAATATCAACTAAGTTTTGATTTAATTCTTTTTCCCTTTTAATATATCCAATACTTATTAAAGTATTAGCTTCTTCAAATATGCTTGTCATCAACAAATATGGGTAGAAGATAAAGAATATAATTTTTTTATATCGTTTTATTTTGAAGTCATCAATTGATATTCCTAAGTGTTTATTTTGAACTATTATATTGTTTATGTTTTCTCTGCATTTGAGTATCCATTTTAAGTAAGAAATTAAAAATAATGGAATTATTATATCTAATAGAGTCCAGAATACTCTATTTAGGTAAATTATTATTTTTCTACTTGTTTGTGTTTCTATATTGAAACTCTCAATTAGATTGCTAATGCTTACTTTAAATATGATTACAAATAATAATAAAACATATAATCCAATGATTGACAATAGTAATGAAATATTTAGACTTGTTAAAAATTTGGTAGTTAGCCTATTTTTCATTGGACACAAATTAATGTTTTTGTTATTTATTCTATTGCAAAAATACTAAAACTAATAACAAAAAGGTCAATTTATTGAATAATCATTTTGTATATTTTTATTTTTTTATTTGACAATAAAGGGTATAATAATAAGAAAACGTGCATTACTAAAATATAAGTAATGCACGTTCTCATTATAACAATATAGTATTAGTTATTATTTTTTCTTTGCTTGTTTTTCTGTTAAAGCTGTTAGTTTCCTTTCTGCAAGCATTCTACATTCATATTGTGAGTCTTCGAATGTCATAGGGAAAGGAGGTGTTTTTTGTGTAAATGCACTTGCTCCATGAAGAGAACCTGTAATACCTAATTCACGAGCTACTTTTAAATAACGTATTGCGTCAATTACAACTCCTGCACTATTTGGCGAATCTATTACAGATAGACGTGCATCAAGAGTTACTGGAGAACCCCCAAAACCTTCTAATTCTATATGAAAGTTAGCTATTTTGTTGTCTCCGTAGTATTGAATATAGTTAGATGGTCCTGCATATAAAAATGATTCATGAGAGTCTAATCCACGTATGTCGTGTTGGCATCTTATAACATTTTCCTTACTTATTTTCTTTGATTTTAAACGTGATGTATTTACCATATTTAAAAAGTCAGTATTTCCTCCAACATTTTCTTGGACATGACATTTTACTTTGTGTCCACGTGCAAATGCTAATTCTTGTATCATCTGAGAAAGAATACTTGCACCAAATTGTGATTTCATATCATCACCTACAATTGGAAGACCAGCATCAATGAATTTTTGTTCCCAAATAGGATCTGAGGCAATGAATACGGGAATACAGTTTAAAAAAGCAACATTTGCATCAATAGCACATTGTGCATAGTATTTTGCTGCTTGTTCGCTTCCAACTGGTAAATAATTGATAAGAATATCCGCTTTAGTTTTTTTCAATACATTTACGATATCAACAGCAGGAGTTATTTCATCAACAACAAATGTGTTGTCTTCTGGATAATCCTTCATGTGTTCAGATATACCATCAAGAATATGACCTTTTTGAACAATTATTTTACTTTTAGGGAACTTTTCTGGTTCAATAATGTGAATTGTACAGTTTGGCTTAGCATATATAGCTTTGTCAAGTGATTGACCTACTTTTCTTTTATCAACATCAAAAGCTGCAACAACTTCTATGTCTGAAGCTTTATATCCTCCAATGTTTGAAGCCATCATGCCTTCTGTCGTATGGTGAAGGTTGGAATTTCCATAAAATTCCAGCCCTTGAATAAGTGCTGAAGCACAATTACCGATACCAATAACTGCGATTTTAATTTTTTCCATATTAATATGTATTTTAATTGTTTATATATTAGTTTTGTTAAATAAAACATTCAATTCGTCTATAGATATAATAACTTTATCTGCACAAGGGTGATGTATTGGATTCTCATTCCATCCTTTCCCTTTTAGCCATATAGTATTACAACCTATAGTTTTTGATGGTACAATATCCTTATTATACGAGTCTCCAACAACAGTACATTCATTAGCTGTTAGTCCTAATTTATTTATAGCTAATTGAAATATTTCAGGATTAGGCTTTGAAATGTTTACATCTGCACTTTCAATAATAACATCAAAATATTCTAATAAACCAAAGTCAGAAAGTACAGCTTTTAAATTCCCATAAAAATTAGAAACAATAGCAAGTTTGTAATTTTTACGGAGTTCACTTAATAAAGTTATTGATTTATAGGTGTTTTTTAATGCAATGTTATAACAATTTTCAATTAATGTGTTTGAAAAGTAGTCTTCAAATAAATTATTGTATATGTATTCACATTGCATTTTAATTTTAATGCAGAGAGTATCCTTGAAATTGAAAGATGTGAGAATATAGTCTTTTTTACTTAATTCTCTTTCTGTATATATATATGCTTCTCTTAATAATTCATCACTTAGATTAGGATAGAGTTTATTATACTCAGTGAAAAATATATTATACCAATGAATGCCATTAGTATCGAGTGTTGCTCCATAATCAAATATTATAGCTTTGTTTTTTTGTTCAGATGAAATTGTCATATTTTTAAGCGATTTATCTTTGTTAATTTAATTAAACTGATTCCTATTACAATCCAGAATAATTCACTAATACGCATTACTAAGCCCATAAATATACCTTCTATACTAGGTAACCCAATACTTTTTAGTGCTAATAACAAACCTCCTTCACGTGTTCCAAGTTGCATTGGAGAGAAAAATAGAATGTTTGCAAATAATGTAGTTTCTGCGCTAATTATTATTGCATAAATAAAACTTATATTTATACCAATAGCATACATTATAAATAATATCTCTAAGCAACCTACTATTCTACTTGTTGTTTCATAAAATAGTGATAAATAAAATGATTTGCGATGATTTTGATAAAGATTTATTATTTGCAAATCTATCTCTTTTATGTTTTCTATAAATTCAGGTGTCATTTTTTTATTCACATACTTTCTTATAAAAGGTATATGAGTCAAAAAAGAAAAGAAACGTACAACAATACCATTTTTGTAACCTCTAAATATAAATATTATTATTAAAATGCTTATAGCTATAAATATTAAACTAAGGATAGATAATGCTTTTGAAGTATTTACAAAAGCTATAATTAAGATACAGCCAAAAGTCCAAAATACAAAATGAGAAAGAATATGCATTATAGCATAAGTAAGAACAGAAGAAGTCGCTTTTTTTGTTCCAATTTTTTCTTTTAGAGCTAAAATACGATAAGGTTCTCCACCAAGTGCCATAACTGGAGTTATATAGTTTATTGCATACCCACTAATAGTAAGTTGCAACATTTTTGCAAAAGATATTTGTTTACGATCTTCTTTATTATAGAAAGTAACATGTTGCCATGATCTTGCATTAAGAGGGTAAATTATCATTCTTAGTGAAAGAATTGGAACAAAGTACCAACCAGTTTTTCTAAGATTATAAATTAAAGTTTCAAAGCCAAGATTATAAAGCATAATTATAACGGCAATAATACCTAAAAGAAAAAACAATATTTCGTATTTTTTTGAATTCATTCCTAATTATTATTTGTAAGTAAATTATGTTGTAAGTTTTTGCGTGAAATGTTTTGCAAGTTTTTCTTCCTTATATATTAAGTATATTAAAATACTATTCATAACTAATAAGTCTAATAAAAAATATAGCCATGGCAAATTTATAAATAAACAGAAAAATAAAAATAAAACTCTTGTATTAAATTGAAGGATATTAGTGTATTTCATGTATTTTTTATTTTCTTGACGTAACTCATTCCTTAAAGTCGGAGGAATATCATTAGGATATTTTGTTTTTAGGACATGAAGAAATTTTTGTAATTTAGGAGAAAGAGCTTCTTGTTTAGCTGTATAGTTTCTATATAAAAAAAGGTAAATGAATTGAAAGAAATCTTTGGAAAGATGAAGTTGTTTCAAATCTTTTGTTAAGTTTTCTGATGTATCATGTTCACTACCATTTTTTCCATTAATAAAGAATAAATGAATATTGCGATAATAATCAGCCATTGAAGCGTGAAAAATATGAGATAAACCAGCCAAAGAAGCTAAAAGCCATATCCAATTAGAAAATCCATTTGATGTAAGCCTTAGAGTTATTGTTATATAAATCACGACAAACCATACATCTCCAGCTAATCCATCAAGAAATCTTCCAAGTCTTGTACTATTATTAGTTAAGCGAGCCAATTGTCCATCTGCACTATCAAATGAATTTGCCAATACAAGTAATAGCATACCAATTATATTTAGTTTTAAATTATTGGGGTAGAAAAGTAACCCAGCACCAATACCAATAAGTATACTGGCAATAGTAATCATATTTGGAGTAATATGAAGTTTCATTGCAATCTTTGCAAAAAAGAAACCAATAGGACGATAGAAATATATATCAATAACTTCCTCTGTATCTTCTGATTTAAGGGAGTCCTTAAGCGTTTTTGTGTTTGAATTTTGTGTATCCATTTTTTTATTTTTTTACCTTTTGCTCAATATAGTTTGCAATAATTTCTGCTGCTTCATCTTTACAAGAACTGAAGCTTGGAAAATCATTAAAATCAATAATTTTAATATTGTTCTTATTATCAATAATAGCATCTCCACTATAAATATCCAATTCTAAGTAATTTGCAGCATTATTTGCAATTTCTCGTAATTCTTTTTCATCAAAAGAATCATTAGGTGTCGAGGCGTTTATAATATTGTTGAATTTATCTATTATAGGATATAACCAATGAAAAAAAGATGTATTTCTAACTCCATAAAACTTAACAACACTACCATCAATATGTTCAGAAATAATTGCTCGTTTAATATTTCTTTCTAAATATTCTTTTAATACGGAATCAGCTTCTGCAAAAGTTTTTGGACGAATAACATCATTTTCTTCAATTGTTTGAAAATCGGCTCTTTTAATCCAAAATTTATTTTCTTCAATCCAAGTTTCGTCTTTGTTGACTAAAGATTTAATTGTTTGAAATGATGCTTTAGTGTCTACAATAATTGTTTTAGGGATAGCAATATTATTTTTTTTAAAAATCTTTATTTGTATTTCACGATAACAGTTCTTACAAGCTTTAGGAGAGTTAATAATTAATGAGCCTTTATTTTCCCATTTCTCTAATAATTCAATTACTTGAGGATTTCTAGCCATATTGAGTACAAATAAAGGAGCTTTTTCTATATTTATATCTCTTAAAAGTTCATTTATATTTCTTATAAATTCATTTTCATCTCTTCTTTCTACACAAAAACCTTGTTTTTTTAGATTTTCACAAATTGAATTGAATATATTTATATCTTTTTCAGAACTATTAGGAGAATATGATTGGTTTCGACTAATACATAGTATGTTTTTTGTTGCTTCTAAAAATTGCTTTGCTTTATCTATATCTGAAATATGGTCAATATCTATAATTTTTTCAAGTGAAAATGCCTTTAAATTACATTTTTGTTCAACCAATATTTGTTGATAGTTTCTCATACGTTGAACATTATTTTCTATAGCATATTTAACATTCTCAATAGCTTTATTTCTTAAACAATAAATTCCTCCAGAAATATATTTTGAAGTGTTTGTTGGTGTTGAAGAAAAACAGGTTATTTTATTATTTAAATTAGTACTAACCCAAAGAGGCTTTTCGTCATCAATATAATCAGTTACAGCCATCAATGCGTCTAATTTTTTATCTACCTCAAAGGCTTTTATGTATTCCTTAAATCTTTCTTCATTAAATATTGTATCCACTGTTGTTAAACAAAGTTCTTTAGGTTGTATTTCTTTTATGATTTCGTAAAAGCTATGCAAAGAACTTGGAGTTGATTTACATATAATTTTTATAGGAATATTGAATTCTTTTTTTTCTAAGAACATCCTTAATTTTGGAGATTCTTCATTTATTATTATTGTTATTTTATTTGCATTGTTGTTTTTGAATATTCTTATCAAGCGTTCAATTAATGTCTCATTATTTAAGATAACCATTGGTTTTGGATCTTTAAATCCTTCATTATATAATCGACTCCCTTCTCCTGCTGCTATTATTGCGTAATCCATTTTGTTATATCTTTAAAAAGTTAATCTTAAGCGGAAACGTATTCCCCATTTCGCAATATTTGGATTTTCTAAATATGTAAAACGTCTTACATAATCAATTCGTAATACATTAAATATATTATCAATACCCATATTTCCCTCTATATAAGGACCATTATTCAAAGAAAATGTTGTGGTTGTTCCGTCTGATGATTTAGGGAATGGTATAAGATTTGGGTTGGTTAAAGATGGAGTATTATTATCGGAAACTTCACCCCAAACACCTTTAATGGCAAAACATTCACGCCATTTCAGTTTTTTTATAAGTGGTATTCTGTTAAATATAAATCCATTAAAGTTATAGTTAAATATAACTTGAACATATTGGTCACTTACAAATTCAAAATAATTCATCAAGTTAAATGCTTCGTCTTGATATGCCCAATTTTGGTTTGCATGATGAACATAAAGTAGGGGATAAGGTACTTTTCCAAATATTTTACCTGCACTTAACTCTAAATCTGCAAAACCAAACGATAATATAAACCAACGCTTTTGAACTTCTGCTTTGATTTTATGAAAAGTAAAATCACCCCCCAATAATGAACTACCATAAATATAACTAAGAGTATAAATAGGAGCAATATTATTTAAAGAAATACGATAGTGTTGAAATTGGAAAAATTTCTCATTATGTGCATATCTAAAAACTGCTTGAAAAGTTGTTGAAGTAAGAGGATTATATTCCTTTAGTCCATCATAAGATGTAAAATTTAAATTTGCTAAAGGTTCTTGTTTCAAATTTTGTATTTTTAAGTTAATTCCAAATTGAGAAAGCGTTTCATATTCATACTCTACAGAAAGTGTTCTATTAAAGGTCATTTTATCAATAGCACCTCTATTAAATGATAGAAATAAACGGTCTGGAGTACCAATCAAAAGTTCTTGACCTGGAATATTAGTATTATATTCGTAAGTTAAAGAAAGCAGGTTTAGAGGAAATTCCCATTGGTTATATTTTTTTTCTGCAAAGCTATACATCGCTTTTGTTTGATATTTAAACTTTTCATCTTTTGTACCATAAGCTAAGAAGCCTTCAAAAAAGATATGTTTATTAAAATTCATATTTGTTTTTCCACCTAAACGAAACCTTGCACCCTCAATCGAGTTCCAACTAACAGTATTTTCAACAGGTCCATAATCGAATTTCTTTATTTCTACATATCCCGAAGAGAATGCCATAATAGTATTTACTATTGCCTTATAGAAGGCAAAATTATTAAGCCTATTAATATTATTATATGTCATTTCCTCCGATTTATTTAGTGGAGAAATACGATTTTCATTCCAATAGAAAAGAGATTGTTTATTATAGTTAGGTAAATGCTGTGTTATGTCATAATTATTGTAAAAATCATAAGGCTGGGGTTGATTGAATACGAAACCATTATATGTATTTGTTTTTCTTCCATGCATTTGTACACCATAAATATTACAATCAATTATTAAATTATCGGTTACCAAACAAAGTTTGTTATCAATATAATCATAATCCTGCTTTAATAATAGCTCATCAACAAAGTTTAATCCACTTTTTTTTGGTAAACGCATTTCAATTTTTCTAACAGCATATTTTGTATCTTTTGTTATCCATAAATAACCACTAAATCCAATATCTTGTTGATTTGCTGGATTAAAAGCTAATCTTATACATGAATCACCTTTAATATAAGAAGTGTCGATAATAAAAAATTGATAGAAACGAGTAGCAAAGGGGGCAAGAGGTGAAATAAATTCATTGCTTAATAAAGGTATCTTATTATTATATATATTAATATCCCCGAAAATTTCTTTCATTACATATTCTATACTCTGATCATCAAGAAATTTACTTATTTCAACATTTTTTTGAGCAGTAATTATAGTCCTTTTATTTTCAGGATTTTTTCTATAGTATGTTTCAGATAGAACTTCCATGAAATAAAGTGGAAGAAATTTTTTGTTGTTAAGTTCTGATTCTTGTACATTATCAAAAACGAAATCAATTTTATTGAAGGGTTTTTTATATCGTAAGCTATCATTAATATTTAAAAGAGAAATCTCTGTTTTTTCATGTTTACGATATTGGTAATAATCATTGTTAGATAAATTATTAAGTTCTTTATTTTTCTGAACATTCTCTATTAATTCAACAGCAGGATTGCTTTTTCTTGAATATTTTTCTTTTTTAGCCATTATTTCTACAGACTTTAAAGCTGTAGATTTTTGTTTAAGTTGTATATTCAATGTTTGAGTTAAATGACGTTTAATAGATTTTTTTGTTGGTTCATAACCTATATAATTAAAAATAATTGTGTCAACACCTTGGTTAGAAGATGAATTATAACTTAATTTATAATAACCATTTTCATCAGTCATAGTACCTATTAATTTACTATTTATCAAAAGATGAACATTTACAAAAGCCAATCCTTCTTTTGTATTTAAATCTTCAACATGACCTTTTACAATTGTTTGTTGGGCAAAACAAAAATTTCCAAGTAATATGAAAAATATAAGATATAGAATATTTATTTTCTTATTTTTTGTCTCCGTAATCATTCTTTTGAATTGTGATGTTAGTTATAATAGTTTAAATAGATATTTGGATTGTGCAAAGGTAAATATATATTTAACTATAAAGAGTTCTATTTGTCGCAAGAAATAGTTGATTTGTATACTAAAATTTCTTTTGCTATTAATCTTACTCTTCTTTTGAAATTGTTTTTCAAAATCGTTTTTTGATATTCTAAACTCATTTGCAACTTCATTGGCTATTGTGATAGCAAAATTAGTAATTGCTTTTTCTTTAATTATTCTAAATATTAAGTCCATATACAATTCATACTAAAATATGCGACAAAAATACAGAAAACTTTTGAAACCAAAATAGTTTTTATATTTTTTGTGACAACAGTTAAAGGCAATTATCTTGCTGTTGCTTGAAGATAAGCACAAAGTTTTGTTTGGTAATTTGTTTTTGCTTCAGTTCTTTGATCATAACTATTTTGAAGTATTGTTTGGGCTTCGAGTAAATCACTTAATGACGATACCCCTGAATTATAATAATCTTTGCTTACCCTCAAGTTTTCATTGGCAGAAGAAATTGATTTTTCACTTAATAGAACTTGTTTATATGCTTCTTCTAATTCATTCCATTTTGCTTGAATTTCCACTGACATCATTTCTTTGGCATTATAACTATTGTTTTCAGCTTGTTGCTTTTTTAAATTTTCTCTCTTTATTGCATGAGAGCCTCCCCACCAAGAAGAAATAGGAACAGAAACTGTTGCAAAGACAACTCCGAAATCTGTATTATTATCCAAAAAATCATGATATACATAACTTGCACCCATTGCAACAATTGGAAGATTCTTGCCTATAGCTATATCCTTATTAAGTTGTGCGGCTTCAACACTCTTATCCAACATAAAACTTTCGGTTCTATTTCTAACTGCATTTTCTGGATTAACATAATAGTTAATAGGAATAGTTATTTCAGGAAATTCACTAAACGAAATATCAAACAAAGAGTCTTTTACTCCAATATGTTGTTCCATTAGTAGTTTAGTTACTTTAATGCCATTCTCAACTTTTAATCTTGAACTTTCAACGCTTTGTTGCTTTAGTTCAACTTTTAAAAGGTCATTATTTGTTGCAACACCAGCTTGAATAGCAACCTTAACATTTTTATGTATCTCATTAAGTTGTGCTTCAATCGCAGAAATTGTATTTAATTTTTCTTTTAAGGAAACTATTTGCCAAAAATACTTTTCTGTATTTTGATTAACTTCGTTCTCGCTCAACTTATTTTTAAGTTCACTTACTTCAACACCAATGTGAGCTAATTTATTTCCATTAACAATTTGTCCTCCAATAAACAAAGGTTGAATAGCTGTAACATTTGCTGTTTTTCCATTTCTGAATAATTCAATATCAATAGGGTCAAAAGAAAAAGAAAGGATAGGAGGGATTTGAATTTCTTTTTGAGCCATACCTTCATTTGATTGAAACATCATCCCTGATGCGGAAACTGAAGGGAAAAGTTTAGTAAACGCTTCTTTTTCTGTTTGTTTTGCTATTTCAACATCAAGATTACTATTTTTCATCTTATTATTATTCTCAATAGCTAATTTCTTACACTGTTCTAAAGAGTAAGTGTTTTGAGAAAACCCTATCTCTGAACAAGACAAAATAATGACTATATATAAAACTATCTTTTTCATAATCTAAGCAATTTGTTGTTGTTGTAGTCTTCGTTTTTCTATTTTCTTCTTTATTCTGTTTCGCTTTCTGATTTGTTTTTTATCAGCTCTTACAAATACAAGCCAGTAAGAAACAGGAAGAACTGTAACTATTGAAACCATAGAAAGAATTGTTCCAAAGAATATTACAGCACCCATAGGAGACCATAAAAAACTACCGCCAAGTATCATTGGAATAACACCCATTGAAGCAGCAGCAGATGTTAAGAAAATAGGACGCATTCTTCTCTTTGCAGAATTAATTGCTGCATCATAAGCACCCATTCCTTCTTTTATTCTTAATTCCTCTGCATAGTCAAGCATAATTATACCATTCCTAACCACAATACCCATTAAACTTACAATACCTAATATAGCAGTAACGCTAACATCAAGCCCCATTACCCATATACCAAATGAAGCACCAAACAAACATAATGTAATAGCCCCAAGAATTAGCAAGGCAAGATTAATTTTCTTGAAATGGAAAAGAAGAATAAAGAAGATAACTAATATAGAAATAATAAGTCCATAAAGAATTTGTATCAAGAATTCTTGTTCTGTTTCTTTTGAGCCTCCAACTTCATAAGTTACACCCTTAGGTAATTTAACTTTATCAACTTGTTTAACAACTTCATCAGTAACTTTGGAAACATTAACTCCACGTTTAGTATCAGATATTAATGAAATAGAATTAACTCCATTACGATGAACAATATTACCTTCTGTCCAATCAGGTTTAATATCTGCAATTTGGCGTAAAGGAACAGAAGATACTCCTCCCCAGGCAGATATATATTCATTTGAAAGGTTATTGAAATTAGTTTTGTTGCTTCTATCACTCTTAATAACAACACTCATCGGATAGTCCTTATCCCAAACAGTTGTAACAGGAATACCACTACTATATTTCATAGCCATATTTAAAGCAACAGATGTTCTATTGATACCTAAACGACTAATCTCATCTTCATTTAAGGTTATTGATACTCCAGGCAATTGTTCTTCAAGATTACTATGAACTAAAAGTAAATTATCAACACTACTCATTGCTTTCTTAACATCAGCAGCTGCAGCTTTTACATCTTCAGAATTATCACCATAAAGTCTTATTTCAATAGGGTCTGCCGCAGTAGAATATTCTAATTGTTTGAAACGAACTCTTGCATTAGGAAAATAATTTACATATTTATCTGTGTACTCATCTAATATTTCTTCAGTAGCTTTATCACTCTTAGTATTTACAATAAATTGAGCATAATTTTTCCCAGGAAGTTGAGGAGCATATAATGTATGAAAACGAGGAGATCCTTCACCTATAAAAGCAGTTATAGAAGTAACTCTTTTGTCTTTTTTAAGAATATGTTCTAAGCTGTCAGCAACGGCTGAAGTTTGTTCTATAGAAGAACCTTTTGGTAGATATATTTCAATAGCGAATTGATTTCTTTGGGCAAAAGGAAGTATTTTCATTGGTAATACACCTAAAAGCATAACAGCTCCAATTATTGCAGAAATAACCCCTATAATTATAGTTTTCTTTGGATTTTTAAAACATACAGCAAGCAATATCTCATAATTAGATTGAATAAAATCAAGAAAGTTCTTCTTTTCTTTTTTCTTTTCTAATTTGCGTTTTTCTTTTTTACTATCAAACCCTGATTTAATAAAGAAATATTGCATATAAGGCACAAGCAAAAGAGCAACTAATAAAGATACAGCAAGCACAATTGTTATTGACCAAGGAAAAGATACCAAAAAGTCATTAATCATGCCATGAGTAGTTATAAGGAAAGGGAAAAATGTTATACTAATTGCAAGTGTAGCAGAAAATATAGATGGGAAAAACTCTTTAGCACTTTCAATAGAAGCTTGCCAACGAGGTATTCCTTTATCAAGTTTTTCCATATAACAATCTATAATAACAATAGAATTATCCACAATCATACCCAGAGTTGCAAGCAATGCTGCAAAAGTAACCGTATTTAATTCAAATCCCAAGACATAGAATATTCCTAAAGAAATAAATATAGTAATAGGAATTGTTGAAGCAGCAACAGAAGCCACTCTTAATGGCATAAGTAAAATAATAACAAGAATAACAGCCAAGATAGCTATAAGTAATTCTCTCAAGAATGTAGAAACACTTTCTCCAACAACTTGTGATTGGTCAGTGATACGATACATTGAAACATCTTTAGGTAATCCTTTTTGATATTCCACCAATATCTCATTTACATCTTCACCCATTTGAACAATATTATTACCTTTTTTCATTTCCATAGAAAGTAAAATACAGTTCTTCCCATTATTGGTGATATAATTATTTCCATCAGGATACTCTCTAACAATACGAGCAATATCTTTTAACTTTATATTCCTTCCTTGAGGACCTGAATATACAATTTGTTCTGCAATATCATATTCACAATTATAAGTACTTGAAATATGTATAGGTGCAACAAATTTATCATTATCTACCGCTCCACTCACCGTTGTAAAACCCTGAGAGAAAAGATTTGCAGCCAACATAGAGCTATTGATAGCATAAGAAGCCAACTTATCTTGATCTACATAAATGCTTATTTGTTCTCTTTGTAATCCACAATCCCTAAGATTTGAAACAGATTTAACCTTTCTTAGCTTTGTCTTTAAGTCTTTAAGATAATCTTCTAATTCACGATAAGTCTTATCTTTTGATTCTAAAGTAACTAATATAGAAGAAGTATCTCCAAAATCATCTTTTGCAATAACAGCTAAAACTCCAGAAGGTAAGCTTGCTTTAAATTCAGATAAACGTAGTTTGAACTTAGCCCAAAATTCTTCTTTGTTTTTTACATTATCATTTAATTCAACCATAATAAAGACCATTCCATCACGACTTTGAGAAACAGTCTTTTTCTTATCAACATCCTTAAAACTAAAGATAAAATCTTCCAAAGGCTTTGTCAATTGCGCTTCAATTTGTTCAGAAGTAGCACCAGGATAAACGCCAACAACTAATCCTTGACGAATAGTAAAAGCAGGAAATTCTTGTTTTGGCATTACCACAAGAGAATAAATACCAAATACAACTAAAAAGGAGACAATGATAATAATTATTTGACGATACTTCATTGCCCATTCAATTACACCAATCTTCTTTCTCATTTCACTTTAATTTTCATTCCTTGACTAACCTTATTATTACCTTCGATAATAACATTATCACCATCAACCAAACCACTACTAATAATTACTCCATCGCCCAATAATCCACTAACAATAACAGTTCTTAAAACTGCAACTCCCTTTTCTGCCAACCAAACAAATCTTTCTCCGTTATGATTAATCTGCACTGCATTATTAGGTAAAACAATATTAGCAGTTTCTCCTTCTTTTAGAATAGAAACATTACAAACCATACCAGGGAGAAGTTCACTTCTATGATTATTTAAACGAATACGAGCTTCATAAGTATGAGAAAGAATATCTCCAGAAACTCCTTTTTCTGTAATCTTAGCATTAAATATTTTGTTTCCAAGAGCCGATACATTAATACTTACTTCATCGCCAATCTTAACCTTTGATATTTCATTTTCAGGAACAGAAATTTTTATATTTACGTTATCAGTTTTCACTAAAGTAAATACACCCATACCCATTATAACATTAGAACCCACTTCAGCATTTTTCTTAGATATTATTCCAGCATAAGGAGCTCTAAGTTCTGCATTTTGAAGACTTTTCTTTGCAATTTGTTCAGAACTTATTGCTTGTTGCAAGGTGCTTTGTATTTCAACCCATTTAATTTCAGGTAAACTACCATTGTCATGTAAAAGTTTCATCCTTTCATAACCATCTTTTGCTCTATTTAATGTAGAAAGAGCAATGTCATAAGTGGATTTAAGGTTTGCTTTATTTAATGTGGCTAATAATTGTCCTTTCCCCACTCTTTGTCCTTCACCAACATATATACTTTCTATATTTCCAATAGATTGAAAGCTAAGTGAAGATGATAATTCTTCTTCAACTAAGCCAACATAGCTATTACTACAAATTTTATTGGAAGGTGAGACGGAAACAGTTTTAACTAAAATAACTCTTTCCTCGTCTTTTTGTGTAGCATTGGAACAATTCCAAAAGAAACTGCTAACTAATAATATAGCAGTTAATTGTAATACATTTGTCCTTTTCATTTTGTTCATGTCTAAAAATTTTTGCAAAAGTGAATATAAAAAAGCTACTAATGGCGTTCTAATTATCATAATAAATGTTCTAAAGGTCGAAAAAGAGAGAATAATAATTATTATTATGATTATTATTTATACTTTTGGCAAAAATACGGTAAAAGGTATAAAATAACAAGAAAAAAATAGAAAAAATAGGAAATGAATAATCAAGGAGTAAATAGTTTTTCAATTTCTCAATTAAGAGATAAATTAAAACTTACAGAGGTGGTTTGTATTAATAATGATATAATTATATTAGATGAACTATTAAACGATTTGGAATTGTTCAAATACCCTTGTCGAATTGATGTATTGCTTGCAGCATTATGCACAGAGGGAACAATGAAAATAAAAATCAATCTTAAAGAATATGAGATTTCAGAAGGTACGCTTGCTGTTTATACCCCAAGCAATATTATCCAAATAGATTATACAAATAACTTTAAGGCAAGAGTGGTGGCAATTTCTTCATCGTTTGTAAAGAATATACATATAGATATAAAGAATATTATACCATTCTATATGCAAATTCAAAACCAGTCTTGCCAGAAATTAGAAGAAGAAGATCTTTTTATATTCAATCAATTCTTTAGCCTAATCAAATATGTTATCCAATCACCAAATACAACCCATAAATTAGAAGTAATACAAGGAATGATTTCAGCCACTTGCTTTGTACTAATGGATAGTCTTGGTGGAAATGTTCAACAACATGTAATTAGTATAAGTCAAAATAATAGGCAAAAGATAATATTTGAGCAGTTTATGACGCTTCTAAACGATCATCATCAAACAGAACGTAGTGTTGGCTTCTATGCCGATAAGCTTTGTGTAACCCCTAAATACCTTTCAAAACTAATAAAAGAAGCCTCAGGCAGAACAGCAGCAGAGTGGATTGATGAATATGTAATACTTGAAGCAAAAACATTACTAAAATATTCCGATATGACAATACAAGAAATAGCCTACGATTTAAACTTCTCTACACAATCGTTTTTCTGTAAATACTTTAAACACCAAACAGGAATTACACCAGGAGAATACAAGGAATGTTAAATCAATGAAATCCTTTTTAAAAGAAAAAACAAAGAAGCTTTATTTCTTATGACATTGGCGGCAACATAATAAGCACCCATCAATATCAGTAAAATATTTTTTAGCTTCTTTTGTAGCACGAATGCAATCTTTAAAATCCCCCAAACTAATAATGGTAGCCATCGGAGGTAGCTTTTTGCAACTAGCACAATGGATTTCATGTTTTCCATTATATATAGGATTCTTGGTTATATAGTAAAGAGCCATAAAATTAATGTTTTAAAAGAATTAATCACGTTATACACAACAAAGGTAATCATTCCTTCTCAATAAGAAACTATTTTATCGAAAAAAGAATAATTTTAAAGACACACAATTGAGCCTCTATTCAAAAAGAAAATCCCCAATCAAATAACAAAATCTGAAAAACATCATACCCTAAAAGCTGAAAGCCTTATTTAGCATAACCCAATGGCAACGCCTTGGGGATATTTATAATTAACCATTGGAAAAAAACTCCCTACGATTTCAAAAAAAATCAGGCTCTTTCTCCCACAAATCAAACTCTTTTTCCAAAAAGTCGGTGATTTTCGGCAGAAAGTCGTACTCTTTTTTCTAAAAAACAGGCTCTTTTTAGAACCAATATAGAAATATTAAAAGCGTTATTTTTAAGATAAATACGAGGTTGATTAAGTTATCATTGACCATTTATCAATGATTATTCACCATTGACCATTAAAAAAACTATCTTTGCACACTCAAAAATATATGAAAAATGAAAAAACTATCTTTACTTTATTATATTGTTCCTGCTCTATGTTTATTGCCTTTTTTCTCAGCACCAATGGCATTGGCTTGTGGAATATTATTGACTTTATTCAAAGTTCAAAAGCCTTATGAAATAAAAAAATATACTTCTCATATACTTCAATGGTCTATTGTTTTAATGGGTTTTGGGATGAGTCTTGAGAAAGTTATAGAAACCTCACAAACTGGTGTATTGATTACAGCTGCATCTGTATTTGTAACATTTCTGTTTGGTTTAACTATTGGTTATCTTTTGAAAGTTGAGAAGAATACAACAATGTTGATTTCTTCAGGAACTGCAATTTGTGGAGGTAGTGCAATTGCTGCAGTCGCTCCAATAATAAATGCAAAAAATAATCAAATCACCTTTGCCTTAACCGTTATTTTTGTACTTAATGCAGTAGCTCTTTTTATCTTTCCAATCATAGGACATGCTCTTGGAATGAGTCAAGAAAGTTTTGGTTATTGGGCTGCAATTGCAATTCATGATACCTCATCTGTTGTTGGAGCTGGAGCTGCTTATGGTTCTGAGGCTTTGGAGATTGCAACAACTGTTAAACTTACAAGAACACTGTGGATTATACCTCTTTCATTCCTTGTCTTATTTATAAATAGGAAAGAAACGAAAGGAGGAAAAATTAAGATACCATGGTTTATTCTTTACTTCGTGGTAGCAATAATTTTAGCATATTATTTACCATCTTATGCCGAAACTTTTAACCATTTAAACTGGTTAGGAAAGAAAGGTATGGTAATTGCTCTATTCTTAATCGGAACATCATTCTCGCTTGAAGATATGAAAACAGCAGGTCTACGAGCTTTCTTATTAGGTATATTCTTATGGATAATTATCAGCGTTGGAACACTATTATTTTTCTTGAATATATAAACTTTACAGAAAGAGTTTTTCTGCTTAATAATTACTGTTTATAGAATTTGGTTTTCTCAAAAGTGAGGATGTTCCCATTAATATAAAAAGGGCTGTTTTTATCTGCATTATAGAATGTCCCCTCTTGAGTACTTTCATCATAAGTGTATTTGCCTTTATTAGAAAGAAGTCCACTCGATATTTTTGCATCATCCTCATCAATAAAATCTATAACTAAATTAAACCCAGTTTCTTTTTCTTTCCACGAAGTTCCAATTATTCCATCTTCTTCACTATCACTACAACTTTGAAAACAAGTACAACATAAGATAGCAGATAGAATAACTACAATAAAAATTAATGTCTTTTTCATAGCTAATGTTTTTATAAAATAATTATTAGTTAGATAGATTATCTATAAATAGATTCTATGAATTAAATAACAAAGATATTAGAAAAAAAGTAAGTGAAAATAAAAATATTATTTTTTAGCTTCTTTCATGGCATGCAGTCTTTGAACTAATTAGACTTGCCCAACATCAGAAAGAGTTATTGCAAAATTCTTTGTTTTTTCAAATGTTGAAACAGATATAGTTTTCTGTCTCTACAATAGGTTTTTATTTATTTTGCTATATTAATGACTTTCTTATTTGGTTCTGTATGGTGAATATCTTTTTGTTGCTCTTTGGTGCGTTCATTTAGATGTTCTTTAGATTTTTTGTCTATGTTCAATGTATTTATATTTTTCCCTTCTATTTCTGTGCAGTCTTTTGCTCCTTGTGCAATTAGGAAATCATACATTTCTTTTAATTCAGTTTTTGTCCATTCTTCGCAGAATCGACTTTGTAGGTCGTTATTTATATAATTTATTATTGTCCATTCTTCTCCAATACTTACTTTATTAATATTGGCTCCTTTATCTAATAGATATTTTGTGAGAGTTTGACTCTTTGAGTTATAGGCAGCATAAAAGATTGCAGTTGACGCACCTTCTTCAACATTAAGGTTAATGTCTGCTCCGTTTTCTAATAATATATCAAGAATATCTATTATTTGTTCTTCCTGTTCTGGTTGTCTGTTGTGAAATATTGTTTGGTAAAATGCAGTATTCTTGTCTATAATAGCATTTACATCAGCTCCTAATTCTATAGCACCTTTTACATCAAATACATTTAAGTTGGAGCAAGCATCAAAGAGTGTTTTATTTATTTCTTCTTTATTCATTTGGTTATAATTTGCAACAAAGGTAGCGAAAAGTTTGAAAAGAATGCTCAATAATTAATTTAAAAAACGTTAATTTCGGGTTTTTTAGGTTACAAAATGAAAAATAAAGTGTTTAAGTTAGTAGTTGAGAAAACTAATTATACTTTTTACCAATAAAAAAACACCAAAAAAAATGAAACGTTACATAGGTTTATCAGTCACAGCTATATTATTATTAATAGTTATTATTATTTCTTGTGAAGAAGAAATAAGAGATAACACGGATATTTACAATAATAAAACAAAAATAGAAGTAAAAAATGATATTTTAAACGATTTAAAAAGATACGTTTATTTACCTTTCGATAAGGTGTCGTCTGAACTTCAAAGTAAAGGTTTAAAACTTAGTTTTTATCCAAAGGGTAGAGGAAATGAACATGACACTTATAATTTTTCTAATAATGAAGGAACAAAATTCTATATTATTTGTGTTGAAGATAACTCTGTTGTTGATGCTTGCTTTGGGTTGTCTGATATAAAAAAGGTTGATTCCATTGTATCACGTTTTTCTTATTGGGAAAAAAGATTACAGGATTTTGAGTTTAAAAATCATTTCTATGCTAAAATTGTATCCTATGATAATTCATTTAATAATACATATAATAATAGGGCTTCTTTTCTTCTTGACTTTAATAAAAATAAATCTTCTTTAGGTAATGCCTATGAAGAAATTAAAGGAAATCAAATTAGTGGTTATGTGTATTTTTTATACGATAGAAACAAAAACCAAGCAATAAGTTATATTGGATTTAATGTTGAAGACAAGAATGGCTTAACAGGCAATGATATGAAGTTAAATCAAATCAATTATTTAAAGAATAAATAAATAGGCGAGCTTCTGAGATAAACTCTTCATCAACTCCTAATAATGATGCTAAGTTTAATGCTTCGTTAGGAATCTTCTCTTCTTTATCTTCTATTAGGGAATAATCTATTTGGTTAGATATATCTTTTAAGGATAATTCTTTCTGGTCTTTGTTATGAATAAATCCTTTCACTCTTAGACGGTAACATTTTGTTTTTATTCCAGAATAGTGAGTTGTTGTTATAGAATAAGAACTATGCTTTGAAAGAATGCTTAAAAAACTATTAACCAAAGCCACACCTTCAGTTGGGTTTGTTGTTCTTGCTAATTCATCAACAAGCACTAAGTATTGCTTATCTTGTTTTACTTTCTTTATTATGTCGTTAAGTAAGAGTATTTCTGAGGCATAAGATGAAAGCCCTTCTTCATCGTTTTGATGGTCACCAATAGAGGTTAGTATATCTTCAACTAAGATTATATTTGCACTTTTTGCGGGAACAAAGAAACCAAACTGTACTAAATATTGAGAAAGAGATAATGATTTTAAAAGAATTGTCTTTCCTGCCATATTTGCTCCTGTTACTAAACAAGGCATTTGAGAAAGGGTAATATCGATTGGCTGGTATTCTTTATTGTCTTCCTTTAGCTTTTTAACAAGGGGAGGATAGGAGAGTTGGGAGTAAGAAAAAGTGTTGTCATTAGAGAATATTGGTTTTGTGTAATTATTGTTTGAGAAGTATTCAGCCATTGCAAAGAAAATATCTATAAGTCCAATAATTCTAATTGCTTCTTTTAATTCTTCTGTGTATTCTCTTAATTCATTTGAAAGTCTTTCTCTTATTTTATCTTCCATTTCTTGGCATTGAAGATAAAGGGAATGTATTTCTTCTTCGTTTTTCTCTTGCTTAGCCTCTTCCCAATCTTTTCTTTTTTTAGCTAATTCCTTTGAATAAGAATTATAGATATAGAATTGACTTAATTGAAGATTTTCTGGATCAAGAATAGATATTGATTTTGTTAAATCAGGAAGAAGAAGTGAAGAAGAAACAATATCATTAAAATAAGAGCTTAAATCAAAGAAATAAGACTTAATCTTTGAAATAGAAATAGAGAATTGTTTTATTTCAAATAAAGAAATATCATCAAGAGTTTGTTTTAGTTCAAGTTGTTTAATTGTTCCATTAATATCATGAAGGTATGCAAGTATTCCTCTAATCTTAGATAAAGTCTTTTTGTTTGCCTTTTCTGAAATATATTTTTGACACCCCTCAATAATATCATACTTAGAAATAAGTATTGATTTATCTTTTAAAAACTTTGTCTCCAACAATGCTTTACGTCCAATTGATGAGTAGATATTTAACTCATTTACAATGAAATTTAATCCATTATGTTTTTCAATAGCTTGTTTAAGTGTCATAGTCTTATATTTCTTTGATATTATATATTGGTAAAGGAATTTGCGTTTTCAGCTCATAAATTAGTTCATCGGAGTTTAGATTATAACCAGTAGGAGAGGTAGGATTTACTGTTATTGCGATTAAGTTCGTTGATTGAGCAACTTTTAGTTTTCCTCCTTTTTGAAGGTAAGAATCAATATTTTCTATAGAGCAAAATACTCTTGTAAAGTCTTTTATTATTACCTCTATATCTTTTATATTTTTTTGAACTTTAAGGAATTGAATCAGGTTATCTGTAATGATGCCTGAGATGAAAATTCTTGTTCCGTGAGTGAATAATTTATCCTTATGTTTTTCTATCATAAGAACTGAAGGTATGTCTAAGTGGATTAAATTCTTTTCATTATCTATTGCATATATTCCATTATCTATTTCAAGAAGATTTTCAGATAATTTATTTTCTACTTTTTCTAATTGAGTCATGCGATATACAAAAGCTGTTTTACGAACAAGAGTTTTTATATTTACACTTAGTGCAGCACCAGTAGAAAGTATCATTGCATCAGTTATGGAAGGAGAACCAAAGCTCATACGAGATAAAGCTCCATCAACCAAAACAATATTGGCACCAAAATCTTTTATTTCTTCAATAACTTCTTTTAGCCAAATAGTATTTCCGGCTCCTGCCAAAAGAACTTTTCCAGATGATATAGCTTGAGAAAAAACTAATCTACCTAAGGCAGTAGAACGATTACTTAGAGATAATATATTTGAGATAATTTCTTTTTGATAGTATAATTGTTGTGCTGTAACAAATATAGTGCCTTTATTAATTATAATTTCAGGCTTTGAGGTTTTTGTTACTTGGTCTGTTTTTTCTCCATCAATTCCTATGGAGGTTATACCAATAGTAGTATTAGGAAAAGAACACAAACGAGAGAGAACATAGTTTAATGTTTCCGTCTTGCCTGTGTTCTTTTCTAATCCTACAAAAGATATACTTTTGTATTTTAATATGTCATTTATGAATGGCAATTAGTTTTTCTTTACACGTTCGTGACGAGCCAAATGAGATGGTTCTAAAGATAAACGATCTCCATGTAATAGACTTGCTACTCCATCTGACTTAGGTTCGTCTTTAAGAAAATCTATATCACATTCACATTCGTTTGAATAGTCAAGTGGTTCAGTATATGTTGTTATTACTCCTTCAAAGTTCCTTAGAACTACTTTGCCAGGGCTTTGTGAAATTATGTATTGAGGCATAACTGGAGTTTTTCCACCACCACCAGGAGCATCAACAACAAATGTTGGTACTGCATAACCTGAAGTATGACCACGTAGATTTTCAATTATTTCAATACCTTTTGAAACAGGAGTACGGAAATGTTCCAATCCCATTGAAAGGTCGCATTGATAAATATAGTATGGACGAACTCTCATCATAACAAGTTGGTGTACTAATTTCTTCATTATTCTTGAATCGTCATTAACACCTCTTAAAAGTACTGATTGGTTACCCAATGGAATTCCTACATTAGCAAGTTTTGCACAAGCTTCTTTTGCTTCTGGAGTACATTCGTTAGGATGGTTAAAGTGAGTATTCAACCAAATTGGGTGATACTTCTTTAACATATTACATAAGTCGTCTGTTATTCTTTGAGGACATACAACTGGTGTACGTGAACCAATACGAATTATTTCTACATGAGGAATTGCTCTTAATCTTTCAATGATAGATTCTAACATCTTATCACTAACCATTAAGGCATCACCTCCTGATAATAATACGTCTCTTACTTGTGGAGTACGAGCTATATAGTCAATTGCTTTTTGTATTCTATCTGATGGACTTTCACAGTCATTTTGTCCTGCAAACCTTCTTCTTGTACAATGACGGCAATACATAGAACACATATCAGTGATTAAGAATAAAACCCTATCAGGATAACGATGAGTTAAACCTGGAACAGGAGAGTCTTCATCTTCATGAAGAGGGTCTAATAAATCAGCATCTGCTTGATGTAGTTCAGCAGCTGTTGGAATTGCCTGTTTTCTTACAGGACAGTTAGGATTATTAGGATCAATTAAAGAAAGATAGTATGGTGTTATAGCCATACGTAGAGTTTTTAATGATTTCATAATACCTTCTTCTTCCTTTTCAGTTAGAGAAATGTATTTCTTTAAATCTTCAAGTGTTTCTATTCTGTTTTTTACTTGCCATTTCCAATCGTTCCATTCTGAATCAATAACATTAGGAAACAATTCTTTTCTTCTATTTACTTGCATATCCTTTGTTGTTTATTTATTTAATTTCTTTAATACGTTTGCTCTTTCAGTAATCTTTATCTTAAATTCTTCCTCTGGAGTTGAAGGGTCTTTTGTAGAGTAATAAATTTCACAAGGAAGTTTATCGCATTCTCCACAATGTGTGTAATGTTTTTCATTAACACAACAATTATAAATTGGACATGTATCTAAACCCAAATATTGAGTCCAAAATAATTTTCCTTTCATTGAATTACAACCTTTGCAAGGCTCATCAATATGTTTATTACATTCAATGCAAGCAATGCTACAATCTATACCGCAAACACTTAAATCCATTATACGTATAATTTTTCAAATAATTCACGGATAGGCTTTGATTCACGAAGAATGTTTAAAGTTAGATTAGCATGTCCTTTTGCATAACCATTACCCATGATTAATGTTATATCTTTCCCAACACCTTCAGCTCCAAGAGCTGCTTTTGTGAATGAAGTTGCCATTGAGAAGAAATAAACTAATCCTTCATCTTTTGTTATAAGAATTGAAGACATTTCTGTTGATGGAACATTTACGTTATTTATAACAACATCACAACCTTCTTCTCCAACAATTGCAGTAACTTTATGATAAATATCCATTACATTAGTTGCATCTGCAACAATTACGTCTGTTGCAAGATTCATATCAATAATTCTTTGAGCATTTTCTTTTGAATACTCAACAACAATTACTTTTCCTTCAGGACCTGCTTGTTTCATTGCTTCGTAGCAGCAAAGAACACCGCTCTTTCCGCCGCCACCAATAATACAAACTTTATTACCTTTCTTTACTAATCGTTCAACTTGAGCAGGAGCGCCAGCAACATCTAATGCAGCTAAAGAAAGTTTTTCAGGAATATCACTTGGAAGAACAGCATAAAGACCAGATTCAAATAATATAGCTTGACCTTTAATATCAACTTGATCGCTTGAAGGGTCTAAATTAATAATTTCGTCAATTCTTAATGGGGTAAGAGAAAGAGAAACTAATGTTGCAATTTTATCTCCAACTTTAAGTGTTTTATCAGGAAAATTTTGACCTATTTCTTTTATAGTTCCAATTAACATACCACCAGAACCTGTTACAGGATTTTGCATTTTACCTCTTTCTTCAACAATAGAAAGAATCATTTCTCTCATTTTTTTTGCATCTTTATCACAAGCGCCTTTAATTTGAGTATAAGAAGCAGAATCAATATTTAATGTGATAACGTCAATTAATAATTCGTTATCATAAATTTCCATATTATTATCTATCTTCAATGCTGGTTGAGGTAGAGTCCCTTTAGGTTCAATAACTCTGTGGGTACCATATTTACATCCTTTATTCATAGTATTTTATAATTTATTTTTTGATGATTAAAAAGCATAATCCAATCTGCAAAAATAAGTAAATTAAGTCAAAGAATAAAGAATAACCGCAAATATTCTTTTACGGTGAATTAATAAAGAAAAAATTAATTCAAAATCATTATTATTAGATAAAGCAATTAACTTTTTATTAAACAAGCTATTGCAAAAAGAAAATGTCTCTTTCGTCAATAATCAAATAGAGATAAATGATTATCTTTTTGGGTGTTAGACCGAATATCATTAACAAGTGAGATTATAGCCACCCATATTGGGATTTCAATAGCATTTACATTATTTACAAGAAAGTATTTCAAAGTGAAGTTTAGTTTATTTTTTTTTGAAACATGAAAAGTTTATCGGATAACAATGGATATAATACATATTTATTACTAAATTTGCAGACTCAAAAGAAGTAATTTAAAAAATGAAAAAATCTATTCTATATCTATTCTTATTATCATTATGCTTATCAATACAATTCTCTTGTAAAAAGAAGGTAGATGTTAATCAAGAAGTGAATAAAGTTGTAACTGAATTCTTTGATTATATAAATCAAAAAGACTTTGAAAAGATGAAAGAAATATCATCTCCTCAGGTTGTTAAGTATATTGATTTTATTCAATCTCTTGGAGATGATTTAGTAGAAATAGACTCTGTAAAAATTGTTAATACCACAATCAAAGATAAAAATGCAGTAGTTAATGCAGAAATAATAGATATATATGGATATAAAATCTATTATCAATTATCGCTAACCAAAGAAGCTCGTAAATGGAAATTAACAGGATTGAACGGATATGGAAAAGAATCGAAGCTAACGAAAGAAGAAATTAAATACACAAAGCAAAAACACCAAGTAAAAGACACTTTAAGTGAAAAAGTAAAAGATAAAAAATAAAAGCTAAAAATTAAAAATTAAAACTCAAAATTCATTTATGGTCAGAAGGATATTCCACATAATAAGTATAATTTTTGCTCTTCTTCTTTTATTGTCTTATGTTTCAGCATTTGTACCACCCCATATAGCCTCAAAATTATCTCTTCTAACATTCTTTTATCCTATCCTATTATTTATAAATATAAGCTTTATAATAGTTTGGATATTTGTAAAATGGACATATATAATTATACCTTTAGCTTGCATACTTATAAGAGTAGATTATATCCCAACACTATATCGTTTAAATGGGGAAAAGCATAAAACAGAATTACAAAAAGATGAGATAAAAGTTCTAAGTTATAATGTATGTGCCTTTTACTATGGAACAAAATGGAACGAAAGCAAAGAAAACAGAACAAACGATATTTATACCTATATAAAAGAATTAAACCCATCAATAATAGCTTTTCAAGACTATACATCAAAGAAAAATAAAAAATCAATTCATAATAGATTAGTAAATGAATTAGGATTAAAATATTATTACACACCAACATATACTAAGGAAACTATATTAGGCAATGCAATATATTCCAAATACCCAATCGTTCAATCAGGAGTACTCTTTCCAGCAAAAAAATCAAGTAATTACTATATCTATGCCGATATAAAGATAACCGAAAAACAAATAATAAGAGTAATAAACTTACATTTAGCATCATTCAAACTCCAAGACCAAGACAAGGAAGTATTCTCAAAACTAAAAGAAGGAGATATAGACTTAAAGATAAAAGATAAGACAAAGCCGATCCTAAAAAAACTAATATCTGCAAACGATGAAAGAAGTAAGGAAGTAGATGAATTAGCACCTATATTAACTCAATCTAATTTACCAACAATACTAATGGGAGATTTTAATGATACCCCTTTTTCTTACACATATAGAAAATTCACAAAAAATCTTTCTGATGCTTTTGTTTCTCAAGGTAAAGGCTTTGGAACAACATATAATGGTGATGTACCAGCTTATAGAATAGATTATATATTATATACTAAAGACAATTTCCAAGTAAATTCTTACGAAAAAGAAGACCTAAACTACTCCGACCATTACCCAATATCAGCAGTAATAAAAATAAAGAAATAAGAATCAATAAAATGATAAGCAAGCTACAACGCTATCAGACTTTTATAGACTATTTCAAAAAAGAAAGACCAATAGCCGAAAGCGAGTTAAACTACACAAACCCCTTTGAATTACTTGTTGCCGTTATACTCTCAGCCCAATGTACCGACAAAAGGGTAAATATGATAACTCCAATACTTTTTCAAAAATATCCAACTCCAGAAAAACTCTCACAAGCAACAGTCGAAGATGTCTTTGAAATAATAAAATCAATATCTTATCCAAATAATAAATCAAAGAACTTAGTTGAAATGGCTAAAAAACTTGTTGAAAAGTTTCAAAGTCAAGTTCCAAATGATATTGATAAACTTCAAGAATTAAACGGAGTAGGGAGGAAGACCGCCAATGTAATAATGTCAGTAATATATCATCAACCCAATATGCCAGTTGATACCCATGTCTTTCGAGTATCTGCACGTATTGGTTTAACAACAAATGCCAAAACTCCACTTGAAACAGAAAAACAACTAACAAAAAATATCCCTAAAGACTTAATTCCCATTGCTCACCATTGGCTAATACTTCACGGGAGATACGTTTGCACAGCCCGCAACCCAAAATGTCAAGAATGTGGTTTAACCTCAATCTGCAAATACTATCTAAGTCAAAAAAAGACAACCCCGTAGAGACGCGATTTATCGCGTCTCCCTATCAAACAAATCATAATCAAAAAAATTGACAAAAAAAGGACAACCCCAAACGAGATTGCCCTTCCAAAGATTAATCATTAATCATTAACAATTAAATACCTCCTTCTGTTTGAAGTCCTGTTGGTGCTGGGTCACGATATTCATAACCAGAAGATTTTAATTTGGTTTTGAATAATTTGTTTGGAACAAAATTAACCCTTGTTCTTTTGATTGTTGAAGCATCAACTTCTTCAATTGTATCCTTAGCAGTTGAAAGGACGTAAGGAGTAAAGTTTCCTAATTGGTCTAATTCAACAGTTTGACCATTCATTGTAGCAGATGCAATTTCAATTTGCAATTGACGTAAACAAGCTAAAACATCACCCTCTGCCAAAGAAGAAGCACCAGAGATTCTTGAAATCAATTGTTCTTGTGTTATCACCCCATTTCTTGAGATAACGGCTAAAAATTTAATGCCAGGAGTTGTACCTACGGCAATTCTACGTTTTACTTTAGTGTAGTTTAACATAATAAAATGCGATTACCTTATACTATCGCGAGGTTTTTTGTTTTCAAAATTGTGGATTATTTCCACTGTTAATTATAATGCAAAGATACAACATATTTTTCTAATAACCAAGCATATAACTAAAATACTTTCACTTTGTAACTAAAATAATTACATTTCTTTGCATGATTAATATCTTAGATATATTATCTATAAAATTAAACTCCATATATTTTTACTTATATGGAGTTTATCTGAAAATATAGTTCGTTTTTATTAATTTATAAGGCGATTTCCTTTAGATAAATATGTTTTTTTATTATTCGTTTATCCAAAGATATTTTTTTAGGGAAGTGGGGAAGTAATTCTATACCTTTATTATATATATAAGATATAGAACTACTTCCCTAAACCATTTATCTTCCCTAAATTATTAGTTGATTTGTTTTAAATGGTATTTGATATATCCATTTGTCTTCTTTTTATTCTTAGGATTCTTAATAAGTCTTGTGAGTAACCTACCTATTGATAGTGTGTTATCTTTTGAAAATGTATATCCTTTGCTCCTAAGTATTTGGTAAACCTCTGAAGCTGTAATCCAATTTTCATTGTATTTTAGTTCACATTCAATAAATGTATTAGATAACATTTCAAAGTCTAAATCTGTTTGTTCATACTCTTTTACAATATCATATCTTGAGCTATGATATTCTTGACTATTAATATACTGTTTGTTTTTAAACATGTGATAGGCTTGAGCAAAGACTTTATCCAAATCAATTCCATGTTCTGCATTAAGACTTTTAACTCTGTGAATTGAGTACCTACGATTACTTTGAGCTCCACTTAGCAGGAAGTCATCGCAGTTAGTTGTAGCACAAAATGAAGCTACGCGAACAAGCTTAGAATCATATTTTTCATATGCTATCCTTTCTTCAATTGAGTAATCTGTTGCTATCTTAGCAAGTTTTTCTTTGTCTTGTTTTGATAGGGTGTCTATCTCATCAACCTTTATTAAAGCATATCTACTTAATGCAATATTCGCATCTTTTGTTCTAAGGTCAGAAAAGCCATTTTTTTGATATTTACGTAATCGAGAAGGTAATAGATTATTCAACCAATAAGTTTTGCCAATTCCACCTTTACCAATAAATGTAAGTATAGTGGAATTAACAGTTGTTGTTCCTTCTAATATGTCTTTATCTGTATTTAACATAGTTCCAACCATAAGGATTAGCCAGTTCTTAAACTCACTTAACCAGTATTCTTGGTCTTCACATTGAACTGTATTGCCCAACTCTTCAATGTAGTTGTTTTCATCTGGCTGCCAACTAATTGAATTAAAATACTCTACTACATCATTATATTCTTCCACTTCATTTGTAAAGAGTAAGTCTATATCTTGCTTTGACACTTGACCACAATTAAGATTCTTCAGATGAAGAAAAATAGAGTTATCAATTCTAGAGTTTCTTACCTGCCAATCTTTATTTGCATATCTTCTATCATAAACTTCAAACTCATTTGTCCTTGTGTTGTATCGAACTAAGAACCTTAACTTTAAGGCTCTTAAAATGTTATCAAAAGTTGAAACAGTTTCTTTTCTTTCTGTAATGCTTGTATTATTTTTCATATTAACAACGTTTTAAATATTCTTCTTTAATTAAATATTGATTTCCTAAGTATGGTTTACCGAAAAAATCTTTTACTGTACGCTTTATTTCTTCTAAAGTATGGTCAACAGCTCCAAAACTTGAGTAGCAGTAACTAATTATTTCATCCTCTGGGATACCATAATATGTTGCTTGTAAGGTTATATACATTGTTTTATTATGCCTGCCATCATAATATTTTTCAACATACATTTCTATCTCACCTAGAATCTCATAATTTGAAGTTTGATAAGTTACGCTGTTTGTTTTAATTTGAACAGTCGTTTGAGTCTTTGTTTTAAGGTTAATATATGATAAGTCGTAATAAGAAGAGTTTGGATTATAGTATGGATCTATATCAGCAGAAAGGTAAGTTCCGCCAAGGATAGAACATGCATTAGTATCAGCCTTAATATCATAGTTTATCATAAGATATTTACTAATATCAAAGTAAGCATATTTGTAATACTTGTTAAGCTTTTGAATGTTATATTCTTTATCTTCAATAGAATATAGATTATTTCTTATTCCATCTATAATATCATATACAATTGTTGGTGAGGCTATACGTACCACAACCTTTAAACCATGGTTATTTGGAGAGTTGAATACCATATGAGTTAAACTATCATTCCTTAGTTTTTCTTTTATAGAATCAAAATTTTCAATCAATATTTGATTATCCTTTGCGTCAAAATCTAATATAACTAGATGATTGAAAACACGTATGTTTTCTTTATTACGTTTTGGATATACAAGTATTGGCATTGTAAGGTACTCCAATTCTTCCTTCATCTTTTCATAATTTTTTTTCTCTTTTTCATCTCCATTCATAATGTAAGCTTCATAATGTTCATGCATTTTGATGTAGTATGGGTTTTCAGAATTTTTTATAAGCAATACCATTAACATCTCACTATTAATCAATTTACAATCAGATATTGATGTTTTAAATGCACTCTTCCAAAGTTGGAACTTATCACCACTTAAATTATTATAAGCAGTTTTTAGTTCTTGTAAATTATTTTTTGTCATAATTACTTTATTTTAAATTTAAGTTGCTTAATCAAATAGTAGTAGTAAAGGTTATACAAATTAAAAGACTGACGTCATTGTCTGATATATTTGTATGAGTTGCAACTTCAAATCTTTATTACTACTACTTAAATGAACATACTAAACAGGACTTTCCCGTTTTCTTTGCAAATTTACAACAGAAAATTAAATTAAAACACTTATTATCAGATTATTAATGTGGTATTTGGGTCGGATTTGAGTCGGAAACTATAGCTATTAAAAATAAGAAACCCTTACTAAATAAATAACTTAGCAAGGGTAGGTTTATGGGTCGGTTTGAGGTCGGGAAAATTTTATCTAATTTTAATTATCACTTAGTGAAATCAGGATTTATTTGTTTTAAAACTATAAAAAAATCATTAATATACTCCTTTGGTCGGTTATTCGAATCAACTTTTATATCAAATATTTGATTGATTTCAGATATAGAAATTTCAAAACAATCAGCAAAACGTATAATATTAGCTTTATTATTGCCTTTCATTTTAAGAGGCTGTGCATCTTTTGGCAAAACATGTCTCTCAACAATAGATTTATATATTGGCTCAGTTCCGTTAGGAATATAAGAATAAAGAAGGTCAGGCATTAGTTTGTAATTGAATTTGTCGTCATTATTTATTGATAAAACATTTATTGTTGTCTGAGCTTTATGTTGATTATTAATCCTAAAACCAAATTTATTATTAGAATTTCTTTTAAATTCTTCCTCAGCATTTTTAATCTCTTCCTTCCATTCATTTAACAAATCTATATCTTCTTTAACAATCTTTGTTGAAAGAATTGCTAAGCTTGAATAAGGGTTATTATTTACATAATGTCCATCACCATTCTTTACTTTATCTTGAAACTCTTTGTATGGATCTTCACCTTCATCTAATCCAAAAAGGTCAATATTCAATTTGACTTGTAGTCCAAAGATAGGGTCATCATTATCAAACAAATAACCTGAAATTCCACAATTAAGAATATATACACTTCCTTCTATTTTTGAGATAATATGTTCAATAGCAAGAACAATATCACATTCTTTTTCAATGCAATAATTAAAAAATAATTCTCTTCTATTATAAACATCCTCATCATGAGTTTCTCGCCAAAATTTTATAATGTCATCTTTCTGTTTGTTTAACAAAGGTCTTCTTTCCATAAATTATTTACTTTATAGTTTCATGGTGCTAAATTAGTAAAATATTTAGAGATAGAGATGTATTGAAGGAAAATTAATTGTTATAAACTATTGAAAAGATTAAAGCTAGCAATAATTATTTTGCTAGCTTTATTTATTTATACGGATTTATAATTCTTAGTTCTTAGATTATTGACTATTTCTATTATTTAAAGTATGTAATACACACATTCCTATCATACAGTTGTAAAGTGCAATTATCAACTTGATTATTTTTTAGTGAGATAGTTATTCCATAATCATCTCCATCAAAATCAATAAATCCAAATGGAGATTGAGCTTTACATTTATAACCACGTAAAACAATTTTGTCTTGAGTTTGACTGATAATTTTCATTGGTTTTGCTGTCATTGTTTTGTTTCCTGAGAGCAAACTACTTTCTGAATCATTAATAATAGATACAATATAACCTTCTCCACTATTAATAAGATAACCTTCACATCCATTAGTGTTTTCCTTGATAATTATTGTACGTTGACAGTCTGTTTGTAATCCCCTTATAGGAGTACCATTCTCATATCTTTGATGACTATTTGATGTAAAATTAAAATTGCTTAAATCTATCTCTTTTTTTTCTTTAGATATTCTAATTTTTTCAATTATCCATTTTAATGGATTCACAGTATCTTTGATATGTCCTTGCTGATTAGAATTAAATTCCAACATAATCAAAGGTTCATTACGATTGATATATATCTTTGATAATATACCTGAACAATAGAATAATGACATATTTTTATAGTCTTCACCTTCTCCATCATTCAAAAAACTATTACTCCAAAGAACCCTATCGTTCAATAATGATATTTCAGAAAAAATTATATTATCTGAAATATAATCTGAAATCTTTGAATTATCGATTGATACTAATAAGATGGAATTATACAATGGATTTACCCTTGAATTAATTTCAAAACTTGAATTAATATCTTCAATACATTTACCTTGATACCAAATTTTACAATTATCTGCTAAAAATTTAAAAGGTTTTCTTTCTATTTTACCTGTCATTTCTAACATATTTGGAAGAAACTCATCATATTCTTTCATAGTTATTTATTTTATATTTTCATTGTGCTAAATTAGCAAAATATTTATAAATAGAGAGATAAAATTATATAGAAATAAATATTGAATATATTATTTATCACTACCTATCAAATTAGCACTAATAGACAGACTAAAAATCGTATCAAAAGGCATATTTTCAATTCGATAAGCAGTACTAAGTGAAATTTCTTTTTCTGAGTTTCTTAATTTTTGCTGCATATATTTAACATCTTCACTATTATTATAAAAATCAACAAACTCCTGTTCGTTAATAAAACTATTAAATTCATCATGATCGGGAGCATATTCTCCTGCTTTAACATGAATTATGATTTCACCATTAAAAAAACTCATACCCATTTGTTTCGTTTTGTTAATTAAAAAGAAATATTTGTCAAACAATTGTTTTTTTGTTCCCCAATTATTTATTATATATGAATTATCAATAATGCCCAAGCTTAACGATTTCATTACTCCTGTTTGAAAAGCTTTACCTGTTACTTTAAATAAATTATTTTTTACGGCTTCAATATTTTCTCCATCATTGACCATTAAAATAAATCCTTTTTCTTTTAAATCATTTGCAACATAATTAATGTCTTTTGTAACATAACTACTAAGGATACTCATTGAATTATCTAATGTAAATTCAGAAGGTTGTATTTGATTATTTTCTTCTGTTGTATCATTTTTGCATGATATCAATGTGCTAAAACTTAGTATAGCAATCATTATTAAATAAATTTTCTTTTTCATAATCTTTTAATCGTTTATTATTGACTTTACAAATCCTATTATAGATGCTGAATATTTATCTTCCATTGGGATATCTATGCAAAAAGCATAAAACTCACGCTCTCTTCTAATGATTGAATAATCGTTATGATTTACTATATCATCTTCTGAATCACAAATTCCACTAATATCCACTAATCTAATTTCTTCACTGTTAAGAAATTCAATCATCTCAGGGTTTTCAAATTGAATTGTTTGTGCATCTTCTAATAATGCTTTTTCATTTAAATAGTTTATTCTTCTCATATTTTTTTATTTTATGGGCATAAAAAAAGCGTGGTACTTAAATGTATCCCGCCGACTAAGGTATTTGGCTACCCGTAAGAACAGAAATAAATTAAGCCCACGCCTGAGGCGTGAGCATTTAAACTTATTCTTATTTCTTACCTTTAATCGCCAAATTTTTAGTCAGAAAGAAAAGCTAAAACGCTTCAATATGTCTTTGTTTATAAATTTATACTTTTACTGTTTTGTTTTTATTTTCGTTTTTAATTATTTATGCCTGCAAATATAGATAAATATTTTTATCTACAAACAATTTTAACCTCTTTTTCTATTTTTTGAGATGTCTGTTTCAAATAATATGAAATTAATTCAGGCTTTCAGCCTTTATTGATGAAACATGTAATTAATGGAACATGTTATTTATGAAATGTGTTATTTATGAAATGTGTTATTTATGAAATGTGTTATTTATGAGACGCGATAAATCGCGTCTCTACGGGTGTTATGTTTATTTTATGTTATCGTTGTTTTCGGATTATTTTTAATCATATTCCAATATCATTTTTAGTGGTAATTAAACCTAATGTAGGGGCAATTCTTGTGATTGGCTCTATTCAGTGAATTTATTATCCCTAAATTTTTAAAATTTCTTTATTATAATTTGGTGCTTTCATTTTTTTATGTATATTTGCTGCTGATTATAAATACAAAATGGATTTTATTGATTTTAAAAAGCAATTTTTGAATTTGGGTGTAGTTACTCCTCATCATGTTTGTTCTCTTTTCGATAGTTTTGATAGGAATAATATGGGAATTTGGAGTGATATGGGGTTGATGATAAAGGTAAGAAATGGTTATTATGCTTTTTCAGATTTTCTAAAAGTAACTGATTTCAATTTAGTAGTTGCTAATAAAATTATTACTCCTTCATATATAAGTATGCAGTCGGCTTTAAAATTTCATGGTGCTATTTCAAAATCTTCGCCAAGAGTTACAAGTGTTACTTGTGGTAAGCAGGTTTTTTATTCTAATGATTTCGGCGAGTTTTGTTATCAGAAAATTAATGAATCTATGATGTTTGGTTCTATTAGGGAACATATTTCTAATGGCTTTCATGTTTCTATTGCAACGGCTGAAAAGGCAATGGTTGACCTTATGCAACTTTGTCCTTATTGTGATAAAAAGGAAGAGTTGGTAAAAATGGGGTTGAGTGAAATTTTTATGAAGAATAAATTTAATGTAGCCCTTTTTAAAGATTACCTTCAACAAATTAATTCTAATACTCTTACTAATAAATGTAATAGGGTATTGAAACATTATGGGCTTTAGTTGTCTTTATCTTCTATTTCCATATTTTTTATCTTCTTTTTTCTTTACTCTTGGAAACTAAATAATTATTTTCTTCGTTTTAAAAAGAGGAGAGTTACCTCTATTATATAAAAATTGTGTACTTTTGCACAAAGTTAGCTGATAGTCTTTGTTGATGTTGATAGCTATATTGTAATGAATAATAAATAAAAAAGGGATATGAAAAAAACAGCATTAGTATTATTGAGTGTTATCATGTTATCAATTCTTTGTGAGTCATGTGCTCAACATCGTTGTGATGCTTATAAGTCAACAAATCGTTATAGAGCAGAAAACATTAGGTAAGTATTCTATAAACAGAAAAGATTAAGTTCTTTTCAATATAAAAAGGCTAAGGAAGTTATTTTCTTTAGCCTTTTTTGTTTTATAGCCTTTTTTCCTTTCTCAAATAATCTCATCACTATATTTTAAAATAATATCTACAAGTTAAGCTATAAATTCAATAATTATAGTCATTAATTCCTATTAACAGAAATTAACTAATAAAAACATTGCGGCTTTACCTTTGTCCGAAATATTAAATTCTCGTGGCTTTCATTTTCTATTGAATAAAACAAAGAATATAGGGCAGAGGCAAGTAATCGGAATTTATAATAACAATTAAATTGAAGCAAAATAATAGATTTATCTTTTCAATTGAACATAAAAAACAATGGAGTAGGGAAGATAAAATAAGATACATTTGTAGAATTACATTTGTGATATATAATATATTCTACAAATGTAAATAGGATATATTATTGCTATTTGTGATAATATTAAGTTTTACAATTGTAATGTTGTTAATTATATACAAGTAAGCATACAAGTAGAGTATTGTTATTAATAACCAGTATATTATATTACTTATATAATGTGATAGATTAATATTAATAGGTGTTTTAGGGCATTCTTTCTTACCTATTTATATATATTATAACATATTGTTTTATAGTATTATGATGATGATATACTATAATGTAACTTTATTCAATGTTAAACGTATTAAGATAACACAATTGTAAATTTATTAATTCTGCAATCTTAAACTATTTGTTATATTACAAATGTATTCAATTGCACAAATGTAAAATAGTATGATACAAGAGAGAATTTTATTTTTGATGAAAGCAAGGGGTATGAATCCAACTCTGTTTGCTGACGAAATTGGAGTGCAACGTTCTTCTATTTCGCATATTCTTTCAGGAAGGAATAATCCAAGTTTGGATATTATAACTAAAATATTGAATCGCTTTCCTGATGTTGATTCAAATTGGTTGGTACTTGGTAAAGGGTCTTTGGTTCAAAAATCTGAAGGGAAATCAATAGAAGAGAAAAATATTGAATTCTCAAAGCCTTCAGAAACGAAATTATCAGACTTTTCTAACTCTTTATTTGATGATATTCAAGAAGAAAAGCCAATGGAATCAAACGATAATAATATTGAAGATTTACAGCGAAAGATTGAGCTATTGGAAAGGAATAGAAATATAGAAGATATTCCAAATGTTATTGAACCTTTAAAGCCTTCTATACCTTCCAATCCTATTGTGAAAAATGTTGAGGAAGTTGCTATTAATGCAATAAAACAAGATGATAAAAAACGCATAACAAAGGTTATTATCTTTTATTCTGATTCTACTTTCGAAGAGCTTACGAAAAACTAATTATTCTTAGGGCTTATTACGTAGATTTAGTTATCTTTGCAGATTAGTTTATTAATGAATTAAACGTAAAGATTTATGCTATTTTCTGAAACTGATGTTTTAGAGTTCGAAACTAAGTTAAACAAAGCGAACACAATAACTCTGGTTAGTCATTTTAATCCTGATGGTGATACTATTGGTGCAACTTCAGCAATGTATCATTATTTATTTAATATAGGTAAAAATATTCAGGTAGTTATTCCTAATGATTTCCCTCATTTCTTAGATTTTGTAATGAAAGATATTCCTTATGTAATTGCTTCTAAGCAATTGGAGGAAGCCAAGCTTTTATTTACTAATACAGATTTAATTATTTGCTTAGACTTTAATGCTCCTAAGAGGGTTGGAGATATGCTTATGGATTCTTTGTTATCCTCTTCTAAACCAAAGATTGTAATAGACCATCATATTTCACCAGAAAAGGAATATTTTGATATTGTTTTTTCATCTATTTCATCTTCTTCCGCTTCTGAATTGGTTTATGAAGTTCTTTCACTTATTGAAAAAAAGCCCTTTTTAACAAAGGAAATTTCTCAAGGAATTTATGTTGGTATTTGTACTGATACAGGTAGTTTTAGCTTTTCTTGTAATGGAAGAAGAACCTATGAAGTGGTGGCTGATTTAGTTGAAAATGGGGCAGATGTTGAATATGTTCATCAAGAGGTTTATAATACCTATTCTGAGAATCGTTTAAGACTTTTAGGCTTTTGTTTATTTGAACGTCTAAAGGTTTTTCCAGAGAAAGGTGCTGCTCTTATTTATCTTTCTAAGAGTGATTTACGAAGATTTAATTATCAAATTGGTGACTGCGAAGGAATAGTTAATTTATGCTTGTCGATGGAAGGAATTGAGGTTGGTGCTTTGGTTACCGAAAGGGCTGATAGAATAAGAATATCTTTCCGTTCTAAGTATGATTTTGATGTTAATGAATTTGCTCGTCAATACTGGAATGGTGGTGGTCATAAGAAAGCATCAGGAGGTCATTCTTTTGAAAAGTTAGAAACTGTAATTGAAAAACTTACTCAACAGATAAATGGTTTCCAAAAGAAGGATAATAGATTAGGAATTAATGGTTAATGAGGTTGTGGTTTAGAATATAATTTGACTAAAACTCTACGGCTAAGCAAGATTTGATTATGAAAAAAAGGATTTATTATATATTATTTTTGTTTTTAGCGTTTACATTAGTTAGTTGTGGTGATAAATACAATAATCATTATGCAAATGTATTACGTGAACAAAGAGAAAGACCAGTTGAGAAATCAAAGGGAGAAAAGGTTGATGATGCTCTTTTAAAAACTAATCAAGTTGTTAATGAAAAAGAACTTCAACAGATTAAGGGCTATATTGAAAGAAGAAAATGGGATATGCACCTAATAGGAAATGGAATAAATGTTCAAGAAATTGAAAAAGGAAAGGGTGCAAATATTAATGATAGTTCTATTGTTACTATTAATTATAGTATAGAGCTTTTAAATGGCAAGAAGGTTTTTTCATCTGATATAGATGGTAAAAAGACTATTAAGATAAGTGAACAGAGAGATGTTGTAGGGTTGGTTTATGTTTTGAAAACATTGAAAAAAGGATCTAAAGCAAGAGCAATTATTCCTTCGTTCTTAGCTTATGGTTTGAATGGTGATGGGGATAGAATTCCTAAGCGTGCCAGTTTGGTTTATTATATTGAAGTTAAAGAAATTAAATAGTGTTATATACAATGAAGAATAAGGTTTTATTTATTTCATTATTTACAGTTATTTGCCTTTCATTTTGGGGCTGTAAGAAAGACTCAAAAAATGATTTTGTAGTAACAGAATTAGGAAATGCTTTTAAGCATTGTACAATTAATGAATCTGCTCCAAAGGCAAAGGTTGGAGATATTATTTATGGAGAAATGCAGATTAGATTAAATGATTCTATTATTCTCTTTTCTAATTATGGCTCTCCCGAACGTCTTTTTAAAATTATAGTACCAAAAAAAGGTAGTATTGAAGAGTTTTTACTTAATCTTCATATTGGTGATAGTGCAATTATGATTGCACCTGCTGATAGTGTTGCTAAATTTGTTGCTGGTATTAATTGTAGACCTACCGATAAAGTTTATTTTTATTTAAAGGTTCAGCAAATTATTGCCAAGAAAGAGATTGATGAACATCAAAAAGATTTGAACGAAGAAGAAAAGAAGGAATTAGCTTTAATTGATGAATATATTGAAACAAAAGGTTTAAAGGCAGAAAAACAAGAAAGTGGTTTATGCTATATTAATTTATTAGAAGGGAAAGGTGCACAACCTCATTTTGGGGATCAAGTAAAGGTTAATTATACTGTTTATTCTCTTTCTGGAAAAGTTATTGATACTAATAATAAGACTATTGCTCAAAAAGCAAAGATTTATTCTAATACAAAAAAATACGAACCATTTAGTTTTGTTTTGGGCGATGACGGAGTGATTGCTGGTTGGACAGAAGGAGTATCTTTAATGAAGGTAGGAGGAAAGGCTAAGTTGATTATCCCTTCACGTTTAGCTTATGGTAATCGTTCTTTTGGTCCTATTGAACCTAATATGACTTTGGTTTTTGAAATATCATTAATTGGAATAGAAACAAAATAGTAGTAATAAATAAATAGAAAAAGTATGAAAAGAACATTCTTATTAGTTGTATGCACAATTTTAGCAACAACTTTATTTGCTCAAAAGAAATCTTTAGAAGGATTTACAACTGCAGAGTCTGGAGTTAAGTATAAATTCGAAAAAAGAAATGAAGCAGGACAACCTGTACAAAAAAATGACCTTGTTATTGGAAAGTTTTCAATAATGTTTGGTGATTCATTAGTTGCTGATGCAAAAAAGATGCAAGCACAACCAATTGTTAAGGTTGAAGATGCTTCTCATGTATTCAAAGGTGACTTAATTGATGGAATACTAATGATGAAAAAAGGCGAAACTTGTACATTCGCTTTTGAAAGAGATTCATTAATTAAACTATTCGGTCAAGTTCCAGAATACTTTGTTTCAGGTATGTATGCATATTGGACAATAGAAATTACTGATATTAAGACAGCAGAACAACAAGCAACAGAAGAAGCTGCAATGAAAGCACAACAAGAAGAAAAAATAAAACAACAAAAAGTTATTTCTGATAGTTTAGGTGCATTAGAACCAGCAATATTAGAAAAAGCGATTAAGGATTATAGCTTTGATAATAAACTTGTAAATGGAGTTTACTTCATGAAAACTTTAGCAAATAAAGAAAAACAAACGCCTAAGGAAGGAGATAAAGTAAAAGTACATTATGTAGGTAGATTTGTTGATGGAAAATTATTTGATACATCTGTTGAAACAGCAGCAAAAGAAGCTAATAAATATCAAGAAGGAAGAAAATACGAACCTCTTGAATTTACTATTGGTAAACATATGATGATTCCTGGTTTTGAAGAAGCAGTAAAGATGATGAATAAAGGAGAAAAAGCAAAAGTTTTAATTCCTTCTAAATTAGCTTATGGTGCTCAAGGTAGAGGAGAAATTTCTCCAGCAACTCCATTAATTTTTGAACTTGAATTAGTTGATATTGTTAAAGGAGAACCAACTCCAGCACCAACTCAAAACCCATCAATTAAAGTAACTCCACAATCACAACCAAAGACAAAAGCACCTGCAAAAAAGAAATAAATAAACTTATTTGACGTTAAGGGTTTAGAGTTAGAGCCATAAAAGTGGTAATAAACTCTAAACCCTTTATTTTAAATACTATTTTTTGAAACTCTAAACTTTAAAAACAATAAACAAATGGAACTAAATCTAAATAAACCTTTGATATTCTTTGATATAGAGAGTACAGGTATAAATGTTGGTCAAGATAAAATAATAGAAATATGCTTTTATAAAGTATTTCCAGATGGGAATAAAGAAGTAAAAACATATTTGATTAATCCAGAACGTCATATTCCAGAAGAATCAACCAAAATACATGGAATTACAGATGAAGATGTAAAAGACAAGCCAACTTTTAAACAACTTGCAGGAGAATTAAATGCTCTTATTGGTAATTCTGATTTAGCAGGTTATAACTCTAATAAATTTGATGTTCCTCTTTTGGTTGAAGAATTTTTGAAAGCAGGGATAGATTTTGAAATTTCAAATAGAAAATTTGTTGATGTAATGAACATCTTTCATAAAATGGAATCTCGCACTTTGAAAGCTGCCTACAAATTTTATTGTGGAAAAGATTTAATAAATGCCCATACAGCAGAGGCAGATACTACTGCAACTTACGAAATACTCCTTGCACAATTAGATAGATATAATGGAGCTGAGTATGAAGACCGTGAAGGTAATAAATCAATTCCTATTGTAAACGATGTTAAAGCATTGCATGATTTTTCTAAACATAGCAATTGGGTTGATATGGTAGGACATATTGTTTATAATGATAACAAAGAAGAGTGTATTAATTTTGGAAAGTACAAAGGCAGGGTAGTTACAGAGTTATTTAAAACAGACCCTTCCTATTTTGCTTGGATGATGAATGCAGACTTTCCTCTTTCTACAAAAAAAGTAATCACAGAAATAAAACTAAGAGGTTTTAATAATAAATAATTCTCTCTGTCCACAGATTTACACAAATTTACACGAATGAATTAAAAGAAAAAGAAATTAGAGAAAATCTGTGTAAATCTGTGGACAAAAATAAAAAGATAAATGAAAATAATTTGTGTTGGCAGGAATTATCTTGCACATATAAAAGAACTAAATCACTCAATCCCAGAAGAACCTGTATTTTTCTTTAAACCAGACTCGGCTCTATTGCAAAAGAATTCACCATTCTATTATCCTGACTTTTCTAATAATGTTCATTATGAATGTGAATTGGTTGTTAAGATAAATCGTTTGGGAAAATCAATACCAGAGAAATATGCAAAGAACTATTATTCCGAAGTTGCACTTGGATTAGATATGACTTGTCGTGATATTCAAGAAAAAGAAATAGCAAATTCTCTTCCTTGGTCTATTTCAAAAGCATTTGACTACTCTGCACCTATGAGTAAATTTATATCACTTGATGATTTAGGTAAAGATATTCAAAATATTGATTTTAAACTATTAAAAAATGGAGAAGAAGTGCAACAAACCAATACTTCCGATATGATTTTCTCCGTAGATAAACTAATATCTTACCTTTCAAAATACATGACCCTCAAGATAGGTGATATGATATTTACAGGAACCCCTTGTGGAGTTGGACCAATAAAAATAGGAGATACCCTCGAAGGCTTTTTAGAAGAAAAATCTATCTTAAAATGTGAGATAAAATAAATAACAAGACATATTAATCCCATATACCGTTAATCCCATACCCCGTAGAGACGCGATTTATCGCGTCTCTTTTTTTTGTTTATTTACTCATAGTTTCTCCTAATTAGTGAAAAATTAGGAGAAATAGTTGAATAAAAAAGAGAAAAATTATATCTTTGCAGAATAAACAACATAGATTATGATTGAATCTCCACCTAAATTAGAAAATAAAGATTTATCAAATGCATTTTCTGCTCTTGATAATGTAAATTATAAACCGTTGTTAAATACAATAAGCAATAAGTATTTGTATTGGGATAAAGTTAAATATCTTTCATCTCTTGATGAGATTGATAATAAAATACTATGGTTCTCAACTAAAATTCAACGTAGATTAAATTATAAATCTATTAAATTTGGTAGGTATAATTTAAACTATTGTATAACAGATAAGATGCAAGAGTTACTTCATGAATTTGATTTAAATTTTGGAGGTAGTATTGAAAGTAAAAATATTATTCCAGAAAAAGATAAGCAATATTATCTTATTAGTTCAATAATGGAAGAAGCTATTGCTTCAAGCAAAATGGAGGGAGCTTCAACAACTCGTAAGGTTGCAAAAGAAATGCTTAGGAAACAGGATAAACCTAAAAATAAAGGACAGAAAATGATAGCAAATAATTATGCTACCATAACATATCTTTCAGAGCATAAACAAGATGATTTTTCCTTAGAAAAACTTTTAGAAATCCATAGGCTAATTTCAGCAGGAACACTTGATAATGTTGAAGATGAAGGTAAAATAAGAGACAATGATAACATTTTTGTTGTCAATGAACAAGAAAGTGAAATAGCTTATATTCCTCCAACATTTACTGAATTAGATTTGTTATTAAATGATTTATATAAGTTCTTTAATGAAGATGATGAGGATAATTTTATACACCCAATTGTTAAAGGTATAATAATTCATTTTATGCTTTCATATATACATCCATTTTCAGATGGGAATGGAAGAACAGCACGTTCTTTAGTTTATTGGTATTTAATGAGAAGAGGGTATTGGATTACAGAGTACTTATCTATTTCTCGTATTATATATAAAAATAAAACACAATACGAAAAAGCATTCCTTTATACAGAACATGATGAAAATGACCTTTCTTATTTTATCCATTATAATTTGATAACAATGAAAAAGGCTTATGAAGAATTAAAATTATATCTACAACGCAAGATTAATGAAAGAAACAATACATTGATTTATAATACAATCCCAGATATTAATGAACGTCAAGCATCAATATTAAAAATATATACTGACAATCAAAACTCAATACTAACTATAAAAGAATTAGAAAATAGATTTGGTGTATCAAACCAAACAGCAAGAATGGATATAACATCTTTAGTATTAAAGGGATTTATAAAAGAAATTGCCCTTAATAAAAGAAAAATGGGCTATATACGCTCCGAAAATTTTCTATCAGAAATGGAAAAATATAATAAGAAATAACCCATATTTACTACTATTATAAAAGGAAAAAGAGTTTGATTATTATAAATCCCCGTAGAGACGCTATTTATCGCGTCTCTATTTTTTTATTTACCTCAAAGGAAGTTTAATCCCTGCCTTATAGAAATTAATATATTCTTTGATTTCTTCTTTTTGTGATAGAATGTCTCCTTTTTCTAATCCATTTTTGTTTGGATAAATAATTAGACAAGGTAAAATTGTTGAATCGTCATATTCTTTTCTCATGATTTTTCTACGTAGAGAAATATTCCTAGCATATCCAGATAATTGTCTAATATCTTCGTGACAATTAGAATATTGCCATTTAATCTTATATTTAGTATCAATTATCATTTTTTCATCATACTTAACAAAGTCTGTTTCATTCCCATAAGTTGATACATCATAATCAATTTCTTTTCCATATTCCTTCTGCAAAAGAGTAAGAACGTAAACTTCAAATAGTAAAGGCATATCAATCCAGAAAGGAGGGAGGTTGCGATCAATCTCGCTTGTTGCATTATCTATTGAATAACTAAAACGTCTTAGAATAAGCTTTGCAACTTTTAGACTTTCAGCATATTCTTTAAACAATGGATTAACTTTGAATTGTTTTATTTGTTGTATGCTTAAATCATCAGAAACATGTTCAAAAACAGCCAAGCAAGAATTACATACATTTTTCAAATCAATTGCTTTACAACTAATATCTGTTTTATTACTTAAATACTTACGAACAAACATTAATGTTTTCTTCAATATTCTATTTTCAATACAATCATCAGAATAATCCTGATACCTACAATAATATCTATCATTTCTACCCTTAAAGATATTCTGTTTAATATTCTGAGAAAACAATATCTTTCCCTTAATCTTAGAATTTAAGTTTTCTTCTCTTTGAATATAATCTCTCTTTAAATTGCGTTTAACCAAAGATTGCATAAGTTTTAAGAAATGCACAACCAATAATGGAGTCAATTCAAAAGTATTACTCTCAACATTAATAGATTCTCTATTAAAATCAATATGATAAATATCTTTTAGTTTTTCTTTTGCTTCAATATTATCGCAATCAAAGCACTCCATAAACATGCTTAAATAATCCAAACCCTCAATCTTAGGCTCAACCATAATTGCAGTTCCCCCTTCAACAATCCAATCTAAACCAATATAATAATTAGCTTGAAAAGTCCTTTCCTTATGATTACAACAATTTAATCCCAAATACTTGTTAGGATTATTTGTATCATAATCATTATAAATTATTTCTAAATAATCATTAATACTACTATTATTTGTTATCTCATGTTCTTTATAAGAGAATAATTTAATCTTCTCCATTTTCTGAATCATCTTGATAATTATCAATAATATTAGATACTTTACCTAAGTTTTCAATCTCTTGATATACTCCACCTACTTTCTTTAACTTATCCAAAATTCCATCAAAGGCATATTCACGCAATAAGGGTTTAATCTCATATTCTAATTTCAAATCTAATTCCTCGTCACCTTCGACCAAAAAATAACTATGTCCAATCATTAAATCCTCAACATTAAATTCAGAAGCAATATTCTTTAAAATCAATTTTTGAACCTCATCAAATAAATTAATAGCTTCATTCTTTAGTGCTTCATTATCTTGATAATATTTTTCAATAACAGACTTTTCTGCTTTTAGAGTATAGAAAGCAAATCTACGTCTAATTGCATAATCAATATATCCTAAACTTCTATCAGCAGTATTCATTGTCCCAATAATATAAAGGTTAGAAGGAACAGCAAATTTTTCATTTGAATAGGGTAGTGTAGCTTGTAATTCATTTTCTTCTCCAATTCTCTTATCAGCTTCCAAAAGAGTAATTAATTCCCCTAAAATCTTAGAAATATTTCCTCTATTAATTTCATCAATTATTAGTACATAAGGTTTATTGTCTTTAATTAATTCTCTTTCTTGTTTTGGAGTATTTAGTACGTTTTGAATTAAATTAGATTGATTTTTATATTCTAAATCTTCAATTTGAGTCTCATTATCTTCTTCAATGGTTCCATTCTCAAGTATATATTTTAATACTGTCCAATATCCAGAAGCATTACAACCTCCAATAACATTTCTAATCTCATCATTCATATTATTGATTGCTTCTAATTTCTCAATACTATCAAATTCTTTATATAATTCACCAAGTCTCTTTTTAGATACGGTATATTTTTTAACGCTATTGTTATGGGTAAAAACAATATTTTTTTCAGAGCTTACACTAAGGTTAATTATACTGCCAGTTTTAGTCGTAAGATTTTGTTTTTCGTCATCCTCAATTTTTTCAACTAAGTTGTCATATATATAATCAAACTCTAATTCTTTAGTTATCTTATTATTAATAATTATTGTAGATAAAATACTCTTTTCACACATTTGTTTGAAAATGCCAGCTTTAGGCTCAAAACGCATAGGATTAGAATCTTTAACAGGCTTTAATCCTTCAACAAATTCCTCATAGTCCATTGATTGATGAAAAGTAGTAAAAGCAATTCTTTCTTTTTTCACTAATTTATTATATACTTCCATTAATTCTATTCTATTATTTGGAATATTATCAACTCCTTTACATAAAGCTACAGCTATTTCAACTGTTGAATATGTTTTACCTGTTCCAGGTGCTCCTTGAAGTATTATTTGTTTTTTTGTTTGAAGCAGATTAATTATTGTATTTATATCTGTCATATTATTATTCCTATTAATTTTATTGTTATTATCTAATTCACTCTCTGGAATATATATATTATTTATACTATCAAAATTCCTTTCAATATTATACTTATTGCATATATTCTTAATCATATTTAAATATAAGGAATGTGTATCACTTCCCTTATTTATAGTGTTATATATTCTTTCAAGTTTATTATCCGTAAATGAACCATGTCTATTGCGTTTGTATTGTGTATGTATTTTGTATGAATTCTTGATATAGCCAATAAATTTTGATGGACCTAATAAATACTCATCTTTAATAAATTCTATTGCAAAATTACTTCCATTGCGAATTAAATCCTTAGCAAATTTTATCTCATCATCATTTTTAGATCTAATATATGAAAATAGTTGTATTAAATTTTCTTTTACATCTTCCCTGTTTTCAACACCTTTTTTCGCTATAGCTTGAGCCAATTCAGGACGCATAGTCCATTCAAAATTATTATTATCAAGATATTTGCCTGTCATCGGAATAATCCAATAAGTAGGTTTCCCCTCTGTGCTTATTACTTCAAAACGGTTAAGTATCTTTTGAGCTGCTTTTGCAAAGTTTGTAATTATAGCATTTGGAGATTGTGGAGATATTTTATATTTTTCTCCAATTGCCTTGCATGTTGATTTATGTTCTAATTCATTATAAAACTTAATCAACATATCAATATAATTATTCTCTATTATATCTTTATCTTCAAGAATTTTCTTCCATTCTTCAACAGAAACATCTATATCGCATTCATAAATGCCATTATTTACTACGACTTGTTTTTGCACCATATCAATATATTTTTAATAATCAAGCAAAGATAATGTTTTTTATTTATTGTCAGTTATTTTAGATTTTTATTCTTAATTCACCTAATAGAGAGGTTAATCCTAAAAAATAGTATTAAAATTCTTAGAAAAGAATATACACCACATAATAACTTCGTTATGTGGTGGTTAGATTCTATCTAATAATATTATTTTTTCTGTATATCTATAACAATAATAATAATTCAATGTTGAGAAATAATATTCAATTTTTCTGCTTTTTTTATTGACAAATAGAGAAATATTTTGTACATTTGCATAACGTAAATAACGCATTATAAACGTTTCATATCAAGAAACTAATCGAAATGTTTCTTTGCTTATCATAAAATAGATGCCTATATGTAAATATTTACGGTGTACACCCAAGATGTCCTACGGTATAGACCGTAATAGTGCTACGGTGTACACCGTAGTGAGGTTATCATGTGCATCTTTCATAGAATTAAATCAAGTTTAATTAGACGGAAACTTAGTTTAAGTGAGATTAAATTAAGTTTAACCAGAAATATATCTACTTTAATTTTGACTATATTGTATTAAAGTCAAGAAAGAGAAAGGTATATTTCAAAAATACAAGTATAAAAAATAGGTAGAAGAGAAATAGATATTAAAATATGCTTGAAAAAAGAAACTATTTTTACACTCTTTACGTAAAAAGAACTATAAATAAACTCTAAGGCTAATATTAGTAACGAGTTTGTCGTTTATTAGACGATTACAAGTAAATTAATACTTTAATTTTGTCTTCATAAAACCATACCATTAGTGGTAAATATATATTAATAGGACATAAAGAGTGTGTTATTAGTAAATACTTCAATGAAATAATGGGATTTTAAGAGTTGACGGATAAACAAATACAAGAGGTTAGAAATAGAATAAAACAATCGAACCCAAAATAAATTTGAATCTTAGTTGAATCTCTAAAAATTAATTATCAATAATCGAATAATAGTTGTGTGAATAACTTTAATTTGACAAAAGAACTTCAAAAACGAATTTGAAGATCTTTGAAATTCTTTTATTCTCTTAATAATAAAATATCCAAAAAATATTTAAGGCTTATTAGCTTGTTATTGTTTTTTTTCAATAGATAAGCATTACGGCTAACAAGAAATTATAAAATAATAAAGAGTCAAACTATAAATCAAGTATAAAGATACAATTTAGTATCAAACATTTTAATAAATAAAAATATGTCAAAAGAAAAAGAAGGTAAAGAAAAGTCAGGCAAGAAAGCTCCTTTAAAAAGTGCTAAAGAAAAGAGAGCAGATAAAGTTGCTAAGCGTAATGATAAAGGAAAAATTGGAGAAATTAAATAGACAAACAGTCTAAAAAGAAATAGGTGAATAATGTGATAGTTGATTACATAAACAATCTCACCTTTATAAAGTAAATTTAATAACAAAAAACAAAATGGACAAAGAACTTATTAAGGTAAACTGGAATGATCAAAAAGGCAAATTAAAAATGGAATTTGCAGATCTAACTGATGAAGATTTAATGTATGTTGAAGGTAAAAAAGATGAAATGCTCGGAAAGCTTCAAATAAAATTGGGCAAAACAAAAGAGGAATTAGATAAAATAATTGCAGAATTATAATTCTTCTCATGCATTGAATATGTGTGGATATCCACAATTATGAATTTTAAAAACAATAAAATAAAGATTAAATGAAAAAAGTTATTTTAACTGTTGCAGCCATTATATTAATGGTAAGCAATCTTAGTGCACAGAATGATAATAATTCTGATACACGTGACCATCTTCGTTTTGGTGTAAAAGCTGGTGTCAATTTATCAAATTTATATGATTCACAAAGACAAGATTATAATGCAGATGCTAAATTAGGTTTTGTTGGAGGTGTATTTATAAGCATTCCTATATTAGATAAAATTATTGGTATTCAACCAGAAGTTTTATTTTCTCAAAAAGGATTTAGTGCTTCAGGGTCTGTACTTGGCGCTGATGTAAGTTTTACACGTACAACAAATTATATTGATATTCCTATTTTTGCAGCATTTAAACCTATTGAAAACATAACATTATTATTTGGTCCTCAATACTCTTTTTTGTTAAAACAAAAAGATGTATTTGACAATCCTATATCTGATATTGTGTTAGAAAGTGAATTTGAAAATGAAAATATTCGTAAAAACACTTTTTCCTTAACAGGTGGTGCTGACTTTAACTTAAACAATTTTGTGTTAAGTGTGAGAGCTGGATGGGATCTTTTTAATAATAATGGCAATGGTACTTCATCAACCCCTCGTTACAAAAATGTATGGGGAGGATTAACATTAGGCGTTCGTTTATAATATTAATATAATGAAAAATCTAATTTATATTATTGCTGTAGTATTAGTTGTAGGATGGGCAGTTGGATTTTTTGCCTTTCATTTAGGAGGTCTTATCCATATATTACTTGTCATTGCAGTTATAGCAATATTGCTTAGAATTATTCAAGAAGCAACAACGAAACGATAAAAAACAATTTAGAGCGAATAAATAATCTTTAAAAAACAAAATCATGAGTACAGGAAAAATATTTTTAGGCGTGTTGGCAGGTGTTGCCGCAGGTTCATTATTGGGAATCTTATTTGCTCCAGAAAAAGGTTCTACAACCAGAAAGAAAATTTGCAAAAAAGGAGAGGATGATATAGATACATTGAAAGAAAAATTCAATGATTTTATGGACAATATTGCAGAAAAATTCGACAAAGTAAAAGGAGACGTTAAGGACTTTGGTGAAGAAGCTAAAGAAAAATTCAGCAAAGAAGTTAAAGAAGAACAAGAAGAGGAAAAGAAATAATTTTTTTCATCTAATTAAATATATTGAATCTGCCCTGAAATAGAAAATCAAGTTGATTAATTTCTGGGCGGATTCATATAATTTCTAACAAAAAATAATACATATATTAAAGGCAATATTATGGAAGACAATATGAAGTCTATTGAATCGCTGTTGGAAAGCACTGCTGAATATGGTAAAACAAGCTATGAACTAATCAAATTGAAACTAATGGATAAGGTTTCGAATGTTCTTTCTTCATTCGTGCCTTTATTTGTCATTTCCATCCTTTTAGCTTCGTTTCTACTTTTTCTAAATTTTGGAGTTGCTTTATGGATAGGGGAAATATGTGGTAAAATATATTATGGATTCTTTGCTGTAGGAGCATTTTATGGTCTTATAGCTCTTATTTTCTATTTATTTATGAATAAATGGCTAAAAAGGATTTTCTATGATTATATAGTCAGGAAAATAAGCAAAGAAATGAAGTAAATAATAAATAGAAACAAAGTATTATGCAAACAATAAATTCCGCATTAGATCTTAAAAATGCTATTAAACAATTAGAGGGTGAACGTGAAATTCAAGGGCTATTATTGAAAGAACAGTTCTTTATTACTTATGAGAATATGAGACCAGTAAGCCTAATTACTAATACGCTGAAAAATATAACTTCATCTAATATATTTGCTTCAGTCTTAGGATTACTTGGTGGTTATATCTCTAAGAAATCACCTACAGATAAGTCTAATCATCCTATTAAAAGATTACTAAGTAATGTTTTAGAGTCTGGAGTAACAACATTTATTATACAACATCCAAGTGTTATTAAATTGGTCGGAGGTTTATTAATTCAGTATCTATTCTCTAAAAACAAATCAAAATCACCTAAAAGTGGTAACTAAACAAATAGCATTACCATTCTACATAAAGGCAAGTATTTTTTTGATTGGATTAGTTGCCTTATTATCTATTCTATACATCGTTCAAGATATTATAATTCCTTTCGTTTTTGCTGTTATTATAGCAATTCTAATAAATCCAATTGTTAATTTCTTTATTCGCAAAAAGATTAACCGCTTAGTAGCTATCTTTATTACACTTTTTCTTTTCACTATTGTTTTTGTCGGACTTTGTGTATTTTTGGTTTGGCAGATAAGTGGATTTAGCGAGTCTTGGCCAATTTTTGTAGATAAATTCACTTTAATGGTAAATCAATCTATTAATTGGTTATCAAACTATATTAATATTGATAGTCAGTATATTTATGATTGGATAGTTAAAATAAGGAAGGAACTGATTGATAATAATGGAGTCTTTATTGGACAAAAACTGGTTTCTTTAGGTAGTGGGTTAATTTCAATGCTTTTGATCCCTGTTTATGTTTTCTTTATTTTATATTATAAATCCCTTTTGTTAGAATTTAGCTGTAGACTTTTTGCCGAAAATTATAAAACTAGTGTTGGTGAAATAATTATAGAAATAAAAACTGTAGTTCAACACTATCTTACAGGACTTATTATTGAATTAATAATAGTAGCTATACTTAATTCAGTAGGGCTTTTGATAATAGGAATTGATTACGCCATTTTACTTGGAGTAATTGGGGCATTATTAAATCTAATTCCTTATATAGGTGGTGTAATTGCAGTTGCATTGCCAATGATGATTGCTTTGGCTACAAAATCAACTGCTTGGTACTCTATTTATGTTTTACTACTTTATATGTTTGTTCAATTAATTGACAATAATTATATCGTTCCAAAGATAGTGGCATCTAAAGTAAAAATCAATGCTCTTTTTTCAATAATTGTAGTATTAGTAGGAAATGCATTATGGGGAGTTTCTGGAATGTTTCTTTCAATACCATTGCTTGCAATTATAAAACTTATTTTTGATAGAGTTGAATCATTAAAACCATGGGGGTATTTATTAGGCGATTCAATACCTAATATGTTAAAAGTAAAACCAAGGAAAAAGAAGAGATCTTGATAAATAAACAAAGAAAAATATACAAAAAATAATTATGGTAAATATAAGAAAAGAAGGTATTATCCTTTCAAAAACAGATTTTGAGTTTGAAAATGGCGCTGTGCTTAATCCTGCTGTAATACGTGTTGGCGATAGTGTTCATATCTTTTATAGAGCAGTAAGGGAAGGAAATTATTCAAGTATAGGTTATTGTCGTTTAGATGGTCCATTAACTCTTGTTGAAAGATGGGATAAACCTATTTTGGTTTCAGAATTTGAATACGAATCAAAAGGGGTTGAAGATGCAAGAATAGTAAAAATAGATGATTTGTACTATATGTCTTATACTGCATACGATGGAATGAATGCTCGAGGAGCTTTAGCTACATCAAAAGATTTGGTGCATTTTGAAAAACAAGGAATTATTGTACCTAACATAACTTATTCCGAATTTGTGCAACAGGCTCAATCACTAAAAGTAAATAAGAATTACTACCAAAACCATAAGTTTTATTACAAGAAATTAGATCCACTTAAGAAAACAATACTATGGGATAAAAATGTAATTTTCTTTCCTCGTAGAATTAATGGAAATCTTGTGTTTTTGCATCGTATTAGACCAGGAATTCAAATAGTATCTGTAAAAGAAATAAATGAACTTACTAAAGAATTCTGGATAGAATATTTCAGTTGTTTCACAAAACATATTGTCTTTGACCCTATATATGAACATGAATCAAGTTATATAGGAGGGGGGTGTCCTCCAATAGAAACATCTCAAGGTTGGTTATTAATTTATCATGGTGTAGAAGATGATAATGGACCTGTTTATAGAGCTTGTGCTGCATTATTAGATTTGAACAACCCATCTAAAGTATTAGCTCGATTACCTTATCCATTATTTTCACCAGAATATGAATGGGAATTATATGGAGATGTGAATAATGTTGTTTTCCCAACAGGTACCGCTGTATTTGGAGACACTTTATTTATTTATTATGGTGCAGCTGACAAATACATAGCTTGTGCATCGGTGAGTATAACCGAATTATTAACTGAATTATTAACCAATACAACAAAACAATGAAAACAAAAGACACTTTAAATAGAATGGAGGGTAATTTAAATACTTATGAATTGCCTTTTGACTATCAAAATTTAGTATATAATCCATTACTTAGCTTACCTTTAAACAAGGAAAGTTTTATACAAAACGCTATTCAAGAACTACCAGAAATTTTGGTTATTTCTTCTTTTCCTCCAAGAGAATGTGGAATAGCAACATATTCTCAAGATTTGATAAAGGCATTGAACAATAAATTTAGCAATTCATTTTCAATCAAAGTATGTGCCTTGGAGTCAGGTAAAGCAAATTATAATTACTCTAATGAAGTGAAGTTTGTTCTTGATACTTCCGTTGAATTAGAATATGAAAAAATGGCAAAATCAATCAATGAGGATAATAACATCCAAATTGTATTAATACAACATGAATTTGGCTTTTTCATAAAACAAAAGCAAGCTTTCCTTAAATTTCTATATCAGGTTTCAAAGCCAATAGTTATGGTGTTTCATACAGTATTGCCAAATCCAACTGTAAAGTTGAAATTTAAAGTAAAGCAAATGGCAGAAATTTGTCAATCAATTATTGTGATGACTCATACTTCAGAAAATATTTTAATTAACGATTATGAAGTGCCAAAAGAAAAAATAAATGTTATTGCTCATGGGACACATTTAGTTTCTCATAAGGATAAACGTTCTTTGAAAAAAAAATACAACCTTCAAGGAAAGACAGTTCTTACAACATTTGGACTGTTAAGTTCTGGAAAGAGTATAGAAACAACAATAGAAGCATTGCCTGCAATTGTTAAGCAATGCCCAGAAACAGTATTTCTTGTTATAGGGAAAACTCATCCTGAAGTAGTAAAACATGAAGGAGAGAAATATCGAAAAAGCCTTGAAGCATTGGTTGAAAAGTATTCACTTCAAGATAATGTTATATTTATAAATGCTTATTTATCTCTACCTTCTTTGCTTGAATACTTGCAATTAACCGATATATATCTTTTTACAACAAATGACCCCAATCAAGCAGTAAGTGGAACATTTGTTTATGCAATGAGTTGTGCATGTCCAATTATTTCAACACCAATTCCTCATGCAAAAGAAATACTTAAAAAGAAAACTGGTATTATTTTTGATTTTCTTAATTCTGATCAATTAGCAAAAAGTGTTATAAGTTTGCTAAATAATAGACCATTAAGAAAACAATTAAGTTCAAATACTTTACAAGCTATTGCTCCAAGTGCTTGGGAAAATTCAGCAATTGCTCATGCACAATTGTTTGGAAGAATGGCAGAAGATAAAATAAAGATAAAATACAATTACCCATCAATAGATTTAAGCCATGTTAAACGCATGACTACTGATGTTGGGATCATTCAGTTTTCAAAAATAAATCGTCCTGATTTAAGTACAGGCTATACTCTTGACGATAATGCACGTGCTCTTGTAGCTATGTGTATGTATTTCAAACAAACTCATAATGTAGAGTATATAAAAGATATAAGAAAATACCTAAACTTTATTCAATTATGTGCTCAAGAAAAAGGAGACTTCTTGAATTATGTTGATAAGGAGAAAAAATTTACTTCTCAAAACAATGAAGTAAATCTTGAAGACTCAAATGGAAGAGCAATTTGGGCTTTAGGTTATGTGCTTTCATTAAAGGAAATATTACCTGAAGAAATAATTACTCAAGCTGAAACAATATTCCAAAAATCACTTCTCAGTATGGAAAGCATTTGTTCAACACGCTCAATGGCTTTTGCAATAAAAGGAATATATTATGCTCAAAATATTAAAACTCATCCAGTAAATCTGGTGCTTTTAAAAACATTTGCCAATCGCATGGTTGAAATGTATAAATTTGAAGCCGAAGAAGAATGGAAATGGTTTGAATCTTATATGACTTATGCAAATAGCGTATTACCAGAAGCAATGTTATATGCTTGGCTAATTACAAAAGAAAATAAATATAAGGAAATAGCATTAACATCATTAGATTTTCTTTTATCCAAGATATTTAATGAAAATGGGATAGAGGTTATTTCAAATAAAAATTGGCTTCAAAAAGGAGGAAAATCGGAACGCTATGGAGAACAACCAATAGATGTTGCATACACAATAATGACATTAAGTAAATTCTATGATGTTTTCGATGATGAAAGCTATAAAAAGAAAATGAATATAGCATTCAATTGGTTTTTAGGGAAGAATCGTTTACATCAAATCATTTATAATCCATGCACAGGAGGTTGCTATGATGGCTTAGAGAAAACACAAATAAATTTAAACCAAGGAGCAGAATCAACAATAAGCTACTTAATGGCACGCCTAACAATTGAGAAATACATTTAGTAGATAAAATGGATGCTGCTTTTTAGATAGAAGCAAAGCAAATAAATATCAAAAGTTTATCGGACAAAAAGAAAATAATATCTTGATGTTTATAATAGCATTCCTTTTACACGTTTCATAGATTCAATAAAGATATCTATTTCTTCTTTTGTTGTGTAGATGGCAAATGAAGCACGGGCTGTGCCTACTATATTATAGTGTTTCATTACAGGTTGTGCACAGTGATGTCCTGTTCTTATTGCTATTCCTAATTGGTCAAGTAGTGTTCCTACATCGAAAGGGTGTACTCCATTTAGGTTAAATGATAGGGAGCCTGCTTTTTGAGAAGATGTTCCATAGATTGTTATATCACCTATTTCTAAGAGTTTTTGTGTAGTGTAGCGCATTAGCTCTTCTTCATGCTTTCGGATAAAGTCGAAGCCTATTTTGTTTATGTATTCTATTGCTGTTTTAAGTCCTAAGACATCGGCAACCGATGGCGTTCCTGCTTCAAATTTATATGGTATATCGTTATAGGTTGTTCCTTCAAATGATACTTCTTTTATCATTTCGCCTCCTCCTTGATAGGGAGGCATTTGGTCTAAGTATTTTCTCTTTCCATAAAGAATTCCAACTCCCATTGGGGCATATATTTTATGACCAGAGAAACAATAGAAATCACAGTCTAATTCTTGAACGTTTATTTTAAAATGTGGAACTCCTTGTGCTCCATCTATTAGAACTGGTATTTCTTTTTTGTGAGCAAGTGTAATTATTTCTTTTATTGGATTTACTGTTCCTAAGGCATTACTTACATGGGCAACAGCAACAAGTTTTGTTTTCTCGTTAAGTAGAGATTTGTATGTTTGAAGGTCTAATTCTCCGTTATCATTAAAAGGGATTACTCTTATTTTGAAGTGCTTTCTGTCTTGTGCTAATTGCCAAGGGACAATGTTTGAGTGGTGTTCAAGTTCTGATATTATTATTTCATCTCCTTCGTTTAGAAACTTTTCACAAAACGATGATGCTACAAGGTTAATGCTTTCTGTTGTACCTTTTGTAAATATGATTTCTTCTTTTTCATTAGCTCCAATAAATTCTTGTACCGATAGTCTAACGGCTTCAAATTCATTTGTTGCTTCTTGACTTAGAGTATGAACGCCTCGATGGACATTGGCATTTAGATGAAGGTAATAGTTATTCATTGTCTCAATTACCTGTAATGGTTTTTGAGTTGTTGCAGCATTATCTAAATAGACTAAAGGTTTTTTATTAACCTTTTCCACAAGTAAAGGAAAGTCTTTACGTATTTCTTCTACTGTCATTTCTATTGCATTTTCCACATAATATACATTAAACCAAAGAATATTAATAAAGCAAATATAAGACCATAAAATATTATGCTTCCTGTCTTGCTTAGATATACAGATGGCTTTTCTTTACCAGCTTCTTCATCTTTGAATTTCTTATTAAGATTTTTATAGGCGAAGAAAAACATTAATGCAGCAATAATTATTCCAATAACTAAAATTAAAATCTTCATCTCTTATTCTTTTATAACAAAATCAGTTCTGGTATTTCTATCATATCCTTTACATAGTGGAATGTTATACCTTCTATGTATTGTTTTGTAATATCTTCTATGTCTCTACGATTTTGTTCTGAAAGAATAATATCTGTTATATTAGAGCGTTTTGCTGCAAGTATTTTCTCTTTTATTCCTCCAACTGGTAATACTTTTCCTCTAAGAGTTATTTCACCTGTCATTGCTACATGTGATTTAACTTTACGATTTGTGAATATGCTTACCATTGCAGTAAATATTGTAATTCCAGCAGAAGGACCATCTTTTGGTGTTGCTCCTTCGGGAACATGAATATGTAGGTTTAGGTTATCAAATAATGAAGTTTCTATATTTAATTGTTCTGAGTGTGCTTTTAAATATTCGTATGCTAATGTGGCAGATTCTTTCATTACATCTCCCAAATTACCTGTAAGTGTTAATGCCCCTTTGCCTTTACTTGTGCTAGCTTCAATAAATAATATTTCTCCTCCCGCTTGTGTCCAAGCTAAACCTGTAACAACTCCTACGGTATCTCTTTCTAATAACATATCGTGTTCAGAAGTTGGAAGTCCTAATATATTATGTAGCTCTTCAACTTTTATTGCTTTGTTGTAATTTTCTTCTTTTGCTAATTGTACAGCACGGTAACGAACTAATTTAGCAATCATCTTTTCTAATTGACGAACACCAGACTCACGTGTATATTCATTAATAACCTTTGAAATTACTGTATCATTAATAGTTATTTGAGTTTTATTCATTCCATGCTCTTTTATTTGCTTTGGAATAAGATGTTTTTTTGCTATTTGTAGTTTTTCTTCAAAGATATATCCTGGAATATTTATTACTTCCATTCTGTCAATAAGGGCAGGTTGAATAGTGCTTAGAGAGTTTGCTGTTGCAAGGAACATAACACGAGATAAGTCGTAATCTATATCAAGGTAGTTATCGTGGAAAGCTGTGTTTTGTTCAGGGTCAAGAACTTCTAACATTGCTGCCGAAGGATCACCATTTATATTCATGCCTGTTACTTTATCAATTTCATCAAGAACAAATACAGGATTTGATGATTTTGCTTTATTTATTGATTTAAGTATTCTCCCTGGCATAGCACCTATATAAGTTTTTCTATGTCCTCTTATTTCGCTTTCATCGTTTAAGCCACCTAATGCCATCCGTATATAATTTCTTCCTATGGCTTTGGCTACTGATTTTCCTAAAGATGTTTTTCCAACTCCAGGAGGACCAACAAGACAAAGTATAGGAGATTTCATATCGCCTTTTAGTTTTAGTACTGCAAGGTATTCTATTATTCTTTCTTTTACTTTTTCAAGTCCGTAGTGGTCGGTATCTAATATTTTCTTGGCTTTAAATAAATCAAAGTTATCTGTTGTGTATTCACACCAAGGAAGTTCAATCATAAAGTTTAGATAGTTCAACTGAACAGAATAGTCAGGTGAGCTACTGTGCATTCTTTCTAATTTTAGAAGTTCTTTGTTGAATAATTCTTCTGTTTCTTTATTCCAATGCTTTTCTTTTACTTTTTCTACAAGTTCACTAACAGCTTGTTCTGTTGGAGAACCACCAAGTTCCTCTTGTATTGTTTTTAGTTGTTGGGTGAGAAAATAATCTCTTTGTTGTTTATCTAAATCTGTAGATACTTTCTTTTGTATCTGCATTTTTACTTCTTGCATTTGCACATCTTTGCTAAGTATGCTTAATACTTTTGTTGCTCTACGAGTAAAATCATTTATCTCTAATAACTTTTGTTTTTCTTCAAGTGATACATCAAGATGAGCAGCAATATAATTTAGTAAGAAGTATGGATTGTCAATATTTTGAATAGCAAAATTTAAGTCGGTTGGTAGGTTGGGAGTAAGCTTTATTAGTTTTAAATATACGTCTTTCATTGCAGCAACTAAAGCAACTGAATTCTTTGGTAGGTCTTTTGCTTCATCTTTGTTAGAACTAATAGATCCAACCCAATAAGGTTCTGTTTTTGTTAATGTTTCAAGGCGAAATCTATCTAAGCCTTGCATTATAACCATAGTTGTACCATCAGGCATATTTAATGTTCTAACTATTCGTGCAATAGTACCTACTTTATATAAATCTTCTGTTTCAGGGTCATCAACATCATTTCTTTGAGCAACAACACCTATTATAAGTTTCTTTTTATAAGCTTCTTTAATTAATTGAATAGACTTTTCTCTTCCAGCTGTAATAGGTATTACTACACTTGGAAAGAAAACATTCCCTCTTAATGGTAGGATTGGTAATTCAGAAGGTAGTTCTTTGATCCCAAAGTCTATTGCATCATCATCTGTTAATAAAGGTATAAACTCAGGTTCTCCACCTGCAATCAACTTCGAGAGATCAATCATTGTTTCTTCGTGCATATTATCTTAGCTTCTTATTTTTTAAAGTTTGGTTAAACACATATTTCAGTATTTTTTTATCTTCATCACACATCTCCATTCCTCGACGTTCCATCATTCTGTCTGCTACTTCAATAGCTTTATCTAATTCGTAAAGTCTAAATCCAGCATTTCCACCCCAAGCAAATGAAGGTATAAAATTTCTTTGGTAACCAGCTCCAAATATATTAGAGCTTATTCCAATTACTGTTCCTGTGTTAAACATTGAATTAATTCCACACTTTGAATGGTCTCCAAATATTGTACCACAAAATGTTTGACCTGTTGAAACAAATGTATTCTTTTCTATATCCCATAATCTTACTTCATCGTAAGTATTCTTTAGGTTTGAAGCATTTGTATCTGCTCCAATATTACACCATTCGCCTATGACAGAATTTCCGATAAATCCATCGTGAGCCTTGTTTGAATATGAAAACATGACAACATTTGTTAATTCTCCGCCAACTTTTGAAAAAGGTCCTATTGTAGTTGCACCATATATTTTAGCATTTAGTTTCACTACGGAACTTTCACACATAGCAAAAGGTCCTCTAATAGCAGCGCCTTCCATTATCTCAGCATTTTCCCCTATATAGATTGGACCTTCCTTTGCATTTAGACAAGCACATTCAATAGATGCACCTTCTTCAATGAAGATATTATCTCCATTTATAACTTTATTTGTAGAACTTAATGGTTGAGATTTTCTTCCTTTTGTAATTAGGGAAAAGTCTTCTCTTAAAGCTCTATCATTTAAAGCAAATACATCCCAAGGATTGTTTATTTTAATAAAATCTTGTTCTACTTCTACTTTATCAATATCATCACTTGCAGAGATGAAATCTTCTTTGGTTTTATTCATTGCAATTACGAAATCATCACAAATCAAAACTTGATTTAAGGATAGATTTTTTATTGCTTCAACTAATTTTGGAGTAGGACATACTGAACCATTGATTAATATCATTGAATCAGCAAATTCAATTGGATACTTTGCAGAAAGATATTCTTCTGTTAAAGAAGATGTTTTTTCACCTAAATACTTTTCCCATTTTTCTCTTATAGTGAGTATTCCAATACGAATATCACAAACGGGTCTGATATATGTTAGGGGTTTTAATGATTTTCTTGAAATGTCATCGAAAAGAATGTAACTCATAACGAAAAGGTATTTGACTTAATTAATAAATACAAGGTAAATAGATATAATTACAACGCAAATATATGCATTTTGTTTCACATACATATAACAGTTAGATAAATAATATTAGAAAATAAAAAAAGAGTCCTATCAAAATTGATAGGACTCATCTTAAATACACATATTTATATGTTATTTTACTGTTGTACGATTTTTGTATTTAGTCATGAACTTATCAACACGTCCTGCTGTATCCACAAGTTTAACCTTACCTGTGAAGAAAGGGTGAGATGTATTTGAAATTTCCATTTTTATTAAAGGATATGTAACTCCATCTATTTCCATTTCATCTCTTGTGTTAACACAAGAACGAGTGATAAATACTTCTTCATTTGACATATCTTTGAATGCACAAAGACGATAATTTGTTGGGTGAATGTTCTTTTTCATATTTCTTTTTTTTTGCCGTTTAGCCATTTACCTAAACGGATTTCATTTATATTATCATACTGATTTTCGGAGTGCAAAGATATAAATATTTATTTAATTTCAATGCACTTGTATGCTTTTTTATTTTTCTTCTGCTTTTGTAGCATTATCTAACATCTTTAATTTAGCTTCATTTAAAGCAATATCCTTTCTTGCATTTTGCATTTTCTTCTCAAATTCTGCTTTCAAGACATCGGCTTGTTTAGAACTTGCTAAGAAACCAAGATTGTTTTCCCAAAGATTTAAATCATCTTTTAGTTTTTGGATTTTTTCTTGCAAGAATCTCTTTTCTTTAAATCCATTTCTTTCATCACCTCCATTATTAGATAATCTTTCTTTAAATGAATTTAATTGGAAATCACGAGCATTTATTTGAAGCTTTTCAAAATGAGAGTTTACTGCTAAACGAAATTCTTTTTGAAGACGTTCTTTTTCAGATGATGGAACATAACCTATTTCTGACCATTGGCGTTGAAATTCTTTAATTGCCGATAGGTTTTCTTCTTTATCTTCTCCAAAAATAAACTCTTGAACAGCCTTAATTAAAGCTTCTTTTTTAGCCATATTTTCTGTTTCATTTGCGCGATTGGCAACATAGAAAGCAGATTTGTTTTCAAAGAACTTATCGCAAGAGGCACGGAAACGTTCCCATAGTTTATCAGATAATTTTTTAGAAACATAGCCAATTTCTTTCCACTGTTTTTGAAGGTCAAGTAATTCTTGTGTTGCATATTTCCAATCAGTTCTTTCAACTATAGATTCTGCTTTAACACAAATTTCTACTTTCTTATTATAGTTTATATCTTGTTCTTCTTTCATCTTGTCAAACACTTCTTTCTTTGCAGAGAAGAAAGCATCTAAAGAAGATTTGAAACGAGTCCATATAGCTTCATTTTCCTTTTGAGGAACTTGACCAATTGATTTCCACAATTTGAGCATATCATTCATCTCTGAAGTAGAATCATTCCAATCCTTATTTATTTTATGCTCTTTTTTTAATATATCTTCTGCCTTTTCGCATAATGCAACCTTGGCTAATAGATTATTTTCAAGCTCAGATTTCATTGATTCATAATAATCTTGACGGCGTTTGTTGATTTGATCAGAAGCAGTTTTAAATCTTTCCCATATCTCTTCGTTTTTATCCATAGGTACACTACCTATTTCTTTCCATTGTTGATGGATTTCTTGAAGAGCTTTAAATGATTTATTAATTGAAGTTTCTATCATTAAGCCTTCAACCTTTTCACATAATTCTATTTTTGCATCAAGGTTTTTCTTTAGGTCTAATTCTCTTAGTTCTCGATTCATTTTTACTTTGTCGTAGAACTTTTCAATTAAGAAGTGATAATTTTGCCATAGTCCATTAACTTCTGTTCTTGGCACTTGACCAATGGCTTTCCATTTGTCTTGAATAAGATTAAAATTATCGTATATTTCTTTTAAACTTTCTTCAGAATTAAGCAAAAGGCGTAGTTCTTCCAAAATTGCATTTTTCTTAACTACGTTTTCTTGTTTAATTCTTTCTTGTTCATTAATATAGTTTTGTCTTTTTTCTCTATAAAGAGAATAATATTTATTGAATTCAATATCAGTAGGGTCTTCTTCCCACTTGAAATCTTCTTCAACACCACCTTCTTCAATGAATTTATCTTTTAATGCCTTGCGAGATTCATTAGTTAAAGCTTTGAAAGCATTGCGAACTAAATTAGAACGCATCTTCATTTTTTCAATGCTTTCTGAATTAGTTAATTCCTTCATTTCATGCAATAACTCTTCACGAGTCATTGAAGAATAATGAGATGTTAATTCTTCAATTGATTCATGTTCTTCATTTTCATGTTCTTCATCAGTATCAACTGAAAGAATTTCTGCTGAACAATCTTCAACAATAGGTTTTGTTACTTCTTGAGTAGGTTCAATTACTTCAAGCTCTTTGTTTTCTGATTCTTCCTTATTATCATCAACTGGAAGAATTTCTGCTGAAAGAATTTCAACAATAGGTTGTGTTTCATCTTGAGTAGATTCAACTACTTTCGTTTCTTCAACTGAATTAACAGTTATTTCATTTGGGTTGTCCATATTATTAATTTGTTAGAATCCCTTCTCCTAAAAATATAATAGCAGAATTCGGAATGGTTATAATTAATAGATCAAATATTCAAACTTATGAATACAAGGCTGCAAAAATAGTAATTTTTTCTTTCAAACAAATTATTTATAGTATATTTGCAATCGCAACTTAAAATAAAAATAATTGTAGATATGAAAAGAACCTTACGTACATTATTAATAATAGCAATTTGTTTATCAACAAGCATTGCTTTTGGACAAGGTAAAAGACTAAAAGTTGAGATAGAAAATATAAGCATTAAAGCACCAGAAAACTGGTTAGTTAAAAAGGCAGAAAATAAAAATAATGGCTTTACAATTAGGTTATATAATGAACAAAACGAAAATCATGTAACGATTAGTTGTATAAAGAAAGCAATGAACCTTGAAGCTGCAATAGTTGATGCCTCATCAGAAAAGAGTCAAAAACCAAGGTTTGAATATATGATAATTGAAAAGGTCAGAAGTGGTAAAGTTAGTAAATACTCAGGAAAATTCTTAGAATACACCAATAGCCCTTTAAGAGATTATTTCCGTGGAGGTTTTTATGGAATATTAGATAATGGATACACTTACATAGTAGATTATTATTCTGATGACACTCCTGAAGGAAGGAAAGAAGTAAGGGATATAATTAATGGTCTTAATATTTTAAAGCCAGAGGCAAGACCAAATTTCTTCCAAGTAGAAAAAGAATACTTGCCTGAAAACGTTAAAATAGAAAAGAAAGAAGATTTAGTAGATACTAAGATAGCAACACCACAAGAAGATAAAGATCAAACTACAGTGGCAGACTCTCCTAAAACAGAAAATAAATCATTTTGGAAGAAAATAACTTCAATTTTTAGCAAGAAAGATAAACAAGAAACAAACAAGGACTCAGAACAAAAATAAAGAAGCTTTAATTGAAAATATATAAACTCTTTTTCCAATTATATTAACTATAAATTCAAATATATAAGCTTTATTTTTAGAGATGAAATACATAATAAATGAAAAGCGGCTCAATGTAAAATCTCGGTGAAATGAGGATTATTATTGAAATTAGATTAAATCTTTTCAAATTTATATTTAATCTATTTGAGAAAAGATTAAACCTTTTTGGATTTATATTTAATCTATTTTTGAAAAGAATTAATCTTTTGGGACTATTGCCTAAATTGTTTTTTCGTCCCACCTGAATTTTACATTGATTCTGAAAAGCGAGGTTATTAAATCAAATGACCTCGCTTTTTATATTTTAATTTAGGTTATTCATCTATTTCTTCAATTGTGTCATATTTTTTCCCTTTACTTTTTGGATGGAAAAAGAATTTGAGTATTATATTTGCCCTTGGATAACGTTCAATAACGAAAATCATAATGGAACAAATTAATATCGAGAAAAATACTGTAGCGTAAACAATATATTTTATCATTTCTCCTTGAGGTAATCCCATTTGTTCTGGAATTGAAGCCAATATAGCTGATACAAGTCCTTTTGGAATCATAAGTGAAATAATACTTTTATCAAATACATTTGATGATTTTGGTGAGAAAAATTTTGCAATAAAAATTCTCATAACTAATAAAACTATTGTCATTACTAAACCTGTGATTAATGCCTTAGTATTAACAAATGGTATTGAAATTCCAATATATACAAAGAAAAAAGTTTTTAAAACGAAGACTATTTCACTGACAAAAGAAAGTTCATTTTCAGTAAGTTTAAGGTTCTTCCCTTTTTGAAAGCGTTCTAAAAATTTAAAATTGAAGTATTCCATATTAGCAATTGTAATCCCAAAAGCTAAAGCAGAAATAGCCCCACTAAAACCTATGGATTCTGATATTCCATAAATTATAAATACATAAGCAGGTGTAAGAAACATTGAATTCTTAAATGTTCTAACTTTTTGAAGAAGACTTCCCCAAACTATAGCACTAATGAAACCAATAATAGTAGCCATAACGAATGAAGAAACTACTCCACCTACCAAAGCTCCAATATTAACTCCATTACCAGCTTTTTCAGATTCTATAATAGCTAAAACAAATATAAAACAAATAATATCGCTTATAGCGCTTTCTAAAACTAAGGCTGTTTTAATGTCTTTGCTTAATTTTAGCTGTCTTGTTATAGGAATAACAACCGCTGAAGATGTGCAACAAAGTATAAAACCAACAATTAAACTATTTACCAAAGATAAACCTATTATTAAGGAAATACCAGTAATTAATATAACTGAACCAATTACAGATGCAAGAGTAAGTGTTATTGTTGGTTTCCATGCACTTTTTAAGTCAGCAATACTAATATCAATTCCCCCTTCAAAAAGGATAACTACTAATACAACAGTAGTGAATATCCTTCCAGCTTGTCCCATAAAATCAGGAGAAATTAGTCCGAAAAGAGGACCTATGATAATACCAATTATCATTAATAACAGTACATCTGGAATTTTCTTTTTTGAAAAAATCATGGCAAACAGATGTGCTGCAAAAATTAAAATACCTATGAAAATTAATGCTTCTCCCATAAAATTTATTATCTATAATTTTTAGTAGTCAATATCAAAATCAAATTCTCCTCTAAGTTTCATTAGGGCAGGGGCTTTCTTTGCAAGAAAATTAAACTTATCCAATGGTCGGTAGAGTTTTTCTTTTGTTTCTTCTTGAATTAATTTTGTTTTAAATTGGAATGTAGAACAATCGGTAGTTTTTCTTATTATTCTCACTATTTCATGTTTAGAATTTTCAAATTCTTTTTCTTGCATAGAATTAAGAAAAGTGATAGTTGCAGTATTATCCATATTATTAGTTATCTCACAACTTGATAAAATAAAGAAAAGATTAGGCATAGAATCCTTAATTGCTTCTGAATATTCATTTAATTTTGTTATGAAAATATCCCAATCCAAAGGAATAATAGGAGGGTTTAATTTAGCCTTTTCTCCTTCATCAATCTTAATAGTTTTCTCTATATCAGCATTAATAGAATAAGATGAAGTTTTAGGCATAAGAATACCTTTCTTAGGCTTTTCTTCTTTCTCTATTTTATTTTCAATTACATTTTGTTGGGCAGGCTCCTCTTCAACAGGCTGTTCTTTTACTTGAGTTCCTTCTAAGCATTGCCTGGGAGACGAGGTTTTAGGTTGTAGTTTCTTCATTATATTAGCCATCTTTAACAAGGCTAATTCAACACAAAGTCTTCTATTTGAAGAATTACGATATTCAATAGAACAAGTATTAGCAAAGTCTAAGGCTCTAAGTATAAATGTTGAAGAACAAAGAGATGCTTGTTGTAAATACTTTTGTTGAATATTTTGGCTAACTTCAATAAGACGAACAGTTGCAGGATCTTTACAAACCAATAAACTTCTAAGATGTGATGAAAGACCATTAATAAAGTGTGAGCCTTCAAAACCTTTGTCTAATACTTCATTGAAAAGAAGTAAAGTATTAGGTATATTACATTTCAATAAGCAATCAACAAAACGGAAATAATAGTCGTAGTCAAGAATATTTAGGTTTTCAATTATATTGGTGTAAGTCAAATCCCCAGATGTAAAAGAAACTAATTGGTCAAACATAGAAAGAGCATCTCTTAAACCTCCGTCTGATTTTTGAGCAATTATATGTAAGGCTTCTTGTTCTGCCTTTACATTTTCTTTTTTAGCAATATATTCCAAGTGCTGAACAATATCTTCATTATTAATTCTGTGGAAGTCAAAAATCTGACAACGAGAAAGAATAGTTGGTATTATCTTATTCTTTTCAGTTGTAGCAAGAATAAATTTTGCATAAGAAGGTGGTTCTTCCAACGTTTTTAGAAAAGCATTGAAAGCAGCAGCAGAAAGCATATGAACTTCATCAATTATATATACTTTGTATTTTCCTCCTTGAGGTGGAATCCTAACTTGATCGACCAAGGCGCGAATATCATCAACAGAATTGTTTGAAGCAGCATCAAGTTCAACAATATTAAAAGCCGCATTATCATTAAAAGAACGACAATTTTCACATTCATTACAAGCTTCCATATCGTCAGTACGATTAGTACAATTAATGGTTTTTGCCAATATTCTGGCACAAGTAGTCTTGCCAACCCCTCTTGGTCCACAAAACAAAAAAGCTTGTGCAAGTTGATTAGTTTTTATTGCATTTTGCAAAGTTGTAGTAATATGTGATTGCCCTACAACACTTTTAAAATCGGCAGGACGATATTTACGAGCCGAAACAATATAATTTTCCATTCAAATATTATCAATAATCTTTGTCAAAAGTACAAAAACCTTTTGAAAGAATAGCAATAAACCATTATTTTTCTATTATTGCATTATTTTCTTCCCCGTTGTTCTTTACACAAGCTTTTTGACATTTACCACAACCTACGCAACGGTTAGTTCGTATTCTGGCTACGTAGTATGTGTCGGTGCCTTCTATATAGTTTATTTCTCTAACTATCATATCATTTGGACATACTTTATAACACTTGCCACAGTCATTACATTTGTCTTTTTTTACCATATATTCACTTGTTAATTCACAACTACAAGCTAATATAACTAAGGAAATTAGGAATGCTATCTTCTTCATATTGTTTCAATATTTGAGGCAAAAATACATATTTTTTATTAATATCATAGCTCCAAATTATTATTATTTATATATTTGCACTATTATTAATAGTGAAAATTAAAAAGAAAATTTAGAATGAATTTATTTAGAAACGCAGTGCTATCTTTATTTTGCATAGCTTTTGCATTACCTTGTTTGGCTCAAACACAAGGTACATTATCAATATCTGTTAAGACAGTTACTAATAATGGACAGTATAAACCTAAGAATATTTTAGCTATTTGGATTGAAGATGCCTCGACTAATACTTTTATTAAAACACGTTTGTTTCGTTCTTATAATACAAATTACAGAATGTATTTAACAAAATTTAAAGCAGCAACAAGTAGTACTTATAATGTTGTTGATGCTGTAACAGGTTCAACTTACCCTTCACATAGTACAAGAACTGCAACTTGGGATGGAACTGACGTTAATGGAAATATTGTTCCCGATGGTAATTATAATGTTTGTATTGAGTTTACAGAAAGCAATGGAACTGGTCCTTATGCTTCTTTTACATTTAATAAATCTGATCAAGCAGTTACTTTAACACCCACAAACACTACAAACTTCCAAAATATTAGTATTACATGGACTCCAACAACTTCATCTTTAAATAATATTTCAACAGAAAAAGGAGTTTTAAGTGTTTACCCAAATCCAGTGAAAAATTCTGCATTAATAAATCTTGTTCCTAATGTAAATAATATATATGTAGTTGATGTTAATGGTAAGACTGTTGATAGAATAAATAAACCTAATACAATATTAAAAAGTCAAGCACTTTGGACACCAAATAAAAGTCTAAAGAATGGTGTTTATTTTATTGTTGTAGAAAATAATATTAGCAAACAAACAACAAAAGTAATTTTACAAAGATAATCATTTAAAAACCTAATTAGTTATGAAAAAAGGAATAATATCGTTAGCACTAATGATGCTAATTGCTTTTGTAGGATTTTCCTGCAATGTTAAGTTTTTAGTTAATGGTCAAGAAAAAATTGACAAGAATGCAATTTATAAGGTTGGAGAAGAAATTAAGATAACTATTTTTGTTGATTTTATTCATCAACCTTGTCAGGTAGCAATGGATGATACAAAATTAAAACTTGATGGTTTGGAAATAGTAAAAAAAGGAGAATGGATAAAAAATACAGAAACTAATGGCTATTATTTAGAAATGGTTGTGAAAATAAAGTCAGACTATGCTAAAGAAGGTAAATTAACTCTTACAAGAACTTGTACTAATGAAGGTGGCTTTGGGATGTTAAAGTTTAAACATAACTAATATTTCTTTTATGAGAAAATCACTTATAGTATTTCTATTAGTCTTTATCCCTTTTATTTCAAATGCACAATGGAATTGCCCAAGTAAATTAGGCAGTTTTACAAACCCCATACCTTACACTCCAATTAAAGGAGGGATAGAACTAACAGGTTCAGGGGGAATTATTGACGATAATTATTTTGGTTTCTTTGCAGGATACGCAGCATTAGAATATACAAACAAACAACATACTTTTTATGTTGAAGGAGGAATTAAAACTTGGGCAAGACATGATAATGGTTTAGAACAAACATATAATAATGCTTTTGGAGGATTTCGTGAAGCATACTATCAATTCCTTAATAAAACAACAAGCCTTCGTTTAGGTATTCAAACAATAACCTTAGATGACCATTATTTGGTAAATGACAGAGTAGCAGGAGTGAACTTTGGTTTTAATTACAAGAAATTATCAGTTCAATTTGCGGGAGGTTCAATAACTAAATATTTTTCTCGTAATGGCTTATTTTGTAATGTAGGATATGTTTATGATATTCTTCATCGTGATAGAGGATTAATGGGTAATGGATTATTTCAAACAAATTTTGGAGCCTTAACTCTCTCATATAATAATAAAGGAATAGAAAGAGGACTTAATAAAGTAGGAGTAGCTATATATGATGAATTTGGTTCAAGAATAGATACTAATGTATTGATGACAGGACTTTACGCTACATTAACACTTCCATTTGAAATAGAATTAAATCCTGAAGTATTATATCAAAATGCTACGGCTAATAATGCAATATTTTATTCATTAGGAATTAGAAAAATGTTCATAATGGAAAATACTCAACGTTTCGATATTCAAGCAAGAGTTCTTGAAAGTACAGAATTGGATAAAGGAGCTATGATAAGAAATTCTTTTAGTAATCTTTTTCTTGGTGATGTAATCCGTCTTGAAGCTAAAGACTTGCCACTTTATCAAGCATCAGTAAGATATAGTATTCCAAAGCATAGTCTTCACTTCAAACTACAATACACTTCTGAATTTGACACCAAAGGCTTGTCAGAAGTAGACTTATCAGTAGGAAAAAGAGTTCTTAAACAAGTTCAACTATCAGCAATAGGAGGTTATATTAAAAGTCCAACCTTAGAACATGGAGATGCTTTTTTAGCACGCATTGAAGCAAGGGTATATCTTTTTGCTCCAAAAATAAAGAAACTGTAACGGTTTATATTTCTTAAAAGAAAAGCCATAAACTAATGTTTATGGCTTTTCTTTTAAATGTTGGAAATATTGTATGTCTTATAGATAAGATTGAAGTTGTTCTGTTTTGGCTGTTTGCTTTAGGCGTTTTAGAGCTCTGTCTTTAATTTGTCTTACTCTTTCTCTGGTTAGTTTAAATTCAACTGCTATTTCATCTAATGTATAACCATGAGCTTGTCCTAAACCAAAAAATAAACTTATTATATCTCTTTCTTTCTTACTTAGAATTGATAGGGAACGTGCTATTTCTTTTGATAGACTTTCTTGCATTACATTTATATCTGTTCCGTCTGCATTATCATCAACATAAATATCAATTAAGTTCATGTCTTCGTCAGCAATCAAAGGTGCATCCATAGATATTGCTTTAAGCGATATAGATAATACATCATTTAATTTATCACTTGAAGTTTCCATTAAATCTGAAAGTTCTTCAATTGTAGGATTTCTTTCTAATTGTTGTTCCAAACGAGAGCTTTCTTTTTTTAATTTATTTAATGCTCCCACTTGGTTTAAAGGTAGTCTTACAATGCGACTTTGTTCTGCTAAGGCTTGAAGAATTGATTGACGAATCCACCAAACCGCATAGGAAATAAATTTAAAACCTCTTGTTTCATCGAAACGCTTTGCAGCTTTAATCAAACCAACATTTCCCTCGTTTATTAAATCGGGAAGAGATAAACCTTGATTTTGATATTGTTTAGCAACAGAAATAACAAAACGCAGATTAGCTTTTACAAGTTTTTCCAAAGCTTGTTGGTCTCCAGTTTTAATTCTTTGTGCTAACAGAACCTCTTCTTCAGCACTTATCATTCCTTCTTTGCCTACATCTTGAAGAAATTTATCTAAAGAACCAATCTCTCGGTTTGTAATAGATTTGGCAATTTTTAATTGTCTCATAAATCCCGATTTTTAAAATAAGCGTCAGTAAAAAACTTGGCTAATACATTACCCTGCAAAAATATATCGGAATACGGTCGAATTTTAATACTAACGCAAAAAGTTATAAACGAGTTATTAACAATTTGGACTAAAGTACCAAAATAAAGTAGAAAGTTCTGTAATCGTTTGGATAAAAGCCTTCAATAATTATTTTGCCTTTACGTGTACTAAGGTTTTTAATATCATCTATTGAAATGCTCGCTTTTTTATCTATACTTGTGATGATAAAACCTTTCTTTATTCCTAATCTTGCAAAAGGGGAATTGTTTAATTTCTCTAAAACAAATCCGTTGTTTACATTATAATCTTTTTTTTCTTTAGCAGTAAGTTCCCTCATTTGAGCATTTAAAGATGTGATTATATTCTTTTCTTCTTCTTTAATAATTGAAACATCTCCTTTTTCATTCAATAAGGTTATTTCTTTTTCAGAATAATTTCCATCTCTCTCAATAGTAATTTTTATTTTTTCACCAGGAGAACTTTGTGCCAATATTTCATTTAGCTCTGCATTTGAGTTTACATTTTTTCCATTTATTTGAGTCAATATATCACCTTCCTTTAGTCCAGAGTTTTTTGCAGCTCCATCATCTACAACAGAAGCAATATATAAACCTTTTACATCTTTTATACCTTTATTTTGAGCTAAACGATAATCAATCTCTGCGATATTTACGCCTAAAAAAGCCTTTTGAGTCGTTCCATAATTCATAATATCAGCAGTAATTTTCTTAGCAATATTGGAAGGAATTGCAAAAGAATAACCTGCGTAGGAGCCAGTATTAGAAGCAATAGCACTATTAATACCAATTAGTTTACCATCTAAATCAACTAATGCACCACCACTATTACCAGGATTAACAGCAGCATCAGTCTGAATAAAAAACTCCAAAGGATTTTGATTCATTTTATTCCCCAATATATTTAAATTTCTTGCTTTGGCACTAATAATACCAGCTGTTACTGTTGAAGTAAGGTTAAAAGGATTGCCTACAGCCAAAACCCATTGACCAATCTTTGTTTTATCAGAATCTCCAAACTCAATTATCGGTAAGTCTTTTGCATCAATCTTAATCACAGCCAAATCAGCCGATGGATCAGTTCCAATAATCTTAGCGTTATAACTTCTATTATCATTTAAAATCACTTGAATACTGTCAGCATCTTGAACCACGTGATTATTAGTTATTATATAACCATCATTTTTAATTATTACACCAGATCCAGAAGTTTGAATAGTACGAGCTGTTTGTTGTGGAATAATAAATCCAAAGAAGTCATCATAAAAGTTTGTTTGTTGAGAGTATTCACATTGAATATGCACAACAGCATGAATAGAATTTTCCGCTGCCTTAGTGAAATCAAAACCAGGAATACCTTGAGAGAAAGCAACATTAAATAATAATGTTGAAATAAATAATACAATAGATTTTTTTGTTAGTGTTTTCATACGCCTTTTGTTTTAATTAAATTGTTTAATAAATAGATTCTATTACTGATTTAATATGTTACAATATGCGTAACGAAACAAGAGAAAAATTATTTTTTCTTAACCCAAAAACTTAATCATTCAACTAATAATAAAGCTTAATCCCCCTTATTTTTAATCAATACAAATAATGATAAGAAAACATTGATGGTTTTATAACGAATAAAGTGGGTAATAGAAAATTGAGTCTATTAAAGTACTGTTCAACACTGATAATAAATTTGTTAGAGAGTTAGAAAATATAAAATGTAATAAAGAAAGACCATAGCCAAAAGGGATTGTGTAAACAAATAAAAACTAATAAACACAGGAAATTATTTCTTTGTTGAAATTAATTTTATTATGTACAATATAGATTTAATATTTTGAGTTATAACAATAATATAGATACATTTAGTCAATAGAGTAAGGCTTTGATAAATGAATTGTCTAATGATACATTCTCAATTAAAAATAAATGTTATGATAAAGTTAATAGATAGAGCAAATTCAAGAGGTCATTTTAATCATGGATGGTTAGATACTAACCACACTTTTAGTTTTGCAGATTATTATAATCCAGAAAGAATACATTTTGGAGTATTAAGGGTAATTAATGACGATACAATTAAACCTAATGAAGGTTTTCCTCTACATCCACATCAAGATATGGAGATTGTTTCCATTCCGATAAAAGGTTATATCCGACATGGTGATAGTATTAATAATTCTGAGGTTATAACAAGAGGTCAAATTCAAGTTATGAGTGCAGGAACAGGGATTAGACATCTTGAATATAATGATAGTAAGACAGAAGATTTAAATTTGCTTCAAATTTGGATATTTCCTAAAACTAAAGGTACAGAACCAAGATATAACAACTATGATATAAAAGCTTTGTTAAAGCAAAATGATATTTCCTTAATCCTATCTCCAAATAGTGAAGCATATCTTAATCAAGATGCATGGATTTCATTGGCTAATTTGGATAAATCAGTAAATAAGATATATAATTTATATGGAAAGAATACTGGAGTTTACATTTTTGTGATAGAAGGTGAGTTAGAAATAGAAGGTGAAATTTTATCAAGAAGAGATGGAATAGGAATTACTGATGTAAGCAGTTTTGATGTTAAGGCATTAGAAAATTCGGAAGTAGTTTTCTTTGAAGTAGCAATGTAAATAGAAACAAAAATAAGAATCCCAAAAAATATAAAACATAAAAGTATGAAAAACATTGTAATTATCTCTACAAGTGTAAGAGAAGGCAGATTAGGTCATAGAGTATCTTTATTTCTAAAAAACTATTTAGAAGAAAACTCAATAGCTAATTGCGAAATATTAGATTTAAAGGAATATGACTTTCCTATTTTTGAAGAAAGACTAATGTACCAAAAGAATCCATCTGCAAAGCTTTTGGATTATGTAGATAGATTTAATAAGGCAGATGGAATAATTATTGTTTCTTCTGTTTATAATTATAGTTATCCAGCTTCACTAAAAAATGTAATTGATGTGTTATATGGTGAATGGAAAAGAAAAGTAGTAGCATTGACATCAGCAACAATGGCTGCAACAGAAGGATTACCAACAACATTCCAGATAGAAAATACTATTTCACAAATGGGAGCAATAGTATCGCCAGTTAAATATTTTGCAACAAGTATTGCAAATGAATTTAATGAAGACGGGACTGCAACAGATAAAGAAAAGATGGAAAAGAGAGCAAAACCAATGATTGATGAATTAATGTGGTTGGTAGAAAAACTAAAAGACTAATAATTAGATTAGACGTTTTATAAATAAAGACAGGTTATCTCTCAAAAGGTAACCTGTCTTTGGTTTGTATAAGATAGAATGAATTTAATCCTTTAGAAAGAATATGACACAAATACGATATAAATTATTGTAATTAAATAATTATTCCAATATTCCATTCCCTTAGTAGAAGGAATAATGGAATATTTTAACATTTGCAAGTCCTATTACACTTATTTCTTGTAACTATCTATTATTCAATTTCCATACACTATTACACCCCCCTTAGTAGAGTGTATTAGTGTATCAAGTTTAATTGGCTCACATTAATTTTTTGGGGATTAAGCGAAAAGTTTATAAAGTCTGAATAGGAAAAAGTCAGTATCAGTAACTCCTCTTAGATTAGCTCTAAAGAGTTTGATTTACTCTGCATTGGTGTTTCGGTTGATAAAAAAGTTAAGAATTTGCTCATGGTTGTATTTAATAGTATACGCACGGTATTAAATTCCTTCAGTTGTAATTTCTCAGTCTTATCTATCCATTTTAAGAGTCTATTCTCTGCATCACTTCTAGAATGGAGTTCATATACAATTTTCAAAAACATTGTCGTATATATTTATAACTGATGAAGGAATATCAATAGAAATAATATTATCACAATTACTAAAAACACTATACCCTATTATTAGGATAGAGTTTGGAAGATTAATATTATCTAAGCCAGTACAAAAATTAAAAGCATAATGAGAGATATTATTAACAGAATTAGGTATTATTATTGATGTTAAGTTGTAGCAACGATAAAAAGCGTGGTTACCAATCTTAGTTATAAAATAGGTTGTGGTTCCATAAGTTACAGAATATGGTATAATCAATGTATCCGTATATGTATTATTTACAGAGTTACCAATATAGTTATAAGTAACTTCAACTGAATAATTATTTACGGTTGTGTCGATTATATTGTAATAAATTATTTTTCCCTCTGCATTTATTGCAGAAAAATCATAAGCTTTTGCATTAAAACTAATACCAAATAGTATTAGAGATACAAGAATAAATAAATTTCTTTTCATGATGTTTTGATATTTAATTATTATTATTATTTTGAACTATTTTTTTGCATGCTTTATAACTTAAACACTATATCTATCAAAAATATAAACATTTTAATACGTTTTATTTCATTTTCATATCCATTTGAGTTTTTGCAAGCTATTATTGGATAAACTCATTATAATTTATTTTAATATTTTAATGTGATTTTTAAGACAGAAAAAGAAAGAATATATTTAGTTTGAATATTTTTCATTACTTTTGCAATAGATTTTAGAAACTAAGGAGAATTAACCACTAATCATTAACAATTAATCATTAATTAATGCTACAACGTCTAAAGATTGAAAACTATGCTTTGATTCGTCAGATGGATATTCCTTTTGAAAAAGGGTTTATTTCTATTACTGGTGAAACAGGGGCTGGTAAGTCTATTATGCTTGGAGCTTTAGGTTTAATTCTTGGACAAAGAGCTGATGCTAATGTGTTATGGGATAAGGAAAAGAAATGTGTTGTTGAAGCTGAATTTGAATTAGACAATTCCTTTATTCAATTCTTTGAGGATAATGATTTAGATTTTTCAACTCAAACTATTTTTAGGCGTGAGATAGCTGTTAATGGTAAATCAAGAGCTTTTATTAATGATACTCCCGTTCAATTAACTCTTATGAAAGAATTGGGAGATAATTTAATGGATATTCATTCTCAACATAATACCTTAACTCTTAAGAATTCTACTTTTCAATTTTCTATTATTGATTCTTATATTGATAAAAATGAATTATTTACTGATTATAATCATCATTATTCTTCTTGGAGAAAGATTATAAATAGGATAGTTGAATTAGAAACGAAAGAAGCAGAATTTCAAAAAGAAGCATCTTATTTTCAATTTCTTAGTGATGAATTTGAAACAGCTAAATTAAATATTGGAGAGCAAGAAGAATTGGAACAAGAGGTTGAATTGCTTTCTAATGCTGAAGAAATTAAAACAAATATTGTTCAGTCAATTAATTTATTAGATAATGATGAAGCTCTTGGTTCTATTAATTTAATACAACAAGCAAAACAAGGTCTTTCAAAAGTTTCTGCTCACCATAAAGGTTTGGAGAATTTATATAATAGGTTGGATTCTTCATTTATTGAGCTAAGAGATATTATATCGGAACTAATAAATTTAGATGATTCTATTATCTTAGATTCTCAAAAATTAGAAGACTCTCAAGACCGTTTGGACCTGATTTATAATTTAGAAAAAAAACATCAAGTCACTGCTTTAGAAGAGTTACTTAAAGTAAGAGATGAAATTGATGAAAAGCTTCTTTTGTCATCAAATCTAACAGGTGAAATAACTAAATTAAAGAAAGAAGAAAGAGATATTTTTTCTAAACTTTCTCTTTTGGCAAAAGAAATAACGAAGAAAAGAAAAGAATCTTCCCTTAAGATAGAAAAAGAAATATTACCACTTCTTTGCGATATGGGAATGAAGGAAGCTGTTTTAAAGATAAATATTATTGAAAATAATTCTCTTTCCAATAATGGCGAAAACGATATAGAGTTCCTTTTTAATGCAAATAGAGGGGGAGAGTTAAGCCCAATTTCAAAAGTTATTTCCGGAGGAGAGCTTTCTCGTCTTATGCTAGCCTTAAAAGCTGTTATGAGTAAAAAGCAATCTATGCCCACAATAATATTTGATGAAATAGATACAGGAGTAAGTGGAGATATAGCATCCAAGGTTGGTAGTATTATGAGAGAAATGAGTAAGAACCATCAAATTATTGCAATTACTCACCTCCCACAAATTGCAGCAAAGTCAAACTATCATTTTAAGGTATTAAAGAACACCACAGAAGATTCTACTTTCTCAGAAATGAAACTCTTAAATCCAAATGAAAGAGTGAATGAAATAGCTACAATAATCTCAAATGGTAGCATAACAGACTCAGCCCTAAATCTTGCAAAAGAATTACTGTCTTAGAAATTTCTCCATATAACAAGTATTTTTATTAATATTTTGGGCTTATGTTTTATTGACATTCCATTGTGATTTCGTAACTTGTTTTTCAAGTCTGAGAACATTCCTTCAATAGCATTGTTTGTGTTTGGTATTTTAATATCAATATTATCATACCAAGTCCATAAGTAAGGCATATTACGTTTTATACTAAGACATGCACTTCTAACTCTTCTATGTTTATATCTACTCTTACCTGTTATTGAATCTATATGTCGTTCTTTTAGAAAGTCATACCACCGTAGACACCATTCATTAAATTCTCCAATAAAGCTTTCTTTATCTGATTTAGTTAATGTTTGAACAATTATTTTTAGTTCTTTAGAAGCTTGTAAAATAGGGTTATTAGTTAAATATCTTATTATTATTGCTACTTGATGGAATTGACACATCTGAACTCTGTATTTTGAAAACTGTTTAAAGATACCTCGCATTCCATCACATACTATTCCTTCAATGTAAAAGCCATTATTTTCTAACCAATCAACTCCTTCTTGGTAGACTGCAAGTGTTTCATGTTTAACATATTTACGCCATAACACACAATCAGAATAAGCATCTTTTAATACACTAACACCAAAGTTCCTACCCCAATATGTTGTATCCATTAATACTACTACGACCTTTTGTGAGGATATAATTAAAGGAACTTGGACTTTATTTAATTCTCTACGAATTGTACGCTCACTTACTTTATACCTTGCTGATAACTGAATAATAGTTTGTTTATCAAATATGTACTCATACAATAATAGTTTGTAGTTAATATGTTTAATATCTCTAAACTGTTTACCACATGTATTACATTTGTAAAGTTGAATACTTCCTTTTTTACCATTCTTTTTGGTCTGTTTTGAACCACAATAAAAGCAAATTTTTTACTCATAATTTTAAATGCTTGCAAAGATAATAAATTCAATCACTTATAACGTTTTTAGCCTACTTTTTGTCCATTACACCTAAAATGGATAAAAATTTGCTTTTACTGTGGAAGTAAAATAACACAGAGATTGATGTTTCTATAGAGCATATAATCTCTTTTTACTTAACATAATCATTATTATATTTCTTTTATTGTAATAATTTTTCTTTGTGTTTTATTCTTGGTTTGGAAAATTATATTACTTTTGCAGCAGAATTGGTTCTTTACGGATTAAAAGGGAATTAGGTGAAAATCCTAAACAGTCCCGCTGCTGTAAACTCTATGTTAAACAAGCATTTCTTCTTTAGCCACTGAATTATAAAGATTTGGGAAGGCGAAATGCTTGGGAGTAAGTCAGAAGACCTGCCAATGATTTATTAAGTTTTTGAGCTTTCGAGGAAAAGGCTTGAGACAACTTTAAGATTTCATTGGATTTATCCTTTTGATTTTGTCTTTGATTTTGTCTTTATTATAGTCTTGCTCGATGCTCTAATTTATTAAGTGTTTATTCACATAAATAAAATAAAAAGAGTATGAGAAAATTAATTTTATTACTTTCTATGGTAATTGTGTCAAATGTTTCTTTTGCACAATTTGACGGAGCTGTTGGCACTTCTGGATGTCAAGCTATTGGTATTTCTAATCCTAATATTGTTTCTTGGGCTAAGGGCGTTGAAGTAAAAAGAGGATTTCAAGGGACTTCTACTACAAGTTATGCTGCTTATGGTAAGCATTATATGGCTCAAGGTATTCCTGACAGCACTACAACAAGAGCTGTTTCATTAGGTAGAAATGGTGAGTCTATCATTACTTTTGATAGACCAATTATTAATGGCGTTGGTTATGACTTCGCTGTGTTTGAAAATGGTTTTAGTTCTACTTATTTAGAACTTGCTTTTGTTGAAGTTAGCAGTGATGGCGTACATTATTTCCGTTTCCCTGCAACTTCAAATTCTACTTCTGAGGGAGATATTGACCCCACTTTAATTAATAATCTTGCAGGAAAATATGAAGTTGGTTATGGCACTCCTTTCGATTTGGATGATCTTAATGATGATGCTAACTTAGATAAGTTTAATATTAGATTTGTTAAACTTATTGATGTTAATGGTGGCGTTGATATAGATGCTCAAGGAAATATTATTTACGATGCAACCTCTGGTGGTCCTGCAACTGGTTTCGATTTAACTGGTGCATGTGTATTAAATGGTGGTGAACCTTATCTTATTTCTAATTTTGAAGGTCTGCTTAGTCAAACTAATACGTATGAAATTGTAAATGCAAATAATGGAATTATTGATAATGATGGAAATTATCATCATTACTATACCAATAATGGTGTTGTTTTTGAAGCTTTAGGTCTTTACGGAGGAAGCTTTGCTTGTGGATTTGGTTTATCTAATCTAACTACCAATTCCACTACTACAAGTTCTTATGAATCTGCTGCAAATATGGGTTTGGAAGGGCCAGACTCTGTTTATCTTAATGCTTATTATAGTGACTATGTAGGAACTCTTGAACATAATATTGTAAGAATGGCAGATAGTTCTTTGTTTAAACCTATGGGAGTTTATGTTGATAATTCTCTAAGTACATATAATTATAATACATCAAATTCACTTTCTGATTATTGGTTAACAATAAAGGCTTATGGATATGATGCTAATGGAAATATAACAGATAGCTCTTCTCTATATTTAGCTGATAAAAGAAATGGTGCAAATATAAATGTAAAAGATTGGACATGGTTAGATCTTTCAAATTTGGGTGAATGTTCTAAAGTTATATTTAAGTTAGGAACTAATGATGATAATGGATATGGAATGAACCCTCCTGCTTTTTTCTGTTTAGATAATTTTGTTATTCAATCAAGTACACAAATCCCTGATGTTCCTATGAATGTTACTACTTTGACAGCTTCTAATATAGGATATGATTCAGCAACTCTTAATGGAACACTTTATATTGGAACTCAAACTATTATTAATAAAGGTTTTCAATGGAGACTAAATACAGAAAACTCTTGGAATGATGTTATTGTTAGTGGAAATGACTTTTCTTATGCTTTAACTAATTTAATTTCCGATACTACTTATATTTATCGTGCTTTTGCTACAAGCGCAACCGATACTGTTTATGGAACTGAAGTTAATTTCACTACCTTAGATAATTCTGGTCTTGACAATATTAATAGTAATAAAATTTCCATGAATCTATATCCTAATCCAACATCTGGATTATTTAATGTTAATATTGAAGGATTAAACTCTGATGCAAAGATTTTTGTTTGTGATGCACAAGGAAGAATTATTAATTCAAAATCATTCAATGCCAACAATAATATAATAAGTTTTGACTTGTCTTCTTATCCTAAAGGAGTTTACTTTATCAAAGTAATGACAGGCCAATCAACTTCAAGTCAAAAACTCATCGTTTTCTAATAAAAAAGATAGTTTTAGTTAGGTCCTGAGGGTGGAGGCTTTATGCTTCTGCCCTTTTTTAATATACTTATATTATATGTGGTCAATGTAAAATTCTGGTGGGATAAAAAAAGTATCAAACAAACAATTTGGATAATAGTCCAAAAAGATTTAATCTTTCCTCAAATAGATTAAATATAAATTCAAAAAGATTTAATCTAAGTTCCATTTTACATTACAAGTATGCCTTTATTAAAAAAATACTGTATCTTTGCACCGTGTAATTGGTTCTTGTTATAGATTAAAAGGGAATTAGGTGTGAATCCTAAACAGTCCCGCTGCTGTAAACTCCATAGCTTAATAGGTGTTTTTTTCTTTTGCCACTGAATTTTATTTGGGAAGGCAAAACACTTAGGAGTAAGTCAGAAGACCTGCCAATATTTTATTTACTTTTAGTATGCTCTCGAGGAAAGAGCCTAAAATTATATGACAAAACAAGTTTTTATTTACTTATTATTGGTATCTATTACCATACCCTTCTACTCTCTTGCTCAAAAGATGGATAGTATTAAATCTATTACACTTAAAGAGGTTTCTATTTTTGATACAATTAAAAAAAAATCTCATCCTAAACAATCCTCTTCTTCTATTGATAATTCTATTATTGAAAAGATTTCTACTTCTTCGGTTGGAGATATAGCTAAATATATTGCAGGGGTTACTGTTAAAGATTATGGAGGAATTGGTGGTTTAAAAACTATTTCGGTTCGTGGTTTAGGTTCTAATCATAGTGCCATTATTTATGATGGTATTAGCGTTACGGATTTTCAAACAGGTCAAGTAGATTTAAGTAAGTTTTCCTCCAATAATATTAAGGAAATCAATCTATATAATGGGCAGTCTTTTTCTTTACTTCAACCAGCAAGAGCTTTGGCTTCTTCTAATGTATTCTTTATTGAAACTCTTAAACCCTTATTTGACAGTACCGAAAGATTTAAAACTGTTTTAAAAGGAACTTATGGTTCGTTTAACTATGCTAATTTAGGAATAAACACAGCTTTTAAATTAAATAATATTTGGACTTCATTATTAGATTTAGATTTAAATAATTGTGCTGGGAATTATCCATATTTGCTTCGCTATGGGAATAATATTAATGATAGTACTTCAAAGGAAAAGAGAAAGAATTCAGATTATTTTGGCTTTCGTGGAGAATGGAATATGTTTGGAAGCTTTAATTCCAAAACAGATCTTAAAATAAAAGCTTATTATTTTTATTCTGAAAGAGGTTTACCAATGAGTACAACACTATATTATTTAAATAGTGGTCAAAGGCTTTGGGACGAAAACTTTTTCTTGCAATCGGTTTTTACACATCGCTTTAATAATAAATTGCAATATCGCAATCATCTAAAATCTCTTTATTCCTATACTCATTATTATGATTCTAAAACCTCAAATTACTTGGGTTATGAAAGTGATAAGTATTATCAAAGAGAGTATTATATGAATAACGTTGTATCTTATGAGATTTTCAAAAACTTCTTTTCGTCATTAAGTAACGATATCTTTTATAATAATCTTAATTCTCCGAACATGTATGTTACTTCTGCCAATAGACTTTCTTCCATTACAGCTTGGAGTTTTTTATATGATAATTCAAAACTACTAATCAATACAAATGTTTTACATACTTTTGTTGAAGACAGGTCTGATTTATCTTCTTCATTAAAAATCAAACATCATTTCTCCCCATTTTTATCATTAGGTTATACTTGGTTTAATTCTCTAACCATTAGTCTTTTTTATAAAGATATATTTCGTATGCCTACTTTTAATGACTTATATTTTAATCGTGTTTCTGAATCTAAGCTAAAACCAGAAATAACTCAACAATTCAATCTTCATTGTGAATTCTCAAAATATCTTGGAGATTATAAAACAACCTATATTAATATCTCTTTAGATGCTTACCATAATAAGGTTAAAGAAAAGATTGTTGCTGTTCCTCAAAGAAATTTATTTATATGGTCTATTATTAACTTCGGTCAAGTTAATATAAATGGTATTGATTTTCAAACTATGTTTAGGGCTTATCTTACACATTCTATTGATTTAAAAATTCGTGGTACATACTCTTATCAAAGTGTTGTTGATGCTACAAAAAAAGGATCTACAACATATAATAATCAAATCCCCTACACTCCTATTCATTCTGGCTCTCTATTTATTAACTTGACACACCCTTTTATTGATATAGCTTACACCATTAATTTTGTTGGAAAGCGTTATGCTTTACCAGAAAACATTGATAAGAACTTATTAAAGCCATATCAAGAACATTCAATTACAATATCAAAAGACTTTTCTTTAAACAAACATAATGTAAATATTGGTTTATCTTGCCTTAATATATTTGGAGAACAATATGAGGTAGTTATAAACTATCCTATGCCCCAAAGGCAATTTCGTATTAACTTTAAAATAAATTTATAATGAAAAAGACAAAATGGTTTTTAACATTCCTTTTTATAGGATTAATCTTTAGTTTTGTTTCATGTACTGACGATGATACAAATGACAAAATAACTACAACAGAAGAAACTCTTTCTAAAGGTTTATTTATCCTTTGTGAGGGAAATTGGGGTCATAATAATTCTACTATTGATTTTTACGATGTAGAATCACAAAAAATAACATTAGACTTATTCAATAGTGTTAATGGTCAGAGTTTAGGTGATACAGGTAATGATATGATTGAATTTGGAGATTATATTTTTATTGCAGTAAAAGGGTCTGCTTGTATTCATGTTGTTAATAAGAATACAGGTAAGTTAATAAAAAGGATTCCTATTATAGATAGTGAAGGTACTAATCGCAAGCCTTCACGTTTATGTGCAACAAATTCTATGATTTACTTATGTACTGTTGATGGAAATGTAATTGAAATAAATCCTACTTCTTTAAGTCTTGAAAGAATTGTTAAGGTTGGACGTAATCCTGAAGATATTTGTTTTTCTAACAACAAACTTTATGTTACAAATTCAGGAGGTTTAGATTTTAATACTTCCATTGGGTACGATAAAACTGTTTCTGTTGTTGATCCTTCCACTATGACAGAATTAAAAAAGATTGAAGTTGGTTTAAATCCTGGTTTTATAAAACCTATTAAAGATGGTTTAGTTGGATTAATAGTAAAAGGTGATTACTCTGATATAAAATTCGTAACAATAAACACTAATACTGATGAATTAGAGAAAACATTTAATATCCCAATGTTAAACTTTGATGTTATTGACAATAATATTATTTATTTAAACTATGACTATTTTGGTTCTTCGACTGCAACAATAAAGATATTTGATTATAATACCAATACCACAACAAGTAATGATTTTATTAAAACAGCTGGCATTATTAATCAAATAACTTTACCTTATGGAATAAATATCTCAAAATCTAATAGTGAGGTTTATATTACTGATGCGGTAGATTATGTTACAGGTGGTAAAGTTTTTGTATTTGATTTGTTAGGTAATTTTAAATACTCTCTAAATGTAAGCAATACTCCTTCAAAAGTAATTGCAAGAGATAAATCAATAAAGCATCTAATAGCAAACAAATAATATAATACCATTTTGATTTAATTGTTAATTATTATTCTTACATTTGCACTATACTATTAAGAATAATGATTAACAATTAACCTAATGGAAAAGAAAGTTACTTTTGGTTCTAAGTTTGGAACAATTGCTGTTGTTGCAGGTTCTGTTATTGGTTTAGGTAATATATGGAGATTCCCTTATTTGGCAGGCAGCAATGGTGGTTCTGCCTTTATTATTATATATGTGTTATGTAGTTTAACTATTGCAATTCCTATTATGATGAGTGAATTTGTAATAGGTCGTTCAACAGGTAAAAATGCTTTTGGAGCTTTTAGAGATTTGTCTAAGAATAAAATTTGGTGTTTGGTTGGTTTACTTGGCATTATAACTGTTTTCTTTATATTTTCTTTTTATTCTGTTGTTGCAGGTTGGGCAATATCTTTTTTTCAGACGGCAATTACGGATGGTTTTACAGGAAGAGATACTAAAGAAATTCATACTAATTTTATTAATTACATTAACTCTGGTTGGAAACCCACAATTGCTGCATTAATATTTATTCTTATGACTGCAGGAGTTGTTATTGGTGGAATTGAAAAAGGAATTGAAAGAATTAATAAAGTACTTATGCCAATGCTTGCTCTTATTCTTATTGGCTTATTGATTTATTCTACTACTCTCTCTGGCTTTAGTCAAAGCATAGACTTTCTTCTTAAACCTGATTTCTCAAAAATAGGAATAGGTACTGTACTTGCTGCTATTGGTCAATCATTCTTTTCAATGAGTTTGGGTATGGGTTGTATGATTACTTATGGTTCTTATCTAAAAACAAATACTTCTCTTCCTCGTCTTGCACTTATTATTGGTATTGCTGACTTATGTATAGCTATTATTGCTGGCTTTGCTATTTTCCCTGGAGTATTTACTTATGGAATTGCACCAACCTCCGGTCCTACCCTTGTTTTTGAAACTCTTCCTTTAGTTTTTTCTATGATGCCTGCAGGAAATATTATAGGCGTTTTCTTTTTCTTATTAGTTTTTATAGCTGCTATTACCTCTTCTGTTTCTATGCTTGAACCTATTTGTCTATTCACAATTCAAGAATTAAAGATTTCGAGAGTTAAATCAACTATTTTAATTTCTTCAATTGTAATGATATTAGCTGTTTTTTGTGCTTATTCACAAGTTGATGGTTCTACAATTAAACTATTTGGTAAAAGCCTATTTGACTTCTTAAATAATGCAACTGATAAATTTATGATGCCTATTGGAGCATTCTTTATAATTATTTTTATAGGTTGGGTTGCTAATAAAAATCTGGTAAAAGATCAGATTACAAACAAAGGTCTTTTATTCAATAAAGGCTTTAATGTTTACTATACTGTTGTTAAGTATTTTATACCTTTAGTTCTTTCATTGTTTGTTCTCAATCTATTAGGTATAATTAATTGCTAACAAAGAATTTAAAATATAATCAATTCTTTCATTTTATCTCTATATTTAAGTAGAGTCTTTTAAATAGTTATTATTCTATATATAGTGATGTTTATTATTGAGATTTTCAATTACAGCAAATAATAATTCATTATCTATAGGTTTTTCAATAAATTCATTGCATCCAGCTTCAAAAGCTTCTCGTTTTTCATGAGTCAGTACCTTTGTTGATACTACAATAATAGGTATTTCATTATTATTTTGTCTTATTCTTTTAATAACTTCACAACCATTTATGTTTTGCATTTTTAAATCCATGATTATTATGTCTGGCATTTCTTTAGTCACTTTTTCAACAGCTTCTAAACCCCTTTTTTCAAAAGCAATATTATATTTTTCTTTCAAAATGGCTCCGAACAATTTGCGTGAGGAATCATCTTCATCGATTATAAGAATTTTTGTTTCTATTTCAATATCATTATCTATTTCAACATTATTTTCTTTTTCATTATCATCAACAATAATGATCTTAGACGGCATCCATCCCCAAAAAGTACTTCCTTTCCCTTCTTCAGATTCAACCCCATATTTTGCACCAATAATATCCATTATCGATTTAGCAATTGTTAGACCTAAACCAGTTCCATGTTGAAATGAATCAGATTTTTCGAAATGATCAAATATTTTTGTTAAGTTTTCTTTCTTTATTCCAATTCCAGTGTCTTCACAATAAAACCTTATCCCATTATCAACAACAGAATAACCAATTTTAATATATCCATTATTTGTGAATTTAATTGCATTGTCTATAAATATTTTGAATATTTGTATTAGCCTAACCTTGTCAAGCAAAACAATACAACTCTTATGAGGAATATCTATAATAAATTCAACACCATCTTTTAATTTATGTTTGAATAAGCTTTCTATTTCATCATAATATTGCTTCAAATCAAATTGAATCCTTTTCATTTCCAGAAATCCTGATTCAATTTCAGAAAGGTCAATTATATCGTTTACTATATTTAGCAGATTATCATTATTATCTTGGATAATCTTAATATATTCTTGCTTTTCTTCGTCATTGTTAGATTTAATAATAAGATTTGAAAAACCAATAATTGCATGTAATGGAGTACGAATTTCATGAGTAATATTTGAAATAAAACTTGATTTCAATTTTTCACTTTGAATGGATTTTTCAAGAGCTTTATTAAGTCTAAATTCAACCTGTTTATATTTATCAACATTAATAATTATTCCATTAACAACTCTATATTTGTCATCATTATTTTCAACAATATTAATTATTCCACTTGATTCCCACCATGAATTATTTTCTTCTCCAGGAATTTTACCATAAAATTCAATATGGAATTCGTGTTGATTGTCAATATCTTTTATGTTATTAAAAAAAGAAATAAGTTTTTCTATCTGCTCAGGTGGTAAATGTCTTTTTACGAAATCAAGATCACCCTCTTGATTTAATTCTATTAATCCACCATTGTTAGCTACTCCGAACTTGAATGTTTGAGTTCTTTCATTATAAGACCAAGACATAATTTTTAATGTTGGCATAGCAATGGATAATAGTTTTATATTTTTCTCTAATTCCTTTTCTTTTTCGTCCTTTTCTATTATTTTTTTCTTTAGATTTTTATTTTTATTTTTTTCAATGATTACCACTAAAATTATTATCAGAATAATTACAAGTAGAAGTATAATATATCTATAAATATAAATGTATCCTTTGTATTCGTTTTTTAGAATAGAATTACTTGGTATTACTTTTATATTCCCACCTTTTTCAACTATTCTATTAAAATCAAAAATAGGAATTGGAGTAATATGTTCTATTGCCATCCTGTTGGGGAATTCTCCATTAAAAATTCTTATAGCTTTAATTGCAACAGCTCTAGCATTTTCTTCTGGTCTTTGAACAAATCCTCCAATATATCCACAGCTAATATTATCATCATAGGAACAAAATATTGGGACTTTATTAACTTCAAAAAATATATGTAATAATTCTTCATCAGAATATTTCCTCCCTTTTTCATCTAATGACCAAGTACTGAATATAATAAATGAATTTGGGTCTAAGTGTTTGCATTTTTCTATTAATTCTGCCTTATCATTAACTTCAAGCCCAAATTCAATCTCAATACCATCATTATATCCTGTCAATGTCTTTTTTGCATGCTCCATAAAAAAAGTCCCTGTAGGAGATTTATCAGCCCAAACATAAACTTTTTTTGTATTTGGAAACATTTTAAGCCCTAATTTATAATTTTGAGCAACTCCGTAATCACTTATAATACCTGTTATATTATTTGAATTGTATTCCCTTTCTGGCTCTAATTCAGAAACGAAAACAATAGGAATTTTACTAATAATGGAATCTGTGTATTTTAAAAATACATTAGTTGCTCCATAATCAAATACAACTACAACATCAATCTTTTCCTTGAGATTAGCAAAATAGTTTTTAACTATTCTTATCCTTGCATCAAGTTTAGGTGTTATTTCCTCATCAAGATTTAATTCAAGGAGTTTAATTGAATAGTTTTCTTCTTTAAATTCCTTCATTAAAGTTTTTTTGCATTCTATAGACCAACGAGAGCCTTGTGAAAATGAGCTAACATAAAGTACAGTCTTTGAATTATCATTTTTTGAGAATCCCAAAAGAGGGAGTAATAGAAACAATAAAAATAAGATGGGTATTATTCTAAATAAAGAAGATTTATTCAATGGTTTTTTCATAATGATATGTTTTAAATCCATATTATGGTTGCGAATATACAACTTATTTTTTGTTTACCTAAACTATTAGTGAAATTTGATAAGAGAGAACCTCTTTGTACTCCATGTATATATCTTCAAGAATTGTCATTTTCTTAATAAAGAAATCATATATTTTTTCGTGATCATCTTGATTGTATATATTAACTTCTGTAAGTTCAAAATAAACGGCACTAACTATTATATCATTTATATCCTCAAACTCTTCACTCCATCTTAAATCACATCCAGCCTCTTTATCCCAAAGCTTCTTCATAGCATAGAAATAACTATATATCTCATGTCTTTTTTCTTCGCTTTTATTATCAATTTGAAAAAGAACCAAAGCCTTTTTATGATCAGCATAGAACTTAAGTTGAGTAGACTTAATACTTATCTTAGAGAGCAACCACTTACGCTTAATCTTATGTTTGTAGCAATAAGTCTTAAATCCTTCCCAAAACGAAGTATTAATAGCTTGCTTTTCTTCCTTACTAAACATAGAATAAATAACTTGTAATTAAAGATTCAATATTTGATTAGAATGGTCTTTAGTTTTAATTTCTTTTGGAGATATTATTCTTTCAACAATACCTTCTTCATTAATAATAAATGTGGTTCTAAGAGTACCCATATAAGTTTTGCCATAAAGCTTCTTCTCTCCCCAAACTCCAAAAGCTTCAACTAAAGTTTTATCAGTATCAGCAATTAAAGTAAAAGGCAGATTATTCTTTTCCTTAAACTTATTGTGAGATGCCTGACTGTCTATGCTAACACCTATAACTTCATAACCAGCCTTACGCAAATCACTATACCCATCTCTTAAACTGCAAGCCTCAGCAGTACAGCCAGGAGTATTATCTTTAGGATAAAAATATAAAGCAATCTTTCTACCTTTATAATCGGACAACTTAACTTCTTGTCCATTTTCATTTACTCCCAAAACCTCAGGAGCTTTATCTCCAATCTTTATCATAACTTGAAAATTTTTAATGTTATATTCCTTAAACGCAATAAATTCAAATATGTTTAGTAGATTAATCCAAATTGCCAAAGAGGAATTGTATTTAAATAACCTAATTCAATATCATCCTTTACGATATATCCTTTTTCAACTCCTTGAATTTGTTTTATTCCCTTATTCTTTCCTCCAACCTCAAAGGTTATATCATCTACAATAAAATCAGCCACCTTGGAAGAAAAAATATTATATTTAACCCTCAATTGATTAAGGAAAAAAGTTTCTCTAATATTACCAATATTTGATGTGTTTCCAGCTAAAGAATAAATCAAATTAGTATTATCCAAATAAATCTTATCAACCTTACCCAAAGAACGAATACCATTAGTAGTATCTCTTAGTTGGGCAATCATTCCGGCCTCTTCAATATACATGCAATAATCTACAATATTATTTCTACTTGATCCTAACATTGTTGCTATGCTTGTCATATTAGGTTTAAAAGGTACACTATTGGATATAATAGCAAGTAATTGTTTTAATTTTCTTCCCGTTGAAACATTCATTCCTGCAAATAAAGGAATATCAACTTCCAAGGTTTGATTTATTATTTGCTGTAATTTCAAATCAAAGTCTTCATCTAATGCAAATGGATAATAACCTTGTTTTAAATAATCATTAAACAAAGGTAAAGGACGTTCAATCTCTTTAATATCAATTTTATTGTTAAGTATTTCTTCTAAGCTATAAGTATTAACATCTATATTATGAAATAATTTAAGGTACTCTCTAAATGATAATCCTTGCATATTATACATAACCGTTCTTCTACTTAAGTCAGAAGCACCTTTCTTTATATCTAATATTGAAGAACCAGTAAATACAACATTTAGTTCAGAGTGATAATCATAAATTAGTTTTAATTCCTTAGCCCAATCTTTATACTTATGTATTTCATCAATAAACAAATATTTACCCCCCAACTTAACAAAAGCATCAGCTAAATCAATTAATTTATTATCAGCAAAGTAGAAATCCTCAGCCGTTACATATAATGTATTATCAGGGTTTAAATTCTGTTTAATATATTGCAAAACCAATGTAGTCTTACCAACACCTCGAGGACCAATAAGTCCAATCATCCTATTTTTCCAATTAATCTCACTATAAATATATCTAAAGAAACTAGTATCAGTCTCTCTTAATAATTTCTTAAATTGCTCAAATAATTTCTCCATAAACAAAAGATTTTTGGCAAAGATAATCAATATTGCACTATGAGAGTGCAATATTTGATAAAAATCGCACTCTCACAGTGCAATTTGCTATTTAATTCTAATTTTATATTTAATTTCCCTTAGTCATATATAATAATATCCAATCCTCCCGACGAATAAAAATTTAATCCCTTAATTTTGAAAAAAGAGTACGACTTTTTCCAGAAAGAGCTTGATTTTCTACAGAAAGAGTACGACTTTTCACAGAAACTCGTACTCTTTTTTTTATAGATTAAAGTTGCAAATACAAAAACGGTTAAATATAAATACAGGGGTTACCTCAAAAAAATAGCTATTAAAATAAAGGGGGTGCAATCAAAAATCAAAAAAACAAATATTTATATACGCATTATTAAATAGGAAAAAAACTTTTTTACTATTTGTGCATATAGAAATTTTTAAAATTAATATTTTGATTGCACCCCTTTTTATATTATACTTATTTACAGCAATATATCCCCAAAATTAAAAAATGATGTGATTGCACCCTGAGCCTGATTGCACCCCCTAAAATACATAAAATTTCCATTTTCAACAATTCAAAAACCTCCAAAATCTCGAAAAAAAGTCAATATTTGATTGCACCCCCGAGCCTGATTGCACCCCCTAAAATTAGAATCAAATTACAAGAAATTAGAATTTGATTCTAAATTATTGAAATCAAATTCTAAATCTTTAGAATCAAATTACAATCCACGCCATAGAAAAATATTAGATTTTCTGATGTTCTTATAAATACTTATTGTGTAATTTAGAAATCATGAATATTGCATTTACAACTTAATTCTACATTGAAAAAATGCACTATATTATTTGCAATTGAAATTGCAGTATAGTGTAAAAAAAAGAAATTGAGCTAATTTGTCTATTATTAATAAATAATTTGTATCTTTGGCGAATTAAGTGTAGTAAAAAATAAATATTTACATATGTTACAACAAAAAGTATTCAGAAATGATATGGTTTAAAGAATTAGATGTAAAAATACTAGCTGCACTTATTTCAGGAATAACATCAATTGTTATTTTGCTAATAGGTTGGCTAATCAAGATTATTTACGAACGAAATTCATTAAAATTTAAATTAAAAAAGGAATTCGATTTTGAGCAAAAGAAGAAGCTCAAGGAAGAAATTGCTAAGAACAAGATACACTTACTAAATTCGGCAGAAGAATTAAATCATCGATTGTGGAATTTCAGTCAGAATATTGGAGAAAATTGGCATAAAGTTGACAAAAATGATTGGCTCGAACCATCAAAATATTATATAAATAGTTTTGTTTATAGGTTTTTGATATTTATTCACTGGATTATTGAAACAGAAAGGAATACTTTAACTGTTGACAGTACCATCGCAAACTCGGATGATATTTTGTATTTAAAATTTGTCAAAACATTAAAAGACATATTTACTGATGTAGACCTTTTTAGAGGGTTAGGTTATGATTGTAGTCATGATACCAACCACTATTTTAAGAATGATTTAGTAGGTTATAGTAAATATGTTGTAGGAAATGAAAAGATTTTAGATTTTGATGACTTTATAAAAAAAAGGGGGGAAATTGACAGTATTACAAAAGTATTTGAATATTTTTCAACGATTGAGAATAAAAAGAATGATAAAAAATTGAATGTCTTAAAATGCACGCATCTTTTAATAATCAGATTTTTAAATATCTATGGGCATGATTATCAAAAGACATCTAAAAAGAAAATAAAGAAGATAACTGATCTATATAAACAAGAGATACAGATTAAAGAAAATTTTAAAGAGTTTATTCAAAAGAGTAAGATAGAGAAGGAAATGAGATCTATACTTAGACGAATAAAATAACGAAAGCACAATAATGTGTATATGCTATAGGTTCAGTTGGTATTTAAGCGTTGTAGCACGCTTCAAAACTATATAGGCTTGATAAGTAAGCCCGCAATCGCCTACTTTACATGGCGTTAATATTAAAAACAGACAGTAATGCTTGAAAATCAAGATGAAATAAGGACAATTGTTTATACCGTTACAGAAATTCTGAAAGCTGATAAACTTGATGAATTGACTGACATTTTAAATAGTGCTCAAATTACTTTAGAGCAGACTGGATATGATAATTGGAATGGAGGTACTTATTTCTATACACTACATTTACTTGTTGATATTGGAACGTTCGTAAAAATTCGTGATAGAATTCAGAGTATTGAATCCGACTTACTCGAAAAATTTAGTGTTGCAACAAGACATTATGGAAACGAAGAAATATCAAATATTACGATTGTTCCAAAAGCAAAATCGAAAATTGATTGGGCTAGACTTGGGGGAACAATTAGTAAAGAACAACTTGTTCAAGATATTGAATTTCTTAAAAACACTATGATTTCTGTAGCTACAGGGGGACAAAGGATACAAGATATAAACGACCAATATAAACATAAATATACGATAACTGATAAAGCAATACAAAAACTGAATTTTAAAAATCCTAACCCACACAGAGACCTTTGGGAATGGTATGGTAAATGGAGTTCAATATTTCCAAAATACAGCGAAAGAAGAACATATATTAATGAAATGTATAATTCTCTTATTCAAATATTGGAGGAAAATGAAGAGCCAGATTTCATAAGTGTAACAGTTGATTTGACTGATTGGGAAAGGATAGAAAGGTCTGTAAACGAAATTAGATTAAGACAAAACGAAGCTAAAACAGAAGAACAGTTTCAAGTTGTAGGATTGTTAAGTAGAGAGACTATAATTACTTTGGCTCAAGCCGTTTTTATTAAAGAAAAACATCCTATACTTGATGGAAAAGAGGTCAGTAAAACTGATGCTAAAAGAATGCTTGAAGCTTATATTTCTATTGAATTATCGGGGTCAAGCAATGAGATTTTAAGAAAGTATGCAAGAGCAACATTAGATTTAGCAAACGAATTGATTCATAAACGTACTGCAACTAAGAAAGAAGCTTCATTATGTGCTACAGCAACAATTTCTTTGATAAATTTGATTGGAACGATTGAAGGAAGAATATAAAATACTACCGTCAACATTTTACATAACTAATAAAGAGTATGCTAATCGTTGGTAATCACATTTTATTTTCCAATACAGAACTTAGAGAATATATTGGTTAGTATGTCTTCTGTTGTTACTTCGCCGGTGATTTCTCCTAAGTGGTGTAGGGCTGTGCGGATGTCGGAGGCTATTAGATCGGATGGGAGTTCTTGTTGGAAGTCTTTTTCTATTGTTTCTATTGACTCAAGAACTTTTGTTAGGGAGTCGTAGTGGCGGGAGTTTGTTATAAATACTTTGTCGGTTAGGTCGTTGGGATTTATTATTGATAACATTCTTTCTACTATTTGACCTATGTTTTGTTTCTTTGAGGCAGATATTTGAATTGCTCCCATTTTATCCCATTCCTTGTCTTTGGTTTTTGCTTTATCGGTTTTGTTGGCAACAAGGATAAGGGTTTTGTCTTTAAAGTCTATTTCTTCTTTTAGTTTCTTTATCTCTTCATTTGCTTGCTGGGGAGTTGTTTTTGTTATATCAATTAATAACAATACTATCTTTGATTCTTCAACTGCTTTAAATGTTCTTTTTATCCCTTCTGTTTCTATTGAATTGCTGCTTTTTCTTATTCCAGCTGTATCTATAAAACGAAATTCCATACCTCTTAGATTTACTTTTTCTTCAATTGTATCTCTTGTTGTTCCTTCAATATCCGATACTATTGCTCTTTCATCGTTTAAGAAAGTATTTAAGAGGGTTGATTTCCCTGCATTTGGTTTCCCAATAATAGATACAGGTATTCCATTCTTAAAACAATTCCCTAATGAATAAGACTCAATCAATTCAGTTACTCTTTCTTTTGTTTGATTAATTGTATTTATTAGATTTGTTCTATCTGCAAATTCAACATCTTCTTCACTAAAATCTAATTCCAGCTCTAAAAGCGATGAAATATCAATTAATTTACTTCTTAACTCAGTTAAAGTGTCATGATAACCACCTCTTAACTGTTTTATGGCTAATTCATGAGCTGTATTATTATGAGATTGAATCAGATCTGCAACAGCTTCGGCTTGAGAAAGGTCTAATTTTCCATTTAAGAAAGCACGTTTGGTAAATTCACCTTCAGTTGCTGGCACTGCTCCATTTTCAATAAGTGCTAATATTGTTTGTTGAAGTATATATTTTGAGCCATGAACAGAAAACTCAACACTGTTTTCACCTGTATAAGAATGAGGAGAGCGAAAAACTGTACAAATACATTCATCAATTAGTTTTCCTTTATTTATTATATTGCCAAAATGAGCAGTATGAGACTTAGCATCAATTAGTATATGATTTCCTTTTGAATTATAAAAAATCTTATCCGCAATCTCAATAGCCTTTTCTCCTGATAATCTAATAACACCAATAGCACCTTCTCCAGAAGGAGTTGCTAAAGCACAAATTGTTTCAAACTCTATCATCTCTTATCTTTATAAATGGAATAGTAAAATAAATAGCAAAGGTAATAATAAATAACAAAAAGAGTATTATATCCATTTTAAAAGAGGAAAATCCATTCTATGAGGCATTAATTGATGTTTAGGAAATATTCTTATTGAATAATTATAAACACCTGCTTCAAGAGGTAAAACACTAATTTCAAATGTTGCTTTTTTGTGAGAATAATTAGTCATTGTCATAGGAATTATCCTATAGTAATCGTTTATTATATCATTTTCTTTCTTTGCCACCACTATTTCTACTCCAACAAACTCTGGACTAATATCATTTATATGTAGAGTTAAAGAAACAGAGAAATAATCTTCCATTGTTAGTTTCTTATTATCTGAATCAGGAAGTTGTATATCTACTAATTCAATTGTATTCCACAGTCTTCTCATTCTATGTTTCCATGCTGCATAATCTCTTGCGTTATTAGCATCATTTTCTGTCATTATTTTTGTGCGCTGAATTAGTTTGTTATAGAACTTAGTATAGTATTCATCTAATTGACGTTTCATTGTAAAGTGAGGAGCTATTTCTGCTATTGTATTTTTTATTTGCATTACCCATTCGTTGCTTACTCCTTCATCATCTTGATTATAATATGCTGGAACTATTTTGTTTTCTATTGTTTCATATATTATTTCAGCATCATAAGCATTTTGGTATTCATCTGATTCATATAATTGTTCTTCAGCCAAGCACCACCCTGCTCCTTTCCTATAACCTTCTGCCCACCAACCGTCAAGAACAGAGAAATTTACAACACCATTCATTACTGCCTTTTCTCCCGATGTTCCTGAAGCTTCTAATGGACGTTTTGGTGTATTTAACCAAACATCAACACCTCTTACTAAATGCTTAGCAACATACATATTATAGTCTTCTATAAATATTATCTTACCTATAAACTCTGGCATTTTTGATATTTCTATTATGCTTTTTATAATATCTTGACCTGCTTTATCGGCTGGATGTGCTTTGCCTGAGAAAATAAATTGAATTGGTTGTTTTTTATTATTTACCAATCTTTTTAGGCGATCCATATTAGTAAACAATAGATGAGCTCTTTTATATGTTGCAAAACGACGTGCAAAACCAATTGTTAAAGCGTCTGGATTAAATCTTTCTTTTATTTGAAGAAATAGCTTTGGATCTTCTGCCCTTTGTATTAGCTCTTTTTCTAAACGCACCATCATAAAATCAACTAAGTCTTTCTTAGCTAATTGATGAGTATCCCATATTCTTTTGTCTTCAACATCATAAATATTTTTCCAATAATCTTGATTAGATTGGTCTTTTCTATATGCTTTTGTAAAAACTTCGTCATAAAGTTTGCACCATCCCCTACTAATCCAAGTTGGTAGATGAACTCCATTTGTAACATAATTAATATGTAGTTCGTTAGGAAAATAACCCTTATATAAATTAGCAAACATTTCCCTACTTACTCTTCCATGTATCTTACTTACACCATTTACTTCTTGAGAAAAGTTTATTGCCAAAATACTCATTGAGAATTTTTCATTACTATCTGTCTTGTTTACTCTTCCTAAACCAATAAAGTCTTCCCATGATAAACCAATTCTTTCAGGATAATGAGAAAGATATGCTCTCATAAGGTCTTCACTAAAGGCATCATGTCCAGCAGGAACAGGTGTATGAGTTGTAAATAGAGTTGATGAACGTACTATTTCTTTTGCTTGAAAATAGGACATCTTTTGATTACGTATTAAATCAGATAATCTTTCTAACGAATTAAATGCAGAATGACCTTCATTGGAATGGTATAAAACAGGTTCTAAACCAATTTCTTTTAACAGCCTAATTCCTCCTATCCCTAAGAAAATTTCTTGTTTTATACGATTTTCCCAGTCTCCTCCATAAAGTTGATGAGTAATTGTTCTATCTTCTAATTGGTTATCTTCTATATCTGTATCTAAAAGATATAAAGGTACTCGTCCAACTTCACAACACCATATCTTTGCAAAAACAATTCTCCCTGGGAGATTAATTGCTATCTTTCTCCATTTACCATTCTCATCTCTTACTGCTTTTAATGGAAGGTGAGAAAACTTTTGTGGGAACATTTGAGATATTTGTTCTCCTTTATGTGTTATCTTTTGAGTGAAATAACCATAACGATATAATAAACCTATACCTATAATATTTTTATTGCTGTCAGAAGCTTCTTTTAAGTAATCGCCTGCCAACATTCCTAAACCACCTGAGAATATCTTTAATGTGTCATGAATACCAAACTCCATAGAGAAATAGGATATTAACTCTCCTACTTTATTTTCTCCTTCTTTCATGTAGTTATCAAACTTCTCAACAACAGAATCTAACTTTTCAAGGAAATTATTATCCTTTAAAAGACGGTCTCTATCTTTTTTTGTTAAGCTTTCTATTAGATGTATTGGACTTCGTTCAAATTCAGTAAACCTTTCAGGGTTTATATTATAAAAAATATCTTGAGCTTCTATATTCCAACTCCACCATAGGTTTTGACTTAATCTTTCTAATCCTTGTAATCGTTTTGGAAGAACTTGTTTAACTAATATCTTTTTCCAACATGGTTCTTCTCCCCAATCAGTATGAGCTATTAATTTTTGATTTATTGGTTGTTTATGAATAAATGATTCTATTCTCTTATCTGCTTTTGTTAATGCTATATCATAAGCACTATCATAATATGTAATTAGATTAGACCATAAGGTTGATTGAGAAATTTCTAATGCTTTTTGTCTTAATTGCTCTGTTTCTTCGTCATTTAAAGATAAGGTTTCTTCTATCTTTTCAACTATATCTTGTACTGTTTGAAAACTATCACCATCCCATCTCTTAACAACTGCTAAAGCTCCTTTTATATCTTTTAATTTATCTTCTATCCATAAACCAAAGCCTGCAAGATTGGTTGTTATTGAAGGAATATGAAATGCCATTGACTCCATAGGTGTATATCCCCAAGGTTCATAATATGAAGGAAATATTGAAATATCAAATCCTATTAAGAAATCAAAGTAATTAAGGTTTATGATTCCATCATTACCATCAAGATAAGAAGGAATAAACATTATTTTTACATTATCGGAAGGAGAATTTTTTAAATCATTTTCTCTGATTGCTCTAAGAATAGGGTCATGTTCTGGATCAAAAAGGTGATGTGTTAAGTATTGATTAGTTGTTGGCTTAGAATAATCAACCGCATCAAGTAATGATTTATATACATCAACATTATGAGCTGGTACTGCGATTACTGCAATAACTTGACGAGGTAATTCTTTGCGGTTTAATTCGCCCATTGCATTGATAAAAACATCAATCCCTTTATTCTTAAATTCGTAACGTCCGCTATTTATTATTAGTAATGCATCCTTATCAATTTGTTGATTTGTTAAAGATTCAATAACTTCAAATACCTTTGTTCTTGCCACTAATCTTTTTTGTTCAAACTCTTCTTCCAAAGGAACAAAGCTTGGTTCAAAACCATTAGGAGTAACTACATCAACTCCTTTTTGAAAGAATTGTTTGCATTCATTATTTGTTAATTCACTAACAGTTGTAAAACTATCGGCATTTTCAGATGATATTTTTTCTAATGAGAATTTTGCTTTTACATTAAATTCATCTGCAACTTGAATAGCGTCATAATGTTTTAAATCAGAATAAAGAGGAAGTCCATTTCCTGCTATTGAGCGACCAAGAACTGTTGCATGAGTTGTGAAAACAGTTGCAATTTGAGGACAATTCTTTTTTAAGTAAAGGATTCCTGAGCCTGTCATCCATTCATGCCATTGAGCAATAATCTTATCTTGTGAAGAAAGATAAAACTCATAATAACTTTCTATCACTTTTGCCGAAGCATATCCAAACAAAACAGGCTCAACATAGTCCCATTGACCTGTAATACTATCTAAACCATATTCTTTCCAAAATTCTTCAAATAATTTATCTTTTTGAGAAAAGAAAGTTGTAAAATCAACTAAAATAGCTATAGGCTCACCTTGTATCTTCCAACGACCAATTCTTATTCTTAATCCCTTCGATTCAGCATAAGCCTTCCAACTTTGAAGAACATAAATATCTTCTTCAAAATTTGGATTTTGCCCTTTACCTTTAATGATATCAGGACCTATTACCATATAATTATCTTTATATCTTTCTACTAAAGTTTTTGATTTTGTAGAAATAACAGTATGAATACCTCCCACCTTATTACATACTTCCCAACTTGTTTCAAAAATAAAATCTGGTTGCATATCTATTATTGATTAATGTTTTTTATTACAAATCTTTACGATCTATTTTATCTATTTTTAAAGAGAATGAAGAAATGATGAATGATAATTTAATGCTTTGGAATATTCTCTACTTAACTTTGTAAATATTTCTTTTACACTCATTTCTTCTTCAATCATTGAACTTATTTGTCCAATTTCTAATTCTCCCTCATCTAAATTTCCTTCAAATATTCCTATCCTTGTTTTTCCTTTGCCTATAATTTCTAATAATTCTTCTTTTGTTGCTCCCCTGTCTTCGGCTTCTTGGATTTTACTAAAGAAATCCCCTTTTAATAACCGTGTTGGAGAAAGTTTGCGAAGTAATAATTTAGTATCTCCTTCTTTAGCTTCTATTACTGCTTTCTTAAAGTTTTCATGTGCCGATGATTCTTTGCTTGTTGCAAAAAGAGAACCTATTTGAGCACCTTCAGCTCCTAATATCATAACAGCAAGTATTTGTTCTCCTGTTGCAATTCCTCCTGCTGCAATTATAGGTATGTCTAATTTCTTAGATAATTGATTAACCAATACAAGAGTTGTCGTTTCTTCTTTTCCATTATGTCCTCCTGCTTCAAAACCTTCTGCAACAATTGCACATACTCCTGCTTTTTGAGCTTTTAAAGCAAATGTTTCATTAGCCACAACATGAACCACTTTTATTCCATTGTCTTTTAACCTTTGAGTGTATAAAGCTGGGTTTCCTGCCGAAGTAAATACAACGGGAACTTTTTCTTCAATTACCACCTCAATTTGTTTTTCAGAATGGGGATTCATTAACGGAATATTTACTCCAAAAGTATTAGAAGTAGCATTCTTACATTTAATAATATGTTCTCTTAAAATATCTGGTGTCATTGAACCTGAACCAATTAAACCAAGACCTCCTTCATTACTAACAGCAGAAGCTAATTCCCAACCACTACACCAAACCATACCTCCTGATATTATAGGTGTTTGAATATTCAACACCTTACAAATCCTATTTTTCATATCGTTTTTATTCTTTTTCTGCAACAAAGATATGAGAAAATTTGTAATTTCGAATATTATTAGTAATTTTGGCACGCAGAAAAGTTAATGTATAAAAATTAATCTATAACTGAAATGAAAAAAATCTTTATTTTCTTAATGATTAACGTTGTCGCAATCAGCGCATTTACTCAAGATTGGAGAAAAGGAAATTATAGAAATCCTCAATCGGAAAACTTCGTAATGGTGAACTTAGATGGAAGGATGATGATGGGTGAAAACTCAGAATTAAATCCTTTAGGATATGGTTTCTCATTAGGCTTTCAACACAAAACAGCAAGAAAAAAAGGTTATGTAACAACAGCTCACGGATTTGGTGGTTACTTAGGATTACTTTACTATGGTGGAACTAAAGTAACAAAAGAACCTATTGGGACAAGTGACATACTTCCTTTTTCAGAGTATAATAGTTTTGCTTATATGCCATTGATGCTTTCATATAATTTCTATATTACTCATAAGAATATGCATTATTTTGTTGGTCTTGACTTAGGTGTTCAAATGATGATAAAAGAAAGAGACAATAAAGGAACAATGATATCATACTATAACGGAGAAAATGAAATAAAAATAAGTCATGTTCTTCCAAGTGGTAAATTCTATTTAGGAGCAATGTATGAACTTAACCAAGATTTTAGAATAAGAGGTCAAATTGGTGTTGATTATACTAAGGGATACAATTTTGATGCAATAACTCCATACTATTATAGAGACGCTGAAGGAGCAATTAAAGAAGCAGCTCCTGTTGGAGAAATACATACAATTGGATTATTAAACCTTTCAGCATCAATTGGTGTAGTTTATAGTTTATAATAAGAAAATATTTAGAATACTTATATTGAGGGCGATTTATTTCGCCCTTTATTTTTTTAACATAGACAAAGGAGAGATTTTTTATAACTCCTAACCAAAAATTAAGAAACAATGCAACTATTTTATTGCCCAGATATTAATCCAAATCAAATATATACCCTTGGAAAAGAAGAGTCTCAACATTGTGTTAAAGTACTTCGCTTAAAAGAAAACGATACTCTTTATGTAACCGATGGACAAGGTAATCTATATAAAGCAGAAATTGTAGAAGCTATGCCTCGTTCATGCAGCGTAAGAATAATTGAAACACAAGCAGAATATGGTAAAAGAGATTATTATCTTCATGTAGCAATAGCTCCCACAAAAAATATTGCAAGAATAGAATGGTTTTTGGAAAAAGCCACAGAAATGGGAATAGATGAAATAACCCCTATTATTTGTGACAATTCCGAAAGAGAAATAGTAAAAAATGAAAGGCTTAAGAAGATAATAGTTTCAGCAATGAAGCAATCACTTAAAGCCTATTTGCCAAAACTAAATGAAGCAATTCCAATTAAGCAATTAATTCAAAATGCAAAAAAAGAAAAGAAACTAATATGTTATTGTCAAGATGATGACAGAAAGAAAATACAAGATATATATAAACCAAAAGAAAGCGTACTAATAATAATAGGTCCTGAAGGAGACTTTTCTGAAAAAGAAGTTCAAGAAGCAATAAATAATAAGTTTCAAAAAATAACACTTGGCAAAGAGCGTTTAAGAACAGAAACAGCAGGACTCTACGCCGTTCAAAGCATACATTTCTTAAACCAATGAGAAAAACATTAATAATAATAGCATTTTTGTTTTCTGCCCTAACATCTTTGGGACAAAGAAACACCATAGCCCTTTTAAAATATAACGGAGGAGGCGATTGGTATGCAAACCCAACATCATTAACCAACCTAATAAATTTCTGTAATAGAGAATTAGGAACATCTCTTTCAAACGACTATGCAACAGTAGATGTAGGAAGCTCCGAAATATTTCTCTACCCTTTCGTACACTTAACAGGACATGGAAACGTAGTATTCACAGAACAAGAAACAAAGAACCTAAGAGACTACTTAATTGGAGGAGGATTCCTACATATAAGTGATAACTATGGATTAAGAAAGTACATAGAACCACAAATGAAGAAAGTATTTCCAGAACTTGATTTTGTAGAAGTACCATTCAATCATCCAATCTATCATCAAAAGTTTAATTTCCCAAATGGCTTACCTAAAATTCACGAACACGATGGCAAACCACCCAAAGGCTATGGCTTATTCTGGGAAGGTCGTTTAGTATGCTTCTTCGATTATGAATGTGATTTAGGAGATGGTTGGGAAGATGCCGACGTCCACAACGACAGCCCCCAAATCCGCCAAAAAGCCCTACAAATGGGTGCCAACCTTATCCAATATTCCTTTATGCAATAATTCCCAATCAAGAATTAATCATTTAGATTGTAAATTGAATAAATATATTTATCCCCAACAATATCGTAGGGGCGTATTGCATACGCCATAAAGAATTAAACATTGATTTCTATTGAAATTTATCTTGTAGGGCGTAAGCAATACGCCTCTACAAGGTTAACTCAATAATAAATTCCAATTTTCAAAATAAGCAATAGGTGTGATGATCTATAGGTTTAAATTTTCGGTAATATGATAAAAAAATACCAATCAATAAAGGAAATTATAAACAAAATTTTCTTTATTAAACAATTTCACTCCTAAAGAATATAAGCATTAATCATAATCTTAGAAAGGACATAATATATCATTTTTGAATGTATATATCATTTTATCATTAATATATTTTTTTAATTCATCATCTCCAATTATAAGTGACATTATATTTAATTTAAACTGTCTTAAAAATGATAAGTAATTAAATTTAGTTATCTTGATTTTATTATTTATTTCGAGTAGCCTTTTCATAAAATCTTTATAAATACAATTATATTTCTCCCAATCAAAAGAATTATTATCATAAATAGAATTTACGCTATCATTGTTCAAGATAGTATCAAAACATAAATCTACAATTTGGGTAACTAAGGTGTCATTAATTTCTTTGTAGTCAAAATCTATTTTTATACATTCAATAAAAAGATCAATAAAAAAATCTATTATTATAGTATTTTGCTTGAAAATAATTTTATCGTATTCAGGCTTATTATCTTTGAAAACATCTTTTGCTATTGCATGAGTATTACTTAGTATAATTTCTGTAACTTGTTTTAATTGGTTTACCGAAGTTAATACATCATCATCTTGCTTTTTATCTTGAAGTTGCTTTAAATAATCGTAGAACATTCCTGATACTTGGTTTGCAAAATATTCTTCAATTTCTTCAACCTTTTCAAATGTTTTTATTACACTTAAATTTAAAATGCTAATAAAATCAAATATATTTGTTGTATCAATGTGAGCAAATTTAAAATCTTTAGGAATTGTTGACACTGTGTTATTCCTATATGTTTCGTAATCAATATAAACATTTTTTTCAATAAAAACCATTACAGGAATACCTTTATCTATCGCTGTTTTATATTCTTTTTGAGTTATTGAGACATGTTTATCATTATAATTAGCTTTGTCTTTTTCATTTTTTATGATAGTACCATATTTACCTCCTACAATTAAAATCATCATTTGACATTGTTCAACTTCGGAATAACAAGATTGATCTATTGGTTTATTTGGATTATAATATACATCACCATCTTCAAATAATATTGGTTCAAAGTTATATTTTCTAATAAATCTTTCTAATCTTTCTCTTAGATATTTTAAATCATAATAAGTTGAACTTACAAAAATCTTTGGTCTTGCCATATTTCTAATTTTTAATTGTTTATCAATTGATAATTTGACACAAAGGTAATAAAATATTTAAAGCACATGATTAATTTATTTAATAAATGGTTTTTGTTATTGAATTATGTGTTGAATAAAGTTTTATCAACTATTTATTCCCATATAAATTCACAGAATCAAGGTATAAATTCCATAGGATAAGGAATAAGTTTTATAAATCAAGATTTAATTTTTGTATGGTGGCAGGATGTTGGGTGCATCCTGCCACCATGCACGTTGCATCCTGCCGGGATGTTGGGTGCATCCTGGCAGGATGCAAGATTTAAACTTTGATTTGTGAAATTAATATACTGTCTTGATAGATTATAAGTATGAATACTCAAATTTATATCAAGTTTATTTGTTATGAAATCTTGTTTGTATTCTTTCTATAAAAGTAGTGATGCTAAGATATTAATAGAGGGGTTAAGTATCATAATAAGATTAGGAAATACAATAATTATCAATTTAATTAAGTAATTGTTTGTTTTTATTATTTATTTCTAATACTTTTGCTGCATTAAAACTTATTATAATGAAAAGGGTTATTATTTTCATTCTTTTAATTTTCTATGTAGTTGCTTGTCTTTCTCAAACTGTAACTGTTAATGGCTCTGTTGTTTCTTCAACTGATGGACTGCCAATAGGTAATGTAAATATTTCTATTAAAGGGACTAATATTGGTACTTCTTCAGACAAAGCTGGGAAATTTATTCTTAATAATATTAAGTTGCCTACTGTTCTTAGGATTTCTCATCTTGCTTTCTTTTCTCAAGATATTGCTTTGACTAAAGATGATATAAAAAAGAAAAATAATATTATCCTAAGTATTCAATTATCGGATAGGGCTACAAATCTTTCTGAGGTTATAATAACAGACAATTCTCCTGTTTATCAATTAGAACGATTGGTTTATGATTTTGAAATAGATGATTCTAATCTATATATAATTCGTAATAGTAAGGATAAAAAATTACTTCAAATTTATTCTTTTGAGGATTATCTTCGAAATAAGATATTTATTCCTAAAGAATGTAATGTTTTGGAATATGACTATTCTAATAATATTGTAGTTAGAAAGAAAAAAGAGGAAGAGTTTTATAAGGTATTGGTTAATGAGACTAAAGGTATAGCTCTTAAAAAAGAAAAGTTTGATATTGTTGAAAGAGGAATTGACAAAATTGTTAGTAATAGAGAATATTACTATGGTTTGTTGCCTAATTTTATTGATACTGATATTAGATATCTGGATGAGTTTAAAATATTAGACCCCACTTCTGATAATCGTTTCTTTTCTCTATTGTGCAATAATAAGAAATCATTACTTTTATATATGATTCATAAGAAAGATGGGAAACTAAGATATACAAGCGTTTACTATACTACTTATTATTGTGGCGATTGGTTATTAAATAAAGAAGGATCTTTTATTGATAAAAATAATAAATCAAGACTAATCCACAATAACATTAGAGTGCCTTCAAATTTAACTTATAATGTAAATGCAATAAGTAATATAACGATTTTTTTTTGGAAACAAATAGAGCTTGGTTTGTTTATGAGTAGACAACGTATTCCTGTTTTTGTGGAAACAATTGATAGTAATTTAGTTATTATCAATTTAGATATGCAGACTTTATATACATTAAATTCAAAAGGCAAATTAATTGATGAGAAAAAGATTGATTATAGCTTTAAGGGAAAAGACTTAGAGGATGTGGAGGATGCTATTTTCAATAAAGAAAAGACTAAATGTTATATTGTTTACAAAACTCCATATACAACGAAGTTAAAAGAAATTGATTTAGGAACAGGAAAATATGTTAAGACAATTACTTTGCGTACTCACTTTATTGAAAAGATAAGAATTGTTGGAAATTACATTTACTATACAGCAAGAGCAGATGGAGTAAATGGCTTTGAAAGATGGTTATATAAAGAAAAAATAAGTTTATAAGACACATAAACATCAACTCAAAATAGGACTAAATGTCTTAAAATGAGAGCAAATTTATTAGATATTGCTTTGAAAATAAAACTGTTTTATTATTATAGTTTGTCTTTATTCTGTTTTTTCTTATAAAGAAGAGTGATTTCTTTAGACAAATCTATTTCTGTTTCTGCTGAATTGGTGTCTGTTTTATTAAAGCAAAAATCTTCTTCCATGCTATAAAGAATTACTTTATTGTCAAAGCAATAGAATAATGTTCTCGCTACTGTTACAATTTCTGTATCAAGACTAGCAACCACCAAGATGTCCTTTTCTTGTGGAATTATTTTAATATTTCTATTCCCAATAATAAAAGTATCTATTTTTAATCCTTTATCATTAGCATAACTTTGTAACTCAGTTATCAAAGAAACATTATGTTCTTTTAAATACGCAATTGTCATAACTTATTTTTTTAATTAATTTAAAAAGCGTGGGACAAACTTTTATTTGCTTTTGAAGGCTCTCGCATAGCCATGCTATACAAATAAGAAGAAAGCCCACGAATAACCGTAGACGTAATACTTTTTATTCTTGTATAGCCTAAAAATTGCGAGATTTTCAAAAGCAAGAATTAAAGCTAACGCTTTTAATCTAATATTCCCTAATGGGTTAGTTATTTATTCTTTTACATCATTATTTTGTTCTATTTATCTGCAAATGTACACTATTTATTATAAATATAAAATTATTACTTCAACTTTTATATATAACTATAAACTAGTTACGTATATTTTTATATAGATTATAACGTATTAATGGCTTAATTACAATTAACTTTAACGAAGCTTTAACTACTATTGTTTCTATTTATGTCTTATTTTATAAAAATATCCGATGCACCCATTATAAATAAAGGCAAAACTGCTATTTAAGGAAAAATAAAAGGGGAAATTATAGTAACTTATTTTTATAACAAGTAACTACAATTTCCCCCTCTACTTAGGGCATTATTGGCTAATTTTATTGGATTGGGATATAAATTAGGCTCTCTAAATCTTCTGGTTTTACTTTGCAAGGATCGTTAATATAACTTTCAAAGCTTGGATATTCTCTTAGTTGATAAGGACTTTCTGGAAGCCATTTACTAAATATTGCATTATAAATTATTGGGAATTTATAATAAGGACCTTTGTGGAAAAATACTGCATACTTCCCTCCTTTTAGGGTTTTAAATCCTATTTCTCCTTCTGGTTTTACATCTGTTTCAACTGTTATGCAAGCATCGTAACGACATTTTGAAGCTTCTGTAACAGATGGGTCATCATATCCAATTCCTAAAAACTCGTTCTTTTGTCCAAAGAGATTGTTTTTGCCTGCAAATTGGCATACTCTCTCCCACACTCCATTGTATTCTTCATTTCCATATTGTCCTATTATCTGTATATAGACAATTTTACTATCAGGACGTTCTACAATTTGTGGTTCTTGAAGATTATAATCTTCGTTTGAAATGTTTCTGTTCATAATTACTATTTTTTTATTGGTTCGGTATTCTGTTGGAGATATGTTATAGAGTTGTTTAAATGCTTTGGAAAGAGATGATGGCATATCATACCCTACCTTATAAGCAATATCTTGAATGGATAAATCTGTACTACGAAGTAATGATGCTGCTTTTTTAACTCTTTGCCTTGTTATGTAAGCTCCTATTGGTTCATTTAAGAATGCACGAATTATTCTATGAAGATGAAAAGGAGAAAATGATGATATTTCTGCAAGAGTAGAAAGTGTTATTTCTTTGTCTAAATTTTTATCAATATAGTCAACAACAAGGTTTACTCTTCTTAAATAGTCTTGCTTTGTAAAATCATTATTACTCATAGTTTTATTTATCTTTTTATCCGTTGTTTCGAATGCAAAGATACTACCATAAATTCTAAAGACTCTTTCCCTATATTGCTAAATTGATTTTTTTCTCTTAATCGAAAAACATCCAAGTTACTCCAAAACGTAGGTTTAGATTTTCTGCTGGGTAATGAGGCGTGTAGTAGTAATTATAATTAATCATTCCTGAGTAAGGATGTGTTAAGGCTACAAATAGTTTCACTCTATCTAATTGGGCTTTTACAAAGAAATCTGTATATAAATAGTTTCCTATTTCTATTTGGTCTTGATGAACGAATGATCCCATTGCTGGCATAAAACTATCTCCATAATAAAGAGTATTATAACGGAAATCAAAACCTATTTGTGTATCTAATTTCTTTCCAAACATCTTAAAGTTAATACTTACTGATTGTTTTGTTTGGAAAACTGGTAGGCTAATTGCTTCTTGTGTTGAGAGTTTTTGAAGTGATACTATTCCATTGAAGTTAAATATTCCAAGATGGAAATTATGTAATATTGAGGCTTGAAGAAGGTTTGTTGTTTGGTTTGCTTGTTTAGGCAATAAATCTTCTCCTATCCATACTAAGTTGTTTAATGTAAAGTAACCAATATTCACTTTTAAATAGTCTTTAAAACAATAACCTATATTGGCATTAAACATTTCTATTTTCTTGAAATCATTTGTCCAACGGAAATTATTTGTTGAATAATGAGTGTAGAAATAATCTACACTTTTATTTATTAACTTTAGATTTGCATAGAAATCTTTTATCTTTAAATCCCCTCCTATTTGAAAGTCTTTATTATATCTTGCATTTGAAAGAATATATTCTCCATTAAAGTTTAGTTTAAAGTCTTTTATATTTACACCTATTTCAAAGTATGGAGTAATGTTGGAACTCCTTTCTGAGTTTAATGTATCTGAAAAAAGAACATAATCATGCTTTATTCCAATTACAAAAGGTAATTCTCCGTCATTCCTAAGTGATATTATATTTTGTATTCTTTGTGTTGAAAGAGAGTCGTTTGTCAGGGTACTATCAAAATATATACTTTGGTAAAAACCTTCTGTCGGATTTAAATCATGATATATTCTTGAATTTTGAAAATAAGATAAATCATGTACAATGGACAGTCCATTAATAAATCCATTATTACTTATTAACTTACCAAAATTAAAACGCTGAGTTAGGAATCCTTCAACTGATTTCCATTTTGAATAGGCTGAACTTGTATTAACAGGATAAGCAGATAGAGAACTATATTCTTGAACTGAAAATGAAGAATCTGATTTTATTCCTCCACTCTCATTTTGCATTGCTCTATTATGTATAAATCCAAGATAACCTTCATAGGTTTCTTTTGAGTTTTTATACCTTGCTGTTGCATTAAAGAATTGATTTCTTACTTGACTTTTATCATATGAACCATCTGAATAATTCACATCATATTGAAGTCCTATTTGAAGGTTTTTAAAAACATTTTGTGCATGAATTGCAGAGAAATATAATGAGCTATTTAAAGTAGTGGAATAACGTAGTTCAGAGTATGCTTTATATACATTATAGAACTTAATATTATCACGAGTAAAGCGTACTGCGTTGTATATGTTAGGTTGATAATCAAAAGATAAAAGATTTGGAAGTTTTATAAATAATGGTTTCTGTGCAGAACCATCTGTTGAGAGTTGTTGATAAAACATCTCTTCGATCCTATTTACTGCATTTACCTGTTGAACACCTGTTAAAGATTTATCTATTTGTTTTAAAGGTTGGCTACTTATTGGCAGGTTCTTATACCTTGTATAATATAGCCCAGAATCAACAATAATATTATTTTTTGTTGTATCTTGAGCTATACCTACAATTGATTGGAATATGGCTATGATAAAGACTATTGATAACCTTTTCAAAAGCTATTTATTTTTTATTGCTTAAAAATCTTTCTACATCTAAAGCTGCTCTACAACCACTTGCTGCTGCTGTTATTGCTTGTCGATATGTATTGTCTTGAACATCGCCTGCTGCAAAAACTCCTGGTATGTTTGTATTGGATGTTCCAAATTTTGTAATTATATATCCATTTGGATCTGTTTCAATTTGACATTGAAAAACATCAGAATTTGGATGATGTCCTATTGCTAAGAAAAAGCCTGTCAATTCAACTTGTTTCAAATCCCCTGTTTTTGTATTTTCAAGCATTACTCCTGTTACTCCATTATCATCACCAAGAATTTCTATAGGTTTATTATTCCATAGAATTTCTATTTTTGGATTAGTCATAACTCTTTTTTGCATTACCTTTGAAGCTCTAAGTTCATCACGTCTAACAAATAAATAAACCTTAGAACATATATTTGACAAGTAGGTTGCTTCTTCACATGCTGTATCTCCTCCTCCAACAACTCCAACAACTTGATTACGATAGAAAAATCCATCACATGTTGCACAAGCACTTACTCCCATTCCTCTATATTTTTCCTCAGATTCTAATCCTAACCACTTTGCTGATGCACCAGTTGCTATAATGATTGTTTCTGCTTCATAACATTTTCCTGATTCTGTTTCAATATGAAATGGATATTCTTCAAGTGATGCTTTAACTACAATATCACTTTTAATATCTGTTCCAAATTTTAAAGCTTGTTTTTTGAAATCTTCCATCATTTCTGTTCCTGTTATTCCATTAGGGTAACCAGGGAAATTTTCTATCTCAGTTGTTATTGTTAATTGTCCTCCAGGTTGAATTCCTTCAATTAGGACTGGATTAAGATTTGCTCTTGAAGCATAAATTGCTGCGGTATAGCCAGCAGGACCAGAACCTATTATTAGGCATTTAACTTTTTCGAAATCCATATTATTAATTTGTTTATTAATTATTGCTCATAATCTGCAAAACTAAGAATTTTCTTCATATCTTTGCTCGTTAAAATAATTAATCTTGTAATTTTATGATTAAACAATATCTTATTTCGCTTAAATTTAGTATTTTATTTGCTCTATTATTTATTCTCAACATTTGCAACGCACAATCGTTTTCTGTTGATGATATTAAGCCAATAAAAACATCTACGTCTAATTCTTATGTATCAAATCAAGATAATGTACTTTCTGCTTCTGCTTATAGCATATTAAATCAAAAACTTGATTCATTAGAAAAAGCAACCACAGCACAAGTTGCTATTGTTGCTCTTCAAACTTCTGGTGGAATTAGTGCTAGAGACCTTTCTGAAGAGCTATTTAATAAATGGAATGTTGGAAGAAAAGAGTCTAATAATGGATTGGTTATTATGCTTATTGTTGATAGCCGACAAGTCTTTTTACGTACAGGATATGGATTAGAGGGTGCAATAACAGATGCGAAGAGTACAAGGATTGTTAATGAAATAATGGCTCCTTTCTTTAAAAAAGGAGATTGGGATAATGGTATGATTGCAGGAGTTGATGTTATTAGTAATTTAATTATTAATGAATATACAACAGAAGGTTTTACAAAAAAAGAACCTATTACTTTTGCTGACATTCTTCCTTTTATCTTAGGATATTTAGCACTAACTCTTCTTCTTCTTGTATTTGCAATTAGAAACATCCATAATGCTCACAAGATATTTAATATTTCTAATAAAGAAGAAAAGATTAAAGCTTTCTCAAGAGCAGCAAAGCCATGGTATATCATTGGTATTATATTTCCTATAATGCTTCTAATAATATATATTTGGTATAAGATATTCTTTATGCCAAGAGTTAGATACAAAAAATTAACTTGTAATAAATGCAATAATAAGATGCACCGTCTAAGTGAAAAGGAAGAGGATAAATTTCTTTCACATAAGCAACAAATGGAAGAAAATGTTAAATCAAAAGATTATGACGTATGGTTATGCGACAATTGTGGTAATACGGATATATTTGCTTACGAAAATTCATTAACACATTATTCTGTATGTCCATTCTGTGGTGGAAAAACAATGTTTCAAGAATCAGATAATATTATTTCTAATGCAACATCAGTACACGAAGGTAAGGGTAGGAAAACTTATACTTGTAAAAATTGTGGCAACTCTAACCATGTAGATTATATAATTCCATTATTAGCAGCTGCAGTAATTCTTGGTAGCGGTATTGGAAGAGGTGGCGGAGGTGGATTTTCTGGCGGTAGCTTTGGTGGCGGATTCTCTGGCGGAGGCGGCGGAGGTGGAAGCTTCTAATCTAAAGGATTAATTTGTCTTATAACAATAGAATCGAAGAAAAACATGTCAAATAATAATGAAATAGAAAACAAACCTAATGTTTTGGGATTTAGATTTAATCTCTTTGGAAAAAGAGTTAATATAAATCTCTTTAAACTTAATATAATTGGAATTAGATTTAATCTTTTTGGAAAAAGAGTTAATATAAATCCATTTAAACTTAATCGTTTTCAAGATAAACAAAATTATAATCAAGATATAAATACAAACAGACAAAATAAAAATTATGAACAAAAAAACAATTAGTTTAGCAGTTATAGCAGGAATTATATTAATTGCTATTATTTGGGTAGTATCAGCATATAACGGATTAGTAAGCAAAGATGAAGCTTGCTCACAACAATGGTCTAAGGTTGAAAGTCAATATCAAAGAAGATCTGACCTTATTCCTAATTTAGTAAATACCGTTAAAGGGTATGCTAAACATGAACAACAAACATTAGAAAATGTTATCGCTGCAAGAAATCAAGCATCAAATGCAAAGGTGGACCCTAATAAACTTGATCAAGCAAGTATTCAAAAGTATCAAAAGAGTCAAGATGCTCTTTCTTCTTCTTTAAGTAAACTAATGGTTGTTGTGGAACGTTATCCTGATTTAAAAGCAAACCAAAACTTCCTTGAACTTCAATCACAATTAGAAGGAACAGAAAATCGTATTGCTGTTGAAAGGCAAAACTTTGCTGATATAGTAAAAGCATATAATGCAAAAATGCGTCGTTTCCCAACAAACATGATAGCTAATATGTTTGGATTTGAAAGAAAAGCATACTTTGCAGCAGAAAAAGGTGCAGAAAATGCTCCTAAGGTAGAATTTTAATAACATACATACTTGCCATAAGAAATATGGCTTAACTATATGGAAGAAAACAACACTCAAAACAAACAACAAACTCATAAAACTATTCCTGTTAAGGGAATGTACGAAGACTGGTTTTTAGACTATGCTTCTTATGTTATTCTTGAAAGAGCTGTACCACATCTAAACGATGGTTTGAAACCTGTTCAAAGACGTATACTTCACTCATTAAAAGAACTTGATGATGGAAGATATAATAAGGTTGCAAACATTGTTGGAAATACAATGAAGTATCATCCCCATGGAGATGCTTCAATTGGAGATGCCCTTGTTCAACTTGGTCAAAAAGAACTATTGATTGACTGTCAAGGTAACTGGGGAAATATCCTAACAGGTGATAGTGCTGCAGCTCCTCGTTATATAGAGGCTCGTCTTTCTAAGTTTGCATTAGATGTTGTTTTCAATCCACAAACTACTAAATGGACTCCATCTTATGATGGAAGAAATAAAGAACCAGAAACCTTACCAATTAAGTTCCCTCTCCTACTCGCACAAGGAGTTGAAGGTATTGCTGTTGGACTTGCTTGTAAAATTCTTCCTCATAACTTTGTGGAATTATTAGAAAGCTCAATAAAGATATTACGCAATGAACCTTTTGAAATCTTTCCCGACTTCTTGACTGGAGGAATGATTGATGTTTCAAAATACAATAATGGATTAAGGGGTGGAAAAGTAAGGGTTAGAGCAAAAATAAAGGTTGAAGATAAGAAGACACTCGTTATAACAGAAGTACCTTTTGGAGTAACGACAAATAAGCTTATTGAATCTATCATTAAAGCTAACGATAAGGGAAAGATAAAGATTAAGAAGATTGATGATAATACTGCACGAGATGTAGAATTAATTATTCAACTCTTTAACGACACCTCTGCTGACCAAACAATTGATGCTCTTTATGCTTTTACTGATTGTGAGGTATCTATTTCTCCTAACTCTTGTGTTATTTCAAATGATAAACCTCAATTCCTTAGAGTTGATGAAATGTTAAAAATCTCAACTAATAACACTGTTGATTTATTAAAACAAGAGCTTGAAATAGAACTTAATGACTTAAAAGAACGTTGGCAATGGGTGTCTTTGGAAAGAATATTTATTGAAAACGAAATTTACGAAAAGATTAAGCCTTGTAGAACAGACCAAGAAATTGATGATACAATAATACTTGGCTTAAAACCATTTATTCAAAATCTACTTCGTGAACCTAATATTGATGATATTCATAAATTAAGAAAGATTCCTATTGATAGAATTTCAAAATATAATTCAGATAAAGCACATGATGTTCTTGTAGCAATTGAAGATGATATGAAGCAAGTCAAATTCGACCTTGCACATATTGTAGATTATGCCATCGCTTATTTTGATAGAATATTAAAGAAATATGGCAAAGGCAAAGAAAGAAGAACTGAAATAAGAAACTTCGACACAATAGAAGCTCAAGCTGTTGCTGTTGCAAACGAAAAGCTTTATTGTAATTTCAAAGAAGGATTTGCTGGTTATAAGCTAAAAAATGATGAATATATTTGTGATTGTTCTGATATTGACGATGTAATTGTTTTCCTTAGAGATGGAACTGTTGTTGTTAAGAAGGTTCAAGAAAAAGACTTCTTCGGAACAGATATAATACATATTGATGTATTTAGAAAGAATGATGAAAGGACAATATATAATTTAGTTTATCAAGATGGTGCATTTGGGAAAGCTTATGTAAAACGTTTTGCTGTAACAAATATAATTAGAGATAAAGAATATATCCTTACTAAAGGAATTAAAGGTTCTAAAATTCTTTACTTTTCGTCTAATCCTAACGGTGAGGCAGAAATTATATCTGTTTCTCTTAAACCTAAACCTGGTTTAAGAAAGATGAATTTTGACTTTGACTTTGCAGAACTTGCAATAAAGGGAAAGAATGCTCAAGGAAATATCTTAACTCGTTATCTTGTGAGAAAGATAATAAAGAAAGGCGATGGAGTATCTACCCTATCGGCTCGCAAGATTTGGTTTGATGATTCGGTGAAGCGTTTAAATATTGATGAAAGAGGGAAACAAATTGGAGAATTTAGTGGTTCAGATAAGATACTCGCTATTTATAAAACTGGATATTATAGACTAACTAATTTTGACCTTTCAAATCATTTTGAAGACGACTTATTAATTATTGAAAAGTTTAAACCACAAAAGCCGATATCAATAATCTATTATGATAAAGAAACAAGCCAACATTTCTTAAAACGTTTCTTGGCTGAAGAAATAATGGATAAAAAAGTATTTTTTATTGACGAAGGTTCAAACCAAGAACTTGTATTTGCATCAAGAGATTGGCTTCCTATGGTTGAATTAAACTTAGAAGACCAAAAGAAAGGAAATGAAGTAGAAAGCGAAACCATTAACCTTTCTGAATTTACTGACCTAATGAAATACAAGGCAAAAGGTAAGAAACTATCAAAATATACCGTTAAGAAAGTAAATGTATTAGAATCGCTTCCTTACGAAGAAGAAATTGAAGAAGAAGAGGAAGAAATGGCAGAAAAAGAAACAGAAGAAATTACATTAGATAATAATAAAGAATATAGTGATGAAGATTTTATTCAAGGCTCACTATTTTAATATAGTGATAGCAAGCACAGTGCTAATGTTTTGTTCTCTCACAACAAATGGACAAAACTTTGCAAAGGAATTTGTCAATAAACAAAATGACAGTATTTCTCAAGATGTAGTATATCTATATATAAACCCTACAATAAGCTATCGTAACGAAAGCATAGAAAAAATGCCTAACTTCGACTCCTTAGACGAAGATACACAAAATGAACTATTTAAAAAGTATGCTCCATTGCAAGATAGTATTAATGACTCAATACTCTTTACAAAGTATCGTCAGCAATTAATCAATACTTTTTATGCATTAGGGATAAAAGTAATCTATACTAATCCAGAAAACTTCCCCTCAAAAATAGACCAAACTCATCATACTCTGAATGTAGCACAATTAGAAATAGAAGAATTTACCACACCTGATAGCTTGGTGTATGAAGAAAATAGTTCAATAGTATTTCAAAAGCAACTAAATGGAGTAAGATTCAGCACTTGGTTAATATATGATGAATCAGACACTAATTCAAGATTAGTATTCTATAATGACCAAGAAGCAACAGATTTCTTTGATGGAGAGATAATAAAACAAGGTCAAGATTACACAGCATCATACGACTACAAGAAAGTAACAACAAACGATGCTTACCAAACAGCAGGTGAAGCAGGAGTAACATCTGCCAAATACTTCTTCAACTTCCTATTAAATAAATATGTTTGGATTCAATCCTCAGGAAATGTAAACTACTACTACGGAATAGACCCTCAAACCAGAACAATATCTTCCTACATAGAACCATTCGATAACTTCGACTTAATAGACTACAAGTAAAAAGGCTTAAACTAAGATGAAACAAATTAAAACTTTTATCAAAAATATTCTTTGGCAAAGGTGGTTAAACAAAACCTTAAGAGCAATAAAAACAATGGAAGTTGCTGAAGATAACACTACTAAAAGATTAGCGAAATCACTAAAACACGCCATTCAAGAAAAAGAACAACTATCACAAGAAGAAAAAGAATGGATTGAAAATATAGAAAAGATAAGAGAAAATATAGACAAAAATACATCTGAAATTGAAGTTATTGATTATGGAGCAGGAAATCCAGAAGATAACAGAAGCAAAGAAGAAATGTATAAAGGCTTCATTAATAAATGTCGTGTATGCGATATGAATATTGCAAGCAAACCTCCTTTTTGGGCAAAAGTTCTTTTTACACTTATTAGAGAATTTCAACCACAAACTTCAATTGAATTAGGCACATGCTTAGGAATATCATCAGCATACCAAGCCTCAGCAATGCTAATTAACAAAAAAGGAAAGCTTATTACAATGGAAGGCTCTCCTGAATTAATAAAAATCTCACAAAAGCATTTAGACAGCTTGGGAATATCAAACGTAGAAATAATAGAAGGACGTTTTCAAGATAACTTATTAGAAGTATTAGAAAAGAATAAACCCATTGACTATGTTTTTATTGATGGACACCATGATGAGAAAGCAACAATAGAATATTATAATACTTTCCTACCATATTTATCAGATGAAGCAGTATTAGTCTTTGATGATATTTCATGGTCAAAAGGAATGACTAATGCGTGGAATGCTATTATAAAAGACCAACAAATAAAAATAGCAATAAACTTCAAAGTAATAGGTATATGTATTATAAACAAAGATAGTTTCCCTCAAAAGATTTATAATCTATAACTTTCCATAACCATTTTTCTTAATCATTTATAAACAAACCCCCGTAGAGACGCGATTTATCGGACAACAATAATTCAAAACTATGAAAATAATATCATTACAACGTTTTTAGCATCCATTTTATTCTTTAAGCCCTCTTTTTTGATGTAAAAAGAAAAACGTCATCTCTTTTGGAAATGACGTTTTGTTTATAGATTTATTTTGGGGCTAAATTATTTTCTTGCTATTACTTTTTTTACAGCTTCAACTATATTTACAGCTTTTAATCCAAATTTAACCATTAGTTCTTCTGGTTTCCCTGATTCTCCAAATTCATCATCAACTCCTACATATTCCATTGGTTTTGGATTATTTCTTGCTAATAATTGAGCTACAGAATCTCCTAAGCCTCCATTATATTGATGTTCTTCACAAGTTACTACACAGCCTGTTTTGTTTACTGAACGTAGGATTGCTCCATTATCTAATGGCTTAATAGTATGTATATTAATAATTTCTGCATCTATCCCCTGCTCTGCTAATATCTCTCCTGCTACTATAGCTTCCCATACCAAATGACCTGTTGCCAAGATTGTTACATCTTTTCCTTCGTTTAACATTAGAGCTTTTCCAATTACAAATTGAGTGTCTTCTGTTATAAATATTGGTACTTTTGGTCTTCCAAAACGAATATATACAGGTCCATTATATTCAGCGACTGCTATTGTTGCTGCTTTAGTTTGATTATAGTCGCATGGATTTATTACAACCATATTTGGTAGCATTTTCATTAATCCTATGTCTTCAAGTATTTGATGTGTTGCTCCATCTTCACCAAGGGTTACTCCTGCATGTGAGCCTCCTATTTTTACATTTGTATTTGAATATGCTACACTTTGACGTATTTGGTCATATACTCTTCCTGTTGCAAATGCAGCAAATGAACTTGCAAATGGAACTTTACCGCTTACTGCCATTCCTGCTGCTATATCTATCATATTTGCTTCTGCAATACCTACTTGAAAGAATCTTTCTGGAAATTCTTTTTTAAAGGATGTCATTTTCACACTTTCTGTTAGGTCTGCAGTTAATGCAACTACGTTAGTGTTTCTTTTTCCTGCTTCAACTAAGCCATCTCCAAATCCTGAACGAGTATCATTGTTTCCTAAAATGGTATATTTTTTCATTATTATTTGTTATTTATTTTCTATTACTACTGTTGTTGTTTGTCCTGATTCTATCTTAAATTCTTTAGTTTTCGTTTCTTTAGTTTTTGTGCTTTGTTTTGGTCTAATAACTATTTGATATTGCCCAGGTAGTAATGTTATTGTTTCTGTTTTTGTGTCATTTAAATTTGTTACAAATTCCCAATTATTATCTTCTTTTACAAATAGGGTTGATAGAGTTTCGGTTGGTTTAGTTATAATTACTATGCCTGTGGATGGAATTTCAATTGTTGTTGTTGAACTTTGTCCTATTTCTATATTTTCAAGGTTTAATCTTGGTTGAGTAAGTACTTCTAAGTCATATTTACCAACAAGATAACGTTCTGATGTATTGATATTTTGCAAGTTAATACTTTTGTTTCCTCCTTTTTTCTTAACTAATACTCCTATTGGTTTTGCGTTTGGTTGTTCTTTCCCTTTATATTTTAAAACCATTGTCCCTTGTGGTGTTTTCGCAGATATAATTGTATGCGATCCAGCTTTAAGGCTTACATTTTCTATTTTCACCTTTGGCAAGGTTTGAATTTCAATGTCATAATTAATTAATGGGTCTATTTCTAAAGTATCAGAAAGTCCTTTTGAATTCAAGGTATGAATAAATGAGTATTTAGGTTGTTTACTATTTGCTTCATAAAATATCATTGGAACATTAGTTTCTGTTGATTCTTTGTAACTATCTAAGAGGTCAACTTGACAAGTTGTACTGTTTAGTGCGAGATTAACTATATCATTTAAAGCCATTGAAAATTCTATTTCATTATTTGCTTCAAAATAGTTTCCTACACATTGAAATTGTTCTTTAAATCCTTTCCCTATACCTACTATAAATGGTTTTATTATAAATCCTTCCTTTTGTAGTGTTTGAGAAATTTTGCAAGGATCATCTCCGCAGTCGTCAACTCCATCTGTAATCATCACAACAATATTTCTACAATTATTACATTCTGGAAAATCTCCTTTACAAGCTTCTAAAGCATTAGCTATTGGTTTAGCTCCCTTAGGCACTAAAGCTTTTAACTTAGCTTTTATTAACTCATTATTATTTATTGAAAATGGAACTTCAAGTTTTGTATCGTTACAGTCTTGTGGTGGATAATTTTTTGTATTACCATAAGCTCTTAGTGCTAATTCAAGATTAGGACGGTTATTTAAGGAATCAATTACATTTGAAAGAATTGATTGAGTAATTTTTATTTTAGTATCGCTCTGCCATTTACCATACATACTATAAGAACAATCAAGAATAAATAGTATTCTTGTCTTTTGATTATTTATTTGAGCCACAGGTTTAATTAGTTTTTGCTGTGCATAAGAAAATACAACAACATTAAGAGCTAAAGCAAGGCATAGTATTTTGGTAAATGTTTTCATTAATAATCCCCTAAGGTTTCTTTTAATTGAGAAAGAGCATTTGCAGCTTGTTCGTCACTTGGTGCAGTGCCATGCCATTTGTTTAATCCTTGCATAAAATCAACTCCATATCCCATTAAAGTATGCATTAAGATAATAACAGGTTTCCCTTTCTTTGTCAATTGCTTAGCTTTATTTAATCCTCTAAGGCAATCTTCCATATCATTACCCTGCATTTCTAATACTTCCCAATCAAAAGCAAGAAATTTTGCCTTAAGATTTCCAAGTGAACACACTTGGTCTGTGCCACCGTCAATTTGAACTTTGTTATAATCAATAATAGAAATTAAATTATCAACCTTATGTGAAGATGCAAACATAATTGATTCCCAAATTTGACCTTCTTGTAATTCTCCATCTCCATGAAGTGTATAAACAAGATGATTGCAACCATTTAGTTTTTTTGCTAATGCAGCACCAATACCAACAGACAAACCTTGTCCTAATGAACCTGATGCAACTCTTACTCCTGGTAAATTATAATGAGGTGTTGGGTGACCTTGAAGGCGAGAACCTAATTTTCTAAATGTTGCTAACTCTTTTACTGGGAAAAAACCTCTACGGGAAAGAACACTATACCAAACTGGTGATATGTGTCCATTTGAAAGGAAGAACATATCTTCTCCATTTCCTTCCAAAGTGAAGTTCTCAGGTTTAATATCCATTACATCAAAATACAAAGCGGTCATTAAATCTGTGCAACCTAATGAACCGCCGGGATGTCCTGATGAACAACCATTAACCATTCTTATTATATCCCTTCTTACTTGCGAAGCAATATTTTCTAACTCTGCTATTTTTGCCATATAAATGTATCGTTTTATAGTGCAAAAGTAGTCAAAAAAATCATTGGTAATTAATTATTTGTAATGAGATATTAACAAATTACTAACTTAAAAGGATAGAACTATTATGCTAATTATTTATCTTATAAGGGTTACGCTACCTCTTTGAGAGTCGCTCACACCCTCTAAATTTTCAAATTTTATGACATAAACATAAGCTCCAAAATCACATAAACGACCATTATAATAACCATTCCAACCTCTATTTATATCTTTTGAGGTAAATAACAATACTCCATTACGATTAAAAATATTCATTTCATAACTCTTTAAATTAGTAAATGCAGGTTTAAATACATTATTTATAGCCTCATTAGGAGTAAAAGCATTAGAAATAAAAAGTTGTAACCTTGCAGTATTTGTATCATTCGTATTTACTTCTTGAGATTTATTAGTAAGTTCTTGTTGTTGGATAAATGAATTAGTCTTTGAATTAGTTGCTTTTGAAGAATTTGAAGAAAAAGAAGGATTTTTAATCAATTTTGTTGTAGTTTTTTCTTCTTCTTTTAATTGAACATTGTTATTTTGATTAGCTATATTATTATCATATTTAATAGTATTATTAGCTTTTGGTTCAACATAATTTGTTATTGGATTATTTTTTTCTTCCTTAATACTATTTTTAGTTAAAACAATATCTTGCTTTTGCACTATAGTTTGTTTTCCTTGAGGAATTATAGTTGTATTTTTCTTTATTTCTTTTGCAATAGAATTAGATTCTTTATTTTCTTTTATTATAGGAGAAAGCACCAAAATAATTGTACCTAAAACTAAAATACCAGCTCCAGTAATAGTTGAAAAAGCCAACCAATTAAACTTAGGTTTAATTAATTGAGATTTGATATTCTCCCAAAGTTCTTCACTTGGAGAAGATTCAAAATTTTCAAATTTTTTCTTTAACTTATCTGACATATCTATTTTTCCCTTATTTATAATCTATCTTATTTATCTACCGTCCTTAATTCAGCCAAGAGGCGTCTAAGCTTTTTCTTGGCCTTGAAATTATGAGTTCTCACACATTCTTGCGAAACATCTAAGTATTTTGCAACCTCTTCATAAGAATCTCCTTCTATTTCAACCATATTAAAAACAATTCTTTGTTGATTAGAAAGTTGTTGAATAGCATCTAATATCTTATTAATTGAATAATTATCAATATAACCATCATTTTCTTTATCTTCTGAAGGAATATCTATATCATCATCTGATATTTGAAATTGTCTTTTATCATAGCGATAATAATTTAAAGCTTGATTAACAAACAATTTTCTCATCCAACCTTCAAAAGAACCAAAGTTTTCATACTTATCTATCTTGTTTAAGACCTTAATAAATGCCTCTTGGAATACATCTTCAGCATCTTGCCTAGACCTACAATACCTTAAACAAACACCAAAAAGCTTTTTAGAAAACATATCGTAAAGTGCTTTTTGGGCTTTGGGTTTTCCTTTTTTACAGCCTTCAATTATTTCTTCCAAGTCCATTCAGTAAATAAAACACTATTAGTATATAAAATGTTTACTTTCGATAGTAAAAAAAACAAAGCAACCTTCTATAAGCCGGGTTCTGTATCCTAAAAGGCTTCTATCATTAATCTAGGATTTACCTCACGATAAACCTCCAACGACCTACCCCTCAGCCAATATGAGCGAGCAGCTCTGGACTGATATATTTGGTCTTTCAACCCATAAGGTTTACCCCAACAACTTATTTCTAAGCCATTGCGTGAGCTCTTACCTCACATTTTCACCCTTACCCTATTGCTAAGGCGGTTATTTTCTGTGGCACTTGCTGTCAACACGTTAAAGTATTGCCTACCCGTTAGGTAGTATGGCGCTCTATGTTGCCCGGACTTTCCTCTCGTAGAAAATCTTTCTACCAGCGATAGAACAAAGGCTGCTTTGTAATTGCAAAGATAGTTAGTTTTAAACCATAATTCCAAAAAAAAACTCCATATAATTGAAAATATAGTTCGTCTTTCTGAATTTATATAAACTCTTTTTGAAAAAAGAAGAGCTTTATTTTCACGTAGATTTAAGTTGGAAACATAAGAGTCTCGATTTCAAAATTTCAAAATAAGTTCTAATAAGCTTATCTTTTCTTGAACGTAGATTGTAATTTGATTCTAAAGATTTAGAATTTGATTCTATAAAATTAAAACTTGATTCTAATATTTTGTCTTTTGATTCTAAATTCTACCCTATTTATCAAGTTTAGATTAGAGAAATAAGATAGTACTTCTCTAATAATTCTTATTCAAAAAATCTCTTATATATTTATTAATATCCTGTCTCTTTATTCCAAGATGTTTTTCTATAACTCCATACATTGCTTCGCCATCTTCTGCATTTAAAATCATTTGCTTTACTTTATCATAACCTCCTTGACGAAAAGCAATATCACATATTGTCGCCATAATCATATATGAATAATTTGTTGAATCACCTGTCATCCAACCTTTCATATTATTTTCTTGACCAATAGTATCTGATGTGTAGTGATTATTAGAAATCTTATATGCAGTTGTTAAGTCTTGTGATAGATTTACTTTTGGATTACTGTTCAAAAAGTCTTTAAGCTTTTTAATTTGAAAAGAATAAGGTAAAGAATTCATATCTCCAAAATAACTACAAACACCCTCATCGAAAAAACAATAGCTATTATTATTTCTAATATCATGTACAAGAATATGTAGAATTTCATGAGAAGAATTTTCTCCTCCTTTTGTATAATAAACTAGTCTTGATTTAAAATCAGCCCTTCCTCCAATATTCACATTTTTTGCATTACAGTAATCTCCTAGAGCTGTTGTTACACCAAAACTATACACAATATCAGTATAAGTATTTTGAATATAATATTTTATTGGTTTTATTTCACTTATCCCAATACCTTTTATAAATGATTCTATCTTCTCTATTGTTGCTTTTGCTTGTTTTTTGTCTAATGAATAATCTTTAGGATAGTAAAATTCAATAAAATCAATCCTCTTCTTATTAAGATTTTTCTTATTAAGTGAGAACTTATTAATAAATTTATACCCTTCTTTAGTTTTAATTACAGGAACAGTTATAACATAACAAAGATTGTAAGGGGGTTCATAATTACTATAATAAGATGTTTGCAACTCATACAAAGTATCATTTCTTTTATTTATTCCAATAAAAAACTCTTTATATATGAAATACTGAAAAGCAACTAATTGATATAAATCACAACCATCTCCATATTCTTTTATTTCACTTTCTGTCCAATATTTCTTTGTGTCAATATTGGTTTTCTTAAACTCATTAGAGTATAAATCATTTCCATAGCTTTTCCATAATTGATAAATATCTTGGAAAACAACATTTGTTGTATCCATAAACTGACGAATTTTAACGTCTCGACCTTGTGCAAATGAGAACAAAGGCAATATCAAACAAATTGCAATCAATAGTTTTTTCATGGTTAATAGATTTTTTTTGTATTTAATGGTTAATAACAAGTAAAAACTAATAATGGTAAACGATAAGTTGATATTTATTTTGATTCAATAATATAATTATTTCCTTGTTTAATTATTTCAGAATTTGAATTTAATTTAAAGCATAGCTTATCATTGCAATAACCCTCATTTATTTCTTTTAGAGTTAAATCATCTGATAATATAAAATAGAAATAATTGCTTTTAAGAAAGCAGCCAATATGAGAATAAATTCTACCCCAAGAACTTGTAAACTCTAAATCTTGATAATAAGTTATTCCTTCCGAAATTATACTTTGTGTATTTGGATTCATTCCAAAAATACCTTTATCATCTATTTTAATTTTTAATATCCTCCCTTTTTCTAATTTATCAAGTAGACTAATATTTCTGTCATTAATTGCTTTTTCTATTGAGTCTTCTTTTTTAAGTAAAGCATCATAGTTATATTTCTTAAATAATAAAGCTTCATCAATAGAGGATAATTCATTATCTCCAATATTGTAAATCTTTCTTGTTATTTGAGTTATATCTCCAATCTTATAAACATTATAATTCCAATGTAATGAATCTTGATTTAAGAAAGCATAAGCTGCACCTGTATTATATCCAAAAACTCTTACCCCTATCCTATCTTCTCCTATATTCTTATTAAATCTACTAAGAAAAACATTAATTGCAGTATCGCCATATGTCAAGTAAATTCCAGAAAATTCAGCCAAACCTTCACTTAATTCAAACTTTGTTTCATTTTCTTTTGCTTCCTTAAACATATTCCGCCTTTTCGTTCTAAAGTAAAGAGCATTTTTAATATATTCTCTTCTTATATTTCCTTTGTTTGATAAAGCATTGATTAAAGCCATAGATTCTAAACGAATATATAATTGACCAAACTTAGTTTCTGCATGAGAATTATTATAACTTAAATTATAACCATTATCATATTGGAATTTATGAGTTGTTTCGTGAAAAGCTGTTTCAATAGTTAAATTCATATCTTGATCATTTATATCAACTGCTGCATAATTCTTATTCTCAATTTTGGTTACTCCACAACTTAGTAACATATCTTTAGGAGCAGTATAATAATAAACACTTCCCTTATGATTTTGCTTTGAATTAATATTAATAGGTTCTTGTGAAAAGATAAGCCTATTTTCCCTATCAATCAAAATAAGAGAAGAACAATAACTTATACCCCAAAGCTCTCCATTTTCCTTAGAACACCTTTTATTGAACTCCTTAAAGAAAAATTCTGCTCCCTTAATTTCATCCTTACTTGGTTGTGAATAAAGAAGATTCGTAGCACAAAGGCTAAATAAAACTGATAATAACAATAGTCTTTTCATATCTAACAAATTCCCCATAGCATTTAAAATATACACCACCTTTTTAATTAGGTAATATTTAAAAAGCAAGTGCAAAGGAAGAAAAATAAATAAATAAATAAATAAATAAACAAATCCCAATGTTTTACAAAAAAAATAATTTGAGGAAATTGAATTTAGATACTATGGGGTTTGATTAAGTGGATAAATAATCTTACTTTTGCATAATAAAATTTAGTAGATAATGAGTATTGCAGATAATTTACGAGATATAAAAAAGCATATACCACAAAACGTTAAGTTGATTGCTGTTTCTAAGACTATGCCTGTGGAAATGATTCAAGAAGCTTATAATGAAGGTCAAAGGGTTTTTGGAGAAAATAAACCTCAGGAGCTTAGGGATAAGTATGAAGTTATGGCTAAGGATATTCAGTGGCATTTGATAGGTCATCTTCAAACCAATAAGGTTAAGTACATAGCTCCTTTTGTTCATTTAATTCATAGTGTTGATAGTATAAAACTATTGAGTGAGATAAATAAAGAAGCCATAAAGAATAATAGAGTTATTAATTGCCTTCTACAAATTGACATTGCTCATGAAGAAACTAAGTTTGGACTTTTGGAAAAAGAAGCTCAAGATTTATTATTAAGTGAAGAATACAAAGCAATGCAGAATATTAAAATCTGTGGTGTTATGGGAATTGGTTCAATTACAGATGATGAAAATCAAACAAGGAAGGAATTCAAAAACCTTAAAGAGATATTTGAACGATTAAAAGAAGAGTTTTTTAAAGCCAAAAATAGCTTTTGTGAAATATCTATGGGGATGAGTTCTGACTATTTTTTGGCAATTGAAGAGGGAAGTACAATTGTAAGAATAGGAAGTTCAATATTTGGTGGAAGAAATTATTTAAAGTAAGATAAATCAAGCTACAAGCAAAGTAAAAGAAGAAAAATATACAATATATCGTTATTATATTGAATAAATTATATATTTTTGCCTTTCAAATAACCAATTTAACAACTCAAATCAATATGGAATCTACAAGAGAGAGAGACGAAGTGTTTTCAAAAGCAGTTAAAGCAGGAAAGAGGACTTATTTCTTTGACGTAAAAGAAACAAAGGCTGGTGACAAATACTTAACAATCACGGAAAGCAAACGTAAATTTAATAACGAAGATGGTTCATTTACCTACGAAAAACATAAAATTTTTCTGTATAAAGAAGACCATGAAAAGTTTTTAAAAGCACTTCAAGGTGTTATGGACTTTATAGAAACAGGCATTGAGCCAGTGTTTGAAGATGAAATAGAAGAAGACAATAGCTTCAGCACAAACAGTTTTGATGATTTCAGTTTTGATATTAAGGAATAAAAACTCAGAGCTGTTCAAAAAAGGACAGCTTTTTAGTTTATAAAGTAAAATATGGGTAAAATAATTGCGATAGCAAATCAGAAAGGTGGCGTTGGGAAAACTACTACGGCAATAAATTTAAGTGCTGCATTAGCTGTTATGGAGAAAAAAACTCTTCTAATAGATGCAGACCCTCAAGCTAATGCCTCTTCTGGATTAGGAATAATGCCAGAAGATGTAACAAGTAGTATATATGAGTGTTTGATAGACGGAGCTGACCCAAGAGAAGCAATTCATGAGAGCTCCACACCAAACCTTGATGTGTTACCAGCAAGAATAGATTTAGTTGGAGCAGAAATAGAACTACCAAAGCTTGAAGAAAGAGAATATAAGATGAAGGCTATTACAGACCAATTGAAAGATGATTACGACTATATAATTATAGACTGCTCTCCTTCCCTTGGACTTGTAACAATAAATGCTCTTACAGCAGCTGATTCTGTTCTTATACCAGTACAATGTCAATATTTTGCACTTGAAGGATTAGGTAAACTTCTTAACACTATACGAATAGTTCAAACACGCCTTAATACAAATCTTGATATAGAAGGAATTGTATTAACAATGTTTGATTCACGTCTAAGACTTGCTCGTCAAGTTGTGGAAGATGTAAGAAATCATTTTAAACAAATGGTATTTGACACCCTTATCTACAATAATACAAAACTTGCAGAAGCCCCAAGTTATGGACAATCTGTAATTATGTATGATGCATCAAGCACAGGAAGTGTAAACTATATTAATTTGGCTCAAGAAATAATTCACAAGAACAGCAAACCAAAAGAACAAAAATAAGATTTATAACCATATTATGGCAGCAAAAAAACAAGTATTAGGAAGAGGTTTGGGGGCATTACTGCAAAGCATGGAAACAACAAATCCTGAAGCTGATTACAACACATCGATAACAGCTTCAATAGATTTTATACCTCTTACAAGCATAGAAGCTAACCCCTACCAACCTCGAAAAGAATTTGATGACCAAGCAATAGAAGAACTATCTCAATCCATCAAACAACAAGGAGTAATAGTACCTATTACTGTAACTAAAGGAGAGAAAAATAAATATATACTAATAGCAGGAGAACGTCGTTTAAGAGCAGCCAAACAAGCAGGACTAAAAGAAATTCCAGCTTATATACGTGTTGCCACTCATCACGAAATGATGGAAATGGCATTAGTAGAAAACATACAAAGAGAAAACCTAAACGCCATAGAAATAGCCCTTTCACTACAAGCACTTATAGAAAGTTGTAAGCTTACACAAGAACAAATGAGTGAAAAGATAGGAAAGAATCGTTCAACCATAACAAACTACTTGCGTCTTTTAAAACTTCCAGCAGCAATTCAAATATCAATTCAAGACAATACCCTATCAATGGGACATGCCAGAGCTTTAATTAATCTTGAATCAGAAGAGCAACAACTTGATATAATGAAACAAATTATAGATCGTGAGCTTTCTGTTCGTCAAGTTGAAGCAATGGTAAACGAAATAAAAAATCCAATACCAACAAAATCTAAAGCAAAAGCAATTTCAAATAAACCACTTCCAGAAATTCATGCAGAATTTAAAACAGAGCTATCAACAAAACTATCAACTCAAATAGATATTAAACGTTCCCAAAGAGGCAAAGGTACAATTTCAATACCATTCTCAAACGATAAAGACTTTCAAAGAATAATTGCTATTATAGAAGGTAAATAAAGATGACCTTGCGTAAATTTTTATTATCAATCCTTTGTTTAAGCTTTGCTTTATGTAGCTTAGGACAAATTGTTGATAATAAACAAATAAAACAAGACACAACATATTCAATTTCCAAGGATACAATATCAAAAAAGAAACTAACAAAATTAGAAATTGACTCAATTGTAAATGCAAAACTTTCTGCCAATTCAACTATAATTTCTGACACAACAAAAGAAAAAGCAATAATAATAAAGACTCACTCCCCAGGTAGAGCAACCCTTTATTCCACCTTTCTACCAGGACTTGGACAAGTATATAATAAGCAAGCTTGGAAGATTCCTATAATATATGGAGGAATAGGAACAGCAGTTGGATTTGCAATTTATAATTATAAAGGCTCTCATAAATTTATGACAGAATACCGACTAAGGGCAAATGGAATTACGGAAGGAAGAAATCCCGATTACGCCAATTTTCCCGATGAAAGTATTTATAATCTCTATTATGCCTACGAAAAGAACTTTGAATTAAGCATATTTGCAGGAGCAGCAGTCTACATTCTCAACATAGTAGATGCAATGGTCTATGGTCATCTTTTCGACTACGACATCTCCCCCAACCTATCCCTAAACCTAACACCCTACTGCCTACCCTCAATAAATTCAAAACCATCCTTTGGCTTATCAATGAGATTTAATATTAAGTGAAAATTATCCTATTTTAATTTATAGTGTTTAATAAATGAGAATATATCCCACCTGAAGGCTACGCAAGGTGGTGGTATATTCTGCGTAAAAATATTATTTTTTTTGTATATATATAACAATAATAATTACAAGGATAGAAAAAAATGGATATTGTAGGTTACTTCTTGAAAATAGATTAAATCTTTTTGGATTTATATTTAATCTATTTGGAAAAAGATTTAATCTTTCTGGACTATTAATTGGACAAAATTAAGAATTATTGATTACCCACTCTAAATATTATAGAGCCTATATTTGCCTATGTATATTAAAAAGCATTCCAAAAGATTTTTAATAAATCAAGATACATGACTTGGCACTAAGCATACTTGATGTAACTATTAAACGGCTCAGATGAAATATTTGGGGATTAGTGTTATTTTTGCATAAAAATGAGATTTGGAAAACGCACTAATAGGTTATTTTTTTTACCAGAGGGATTACTTGAGCATTTTAAAATAACAAATGTTGAAGAGCTAGGAGAAGTATCCACAAAAACAATGGTCATTCAAGTAGAATTAGAAGAGATAAATATTATACCGAAAGGTTATGATCCATCATTATATGAATCTAAAAGCTTCTAGCCTGTAACAGTTGTTCAAGATTTTCCTATACGAGGTAAGGCTGTTTATTTATCAATAAAACGAAGGAGATGGCGTAATAAAGCACGTAAGAACGAAATCATCCATAACGATTACACTCTTATTGCCGATGGTTCAAGAATAACACAAGAACTTTCGGATTTTTTAAAAGGTACAGGTAGAGACCCGAGAAGATACCATTAGAAATATAGCTAGTTATTATGTTGTTCCAGCAGATAAATTACAAAGGCAATACAAGAAACATAGTAGCGGTTTTTTGGAATGGAATCAGAAAGAACATGCGGGAAGCTATTTACTTTTTCCCGAGAATATAGGCGAATATCTGAGTATAGATGAAGTATCCCTATCACAAGGAGAATTGTATACTTTCTTTACCAATAAAAATGGGAAAGGAAAGAGAGGCACCTTAGTAGCATCAATCAAAGGAACACAATCAAAAGACATTGTTAATATCCTGGAAAAGTTACCATTAGAATTAAGGTGTAAGGTAAAGGAGGTTACGTTGGATATGGCGAAGAATATGGAATCCGCAGTAAAACAATCGTTCCCATGTTCTACACTCGTTATAGATAGATTTCATGTGGTTAAGTTAGCAATAGAAGCCATACAGCATCTCAGAATAGCTTACAGATGGGAGGAACTAGATAAAGAAAACAAGGCAATAGATAAAGCCAAAAAGCAAGGGAAGAAATATACTGCTGTTGAATTAGAGAATGGAGATACACCAAAACAACTTTTAGCTAGATGTAGATATATTTTAGCCAAGAAAGCATCTAATTGGACGGAAACACAAGAACAAAGAGCCAAGCTTATATTTAAACATTATCCTCTCTTAAAAACGGCATATGAACACATATTAGAATTTAGGAGCATATATGAACTCCATTCCAGAAGTGATGCAGAGAATAGACTCTTAAAATGGATAGATAAGACTGAGAAATTACAACTGAAGGAATTTAATACCGTGCGTATACTATTAAATACAACCATGAGCAAATTCTTAACTTTTTTATCAACCGAAACACCAATACAAATGCAGAGTTATTCAACTCTAAAATCAAACTCTTTAGAGCTAATCTAAGAGGAGTTACTGATACTGACTTTTTCCTATTCAGACTTTATAAACTTTTCGCTTAATCCCCAAAAAATTAATGTGAGCCCTAATAGCCTTACTGGATCATTAGACTTTATTATATCATCTAATTTGATAGGGAATAGGTCGGTTTGATTTCTGCAATAAGTTTTAATTAACATATATACCTAATTATCACAATGTAAAATTACAAAATAATATTCATATAGCAAAATATTTATGCAAAAAAAAGACTGCCTCGTGAATTATGAGACAGCCTCTTTTATTTTTATGTGATTTTTTCTTTTTATAAGAATATGCTTCAATAACAAGGAATAAAAGATGCTGAAATTATCTTAGTGTATAATTTTGATGAATAGTTTTTAATCTTTCATTATCCTCTGAACCTTATAGAACCTCTTTTATCAATCCACTGTTATAAGCAAATATTAAACGTTTTAGATCTTCAATTTGACGTTGGAGTTCTTTTCCTGTATCGGTATCTTTTACTCTAATTTGATTTGTGTTTTGTTCTATTAGGTAATTGGAAGATATTATATCGGATTCATTCTCTATGGCTTCTTGACGAGAAGAGAATGGTTCATGAGCTACTAAATACATCTTACTTGAACTATGAACCAAGGTGTAACCTCCTATTCCGGTTTCTTGTTGGTAGGCTTTTGACATTCCTCCATCTATTACTAAGAGTTTTCCTTTTGCTAATATTGGGCTTTCACCTTTCTTTACTTTTACAGGTATATGCCCATTTATTATTCTTGCTTTTTCGTCCGTTAGTCCAAATTCTTTCAATATCATTTCGCAGAATTCAACTTTATTTCTTAGTTTGAAGTAAGGGTCTAAGTGTTCTTTTTGTGGTTCTGGGTCATTAATTAAATATCTCTCGAAGGTTGCCATTTGGTGTTTTCCAAAGATTGGGGAACATGAGCCACACCATATATACCAGAAATAGTCACGGTCATTGGTTTTGTAATTTGAGTTGTTTCTGTTTAACCATACATTTCTTATGGTCTGTTCCAAACAATCACATAATTCTTTTCCTTTTACCATTTTACCTTTATAGTTGAATTCTCTGAATTCTTTTTCATTTTTCATTGGTAAACAGCCATGGAGCATTAGATTGTTATTTAAAACTAAATATATACTACCTTTTGCAAATAGGAATGAACCATGGTCTTGCATTTTATAGGAGTTGAGGAAGGAATATTTTAATTTATCCATCACAACCTCTTCTTCTGGTGTTAGTTTATATGGGTCTTTTGGATCTATGGTTGGAAAGTATTTGTCTAATAGTTCATAAGTTTTTCCTCCAATTACTATTGTGCCTTTTTCGTAGTCTATTTTGTCTAATAATAAACGATGTTCCATTTCGAAATTTGGATTTCGCGATATTAACTGTCCTTCCAACTTAAAAGTTATTATTGATATTGCTTTATGAATAATAGTCATTAGCCTTACGTTGGCATCATGACAGTTTTCAAGATTCGATCCTTTTGGTATAAATGGTATTGCTGAATCGTTTTCGTATTTTGATATGGCAAATGTTACAAGCGACATTAGGTTTATTCCATAGTCATCTTCTATTGTATCAAGGCTTCCATAACGTGCTGTAAGTCGGATTACTTCTGCTATATCTAATTTATTTCCACAAGCGGCTCCCATCCATATTATGTCGTGATTTCCCCATTGTATATCTACTGAATGATGATTTTTTAGCATTTCAACAACATCAACTGCTTTGGGACCTCTATCATAGATATCACCTATTACATGTAGACGATCAATAAGCATTCTTTTTATAAATACACATATTGATTCTATAAAATAATTGGAACGATTTAGTGATATTATTGATTGTATAATGCTATCATAATAATTTTGCTTGTCTAAACTTGTTTCATTCAAAAGTTCATCAATTATAAATGCATATTCGCTTGGCATAGCTTTACGAACTTTTGAGCGTGTGTATTTCTTTGTTACTTCTCTTGCAACTTTTACTAACCTATTAAGAGTTAAACTATACCACTCTTCATTAATTACACCTAATAATTTTAAGTTACTTAGCTTTTCATTTGGGTAATATATAAGTGTTGCAAGTTGATTTTTCTCTGCTCTACTTATAGAATGTCCAAATACTTCGTCTATCTTTCTTTTTACCGCTCCTGAAGCATTTGACAAAACATGATTAAAAGTATCAAATTCCCCGTGTATATCAGTTACATAATGCTCTGTTCCTTTAGGTAATAGTAATATTGCTTCAAGATTAATTATCTCAGTACTTGCAGCCTGAAGGGTTGGAAAATGCTTTGAAAGCTCTTGCAAGAATTTTAATTCTTCGTTTGATACTATTTTATTCATTACACTTATTTTCTCTATTTATAGTCTGCAAATACTGATTTATTCCTATTTTTCTGGTTCAATTTTTTGGAATATAGAATTAAAATTAGGGATTGCTGGTTCTCCTATTATTTTTGTCAAAAAGTCATTATATGAAGGTGTAAAGGTAAATTCATTTACATTGAAAAAATCAAGAGGAAGAGAACGATTACCTATTGATTCCATATCTATTGTACTACAATTATATTCTTCTACCTCATCATAGTAGCATATCTTTGACATAACTGGCATTTTCCCATATTCTTCTCTTATTAGTAAATCAGCGACTTTGTCTGCAAGTGCATATGTTAGTCTTCTATCATATGAAGAACATCTTCCTCCTCTTGGGTAATATCCTGCTACTTGTGAACGAGCTGGCAATTTTAGTTTAGCTGTTATTTCTGATGCTATTCTACCACTAACTCCCCCAAGGCGTGCATGTCCATATTCATCTAATTCTGTTGAAGCATAAACTAATTCCGTTTGTCCTGTTTCGTCATTATACCAATTTACTCCTTCTGATACAGAAATAAGTAATGATTCATCTTTTTTGTATCTTTCATTTACAACTTCAAAGAATTGTTCTTTTCTTTCTTTGGTCATTTCTAATTCTGGAACTAATGCAACTGATGCTCCTCCAAATGTACCAGAACCGGTTAACCAACCTGCATTTCTTCCCATTACTTCCATAACCATAATTCTGGAATGGCTTTCGGCTGTGGTTTTTAATATTGATGCCATATCTGCTATTCTACTTGCTGCAGAAGGAAAACCGGGGCAAATAACAGCTTCAATATCTTTACCATTATAGCTATGTGTTGTAAGTGTTCTTAAATCGTTATCTATTGTTTTAGGAAATCCAATTACAGGAATCCCTTCTAACTCATGTAAGCGTTTTGCAGCACCATTTGTATCATCCCCTCCAATAGTTACTAAAACATCTATCTTGTATCTTTTAAGATTTTTCATTATTTGAGATACTCTGTTTTCTTGATCAGCATTTGATGAAAAAGGATTTGTTCTTGAAGATCTTAGTGCTGAACCTCCATAATACCCATCATAGTTTTTATAGGTTAAATCAACTATATCTCCATCTCCTAATAGTCCTTTCCAACCTTGACGTATGCCATAGACTTTATATCCTAACATTGAAGCTCTATTACGAACTGATTCAATGCTGGCATTTATTGCAGGGGTATCTCCACCTCCTGATAAAATTGCTAATATTTTACCTTGAAATAGCTTGTTACTTAGCATATTATTAATTTATATGTTTGATTATTTTTATATGTATTTTAATGCAAAAGTATGAAAAAAGTACGAAAGAGCAAGCTTATTTATCTTCTATTTGCACAATTAACTCTTGGTACCAGTGTTTACCAAATTTTCTTATAAGGGGTTCTTTTAACATTTTATACATTGGAAGGTTTTGATTTTTACCTTCTTCAAGAGCTGAGTTACAAATATCCCAAGCATGATAATTTACTGCTTGAAATTCACCATAATCTTGTACTCTTATTGGGTATAAGTGACAAGAAATTGGTTTTCGAAAGTTTATTACTTTGTCTTCATAAGCTCTTTCTATTGCACATTTTGCTATTTCTCCATCGTAGGTTAAAAATACACAATCTTTTTCATCAATTATTCTTGTACATAACTCCCCTGTTACATCTATATCAGATATTCCTGCTTTTTCTATTTCTAATAAGCCTTCTATAGTTAGATATGGTTTTATCTTTGGAAGGAGTTTTTTTATTTGTTTTACTTCATCTTTTTCAAGTGGAGCACCTGCATCACCTTCAACACAACACATTCCTTTACAGTGTTGAAGATTACAGCAAAACATCACATCTCTTATGTCTTCGCTGACTATACTATTACCTACTACTAACATTTTTCTATATTTTTACTGCAAAAGTATGAAATTTATGAGAAAAAACGTACTTTTGCACTTTATCAACAACATTTTTATTTTTAAGCTATACAGATGGAAACTCAAACATTAAACAACGAGAAGCCTTCATTAAATTTTATAGAAGAGATTATCGAGAACGATTTAAGCAATGACGTTCATAAAAGCATTATCACTCGCTTCCCTCCTGAACCTAATGGTTATCTTCATATTGGACATGCTAAAAGTATTTGCTTAAACTTCGGCTTAGGTATTAAATATGGTGGTAAAACTAATCTTCGTTTTGATGACACTAATCCTGTTAAAGAAGATGTGGAGTATGTTGATAGTATAAAAGAAGATATAAGATGGCTTGGTTTTAATTGGGCAAGTGAACATTATGCTTCTGATTATTTTGAACAACTTTACCTTTGGGCTGTTGAATTAATTAAAAAAGGTCTTGCTTATGTCGATGACCAAACACAAGATGAAATAAAATTAAATCGTGGTACTGTTCAAACACCTGGTAAAGACAGTCCTTATAGAAATAGAACTGTAGAAGAAAATTTACAAATCTTCCAAGAAATGAGAGATGGTAAGTATGGAGATGGAGAAAAAATTCTAAGAGCTAAGATTGATATGACTCATTCTAATATGCATATGAGAGATCCTATTATGTACAGAATTCTTCATACAGAACATCATCGTACTGGTAATAAATGGTGTATTTATCCTATGTATGATTATGCTCATGGGGAATCTGATTCAATTGAAAATATTACTCATTCTATTTGTACTTTGGAATTCGATGTTCACCGTCCTTTATATGACTGGTTTATTGAAAAATTAAATATATTCCCTTCTCATCAATATGAATTTGCAAGACTTAATCTTTCTTATACTGTCATGAGTAAGAGAAAATTATTGCAATTGGTTCAAGAAAAATATGTTAGTAGCTGGGATGATCCTCGTATGCCTACTATATGTGGTTTGCGTCGTAGAGGATTCACTCCTGAAAGTATTCGTGATTTCTGTGACAATATTGGTGTGGCTAAAAGAGATAATTTTATTGATGTTGGTCGTTTAGAGTTTTCGTTACGTGAAGATTTAAATAAAAGAACTAATAGAGTTATGGCTGTACTTAACCCTGTTAAATTAGTTATTGATAATTATCCTGAAGGACAAATTGAAGAACTTGAAGCTGTTAATAATCCTGAAGATGAATCAGCAGGAAAGAAACTGCTTCCTTTTTCCAATACATTATACATAGAAAGAGATGACTTTATGGAAACCCCTCCTAAAAAATATTTCCGTTTAGCTATAGGAAGCGAAGTCCGTCTGCGTTATGCTTATTTTATTACTTGTAATTCAATAGAAAAAGACTCCGAAGGTAATATTACAACTATACATTGTACTTACGACCCTGCTTCAAAGGGAGGAAACTCTCCTGATGGAAGAAAGGTTAAAGGTACTATTCACTGGGTTGATGCAAATAATTGTTTGGATGCAGAAGTTAGATTATTTGATAGATTGTTTATTGATGAAATGCCTGAAAAGGTTGAAGATGGAAAAACTTTCTTAGATAATTTAAATCCTAACTCATTAAAAGTTGTTAGAAATGCTAAGGTTGAACGTTCTTTAAAGATAGTTAATCATTTAGATAAATTCCAATTTGAACGCTTAGGTTATTTCTGTGTAGATTATGATTCTACTACAGAACATTTAGTTTTTAATCGTGCTTGTACATTAAAAGATTCTTGGACTAAACAAAATTAATTTCCATGAAAAAAATTTATATAGTATTATTAGTATCAATGGTTTGCTTATGTCAAACAGCTTTTTCTCAAGATCGTCATCGCCTTAAAAACAAAGAGCCTTATGATATATTTTATATTGCTAAGCCTTTCTTTCTTCAATCTAAGGGCAGTGACCTCACTAAGAATTATAATAATGGAGCAGGTATAAACCTTGGCTTAGAATATCAATTTCAAGAATTAAAACTTGGAGTTGGATTTGAATTAGGTTATGCTTACATTAGTCCAAACTCATATAAAATAAAATATCTTCCAAGAAAGTATTTGTTTACAGCTAATCAAATACCTTTTACAATTTACACCAACTACTACCTTCATAATGAAGCAACTTATTATAATTTTTTGGATAGAATAAAACCATATATTGGGTTAGGTTTAGGTGTTATTTGGGGAAGATATGATTATAGTTTAAGTTCAGACGCTAATAGAGGTGACGATGACTTTGGATATTATCTAAGAGATTATGAAGGACAATCAGGTGTTCGTGTAGGAATACTTCCAAGAGCAGGAATTTTGTTTGCAACAGAGCAAAATGCTTTTGGTTTTGAAGTGGGATACCAAACTTATTTTTCTTGGGGTAGATTAGAACCACAATCACATCTTACCCTTGGGTTAACTTATGTTTACATTATTGAATAATGGTTAATGATAAATGATTAATGGTTAATAAGTATAGAATAGTGCTTATTAACCATTAATCATTTTAAAGAATATGGATACTCAACCATTAACCATTTATCATTAACCATTTATCATTAAAAGAAATGTTTCAAGCAATAATTTTAGCTGCTGGATTAGGCACAAGACTTAAACCTTTAACACTTTCAAAGCCTAAGGCTTTAGTTGAGGTAGCTAACGTTAGTTTATTGGAACATAATATAAACAAACTTATTGATTACGGATGTAATCATATTGTAATAAACGTTCATCACTTCGCAGAACAAATCATAGAACATATTTCTAATAAGCATTATAATGCTGACATCTTCATTTCCAATGAAACCGATTTACTTCTTGATACTGGTGGAGGATTAGTAAATGCTAAACATCTTTTTGACACTAAAAATGATATCCTTGTTCATAATGTTGATATTCTTTCAAAGATAGATTTCCTTTCCTTTTATAAAGAACATAAAGAAAATAATGCATTAGCCACCTTAGCTGTAAGTGAAAGAGAAACTTCTCGATACTTATTATTTAATAAAGAAAATACACTTTGTGGTTGGGAAAATACAAAAACAGGAGAAAAGATTATTTCAAATGGAGATAAAAATTTAACCCGTTGGGCTTTTAGTGGTATTCAATTTATTAATCCAGATATTTTAAATCTTATTCGACAAGAAGGCTCTTTTCCAATAATTCCAGAATACTTAAAACTATCCAAAGACTACCCTATCAAATCTTATATCCATTCTAAAGATATATGGGTGGATGTTGGAAAAATCGAAGCTATAGAAAAAGCAGAAAAACTCCTTTCATAATAAGTTTGATAACATGAAATCACATGATTAATTATGATAATTGTATTCCTACAGACGAATAAATAGAATAATATTATGAGTAAACAAGTTGAAATTAAAACTAAAGAGAATGATTTTCCTATAATGGAATTTCTTGAAAAAATTGAAGATGAATCTAAGAAAAAAGATTCAATAGAATTATATAATATAATACTTCAACACACAAAAGAGGAAGGAAAACTTTGGGGAGATAGTATAATTGGATTTAAAAAATATATGGCGTCCTACCAATCAAGTCGTAGCGTTGAATGGTTTAAAGTAGGTTTCTCTCCAAGGAAAAACTATATTTCCTTATACCTTAATTTTATTCTTTATGACAAAAATAATATTGAACTTGCACAAAAATTAGGTAAAGTAAAAATAGGAAGAGGCTGCATCAATTTTAAAAAGCTAAGTGATTTAGATAAAGAAGTACTAAACCAACTAATAGGAATAGCATTAAAAGCTAACTAAGTTTAGCTCAAAAAGATTAGCTTTATTTCTGATTAAAGTTGATATAATAGCAGACGCAAGTATTTATTCAAACTTACAAATACAATAAGAAAAAGAAAACTGATTGGATATTGCAGATTACTTCTTAAAAAGAGATTAAATCTATTTGGAAAAAGATTAAATCTTTTTGGACTATTAATTGGGCAAAGTTAAGATTTTTTCTTGATTATCCACTATATTCATTATATAACCATATTTTTTATTAACAATTACCTGTTGATAAAAACAACTAGGAAATTGATATTATATGCAAATTATATTATTACCTTTGCGAGATTAATAAGATAATTTATTATTAACCAATTAAAAAAACAATTATCATGAAAAAGAATTTATTTATTTTATTTGCTATTTTATTAGCATCAACGTTAACATTTGCACAAAGTGGGAAAATGTTCGTAACGGGAGGAATAGGATTTAATTCTAGTTCTACATCCTCAACAGTTGGATCAATAACAACTGATGTTCCAAGTTCTTCAACATTTAATATTAATGCAGAATTTCATTACATGGTAACAAGCAAAATTGCAGTTGGCTTAGGTGTTGGATACTATAGAGATAATCAATACAGCAATACAGTTGCTGACAATAAACTATACAACACAACTTCATTATTTACATTTGCTCCTTCTGCAATATATTTTATGAAAATAACCGATCATCTTAAGTATGCTCCAAAACTATATGTAAGTTTTGGCTTTGGAACTTATGATGAGGACAACTATGTTATTAATAGTGTTGTTACTACAACAAATGATTTAACAAATATTTGCATAGGATTAGAACCACTAAGTTTTGAATATAGCTTCAACAAACATTTTGCTATAAACATGGGATTTGGTAGCGTAACTTATAATATGCTTACATCAAGCTATACTGATTCAAGTGTAGAACACAAATACAAAAATAATAATTTTGATTTAGGATTAAACTTAGGAGCATCATTTGGTCTTCGTTTTTATTTCTAATCTAAAATTTAAACCTAATTACAAAGGAGTAAACAATTAAGTTTACTCTTTTTTTTGTCCATATTTTTTGCTATTATTAAAAATAAGTTTACCTTTGCGTCTACAAATCAATTAATAATTTATTTAGAATAACCAAAACAAAACAAACATGAAAAAATTAGTTCTATTATTTTGCGCTTTTTTAAGCGTAGCTACTGTCCTAAGTTCTTGTTCGGATGATAGCTCTGACGACAACAATACAACGACAACAACAGCAGCAAGTGTGATTACTATTGCCAATTTAAAGTCTTATGTAGGACAAAGTAATACTCAAATATCATCGTCAATTACATCAAAGGGATATACTCTTACTTCAACAGAAAATCCTGGTGATGGTTTGATTAATTACATTTATATGTCTGCTCAAAGTTTAACAGGAGGAAAACAATGTATTATTGGTGAATATAATAATGTTATTTACACAGCAGCTTTTGCTGAAGCAGGAATGAGTAGAGCTACTGTATTACCTACTTTTAAAATATTATCTGATAATGCATATTCTGTATATCAAAACTTAACTTATAATTATATGGGTAATATTATGACTAATGGTAGTGTTTTAGATTATGATACTCATAACAATTTTATTTCAGCTTATAATTCATTTACTTCATTTGAAAATTGCTCGGAAATGTATTCATTTGACTCAGAAACAGAAATGTCTCAAGCAATGATTTCTTACATAGAAGCAAATGCTAAAACAACATATTGTGCAATTTCAGCAATGTATGTAAATTATCTTTTATCACCTCAATACATAAACAAATCTAACATAAAAGAAACGCTAAAAATCAAATAATCTTTAGCTAAAAACTATTTGATAATATGCATAAATAGTAAACTAAAATTGGTTTACTATTTATGCATATATTATATAGACTAATATCATCAAAAAACCTTTTCGTATTCCTTTCTTATATTACAATCAGAATATAATTGCATCTCTTATTATCAATATACCCTTAACATTCAAATTGTATTAAATAATGTTACCAATAATGTCTTGTTATATTGAAGTGAGAGAGATTTACTATATCAATAAATAGTTGATTTGATTGCCTTTATATATTAATCCACAGTATATATAAATAAGATACTTCTCCTCTAATTGGGTAGTTGGAATAATCTTTTTTTATGTAAAAACTTTTGAATGATATGTAAAACAAAATGATGTAGGTATATGAAGTTATATCTTTCCCCAATACTTCCTTAAAAACCATTCTGAGGCGAATATCAGGATAATTAGAGCTAAATACCACCAAAGGTCTATTAGTTTATCATTTGTTATTGTTTGATGGATTAGAGGTTTAATATCTTTACGTTTCTTTAGCAGGTTTTGAAGTTTATCTATTTGATTTGGATAAAGCATTTGTGCAGAGGTTTTTTCAGAGATATTAAATAAGAGGTTATGATCTGCTACTATATTTATTGCTTCAAGATTTTGGGTTGAAATATGAAATACGCCATTGACTACAAAGGTTTTTCCTCCGTATATTGTGGTGGCTGTGTAGTCATATTTACCTGATGGGAATGTTCCAACATATAGATGATAAGCATTAATTGTTTTAGAAAATGTAAATGGGAATTTCTTTCCGTCTGGATTTGTTATTACAATTTTTACATCTGGCTCATTTACTAATTCATAAGAATCATTATAGAGTTCCGCATCCATTATTATTGGTTGGTTTTCAGCAAAAACATTATCACATATTATGCGGAATCGACTCTTATCTAATTTTGAAGCAAGATATTGAATACTCTTATGTATTATCTCATCTGTTTGGTTATGAGTTTTATTTATTAAGTAGTTTTGTAATCTCCAACGCCAAAAGCCCTCTCCTACTATTGCTCCAGAACGTTGGTTTGGATTATTTGTAAATGCTATTAATGGATAGTTAGTTTGAACTGTTCCTATTTTTTGATTAACTAAACTTTGTGTTACTGGGGAAAGATTATATGTTCCAAATGGAGAAAGAAGTGGAGGAAATTGATTTAGTATAGTTTCTGTTTCTTTACTTATGCTAAAGAGTGTGAAGTTTGTATTAGCAAAAGCTGTTGCTGAATTTGGATTGACTTTACTATTATTTATTACTATTCCTGTTGAAAGAGAATTGAAATAAGATATATTTGTTTGTGAACCTATAACGTATAGAATTGGAATATTCGCTTCTTTAAGTCTTTCTATTGCTTTTAGTTGTTGAGGGTTTGAAGCCGGTATTTGATGTAGTATTGCAATATTATAGTCTTTTAAAGAAGCAGGGAAATCATTGAATAATATTGTTTTTACTTCATAGTTTTCATTTGTTTCTATTGACTGCTTAATTGCCGACATATCTGGATGAGGAGAATTACCTACAAGTAATATCTTTTGTCTTCCGTCAAGAACTTCAACAAATATATCTCTTATGTTATTAGCTGTTGTTTGCTCATTTTCTATTGTTTGAAGTTCTATTGTATAGCGTTGCAATCCTACTTTCTCTGCTGTTAGAGTTGTGGAGAAACTCTTTGAGAAATTATCATTATCAATCAAAAAATGTTCTTCAAAAAGAGTCTTACCATCTTTCTTTACTCTGACAATAGAGCTACTACCCTTTGCTTTTTGAGCTATTGCAACAATTTCAAGAGGAAATTTATTTTTTAGATATGCCATACGATTATACCTTACTTCACTTATGGCTAAGTCTTTTTTAATTGTAGTGTCGCCCATTGCAACCGTAAAGACTGGGATTTGTAGATCATCAATAAGGTTTAATGGATTATTCCCTTTATTAATTATCCCATCGGTGCAGAGTATTATACTTGAAAGATTAAGGTTTGAATACTTATCTTGAATTCTTAATAATGCATCTGATATATCTGTAGCGTAATCTTTATAGTTTATTTTTTTTATATCATCATTATTAATTTCCTTTGCACCAGAGCCGAACTTAATGAATTTAACCTCATAATCTTCATCTAATGCTTTTGCCAAGTTTTCTATCTTTTTTAAGTATTCACCTTTATAAAAATTAGAATCTTTTGTCATTAAAAGAGAAGACGAATTATCTTGTGCAATAACTACTATTGGTTTTTGTACAATATCTTTTTTATGCTTAATGGTTGGGGCAATAAAGAGAAAAAAAGTAAGAAAAAATGCAAGAGAACGAAGAGAAAAAAGAATTATGCTTTGTCTTTTAGTATAAGTCTTTTTCTTTGTATAAAAATATAGTATAGTACTCCCAGTTAAGGAAATAAGTATTATTGGCATTAACCACCAAAGGGAGTATTCTGTAAACATAAATTAAATGATATTACGCTCTTTTTTTATCTTTTCATAAGCATTATTTATTTCTTGGAACTTTTCTTTTGCAGCTTTCTTTGCATCTTCTCCAAGAGCTTCAACCTTATCTGGGTGATATTTAATTGCCATTTTCCTATATGCTTTCTTTATTTCATCATCTGAGGCTGTCTTTTCAATTTGAAGAATAGTGTATGATGAGTCTGTTCCATCAAAATACATTGCTTCTATTGTCTTGTAGTCTGGTTCATTTAACCATAAGAGTTGTGAAATTCTACGTATTAAATCTCTCTCCACTGCCGAACAACTATTATCTGCTACTGCTACTCCAAAAAGATAATGCAAGAGTTGAAGTCTTGATGCATAAGTTAAAGAACCCCTTATCTTTTCACAAGCTTCTTCAATATTTATATCTTTATCCAAAAGCTCTTTAAGTATTTCTAAACGATTCTTAGTATGTTCTTCTCCAAATTGACGAGTGAAGAAATCTTTTACAAAGTTTAGTTCGCTTTTCATTACCTTGCCATCTGCCTTCATAACAGCAGCAGCAAGAATTAAAAGACTTATTGAAAAATCACCTTGCTGACGAGGTACTCCTTGATATTCTTTATGTATTAAGTTTTCTAAAAGTGAACCTGCTGCATATCCAATAACTCCACCTATGAACCCTCCTCCAAATAAGAAGCCCAAGCCACTTGTTATCCATCTAATCATTCCCATATAATCATTTTTTTAGAACCTGCAAAGATAATATTTTTAATTATATTCTTTATCGTAAATCCACTTAAAACCTTTTGGGATTGCATCGGCAGCTGCATATTGATGATAATCATAAGACAAGAGAGAAACAGCATCAACTAAAACTATATCACAACCTTTTGCGATGGCTTTATTTTTAAAGTTTAATGAATTTGAATAAGGAACTGTCTCATCTTTTGGATGATGACAAAGATAAATTGGAGTTTTAGGTATCCAACCTCTGTCTATTGTCAAACATAAATCATTATCAGCAAACCTATTCCATATTCCAATCTTATTAATCAAGTCACTAATTATATTATCAGTAAAATAATCTCTTATATGATTTGGCATTTGAGTTGAAATTTCGCTTGTTCCAGAATGCAAACCATCTAAAAGAGGTGGTATAGTAGTATTATATGGCACTTTAATAATATTGTTCCAAGAAAACTCTTCGCCATAATTTCTTTGATATGATTGAATTATCATTGCAACAACATAAGGAGTATAATAACCATTAATACTTAAAATAGAATCCAGCATTGAACCAGAAAGGTCGAAGTTCCCTGCCAATGCAGCAACACCTTTAAGATTAATTGAAGAATATTTAGTTTGATTTTCTTCTATTGTCTTTTGTGCTGCAATAGAAACATAACCTCCTTCAGAATAACCCATTATATAAGTATCATTTTTTGCACTTTTACCAAATGTTGATTTATGAGAATTAATATATTTCTTTGTTGAGATTATCATATCAGCAGTTGGAATTCCACATCTATCTAAAACACAATATGGGTGAACATTTTGAAAGCAAGGTATAGTATTTTGATTATAATTTGAGGATTGTGCATTTTCTCCAAACCCTTCATAATCGGGTATCATTACAATAAAACCACCATAAGCCATTGAACTATAAATAGAAGTTGAAGCAACATTATAATAACCTAAAGAAGGAGCATCAGAAACCAATGACATAGTTTCATGATTTGCTACTAAAACAGAGAAAGAATCGATAAAATAAGTGTTAGGAATAATTAATAAACCAGAAAGATTTACTTTAGTGTTATTGATTGTTAATTCATATTTAACCCTATAAAAACTAACAGAATCAATACCATTATTACAACTACTTAGAATAGAATTGATAGGAATAAGCATTAAATAAGATTGAGCTTGACTAACATTTGAACAGAAAGTTGTCCTATTAATATTTGATTCAATCAATTCAACGCTTGTTACCTTACAAAAAGATTCTTGTGAAGGAATAATATCATCACTATCATCTGCTCTACAAGAAAAAAGAAATAATACTGGTATAATAAGTAAATAAAGGATATGCCTTTTCATAAGAATTTATTTTTAATTATAATATATAGCGCAAAGATAGTTATTTTCTATCATTTGCTTTGATTAGAACTTAGATAATATTAATTTTGCACCCTAAAATAAAAAATATGAACTCTATAATCGCCTATATTACTTTATTTCTTGCATCAATCATAAGTGGAATAAGTGTTTTTGCAATAAAAGACACCCATTCAAAAACATTAAAATTAATAACAGTATTTGGAGGAGCTTTCCTTTTTGCTGTTTGTTTTGTTGATTTAATTCCTTCAATGTTTGAACATAGCTTAGAAGAAGGAGCAGATATCCATAAAGCAATAATTCCAATTGGAGCATATATATTATTAGGCTTTTTACTCCAATTATTATTAGAACATCTTTCCAAAGGAGCAGAACATGGACATATACATTCAAATGGAGATAAAAAAAGCTTATTATCTTCAATTATGCTATTAATAGGAATTAGTATCCATGCCTTTTTAGAAGGATTTCCTATTATTAATAACGGAATTGTAAACACCTCAATGCTAACAGGAATTATAATACATAATATACCAATAAGCATTGTTATCGTAGGCGCTTTCTTAAGTAGTGGTTGTGGTAAAATAAAATCAATACTAATGCTTTCTATATTTGCATCAATGGCGATTTGGGGTTCTCTACTTAATCAAACATGGTCATTCCTTCAACCTTACGAAAACATTATAGTAGGAATTGTAGTAGGGATTCTCCTTCATGTTTCAACAACAACCCTATTCGATAGTGAAGAAAGCCACAAATACAACCTAAGCCGTTTCCTTGTCGTTATCCTTGCATTTATTATTGTCGTTCTTTTACCTTCGCACTAAAAATAGGAGTTAATGGTTAATGTACCCAAGGCGTTGCCATTGGGCTATGTTAAATTGCCCTTTCAGGGCGTAGATAATGGTTAATGGTTAATAACACATAAAAAAATATGTTGATTTATACCCTTAAATAATCCCCAACAAAAAAAGGCTCAATGTAAAATCTCGGTGGAATGAGGATTAATTATTGAAATTAGATTAAATCTTTTTGAATTTATATTTAATCTATTTGAGAAAAGATTAAACCTTTTTGGATTTATATTTAATCTATTTTTGAAAAGAATTAATCTTTTGGGACTATTGCCTAAATTGTTTTTTCGTCCCACCTGAATTTTACATTGATCCACAAAAATACCCATCGAATAAATACAATATAATTATAAAAACGCCCTGAAAGGGCAGATTATATTAGCCCAATGGCAACGCCTTGGGTACATTAACCACTAATCATTAACCATTATCTACGCCCTGAAAGGACAATTTAACATAGCCCAATGGCAACGCCTTGGGTATTTTGATATTAATGTATTTGATATTAACCATTAATAATTAACCACTAACCATTAGTTCTAAAAAGAGCCTGATTTTTTTTGAAATCGTAGGGAGTTTTTCTTGAAAGAGCTAAATAGTTACCAAATAAGCCTTTAAACTCAAATTATTCAATATTCAAATATTCAAACCTATACATATAGATTGAATAATATTTTTCTATGAATATTACTCCTGCATAAATTCAGGAGAATATTACATATTTTCATCTTCAAATAAAATACTATTTTTATCCTTTATTTCCTTTATAAATAACAAACCTATTTATTTAACTCCTGTGAATAAAATAAATTGAATTTATTTTCTGTGCAGAAAACAAAATTTATTAAAAACTATTTACTACTTTTGCAACTAACAATTTATAATTTAACAATATTGGTCATGAAAAAAATCTTATTCTCTTTAATCGCAATACTCATTACTCTTGAATGTTGGTCGCAAACTTGTATTGCCCCAACAAATCTTAGTTCAGTTCAAAGTGGTAATAATAGAATTATTAGTTGGACTCCAAGAGGAAGTGAAACACAATGGTTGCTTCAATATTCTCTTTCAACTGATACTTCTTTCGTAAATTCAACATCAGTTAATCTTGTTTCAAATCAAGATACAATTAGAGGCTTAAATCCGTCAACTTCATATAATGTGAGGGTAAAAGCTATTTGTTCAGCAACAGATTCAAGTTTATGGTCAAGCACATATTCTTTTACTACTGGTTGTATTACAATTTCATCTTTACCTTGGTATGAGTCATTTGATACTTATGGAATAAGTTATCCTCCTTTTTCAAATATGATTTTCCCAACTTGTTGGTCTATGTCATGCTATGGTACCGCAATTCCATATATTTATACATATTGCTATTCATCTCCTGGGTCTTTTTATATTAAATCATTAGCTAATCAATATACAATTGTAATGACTCCTCAAATTGATAACTCTATTCCAATAAATACATTAAGAGCAAAATTCAAATTATTAAAGTCAAATATTAATTGCAAATTATCTATTGGTGTAATGAGTAATACTACAGACACATCTTCATTTACAGAAATAGCCGTAGTTTCTCCTTCTTTACCAAATGTTTGGGAAGATGTCGAAGTTTGGTTTAATTCTTATACTGGTTCTGGTAAATATATTGCATTCAAATCTAATGATACTATTTCAAATTCTGTACTTCTTGATAATCTTGAATTGTCATTAATCCCTTCGTGTTTAAACCCAACTAATTTAGTTGCTAATAATATATCAACAACAAGTGCATCTATAAGTTGGACTTCAGGACAAAATGAAACTCAATGGGCTCTTGAATATAAATCTTCAACAACTTCTTGGGCTAATGCAACAACTATTATTAATAATATCACTTCTAATAATTATACATTAACAGGTTTATATGGTAGTACAGCTTATGATGTAAGAGTTAAAGCTGTTTGTTCTTCTACAAATGAAAGTGAATGGTCTAATATTTCTTTTTATACAGTCATTTCCTCATTACCTTGGTCTGAGTCATTTGATTCTTACGGAACTGATATGAAATTTCCTTTTGCTTGGACAAAATTACATGATCCTTTAACTAGTACTTCTAGTATTTTTAGTATACATTATTCTAATCCAGCATCCCTTCGCCTTTTATCATCAGCTAATTCAAATCTTATTGTTATAAGTCCAAAATTTGACACTTCAATACATATAAATACTTTAAGGGCAAAATTAAAAATAAAAATATATGATGCATCTAATGGATTATCCGTTGGTGTGATGAGTAATCCTAATGACACTTCCTCATTTGTCCAAATAGAAGAATTAATGCCAACTGAACTAGAAACTTGGAAAGATTTTGAAGTTTACTTTAATTCATACACTGGTTCTGGTCAATATATTGCTTTTAAATCTAATACACCAGTATCTAATAATGTTTATCTTGATAATATTGAAATTACACCTTTGTGTTTTTGCCCAACAAATATAAATGTAACAAATATTTCTTCAACAAGTGCAAGTATTAACTTTTCACCTAATGATCCTCTTGATGAGGAATGGAAACTATATTATAAAATTTTAGAGGATACAACCTGGAATAATATTATTATTGATACAAATAATTATAGATTAAATGGATTAATTCCAAATACTCATTATCAGTTTTATTTAAAAACATTATGCATAGATTCTTCTTTAGTAAGCTCAACAATAGATTTTCAAACAAATACAATTAATATAGATTCTTATAATAACAATACAATATTTTATAGCTGTGGAGATTATTTTTATGATGATGGTGGGCAAGCAAATAATCATGGAAATAATTATAATTATTCTTTGACTCTTTGTCCAACTCGTGATTCTAATTCAGCAAGTCCATTAAAACGTAGTTCTGTTTATTTTGATGAATTTGACCTTGGACAAGGGGATGTTATGAGAGCTTATAGTGGAAGAATTATTACACCTCAAGCTCAATTAAGTTATGAAAACGTTAGTAATTTTACTGGAAATTTCTTGCAAGGAAAGACACTCGTTTCTAAGCTTTCAGACACAAGTGGCTGTATAACATTTAATATTATTACTGACTCTATTAGTGTTGGAACTGGATTTAAAGCTAATATTGAATGTATTAATTATGACTATCAGAGGGTTATTGCTGCATTAGATACTTTCTTTATTAAATATGATGCACTCGGAAATATGTCAACTCATTTAATTAAAAATTTGATTGATTCTGTTTATTCAAGCTCAGATAATACATGGAGCCTTATTAATTATAAGTGTATTGATTTATGCCAAGGGGATTCTATTGTACTAATAGCTAAACCTCAATTTCCAGATAACGATATTTTATATCATCAATTATTAAATAACTGTATTTATAATTGGTCATTTGGTAATGGACAAAGAGATACTACCTATTATTCAAATACTATTGGATATAAATGGGAAGATGTTCAAGGATATAATTTAAATTTATCAGTATTAGATACTAATCAGAATTATATTAATGGAAAAGGTTGTGAAAGTAATAACTCTATTAATACACGCATAAGAATATCAAGTAATCCAATAAAAACCGTTAATGCTTTACCTGATATGTGTTCTGGTCAAACATTTTTATTAAATGTTGGGTATAACACAAATTCTTCTGTTGTTGTAGATTCAATAAAATTCATAAAACAATTTATTGGTACATTTGATTCAACAGTATTTATTCCTGATGGACCTCAATGTGGTGCTGGTTTTATCGGTTGTTATGAATCATCTGTTAATTTTGACGAATTTAGTAATGGAGCAATTATTACATCAGCTAATGATATTCTTTCTTGTTGTCTTAATATTGAACATTCATTTTTTGGCGATATTAGTATTTTCCTTGAATGTCCAAATGGTCAAACCTCAACTCTTAAAATATTTCCTGGAGGCGGTGGTGCTTTCTTAGGTGTTCCTTATGGTGGTGCTGATCATGGCACTTATGATTCAACTAATCCATGTACTTCTCCACCTAATATTCCGGGAAAAGGCTGGTGGTATTGTTTTTCTAATTTAAGAACCGACACTACAAATCGTAAATTAAATAATTGTCCAACAGTATATGTTAGTGATTCAAGTGTTTTGTCTTATACAAATTGTACTACATGCGATTCAACACATAGGAATGACTCATCTAATTATTATATTCCAGATATAGGCTTTTCTTCTTTAATTGGTTGTCCTAAGAATGGAGAATGGAAAGTTAGAGTATGTGACCAATGGAGTATAGATAATGGCTTTATGTTTGCTTGGAATTTGGAATTCAATGATATTACTAAATATAAAGTTCCAATTGATACTGTAATTTGGAACGGACCTTTTACTCATAATCAATCTTCTACAACCACTTTAGTTACTCCTCCTATAACAGATGGTGGAAATTATAGATACGATATTGAAATTGTTGATGATTTTGGTTGCACTTGGGATACTGCTACTTATTTAAATGTAGCTCAAACTCCTATTGTTAATCTTGGAGGAGATACTTCTAATTGTGAACAATTTAGTGTAATGCTTGATGCAGGAAACATTGGTGCTACTAATTATTTATGGCTACCAACTGGAGACACAACTCAATCTATTTTAGCTCAATCTTTTTCTAGTGCTGACTCTTCAATAACATATATAGCACAAGTAATTAATTATAATGGTTCAATTTACTGTTATGGAATTGATAGTATAAATCTAATTGTAAACCCTACTCCTAATACTCCAACAAACTTAACAGTTCAAACAAGGCCAATATATTTAGAAATAACATGGTCAGGCAATGGTACAAGTTATGAGGTTTACCGTAATGACACTTTAATAGCTATATCAACTCAACCTATATATTTTGACTCAAATGTTATTGATGGAACAAATTATTGTTATAAGATTAAAGCATTAATTGGAAATTGTGAAAGTGAATTTTCTAATGTTATTTGCAGAACCTTCACTGGTTTAGAAGACATTGTCAATAATGATTTATCTGTTATTATTTATCCTAACCCAACAAATGATAAAACAAGGTTAGAAATAAAAGGGTTAAAATCCAATGCAGATGTAATAGTTTATGATATTTACGGAAGAGCTATTAAGACTTATAAACTTAATGCCAACCAAAATGAATTAGAAATTGATGTTAAAGAATTTGCTAAAGGAGTTTATAACATTAAGGTAACAAATTCAGATTGTAATATCACAAAAAAATTAATCGTAAAATAATTAATTAAGAAATAATTGATTGTATAAAACCCTTAGAGACGCGATTTATCGCGTCTCCTTAACAACAATCCATAATTGACAAAAAATGATTATTCAATAAATTAATAATTAGAATTATAAAAGAATAAAAATAGAAATAAATAAATTTAGCTGGGATTAAATACAATGTTTAACTTTTCAACACATATTATAAATTAAGCATATACACTTTTTGGAGATACTATTGACATTGGTTGAAAGTAGTGGCTGGACAATGGAATATGTAAGTCAAGCAATAATGACAATAGAATTTGATTTGCACCTGACAAGACATTAATGCTTATAAACATTCTCGAATGCAAAATAACTAAACCTTTGGATTTAATTAAAAAACGAAATAAGAATTGGAAAACATTAAAATAAAAATAAAAGAAGTTTATATTCCTTTTTTGTTAGTCTCAATATTGACGATTCTCTTCTACAACCTATTTAGATGGACGTTTGACATTAAACTAGGTATCCTTCATTTAAAAGAGGACTTAGTAAATTTTTGGATGCCTTTCATTCTTCCTTGGATACCTGTACTAATTTGGCTTAGACGAAGAATTAGAATTTTAAATTTGGGAAATAGTAGAAATAATGGATATTTTATATATCAAAGTGTTATGGTACTAGCAATGGTAGCCCCAATAATTGTAAGCCAGAACTATATTGAAACAGCATCATTTAGTTTGATTGAGGTAAATAATATTAATGAAATAAAGGAATATAGAAAAGAGAAGTTTTTTAAAATCAATTCATTTGATATTGACAAGAAACCAAAATTATTGTATGCAACATCTCGAAGTTCGGGAAAAAACAATGAAGATTTAAATTTTTATCTATATCTCTTGTCTTCATTTAAGAACTCCAATAATATTTGGTATGGAGTTCAATATAGCGATAAACAAAGTAACTTTAAAAGTGAAGAGATAAAGGATTCGGAGTATAGGAGTTTCATAAAACAATCAGAAAGCAATTTTGATAATTATGATTTTCAGAATGTAAGTTATTTTGAAAAACTTAGCTATTCAGATGATAGAGACGGCTTTATTGAAGCAATAAAAGAATCTAATTCAATTGCTAAAGAAAATGATCAAATAATATTAGTTCCTAAAACAGATGTTTTTGAAAATAGACTTGGGTGTACTTTTCCATGGATTTTTGGTTCTTATGGAATTTGTGCATTTATTGTATTTATAATGATTGCTATTCCTAAAATTAATCAGAAAGAACTAAAAGATTTAAAAAAGAACAAATCTCCTAAAGATGATGATTTAAAAAATATGCTTGATTTTTTTAATCCTGGAGGACCAAATAGAGCAACAGCTATTTTGCTTTTATTGAACATCATTGTATTTTTAATAATGGTGTTCTCTGGACTCAATTTTATTTCACCAACTCCAAAGGAACTTCTTGAAATTGGTGGTAATAGAAGAATGGAAGTGATGAGTGGTGAATATTGGAGACTAATTACATCTATATTTATTCACGGAGGAGTTATCCATCTATTTATGAATCTTATTGGTTTAAACATAGGGGGAATTTTATTGGAGGGGGTAATTGGGAAAACTAAACTTTTATTAAGTTTTCTTATATGTGGGACTTTTGCTAGTTTAACCAGTATTTTTTGGCACGAAAATACAGTGAGTGTTGGTGCCTCTGGAGCAATTTTTGGACTATTTGGTTTGATTTTAGCATTTACTGTTTTCAAAATCTATTCCAACAATATGCGAGGAATTACTTGGATGTTGTTAGGCCTTTATGCAGGAGTAAGTTTATTATTCGGATTTTTAGGTGGAATTGATAATGCTGCACATTTTGGTGGACTAATAAGTGGATTCGTTATTGGAATAATATTGATACTATTTGATAAAGATAAATTAATGAAAAACGCAAGTAATATCCATACCATTTAAATGCTAATTGGAAATTGTGAAAGTGAATTTTCTAATGCTATTTGCAGAACCTTCACTGGTTTAGAAGACATTGTCAATAATGATTTATCTGTTATTATTTATCCTAACCCAACAAATGATAAAACAAGGTTAGAAATAAAAGGTTTAAAATCTAATGCAGATGTAATAGTTTATGATATTTACGGAAGAGCTATTAAAACGTATAAACTTAATGCCAACCAAAATGAATTGGAAATTGATGTTAAAGAATTTGCTAAAGGAGTTTATAACATTAAGGTAACAAATTCTGATTGTAATATTACAAAGAAATTAATCGTAAAATAATTAATTAAGAAATAATTGATTGTGTAAAACCCTTAGAGACGCGAACCGAAGACCGAAGGTCAAGCTCGACGAAGTCATTTATCGCGTCTCCTACCCTAACTATAATCAATCAATAAAAATCCAAATTATAAATTAACTATAACAACTTTTTGGGATACTACCTATACAAAGAAAGAAAGATAAAACAAAAATAATCTCCAAAGAAAAACTTTTATTATTGTTTTTGGAGATTTAGATATGGTGATAGTTGCTAAACTTATACTTCTATTGTTAATCCATCATAGGCTAATGCTACATTGGGAGGAAGTTCTTTTTGGATTTCTTCGTGGAGTCCTAAATAATGGCTAATATGTGTTAAGTATGCTTGCTTTGGATTTAACCTTTTTATTAAGGCTAATGCTTCAGAAAGAGTAAAGTGTGAAAAATGTTCTTCTTTCCTTAATGCATTTACTACTAAATATTCGACTCCTTGTAGTTTCTTTTCTTCTTCTTGTGATATGGTCTTTGCATCTGTTATGTAAGCAAAGTTTCCTATTCTATATGCAAATATTGGAAGGTTATAATGCATGACTTCGATTGGTATTACTTCCAAATCTTTTATCTTAAAAGTTTCGCTTTTGTCTATATTACGAAGTTCAAATGTTGGTAAACCTGGGTATTTTGTATCAGAGAAAGCGTAAGAAAAAACATTTTTTATTTCTCTAAGTGCTATTTTATTCCCATATATTGGCATTGCTTCTTTTTGCAGATAATTATAGGAGCGTACATCATCTAACCCACTTACATGGTCATGATGAGAATGTGTTATTAGAATTGCATCTAATCTATCCACTTTATACGTTAGCATTTGCTGACGAAAGTCTGGTCCTGCATCTATTGTTATTATTGTCCCTTGTTTGCTTTCTATTAAACAAGAAGTTCTTAGTCGCTTATCCTTTATGTTATTAGACGAGCAAACCTCGCAATGGCACCCTATTAAAGGTACTCCTTGCGAGGTTCCAGTTCCTAAAAATATTATCTTTAGATTGCCCATTTTATCCAAATTGCTCCCCAAGTAAATCCGGCTCCAAAGGCTGTAAGGATTAAGTTATCGCCTTTTTTGAATTTATCTTGGTTTTCCCACATTAAAATTGGAATGGTAGCAGAAGTGGTATTACCGTATTTTTCTATATTTATTAGTACTTTACTTGGATCTAAGCCTAACCTTTCGCCTGTGGCTGTGATTATTCTTAAATTAGCTTGATGTGGTAAAAGATAAGAAATATCATCTGCTTTTAAATTATGTTTAGCCATAATCGCTTCTGTTACTTCCGCCATCTTTGTTACAGCCCATTTGAAAACGGGTTGTCCTTCTTGATGTATGTAGTGTTCTCTTGCGTCTATTGTTTCGTGAGTTGGAGGATATACACTTCCACCTGCTTTTTGATAAAGATGTTGTCTTCCTACTCCATCAACACAAAGTATTGCATCCATAAATCCAACCTCTTCTTCTGTTGCTTCTAAAAGTACTGCTCCTGCTCCATCTCCGAAGATTGGACAAGTTGATCTATCTTGATAATCAACAATTGTAGACATTTTTTCTGCGCCAACAACAATTGCTCTTTTTACGAATCCACTTTCAATATATTTTGCAGCTATAGTTAATCCATTAAGAAAACCTGAACAACCTGCATTAACATCAAATCCAAATCCATTTTTTATTCCACATTTATCTGCAATTATATTAGCAGTTGCAGGAAAAAACATATCAGGAGTAACTGTACAACAAATTACAAGCTCTATTTCTGATGGATCTAAAGACTTCTTTTTAAGAATATTTTTTACAACTATTTCTCCCATATCAGATGAACCTTTACCTTCACCTTTTAGAATACGACGTTCCTTAATACCTATACGAGTCATTATCCACTCATCATTGGTATCTACCATAGTACTTAGTTCGTCATTGGTTAAAATATAATCTGGTAAATATCCTTCAACTGCTGTAATTGCAGCTCTTATTTTTGTCATAACACTTTACTTTTTGAAAATTATAGTTTCCTTTTTAAAACTTGGCCTATACGTTCATTTATTTTTGAATCATATATTGTCTTTGATTGTAAGACCATTGTTTTAATAGCCTTTTCGTTAGATATTCCGTGTCCAATAATAACAATACCATTAGCTCCCAAAAGTGGTAAGCCTCCGTATATCTCATAATTGCAACTTTTAATGAAATCATTTATTAATCCACTCTTAACCATTGTTCTTGCAAATGCTTCTGTATTCTTCATCATTAGATTTCCTACAAAACCATCACAAGCAATAACGTCAAAATTATCTTTAAATATTTCATTTGGTTCAGCGTTTCCAATGAAGTTAAAGTCTTTTGTTTCCTTCATCAATTGAATTGATGCTTGACATTGAGCATTACCCTTCTCTTCTTCTTCCCCTATATTCAACAAACCAACTTTAGGATTTTCGATTCCTAAAGCATATTGTGCATATATACTTCCTAATAACCCAAATTGATATATCATCTCTGGTTTAGCATCAGGGTTTACGCCAACATCAACTAATACTGTTAAACCACCTTTTTCTTTTGGTAGTAAAGCAGCAAGGCAAGGACGGATAATACCTTCTAATACACCAACACTATACATAGTGCCAACTAACATAGCACCAGTATTGCCTGCACTTGCAAAAGTATCAATCTTTCCTGTTTTTAAGTATTCGAAACCAATAGTTAATGATGAATTAGTTTTCTTAGCAAAAGCTTTGATAGGTTTGTCGTGCATACCTATCACATCTTCTGTGTGTACTATTTCAAAATCATTAGCATTAGCTCCATTAGCTTGAAGTTCTTCTAATATAATAGCTTTACTGCCAAAAAGAACTATTCTGTCTTTATCAGATAGTTCTTTTTGAGCAAGAATAGCTCCTAAAATTGTTGCTTTGGGTGCATAATCACCCCCCATAGCATCTAATCCTATCCTCATAATTTAGAAGATTTAGATTATGCTGTTGCGCCTTTTTCTATTGCTAATTTTCCTTTGTAGTATCCACATTCAGGACAAACTCTGTGATATACAACAGATATTCCACAGTTGCTACAAGTTGAAAGTTGTACAGATTCAACTTTATGATGTGTTCTTCTTTTTGCTGTTCTCGTTTGAGAAAATCTGTGTTTTGGATTTGGCATTTTCTTTTATTTTTAAACGTTTCTATTCAAATTTTATATCTCTAAGAGTAGCCCAACGTGGGTCAATACTCTCATTCGTATTTTCTTCTTTTTTATTTATTCTTTCCAACATATCTTTATTACATTTTCCTTCTTGATGCACACATTGCATTGGCTTTTGTAATAAAATATATTCATACATATACTGTGAAAGATCTATTTTATGTTCTTTATTAGAAATAATTATCACATCATCTTCTTCCTCTTCAAACTTATCCCCAAACTTAACAAATAATGTGTTTACTCCCCTAACATCAATATCCAATGGATCTAAACATCTATCACACAAAACATTTAATACTCCTTCAAAGCTAAAATCAAATGTCAACATTCTTTCTTCCTTTTTTAAAAGGACATTTAAAGAAACATTTGCATCTTGAATATCTTCGTTTTCGTATTCTTCAAATAAGGTTTTATCCACCTCAAAATCAAACTCATATTCACCTATTGCTAGTCCTGTAAAACTAATAGTATAATCCATTTGTGTCTTCATCACTAACCCTATTTTTTAAACATTTTGAGCTTGCAAAGATACATTTTTTTTCTATAATATACGACTGAACAGTATTTTTTTTTACTTTTGCATTAAAGTTACACCTAATAAACAAAACAAAAACATTGAATGAAAAAAATATTTTTATTATTTATCCCTTTATTAAGTACGTTTTTATTTTCATCTTGTGAATTTGATCTTAATAATGATAACGTTTATGATTTTGATTCTAAAATTAGTGAATTACAAGACTATAAAGGAAATGACATATTCGATGTGGTTGATCGTTTAAAAGAAGAAGGTCTTCATGTAGAGTTAAATGATAATGGGATTATTACAATGACCGATAATAATGGTTCGGTAGTATATATTCTATATCCATACAATAATAATAAAATTGCAGAAGTAAGATTTGAATATTATACAGACTCACCAACTACTGCTTTAGACTACTATGGAAATTGGCATAATAGGGCTTTTGATTTAGGATATTCAAATTTCTATTATGGAGAAATAACATATCTAAATTATCACAAAGACAATTATAATGATGAATATGATTTCATTAATAACTTTGAAAATTATGGTGCTGATATATACAATTGCTACGAAGAATGGAATAGTAATTACAATGGATGTAGGATTGAATACCAAGTTTTAAGTATATCACGAAGAGTAATATCTGTGAATTGTTATTATTTAGATAAAAAGAAATTATTGTTGTCCAATAAAAAATAAAAAGAGACAAAATGATTATTCAATAAATTTATAATTAGAACCTTAGAAGCATAAAGATAGAAAGAATTAAGAAAAAAAGGAATTCTAATTGTAGATATTAAACAATTGTTTAATATCTCTTTAACTTGGATTCTCTTATTCCTAACATTAGGCTTATATAAAAATATATCCATAAAAAACCTGGGAGAATTAACCAGAAACTCCCATATATTATTAACCAGACTGTTATTATTATTGATATTACTATTAATATAGAATACCAGATATTAAGGTGCTTGAATTTTATTGGAAAGATATTTATATTGGTTTGAAAATCACCTTTCATTCCTATTAGGTTCAATATAACCCATCCAATTGATATAATAAAAAATAATGGAACACTCATTAATGGAATTCCTAACGAATCCGCCCAAGGTGGTGAACTGTCACGACAACCTTCAAGGAATAAATCTCCTACATTTCCTATGTTTGTTAATAATGCAGCAAGTAAACCCAGCATAATAATTCCAATATTTGTTTTTGGTGTTTTCACTTCACTTACTCCTATTATTGAGATTACAAGGATTATTGAACCAACAATAATAGAAGTTATACCATAATTCTCTAAAACAATTTTTGGAGTTAAATACTCTTCCCTTAGTTTAAAATATTGTTCTGAATTATCCCCTCCTATTTCATCTAAAGCCAACAATTTTTCTTGAAATTCATTCTCATTAGTGTATCTATTATACATAAGAGAAGTAATTGATAGCAGAAAGCCTAAAACGATGATACTTAATCCAAGAATTTTAATAAACTTATTCACCATTATTAGATATTATTTTATTATAATAGGATCGCCTAAGAACTTTGGATTTTTATTAACTGCCAAATCAAGGAATACTTTCACTCTTGCAAATTTTTCTCTTAGCTTTGTTTTAAATCCGTTATATGCTGTTACATCTTTAGCGTTATAACCTATAACATTTAAGTTTATTCTTTTTGCAATATAAATAGCTCTCCTATTATGAAACTCTTGAGATATTACTGTAAAACTACTTTGTCCAAATACTTTATTCATTCTTACCATTGAATCATATGTTCTAAAACCAGCATAATCTAGATATATTTTTCCTTCAGGTATTCCATACTTAATAAGTTCATTCTTCATATCCAAAGGTTCATTATAATTGCTTTTGCTATTATCACCACTTATAACAATATCATCTATTTTCCCAGCATTATATAATTCAATTGTTGCTTGAATCCTATTCTTAAAATATCCGTTTTCCTTTCCATTAATAAGATACTTAGATGTGCCTAAAAGTAAGCCCACTTTATTTTTGGGGATACTATTCAAATCCTTATAAACAAAACCATCAGTTGATTTATCTATCTTATTATTTGCAGCCCATAAACTAACAAATACCAAAACAATAATAATAAAAAATATCCATATAAACTTTTTTATGCTCAAATGATGCCTAACCTTTCTCATTTTATATATAATTATCCTCCATGCGGAATTTATAATAAATCATTTATTCTTATTTCTAAATATTACTATTTATATTGATACTTATGTAACAAGCTCTTTAAGCATTTACTATTTTTAACTACATACATCAACTTAAGAGTGCAATAATCGACAAAATTATTGATATATGTAAGTATTTATATGAAAGATTTATTTAATAATTAGTATGTAGATAAAATAATTAAGGATTTGGGATACTGAAATGAATAACCCCCGCCGCAAGCGGACGGGGTATCATAAGTTTCTCTAGAAAAGTGATAATTGGGTAACCTTATATAATACTTTATACTGTTTCTCAACACCTTGCTCTCTGACATATTTTGAAATTACATCTTCATTCCCGTGTTTACTAACTGTATTTACAAAATAACCATCTGTCCAAAATTCACCTCCCCATAGTTGCTTCTTTACTTCTTTATTTTTACTTAGAATTTCCCTCGCGGTAATACTCTTTATTATTGTAACTATTTTTGTTGGACTATACATCGGAACTGATTGAACCAAAAAATGAACATGGTCATCATCTGTGCCTATCTCAAGAAAGTAGATTTGATACCTTTTTGAGATCTCAAGACAAATGTCCTTCAGCGTTATATCAACTGAATCACTAAATACTACTCGTCTATATTTGGCTGGACAGACTATTTGATATAATAACAATGATACATTGTGTGATTTATGAATATATTTGCTCTCTCCCATCAAACAAAAGTACAATTTTCGCCGCAAGCGGCGGGGAATTTACCCAAAGAGATTAAAGCGTTTGGAAAAGAAGGTTTTGTTTTGGTGGAAATAATCAAGCTCTTTTTGAAATTAAACAAGGTTTATTTGTGGTAAATCAAGGTCTTTTTGTTGTGAAAGCTTGTTTTGTTCTTATAAATTAAAGATTAAATCTCGAAAGATGTGCATCTTTCACATCAAATCATGTGCATCTTTTGGGTAGAAAGATGTGCATCTTTTATTTTAACAAATTTTAGGGAGGGTTTTATCAATTAACTCTTGTTTGGTCTTTATGAGTTGTTTTGATATGCAAATATACAAATTTATTTTCTATTTTTGGTGTAAAGGAACAAAAAAAATAGAGACGCAATAAATAGCGTCTCTACATACATAATAAACATTAAAGTTTGGAATATTATTTTCCTAATTTCTTGCTTACTTTTTCTAACATATCTACTGTCATGTTTTGAAGATTAAATTTAGGTTTGAATCCCCATTCTTCTCTTGCACATGTATCATCCATCCAATTTGGCCATGTGTCTGCTATCTTTTGACGCATATCATCTAATTGGTATTCCATAACGAAATCAGGTTTATGCTTTCTTATTTCAGCATAAATTTCTTCTGGGTCAAAGTGCATTGCTGTTACATTGAAAGAATTTCTATGTATTAGTTTTGATGGGTCTGCTTCCATAATGTTTATGGCTGCATCCAAAGCATCTGGCATATACATCATATCTAATAATGTACCTTTCTTTAATGGGCAAGAGAACTTTTCTCCTTTAACTGCTGCATAGTATATTTCAACTGCATAGTCGGTTGTTCCTCCACCAGGAAGAGTTACATTTGAGATAAGTCCAGGGAAACGTACTGAACGAGCATCAACTCCAAAACGTGTAAAATAATAATCTCCTAATAATTCACCAGCAACCTTTGTTACCCCATAAATTGTATTTGGTCTTTGGATAGTATCTTGTGGAGTTCCGTCAAGAGGAGTTGAAGAACCAAATGCACCTATTGAACTTGGTGTAAATATTGCACATTTGTTTTCTCTTGCAACTTCCAAACAGTTTAATAAAGCTCCCATTCCAATATTCCAACCAAGCATTGGATTCTTTTCAGCTGTTGCAGAAAGAATAGCTACAAGATTATATATTGCATCTATATCATATTTCTTTACAATATCTGCTATTTGTCCTGCATTTGTTGCATCACATTGTTCAACTGGACCTGATTGCATAATATCATCTATCAATGGCAATTTTATATCCGTTGCAACAACATTTGCTCCACCATAAACACTTCTTAAACGCATCGTAAGCTCTGAACCTATTTGTCCACCTGAGCCTAATACTAATATTTTTTTCATCTAAAAATCTTTTTCTATTGGTTTATTTCAATACACCTAATTTCTTTCCAATTTTCGTGAATGCTGCTATACACTTATCTAAATGTTCTATTTCATGAGCAGCAGAAACTTGTACACGAATTCTTGCTTGTCCTTTTGGAACAACTGGATAATAGAATCCTGTTACAAAAATTCCTTCTTTTTGTAGTTCAGCAGCAAAGTCTTGTGAAAGTTTTGCATCATAAAGCATAACTGCACAAATAGCTGATTGAGTTGGTTTTATATCAAATCCAGCTGCTTTCATCTTTTCTACAAAATAAGATGTATTTGAATGTAGTTTATCTTGAAGAGTATTTGTTTTGTCAATAAGGTCAAACATTGCAATACCTGCAGCTGCAATCATTGGAGGGATTGAGTTTGAGAATAAATATGGACGAGAACGTTGACGTAACATTTCTATTATTTCTCTCTTACCTGTTGTAAATCCACCAACAGCACCACCAAATGCTTTTCCAAGTGTTCCTGTTAATATTTCTACTTTACCTCTTAAATTATATTGTTCAGTTGTTCCTCTTCCTGTATGACCACAAACTCCTGCTGAGTGTGATTCATCAACCATTACCATTGCATCATATTTTTGAGCAAGAGCATAAATTTTATCAAGAGGTGCAACATTACCGTCCATTGAGAATACACCATCAGTTACAACTAATCTAAAACGACATTTTTGAGCATCTTGAAGTTGTTTTTCAAGATCTGCCATATCTGCATTAGCATAACGGAAACGTTGAGCTTTACATAAACGAACACCGTCAATAATTGAAGCATGGTTTAAAGAATCTGATATAATAGCATCTTCTTCATTTAATAAAGGTTCAAAAACTCCACCATTAGCATCAAAACATGCAGCATAAAGAATAGTATCTTCTGTTCCAAAGAAATCAGATATTTTCTTTTCTAATTCTTTGTGTAAATCTTGTGTTCCACAAATAAAACGAACAGAACTCATACCATAACCTCTTTCGTCCAATGCTTTCTTAGCTGCTTCAATTAATACTTTACTATCTGCTAATCCTAAATAATTGTTAGCACAGAAATTTAATACATCACCTGCTTCAGCTGTTTTAATTGCAGCAGATTGAGGAGTGATAATAACTCTTTCATTTTTGTAAAGACCAGCGTCTTTAATTCCTGCTATTTCGGTTTGTAGGAAATTTTGAAACTTTTCGTACATAGATTCTTATATTTTAATATTATTAATTTAAAACATTCAGACAAGATGATTTTTCTTGTCTCAACAATCTGCAAATTTAAACATAATATTAACTTTGCAGAGAAAAAATATATCTTTTTTGTATTTATTAAGACTATTTTTATCAAGAATTGATATTATAAACAATTTAATACAAATAAAAAGCCTTGCTCAATCAAGAACAAGGCTTAATATCAATTAACAATAAATATTATTTTTCAATCAAATTCCACATTAGAAATTTTAGTTTAATTGTATGTTATGCGGTATTTGTAATGCCACATGTTATTTATTATTAGGATATATTATCCGATTTCTTTTTTTACTTGTTTTCTTTTTTTACTCTAATAAATTCCTTTAGTTCATAAGTTCTTTCAAAATATACTTTTTTAAACTTCAAAATAGAGGAAAACACGTCAATATCTTTTACAGAAGCAAAATATAAAGTCAATATTATCATTATATTTCCAATAAAAATACAAGCACTATTCAATAAATTTACTTCATAACTTTCTTGAAGCAAACGAAGAGGCAAAGTAATAACGACAAATACAAGTACCATGATATTAAACATAAAAGCAAAAGAATAAAGAATAGCCATATAATATCTTTTCTTTATGCTCCCTAATTTATAAGCAAGGCAAATTAAATAAATTATAAATATAGAAAAAACAGGAGTGAGTTTTGCTAATTTTGATACTTCATCCAAAGCCATATCATATAAACCAATACATATAGGAATTAATATAAATACAATCAACCACGCAATCACATTGTATAAATCCTTATGAACAATATTTTCCCTAATTTCAATATTTGATTTAGGAGAATCTTCTTTTAAAACATCACCTTCACTATTTCTGTTTTTAACAATAACTATCATAAGTAAAGTAACAACAATTACTATTATTAATCCTATTTTAAATGCTATCATAATACATTATTTTATGTTGTGTTGCAGTTGTACGGAATTTGTAATCCCGGATATGTTATCCTTATTTAATAGCTTGTTTTATCAAACTCTTTATAAATTCTAGAACAAGATTATATCATTGAATACTTTCTTCTCAAAAAAAATATATTACATAAATCCCTTTTTACTGTTTTAGTTTATAGTAATATCTCCTTCATTTTCTTCAATATAAAGAGACTTATCTCCATACTGATTCACTGTACGATTATTTTTATTATGTTCATTTCTTTTTTTTCTATTTATGAAGTATTTTACAACTCCAATTATAAGGGTGAGTATGAATATACCAACACCACTAAAAATCCATTTAATATCTTCCATATCTAATTAATTATTATATTGCCATTGTTTTTTTCTATATAAACAGATTTATTTCCATACTGTGATATGCTCCTTTGCTCTATCTCTTCTGAAGTAGTATTATTGGTTGATTTTATATTTTTTGTTTTAATTTCTTTCTTATATTGACTTTCGATTGCATTAATTAACTCAAGATAATTACTATTTCTATGTTTATGAACAGTAAGATTGTTCATCCTGCTTAATATTGTAAGAATTTCGGGAATAACCTCCCTGTATTTAACATAATTATCAATATCATCCCTTAATCCTCCTTGATTTGCAGAGCTAATGGTTTTCATTCTATCATTTAATTCATTTGTTTCATTTTCCCAATATCCTATATAATCAATTATTGTAATTGGATCATATATTTTAGCATCTTCTAACACAATAGGGAATATTCGTTCATATACATTTCCTGCATTTATTATTTGTAAAATTTCATACATACAATTTTTAGACTTCAAGAACGCATCACTAACAACTAAAATAATATAATCTCCTTTCCCTAATCTTTCTTCAAATTCTCTAATATTCCCTTTATACCTTATATCCTTTTTGTCTCGATGATATATTATTCTATTTGAAGTTAATTGTTCACATATTTCGTTAACAATTTGTTCACTTTCTCCACCCCAAGCATAGGAGATAAAAACTTCTGGTTTATTCATATTTGTATTATAAATTATATTTTTATTAGGTAACGAATTTAATAATGGACTAGAACTATTATCAAAAGTATCAAAGAAAATTCCTCTTCTATATGTTTTTTTTAATATACTCAAATCTTCATTTTGAATAATAACAACAAAGCTAATCTTTTTTTTGGATTCATTACGATGTAATATAGTTAATCTATTATAATCAGTTTCACTTATATAATCCACATGTTGACTAAAGTTATCAATAACTATGATTATATGTCTATCCGCTAATAATTCGTTAAAAAATGAATAAAATATTTTATCTTTGATTACTGGGTGTTGTGCATGTTGTTCAAAAAGTTTCATGAACTGAGATTGAATATTTGTGTTTCCTGGAAATAATTTTTGAAATGTATCACATATTTGTTCAATGAAATCAATTCGTTCATTCCCAAGAATCAAATCAATATCGACAAATATAAAACTATCACTATATTTATCAAAATTACTTTCTAAATACTCCTTGAAATTTTTTGTATTAAGAAGTAATATATTTTTCCTTTCTCCAAAAACAATTGATTCCATATTTCTTTTAAAAGAATCATCTTGATTGTCAACGATTGGAAGTGCTCTGTTTGAAATCAACCTACTCATTATTCATCAATCTTGTATAAAACTTCTTTTGCACTTCCTCGGTATTCAGGAACAGTCAACATACTATCGAAAGCATCCATAGCTTCCTCAAGTCTAGGGTTAGTTTTATCATATTCTCTAATTGCATTATATGATTGGATGACTACTTGTAGTGGCTCATTACTAAGCATCCTTTCTTGAATATTTGGCTTTTTATGTTCATTAAATTGCAAAGTCCATTCAATACATTTCTCAGGAATATCTTTTGATAATTTCAATAATAAAGAATAAAAATGAAATCCCCTGTATTTACCAACAGCAGAATGAACATACTTCTCTAAAAAATTATTCATATCATCTGAAAAATTATTTTTTTCTAATCTCAAAAAACCATTTTCATATACTTCACCAAATTCTTTTTGGTCAATATCTAAAAAACGATAAAGAATTTCCCAGCATCTATTTTCAAATTCAACCTCTTGCTCAATTGAGTCAAAAGCTGCTTTAATAACTGTTAATTTTGCAACATCACTTTTATTTAGAATTTGATTTAATAAATACTCACTTTTTTCAAAGTTTTCCAGCCATGCAAAAAATAAAATATGGCTTATAATCTCATGTGATTCTTCTATATTAATTGCATTCGTAAAAAATTCTATAAGTTTTGAAAAGTCATCATGTATAAAATATAATAAGGGGTGAAGATTATATAATGAACCTTTGAGTAATAGATGTTCATTATCTTTCATTAAATTTAGGAATAAATTTCGATTCCTTTCAATATCTAAGTGATTCAAATAAGCTAATTGATACAGTGCAGCCGCTTTTGTATGGACTGAGGAAGAGGATGCCATCTTTTCCAAAGCATAAAATATATCTTCTTTAAATTCTGAAAATTTGTAACACTGAACTAACTTTAATGATGCTGCACCTCTAACGCTATTTATACCATCTAACAATGGATCATTAATAAGCTTTTCTTCATCTTTATAATTTTCAACAATTTCTTTTAGGAAACCGATTATACTTTTATCAATTATCGATTTATCAATAAAATATTCAATAAGCCAAACCGAATATATTAGTGATTCATGGTCTAATTCCTTATTAAGAAATCGATTGTCTATGAATTTCACAAATAATTCTTTTGTTGTTTCTGGATTAAAATTGGCTTTTTTAAGACCTTGCAATCCATATACTATATAAATTGGCAATACATCCTTATCATCAATAATTTCATTAATTAAAGATAAAAATTTTTCAGGATTTAAAGATACATATTCTTCAAATGCTCTACAATGACCTGTTCTTGATGGAGCTTCCGAAAAAGGCCTTATATCATCAACATATGTCTTAAATGAATTTATCCATTGCTCATTATTCATATGCTCATAAGCATCTTTACTCATTGTTGAATCTCCAACTTTGACTGTAACTCCTTTGGGTGCAGTATTTTCAACTTTACCATATTGTCTGTTTTTTTCATTAAAAAATTTATCAACTTCAAAATAATTTTTCCTTATTTCTTCTGGTAACATTGATAAAAAAGTGTATGCAGTATAACCTATTCGTGTATATCCATAGTGTGATATGCCCTTTTCTTTAAAAAGATTTACTTTTTCCCATGAAGGTGATAAGCCTAAAATTACTTTATTTATTGATATTTGTTCATCTTGTGAAAATAAAGGATAAGAAACTTTTAATAACTCTTTAAGGTTAAATTCTAGAATTCCCGAAGCATAAAGATAGAATTTTTCATTACATAAAATTTCTAAAGAAATATCTTTAAAATGAGTCTGATATTTACTCATAAAAAAGATTGGGATATTTACAATAATTGCTGAGTCTGAATCTAATAAAGGAATAATTATTGATTTTGCTTTATCAAAATCAGTGTTAAATAATTCATCAATATAATTTAAAACAAAATCATATAATTTTTCGTGAATATATGTATTGTTCATTTTTAAAGGCACATAAAAGAAATATGCAGGAGAATAAAATATTTTATCTAAGCTGTCTTCAGAATTTTTATACGATTGTTTAGTTTTATCTTCTACTAACTTGATTACATCAATAAAAAAACGAGTAGCTTTTTCTCTATCTCTCTCAAATAATTTTTCATATACTCTTGTAGCATCATATCCTCCAGGTATGTAATCTGATCTAATGTTATCATTAACTATAGAAAAATTATCAATTACTTTCTTTTTTAATTCTGCAATAACAAAATCAGGATGTTTTTCAATTGCTTTCTTCAAATATTGATATATATGATAATCATTTAATTCTTTTTCACACTCTTTATACAATGAAAGTGAAAGATGTATTTTATCTTCGGGAATGGAAGTCAAAATATTTCCTACAAATCTATATTTTTCATCAAATTCAAATTTGTTTATTTCTTCTAAAAAATCAATTACATCTTCTGTGCATGTATAGATTATTCTCATGCAAAGTGAGTAGATTATATCAATAAATTCCTTATTGTTATTTCTAAAATAATCAATTATTTTAATATCCTTTACAAGAAATCTAAACCATTCCTGAGAGTAAGTTGATTCAAGAAATATTTTAAAAAAGTTTTCGTTTTGGAATACTTTATTTTGTACAAATCTTTTTTCTTCAATCGAAGGATCTGAATAGAATCCCAAACTATTTATCAGTAATAACTTCAGATGAAAGCGGTAATCCCCAAATAATATTTCATCCAGTTCTTTAATATAATTATTTTGGTCTAATTCTCGTAAATAAGCAAATACTTGTTTTACTCTTGAGCGTACAAAAAGTCCTTGATGTATACTTTTTAAAGATGTGGATATTGCATTTCCATTGTCAATAAATGTACGTGCATAAGCATAATCAAAAAAGGATTGATGTATAAATTGGATTTTATCTCTCTCTGGTCTTGTTATAATTTCTTCGCTTGATAGATAATCCAATTCCTTTTTATATTTACTCTCAAATAATTTTTGATTTAAAACTAAGCATTGATTATTATACATTTGATTAGATATTGCTTCTATCAATTCTTGCACTTTATTATAATCAAGATTAATATTGTTTGGCTTTAGTAGAATAAATTCTTGCCATATTTCATCGTATAGAGTTTGTAATGTAATAGCTTCTGAAAACTTCTCAGGTTTGTTTATTTTACAAAATAACTGAAGATGTAATGGAACTCTTAAAAATTCTATCAATTTAATAGAATTAGTTTGAATTGAGATATTCAAAGAATTTAAGACTAGATTAACATCTTCTATTGGCAATAAAGAAACTCTAAATATTTTTCCTTTTTTGTATTCTTGTAAAATTGGATCATAATCAAGATCATAAAGTCTGCAAGAAATAACTATTTTGATACTTGTAATTAGACTTAATCTCTGAATCAAACGATGGTAGACATTTAAAGATCCCCTATCAGAGGAAAGAGATTGAGATAAGGCATCTATTTGATCTACGAGTAATACAAATATATTTTTCTCGTTACTTAATTTTTTAAATATAGATTCAATAGTATCTCCAAGTCCTAATTCTTTATTTAATTCTTCTAAATTACGTATTACAATTCTATCAGCTTTTATTCCTAAAACAGGTATTTTATTATCATTTAATTTTGTAAATAAATCACGAAGAATAACAGACTTTCCATAACCAGCATTACCTGCAAGAATAGCAATCGGGGATTCATTTGGTTCAATATCTGTAATAATCCAATTATATAAATCATTTGTTTCAGTTCTTTCAATATGTATTTTATCTCCAAATTCATTATTATAGGAAGATAAATCAATAGAAGCAGAATTAAAATCATGGAATATTTCATCTAAAGTTAATTGTGTGTTTTTTGCATTAGCGTAGATATTAATAATTCCTTTGTTTTCCTCAATATTATTTGAGTAATTTCCATATTGGTTAATCTCTGTACTTTTCATAATGATTCTATCAATTTTTCGTTTATAACAGTAAATTTTTCGTTTATAACAGTAAATTTTTCGTTTATAACAGTAAATTTTTCGTTTTGAGGGATATGTTATTCTCTACCTTATTATTAATAGGATAGGATATGTTATTTTATTATTCTATCTCCCTAACTCCTATTTCTTTGAAATAATTATATTTGCTTTGTTTTTAAGTTCTTTTCTCTCGTTGATTATTTATAATTAAGATATGTATCCACCTTACCTTCAAAAAAGTATATTACTTATTAAAAATATTATCCATATGCCATTCTAAATATTCCTTTTTTGGTAGATATTTATGAGGTAAGTTGAGTTTTTTCTTTTCTATTGGTTGGAAGAAATTCAAATAGTATTCTTTGGTTGTATTTTGTTTTAAATTATTCGATAAAACAACTTCATAGTTATTATTAACCCCTATTAATCCTATATCTAATGCTTTATCATATAAAGGAGATAAGCAAATTCCATTTTCAGGATTAAGTCTTTCTTTTTCGTTAATTGACCAAGGTATAATATGACTTGCAATTAATAATTCAGGTATATCAATATTTGCAATAGCACATTTCATATTATAATTAGAGAGAACAATTTGACGAAAAACATTTTGATTCACTCGTGTTTTAATTTCTCTAACCTTTGTTTCTCCCTTTAAATCATTTATATCTAAAATATAATCGTTAAATTTTGATTCAATAGTTTTGTTCTGTTTTTGAGCTAATATTTTTTCCCATTCATCTGTTAATTCCTTACGAATTTCTATACTCTTTAAACGTTGATTAATCCATTCTTTGCTATAGCCTTTACGTAAATATGTTTCCATAATACGCTCAATGCCTATCTCTGGATCATTCATTTCATCAATTCTCTCACTTCCAACCTTAGCAAGCCATTGTTTAAAAGGTTCTGCTTTAGGTGAAGGAATAGATTGAATTAATCTAAAAAGCTGTTCTGTATCAGCAACATCAGAAAATCGCATTTTCCCATCGGTTGCAATCATTTTCAACCTGTGACAATTCGTCACGGTTTCATTTCCTTCCTCCTTCAAACGTTGTTTAAGTTTTCTCCAATAAGCCGAAGGGTCTGTACTTTGAGTCAAAACACTGACAACATCAACAATTGAAAAGTACCATTTCTCTTGCTTATCGTCCCAATGTGTACGAATTTTCTTATTCTCGAAAATCTTAATTGCTTTCTCTTTTGTCATGATTTGTACTTTTAAAACCTCTTAATATCTCTTGGAGTCTTCTTGAAACTAATATTGTTTTTATGCATATACTCTTTATCATGCAAGCAAACATCAGCATAAAAATTCATTTTAAAATTTAATGCTCAAAGGTACAAATTTAAAATATATTGAAGATAATTATTGGAAAAATAATTAAAAATACATTGAAGCAAATAAAATTTAGAAAGATTAAAGCACTTGAAAATTCCAATCCAAAATAGATTTTTAATAAATAAAGGGACATGACTTGGCACTAATCAAACTTGTATTAGTGCAAGTCTGTACCTATTAAAGAACTTTCCAACTTTCCATTTACTAAGGGAGTGGAAAGTTGGAAAGTTGCTTAATTATCAGTTAGTTGTAAAAATAAATAGAAAGTTAGTATAAAACACACAAAATATCATGACATATATATTAGAAAAATACAAAGGACAAACAACAAGAAACATTCATCATTAACCACTAATCATTATAGATTAAATCTTTCAGGAAATATATTAAACCTTTTTGTATTTATATTTAATCTATTTGGAAAAAGATTAACTCTTTTTTCTGTAAAACTTGATCTTTCTATTAAGTTCATCGCCGTTATTTCTCGTAATGGAGATGTTCTTGCGTGTTTGCGTCAATTGCAAATAGAAATTGCTGATTCAACAATAAAATGTGTATTTATTTCAGAAATTCTTTCTTTTCTTTGTCCACGAATTACACTAATTTTCTCTAATTTTCTATTCCCAAGGCGCTGCCGTTGGGCTATTTTAAATTGCCCTTTCAGGACGTATTTTATTAACCATTTATCATTAACTACTAACAATTAATCACTCCTTCAAACACTTTTTCGGCTTCTCCTTCTAAGAAGATATCTGAATAAGTTTTTGATTGTGTTTTTGTGAAATAAACTTTTAACTGTCCTCCTTTAGAATTAATAGTTATAGGATTCGTTTTGGGATTATATTTTTCTGAATAAGCAATTGCTGAGGCTGTTATTCCTGTTCCACATGCAAGTGTTTCATCTTCTACTCCTCTTTCATAGGTTCTAATATTTATTTCTCCTTCACTAACTATATCTATAAAATTTGCATTTGAACCGTTTGTTTTTTCAAAGCGTTTATCATAGCGAATAAGAGAACCTTTTGCTTTTATATCTAATGCTTCAAGATTGTCTACAACTTTTACAAAATGAGGAGTTCCTATATATAAGAATTGTCCATCTTGGAAATTGCTTATTTCTTTTACATCTAAAAGACTTAGCTTAATTGTATATTTATCTCCTTGTTTTTCTATAATTTCTGCTATATGTTTTCCGTCGGGTGCAAGAAAACTTGCTTTATTATCAATTACTCCTAAACTATGAGCAAAGGCAACTATACAACGTCCTCCATTTCCACACATCATATCTGTGCTTGCATCTGGATTATAGAATAACATTTTAAAATCAAAACCATCTGCATTTTCCAAAAGCATTAAACCATCAGAGCCTATTCCAAAATGTCTATCACAAATCTTTTGAATTTCTTTTTCAGATAAATTATACTCCCCTGCCCTATTATCTATTAAGACAAAGTCATTACCGGCTCCATGATATTTTACAAATGGTATTTCTTTCATATTAGTAATTGAATAAATAACAAAATGCTAAAGCTGTTCTAAATCCATTAACCCTATCTTTATACACCTCATCCTTATATTTCACACTTGAATATTCTAACGCAAGAGTTAAGGAGAAATTATCTTTAAAGAAGTATTCTATTCTTGGTGCTACTCTAATATAATTATCTATTGTCATTCCTAATCCATAAGCATTTGCATAAGATTGTTCATTAACATCAAAGTTTTTAGAATAACCCATAATTATTGCTGGTTTAAACTTTCCAAAAGAATGAGCATAATCTATCCAAGATGAAAACACTGTAGTTGCTTTATATGAATAAGAATTATTTACTGTATCAAAAGCTGATTCATAATAACCTCCCAAAAGGTTTAAATCATTCATATTATCACCTAATAAGGCTTGCATTTTTAGATTATCTTTTCCTTTCTTATAATTGAAATAAGCTGTTGTTGCAAAAGTATAGATTTTTTCATCAAGAGAATATGTTTTTCCTCCTTGAACAACATTTTCTCGAGGTTGAATTGCTAGAAATCGTCCTCCAATACCTGCAAGAATAGTCTTTGTTTTATATTGAAAGTGAAGATTTACTTCTGGAAGCATTGTATTATTTTGTTGTTTATAATCTCTTACAGAATTTACTCCTATTGTAGCATAATCTCGTTGAAGAGCAAGAGCTGCTACAATATTGAAATTATCATAAGGATGATAATCTAAACGTACTTGATTCTCTCTTGCAAAAGGATGAAATGGAGCTCCATTATGAAGATCACGATTTGAAGGCATCATTTCTGGCAAAACCATAGGATTCCAATATTGACCAACAAGTAATTGAGCCTTATCCCAATTCATATTAATATGAGCAACTCTTAAACGAAGAAAGTTTGCTATTCCATCAGCTTGTCCTGTTAAGTCTCCTTCAATAACTCCAGATATCTTTGCTCCCATTGCTTCTCCAAGCTTTAGTCTAACTCCTATTCGTGAAGGAGATGAAGAAAAGTTTAAACTTGATTTACCATTTATATCTTTTCCTTGAGCATCATAAGATGGAGCTAAAGGATAAAGAGAAAATAAACCATCTATTGCATTATAGCTATTTCGAGATATATAAAAGCCTTGCATATCTAATATTCCATAAACCTCACAGCTATATTTCTTTTCTTCTTGAGAAAATGAATTAAATGAAATAGATAATAATAAGATTATAATTAGTGATTTTAATTTAAACATAGATGAATTATTTCTTTTTTAGGTTAGCGATTGAAAGAATTACTCCAAGGGCTACTCCTAATAGAGCTGCAAAAAGAACTTGAAATTCTTTTGGTAAAAGGAATGTGATTGTATGTGCTGGATACCAAAAGAAAGGTATTGTCTTTTTAAATACAAAATTCCATTGTACTTTCCAGTTAAGGTTTGTAATTATTCTTCCAACTGGAATTGGAGTAAAGAATCCTTTTAAAGTTCCTCCGTTTTCAAGGATATGGGTATCTGTTATTTTATGAACAGTCATAAACACAGGTGCAAAAAATGTATTCATTAAGAATGATACACTAAAAGCATATAATATTTTCATTCCGAAACCTTGTCCTGCTAAGTTTTGAGGTGTAATATCTAATCCAAAATAAGATAATAAACCAAATGTACCTCTTGCAAATACTCCCATTGCTATTGAGATTACTACACCTAAAACTCCCCAAACTATTGCACGAGGCATAAGTCCAAAGCCTTTTTGAGTATATACACCTTTTGATATTCTAAGACCTAAGCATTCTCCAAATGTTGCTAAAACACCAAACTTACAAAATGCAAGTACAAAATAACGCCAATCTTTTGCTCCACTCCATTGCATAAACCATATGTTTAAAGGCTCTACAAATAGAAATAGAGATAACACTCCGATTAAAATCAGGAAAACAATTATATCTTTTAACTTCATAAATTTCTAATCTTCTTTTTCTGATGAACTAATTTCTGGATTATTACTTTCTATTGTTTTTTCTAATTCTGCTATTTGCTTATTTGCTTTAATGATTTGTTTATTTGCTTTTGAAAGCTTAGATGCTATAGCAAAAGTATTATAAACAATACAACAAACAGCTCCAACAACAATTACAAAACATATCCAATATTTAAACTCTTCCAATTCAGGAGAGTATTGTAATAGGAACATTCCTACTACCAATAATGACATTGCTAAGTTTAGCCAAAATGTTTTATTCATCTCTTTTTATTTTTATTGTTATTTTTCTATTCTAATACGAGCATCAACAGCAACTACTGCTTTAGCTGAACCCAATAATGGGTTTAAGTCCATTTCAGCAATTTCTGGTGCTGCTTGAACTAAAGCACTAACTCTTGCTATTTGTTCTGCATAAAGTTCTTCATTAACCGGTTCTTGACCTCTGACTCCTTGAATAATCTTATAGCTTCTTAAGCTCTTAATCATTTTCTTAGCTTCTGCAATGCCTATTGGAGCAAGATTAGATTGAACATCTTTTAATACTTCAATAAATATACCTCCAATTCCACAAAGAACTTGATGTCCAAATAATGGAGTTTTCATTGAGCCAATATATATTTCTGTTCCAAATAGCATTTGAAGAGTTTGAACAGCATAAGTATCTTTAATCTTCATTAATCTATCAAATTCTCTACGAATTGTTTCTTCATCCTTAACATTTAAAACAACTCCACCAACATCACTTTTATGAACTGGTCCAACAACCTTCATTACTAAAGGATAACCATATTGTTTAGCAAAAGCAATTGCATCTTCAACATTGTCAGAAGAAATTTCATTTGAATGATTTATTCCTGCTGCATCAAGTAATTCATACATTACCTTTGTGTCCATATATCCATCGCCTACTCTATCTATTATCTCACGAACTTTTAATGTATCTATTTTTACAATATCTGTTGCATCATTAGAAGGTTTTCCTGTCGCTTTTATTTTTGCTAAAGCGTTTCCAAATACTGTTTCATCAGGAAAATATGTATTGCCTTTTGAAACAAAATCCCTTACTTCTTCTCCAGCAACAAGTGTTGAAGGCATAATTGGGAATATTGGTTTCTTAGAAGTCTTCATCTTTGCATCAATAACATTATAAGCATCAAATATTGGAGCAAGACCCGGAGTTCCAAATATAACACACATTGCATCTACATTATTAAAATCATTATTACAAGAGTCAATAATTTCTGATAATTGTTCTGGAGTTCCTGTTGCTAAAAAGTCAATAGGATTCCCTACTGCTGAACCTGCAAATAGTTTTGAAAGCAATTTATCTGCTTTTTCTCCTTCAATATGTGGAACTTCTAATCCTCCTTTACTTAAAGCATCTGTTAGCATTACTGCTGGACCTCCTGCATGAGTTATTATTGCTATATTCTTTCCTTCAAATTGAGGATAAGTAAAGATAGAAGCTATTGTACATAATTCTTCTCTTCCATTACAACGAACAATACCTGCTTTTCTAAATAATGCATCAACTGCAACATCTGGAGAAGCTAAAGCACCTGTATGTGATGAAGCTGCTCTTGATCCTGCTTCTGAACCACCTGATTTAATTGCTGCTATTCTACATCCTTTTTTAATTAGAGATGAAGCATGTTTCAACAATTTGTCCGGGTTCTTAATATTTTCTATATATAATAAGATTACCTTTGATGATGTTTCTGGATTAAATACCTCATCATGATATTCTAATAAATCTTCTATTCCTAATTGTGCTGAGTTTCCAACAGCCCAACAATGGTTAAAATGCAAACCTTGTTGCATACCAATATCCATAATAAAACATCCTGTTGCACCTGAACCTGTAATAAAGTCTACTCCTTTTGGAGATGATTTTGGAAAAGGTTTAGAAAATATTGCATGATGATTTGGTGTAAATACTCCTGTGCAGTTTGGTCCAATTAAACAACCATCTGTATCTTCAATTAGTTTTACTATTCTTTGTTCAAGTTCTTTTCCTTCTTGGCTTTCTTCTCCAAATCCTGCTGAAATTATAATAAAGGCTTTTGTACCTTTTTCTTGTGTTAATACTTTAACTGTAGCTTCTGAAAACTTTGCTGCAATTGCTAAAACTGCCAAATCAACTTGTGGTACATCTTTAACGTCTTTATAACACTTAACACCTTGTATTTCGTCTTCTTTTGGATTAACAACATAAAGTTCTCCTTTAAATCCTCCTTCAATAATATTTCTTAGTATTGCTCCACCTGGTTTTGTAACATCATTCGACGCTCCAACCACAACAATACTTTTTGGGTTTACCAATTCTTTTGTAACCTTTGTACTCATTATTCTATATCGTTTTAGTATGATTATTATAAAATTTAGTATGCAAAGATAGTAAATAATTGCATAATTAATAGTCTTATAAGCATAATTTTAGATTATCATCAAGGAATTCAGCAATTTAGCAATAAGCAAGATTAATAGACGCCAAAACTAAGGACGTTATAGTTTTAATGTTTTTCTTGAAAGTAATTTGGTGCATAGGGAAATAATATTTACTTTTGCCTATTCTTTCTTAATGTAAAATCATAAAAAATAAAATACATATATGAAACATATTGATATAAAAGAAGCTGTTGATTTAATTAAAGACGGCATGACCATCATGGTTGGTGGCTTTTTAGGTGTTGGTGCACCTCAAAGAATTGTAGAAGAAATAGTAAAGGCTGGTAAAAAAGACTTAACTGTTATTTGTAATGATACTTCTTTTCCTGAAGCAGGAGCAGGTTTATTGTTCTCTAAAGGATTAGCTAAAAAAGCTATTGTGTCCTACGTAGGAGGAAATCCTGTTTCTGGAGAAATGATACTTTCTGGAGATATGGAAGTTGAATTAGTTCCTCAAGGCACTCTTGCTGAAAGAATTCGTTGTGGTGGCTCTGGACTTGGTGGTGTTTTAACTCAAACAGGACTTGGTACAATTGTTGAAAAAGATAAACAAAAAATAAATATTGATGGCACGGAATATTTATTAGAAAAAGCTCTTCATGCTGATGTTGCAATAATTGGAGCATCTGTTGCTGACAAATATGGTAATCTTATATATAGAGGAACAACAAAAAACTTCAATCCTTTAATGGCAATGGCTGCTGATGTAGTTATTGCTGAGGCTCAAGAAGAAGTTGATACAATAGAACCAAATAATGTATCAACCCCTTATTTATTCGTAGATTATTTAATCAAATAAAACATAAAAAAATTATGGCAATAAAATCTTTAATAAGAATGAGAATGAGCTCTCATGATGCTCATTATGGTGGGAATCTTGTAGACGGTGCAAGAATGTTAAACCTTTTTGGTGATGTAGCAACAGAACTTTTAATAATAAATGATGGCGACGAAGGACTATTTTGTGCTTATGACAATGTAGAATTCCTTGCTCCTGTTTATGCTGGAGACTATATTGAAGCTGTTGGAGAAATAACTAATATTGGTAATTCTTCAAGAAAAATGACATTTGAAGCAAGAAAGGTAATTGTACCTCGTCCTGATATTTCTGATTCAGCAGCAGATGTATTAGCAGAACCAGTTGTTGTTTGCCGTGCTTCTGGTACTTGTGTTGTTCCAAAGAAAAGTCAAAGAAAGAACCAATAATTTATGTAGGGTGCAGGGCTTGCCTCTGCCCTATTAAAGAATAAGACAATGGAAAAATTAATTATTACCGCTGCAATTTGTGGAGCGGAAGTTTTAAAAGAACATAATCCTGCTGTTCCTTACACTGTTGAGGAATGTGTTAGAGAAGCAAAATCTGCTTACGAAGCTGGTGCTTCTATAATTCACCTTCATGTTCGTTTCGATGATGGTACTCCAACACAAGACAAGAATCGTTTCAAGGTAATTATGGACGCTATCCATAAGGAATGTCCTGATGTAATTATTCAACCTTCAACAGGTGGAGCTGTTGGAATGACAGATGATGAACGTCTTGAACCAACAGAATTATGTCCAGAAATGGCAACACTTGATTGTGGCACTTGTAATTTTGGTGGTGATGATGTATTCACTAACACTGAAAACACAATAAAATACTTTGGAACTAAAATGATTGAAAGAGGTATTAAACCAGAACTTGAAGTATTTGACAAAAGTATGATTGAAATGGCTTTAAGACTTCATAAAAAAGGTCATATTGTAAAACCAATGCACTTTGACTTCGTTATGGGAGTAAATGGTGGTATTGGTGGAGATATTCGTGATTTTGTATTCTTAAGAGGTTCAATTCCATCAGATGCTACATATACAGTAGCTGGAGTTGGTCGCTACGAATTCCCTCTTGCAGCACTTGCTATTATTGATGGAGGAAATGTAAGAGTAGGATTTGAAGATAACGTATATCTTTCAAAAGGTGTTCTTGCAAAATCAAATGGAGAACTTGTAGCAAAAGTTGTTCGTATGGCAAAAGAACTTGGCAGAGAAATAGCTAATCCAACCGAAGCAAGACAAATATTAGGTCTTAAACCAAGAAACTAATAAATAAAACTTTCTAACCAATTAAGGATAGAAAGCAATAATTAAGCGGAGATATTACAAGAAAAGTATCTCCGCTTTTTCTATTCTATCGTTCCTGTCAATTATACTTAATATCAGCATATTACATCAAACAAAGACTGTTTACAGAATAATAGGTGTTTTAGGTTTAGCAAATCAGTTAATTTAGGTATAGCAAATCAGTTAATTTGGGTATGGTAAATTAACTGATTTATGGGTGGTAGATTAGTTAATTTACTTATAGCAAAATGGCGATTTACTTATGGCAAAATGGCGATTGAATTGGGTATTTAAAAATATATTGAGATTAAATAAGCCGAAAGCAAGAGTTTATCTTTTAATTTTTGTATTTTTGTTGCATAGTAATTAGTTTTAAGAAACGCATATTAGATAATAATGGAGGTTAATCTATTAAATACAAAAATAGAATTCTTAAAAGGGGTTGGCACTAAGAAGGCTGAGGTTTTAAATAAAGAACTTGGCATAACTACTTATCAAGACCTTTTAACTTATTATCCTTATCGTTATGTGGATAAGAGTCATTTTGTAAAGATAAGAGATATTAACTCTGAAGATGTTTATATTCAAGTTAAGGGTAAGGTTGTTGGAATAGAAACCATAGGTGCTGGTCCTAAGGCAAGACTTTCTGCTAAGTTTGTTGATGAAACTGGTATGGTTGAATTAGTTTTTTTCAAAGGTTTGAAATGGATTAAGGAAACTCTTCACTTTAATAAGGAGTATGTTATTTTTGGTAAGCCTTCATTATTTAATAACACTTATAATTTTGCTCATCCTGACTTTGAACCATTAGAAGTTTTTATGGTTCAACAAGCACAACAACCAGAAAAGTTTTCTCCTCAATATAACACCTCTGAAAAGATGAAAAACTCTTTTCTTAACTCCAAGGCAATATCAAAACTTACTCGTACTCTTTTATCTCAAACAAGAGGTTATATTCATGAGAATTTGCCTCCTTACATTATTGAACGCTTCAAACTAATTAGTCATGAAGATGCTTTAATTCAAATTCATTTCCCTTTATCTCCTGAAATTCTTGCTAAAGCTAAGGCTCGTTTAAAGTTTGAGGAGTTATTCTATATGCAGTTGGAACACCAATTGATGAAGAACTTCAGAACTGAAAAGTCTAAGGGTTTTGTATTTTCAATTGTTGGAGAAACATTTAATAATTTCTATAATAATTATCTTCCTTTCACACTTACTAATGCACAAAAGAGGGTTGTAAAAGAGATACGTCAAGATATGAAAACGGAGCATCAAATGAACCGTCTTTTGCAGGGTGATGTTGGAAGTGGAAAGACATTGGTGGGGTTATTATGTATGCTTATTGCAATTGATAATGATTTCCAAGCAACAATTATGGCTCCAACTGAAATCCTTGCTCAACAACACTATATTACTATTAAGAACTTCTTGGGTGATATGCCAATAAATATTGCATTACTTACAGGTTCAACAAAACAAAAAGAAAGAAAGATTATACTTCCTCAATTAGAAGATGGAAGAATTAATATAATTATAGGAACACATTCACTTTTAGAAGATAAGGTACAATTCTCTAATCTTGGCTTATGCGTAATTGATGAACAACATCGTTTTGGAGTAGAACAAAGAGCCAAGATGTGGACAAAGAATCATATGCCTCCTCATATTCTTGTTATGACAGCAACTCCTATTCCTCGAACTCTTGCAATGACTGTTTACGGAGACTTGGATTGTTCTGTTATTGATGAATTGCCACCAGGAAGAAAGCCAGTACAAACAGTTCATTTCTTTGATAAAAGCCGTCTAAGAGTATTTGCTTTTATGCGAAAACAAATAAAAGAAGGACGTCAGGTTTATGTTGTTTACCCTCTTATAAAAGAATCAGAAACCTTAGACCTTAAAGACTTAATGGATGGTTATGAAAGCATAGTTAGAGAGTTCCCATTACCAGAATATCAAATAAGTATAGTTCATGGTAAGATGAAGCCAGCAGATAAAGATTATGAAATGGACAGGTTTAAAAGAGGAATAACAAATATTATGGTTTCAACCACAGTAATAGAAGTTGGAGTTGATGTACCTAATGCATCAGTTATGATAATTGAAAATGCAGAACGTTTTGGTTTATCACAACTCCACCAATTAAGAGGAAGAGTTGGAAGAGGAGCCGATCAATCCTATTGTATATTAATGTCAAGCTATAAACTATCCACAGAAGCAAAGACAAGAATAGAAACAATGTGTGAAACAAATGATGGATTTAAAATAGCAGAAGCCGACCTTCAACTAAGAGGACCTGGAGATATGGCAGGAACAAAACAAAGTGGACTATTAGACCTTAAAATAGCAGATATAGTAAGAGATGAACCAATACTAAAAGCATCAAGAAGCCTTGCAATACAAATAGCCCAAGAAGACCCTACCCTATCCAATCCAAACAACTACCTGCTTAAACAATACTTTATCAAAAACAAACCCCAAACAGACTTCTCACAAATCTCTTAAAAGAAACAATTAAATGAATATCCAATTCGACACAATAGATTTAATTATAAGCCTATTAATTATTGGGCTATCTTCCTTTATATACTATTCTCCCGAAAAGAGACGTATAAAGAAATTGCGTAATCCTATTCAAATAACTAAGCAAAATATAAAATTAAGTAGATATCTCCTTATATTTATGATAGTATTTGTTATCTTTACTTACTCAAGAGATATCTACATTTACCTAAGTTCCAAACAAGAGTTAAAACTTCCATTCAAAATAAAATTTTATCCACTAACATATATAGTTCTTCCTTTCGTATTTCTTATGACAAGTAAAAAAACACTAAAAGAATTGTTGAAAGAAAAGATTTAGCACATAAAGAAAACTCTTTATTGAAATAGCGTTGTATTACTCTTCTTTTGGAAATAAAAGAGGCTTACAACTCAATTAATAAGGTATAAAACTCGCAAAATAAAGTCTTGATGTAAATAAATTAACTCTTGATGTAATTAAACAAAGTCTTAATATCAAACAATGCGGTTGTTTACTCAAAACAATACGGTTATTTTACCTAAACAATGCCATTGTTTGACTTAAACAATGCGGTTGTTTCGAGTAAACAATGCCATTGTTTGAGATTAAAAGGAAGATTAGCTAGATTAAAAGCTTATTATTTTAGTTTAAGAGTAAATTAAATGAGATTAAAAGGAGGTTTTTTCTGAGTTAATCTTCTTTTGTTGAGAAATCCGTTTAATTAAATTACTTATTTTCAAAGATTAATTTTTATCTTTGCTGGATGTTTTATAAAAAGGAGAAAGTACGTCATGAAAATTAATATAAGAAAGAACTACAATTTATTATTAGTTATCGGATTAGCATTATATGTTTTAGGAATTATTCTAAATCTTATCTTTAATTTAGATGCCAGTGTTGAAGATAATCCAATACTTGGTGAAGTAGCAGATATGAATGGTTGGTTATTTATTATTGCAACTGTTATTATTGCTCCTATTATGGAAGAATTTTCTTTCCGCTCATTTTCTATTAAAAAGAGATGGACTAAATATCTTTGCTTGATTCTTTCTACTGGTTTTATTTCTATAAGCTTTAATATTTATGCAGGAATTTTCTTCGCTCTTTCTTTTACTGCAATTATGTTCCTTTTAAAAGAAAAGCCTAAATCGCAAACATATTCTTTTGTTATTCTAACTTCTTTAGGTTTTGCTCTTTGTCATTATGGTAATTTAGACTTACTCAACTATCTTATTGCATTTCCTATGTATTTTGGCTTAGCATTAGTTTTATGTTATATAGCTCTTCGTTTTAAGTTCCGTTATGCAATTCTAACTCATGCTCTTTATAATTTCTCATTAATGTTATTAGGTGGTTTCATTATACCTTTTGGTGCTGAAATTACTTTAAATGAAGGAAATTACACAGGAAAGCTTACTCCTGTTTCTGGATTAAATGCTTCTAATAGGACAACAACTATTGGAGGGGATACAACCAAATTCTATAGAGATTTGCTACCAAGTATTGCAACAAATATTATTGATAAAAATACAGATTATCAATTTAAAACATATCCAAAGGGTTATAATTTCTATAACCTTAAGGTTGTTTGCAAAGATAGTAATGGAGTTGATTTAAAGAGCTTATTTAAAGAATTGGTAAAAAAGGGAAAGCTTCGTGTTGATACTATTTCAGGAATCAAGACTGTGTATTTCTTAAAGGTAAAGGATATTGAAAAGATTAAATGCAATAAGATAGTTAAATCAAACAATCATAATATTTACCCTAATGAATTACAAGCTGTTATTTATAGCTTTGCAAAAGCTCAAAATATAATTATTAGAGTACCTGAAGAATTAAAACATACAATGATTCAAGATGATAATAATTTCTTTCTCAATAAACCTGAATTAAATCAAGCATTAAAGAATTTAGAAAAGGAATATGGTTTTATTTTAACTCCAAAGCAAGCTGAGGTAAAGACTATAAGGATATTTGAAGAAGATTAATTCATTTTTCTTGTTATTGAATTGAAATTTATTGTATTTTTGCCATTGAATTAAAACCTAAGTAGGAGACTTATTTCTATATCTCTTTTATAAAGCGAGTAAATTCAACCTTAATTTAATTATTAATCTAATCCAAAAGTTGGAACTAATGGAAAAGAGAATTGGAACTATCTCTATAGTTATTTATGATAAGGCTGTTGCTACTACCGTCAATAAGATATTGTCAGAGTATGCTGATTGTATATTGGCTCGTCAGGGCTTGCCTCTTCATGATAAAGGTTTACATATTATTACTCTTGTTATTGAATCTTCAAGCGATATTATTAATGCTTTAACTGGTAAGTTGGGGCGTTTAGATGATGTTGAAGTAAAATCTATATTAGCAAAGGGTAAGACAATAAAAGAAAACAATAATTTATAATCACATATAAACAATTATTAATATGAATATATCAGAAAGAAACACCAATTTCATTGATAGAGACAAACTCTACAATCTTATTGAAGGGAAAACTCCAACTCAAGGAGAAATTGATACAATATTAAACAAGGCTAAGAATCTTAAAGGTCTAAATTTAGAAGAAGTTGCTGCTCTACTTAGAATTGAAGATAATGCTCAAATCCATAAAATAATGGAAACAGCAAAGTTTGTGAAGGAAAGCATTTATGGTAAGCGTCTTGTTATTTTTGCTCCTATCTATACTGGAAATGTTTGTGTAAATAACTGTACATATTGTTCTTTCCGTAAGGATAATCACTTGATTAAGAGAAAAATCTTAACAATGGATGAAATTGCTCAAGAAACTTCTGCTCTTTTAAAACAAGGACACAAGAGAGCTTTATTGATTTGTGGTGAAAATAATAAGAATGGTACTGATTATATGATTGAAGCTATTCGTACAACTTACGGTGTTAAAGAAAGAGGCGGAAAAGATTATATAAGAAGAATTAATGTTGAGCTTGCTCCAATGGAAGTTGAAGATTTTGCAAGACTTAAAGCTGAAAAGATTGGTACTTATGTTTGTTTCCAAGAAACTTATGATGAAATAAAATATAAAAACTTTCATCCTGCCGGTTCTCCTAAGGCTGACTATCTATATCGTTTAACTGTTATGGATAGAGCTATGGAAGGTGGAATTGATGATATTGGTATTGGTGCATTACTTGGACTTATTGACTATCGTTTTGAAGTCCTTGCAATGATTGAACATGCAAATCATCTTGAAAGAGCTTATGGTTGTGGTCCTCATACTGTTTCTGTACCAAGATTGGAACCTGCAATTGGAGCTCCTGATGCAGAACATGTTCCTTCTCCTGTTAGTGATGATGACTTTAAGAAAATTGTAGCTATAATTCGTATTGCATTACCTTATACTGGGATTATCCTTTCTACTCGTGAAGGCGATAAAATGAGAAATGAATTAATTGAATATGGTGTCAGTCAAATTTCAGCAGCTTCAAGAACAAACCCTGGTTCTTATGCTCATGATGAAGAAGGCACAGGTACTCAATTCTCAACAGGAGACCACAGAACCTTAGATGAAGTAATTTATTCTTTAGCTAAAGAAGGTTATGTTCCATCATTCTGCACTGGATGTTATCGTCAAGGAAGAGTTGGACATGACTTTATGGATTTAGCTAAACCAGGTTTAATACAACAATTCTGTTTACCAAATGCAATGTTTACCTTCCAAGAATATCTTGAAGACTTTGCTTCCCCTGAAACAAAAGCTTTAGGATTAAAAGTTATAGAAGACTTTAATAAAAACGTTAGACCAGAACAACAAGAAAAAGTAAAAGAAAACCTTGAAGCCATTCGTGGCGGTAAAAGAGATATTTATTTTTAATACATATACCTCCAAATTAACTATTACCTCCAAAAGTTAATTGAAATACTCCAAGAGTTTCCTTATTCTCTTGGAGTTTTTTTTATTTTCAGTGTTTATAATAATATAGTTGAAAATAATCGAACTCTTTCTCAATTTATATAAACTATAATTGAATTTATATGGAGTCTTTTTTGATTTATATAAACTATAATTCGGAAGATTCTATAGCTGATGTTTTTTCTTTGCAATAAGAAGTAAGCCAATAAACGGGGGTTATTCATTTCCAAATATATTAGCTTTATTTCTCAAGAGATTTATAAATCTTTGAGTCCTTTATTATAAAGAGGATGATATAGTAAAATTGTTTCTTTAAGATGCTTTGTGTTTAGATGAGTGTATATTTCAGTGGAACTTACACTTGCATGTCCCATTAATTCTCTTACAACCATTATATCTGCTCCTCCAAGCATTAGTTCTGTTGCAAAGCTATGACGCAAGGTATGAGGATGTATATTTTTTTCAATACCTGCTTTTTGTGCTATTTCTTTTATTGCTTGATAGGCTGCAATGCGTGACAACTTCCCTCCTCTTTGATTTAAAAAGATGTATTGTTCACAACCTTTTTGGGGATTTATTTGAGAACGAGTATTATTAATAAATAATTTTATTTGTTTAAGTGCTATCTTGTTTAGCGGTACCCAACGTTCTTTATCTCCTTTTCCTATTACTTTTATTAACTCTTGATCTTGGTATATATCTCCTATTTTTAAGTTTAAAAGCTCAGATATTCTTAATCCTGCTCCATACAAAATCTCTACCATTAAATTTATCCAAACTCCTCTGTAAGTTGATTTATCTATTACAGAAAGCATTTTAATTATCTCATCATTAGTTAAGACTACTGGGAGTTTTTGATCCATTCGAGGGAGTTCTATCATTTCTGTTGGGTCTGTATCTACTACGTCTTCTATTAATAAGTATTTATAAAAAGCCCTTATTCCTGATACCAATCGTTTTTGTGTACTTATCTTTAATATCTTGCTTTCGCTATCATTTGTAGAAGTCTGAATTGTTTTTAAGAATATTTGCAGATGTTTATATGATAACGTTTTGGGATTTATTGTTGGATAACTCTCTTTCATAAATAAGAAAAGACGCTCACAATCTCTTATGTAAGCATCTTTCGTATTTTCAGAAAATCCTCTTTCTAATATAAGGTAAGATTTAAACCCTTTTAAATAACTATCCCACATATATTATTATATGTTTAGGCTTTTTTCTTTTTCTTCTTTGCGACCGAATAACCGAAGAAACCTAATTTCTCTCCAAGTGAATAATATTTTCCATGTGAATAAGCCAATAAATTTGCGTCTTCTAATTCAAAAGTATCAGTTTCTGGATTTATATATTTCTCATCGGCATTAACATTTACTACTTTTGCAATAAACATATCATGAGAACCTAATTCTTTTATTTCTACAACTTCACATTCAATACATAATGGACTTTCATCTATCATTGGAGCTTTTACTCTTAGAGCAGGAATTGCTGTTAAGCCCATTTCTTGAAACTTGTTAAAATCCCTTCCTGATTTTACTCCACACCAATCCGTTGCTTTTGCAAGTTCTTTGGTTGTAAGGTTTAAAACAAATGATTTTGTCCGTTCAATAATTGTATGAGAATGTCTTGATTTACGAACAGATATATAACACATTGGGGGTTCTGTACATATCGTACCTACCCATGCTACTGTTAGTATATTATATTCCTCTGGAGTTTCCCCACAACTAACCATTATTGCAGGAAGAGGATATATCATTGTGCCTGGTTTAAAACTAACTTTTGCCATAATAAAGGTTTTATTTTTTTTGTTTTATTTCAATTGAAGAAGGAATAAACTTTGTTACATCACCACCAAAAGATAGTATTTCTCTAACAAATGATGAGCTAATAGCTGTATCTTCTGGCTTAGTTAAAATAAATATTGTTTCTATTTCTGGATAAAGTTCTTGATTAATTAGTGCGATATTTCTTTCATATTGGAAGTCTATAGAGTTTCTTAATCCTCTAACAACATATTTTGCTCCTTTTTCTTTACAAAAATCAACAAGTAATGAAGAAAATGATTCTACTTTTACCTTAGGGTTATTTTCAAAAGTCTTACTTATCCAATCTAAGCGTTGTTCTAATGAAAAAAACTCTTTTTTTGATGTATTCTCTCCTATTGCAACTATTATTTCATCAAACAAAGGTAAAGCTCTTAAAACAACTGACTCGTGTCCTTTTGTTATTGGATCAAATGAACCAGGAAATATTGCTATACTTTTCATATTATTTTTTCTTTGTCCTCATATTAATCACTAACCATTAATACTCGTTTCTATTAATATTCCTATCAAGTTCATGAGTTGAACGTTCATTTATTACATATATTAATCTAAATGTAAGAACATTATTATAAAAATTTCTTTTCCAAGAATAGAAATCTGTATGTAATGGAGATAAACTATTGGTGTATGTTACATCTTTTCTAATTGGAATTAAGGAATATTGGTAACGAAAATTAAATTTCAGCTTCTCCCAAATTCTAAAACGAATATCTAAAATAGCAGATAAGTCATCTCTATTAAAATCTTTCACCGTTGAAAGATCTGGACGATCCATATATTTTATTGTATCAGGTAATCCCCAATCTTCATTAACTTTAAAAAGTCGAGAGTATTGTAATCCTGCACCAAACATCCAACCGCCCTTCCTATCTTCAAAATGCAATAATATAGGAATTGAAACATAATTCAAACGTGTATTGTATTTAAAAGGATCTTCTGTTTCTTTTGCTCCAATCTGATTATAGAGTAGTTCCATACTCATCAAAACATTACGTTTCTTATTTAATGGTGCCATTACTCCTGCTCCAACATTAAAACCTATCCTATTAAAACCATATGTTTGATCACCATTAATTTGTGAAAGATTTCCACCTAAAATAAGCATTCCTTTAAATATTTGTGCATGTGCAGGAATGCAAAAAACTAATAGTATAAAACCGATTACTAAAACTTTTAAATTTCTCTTATTCATATCTTATTAAAATATATTATTTAGATTTCTTTCTCAATAAATGCTTAATTTACTTCCAAATAAACTAAGTATAAATTCAAATAAACTTAATATAAATCCAATTAGATTTGATATAAATTCAATTATACTTGATTTATTTTTTACGGAAAAGCTCTTTTCTATAAACTAAAGTGTTTTTAAGTAAATAAAACTCTAAAACACTAAATATATTGCAAAAATAACAATTCTAAATTGAATAGCTTATCTGTATAAGTAAAAAAAACATCTTACACCAAAGATGTAAGATGTTTTTTTAGAAAAAATAATAATCTCTATTATTTTTTACCCTTTTTTATGTCTTTAAGACCAGCGCCTGCTTTAAACTTAACAACTCTCTTAGCTGCAACTTTTATTGCGTTTCCAGTTCTTGGATTACGAGCTGTGCGAGCTGGTTTGTCAACAACTGTGAAAGAACCAAAACCGATGAAACTAACTCTTTCACCTAATTTTAATTTTTCTTCCATAACATTTAGGAATGCATCATAAGCAGAGCCTGATTGTTTTAAATTTAAGTCTGCCTTTGCAGCCATTAAATGGATAAAATCTTTTTTTGTCATATCAATTAAATTTTTAAATGGTTAGTGCTGCAAATGTAACAAATTTTTCTTATGTTGTATGTTTTTTTCCAGAAAAATTAATTATTTTTTTCTGCTACCACAAAACCACCATCAAATCTAGTCCCTCTAAGGAATTCATTAACCCCCATCCTTTTTTTACCACTTTGTTGTAAATCAAGCATTTCTATCACTCCATCTGAGCAATACACTCTAAATCCGTCCTTTATATTTATATCTACTTGACCAATATTTTTTTTGTGAGAAAATGGAATAAATTTCACCTTAAATACTTTCAAAAACAGCTCTATATTAGTTTTTTCATTAAAAAAAACAGTAGTTGCACAAGGAAATGGACACATTCCTCTCACAAAATTTACTATTTCTATCCCTGTTTTACCCCAAGGGATTAAGGTTGTCTCCTTAAATATCTTAGGTGCAAGAGTTGGATTAACTTCTATTTTTGTTTGAGAAATTGTCTGATAATTTCCAGTTTTTAAAGCTTCCACCGTTTTTACAACAAGTTTTCCTCCCTCAATCATCATTCTATCGTGAAGTTCTCCTGTGGTTTCTTCTTCTCCAATAGGAACAATGTGTTGGAATAATAACTCTCCTTCATCTATCTTATCATTTAATAAAAAAGTTGTAACACCAGTTTCTTTTTCTCCATTTATAACAGCCCAATGTATAGGTGCCGCACCTCTATACTTAGGAAGCAAAGAGCCATGAAGATTAAATGTACCCATTGGTGGCATTGCATAAACATCTCTTGGTAACATACGAAAAGCAACTACAATCTGCAAGTCCGCCTTTAATGACCTTAACTCTTCAATAAACTCTGGATTTTTTAGATTGGTCGGTTGTAAAAGATAAAGATTATTATCTAATGCATATTGCTTTACTGCGGAGTAAGTTATCTTATGTCCACGGTTTGCAGGCTTATCTGGCATTGTAACAACACCAACAATATCATACCCTTGCTTTACCAATGCATCTAATGAAGCAACAGCAAAGTCAGGAGTACCAAGAAATACTATTCTCATACTATGTTTTATATAATAAGGCTTTATTATTTATTATAGAGATGCCATTTTTAAAGCAGTTATAGCAGCTTCAACACCTTTATTGCCATGCTTACCACCTGAACGGTCTTGTGCTTGCTCAAGTGTATTAGTTGTTAGAACACCAAATATAACTGGAATATCTTTTCTTAAGCTCACTTCCATTATACCATTTGCAACTGCATTACAAATAAAATCAAAATGTCTTGTTTCTCCTTGTATTACACAACCAAGACATATTACTGCATCAAATTTCTTCTTTTCCAATAGCTTTGAAGCTCCAAAAGGGAGTTCAAAACTGCCTGGAACATATTGTATATAAATATCTTTTTCCTCTGCATTATTTGCTTTTAGAGTATCTATAGCTCCTTGCAATAGTGCATTTGTGATATCTGAGTTCCATTCTGAAACTACTATACCGAATATACCATCTTCCCCCGAGGGAACTTCATCTTTATTATATGATGAAAGACTTTTTAATGCTGTTGACATTTTACTTTTATATTTTTTAAGTTTGTTGTTCTATTTGATTGAGAAATTTAATTTGCCACCTTATAATTAGAATTAGACGATTAGCAAATAATAATGTGACTTACCTCACTCTAATCTTTGTTTTTGGTTTTAAATCCTCTGCAGTTAGTCCATTCATTTCTATAATCTGTCTTGGAGTTATATTGAACTTATCTGCAAGTTTAGTTATTGTATCACCTGGTCTTACTGTCCAATAACGCCAAGTTGTTTTATCATCATTATTTATCTCTACTGGTTTCCTAACTATAGGTTGATTACCTCCTTTAGCTAATAGAAGAGTATTGGTTTTTGGAGCATATTTATCTTTAAAAGAATAATAAGGTTTTCCCTCAAATGTTTTATTAACCTTAGCTAAATTTGTTATTGGCTGACGCTTACTCAATTGTTTTTCTGCTCTTTCAATACCGAAAAAAGTCTTTTCTATATTAATACGATCCGTTCTTAGTGCCTTATGTTTTACGTCAAGTATCCATTCGGGGTCAAATGTTTGATAAAGACATCTACACTCAAAATGGAGATGAGGACCTGTTGAAAATCCTGTATTACCACTATAACCAATGATATCTCCAGCTTTTACTACTTGTCCAACCTTTACCTTCATCTTACTTAAGTGACCATAAAGAGTCTCAAGATTATTATAATGACGTATTAATATCATATTACCATAACCACCATTTACTTGAGCAACCCTAACAACTCCGTCAAAGACTGCATATATAGGCTCTCCAATATTTATTGCAAAATCAATACCTCCATGAGGACGCTCCCATCGCCAACCATAAGGAGATGATTTTACTCCTTTATCACCACATGGAAAATGAAAACTTTGATTTTTTTTAGAATCAATTAATCTAATTTTAAACTCATCAGGGAATTCACCAAAACGGAAAGAAGGCATTTTAACCTTATTAGTACACCAAGTATTATTGTAAAGAGTCTTACAAGGTGCTTCTTTATATTCTAAGTAAACAGCTTTCTCATCTTCTTCCTGTTCTGGATGTTTAAAATTAGAAGAATCAATAGATATCTTATTATGAATTATTGTTGGAATAGATTTTGTTGTTTCTGTTTTTGCTATTGCCGTTGGTTTATTATAAACAGCATACAACGAGTCTGCAAATCTTCTACTAGCACTACGTGTATCTAATTGCTTATCATTCTGAGCAAATAAAGACATGCTCGAACCAATAACTAAAGAAAATAATATAATTAACCGCTTTTTTCTCATTAATAGTGGGTAATACCTTATAGTAAACAGCAAAATTAATAATAATATTTCATATAGAGGTAATAAAACATATATGGCTTTATCATATAATTAAAACAAAGAAAGCTACAGATAGGGTGATTAAACAACCAATAAGATAGTTTTGAATTGTTTGTTTTGGAGTTATAAGATTTTGAATTTGGTATGCGTAAGTAAGTAATCCAGAAAGCAATATAGCTATTAAGAGTGGGAAAATAGAAAACACATAATAGTATTTTATGGTTAGGAAAAATATATAAAATGTTATTGCTCCTACTGTAATAATATCTATTGAAGTAGTCATTTTTTTTCTTAGTACTAGAACGACTAAAGTCGTATAAATAGGTATTAATAAACCCATATCAAACCAAACAGATATATTTAGTATTGAAAAATAAAGATATGAGACAAAGTATGATATTGATACTATTATATAACTTGAATTGGAGTTCTTTGTTTTCTCTTTAAAGTCGTGAAAGCTATTATTATTAAATAGGTATAAAATAAATATAGGGAGCAAGCAAGATACAAGTATATATAATGTTATAGATTTAAGAATTACTTGCCCTACATTAGCATAGCCATTAAATGCTACCATTAATAGTAGATAAAATATAAAAACATAGACCGTAAGAAATAATGGGTTTAGGATTAGTGAAATTATCTTAGCTATTTTTTGTTCTTTATCCATGGTCTATAAAACTGTTTTTCTTAAACGTGCTACTGGTATTTGTAGATTTTCTCTGTATTTAGATATTGTTCTACGAGCTATTGGAAACCCTTTGCTTTTTAGCATTTCTACTAATTGGTCGTCGGTTAAAGGATTAGATTTATCTTCTGATTCTATTAACCTTACTAATTCATTCTTTATTGCATCTGTTGATATCTGTTTTCCTTCATCATTAAGCATAAAGTTAGAAAAAAAATCCTTTAGTTTATATATACCAAAATGGGTTTGAGCATATTTATTACTTACAACACGTGATATTGTTGAAATATCCATATCTACTTTATCAGCAATATCAACCAAACGCATAGGTTTTAGTTTTTGGACATCACCCTCTAAGAAATAATCGTATTGATATTTAATAATTGCTTTCATTATTAAGTAAAGTGTATCTTTTCTACGGTTTAGTGCTTCAATAAATATATTTGCGGCTTCTAACTTATCTTTTAGAAATGTAGCTGTTTCTTTATCGGAAGGTGATTTGCTTTCAACAACAGTTTGCAAAAGATTCTCGTAGTATTTACTTGTTTTCAAAGGATGACAAACATAATTATTCACTTGAAATTCCACCTTTCCATTTTGCTGCCAAACAATAAAGTCTGGTATAATAGAAATAGTTTCATTAGAATTTGAAGACAAAGAATTACCAGGCTTAGGGTTTAGTTTAACTATTTCCTCTACTGCTTCTTGTAATTCTTCATCTGTACATTCAAGTCTTTGAGCAATTAAATTATATTGTTTCTTTTTAAAGTATTCAAAACAACGTTTTACAATCTTTTTGGCAAGAGAGATTTGTTTTGTTCCTATTTTTCTTTCAAGTTGAATCAAAAGACATTCTTGAAGGTCTCTTGCTCCAACTCCTGAAGGTTCAAAATTTTGAATAATATGTAATATATTTTCTATTTCTTCTTCATTAACTTCTAAGTTTTGACGAAATAAAAAATCGTCAACCATTGAAGTAATCGAACGACTCAAATAACCAGACTCATCAATATTCCCAATCAATTCCAACCCTATCAATAAATCTTTTTCTGAAATTGATTGCAATTGGAGCTGAGATATTAAATCCTCATGAAATGTTGTTTCAGAAACAAAAGTTCTATTTTTATCTGATTTGTCATAATTCTCATTATTCTTATATGAAATTATTTCATCATCATTAGGATATATATCCATATCCTCAAATTCATCATTATCCGAAGCATTATCTTGATCTTGTAAACTTTCGGCTGAATCTTCTGTTTTTTTGTCTTCGTCTTCTTCGAGGGTTGGATTTTGTTCTAACTCATCCTTGATTCTTTGTTCAAGAGCAAAAGTAGGTAGCTGCAACAATTTCATTAATTGAATTTGTTGCGGAGATAGTTTCTGTTGTAGTTTTTGTAGTATACTTGTTGAAATCATTTTTTAGAACTCTGCATTGTTTGGAGTACGTGGGAAAGGTATTACGTCACGAATATTTGCCATACCTGTTACAAATAAAATCAAACGTTCAAAACCTAAACCAAATCCACTATGAGGAGCAGAACCAAAACGACGAGTATCTAAATACCATTTCATATCATCTGGATTTATACCAACTTCGCCCATTCTTGCTATAAGCTTATCTAAATTTTCTTCTCTTTGGCTTCCTCCAATAATTTCACCTATCTTAGGGAAAAGTACATCCATTGCTCCAACAGTCTTTCCATCTTCATTTTGTTTCATATAGAAAGCTTTGATTTCTTTTGGATAATCTATTAAAATAACTGGTCTTTTAAAATGTTTTTCGACTAAATATCTTTCATGTTCTGATTGAAGATCAATACCCCAACCAACTGGGAATTCAAATTTCTGATCTGCTTTTTCTAATATCTCAATTGCTTCAGTATATTTTAATCTCTTGAAATCATTACTTACTACAAACTTCAATCTCTCAATTAATTCTTCATCATACATGCTTTGTAAAAACTCTAAATCATCTTTACAATTTTCTAATGCGTAATTAATCAAGTATTTAATAAAGTCTTCAGCAAGATTCATATTATCTACTAATTCATAGAAAGCCATTTCTGGTTCTATCATCCAAAATTCAGATAAGTGACGAGGTGTATTTGAGTTTTCTGCTCTAAATGTTGGTCCAAAAGTATAAATCTTACCTAATGATAATGCACCAAGTTCTCCTTCTAATTGTCCAGAAACAGTAAGTGATGTTTGACGACCATAAAAATCTTGTGAATAATCTATATTCCCTTCTGCTGAACGTGGTATATTATTTAAATCAAGAGTTGTAACTTGGAACATTTCTCCGGCACCTTCTGCATCTGATACTGTAATAAGAGGACTATGCCAATAAAAGAAACCCCTATCATTAAAATATTTATGAATAGCATAAGCCATAGCATGACGTACTCTAAATACAGACCCAAAAGTATTGGTGCGAGGTCTTAGATGAGCAATTTCACGTAAGAATTCTAATGTATGTCCTTTCTTTTGAAGTGGATAAGTTTCAACATCTGCTTCTCCATAAATTTCTATATCTATAGCTTGTATTTCTACATGTTGTCCTTGTCCCATTGATTCAACCAATAAACCATTAGCTCTCAAACAAGCACCAGTAGTAATACGTTTCATTAGTTCTTCGTCAAAATTAGCTAAATCAACAACAATTTGAATATTATGTACTATAGTTCCATCATTTAATGCTATAAAAGCAACTTTTTTATTTCCTCTCTTAGTTCTTACCCAACCTTTAACACAGATTTCTTTTCCTATTTGATCCATTGCCCTGCCATGCAATAAATCAATAATCTCAATTCTCTTTAAATCTTTCATTTGTTTATTTCTGTTTATCTATTTTATTATAAATATTCTTGTCCTTTTTCAATTTCAACATCTGTTACGAATTGTTTAATTCTCTGTTCTTGATCCGCTTGACAAATCATCAACACTTTATCAGTATCAACCACAACATAATTTTCCAAGCCTTGCAGCAACAATAGTCTATTTGAAGAGTTATTTATTACACAACCCTTAGTATCATAAAGCATTATATTTTTCCCAACAACACTATTATCATTCTCATCCTTTTCTCTAACTTCATGCAAAGCACCCCAAGTTCCCACATCACTCCAACCAAAATCAGCAGGAATAACATATACATTTGAAGCCTTTTCCATAACACCATAATCAATAGAAACAGAAGGACAAGAAGAATAAATCCCTTGTATAAACTCTCCTTCTTTAGTAGTATTGAAATAATCTTTGCCTTTTTCAAATATATTATACACCTCAGGTAAAAGCTCTTGCATAGAATTATTAATACTCTTTAAAGACCAAATAAACATACCACTATTCCAAAGAAAATCTCCACTTGCAATAAATTGTAAAGCCATATTATAATCAGGCTTTTCTGTAAATAATTTAACCTTATTTATTTCTTTTATAGTACCAAGATTATTAGACGGGATATATTGAATATAGCCATAACCAGTATTAGGATAAGTAGGTTTGATACCCAAAGTAACCAATACATCATTTTCCTTACTTGCTCTCAAACCTAACTCTAAAGTCTCTATAAACTTATCCTCATTAACTATATAATGATCAGAAGGAGTAACTATGATATTTGCTTCTGGATTAAGTTTAGCAATTTTGAAATTAGCATAAGCTATACAAGGTGCTGTATTTCTACGTGTAGGTTCTGTAATAATTTGATTAGGATTAAGATTAGGGATTTGTTGATTTACCAAATCAAAATATATTTTATTAGTAACAATAAATATATTTTCTCTCGGACAAATACGTTCAAAACGTCGAAAAGTCATCTGAATTAGACTTTCCCCTGTTCCCAAAACATCAATAAATTGTTTAGGTTTGGACGTTTTACTTAGTGGCCAGAACCTTGTTCCAATGCCACCAGCCATAATAATGCAATAGTTATTTTTGTTCATATCAAACAATTATTTTTCTTCAATATCAATTAATAAAATCAATTATTGAAATGTTTCAATCGACAAAAATACTAATACTTTATAGTTAAACAAAGAAAAAAACAGGAAATATTTTTATCAATTACCAATTAATAATGTCTGATAATATGCCTAAAATAAAAAAAACATTTAAAATGGCATAAACTCTTTTTTTAATGAATCCTTTTTACACAAATTCAAATTACTAAATATGTATTCTATATCCTATGCCTATTTGAAGATAATGAGCTCTATAAAAATTAAAAGCATTAAGTCGAATTGCAAGATAATAGTTGTTATAAAACCTATATCTAAGACCTACTTTTTGAAAATATTTTGTAGTTATCTGGTTAAAGATATCATTTAAAATTACTTTTCTTATTAAATAGATACCTGGTTCTAGAGAAATAGAAAATCTATTAATAGTGTACTCATAAGAAAGGCAAGAACTTAAATTAAATCTACCAAATAAAGAGCCCTCCTCAACAACTAACTTATCATCAGCATTGAAATAAAAAAAAGTATTATTATTATCTTGATAACTTAAAGAAAAACCGAGTCCCAAAGCATGCTTATAATTAAAGTTTTTCAAAAGAGCTATCGAAAAATCATAAACACCATAATATTTATGGAAATACCTCTTATTCACATCTATTTCCTTTTTATTTTCAAGAAAGAGGAATTCGTAACCACCATTTAAAGAAGTTATTATATTAAATTTATCTTTAAACACCGGTTTGGGTTGATATATTATATTTAAATCATCATAGAAATTATAAATGAAACCAACCTGAGAAACAATATTGTTTATTCCTTTATTCGGTTTTCGTGTTGCTCCATTTGAGAAATGGACCAAATCACAACCCAATGATATTTTATACCTCTTATTAAACAAATATTCCAAACTTACACCTTCTTGAATATAAAAATTAATAGGAGAACCTATTGCAATATTATCTAAATTATTTAATCCCCAATATTTTGGGGAATACGCAATACCAAATACAAAAGAATGCTTAAAATAAAAATGCTTAAAGCTAAATAATGTGCTGTTCAATGAACCATAAATTGCATATAATGAGCCTAACTTATTAGGTTCATTGAAATTAGCTACATATAAACCTAAACCATAAGAAGGATAATTATAAAGTTGATGCCAAGGTTTTAAACCATTTGTTTGATTAATAAAGCATAATGAAAGAGATTTTGTTTTACTTATCCTAGCATTAGTATTATCTCCTCGAATAAAAACATTAGTTGGAAGAACATAACCATATTGTTCGAAAACGCCTAAAGAATATTTATTTTGAGAATAGCACTTATCGATAAATATAACTAAAAATAAGAATAAACAGTATCTTATTTTATTCATTTCTTATCTTACACAAATACTGAAGTATTTGAACTGCATTTGTGGCTGCACCTTTTCTTAGGTTATCGGAAACTACCCAAATATTTAATGTCTTTGGTTGGGATAAATCTCGTCTTATTCTTCCTACAAACACTTCGTCTTTTCCTTTACTAAATAGTGGCATTGGATAAATATTATGTTTACTATCATCCATTACTTCAATGCCTTCCATATTCTTTAGTAAAGAAAATACTTCATTTAAATCAAACTCATCTTTAAATTCTATATTCACACTTTCTGAATGTCCTCCAAGAACTGGAACTCTTACTACTGTTGCACTCACTTGAATTGAATCATCGCCTAATATCTTTCTTGTTTCTTCAACTAATTTTTGTTCTTCGGTTGTGCAACCATCTTCTAAGAAATCACCTCCTTGAGGTAAAACGTTTTGGTGAATTTGATATGGATATACTTTTTCTACCTCTTCTCCCCTTTCTTCTCCTTCCAACTGACAAACTGCTTTCACTCCTGTTCCTGATACACTTTGATATGTTGATACAACTATTCTCTTGATCTTATATTTCCAATGCAAAGGAGCTAAAGCCAAAACCATTTGAATTGTTGAGCAATTAGGGTTTGCAATTATTCTATTTTCTTTATTTATTGAATTAGCATTTATTTCTGGGACAACAAGTGGGACATCCTTATCCATTCTCCATGCTGAAGAATTATCAATTACTGTCGTTCCTTTTTCTGCAAATAAAGGTGCATATTGTTTTGATGTTTTTCCTCCTGCAGAAAAGATTGCATAATTACAATATGAGTTTATTGCATCTTCAACACTAACTATTTTTATCTTTCTTCCTGCAAACTCTATTTCTTTACTAACATTCTTTTGAGTTGCAACAGGAATTATTTCTTCACTCTCAAATCCTCTTTCTTCCAATACTTTCAAAATAACACTACCAACCAAACCAGTAGCTCCAACAACTGCTATTTTTAATTTATCTTTCATTTATTCTTATATATTGGACGTATGCAACACGCCCCTACATTATTATCAATGTTTATAACGTCTATTTTATCTATTGGGTCAATTTTGTCCATAAATCAAAACTAATTATTCTTCTGAGGAAGAACAAACATAGTTTCTATATTCTGCATATACATTTGCTCTTGACATAAATCCAACAAACTTACCTTTATCTACAACAGCTAAAGAATATCTATCTGCCCCTTTAAACTTAGAAACTATTACTTCCAAGGAGTCTGATATATCAACAATAAAGTATTTTGAATAACGAATAAAATCTTTTACTCCATAAACATCATAATACTCTGGTCTAAATAACATTTTCCTAAAATCGTCAATAACTACAACTCCAATAAAATTATTGTCTTTATCAACAATAGGGAAAAAGTTTCTTGTAGTTTTTTCAATGGCATTAACAATATCTCTTAGACTTGCATCATATAATAAAGGGATAAAATTAGTTTCAATAAGTTTACTCTTATCTATTGATTGTAGTGCTGTCTTATCTTTATTATGAGTTAATAAATTTCCTTCTAAGGCTAGCTCCTCAGCATAAATAGAATATTTATTTAATGGCTTAACCACTATATATGATATTACGGTTGCTATTATAAGTGGTGCAAAAAGAGCATAGCCTCCAGTAATTTCAGCTATTAAGAATGTTGCTGTAAGTGGTGAGTGCATAACTCCTGACATAACTGCTGCCATTCCAACCAAAGCAAAATTACTTTCTTCAACAACCAATAAACCCGACATATTTATTAATCTTCCTACAAAAAAACCTGTAAAGCCACCAATAAATAAAGAAGGGGCAAATGTACCTCCAACTCCTCCTGCTGATGTAGTAACAGATGTAGCAATTGCTTTGAAAATAATAATAGACAATAATACCCCTAACAATATCCATGCATTATTACGAAAATCATACAACAAAGTGTTATTAAATAAAGCGTTTGTATCGGCATTTAAAAGCAAACTTAATGCGCTATAACCTTCCCCAAATAATGGAGGGAAAAGGAATATAAGAACACCTAATAATATTCCCCCAATAATTAATCTATTCAGCACTGTAAACTTCTTAAACCTTTTTGCTATCCACTTTGTAGATTTTAAAAAATATAAAGATGCAAATGCAGAAACAATACCTAAAAATATAAATCCAGGTATCTTAACTAATTCAAAAGAAGATAAAACGGTATAATTAAACTCTACCTCTTTTCCTAAGAAGAAATAAGCAATCATTGAAGCCGTAATTGCGGATATAAGCAGAGGTATTGCTGTTGTCATTGTTAAGTCGAGCATAAGTATTTCAAAAACAAAAAGCACTCCTGCAATTGGAGCTTTAAATACCCCTGAAATAGCTCCTGCCGCTCCACAACCAACAAGTATTATTGTATTCTTTGTATTTAACCTACCCAAATGACTAAGACTAGAGCCTAATGCACTTCCTGTAAGAACAATAGGTGCTTCCAAACCAACACTACCACCAAAAGCAACAGTGATTGAAGATGTAATTATTGAGCTATAACAATTATGTGGTTTTATATATCCTTTTTTCCTGCTAATTGCATACATGACTTTACTAACGCCATGACTTAAATCATCTTTAATAAAGAATTTTAATATCAAAACAGTAATAGTAATACCTATCATTGGATAAACCAAGAAAAGGAAGTTGGCATTATCAGCCGAAAACCATCTTGTGTCAGTAATAAATAGATATGTATAATGAACAGTATTTTTTAGTATAACAGCAGCCAATCCACAAGCCAACCCTACTAAAAAGGACATAAAAATCATATATTGATATTCAGATACATATTTTAATCTCCATATCAAGAAATACTTATAAAAATTCTTTAATCTAATCGATTTTATTGTCCTCATTGCTTAAAATAAAGGTACAAATATACTATATTTTGTGTTTATGAACTATTTTAAATTGGTTTTTTACGATTAAAACAAAAAAAACGTTGTTAAATTTATTGTGAATTTAACAACGTTTGGGTATAAAAAGCATAAAAGCAAAACAATATTATTTTGTATCTAATTCTTTATATTCCATTCTAAAACGTCCAGTTGCTTGAGATATTTCTTTCGGAAATGCTATAGTTCCATCAAATAACCCTTTTATTGTATCATTATTTATTTCACCATCTATTTTCCCTTTTATCCACCCAACATTAGAATATGTATATATCGTACCTTTCATCCTATTTAAATTATAAACTGTTATTTTTGATTTCGGAGAAACTTTTCCTCCATATATTTCATAAAATTCATAGCTATATTCATCAATTTTTATAAGGTCAATCATTAAATCAGACGAATAATCATTTAGATCATTATTGCAACTAATTCTAATAGAGTAAGCCCCTTCTTTTAAAGGCACAGGCAGCTCTTCTTGGCATGAAAATAATCCAAAAGCTAATAAAATTAATAATAAACACTTTTTCATATCATAGTTGATCTTATTTATTATTGACTTAATTGCGACTTGTATTTCAAAGTAAATCTACCATTCTCAATTGGATAAATATAATGAATAGGATATATTGGGTCTTGATATGTAATATGTCCTGTAAAACTTCCATAAATACTATCTCTACTAACAATTCCATCTATTGAACCTCTTACCCAGCCACTACTAATTCCATATAAATAAAAATCACCTTTTATTTTATTACTATCTGAAACATTTATTATACTTATTGGAGAAGTAACTAAATTGCCTTGAATAGTATCTGTTATATATAATATATACTCAGAATTATTTCTTCTTGAAAAAACAAAAAGCATTTTATTATTTTCATATTTATATTCAGCTGAAGAGTATTGACCTGTAAGAGTAGATGTATAAACTCCAGAAATTCCTTTAGATTCTTCTTCTATTTTTTCTTCTTTACAGGAAAAGAATTCAAGACTTGCTAATAATAGAAACAATAATAACAAATATTTTTTCATGGCATATAAGATTTTATTTAGCTGGGAATTTAGGCAAGTTAGATAGGTTAGAATAGAAATCATTATATTTCAAATTAATATTTCCTTCAACAAGTTGTCGACTAATTGGATACATAACAGAACTTGTTGGCACTAACATTATAGCAGAAAAGCTTCCTGAAATTTTATTATTATCAATAACTAAATCTAAATCACCTTCAAGCCATTGGTCAAAAATATAATCATAATTATAGAATTTGCCTTTAATTCTATTTTCATCATAGCATCTAAGAATGCTTAAAGGAGAATATCTTGTCCCATTATTATAATAAGCAGCCAAATAATAACTATCATTATCTATCTTCTTTAATACAAAACAATCCATAGGACGAACAAAATAAACATTAGAACTAAAGGTTGCTGTATATGCTCCCGAAATATCCTTAATCTCATCATCTTTACAAGAAATAAAAGCAATACATACTAAGAATAATATAAAATACTTCTTCATAATAATTTATCTTATGAAAATCAATAGTTATTTATTCTGAGGCAAATGTACAAAAGAATTTATTATAATCAAGAAAAAAATTAATAATTTGAGAAAGAAATTATTTTATCATCAAATTATTCTCTTTTCATTTCTTTGGCTTTTTTCTTTGCTTCTATCTCTTCTAATTTTTCTTGTTTTCTTTTTTCTTTGGCTTCTCTTAATTCTTCTCTTGTTACATAACCTTTGGGAGAGGCTGGTTCGTTACTATATTTCATATCTTTTAAACTCCTGACAAGTTTTCTGTCTGGACGATATGTTAATTTACTGAAACGAACATGTTTAGGTTTTAAGTCTTCAGGATTATCAACGCCATCACTTGTTATTGCAACTCCAAATGTTCCTATTCCTTCTATGTTAACATTATAACCATCAAACAATCGTTTATTAACACTCGTGGATAGTTCCATAATTACTGCCAATATTGTGCTTGGACGTAAATGGCTTCTTCCTGAAATATCTTCGGCTAAATCTTCAATTGTTGCTAATTGAGATGGCTTTGCTACTGCAAAGTATTGTTCTTTTACTTCACCACCTTGGTTAAAGATTTTCTTTCTTGGTCTAAAAAAATATGACATAAGGTTTATAATTTTTATTGGTTTATATTTCTGCAACTATTAACTACTTAAACATACTATAATTTCTTCTCATTACTCTTTAAAAACACAACTAAGAATTTTAATCCTATCTTTTCAAATTTAAATAAGGATTTAATCCAATTTATCGGTGTATAACTGCAACAAAACACCGATAAAAAATATTTTAATGCCGATAAAATACCACTACGATGGGTATCGTAGGAGTATTACGATGCCCATCGTGGTAGTGTTACGATGTGCATCGTAGTTTTTAACGTTTTTTTAATTGGATTTAGTCTTTGCGGAAAGTATAATTATTCTTCGATCGAATATATTATGCTTTTTATTATGACAAAGTTCTTTCTGTTTTCTTACGGCAAAGATACAAATTTATTATCATATATCAAATTTATTTATTGTTAAATCTGCTCTGCAACAATCTAATTTAATATTCTTTAGAAATAATTTTATTTGATAGGAATTGAGAAATCAATGGAAGATATTTCTTAATAACTACGGTTTTATGTTGTGTTAAAAAGACAATAAATTATTACTTATAATTCTAATATGGTGTTATTATTACTTCTCCCGTACTTTTGGTAAGATATATATCTTTTTCTAAGTTATATATCTCCCACTCGCAATTTTTATTTAATAATCTTATATTATTCTTCTCCTTATAATCTACAACACGATAAGTGGGTTTTATTATTTTGAATCCTCTATTTCTAATTCCTAAATAGCCTTCTTTATCTATTACTGTATAAAATATTTTTTCTCCACCAAAAGGGATACTCTTATTTATTACTCCATATTGTGGATATGCAAATATGTTATATCCTAAACAGAATGATGGAATAACAAATAAGGAAATGGATGTTATTAAGGCACTTTTTAAATAGCTCTTAGATTGTATTGATATTATTATATACATTATTACTATTGCTGAAATAAAAAATATTAATCCAACATAAGGAGTTTTTTGAGTATATATTATTCCAAATGAAAATAATACTATTAATATATATATTATATGTTTTTTTATACGTGTTAGTTTGTCTTTTAATTCAGCCCTTTTAATTAGATCATAAACAGAATATAGAGAGATTGGTATTGCTAAATAAGCCCAATTAATATTATTGGAAATTAATCCTATACTCATTGCTAATCCTATTTGAGATGCAACAACAACTATATCAATTATTTTTAATTTGCTTGATAGTGTTGAAGCATAGAAACCTGTTATTACATCAAATTTTCTTGCATCATTATTTATTTCTTTTTTAAATAGCACAAAATAGAAGTAAAATAAAATTGGAAAATAGAATGTATATATGTACAGAAAATATTGAATAGCTTTACCAATAAAGACGGGCAGTTTAATTAAAAACTTATTAATAAAAAAAACGATAGAACCAAATAAATATAACAGCGGTGATGTCCCATCAATATAATATAATTCCATGAAAAATAGTAATATCAAGAAAAATGCTGATATATATATTCCTAATAATTGTTTGCTAAACATTAATAGTGATAAATTAAAACGAAATATCATTAATATCAATATTAATAATAGAATTAAGAGTGAGTTAGGAGAAAATACTTTGTCAAATGAGCCTATTAAGTATTCTTTTAAAGTAAAAAATGATACTACTAATAAAATAGAAATATCAAATATTAGCAAAAGGTATGGTCCTTTATACTTTTTATACCAATTGGATGATAATGTAATCGATTCCTTTTTTATCTTTCTAAGCATAAATAATTAAAAAATGAGAGTGCAAAGATAGATATTAATAATTAAAGTAGATATAACTTTGAAATTATTCTTTTCTTTACAAAAGTTCCGGTCTTCTCTCTTTTGTTCTCTTTATAGATTGGTCTAAGTTCCATTGGTCAATTAACTTCGTATTTCCTGAAAGTAATATTTCTGGGACTTTCCAACCATTATAATCTGATGGTCTTGAGTAAACAGGTGGTGAAACTAAATTATCTTGAAATGAATCTGTGAGTGCAGATGTTTCATCGTTTAAAACTCCTGGAATAACTCTTATTATTGCATCTGAAATAACAGCAGCAGCTAATTCTCCTCCACTTAAAACATAATTTCCTATTGATATTTCTCTTGTTATTAAATGTTCTCTTACTCTTTCATCAACTCCTTTATAGTGCCCACATAAGATACATATATTATTTTTAAGAGACAGTTCATTTGTAAGACTTTGGTTTAGCATTTCTCCATCTGGAGCTGTATATATAATTTCATCATAATCTCTTTTCTTTTTTAAATCAGCTAAGCATTTCGCAATAGGCTCTATTTGCATAACCATTCCTGCTGCTCCTCCATAAGAATAATCATCAACACTACGGTATTTATTTAAAGCATAATCTCTTAAATTATGAAACTCTACGGTTACAATACCTTTATCTTGGGAACGTTGTAATATTGAATGAGAGAAAATACTTGTAAATAAGTCTGGGAATAAGGTAATAATATCTATGTGCATAGTTGGAATATTTGTCTTTTTTCATACGTTACATTAAAAAAAAGGTTTCTAATTGCTTTCATTCAACTAAAGTTTGTATATTTGCTTTCTAAATTACGTCCATTATTAAGGAATAAAACACAATATAATATGAGTCTTGGAAATCAATTTAAGAGCTTAATCTTAGCATTAATTTGCTTACCTACAATTTGTTTTGGTCAAAAGAGTATAGATAAAGTACTTCCTGATTTTGAGTATAGTGACTATTATTCTCATGTTCAATTTATGGTAAAGCCGTATGCTTTAACTAATCAAACCCTTTATTTACCAAAAATTTCCGATACAATTGGACGCAATTTCTTTGTTGGAGAGATTGCAGAACCTGAAGAAGGTGATAAAACAGGTATTGATTACTATAAATTAAAAAGAATGCCAGCTGAACAATTAGCTAAGATGGAAAAGAATTGGTTTGTTGTTGCTGGTTATATAGCAGATAAGATTGCTTATGATAAAGTTTTTTATGCAGAAGGAGACAAACAAGATTTTAGAACTCTTCGCCATGATTTTATTAAATTAATTATTGGTAATACAGAGGATACAGTATATTATAATTATACAGGGTTTTGGAATAACTATAACTTCCCTTTTATTCCAATGTCTTATTATAATGCAAATAAGAATGAGTATCCAAAAAATAAATGGTCAAATACAGATGTTAGTATAGCTACTTATGATGAAAATTCTAACTATGCTTTTATCCCCAAAAATCTTGTTGGACAAAAACTATACCTTCCTGTTATTACAGATGATACTTATAATAGATTGTACAATGGAGTAAAGCTATTTAATTATGATGACGATAGTAGGAAATACTCTTTCACCGACCTTCCTACTGGCAGAGCAAAACAATTACAAGGAAAGACTCTTACTGTTGCTGATTGGGCTCATGATGCAGATGGTTTAACAAATGTTTACTTAAAACTAATTGTTCCAGGTGCCAGAGATACTGTTTATTATAAATATCCTATTATATCAGAAAGAAGCTCATTTCCTTTTGTTATTGATTCTTATTTAAAGAGAGCAAAAGAAAAATATATGTATCAAGAGTTCGTATACCGTGGTGATAAATACAAAATGACTGTTATTGACACAAAAAGAAAGACTCCTGTTACAATAAATCGTGGTGATGTTTTCCAATGTATAGACTTCCTTATTAAAGATGGAAAGTTTCAAATGTTGATGAGAAACAAAAAAGGAAGAAAGTTTTACGTTCCTGCTGACTATAATTTAGGTGATAGGCTAAGTTTTTCTCATTCATTAATTGAAGGAAGCAAGGTATTAAAATATAAAGATACTTATAGAACTCATTTTAATGCAATACTTCAAAAAGAGCTTATTCCTACTATGACAATCAATATGGCTGAGATGTCTTGGGGAAAACCAGATAGAGAAGTATTTACTAATTTTGATGGTAGTAATCGTCATTGGTTCTATATGGGGAATATATATATAATATATAAGAACAATAAGCTTTATCGTGTTGCAATGATTCCTAAAGATTTACGTCTATGAGCGAGGAATTTGAAGATATAAATAATGATTTAAATGAACTGATTGAGAAGTTCGAAGACTGCCTTTCCTCTGGGGAAGGTTGTTTTTTTGATTCTGATGAGTTATTGGAGGTTATTGATTATTATTTTGCTGTTGAAGAAAAGAGTAAAATAAAATCAGCTATCGACCTTGCACTATCGTTATACCCACATGAATTGGATCTAATTATTAGAAAAGCACAGTATATATCTCAATCTAAAAGTCCAGAAGATGCAATAGAATTTTTAGAAGAATACGAAAAAACAAATACCGAAGACTCTGATTTATTATTTGCTCTTGCAGCCCTTTATTCACAAGCAGGCTTAACAGAAAAAGCAATAGAAAACTATGAATATCTATTAATGCAAGATGATGACGATATAGAGGTTTATACATCACTTGGCGAAGAATATATGAGTATTCAAAACTATGAAGGTGCAGCAAAAATATATAAGAAAGCATTATTATTGGAACCAACAAACGATATTGTACTTCAATCCTTTGCCTTCAGTTCACAATTTATAGAAAAGCCAAATAAATCAATTATTTTTTTAAAGAAACTATGTAAGCAACATCCATTTTCCGAACAAAATTGGATTGCTTATGGACTACTACTCTACTATACCGAAAGCTATTTTGATGCAATAACAGCTTTTGACCTATCAATTGCAATTGATGAAGATGTACCTACCGCACATCTTTATAGAGCTCAATCTTTAATAGCTCTTGAAAATTATACAGAAGGGATTACTGCCCTTCATGAAGCTCTTAAAATAATGCCTGAAGAACCAGTAATATATTTCTTCCTTGGTCAGGCTTATGAAAAGCAAAACAATTGGACAACAGCAGCAGTATATTATAAAGATTGCATTAAGCATGATAAATATAATGCTGATGCTTGGATTGGGGTTGCAATGTGTTACTTTGAATTAAATGATTTCCATAGTGCTGAACCTTATATTCAAAAAGCAATTGAAATAGAACCAACAAATGTTCACTTTCGATTAGCTTATGCCGAAATGCTTTATAAGGAAAAATATATAGAAAAAAGCGAAGAAATCTACCAAGCTCTTTATGATGAAGGCAATGAATTAGCAATAGTTACAATTAATTGGGCTATGGCAATGAGTTTGAATGAAAAACTAATGGATGCTATTCATCTTTTGAGAGAGACAATAGAAAATAATCAATTTGATGAACCAAGCATATACTTTGCATTAATAGAACTATCATTAAAAGAACCATACTTAAAAGATCATCTTGAAGACTACCTTTTTAAACTATTCTTAGAATTTGATATTTCTTCTGATATGATAAAACAATACTGTCCTTCTTTGCTAACCAACCCTCAATACGAAACCTTAATAAAAACATATATTAATGAGAAAGATTAAGTTTATAGCAATATTTCTTCTGCTATCTATAATGCTTCCAACTGTAAAAGCAAATACAACAGATACAATTCAAAACAAAGCACCTTCAACAGTAGATAATATTACATCATGGTATATGGATAACATGAACTATGGAACAATAACTCTTCTTATGGCTGTTGAAAGTTCATTTATTCCTTTCCCTTCCGAAGTTGTAGTACCACCAGCAGCTTATAAAGCAAGTCAAGATAATAGTGATTTAAATATATTTTTAGTTGTATTCTTTGCAACACTTGGTGCAATAATTGGAGCATTAATAAATTATTATCTTTCGTTATGGTTAGGAAGACCAATAATACATAAATTTGCTGATTCAAAATTTGGTAGGATGTGTCTTTTAAGTAGTGAAAAGGTTCAAAAGGCAGAAGATTATTTTGTAAAGCACGGACGTAGTTCAACTTTTGTTGGTAGATTAGTTCCTGGAATTCGTCAATTAATATCTATACCTGCAGGATTAGCAAAAATGAAAATACTTACATTTGTTTTATATACAACACTTGGAGCTGTAATATGGAATATTGTTTTAGCGTCTTTAGGGTATATAGCACATGGGCAATCAGCATTAATAGAACAATATAGTTCAGAGCTTTCTTATGTATTACTCGTTCTTGGAGCTATATTTGTAATATATTTGGTATATAGCGGTTTCATAAAAAAAAGAACTAAGAAAAATGCAAATTAAACTCTATGGTTTAATTGGTTATCCATTAGAACATTCTTTTTCTGAGAGCTATTTTAAAGAAAAATTTCTTAGAGAAGGGATAAAGAATTATAGTTATGAAAACATGGAAATTCCTTGTCTTTATGATTTTATTGATTTGGTTAAAGCAGATTATTTTCAAGACTTTGAAGGATTTAATGTAACAATGCCTTACAAAGAGAAGATAATTCCTTATCTTGATATTTTAGATGATACTGCGAAAGAAATTGGAGCTGTTAATACAGTTACAATTAAAAGACAAAACGGGATTATTATTCTAAAAGGATATAATACCGATGCTATTGGATTTGAACAATCTTTACTTGAAAACCTTGAAAATAATAAAATAAAAGCTCTTATATTAGGGACAGGTGGAGCATCAAAAGCAGTAGCTTATGTTCTTAGGAAACATAATATAGAATACAAAATTATCTCACGTCAAAAAAGAGATAAAGAAGGATATCTTACATATAAAGAAATTAATACCTCTCTCCTATCATCACATAAACTTATTATAAATGCAACTCCCTTGGGAATGTATCCCAATATAGGAGAAATGCCACCAATAGATATTCAACAAATAACAAACCAACATATAGTATTTGACTTAATATATAATCCAAGTCAAACACTTTTATTAGCCAACTGTCAAATTCAAGGAGCAAAAATAATAAATGGATTTGACATGCTTTGTTATCAAGCCCAAGAATCATGGAGGATTTGGAATGCCAACTAAGATATTTCTAATAATAGCAATAGTATTTATACTAATGGTAATAAGAATAAAGAATATTGGAATAGCCTTTCGTTCAATAAACACTCTAATTCATGAACTCTCTCATGCCATAATGGCTCTTTTAACAGGAGGAGATGTAACAGAAATAAAACTAAATGATAACGCCTCTGGCTCTTGTACAACCAAATCAAAAGGTAAATTCAAAACCTTCCTTGTCTCCTCAGCAGGATATATATCTTCAGCTCTTTTTTCTTTACTCTTATTTTATTCTTTAGGAAAAGAATGGAATCAATACTTCTTTTATTTCTTCTTATTTATATCAGTTATAGCCTTGATATTTTGGATAAGAAACGCCTACGGAATAATATGGACACTCACCTTTGCCTCCCTTAATTTTGCACTAATACTAATTCCCGATGCAATTCCCAAATATTCAAATCATATCCTATTAATATTTGGTCTCTTAATAGCAATAGATAATCTTTTAGCATGCATAACTCTACTATATATCTCAATAGTAACCCCTAAAAAAGCAGGTGATGCAACAAATATTGCAAAAACAACCAAAATTCCAGCCTTCTTCTGGTCTCTCCTATTCCTTGCAATAACCCTTTACATAGTCTATAAATCTTACCTTATTTTTCTTCCAATATTAGTAAAATAACGGTTCTATAATGCTTTGAATATTTAATAAAAAGAAAATGAGTATACCCCACCTGAAGGCTACGCAAGGTATGGTATATTCTCCATATTTTTTTTTGTATATAAATAATTACAAGGAGAGAAAAAATTGGATATTGTAGGTTACTTCTTGAAAATAGATTAAATCTTTTTGAATTTATATTTAATCTTTCTGGATTTATATTTAATCTATTTGGAAAAAGATTAAATCTTTCTGGACTATTAATTGGGCAAAGTTAAGAATTCTTGATTACCCACTCAGTTCGTTATAAAACCAAAACTATAATAAAAAAGGAGAGCATTTGCTTCTCCTTTTTTGATTTATTCAATTGGTATATAAATTTCTGTTCTAAGTTTATGAGGTTCTATTTTACTTGGGTTGTTCAAATATTTTTCTAACCATGGGGCATCTCTGTATTTATAACCTTTATCAGCTAAGTAATCATTATATATTATATCATAAGCTTTACCAAAATTTTCATAACTGCCAGTATATAGAAACATTAGAAATTTTCCTCCTTCAATTTCTTTTATTTTTATTTCATCTGTGTCTTCAGCTGGTTTATTAATTGTAATACAAGCATCAAATCTACATTGTTCTGGAGGAGTTGTTGTTGGGTCATCAAGATATAACCCTAAAAACTCCATCCTCATATTGAATAGTTTGTTTTTTTGGATAAACTTCCAAAGCATATCCCAGCAAGAAATATAATCTTGCTTGCTATATTCTCCAAATGTAGTATAAACGGCAACTTTCCTTTTTGTGCGTTCAATTAATTTTGGATTTTTAATATCAAGTTCAGAACTAATTCTATCTTTTTTTAAAAGCATAAGTAAAAATATTTTTAGATTAATGAAAAAACAACTGCAATACAAGAAACAATAAAGAAATAACCAACATCAATTGCCGCTAATGTTACAAAGCGTTTCCAATTGCTTATTTGGAACTTTAAGGTTGATTTCATCCATGCAGAGATAGCAACAATTACCAATATAGATAACCAAATTGAAATAGGTGTAAGAATGAAATACATTAATACTACAAGTGCTGTTGAGATAATTTGAATAAAAAAAGTAAAGTAAATAGAGAAATTAGGCTTGCAAGTACATTTTTCTCCTTTTGCAAGATTTGCACCACACTCACATTCATACTTTACTGCTTTTGCCCAAGATTTAGTGAATAAAACTCCATACCAAATTGCACCAAAAGCAAATGATATAACAACGGCTAAAGAAAACCATAACCAAGATATTGTCTCAAAAGGACAAGATGAACTACATATTGTTTCCATACTCAATAATTTTTATAAGTTAACCATGCAAAGGAAAACAATATTTTTTAATTACTCGCTATTTTTTCTGTGTTTTGATGGCTTTTTTCTTTTATCAGCAATTGTTTTGTGTCTAAATCAAGTTATTCAAACAAGTTTCAAAGTAAAAATTTGGCTAACAAAAAAACAAGTTTAACTTTGCATCATAAAACTATTTTAGCAAACAGAACATAATGGAACAAAAAAACATTGCCTTAGTACTTTCAGGTGGCGGAGCCAGAGGTTTAGCAGAAATAGGTGCAATTGAAGCACTCGAAAAACAAGGATTTAAAATAAAATCAATTTGTGGCTCTTCAATTGGTGCTCTTATTGGTGGGCTTTATGCAATGGGTAAACTAAAAGAATATAGCCTTTGGGTGAAAACATTAAATCGTAAAACAATTTGGGGGCTAATGGATTTCTCAATAAAAAACCAAGGTCTTTTAAAGGGTGATAGAGTTTTTGACAAAATGAAAACGTTTATTCCTGATGTGTTGATTGAAGAAATGAATATAACATTTTCAGCTATTGCAACCGACATTATTAATGAAAAGGAAATTGTTTTTAGAGAAGGAAGCTATTATGAAGCAATTCGAGCTTCAATAGCAATGCCAGGAATTTTCACCCCTGTAAAACATAATAAAACAATATTGGTTGATGGATGTGTTATTAATCCTATCCCTATTGAGTATGTTTCAAGGGGAAAAGATGATATTCTTGTTGTTGTGAATTTATATGGGGATAAGGAAAATGAAATTGAAAAAGATGATTTAAAAGATAAAATCAATAGTGAAGAAATAAATCATCATCATAATAGTTTATTTAATTCATTTTCTAAACTAATAAATTCAGAGGATAAACAAAACATAGGCTATATTTCTCTTCTAACTGCTGCTTCTTCCATTATTATTCATAAAAATGCTAAACTAAATATTGAAAAATTTAAACCAGATATACTAATTAATATTCCTTACGACTCAGCAAGTATTTTTGATTTCCATAAGGCAGAAGAATTAATAAAACTTGGGAAAGATTATACTAATAAAGCAATCTTCAATTACTTAGCTAATACATCTAAGTAATTCTTCAATACTTATCTTTAAGTTCTATCTAATAAAAACTTTTTAATACATATTTTTCCCCAATAGAATCAAGTTCTAATTTACCAGAATCAAATTACAATTTATTGGAATCAAGTTCTAATTTTTTAGAATCAAATTACATTAGAATCAATTAAGAAAATATATAAAAGAAAATCACCCTAACTATTTTATAACTAGGGTGATTCATTGTTTGGCGGAAAGTGAGGGATTCGAACCCCCGGACCTGTTACAGTCAACGGTTTTCAAGACCGCCGCATTCGACCGCTCTGCCAACTTTCCGAGAGCAAAGGTACTACTTTTTCTTTAACTGCAAAGTTTTCCATTAACTTTTTTCCACTTAATTTCACTCCGAAAAAAATATTAATATCAATTCCAAAGAATTATAGTATATTTGCAGCCCGAAAAAATAAGTAATTAATTATAGAATACAACAAATAATTCAGAAAAATGGAAAAGAAAGACTTATTGAAAGATGTAGTAAAACACATTGATATCAAGAAAATCGACACAACTGATTTAATTAATGCAATGCGTGATATGTCATTTACTTCTCGTGATACAGCAACAGCTGCTGATATTTACGACAGAATGATTAACGATAAAGATTGCTCTATCATTTTAACACTTGCAGGTAGTACATCAGCTGCTGGTTGTATGCAAGTTTATGTTGATATGGTTAAAAATAAAATGGTTGACTGTATTGTTGCAACTGGAGCTTCAATTATTGATATGGACTTTTTTGAAGCTTTAGGTTTTAAACATTATAAAGGAACTCCTTTTATTGATGATAAATTTCTTCGTGCAAACTATGTTGATAGAATTTATGATACTTATATTGACGAAGAAGAACTTCAAAACTGTGACAGCATAATAAAAATGATAGCTGATAAATTAGAAAAACGCCCATATTCTTCAAGAGAATTTATTTGGGAAATTGGCAAATGGTTATCTGAAGGAAATGCAAAGAAAAAAGATTCGCTAATTCAAGTATGTTATGAAAACAATGTACCTATCTTCTGCCCCGCTTTCAATGATTGTTCTGCTGGTTTTGGATTAGTTATGCACCAAGTAGAAAATCCCGAATCACACATGAGTATTGACTCAATAAAAGACTTCTTGGAATTAACTAACATAAAGATTAAAGCTGGTACAACAGGTTTATTTATGGTTGGCGGTGGAGTTCCTAAGAACTTCACTCAAGATACAGTTGTTTGTGCTGAAGTTCTTGGTAAAGAAGTTGACATGCATAAATATGCTATTCAAATAACTGTTGCTGACGTAAGAGATGGTGCTTGTTCTTCTTCTACCCTAAAAGAAGCTTGCTCTTGGGGTAAGGTAGATACAACTTTTGAACAAATGGTATATGCAGAAGCTACAACAGTAGTACCTATGATTATGTCATATTTATATCATAAAAAAGATTGGGAAAAGAGAGGACCAAGAAACTTTGCAAAAATGTTCCTAAAATAATGGTTAATAGTCAATGATTAATGGTTAATAATTTTCTTAATTATAATATTGTAGAGACGCGATTAATCGCGTCTCTACTTTTTTTGTCCCTTTTGTCAATTGAGTCCCTTTTGTCCTTTAAGTCTAAATTATTTTCTTTTTCTCTTTGTTGATAATATATTTTTTGTAATTTTGCCGTCTGACAATAGTGTCAGACTATATTGCGAAGTATTAAATGAACTATTATAGAGTTGGGTTAGATGTGGGTTCAACAACAGCTAAGGTTGTTGCTATTAATGAACTTGGTGAGATTGTATTTTCTAAATACAAAAGACATTGTGCTGATATTTTAAGCACAGTAATTTCACTTTTTGATGATATGAAAAGTGATTTAAATGATTGTAAGATTTCTTTATCTGTTACTGGTTCTGTCGGCATTGGACTTACTGAACGTTTTGAATTTCCTTTTGTGCAAGAAGTAACTGCTTCTGTTAAATATGTAAAAAGCAATCATCCTGAAATATCAACTATTATAGATATTGGAGGTGAAGATGCAAAAATTGTTTATTTAAAAGAAGATGGTGGTGCTGATTTAAGGATGAATGGAAATTGTGCTGGTGGAACAGGAGCTTTTATTGACCAAATGGCTACATTATTGGATGTTTCTGTTGATGAATTAAATTTATTGGCTGAAAATGCAAATAGAATACATCCTATCGCTTCACGCTGTGGAGTGTTTTCAAAGACAGATATACAAAATCTTATAAGTAAAAATGTAAACAAATCTGATATTGCAATATCTATTTTTCATGCTGTTGCAGTGCAAACTATTGTTACTCTTTCTCATGGTTTTGATGTTAAACCAAAAATATTATTCTGTGGAGGACCTCTAACTTTTATTCCTTCACTAAGAAAAACTTTTATTGATTACTTACATTTAGACCAAGATGATACAATAACTCCCCAAAATGCTAATCTTATTCCTGCCTGGGGAGCTTCTCTTCATAAAGAGAAAACGCCTAATATGTCTATTGATGAGTTATTAAATATTTTAAAGAATAGCAAAGAAGAAAATTTATCAGAAACAAATCGCTTGCCTGCATTATTTTCTTCTCAAGAAGAGTATTTAGAATGGGAAAAAGAAAAAGGAAGAAATTCTATTGAAAAAACATCAATAAAAGATTATAAAGATGGTGTATGGATAGGAGTTGATTCTGGTTCAACCACAACAAAAGTTGTTGCAATAGATAATCAAGAAAGAGTTGTATTTTCTTATTATGCCCCGAATAAAGGAAATCCAATTGATGCTGCTAAAAAAGGTTTAGAAAAACTAATAGAAGAAAATGGTAATAAAGATTTAAAAATAATTGGTAGTTGTTCAACTGGTTATGGCGAAGATTTAATAAAAGCTGCATTTAATCTTGACTATGGAATTATTGAAACAATAGCCCATTATGCATCAGCAAAGAAAATATCTCCAAATGTATCATTTATTCTTGATATTGGAGGACAAGATATGAAAGCTATGTTTGTTGAAAATGGAACACTTAGCAGAATGGAAATTAATGAAGCTTGCTCTTCTGGTTGTGGTTCTTTTATTGAAACATTTGCCAAATCACTTGGATATTCTGTTTCTAAATTTGCTAATGCTGCTTGTAACTCAAAATCACCTTGTGATTTAGGGACTCGTTGTACTGTTTTTATGAATTCTAAGATTAAGCAAGTTCTTCGTGAAGGTGCAATAGTTGAAGATATTGCAGCTGGTCTCTCCTATTCTGTTGTAAAGAATTGTCTTTATAAGGTTCTAAAAATAAAAAACACTTCTGAATTAGGTAAAGAGATAGTTCTTCAAGGTGGAACTATGAAAAATGATTCGGTTGTAAGAGCGTTTGAACTCCTTACAAATTGTAAGGTTTATCGTAGTAATATATCAGAATTAATGGGGGCTTACGGCTCTGCCATTTATGCTAAGAATTCAATAGAATTTCAAGGATTAAGTATAAATGATTTATTGTCTTCTGCTGATTATTCAACACAAGAATTACAATGTAGAGGTTGCGAAAACCATTGTCTTATTAACAAATACACATTTAAAAATAGCAATACTTTCTATTCTGGAAATAAATGTGAAAAAATATTTACTAATTCTGGTGAAAAACAGGAAAAAGGAAAGAACATATATGCCCAAAAGTACAAATTATTATTTGACAGAAAGCCTCTAAAAGAATCTCATTATCCTTTCGTTATTGGTATTCCCCGCTGCTTAAATACTTATGAAAATTATCCTTTCTGGCATTCTTTATTTAAGAGTTGTGGAATTAAAACAATTATCTCGGACCCTTCAACTTTTCTGAACTATGAAACAGGAATACATTCTGTTATGTCAGATAATATATGTTTTCCTGCCAAATTAGCACACAGTCATATTTATAACCTTATTGACAAAGGTGTTGATCGTATATTTATGCCTTATATTATTTTTGAAAAGAAAGAAAATGAGAACACTGTAAATAGTTATAATTGCCCAATAGTTTCAGGTTATTCTGATGTTATTAAAAGTGCTATCAATCCATCTATTCCTATTGATTCTCCTCCTATTACTTTTAAAGACGTAAAATTATTAAAAAAATCATGCAAAGAATATTTGCAAAGTTTAGGTGTTGATAATAAAACAATAGATAATGCTATAAATAATGCTATTTCTGTTCAAGAAGAATATGAATTGGAAATAGAACGACTTAATTATCAAATCTACCAAAAAGAAAATTCAAAAAATAAACTTACTATTCTACTGGCTGGAAGGCCTTATCATACAGATCCTTTAGTTCAACACAAAATATCTGATATGATTTCAGATATGGGTGTTGATGTTATTTCGGAAGATATTGTAAGAAGCGATACTTCCACTCATTTTGATTATAGTCATTATGTATCTCAATGGGCTTATATTAATAGAATTTTAAAAGCTACTCAATGGGTTGCAGAGCAAGGCAATAATATTCATTTTGTTCAGATGACTTCATTTGGTTGTGGTCCTGATGCTTTTCTATTAGATGAAGTTAAAAATATTCTAAAACGATACGGAAAGAGTCTTACCATTCTTAAAATAGATGACGTAAATAATATTGGTTCTTTAAAACTTCGTGTACGTTCTTTGATTGAAAGCTTAAAGTATGACAAAAATCGCTCTCATGAAATAAAACCATTTGTTACAACTCAAGTATTCACTAAAAAAGAACGTGAAAGAAAAATTTTAGTTCCTTACTTTACAGACTTTATTTCACCAATTATGCATTCTTTCTTTAAACTTACTGGTTATGACTTTGAGATATTACCTAAAAGTGATAACCAATCAGCAGAAGAAGGATTAAAGTATGCAAATAATGAAGTCTGCTACCCTGCAACACTTATTATTGGTGATATTATTAAAGCATTGAAAAGTGGTAATTATGATTTAAATAATACAGCAGTTGCAATAACTCAAACGGGTGGTCAATGTCGAGCTTCAAATTACTTGGAAATGATTAAAAGTGCCATGGTAGAGTCTGGATTTGAAAATATCCCTGTTATTTCCGTTGCTTTTGGCAGTAGTATGAGTAATAAGCAATCTGGTTTTAATATTAATTGGACTAAATATATTCATATTGCACTTGATGCAATTCTATTTAGTGATTGCATTGCAAAATTATACTATGCCTCGGTTGTAAGAGAAAAAAATAATGGTGATGCTTTAAAATTAAAAGATTATTATCTTGAAGTTGCAAATAAATATATACTAAAAAACGATAGAAAAGGGCTTCTAAAACTACTAAATAATGCATCTTATGAATTTAATAAAATTGTAAATGACAACAAAAAAATACCTAAAGTTGGAATTGTTGGAGAAATATTTCTTAAATTTAATTCCTTTGCTCATAAAGATGTTATCTCATGGCTTATTGATAGAAAGATAGAAGTTATACCGCCTATGCTAACAGATTTCTTTTTACAAACTTTTGTCAATCGTAAGGTAAACAAAGAGAATAATATAAAACATGAATTATTACCTTCTTTTGTTATGAACAGGATTTATAATCTCATTCATAAAGAAATCAAAAAGTTTGACAAGACATCATCTATATTTAGATATTATACACCATTCAATGATATCTTTTTAGCTGCCAAACATGGAGAAGAAGTAATATCTCTTAATGCCCAATTTGGCGAAGGGTGGTTACTGCCTGCTGAGATAGTTACTTTTGCACACAAAGGGATTAATAACGTTATAAGTCTTCAACCATTCGGTTGTATAGCTAATCACATAGTTTCAAAAGGTGTTGAAAAGAAAATAAAAACACTATACCCTCAAATGAACTTATTATCATTAGATTTTGATAGTGGAGTAAGTGATGTAAATATAACAAACAGACTTCATTTAATGATAGATAATATAAAATAAACAGACATTATGGATAGCACAACAAATGTAGAAAATATAGAAGCTCAAATAATTGAAGTTGCAAAACAATTGTTTTTAGAATATGGTTATAAGAATACAAATATGTGCGACATAGCTTCTACTGTTGGCATTAATCGTACAACCTTACACTATTACTTCAACACCAAAGACAAGATGTTTGAAGCTGTATTTGGAACAATTATAAAATCTTTTCTACCTAAAATAAAAGATATTCTAATAAACGATGATACTTTTTTTGAAAAGATAGACAAAATAATTGATGAGTATTTTAGAGTTTTTCTTACAACTCCATACTTACCAAGCTTTATAATGGGAGAAATAAATAGAGATATAAATCATCTATTATCTGTTGCATATAGTATCGACTTTGCTAATTACTTGCAAATCCTCATAAAAACAATTACAGATGAAATGGATAAAGGAAACATAAAACGTATGCCAATACATATTATTTTCATGTCATTTATTAGTCAGGTAACATTCCCTTTTATTGCAAAAAATCTAATATTAGAAATCTTAAACTCTAAAGATGAAGAATTAGGAAATATTATTGAAGAATGGAAGCCAGTAATTTCTATGCAGATGAGAAGTCTTCTAATGGTCGAAGATTAATGGTTAATGATTAATGGTTAATGATTAATGGTCAATGGTTAATTTTACTTTAGCAGTATTGTAAGGTTAGTTATTATTAACTTAACACTCATTGCCAAAAGAATTACACCAAAGAATTTTCTTAATACATATATTCCTGCTTTACCTAATATCTTTTCTACAATGTTTACATTCTTTATTACTACATAAACAACAAGCATATTTAGAGCCATTGCAATAATCAAGTTAATATAACTACATTCAGCCCTTAAAGACAAAGTCGTTGTTAGAGTTCCTGCACCAGCAATCAGAGGAAACACCATAGGAACAATTGTTGAATGACCACTTGGACCATCATTCTTAAATATCTCAATATTAAAAGTCATCTCCACCGCCAAAGCAATAAGAATAACAGCACCAGCAATAGCGAAAGAAGCAATATCAACGCCAAACAATCTCAACAATCCTTCCCCCAAGAAAAGGAACAGAACCATTAAACCAAAAGACATTAAAGCCGCTCTTCCTGGCTTGACTTTATTTCCAGAACTATTTAAATCAATTATAATTGGAATTGAACCTGTAATATCAATAACAGCAAACAAAACCATAAACGCTGTAAATATTTCCCTAAAGTTTAATGTAAAATCTATTGGCATAATTCTAATATTTTTATTGTATTTTAAAGTACAAAGTTACAAATTAATTATTAATGGTTAGTGATTAATGATTAATGGTTAGTGTTTTTTCTTTGCTTATGATATATTTTAGCATAGCCCTATTATAATTTTGCAACAATTATTTACTAATAAAAGAATGCTTGAATATGAAATTATTTAACTTTGCAATCAGTTTTAAGACAAAGAAGAAAAGAAAAAAGATCCTAATATTTAATAACTCACAATAAGATTAACTCTTCTCGAAAAAAGATTAACTCTTGTTGAAAATAAATCTATTCTTTTTCTATTTATACTTGATATAATTCCAACGAAAGCTAATCTTGATAAATTTATACTTGATTAAAATATCAGAAAGATGCACATCTTTTGGGTCAAATCATGTGCATCTTTTGGGGTAAAAGATGTACATCTTTTATTTTAAGAAATTTTTAGGATAATATTTGTGTTAGATTCCTCTATTTTGAATTAGAGTCTATTTCAATTGCAAATATACGAAATTTTCTTGAATTGTGAGCAATGATAATAATTGTTTTCTTCTTTTTATTTTCTCTTATAGAAATAATAGTTTTACTACTTAAGAACTGTCTTTAAATGTTTTTTAGTTATAAAATATCGTGGAAAACTTCCGAGATTTGTCAAACAACCATTACCTTTGCAAAAAATTAGGAGAAAGAAAGGTTAAGAATATGGAGTGGATAATAAACCTATTTAGTGGTACAAGCATTGGACATTCAATAATGTTGCTTGCTATTACAATAGTTTTAGGGATACAGTTAGGTAAAATAAAAATAGCCAAAATATCATTAGGGATAACTTGGATCCTTTTTGCTGGAATAATTATCAGCCATTTTGGACTAAGGGTAAACAGCACTTTACTTGATTTCACTAAAGAATTAGGGCTTATACTCTTTGTTTATTCTATAGGACTGCAAGTTGGTCCTGGTTTCTTTTCTTCCTTAAAAAAGGGAGGTTTACAATTAAATATATTAGCTACAATGGTGGTTATTTTGGGCGGATTGACAACATATATAATTCATTTAATCACAAATATAGATTTAGCTACAATGGTTGGTGTTATGTCGGGAGCTGTAACAAGCACACCTGGATTAGGAGCTGCTCAACAAACATTCACAGATATTACTGGAGTCAATAATCCTAATATCTCCTTAGGCTATGCCGTTGCTTATCCTCTTGGAGTTGTTGGCATTATCTTAACTCCAATGATTATAAAATTCTTATGTAAAATAAGCATTAATAAAGAGGCTGAAAATATTTCAGATAAGACTAAAGAAAGCATTGCTAAAAGATTATCTATAATAGTTAGAAATCAAGGCGTAGTAGGATATAAGATAAAGGAAGTTATTGATTCTCTTGGCAAACCTGTTGTAATAACGAGGGTAAAACATACAGATGGAAGTGTTGAAATTGCAACCAACGACACAGTTATTCAGTTAAATGACACGTTACGTGTTGTTGTTGAGAAACCAAACGAAAATGCAATCATCATGCTTTTGGGCGAAAAGTGCAAGACTCAAGAGCAAGATTGGGAAACAGAAAATCACGATTTAATATCCCGAAAAATTGTTGTTACAAAGCCTTCTTTAAATGGGCAAAAGATAGGTAACCTAAAAATTCGTTCTCTTTATGGTGTGAATATTGCTCGTATTAGTCGTTCGGGAATTGATCTTGTTGCAACTTACGACCTGCAACTTCAAATGGGAGATAGAGTAACCCTTGTTGGAAGTGAAGAAAATATAAATAAGGTTACTGAAATGTTGGGTAACTCTATGAAGCGTCTAAATCAACCTAACCTAATTCCTATCTTTCTTGGAATCTTTATAGGTATAATTGTAGGGTCAATACCTATTGCTATACCAGGCTTACCCCAACCTGTGAAATTAGGATTGGCAGGAGGAGCATTAGTTGTAGCAATTCTTATGGGACGGTATGGTCCTTATTATAAATTGGTAACATTTGCAACAACAAGTGCCAATATGATGATTCGAGAAATTGGTATCTCTCTTTTCTTAGCTTCAGTTGGCTTGGGAGCAGGAGAACATTTCGTACAAACAATTTTTAGCGGAGGTTATATGTGGATACTCTACGGTTTAATAATAACCATTATACCGCTATTAATCGTAGGCTTGTTTGCAAGAGTACACTACAAAATGAATTACTTCACAATCTTAGGGCTCTTAGCTGGAAGCACAACCGACACGCCTGCATTAGCCTTTGCAAACGAAATTTCTACAAACGACTCCCCTTCCATTGCTTATGCAACAGTCTATCCTCTAACTCTATTTTTAAGAGTATTGCTTGCACAGATATTAATTATAATTGCTCTTGGATAAAACCCTTAAATAAAGAACAGTATGCAAACAAACATTTTAATACCTCTTTTATTAACCCTTTTGGCTGGTTTAGCAACTGGGATAGGTAGTTTTATTGCCTTTTTTGCAAAGAAAACAAACAAAAAATTTCTCTCTTTTTCCTTAGGGTTATCGGCTGGAGTTATGATTTATATATCCTTTGTGGAGCTATTTGCAAAATCACAAGAGTTACTTTCCATTGAGTTTGGATCAAAGATGGGAATGTCGGCAACTGTTTTCTTTTTCTTTTTAGGCATATTTATAATAGGAATAATAGACCGCCTTGTTCCTTCCTTTGAGAACCCTCACGAGATGCGTTCTTTGGAAAGCGTTGATTCTGCTCCGACAAAAGACGAGAAACTTATGAGAGTTGGTATGATGACTGCCTTGGCAATAGGAATACATAATTTCCCAGAAGGTATGGCTACCTTTATGGCTTCAATGGAAAACCCTACATTAGGAGTGGCAATAGCTGTTGCGATAGCTATTCACAATATACCTGAAGGAATTGCAGTTTCAATCCCAATCTATCACGCAACTGGCAGCAAGAAGAAAGCTCTTAAACTCTCCTTTTTGTCTGGAATTGCAGAACCTATTGGTGCAATATTAGCTTATTTAGTTCTTATGCCTTTCCTGTCTCCAATGCTTCTGGGCTGTGTATTCGCCGTTATTGCAGGGATTATGGTTTTTATATCCTTAGACGAATTACTTCCTGCCTCAAGAGAATATGGGGAATATCATTTGGCTATTTATGGATTAGTTGCAGGTATGGCTGTTATGGCTCTGAGCTTGATTCTCTTAAATTAATTCAGAAAGCTCTATCCAACGGATTTCCTTTTCTTCAATCTCATTTATCACTTCTTGAATGCGAATAGAAAGCTTGTTTAACTCATCGTTTGAAATTGAACCCTTACATAATTTATCTGTAATCTCTTGCTTTTCCTTTTCTAACTTAGGTAACATATCTTCTATTAATTCAAACTCCTTTTGCTCCTTATAAGAAAGCTTACGGGGTTTATCAGCCTTAGGTTTTATTTCCTGTGGCTTGGAGTTAAGCAATTTGGCTTGTTGAAGCTTTTGTTTTTGTTCTTGTTGCTTCATTTCCATATAGTCGGAATAGTTACTATGATAATCTCTTATCTTACCCTCTCCTTCAAAAACAAAAATATGATCAACCAAATTATCCATAAAACTACGGTCATGCGAAACAATCAGCAAGCAACCCTTATATTGACTCAAGAAATTCTCCAATATGGTAAGGTTATATATATCCAAATCATTAGTAGGCTCATCGAGTATTAAGAAATTAGGATTGGAAATCAACGTTTTTAAAAGATAAAGCCTTCGGCGTTCTCCACCTGAAAGGTTACCATAATAGTTATATTGCATTTCAGCAGAAAAGCCAAAATAAGTTAAAAATAATGAAGCAGAAAGCTCTGTTCCATTATCCATACGAATATTTTCAGCAACTTCCTTTATAATATCTATAACTCTCAAAGAATCCTTTTCCTCCAAACCATTTTGATTATAATATCCATACTGAATAGTTTGACCCGTTGAAACACTGCCACTGTCTGGACGAAGATTTTCAGTAATGATATTTAAAAAAGTACTCTTCCCTGCCCCATTGCCTCCAACTATACCTATCTTTTCTCCCTTCTTAAAGGCATAAGTAAAATCTTCAATCAATTTCTTATCCCCAAAAGTCTTAGAAATATGATTTAGTTCCAAAACCTTACCACCTATTCTTTGTGACTTAATAGAAAGCTCTGTTTGTTTAGTATCTATCTTTTGACTTGCCTTATCCTTAATGTCATAGAAAGCATCAATCCTTGACTTAGCCTTAGTGCTTCTTGCCTGAGGCATACGACGCATCCAATCCAATTCCTTCTTATACTGATTCTTTGCCTTCTCAATCTCTTGACGAAGATTATTCTCCTGCTCCTCTTTCTTCTCCACGAAATAATTATAATCTCCCTTGTACTTATTAATCCTTCCTCTGTCAAGATCATAAACATCAGTGCAAACATTATTAATAAAATAACGGTCATGGGTAACAACAAAAAGAGTAAGATTTTGACGTGAAAGAAATTCCTCCAACCACTCTATCATAACAACATCCAAATGATTAGTAGGCTCATCGAGAATTAGCAAATCACACTGCTCAATTAAAACCTTAGACAAAGCAACCTTCTTCCTTTCACCTCCCGAAAGAGTGCCAACCTTCTGCTCCAAATCAACAATATTTAACTTTGAAAGAATTTCCTTCGCCCTTGCCTCATAATCCCATGCACCAAAACGATCCATCTCAGCAATCGCATCAGAAAGCTCCTGCTCTGTTTTGGAATTATGATTTCTTGTAGCTCTTTGCAAAGCTTCCTCATAAGAACGAACAGCAACCATAGTAGGGTTATCAGAAGTAAAAACAACTTCCATAACACTCATTCCCTCATTCAAATAAGGATTCTGTTCAAGATATATATAATGCAAATCGTTACGAAAAGATATAGTTCCACCATCTGCCAATTCCTTACCCATAATCACACTTAAAAGAGTACTCTTTCCAGTTCCATTCTTAGCAACCAAAGCTATCTTCTGTCCCTTGTTAATTCCAAAAGAAAGACCCTCAAACAAAGTCTTTTCACCAAAAGACTTACTCAAATTCTCAACCGTTACAAGATTTTCCGCCATTAATTCAAAATTAAAATATAGCACAAAGGTAAGAAATAATTACGATTGAGAGAAATCCAATTAAAATTGAAGACAAGAAACTAAAATTTGCGACAAATAAAACGCTCTTTAATTCAATTTTAAAAGAACCTGAACGAAATTAGATTAACTCTAAGCAAAATTAGAGTTAATCTGAGTAAAATTAAAGTAAGTCTATTTTCTATTAAATAGAGTTTTAATATAACCAGATACATAACGTAATAACAACATAACTAACAGTTAATTAGAGATTAACCATAACAATTATTAATTAACGATTAAAACATATATTCTGGAATTGGCTTGACTCTAAGCAAAATTAGACTGACTCTGAGTAAAATTAAACTCCGTCTATTTTTTAGATAAACGGAGTTTAATTTTATATGCTTTTTAATTAGATTTATTCCTTCTCATTCTGCACAACAAAGATACAACATATACTCCCTAAAACCAAATCTTTCTTAACTTTCTTTTTTCCTAAAACAATCTTAAAATCAAATGAATAACCCCCGCCGCAAGCGGACGGGGTATCATAAGTTTCTCTAGAAAAGTGATAATTGGGTAACCTTATATAATACTTTATACTGTTTCTCAACACCTTGCTCTCTGACATATTTTGAAATTACATCTTCATTCCCGTGTTTACTAACTGTATTTACAAAATAACCATCTGTCCAAAATTCACCTCCCCATAGTTGCTTCTTTACTTCTTTATTTTTACTTAGAATTTCCCTCGCGGTAATACTCTTTATTATTGTAACTATTTTTGTTGGACTATACATCGGAACTGATTGAACCAAAAAATGAACATGGTCATCATCTGTGCCTATCTCAAGAAAGTAGATTTGATACCTTTTTGAGATCTCAAGACAAATGTCCTTCAGCGTTATATCAACTGAATCACTAAATACTACTCGTCTATATTTGGCTGGACAGACTATTTGATATAATAACAATGATACATTGTGTGATTTATGAATATATTTGCTCTCTCCCATCAAACAAAAGTACAATTTTCGCCGCAAGCGGCGGGGAATTTACCCAAAGAGATTAAATGATGCTTATATATCCTTTGAGTTATTTATAATATCAAGCAATTCTTCTGGATTATTTAATTCTTCCACTAATTTATACACCATAGTAGACGGATTATGCTTACTATAATTTTTATTCGGATAGCTTTCCTCTATTTTCTTTGCATACATAATTGCATTTGCTTCATTACCATATTCCTTTAAAAGAAAATACGTGTTAGGGTCATTCTTTTTATATTTATATTTTTTGTTTTTAGTCTTATTTTTTATTTCTCTTTCTAACATATCAATATATTGATAGCGAGAAACGCCACTATCCAAATGCCTGAAATGCAAACAATACCAAAATTCAAAAGATTCATTTGACCAAGCACATAATATATCATTATCTTCTGCTAATTTAATCGCCTTATTAAAATCCTTGAAACTATCTTTATCAAAAACAGCCCAAACCCTATCATATAGTTTTACACTACTGTCCCTTATTTTTATTGTTTTCTTAATCAAACTAACTGTGTTTCTACCTTCACCTTCAACCTTAACATCTAAAATCTTAGAATACCTATCTTTTTTAAGAGCTTCAAAATAATTAGGTTCAGTCTTTTCTCCTTCACAAACAATTAATATACTAACAAAACCTGAACGTGTATTTTCATTTCTTTTTTTATCTGATTTGGCTTCACGTTTTGCTTTTTTAGCCGCTTCAACTTGCTTCTTTGTTAACAGTCCCATAACCTAATCTTTAATATATGGAATTGCTCCGTAACGACCATTAATATAATCCTTTTCAAGAGTACTATCTTTCCTAACTTTTGTTCCATCAGGTTCTTTAAACTCAACCAAAGAATATAAGTCAGTAGCTTCTGTTTTATCTTTTTCTGTAAACCAAATTTGGTCTCTTCTAAAAATCTTAGTACTTAAAAGGTTTGTATCATGAGTAGCAAAAATCAGTTGAGCATTCTTTGGATTTGATTCTGGATCATTAAATAAACTAATAATCTTTCGAGTTAAAATTGGGTGAAGCTTAGCATCCAGTTCATCAACAACAAGGGTATCACCAAAATGAATAGCGGTATAAATAATAGCAATTAAATCAAATAATTTTTTTGTTCCAGAGGATTCATTATCTCGCATATTAAATTGAATATTTCCAATTACACCTCCATTATCATCATACTTGTTATGGATTGTATAAGCTTTAATTTTCTTAGCAAGCTCATCATTTGCTGGTATTAGGAAATCATCAAATCCTAAATCAAAAACATGTAAAAGATTATTAATTTCATCTCTCAAATTATTAGAAATATCACATATTGAATTTGTCATATCATAACAATAATCATGATCAATTCCTGAAATACAAAGTAATCTCGCAAATGCAAAAACTATTTTCTTTGCAGTATTACCATTAAAACTATCAACAACACATAGAAATAAAGCATTATCACGAGTTTTATCTTCTAATCCAACTCCCTCTTCAAAATATTTTTCTACACCAATACCTTCTTCTGTCCTAATAAACAAACACCTTTCTTTTCCCTTACCATCTTTTTTCTCATAAAGCCATTCTTCATAAACCTTTTTATTATCAACAGTAAAACCATATCTATAAATATCATTATCAATAAATAATTCTATCTCAAAATAAGAAGGTTCTTTCTCTTTATTAGGATTTAAAAGAAAAGGCTCAATATTTAATGGAGATGCTGAACTTAATTTAGTAGAAATAAAAATTAACATCTTAAACCTTTGAATTGCCTCAATAAAGTTACTTTTTCCACTTGAATTAGCTCCATAAATAACAGCAGAAGGGAGAAGTTTATGCTTACCTTTTGTAATCACCCTTTCCTTTAATTCGGTAATGGATGAAGCTTCCATGCTTAAAGTTTTCTTCTCTTTAAATGAACGAAAATTGCCTACTGTAAAATTAATCAACATAAGAATTTGTATTTATTTTGCATTTATAACGTTGCAAAGGTACAAAAAGATATATAAAAACAGAGAAAAATGAGAAAAACTCTCACTTTTTCACTTTTTCTTGACTTATCTTTACACCTCTACCTGGCTTATTCCTTCTGCAATTTCTGGAATTATTCCTCTTTCTGTATATATTTTTCTTTGTTGTATTCTAATTTGCTTGATATATGGACTATAGATTATTAGTCCTATTAGACATATTACACCACTTGACGCCATTATGATTGAAAGTGAAAAGAAATGACTTAACCATCCTAAAAATAAACTTCCCAATGCACTACCTCCAATAAAACATATTGTGTAATATCCCATTATACGTCCCTTCATTTTTGGTTCTGTCAAGGCCTGGAGCATAGTATTGCTTGAAGCTATTGTTCCAACTAAACAAAAACCTAAGAAAGGTGAAAGGATAAGGGTTATCCACAATTTTGTTACAAAGAAATATGGTATAATTATTAGAGAAGCTACAGTTATTCCCAAAAATTGTATTTTATCAAGCCCAACTATGCTCTTTCTTGATGCCAGAAACAAAGCTCCACTCAAAGAACCTATCCCAAGAAAGGACATTATTAATCCCAAAGTTTCACTTCCTCCATGTAGAATGTCTTTAGTGTAGGCTGGAAAAAATGAGGATATTGGAAAGATAAAGAATGAAAAAAGGAAGGTTATGATTAACAATATTTTTATTGGAGTTCGTTCATTCATATAATGAAACCCTTCCTTCATATCACTAATCATATTTAGCTTTGCTTTATTTATTTCTATAGTATCTAATCTAATTTTAAATAGGGCTACGATTACAAATGTATAGCTTACTGTATTTATTAAAAAACAACCTCCTTCTCCAAATATGCCTATTAGTAATCCACCTATTGCCGGACCTATTAAACGTGAACCATTTATTATTGCAGAATTAAGTGCTACGGCATTTGTTAAATATTCTTTAGGAACTAACGATGTATAGAATGCTTGTCGAGTTGGCCCATCAAAAGCATTTACTATTCCAAGAAAAATGCTTAGGAGTAGAATTATCCATATATTTGAGGCGTCGATGGTGTTTGAAAATACGAGTATGGTTAAAATAAGTGCCTGTAGCATTGAGAAGGATTGTGTGAATATTAATATATATTTTTTGCTTATTTTGTCTATTAATGCTGAAGCAAATGGAGTAATGAATATGGTTGGTATTTGTGATAAGAAAACTAAAGTTCCTAAGAGTATAAGGGAACCTGTCAAACGATAGACTAACCAACCCATAGCTACTTGTTGCATCCATGTCCCTATCAATGATATACATTGTCCGTAGAAATAGAGTTTGAAGTTACGGAATCGTAATGAATCAAATATGTTTGCGCCTTTTATTTTCATTGATTTTTCTTCTTATTTTAGCTTAATTGCAATTTTTCTTTTTATTAATTTGATTTAAGTGGGAAAAAGTCATACCTTTGTCCTGTTAAAATTGAATTGTATGAATAGAAAAATTTACTACTTTTCTGCCTTAATTCTCTCATTATTGTTTTGCAAATATACAAATGCTCAGAATTATGACGCAAATTTCTCTAAACCTATTACGGCAGAAAAAGGTCAATATGTTTATTTAGAGCTTCCTGGGATAAAAACAACTGCTGGTGTTTTATTCTTTTTAGACCGAAATCTTGGTGCTACAACAACAAATTTAGAAACATCTGATTGTTGGGGCGATTTATATCAATGGGGACGAAATACAGATGGACACGAAAAACGTTATTCAGACACAACAATTACTTTATCAAACATTGCTGAGGTTCACAATAATAAATTTATTGTTGACGAAAAGAAATCTAATGATTGGTTAATTAATTCTGAAGAAGATTTATGGCAAGGGGAAAAAGGAGTTAATAATCCTTGTCCTTGTGGTTATAGATTGCCGACTGAAAAAGAGTGGCGTGCTGTTTTAAACTTAGGTTATGAGGTTAAAGCTAATCCAAGTGGCTATTATTATTTGAGTGTTGCTAATGGTCAATTAATCCTTCCTTGTGCAGGTTTGAGAAGTGCTTATACTGGAAACTTCCAACATATTGGCACAAGAGGTTATTATTGGGCAAGTGATTCCAAACAAAATGAAACCTCTGGGTGTATTGATTTCAATAAAGAAGAATTAACAACAAATATTAGTATATTTGGTTTCCGTGGATTTGGAAGAAGCGTTCGTTGTGTTAGAAGCGAGTAATTTACAGAACCAAATCACAGAAGAGTAGAATCAGATTACAGAAATTTATAATAAGAAAAGATATATGACAATATTTTCGACCAAAGAAGTTTCTAAAACTTATGCTCATCATAAAGCCTTAGATAAGGTTTCTATTGATGTTGAGCAAGGTGCTGTCTTTGGATTACTTGGTCCTAATGGTGCAGGAAAGACTACACTTATAAGAATTATTAATCAAATTACTGCTCCTGATGAAGGTGAAATTACCTTTTTAGGAGAAAAACTAAAAGCTGATCATGTTCATCAAATAGGCTATCTTCCTGAAGAAAGGGGTTTATATAAAAAAATGAAAGTGGGAGAACAAGCTATTTATTTAGCAGAATTAAAAGGAATTAAAAGATCTGAGGCAAAGAAAAGATTAGAATATTGGTTTGAGAAATTTGATATATTAAACTGGTGGAATAGAAAAGTTGAAGAATTATCTAAGGGTATGCAACAAAAGGTGCAGTTTATTACTACTATTCTTCACGAGCCTAAACTGCTTATCTTTGATGAACCTTTTAGTGGATTTGACCCTATTAATACAAACTTATTGAAGAAAGAAATATTGAACTTAAGAGATAAAGGTGCAACAATTATTTTCTCAACCCATAATATGGAATCTGTTGAAGAGATTTGTGATTCTATTGCTTTATTAAATAATTCAAAGAAAATACTTGACGGAAGGGTTAATGATATTAAGCAATCATTTAAGAAAAATGAGTTTGAAATTGTGATACCTAAGGGTAATGATATTAAATATATGCTTACCAATGGTGTGGAATTGATTAACTCTATTGATTCTAATCACACTCAAATTTCTAAGCTAAAAATTGAAAAAGGAATGAACGCTGAGCTATTAAGTAATATTCTTATGAAAACGGATTTAATCTCTTACAAAGAAATATTACCTTCAATGAATGAAATCTTTATAGAAACTGTAAGCCATGAATAAAGTAGGAATAATAATTAGACGTGAATACTTAACAAGAGTAAAAAAGAAATCTTTTTTAGTAATGACTTTTTTAGGACCTATCCTAATTGCTTGTTTATGGATTGTCCCTTTCTTTTTAGCACTAAACTCAGAAACTCAATCTAAAGTTTTGGTTGTTGATGAAACACTTGTTGAAACAAATGGAGTTAAGTCTTCTTTGTATCTAAATCAGTTTAAAAACAATAATGAGTTAAAGTTTGAATATGGTTATGATATTACTGAGGCTCAAAAGAAATTAGAGGAAGGTAAATATGATGCTGTCTTAGAAATTGCAAAGACAAATGATATGCCTCCTATAAAAGGTTTCTTATTTTATAGTGAAAATGAACCTTCTCTTTCTGGTCAAAAAGCTATCCAAACTCAATTAACTGATATTTTAAAGGACCATGTTCTTACTTACGATTATGGAATGAGTGAAAAAGACTTAGATTGGTTTAATAATCCTAAGATTGGTTTCTATTCAAAAGATGTTCGTTCCGGTGAAGACTCTTATAAAGAAATAAAAACTGTTCTTGGAACAATTTCTGGGTTCTTAATTTATATGTTTATATTTATCTTTGGAGCACAAGTAATGAAGTCTGTTTCTGAAGAAAAAACTAATAGAATTGTTGAAGTATTGGTTTCATCGATTAAACCTATTCAATTATTAATGGGGAAAATTTTAGCAATTGCTTTGGTTGGTTTAACTCAGTTTATTCTTTGGGTTGGTCTAACTTTTGTACTTATCACAGGACTTCAATCTTTCTATCCTCAAAAATTTGCTCCTCCACAAAAAGAAAATATAACTATTAATGAACGTGTTATTAGCGTTGATAAAGTTAATAACTTCTCTTCTCAAACTGGAGAGGTTAATCAGATTGTTCAAGGACTTTTCTCTATTGATTATATATTAGTCATTTCTATGTTTTTATTTTATTTTATGGCTGGTTATTTTCTTTATGCGTCTTTGTTTGGAGCTGTGGGTGCATTAATGGATGTTGATACAGATGCCCAGCAATTCACTCTGCCAATAACCATTCCTTTAATACTGGCAATGGTATGCTTCCCTATTATAATAAATGACCCTTCTGGAACAATTGCTTTTTGGCTTTCAATTATTCCTTTAACTGCACCAATGATTATGATGATCAGAATACCATTTGGAGTGCCTGTTTGGGAAATAGGTCTTTCTATGGGGATTATGATTATATTTATTTTAGGTGCTATGTGGTTCGCTGCAAAAATTTATAGAACAGGAATATTGATGTATGGGAAAAATATCACTTACAAAGAGATTTGGAAGTGGTTTAAGTATGATAATTAATCTTTTTAGTGAAGATAAAAACCAAATTACAAACTTAAATAAAAAACCATGAAAAGGAAAAGTATTTATTATTTATTATGCTTAATGACATTAAGCATAAGTTTATCATCTTGCTTTGATGAAAAAGATTTTGCTTTTGATCGATTGGCGGAAACAACCATTAATCCTAATATTCATCTGAACAATTTACTTTCCACCGAAATAACAATGAGCGATTTTTTTAATTTAGATACAATTGCTGATACAATTAGTGGTTTAGAATTAATATCCACAAGTGATGGAAATGGCTCTTACTTAGATTTTGTATATTCTTTTGATACTATTTTTAAACCTGAGGTACCTGAAATAAGTAATGTTCAAGGAACCTCATTTGCATTACCTGGAATAAGTTTAGGTGATGTATCCGGTAATTTTCAAGGTGATTATTATTATCCTGATATATCAGAAAATATGGCTGTTGAAAGTGTTAATTTCCCAACAATACCTAACGGTCAGGTTATTGACAGCGTACATATTGAACAAGGTACTATAAATATAACTGTAAATTCAAATATTGACTATAACTCTTACATTGATTTAAGGTGTAATGAACTTAGAGACAGAGTAACAAATCAGCCTTATACTAATCGAATACAAATTCATGCTAAAAAATCAGGCAAAAACATTATAACTTCAAATGTCGATTTATCTCAATATACAATTGTTATTAATCCAGATTCTAAAATAAATTTTGAATATAGATTATTTATTGCTATTAATGGCACTGTTCAACCAACTTATAATGTTGGTTTAGATATTCAATTTTCTACTTTAAAGTATGAAAATATTTATGGCTTATTAGGTAATTACAATTTAGATTTTTCAACAATTGAAAATGTTGAAGTTTTTAAAGACTCTACATTTACAAATATTTTTAAGGGAGGGAATTTTAGCATAGAAAATCTTTTTCTTGATATGACTACAGAAACAAATAGCGGTATTCCTGCAAATATTAACTTAACCAAAATTGGTGGTTATAACGATAATAATATTTATTTAGATTTAATTCAAAATCCACTTGAAAGAATAATTCCTATTGCTCCTGCTCCTAATCCAAATACTAATGGTATTTCAACTCATAGGATTAACCTAAACACAAACATTATAAGTCTTCCTCCAATAAAATTTGAATACACAGGTAATATTCAATTAAATCCAGATAATGTAAGAGGCTTTGAACCTTTTGACCCATGGATAAAAATAAAAGCAGAACTACATATTCCATTTAAAGCACAATTAAATGATTTATATTATGATATTTATATAGATAGTTTTGATTTAGGCTCAAGTTCTGATTATATAAATTCAGCTTCATTGGTTTTAGACCTAACAAACTATTTTCCTTTTGATATTAGCGCAGAACTTTATGGATTAGATGCTCAAGGAAATGAAGTAGGGCAAATAATAGATGTTAACAATGGTCAAGATGATATTATAGTAAAAGGGGCTAATATTGATAATTATGGTAATATTATCTCTCCTTCTCAAAAAAATAGTACAATAACTATAGATGCAACTAATTTTGACATCCTAAAAAATGCAGCTAAGATTAAACTAAAATTAAAATTAAACACTTCATCAAACAATAATGTAAAACCTTTTGTGAGATTTAAAAAGGATTCAAAAATTTCTGTTTCATTAGGTGTAGATATAAAAGGTCAAATTACACTTTAATCAACAAAAAAAATCAAAGTGATGAAAAAAATATTGTTAAGCGTAATAGTACTGTTAAGCGTTTTATTTATAAATCAAAATGCAAAAGCACAATATGCCGATATCTCTTATTTTATGAGAAATATCCCTTCTTCTTTTAAAATGAATCCAGCGATGACTCCTACTGCTACATTTTATCTTAATTTCCCCGCATCAACTATAAATATGAATTTTTCTACATCGGGCTTTGCATACAAAGATATAATAACTCGTAGAGCTGACGATTCTCTGCAGATAGACTTAGAAAAATTGCATAACAAACTAACAGATAATAATTATTTTAAACTTGAAACAAAGATTGAACTACTTGGATTCGGTTTTCAGACAGGAACGAAAAATTATGTTTCATTTGGTTTAGATTTTAATATGGATGCAAATATTAATTTCTCAAAAGGATTATTTGATATTCTTCTATACGGAACAGAAACTGCAGATAAAAAATCACAAATACTTGATGGAAAATTATTATCACTTAATGCATATATTGCTCCCTCTATTTCATTTACCAGGATTATTGACGAAAAATTAACCCTTGGATTAAGAGTAAAAATGCCTTTGGGTATTGCTAATGTAACAACTGAAAAATCTGAACTTTCTTTAGATTTCAATAATGACAAAATAACTGCAATGAGTAATTTTATGATTAGAACCTCTATTATTGCTGGATCTTTTAATTTTACTGGAATAAGATCTGTAACAGAAGGCGATAATAATGATAATAGCAATAATTTTAATAAACTTGATAATGCAAGCGAAATAATTAAACAAGCATTAAAGAATAAAGGACTTGCATTTGATTTTGGTGGTACATATAAGCTAAATAAAAGTATGTTATTGAGTTTAAGCGTTCAAGATCTTGGATTTATTAATTGGGCTTCGAATGTAACAAATGTACAATCAAAAAATCCAAATAATTCTTATACATTTAATGGATTAGGGACAATAGATTATAATGGGGATATTACAGAACAATTAAATGACATAGGTGATAGTTTAATTAATAATTTAGATCTTGAAACCGTAAAAGGAGAATCATACACAAAAATGTTATCAACAAAAATATATGCTGGATTTACTTGGAACTTTGCAAAATCTCAATACTTAAATGCTTTATATAAAACTGCTATCGGAAGTAATTACTTTGACCAATATATATCAATCTACTACTCGTTGCAGTTAGAAAGATACTTAAATATATCCTTAGGTAATACATTTGCATTTGAAAATAAATGGGATAATATATCAGCAATAAATCCAAGTTTAGCTTTTAACTTTAACCTTTACTGCGTTAACTTATACTTTGGGGGATCTTTACGTTCTTCATGTAACTTATCTGCAATTACTGGACTAAACGTATTTGTTGGGATGAACTTAGCATTGGGTTATAACGACTATTGGAAAGAGCCAACAGAAGGAGAAAAGGGAGACAGTAAAATACCAACAGTTCCTGAAACCAATACTGAACAGCCAAAAAGTGATAGTAAATAAAATATATTCATCGCTTTGATAGTTATTAAGTATTACTTACAAAAAATAATAAAGAAAGAAAAATAGGATTGAAAGCATCATTAAAAATATACAAAAGGCTTATAACACTACTTATTATTATAGTTGTTTTAATATCATGTTCTACTAAAAAAAACAAATGGTATAATAGGGCATATCACGTAACGGTAGCTCATTATAATGCTTATTGGAATGGTAATGATGCTTTTAAACAAGGGGTTCAGTTAATTCAAGATAATCAAGTTGATGATTTTTCTCGAATATTACCTGTTTTCAAAGTTGGTTCAGAAGAACAAGCTGCTTCCATTAAACCTAATATGGAAAGAGCAATTGAAAAGAGTTCAAAAGTTATCAAGAAACACTCAATGTTTATTGATAAGAAGGAACGTAACTCAGAAATAAAGAAAGCTTATTTATTAATTGGAAAAGCAAGTTTCTATAAAAAAGACTACAAAGTAGCACAAGCCACATTTCGTTATATTATTTCAGGATGGAAAAATGAGCCAATCATGTATGAAGCAATGATATGGCAAGGATTTACTTCTTGTATGGAAAAAGACTATTCCTTAGCAGAAAGCACCTTAGACCAAGTCAGAAATAGCATTCAAGAAGGTAAAGCTCCAAAAAAATTAAAAAAATTCCTTTACTCTGTATATGCTGAAAATGCAATTGCACAGAAAAAGTATGGAAAAGCATTAGAATATATCCAACTTGCAAAAGATAATTCTTGGTCTCATTCATTTAACACTCGTTTAATGTTTATTGAAGCTCAACTTTATCAACAAGCAAATGAACTTGAATTAGCAAGCAAATTATTTGGGAAAGTATCTATAAGAGCTAAAAAGTATGATATGCAATTTGCAGCTCAACTTCGACAATCAATGTGTTATGATCCTAAAAAAGGCGATAGTAAAAAGATTATTGCTAAATTAGAGAAAATGGCAGAGCAACAGAAAAATTTAGACTATAAAGACCAAATATACTATGCCTTAGGAGAAATTTCTTTTAAAGACAAAAATATAGATAAAGCTTGTGAATATTGGCGTAAATCTGTAGCTTCATCTATAAAGAATGAAAATCAAAAAATAGCGTCTTCTTTACGTTATGCTGATATAAACTATGACCCATTAGAAAAATATGAACCAGCTCACGATTACTATGACACAGCATTGGTAGTTATGAAAAAAGATTATCCAGGCTATGACCAAATTAAAAGCAAACAAATAGTATTAAAGAACCTTGTTACAAATCTTAGAATAGTTACACGTTGGGATAGTTTACTTGCATTAAGCAATATTAGTCAAGCCGAATTAGATGAAAAAGTTGAGGTTTGGATAAAAGAATATAAAAAGAAACAAGAAGAAAAAAAGAAACAAGAAGAACTTGCAAAAGCATTACTTGCTCAATCATCACGACAAAACCCTTACAGCCAAAATAATCAACAAAGCTCATGGTATTTTTATAACAATAATACTGTTCAAACTGGGAAGAGTGAATTTATGCGTATTTGGGGAGCTAGAAAACTTGAAGATAATTGGCGTTTAAGCGATAAACAACAAGCATTTGATTTCGCCGATATTGAAGTTGATTCAACAGAAGTTGAAGTATCTGACTCATTAGATGAAAATGGTAATAAAAAAAAACCAGTATTAATTTCTAATAATAATCCTGAATCAAAAGAATATTACACAAAAGATATTCCAAGAACGCAAGGTCAAAAAGATACTGCTAATATAGATATATCAAAAGCTCTTCTTGCAGCAGGATATATTTATTATCAAGGACTTTCAAATAATGGGAAAGCAATAGAAACATTCCTTGAATTACAAAAACGTTATCCAAAATATCCGACAACCCTCCCTTCTTCTTATCATCTATATTGCATTTATGATAAGATAGGACAAACTCCTAATGCAAACTACTATAAAAATAAAGTATTAAAAGAATATCCAGAAAGTGAATTTGCTATGATGATACAAAACCCTGACTACTGGAAAGAATTAGTATCATCTAACACAATTTCAGAAAGAGTTTACAACGAAGTATATAATACTTATTCAATAAAAGACTATCCTCTTGCTATTTCTCAAGCTCAAAAAGCAATAGATAGTCTTAAAATCGGACCATATATACCACGTCTTCTATATATCAAAGCTATATCTAAAGGGAAAATTTATGGCATTGATTCTTTAATGAATAATCTAAATATGATTGTTTATAACTATCCACAACATCCAATCACTCCAACAATTGAAAACCAACTAAAATACCTTAGTGTTAACTATAACATAGCGAGCAAAAACTTAGCGTATAAGGAAGATAAGGGAGAAAATAAAAAAGAAGAAGGCAATATTAGTGTTGGTAAAGAAACAACAAAAGATACAACAAGCATTAAAAAAGAAGAAATTATTGATCATACTGTTAATGATGAAGATATATTAGATGCAGAAAGCTTGGTATATCGTTACAGAAATATGGATCATTTCTATGTTATTCTCTTTGATGATGATAAATTAAATGCTTCTGAATTAAAACGAAAATTCTCAGACTATAATACCAAGTATTATGAAGCTGACCATCTTAAGCTCACAAGTTTATTATTTACAATGTCAGAACAAATGATAACAGTTGCTAGATTTGACGACATTGAAAAAGCAATGCTATACTATAAATCTCTAATATCAAACAATGAAGTCTTAAATAATATTGACCCTTCATTATACAAGCATTTCATTATTTCAAGTCAGAACTACCCTACTTTCTACAATAAAAAGAATGTTCCTGCATATATGAAATTCTTCAGAATATTTTATATAAAACCTCTTGATAAACAAAAAGAACAATAAACCGAAAACAATAATAATAACAAAATAAATAAACTATTATGGCAAAATCAAATTACGAACAAGAAAGTAGCAGCAATTCAATTAACATTATCAGTAATCGCACAACAATAAAAGGAGACGTAATATCTGATGGTGATTTAAGAATTGATGGAATTGTTGAAGGTTCTTTAAACATAAAAGGAAAACTTGTAATAGGTAATAGTGGAAAAATCAAGGGCAATATAAATTGTCAAAATTCAGATATTTCCGGAAAAGTTGAAGGAAATATTATTGTAAAAGAACTTCTTTCACTTCAAAATAATTCTTGTATAAATGGCGATATTTCAATTGGTAAGTTATCTATTGAACCAGGTGCAACATTTACAGGGAAATGTAGTATGGTGTCTGATCAAAAACCATCAATAGAACAACCTCGAAATATTGAAGCAAAAGCATAAAAATAAATCAAAAATATTATGCAACAACAAAACCCATTAGTATCATATATCATAAAGCTAACATTTTTCTCAATAGTTGTTTGCTTTATAGGTTTGTTTTCATTATTCTTTCTAAAAGATTATATTAGCCCAAATCTACCATATTATATAGTAATATTCTATCTTTGCACTGGAATTGGTTACTTCTTAAACTACTTTTTAGTAAAGGGCAAAAAAATGAAGTTTGAAAACATATTTATGCTAACAAAATTTGGTAAGCTATTTATATACATAATAGTCTTCTTAATAGTCTTGTTTTTAAAAAACGAGAATATCATACCTTTTACAATACTATATCTTATTCTATATGCCACATACCTGATATTTGACACAATTACATTAAAAAACTTTTCAGATAAAATCAAATAAAAAATCATAGACTATGAAAAACAAAACACTAATTTTTTTAAGTTCATTATTAATCATTTCTATTGCTGTTTTAGTCTTTGGATGTAAAGAAGATGTAGTAGACCATGATTTGATACAAGGTAAATGGATGAAAGAATGTATAATATTAGATACAATGTCCACAGATTGCCAAAAGAAAGCTTACATAGAATTTTCAAACTATGTACTTGAAGGAAAGTATAGAATTGTATCTCAACGCCATGCTTGTGAAGGAGAAGGTCAAATTGAAACAGAAACAGGAACAGACACATTTACTATTCCTCCATATTCAGAACAAATCGGATATTATACTGTTAGTGGAGATACATTAAGGATTAAAGATATGAATAATATGACCAATGTTTACACTATTGGATACATTAATTCAGAAAAGATGAAATTATCTTCTTATGATGAAAATGGTATATTAAGAGATACTATTTATCGTCGTTTTAATAATTAAACGCTTTTGAATCTCCCCATTTATCGTAACCAATTGTATGATTAATTGATTTCATTCTCATATCAAGACAATGTTGGCATTCTTCAGGCTTATCACCAACACAAGCCTTATTTGGATATATCATATAGTCTTCTCTATATTTTGTAGGTGTTAGATTTGGCATAATAATATTTGCCCCAGCAATAACAGCCTCTTCCCTACCATTAGGAGAAAGAGTTTGATCGGCTGTTGCTGCAACCATATTTATTTTAGGCATTAAAAGTCTCAGACAAGCAATCATCTTCAAAGTCATATTAAGTCTTGTCCTATCATCTTGAATCAATCCCCTATATTCATACAAAGGAGTATCACCATGAGGAATAAAAGGTCCCATACCAACCATTGCAACATTAATATCCTTAAAGAACAATAAATCATCAGCCAAGTTTTCAATAGTTTGAAAAGGAAGACCAATCATAACGCCTGTTCCTACCTGATAACCAATTGAGAATAATGAATCAAGAGCATTAAGACGAGTTTGGAAATTATGTGTTTTATCATTAGGATGAATCTTATAATATAATTCCTCGTTAGAACTTTCAATTCTCAATAAATAACGATGAGCTCCAGCTTCAAACCATTCCCTATAAATATCTTCAGTTTGTTCTCCACAAGAAAGAGTTATGCCGAGTTTCCCATTAGAAAGTTTCTTTATCTCCTTAACCAAATATGTAATTTTGTTGGTAAAAGCCTTATCACTTCTTTCCCCACTTTGAATAGCCAAAGAACCATACCTTAAATCAATTGCCATCTTTGCACAATCCAACACATCTTCATCACTCAAAGTATAGCGGACCACTTTTTCATTACCAGAACGAACCCCACAATATAAGCAACTCTTCACACAACGATTAGAGTATTCAATTAATCCTCTCAAATAAACCTCATTGCCTATTTCTCTAATCTTAACCTCCAAAGCCCTATCCAAAAGCCTCTTCATATCTTCACCTTCCAAAGAAAGTAAGAAAACGAGTTCCTCTTTACTAAATTTTTTCTTATATAATATTGTATCTAAATCCATCTCTTAATTATTATTTTCGAACTAATACTTAACGCCAAAACCATAATTATATTTTAATACATAATTCGGAGTGCAAAGATAAGTAATAATTGAATTTAACTCTATAATTGCTGATTTTCAAATATAATAAATCAAAACCTTAAATTCTTAAACCATGCTTTGATATTTTATTCCATATTTTCAAAAGGAAAATCTTTGCATAAGACTTGTTGGTATTGAAAAAAGTTGTACTTTTGCATCTCGGGTAAGTCTTATACGGTTAGCTCCCTTTGAATCTCCCCAGGGCAGGAATGCAGCAAGGTAATTAGGTTGTAGCAGCGCGATATAAGTAGCTTACCCGTTTTTTTATACCAATTTTTTCCATCCACAAAAAAAGGACTCAATGGAAAATTCCGGTGGAATGGAAAAAAATTAAGCAAACGATTTAGATAATCTATAAAGATAAAGAAAGACCATTGGCTGAATTAATCTATAATTTTACCTTATTTTGACCTATACTCCCCTATTTTATAGTATTATTCTATCTTTTTCCCTTTACATAATGTTTTTTTAGATTTAGATGCTGTTTTTTTGAATTTAGATAAAGAGTTTATACCCAAAAAGTGCCACTTTTATACTCAATAAGTGCCACTTTCACACCCAATAAGTGGCACTTTTATACTAAATAAGTGTCACTTATACACAAAAAAAATGACACTTATTACCCAAAAAATCTTTATCTAAATCCAAAAACTCCTTATAAATATCTATTTTCTTCTTGTATTTATTCCCTAAGTGTAGGAATTCTTACATTTGCAGCATAATTTCATCCCACTGGAATTTTACATTGAGCCAAAAATACTCAATGTAAAATCTCGGTGGAATGAGGATTAATTATTGAAATTAGATTAAATCTTTTTCAATTTATATTTAATCTATTTGAGAAAAGATTAAACCTTTTTGGATTTATATTTAATCTATTTTTGAAAAGAATTAATCTTTTGGGACTATTGCCTAAATTGTTTTTTCATCCCACCTGAATTTTACATTGATCCGTTATTTCCATAAAAAAAACTTCCTTTCATTTTCAATTTAAGCTTGTTTTGGAAGATAATCACTGTATTTCAATTTGTTGTTTGAATAACTTCTTGGTTCAAACATCACAGACATTACCGGTTATTAATGTTTGAAAGAATACTACATATAATGTTTATGAATTTCTCAAATGAGGGCTCATGTTCTATCACATATTCTTCTTCTTCCCTTAAATATATCCATTGATAATAAGATTTCCCTTTAAAATAACCACTAATTATTAGATGTGGGAAATCAGACAAAATGGCTTCATCTCTTTTAATTTTATTTTTATAAATAGGTTTTGTCTTATTAATAAAAAAATCAATAATATTTTGATTGAAGAAACTCACAGTATCTTTATTATATATTGTCTCTTTATTATTTAAATACTTCAGATCGTTACCTACTAATTTATGATTAAGAGATAATATTTGTATGCTATCTTCATAAATAATAAAATCAGCAAATGCAATTCCTGAACATGCCATATAAGTACTTATATAAATGCTGTCTGAATTATTTAATCTATTTAACTCATTTCCATTTCCACAAAATACATTTAAATAAAATGCACATAGAATAATCAATATTAAAAAGGTTCTTTTCTTCATCATAAATTAATATTTTGCCTATAAATCATTTTTTAGTTCTATATTCTCCTATTGAGAAGTTCGCTTATTCCATCTAAATAAATAGCCATTGTTATGTTATTGCTACAATCATAGTGAATTTGGTAAAAATATTTATCAATCATTTGGCATAGGTGGTGGTGGTAATCCTGTTGTAAAATAAGATTCGTATTTTTTAAAATGCTTATCATTTAATCTTCTTGGGGTTTCTGATATCTTGGTTCCCGGTTTAATATGATTACCTACGATTGTTTGTATTACACTAGTAATAAAATAATAATTTAAATCTATTCCTCGATTATCCATATCTGCAAAATATTCTTTTGAGCTTTTGGAAGATATTATTCTTAAAAAAATTATAAAATCTGCATCAACCTTATTAAAATTCTCTTTGCGAGGCGAAATAAAAGGTGTCACATTACTAATTAATGATACTGCATGATTGAGTAAATATTGTTCGGATTCTGTTATCTTAAACTTATAATTACCCTCATATATATAAGGATAATACAAGCCCACATCCCATTCATCTTTTGTAATTGTAGCATTAAAAACATCACATTCATTATGCAGACAACTTATTTCACTTGCATAAAAAATCGTATCAAAATTAATCTTCTTCTTTTTAAAATATGTAGGGAAAGATGTATCGTGTTTCCAATCTCGACCAGGATTTATCAAATGGCCTAAAGAATCTATTGAAAAACCCCATTCACTAAAACCATTATGGAATTCTCCATCATAATAAAAACAAAAAGCATCTTTGTAGTCTGCTTCTTTAAAGCATTTTACATCTGCATATTCTTCTTTATTGCAAGAAGCTATTAAAATAATAATAGCTATTAATTTTGACACTTTAAAGAGCGTCTTTGTTAGTTTATTCATAATTTATTAATCAAAAATTACATTTTCCGGCAGAACATCTCATCAAAGCTATCCTTCTAATATCCCTTGATGCTTGTTTTAAAATACTTTTCTTTTAATATTAAATTTGTATCTTTAATTAGGTAGTTTTTATAATTAACAGATACAGCCTCATAACCTAAGCCTCTATCTGATCTAATAAAACCAATAGAATCTTTTATTAATTGACTTACATCATAGAAATATTTCCCGATATCATCTTTGTCATAAATAACAACTTTACGACCATTATGTAGATAGAAATAACCTTTTATTCCTATTGTATTGATATCATCTATTTTATCCATATTTTCTATATCTTCTCCAAAATATGGAGCATCAGAAGTTGTATAAATTGACAAAGTTTTTTTCCCATACATATAATGAAATCCTAAATAAACAAACATATCAGAGTCTTTTACAAAGTGTTCTTCTATTATCTGATCAGGAATATCTTTTACAATATCATCTATAATATTTAATAACTCTTTAGACTTTATTGCTTTTGGTTGTTCAATGCTAACATTTTTATCACACGAACAAAAGATAATAATTATTATTACAATCAAATACTTTTTCATAATATAAATTGTATCATTTTGATATTTCTCGCTTCTTTAATATTTGAATTATTATCTCTCCATTTTAATATTTGGAATAATTCGCGTTTCCAATAGAATCAATTTATCCCCCTCAATTTCATATACTTCTGTATTCAAAAAAGATTCTTCATTACAAGATTTATTTTCAAATTTATCAACAGAATCATGCTGCAACTGATTATAATTAAGGAATTGTTTCCCTATTTCTTCTTGGTCATAAATTAAAATATTTTTTCCTTCAAAAAAATAATTTCCTTTATATTCTATATTAATACCTGGTTTAAATATAGGAGATAAGGCATGAGTATTAATACTCATCTTTTTTAATTGATTATCATTGTAAAACGAAATACTAATAAATAGCATGCTATCATTATATTTCAAATCACCAATATTTTCTATTTCTTTTATATGGTCCTTAATTATATTTTGTAATCTTTCAGATTTAACAATATGATTACCTATGTTTACATTATTAATGCAAGAGTAAGAAAATAACACCGTTATAAATATTAACAATATCTTTTTCACATTCAATTAATTTATTTTTTGTACAAAGTAATTTCTTTGCAAGCAACTTAACAATATATAATTGTTATATTCCCAAGAACTTTAAATATAAATTAGTACGCCTTCAACTTCTAATCTGATAAATACCCCTCTCTACCACTTATTCAAAATAAGGGTTTCTCATCACATTAATAATATTTTCATACTTAGCATCAAGCTTATTAATATTACGACCAAAATAAGTACGAATTACAATTCGTCCTAATAATTTAGGATTCCCATTATAATTAAATAGACTAACTTTATTTTTAGTTAAATAATCACGAAGTAAAAAAACTGGGGTTTCAAATATAAGTCCAGAAAAGTTAGAATTATTCAAAAACATCTTTTCAAAATCTTTTCCAGAAAATGATCCACTTAATAACTGAATTTCTTTACTAGCAATTGGATTACATATATTTGCACCTATAACAATATTCCCATAAATAAACTGAATTGTTGTTTTGTAATACACTTTTATTAACGGAATTAGTTCCCCTGCCCATTCTGAATTTATATGAAAGAATGTTTTAACAAATATCTTTTCTGGAATTGGAATTCTATCTTCAATGTTCTCATTAAACTCATCCCATAAAGAAGATGTAACAGCAGTATCTCTCTCTTCTATTTTACTAAATTGAAACAATACATTTTCTACATATATTAATTTTTCTGGATTAGAGTATTGTTTATAATTAGTTTGACCTAAACAACTACTAACAATACCTAAAAATATAGATAAAATAGTTCCCTTCATAATTATAACTTTATTTATCATTTTCTAAACTCTTGAATGCAAATATAATGTTTATATTTATAACATATTCAGAAAACGACTTTCTTTTTATCATGAGCAATAACATTCTATTTATTCTAAAATATCTATTGAATCCAATGCTGCTTGATATTTACGGGCATTGGCGTAATGTTCTTTTATATTGGAGGTGAAGTTATGAAATCCTGAAAAGTCTTCTTTTGCGCAGAAGAAAATAAAATCGTGCTTTTCGTAGTTTAAAACTGCATCAATTGAACTTATACTTGGAATACATATTGGTCCTGGGGGAAGTCCTAAGTTACGATATGTGTTGTAAGGGGAATCAACGCCAAGCATATTTCCTGTTATTCTCTTTATTGTAAAATCGTTTAATGCAAACTTAATTGTTGGGTCTGCTTGAAGTGGTATTCCTTTTTGAAAACGATTAATGTATACCCCTGCCATTCTTGGCTTCTCTGTGTTTTGGTTTGTTTCTTCTTCAATAATACTTGCAATGGTTAATACTTGCAGCTTATTAAAACCTATGGCTTTTAGTTTTCCTTCTCTTTTTTTCCAGAATTTCTCTTGTTCTTTATTCATTCTCTTAAAGAAATCCTTTATTGATATATCCCAATAAATCTCATAAGTATTAGGAATAAATAGCGATATTACCGTAGTTGTATCAACGCCATAAGATTTTAAGAAATTAACATCATTCATTGCAAGCAATAAATCTTCTTCCTTAATTGCTAATTCTTGACTCATCTTTTCTGCAAACTCTTCTTTTGTTCTCGATTTACCTAAAACAAGTTTAACTGGTGTTTGACGTCCTTTTGCAAGCATAAGGACTAATTTCCCTACACTCATTCCTTGTGTTACCTCATATCGTCCTGAATAAACTTTATCGTACCCAAAAACCATTGAAAAGGTCTTAAATGCAAAAGAGTTTAAAATAATATTTTGTGATTCTATTGCCTTTACTACCTTCGACTTTTCTGTATTTGGATAAATATAGATATAAGCCTTGTCTTCCATTGTATCTACAGTAGCACTCAAAAGGTAAGTTACCGATATTATTATTGAAAATAGTGCACAAGCAGCTGGAATTATCCAGATTAAGTTTTTTCTAATGTAATTCATTTAAATAATGATTAGTGGTTAATATTCATTACTTTTTGATATACCATCACATCTATATAATTATTTCCTCTTTTAACCCATTGTTTAAGAGTTGAGGTTTTTGTATATCCTGCTTTAAGGAATAAATTACAACTTGGTATATTATCTTCTGCAACATGAGCATAAAGTTGATGAAGATTTAAAATATTAGTTGCATAATTCCAAAGCCATTCTAAAGAATTGAGTGCAATATGTTTTCTTCTTGCATCTCCAGCAGAAATAAATATCCCCACTCCTGCCCTTAAATGTTGAGGTTCCAAGTCAAACAAATCCGCACAACCTACAGTCTTAACTTCTCCATTTTCTTCAATATCTATCATAAAACGCATTTGTTTAACAGAATAAATATCATCATTTTGAGCATTTTTTACATACTCTTCAATAGCATAACGTGAGAATGGAGCCCTTGTAGAGCTTACTTCCCAAAGAGGAAAAGAGTTTTCCCACTCATATATCAAATTGGCATCACTTAATTCAACTGCCCTTAATCGAATATTCATTTTGCAAATATAGCATAATTAATGAATACCTCCACTACAAGCAAATTGGCTATCATAAGTTTCTTTATAAAAGTGAAATTGGACAACCTTTGATATAAACAAAAGACTATAAAAATTTCAAAAGACACCATCTGAATACATTAACTCCTTATTTAATTCTTAAAACTCATTTTAATTCAGCCAACGGGTGACTACAAAAATATTCACCTATTATTAACAAATTAATTTATATACAATAGAGACAGAAATTTTTGAAGTTAGGTATGATTTTAGGGGTGTATTTTTGGAGTTGTGATATATTATAAGTTGTTGAAAGAGCTATTACGTACATTCTTGCAGATAAACCTGATTCTATTCCTGCTATTGAATCTTCAAATACAATACATTTCTCTGGTTCAATATTTAGTTTTTCAGCTGCAAGAAGATATGGAGCAGGATTAGGTTTTCCTTTTACCTTATCATCAGCAGAAACAATTGCATCAAAAAATGTTTTTATCTCAGGTAGTTGACTAAATAGATTTTCAAGCTTTTTATTATCTGAACTTGTTACTAAAGCAGTAAGATGATTCTTTGATTTAAGTTCTTGGAGAAATTCCTTAGCTCCTTCAATATAAGAATAATTCATATTAGATTCGCGTTCTCTGAAACATGAAATTATTCCTTCCCATTCACTATTTGAAAGGTGAGAAAAATAGTATTGGCGAATATTATTTAAATGGTTACCCTTTATTTGCTGAGCAAAGTTTTTTACTTCAGGAATATATTTATTTCCAACTTCAGTCCAAATCTTAGTATATTCACCTTCAGTGTCTATAACTACTCCATCTAAATCAAAAAGATATGCTATATTATTCATAAAATCTTTTTTATAATAATTGGTATCTAATATAAAGTTACATTTATATGTTTTAATAAAACACAAAGCCGAATAAAGTTTTGAGCTTTATACGGCTTAGGTTTTTTTATGCTATTAGTATAAGCTTCTCTTATTTTGAAAATCTTTTTCTGTCAGTTTCGTTTAATAAGATTTTTCTTATTCTTAGACTCTTTGGAGTTACTTCTAAATATTCATCATCTCCAATGTATTCCATTGATTCTTCAAGAGAGAAATGAACTGCAGGAGCAATCGATGTTTTATCATCTGCACTTGAAGCTCTCATATTTGTAAGTTTTTTTGTTAATGTAATATTTACAACGATATCATCAGGACGTGAATTTTCTCCAATAACCATACCAGTGTAAACTTCTTCACCTGGATCAACAAAGAATCTACCTCTGTCTTGTAGTTTATTTATTGAGAATTCAATAGCTTTACCATTTTCCTTAGCAATAAGAGTACCCATTCTTCTACCTGCAATATCACCTTTCCAAGGTTCAAAACCAGTTAAACGATGAGCCATAATTGCTTCTCCTTCAGATGCTGTTAATACATTATTTCTTAAACCAATAATACCTCTTGAAGGAATAGAAAAGTCTAATTGAGATCTATCTCCTTTTGGTTCAATTGATATAATTTCACCTTTACGCATTGTAACCAATTCAATTACTTTTCCAGCAAATTGTTCTGGTACAAGAATTGTTAATTGTTCAACTGGTTCACATTTTTTTCCATCTATTTCTTTTATAATTACTTTTGGTTGTCCAAGTTGTAATTCATATCCTTCACGACGCATTGTTTCAATAAGAATTGAAAGGTGAAGAATACCACGACCAAATACAATTAGTGAATCAGGAGAATCTGTTTCTTTAATTCTTAATGCTAAATTCTTTTCTAATTCTCCATAAAGACGATCTCTTAAATGTCGAGATGTTACAAATTTTCCTTCTCTACCAAAGAAAGGAGAATTATTGATTGTGAAAAGCATACTCATTGTAGGTTCATCAATCTTAATTGGAGTTAGAGGTTCTGGGTTTTCTAAATCACAAATTGAATCTCCAATATCAAAGTTATCCATTCCTAATACTGCACATATTTCTCCTGGATATACAATTTCTTTAGTCTTTGCTTTTGCTAAGCCTTCAAATGTATATAATTCTTTTACTCTTGATTTTGTGTTTTCACCATTAGCCTTACAAAGCATTACATCCATACCTGCTTGAAGAGTACCACGTGATAATCTTCCTACTGCAATTCTACCTACATAAGAAGAATAATCTAATGAAGAAATCATTAACTGAGTAGTACCTTCTTCATAAATTGGTTCTGGAATATGTTCTATAATTTGGTCTAATAAATAAGATATATCTTCAGTTGGTTTTCTAAAGTCTTCAGCCATCCATCCTTCTTTTGATGAACCAAAAACTGTTGGGAAATTTAATTGATCTTGGGTTGCACCAAGATTAAACATAAGGTCAAATACCTTTTCTTGAGCTTCTTCTGGATTACAATTTGGTTTATCTACCTTATTAACAACAACAATTGGTTTTAAATGAAGTTCTATAGCTTTTTGTAATACAAAACGTGTTTGAGGCATTGGTCCTTCAAAAGCATCAACTAATAAAAGAACACCATCTGCCATATTTAATACTCTTTCTACTTCTCCACCAAAGTCACTATGACCGGGAGTATCTATAATATTTATCTTAAAATCTTTATAGTGTATTGAAACGTTTTTTGAAAGAATTGTTATTCCTCTTTCTCTTTCAAGGTCGTTACTATCAAGAATTAAATCTTTCTTTTCTTGATTATCACGAAATAAATTTGCTTGATATAGCATTCTATCTACTAATGTTGTCTTACCGTGGTCAACGTGTGCTATAATAGCAATGTTACGAATTTTTTTCATCTATTTTTATTTATGTGTGTATTACGTTACGCTAAAATTAATTCCTTTGCTTTAATAATTGCTTGTTCTATTCCTTCTATTTTTTTACCTCCTGCTGTTGCAAAGAAAGGTTGTCCTCCTCCTCCACCTTGTATTAGTTTTGCAGCTTCTCTAACTACTAAGCCTGCATTCTTTCCATTTTTAACAAGGTCCTCTGATAACATTATTGTAAGGTTCGGTTTATCTTCAAAGCTACTTCCTGCAATAAATATAAAGTTATTATTATTGAAATGGTTTTTAAACCTGTAGGCAATATCTTTTGTAATATCTGCTGAAATAGGAAGATTAATCTCAATATAGTTTATACCTTCAATGTTTTCTATTCTTGATTTAAGTTCGTCAAATATAGAATCTGTCTTTTCTTTTTGGAATTCTTCTATTGATGTTTTAAGTGATTCGTTTTCATTGATTAGTTTTTGAATGGCAAGTTTTGTGTTTGGTTGTTGTAACATAATACGAATATCTTCTATTGCATCAATAAATTCATACATATATTCTTCAACCTTAGGTCCTGTAATTGCTTCAATCCTTCTAACACCTGCAGCAACTGCACTTTCTGATACTATCTTAAACATTCCAATATTTCCAGTTGCCTTAACATGTGTTCCTCCACAAAGTTCTATTGAATCACCAAATTGAATTATTCTTACCTTATCACCATATTTTTCTCCAAACAAAGCCATAGCTCCAAAGCTTTTAGCTTGTTCAATTGGAACATCTCTTCTATCGTTTGCAATTATATTTTCTCTAATTACTGCATTTACTTTTGTTTCAACTTCTTTAATTTCTTCAGAACTCATTTTTGCAAAATGAGAAAAGTCAAAACGTAATCTATCTTGATCAACCATTGAACCCTTTTGTTCAACATGAGCTCCAAGAACTTCTCTTAATGCATTATGAAGAAGATGAGTAGCAGAATGATTAGCTTCTATTCTATTCCTTCTTTCTTTATTAACTACTGCTGTGAAGGTTGAAGATAGATTAATTGGCAATTTATCTACTAAATGAATTGCTAAACCATTTTCTGTTTTAGTATTAGTGATTGTGAGTTTTTCTTCATCGTTTTGAATATAACCACTATCTCCTATTTGTCCTCCAAGTTCAGCATAGAAAGGAGTTTGGTCAAATACCAATTGATAGAATGTCTTATCTTTTTGTTTTACTTTTCTATAACGAAGAATCTCTATATCTGCTTCAAGGGAATCGTAGCCTAAGAATTTTGTTTTTTCTCCTTGTTTTATTTCTATCCAATCATCTGTATCTATTGTTGCAGCATTTCTTGAACGTTTCTTTTGTTCTTCGAGCTTAATTTGATAGTCATCCATATTTACTTCCAAACCTTTTTCTTTTGCCATAAGCTGAGTTAGGTCTATTGGAAAACCATAAGTATCGAAAAGTTCAAAAGCAAAACTTCCGTCAATTGTTTTACCTTCTAATGTTTCTATATATTTTTCAAACTTAATTATACCATTAGCCAATGTCTTTAAAAATGCTTGTTCTTCTTCCGTTATTACTTTTGTGATTAAAACTTCATTACGTTTTAGTTCTGGGAATTGATCCCCCATCTTAGAAACTAAAAGAGATACAATTTCATTCATAAAAGGTTCTTTAAAACCTAAAAAAGTATATCCATAACGAATAGCACGACGCAATATTCGACGTATAACATAACCTTGTTTTGCATTTGAAGGTAATTGACCATCAGCAATTGCAAAAGCAACTGCACGTATATGGTCGGAACATACTCTCATTGCAATATCAGCCTTTTTATCTTCTCCGTAAACCTTATTTGATTTCTTAGCTAAGAATTGTATATATGACTGGAAAACATCTGTATCGTAATTTGATTGTTTTTTTTGAATAGCCATACAAAGACGTTCAAAGCCCATGCCTGTATCAACATGCTTTTCTTTTAATTGCTCAAGTTCTCCACTTGCCAAACGATTGAATTGCATAAATACTAAGTTCCATATCTCAACAACTTGTGGATGGTCTTTATTCACTAAATCTTTACCGCTTATCTTTGCTTTTTCTTCTTCACTACGTAAATCTATATGTATTTCAGAACATGGTCCACAAGGTCCTTGCTCTCCCATTTCCCAAAAATTATCTTTTTTATTACCATCAATTATTCTATCTTCTCCAACTATTTCTTTCCAATAATTATAAGCTTCAATATCTTTTGGTTGATTATCTTTTTCATCGCCTCCAAAAACAGTAACATAAAGATCATTAGGATTTAAGCCTGCAACTTCTGTCAAAAACTCCCAACCCCAAGAAATAGCTTCCTTTTTAAAATAATCACCAAAAGACCAGTTACCTAACATTTCAAACATTGTGTGATGATAAGTATCGTGTCCAACTTCTTCTAAATCATTATGCTTTCCTGATACTCTCAAACATTTTTGACTATCAGCAACTCGAAGAAATTTCTTTGGACTATTACCTAAAAATATATCTTTAAATTGATTCATTCCCGCATTTGTAAACATCAAGGTAGGGTCATTCTTAACAATCATGGATGCTGAAGGAACAATCTCATGTTGTTTTGAAATAAAGAAGTTTAAAAATGCATTACGAATCTCATTACTTGTCATAATAAATTGTTTTTTAAAATGATGAATACTATAATATATTATAAATAAGCGTGCAAAATTAGTGAAAATATACGTCATAATAGGTATTAAAGAAGAAAAAACACTATTTTTGCAAGAAAGTTAGTCCATTTACCATAAAAAAAGGAGGATAGCTATGGGATTATTTAATACAAAAAAGCCTCGTAAATTTGAGTATAAACCAAGGTTTTACGATCCTAAGAAAGAAGAATTAGAAAATTTAAAATCTAAGTATGGACCTATTGAAGGAGAATCATATAATAGAAGAATAAATTTTCGTCAAGCAATGAATGAAAAGAAAAATGAAAAACTGGGAAAGCCTATTCCAGCAGGAAAAATTTTTCTATATGCTACATTAGCTATGATAATAATATACCTCCTATTAACTTATGTTGCAAAGTGGTAATAGAATATGTCTAATGTAATACAACTCCTCCCTACTAATATTGCTAATCAAATTGCTGCTGGTGAAGTAGTTCAACGACCTGCATCGGTTGTGAAAGAATTGATTGAAAATGCAATTGATGCAAAAGCATCACATATACAGTTGATTATTAAAGATGCAGGAAAAACACTTATTCAAGTAATTGATAATGGCTGTGGAATGAGTGATGACGATGCTTTGTTATCATTTGAACGACATGCAACCTCAAAAATAAGAACATCTAAAGACTTATTCCATTTAACAACAATGGGGTTCCGTGGTGAAGCCCTTGCCTCTATTGCTGCAATTGCTCATGTGGAGATGAAAACTAAACAAGAAGATTCTGAATTAGGTACTATTATTGAAATGGAAGGCAATAAGTGTAAGAATAAAAACTCAATTTCTTGTGAAAAAGGGACTTCTATTTCTGTAAAAAATCTTTTTTATAATGTTCCAGCGAGAAGGAATTTCTTAAAAACAGATAGCGTTGAAAATAATCATATACTTGATGAATTTATTCATACAGCATTAATAAATTATAATATTGCTTTTACTTATTATAATAATGGCAAACTAATTCATAAACTTGAAAAGCAAAATTTCAAGAAAAGGATAATTGATCTATTTGGAAATTCATACAATGAACGACTAATCCCTATTGATGAAGAAATTGATACTGTAAAAATTAGTGGATATATTATTAAGGCAGAGTTTGCAAAGAAAAACCGTGGAGAACAATTTTTCTTTGTTAATAACAGGTTTATAAAAAGTCCATATCTAGCTAACAGTATTGATAGAGCCTATCAAGGACTTCTTGCTGAAAAGACCTACCCTGCTTTCTTTATTAATTTAGAAGTTAATCCAGAAAATATAGATGTTAATATACACCCAACCAAAACAGAGATAAAATTCTTAGATGATAAAGTAATATATGCCGTTCTTCATGCTGCAACAAAGAAAAGTCTTGGTCAGTTTACACTTGCTACACAATTAGACTTTAATTCAGATTCAAGTTTTGAATTTATGCCATTAAAGCAAGGACAAATGCCAATAATTCCACAAACTAACTTTAATCCAGATTATAACCCTTTTGAAAATCAAAAAGATTCAAATGATGCTTATTCAAAATCATTTGAAAAAGAAATAAATAACTATAACAATGACTCTAAAAATTATAACCAAGATTTAGTAAAGTCTAATAATGCTATAAGTTATAAACCAAATAAGATTGGTTATGGAAGTAGTATAAATATATTTGCAGTCGAAGAAAGCTTAGAACAAAACTATTCTGATTCAAATTCAGACCTTATCCAATTAAATAATAAATACATTATAACAAAGACAAAGAATAGTATCATAATTATAAATCAAGAGAGAGCTTCACAAAGAATACTATTTGATAAATTCTCAACCTCTCACTATGAAGATATCTGTTCTCAACAGCTTCTTTTCCCTTACAATCATTTTTTCTCACCAACTCACACTTCTCAACTTTTAGAACTTCTGTCTGAGATAAGAAAATATGGTTTTATGATTGAATACCAAAAAGATGGTAGTTTTAATATTACAGGTGTACCAAATAACTTAACATCAGAGAATGCACAAATAGTTTTAGAGGATTTATTATTTGAATTTAATGAAACTCTTTTTGATACCTCTACAACTAAATACTATAAAGTTGCTCTTTCAATGTCTAAACGTTTATGTATAAAAGAAGGTGACATACTTAAACAAGAAGAGATGTCAGGCATTGTTGGTCAATTATTTTCATGTCAAAATTGTGAAACAACTCCTTGGGGCAAAAAGATTTTGCACAAAATAAATATTGACTCAGTTGATAAAATATTTGAAGAGTAAAAATACGATAATATAATTTTATTTGTATCTTTGTTGCTTGTATAATGAATATTAATTAATCTAATATCTTACCAAGATGTTGAAAAATAGAATATACTTATTAGTTACCCTATTATTTTGTTGTGCTTATGTATCGCAAGCACAAATGGTTCCAATATCAACTGCCGATTATGGACTAATGGGATACCCTATAACATTACGTTATCAAAAATACGAAACAGATACTACATACAAAGAAAAAGATAAACGCATAAGTTATATTGACGATTATCAAATGACTTTTAATGAAAATCGTCAGTTAGTTGAAAGGCAACATTATATTGGTGGCAATAAAGATAGATACTCTATTTTTTCTTATAATATAAATCGTCAGTTAAACAAAGAAGAATTATTTGAAGCCAACAAAAAAATAGTTTCTACAATTACTTATTCTTATGGTTATCTTGGTCGTTTATCTGATGTTGTTGCAGTTGAATATCCTGCTTCATTAGGAGGAGCAAACAAAATGATAAGCAAGCAAACTTATAAATGGAACGAAAAAGGACAATTATCAGAATATTCTACTTACGGTGATGATGCTGCACTTCAAAAGACAATTAAATATTTCTATGGACCTCAAGATAGTTTAATTTATACTATAGCAACTTTTGGTTATAATAAGAACATTGAAAAGACAACATATAAAAGAGATTTCAAACATAATTTGATTGAAATGACAATGTTTCGCAATGATAGTCAAGTAAGAAGAGAAACATATGATTTAAACGATAAATTCCAAGTTGCAGGAAAAAAAGTTTATAATGGAAAAAATAAACTAACTCTTACTTATGAATATACTTATGATGAACATAATTACATGCTCTCTGAAATAGCTAAAGATGAAAAAGGAATATGGGCTATTGAATACTATTATAAGTATGAAAAAGACAAATTCTTTAACTGGACAAAGAAAACAACTTATGATGGTTGGGAACCTAAATATGTAGAAACAAGAGAATTTACATACTCAGATAAGGAACATTTCTATGATGATTTAAAAGATGCAGACCAAAAAAAAGTTATACGTAATGTTGAAGAAGAACCTCCAACTCATAAATCATACGAAGATTCAGATAGACGTTCAGAATAAATATAGGCGTTCAGAATAATTTTAAAACAACAAACAATATAGAAAGAGGAAGTGTAATTTAAATTATACTTCCTCTTTCTATATTAATATCAAGTTATAAATAGGGTCAATGTAAAATATCAGTGAAATAAGGATTAATTATTGAAATTAGATTAAATCTTTTTGAATTTATATTTAATCTATTTGAGAAAAGATTAAACCTTTTTGGATTTATATTTAATCTATTTTTGAAAAGAATTAATCTTTCTGGGCTATTATTTAATCCGAATAATTTTAAAAATACAATTAATAGAAAGTTATAAATGCTAATTTATAATATCTTTTCAATCACTCTATTAAAGTTTTGTATCTGGATAAAGTTCTTTCCACCAAGAGTCTTGTCCCTTTAAATATTTAGCAAACCAAGCATAGATTGTGTTATTCCATTTCATTCTTTTTTCATAATCAACAATACCATGATTTTCGCCCTTAATTGTAATAAACTCAACTTCTTTTCCTAATATCTTTAAAGCGTTGTACATTTGAATACTTTCCCCAATAGGAACATTTGTGTCTGAAGTTCCATGAAGAAGTAGAATTGGTGTCTTTATCTTATTTGCATTAAATAATGGGCTTCTATCAACATAAATATCTCTTCTATTCCAAGGGTAAGAATTAGCTGTTGCACCACCAGAATAAGAATAGCCCCAATAACCTTCACCCCAATAAGAAGTTATATCAGAAATTCCAGCATGAGAAATTGCACAAGCAAATATATCAGTTTTAGTTTGAAGCAACTGAGTCATAAAGCCACCATAACTTGCACCAATGCAACCAATCTTCTTAGCATCAACAAATGAATGTTCCTTACAAAATAGTTTTACTCCATCAATAATTTCATCAGCTGTTTTTTCTCCCCAAGCATTTACGTGACGAGCTGCAAATTCTTGTCCATAACCTGTTGTTCCACTTGGATTAAGAACATAAACAACATAACCTTGAGCTGTGTAAAGAAAAGCAGAATAACGCATTTCGAAACTTCTGTCAGTTGGAGATGTTCCAGCATAATAATAAACTATCATTGGATATTTCTTTGTAGCATCAAAATCAGAAGGTAAATAATAACGTCCTTCAATAGTAGTTCCAGAATGCTTAAAGTTCCAAACATTCATTTCTCCAAGAGCTAAATCGCTTTTATCTTTTGCCTTGTAAATAAGTTTAGCATTTAATCCTTTATCAATATTATTTATAACAAATGCTTTGGGATAATCATTATATCTTTGTCCATGATATGCAATTGAATTACCATTCATAGAAACATCAAATGAAGAAATTATATCTAATCCAAGTTCTAATTTCTTAATAGTTTTAGAAGAAAAGTCATAATTATAAACAGAAACAGAGTCTTTATTTTCTGCACTAAAGAATAATTTACCATTATCTGTTATATTTACATTTCCAACAGAAGGATCAAAGTTCTTAGTAATACATTCAACCTCTTTTGTTTTTTTATCAAAAACAAATAACATATTGTGAAATACATTAGGTATAACTCCTTTTTTCAAAGTGCTACCAATTGAATTAAAAGCTTCACCTGAAGCAGATACTAAAATTTTATCTGAACCAGGTATATATTTAGCACTACTTACAAAAGCATCTTCATTAATTATAGTATCAATTTTAAAAGTATTAAGATTAAGCTCATAAATAGAAGTTTTATTAAAAGGTCTAACAGTTATATTATCATAAGAAACAGAAAAAAGAATAGAATTTGTTGTTGGATTATAATCATTTAAGTTAGTTGAATGATAACCATAAGTAAGTGGTTGCGAAGCACCAGTTTTTAAATTATAAAGAGAAAGGTTTGTTCTATTTCTCCAACCATCAATTCTATCATCAGGCATAAGATAACGACGTAAATCATCTTTAGAATTATCTATTGTATTAGTGTGAGAAATAATAATGTTATTGTCTTGATTAGGTAGAATTGCTTCACTTCCTTCTGGTAAGTTTTCAGCAATAATAGTCTTTGCCCCAAAAACATCTTGAGCTATTAATTTATTCTTTTCATTCTTTGTTTCAATATAGTATAAGTCATATTTCTTACCTAAAAGCTTAGTGTTTGCAGAAAGCCAAGAAATAGATGAATTACCTTCTTCCGTAAAAACAATTTTAGGTTCATTTTCTTTATTAGAAATAATATTATAACCATAAGTCTTTTTACCCTTATCATCACAATCAAAATATTTAACCAAAGAATAATCACCATTAGGAGATATAGTAGTTGAGTAAATATTTCTTCCTCCCAACATTTCCTTTAGAGTCAAACCATATTTTAAATAGCTTGTACTTGTTTCAACCTTATCACCTTCAATTTCATAACGGAATTGATGAATTGTATTATCATTTGAAGCAAGAAAAGTAAAAGAAAGAATATAAGAACCAGGTTCTAATTTTAACTCAGTTTCAACCTTAGAATCACCATTTAAAGAATCCTTAGTTGTAAGTCTTTCTTTTATGCTTTCACCATTTAAAGCAATCTTTACTTTATCAGTAGCATAAAGATTTAAAGTTACTTTACTAAAATCTTGAGTCTTTAAATAACAAACATAAGTATTAACCTCATAAGTTCCTTTCTTAGGAGAAGGTAGGGTTATGTTCTCTTTTAAACCAACCTTTTTATAAGTATCACTTTCTTTTAACATATCAAACGAAGGGATATGAAGAAAACAATTATTATCAAATTTCTCTCCCTTATTATTAATGGAGTCAAGGAAGAATGGTTGTGTGTAAACTATTTGTGAATAAGAGTTCAGTCCACAAAAAGTTAATAGCATAAACAATGCTAATGTTTTAATTCTTTTCATATTAATTATCGTATATTTTTATAATTTATCACTTAATTTCAATCCCCAAAAGTAGATATAAATTTTGAAAGCTTAGACGAAATAAAAAATATTCACTATACAATCACCCAAATAATACTTTTGCAGCCTATATGTAAGAATAATAATAATTCATACCTTATTGATAAATTAATAGATTATTTGTTATACAATTCAACTATTTTTTGTACTTTTGTATTGCTTAAATGATATATTGTAAATCATTCACTAAAAGAAACAAATCAAAAAGTTTCTACTACGTTCAAAAAAAAAATATCTTTCTATAAATATTTACGGTGTACACCAAAGGCTCCATACGGTATAGACCATAATAGTGCTACGGTGTACACCATAATGGTGTTTTCATCTACACCATAGTGAGATTTTAATTTAGTTTTAGTAGAACAAGACTTTGATTTAATAAGAAGAAATCAAATATAATGAGAAAAAGACTTTGATTTTTTTTGAAAAGAAAGCTCTTCCCTTCTAAACCTACTTCTTACATTGAACCTTTATTTACATTATATTGAGACCGTTGCAGAGTAAATTTAATACCTCTTGGAAATACACTTATTTTACAACGGTCTCAAATTAATTTGATGTCATATTTCTTATACCTAAGTGGATAATTACAATAAAATCTTCATGAATTTGCAAAATCTTATTTGTTATTGTATCTTTGCTTGTTAAAATTATAATATTTTTGAGATGAATATTCTTTTGATAGGTTATGGTAAGATGGGGAAAATGATTGAAGAGATTGCCTTAAGTCGTCACCATAAAATTGCTCATATTATTGACAATGACTCTGATTGGGACTCTGTTGATTCTAAACAAATTGATGTTGCTATTGATTTCTCTGTGCCTGATTCTGTTGTTGATAATATTGTAGAATGCTTTAATCGTCATATTCCTATTGTTGTAGGAACTACTGGTTGGTATGGAAGGTTAACTGAATTAAAAGAATTGGCGAATAAAGAACAAAGAGGTTTATTTGTTGCTTCTAATTTCAGCATTGGTATGAATATATTTAATAAGATTAACTCTCAATTATCCATATTAATGAATGACCAACCTTCTTATGATGTTTCTATTAATGAAATTCATCACATTCATAAGCTTGATGCTCCAAGTGGTACTGCTATTACTTTAGCTGAAACTATTATTGATAATTTAGATAGAAAGACTAAATGGGAGCTTGATAGCCATAAGGAAGAAAACAATATACTAAATATAACTTCTGAAAGAATTGGAGAAGAGCCAGGAAAACATACCATTACTTATTCTTCGGAAGTTGATGATATTATTATTACTCATCAATTACATAACCGAAAAGGGCTTGCCTTAGGTGCTATTTTAGCTGCGGAATTTATGAAAGATAAGAAAGGCTTTTATAATATGAAAGACCTAATAAAATAAACATTATGAAAAAATATTCTATCGGTATTGATATTGGTGGGACAAATACAGTGTTAGGTCTCGTTGATGAAGATGGTAATGTATTAGAAACAGTATCCATAAGCACAAAAGATTTTGATGTTGCTGAAATTTATCTTGATGAAATCACTCGCAATATTATATTATTAATAGATAATTGTGATAATAAAGAAGCAATAAAAGGGATTGGCATAGGAGCTCCTAACGGTAATTATTATAATGGAACAATTGAGTATGCCCCTAATCTCAACTTTAAGGGTATTATTCCTGTAAAAATATATATTGAAAGCAAATTAAGAGAAAAAGGATACAAACTAACTGTTATTATAACAAACGATGCTAATGCTGCTGCTATTGGAGAAATGATTTATGGAGGAGCTAAAGGATTAAAAAACTTCTTTATGATAACATTAGGAACAGGAGTTGGAAGTGGAATTGTTGTTGATGGTAAATTAGTTTATGGTTATGATGGCTTTGCTGGAGAAATTGGTCATACAATTGTTCAACCCGAAGGAAGATTGTGCGGTTGTGGAAGAAGAGGTTGTGTTGAAACTTATTCTTCTGTAACAGGAATAAGAAAGACAGCAATTGAGTTAATGGAAAACACCAAGACCCCTTCCCTACTCAGAATGTTACCAGAAGAAGAAATTGGAGGTAAAACAATATATGATGCAGCAATAAAAGGAGATGAATTAGCTTTAAAATGTTTTGATATAACTGCGAAGATGCTTGCAATAGGTATGGCAAATGCTGTAGCTATTACATCTCCAGAAAAGATATTCCTTTTTGGAGGCTTAACAAAATCAGGAGATTTATTAATGACCCCTTTGAAAAAATACTTTGAAGAAAGTCTTTTTGTTGTATTCCAAAACAAAATAGAACTAAAACTATCACAACTAAACGAAAACAACGTAGCAATACTCGGTGCTGCCGCATTAGTGTTTTAATTTTCTGACAACTAATTTCACTAATTAATTATGAAGATAATACTTTACACCCTTTTGTTTTTATTTATTTCTCAATCAAGTTTTGCACAATTCTTTTTTAAAGACGATACAATAAAAAATATAGAATTAGATTATTGGTCTCTAACAAATAAAAAAAATATAAATATAGATAGTATTTCTATTTTCCAATATGACATATACAAATTACTAAATAATAAAGGTGTTATTCCATACCCATATAAAAACTCAAATGAAGAAAGTCTAAAATGGATAGATTCTTGCTCTTGGGAATTTAATTCAAAATTTACCCTTAATGAAGAAGACTTAAAATATAGTAATATTGATATTATTCTTGATGGAGTTAATACCTTTTCTAAACTTTATATTAACGATGTCTTTATTGATAGCACTTATAATGAGTTCTATCAATACAAATTCAATATCAAGCCCTTTCTTAAATTAGGAAATAATGACATTAAATTAATTATCGTTCCTTCTATAAGTCGACTAAATTATAAATCAGAATTATACAATACATTAGGATCTGAGAAAAGGGTTATTAATAGAAATAATCAATATCGCTATGGTTGGGATTGGTATCCAAAAATGTTATCAGCAGGATTTAAAGACATTAAAATTGAACTATATAATATTCCAAGAGTAGAGTTTGTAAATATACAAACTCTTTCCATTGAAAATGATACCGCCAAAATGGTTTTAAACATTGGTATTTCTAATTTAACAAATGATGAATATGAGTTGAAACTTGTTGAAAGGGCTGAAACAAGTGGCTGTATAATATTGACTAAAGAATCTCGTATAGAACAACCTTACTCTTTTAATTTTTCAAAAAGTGATATAAATCCAGAATTAGGTTATTTTACTTTTAAGTTCAATGTTCCAAAACCTTATCTTTGGTATACAAAAGGAATGGGGAAACAAAATATTTATGAGAATTGCATTGAACTATATAAAAAGGAAAAGGGTATAAGCATTTTACTTAATTATCAAGCAATTGATTTTGGAATTAGAAAAATAGAGTTAGTTCAAAATAAAGATTCTATCGGTCAAAGTTTTTATTTCAATTTAAATGATAAGCCTTTCTTTGCTAAAGGAAGTAACATAATTATAAACGATAATATTACTAATAACATAGTTGATTATGCTGAACAAGCAAATTTTAATATGCTTAGAATTTGGGGCGGTAGTCAATATGCTGATGAAGATTTTTATAATGATTGTGATAAAAAAGGAATTTTAGTTTGGCAAGACTTTCCTTTTGCTTGTGCTCTATACCCAGGTGATAGTACATTCTTAGACAATGTAAGAAAAGAAGCAGAACAAAATGTTAACAGAATTGCGGGACATCCTTCTCTTGCTCTTTGGTGTGGGAATAATGAAATTTGGGAAGGTTGGAATAACTGGGGTTGGAAACAAGAAGTAAAAGATACTATTAAAGCCGTAGAAAACTATAATAAGTTATTTAAAGAACTACTACCAGATATTGTAAATAAATATTGTCCAACTATTAATTATATTCATACATCCCCTCTTTATGGTTGGGGAAGAAAAGAAAGCTTAACACATGGTGATTGTCATTATTGGGGAGTTTGGTGGGCTGATTCTACATTTGAAACCTATACTCATAAAGTTCCTCGTTTTATGAGTGAATTTGGATTTCAAGGGGCTCCAGATATCAAAACAGTAAAAGCGTATATGTCTCTCCCCTATTCAAAAGAAAACCCAGAATTTGCAATACATCAAAAACATCCAAGAGGATTTGAGCTTATAGATAATAGAATAAAAGAATATTTTGACTCTTACACCGCTGATGAAGATTATATTTATAAATCACAAGTAGTTCAACAAGATGCATACAGAATTGCTATTGAAGCACAAAGAAGAGCTAAACCTTATTGTATGGGTTCATTATTTTGGCAATTAAATGATGCCTATCCAGCTATTTCTTGGTCTGCTATAGACTACTCTGGCTTTAAGAAACCTGTTTATTACACAATTCAAAAAGCATTTGAACCAATTATTCTGTCAATAGATAATTTCTCAAATAAAGATTCTGTATTTGTCTATTATTGTAATGATATTGATACTAATTATAATATGGATTTAAAAGCAACCTTCTTTGATAATAAAGGAAATATACATTATAGAAAAGAATTAAAACAAATATTGGTTCAAAACAATAAGTCTGAAAAAGTAATATCAATTTGTTTAAAAGACGTTGGAGGCTTTAATCCAAAAACAGATTACCTTTATGTTGAAGGTAATATTAATGGGAACGTAATAGATGCTCATTCATTCTTTGTTAAACCAAAAGACTATGTAAGACCAAGCAATAATCCTGAAATTAAAATAAAGAAGAGAAAAGAAAAGAAAGATGATATTTATTATGGAAGGAAAAAGAATATTTATGTTCAATCCAACGAAGTGATTAGAAATGCTGTTATAGAAATACCTCACAATTCATCTTCAACCCAAACAATAATAATGGATATTCTGCCTAATAAAAAGACTCTTGTTAACTCTTACTATAAGACCGACAAACCTAAGAATCCATTTAAAATAATAAAGACAAATCTCTAATAAGTATATCAAAAAGTTAAATGCAATTCAAAACAATTATTTCACTATGAATAAAAACAAGATTATTATTACACTTTTTTTAGGCTTATTTAGTTTAAGCCTTTTTGCACAGAAACCTTTGCACTTTGAGAAGAAGGTTGGTTTGGTTAATCCTTTTGTTGGGACTGATGGGCATGGGCATACTTATCCTGGGGCTGTGGCTCCTTTTGGTATGGTTCAGTTAAGCCCTGATTCTCGTTTGGAGGGATGGGACGGTTGTAGCGGTTATCATTATTCCGATACAATTATTTATGGATTTTCTCACACTCATCTTTCTGGTACTGGGTGTTCGGATTATGGAGATATTCTTCTTATGCCTACTTCGGAAAATAAGTTTGAGAGGAATAATCAATACTTTTCTTCTTTTTCTCATAAGGATGAAGAAGCTCAACCTGGATATTATAAGGTTAAGTTAAATAAAGGTAATATTACTGTTGAACTTGCTGCCACTGAGCGTGGAGGTTATCATCGTTATACCTTCCCTAAGGGTGAGCAGAGGAATGTTATATTAAATCTTCAACACCGTGATTTCTGCATGGCTTCTAATTATAAACCTTTAGATAAATATACTATTGTTGGGATGCGTCGTTCTAAGGCTTGGAATGAGGATCAAGTTGTTTACTTTGCTGTTCGTTTTTCTGAACCTATTGTTGAAACCAATTTTATTGAAAGCACTGGTAATGGAACTATTGCTGTCTTAAGTTTTGGTAAGGATAACAATACTTTGGAAGCAGTTCTTAGTCTTTCATCAGTAAGTGAAGATGGTGCATTAAAGAACCTTGGAGCTGAAACTTGCAAGAATTTTAATGAAGCTAAGGAATTAAGCAATAAGCTTTGGGAAAAAGAACTTGGGAAGATAGATATTGAAGGTGGAACTTTGTCTGAACAAAGAACATTCTACACTGCTTTATATCACTCTATGATTACGCCTAATTTATATTCAGACGTTGACGGTCAGTATTTGGGTATGGACAAGAAGATTCACAAGGCTGAAAATTATAATCGCTATACTGTCTTCTCTCTTTGGGATACCTACCGCACTCTTCACCCTCTTTTAACTATAATTGACCAAAAGAGAACTAAGGACTTTGTTAATACTGCTTTAGATATATATAAGCAAAATGGGATTCTACCTGTTTGGGAACTGGCTTCGTTTGAAACCAATTGCATGATAGGTATGCATGGTATTTCTATGATTGCTGATGCTTACATGAAGGGTATTTGTGGCGACAAGGACTTGACCTTGGAAGCAATGGTAAATAACGCCAACAGCACTAAGAGAATTGAAAACCTAAGGAAGTTTGGAATTGAAGAACCTAACCTTTATGGTTTGGATGCTTTTGATAAGTATGGTTATATTTCATCTGAAATGGAGCATGAGTCGGTTTCCAAAACTTTAGAGTATGCTTATAATATGTGGTGTGTCTCTCAGGTTGCTAAAAAGCAGGGTAAGATGGATGTGTATAAGGAATATATCCAAAAGGCTCAGTATTACAAGAACCTCTTTAACCCTAATAATAAGTTTATTCAACCTAAGGAAAATGGAAGATTCTTACCTAATTTTGACCCTAAACAAATTGACCAGAACTATACGGAAGGTAATGGCTGGCATTATGGCTTTTATGTTCCTCAAGACATTGAAGGCTTAAAGACTCTTATGGGAGGCGATAAGGTTATGGCTAATTTCTTAGATACTTGTTTTAATTCCAAGGAAAAGACAACTGGAAGAAATCAAGCTGACGTTACTGGTCTTATTGGTCAATATGCTCAAGGAAATGAACCATCTCATCATGCTGCCTACCTATATGATTATGTTGGTCAGGCATGGAAGACCCAAGAAACTGTACATAAGATTTTGACAACCCTATTTACCGACAAGCCAGATGGGATTTGTGGAAATGACGATTGTGGCCAGATGAGTGCGTGGTACATTATGAGTTCTTTAGGTTTCTATCCTGTTTGTCCAAGTTCAAACGAATATGCCATAGGTTCACCCCTTTTCACTAAGGCTACTCTTCATCTTGAAAATGGGAAATCTTTTGTTATCAATGCTCCACGCAACGAAGAATCTCCTTATGTTAAATCTCTTAAACTTAACGGCAAGGATTATAATAATACCTTCCTAAACCATAAGGATATAATGCAAGGTGGTGTTCTTAATTTTACTATGGATAGCAAACCTAACAAATCATTTGGGAAAGAAATAAAATCTCGTCCTCATAGCTCTATAAATGATAATCTTATAACTATTGTTCCTTATTTTGAATATGAAGGCAATAATACTTTTGGCAAAAACAAGGAGATAAAGATTCGTGCTTATAATAATAAAGACAAGATACGTACAATTAAATATTATAAAGATGGGAAAGTCTTAAATGATGGTTCTTCTACGATTGCTAAAACTTCACCTTGGAAAGAGGGCAATGTAACAGTTATTGCAGATCAAACAATGGAAATCTCAGCTCTTGCAAAAGACAAAAAAGATAATGCAAGCCTAATGTCAACATGCTCAGTTTTCAAGATACCACAAGGAAGAAAAGTTCAATTGCTTTCAAAATACGACCCACAATACACAGGTGGAGGAGCAGAAGGATTAATAGACCTTATACGTGGCTCCAACAAGTGGAGGCTTGGCTCGTGGCAGGGTTATAATGGATGTAACTTTACTGCAATTGTAGACCTAGGAAAGAAACAAGAAGTCAAACGTATTGGGGGAAACTTTATTCAGGAAACCTCTCCATGGATATTTATGCCAACCAAAGTCAATTACTATGTGTCTGACAACGGAGTAGATTTCACTTTGTTTGAAACAGTTCTAAACCCAATTGATGAAAAGGATACTGGTGTTAAGACTAATACCTTCTTTACCACAAAACCACTTAATGCCCGTTACGTTAAGGTTGAAGCAATTAACCGTGGAGTTAATCCTCCTTGGCATATTTCTGCTGGCGAAAAGAGTTGGTTATTTATTGACGAAATTGTGATTGAATAATAAGAAAGAGAATTATAATTCTCTGGATTTGATAATAAGGAAATAATCCAGCGTTTAAAGGCATATAAAACAATATATTACGTTTATTGCAATTTGATTGACTCCGTTTAGCTCAAAACTAGACGGAGTTTAATTTTGCTTATATTAACAGGTCAATGTAAAATTTCAGTGAGACTCGTGCTTTTTATGAAGATGATTTATTCTTAAAACAATCAATGAAACTAATAATTAATAAATCGGTTCTATAATGTTTTGAGTGGGTAAAAATATTTAATAAAAACAGAAAATGAATATACCCCACCTGAAGGCTACGCAAGGTGGTGGTATATTCTCCATAAAAATATTTTTTTTTGTATATATATAACAATAATAATTACAAGGAGAGAAAAAAATAGATATTGTAGGTTCCTTCTTGAAAATAGATTTAATCTTTCTGGATTTATATTTAATCTTTCCTGATTTATATTTAATCTATTTAGAAAAAGATTAAATCTTTCTGGACTATTAATTGGGCAAAGTTAAGAATTCTTGATTACACACTCTATTCGTTATAGAACCTAAATTATATTGAGAGAAGAGTTTTTTCTTTACCTTTGCATGAAATTCTGACAACAATGAAGAAAAAGATTTTTGGATTAGAAAAAAATGTGTTTTTCTCTGGCTTAACAAGCTTTTTTACTGACACTTCGACTAAAATGGTTTATAGTGTGATGCCTCTTTTTCTTCTTTCTATGGGTTCTTCTAAGACTACGATTTCTCTTATTGAAGGTATTGCTGAAAGTACTGCATCGTTAATTAAGGCTCTTTCGGGTTTATGGAGCGATAAGATAGGTAAGAAGAAACCTTTTATGATTATTGGCTATGGTCTTACGGCTTTGGTTACTCCTTTGTATGCTTTTGTTGGTTTCCCTATTCAGGTGTTGTATCTTCGTTTCATAGAACGCTTTGGCAAAGGGTTAAGAACTGCTCCAAGGGATAGTTTGGTTAGTGCCTCTACCCCAAAGAAAGAAACTGGTCGGAGTTTTGGGTTTCATAAGGCTATGGATAATAGTGGTGCTATAATTGGACCTTTGGCTGCTTTTCTTCTCTTAAAATATCTTCCATTAAACTATGGTAATATTTTTCTTTTAGCTACCATTCCTGCAATTATTGGGGTTTTGACTATAATTATCTTTATCCATGAGCCAATAAAACATAAGGAAAATCAGGAAAAGAGGAAAAAGAAAATATCGTTAAGGGATTTACCTAAGAGGTTTTATTTTTTCTTGGTTGTTATCTTTCTGTTTTCTTTGGGTAACTCTACCGATACTTTACTTTTGATTAAGACCTATGAAACTGGTATCGACAAAGCTTATATTCCTTTTATTTATATGATATTTAACACTGTTTCCGTCTTTCTTGCCATTCCCATAGGTAAGCTTTCTGATAGGATTGGTCGTGAGAAGCTTATCATTGCTGGCTTTTTGGTTTATGCTATTGTGTATTTCTGTTTTGGTAGTTTCAATTCAATTAATATATTTCTAATCCTTTTTGTTCTTTATGGGCTTTACAGTGCTTTGACCGATGGTAGCCAAAAATCTATGGTCTCAGACCTTGTGGGTTGTGATCTAAAGGGTACTGGATTTGGAATTTACCATGCCGTTATTGGAATTACCCTCCTACCTGCAAGCATTATTGCTGGTTATCTTTACGATCATGTTGGTTCCAAAGCCCCTTTCTATTTTGGAGCCACAATGGCTTTATGTGCCAGCCTTCTTATGATTGTCTTTATTCTCTATTCAAAGAAACATAATAAGAAAAAAACTGCTTACTAAAAACAAGAAACTGCTTATGTCTTTTTGTTTCTCTATCTCTACTGCAAGAAAAGCATGTATGTTTTATTTATATGCTTTATATCTACTTTTATTCACAATAAAAAAGATTAAAGCCTCGTTTCAATTACTTAAATATTTATAATTAGTTGTTAGACTAATTATAAATCATAAATAGCATATATTATGAACAAACATTGTTTATTAGTAATTACATTATTAACTCTCTTTTCTTTTAGTATTCAAGCTCAAAAAGAGACTTCTCCATCAAAAAAGAAGAATTCTATTTTTTTCGAAACAGGAATTCCTTTTAGGTTTAAGGGGGAGAGTAACTATTGGTATTCACCTAATGGTTATTTTTCTATTGTTCCTTTATTAGATATTAAATATACTCATGAATCTAATTTAAACTTTCAAGTTAGCATTGGCTATAAGTATATTTCATTATCTTATTCTAAACCACGATTTATTTACAATTGCGATTGGAGAGCAAATAATATTTTTATTGGAGTAGGCTACAATTTGCATACAATTGAAAAATTATCTTTTATTCCTTCAATATATGTAGGATTATCCAATGTGAATTATAATGTTACAACAAGCAATGATTTGTATTATCAAATAATAGAAAGAAACACTATTAAGATTGATGATGCTAATCCTTTTTATATAAATGCAGAATTATCAATGGATTATCAAGTTATTAATAATTTACACCTAAGATTATCAATGGGATATGATAGATATTTTGTTAATAACATGAATAATACAGAACGTGAATCATTAATAACATTTCAAACTCTTGAAACAAAATTAGGTTTAGGATATTCTTTCTAAAGATAACCTATTCTGAATTAATTTTAAATTATTTACAAAACACTAATGGAGATTTTAACAATTAACGGTATTCAAATTGAAGTAGAAAGAAAAAATATTAAGAATATACATCTTAGAATTTATCCTCCTGATGCTCGTGTTCATATTTCTGCGCCTAAACGTATGGCTTCAGATACTATCCGTTTATTTGTTATTTCAAAGATGAGTTGGATAAATAAAAAAGTAGAGCTTGTTAAATCAAGAGAACTTCAGTCTGTTAAAGAATATATTTCTGGCGAAAATCATTATTATAAAGGTAATAGCTATATATTAAATGTTATTTACAAAAACTCGACTCCTAAGGTTGAAATTAATGATAATGGATTTATTAATTTATATGTTAGAGAAGGCTCATCAACAGAGAAAAAAGAAGCTGTTCTTCGTGAGTGGTATAGAAAGGAATTAAAAGAAGAGTTAGAACCTATTGTAAAGAAATGGGAAAAGGTTTTAGGCGTTGAAGTAAATGATTGGGATGTAAAGAAACTAAAAACAATTTGGGGAAGCTGCAACACGAGAACTCATAATATTCTATTTAATCTTGAGTTAATAAAAAAGCCTGCTTATTGCATTGAATATGTTGTTGTACATGAATTAACTCATTTGATCGTAAGACCTCATAATGCTAAGTTCCATTCTATAGTTGAAACACATATTCCAAATTGGAAAGAAATAAAAGTCGAACTAAATAATTTTGTTCTATAAATTACTCCTTCTATTTTTTTCATTCAAAATTATACTATTAAAAATCTGTTTTACGAAAGTCATTAGGGGTTTTCCCTGTATTTTTTATAAATGCTCTACGGAAAGTGCTTACACTATTAAATCCAGATTGTTGAGCTATTTCATCTATTGTTAGATTTATATTTTTTTCTTTTAAAAGTTGTTTAGCTTTTCTTTCTATACGTATTGAATTAATAAAATCATAAAATGTAGTTTTTAATTCATTATTTAAATATGAAGACAAGTAAGTGCGATTTGTACCTATTGAACGGGCAACATCATTGATTGTAAGCTTTGGGTTAAGATAAAGCTGTTTTTGCTCAAAGGCATCTTTAAGTAATTCGTCAAAATGAAAAGAATCATCTATTAATATTGATTTTTCTTGAGTTTCTTCAATATCTACTTTAAGAAGTTTATAAAAGTCTAAATTATTTGGAATAAAAATATCGGCATGTTTGTTTGTTTTATTTACTATTACTAACCATAATATAGTTGATGAAAAATAGTAGAAACTATTACCTAACCATGTAATTTCATAACTTGTTATAATCCAAATTACCAATATTACAAATAACAGAATAGAGATTATAAATATCCATCTGACATCCATATTTTCATTATAAGAGTAATTTTTTAATATATATTTGTTATATCTTGTTGAGGCAAAACCTATTACTACTAAAATTATTATAGAGAATATACTAGTATAAACGAGGAATGCTGCATAGTACCACTGAGTTGGATAAAAAATATAGGTTACTATCATTGCCACAAATGGCAATAATGTATAAATTGCTTTTCTATGATTAAACCATTTTGGTGACACTAATTCTAATACAAAAAAACTACATAAAGGAACTACGATTGTGTCAATCATTTTTACGATAGTTGATAGTTGCTTATCTTTTGATAATTCTGTATAGAAAAAAAAGTCTAATAGGGTGGATAATGTCCAAAATATAAATATCACACAAAGTAAGGTTTGTAAACGTGTACGTTCTTTTATTTTTAAAAATAAATAGGTGTTATAAGTAAAAAAAAACGTTGTCATTCCGTGAAAGAAATATACTAAATACTGTCCATCCATTTCAGTTAATAATTGATAATCATCAAAGCTCTCCTTTGATGATTTATTTTATTCTGCAAATGTATAAAAAAAAGTGGATTTTGTTACCAAAACCCACCAAATTAATGCTTGTTAGCACTAATAATTACTAATCGAACAGTTTTATTTCTTTATTATTGTATTTTTATATTCATCTTCAGTTATAATTACTATTTTTTCAAAATCAATCCACCTTTCAGCAATTTTTGGATTAATACATTCCAATGCTTTAAGTCTTATTTCTTCTCCTGCAACTAAAAGCGTATTTTCTTTTGAAAGTTTCGTTGGTGTAAATGAAAATATAGATATATCTATTGCCTTACCTTTTTTATCTTCATATTTTAAATATAAGTTTACTTGTTTGCTAGTACTTATATCCACATCTTTTATTGTTAAAAGTAATCCTTCTATCGTTACACATTGGTCTTTATTTATATTTGTAAATTTAGGTGATAATATTATTTTTACTGGTACACCTTCCGATACATCACAAGTGATTTCTGCGTTTTTTACTTTATCAAATTCTTTTTTATATAGGTCGTAATTATATTTATTATTTATTTTATTAGACTTCTCATTTAATATTTTCAAACAATTTTCATTTGAACATTTCTCTATTTTTTTTTCTATTTCATCTTTTTGCTTTTGCATTTCAAGCATCAACATGGGTACATTGCCTAAATATTTATTAGATATTTTTTTCGTAAAAGCATTAATTAAAAGGATTATACCTAAGAACAGTACAACTATGCTAATAAATATTTTCTTTTTCATTGTCCTTCCCCCTTATTCCTTGTCTAATATTTGCTGCAAATGTACTTTACTTTTTTTTAACAAGTAGCATCAATAAAACAAAAAGCACTTCATTCTAACAATTCTGTATTTATTGTTATATTGACATCATTTTTGTTGTATTGCTATAGAACAAAAACTTGATAATTCATTTTCACAACCTCTTTTACCCTTTAAGCTATTTTTTATAACTCGTTGGCTAAATTAATTTAATATTATTTTACTATTGTTGTCCGATAAACTTTTGATGTTTCAAAAAATATAGGCTAAACTTTTGCAAGTTCAGCCTATATTAATTCACTTTGCTTTTCTTTAAAAAACGTATAATTCTTATAAGCAAAAGTATAAATTTTATCGGATAACAATAGTTTTCTTTGTTAAAAATCAGCAAATCAATAAACAATAATTAATAAGTCGCGTATAAGAATTAAATTTATCATAGATTCCACTATAATAAGATTAATAATATTTCATTTAATACTAAAGAATATGGATAATATAAAGAATGAGGTTAATAAAATCCGAGAAAAATTAATTGACCATTCTATAACAACTCTTATGATTTTAGCAATTCCAGCAGTTGCTTTTCTATTTATGAATGTAATAAAATTCGGATGGCATCCAAACTATATTCTTCATCTTATTGAATTTATAATTGTGTCACTATTATTTTTATTTCATAAAAAAATTCCAACTATATTTAAAGCTCATATATTAGCTTCTTTTTTTATTCTTGCAGGCTTTTTAGGTAATTTATTCTTTAGCCTTTCAGGAGGACATTTTCTTTGTTTAATAGGAATTGCATTAATTACTCTTTTTTATGGTAAGAAAAATGGTATAATATATTCTCTAATTTCATTTTCTGGCTATATTTTAATAGCCGTTCTTAATAATTATGGAATTATTGAAAGAAATATCGATTTTAATCAATTCAATAATAGTTTTAACGCTTGGATTATTGCAATTTTCGTATTAACATTAATCGCAATAATTCTAATTATTTCTATAAGCTATTTCCATAATTATTTTATTAGTCTTATCACAGCCCTTAATAAAAAAAATGAAGAAATGGAAGTACTGAATAAAGACTATCAAATTGCTTTAAATAAAATAGAAGAAAGTGAAATTAAGTATAAAACAATATTTCAAACACTTGAAGAAGGAATTGTTATTACAGATACTGATGGGAATATAATTGATTGTAATAATGCTTCTGAAAATTTATTAGAAGTCAGTAAAGAACAACTATTACGTTTTAATTTACATAAACAAGATTGGGGATTCGTTAGACCTGATTTTACCCCATTACCTAAAAATGAATGTCCGGGGAAGAAAGCTTTAGATGAAGGAATTCCTATATTGAATTTAGAAACTGGGTATATTAGAGAAAATAAAATTAAATGGTTAATCATAAGTTCTGCTCCATTAAAATTAGAAGGCTATGGTGTTTTCCTCACTTTCTATGATATAACAGAAATAAAAAAACAAGAAGAGGAACGTGCTATATTCAATCGTAATTTTGAAGCCTTTCTTTATCATATTACAGACTTCGTTTACTTTAAAGATATTAATAGTAGAATAATATTTTGTAGTCAAAGTTTAGCATGCGTTACTGGTTATAAGAATTGGCGAGATATTATTGGGAAAAGGGATTTCGATATTTTTGCTTATGAAGATGCACAAATTTATTATACAGAAGAAAAAACTATTATTGAAGAAAGAAAACCTTTATTAGGAAAGATTGATTCATTTTATGATAGAAATGGAGCTAAGGGGTATGTTCAAACTAATAAATGGCCATTATTTGATGAAAAAAATAATGTAGTTGGAATATTTGGAATTAGTAGAGATATTACTGAGCAATTAAAAGAACAAGAGCTTTTAAAAGAAAGAGAGGAAAAAATATCATTATTATTAAACTCTACTGCCGAAGGAATTTATGGTGTTAATTTAAATAGCATTTGCACATTTGCAAATAAATCTTGTGTTGAGATTTTAGGATATAATTCAGAAAATGATTTTTTAGGACAAAATATGCATCATTTAATTCATCATTCCTATGAGGACAAAACTTGCATGGATGCAAAATCATGTAAAATATTCAAAGCCATTAGTAAAGGGGAAAGCGTTCATGCTGATGATGAAGTCTTTTGGGGAAAAGATGGAACTTGTTTTCCTGTAGAGTATTATTCTTATCCACAAATTAAAAATGGAGAAATCGTAGGAAATGTAATTACATTTACTAATATAACAGAAAGAAAAGCAATTGAAGAACAATTATTAAAATACGCGAAAGATCTTAAAGCTCTTAATTCTGATAAGGATAAATTTATTAGAATTTTAGCTCATGATCTAAAAAGTCCTTTTACTTCTCTTATTGGATTTTCTGAATTACTATTAAATAATTTGGATAATTTGGATGTAGATACAATAAAAGAATATTTATCAATTATCAATGAAACATCAAGCAAAACATTTAGTTTATTAGAAGAAATATTACTGTGGCTTAATACACAATATGGAAATCTTAAATTTGAGCCTTCAAAAATTGAACTTCAAGAATTAGTCTCTAATATTACTTCAGACCTTAAACTATTAGCAGAATCAAAAGAAATATCATTAGCTTCAAATATATCAGAAAAGATTTATGCTAATGCAGATACAAACATGCTTAGAACTATTTTGAGAAATTTAATTTCTAATTCAATAAAATTCACAAACTATAAAGGAGAGATTCGCATTAATGCTGAAACAACAAACAATGAAATAATAATTACAGTATCAGATAATGGCATAGGAATTAGCGAATATAATATTAAAACAATTTTCGATTCGTTACAACTTAATAGCAGAATAGGTACTGGAGGAGAGAAAGGTACTGGATTAGGATTAACTATATGTAAAGAATTTGTTGAAAAACATGGAGGGAAGATTTGGGTAGAAAGTCAAGTTGGAGTGGGCAGTAACTTTAAGTTTACAATTCCATTAAATAAATAATAATATTTACTGCAATGAAAAAGAAAGAAACCCCTTTTAAAAATATAGAATCCAAGAAAACTATTTCTGTAGAAAACATTGAAAAGGAAAATGCTATATTATTCCAAGCCCTCTGTGATAACTCTCTTACTGGTGTATTTATTCTAAATGAGAATAAGTTACAATATTGTAATAAAGCATTCAATGAAATATTTGGATATGAAAAGGATGAACTTATTGGGGTTAGTCCAGAAGAATTAGTAATCCCAGAAGATCATGGAATATTAAAAGAAAAAAATAGTCTTAGAATTTCAGGTAAGGCTTCGTCTATAAAATATGAAATCCGTGGGAGAAAGAAAAACGGAGAAATTGTTTATTTAATGATATTTGGAACCATTGCAAAAATTGAGAATAGAATACTTTTAATTGGGAATCTAATTGATATAAGCCAAAGGGAGCAATTAGATTTAAAAATAAATGAATATAAAAATAATCTTGAGCAAAAAATTATTGAGAGAACAGATGAACTATTTAAAGTAAACAAGAGTTTAGATAAAGAAATTTCAGAACGCAAACATGTAGAAGATGAACTATTTGAAAACCAAATAAAATATCGCACATTAATAGACCAATCAACAAGTATTATATTAGAATTAGACACTGAAGGAATAATATTATTTATCAACTCATTTGGACAAAAGTTTTTTGATTTTAAATATGAAGAAATTGTTGGTAAAAATATTGTTGGTACAATTGTTGAAGAAGTTGATTCAACTGGTTATGATCTGAAGACTAAATTAAGCATTGTTCAGAAAAATCCCGATAGATTTTATAGTAGCGAGAATGAAAATGTAAAGAAAAATGGAGAGAAAGTATGGATTGCTTGGACAAATAATGGAATTTATTCTTCTGAAGGGAAACTAATAAAAACAATATGTTTTGGAATTGATCGTAGTGAGCAAAAAAAAGCAGAAATACAACTTAATAAACAATATATTCAATTACAAAATGAGATTGCAAGACGAAAAGAAATAGAGGCAGAACTTGAGCAACGAGTATTTGAAAGAACAGAGGAATTAATAAAGACCAATAAGTCTCTTAATGATGAAATAGAATTAAACAAGAAAATACAAGATGATTTAATAGAAAAAGAATCTCGACTTCAATTAGCAGCTCAATCAGCTCAATTGGGAGTTTGGGAATGGAATATAGAAAATGGCGATAACACTTGGAGTGATAGAATATACGAACTTTTAGGAATAGATAAATCAGAAAAAATTAATATTGATTCGTTAACAGACTTAATTCACCCTGATGACAAAGAGAAATTTAAGCAAGCTAACCTCTTAGCATTAGAAGGGAATGGGAAATATGACATAATAGTTAGAATTTTTCGTAGTGATGGGAATATAGTTTATGTAAGATCAAATGCAACTGTAATTAGAAATGATAAAGGAGATCCAATAAGAATGATTGGGAATTGTAGAGACATTACTGAAGAAATCAATTCGGAAAATGAATTAATTGCAGCTAAAGAAAGAGCAGAAGAAAGTGATAGATTAAAATCATCCTTTCTTAGAAATATGAATCATGAGGTTAGAACTCCACTTAACTCTATAATAGGATTCTCAAAACTTATTGCTCGACCAGATAATAGCAAAGAAGATATAGAGGATTATTCATATCAAATTAAAGAAAATACAGAAAAACTCATTGCAATAATTGATGATATAATTGAAATTTCTAAGATATATGCAGGACAAGTACAGACTAAACTAACCTCTTTTAATTTCACCCAATTAATAAAAGACATTGTTTATGAACATAATTATAAAGCTATTGAGAAGGATATAAAACTATATTTAACTATTGAAATGCCTTCAAATGAATATATTTTGAATTCAGACAAAGAGAAAATAGAGGAAATATTAAACCATATTATAGACAATTCAGTAAAATTTACATTCAATGGAGGGGTTAAAATCAATTGTAAGGTTAATAATAAAAACTTGGAAATATCAATAGTTGATACCGGAATTGGTATCCCTGAGAATATGCAACAAATAGTCTTTGAACCATTTAGACAAGTTGAATGTGGAATAACAAGGAAATACGGAGGGAATGGTTTAGGTTTAACATTAGCAAAGGCTCATGCTGGATTATTAAATGGCAGCATTACTTTAGAATCTGAATTAAATAAAGGCACAAAAGTAATGATTTCCCTACCAATCAAAGATTAATAAAATAGTCTTTTCCACCCTTACTTAATTTTAAAATGCAAATAGTATTAAGAGTTTCATTTATCAAAGGACTAAAAACAAAATATTTATAATAGTTTTTTTTGTTTTTAAGTAAATTGACACCTCCTACCTCAAGCTGACGTGGTATCATAAATTTCACTAGAAAAGGTAGTATCCCAAAAAGTGTGTATCACTACTTTATTTTACCTCGCAACAGTCTCGTTTTTCTTGAGAGAAGCAAATTAAATCAATATAAGCTAAACTTGAAAAATTGATCGGGAAATAATATATTTAAACTTAATATAAATCTACGGAATCCTTGTTTAAGCGTCCAAAGAGTTCGTTTTATTTTCCAATATCCTTATTAAAATCCGTTACGATGGGCATTGTAGCAGTTCTACAATGCCCATCGTAAATTTTAACTTTATTTTAGTTCGCATTTCTTTACTTTGAAAGTATATGCCTTATTATTAAGTGTAAAGGTACAAAATATTATTGACTTTGTCAAGTGATTTTTGAAAAATAATCTGGCTTTTGTAGGAAATGGATGCTGTTTTTGACTATTATCATTGATAAAAAACAAAATGAATAAAATTTTCTTTTGTAGTGGTGGTAAAATAACACAAAAAACTACTTTATATCAAAATATTATCTTTCTTTATACATTGATTCGTAATATTTTTCATAATCTCCACTGGTGATATTATCCATCCATTCTTGATTATCTAAATACCAACGCACTGTTTTTTCTATTCCTTCTTCAAATTGAAGTGATGGTTCCCATCCTAATTCGGTTTTTAGTTTCGTAGAATCTATGGCATAACGTAGATCATGTCCTGCTCGGTCGGTTACATAGGTTATTAAATTATCTGAGGCACCTTCTTTATTGCCTAAGAGTTTATCTACTGTTTTGATTAGAACCTTAACTATATCTATATTTTTCCATTCGTTAAAGCCTCCAATATTATATGTATCACCAATTTTTCCTTTATGAAATATAGTATCTATTGCTCTTGCATGATCAACTACATAAAGCCAATCTCTTACATTTTCGCCTTTGCCATAAACTGGAAGTGGCTTTTGGTGACGGATATTATTTATAAATAGTGGTATTAGTTTTTCTGGGAATTGGTATGGACCATAGTTGTTTGAGCAATTGGTTATTACTATTGGAAGTCCATAAGTGTCATGAAAGGCTCGAACAAAATGGTCGGAAGAAGCTTTGGATGCTGAGTATGGTGAGTGTGGGTCATATTTTGTGGTTTCTGTAAACATTGTTCCATCAAATTGCAAGGCTCCATATACTTCATCGGTTGAGATATGATAGAATAGTTTATCTTCATAGTTATCTTTCCAATATTCTTTGGCTGCCTGCAAGAGTGATAGTGTTCCCAATACGTTTGTTTTTGCAAAGGTGAATGGGTCTTTTATACTTCTGTCAACATGGCTTTCGGCTGCAAGATGAAGTACTCCATCTATTTTTTCTTCTTGGAAAATTTTCAATATGTGATCAAAGTCACATATATCAGCTTTCACAAATTTATAGTTGGTTTTATCTTCTATATCTTTTAGGTTGGCTAAATTACCTGCATAGGTCAATTTATCCAAATTAATTATATTATATTCTGGATATTTATTTACAAATAATCTTACTACATGGTTTCCTATAAAACCAGCTCCTCCCGTAATTAATATATTCTTCATCTCATTTTTCTTTTTTCTGTCCACAGATTTTCACAAATTGACACATTTTTTAGACGCGATAAATCGCGTCTCTACATTTTAATTAATGATATTAAATATTGTCCGTATTGGTTTTTTAGCATTGGGGCTGCTACTTGGGAGAGTTTTTCTTTTGTTATCCAGTTTTTTGTGTAGGCTATTTCTTCAAGGCAAGCTATTTTTAAGCCTTGGCGCTTTTCTATTACTTCAACAAAGGTTGAAGCTTCGGATAAGGATTCATGTGTTCCTGTATCTAACCATGCAAATCCTCTGCCTAATAGTTTTACTTTTAGTTCTTTGTCTTTTAGGAATTCTTGATTTACTGTTGTTATTTCGAGTTCTCCTCTATTGGATGGTTTTATATTTTTTGCTACTTCAACAACTTTATTTGGGTAGAAATATAATCCTACTACTGCATAGTTTGATTTTGGTTCTTTTGGTTTTTCCTCTATTGAAATCACATTACCCTCTTTATCAAAATCAGCTACTCCATAACGTTCTGGATCATTTACGTAATAACCAAATACTGTTGCTTTATTATTATTTTCTGCATCTTTGACTGCATCTTCAAGCATTTGGGTAAATCCTTGTCCATGAAATATATTATCACCTAAAACTAAACAACCTGCTTCTTTTCCTAAGAACTTCTCTCCTATTATAAATGCTTGTGCTAATCCATCTGGTGATGGTTGCTCTGCATATTCAAATTTCACTCCATAGTCTGAGCCATCTCCTAAAAGACGTTCAAATCCAGAAAGGTCTTGTGGTGTTGATATAATTAATATTTCTCTAATACCTGCTAACATAAGAACTGATATTGGATAATATATCATTGGTTTATCATAAATTGGGATAAGTTGTTTTGATACACCTTTGGTTATGGGATATAATCGTGTTCCAGAACCTCCAGCTAATACTATGCCTTTCATATTTTATTTCTTTTTCTGTGCAAATCTATATTAATTGGCAAAGATAACTTTTTTACCTTAAACAAGTATAATTTTCTAATATTTATTTACAGAATATTTCACATAAAAATAGGGGCGTACACATCACTCAAAGTACTTTTGTTAGCATAATAACTTATTCCTAAATGTTGCAATTTGTTTGAATCAGATAAAAGATTAATACACACTTCTCTTAATGATGTAAAATCCTTTAATCCTGCATATAGCATTTAACCATCTAACTTTTTTACATATCTATTATCTGTATTGTATCCTCTTGATATTCTATTTATTCTGGAAGGATTGATTAATTTCAATATCTGTCCAAGGATAGGCTGTCCGATAAAATTTGTATTTTTGCTCATAAGATTTATTTGTTTTATTGAAGAGAAACAAAGTAAATCAATATAGGCTGAACTTGCAAAAGTTTAGCCTATATTGATTTTCAAACATCAAAGGTTTATCGGACAACAATAATTATTAATATCAAAACCTATTGTTTGATATTTTGTTGAAAAAAGTCTTGCAAGTGGTAATCCCTACATAACCTAAGCCAATTACAGCTATTTTAATATCTTTCACATGTATATTTGTTTTTATATTCTTGATTGCAAAAGTACTAAATTATTATTTCTATTTAATTATTATTACAATATATTTAGTCAACCAAGTATTTTTGTGGTATTATTTTTACAAGCTTTACAATAATAAGCATAAGAATTATTGTATAAATAAAACGTATTAATAACACTCCTGTCCATGATGCACCAAGTCCTATCATAAGGAGAGAATCTTCTATAATTGAATGAAATAAACTTAATAATGCCAAAGAAAGAAATATATCTTTTTTTGATATGTCTTTTTCTTTTGATTCCGCAATTATTAATCCTCCTCCATAAGCTAAACCTAAGGTCATCCCTATTAGGGTTAATGGCATTACTTTGGGACTTATTCCTAATAGTTTTATTACTGGATAAAGTAGCTTATTTATTAAGGATATTACTTTTATTCTTTCTAAAATATCTAACGAAACAATAAGAATAAGAACTATTGATGCTATTGTTACATATTTTTGGACTTCTGTTAATGCCCATTGTGTTAATGATAGGGTTTCTGATGTTCTTATTGGTATTGTAACTGGTGTTTGATATAAATCAAATAATGAATAAATAAGATTTAGAAGCATTGCACATACATAGCCTCCAACAAATCGTATAAGTAATATTGGGAATATCTTTGTTCCTGCTTTTTTACATATTGGAAGTTCTATTAAAAAGGTATGAGCAAAAAGCATTAGAGTTACAAGAACTGTAAGTTGAGCAACTGTGAGTGGATTTGAAGCGTATATACTACTTAATGCTAATATTCCACCATAGATATTAGATACCATTGCTGTAACCCAAACAAGACTCATTTCTCCAGGAAGTCCTAACGGATACATTAATGGTTCAAAGAGTCGTCCAATAAAGGTTATTGCATTTATTTCTTGCAATACTTTTATTAGAATACTTATTGGTATCATTATTTTAAAAAATATGGAGCATGCAGCCCACCATTTTCTAAATATCTTATTTATATATTGTTTCATTATTTATATCGTAGGGGCAGACCTATGTGTCTGCCCAATACCAATATTGTAGGGGGCAGACACATAGGTCTGCCCCCTACATTTTAATTATAGAATTTATAATTTGAAATTTAATGATACGCCTCCTTTATATGCAGGTAACCATTCTCCACTTTTATTTAACCCTACATACATTTGTCTATCAGATGTGAAACCTTCGTAACGAGCCACTTGATATCCTGGTGAAAAACATATTTCTATAGAACAATATTCTGATATATTGAACTTATAACCTATATCTAAACCTAACATCATATTATAACCATATTGCAATGCTCCACTTCCATAGTAACTATCTCCTATTATTGGTATTACTCCTTTGCTCATACGGAAGACTCCAATACCTGCATTTGGTCCTAAGAAAAATCCATGATGATTATTTTTAAAATAGTAACGATATTCTAAAAATGCAGATGCTAATGTTAATGGTTCTCCTGTCCAAAGAAAATTTCTTGGATAAAATATTCCCATGGCTTCTAATTGCAATGAGGTATGTTCATTTATGTATACTTCAATTGCTGGATTAATAATACCCAATAAGATTAATGAATTCAATTTTACTTCTGACCTATTTAATTTTTCAACCACAATAGATTTATCAGTCTGAGCAAATGTTGTTTGAATCACAAATAAAATTCCGATTAATAATAGAAATATTTTCTTTTTCACAAGAGATTTCTTTTTAAAGTTATTACTCTGTAAAACGTATATTTGTCATTGTTTTTTCACAATAATGACATTGTATTTTTAGAGGGTTTTTTTCTATCACACTAAACTTTGTATCTATTGTTTCTTGATTTGTGATACAATTTGGATTAATACATTTAACTATTTTTTCTATAGTATCTGGTGTCTCAACACATTTTTTTTCTATTACTTCATAGTTTTTTATTACTATAAGTGTTGCATTGGGAGCGACAAGAGCTATTTTGTTAAGATCATTTTGTTCAAAGTATTTATTCCTAACTTTTATTATACCTTTTTTTCCATATTTTTGGCTATTAAGATTTATGCCTATTAACACTTCATCTTCATAAGCCTCCAATCCCAATATATTTATTACTTTTAAAACTTTATTTGCAGGAATATGATCTATTACTGTTCCATTTTCAATAGCTGAAACTACTAATTTTTCTTTAGATATATTTGTCATAATTTTTCTTTTTTATTTGTTATTTTATTCCTAAAATTGCTGCAATTAGAGCTTGACGAACATATACTCCATTACGTGCTTGTTCAAAATAGTATGCATTGGGTGTTTTATCAACATCTACAGATATTTCGTTTACTCTTGGAAGTGGGTGAAGTATTCTCATTGTTTCTTTACAACCTTTTAATGTTGCTGCATCTAATATATATGAATCTTTTACCTTTTCATATTCTAATGGATCTGAGAAACGTTCTCTTTGAATACGTGTCATATATATAATGTCTGAAAATGGGATTACATCATTAAGGTCTGTGTATTGATGATATTCTAAGTTAGCTTTTTTGATATGCATTTTTACTGATGAAGGTAATTTTAATTCATTTGGAGATACAAGATGAAATGTTGCATTGAAATTACACATTGCTTGCACTAATGAGTGAACTGTACGTCCATATTTAAGGTCACCAACTAATGTTATTTGTAGATTTTCTAATTTCCCTTGTGTTTTAAGAATTGAGTATAAATCTAACATACATTGAGTAGGATGTTGATTTGCTCCATCTCCTGCATTGATTACTGGAACTGATGCGACTTCTGAAGCATAACGAGCTGCTCCTTCTCGAGGGTGACGCATAACTATTATGTCGGAATAAGATGATAACATTTTTATTGTATCGTGGAGTGATTCTCCTTTTGATTGTGAAGTTGCAGCTGGATTAGAAAAGCCTATAACCTTTGCTCCTAACATTGATGCAGCACTCTCAAAACTTAAACGAGTACGTGTTGACGGTTCAAAGAATATTGAAGCAACAACTTTATCTTTAAGAATTTCTTGTTTTGGATTTTTTTCAAATTCAGCAGCTATCTTAAGTATTTCCAAATACTCTTCTTTACTGTAATCTGTAATAGAGATTAAATTCTTGTCCTTTAAATTTGCCATAATTATTTATTTGTTAATTGTTTATTTGTCTTTTTAATCTTATTAAAGACTTTAACGTCATTAAGGTCTTTAAGGATAACATAGCTATTGACCAAAAAAAAAGCGACTAACAATAGTCGCTTCTAAAAACCAAAATTTTTATATCGTAAGATATATTATTCAATGTGTTGTATGCATATATATTTTCAAACATTTTTAGTCTGTTTATTTCTGCAAAATTACTTCTTTCTTTTTGAATAGGTCAATATTCTTGAATTTATTTTCAACAAGTTTATCAACAATAGTCCTTTTTATTTTCTACCTAAATGTTTTTTAGCTAGTTCGTGATTTGGTTTTAACTCTAAAACTTTTATAAAATCTTGCTCAGCTTTCTTTCTTTGGTTTATTTTTTCATATGTAATGCCTCTATTAAAATAAGCTTGATAGAACGTTGTGTCTACTTCTATTGCTTTTGTAAAACAATTTAAAGCATCTTGATATGATTTCTTATATACTAAATTAATGTATCCAACATTATGTAAAGCATCTGCATGTTTAGGATTTATTGTTAATATATTTTGATACATATCTAAGGCTTTCTGCATCATTGAGTGTTCTTGATAAAAAAGCCCTAATGCATACATTGCATTAATATTCTTTGGATTAATATTAATTGTACTATTTAAATAATCTATTGCTAAACGATCTCCTTTTAATGCATATAATAGTCCAAGTTCTTCAAATGGTTGTTCATAGTCTGGCTTCAATTCAATTGCCTTCTTATAGCTTTGAACTGCATTAATTGTATCTCCTTTTTCTTTTAATGCCCATCCTCTTAGGTAGTATGCATTTGGATTAATTTTATCTATCTTTAAGGCTTCTTGTACATTAAACATTGTTTTATCATAATCCTTTAGCAAAAGAGCAATCTCTGCTGTTTTCAAATAAGCTTCAGATGATTTATTATCAATTTTCAAAGCATCTTGGAGCGCTGCAAAAGAAAGAGTTGTTTCTCCTGTAGCAAATAAAATATCTGCTTTTCTAATATAATACTTTACATTATTTTTATCCATACTTATAGCAGTTTGAATATCCATTAAACTCTCTTTCATTTTACCTTTATCCAATAAAACCTTTGAACGAGCAAAATAAAGATCTGCATTTTTTGGTTCTTTTCTTATCTTTGCATCTAAGAGTGCAAGTTCATCTTTTGTCTTATTTATATCATCTTTTTTAGGACTATTACAAGAAACTCCTATAAAAATAATTGCAATAAATAATATCTTTAAATATTTCATATTCCTTTTTCTTCTATTTTAAAATGCGGGGCAAAGGTAATAAAAATAGACAAAATTGAAGACATTAAAAAATATTTTCTCGAAAAAGCTTGCTATTTTAAATTTTATGTTTATCTTTGCCATCTAATAATGAAATTTTTACACAAAACAATATCGCTTATAGAATAGGAAAAATACTTTTTTTTTAACGTTAACAAAATTAAAAAACAAAAAGGAGGTTTCTTATGTTATATGATAAATTAAGTGATAATGAATTAATTGCTGCTTACATGCAGGGTGATAAACAATCTTTCGAGGCTTTATTAGCTCGACATCAAAATAAAGTTTTCAATTATATCCTTTCTTTAGTAAAAGACAAAGCTCTTGCTGATGATATATTTCAAGATACATATATAAAAATAGTAAATACTTTAAGAAGCGGCACTTATAGGGATGAAGGAAAATACATCCAATGGGTTATGCGTATTGCTCATAATTTGGTTATTGATCATTTTCGTCGCAATCAACGTTTCCCTACAATTAGAACTGATGAAAACTTTGATATTTTTGATGTATTAGATAATAGTGAAGAATCAATAGAACAAAAAATAATAAGGACTCAAATACATTCTGATGTAAAAAGACTTATTCGTCAATTACCTGATGAACAAAGAAGAGTATTAGTTATGCGTCATTATGCAAATATGAGTTTTAAAGATATTGCAGATAAAACAGGCGTAAGTATCAATACAGCACTTGGAAGAATGCGATATGCATTAATTAATATGAGACGTTTAGCTGAAGAAAATTCAATGGTTTTGTACATATAAATATCCATTTAAAGTAGTAGAAATACAATAATAATATTTGTTAGGGCGTTTTTCTTAAAATCGTTCTAACAAATATTTTTTTATGGATAAAGATTACTCCGTTTTTGATTTAATAAGTTTATGGGAAAAAGACATTAAAACCTTTGATAAGATTGAAGAGTCTAACATAAATTTACCAAGTAAGAAAGCAATAACAAATATACTTTCTTATGCAAGTTGCTTAAAAATTTACTCCACTACTTTTAAGGACAAAATTGAATTGTGCTTGAATTAATAGTAGGACCTTGCTCGGCAGAAACTAAGCAACAAGTTTTAAGTATTGCCCAAGAAATTAGTACTATTCCTGGAGTGAAATGGTTTAGAGCTGGCATTTGGAAGCCAAGAACAAGGCCAAATCAATTTGAAGGGATTGGAACAAAGGGGCTACATTGGCTTGCAGAAGTAAAAAAAACAACATCTCTAAAAACAATTACTGAAGTTGCGACTCCATACCATATAGAAAAATGTTTAGAATATGGTATTGATGGCATATGGATTGGAGCAAGGACAACTACTAATCCTTTCTCTGTTCAAGAATTAGCCGAAAGTTTAAAAGGTGTAAATATTCCTATCTTTATTAAAAACCCTCTTAATCCTGATATAAAACTTTGGATTGGAGCTATCGAAAGAATTATTTCTTCTGGAAATAATAATATATCTGCTATTCACAGAGGTTTTTCTTTTGCTGATAATGGAATTTATCGTCAAACTCCTTATTGGAAGATGCCAATAGAATTAAAACGATTAATGCCAAACTTACCTATTATATGCGACCCCAGTCATATTGCAGGCAATAGAATGTTAATTAAAGAAATATCTCAAACGGCACTAAATATTGGTTTAAATGGATTAATGATTGAGGTTCATAATAATCCAAAAGAAGCCTTAACTGATAATCTCCAACAAATAACTCCTTTGGATCTTAAAAAACTATTGAAAGAGCTTAATATACCTATAAATAATTTAGAAGATATTAATCCTATATATACCTTAAGAGAAGAAATTGATAGTTTGGATTATCAATTGATCAATATACTAAAACAAAGAATGAATCTTTCTATTGATGTTGCAAAAATAAAAAAGGAGCAAAATATCCCTATTCTTCAGGTAAAACGTTTTGAAGAAATGATTCAAAAAAGGCTAAAGAATGCTCGTAACAACAATCTAAGCGACGAATTTATTAAAGAAATATTTGAATCAATTCATGAAGAATCAATTCGTATACAAAACGAAATGTTTAGAAAAAAATAATATTTAGGACTTATGCAATGCGAACCCTGCATTTAACAATTCAACCAAGACTTTATATTATCCATCACAATATCTATTCTAACATCAAAAGCTTCTCTTGTTGCATAACCTACATGAGGGACAATAATACAATTTGGAGCATTTAATAACGGATGATTTACTGGCAATGGTGGTTCTATTTCAAATACATCTATTCCTGCTCCTGCAAGACTACCTTGTTTTAGATTTTCCGCTAAAGCTTCCATATCTATAAGATTTCCTCTTGCGGTATTTATTATTATAGCGTCTTTCTTACATAAAGCCAATAACTCTTTACTTACAAGATGGTGCGTATCTTTTGTTAATGGGACATGAAGAGAAATTATATCGGACTCTTTCATTAATTCTTTTATGGATACATATTTAATTTTATGCTTCTTTACGTCTTCTTTTTCTGTTCTATTCCATGCAATTATTTTACATCCCATTGCTTGTAACATATATGCTGTTTCTTGTCCAATTGCACCTGTTCCAATAATTCCTACCGTTTTACCTCTTAATTGTCTTCCTAAAAAATTATTTCTTGTTCCTCCTTTTCTTGTATCACTATCTAATATTGTAATATGACGATAAACATCTATAATTAAACCAATTGTTAATTCTGCAACCGCAACAGTAGCATAACCAGATGCATTATAAACTTTAATGTTTCTTTCTTTACAATAATCCAAATCAATATGGTCAATTCCCGTAAAAGCAACTGATAACATTTTTAATTTGGGACAAGCCTCTAAAACATTACTAGATAATTTAATATTAGAAATTATAACAATATCTGCATCTCTCATTCTTTCTTTTAAAGTATCCTCATCTTCTTTTCTATCTTTATAGCAAATAAATTCATGACCTAATTCAAGAAATTCTTTCTTTATGATTTCTGCCCTTTCTTTATCAATACCAATTGGCTCAACACTTACTATTTTCATATAAAATTCAATTAAAATAACAACGCAAAAGTACAAAAATAGTTTAGGTTGCCTTAAAAAATCATGTATTATATAACAAATTTTAAACCTAACCTCACTTTTAATCATCCAACAATACCTTGAAATTGAAAATATTAATTTGATTCAATATTGAAAAGTATTATTTTTATTCGTCTTTTACACAATACATATAAAAAATATTCGTAATATTGCACTGTCAAAATTTATGATTACTAATCAAAAAAAAATTAAAAATTATGAAGTTAAAACACTTATTGTTAGGTATTGCATTAGTTGCTCTTGTTGCAGCTTGTGGTAAAAAAGAAGCTCCAGTTGAAACTCCAACTGAAACAGCTGTTGAAACTCCTGTTGTTGCTGTTGAAACTCCAGCTACAGAAGTTGCTGCTCCTGTTCAAACAAAGAAAGCTGAACCAAAAAAGGCTGAAGCTAAGAAAGAAACAACAAAACCAACTGTTAAAAAAGAAGAACCTAAAGTTGATCCTTGTGCACAAATCGTTGCTGATTATGAAAGTTTTTCTTTAAGAATTTCTAGCGCTTACAAAAACAAAGGTACAGGTGCTGCTGCCATTAAAGAATATGCTACTTTAAAGAAAGAAGCTGCAGCTAAAGAAGTTGCCGTTAAAGAATGTGCTCAAAACCCTACTTATAAAACGAGAGTTGCACAAGCAATCGTTAATGTTAAGAAAGTTTTATAATAAAAGCATCTAATCTTAGATCCAAAAAGCTGTCAAATATTATTTGACAGCTTTTTTTTGTTTACTCTAATCCCCTTTTCTCTTATTCAATTGTATTTCTTTTTTATCTTTGCAGAATTAAAAACTCAAAACAAGCAACTATGAAAAACAAAACAAGCTTTATAGCAATAATTCTTAGCATAATATTTTTTTCATGTGCCTCTGCACCTAATCATAGGTATATTCCAAAACTAACAGAGCAAGAAATATTCGTAAATAATAAGATAAAATCAATGAGCTTGGAAGAAATGATTGGACAATTAATCATTATTGCTTCTGAAACTAAAAATGATAATGCTTATATAAAAGGAATATCCAAATCTATCGATAGTTTAAAACTTGGCGGAGTTTGTTTCTTTAAAGGCTATAGTAATACAATGCTTGAACTAAATAAAACTTATTCTGAAATTGCAAAAACACCTCTTCTATTTAGTATTGACGGTGAATGGGGATTAGGGATGAGATTAACTGATGGATTTTCTTATCCTCGACAACTTGCTCTTGGTGCAACAAGCAACGATTCTTTAATATATGAAATGGGAAAGAATATAGCTCTTCAATCTAAAGCTATGGGAATTCATATTAATTTTGCTCCCGATGTTGATATTAATCTAAATCCTAAAAATCCTGTTATTGGTAATCGCTCTTTTGGTGAGGATAAAGAAAGAGTTGCTAAACTTGCTTGGGCTTATGCAAAAGGTATGCAAGATAACGGAGTTTATTGCACTATTAAACATTTCCCTGGACATGGCGATACAGAAACAGATTCCCATTATGCTTTACCTATAATTAATCACACAAAAGGCTTTATTGATTCTGTTGATTCTTATCCTTTTCGTTATGCTATTAACAGAGGTGCTAGAATTGTTATGGTTGGACATTTAAATATTCCGTGTTTAATCACTGATACAAAACTTCCTTCTTCTTTAAGTAAAGAAGTTATTACTGATTATTTAAAGGAAGAACTTGGCTTTAGTGGAATTGTTATTACTGATGCTTTAAATATGAGCGGAGTTACAAATAACTATATAAACGGCGAAGCAGAAGTGAGAGCGTTGATTGCTGGTGTAGATATATTGCTTATGCCAAAAGATGAATATAAGGCGGTTAATGCAATACTACAAGCTGTTAAAGACAAAAGAATTACTCCTGATGAAATTGAAGAAAAATGCAGGAAGGTATTAAATCTAAAGTATGATTTAGGATTATTCAATAACGAGAAAAAAGAAATTTCAATTCCTAGCAAAGAATTAATCAATCAAGCAGAAGAAATATCTGATAAATTATCTGAAACAATTATTACCCTTGCAAAGAATAGCGATAATACACTACCAATTATTGATAAAAGAAATGCAAAAATTGCAATTGTTCAATTAGGAGAAGATGATATTACAAGTTTTTCCTCAACTGTAAACGAATACAATAACGCCAAAGTTTATCAAATTAGAAATGGAGATAGCATACAAAACATTGCAGAAGAATTAGAAAAGGTTGATTATGTTATTACAGTTGTTTGTGGAGATATTATAAAAAAAGAAAAAGATAATTATGGAGTAACAAAAAATGCTCTTTCTAATCTGGCATTTTTACAAGAAAACTATAATGTTATTCTTGCCCTATTTGCAAACCCCTATTCTTTAAAATCAATAGATAGTTTAGATTGCATAAATGCTATTTTAGTTGGATATCAAAATATGCCTTGTTTGCAAAAAGCTTTAGCTAAAAGTATATTTGGAATTATTGATATAGAAGGAAGACTACCTGTTACAAGCTCTGATAAATTCAAAGTTAATCAAGGCTTAATGTTTGATATAAATATGATGGACTGGAATAATTATGCTAATGCAGGAATGAACCCAGAATACTTAAAGAAAATTGATAGCATTGCAAATGAAGGAATTCGTCTTAAGGCTTATCCAGGTTGTCAAATTGTAGTTTTGCGTAATGATAAAGTTGCTTACTCTAAGTCTTATGGTTACCAGACCTACGACTCTATAATTCCCGTAAATAATAATACTATTTATGATGTTGCTTCTGTAACAAAAGTAATGGCAACTACCCTTGCAATGATGAAACTATATGATGAAAAGGAATATAATTTAGATGATAAGTTATCAAAATATCTTCCTTATTTAAAGCATACAAATAAAAAGAAAATAACAATCAAACAAGTACTTTCTCATAATGCACGTCTAAAAGCATGGATACCTTTCTATAAAGAAGCAACTATTAATAATCAACTTGATACTTCTATTTTTTCTTATAAACCCAATTCTAAAGAAGATTTCTTCCAAGTTTGCGATGGATTATATATAAAAAAGAGCTATCGCGATAAAATTTTAAAACAAATAGCAGATAGTAAGCTAAACGAAAAAGATGGTTATGTTTATTCCGACTTTGGATTTATTCTATTAGGCGATATGGTACAAAGAGTAACAAATATGTCTTTAAGTGATTATGTTTCCCAAAATTTCTATATACCAATGGAGTTAAATCGTATTGCATATAACCCAATTCAAAATTTTTCTATAAATGATATCGCTCCAACAGAAAATGATGATTATTTCAGAAATCAACTAATTAGAGGATATGTTCACGACCCAGCATCATCAATGATGGGTGGAATTGCAGGACATGCAGGATTATTCAGTAACGCTATGGATATTGCAAAAATCTGCCAAATGCTTATGAATGGTGGAGAATATAATGGCACAAGATATATTCAAAAAAATACAATAGATATATTCAACACGAAATATTTCAAAAACAATCGAAGAGGATTAGGTTTTGATAAACCAGTAATTAATGCAAAAAACAACGCTTCCCCTTGTTCAAAATATGCTTCAAAAGAAAGTTATGGACATACAGGTTTTACAGGAACTTTTTTCTGGATTGACCCAATTGAACATGTAGCAATTATTTTTCTTTCAAATAGAGTTTATCCAACTGCCAAAAATACTAAACTATCAAAATACGATATAAGAACTAATATTCACGACCTTATTTACGAATCAATAATTAAAGACTAACTAACAAACCCTTCAAAAGCAATGGAAAGCACTAAATCTCTGTTAATACAATACGCCAAAACTTATAATACAAAAGAATTTATTTCCTCCGACCCTATACAATTTCCTCACCTTTATAAAGAAAAAAAAGATATAGAAATATCAGCCTTTATTAGCTCCTGGCTTGCCTATGGAAATAGGAAATCAATACTAAAAACCTTAAAAGAACTACATCAAGAATTTGAAAAAGAATACAATTCAAGCCCTTTTGAATTTATAGAAAGAAGAGGATTTGAAAAATATAAGGATAATACAAAATCACTCTATCGCTTCTATAAATACAATGATTATTACTCACTCTGCCAAGTATTATATAATATCTATATAGAAGAAGAGAACAACTCCCTTGAAGAAAAAATCAAAACAATACTCAAAACAAGAAAAATAGCAACCTCTCCATGTATAGAAGTAATAGAAATAATAATTAACCTATTTAAAGACGTAGAAGGGGTACCAATAAATAGCAAATCTGCTTGTAAAAGATTATGTATGTTACTTCGCTGGTTGGTAAGAAACGATAAAATTGTAGATTTAGGGATTTGGACAATACTTAACCCTCAAGACCTAATAATACCTTTAGATACCCACGTCCACCAACAAGCTCAAAAACTAAACATAACAACCTCTAAACAAGCCAATATGAAAACAGCCCTTGAAATAACCTCATACCTAAAAACAATCTTTCCCTCCGACCCCACCCTTGCAGACTTTGCCCTATTTGGATATGGAGTAAACAATCAATAACCAAAAAAAGTATCGAGTATTTTTTATTAAAATAAATTCTTGTTTTCCAACAAATATCATTATCTTTGCATTAACAAAATACTACGCATTAAAGCATAATCATTTCGTATTATCTTTCCAAAAAAACATTAATTTCTACGATGGGCATCCAAACATACCTACGATGGGCATCGTAGTAGTGTTACGATGCCCATCGTAGCACTATTTAAATCAAGTTTAAGTAGATTTATATAAGGTTTAATTCCAACAAGATTAAGTTTAAGCAGATTTATATCAAGTCTAATTCTAAGCAAAGTAAAGATAAAAATTTATTGAGTTATTTTTGTTTCTATAAAAATTTGCTCTCCAAAAAGACAATTAAATATAATTTTACCAAAAATAGGATTTAATGACTTCCCTTTTCTATTTATTTTGTACCTTTGTCCTCCTATTAATACATTTAAGGTTATGATTACTATAGATAAATTATTAAGTCCTAAGAAAGGTTTTTCTGATGTTATTTTGTTTGATGAAAATGATAATTTCAATCATCATCTACTTAATTCTGAACAAGAAGCGTACATTATTAATGAATATAAGGATAATAAAAGGACTTTCTTTGCTTTTAACAATTTGACTCATTGGTTGATTGTTTATATATCCCCGTTAAAAAAGACCAAACACGAAACTATTGAGAATTTAAGAAAACTTGGAGCTTCAGCTTTGGATTTCTTTGACAAGGAACATATTAAAAATATTAATCTTCTTTCTAATAGCTCAAAGGAAGAGGTTCTTGGATTTGTTGAAGGTGTTTACTTATCAAGTTATTGTTTTGATAACTATAAGACTGACCCATCTCGTTTAATTCATCCTTTTGACCATATCTCTGTTATTCATAACAATATTGAGATTGAAGATATTGAACATATAAGAATAGTTTGTGAAGCGGTTGAAAAGTGTAAAGATTTGGTGAATGAACCTGTTTGTAGTTTAAATGCTGAAGGCTTGGCTGCTGCTTTTGTGGATATGAGTAGAGAAGCTAATATTAATGTTGAAGTATTCGATAAAGATAAGATTGAACATCTGAAAATGGGTGGAATATTGGCTGTTAATAAAGGGAGTATCGACCCTCCTACTTTTACTATTATGGAATATAAACCCGAAAACCATTTAAATACTCAACCTTTGGTTTTGGTTGGTAAGGGTTTGGTTTATGATACTGGTGGATTGAATTTGAAACCTGATGATTATATGAACGATATGAAAGAAGATATGGCTGGTGCTGCTATGATGGCTTGTGCTATTTATGCTTGCAGTCGTTTAAATCTTCCTATTCATATTGTAGGTCTTTTCCCTGCTACCGATAATCGTCCTGGAGGGAATGCTTATGCTTCTGGTGATATTATAAATATGTATGATGGAACTAATGTAGAAGTTGTAAATACTGATGCTGAAGGAAGAATTATTTTAGCTGATGCTTTGGCTTATGCTAAACAATATAATCCTTCCCTTATTATTGATGCTGCAACTTTAACTGGTGCTGCGTCAAGAGCTATTGGTCCTTTTGGTATTGCTGCTGTTGAAAATTATGCAGAAATGTATCTTTCTGAGATGAAACAAGCTGGTAAAGACGTTTATGAACGTATTGCTGAATTTCCTTTCTGGGAAGAGTATGATGAGTTAATTAAGAGTGAAATTGCAGATATAAAGAACTCTGGAGAAAAATATGCAGGCATGATAACTGCTGGAAAGTTTCTTTCTCACTTCACTGGAGAGTATCCTTTTATTCATTTAGATATTGCTGGAGTTGCTTATAATGATTCAAAAAAAGGATATATGGGTTTTGGTGCAACAGGCTATGGAATAAGATTAATCGTGAAATTTATAGAAAAATATTTTATACAAAAATAATACAAGAATACTATGGACAAAATATATGATGATTTAAAAAATGCAGATACTCAAGCAAAGCAATGCAAAAATATAAAGATAGGTATTTCTCAAGGAGACTTTAATGGTGTTGGATACGAAATACTACTAAAATGTTTCTCCGATAACAGAATGATGGAAAACTGTACTCCTATTCTTTATGGCTCTTCAAAGATTCTTTCTTATTTCAAGAAAATGACTGATTTGCCTAATTTCCCATTCACAAATATAAGGACCTGTGAACAAGCTGAAAAAGGGAAACTTAATGTTTTGAATATTATTCAAGATGAAGTTAAAATAGAAGTTGGACAACAAACAGAGATTGCAGGACAATTAGCTGCATTAAGTTTAAATGCTGCTTGTGATGATATAATGAATGGAAAATTTGATGCCCTTGTTACAAATCCAATCAATAAAAAGAATATTCAATCGCCTACATTCCATTTCCCTGGACACACTGAATTTCTTACAAAGAAATTTGGAGCAAAAGAATCATTAATGATTATGTCTTGTGATAAAATTAAGATTGGAGTTATGACCAATCACCTTGCTTTAAGAGAAGTTCCTGATTCTATTACAGAAGACTTAATTCTAAGAAAGCTTAGAGTCTTTGACCAATCTTTAAAAAGAGATTTTGCTATTCGTATGCCAAAAATTGCAGTTCTTGCTTTAAATCCTCACGCTGGCGACCATGGTGTTAATGGTGAAGAAGATGAAAAGATTATTATGCCTGCAATCAAAAAGGCTTTCGATGAAAATATACTTGCTTTTGGTCCTTTCCCTTCTGATGGCTTCTTTGGTATGGGTGAATTTAATAACTATGATGGAGTTCTTGCTCTTTATCATGACCAAGGTTTAATTCCATTTAAGTTAATGAGCTTTGCAAATGGAGTAAACTTTACTGCAGGATTACCTTATGTTCGTACATCCCCATCTCATGGAACAGCTTATCATATTGCTGGTAAAAATATAGCTTCTTGCGAAAGTTTCCGTAATGCTATTTTCTTAGCTATGGATATTTGCAAAAATAGAATTGAGTATGATGAGTTAACATCTGATACTCTTAAAATATCAAGGAAAGACAATATTATTGACGAAGATATAACAAAAGAACTTCAAAAAGAAGATGGGTCAACTCTATAATAGAATTATTGAGTTAAGAAAAGAATTAAACCAACATAATTATAACTATTATGTGTTGGACAATCCTACTATTTCTGATACAGACTTTGATTTAAAACTAAAAGAACTTGAAGCTTTAGAAAAGGAATATAGAATTGTTGAACCTAATATAGATGAATCTTTCTTTGCCCACTCTCCCACTCAAAAGGTAGGTGGTCAAACAAACAAATCCTTTAAGCAAGTTAAGCATAAATATCAAATGCTTTCCTTGGCAAATACTTACTCAAAAGATGAAATAGTTGAATTTGTTAATAGAGCAACTGAAGCTATAAATAAAGAAGAAGAGTTAGAATGGATTTGCGAGCTAAAGTATGACGGTGTTGCTGTTAGTTTAAATTATAAGAATGGTAAACTTGTCCAAGCTCTAACTCGTGGTAATGGTATTATTGGTGATGATATTACAGATAATATTAAAACCATTCGTTCCATTCCTTTAGAAGTTTTTGGAAGCGATTATCCTGATGAATTTGAAATAAGAGGAGAAGTAATTTTCCCTCATAAAGGATTTGAAGAATTTAATAAGCAAAGGATTGAACAAGGTGAAGAGCCTTTAGCAAATCCTCGTAATGCAGCATCTGGAAGCATTAAGCTTTTAGACCCAAAAGAAGCAGCCAAAAGAAAACTTGACTGTGTTCTATATTTCTTATTAACAGAAGAAAATACAACTCAACAATTCAACATTCTAACCCATTATCAACGTCTTAAATTAGCAAAGAGTTGGGGGTTTAATATTCCTCCTTATATGGCTATTTGCAAAAGTATTGAAGAAATAATGGAGTTTATTAGTTATTGGGATAAGGAACGTTTTAATCTTGGTTTTGATATAGATGGTATTGTTATTAAACTAAACGACACTAAACTTTGGGAAAGACTTGGCTCAACGGCAAAAAGTCCTCGTTGGGCAACAGCATTTAAGTTTAAAACAGAAAGAGGCGTATCAAAACTTCTATCAGTAGAATATCAAGTTGGAAGAACTGGTGTTATTACTCCTGTTGCTAATTTTGAACCTATATCGCTTGGAGGAACAATTGTTAAGAGAGCTTCTTTGCATAATGCTGATATTATTGAAAAGCTTGATATAAGAATTGGTGATGAAATTTATATTGAAAAAGGTGGAGAGATAATTCCAAAGATTGTTGGTGTTAATCTTGAATCAAGGACTGAAAAGAGTGAAAAATTAGAATATATTACTCACTGTCCAAAATGCAATACTCTTTTAACAAAAGAAGAAGGCGAAGCTGGTCATTATTGTCCTAATTATAATCATTGCCCTCCACAAATCTTAGGACGTTTTCAACATTTTGTGAGTAAGAAAGCTTTAAATATTGATACACTTGGAGGAGAAAGAGTAAAGTATTTAATAGACAATAAACTTGTTTCTGATTTTTCTGATATCTATTTATTAACAGAAAGTCAACTTATTGGTATTAGAAATATTGATTCAGAGAACAAAGGAACTATTCAAGAAAAAGGAGCTTCCAATCTTATTCAAGCTATTGAAAATTCAAAGAATATTCCTTTTGAAAGAGTTCTTTATGGATTAGGCATTCGTTATGTTGGAGAAGTTGTGGCTAAAAAATTAGTTAAGCATTATAAGAATATTAACAATATAATCAATGCTAATTTCTTGGAATTAACAGAGGTTGATGAAATTGGAGAAAAGATAGCACAAAGCATAATTGATTATTTCTCTAATAAAGAAAACATTACTCTTATTGAAAAACTTAAATCTCAAGGATTGCAATTTGAAATAGAAGAAAGCTTTGAAAGTAATAAATTAGAAGAATTAAGTTTTGTTGTTAGTGGAACATTTGAAGGATACAGTAGAGAAGGAATAAAGAAAACTATTGAAATTAATTCTGGAAAAGTTGTTAGTGGCGTAAGTTCAAAAGTAGATTATTTAGTTGCAGGAGATAAAATGGGTCCTGAAAAGAAAAAGAAAGCAGAAAAATTAGGCGTAAAGATAATATCAGAACAAGAGTTTAATTTAATGATTAATGGTTTTAATGGTTAATAATTTTTATAATAAATGAAGAAAGTAGCATTTCATACATTAGGATGTAAATTAAATTTTGCAGAAAGTTCTGACCTTGCACGTAAATTTATTCAAAATGATTATGAGCAAGTATCTTCTAAAGAATTTGCTGATGTTTATATAGTTAATACTTGTACAGTTACTCAAGTTGCAGAAAAAAAATGTAGGAATGCAATTCGTCAAGCTAATAATATTAACCCTGATGCTATTATTGCAGTCATTGGTTGTTTTGCTCAACTTGAACCACAAGAGATCGCTAAAATAGAAGGTGTTGATATAATATTAGGAAATGCCGATAAACATAAATTATTTGAATATATAAGTAATAAAGAAGTCTTTGCCGAACATTGGAATAAAGTTGAAGATATTGCAAATGTAAAAGAATTTGTTCCCTCCTATTCTTCTAATGATAGAACTCGTAGTTTTTTAAAGATACAAGATGGTTGTGATTATTTTTGTACTTATTGTGCTATTCCTTATGCAAGAGGTAGAAGTAGAAGTGAAACAATTGCAAACACTATCTTAAAAGCAAAAGAATTAGAAAAAGAAGGGAAAAAAGAAGTTGTTTTAACTGGAGTTAATATTGGAGATTTTGGAAAACATAATGACGAAACTTTCTTTGAATTGATTAAAGGATTAGATAAGATAGAGCATATTGAAAGATATAGAATATCAAGCATTGAACCAAATCTAATAACTAATGAAATAATAGATTTTGTTAAACAATCAAGAAGTTTCTTACCTCATTTTCATATTCCACTACAAGCAGGTACAAATCTATTGTTGGAAAGAATGAAAAGGAAATATAATAGAGAATTATTTGCTCAAAGAATAAACTATATCAACCAAGTAATTCCTAATGCTTTTATTGCGGCAGATATTATAGTTGGATTCCCTGGTGAAACAGATGAAGAGTTTAATTCAACAATTGATTTTATTAATTCTTTACCTCTTGCTGCTCTTCACGTTTTCACATATTCGGAACGTCCTAATTCATTAGCAATTAATTTTGACGGCAAGGTTCCTATAAACATAAGGAAGAAAAGAAGTCTTGTATTACAAGATATTTCAAATAATAAGAAAAAAGAGTTTTACAAAAAAAATATAGGTTATAATGCAAAAATACTTTGGGAATCTGATAATGAGAAAGGAATGATGTTTGGTTTTTCAGATAACTATATAAGAGTTGCTCGACGATTTGAAGAGAAATACATAAATACCATAACCGAAGAAACCCTTCAAACCCTTTCTACCAACAAAGATTATTTCCTAATTTAAAACAATTCAAATTAGTTTTTGTATATTTGTGCCTTGAATAAATTTGTTTTATGAAAAAGTTATCATTATTAATTGTTATTATTGCTTTTGCCTTTACTGGCTGTAAAACCATTAAGCCTGCTGATTTTCAACCCGATTATCAGAATGCAAACCTATTACCACGTCTTGCCTTATGGTTTGATGTTCCTTCCTTTGAGAATGCTTACGGTGCTAATTCTTATTCCGCAGATGGTTCAACTTGTCCCGAATCTCCTTATGGAAAAGGTGTTTTTGAAGTAGATTCTAAAACGAAAATATATACAGCAGAAAAAAGGATTCAAGATGCTTGTAATATGTGGGTAAACGATATGACGAATAATGTCATGGATCCTTCACGCAAGAAAACAGGCAATATAGTTCTAAGAATAGGAAAAGCATATAATAAAAACAATTACAAATGGAGTTGGTTATCTGGATTTACTGTTGGTATTCCAAATGCGTTTGGTATGCCTATGTGTTCTAATACTACAGAACTTGAAGTAATTGTTGAAATTTACGACGTAAGAAATAACTTAGTGGCAAAATACAACGAACGTGGCACAGCAAAAACTTATATGGCTGCTTATAATGGATACTATGAATTTCAACGTAAATCAGCTTCATTAGCATTAGAAGATGGGCTAATAAAGATAAAAGAATTAATACAAAGAGATTACCCCGTTATTAATGCAAAACTTCGTTAGTTTTATTGACGAAATAAAGATATTAAAAGATGAATAACGTAACTATTCGTAATGCAAACGAAAACGATGCTACTTTAATATTAGATTTCATTAAACTATTATCTGTTTATGAAAAACTACCAGATGAAGTTACTGCAACTGTAGAAATACTTCATAATTCAATATTTGTAGAAAAAAATGCAAAAGTAATTTTCATATTAGAAGACGAAAAAGAAGTTGGCTTTGCTCTTTATTTTTATAATTTCTCAACATTTACAGGCAAAAAAGGGTTATATCTTGAAGACTTATTTGTTTTAGAAAATTATAGAGGAAAAGGTTATGGAAAAAAATTATTGGCTTACCTTGCTGATATTGCAATAAAAGAAAACTGTTCAAGATTTGAGTGGATTGTATTAGATTGGAATACTCCTTCAATTAACTTCTACAAATCTTTTGGAGCTTTTCCTTTGGAAGATTGGACTGTTTTTCGTTTACACAAAGAAGACTTGAATAATTTAGCTAAACTAAATAAACTTTGACACTAAACATTGAATTATTATATGAATTGTGGGAAAACTTAAACTGTTTTTTATCATTCTTATCTTTTTAATAAGCCCGATACTTTCTATCGGACAAGATGTCCACTTTTCTACTTTTAATGCAAACCCAATGTTTCTTAATCCTGCAAATACTGGATTTGGAAGTAACTTATTTCGAATAGGAACAATGTATCGGAATCAATGGTCAACAGTATCTTCTGGTTATAATTCTTATCTCCTAACCTTTGAAACATTACCTTATAATAATAGAATAAGAAGAGAAGGTATTGGTTTAGGCGTTAGTTTTCTTGCAGATGTAGCTGGTTCACTAAGCTATGGACAACAAAACATTGGTATTTCTCTTTCTTATTTTAAAGCAATAGATAGAAATAAAGATCATTATATCTCCTTTGGAATTGAAGGCAACACATCTAATTGGGGTTATGACCTTGCAAACTCTATTTTTGGTAGAACTCCTGACGATGAAGAAGGTATTCTACTACACAATATAAGAACTTTTGATTTTGGATTAGGTGTTCATTGGCAAATGGAATTAAACCAAACAAATAGCCTTCAAGCAGGTGTTGCATTGCTTCATATAAATCAACCTAAAATTTCATATTATGAAAACTCTGATATTATTCTACCAATGAAGGCTAACGCCTATATTTCTGACTTAATAACACTAACAGATAAATATTCAATTAAACCAACTCTTATTTTCCAAAATCAAAACAAATATTCTGAATTTATTTTTGGCACCGACTTAAACATAAATATGTCTGAAACGACATTTGAATCAAAAATTATATCCTTAGGAGCATATTATAGGGCTATTGATGCTTTTATTATTATGGGAAAATATCAACAAAACAATTTTAATGTTGGCTTATCTTATGATATTAATCTATCTCGTCTAACTCCTGCTTCAAAAACTTATGGAGGTGTGGAAATCTGGTTGTTATATTCATTTAATCCTATTGGCTACAAAAAAGCTAAAACAACTATTCCATGTCCAAACTTCTAAAATATATTATCATTTGTATTAGCTTAGCAATAATTCCTAGCTCATCACTATTTTCTCAAGAAAAGTATTTGCTTGCTTATGAGCAAGAAGGTGATAATGCAATGGAAGATGGTGAGTATGAAATAGCATTAGATTACTACAAAACTGCACGCAAATTCTTCACACCACCACTTCGCCTATATTATAAATGTGCCGAAGCTTGTCGTTACTTGAAAGACTATGATAAAGCAGAATATTATTATCAAAAAGTTATAACAGAAAATGATACAACAAACCTATTCAAAGAATTTCCTAATCTTCATTTGAATTTAGTTGAAGTTTCAATCTCTAATGGGAATATCTTTGCTGCTCAAGATATTCTCAATAAACTATTAGTAGATTGTCCATCTATTGATATTAGAAAAAAGGCTAAAAGAAAACTTCAATCAATAGATTGGTTAATAAATAACAATAAACTTGAATTTGGAGTAAGTGTAAAAAACATTGGAAGAAATGTAAACGATGAATCATCACAAGAATGCCATTATATTAGTGGAGATAGTCTTCTTTTTTTATCAAATATTGAATACAAAAAAGGAACAAATAAAGGTGTAACTTTTTATCAAGATACCTATCAGCAAATATATATAAGTCATATAGACAGTGATTTCTATTCACCTTCAGAACGATTTGATGTAAAAGAAATAAATAAAAAGAAAAAAAACATATCAAATATTTGTTTTGACCCTAACACAAAAACAGCATACTTTACACGTTGCAACTCCTATAATAATGATTTATGTTATATCTATTATTCAACATTTAAAGAAGGGAAATACTCTAAAGCAAAAAAACTAAGCAAAAAAGTAAACCTAAAAGGCTTTAATAATACACACCCAAATATTGGAATAGAAAACAATCAAACAATATTATATTTTAGTTCTAATCGCTCCGGCTCTTATGGTGGCTATGACTTATATTATTATATTCTTGACGGAAAAGACTCAGAGCCAGTAAATCTCGGACAAACAATAAACACAGAAGGAAATGAAATAACTCCATATTATTGTTCAAAAGATAAATCACTTTACTTTTCATCTGACTATCATTTTGGGTTTGGAGGCTATGATATCTTTTCATCTGAAGGTTGGCAAACAAGATGGACAACACCTAAAAACTTAATGCAGCCGATTAACTCTCCTGCCAATGAAATATACCCAGTAATAGTAGACCCTTATGAAAAAGGATACTTTACTTCAAATCGTGAGGGTTCATATTCCAGTAAAAACAAAACTTGCTGCTATGACATCTATAATTTTAAGATTGATGATATACCCCATACTCCTACAATGGATTTAATTGTAAAAAAAGTTCCATTCTCCCCTATTTTTGATCTACCCCTTCAATTATTTTTCCATAACGACCAACCAAAAGCTCAAACAAATTCAGGAAAAACAAATATTGACTATGAACAATGCTACAAAGAGTACAAATCACTTAACAATATATATAAAGCTGAATGTACTAAAAGTATAAATGACTCAACAGAATCAGCAATATTAGATAGTGTAGATAACTTTTTCTCAGTTCATCTTGATAAAGAAATGAATAAACTAAATGATATGCTCAAATATCTTTTAAGTAAAATGGAGAATGGAGAAAAAATAGATATATCAATAAGAGGATATGCTTCTGCACTTTATAATGAAACGTATAATTATGCCCTATCTGAAAGAAGAATAGAAACTATAATAAATTATATGGAGAAATGGAATGACGGAGCTTTAAAACACTATCTCAATACCTTAGCAAATGATAGTCTTCCTTTTCTAAATATAAAAACAATGGCTATGGGAAAGATAGAAAGCAAATCAGAGAACCCAAAGAACATAGAAGAACGCCGTAAATCAATCTATACCTTAGATGCAATGTACGAAAGAAGAATAGAAATCAGACTAATAGAAATCAGAAAATAATTTTATTTCTTATTTATTACATTATTAATTGATTATAGGGTAATGTTAATAAATGGGGCAATCACAAGAATTGCCCCTACATTAGGTTTAATTACCACGAAAAATGATATTGGAATATGATTAAAAATAATCCGAAAACAACGATAACATAAAATAAACATAACCCCCATCGCGTCTCTGTCGATTTATCGCATCTCTGTCAATTTATCGCGTCTCATAAATAACATATTCCTACGAATTGAATATCCCATAAATTGCATGTTTCATCAATAAAGGCTGAAAGCTTTATTTAACATAGCCCAAAGGCAACGCCTTGGGATATTAACCATTAACCATTATTTACGCCCTGAAAGGGCAGGTTAGAAAACGATACTATTTTATTATTTTTCCTATAAAATTCTTGCTATTATATTAATTTTGGGGTTAATGGACAAAAAGTAGGCTATTTTAGTACATAAATCTTTCTAATGGACAAAAAGTAGGCTATTTACGATTAAAAATATTCATAAAGAACTTATCAATAAATACTTGCTTATGTTTTATTGACATTCCATTGTGATTTCGTAACTTGTTTTTCAAGTCTGAGAACATTCCTTCAATAGCATTGTTTGTGTTTGGTATTTTAATATCAATATTATCATACCAAGTCCATAAGTAAGGCATATTACGTTTTATACTAAGACATGCACTTCTAACTCTTCTATGTTTATATCTACTCTTACCTGTTATTGAATCTATATGTCGTTCTTTTAGAAAGTCATACCACCGTAGACACCATTCATTAAATTCTCCAATAAAGCTTTCTTTATCTGATTTAGTTAATGTTTGAACAATTATTTTTAGTTCTTTAGAAGCTTGTAAAATAGGGTTATTAGTTAAATATCTTATTATTATTGCTACTTGATGGAATTGACACATCTGAACTCTGTATTTTGAAAACTGTTTAAAGATACCTCGCATTCCATCACATACTATTCCTTCAATGTAAAAGCCATTATTTTCTAACCAATCAACTCCTTCTTGGTAGACTGCAAGTGTTTCATGTTTAACATATTTACGCCATAACACACAATCAGAATAAGCATCTTTTAATACACTAACACCAAAGTTCCTACCCCAATATGTTGTATCCATTAATACTACTACGACCTTTTGTGAGGATATAATTAAAGGAACTTGGACTTTATTTAATTCTCTACGAATTGTACGCTCACTTACTTTATACCTTGCTGATAACTGAATAATAGTTTGTTTATCAAATATGTACTCATACAATAATAGTTTGTAGTTAATATGTTTAATATCTCTAAACTGTTTACCACATGTATTACATTTGTAAAGTTGAATACTTCCTTTTTTACCATTCTTTTTGGTCTGTTTTGAACCACAATAAAAGCAAATTTTTTACTCATAATTTTAAATGCTTGCAAAGATAATAAATTCAATCACTTATAACGTTTTTAGCCTACTTTTTGTCCATTACACCTAATTTTGTATTTTTGAGGATTGAAACAAACAACAATATGCCATTATTCCAAAATTCTGTAGTAAAAAAGTATTAAATCAGTATGGATATAAATTATTGTATAATAAGATATTTTAATCCGTTGAATATTGAGATTAAAAATAATATGGATACAACGGATAAAGAAATAGACAAAATGGTTTATGAACTTTACGGATTGAATGATGAAGAAATTGCTGTTATTGAAGGAAGATAAGTATTAACAATTTAAAGTATTAACATTATGGCATTAGAAACCTTTTTTGAAATTAATTTACCTTATTTTGTAGAAAGACACAAAACAAAAAAAGATTATTGGGTATGTTCAAATAGAGAATATCGTCTTATTGGAACAACAAATGATGTTTTTAGAATATCTGAAATACCAGATGATTACTATGTTAGATACAAAGGATTAGACGAAAAAGCCATTTTGAAAATTGCCGACGGAAATCATGATAGTATTAGAAGAAATGATGAAGGAGAAATAACCAGATTTTACTTACATAATTGTATACATGAAAATTTTAGTGGTTATTTAAAGCGATTAGAGATGCTATTTAAATACAAGAACAGATAATATTATTGAAGGAAGATAGGTATTAATAATTACTTATTCAAGAAATCTTTTTGTTGTATATTTGCATTTGAAAGTGAGTTCGCTATTACAGCTCGTCCCTTTAGAGGACGCAGAAATGGATAGTGTACTCACTTTTTTATTGATCTATTTTCTGCAAGTGGAGAATCTCTCTAAAATAATAATCATTATAAAACGTAGTAAATCAATCATTTTAAGACTTAGCAACATCTATTTACATATAATTCCTTATTATTTATATGCTTGATAATAAATTAAATAGTAATTTAGCATCATTATTTAAAAATTGAATTGATAATGAAAAATATTTTTTTTATAGGAGATGAGAGAGAGTATTTGAGTGATATTTTCAATAATAATACTGAGCAAATACATGAGTTTAATTATATGTATATTAGTTATTATCTTAAACGGCGTAAACTTGATGGTTTTGATAATAATATTTTATATGATATTAATAATAATATAGATTTAATATTTGAAACCGCATCTTATAATGGTTATTATGACACTCTTTGTTATTATTATGGACTGTTAACCTATGTATTAAAAAACGAATTAAAATTCGATATTCAATACTATATTGAGACTAGATTTTTTATCAATGTTATTAAATATAAATTTTTGGATTATATAAATTCATCAATTCCATTATTACCTATTGTTAGAAAAATGCTTGAAGAATTAATTGATATAATGTATGGATATGATGAAGATACGTTTAAGGATAGGATATTATTTAATTTCGACCTATTAGAAAAAGAATTAGGTGTTGATCATTATGTTGCTTCAGTACAATTACATGAAGATGTAGTAATAGATAGTATTAAACAGAGAGCTCTTGAAAAATACTTTAAAAATGAATTAAAACTAAATACTGAGGAAAAAGAATCGATTAAAGAAAATACTAATTTTCCATCCACTGATTTAAACGAAGATATTCCTAATATAGGTCTGTATAAGGAAATTAAAAAACATTTATCTCCTTTCATCGAAAGAGGTACATTCCAAAATTATATATCAATCATAAACGATAAGAAGTTTTCATCAAAAAAAACATATCTAACATTAATAGATTTAAACAAGAAAGATGCTATTTTGTTTGCCAAAACATTTAACCTCAATAAAGATCAATTAATTTCTTTGTTAAAACTAAAAAGTGGAGGAAAAACACAAGTTTTGAATATTACTAATGCCTATTTTAAATCAATTATTTTTAATGAAATTGATCCATCAAAGTTCGAAAGTGAATTAGTTAAAGTTCGAAATGAATATTTAAACAAGATAAATCCCAAAGAATTCCCTCTTATTGCATTAAAATAAATCAAAAATTGTTATCAAAATTATTCTACATTACTATATAGTTTACTTTAGGTATTAGTAAACCAATAAGCAATTAAAAAATAAATCCCACTAATAAATTGATTAGTGGGATTTTATATTAAAAGTAATATTAAAATTTGCAAGAAAAAATTGTGAATCTATTTATCATTTTCTTTTCATTTTTCTTTTCATTTACTATCTAATTTACTTACCTAAAGCATTGTGATGAAAGTTTATACATTGTTTTTTGATAGTATATTTGCTTCGACATTAAAGTAAGTTTTATTGCTATTACAAAACAAATATTATTAATATTATGGAAACAAACAAGAAAACGGATGATGCTGTTAATTTACACGCTGATTCACAAGAAAACAATGAAAACACAATTAATGTAGAAGAAATTACTTCTACAAGTGAAAAACCTTTTTTTCAAACTATAAGTGAGGATTTGGAACAATGTAAGAAGAATTTAGAAGAAAGTACGGTAACTGATGATGCTAATTCTATTTATGAAAAGTATCAAGCAAATATTAGTTCGGCTCTTGCTTTAATCAATTCTCCGTTCCAACCTATCAGTTATATTTGGGAGAAGTTTTTTCCTAAAGGGGAATTATGTTTGATTTATGGGGATTCTTCATGTGGTAAGTCAATGCTATTAAGATGTGTCTTATTTGCCATTGCTTATGGAATGGATGAATATTTGGGTTTTAAGATCAATCTTCCAATTGAACAAAGAAAGGTTTGTTTGGTTATTACAGAAGATACTGAAAAGAGTATTAAAACTCTACTTCAAATTCAAAACAGATATTTCCAACAATTTAAAACCATTGAAAACCCTGTCTTTGATATTATTTCTTGTTGCGATGATGGAGTTATTAATACACTTCAAAAAAGGATAGAAGATGTTCATTATTCAATTATTGGAGTAGATACGCCACAAGACGATATTTATGGTTCGATGAATGATAATAATGTTGTTAGAGATTATTTAAGTCAGTTATCAGCTATTGGAACAAAACATGATTGTACAATGGTTTGTATTCATCATAAAAGAAAATATACACTTGATAAAGCACCTTCAAAAGAAGATTTAAGTGGAACACGTGCTTTTGGAGATAAGCCACGTTCAATATTTGAACTAAGAAGACATGTTGATGAAGAACATTCTATTTATCTCACCCCAATAAAAGCAAATTATGAAGATGATTCTTTCTTGAAACAATCAATGAAACTAAAAATGAATACCAAAACCTTAACATTTGATTTCACTGGTGAATATGTCCCAAGTTGTGAAATACATCTATCAACTCAAAAGAAAGATGATACACAAGCGATCAAAGATAAAATCATTAGTTATAAGTTATCTAATCCAACAATTAAGCAAATTGAAATAGCAGAACTATTGAGAGAAGATTTTCCTGATAGAAAGATTAATCAATCTCAAGTTTCAACTATTCTCAAATCAATTAAAAATAAAGAATAGTATTAAATCATAGCTTGAAAATATGTAATATTCCCCTACGACTTAGTAGGGGTAATATTCATAGGATATTATTATTTTCATATTATCTATAGGGAAAAATAATAAAATAAAAAATATTTTCGACTAAACAATTGAATATTATGGAATTATATTGCACAACCAATAAAAACAAATATGAAGTAAATATTCCCCAAGGAAGAGGAGAATATTATACACAATGCCCAGTTTGTTCCTATCAAAGAAAACCACAAAATCAAAAGAAAAAATGTTTTGGTTGGAGTAGAGATAAAAATATAGGACATTGTTCTCATTGCAATTCAAGTTTTGTTGAATTTCATGAATTTGAAAAACAAGACACAACTACAAATGAGCCTCAAACAAAACTCTTGTCAAAGATTAATTCAATCCCATTTGAATATCTTAAACGTTCTTTGGGTGTGGAATCTAATTTTGGAGATTTCTTAAAGCATAATTTCAAAGAAGAAGAAATAAATGAGATAATGAAAAAATATTATCTTGGAATGACAAAAGACAGAAGCGTTATATTTTGGTATATTGATATTGAAAACAGAATACGTTCTGGAAAGATTATACAATATGATTCAGAAACAGGAAAACGTGTTAAAGAATCATCAATTGCCGTTGTAGGGGCAGGTTCCAAACCTGCCCTTTTACCAATTGCCCATGTCGATCCAATTACCCCAAATCCGAATAATGAAAATAAACAATTTTCAAGGGCAGGTTTAGAACCTGCCCCTACGTGTAATCGCAAAACAAATCAACCACCAATATCATGGGTGCATTCTCAAATGAAAAAGAATAATCAATTACCATTGGATTGGAATTTTACACGATGTTTGTTTGGAGAACATCTCTTAAAAAATAATCCTAATGCAAATATATGTTTGGTTGAGAGTGAGAAAACAGCAATTATAGCAAGTGTTTATATGCCTAATGAAATTTGGCTTGCAACAGGCGGGAAAGAGATGTTTAATGAAAATGTTTGCAGAGTTCTTAAAGGAAGAAAGGTTATTATCTTTCCTGACCTTGGAGCAACTCCTAATTGGAGAGAAAAGGCAATTGAAATATCAAACAAAGTTGGATGCACAATGATAATTAGTGAAATATTGGAACGATTGGCAAATGAAGAAGACAAAGAAAAAGGGTTGGATATTGCTGATTACTTATTGAAATTAGATTAAACATTTCTGGAAATAGATTAAATCTTTCTGGAAATAGATTAAATCTTTCTGGATTTATATTAAATCTATTTGGAAAAAGATTAACTCTTTTTTCTGAGAAACTTGATTATTTTACCCATATTTTAATAAAAAATACTTGCTCTTTTTAAAATAGATTGTCTCAAAATCAAGAAATTAAAAATCGTTGTTTTTATGATTATTTAAGGGTTTATTTCTTGTTAAATAGTTTGTTATATAAAATAGTTTTTGTACCTTTGTAAGGTAGATTAAAAAGCATATATGTTTATGTTCGCTAATCCACAATTGTAAAACAAAAAACCTCGCGATAGTATTAAGGTCAATCGTACACAATTATGTTATTCTACACAAAAGTAAAACGTAGAATTGCCGTAGGTACAACACCAGGCATAAAATTTATCGCCGTTATTTCTCGTAATGGTTTTTTGAGTCAAGAACAATTAATTAAAAGAATTTCTGGAGCTTCAGCTTTGGCGGAAGGAGATGTTCTTGCATGTTTGCGTCAATTGCAAATCGAAATTGCTGATTCAACAATGAATGGTATTACAGTTGAACTTGACCAATTAGGTAACTTCACTCCTTATCTAAAAGCAAATGCTAAGGATACTCTTGAAGAAGTTGATGCATCAACAATCAAAAGAACAAGAGTTAATTTTGTTCCAAACAAATTATTCAAAACCAAGTTAAAATCTTCTGGTTATGAATATCGTGACCCAGCACCTACAGGACTTCAATAAGTAATGGTCAATGGTTAATTATTAATGGTTAATCTTTGGAAAGGGCAATCTCGTTGGGGTTGTCCTTTCTTTTGTCCACAGATTTACACAAATTTACTATACCCAAGGCGTTGCCATTGGGCTATTTTAAATTGCCCTTTCTGGGCGTAGATAATATTCGTGTTAATTTCACTTCGTGGCTCTCGAACTTCGTTCTTTGGGTGTGGACAGAAACCATTAACCATTCATCATTTATCATTAACCATTATTTTAGCTTTTTTTTATCGATTAATTAGGTCTTTTTATCGGGATTAATACCTTGATTCATCGGTTTTGGTTTGGTTCAAAATATAAGAAGTCAATACCTTTGCAAAAAATAAATGGATGACTGTTCCCTACTCAAAAATATCTACCTTTTATCTCTTAATGCATATGTATTAAAAAAACATAAAAACTACTTTCGTTTTTAAAGTTTTCTGTACCTTTGCAAAACTATTTTAATACAAATGATTTCATGGAATTACGAACACTAATAATTAAGGAAACGTTTAAATTATTAGGAACCAAAAGTTGTAAGTCTATTACAATGGATGAAATTGCTAATAATCTTGGCATATCCAAACGTACTTTATATGAACAGTTCCAAGATAAAAGTGCTTTATTAGACGAAAGTTTGAATACTCATTTTGAGAAAGGACGAGAAGAAAGTGCTAAAATTATAGAGACTTCTGAAAATTCTCTTATATCATTTATGTTGCTTATGCAAAAAGCTACTAAATCAATGTCATTAATTGGATATGATTTAATGAAGGATATAGGAAAATACTATCCAGAAATATATAATAATACAATATTAAAACATATAAATTTCTTCAAAGATCTTAGTAATAAATTGATTAAAACGTCGTTAAAACAAGGTCTGTTATTAGAAAATATAGATATTTGTTTTTTACATAATATGTTGCAACTTAATTTATTTTACGCCTCACAAAATGAATACCTATCACTTAATCCAAATTACACATCTTCATTTATTTCAAATGCACACTTATTTATAATAATGAGAGGTGTTTCTACAATAAAAGGAATTGAAATTATTGATAAATACCAAGATATCTTTTTAAAATAAAAACACACGAATAAAAAAATATGAAAAAGAACTTTTTAAAATTAGTTATCATAGGACTTTGTTTTGTCAACATTACTGCTTTTGCTCAAGAAACAACACCATTGGAGTTAGACTTAGCCACTGCTTTAAAGATTGCTCATGACAATAACCCTACAATTAAAATTGCTGAAATAGAAATCCAGAGAGTTGATTACTCAAGAAAGGAAGCTATTGGAGGCTTGCTACCTACTGTAAATGCTGGCGGACAATACACCGACAACGTTATGAAACAAGTTATGTTTATGCCTGAAAGTTTTGCTGCTCTTATGGGTGGTGCAAAATATATGGAAATTGGTTCTAAAAATGCCTTTGTTGGAAATATAAGTGCTCAACTTCCATTAGTGAACTTTACGCTTTGGCAAAGCATCAAAAACAAGCAAAACGATATGGATCTAATATTAGAAAAATGTCGTGCTTCAAAAATTGATATGACTAAACAAGTAAAAGATGCTTATTATGCTGTTCTTCTCTCTAAAAGTTCATTGAACGTTTTAGAACAAAGTTACGCTAACGCATTGGAAACTTTAAAGAACATTGAGAACTCTTACAAACAAGGTGTTGTTTCTGAATATGACTATATCAGAGCTCAAGTAAATGTAAACAACATTAATCCTACATTAATTGCTGCAAAAAATGGAGTGGATATATCTATAATGCAATTAAGAATGATATTATCTCTTCCTTCTGACCTTCCTCTTACATTTAAAGAAAACTTAGAAAGCTTTAATAGTAATGTCAGCTTTCTAAAAGATTTTGATGTTAAAAATGTGTTGGCACAAAACTCTGACTTAAAGATTTTGGACTATAATATTACAGGATTGGAAAACCAATTAAAGATAATTAACACTCAACATCTTCCTATGCTTTCTGCAAACGGAAGCTACTTATATCAAACACAAGCTGAAGATTTTAAAATGGCTAACTACAATTGGGTAGGTTCTGCATCAATAGGACTTCAATTAAGCGTTCCTATATTTGCTGGTATGACAAAAGTTAATCAAGCGAAACAAATGAAGATGTCTATAAAAGGACTTCAACTTCAAAGAGAATATGCTAAAGAAGGTATGGACTTACAAGTTAGAGCTGCTATAAATTCTATGAATGCTGCAAAAGAACAACTGACAGTTAATAAAGATGCTATAAAACAAGCTCAAAGGGGTTATGATATTGCAAAAGTTAGGTATCAAGTTGGTTCTGGAACAATATTAGAGTTAAATGACTCTGAACTCTCATTAACACAATCAAACTTAAATTATCAACAATCATTATATAATTTCTTATCAGCCCAAGCTAATTTAGAAAAAGTAATGGGTAATGAATAATAAATATAACCAAATAGAAGAAATAATTAGACGAAATAAAACACATAAAAATATGAAAAGAATATTTTATTTAGTGATGGCTGTTTCATTAATAACAATGACTGCTTGCACAAAAAAAACAGAGAAAACCGCTTCAAAAGATGAGGCAGTTCAAGTTAAAATAGAGACCGCTTCGATGCAAGAAATTGACCAAATATATGAATATACAACAACTGTTGATGCTGCTGTAAAAAATTATATCACATCTGCTGGTGGAACAAGAATTGAAAAGATATGGGTTGAAGTTGGACAAAAAGTTGGAAAAGGACAAAAACTTGTTACAATGGAAAACACTAATCTTGCTACTGCAAAAGCACAATTAGACAATATGAAAACTGAAGTTGAAAGAACGGATGCTTTATATAAAAGTGGTGGTACTTCAAAACAACAACTTGATCAAATAAAGACTCAGTATCAAGTTGCTAAACGTAATATTGAAAACTTAGAAAGTAATATTACTCTTACCTCTCCTATCTCTGGTGTAATAACTTTAAGGAATTTTGATAATGGAGATGTTTCAGGCTCTCAACCAATTCTACAAGTTATGCAAATTGCTCCTGTAAAACTTAAGTTCAATATAAACGAAACATTCTACAATAAGATTAAATTAGGAATGGGTGTAAAAGCTAAAGTTGAGGTATTTGGAGATGAAGAATTTTCTGGAAAAATTAGTTTAATTGCTCCAACAATAGATCCGACTACACGTACTTTTATGGTAGAAGCTCAATTTACTAATGGAAATCAAAAACTACGTCCAGGTATGTTTGGAAGAGTTGAATTAAATCTTGGTAAAGCTGAAAAGGTTGTTGTTTCTGATCAAGCAATTGTAAAGCAAAATGGAACAAACAGTAAATATGTATATATTGAAAAGGATGGAGTTGTTTCATATCATCAAGTTGAACTTGGAAGAAGAATGGACAATAAATATGAAATATTGAGCGGGGTTAATGCTGGTGATAACATTGTTGTTTCTGGTCAAAGCCGTTTGCTTGATGGTAAAAAAGTAATTATAGTTAAATAAGAAGACATAAGATATGAAAATATATGAAACAGCGGTAAAGAAGCCGATTACAATAATAATCATTTTTGCGGCTATTGTTGTACTTGGTTTATTTTCGCTAAGCAAGTTAAGCATAGACAGATTACCAGACATTGAAATGAACAGAGCCATGGTAATTGTAACTTACTCTGGAGCATCGGCTGAAGATGTTGAAAACAACGTTACTAAAACAATGGAATCTACATTAAGCACTGTAAGTGACTTAAAGAAAATAACTTCCACCTCAAAAGAAAATACTTGTGTTATAAATGTTGAATTTAACTGGGGAACAGATATTGACGCTTCGGTTAATGATATGCGTGATAAGATTGAAATGATTAAACAATATCTCCCTGAGGGTTGTTCCAATCCAATCATTATGAAACTTAGTACAGATATGATTCCTGTCGCTATATATTCTGCAACCGCTGAAGAAAGCTCTGATGGATTATATAAAATATTGGATGATGGTGTTGCCAACCCATTAAATCGTATTAAAGGAGTTGGTTCTGTTTCAATCACTGGTGCACCTAAAAGAGAAATATCTATTAATGTTGATCCTCAAAAAATAGAAGCATTTAGTTTATCAGTTGAACAAATTGGAGGAGCCATTGCTAAGGAAAATATAAACACTCCTGCAGGTTCATTTGATATTGGCTCTGAAACTTATTCTCTTCGTATGGAAGGAGAATTAAAAGAATCTAGTCTTTTGAATAATGTTGTAGTATCAAACTTTGGTGGGAAAAGTGTATTTGTAAAAGATATTGCAACTGTTCGTGACTCTGTTCAAGAAAGAGCACAAGAAAGCTATGTTAATGGAAGAAGAGGTGCTACGATTGTTATTATGAAGCAATCTGGGGCAAACTCTGTTGAAGTAATGAAGAAAATTCGTGCAGAACTACCTAAACTTCAAAAGAGCTTACCAAAGGATATTCAATTTGAAGAAGTAATGAACTCTACTGATAGTATTGAAAACTCTATTAGTTCATTGCTTGAAACTGTTATTTTAGCATGTTTATTTGTTGCTATAGTAGTTTTCTTTTTCTTAGGACAATGGAGAGCTACAGTAATAATTATGATTACTATTCCTGTTTCACTTATTGCCTCGTTTATTTACTTATTTATTACTGGGAATACATTAAATGTAATATCTCTTTCGGCAATATCAATTGCAATTGGTATGGTAGTAGATGATGCCATTGTGGTACTTGAAAATATTACAACACATATTGAAAAGGATGAAAAACCAAGAGAAGCAGCAATTTATGGTACAAATGAAGTTGCTGTAGCTGTAATGGCATCCACTCTTACTATATTTGCAGTATTCTTCCCATTTACTATGATGACTGGTATGGCCGGAATTATGTTTAAACAATTAGGTTGGATGGTTTGTATTGTAATGTTTGTATCATTGGTATCTGCTCTTACATTAACCCCTATGCTTTGCTCTACTTTGTTTAATAAAAAGAATAAACATAATGCAACATTCCAAAAGTTTTATGCACCAGTTAAAAGAGGTCTTAATAAATTAGATATTAATTATTCTAAACTATTAACTTGGGCTGTTCGTCATAAGGCTGTTACTATTATAATAGGTATTGCATTATTTATTGGGTCTCTACTTCTAACATTTGGTATCGGTTCAGAATTTATTCCTGTTTCTGATAATAGTCAAATATCAGGTAGCTTTGAATTACCAGTTGGGGCTAATGTGGATAGATCAAAAGCAATAGCAAAGAAATTTGAAAATGTAATTAAAAAGAAATATCCTGAAATATTAACTTTCTCTTATACTGTTGGTATTCCTGGTGATGATGATAATAACACTTGGGCTCAAATGCAAACTTCAGGTACAAACTATATTGCTTTCCGTATACAATTAACTAATGTAAAAAAACGTAAAAGAAATATGTCTGAAATATCTGATGGATTGCGTAAAGAATTAGCAACATATACTGAACTAAATAAATTCCAAGTTACTCCTGGGGGTAGTATGAGTATGATGGGTGGTGGTTCAACTGTTGATATTGAAATTTTAGGATATGATTTTAATAAAACGGGCAAAATTGCAACAGATGTAAAAGCAAAGATGGAAAAAATTAAAGGCTTTAGAGATGTTACAATCAGTCGTGCTGCAAATACTCCTCAATACCAAGTTGAATTTGATAGAGAAAAATTAGCTCTTAATGGACTTAATGTAGGTACTGCTTCATCATTTATTCGTAATCGTATGAACGGTATGACTTGTTCTGTATTTAGAGAAGATGGAGATGAATACAATATTAAGGTGCGTTATGATAAACAATTCCGTAAATCTGTTGAAGATATTGAAAATATTGTAATTTACAATAACGTTGGCAAAGCAGTTCGATTAAGTGAAGTCGCAAATGTTGTTGAAAGATTTGCACCACCATCAATTGATAGACAAGATCGTGAACGTATTGTAAAGGTAAGTGCAACTCTTTATGGAGAAACTCTTGATAAAGCAACAAAAAATATTCAAGCAGAAATTGATAAAATGGATATCCCTTCAAATATTGGAGTTAAAATTGGAGGTACATTAACAGATCAACAAGAATCATTCAGTGATATGGGAACATTATTAGTGTTAATTATAATGTTGGTATATATTGTAATGGCAGCACAATTTGAATCATTCCGCTATCCATTTATAATTATGTTCTCTATCCCATTTGCATTAACAGGAGTTTTAATTGCATTATTTATTTCGGGGGGTACTTTGAATATGATGAGTGCTATTGGATGTATTATGCTTGTAGGTATTGTTGTTAAGAACGGTATTGTACTTGTTGACTATATTAACCTTAATCGTGAAAGAGGAATGGGTATTATTGCTGCCGTAATTAATGGAGGTAAATCTCGTCTTCGTCCTGTTCTTATGACAACTGCTACAACAGTATTAGGTATGATACCAATGGCTTTGGGAATTGGAGAAGGTTCAGAACTTTGGCAACCTATGGGAGTCGTTATTGTTGGAGGTTTAACTGTTTCAACATTGGTAACTCTTATATTTATTCCAACTTTGTATTGCGTTTTTGCTTCATCAGAAGTAAAAAGCTACCGTAATAAACATAGAATTAAATTAAATCATAAAACAGAACAAATAAATTAACATGAAAGCAGCATTTATAGCATATAATCAAGCACATGTAGAAGATGTTGAAGAAATTTTACATCAATTATCATTAAGAGGATTTACTCGTTGGACAGAAGTTCAAGGTCAAGGTTCAAAAGATGGTGAACCACATTTAGGAAATCACGCTTGGCCTTCAATGAATATGGCAACTTTATGTATTGTTGACGATTATATTGCACCAATACTAAAGAAAATGATTCAAGCCTTAGATCGCCAAACTCCAAAACAAGGGTTAAGAATTTTCTTCTGGGAAACAATAGATGTATAATTCTTAAAAACAATACAACAACTAATATACAAAAAGAAAGACGTCTTTAATTAAAGACGTCTTTCTTTATATATTAAATGGCGATGAAATGATATAATGAGATGATATAGTAAAAAGATGTAGGTTGTATGTTTGTGTCCGGCTTAAAGGACAAAATGAATGCTAATTATTTATATATTGAACTAATGCATAACAAAAAAAGCTCTTCTAAACATTAATTATTTAGAAGAGCTTTTTGATTTATTTATAATTTAAGGACAATAAATAAGTCCGTGCCAAATAGAATCAAATTACAAAAAATTAAAACTTGATTACAAAAAAATTAGAGTTTGATTCTAATTTCTTAGAATCAAACTCTAATTAATTTATTATTTTGTCAAGTTAAAAATCTTTATCTGTTAATGATTTATCTATATTTAACTGTGTTACATCAACTAATTTATCTTCAACAGGCTTAAATAAAGGGTGAATTTTAAAGTAATCTTCATTTTGAAATAACATTTTCGATGTTTCAAATGGTATATTCTCTACTTTAGTTCTTGTTTGATCTAATTGTAGAGATTTAATTTTATTAACCATTAGTTGCTTAATAAAATAGAAGTAGTTCATTAGTAATTGACGAGTGAAATTAAAGTCATAATCATTATTTTTAATCTGATTTATAACTATAAATCTCATATCTGAAAGAACATTGTTATCCCTTAGCGAAGCATATCTACTTCGCATATCTATTTTATTTTCGCTTATTAACCTTGATGTTATTTCTCTAAAGTACATATTTATTTTTGGTTGAACCTTAAAGCCAATGTTAATATCTATTCTAATTACCCTGTTTGGAACTATTTCATAAACATCATAAGTTAGTTGCTTTGGATCATCGGTTTGATTAACATGCACAAACCAATACAAGTCTGCTCTTTTTACTCTGTTTATTAGAATTGAATAAAATATAATATGTTCTAATCTCCTTGGACTAGGACTTTTTGTTAAGTAAATAAGATTTGTTGAATATTTTGGTATTGATTCATCTTTCGAAATTGCTGTAAATAAATCTTTGAAACGGTCTATACTTAAATACTTAACAAAAGAATTTTCAATTAACGAACCTCTATGCCAAGTGTACATTATTGAAATAAATATTAGCATTAAAATAAGTGATACCCAGCCTCCTTCTACAAATTTTGTTAGATTTGCAAAAAGGAATACTGTTTCTGTTGTCATAAATATGGTTCCTAAAAATAATGCAACAAAAGTATTATATTTCTTTTTAAGATATATTGTTAGTAATATGGTAGTCATAAGCATTGCTATTGTGATAGACAATCCATATGCAGATTCCATTCTTGCTGATGATTGAAAGAATAGAACAACTAAAATACATAATAACCAAAGAGTTTTATTAACCCAAGGTATATACATTTGACCTTTTACGTTTGTTGGATATTTTATTTTTATTTTAGGGAAGAAGTTAAGGGAGATAGCTTCCGAAATTATTGTATAAGATCCTGAAATTAGAGCTTGAGAAGCAATAATTGCTGCAAGAGTGGCAATAACTACTCCATAAGGTAATAACCAAGATGGCATTATTGCAAAAAATGGATTTATACTTGAATGCCAATTTGCTTGATTATTTAAGACCCAAGCTCCTTGACCAAAGTAATTTAACACGAGACTTAGCTTAACATATATCCAACTTATTCTAATGTTTCTCAAACCACAATGTCCTAAGTCTGAATACAAAGCTTCTGCACCTGTTGTAACAAGGAATACCGCTCCAAGTAATATTAAAACACTAGGATAGTGAGTAATTAATCTTATTGCATATATAGGATTTAAGGCCTTTAATACTTCTGGATATGTTGTTAGTGATGCAATACCCAATATTAGTAGCATTGCAAACCAAATAAACATTATTGGTCCAAAATATTTACCAAGTGATGATGTACCAAATTGTTGAGCAAAAAATAGTACGGATAATATAACGACTACAACTAAAACTACATTTAAGTTTGGAATGAATTTTCCTACTCCTTCAATTGCAGATGTAACAGTCATTGCTGGTGTAATAATACCATCTCCTAATAAGGCACAAGCACCTATAATAGCAATTATATATATCCACCTATGACGATTTTTAATTAAAGTAAAAAGTAAAAATATACCACCTTCTCCCTTATTATTAGCATTAAGAGTTATTAATACATATTTAACTGTCGTTTGAAGTGTAAGAGTCCAGAATAAAACTGATAGGCTTCCGATTACAAAGTCTTTAAAGTTGTATGATGTATAATCTGCTATTCTTAAAATAGCTTGCATTGTATATAATGGAGATGTTCCTAAATCGCCATAAACAATACCAAGAGTTACAATTAAACCTACTACAGATAAATCGGTTGCTCTATCTTTCCTCCACTTTATCATTTTATCTTTTTATTTTTTTTAAATTGTAGTGTATAAATGTCATTTCCATATATGATTTTTTTGATAAAATCAACTCTCTCATTGTTTAAGGGGAAAAGTCAACTTTTTTTGGGGTTGCAAATGTATAAATATTTTATTAATAAATTGGACTAATTGAAAAAATTAGGAGATTTACCTATTAATATTCCTCATAAAACATTAAAATACAAATCATTTATCAATCTTAAATTTGTATAATTAAACACTTCCTAATTTATTTATTTTAGTCTTTTACCATTTCCTTATCTGTTTTTAGCAATATATACTTTATTCATATTACTAAGTCTGCAAAGATAAATAAGTTTAATCTATTTAAAAATATTGCAGCCTCTTTTTATTCAAAACCCAATTTTTCAATATTAAAATTAGCTTTTTATCTTGTTTTATTATCTAAAATCATCTATATTTTTGAACTTTTTTTTTAATGCCATTTAGTATCTTATTCATATATTATTACTTAAAACAACTATAGCAAAGGAAAACACGTGAAAAATAATTGTATAAAATATGTAGTATTAGATTTTATTTTATATATTTGCCTCTTGGTAATTATATAAAATTAGGGATAGTAGAACAAATTAATTATTAATCAAAACAATTATTTATGAAACGTTTATTATTTGTTTTAATGGCAATAATATTTGCCATTCAAGCTTCGGGGCAAACCCCAACAACCGTAACCATAGGCTCTGGGACAGGTACATCCTACTATGTGCCTCTTTATGGTTATTATGTATATAGCTATTCTCAGCAAATTTATAATCAAGCTGAAGTTAATGCTAAAGGTCAAATAACAAAAATTAGATTGTATTATGTTAGTGGTAGTTATGCAAATACCACTAATTGGACTGTCTATTTAGGTCACACTACAAAAACAAGCTTTAGTAGTACTAGTGATTGGATTCCAGTAAGTGCATTAACACAAGTATTTAGTGGAACCGTTACGTATCCGGCTGAAGGGAACTGGTTAGAAATAACATTATCTACACCATTCTCATACAATAATGTAGACAATTTAATTCTTGCTGTTGATGAAAATGAAGTTGGTGATTGTGGCACTTCTACCCAACCTAAGTGGGGTTCTTATACAGGAGCACCTACTTATAGAGGATTATATAAATATCAAGATGATACTGATATTAATCCTGCATCTCCTCCAACAGGTACTAGAATAAGTACAATTAATCAAGTACAATTTGAAGTTAATGAACCTTGTCTTCGCCCTTCTGCTTTTGCATCATCCAATACTACAATGAATAGTTCAAGTTTTTCTTGGACTAACGGAACTCCAACAGATGCATCTTGGTTACTATATTATAAAAAAACTGCAGACACAAACTACTTTGCAGTTAATGTAAACTCAAATCCTTATACATTAACAGGGTTATTGCCTGACAATGACTATAATGCTTATTTAAAAACAAATTGCGGTAATGATACATCAGTAGCAACTTCAATAGTAAATTTCACAACTTTACCTACTTGTCCTGTACCAACAACTTTAAATGTTAGTGCTAATAATCTATCTGCTCATGCTGCTATTCTAAATTGGACTGCAGGAGGAAGCGAGTCTCTTTGGAATATTCAATATAAACTTTCTTCTAAATTGTCTTGGGATAGTGCTTATTCTGTTACATCTACATCAACTTCTAAACTTTTATCAACATCATTAATTGAGCATGCTAATTATGATGTTAGAGTTAGAAGTATGTGTGGGGTTGGCGATACTAGTCGCTGGTCAACAACTTATAGTTTCCTTACACCTTATGCATTTCCAGCTCCAACTAATTTAGCAAATTTTGATTCTCTTATGACTTATTCTTCTGCAGAAATTCATTGGAAAAAGAATGGAACAGAAACACAATGGGCAATTGATTATAAACTTTCAACAATATCAGATTGGAATTATGCAACAACATTATATTCTAACGATACCACTTTTATTCTTACTGGTTTAGCTGAAAACACTACTTATAATATTAAAGTAAGAGCTATTTGCGGAACGAATGATTCAGTTGTTTACTCAAGTCCTATATCTTTTACAACATTATATTATTGTCAAAAGCCAACTAACTTTGCTGTAAATGATGCTTCAATCACAACAACAAGTACCGAATTAAGTTGGATTAGCCATGGACATGATTCACAATGGACTGTTGAGTATAAAAAACGATTGGATGATTGGACAAACGCTCAAACTATTATTGTCTCATCAAATCCTTATACTTTAAATGGATTAGAACCTGGAACTATATATAATATTAGAATAAAATCAATTTGTGATCAAGGAGAAAGTTTAGTTTCAAACATAGACACTTGTATTACAGCTTGTGAAATGATAAGTTCTTTACCTTGGTTAGATTCTTTTGATAATAACGGGACTGGAACAACTATTTTCCCAACATGTTGGACTAAAATCACTACAAATTCTTATTATCCTTATATTGCTACAACAAATAGTAGTTCTCCTGGATCAATGTATTTCTCTTCAACTGCTACAACATATAATATTGCAGTAACTCCAAGAATTAGTGATGCTATTTCTATTAATACATTGAGAGCAAAATTCAAACTATACAAAACAAGTGCTGCTTACAATATTACAATTGGAGTAATGTCAGATCCATCGGATATTGCAACATTTGATTCTCTAACAACCATTTCTCCAACCTCATTATCTACTTGGCAAGATTTTGAAGTTAAATTTGATACTTGCCCAAGTAGTTATAAATATATAGCCTTCAGATCTAAAACTGCTGCAGCAAATGCTATATATCTTGATAATGTACAAGTTTCTTTACTCCCTACTTGTTTTGAACCAAAAAATTTAGCATCTTCAAATATTACATCTTCAAGTGCAAATTTAAACTGGACAAAAGGAACAACAGAAACACAATGGGAAATTCAATACAAACCTTCAACTGATACTAATTGGGCAAATGCGACTACAATTACTACAACAATAGATACAGCATTCTACTCATTAATTGGATTAAATGAACTTACAACTTATAATATTAGAGTTAAAGCCATTTGTTCTGCATCAGAAGAAAGTATTTATTCAAATATAATTAACATAACAACGCCTGCAACTTGTCCTCCTCCTGCAAATATTATTGCAACTACTGGAGGAAATAAGGCTATAATAAATTGGACTGCTGGCGGAACTGAAATCCAATGGAATATTCAATACAAACCTTCATCCGATACAAATTGGGCAAATGCAACATCAATTAATATTTCAACTAAACCAGATACAATAACTGGGTTAATTCCTTTAACAACTTATAATGTAAGAATAAAAGCTATTTGTGACCAGACTCATCAAAGTGTTTGGTCTTCAATAACAAATTTCACAACAATTAATGGTATTCCTTTTACTGAAAACTTTGCATCTACAACATACCCACCAACTAATTGGACAAAATTAACTGGTCTTGCTTCTGCTGCTTTCTCAGGAACACTTCCTGCAACTACAACATCTGGTTGGGTTAGAGTAACAACAGGATATGGAATTAGTAATGCCCATCCAAAAGTTAATATTTATGGTTCATCTTGTAAATATTGGCTAGTAACTCCAAGTATTGATTTGGGTTCTAATTCAAATGCTGCTCTTTCTTTTGACTTAGCAAGAACCGCATATGGTAATGCAAATCCTGCATCACAAACTGGTACTGATGATAAGTTTATGGTTATCATTTCTAATGATAATGGTGCTACTTGGACACAAGCAAATGCTACTATTTGGGATAATGCTGGTTCATCACGTGTATATAACAATATTTCAAATACAGCTCAAACAGTAATAATTAATTTATCTTCTTATGTAAACAAGACAATTAAAGTTGCTTTCTATGGAGAATCAACAACTTCAAATGCCGATAATGATTTACATATTGGTAATGTTAAATTAGATATAATTCCAACATGTCCACAGCCAACAGGTTTAACCGTAAATTCAGCTTCTATTACAACATCAGGAGCAACAATTAACTGGACTAATGGTGGAACAGAAACAGCATGGACAGTTCAATACAAACCATTAGCTGATACAAATTGGAATAATGCAACAAATGTAATTGCAACAGCAAATCCTTTTACTTTAACTAATTTAAACCAACTAAGCGGTTATAATGTAAGGATAAGAGCTAATTGCAGTGCTAATGACACAAGTACTTATTCAAATATTATTAATTTCACTACACTTCCAACATGTCCAATCCCAACAGGATTAGCTTTTGATACTTTGTCTATTACACAAACAAGTGCAAGAATTTACTGGACTGCTGGTGGAACTGAAACAGCTTGGACTATTCAATATAAACTTTCTAATGATACTTCATGGACTTCTATTAATTCAACAACAAATTCTTATACATTAACAGGATTGATAAATGGTTCTATTTATAATGTAAAAGTAAAAGCTGTTTGTTCAACAACTGATGAAAGTCTTTGGTCAACCACAATCAATTTTAATACAAGTTGTGATGTAATTTCTGTATTCCCATGGAAAGAATCATTTGACAATTATGGATCAGTTGCTGGAGCATTTCCTACTTGTTGGTCAAGACCAATAATATATTCAACCTATCCAAAGACAAGTGTTACTTCATCTCGTATTCATAGCGCTCCTGCTAGTTTAGAAATTCACTCTGCAACAGCAATACCTACTTACGCAGTAACACCTCAGTTAGGCATAGATATACATGCATTAAGAGCAAAATTCTGGATAATGCCAGAAAGTTTAACTTCTTCAGGTACAATGCAAGTTGGTGTTATGTCTAACCCTGCAGATACAAATACGTTTGAACTTGTACAAACAATTCAACCTACAACAACTTCTTATACTCAATATGAAGTTCAATTTGCAAATACAATATTAACAGGACCTAATAATTATATAGCATTTAGACAAAAAACTGTCTCAAGTTCTTACTATTATTGGTTAGATGATGTTGAAGTTTCTGTAATTCCTACATGTTTTGAACCAACAGTTTTAAGTGTAACAAACGATAATACAACAAGTGTTGATTTAAATTGGAAACCTGTAGGTAGTGCAACAGCTTGGGCTATCCAATACAAACCTTCATCTGACACAAGTTGGACAAATGCAACAACAATTAATGCAATAAACGATACTACATATTCCCTAACTGGTTTACAAATTGCTACTTCTTATGATTGGAGAATTAAGACTGTTTGCTCTTTAACTGATCAAAGTCCTTGGTCTAGCGTATCTTCTTTTGCAACTTTATCATTAACATCTTCAATACCTTTTATATGCGACTTTGAAGACAATAACCAAAACTCTACTTCCTGGATTATCAATAATGGGACACAAACAAATAAATGGTTTATTGGAAATCTTGGAGGAAGGACAGGGAATGGATTATATGTTTCAAACGATGGCGGTTCTACATTAAACTATGACAATACTATTTCTGCTATAGTATTTGCAAGTACAAAACTACAATTTGGTACTGCAAAAAATTATGCTTTATCATTTGATTGGAAAGCTTATGGAGAAAGTACTTATGATTATATTAATGTATACTTAATGCCTACATCAGTAGCATTAGTTCCTGGCACATTACCAAGTTCGACTTATGCATTGGCAACGAATATTAATTTAGACTCAACTTGGAAAACTAAAATAATTACCATACCTGGAACATTACTTAATGATTCTATTAGACAACTTGTATTTGTTTGGAAAAATGATGGTAGCGCTGGTTTACAACCTCCTGCTGTAATAGATAATATAAAAGTTACAGACTGTGTTGCTCCAACAGGATTATTAGTTGATGCTTTAACTATTACTTCATCAACTGCAACAATTAGATGGAACGCTGGTAATGCTGAAACAGCATGGAATGTTGAATATAAACTTCAAAACGATTCTGTTTGGACTGCAATTAATAATGTAACTGATACTAATTATACATTTACAAATATTAGTCATACTTCTATTTATAATGTTAGGGTAAAATCAGTTTGTAACTCAACAACTCAAAGCGATAATTATTCAAACGTTATCACAATAAATACTGCTTGCGGTGCATATGACCCATTAACATTAAGTACTACATTTGCAACAATGCTTCCTAATGGTTGTTGGGAAAAGAAAGTTGGTTTATTAACTAACTCTTGTACTCCTACTACTACAACTGGGGGTTGGGTTGCCTCAACTGTATTACCTGGATATGCTAAGGCAACTATGTATAGAAATAATATGAGTTGGTTAATAACTCCAGCTCTTGATTTAGGTCAAGGCAATATTTTTTATCAATTAGAATTTGATGCTGCCCTTACCACTTTTGCAAGTATTAATAATCCTAATTATAATAACTTTGATGATAAATTTATTCTTGCTATTTCTAATGATAATGGAGAAACTTGGTCAAATGCAAATGTTTGCAAAATGTATGACCAAAATGGTAATCCTTTATTATTAAACAGTCTTAATCCTACTCCAGCTCATGTTTTTGTTAAATTAGTTTATGACGACGGAACTCCTTTCACAGGAAATGTTAAGTTAGGTTTCTATGTTGAATCAACAATTGCTAATGCTGTTAATGATTTACATATTAATAATATTTCGTTCTCAACTTATTGTCCAGAACCAACAGCTATTTCAACTATTCCTTATACAGACAGAGTTGATGTTAGTTGGACTGGAAATACAAACAAAAATAATTTAGAAATTAAATTAAATGAAGGTGCTCCTATTGCAATTAATAATGTGAATAATTATACGTTCAATAACCTTTCTCAATCTAATGGATATACTGTATATGTAAGAACTGTTTGTAGTAATACAAATCAATATTCTGAATGGGTATCTAATACATTTACAACACAAGTATCTCCACAAGTTGCAACCAATGATGCAACAGAAATAGCTGAAACATCAGTTACATTAAATGGTTCTCTTACTGATGGTAGTGAATTTATTTCTGCAAAAGGTTTTGAATATAAAAAAGTATCAGGAACTGATTGGATTACCGTTACAGCTACAAACCAACCATTAGTTTATAACTTAACTGGTTTAGATGATGGTGAAGATTATGAATTTAGAGCATTTGCAACAACTCCATCTTACCCATTCTATGGCGACATTAAGACTTTCCATACTCCTGTTGCTCCACAAGTTATAACTGACCCTGCAACTGAAATTCTTCAAATATCTGTAACTTTAAATGGTAGTGTTGCTCCTGGTGAAAACCCAATTTCTAACTACGGTTATGAATATAGAGTAGTAAATGCTAATTCTTGGACTATTCTTCCTATAAATGCTACTCCTTTAACATATACCCTATCTAGCCTTCAAACAGGTACAAATTATGAATATAGAGCATTTGCTACTACAACTTCAGGAACAACTTATGGTAATGTTGAAACATTTACAACTCAAACCCCAGTTAATCTTTACACAGAAGATATAACTAACTTATCTCAAAATTCTGCAACATTAAATGCGAACTTAATACAAGGTAGTGAAACAATATCAGAATTTGGGTTTGAATGGAAAGCGACATCTGCAACAGAATATAATATTGTTCCATTAACAAATATCAATTCACTTACTTATAATTTAACAAGCTTGTTATTAAATGTAAGTTATGATTTCAGACCTTATGTTGTAACTCCTTCTGGAAGATTTTATGGTGAAAATAAAACATTTATTACACTTAATCCACCAACAGTTCTTACAACTCTTGCTTCTAATTTAACATCTACTTCTGCTTTATTAAATGCAACAATAATTGAAGGTACAGATGCTATGCTTGCTTTCGGTATTGAATGGAAATTAGCTTCCTCTCAAGAATGGACAACAATTCCTTTGACTGTATCTAACCCATTAACTTATGAATTAACAGGATTATCTGCAACAACAGAATATTCATATCGTGCATATTCAACAGTTGCTTTAACAACAATTTATGGTAATACAGTAAACTTTACAACTCTTGCAGAAGGTATTAATCAACCAACAGTTACAACTTCCCAAGCTACAAATATTACACAAACACTTGCAACAATTTCAGGTAATGTAACAGCTGGAGATAAAGCTATAATAGAAAAAGGATTTGAATGGAAACAAGCAAATGTTCCAACATGGACAGTTGTTCCTGATTCCGACCTTTCATTCAACTTTGTGGATTTAGCACCTGGAACTTCATTCAATGTTAGAGCATATGCAATAACAGAAGATGGAACATCTTATGGTTCAATTGAAACATTTAGTACATTAGCAGCAGAACTTGTTACAATGTCTATTTCTTCAATATCACAAACAGATGCAAATGTTTCTTGGACTCCTATCAATAGTGCAATTGGTTATAGAGTTAATGTATATCAAGCTGGTGTATTAATGGCTGGTTATCCACAAACTTTAACATCAACAACATTTGATTTAACAGATTTAAGAAGTAATACAAACTTTACAGTTAAAATAGAAACACAATACACTGCAACAAGATTCTCTGCATTTGCTTCTAATAATTTCACAACACTTCAATACCCTGCTCCTAATGTTTCTATTACAAATACTACACAAACAAGTTTAACTGCATCTTGGATTGCAAATCAAACAAGTGGTGCAAAATTTAATATTTCATTATACCAAGGAGAAACATTAGTTCATGCATTTACAGAACAAACTGCTACTTCTATGACTTTAGATTTATTAAATCCATCAACAACCTACACAATCAATGTTACTGAAATTTACAATACTGATGAACTTTCTATTACAGCTACAACATCTGAAACAACATTAGCAACTGAAATACCTGTAGTATCTAATACAAATGTAGTTTACAATTCTGCAACAATAATTTGGTCTCCAATGAGTAATGTTATTAGTTATAAAATATACTTATATAATGAAAATGGAGCAGCAATTGATTCTGCATTTATTAATAGTAATATGAATAATGCTCAGGGACAAGATAGAATGCCTATAGGACTACATGTAACATTTACAGGATTATCTTCATCCACAAATTACACAGCTGCTATATATGGCGTTTATCCTGGTAATATATTATCAGATCCTTTATTAATAAATTTTTCTACTCCATATTATGAATATCCTAACCCAATATACATAAGAACATCTAATGTTGCTCCAACTTCAGTGACCCTTAATGGTAGAGTTTCTGCAGGTGAAGAGCCAACAAATGTAAAAGGTTTCTTATATAGAGAACTTGGTGCAACAAATTGGGATTCCATCGTTGTAACAGTTGCTGACACTAACTTTACTTATAATTTAACAGGATTATCAATTAATTCTTTATATCAAGTAAGAGTATTTGCAAAAAATCCAAGTGGTACATTCTATAGCCCTATTTTAGGATTTAGAACTGGTAGAACAAATGTAATTGTTCCTAATGCAACTAATAGAATTATTAGAAGTACTGCAGATTTAATTGCTGCTTCCACTTATGTTAATTTAGGTAATACAAACATTAATCTTTACTTTGACGTCACTGTATCTCCTATTAGTGCTACTGGTTTTATTACTTCAATTGGTCAAACAGCTAATTTCTCAGGAAGTATTAAATTTGTAGATGCATCAAATCAAGAAGTAATAGATGGTAATATTACTATTGATGGATTAAATATTCCTTTATTCCATATAACAAGTGGTGCTATTATTGAAAACATCAATCTAACTAATGTTAATATAACTGGACGTAATGCTTCATTAATTGAATATTCAGATAATACTATAATCAGAAATTGTAATGCTGAAAATGGTACTGTTAATTCAACTACTGATAATGCAGGAGGTTTAATTGGAGAAATCACTAATTGTTCTTCAATTGAAAGTTGTTCAGCAAATATTAATGTTACAGGACTTAACTATGTTGGTGGTATCGTTGGTAAAAATACAGCTTGTGCTATAACTAAATCTTACTCAACAGGTGATGTTGCAGGTAATGATTATGTTGGTAGCTTTGCTGGATATAACCAAGGTGGTACAATTTTCAAATCATATTCAACAGGTAACGTTAATTCAACTACTATTCCAACATCAAATGTAAACTTTGGTGCATTTGTTGGTGGTGGTAATGGTAACGAAACTAAGTGTTATTGGTTAGAAACAATACTATCTAATATCAACGCTAATATTCCTAATGCAATTTATAACTACCGTGGCACCCCAAAAAATGCTACAGAAGTAATAAGAGCAGTCAACTAAAAAATTGTTAATGTTGATTTATTCAACAAAACAAAATATCTTAAAGAGGTCGCTAAATAGCGACCTCTTTTTGTTTATTTGGTGTTAGGCTTGAAATTATGTCTATATTTGCATTATGTTTATACAATTAGGTTATTGGGGATTATTTTTAGCCAGTTTTTTAAGTTCCACTATTATTCCTATGAGTTCAGAAGTTTTTTTAATAACACTTATTGGACTTGGCTTAAATCCCGTTTGGTGTGTCCTAATTGCCACCTTAGGAAATTCACTTGGAGGAATGACTTCTTATGGAATTGGTTATCTTGGTAAATGGGAATGGATAGAGAAGTACTTCCACACACCAAAAGAGAAGGTAATAAATTTTCAACATAAGATAAGTCGTTGGGGAGCTGTTGCTGGATTACTTGCTTGGCTACCTTTTGTTGGTGATTTAATCGCTATTGGACTTGGGTTTATGAGATTGAATCCTTGGCTTTGTTGTTTGTATATGACAATAGGACGTTTTGTTCGCTTTGCAATAGTTGGTGGATTGATGCAATTATTTTAATTTTGCTATCTTTGCATCCCATTAATCTATAATATTAAGTATGAAATCTAATAAAATAATTTTAGGCTTATTATTTTCAATAATATCATTATCTGCCTTTTCACAGACAGATACAATTGCCTTAATATCCGATAGCACAAAATATCTTTCTTCTAAAATCAATTACGACTCAATTATAAAAGAATACGAGAATTTAAAATCAGAGAATGAGGAACAAAAAGACGAAATTGAAAAGATAAAAGCAGAAAACAAAAAGATATTAGTAGATTTTGAAGAAGCAGAAAACGAAATAATTTCTTTCAAAAAGCAATATACAAGTGATACCATAAGACTTTATTCTCAAATAGATGAACTTAGAACCAATGGACATAATCTAAAAAGCATTAACGACACCCTTGCAAAACTTAATGAAGATTATAGAATACAACTTAATGAAAAGAACAAACTATTAGAAGGAAAAATAAAAATACTACAAGAAAAAGAAATAATCTTTGCGGAAAAAGAGCAATTATATAAAGACGCAATAAGTACGTCTAATATTGATAAGGCAAAAATAGAAGGTTTGGTTGAAGCAAAAAATGAAAAGATAGGCGGTAAAGAAAAAGAGATAGACCTCTTACAAAGAAATATCAACGAAAAAGATGTTTCATTAGCTGCAAAAGACAAAAACTTAACCCAAGTAACTCAAGAGAAAGACATGTACTATAAAATGGCTGATACTCTACGGTCAAAACTTGTTGATGCTGAAAAACAAATCCTAACCATAAATGAAGAACTTAAATACACTAAAAAACGTGCAGAAGATGCTGAAGCAAGAATAGCGGCAGCAACAAACAGGAAAAAGAAAGTAAGAGTACTTCAAGGTATTGCTATGCGATTCTTCCCTACTCCTAATTGGGATATTGTTCCAAGAGCTACAGAAGATGGGTATGAAAACATTATTATAAACCGTAATTCATCAAAGGTAGAGTTCGATTTTGTTACAGGAGCTTCTGTTATGCTTTATGACCTTACAAAACCTAATTCAAAGTTTTCTTCCGATATTTCAGTATATGTTGGATTTGGTGGTGCTAATCTTTTTAAGAACTTCTATTTCGGCGGATCTTATCGTTTCCTTGACTTCTTCAATTTCTCAGCAGGAGTAAACGTTGCAGAATATACTCTCCTTGCAGAAAACTTCAATCGAGAAGGTGATGCTCTGAAACCTGGATGGTCAATACAAACAACAAAACAATGGGAAGTAACACCTTTTGTTTCTCTTTCCCTTGACTTAGAATTTCTAACCTATATGGGTAAAAAATAAAAACCAAATAATAAAATTATGAATACAATACTTATCAGAAACATAAGCCTTAAAAATAGAATAGTAGATATTCTTATAGAGGATAATTATTTTAAACAAATAGAACCAAACATTGAAGCAAAAGCGGATAAGATAATTGACGGAACAAATAGAGCAATTATTCAACCATTCTACAATTTGCATACTCACACATCTATGACTTTACTTAGAGGTTATGGCGATGATATGCGATTATTTCAATGGCTTTCAGAATATATCTGGCCACAAGAAGCAAAACTTACTCCAGAAGATATATATGATGGAACACGTCTTGCAATAGTTGAAATGATACGTTCAGGCACAGTATTCTTCTTAGATATGTATTGGCATCATCAATCCATAATAAGAGCTGTTGAAGAAATGAAGATTAGAGCAAATATTGGAGTTACATTTATAGAAGAACGTGGAAAAAAAGAAATAGAAGATAATATCAACTTCATAAGAAACTTCAAACCAAGTTCAGACCTAATAAATATAAATGTTGCACCTCATGCAATATATACTTGCGGAACAGACCTATATCAAGAGCTACATAATTTATCAAGAGAAAAAAACATAAAACTAAATACACATCTTGCCGAAACAGCAAAAGAAGTAAGAGACTGCAAAAAAGCAAATAATGGTCTTACTCCAGTAGAATACTTAGACTCAATAGGAGTATTAGATGAAAACACAATAGCAGCACATTGCGTTCATCTTTCAGAAAACGATGCAGATATATTAGGTGACAGAGGAGTAACACTTGTTCATAATCCTTGCTCCAATATGAAATTAGCATCAGGATCTTTTAACGTTCCATTAGTAGATAAATATAATTGCAGAGTATGTTTAGGAACAGATGGCACAAGTTCAAACAATAACCTCTCAATGCAAGAAGAAATGAAATTTGCAGCACTTTTAGCAAAAGTATCTTATAACGACACCTCTCTCCTATCAGCAAACCAAGTATTTGCATGGGCAACCAAAAACGGAGCAGAAGCAATGGGTATAAATGCAGGGAAAATAAAAGAAGGTAAATTAGCCGATTGTTTAATAATAGACCTAAACAACGATCGCCTAATCCCAAACCACAACCTCATCTCCAATTGGGTTTACTCAGCCGACAGCCGTTGTATAGAAACAGTAATCTGTAACGGAAACATCCTAATGGAAAACCACATAATCCCCAACGAAGCCGAAATCCTTAACAAAGCAAAAAGAACATTATTATAAGATTGAAACAAGCTGACTAGTCCTAAATAAGTGTAAAATCCGCTTATTTAGGACTAGTCAAATTTATCTTATTATTAATTCCATGAGTGTTTAATTTACCAAATAGTTTTGAAGTCGTAAAAATCTATTTTCTTATAAAATATTTTGATTGATTTATTCTGATACAAATCATCGCACCTTTACATTAGCAACAATTACCTATTAAACAGTCAATTATAAATAATTTATTGTCATTCAGTGAAAATAAGTAATGTTTATTTGCAATAAAAGAAAAAATATATTATATTTGCGGCGATTATTTTTAATAAAAATATACTACAAAAAATAAGAGAATTTATCTTAGTATAAGAAAAATATAGGAATAATCTTTTATGATTGTTCTTTTTTTCATTAATTAAAAATAAAAACTATGAAAAAAGAAAAACAAAAATCAGAAAAGAAATTAATTACATTAATCAAAATGATTATGTTTCTTGCAATTCTTTCAACATTTACACTAACCATAAAAGCACAAGTTGTTTCAAATAGAAACAACCTTGAAAGTGGCGCTTATCATGTTTTTCTGGAGAATGAAAATAATAATTGGGTAGATTGTGATGTAAATACTATTACGAATAAAGTTCATATAGATTATACTCAAAAAATTGTAGGTATAACTGAATCCATTCAAATTGCCTTATCTACATTAGATAATAATAAACAACGTTTTTATTATCTTGAGAATGGAAGACCAGATTTAGATCCATGCAATTTTAATGGATCATATGTTTCTCATTTTATTGATATCCCATCAGAATACGTTGTAAAAGATTTTGATATCTTAGATGGCGCATTGTATTTTTGTGGATATAAAATAGGTAGTAATAGTAATATTGGTTTCATTGCTTATGTATTTAATGCGGCAGATGTTTGTTATGGAGGAGAAATTAAATATTCATGTATAGAAACAACAACATCTATAAATAAAATAAAAGCATATTTTAGAAATTATAGAGACAATCCATATACTCCAACAGTTGCTGCTATAGGACATCAAGATTATGGGGACCCTCCTTATTATACTATGAGTGGTTACTATATTCCACCAGAAAAATCATATGATTGCTTGATTGTTTATTCAATAGTGGAAGAACAAGCACAAATTATGCCTTCTGGATATGCTACTTGTAACAAACTTTTTATATCTCATTGCCCTGAATGGGGGATGAATAATACCGACCATGAGACATTACATGATCTAACAATAACAGATAATTATATTTGTCTTTCATCTCAAACTTTCACAAGTAATGGTTTCTTTATATTTCAGGATTCTTATAACATTCAATTCCCTGATGCAAATGATACAATAGCTAAGGCTAATTACTTACGCTTTTTTAACAAAAACACTTTAGAACAATATCCTGCAACAAAATATGTGGCACCAATGTCTTCATCAAACTGCCATATGTCCGCCTCTAAATTAGAAAATATAGATGAAGATTATGTAGCTTGGGCTTTTCTTATCTATTTAGGTAGCCCAGGTATTACTGATATTGAATTCCCATTTAATTCTGCGGTGTATTCATATACTTCACCTATAACTATGAACTATATAGGAGGGGTATCAATTGCAGCTAATAAAGTAAAATTGGGTTATCCATTACTTAATGGTTTAGGTCAGACCGTTTCAAGTCAACCTGTTTCTACAACAACATTAAATGGAAATAATCATATAGTATCTTATAAAATAAGAGATATGAAATATTTAAGAGTAGAAAATAGTAATAAACTATTGTTGTTAACACGTTCTGTATTTATATCTTCTGTTCCTTCTATACCTAATAATTGGGATGATATATTACATCCTTTAGATGTAACAGGAAATCTAGAGTATTATTATAGTCAACAAATACCTACTCGTAATTATTCAACTAATCCATTAAGAGTACCAAAAAGCATCTTCAATATTGAGAATAATAGTGATTTTAACATTCATTGGAACAGCATAAATAGGGTTCCATTAGAATATACCCAGCATAATACTTATTCTCTTTTTGGTAATGGAGACAAAACAGGACTAATATTTTATAATAAAAATAATGATTTCCCTTCAAACTCAACATCATGTAATCCCCAAATAAATGATGGAGCTATGGAATATCGCTGCACTCAGAATGGGACTCTAATAACAGATGATAAACTGATGAAATTATGCGACTTAAATAGATATATGATATTAAACTCTAACGTAAGATTTTCTTTTATGAATTTCGAAGGTGATGGAGAATCAAATATAAATGCAGAGTGTGAAAATGAAAATTAATAATTAAAAAAATAATTGACATGAAAAGAATAATTATAATATTAGCCTTAATGTTTGCAACATTGCATGGCAAGGCACAACAGCAATATGATACAATGTATTATTTTCCTCCTGAAATGCTGGGTTGCAATATGATATTAGATTCAGGAGCTGACTGGAGATTTCAAGGATTTTACTATGCAATGGAAAATCTTCGATTATGTCCTAACTCTTTAATTAATCTAAATTATTTAACTAATGCACCTACATCAACAAATGGATATTATCCAGAAGCATTTGCTCAACCTTATCATTTTGACTCAACTGTTTTAGTTTGTGGTGTTCGTGCAAAGGTTGGTGGTGATAGAGCCCCTAGTTCACAATATAGATTTAATTTAATGGATTCTACCCTAAGTAATTCTCTTGCTTCTTCCATTATTTGTGTTTCATATCCACCAAATCCACCATCTCCTTTTCAGTTTTATAATTTGATCCGTTACAATTACTTTTTTGATAGTGCTGTCGTTGTGCCTGTCAAGGATTTTTATATAACAGCAGATGTACCTTATACTGCAGCAGGAACTTTTGGTTATGATTGTACTTGTAGCATTTATGACACTTGTGCAGGTAATGTTTTAGGTTGTCAATTTAGCGAAACACCTTGGTTTAAGAAAAATGGGAAATGGTATCCTTTTGCTGGAGATACTATTTATCATATTTATCAAAAGACTCATTTTGACTTTCTACCAATACTATTAATTCCACGAATTACGGATACTATAGGAGATAGTAATAGCTTGAGTAAAATAAATATTGACAACACTTGCAATGTTTATCCTAATCCTGCTATTGACAAACTAAACATAATTAGTCAGTTTAAGGTCAAAAATGCTGAAATTTATAATATGGCAGGCATAAAAGTAAAAGAAACAACCTTGATGACACATGAGGCAATAATAGATATTAGTGATTTTAAATCAGGGAGCTATATCATTAAACTTTACACAACAAGAGGAATTGCTACAAAGAAATTTGTAATAAAATAAAGTTCAAATTATCTAATTATACATTTTTGCTAATCTCCAATTTGCTTTACTCTTTCGTTACAGATAGTCCTTGCAAAGAAACAGTAATCTATAACCAAAACGAAATACATAATACTTAACGAAGCCGAAATCCTAAACAAAGTAAAAAGAACATTATCTTAACATATAAATAATAATAGGTAATAAAAAGGAAATAGGAGAAGCTAAATAACTTTTCCTATTTTCTTTTTATGTATTACGTGAAATTATATAGGGACTTTCTGAAATTAAAAGGAATCTTTTTCTACGGAAACGGGATATAATTCTTCAGAAACGAGATTAAAAACTATTTAAACCTTGATTTTATATCAGTACGGTGTATACCGTAGCAGTGTTACGGTCTATACCGTAAGGGTTCTTGGGTGTACACCGTAGGTTTGTTTAGATGTGCATCTTAGGAATTAATGATGCTTTTATGGAATTTTGTTTTTGAACGCTACTCTTTTGAATATTAGTAGGTTTATGATGCAAAGATAGAAAAATATTTTGGATTTTGCAAGAGATTTTAAGCAAAAATTATTCAGCTATTACGTAGATTTGTTGTTTATCTACTGAACCTGAAATATTGTTTTTTGTTCCTTGGGTTAGGTTAAAGATTGCTGAATCTATATTTGCTTTCTTTAGTTCTATTATTCCGTTATGGTTTTCTAATACAAAATTATCTACTGAAAATCTTTTTTCTGAGTATAGTTTTGAATTATTTAGCTTTACTGTCATTGAGGGTTGGCTTATCTTTGTGTCATATATTAATAATGCGCCTTCACTTAAATCAATATCCATTAATGGATCTTTTAGGAATATCCTTATAAAAAAGGGGTTACTCTTTCGAATAACCCCTTAGTATTTAATTACAATTTGGTTCTAATTATACATTACAACTAAGAATTTGCTCTTTCCCCAGAATGCGTTTCTATCTTTTATTTTAATTGATGTTGGAGCTTTTACGTCTCCTTCAATTGAATAAGATGAACTTGGGTGTGTTGTCATTATCTTCATTCTCTTTCCTTCAAGTGGAATTTCATTAATCTTTCTAATATCTACCTTTGTGTATTTTGAAAGATCTGAATCACTACTTACTGAAGTTTTCTTTCCTATTCCTAAGAAACCACCTTTTGAACTAACAATATCGTCTGCTTGTAGAGCTTTCTTTGTTCCTACTATATAGTATGCTGTGTTCTTTTCATTTTCAACTTGTAGTATTTGTTGGTCTTTAGCTTGATTTTGTTGAGATAAGTCGTTAATATTCTTGTTTAAGTTTTCAATAACGATTTTCTTGTTTTGTAGTTCTGTTGTTAAAGCTTGAATTTGTGCTTCTTGTTCAGTTACTTTAGCTTGAAGTGTTTCAACAAAAGCTGCTAATTCTTTTCTCTTATTTCCATCAGCTTTTAGCTTACCATTTATATTATTCAACTTTTGTCTGTTACTGTTCAAAAGTTCGTTTATATCTTGAATTTGTGCAGTAATCTTAGCACGTGAATCCTTACTAATTTCACCTGATGTGTTTTTAAGTTTGTTTACAGTGCCGTACTTTGATGATACTTCAGAAAGACTTTGTTCGATTGAATTAAGGTCTTGAAATAAACTTTCTATTTCATTGTCCTTTGACACAATAATTGCTTGTATTGAGTCATTTAATTTCTGTTGAGTGATAATTTTATTTTCAAGTTCTTTCTTTCCACAAGAAGACACAAGAAATACAATCACACTAATTGCTAAAATAATTTTTTTCATGGTAATTCTATTTTGTATTGGTTAATATTTCTACCTTTGCAAATAATAAAACGAGCGTATTGCCGTTTTATTGTTAATTATTATATTTAATTTAATTTGGGGTGCTTACTGTCGTTAAATGTAGGCTGAGATTATACCCTTTGACCCCTCTGGTAATGCAGAGCAGGAAAGAGCATTTTTCTTCAATAAGTTATCGCCTCAACTTATAAAACGTATAACTTATGGTTTCATATCCAATAGCCCTTACAATTGCAGGCTCAGACTCTGGAGGCTGTGCAGGTATTCAAGCAGATTTGAAGACTTTTAGTGCTTTAGGTGTTTTTGGTGCATCAGTTATTACTGCAATTACTGCTCAAAACACAATGGAAGTTATTGATGTTATAGCTGTTCCTTCTGATATTGTAAGGAAACAATTAAAGGCGGTTCTTGATGATTTCAATATTGGATCAATTAAGGTTGGCATGCTTTTCACAAAAGAGAATGTTTTAGTATTAAAAGAATTATATAATAAAAAAATCCCTTTAGTTTTAGACCCTGTTATGGTTTCCACATCTGGTAATTCTCTTATTCTCGACCAAACAATTGAAGCAATTAAGCAAGAATTATTCCCTTTAGCAACAATTATTACTCCTAACCTCAACGAAGCGTCTATTTTGCTTGGTAGAGAAATTATAAGTATTGATGATATGATTGAAGGAGGAAAAGAATTTATTGAAAGTTATGGATTAAATGCTGTATTGATTAAAGGTGGACATTTAAGTGGGGATGAAATGGTTGATATTTTCTATTCAAAAGATAGTATAGAACCTATAATATTAAAATCAAAAAAAATAGAAACAAAAAATACACACGGAACTGGTTGCACTCTTTCTTCTGCAATTGCCGCTTATCTTGCTATTGGTAATAATTTAGAAGATAGCGTAAGAATGGCAAAAGATTATATTACAAGAGCTATATTTGAAGCAAAAGATATAACACTTGGTAATGGACATGGAGCAGTTAATCATTTCTTTGACCCTAAAAAACTAATAATAAGATGAAAATAAAAGTAAATAAAAGAGAAAAGATAATGCCAGACAATATCTCTGTCTCTGAATTAATCAAACTACTTAGCTATTCAGATACTTCTGGAATAGCTTTAGCAATTGACGAAGAAGTTATCCCTAAAGCACAATGGGATAATACTAAATTATCAGATGGAGCAAATATTACAATTATACAAGCTACATGTGGAGGTTGATAGGAATCACTCCTGAAAAGGGTGTTATAGATGAACAAAAGAAAATAGTTTATTGGTTAAATAATGGAATAGATTTATTTCATATTCGTAAGCCATCTCTAACTGAAGAACAACTAAAGTATTATTTAGATGTTTTTCCTTTAGAAATAAGAAATAAACTAACAATCCACGATAATCATTCCTTAGCATTAGAGTTTGGGTTGGGAGGAGTTCATCATAATTATAGAAACCCTTATATAAAACCTATACATAAAAACCTGAGAAAGAGTTATTCTTGCCACAACTTAACTGAAATGTTAGAATTAAGAGATAAGTTCGATTATGTATTCCTTAGTCCTATTTATAATAGTATATCTAAAGAAGGATATAAAAGTAATTTCTCTCTTTCTGACTTAAAAGAATCAGGACTAATAAATGAAAAGGTAATTGCCTTAGGAGGAGTTACAGAAGATAAATATAAAGAACTAAAAGAAATTGGTTTTGGAGGAGCAGCATTACTTGGAACATTATGGAATTAGAAAATATACAGTTTATTACACATTGCAATTCTAAATACAATTATTTGGATTCAGCTCTTTTAGCTTTGGAGGGTGGCATTCGTTTTATTCAATTAAGAATTAAGAATAAGAATAATGATGAAAGAATTTGTATTGGAAAAGAATTAAAAACTCTTTGTGATAAGTTTGATGCAAAATTAATAATTAACGACCAAGTTGAACTTGTTAATGCTATTGGTGCTTGTGGGGTACATTTAGGAAAGAATGATATGCCAATTAATGAAGCAAGAAAAATTTTAGGCAAGGATAAGATAATTGGAGGCACTGCAAATTGTTTTGAAGACATTCTTATTCACTATAATAATGGAGCAGATTATATTGGACTTGGTCCTTTTAGATTTACAACAACAAAAGACAATTTAAGCCCTATTTTAGGAATAGATGGGTATGATAGAATTGTAAAAGAATGCAAAAAGAATAATATAAATATCCCTATATATGCAATAGGAGGAATTAGATTAGATGATTTAAAGAGTTTAAAGGCAACAAATGTTTTTGGTCTTGCTATAAGCTCAATTATTCTTGAGAGTTCTTCGCCTATTGAAACAACAAAAGAGATAATTAATAATTGGAAATAAAAATTAAACGCTTTATATATGAAAAAGTTAATAATAGCAGATAAAGAATTTGACTCTCGTCTTTTTCTTGGCACTGGTAAGTTTCCTTCCAATGCTATTATGGGAGAAGCAATAATAGCTTCAGGAACCCAAATGGTAACAACTGCAATGAAAAGAGTGGATATAGAAAATAGCAATCAAGATGATATGCTTAAATATATTCCAAGACAAGAAATTATTTTACTTCCCAATACTTCAGGGGTAAGAAATGCAAAAGAAGCTGTTTTTGCTGCACAAATGGCAAGAGAATCACTTCAAACAAATTGGTTGAAATTAGAAATTCACCCAGACCCTAAGTATTTACTTCCCGACCCTATTGAAACACTAAAGGCAACAGAAGAATTAGCAAAACTTGGATTTATTGTATTACCTTATATTCAAGCTGACCCTGTTCTTTGTAAATTATTAGAAGAAGCAGGTGCTGCAACAGTAATGCCTCTTGGAGCTCCAATAGGAACAAACAAAGGATTAAGAACAAAAGATTTATTAGAAATAATTATTGAACAATCAAATATCCCTGTGATTATTGATGCAGGTATTGGTTGTCCTTCTCATGCTGCAGAAGCTATGGAAATGGGAGCTGATGCAGTTTTAGTTAATACTGCAATTGCAATTGCAAGATATCCTATTGCCATGGCTAAAGCATTTAAATTAGCTGTTGAAGCAGGAAGAATGGCTTATGAAGCTGGACTTGGAAAAGTTTCTTTTTATGCTGATGCTTCATCTCCTTTAACGTCATTTTTAGATTAATAAGATTATGAAAGAAGAAAAAAATACATGTAAAGCATTAAACGCTTCAGAGAAGGTTTATGTTGATGGGGTAATTCACCCAATTAAAGTAGGAATGAGAAAAGTTACTTTAACTGATACGGTTGAAGATGGAGTAAGACACTCTAATGGACATATTTTATTATATGACACAAGTGGTTTCTATACAGATCCAAATATTAAAATAGATATAAAAAAAGGGCTTCCTCGTTTCAAAGAAGAATGGTTGAAAAACAGAACTGATCTTGAAAGATTAACCGAATACACATCTAAATATAGTAATCTAAGACTTCAAGATGAGAGCTTAAAAGGCTTACGTTTTGGAATAGATCATTTACCTTATAGAGCTAAAAAAGGAGAAGAAATAACTCAAATGGCTTTAGCTAAAAAAGGTATCATTACTCCAGAAATGGAATATATTGCTATTAGAGAAAATCAATTAATTGAAGAAGCAGGATTAGATACTTATATTACTCCTGAATTTGTAAGAAAAGAAGTTGCAGAAGGAAGAGCTGTTATACCTGCTAATCCTAATCACCCTGAAGCAGAACCTATGATAATCGGTTCTAAATTCTTGGTTAAGATAAACACTAATATTGGGAATTCTTCTTTAGGCTCAGATATTGAAAAAGAAGTAGAAAAAAATATTGGCTCTTGCCTTTGGGGTGGTGATACTCTAATGGATTTATCAACAGGTAAACATATTCACGAAACAAGAGAATGGATAATTAGAAATTGTCCTGTTCCAATGGGAACTGTTCCTATTTACCAAGCCTTAGAAAAACTTAATGGAAAAGCAGAAACTCTTACTTGGGAAATTTATCGAGATACTCTTATTGAACAATGCGAACAAGGGGTTGATTATTTTACTATTCATGCAGGATTATTAAAGGAACATATCCCTATGGTTGCAAAACGTTTAACTGGTATAGTTTCTCGTGGTGGATCAATTATGGCACAATGGATGAAAAGTAATAATGAGGAGAACTTCCTTTATACTCATTTTGATGAAATATGTGAAATACTTGCTCAATATGATGTTGCTGTAAGTTTAGGTGATGGTTTACGTCCTGGAAGTATTCATGATGCAAACGATGAAGCTCAATTTGGAGAACTTGAAACACTTGGAAAATTAACAAAAGTTGCTTGGAAACATAATGTACAAGTTTTAATAGAAGGTCCTGGACATGTTCCAATGCATAAGATTAAAGAAAATATGGATAGACAAATTGAAGTTTGTCATTCTGCTCCTTTCTACACATTAGGACCTTTGACAACAGATATTGCACCAGGTTATGATCATATAACTTCTGCTATTGGAGCTGCACTTATTGGTTGGTATGGAACAGCTATGCTTTGTTATGTTACACCTAAGGAACATCTTGGATTACCAAACATGGAAGATGTTAGAAATGGTATTATGGCATATAAACTTGCTGCTCATGCTGCTGATATTGCAAAAGGACATCCTTCAGCTATGGTAAGAGATAATGCTCTTTCTAAAGCAAGATTTGAATTTCGTTGGACTGACCAATTTAATTTATCAATTGACCCAGAACGTGCAAGAGAATATTATGGAGCAGGTCAAGAACATTGTACTCCTTTCTGCACTATGTGTGGACCTAATTTCTGTGCTATGAGAATTTCAAGAGAAGTATCAGGAAAAGGAAAAATCGGATTATAAAAAGAAAAGAAAAATGAACACAACATTTTATGATACAATAAAAGACCTTGATTGGGACGAAGTAACCAAAAGTATTTATCAAAAGACAAGTGTTGATGTAGAGAGAGCATTAAATGAAAAACATTTAAGCATTGAAGGTTTTAAAGCTTTAATATCTCCCGCTGCAAGTCAATACTTAGAACCAATGGCTCAAATGAGTAGAGAAATCACTCAACGCCGATTTGGAAAAGTAATGCAGTTTTATGTTCCTCTTTATCTTTCAAACGAATGTACCAACCATTGCATTTATTGTGGGTTTAACCATAATAACGATATAGAAAGAATAACCTTAAATGATGAAGAAATATTAGCAGAAATCAAGGTTATAAAATCAATGAATATGGATAATGTTCTTCTTTTAACAGGAGAACACCCTCGTCATGCTGGTATTGATTATATAGAACATGCTGTTAAACTATGCCGACCATATTTTTCTACAATCAACTTAGAGGTTTATCCCATGAGTGTTGAAGAATATGAAAGACTATTTAAAGCAGGTGTAAACTCAGTTTATGTTTATCAAGAAACATACCACGAAGAAGTTTATAAGCATTATCATCCAAAAGGAATGAAGAGCCGTTACCAACATCGTTTAGAAACACAAGAACGTCTTGCACAAGCAGGAGCTCATAGAGCTGGGTTTGGTGCTTTAATTGGATTGGAAGATTGGCGTACTGAAATGGTTTTTATGGCTATGCACCTACGCTTTATGACCAAGAACTATTGGAGAACAAAATATGCAGTAGCTTTCCCAAGAATGCGTCCAGCAGCAGGAGGTTATGAACCTAATTTTATAATGTCAGATAAAGAATTTGCACAAACAATATGGGCATATCGTATATTTGATAACGATATTGAGATTTCAATGACAACTCGTGAATCAAGAGATATGAGAAATCACTTTGTTTCTCTTGGCATAACATCAATGAGTGCAGGAAGCAAAACAGACCCAGGAGGATATGCTAAAGCAGATGAAGAACTTGAACAATTTATTATAAACGACAATAGAAATGAAGTTGAAATGGAAGCAATGGTTCGTTCACAAGGCTATGATGTAGTTTATAAAGATTGGGACAAAATCCTTAATTAATGGTTATTTGTTAATGATTAATGGTTAATACAATAAAAATTTAAAAATCCAACAATGAAAAGGAGTATTTTTTTATTAGCAGTTATTTCTGTAGTTTTTCTTTCTTCTTGCTCTGTGGGAAGAATTAAAAACCTTGAAATGGAAGAAGAGCATGCAATTGTTATTGCAAAAATCAATATTATTAGAGATTCAACCTATTTAACAAATGAGTGGGATATAAATTGGAATAATCAAGGTAAGTATTTTGCTCACTGCGATTCCAATGGATATGTTTATATGCAAATACCCTTGTTTAAAAACTCAATAACTAAACTCTACTATAAAAATGATATTCTTCAATTACCTATGAATTGGTATTCTATATTCCTTAGAAATACTGATATTTATTATATTGGAGATATAATTGTTAATTGGGATACTCTTGAATCTGTTTCAAAGATATCAGAAAAAGACGCGAATATAGTTGTAACAGCAGGCATCTTAGGTGGAGCGATTGGAGGTGGAATTGCAGGCGCAATTGTTGCTGAAAATATGGAGAACATGAAAAATGTTTATCCCAATGCTGTAATAGTAAAAGATAATTTCAAAGAAACAACAGATTATTTCAAAAAACTATTCCCAACTGATAAATTCATTAGAAAAGCATTATTGGAAATAAAATTAGATACTATTATAAATAATAAAACTAACGCTCCAGTCATTCAAAATTAGTTTCTTTATTAAAAACACTATGCTTACAAAAGAAGAATTAGATAGATATAATAGGCAAATTATATTACCTGACTTTGGGGAAAAGGGTCAAGAGAAATTAAAGCTTTCTTCGGCATTAATTGTTGGACTTGGGGGCTTGGGTTCTGTAAGTTCGGAATATCTTGTTGCCTCTGGTATTGGAAGGATTGGGTTAATTGATAATGATATTGTATCTATTTCTAATCTTCAACGTCAAATACTTTATCGTGAAGATGAAGTTGGAATGAAGAAGGCTGAAAGAGCTAAAGAAACTCTTAATAGATTAAACTCTAATGTTAAAATTGAAACTTATCCTTGTTTCTTAACAGAAGAAAATGCAATTGATATTATTAAAGAATATGATATAATAATTGATGCAACTGATAATTTCAAAACAAGATATTTAATTAATGATGTTTGTGTTGGATTAGGGAAACCTTTTATTTATGGTTCTATTCAATCCTATACTGGACAAGTTTCGGTCTTTAACTTAACAAAAGATTCCTGCACCTATAGAGATTTATTCCCAAATTCAGAAGAGTTATCATTAAAGGGAAACACAAATAAAGGAGTAATGGGAGTTCTGCCTTCAATTACTGCCTCTTTGCAAACAAATGAAGCTATAAAGATAATTACAAATACAGGAGAAATACTTAACAATAAGCTATTAACATTCTCTATTCTAACAAATGAATTTAATACTCTTAACCTCACTCCTACCTCAAAATCAAGAGAAGAAAGCTTAGAGTCTTTTGAAAAGTTGAGATAATTGCAGATTAAAATAAGGAGTTTTCAGATTAAAATAAGCTTTTTTGGAATTTAGATAAAGAGTATTGGAATTTAGATAAGGATTTTTGGGTTGTAAAGCGGCTTTAGAAGTCCGTAAAGCGGCTTTATGGGGTGCGTAAAGCCGCTTTACAGATTCATAAAGCGGCTTTGTAAGATGAAAAGAGTTTATCTTTTTTCTAAAAGATCAAGATATTGGGCGAAAAATCTAAGATAAATAAGATAAAGGTAGGACTATTTAATTATAAACTTATCGTATGAAGACATATATATCAATTTTAAGGGGAATTAATGTAAGTGGGCATAAACTTATTAAGATGGACGCTTTACGAAACTTGTATGAAAATATGGGTTTTTCTAATGTTATAACTTATGTTCAAAGTGGGAATGTAATATTTTCTTATGATGATATTGAAATTATAAGTTTGGAAAAGAAAATATCTCAACAAATAGAAAAAGAGTTTGGATTTCAAGTTCCTGTAATTGTATTGTCAATTGAAAAACTGAAACATATTATTGACAATAATCCTTTTGCAGAAGATAAAAACAAAGACAAATCCTTTTTTCATATTACATTTCTATCTTCAAAACCTGAAAAATACGACACCATTACAATAGAAGACAAAAAACAAAACGAAGAAGATATTGCTTTTTCTGACCATGCTGTTTATCTTTATTGTCCTAATGGATATGGAAGAACAAAACTTACAAATAACTTTTTAGAATCAAAACTAATGGTTGGTGCTACAACAAGAAATTGGAAAACAACATTAGAACTTTTAAAAATAGCAGAGCAAATAATTTAGTTTGAAGCTTAATTTCGTTACTTTTGCAAATCTAAAGCTCTAAATAATTAATATGGATTTTGAATTAGTATCTGAATTTAAGCCTACGGGAGATCAACCTGAAGCTATCAAACAACTTGTGGCAGGAATAATTGATGAATCTCCAAGTCAGGTTCTTCAAGGTGTTACTGGCTCTGGTAAAACTTTTACTGTGGCTAATGTTATTCAAGAAATTCAAAGACCAACTCTTATAATGAGTCATAATAAGACTCTTGCGGCTCAGCTCTATACTGAGTTTAAGCAGTTCTTCCCTAATAATGCTGTTGAATACTTTGTTTCTTATTACGATTACTTCCAACCAGAAGCATATATAGCACATACAAATACCTATATAGAAAAGGATCTTCAAATTAATGATGAGTTAGAAAAGCTACGTTTGAGTGCTGCTTCTTCACTTCTTTCTGGACGAAAAGATGTAATTGTTGTTTCTTCTGTTTCTTGTATTTATGGTATTGGAAATCCTGAAGAGTTTCAGAACGGAACAATTATTCTAAAAAAAGGAGATAAGATAAACCGTAATGATTTGCTCTTATCTTTTTCCGAAAGCCTTTATGCAAGAAATGAACTTGAATTTGCAAGAGGTAAGTTTAGAGTTAAAGGAGATGTAATAGATATTCACCCTGCTTATGCTGACTATGCTTACAGGATATGTTTTTGGGATGATGAAATAGAAACACTTGAAAGTTTTAATCCTGTTAGTGGGCAAAGAATAGAGTATAAAGATGAGATTATAATATATCCTGCTGGGAACTTCTTAACAAATAAAGAATCCCTTAATGCTTCTCTTTTAGATATACAAAGAGATATGTTTGAGAGAAGAGATTATTTTAATGAAATTGGTCGTCCTCTTGAAGCAAAAAGAATTGAAGATAGGGTAAACTACGACTTGGAGATGTTAAGAGAATTAGGTTATTGTTCAGGAATAGAAAACTACTCTCGTTATTTTGACCGCCGTAAACCAGGCACTCGGCCTTTCTGCTTAATGGATTATTTCCCAGAAGATTTTCTTTTAGTAATTGATGAAAGTCATGTTACTATTCCTCAAATAAGAGCAATGTATGGAGGAGACCATTCAAGAAAAGATTCACTTATTGAATATGGTTTCCGACTTCCTTCTGCCTTTGATAATAGACCTCTTAGATTTGAAGAGTTTCAAGCAATTCAAAACCAAACAATTTATATTAGTGCCACTCCTTCCCCATTTGAAATTGAAGAAGCAGGTGGAGTTATTGTAGAACAAATTATTCGTCCAACAGGTTTATTAGACCCTCCAATAGAAATTCATCCTGCAAAAAATCAAGTTGATGACCTTTTAGAAGAAATAAGTATTGTTGTTGCAAAGAATGAAAGGGTTTTAGTTACAACTCTAACTAAGAAAATGGCAGAAGAATTAAGCCGTTATCTTACTAATCTTGGAGTTAGAAACAAATATATTCACTCCGATGTTGAAACGCTTGAACGTGTAGAGATTATACAAGACCTTAGACTTGGAGTATTTGATGTTCTTATTGGAGTAAACCTTTTACGTGAAGGATTAGATATGCCCGAAGTTTCCCTTGTTGCAATACTTGATGCCGACAAAGAAGGATTCCTACGTTCCGACAAAGCCCTTATTCAAACCATAGGTCGTGCAGCAAGAAATGCACACTCAAAAGCAATTCTTTATGCTGATAAAATCACAGGTTCTATGCAAAGAGCAATGTCTGAAAACGAAAAGAATCGCAAAAAACAAATGAAATATAATAAGGAGAACAATATAACTCCTACCCAAATCATTAAGAATATATCAAACATAATGAGTAATCGTTATGATACAAGTCTTGATGCAATAATGCCAAAGGTTGAAGAATCTCCTACATTCTACAAATCAGCAAAAGACAAACAAAAAGCAATAAAAAGCCTTCAACAATTAATGCAACAAGCAGTAAAAGACCTCGACTTCCTTGTTGCCGCAAGATACAGAGACGAAATAGAAAGAATAAAGAAAGAAAAATAAAGGCGTTTTTAATAGAGTTAATTTCTTCTTCTTACTCCTCTAGGTTTAGCGTTACTTTCTTCTTTTAGATTTTCAATTCGACTTACATTTAATGACTTTAAAACTTCACTAAAATCTATATCATCTTCAGATGTTCTATATACTCGAAAATTATTTGAATCCTTTAGATAACTAATTCCTTGATTATTCATATTTCGTAATAGTCTCATTATTTCATCTTCTGATTCATCATTAAAAGTAAATAATCTAATATATTTCTTTTTGAAATTTTCATTATTTACTCCTGATTGTAATGAAAAAAAATCTTTGAAATACATATAATCAGTTTCACCAAGTGAATGCCCAAAAAATAAAATAGTACTAGCATCTTTTAGTGTTTCTCTAACATTATTTGATATATAGTTTTTATTCATAGATTTTTCTACATAACAATATTTTTCATCTATAGAAGGATTATCCTCAACTCCTAAAATAATATTTTTATCTTTTATAGAACCATGAATATGTTTTACAAAACTATTTTTTCTATTTGTAATAGCTGATTTTGAAAGACCTAATTGATCAGATATTACAGTTAGGTCTGTATAATTGAAACTCAAAATAGAGAAATAACCATGATTAATTACTTCTTTTAATATACTAGCTGCACAAGAATTCTTATTAATATTTGAATAATCAATATTTGACATATATGTTTTTAAAGCTTCTATAAGTCCATAATAATCTTCTTTAAATTGGGGCAATCCTTTTTTATTATGTTCTATAGTTTCTTTCGTCTGTCTTCCCGTAATATATTGAACATATGTCTTTATCTCATTTTCAATATCAATCCAATTACCACCTAATTCAGCTCTTCTTTCTTGCAAATATCTTGCAAAATAATTATTATCAACAATTGCCTTAAAATCATCACTATCCATAAAATCAGAATAACTCGTTTTTAGACCTAAATCCAAATCAAATCCGTTTCCTAAAATTAAAACACATTCCTCCATAAGAAATAATATAAATACATAATTCAATAGATTAATACATAAGATGCCTAACAATTAATTTTGAAATTAAACATCTGACTACAAAGATAATACTTTTCTAAAGATAAAAGGCAACATTACATAAAATTACTTATCATTTTTATTACTATAATTTAAGATAATATTCCTTATCTTTGATTTGAAAAATCATATCCCTATCAAAATAAATTCTAATACTATTAGAATAAATTCTGTTAACTAACAAAAAAAATTATAATGGCGATTAAAACTACTCTATTAAGGATAAAATGTGTGAAAGATGCGCATCTTTCAGGTGTAAAGATGTGCATCATTTCTTTTAACAAGTTTTTTGATTTGGAGTTCTATCCTTCTTCGACTCTAAAGGCTTTAGAATACCTTTTTTATTATAACAAAGATACAACATTTTTATTATACCCAAGTTAAATTTATTAAATGCGACAAGATCATTACAAGGCAAAAGTTAGTATTAAGTGTAGATAAACAAATAGTTATACCATATGTTTTTATTATATTTGCATTATTAAAAAGATAAAAGGCACAAGTTTTGCAGATATTACAGCAGATAAAAGAAAAATCAAAGAGTTGTTTTTCAATCAAATTAACTCAATAATAAATTGGGAATAGATAGACCATTACCATTTGAAAGATTAAAACTCTTTTTTTATAGAATGAAAACTTAATTTAGAAAGCATTGTTACTTTTGCAACAGTTTCACATTATCTATTTTGGAGTTTTTTTATTGAATTATAGTTGAAAATAATCTAACTCTTTCTTTATTTATATAAACTATAATTTTGAAGATTCTATAGCTTATGGATTTTTCTTTGCAATAAGAAGTAAGCCTATAAATGTTAGGAAACCATTTAGGACTAAAAGTTCAAAGTCAAAGCTATAATTAAACCATGCTTTTGAATTTAGATTTAGTATAAAGCATATTATTGGTGAAAGAAGGCATACTATTGGAACATATTTATCTTTTACTTTTCTCTTTGTTAATAGACCAAAGGCAAATAATCCTAATAATGGACCATAGGTTATGCTCGCTACTTGGTAAAGTATATCTATTAGGTGTTGATTTTGATGCTTTCCGTAAAATATTATTACGCCAACAAAGATAATTGCAAAGAATATATGAACATAGTGACGAATTTTTGTTTTCTTCTTTTCTGTATAATCTTGCCTTTGTTCTAAATTAAGAAAATCTATACTAAATGCAGTTGTTAGAGATGTTAATGCTCCGTCAGCAGATGGGAAAAGGGCTGAAATAAGACCTATAATAAATACTATTGCTGCTAATGGTCCAAGATGATTAATTGCAATTGTTGGAAAAAGACTATCTCCTTTGATATCTAATCCTATTTTATTTGAATATATGTATAAGGCTGCTCCTAAGACAAGAAACAAGAAGTTCACAAAGAATAATGTTATACTAAAGGTAATCATATTCTTTTGTGCTGACTTTATATTCTTGCAACTAAGATTTTTCTGCATCATTTCTTGATCAAGTCCTGTCATTGTTATGGATATAAACATCCCTCCAAGTATTTGTTTCCACCAACATAAACGACTTGCAGAATCTGTTTCAAATATTTTTGTGTAGTCACTCTTCCATACTGTTGAAAACAAATCACCTACCGACATATTCATTGCTTGTCCTACCATAACAAAACACATAACCAAGGCTGTCAGCATACAAGTTGTTTGAAGAGTATCTGTCCATATAATTGTTTTTATTCCTCCTTTAAATGTAAATAGAAGTATTAAGCCAAGGAAAAGAATTACTGTAAGTTCAAAAGGTACCCCCCAATGGCTAAATACAAAGTTTTGAAGAACTATAATTACAATAAACATTCTTAATGAAGCACCTAATGTTCTTGAAAGCAAGAAATAGAAAGAGCCTGTCTTATGTGAAAATCTCCCAAATCGAGTTTCCAAATACTTATATATAGAGGTCAGATTTAATTTGTAATATGTAGGCATAAGTACAAAAGCAATTACAAGATAACCTAAGAAAAAGCCAAATACTGTTAGCATATAAGTAAAAGAACGTTCATTTACCCAACCAGGAACACTCATAAAGGTAACTCCAGAAAGAGAAGCCCCTATCATTCCATAAGCAACCACAAACCAAGGAGAACGTTTATTACCAGAAAAGAAAGATTGATTATTTGCTTTACGTGCTGTTAAATATGTTATTCCGAAAAGTATTAAAGTATAAATGATAAATATCCAAAAGATTATTTGTTCCATAAATCAGAAAGAATTTGTATATTTGTAGTCGATTTTACTTATTTAAGTAGGTACAAAAGTAATTATATTTTTCCAAACCACTCAATTATTAATATGGAATATCCTTCAAGCTTGGTTGAAAATGCTGTAAACGAATTATCAAAACTTCCTGGTGTTGGCAAGCGTTCTGCTCTTAGATTTGCTCTTTATTTACTTAAACAACCTAATCAATCAACTGAAAATCTTTGCTATGCTCTTAATAAAATGAGAACAGAAATCAAATATTGTAAAGTATGTTACTCTCTTTCCGATAATGATATTTGTTCAATTTGTTCTCAACCAAAAAGGAATCATAGTCAAATATGTGTTGTTGAAAATATAAGAGATATTCTCGCTATTGAAAATACACAACAATATCAAGGTGTTTACCATGTTCTTGGAGGAATTATATCTCCTATTGATGGAATTGGAATTAACGACTTAACAATATCACAGTTAATTGATAGAGTAAGAAAAAATGATATTGAAGAGATAATACTTGCCCTTCCAACAACAATGGAAGGCGATACAACGGGGTTTTATATAAACAAACTATTGCAAGAATTTAATGTAAAAGTATCTACTATTGCTCGAGGGATAGCAATAGGTGATAATATTGAATTTGCAGACGAAATAACATTAGGACGTTCAATAATTAACCGTATACCATTTAATAATGGTTAGTGATTAATAGTCAGTGGTTAATGACTAATGAGTCAATTTTGTCCTTTGGGTCAATTTTGTCAATCAATTCATCAATCAATTAATTCTACTAAAAAAGATGAAAAAAGTAATTATTATTGGAGCTACATCAGGTCTTGGAAGAGAATTAGCTAAGCATTATATTGATGCAGGAGATATTGTTGGTATAACTGGGAGAAGAGAAAACTTATTAAAGGAAATTCAGAAAATAAATCCTTCTTCTGTTTATATTAAGAAGATGGATGTTACAAAACATGAAGCTCAAGATCAACTATATTCTCTTATTGAAGAAATGAAAGGATTGGATGTATTTGTTTATTGTGCTGGGACTGGATATATAAACAAAGAACTTGACCTTAAAAAAGAAATGGAAACAATGGAAGTGAACGTTTATGGGTTTACTCAATTAATAAATATTGCTTATAACTACTTTGCAAAAACAGGTAAAGGACATATAGTAGGCATTGCTTCCGTTGCTGGCATCCGTACTCTTCCTATTTGTCCATCTTACTGTTCAACCAAACATTATAATATGATGTATTTAAAAGCAATACGTCAATTAGCAAAGATAAATAAATATAATATTAAAGTTACAACCATTATGCCTGGCTTTATAGACACTGCTATTATAGAGAATAGAGATTATCCACTTACAACTAATCTTAATAAAGGTGGAAAACTAATTTATAAGGCTATTGAAAATGGGAGAAAACGTATATTTATACCTTCTTATTGGGGATTAATTTCCTATTTTATGCTTTGTATTCCTCCTTTTATTTGGAAAAAAATAATATAATTTGTATATTTGTACTTGCAAAATTTAACAATTAAATAATTAGCCTTATGGAATCACCAGCAAAGATTATTAAAAAGTCAGTTATTTTAGTTCCTTATGATTTTGGACCTAAATCAGTAGCAGCTTTGAATGAAGCAATTACAATTGCAAAATATGTTAAAGGGAAAATTTTTCTTTTGTCCGTAGTTCGCAAGAGTGATTTCTTTTCTCAACTATTTAGAAGCGAAAAAGAGAATAGACGAGTTCTAAGAGAAGTAAGAGCTAAGTTAAAAGAGGTAGCTAAAGAAAAGAGAGAAAATCATAATATTGTAGTAAGCATAATTGTTGAGCAAGGAAATCCTAATGATGTTATTTTAGAACAAGCAGAAATTCTAAAAGCTCAATATATTGTTATGGGTAAAATGGGAGAAAGTTCAATGATTGATTTTAGTATATTCGGAACAAGTACATTACCAATTATTGCAAGATCGCCTTGCCCTGTAATGACAGTATCTGATAAAAACCTTCAAGAAGAAGGTTTCAAAAATATTGTACTACCTATTGACTTAACAAAACAAACATTTGAAAAGATTCTTAAGGCTGTTTCATGGGCAAAATATTATAAATCAAATATTCATCTTGTAGGAATTTTAACAGGAGGAATACCTATTCCAAAAAGTCGTTTAGCTTCTAAATTAGAAAGAGCAAAATTTATTATTGAAAGAGAAGGCATTCCTTGCACCGCAGAACTATATGAAAAAGACTACAATACCCCTATACATAGAGTCATTCTTGAACATGCTAAAAAAGTTAATGGTGATTTATTAATGATAATGACCCATCAGGAATTAGGTGTGATAGATAATTATATTGGTGCTGTTGCTCAAAAGATATTAAGAGAAAGTGATATACCTGTTATATCGTTTTCAAATCAAGCTATTGAGCATAATGATTACTTTGTATCAAGCTTCTTACCTTTCGAATTACTTAATAATAAAGGAATTGAACATCTTAAAGGTTAAAAGAAAAAGGCATTAAAGATTTTATATCATTAAATATTTGGACCAACTCCGTATCTTTTTGAACAATAATGCGGAGTTTTTGTTTTACTCTTAATTGTGTTTCAACCATAACTTGCAAACACGCTCCACAAGGATAAGCTTCCGTGAATTCTCCTTTTTCATTCTTTGCTGTAATAGCAATTGCAATAACATCATTATTTTTATAATTTGCCCCAGCAGAATATAAAGCAACTCTTTCTGCACACATTCCCGAAGGATAAGCACAATTCTCTTGATTAGCCCCTCTAACTATTTCTCCATTATTTAATAAAACAGCAGCCCCTACCCTAAATTTTGAATAAGGAGAATAAGAACCTTCTATTGCATTCTGAGACTCCTTAATAAGATTTCTGTCAACGGCTTCTAACTCTGAAATAGCACATTGAAAATAATTAATAGTTATTGTTTCTGCTTTCATATATCATTATTTTACATAGCAAAAGTAAACAATTATTTTTTGAAACAAAACTTTTACTATCTTTGTTTCGTTTTTTAAAGCAAAAAAATCAAAAAAATGAAATCATTAATTGTAATAACAGTTGTTGTAATACTATCAGGAGTACTTTTATACTATGTGATTAAGGAATTAATCAAAACATATAAGAACAGACCTTATAATACTGGTAAAGGAGATAATAAAAAGACAAAAGACCGTTTATAAATAACTACCAAACAAAAATAAAGATTTGTTCAAAGACCTTATTCCTCAATTTTCATTAGTGCTGTCTCCTATGGAGGCTATTACCAATAAACCATTCCGTAAGATATGTAAACATTATGGAGCAGATTTATTGATAACAGAATTTATTGCTTCCGATGCTTTAGCTCGTGATATTGAACAAAGCATAATAAAAATGGATTTCGAAGAAGAGGAACGTCCTTTGGGTATTCAAATATTTGGAAATAATATTGATTCTTTAGTTAAAGCAGTTCATATTGCAGAAAAAGAAAACCCTGATTTCATTGATATTAATTGGGGTTGTCCTGTTAAGAAAATAGCAGGAAAAGGTTCCGGCAGTGGAATACTAAATGATATTCCTAAAATGGTAGAGCTAACAAAAGCAGTAGTGGATGCAACCTCTTTACCTGTAACTGTAAAGACAAGATTAGGTTACTCTGGTGATTCTAAACCAATAGTTGAGATAGCAGAAAGACTTCAAGACATAGGTATTCAAGCAATAAGTATTCATGGAAGAACAAGAGCTCAAATGTATAAAGGAGAAGCTGATTGGACATTGATTGGAGAAGTAAAAAACAACTCGAGAATGAAAATACCTGTATTTGGCAATGGAGATATTGACTCTCCCGAAAAAGTACTTGAATATAAAAATCGTTATGGCGTTGATGGAATACTAATAGGACGTGCAACAGTAGGTAATCCTTTTATATTTAAACAAACAAAAGAGCTTCTTAGCGGGAAAAACCCTTCAATAATAACAGTAGAAGAAAAAGTAGAAGTATGTCGTGAGCACCTTGAAGGATTAATTGAACTAAGAGGAGAAAGAAATGCTATAAACGAGATGAGAAAAAACTACTCAGGGTACTTCAAAGGTTTATATAATTTCAAACCCTATAGACAAAGACTTGTTACAACAACCGATTACACTGAAATTCAAAATACATTAAATAATATCTTAGAGACTTATCATAATAATTAATTACTAAAAGAAATGAAATCAAAAGACCTTAAAGCAGAATACGATGCAAAAATATTAGTTATTGGAGAAGACTCTAACTTAGTTTGGTCAGAGGAAGTCCCTGAATATGTTATGTTCGCCGATTATTACTTCCGCCAAATACCAGAAGACCATGGAGAAAGAAGCAGAAATGTTGAATCAAGAAGACTTTTTGAACATATTATTTACCTAACCAGAAGCAAAGTTAAGTCAAAAGAAATATATTTTACTAATCTATGTAATGAATTTGTTTCTCCTCCACCAAAAGGAAAGCATGTACTTATTCCAGAAGAAAAAGCAAAAGAAGGATTAGAAAGAATAAAAAATATACTAAAAAACAATCCTACGATTTCATATATCTTTTGTATGTCATTGCAAGCTAACTATTGGTTACAACAACTTGGTTTCTATTCTTGTGAAGACAAAGATTTCCTTCATAATGCACAACCAAAAAGAGTAGGATTAGAACCGTTTAATACCTACTACCAACCAGTTAATCCAAAAGCATTTTCTTCAATTGTAGGAAACATATACGATGTAAATGGTTTTGATTCAAAGATTGTACCTATTCTTTCTGCAAAAGATTTCCCTCTTAAAGATAAAAACATAGACCTATTTCAAACACCATACTTAAAGATTAAAGAAAGCCTTGTCTTCAATAAATTGATAAAAGAAGAAGAATAGAATACATATCTAACCATAATGATTAATGATGGTTATTGATTAATGATTAATATCAAATAACCAAATCAATATACCCAAGGCGTTGCCGTTGGGCTAGATTAATCTGCCCTTTCAGGGCGTTTTCGTTATTATATTTTATTTATTTGATATCCATTTTGTCTATTGAGTCCATTTTGTCCTCATATTAACACAGATTAACATGAATGAATTATACAAAAATTAGAGAAAACCTATGTTAATTTGTGGACAAAAGAAGAAAAGAAAAAGAAATTAGAGTAAATTTGTGTTAATCTGTGGACAAAAAAAAAGGTAAATGGTTACAATTCCCAAAAAAAAGTTGTTATTAGAAATATAAGTTGAAAAGCTAATGATAAAATCAAAAACAATTATTTTGATATAAAAAATTGTTTAACTTGGAAACTATTTACTAATTTTGTCGAATATAATTATTAAAATCTAATCAAATGAAAAGGTCTAACTCATACATTAAATTATTTATTAGTACATTCTTACTAATATTTCTATTCCAATCAAACACATATTCACAAGATGGAACAAATTTTGATTTTTCTTATGATAGTGTAGGAAATTATTATGGATGGAAAGGATATCAAGGAACTAGTAATGGAACTCAAGCATTGGTAAACTCTTGGACTTATTTTAATGACCCTACAACTTGTGTTTGGCAAGGTGCACATTGTTTTGTGGTTAATAGTAATCAAAATGAGTATGATATTCAAGCTGGAGGCACAAATATTAGAAAAATTCCAACAGGATATACAAGATCAACACAAATTAATTGTGCTCAAGATATGTATAATGCTAATAAACTTACATACGATCTATTATTAAATGATACAAACTGTTTATTGACATTTAATTATGCACTTATTATACAAGAAGCAAATCACGGAGGTTATAATGATCCAACTTTTAGAATAGAAGTATTAGAATTAGACACATCAGATAATCCAATAGGATTAATTGAACCTTGTGCTACTTTTGAAGTTTCAGGAAGAATTCCAACACCAACAGGTTGGGGAGAAACAGGTGGTAGTATTATATGGCAGAATTGGCGTCAGATCTCTATGAATTTAACTTCATTTCTTTCTCAAAAAGTAAGAGTATCTATTATATTATCTAGTTGCGCTTGGGGTGGTCATTGGGCATATGGTTATTTTGTTGGGAAAGTAGCGACTCCAGAATTAACATTAAATGGTGAAAATGGAGATACGGTTGCCGTAATTGAAGCTCCTTCTGGATTTAAAAAATATGAATGGTTTGCAAATCCATTAGACCTTCCAGAAAGTCAATTAAACACAATAGCAACAGGAACTCCTTCTTTTGAAAGCACAGCAACTGCAACAATTCCTGCTAATAATAAATTCGCAATAACAAGCCAATTATATAATACTTACGGAAATAAGTATTTTGTAAGGCTTACATCATTAACAGACCAGACAAATAGCTGTCAAACATATATAAAACAAGTTACATATCCATTAAATACAAATTTAATAGATACAATTTGCCAAGGCGATATATACACAAACTATGGTTTCAATGCAGATTCAACAGGTATATACACTAATCAAATTGCAATTAATGGAACAAATATAACTTATACATTAGATTTGACAGTTAAAGCAACAATAGCACCTACTAATTTAGTAACAAATAGTAGTTCTAATTGTATTCAACTTGCTTGGCAGGGAAGTAGTTCAAGCTATAAAATTTATCGTTATGAAAATCTAATAGGCATAACTAATAACACAATTTTTACAGACACTAATGTTATAGAAGGAAACAATTATTGCTATAAAGTAACAGCAATAAATGAAGATTGTGAAAGTGATTTCTCAAATCAAGCTTGCCAAACATGCTTAGGATTGAATGATATCGAAAACCAAGAAACCAAAATAAATATATATCCTAACCCAACAAATGATAAAACAATATTAAATGTTATAGGATTAAAAGAAGATGCAGACGTTATTATTTATGACTTAAGTGGTAAAAAGATAAAATCTTATAGATTAAAACAAGGACAGAAAGAATTAGAAATAGATGTTAATGGTTTTGCTACTGGAGTATATAATGTCAATATCATAAATTTGAATTGCAATATAACTAAGAAATTAGTTATAAAATAAGAGAAATATTTATTTATGTGCACCATTGCATTATCTAAACTAAGTTTCAATTAACCAAAACTTCTTTTGATGTCAGAAAGGCTTGAAATGACTAGTCCTAAATAAGCGTTACAGATTTTTACCCTTATTTAGGACTAATCAAATTAAACCTATTTTACTTGAAATTAAAGCTCTTCTTGGCTCAATATAAAATCTCGGTGGAATGAGGATTAATTATTGAAATTAGATTAAATCTTTTTCAATTTATATTTAATCTATTTGAGAAAAGATTAAACCTTTTTGGATTTATATTTAATCTATTTTTGAAAAGAATTAATCTTTTGGGACTATTGCCTAAATTGTTTTTTCGTCCCACATGAATTTTACATTGATCCCTCTTCTTTTTGAATTTATATAAACTCTTTTCCCAATTATATTAACTCTTTTTGGAAATATATGGAGTTTATTTTCAATATAGATTAAAGACCTCCTTGTTCTGAATTTATTTTTGGTTGTTTTTTATCGTAAAAAAGATATCCTATCTTTAGACCTGCTGTACATGTAAAATTAGATCCTGATTGATAAGACGAACCTAATGAATAATAATTAATATCCTCATCATCTATATTTGAAAAGCTATAACCAATTCCAAAATTTAAGTCTATTAGGAAACGATTTGAATAAACCCATTGTTTACCCCCTATTATTAATATTTCCAATGTTGCAATATTTTTACTCTTTGTGGTTTCATAAGGATAACCATAATAATCATATTGATAAATTGGATATTGCATATCTGCATTACACATAGCTAATTTTATCTTAGGCATAACATAAGAGCCTTTTAAGATATGTGCATATTTCATCTTTCTAACATAATAATCAGGAGAGCGATAGAAACGGTATCCTCCAGAAATAAAAGCACCTATTGCATTATTTTCATTATTTAATCCAAGTCCAATAATTCCAAGACCTGCTTCCCAACTTTGACCTGGCTTAATGCTTCTTTCATAATCAAATTCTGTATAATCAGTTAAAGGAGAAAGAAAATTGAATTTAATAGTATTATTTGTATTGTCTTGGTAATTATTTTTCCCAAACATTGCATCTTCCATACTTAATATTTCTCCATTTTCAAATTTAATATATTCAATATTATTTTTGTCTATACTAAATCTTCGGTCTTCACCTCCTAATTTAGCAGAATAAGAGACTAAATCCTCTCCTATTTCAATAATTTTACATTTGATTTCGGCTTTTGGATTCTTTCTAACAATTAAGTCTTGAGCCATAAGATTAATTGAAAATGAAACTAATAAAACTAATAAAGCAATCTTTTTCATGGTAAGTTAAATTATAATTTGTTCAACAAAGATATGAATTAATTTGAATGGAACAAATAATATGCCATACAAGATGAAAATAAACATTATCTTAAAAAACAACTCAAAAAAAAGGCAGGTTAATAACTCACCCATAAATATATATTTTTAAATTAACAATACTAATCTTCTTCAAGTGTTGTGAGATTTTCAACATTAAATACAAATGGTTTGGTGCAGGGTTCTTTTCTGTAACTGCAGTTTTTCATATTACATTGATAGCAATATGTTTCATCGCATGAGTCACTATGAACCGTGAAGTATAAGTCATGGGATTCGCTTTGAAGGGCTTCTTTTAACTTATCTGTTGCATTATGTCCTTCTTTTATTGTATAGTAAAATGGTAACGTTAGGTCGCAATCTATATGAAGAGAATTACCATAACGAATTGCTTTTAAATTATGAATATCTATCCAGTCTTCTGCTTTGTATTGGTTTATTTTTTGAGCTATTGTTTTTAACTCTTCGATATCGTTTTCGTCAACAAGATTTGCTATTGTTTTGCAAAGTATCTTTATTCCTGTTATAATAATTATTGAACCATAAACTAAAGCAAGTAAACTATCTAATATTATTAGGCCTGTGATTTGAATTAATAATAAACCAATAATTAATCCAATTGATGAATAGGTGTCGGATTGTAGATGCTTTCCTCCTGCTATTAAAGCAACAGATGATGTTTTTTTGCCTTTTCTAATACTCCACATTCCAACTAAATAATTTACTATTCCAGCAACGGCAACTATTATCATACCTAATTCAAGTTGAGGTAATCCTTTAGGTGGATTAAATAGTCTAACAATACCTTCGTAGATAATTAATCCTCCCGCAATCATTATTAATAAACCTTCTAATGAAGCAGAAATAAGTTCCATTTTCCCATGCCCGAAAGGATGTCTCTCATCTCTCGGTTTTGCAGCCCAACGTAGAGAAATTAAGCTGACTATTCCTGCAACAACATTTACTATGCTTTCCATTGCATCAGAGTAAATACCTGCTGAGTTAGTTATATAGTAGGCTATAAATTTACTTATTAATAATATAGCTGAAATTGCTACAATTAGCCTTTGAAATTTCCACTTAACCATAAACTATTATTATTTATACAAAAAAAAGAGCCTTCGCTATGAAGACTCTTTTTCTAAAAAGATACTAAAAAACTATCTATAAATTTTCTATTCTGACTATATATTTTTCTATATCACGAGCTTCACTTGATGCAGGGAATTCTGTTTTAATTCTCTTGTAGTTTTCTAATGCTTTTTTGTTATCTTTCTTTACTTCGTATGCTAAACCTAATTTAAACAGTATAAAAGGTGTTGTCATATCATTAGGATTGTCTAAAGCTTTGTTATAGTTTTTGATTGCATCATCTATTTTATTTAATTCCATATAGCAGTCACCTATCATTGCTTTTGCTTGATTACCTAAGAAGACATCTTTTGAATTATAATCTTCTAAATATTCTATTGCTTTTTGGAATTCTCCTTTTGAAAGATAAGCACTTCCTGTATAGAAGTTAGCTAAATTTCCACTTTGTGTATTACCATATTTATCTATAATTGCAATAAATCCTAAGTGTTTTCCATCACCTTTTAGGGCTTTATCCATATCGTCATTTTTGAAATATTGTTCAGCTGCGAACATTTCTGAAGAAGCTGTTACTTCTTTTGGCTCTAAAATTAGTTTTTTATAGCCAAAAAATCCTCCTACTAAAACTAAAATTGCTACTATCGCAATTAAGATTATTTTTTGATTCTTCTCAATGAATAGTTCTGATTTTGAAATAACTGAACCGACAGCAAGGTTCTTTTGTTCAGTCTTAGGTCTGTGTTCTGTACTCATAATATGTATTATACTATATTTAAATTTAGAGTGCAAAGATACATTTTTCTTTAAAACTACGAAGTAATATGGGCTTTTTTTAAAAATATTTTGATTAATTGCAGTTTTATTTGCGAATTAGAAAAACTATTTGTAGTTTTGTGGTCTGAAAAATATATAGTTACTATGGATATTAGTACAAATTTTATGGGCTTTACCATTAAGAGCCCAATAGTAGTTGGAAGTTGTGGACTTACATCAAATATAGAAACACTAAAGAAAATAGAAGCTTCTGGTGCTGGTGCTGTAATTTTGAAATCTTTATTTGAAGAACAAATTACACAAGAAATGAATGTAAATGTTAAAGTATATAGTGCCAATTTTAGTGGTTATCCTGAAGCATATAATTACATTCAAGAACATACAAAAGACAAAGCTCTCGAAAAATATATTAACTTAATCAAAGAAGCTAAAGCGAACTTGACAATTCCCGTTATCGCAAGTATTAATTGTATTACCGCTTCTGAATGGTTGCCTTTTGTTCAGAGAGCTGAAGAAGCTGGTGCTGATGGAATTGAATTAAATATGTTCATACTCCCTTCTGATATTAATCTTTCACACGAAGATATTGAAAGGCTTTATGAAGATATTATACATATAATTAAACGAGCTACTTCTCTACCTATTTCTCTTAAAATTAGTCCTTATTTTTCTTCCTTAACTCGATTTGCTCAAAAGATTTCTTGGTTGGGTATTTCTAACCTAAATATTTTTAATCGCTTCTATAAATCAGATATAAATATTGATACTTTTGAGACTAAACCTGTTGATATTATTAGTAGCCCACATGAATTATATAATACACTTCGTTGGACTGCTATAATTTCTCCTGAGGTTCGCTGTAATTTAACTGCAGGAAATGGAGTCCATAAATATGATGATGTAATAAAATTATTGCTTGCAGGAGCTAATACAGTACAAGTTGTATCTGTTTTATATGATAATGAAGGATTTGATTTTATTAGAAAGGCTAATGATAGATTGCAAGAATGGATGACGGTAAAGGGATTTAAATCTATTAATGATTTTAGAGGCAAGATGGCAGTGAAAAAGAATAAAGATGCCTCAGCATTCCAAAGGGTTCAATTTATGAAATATTATTCTGGTATAGAATAAAAGGATTTGACTTTAAACTTAAATATAAGATTAAGCTTGTCGAAAGACGATTTACTAATTAAAAACAAACTGAAATTATGGAAAATCAAAACAAACCTGTAAGTTTTTTCCGTTTCGAAGATTTGAGAATTTATCACAAATCATTGGATTATTTCAATTGGATTGTTGAACAAACAAAATCAGCTACTCCTTTTGAGCAAAAAATAGTTCTTGAGCCATTAGCGAATGCTGCTTTTAGAGTTTCTGTAAACATTGCAGAAGGTTCTTCACGCCACAAATTACAATTTGTTTCATTTTTAAAAGATGCTAAAACTGCTGTTAGAGAATGTGTTGTTCTTTCTACTATGGCTCAAAGATTTGGAGCTTTTTCTGATGAACAATATGACCAATCAAAAGAAACTTTAGTTGAGATGACTAAAATGCTTGGAGCAATGATAGTATCGCTTCAAAGAACATCTCCTCGTGAAGATTCAGATGTAAAACCAGAATTCATTCCTCCTAGCGAAATAGATTTTGAATATTAGTATATTTCGATTTTAATCGAAAATTGCTTTTAATTGAGAGAATTGTCGTACATTTGTCTTTCTAAATAGAAAGATAAAACTGTATGCAATTCTCTCAAATTGTTGAACAACATGAGTTAATAAACTCGCTAATACACATTGCAGACCAACGAAGAGTTAGTCATGCTCAGTTGTTCTTTGGAGAAGAAAACTCTAAAGGCTTTGCATTAGCACTTGCATATGCTCAATATTTAAATTGCACCAATAAAATACGGTTCAATCCAGAGCAAGAAAGTTTAATTATTGCTGACTCTTGTGGGACATGTCCCTCATGTAAGAAATACTCAAAACTTATTCACCCAGACCTTCATCTAATATTTCCAAATACAACAACAAAAAAGATTGATTCAAAGAATTCGTCTGAACTTCTTTTAAGTGAGTTTCGTGATTTTGTTTTAAAGAATAATGGGGTTATTAGATTAGATGATTGGTATGATTATTTAGATGTTGGCAATAAACAAGGGACAATTAATGTTAGAGATGCCAATAATATCATTAAGGCTTTAAGTGTAAAGTCTTATGAAGCAGAATATAAAATAATGATAATCTGGTGTGTTGATAAATTATATTATGAAGCAGCACCTAAATTATTAAAGATATTAGAAGAACCTTATGATGATACTTTGTTCTTCTTAATAACAGATGATAGAGAAAATATTTTACCAACTATTCTTTCACGAACACAATTAGTGAAAGTGCCAAAGATTAATTATAATCAAGGAATAGAACATAAATATCTCGATTTGTTTGTTGATTGGTTGAGAAGTTGTTTTCTATATCGTAGTAAAGTAAATGATATAGTAAAGATAATAGAACAAGAATTAGCAAAACTTGGAAGAGAAGAGCAAAAACAGTTTTTGGGTTTTGCGTTAGAAGTCTTTCAAAATAGTTTGCTAATTAAAATGGGATTAAGCAAAGAAAGCAATTTGCTTGAAGGGTGTGATGAGAAGTTTAAGAATAATTTCCCATCATTTATTACAGAAAATAACATAGGCAACATATATAAAGAAATAAATAAAGCAATTTTACATATAGAAAGAAATGGTAACGCCAAGATGATATTTCTTGACTTATCAATTCAATTAGGTATTTTATTGATGAATAAATAGATATGAATAATAAAGAAGATATAGACGAGTCAGTTAATTCTGATAACGAAGAAAAGGAAAATAATTTTGTTTTGGATAATAATACACAACAGGATTCTATTGTTGAAGATACTACAATAGCTAAGAAAAACACTACATATAAAAAAGACGAAGAAAATGAAATAGTTTATGGTGAACAATTTGTACACCCTTACTATGATGAAGACCCTTATGTTGGTAGAAATACATTTACTCCTTCAATAATGCTAACAAGAGGATGTATTAACATTCCTCAATCCTATGTTCCTGTTGATAAAAGTGAGTTAGAGCGAAACGCTAAACTTTCTATTCACGATTGGATGAGTAAGATTACCCCCCCTTTTATAGAAAATACTTTTGATTGTGCTGAAGTAAGATTTAAAAATTCAAGAAAAGATTTTTTTAAAATTTCTGACGGATTAGAAATAGCCGAAGGAGATGTTGTTGCTGTTGAAGGTTCACCAGGACATGATATTGGTATAGTAACTTTGATTGGAGAGCTTTGTCGAGTTCAGATGAAAAGGAAAAAAGTAAATCCTAAGGCTGAAACAATGAAAAAGCTATATCGCAGAGCTAAAACAACAGATATAGAAAAGTGGATACAAGCAATAGAAAGAGAAGATAAAACTCTTTTCAGAACAAGAGAGATGATTAGTGAACTTGCTCTTGACATGAAAATAAATGATGTAGAATATCAAGGCGATAATACAAAAGCAATATTTTATTATACAGCAGATGATAGAGTGGACTTCCGTCAATTAATTAAATCTTTGGCTGAAGAATTTCATCTAAGAATTGAAATGAAACAAATTGGAGCTCGTCAAGAAGCTTCACGCCTTGGAGGAATTGGAACTTGTGGAAGAGAATTATGTTGTTCCTCTTGGTTAAATACATTTAATTCTGTTTCAACACAAGTAGCAAGAGTTCAACAGATATTCCCTAATCCTCAAAAATTAGCAGGACAATGTGGAAAATTAAAATGTTGTTTAAACTTTGAATACGACGTTTACTTAGATGAATTAAAAACATTCCCAGAAATAGGAGTTCCTCTTTTCACTAAAAAAGGAAAAGCAAACTACATAAAAACAGATGTATTCCGTAGGTTAATGTGGTATGTTTACGAAGATGGTTCTGAATTTATGATGCTTTCTGCCGATAAGGTAAAAGAATTAATACAAATGAATCGTAATCGTCAACCAATTAATGACCTTGAAACATACCAAATAAAGATTGAACCAAAATCAAAATTAAATATTTAATTTCCTAACAAATAAGAACTTTAACATCATAGGATATGAAGAAAATACTATTGGGATTTATTTTACTATCTTTTCTCTTTGCCAGTTGCAACCCTAATGTTGTTTACGATGAAAATAAGAAAGTAAACGAAAAAGGTTGGAACATGAATGATAGAGTTGAATTTGATGTTAATATTAAAGACACCCTAAGACTCTATGACTTTGCAATCAATCTTAGAAATACTATAGAATATCCTAACTGTAATATATTTTTCTTTATTAAAACAACATATCCAGATGGTTCAATAACAAAATGTGATACAGTAGAATGTTATTTAGCATACTTAGACGGTCCATGGACAGGTAAAGGAAGTGGAAGAATAAAAGATAATAGATTTTGGTTTACTAAAAATGTTGTTTTCCCTCAAAAAGGAAAATATAGATTTGAAATCCAACAAGCAACAAGAGATACGAATTTAGTTGGTATTGCAAATGTTGGATTACATATTGAATACCATAAGGCTGAAAGAAAATAAAAGAATAGGTAATGGCTCAAAATAAATCATCTAATAAAAAAGATAAGAGCAATAAAAATGATTCCTCATCCTATGTAAAAGGAATGTGGAAGATATTTGGAGCATCAATGATTTTACTTATCGTTTTCTTCTTCTTCTTATCATTAGGATGGATTGGATTTATGCCATCGTTTGAAGAATTAGAGAACCCAAATTCAAACTTAGCATCTGAAGTTATTTCAGAAGATGGAGAAGTATTAGGTTATATAGGATTACAAAACCGTTCCAATGTACAATTTCAAGAACTTCCAAAATGTTTGGTTGATGCCCTACTTGCAACAGAAGATATTAGATTCTATGAGCACTCAGGAGTTGATTTTAGGAGTTTATTTAGAGTATTGGGTAAAACTGTATTATCTGGAGATAAAGGCTCTGGAGGAGGAAGTACTCTTACTCAACAATTAGCCAAAAATCTTTTCCCTCGAGAACAAAAGACAAAGTTCGGACTTATATACTCAAAGCTTAAAGAATGGGTAGTTGCAATTAAGCTTGAGAGAAACTATACCAAAGATGAAATACTTACAATGTATCTTAATACAGTTGATTTCGGTAGTAACGCATTTGGCATAAAAACAGCCTCAAAAACATTCTTTGACAAACTCCCTTCAGAACTAAAAACAGAAGAAGCTGCAACACTAATAGGATTACTTAGAGCCCCAACAGCATATAATCCTGTGAAAAGAAATGAACGCTCAACAGAAAGAAGAAATACTGTATTATCTCAGATGGCTAAGTATGGATACTTAGATAAAGCTGAGGCAGAAAAACTAATGCAAAAACCATTAGATGTTACTCATTATAATCCACAATCACATGATGAAGGAACAGCAACTTATTTTCGTGAATATATAAGGAACTATGTAAAGGAATGGAGTAAAACTCACAAGAAACCAAATGGCGACCCTTATGATGTTCATAAAGATGGATTAAAAATATATACTACAATAGATTCAAGAATGCAGAAATATGCAGAGGAAGCAGTAAAGGAACACTTCAAAACACTTCAAAAGCAATTTAACAACCACATGAAAGGAGTTGCTAATGCACCATTTGCAGGAATTTCAAAAGAAGAAATTAATAAAACATATATTCAATCAATGAAAAACTCCGATCGTTATCGCAGCCTTAAACTTGAAGGCTATAGCGATGATGAGATAAGAGATGAATTTAATAAAAAAGTAGAAATGAGAGTATTCTCATGGCAAGGAGTAAGAGATACAGTAATGAGCCCATGGGATTCTTTAAAATACTATAAATATTTCTTGAATACAGGCATGGTTTCAATTGAACCACAAACAGGACATGTAAAAGTATACATTGGAGGAATAAACTATAAATATTTGAAATTTGATAATGCAACAATGGGACAACGTCAAGTTGGTTCAACATTCAAACCATTTGTTTATGCCTCAGCAATGAAAGAAAATCAACTCTCACCATGCTTTACTCTTCCAAATGTTCCAGTTACATTTGAAAACTATGATAATTGGACACCAAGCAATTCAAACTCAACTCGTGAAGGAGAAATGATAACATTGAAATGGGCACTTGCAAACTCCATAAACTATATTTCTGCAAACCTAATGAAGAACTACACTACACCAAATTCTGTTATATCTTTAGTTAGGAGAATGGGTATAAAATCTAAAATCAATGCAGTCCCATCAATCTGTTTAGGCACATGCGACCTTTCAGTAATTGAAATGGCAGAAGCAATGGCAACATTTGCAAACAAAGGAACACATATAGAACCAATATTTATTACAAAGATAACAGACAATAAAGGAGTTGTTTTATATGCAGCAAAACCAAAGGCAAATGTAGCCCTTGACGAACAAACATCATATCTTGTGCTTGACCTTATGAAAGGAGTAGTAGAAAGTGGAACAGGAGGAAGAATAAGATATATCTATAATGTAAAAAGTGTAGTTGCAGGGAAAACAGGAACAACAGACAACAACTCCGATGGATGGTTTATAGGAATTAACCCTAAATTAGCAACCGCCGTTTGGGTTGGAGGAGAATTACGTTCAATACATTTCCGTTCAACAAGCCTTGGACAAGGAGCAGCAATGGCCTTACCTGTATATGGTCTGTTTATGCAAAAATGCGAAAGAGATAAACATCTAAAATTCTACGAAGGAGATTTCCTTAAACCATACGATATGTCGGTTGAAATGGACTGTTCAAAATATTTAGAAGAAATTCGTACAAACTTCTCTTCATCAAGTCCAACAACCACAGCCTCGGAATACAATAAAAACTGGTAAAACGAAAAAAGAGCCTGATTTTTTGAAAAAAGACACCGAGTTTCTGCCGAAAGACGCCGACTTTTTGGAAAAAGAGCTTGATTTGTGACAGAAAGAGCCTGATTTTTTCTGAAACCGTAGGGAGTTTTTTTTCAATGATTAATGGTCAATGATAAATGGTCTATTCCTAATCTTGTTGTTTATCCTTTATAACTCTAATCTTATATTATTCTTTGATTTTACAGTTTTGGTAACTTGTAAACTTGTAAAATACCCCTATATATTTTACAACTTTACAAGAATTAATAGTTAATGGGTAACCCCAATATAAATATTGGGGATTACCTCAATAACATAGCTATTAAAAAATGGGGTGTAAGGAGAAAATAAAAAAAACAAAATCTTTTATATACACTTTCTATACAGGAAAAACTTTTTACTATTTTGTGTGCATATAACTTTCAAAAATCAATTTTCTCCTACACCCTATTGCTAAAATATCTATTATACAAATACATAACAAAATAAGCTCCTACACCCTAAACGCTCCTACACCCCATTTTTCAGAAAAAAAATAAAAAAACACACCTCAAAAAAAACTATTAATTACCAAAAAAACGCAATTTCTCCTACACCCTACAATCTCCTTACACCCTAATTTTATCCATAAAAATAGAATCAAATTACAAGAAAATAGAATTTGATTTCAATAAATCAGAATCAAGTTTTAATTTCTTATAATCAAATTCTAAATGTAGGGGTAGGGCTTGCCTCTACCCCTGCGTTTGTTTTTAAATGAAAATAATACAATTAACAATTGGGTTACATTGAAATAAATGTAGAGACATCGAACCGAAGACCGAAGGTCAAGCTCGACGAAGTCATTTATCGCGTCTATTTTTTATTATTGCTTTCAATTTTGTATTTTTGTGCCGAAGCAACAACAACTTCCTCTGAAGTATATTCAGCATTTGAGTTGTGAATTGCTTTCAATTTTATTTCCAAATACAAAATTAAAAAACTTTTGTGCTTTACACACTTTTTAGGACAGTATCTAGGTAAAAAGGAATGTAATTTATTGTATTATAGAAGCTATTGCCATAAATAAAAGAAACTGTTTGAATATTCTGGTACAAACTGTTCACCCCATTCCGGAGTAAACTGATCCCTGATAAAGTTGCCAACTGGACGTTTGTTTAAATTCTATTATCAAGAAATATATTTTATGTTTAAATTTGACTTTCTTTTAGAAAATCCTGAACAGCTATTTTCATTTTTGTTGCATTGTTGTTTAAATGGAAAATATCATTTAACTCATCACAAACTTTTAATAACCTATTCTCAGACTCAAGTTTAACACAGTTATTTACTTCCATTAATACACCAACGTTTTTAAAATCCATAGGGGGGATTATTAATGGTACAAGGGTTTTCTCAAAAGCCCAAGCTGCTCCCATTTCGTTTTGACAAATTTCACTTTTCCTATAATTTTCAGAAAGAAATATTAGGACAATATTTGCATTGGTCAGGTTCTCCCTAATGCTTTTTCTAAATTCTAAACCAGTTTTTATTCCTAATTCTTCAATTGATGTACAAAATATATCTTGATTTGATTCTCCAATGTCAAATCCTAAACCATTTCCAAGAATCCTTTTTACAAATTCGTCAATTATTTTAATATCTTTAGATGAATGACTAATAAATATTTTATGATTTGTATAAGGAGAATTAAATGGTACAGAGGTATTTGATTTTTTTATTAAATCTATAACATCATCAGTACAGTAAGCTTTATAACTATTTAAAGTTGTTGGTTCTGACTCTCTTGTCAGCAAGTTAATATGTAAGAAGTCAATTCCTTGAATTATTTTATTTGCTGTACGAAATCCTTTTGAATTTTTAGGTTGATTTTTATTATACATATAATGTACCCATAATCTGAATGATAATTTATTAAGACCTGCTTTATATGCCGTCACAAAGTTTTCAGGAGATGTAAAGAAAAAAGCACTACTGCCAACTGTTTCAGCAATATCATTTGCTATATCAATAAACGAATTCACTACTTTTTCATCGGCCCCTAACTCCGATTTATCAATTACAAAAATATCTATAATATTCATTTCATTATATGTTTAATGGTTTTAAAATTAAATTTAATTTGGTAACTATTATTACTTTTAGACTCTTCAAAAAGCCCATCAAATAATGCTGTAACACTCTTAATATAATACAAACCTCCAGATTTCTTATTATTGTCAACAAATGGTTTATCTTGTTTTATAGCAAAGTATGTTTCATCACTACTGTAGCTCAATAAAACAGGTTCATTTCCATATTCGTGCAAAATGTTGTCAAAAATTTCTTTAATAATAAGTTCAAAGTAGAAAGAGTGTATTGGTAAAATGGTATCACAACCAACTAATTCATTCAAATTGAAATTGATTAACGAAGTTAAATATTTCTCTTCTGAGGCAACTTTACGAATGCACTCATGTACTTTTGACGGAAAAAAAGATAAAAATTCTTTTAATTTGCTATCTGTACTTGCAAAAGTATCAACAAAATCCTTTATTGCATCAGCCAATTCATTTCGTTCCTCAATTGATTTATCTTCAATTGAATCTAACCTTTTTTTTAACTTCTCAAACTTACAAATACCTGATTCTGAATCTTCAAAGATTCCATTCTTATGTGGAAAATATTTATCACACTTTTTAACCATATATAGAGGATCCAATAATTCTTCTTGTATTAAGTTAGATAATTTCTTTATATAATTTCTATCAATTAGTTTTTTGTCATTTTTAAGATTAGTTATAACTGGTCCTTTGGCTTCGACAAATTTACTATGTCGAGGAAGAATATTTTCCTTATCAATCAAATCAACAAGTTTTTCCAATGCATTTCTAACACTATTATTCTCAATGTTATAAAAATCTCTAAGTAAAGGTTTAAGAAAAGATTTATCAAATATACCATCCTTTGAAAGAATTGTACTTGCATTATATAATTTGAATTTAAAGGTTAGACTTTTGTTGCTATTTTCTGCAAGGATTTTTTTATATTCAAGTATTAAGAATCCTTGGAGGTAATTATCACTTAAAGTTAATTTTGCTAAACGTATTATAGTATCTTCTTCAAAAAATATCTCTTTATTGAATATATATATCAACCTTATTAAACTTGTATTAATCCACTTGTATTTTAGTATTGATTCTTTGTTTTCAATTAAACTAAGAGTTAGTTTTTTTTGTAATTTATTGTAAATTTCAGGAAGTAAATTCTTAACAACAGAACAAAGTGAAGGTTCATGCAAAATAATCGCCATTAATAATTCGCATTCTTCTTCACTTTTTATTGCTAAATCAGAATAATATTCTTTATAAAGTCGGTAATGTTCTAATTTACCTATAGCATCTCTCATTATGAATATTTTCTTTTTTTCAATTACATCATTTTGGTTTTTTGGGAAATATTTTAAACTCCTGTTGTTATCAGTTTTTTTTGAATATAGAACTTCTGCACTTATTTCATCTAATCTTTCTATAATGTACTGTCTCTCTTCATTTATAGTTAATTCGTTTAAATTAATATTCCTTAGTTCATTAAATTCCTGATTCAAAGGAAAGGACTTATTGAATGGATAATATGGAATATGAGCATGAATTCCAAAATAAATATTAATGCCATTTTTTACATTTGCTAAACCTTTAATTTCAGAAAAAAACTCTTTTTGAAAATCTCGAAGTCTGCCAAATATTGAAATAAGAGTAATGCTAGAAACAGAAAAAAAACAAATTGAATCTATCATTTGCATTATTGTTTCTCCAGACAATGAGCCGTCATCTATTAGGAAAATATTACCCGTAATTTTCTTTGCTAAAGATTCTGGAGGAAATGAAAACTGCCAACCATTAGGTGTATCAACTCTTGGTAAAGACATTATAATAGAATGATTATATATTAAATTGTTTTCTAAAAGGACTTCCTTTAAGTATAATTCATCAATATTCTCAATTCCTGAAAAAATAGGAAAAGCCACAACATTATACTTTTTATCCTTCTCAAGTAATGAACATTTTTTAATTAATTCAGCAAAGAATTGTTTTCCTTTTATTGATTTAAAATAATTATTAGTATCAAAAAAATAAGAGTGAAAGGTGTTATTGTTTTTAAAATATCCAACCAATAAAAACTCATCTGAAATATAATTTTTGATAAAATCCTCAAATTCAAACAGAATATTTTGATTTAAATTTCTCCTTTTATCTAATTTTATTGAAACGGGCGCATTGATGATTGGATTTATTCTGATAATCTCTTTATGAAAGTCTTGAATATTATCATATTTGTTGAAATCAAAATCTTTATCTGATTTAAAATCGGAGGGGAGCATCAAGGAAGTCAACTTTGAATCAAATTTTGCATTACCATATTTTTCAATATCTCGCACATCAGCTATACTTAAGTAACTTATTACTTCAGCCTTTCTATGTTTGATAGATTTTGTAAGTCTTTGAAGTAGATCTCCAGTTGAAATAACATCAGTTACAATAATTATTTTATCTCCCTCATTAATAGAATTTAAGCCATATTCCTCATTATCAAATTCATAATAATGCGCAAGTCTAATTAATTCAGGAATATTTTCTCCCTCTTTGTAAAAAACTTTTAACTCATTTAATACCTCTCTTGCCAAAATTTGACCTGATAAAGTAACCGATACAATCCAGTCAATACGATTTGGAAGTTCAGTATTGTCAAATAACCATTTATTAACTAAATAACGCGCTATTTGCTTGCTGTAGAAAGTTGTGTCGTCTCCCTTAAATGTTGATAATAATTCAATAAAATTTAGAAATTGATATTGATATTTACCTCCGGAAGTCAAATAAGCTACATCTTTCTTATTAAGCCAAACCAAATCATATTTTTTAATGTTTTTAGCTAACCTTTGCGAAATACGAAAACAGTTTTCATATTTTATTTCATTTATATCAGGGAAGTAATTCAAAAAAATATTCCCAGAATTATCTTTGCGGTTAATCCAGTTAATTCTAAAAAAGTTACCATGGATTAAGTCAGGGTAATTAATTTCAGAAACATAAACAAAATCCTCTTCTGGAGGAGATTGTAGTAGTTCTGATAGTTTTGTTTCATCAGCTTCATTTGATACTCCAAGCCATAATATCTTTATACCTAATTCTTTAGTATGAATAATACATGGGATAGGTCTAAAATGAAATGGTTTTGTATTTCTTATAAATTTCTGGATTTCCTCAAGCCTATCAATATATTCATTGCTAATGTTTACTATAACAACATTTGTGTGTGTTTCATTTATGTATGGTGTATTAACCAAATAGAAGAATATTTTAGATTCAATAAACGAGAGATTGATCCCGGCAAAGTCAACATAAACAATTCTTTTCTCTTTATCATCATTTTCTAATTTTAGTCTTTTATTCAATCCTTTAAAGAGTTCAGTATATAAAGCATTATTTAGTTTTGATTTTTCAGTTTTAAAATCAATTCTTTTAAAAGATTCTGATAGAATTTGACCAATACTGAGGTGGGAATTTTTGATATTACCACTGCCTTTTTGCACCTTAAAATCTTCTAATTCAACTGCCCCCTCTGTATTCTCAATTTTTTTCCCATTTTTTGACTCATTAGGTAACAAAATAGTAATCATAGTTCCTGGAAAATTATATTCTATTTTTCCAGCACTTATTGCTTTGCTGTTGTCTTTGGAATCTGAAAAATCGTAAATAATTTTACCTCTATTACTCTTTATTAACAGCAACCCTTCATACCTTTTAATTACTTCAATGATAAAATAGAGTCCTCTTGGCATATAGTCTCTTATCTCAAGTAAATCTTCAAATGGTTGCTTTGAACTATCTAATAAAAATGCAAATTCTAATATTTTAGACTCCTTATTAACATCTTTATTGCTTTCTTTTAATAAGGTTAATTTATTTACCTCTTCCTTATATTTGATAGGATAATTTTTTTTTAAGTTTTCAAGATGGCTTTCAAATTTATCAAATTCTTTTTCTAATGTGTTAGGAATGCCTACTCCAAAGTCTATGTAATTAAATTCTAAATAATTTCTATTTAAATAGTTGCCGTTTAGTTTAAAAAAATTGATGATTTCTTTATCTCTTTCTTGAATAATAGATGTTGGTAATATATTTTCTGAAAACCATTTAACTTTATTTTTAGCTTTTAAACTAGCCTCTTCTTCCGAGTAACCTTGGTTTATTAGCTTTTCTTTCTCAATATCTTCATCATACTTGCTGTTAAGTACAATTGAAAAATAACACTCTTTTGCCTCACTATGAAAAATTGTATTAAGAAAAAGCTCTGTCGTCAATAAATGACTTAATGTTTGATTATCAAATGGTTTACTTGAGTCAAACCTGTTTATAATGTATAAAGCATCTTTCTCTATTGAGTATATTTCATTCAATTTATCATCAAGATGCTCTCTTATATTATTAATATTTTCAAAAAGTGGTGTTTTAATTTTTTGGAATGGAAGGATTTTGTACCAGCTTGAATCAATATATTTATATTTTCTTCTAGCTTTTTCAATTAATGTATTATGATTTGATGGAAGAATAATTTCACTTCCAAGTTCTAGTTCACAAACACTTTCTATCTGCCAAACATCAATTAAACTAGCAAGACGCTTGCTGCGGTTCCTTTTATTCTTAGCCTCATTTTGAGCATTAAATATATTTCCTGGATTTGGTAATATAACTTTAACTTTAAATCCTTTAGCTTTTAATTGATTTATTAAGGCAAATAAGTAGGTAATCGCTTCACCAGTTATCCATTCTAGTTTTACAAGGTCAAATTCAATTGTAGTGTCAATTTTTAATATTCTATTCCAATCATTATTAATTAACTCAGGAAAATTGCGACTACAAATTTTTTCTTCAAATCTAAATTCCATATAGGTTATTCTATATTTTCAAAAACTATTATTTAAACTTCAACAGGAATGTTCTTTTTCGCCTTGTGTAACATTTTTGCGCTTGGCGCAGTGGCGGAAAAAGTATGCACTTATAGCCTGTTCTTTCAATACAAATTTTATCTACAAAAAACAAAATTAAAAAACAAAACACTATTAATCGACAAAGATAATAAATTATCATTGTAAACATTACAACTAATTAAAATTTAATTTGATTTTTTTTGAAATTAACCAATTCAACTTCCTGTTTCTTATTTTAAAACATTACTAATTGAAATACAGAATTCTTATTCCGGATATTTTTCTTAAATCCCATACATACTCTTCATTCCTGACTTTGCAACCCGAATAAAAGCCATTTATTAGCTGCTGGCATTTTGTTTATTCAATATATTAGGTCTATCTTGATGCGGTGAATGTTTCACAATGAATTACGTTTTCGCTTTTTTATTTACCTAATCTGCCCTTTCAGGGCGTAGGAAATGGTTAATGGTTAATTATGAATATCCCAAGGCGTTGCCTTTGGGCTATGTTAATTAAGGCTTTCAGCCTTTATTGAATATATGTAATTGATGAGATACGTAATTGATATGTATGTAATTGATGAGACGCGATAAATGACTTCGTCGAGCTTGACCTTCGGTCTTCGGTTCGCGTCTCTACGGGGGTTGGGTTATAATATTTTATTTTTAGATGCACTGATTTTACTGGGAACAAAAAAAGGAATAAGTTGGGCTTATTCCTTTTTTGTATTTAATATTTCTTCTTTAGATAAGAGGATTGATATTTTTAGTCTTATTAATTTTCTCTTTTTAATAATACCTCATCAATACGAGGTTCTATTTTTCTAAGTTTATTTATTGTTGTTCTTGATACCTTATATTTTTCGTAAATATGGTTTAATGAATAGCCTTTCTGTAAATCTTTAATGATAGCTTCTTTGCGTCTTTTCATTTTATTTAATTTCACAGTACTACCTTCAGTACGACCAAGCTTAATTCCATTTTCTTTCATTATTCTAAGAGATTCTCTTGCTTTATTTGATCTAAACTCACATAGTTCAACAAATAAATTTATAAGAATATTAAGCTCTTTTGATACCTTGGCATTAAAGCAATGGTCATCATCAACACTATAAATAATAATATCGTTTACAGAACAATATTTTATAAAGTGAAGAATGGTTTGAGGATTGTCTCCAAGTTCATATACATTTTTTACAAATAATATGTCTTGAGGATTAATTTGTTCTTTTAAATCTTTTTCTTGAATAAAAACATCAATACTGATTTTTTTACTCTTTGCATAATGTGCTAGTTCCTCAGTTGTAGAAACATTTTCACTGTTAGTATATGCTATAACCATAAATAAAAAAATATTAAATAATAAACCCCCACTATAAAAATCATAGTGAAAAAACTTTGCAAATATAGAATTAATTTTGAAACTACCTACAAAAAAAATCAATAATTAGATTTTTTTTTCAAGAAGGAAGTAAACTAAATTATATATATGATAATGTATATTCTTATAAAAACCTCAAACAATTAGAGATAAAACACTTGAAGCTTTTTATATAAACTTCAAATGCTTTATCTCTAATTGTTTGATGTATTGCGTTATGTTAATACTATCTGGTTCTTGTATTCTTTGTTTCTTTAGAGTTTAGAGTTTTTGATTCTTTTACTTTTTCAGTAGTCTTTATTGTTCTGTTTCTCGTATTTGATTCTGTAGCTTTTACTTCTCTTTTTATTGGAGTAGTTGGTTCTATTGTTCTTTTAGTGTTATTATTATTACGAGTATTAATATTGTTATTCTCTAAATTTTGGTTTCTATTATTAACCTTATTTCCCTTATTAATATTGTTATTCTCTAAATTTTGATTTCTATTATTAACCTTATTTCCCTTATTAATATTGGTTTTATTAAAATCAATTTGGTTGTTTCTGTTTTTTTCTGGACTTATTACTTTAGTCTCTGTATTATTGGTTTTAGTAGCTTTTATTTCTTTGCTTCTATTGTTATTATTAATTTCACTAATACGTTTTGGAGCTGCTATTTGAATATTTTTTCTTGATGTTTCTGGTGTACTTTTCTTAAAACTTTGAGCCTTTGTACGATTTTGATTAATTAAAACAGTGTTATTTCTTACACTTTTATCATCAAACTTTACATCTTTATTGTCTTTCTTGAAATCATTTTCCATTGAAGTTTCTGCTGGTAATTGTTTCAATAATCCAATTTCATCTTTATCAAAGTAGTTACTTGTATTTAAATTTTTGGTGCTATTACCATTTGTAAAGTGTCCTGTTTGTGTACCATTATTATTATTTGGTTTATTTGGATCAAAAGCATCAGATCTTCCATTGCTTCCTCTTCCATCATTATAATTATCAGGACGATTAGCATTATAATTGGAATTATTTCCATGGTTATTATGATAATTATTGTAGTTATTGTTATAGTAGTTATTATAATTACCGTAATAATGTCCATTATTAGATCCTGTATAATATGGGTTGTATCCATAAGTTCTACTCCAACCATAATTATTATAGTAGTAATAATCCCAATATTCATCACAACCATCAATTACCATTAAAGCATATTCACGAGCTCTGAGAGAATAATAAATTGCTGTACGATAGTTTCTACGAGAGAATTGTCTTTGTGCATAATCATTATAGTAAACAGCACGTGAAAGATTACTTCCTGTCCAATAACCATAGTAATCAGCTACCGAATAAGCTTCGTCAATAATATATGCAGTCTTATTAATTACATTACTTGCATTATGTCTATTATAAGGGTAAGCACTAAGGGTTAAGCTTACTGTAAGAAATGCAATAACTAATGTTGCTAATCTTACTAATTTTCCGATGTTTCTCGATTTAATTTGCATAATATTTATTTTTATTTATTGTTTCTACTTTTAATAGAAACAAATTATGTGCCAAAGGTACAAACAAAATTTGTTTAAACATAATAGTAATGGTAAAAAAGGAAAAGATAACTCTTAAAAACAAATAGATCTGTAATCGCAATAATCGCAATCATTTTTTCTTTGAGAACAAAATTCATCTTCTTTATAAGATAACATTTCTTCAAGACATGTTTTTAATTCTAATTCAAAGTCAGAATGGAAAATAGAATAATTATCCACAAGAATATTACTCCCTTTTTCTGAATCATTTAAAATAATATCTCCTACATAATCATTTGAAGTGGCTTTCTTAATATATAGAATTTCAGGCTTAATCTTGTCTATGTTTATTCCAGAAAGGAATTTATTACATTCTTTATCTTCTTTATTATCGGTTATAAGCCAAGAATACAAAAATGCTTGTAGAATATAATCATTTCTTTTTGCTGGGTCATTAATATTATTGTTGTCAAATATTTGATTAAAACTAACATTACCCTTTGGTAAATTATTAGTTTTATAATCTAATATCCTTAATATCCCCTCTCCATTTTCATTGACTTTATAATCTAATCTATCTATCGTTCCTCCAATAATAATATTTTGTCCATTAATGTTAATAGGCTTTTTTATATTTACTTCCATTGCCAACATAGTAAATGGAGTATAAGCTTTGTCTATTTCCAAAAGTTTATGTAAGTATTTTGTTAGTATTTCAAGCTTTATTTTTTGAATTTGATTGTATTCTATTTTTCCTTTATTTCTGTTTTTCTTATTCAGATATTCCTCTTCAAAATTCTTCTTTACGATATTATAAATATTAATCTCTTGTTTTTCAATATCTGACTTAGTGATTATGCTTGTCTTCTTTTCTTCTTTTATTCCATTATAGAAGTCTTTTGCTGATTTATGAAATATTTCACCAAAGACATTATCTTGTAATTCTTCTTCAAATTCATCAACTGTTGCTAATCCAAGAACTCTTTTGAAATAAAACTTTAACTCACAATTCAAATAATCATTTAAGTAAGTTGGAGAAATATATTCTTGTTCTGCTTTAGTTATTATCTTATCTATATAGGTTTTATATTTTTTTACTTCTATTATTTTCTCTTCTGGAGAATTGATACTTGATATAAAAGTGCTATAAGTAAATTTCTTATTGCTTTCAATTCTTAGTTGTTGAAGGAAACGTGACATTTCCTTGGGTTTAACATCTGTTGTTGTTGAGTTATAAAGGAAGTGCATTGACTCTGCATGATGAAAAAGACGATAAAAATAATATGCAAATACAGCAATCTTTCTTTCAATAGTTGTTAAATTATATGCCTTACGTATTGTAAAAGGAATAAAAGAACTATCCAGACCAACATTTGGCAATAAATCATCATTGGTTGAAAGGAAAAGAATATGCTTAAAGTCTAAGCTCCTACTTTCCAATAATCCCATAATTTGAATCCCATCAATTGGATCACCTTCAAAAGGAATCATTATACTTGTTAATGCACTCCTTATTGTTTGATATAGTAATTTGCCTGTAATCTTTATTTCTTCGTTTTCGAATAAGTCTTTTAAGTTATTTATTGATGTTGATAAACGGTACATGGTTTCAGAAATTACTTCTTCTATTCCATTATGTCCTTTTGTTTCTTTATTTATATTTGTTTTAGCAACAATATATAGTATTTCTTGTAATGAGGAAAGAATTTCTTTTGGTGTAGTTTTTTGTTTTAATAAGTCTGATATTTCTCCAAAGCTCTTTATATCATCTCCACTTAAAGAAATAACCATATTACGCTTTAAGTTATTAATAATATCTTTATAACTACCTGCAAAGTAATTATGCTCCACAAAAGGTAAAAGATTTTTCAAACGTGCAGTTGAGTTCTTGATAAGAGAGGATTGATAATTTAAATAAGCATCAATTAATCCATACATTGGAGTTGCTTGAAACTTATAACCCATTGTAATATTTACTTTGGTCTTCTTCTCTCCTATCCTCTCCGGCAAAGCCGAAAGAACAGAAGGCAACAAGTCTTCATTGCAAAGGATTATTGCTATATCTTTCTGCTCTAAGTTTTCATTTGTTTTTACTAATTCTTCTAACCATTCATCAATATAACCTACTTGTCCATTTTCATTAGGAGAAGAAATTATTTCTAACTTTGTATTATTATTTGAGATTAGGTTTGTATTTATTTCAAAATCTTTTGGTGAGGGAAAGTTATTAAGATTTTCTCTCATAAACAAACCTGCTTCTTGCTTTAGGTTGTTTAGATAATAGTCATCATAATCCCAGTAGAACCTTGTGCTGTAAGTTTGTTTTAACCAAGAAAATATTTCTTTTTCAACCTTATTCAATACATTGAAACCAATAATACAGAAATTTTGTTGAGTTTGGATATTGTCATCCGCCTTTAAACTTTCAACTAATTCTCTATAAATCATTCCTGAATAGCCTATGCTCAATTCTACTAATCGTTCTTTGTACTTATTATATATTTCAAGCAAACAATTCCAAACAGAAACAAAATGGCTCTTTATTTCCGAAGGCTTATCCTTAAAACAACCTTCAAAAAAACCATTAAGCAATTCCTTTTGCTCTTGAGTTAAGAAGTCAAATTTATTATCCAACTCCTTATAATCTTCAATAGTTTTAAATATATTTTCAGCGCAGGCAAGATTTTTATCAATATCATCAAAGTCCTTCAAAAGCATTATCCCCCAATAATAAAACGGTTCAAAGCTTTCTCGTTCTATATTTTCTTTATCTCTATAATATACTTCTGAATAAACATTATGTAGATTATAAACCAAAACAAGTTCTTCTCCTTGAACAAGGTTAGAATATTGATTTACAAAATCATTGATTGTATAATATTTGGGAGAAAAGAAAGGTTTTTGCAAGTGATTATAAAGAGCTTCATTGAAAAATGTTTTAGCTCTCTTATTCGTAAAGATAATATTTAAATTAGAGAAATCTCTATTATAAGTTTCTGCGATATTAATTGCTACCTTTGAAAGAAAGCTTTCCTTTATCATTATTTATCTTATTACTTCAACAGAACCATTTAGCTCTAATGTCTTATCGGGTCGTTTACCCAAAAAACGATAAAAATATGTCCCTTCTGGAGAATTTGTAAGATTAGGATTCCAAAAATTAGTCTTCTCTTTTATGTTCTTAAAATAATAAACTTGTTTACCTTGTCGATTATATACCATAAGTTCATTCTCTGGGAAAGCATTCTCTTCAACCAGATTATGTATCTCAAAGACATCATTTATTCCATCTCCATTTGCTGTAACAACATTCGGGAACATAATTTTATCAACCTGTAAGTCAAGGTAAATAATACTATCACACCCCAAATAAGTTTTTAATACCTGTTCATAAACTCCAGTTTTGGTTTCACTAAAGCCAAAGAGTTTATAAGTATTTCCACTATATATTTCAGCCTTAATTGTATCATGATAAGATGGATTAACCCAAAGATGAAGCACCAATATGCTATCACAACCAAATTCAGTTTCTAAATACTGATTATAAACTCCAGAAGTATCCGCATCAAAACCATAACCATAAACATCTCCTTTACAAATCGTATCAATTATAGTATCAAAATAAGGATTATGAACTATTAAAGAAAGATTTATTATGCTATCACACCCATATATTGATTGAAAAAAATGAGTATAAAAACCCGAAGTATCTTCATTAAAACCATTCTCATTATATACACTTCCTTTACAAATCTCTGCATATATGGTGTCGTAATATGAATTTCTTACTAATAGATTCAAATTAATAATACTATCACACCCTAAAGAAGTTTGATATTCTTGTTTATAAAAGCCTGTTTCTGTTTCATTAAAACCAAATTGATTATATATTTGACCTTGACAAATTGTGTCGTAAATAGTATCATTATATGATGGATTGAATGTTAAAAATAAATTAAAAAGGCTATCAATATCTCTTCCATCAGGCATAATAGTACAAATTAACTTCTGGAAATAACCATTTATTCTACTTGCTGTGTCAGCTATACTAATACTATCAAACCTATCATTAGAGAAATACTCATTACTGCAAATAGTTGCATAAGTTGTGTCATAAACAGTATTATCTTGTGCTTTCGCATTAAAAGATATTATCACTAACAAACAACTAATTACTATTTTAAAAAAACTCTTCATCTATTTACTCTATCCATTTAAGTGGCAAATTTACAATAATTATTTCACTTCCACTATCTCTGAATGAAATTCTTCACTATCAAAGCTAACGAACCAAAGGTATGCTTTAATATTTTTATATCCCATTTCTTGTAATAAAAATCTATAATTATTCAACTGGTCAGAGTATAATTCTAAATTATTCATAGAGGCTGCAAACTTATAATCCACAATAATAACCTCATTATCACTAATCATTAACCTATCGGGACGTTTTGAAGAAATTGTATCTTTTTCCTTTACAATAATATCAACCTCATTTAATACCTTATATTTATCACAAAACCACTCTTGAACGTCTTTCTGAGAAAACATTGCTTTAATCACCTTTTCAAAGAAAGCCCTATTTTCTTGTAAAATATCTCCCTTAACTAATAATGTATTTAATGCCTTTGCTGCATCTTCTTTTACAATAATATTAGACAAAATATTATGCAATATAATACCTTTAAGCCTTGGCGTTAATTCTACAGATTTACCTTCTTTCAATGCATTAATAAATTCCTCAGCTTGCTTTGTTTGAGAATATCTTATCTCTGCTCCATTAAAACCACTTTGCATTTGCTTTTGTTCTGGAGCTATCTTAAATATGTTTTCTTCTAACTCCTCTTTTCCCTTCTTATCCTCTTCGTTTCCTACTTCTGATATATTATAATAATAGAATTCCTTTTCTTCTGTTTTCTCATCTATTTTTTCCTTCAATATCCCTTTTGAAAATAATACTGAAAAAAGGAACTTAGAAACATCATTTATTTTCTCAATATTAATATTCTCATCTTTTAACTGACCAATAATAGATAAAGCATTCTTAGGACGAGTAAGTGCAACATATAATACATTTAAGTTATCAACATATTGTTGCACTGCTTCAAGTGTATATTCCTCATTATATATTGTATTTTTAAGATTCCCCCATTTTGCAAAGAAGGCAGGAATAGTTGTACTTGTTTTATTTTCTAACCATAACTCTGTTTTATAACCTTTTATATCATATAACTCCCAATTAGCATAAGGAATAATAACCACTGGATATTCTAAACCCTTAGACTTATGAATAGAAAGCAAACGAATCCCTTCAACATCATCACTAATTGCAATCTTCTTTTCACATAATTCATCATCCCAGTACTTTAAGAAAGAAGTAATATCAGAAGTATTACCATTAGTATAGTCTTGTAACTTATCACAGAAAGAAGTAATAAACGATAATTCTTTTTCTTCTTTTTCTAAAGCTAATCCTTTGACAATACTAATCACTAAATCAAATAATGGCTTTCTGATTAATTTCTCTCTATCTTTTAACCAAGATAACTCTTCCGAGACTTCTTTTATCTTATTAATGGTTTGCTCAAAGACCTTATCATCATTTAATCTATATCTCTTCAAATTACAAAGAGAGATTGTATTCCCTTTATCTGCAATATATCTTAAAGCATCAATAATTAAATTAATACTTTTTGAAGAACGAAAACTAAAAGCAAGGTCTGAAACAACAAGATAATTATTCTTTGCTAAGAAATCAACAGTATCTGCAATTTCCTTATTTGTCCTTAATAATAAAGCAATATCATTTAGCTTATACCCTTTTTCTTTATAATACTCTATCTCTTCTAATAACTTATCTTTTGTCTTTACTCTGCCTTCTGTTGCCTTATCGTTTAAAACAAAACTACATCTAATATCTCCTTTTCCCTTAGCATTGTCTTTCACACTCTGTTTAGCATCAGCAAAGACTCCTTTTATCAATTCCTTTTGCGAAGGTTCTAAGATTTCAATATTCTGACATAATGTATCTATGCCTTCTGAAAACAGTAGGTTATTAAACTCAACAATATTTCCATCTGTTCTGTAATTATTTGTTAAAGATTTAATCTCTGGTACACGAGGATTAAATTGCATATAAGGCGTTATTCCCTTATCAATATCATTTAATATCTTCCAATCCCCATTTCTCCAACGATAAATAGATTGCTTAACATCCCCTACAATTATGCTTCTATTTCCACTATCAATGCTTTCTAAAACTAAAGGACGAAGGTTTTCCCAATTAAGTAATGAAGTATCTTGAAACTCATCAATCATTATATACTTTAATTGAGTGCCAATCTTTTCATATATAAACGATATATCTGAATTATTATCCAAACTAATAATATCTGACAATAACTTAGAAGTATTTGAAAGCAAAAACTTATTCTCTTCTTTTAAAATATCATCTCTATGATTAGCAATATTCTTTAACAAACCAATATTATCGATATGAGGCAAAATTGCATTCCAAGTATTTATAGTAATGATATTAGCATCATAGTATTGGAAATAATCATTTAATAAAGGAAGTAATGTGTTATCAACTAAACTTAAATTCCCCACAGTACAATTAGCCTTAGAAAACCAGCCTTCTGAACTCTCTAATGCTTTAATAGTATATTGCTTATCTCTAAAATCAAATGCTCCAGACTTAATCTTAATTATTCCACCAGCAATTCCCCTACTCTTACCAGAAAAATCATCAACACTCATTCCATTATCAGCAATTATCTTTTCAAATCTATCTCCATAACTTGTTAAGCCTTTTCTTATCTCTTCAACCTTTTCTTTTCCTTCTTTCTTGAAATCATTTAATGTCTCTTTCTTAATTGCCTTTATTTCTTTCTCAAACTTCTTAAAAGTTTCCTTACTTAAATTCCTACTAAAATCCTTTAACTCTTTCTCTACATTAAGCCTCTTTCCATCTTCCATCTTTTTATTAACCATTTCCATATACCAATCCATCAAAGCCTTATCGCCACCAGTTGAATCAATCAAACGTTTAATTGCTTCCTCTATAACCTCATCATCATCAAGAATTAAGTTATAATTGGAACCAACACCAAGCTCCTTTGCCATATTCCTCATAACCCTTTGCAAGAAAGCATCAATAGTTTGAATATTAAAATAAGAATAATCATGAAGAATATTATCCAAAGCTTGCGAAGCATTTATACGGATTATATCCTCTGAATAATAAGAATTCTTTTCAACCAAAGCCTTAAAGAAATTATTATCCTCACCTATTTTAATACTATAAAGCTCCGAAAGAATTCTTTGTTTCATTTCAGCCGTTGCCTTATTAGTAAAAGTAACCGCAAGGATATTTCTATAAGCCCTTGTGTCCTTAATTAACAAAGAAACATACTCCAAAACCAAATTAAAAGTCTTTCCACTTCCGGCAGAAGCCTTATATACTATTAGATTATTCTCCGTCATTATTTTAAAAATATATTCTGCAAATATAAAAAGAAACTCCTTCTTTCTAAAATTAAAACTCTTCTTTCTGGATTTATATTTAATCTTTCTGGGAAAAGATTTAATCTTTCTGGATTTATATTTAATCTATTTGAGAAAAGATTTAATCTTTATGGACTATTAATTGAGTTAAATTAAGAATTCTTAATTACCCTATCTATTCGTTACAGAACCAAAAATATTATACCTTTGTAAAATAAATAATGATTGATGACAAAGATATTGATTATTGATGATGAACCTCAGATAAGATTATTGCTTTCAAGGATAATATCTCTTGAAGGTTATGAGGTTTTTCAGGCTGAAAATTTAAAGGTTGCTCTTCAACAAATTAAGCTTCATAAACCTGATATTATTCTTTGTGATGTTTTCTTACCAGATGGAAATGGAGTCGACTTTATTCCTCAAATAAAATCTGCACTTCCTAATTGCGAAGTTATAATGCTTACTGCTCATGGTAATATTTCAGATGGAGTTCAGGCAATTAAAAATGGGGCTTTTGATTATTTGACAAAAGGTGATGACAATAATAGAATAATTCCTTTAATTTCCAATGCTTCTGAACAGATTGAACTAAAAACTCGCCTTGCTAAGCTTGAATCAATAAACAATAAACAATATACTTTTAATTCCATAATTGGAAAGTCAAAACAAATACTATCCGCAATAGAGCTTGCAAAAAAGGTTTCGGTAACTGACACTTCCATTTTACTAACTGGTGAAACGGGAACAGGAAAAGAAATATTTGCAAACGCGATTCACTCTGCAAGTCCTCGTTCAAATGGTGCTTTTGTTGCTGTCAACTGTTCTGCACTTAGCCATGAATTACTTGAAAGTGAAATGTTCGGTTATAAGGCTGGTGCTTTCACAGGTGCAATAAGAGATAAAAAAGGTTTATTTGAACAAGCAAATAATGGAACTATTTTCTTGGATGAAATAGGTGAAATGCCTCTTGTGCTTCAGGCTAAACTTTTAAGAACTTTGGAGAGTGGCGAATTTATTAAGGTTGGCGACTGTAAAAACACTAAAGTTGATGTTAGAATTATTGCTGCCACAAATCGTGATTTAAAAGAAAGTATTTCTAAGGGCGAATTTAGGGAAGACTTGTTTTACCGTCTGTCTGTATTTAATATTGAACTTCCAGCACTAAGAGGTCGCAAGGAAGATATAATACTTTTGGCAAACAGCTTTATTGATGCTTTTTCCGCCAAAATGAGAAAGTCAATTACTGAGGTGGAAAAGCCTTTTTATGATGCTTTATTGAATAATCCCTGGAAGGGAAATGTGCGTGAATTGAGAAACGTTATTGAACGCAGTTTAATTCTTGCCAATAATAATAAACTTAGAATCTCCGACTTGCCTTTAGAAGTTAAAATTCAAGAAAACAACTCTATCTCCAACATGGAACTCTGCAATATGGAAAAACAACATATTCAAAAAGTTCTAAACTTCACAAATGGTAATAAAACAGAAGCTGCACGTCTTCTAAAAATAGGGCTTACCACACTTTACCGTAAAATGGACGAATACGGTATCAAGATTTAGTAAATATAAATAAACCACACCAAAACGACATCCGACCTTTCCATTTTGGAAGGGTTTCCTATCACAACAAAAGACGTAACTTATTAATAATAAGCAATGTTTAAAGTCGTGGCATGTATTTTTCTTTTAGTGTTATCAAATAAAACACTAAAAAGATGAATCAATTACTACTTTTCGTATTGCTCCTTATATTAGGAGTTGCATGTTTCGGTATTTTCTATGCCTCAATCAAATGGTTTAACAAAATATAAAAGAAAATTATGTTTACAGCATTATTAATACTAAGCATAGCCGTATTCATTTATTTAATCTACGTGCTAATTAAACCTGAAAAATTTTAACTTCTATGAATTCAGAAATTACAGGAATTATTTTCCAAGTGGCGCTAGCTATAGCCTTGAGTTATCCACTTGGATATTATATTGCAAAGGTTTACAAAGGAGAGAAAACCTTTCTTGATTTCCTTTCTCCATTGGAAAACAAGCTCTTTAAATTATGTCGCATTGACCCTAATGAACAAATGAATTGGAAACATTTTCTTGTTGTCCTGCTTACAGTAAACCTTTTTTGGTTCTTTTGGGGAATGATTTTACTTGTAGCACAAGGTTTCTTACCTTTAAATCCTGATGGAAACATTGGTCAGAATGCTGCTCAAGCGTTTAACAGTTCAATGAGCTTTATTGCCAACTGTAACCTGCAACATTATAGCGGAGAAAGTGGAGTAACATATTTTACTCAAATCTTTGTTATCATGCTTTTTCAGTTCTTGGCAGCAGCTACAGGAATGGCAGCATTTGCAGCAGTACTTAAAGGAATGGCAGCAAAAACGACTAACTCTCTTGGAAACTTTTGGGTTTATTTAGTAAAAAGCGTTACTCGTATTCTACTACCCTTATCTTTACTTGTTGGAATCTTACTAATTATTGGAGGTGTACCTATGACTTTTGAAGGCAAGCAAACCTTCACTACTATGGAAGGCAGAACTCAAACAGTTTCACAAGGATCTGTTGCAGCTATTGCAGCAATTAAGCAAATAGGAACAAATGGAGGTGGATTTTATGGAACCAACTCTTCACATCCTCTTGAAAATCCATCATATTTCACTAATATAGTAGAGTGCGTTTCCATAATTCTTCTACCTATGGCTCTTGTTTGGGCTCTTGGGTTCTACCTTCGTAAAAAGAAATTTGCATTCAGTATATTTGGGGTTATGCTTTTCGCCTATCTCTTTACTGTATTTGTGTCGGTTGATCAAGAAATGATAGGAAATCCCCGTATTGACAAGATGGGAATTTCTCAAACATCAGGAAGTATGGAGGGCAAAGAAACTCGATTTAGCTCAGCAGCAACAGCTCTTTGGGCTATGACTACAACAGCAACTTCTAACGGCTCAGTCAATGGTATGCACGATAGCGCAACTCCACTTTCTGGAATGCTGATGATGCTTAACATGCAAACTAACTGTTGGTTTGGCGGAGTTGGTGTTGGCTTTATGAATTACTATATATTTATTATTATTGCTGTCTTTCTCAGTGGATTAATGGTTGGACGAACACCTGAATTTATGGGGAAAAAGATAGAAGCAAAGGAAATGAAAATAGCTATAATTATAGCCCTTCTCCATCCATTTATGATTCTTTGTGGAACGGCTATATCAAGTTACTTGGCAAATTCAAATCCAGAATTAGCTTCACAATGGTTGGCAAATCCATCTTTTCATGGACTAAGTGAAATGCTTTATGAATTTACTTCTTCCTCTGCTAATAATGGTTCAGGCTTTGAAGGACTTGGTGACAACACTAATTTTTGGAATATATCTACAGGTTTGGTTATTATCATTACTCGTTACTTGCCAATAATAGGACAAATTGCAATAGTTGGCTTACTGGCTTCAAAAAAATATATTCCAGAAAGTGCTGGAACACTACAAACCGATACCTCTACATTTTCATTAATGACATTTGTTGTAATATTAATAATTGCTGCCTTAGCATTTTTCCCTTCACTCACATTAGGACCTATTGCTGAATATTTAACTCTATAAACAATATGAAAAAGAATAATATTTTTATAACTCGTGAACAACTAATCTCAAGTTTGAAAGAGTCTGTCATTAAACTTAATCCAAGGAAAATGTTTAAAAACCCAATAATATTCACAGTACTCATTGCTAGTTGTGTAATGCTGGTAATAACTGTTAGCGTTTTATTTGGGTATAAGAATCAAGGCTCTTTTGGATATAATCTAACCATTTTTATTATTTTACTCATTACTATGCTATTTGCCAATTTTGCCGAAGCAATAGCCGAAGCTCGAGGAAAAGCACAAGCAGAAAGTTTACGCAAAACTCGTGAAGAAACCCCCGCTAAAAAATTAGTTGATGGTAATATAGAAATAGTAAGCAGTTCAATTTTAAAGAAAGGAGATATATTTGAATGCTCGGTTGGCGATATAGTTCCAACAGATGGAGAAATTATAGAAGGAATTGCTTCAATTGATGAGAGTGCAATCACAGGTGAATCTGCCCCAGTTATCAGAGAAGCTGGAGGAGATAAGACATCGGTTACAGGAGGGACAAAAGTACTTTCTGACCATATTATAGTAAAAGTTACAGCTCAACACGGAGAAAGCTTTTTAGATAAAATGATAGCACTTGTTGAAGGGGCATCTCGACAAAAGAGTCCTAATGAAATTGCATTAACAATATTACTCTCTGGCTTTACTCTTATTTTTGTTATAGTTTGCGTAACTCTTAAACCTTTTGCAAATTACACAGGTACAATGGTTACCATAGCATCGTTAGTATCTCTATTTGTATGTCTTATTCCAACAACAATTGGAGGTTTACTATCTGCAATAGGTATAGCTGGAATGGATAGAGCTCTTCGTGCCAATGTAATAACAAAATCAGGTAAAGCCGTTGAAACAGCAGGTGATATAGACACATTACTACTTGATAAGACAGGAACAATTACAATTGGGAACCGTAAGGCTACTAGCTTTTATGCAATAGACCCAAAACATCAGAAAGATTTTGTTGAAGCTTGTATTTTAGCATCTATAGCAGACCAAACTCCTGAAGGAAAATCAATCATAGAACTCAGCAGAAATCAAGGGTTTGATATTGACCAAACAATTCTAATTGGTTGCCGTTGGATTGAATTTTCTGCACAAACTAAATGTTCTGGAGTTGAGCTTCGTAATGGAATATCAATTGTTAAGGGTGCAACCGAAGCAATTTCCAAACTTATTGAATCAGCAAAATGCACTTTTCCTGCTTATGCTAATGAACTATCAAAAAAAATTGCAGAAAATGGAGGTACTCCTCTCGTTTTGGCAAAAAACAACACTGTTATGGGTGTAATTGAACTACAAGACATCATAAAACCTGGCATTCAAGAACGTTTTGAACGACTTCGCAAAATGGGGGTTAAGACAGTTATGGTAACTGGAGATAATGAACTAACCGCCAAATATATTGCAAATAAAGCAGGTGTTGATGATTTCATTGCTGAAGCTAAACCTGAAGATAAAATGGAGTATATTCGTCGTGAACAGAGTAATGGAAAACTTGTTGCAATGATGGGTGATGGAACAAATGATGCTCCAGCTTTAGCTCAAGCTGATGTAGGAGTTGCTATGAATAGTGGTACTCAAGCGGCAAAAGAAGCAGGCAATATGGTAGATATGGACAATGACCCTACAAAACTTATTGAAATTGTAGAAATTGGAAAACAATTACTGATGACTCGTGGAACACTCACAACATTCAGTATTGCAAATGATGTCGCCAAATATTTTGCAATTGTTCCTGCTCTATTTATTAAATCAATTCCAGCTTTAGCAGCTCTAAATATAATGAATCTACAATCCCCAGAATCAGCAATTCTATCTGCTGTCATTTTTAATGCTCTTATTATTCCTCTACTCATTCCTTTAGCGCTAAGTGGCGTACAATATAAACCAATTGGTGCATCAGCTCTATTACGCCGTAATCTATTTATTTATGGATTAGGCGGAGTTATAACTCCATTTATAGGTATAAAATTAATTGACATGTTTATTGCCACAATACTTTAATAAGATGAAAAACTTTTTAATCTCAATAAAAATAACAATCGCATTTTGCGTAATACTCTTTATTGGTTACGTATTAGTACTATGGGTTGTGGCAAAAATAGCCACTCCCAACTCAGGGAATGCAACAGTTTTAACATTAAACAACAAGGTTGTTGGAGCTGAAAATATTGGACAGAAATTTACTTCCACAAAATATTTTTGGTCTCGCCCTTCTTATGTAGATTACAATGGTTCTGGCTCTGGTGGAAGTAATAAAGGAACAACAAATCCACAATATTTAGAAGAGGTGTCTTTACGAATAGATAGTTTCCTTATTGCTCACCCTTACTTAAATCGCCAAGAAGTTCCTGCTGAAATGGTTACAGCAAGTGGAAGTGGACTAGACCCGCATATCTCAATTGCATCAGCAAACATACAAATTAAACGTGTAGCTCAAGCAAGAGGAGTAAAACAAGAAGACATTAAAAAGATTGTCGATAGTCTTATAGAAACACCAATAATTGGCGTTCCTGTAATAAATGTTTTGAAACTAAATATTGCTCTCGATGAAAAATATAAAAATTAATAATCCGCAATAAATAATGCTCATATTATTTTTTGACTATCTTTGAAAAGTATAATTATATAATTATTATGGAATATCAACCTAACGTTCAACATTTTTTAAACCTAATAAAAAAATCTCGTCGAGGTAAGTTTAAAGTCTATATTGGAATGGTGGCTGGTGTAGGAAAAACTTACAGAATGTTACAAGAAGCACATCAATTGCTAGAAAGTGGTATAGATATTCAAATTGGATATATTGAAACTCATCAGCGCAAAGAAACCGAAATGCTACTTGAAGGACTAACAGAAATCCCACGTCGCAAAATTTTCTATAAAGGAAAAGAGCTTGAAGATATGGATTTAGAAGCTATTCTTAGAATACGTCCAGAAATTGTAATAGTTGATGAACTTGCTCATACAAACGTTGATGGCAGCAAAAATGAAAAACGATGGCAAGATGTACTTGATATTTTAGATGCAGGAATTAATGTTATTAGTGCTATTAATATTCAACATATAGAAAGCTTAAATCAAGAAGTAGAAAGTATTACTGGAATAGAAGTAAAAGAACGTATTCCTGATAGTGTGCTTGTAATGGCTGACGAGGTTGTAAATATAGACCTTACAGCTGACGAATTAATAGCTCGCCTAAAAAGTGGAAAGATATATCAAGCTGATAAAATAGCCATAGCACTAAGTAACTTCTTTAAGTCAGAAAATATACTACAACTTAGAGAATTGGCATTGAAAGAAGTTGCTCTTAGGGTTGAAAAAAAGATTGAGATTGAAGTTACTCAGAATGTTAATGTTCGACATGAGCGATTCCTTGCATGTATAAGTAGCAAAGAAAAGAGTTCCAGAAAAATAATACGAAAAGTAGCTCGCCTATCAACTCATTACAATTCTACATTTTCAGTACTATATGTAAGAACTCCTAATGAAAGTGCTGATAAAATAAGTCTTGCCTCTCAACGCTATTTAATAAACCATTTTAAACTTGCAACAGAACTTGGTGGAGAAGTAATTCAAGTTGAAGCGCCTAATGTTGTAACAGGAATTATTGAAGTATGTAATACTAGACAAATAAGTACGGTTTGTATAGGCAAACCAGAAATACGAGCATGGAATATCATAATTGCAGCATTAAGATATAGACACCTTTTTAACTCACTTGCCAAATCAAATATTGACCTTATAATTCTTTCTTAATAGATATGAAAATAAAAAACAAACTAACCTACTCGATAGGTTCTCTTCTTTTAATTATTATTCTACTGGGATTATTTTCAGTACGATATATAAGCAATATGAAACGAGATACAGAAAATATCTTGGCGGATAACTACAATTCAGTAAAATACGCACAACAGATGCAGGAAGCTCTCAATAATTTTCATCAAGATACATCATTGGCTACCTTTAGGATGAGTATGAAACTACAAGAAAAAAATATTACTGAGCCTTATGAGAAACAAATAACAGAAGATTTAGTACGAAAGTTTAACACTTTTGCAAAAGAACAAAGTGAAACAAATTTCATAGACTTAAGCCAATCAATAAACAATATCATATTACTAAATACTACATCAATATATCACAAATCGGAAATAGCTAAATTGAGAGCCAATACAGCAATGGTTTGGATAATAGTATTAGCAATAATTAGTGCAATTGTCGCGATGTTAATGTTAGTGCTTTTTCCAAAATCTTTCAACCGCCCAATTAAAGAATTAACTGATGGTATAATTGAAGTATCAAAACAAAACTATGATAATCGTTTGAATTTTGATGAAAAATCAGAATTTGGACAAGTTGCAGAATCATTCAATAGCATGGCAGAACAACTTGCCACATTCCGCAAAAGCAGTTTAGCAAAAATAATAGCAACCAAACGTTACTTGGAAATTATCATAAACTCAATAGATGAACCAATAATATGTTTGGATAATCAGAAAACTGTACTTTTTGCAAACAATGCTGCAACAACAATTCTCAATATAACACATGAAAAAATCATAAACCAATCTGCATTAGACATATCTCTAAACAATGATCTGTTTCGTAGACTTATTCGTGGAATGGATCCTGATTTCACAAAAGATGAACCTTTAAAGATATATTCAAACAATAAAGAAAGTTACTTCCAAGTAAATTATGCAAATACCAGCAACACAGGTACAGTAATAATACTCTCAAATATTACCAAATTCAAAGAGTTAGACAACGCAAAAACAAACTTTATATCTATAATTTCACACGAATTAAAAACCCCAATATCAGCCATAATGATGAGTCTAAAATTATTAGAAGATAAACGTATAGGGGAAATGAACAAAGAACAAGCTGAATTAACTCAAAGCATACATGAAAGTAGTGATAGGCTACTTAGCATAACCAGTGAATTACTAAAAATGACTCAAGTAGAAACAGGAAAATTACAACTAAATCCAAAGGTAACAAAACCAATTGAATTGATAAACTATGCAATAAATGCAACCAGAGTTCTTGCTGAAAAGTTTGGCTGCAATATAGAAATAGAATACCCAGAAAAACTTCCAAAACTATTTATTGACAGTGAAAAAATAGCATGGGTAATAACAAATCTACTTTCAAATGCAATACACTATTCAGAAGAGAACGCACGCATAATTGTTGGAGCACGCCAAGTGGGTAAAACAATTGAAATCTATGTTAAAGACTTTGGCAAAGGAATAGACCCTCGTTATCATCAGAGTATCTTTGACCGTTATTTTCGTGTACCAGGAACTAAAGTACAAGGTAGTGGATTAGGACTAGCCATTTCAAAAGATTTTGTTGAAGCTCATGGTGGTACTATGCGTATTGAAAGTGAAATCGGTCAAGGTAGCACATTTATTGCCTCAATCAATATTCCATAGAAGACATTATAATTACATAAATAGATTAACCACAAAGATTTATCAATCTATAACTCTTATATCAATAATCCGACATTTCTATATAAGAGAAATAAACAAAGACTTTTTGAATTTAAACCCCTTTTTTCTGAAATTAAAAGGGATCTTTTTCTACGGAAACGGGATATAATTCTAATTAAACGGGATTAAAAAATATTTTAATAGGGAATAAATTGTACTACGATGGGCATCGTGGTGGTGTTACGATGGGTATCGTAGACTATCTACGATGTGCATCGTAGTTTTTAAGATATTTTAAGGGGATTTCTTTTTCTTAGATTCTATTCTTTTGACTTAGAATAGATTTATTAATGCAAAGATACGAAAAATTTTATTATTCTTGTGCAGAAAAGACAGAAAAATTGCGGAAAATTTATATCCTTTTTAACAAAAATAGGGACAGGGTTAGAATATAATGGGGACGGGTTAAAAAAATAGGGTTGGGGGTTAAATAAAAATAGGGGCAGGTTTAGAACCTGCCCCTACGATTAATTGATATTGATTTTATTTCTTCATTCCGTTGTTTCTTAGGACTGCATCTATTGATGGTGCTTTACCACGGAAACGTATATACATTGCCATTACATCATCTGTACTTCCACGAGAAAGAACTTCATTTTTCAATCTATCTGCTGTTGTCTTATCAAATATATTACCTGCTTCTAAGAATGCATCGAATGCATCTGCATCTAATACTTCTGACCAAACATAAGAATAGTATCCTACTGCATATTCTCCACCAAATACATGTGCAAAATATGTTGAACGATATCTTGGTGGGATTTGAGATATTAAGCCAATTTTATCCATTGACTTCTTTTCAAATGCTGTTATGTCTTCTATTTTGTCACTTGATTTAATAACATGGTATTCCATATCAAGATATGCTGCTGCAAAACGTTCTGTCATTCCATATGCTACATCAAATGTCTTAACTTCTTGGATTTTCTTAATTAATGCATCTGGTATTACTTCACCTTTTTCATTCTTAGCAAACATTTTTAATACTTGAGGTTGAGAACACCAATGTTCAAATAATTGTGATGGTAGTTCTACGAAATCTTTTGGTACTGATGTTCCTCCTGTTGAAATATATGTACAATTAGAAAGTAGTGCATGAGTTGCATGTCCCATTTCATGGAATATTGTTGAAGCTTCTTCTGCTGTAAGTGTTGTTCTTCCTGAAGGTGATTTAGCAAAATTGAAACATACTGTTGTGATTGGAGTTATTTTCTTTCCACCTTTTACATATTGTTCTCTATAGCTATTACACCATGCTCCACCAACTTTTGATGCTCTTGTGAATGGGTCCCAATAAAGAATACCTACATGTTCTCCTTTTTCGTTTTTACATTCGTAAACTTTTACATCTGAGGTGTAAACTGGGATATCTTTTCTTTCTGTAAAGTTTAAGCCATAAAGTTTTGTTATTACATCAAAACAACCTTGACGTACATTGTCTATTTCAAAATATGGTCTTGTTTGTTCTTCATCAAAATTATATTTTTGTTTCTTTAGTTTTTCTGAATAATATGACCAATCCCAAGCTTCAAGTGTTGCTCCTTTTTGATCTTTATCAAGAAGTTTTTGTAGTTCAACTACATCTTTCTTCGCTGCTGGAATAGAATACTTCAATAAGCCTTCAAGTAAATCATATACTGCTTTTGGAGTCTTATTCATTCTTTCTTCTAATACATAATCAGCAAATGATTTGTAACCTAATAGTTCTGCTTTTTGAGCTCTAAGGTTTACAATCTTCTTAATTACTTCCTTATTATCGGTTGCTCCTCCATTATTACAACGGTTGTTTTTAGCTTTAAAGATTTTTTCTCTTAATGCTCTATTTTCTGAATATTGTAGGAAAGGAAATACTGATGGATTATCTAATGTAAATATCCATTTACCTTCTTTCTTTTGTTCTTTTGCAGTTGTTGCTGCTTGTTCAACTAACCAATCTGGTAATCCTTTTAAATCTTCTTTTTTATCAACAACAAGAGTGTAAGTCTTTGTTTCTTTTAATAGGTTTGAAGTAAATTTAGATTCTAATGTTGTTAGTTCTCCATTTACTGCTTTAAGTTTTTCTTGATTTTCTTTGTTAAGCAAAGCTCCTGAACGTACAAATTTCTTATAGGTTTTATCCAAAAGCATTTGTTGTTCCTTGTTTAGTTTTTCTTTGTCTTTATTATCCCAAACGTTCTTTACTCTTGCAAATAACTTGGCATTCATAGTGATTTCATCACCATGTTTAGCCATCATTGGACCAATCTTTTCTTCTAACTTTTGTAATTCTTCATTAGTATTACATGAAGTCATATTAAAGAATACGCCTGAAACCTTTGCTAATAACTCACCACTTAAATCATAAGCTACAATTGTATTTTCAAAGTTAGCAGCTTCTTTGTTGTTAATAATTGCATCAATTTCTTCATTATGAACTCTCATTCCTTCTTCAAATGCAGGAAGATAGTCTTTTAATTGAATTTTATCGAAAGGTGGAGTTCCAAAAGGAGTATTCCATTCTTTTAATAATGGGTTGTTGGCAAGATCTTTATTATTCTTCCCACAACCGCCTAATAATAATGCTGCTGATAGCATAAATAAAATCGTTTTTTTCATTGTTTTTTTGTTTTTTGATTACTATTTAATCGTCAATTGTTTTCTTGAATTTAAATTTTGGCTCTTCATTTTTTATTAATCTTCTAATATTCTTGCGATGCATATATGGAATAAATAATCCAACTAAGCAAGTAAATACTATTAAAGGCACATATACTTCATAGTTTAACCAATGCCCACAAGTTACATATAATATAGGAAAAGCTATTGAAGCTAATATTGAAGCTAAAGAAATGTATTGTGAAAATACAAAGGTTACAATAAATATTCCTATGATTAACGGTAATAATGGGTCAAAAAGACCTATTACCACTCCAAGCATTGTTGCAACACCTTTTCCTCCTTTAAAACCAACATAAATTGGTATAGCATGTCCAACAACAGCTATTATTCCCAAAACAAGTTTGAAATAAGTTAAATACTCAGCACCTGTTACCATTCCCCATATTTCTGTATAGAAACGTCCAAAGAAATTCCCAATATAAACAGCCATCCAGCCTTTAAAAGCATCTATTCCTAAAACAAATAGACCTGGAAGTAATCCCAATACTCTTATTGTATTTGTAGCACCAGCATTCTTACTCCCCTTTTCTCTTACATCAATTCCATAAAACGATCTTCCTATCCATACAGATGAAGGAACAGAACCTAATAAATAGGCGGCTATACCTCCAAAACCTAACATTATATAATTAAATATTGTCATCTCTTATTTTGTTTTATTCTTCAGTATTACTTCCTTTATCGTCTATCTTTTCAAGCTTTCTTATAAAATCACGTTTCTCGTTTGGTGTTGCAAGACGATAGGTATAAACTTTTCCATTTTCTTGTTTAAATTCTCTTTCTTTATTTGGAGCAAGTTTTATATAGTCATTAAATATTTCAGAAGAAGACATTGCACTCATTGATGCTCCATTATATGTAAAGAAATACCAATGATCTGGATTTGCTTCTATATATATTCTTATTTCATTAGAAATAGAAGTTTTTAAGAGTTGTATCTTTGCTCTTATTTTTTTATTTAATTGATATTTTCCCACTATACTTAATTCAGCATCACCATAAGAAATATAAGAATTTAAAATTTCATCCCATTGCATTTTTACGTTAGAAAAGTAAAGAGTGAAATCCATTTGTTTAGGTATTTCTTTCCATTCACCTGTTGTTAAAAGATCTTCATAAAGCTTTTCACCTTCTTCTCCATACATTGCAACAAGTTGGTCTTTGTATTTTGATGTTTCAAACTCTATTGGAATAAGGTTCATATCTTCATAAAGCTCAACGCCCATATAATCTAATGCTTGTTGATTAAATGGAAATTTAAGACCAAGACTCATATTAATTTCAGCAGTAGTCTTATTGTTATTTATCTTTACTTCTCCATAGTTATTCATTTTAACCGCTCCTCCTTTATTGAAACCAATATCAATCATTCCTTGTCCTTTTGCATCACATGTTGATTTATTCAAAACGAGGTAATCCCCTAATGCACCTTGCATATCATCTAACTTTTCTCTTGAAGCTATGCGATATTCATTAGAGTTTTTATCGAAAGTTAAGAACCCTTTTGCTCTCATAAAAGTATTATCTCCTTCTTTATCTGTTGTAAGGAATGCTGACTTTGGTTCTAAGTTCTTTGTAGTAAATTGTAAAGAGGCCGTTATTCTTTGTCCATCAATTGAAGTTGGTGCTTCTGGTATCGGAATATATATTTCTTTTGCATCTACTCTTGAATTAAACTTTAACCAAGCAAGATTATCATTACAATTATGAGTTAATTGGAGTCCTCCATCAAATAAATAGTTTGTATCTTTTGCATCTACTTGAACTGTTCCATAAAAATTGAACGCAGAGTTCAGAGCTATTGCACTTTCTTTATCTACATTCCCTATTGCTCTTGTAAAAGTTGGGTCAGGATTAATCTTTGTCATAAAGATAGGAATCTTCTTACTGTTTTCGTCTATATAGTCTATGTATCCATTTGCAGAATAAAGCTGAGAAGAAAATATTGCTACCTTAGCATCATAGAAATTATGTAATTTTGTTTCTGTATCTACAAGTATTTTTGCATCATCAATAGTATCCATTTGAGCACCTGGACGTATTGTTATTGATGCATCACCTGGACGTATTGCTGCATCAGCACTACGAAGAATAAATACCTCATCTGCTGAAAGTTTATTATTCTTTAAACTAAGAGTTGCATGAACAGAATTAAATGTTAATCCTTTTTGAAGCGGATTAGTTGATGTAAATTTAGCTCCTGGTTGTTCTAATTCAACTAAACTTTGTAGGTCTTTATTTGGGAAATCACCAGCCTCAACACTTTTTGAATTAAGTAAAGCAAGCTCTTTTGTATCTAAGCCCCAATCAAATTTATCTACTTCACAAGAATATTGAAGATAAGTTAAGTCACAAGGTTTAATTCCTTCAAGTGAAGTAAATTCTCCTTTTCTTGTTTGAAAATCAACATAAGATTTTACATCTTTTGCTTTGAAAGCTGTATCATTTCCATTCAATGATATTAAAGTAAAATTAGCTGTATCTGCACGATAAGTTATATTTTTAAACTTAAAATAATCACCATCTACTATCATTTCTCCTGCTTTATTGCTTCCTTGTCCTGTTAATCCACTTGGAGCTACAGTAAGAGAGCCTGAATGTAAAGCTTCACCACCATACATAAAAAATGGCTCTGCTTTTTGTTCTACAAGCATGTAATCATTATAAGGTAACCAATGCTCAGCTGTTTTTGTAACACTTACTTCGGGGAATTCAACTCCTGCTTTATTAGCTGTACAAATAAATTTATCAGTTGTACAAAACATTGAATCAGGAAGGAATACAAACATTTTCGAATCGGAACGAGATGCTACATATTCTAAATAACCAGCTCCTAATAATCCTTGCAAACTAAGGTCTAATCTATTATAATATTTTCCTTTACCTCCATAGGCTGGATAACCCACTTGCGGAGTTTCTACTATAAAGCCAAGAGAGTAATCTTTCATTACTATCAAAGGCTCCTTTATATCCGGGAATATTCCTGCTGACTTTAAAACACCTGTAAAACGAACGCTATCTGTCTTAAAGGTCATAAGATCTTTTAATTTGAATGGGTCTAATTTATAGTAGAATTTATCTCTTAAATAAACCCCATTCTGTATCTTTGGTTGGTCATAATAAACATAAGAATCTTGAAGTGAAGATAGCATTGGATAGCCAGGAACTCTTTTAATACTACTCTTATTATTTGGAGCATCAATTAATAATTCACAAACTAAATTTTGAAGAGGAGTTTGTATTTTTACTATTTTATTCGTGTCTTCATATAATGGGACAAAAAATGCCATAGAGTCTATCTTTGGAAGAGTAAGAGCAAATTTTTCATAATTGAAAAGACATCTTTCTCCTCCCATATTAAATCTTCCTGCTGTTATTCTTCCATCAAATTCAAAGCTTCTATTCTTCTTCATTACTATTTCTCCTTTCACTGGAGATATATTAACAAAATGTGTATCTGATAAGGAGAAATTTTCAATGCCATACATCCTTAAATCCATATCTAAGATATTTAATACAGCATTTGCTCCTTTCTTCATTGATGAAACAAAACGTAAATTATCATAATCCTGTTTCTTTGTATTGGCTTTAATATAATCGTAGATTTTTTGTTTTACGATAGCTGTTTTACGATAAGATTCATAATTAATAAATCCACTCATTGCAAGACGCATAAGCATTACTTCTGCTTGTGTTTCATCGAGTCCAATATATTTTGCAAACTCTTTGACTGGTATATCATTCTTTTTATATTTATCTGCAAAACCTTTTACCCTATATATTGGGTTTATATCATCTATTCCTTGTAACTTGTCCCATTTTGCTTGTGTATAATAGTTATTAGACTCAAACGATGCAAATGAAATGGTGTTTTCTGGTCCTTTTATAGATGTAAATTCTAATGTATGACCATCTAATTTTGCATAAACTGCTTCTGTGTAAATATCTATTGCTTGATAAGAATCAACCCAAGGGCTTGCAGATATTCCTTCTTTATTATTAATACAAGCTATCTCTCTTTGTCCCTTATTATATCTCATAAGAAGACCAGGATGATAAATTGAATCATTATTTACATAAAATGTTACCTGACAATCAGGTGAAGCTATACCCTCTTGACTAAAAGGGTGGACAATTGCTTTTGCTTTACAGAATAATTTTCCTTCTTTTTTAAAGACTAATTCTGCTGGCTCCTTTGCATCTCCTGTTCCCAAGAATTTACCTCCTTGTTGAGTAAAACCTCCAACATAATCAACTTCAGGAAATATATTCTTTATTATTTCTTCTCTTTTATAGGAATAGAAACGAGGATAAGTTGCATCACCCACTTTATCGGAGCATTTATCTTCAAGACTTCCTTTTAATTTATGTTGAAAATATTCTTTATTGGTAAACAGAACTGAATCTGCAAATATAGCTGCTCTCTTTAATGAAACAGTAAATGAATCTAACTCTGCATAAACTTGATCTTTTGAAAGTCCTGCTCTTGTCCAATCAATCTTTCCTCCAAAACCTTCAAAGACCTGATCTACAATATAGAATTTCCCTATTGTTGAATAAATTGTATTAAAATCTTTTTGAGAAGAATAAGTAAGGTCTAAAGGGGATTTAAAATCAACATAAGGTCCTCTTGTTGTATCTATTCTAATTGAATATCCATTATGTTTTACTGTCCAATTAACTGTATTAGTTGAATATAAAGAATTATATTTAACCAAATTTAGGGAAGAATTAACTGCATTATTAAACCCTCCTAATGTTGATGATTTAATTGTCCATTGAAGTCCCTTAAACCATTGATTATAACTTTCTTTTGATTGGTTTGCTTTTTGAAATTCTATTTGGGTTTCTATAAAATCATAAAAGCCTGGATTAGGTCTTACTCTCTTATTTAACATTTCATTAGAAAGATCCATTACATCTTTCTTTTGCTGTGAAGATATTGCATTCCATACTTCCGAGTATTTTAAGATAAGCTCTGCATATTCTTTTTGCTTATCTTTTTTCATATTCACATCTGACTGATAGAATTGAGTAAGTTCTTCTATATATGTATCGGGATTACCACTAAATTCCTTAAATCTTTGTGCAAATAAAGTAGCACTAAAGCATAACATCACAATAATTAATACCAATCTTTTTATTTTCATTCTCCTTTATTTGTTTTTTGTTAATTGCAATGCTGCCCAATTCTCCTTTGATATTTGTTTATCTAATGAAAATCCATACTTTGCTGCTTCAGATACTAACATTTCAACATCTGTTGTGTAAAATCCACTCAAAAACAAAACACCATCCTTTCTTATATGAGATGAGTATTGTTTTAAATCCTGCAAAAGAATATTTCTATTAATATTTGCGATAAAAACATCATAACTTCTATCTAACGAATCAGCATTACCCAATCTTACAATAACATCAACATTATTTTTCCCAACATTCTCTTTTGCATTCTCATAAGCCCACTCATCGTTATCTATAGCCTCAACATAAGAAGCTCCTTTCATTTTTGAAAGTATTGCTAAAACACCTGTTCCTGAACCCATATCCATAACATCTTTTCCTTTCACATCTTCTGTTTTTAAAAGCTCTATGATTTGAAAAGTTGTTGGGTGGTGAGCTGTACCAAAAGACATCTTTGGAGATATTTCAATGTTATAAGGTATCTCTTTTAAAGGTTCATGGAAAAAAGCATAAACATAACAAAAGTCATCAATCAAAACAGCAGGATAAGACTTCTCCCATTCTTCATTCCAGTTCTGTTGTTCTATTTCTTTTATTTTAGTTGAAATATTAACATCAGGATTGTTCTCAATAAATCTTCCTATCAAGGAAGTCATTTCTGTTTGATTAAATGTTCCTTCTGGACAATAAGCCAAAAACCCTTGATTTGTATCCTGAAAACTTTCAAATCCAATATCGCATAAATCGGATTGCAAAATTTCAGAATACATATCAAGAGCATCTAAGCAAAACTCTACTTCAATATATTTCATTAATTATTGATTATATTTCTTTGTTAAAAAAAAATTAGAATGATTTTATGATTGCAATGAAGTCATCTGCTTTTAAAGAGGCACCACCTATTAGACCTCCATCAACATCATCATTAGCAAATAATTCTTTTGCATTCTTTGCATTACAACTACCGCCATAAAGTATTGATATATTTTCTGCAACATCTTTACCGTATTTAGAAATTAATAAAGAACGAATATAGGCATGCATTTCTTGAGCTTGTTCGCTTGTTGCTGTTTTTCCTGTTCCAATTGCCCATACTGGTTCATAAGCAATAACAATATTTAATATTTCCTCTTCTGTTAGATGAAATAAACTTTCTTCAACCTGTTTTTTTACAACATCGAAATAAATATTCTTTTCTCTTTCTTCTAATACTTCACCACAACAGAAAATTGGTCTAATATCATTAGCTAATAGTTTTTCAACTTTAATTTTTATATCAGCATTTGATTCATTAAAATATTTTCTTCTTTCACTATGCCCAACAATGCAGTAATCCATATTCATAGAACCTAACATTTGTGCAGAAATTTCTCCTGTGTATGCACCATCATCCCAAGACGAAACATTTTGAGCCCCTGCAAAAAAGTTTGATTCTTCCGCAAGGTCAGATGTTAATTCAAGATAAAGAAAAGGAGGGCAAATAATTACATCTGGCACAATATCCAATTCCTCTAATTTTTCTGCTAATTCATTTACTAAATCATCTGCCTGTTCAAAGCCAAGATTCATTTTCCAGTTTCCTGCTACTATATTTTTTCTCATAATATTTTTATTATTTATATGTTAATACGTAATTGCAAAGATACTATTTTTATTTAGCTATTCTTACTCTTGGATCTAAAACCCCATAAAGAATATCTACTATTATATTTACGAAAACTAACAAGACACATATTACTAATAAAGCTCCCATTACAACAGGGAAATCATACTTTTCTAATCCATCAACAATCACAACGCCAACCCCTTTCCAGTCAAAAATATATTCAACAAATACTGCTCCTGCTAAAAGAGAAGCAAACCAACCTGAAACTGCTGTTACAACAGGATTAAGCGAATTTTTTAAAGCATGGTGAAAAAGAACTTTTATATTAGACAAACCTTTTGCTCTTGCTGTTCTGATATAATCTTGAGACAAGACATCTAACATTGTACTCTTTGTTAATTCCGAAATAACAGCCAAAGGTCTTATACCTAAGGTAAAAGCAGGTAAGATAATGTTTTTTAAGTCTAAGTACTCCCCTCTTCCAAAGTCATCAACCGAATAAAGGCTTCCAAACATTGACAATCCAGTATAGTCTGCCAAAACATAAGCAAAAAACCAAGCAAAGACAATTGCTGCAAAAAAAGAAGGCAATGACATACCCAAAACAATAACAGAAAGATTTATCTTATCAAACCAGGAATCTTTCCATATTGCAGAAAGACTCCCTAATATAACTCCCACTATTAATGCGAAAGTCATACTAACTAAAGCCAAAATAATTGTATTTGGAAAAGCCTCTGAAAGAATATCTGTTACTTGTCGTTTCGATTGATAAGAACGTCGAAGATAAGGCTTCTTTATTACCACAATATTCTCTTTGCCAGAATATATATTAACATAAGAATATTTACTGTTGTCTAAATATCTTGAACTATTAGGGTCTGTCTTATGAAAAGATAAAGGAGAAAGGTCATTCAAATAATAACCAAATTGAGTCCAAAGAGGTTTATCAAGTCCAAGGTCTTTTTTTATAATAGCAACACTTTCTTCATCCGCTCTTTGACCTAACATCATACGAGCAGGATCACCCGGCAATACATTAAACAAAAAGAATACAAGCGTTACAACACCAAGCAACACCAAAAATCCATAGCCTATTCTTTTTAATATAAAGTTCAACATAAATTTATTTCATTTCCCACAAAACATTTTAACACCAAGTCTATTCTGCACATTAGCTCTTTTTTATCTATTAAATGAATATTATTCTATTGGTTTTTGTTTTTCTACACCTAATTCACTAAAATTAGGTAAACAACGCCAAGACCATTTCTTGATAACAACACCATTTCGCATCATCACAACTCCTGGATTAGAACGCATCATTGTTTCTATTGCCTTATCGTCTGTAGAATACATCAAAACATCTTTCCAATTATTTCTTTCAGTAAAATCTGCCCATTTTTTTATTTGTGTAGCTGTTACAAGTGCAGTTTGACAACCAAAAGCGGAAGCTTCTTTCTCAAATTTAGCAACTTTCTCTATAGCCTTCTTAGATGGAGAATCCAAGTCCACAAGAGTAAATATAAAAGTAACTCCTTCATGAGAAAGAATATCAAAGGTTTTATCTTTTTCATCAAATACTCCTATCATTGAAAATCCATTAGCAGCAACAGTATTTGTATTAATTACTCTACTATTAACAAAAGTCCAATGAGATGCAAATGCTGTATCTATTTGATATTCTTTCATTAATTCATCCATTCCAAACTCTCTCTCCTTACCAGTTGAATTATTTTTATAAGTAGCATAACTTACAGGAGGCTTTTGATCTTCTTTCTTTGCTACAATTCTATTTCCTTCTTTCCAAGGACGAAAATCAATCAAAGGTTCATAAAGTGCATTATAGATAGTAAAACAAAGAACCAAAACAATTACAATAGAGCCAAATAATCTTCCATAGAAAAGATTTTTCTTTGATGCGAGTTTTAATTTATCAAATACTATTGCAACAACAAGCAATATATCAATAATAATATTCTTAAAGAAAGTTTCCCAATTAGTTAGTTTCACAGCATCACCAAAACAACCACAATCTGAAACCTTATTTGTTAAAGCATCAATAAAAGTAAGAACAGTGAAAAATAACATCATTAAACACACTATCCAATTAACATACTTTTTAAAGAAACCAGAAACTAATAATATCCCAATAATAAATTCTAAACTACATAATATTATTGATACAAAAATAGGTAGCCAAGGAATAGCTTCAATTAAACTATTGAAACCAAAAACTCCCATATACTCTGTTATCTTATAAGCCGAACCATAAGGATCAACAGATTTCACAAATCCAGAAAAGATAAATACTAATCCGATAATTATCCTAAATATTCTTGCTAAATACTTCATCGTCTATAATTTTAAAATTGATTATCTTATTTTAATGCTTGCAAAAACGCCATAATTTATAATATCATAATAGTTTGCATCAACTCCTTCCGAAACAGACACCTTGCCTTCATTATCTTCAATCTGCTTTAATCTCATTATCTTCATTAAGATTAAATCGACAATAGAGCTAACCCTCATACTACGCCAAGCCTCGCCATAATCATGATTTTTATCTTCCATTAAGCTTTTTGCTCCTTGAGAATACTTATCATAAAGCTCTAAAGCAAAAGAAATCTCTAAATTTTCTTTATCATTACTAACGCCCAATTCCAATTGAATAAGTGCAATAATAGAATAGTTAATTATGCCTATAAACTCAGACATTATTCCTTCATCAATCTTCATCACTCCTGATTCTTGTATTTGACGAATACGATTTGCTTTAATAAATATTTGATCAGTAAGAGAAGGAAGACGTAAAATACGCCATGAAGAACCGTAATCATTTAACTTCGCAGAAAATAGATTCCTACACTCTTTTATTATATCATCATATTCTTGTGATGTGTTCATATTATTTTTCTTAGATATCAATAATTAATCACTAATAAATGTGTAATTTTGCTCATTATTTCAGAGAAAAAACACCATGAATTCAATCGATAAAATTACAAATTTATCTTATAATAGGACTATAAATGTTCAAGGAAAATTAATTTCCTTACAAAAGCCTCTCATAATGGGCATATTAAACCTTACCAACGACTCATTCTTTGATGGAGGAAAATACATAAACAATATAGAAAAAGCTCTATTACATTGCAAAGAAATGATTGATGACGGAGCTGATATAATTGATATAGGAGCTTGTTCAACACGTCCCAATGCACAATTAGTTCCAAAAGAAGAAGAGATAAAACAACTAATTCCAATCCTAAAAGAAATAAGAAAACAATTCCCAGAAATAATTATTTCAATTGATACCGTTTGGGCAGAAGTAGCAGAAAAAACAATTAAAGCTGGAGCTAATATAATAAATGATATATCAGGAGGACAATTCGACAAAGATTTATTCAAAACAGTTGCTCAATTAAAAGCACCTTATATACTGATGCATACCCCTACAACTCCTGATAAAATGCAACAAAATACAACATACAATAATCTATTTTTAGATATATGTAATTACTTTTCAGAAAGAATACACACCCTAAAAGACTTAGGAGTAAATGATATAATTCTTGACCTTGGATTTGGATTTGGAAAAACAGTAGAGCAAAACTATTATCTCTTAAACCATATAGAAGACTTCAAAGTATTTGATTTACCAATTCTAACAGGCATATCAAGAAAAACAATGATATATAAACCACTAAACCTAACTCCACAAGAAGCACTTAATGGAACAACATTTCTGCACGCCTTTGCAATTTTAAATAAAAGCAACATTTTAAGAGTTCATGACGTTAAAGAAGCTAAGCAATGTATTGAACTATTTGAATTAATTGAGAACAATAAATAAAAAAGATAAATGATAGAATTAATAATACACCAATTGCCTTTCCGTATCATTGACCTCATTGATATACTCTTATCTTGCCTACTAATTTATTTTATATACAAAATGCTTAAAGGAACAAATGCCTTAAGCATACTTGTAGCATTTTTAATAATCTATATTCTTTGGAAAGTAGTTCTCTTCTTTGACATGAAAATACTTTCAGAGATAATGGGAAGATTTATAAGCGTTGGAGTAATAGGGTTAATAATTATTTTCCAACCAGAAATAAGAAGATTCTTTGCAATGTTAGGCTCTAAAAGCTTAGAAAGAGGGAAAAAGAAAAAATTCCTATTCTGGAAAATAGAAGGGAATCAAGAAGATAACTTAAACGCAACAATTCTTGTACAAGCCTACCAACACCTTTCTCAATCAAAGACAGGAGCATTAATAATATTATCAAAACATAATGAATTAGATACAATAATTCATTCAGGAGAAGTTCTTAACTGCGAAATAAATGCTCAGCTTATAGAAACAATTTTCTATAAAAACACACCTCTACATGACGGAGCAATGATAATTAAAGATAATACCATAAAAGCAGCTCGTTGTATCCTACCAGTTAGCTCCAACTACAATATTCCACCCTACTTAGGACTTCGACATCGTTCAGCCATAGGTATAACAGAACAAACCGATGCCATAGCAATAGTAGTAAGCGAACAAACAGGCAATATCTCAATCTCCAAAGCAGGAGAATTAGAAGAAAACGTAACCCCAACCCGTTTACAAGAATTCCTTGACCAAGAATTTAATGGTTAAATAACAAAAAATATTTGAATATGCACTTTTTGAAATGTAATAAATGTGGACACTTAAATGAAGTTAAATCTGAGTATTTAGTGTTTTGCAATAATTGCCACACTAAACTCGAAAATAACTATAATAAATGGAAAGAAGTAAATCCAGATAAATCATTCGAAGAATACAAACAAATTGTATGCACTTCAGAAGAAGAAAAAATTGAAACAGAAAAAATAAAGAAGAATAAAAGCACTAAACGTAAATCTAAATCATTAAAATATGGAATAGGATTTATTATTGTTTTTGCCATATTCTATGCTATTGGACATTTCGCAGGAGAATCAATAATTAAAATCTTCAACAAACCTGCTTTTAATAAAGAAATGATGCAAATGGCAAGTGAAATGAATAAAAATTGTCCAATAATGCTTGACGCCCAAACACGTCTTGACAACACAATTGCTCTTCCAGATAATGTTTTTCAATACAATTACACACTCATAAATTCAGAGAAAGCATCATTGGATATTGAAGGATTAAAAAAATACCTTGAACCAATTATATATAATGGAGCAAAAACAAATCCAGAAATGAAATTATTCCGAGACAATAAAACAACCCTTAATTATTATTATAAAGATAAATCTGGAGTATATCTTTTTACAATCTCAGTTACACCAGAAAAATATTGATAATAATTTAATTCACACCCAACATTAATTTTGTTGATTTTATTTTATCCAAAAAATAATTAGATTTTTTTACATAAGATATCTTGCTTTTATACTAATTTTGTACTTTTGAGGATAGAAAAATAGTTATAATAACAAAATAAAAGGCTATGAAAGCAATATTAGCAAGAGAAGAGATAAAACTTAATGTAGTTCCAATATTCTTTTTTACTCTATCCAATTTTTTCAAAACAAATAAAATAACAATTCTAAAATGGATGCAAGATGCTAATCTTGATAGAATTGAAGAAGGCAAGATAGAGACAATTCATTGCATTGATGAACTATTTAATGTATCAGAAAAAGAAATACATAACTTCAAACAACCTCAAACTTTTGAAGAATACGCTTTTAAGGAAAAGGAGATAAAAATTAAAGTCAACACTATATTCTTCTTTATACTAATAAATGTATTATATCTTTATAGAAACACCATAATTAAGAATATTGATATAGAAAAAAAGGAAGGAGACTATAACGAAGAACTAAATCTTTGCTTAGACAAAATAAGAATCGCATCAGCAAAAGCAGCTCAAAACACCATAACTGAATATGATAACCAATTGAATTAATAATCCTCTACTCTCTCAAATTGGGTTGGGAATAATAATGTTGGAATACAATTAAGCATAGCCAGGAAACATCTGATAGGGTATAAATCTAAAAATGTTGTTACTCCAAGGTGTTGCTTCGGATTATTTTAGGGTTTTCAGGCTTTAGTATATGATCAAAAATGCTATATGTTTTATTATTTTTCCTATAAAAATCTTGCTATTATATTAATTTTGTATTTTTGAAGATTGAAACAAAGATTATATTATGGGAATTCATCAACCAAAAGAAGTTTTAAATAAAGCTTATCGTCAAGTAAAAATTGCTGAAAAAGATTTTGATAATTTCATTTCTTACTATAAAGACTTATTAGATAATATCAACGATAGTCAAACAGAAGAAACTCAGAAAAAACATTTAATGTATTTTCTTGGAAATTCATTTTATAATAAATATTACTATGCACCAGAAGGTGATATTGATTTTGCAATTCATCTTGATAAAAAAGAATCATCAAATGTTGGATTATTACTTGAAGTAAAAAGTACAACAAATAGAAATGAGATGATTAGTAATGATAATCTTAATAAAAAAGCATTTCAAGAATTACTATTGTATTATTTAAGAGAAAGAGTACTAAAAAAGAATTTTGAACTAAAATATCTTATTGTAACTAATATATATGAATACTTTATTTTTGACGCTCAAGAATTTGAAAGGGTATTCTTTCATAATAAAAATCTAATAAAAGAATTTGAAGACTTTGCTAATGGCAGATTGACGGATACAAAAACAAATTTCTTTTATAATACGATTGCACCTAAATACATTGATGAAATAAAAAAAAGTATTGAGTATACATATTTTGATATTAGAGATTATAAGAAGTCTTTAGACAAAGATAATCGTTCAACAAATCTAATTGAACTATATAAAGTCTTTAGTGATACTAATCTGTTAAAACTTCCTTTCCAAAACGATAGTAATTCTTTAAATAATAATTTCTACACAGAACTATTACATATAATAGGATTAGAAGAAACAATAGTTGATAATAAGAAATTAATTCTAAGGAAAAAAGAAGGCAAACAAGATGATGCTTCTATAATTGAAAATGCTATTAATATTCTTGATTCTGAGGATCGTTTAAGTGGAGTAAGTAATATCTCCAACTTTGGTATAAATCACAAAGAACAACTATTCAATATAGCAATGGAACTTTGTATTACTTGGATAAATAGAATATTATTTTTAAAATTACTTGAAGCTCAATTAATAAAATATCAAAAAGGAAATTTAGAATACAAATTTCTTACACCTCAAAAAATAAAAGATTATGATGTATTAAATAAGTTATTTTTTCAAGTATTAGCAAAGAGTTATGATGAGAGAAATAGCAATGTAATAAAAGACTTTATAAATGTACCCTACCTTAATAGTTCTTTATTCGAATTAAGCCGTTTAGAAAGAGAAACTATATGTATTAGCAATCTTGAATCAGATCTTCAATTATCATTAATTTCATCAACAATTCTAAAGGATAAGAATAATAAACTATTATATAAGAAATTACCAACGCTCCAATACTTATTAGATTTTTTAGATGCTTATGATTTTGCAAGTGAAGGTTCTGAAGGTATTCAAAAGAAATCTAAGACATTAATTAACGCTTCTGTTTTAGGTTTAATCTTTGAAAAAATAAATGGTCATAAAGATGGATCTGTTTTCACCCCTGGCTTTATAACTATGTATATGTCAAAAACAGCAATACAAAAGACCGTAATAAATAAATTCAATAAGTATTATAATTGGGATTGTAAAAGTATAATTGACTTATATAATAAGATAGATGATATACAAACTGCGAACAAGATCATTAATGATATAAAAATTTGCGATCCAGCTGTAGGTTCTGGACATTTCCTCGTCTCTGCTTTAAATGAAATTATTCGCATTAAGTATGAGCTTGCAATTCTTGTTGATATTAATGGAGGTAGAATAAAGAAACAAGATTATACTTTTACAATAGAAAATGATGAATTAATTATTACTGATGAAAATAATAATTTATTTTCTTATAATCCTCAGAATACAGAAAGTAGAAGAATACAAGAAACCATATTTAAAGAAAAACGACAAATAATAGAAAACTGTTTATTTGGAGTTGATATTAATCATAATTCAGCAAAAATTTGTCGTCTCCGTTTATGGATAGAACTTTTAAAAAATGCTTACTACACTAAAGAATCAAATTATACTTATCTTGAAACACTACCAAACATAGATATAAATATTAAAAGTGGCAACTCTTTATTAAGTCGTTTTGATTTAGACACAGATATTAAGGACATACTTAAAACAGCGAAAATAAATATAAGCGATTATAGGAATGCTGTAAAAGACTATAAAGATGCACCAAATAAAGAAAAAAAGAACGAATTAAGCGATTTAATATCAAAGATCAAAAGCACTCTAAAAACTGAAATATCTAAAAATAACAAATTAGTAAAAGATATAGCTAAATTAAGAGGATATATAACAAACCTTGAATCACCCAAACTATTTGAAACACCAAAAGAAAAGAAAGCAAGAGAAAAATCAATAGAAGTATTAAATAAGAAATTTGAGAAGAAAACATCAGAATTAGAAGAAATACAATCAAATAGAATATTTAAGAATGCTTTTGAATGGAGGATAGAATTTCCAGAAATACTTAATGAAGATGGAGATTTTATGGGATTTGATTGTATTATTGGGAACCCTCCTTATATTCAACTTCAAGCTAATAAAGGAGAATTAGCAAATTTATATCAAGATAGAGGCTACTCTACTTTTGATCGTTCAGGTGATATTTATTCATTGTTCTACGAAAATGGTATAAATCTATTAAAAGAAAACGGAACAGAAATATTTATTACTTCTAACAAATGGATGAGAGCAGGTTATGGGAAAAGCACAAGGAATTATTTCTTAAAATATAATCCAATTAAAATAATAGATTTAGGTAGCAAAGTTTTTGAAACTGCAACTGTAGACACTAATATTTTAATTATTGAAAAATCAGAAAATAAAAATAACCTTCAAGCTGTCGCATTAAAAGATAGAAACAAGGATATAAATAATCTTGATTTTATGCCTATTAAAGTTAATAGTAATGAAATTTGGACATTATTAACGCCAATTGAGTATAGTATTAAACAAAAGATAGAAAGTGTAGGGACTCCATTAAAAGATTGGGATATTAATATTTATCGTGGTATATTGACTGGATACAACGAAGCTTTTATAATTAATGGGGAAAAGAAAAATGAATTAATTGAAAAAGACCCCAAATCTGCTGAGATTATAAAACCTATTTTAAGAGGTAGAGATATTAAAAGATATAATTATGATTTTGCCGATTTGTGGTTAATTGCAACTTTTCCTTCTTTACATATTGATATAGAGCAATACCCAGCAATAAAGAATCATCTGTTATCTTTTGGAATAGAAAGAATAGAGCAAACAGGAAAAGAATATTATATAAACGGAGAAAAAATAAAAGCCCGTAAAAAAACTAATAATAAATGGTTCGAGATTCAAGATAGTATAGGTTATTGGGACGAATTTTCTAAGCAGAAAATTGCATGGGCATAGAATTGCAAGTGAAACAGTTATTATTCATTTGTTGATGAAGATATATTTATTCAAGATAGCATGCATTTTTTTACTGGTGAACATCTTGAATATTTATGTGCTATGCTTAATTCCAAATTATTTGCGTGGTATCTATATTTAATAATAGGAGATACTGCAGGTGGTAATGCAGGCAATTCAGACAATATTAAAAATTTATATGTGTTAAAAACAAATGAAAATATAGAAAACAAGATTCACTCATTATACTTTGAACAAAAATTTGAGAAAATTGATACCTTTATTTTTAAATTGTATAATCTGTCAGAAGAAGAAATAAATTATCTTAATAATTGTTTTCAATAAAGAATTTTTCTTCGTCATTGATATTGTATATTTTATAAACTATCTTATCTATTTCCATATATTCTTTTTTTAATGAATAATTTTTTATTTCATTAGTAAGAGGAGTATTGTTTAAAGGTATATTCAATCTTTCAAGATTATATTTATAATGTCGATATGCTCCATTTTCACTAATCTTAGTGTCTTCACTATTAATCCAAAATTTTATCAGTTTTGAATTTAATATACCTATTAAATAATTTATATCTTTTGAAGTAAAAAAATAATTAGTATCTAATAAACAATAATTCTCATCAATAAAAGAATAAAATGTTTCTCCTACACTTGCCCATGCAATTTTCTGCTTAGAAAATTCGTCCATATAAATTGAACTCCATATTTAATGGAAATAATATAATATATCTTTATATTTCTTTCTTATATAATGCTTATAATAAGAATATTATACAATTCAAAATTATTATTTGTTGTATTTTCAACTTTTCTTTTGTCGTATAATTTTTTTATAATAAATTAGTTATATCATTTTATGTATCACGTAAAAACAGTCAACTTATTTAATCTAAGAATACAATTAAAAAATTTATTATGATTTATGGATATATTCGTGTAAGCTCGGACAAACAAACAGTAGAAAATCAAAGATTTGAAATAAATAATTTTTGTAATGGCAAAGAATTTATAGTTAACAAATGGATAGAAGAAACTATTTCTGGCACAAAAAATGTTGAAGATAGAAAACTTGGAAAGTTATTAAAACGAATGAAGAAAGATGATATCTTAATTTGTAGTGAGATTTCAAGACTTGGAAGAAATTTATTGATGATAATGGGAATATTGAATGAGTGCATGAAAAACGATATTCAAGTTTGGACAATAAAAGATAATTATCGTTTAGGGAGTGATATAAGTTCAAAAGTACTTGCTTTTGCATTTGGTTTATCTGCTGAAATTGAGAGAAACTTAATTTCTCAAAGAACTAAAGAAGCATTAGCTAGAAAGAAAGCAGAAGGTGTTATCTTAGGGAGACCAAAAGGGAGAAAATCATCAAAAAAGAAATTAACAGGCATGGAATTAAGGATTACAGAACTGCTTGAAAATAAAATCTCTTATTGTGCAATTGCAAGAATATTAAAAGTAAATAGGGCAACTGTGACCAATTTTATAAAAGAAAAAAGTTTAAACGAATAGATTTTCATTTATAATTTATAGATTATGTTAGTCCAATAGCGGTGGTATTGTAATTTGATTCTAAAGATTTATAACTTGATTCTAATTTATTGAAATCAAATTCTATTTTCTTGTAATTTGATTCTATTTTGGGGGTGCAATCACATGTTGGGGTGCAATCAAATATTGAACATTTTTGTGGTTTTTTGTGGTTTTTGAATTTACGGAAATTGATATTTTATATATTTTAGGGGGTGCAATCAGGGTATGGGGTGCAATCAAATTATTTTTGAATTTTTGATTATATCGTTGTAAATAAACATTATATAAAATGGGGTGCAATCAAGATATCAATTTTTAAAAGTTATATACGCACAAAATAGTAAAAAGTTTTTCCTATATAATAATGCGTATATAAAGATTTCTTTTTTTTGATTTTTGATTGCACCCCATTTTATATAATGTTTATCAACAACTCATTTCACCTTTGTTTTCCTTTGCTGAAAGTAAATTGTATGCTCCTTTGATAACAACCTTAGCTTTTTTAATATCAAAGCCTTCGGGTAATGTTATTTCTGTATATCCAGAATCAGAAACACCTTTATGTACTTGTATCATTTTATATTCTGTAAAAGGCTTTTCATTTTCTTTTTTGTTTTTTTCGAATATAAAGATATAGTCTTTGTCATTGAAACTGACAATAGCTTCTGTTGGCAATGCTGTTACTTTATTTGTTGAAGCTTCTATATGTGCATTAACATACATACCTGGCAATAGGTTTTTACAATAGCTTGAAACATTAGCATAAACCTTATATGTTTTATCTGCAGTTATAGACTTGCCTATTTGATATATGGATGCATCATGTTCTTCTGTTTCATTATTAATCAGGAAATGAATTTTTTGTCCATTTGAAACTTTATCTGCATCTTTTTCATATAAATTAAGCTCAAGGAAAAGTTTTTCAGTATTGATTATCTCAAATAAAACATCTGAAGGAGAAACACTTTTACCAATACTAATATTAGCTGTTTTTACATAACCAGAAATAGGTGAAACCAAAGCTACGGACCTGCTTATATTATCTTCATTCAATTTTGAAGGATTAATACCTATAAGTGATAGTTTTTGTTCCAAAGCATTAACTTGAACTTTTAAGCTTTTGTAGTCAGAGGTAACTTGTTGCATATTCTTTTGAGAGGATATACCATTTTTATAAAGTTCTTCTTGACGTTCATATTCAGCTTTAGCAAATTTTAATTTACTTTTTGCTTCAAGATAGTTCTGCTGGATATCTACAAATTCAGGATTTTCTAAGATAGCAAGTGTTTGTCCTTTTTTTACATTATTTCCTGGCATAAGCTTTGTGCTTTTTACAAAACCTCCCATAGGCATACAAACTGTTGCAAAATCTTGAGGAGCAACTCCTATTAAACCACTTACTTTAAGTGTACCGCTTATTGAACGATATTCAACTGCTCCCATTTGAATGTCGGCAAGTTTTATTTGGTCATCTCGCATTTCAACAATATTTTCAGGAAGTACTTCAACCTCTTTAGCGTCTTTGTCTACTTTTTTGCCACCACTACAAGAGACTAATGATATAAATAGAGCGAGTATAATTGATGATGATATAAATTTATTTTTTGTCATAATACATTTGTTTAAAAGATTTTACCTTGAATGAAATCAATAGAAATAATTGTTTGGTTATAATTATTAAGTGCATCGAGATGATTAAGCTTAATGCTCAAAGCACGGCTAAGACTTTGGATATAATCAAAATAATCTAATGATCCTGTTTGATAACGTTTTGTTGCTTGATCAATAATTAAATCAGCTTCAGGAATAGCTTGTTTTTCATAATAATCAAGGCTATTACTATACTTGGAATATTCTTCCATTAAGGAATTATAGTTTCCTATAAGTGATTTTGAATAGTTTTCAACATTAATTTGAGCAATTTGTTGCTTAATTTTTGCTGCTTTAATTTTTGAAGTATAAGGAGTAAACCAAAGTGGAATTGAAATATTAGCTTGAACACCATTAAAACGATCCCCAAGACCAAAGCTACGTTGAATTCCGTTTATTTCTTGAGTCCCTTGCATAGTTTGACTAAAATATCCAATTCCCCAGTCAGGTAACATCTTGCTTTTTTCTACCTTTGTTTCTAATCCTGATACTTCAAGTTGCTGCTGCGCAAGTCCTAATGAAGGGTTGTCAGATATTGATAAATTATCTGCTGAGGGAGAAAAACCAAAACGGCATAATACAGTATCGGTTGGATATATAGTTGACGTTGTATTTAAAAGTATATTCAATTTCTGATTTAATATATTTATATCAGCATTTACTTGTTTTAATTGATTTCTAACTTCCATGCTTTGCGAACGAGCTGTAATCATTTCCAAACGATTTGTTTCTCCTGTTTTTAATCTTAACTCAGCTGCATATTGAAATCTTGAGTAAAGACTGTCTTGAAGTATAAACAATTTCTGTTTTGAATAATAATAAGCAAGTTGCCAGTAAATTTGTTTCACTTGTGTTGCAATTTCAAGTTGAGATGTTTTTAATTCCCATTGACTGCTTTTTACATTTGCATTTGCTAATTTATTTTGATTTATATAAACAGTAGGAAACGAAAATGACTGTGAAATAGTAAAAGTATTATCCTTAGAATAGGAATTCACTTGACCATATTGTCCTTCAATAGAAGTTTTTGGAATATCAATTGCAGCTCCTTTCAAAGCTTTCTGAATATCTACAGAATAAGCAGACGAACGTACAGATAAATTACTATCTAATGCAATTTGAATAGCTTGTTTTAAATTTATTCTTTTTATTTCTTGAGCATTTGTATTATTATAAAAAGATGATCCAATAAATAATAATATTAATAATGACAAGGCTTTTGCAGATTTGCGTTTAAATATTGATTTAAGACTTTTACGTGAAAAGACAATATAGAAGATAGGTAATATAACAAGTGTTAGTATCGTTGCTGTAATTAGTCCACCAATAACAACTGTTGCCAATGGTTTTTGAACTTCTGCTCCTGCTGAGGTAGATAATGCCATAGGAAGAAAACCAAGAGAAGCTGCTGTAGCTGTCATAATAACAGGACGAAGACGAGTGTGCAATCCTTTTAATACCCTTTCTGTTATATCAGTTATACCTTTTTTCTCAAGACGGTTAAATTCAGCAATAAGTACAATTCCATTAAGTACAGCTATACCAAACAAAGCAATAAATCCAACTCCAGCCGAAATAGAAAAATTCATACCTCTAAGCCATAGTGCAAAAATTCCACCAATTATAGACATTGGTACAGCTGAAAATATTAATAAGGCTTGTTTTGCAGAATGAAATGTAAAATACAAAAGCACGAAGATTAGCAATAAAGCAACTGGAACAGCAATAGACAAACGAGTTTTAGCTGCCTCAAGGTTTTGAAATTGACCTCCATAATTGACATAATAGCCAGTTGGTAATTGTACTTTTTTATCAATCTTTTTTGTTACTTCTTTTATTACACTTTCAACATCACGGTTACGAACATTAAATCCAATTGTAATTCTTCGTTGAGTATTTTCTCGGGTTACTTGTGCAGGACCTGATTTAATTTCAACATCGGCAATTTGTTCAAAAGGTATTTGTCCACCATTTGGAAGAGATACCAATAAGTTTTTAATATTATCTATGTCTTGACGGTAATCTTTATCTAAACGAACTACAAGACCAAAACGTTTTTCTTCATCAAATACAACTCCAGCTTGACTTCCTGCAAAAGCTGAACGTAGTATACGATTTCCATCTTCAATTGAAATACCATATTGAGCTAAACGATCTCTATTATATTCAACTTGTATCTGTGCTAATCCAGTAACTTTTTCAACATTAATATCTTCAACACCTTCTATTTTTTGAATTATTTTTTCAACTTCTGATGCTTTTTCTGACAATGTATTAAGGTCATCACCAAATATTTTTATTGCGATATCTTGCTTTGAACCCGAAAGTAATTCATTTGAACGCATTTGAATAGGTTGTTGAAACTCAAATTGAACACCAGCTAATACTGATAATTTTTCTTCCATTTTCTCAACTAATTCTTCTCGAGTTTTAGCACTTGTCCATTCACTTTTATCTTTAAGTGTTATGATATAATCACCTGTTTCCATTGGTGTAGGATCGGTTGGTATTTCACCTGCTCCAATTTTACAAACTGTATGTTTTATTTCTGGAAAATTAGCAAGCAATATTTTATTTGCTTTCTCAACAGATTCAATTGTATTAGAGAGTGAACCTCCTTGCAAAGTAATTACACCTGCTGCTAAATCTCCTTCTTCAAGTTGAGGTATAAATTCCCCACCTAAATTATTAAATACAAATAAACTAATTATAAAAAGCATTATTGCAGAAACTGACACAAGCAATTTTCGTTTTAAAGCAAAGTGAATAATTGGATTAAATCCTTTATAAAACCAAGACATAAGTTTATCGGAGAAATTAGGTTTATGTTCTGTATTCTTACTTAAAAACAAAGCCGAAACCATAGGTACATAAGTTAATGAAAGAATTGCTGCACCAATAAGTGCAAATGTTACAACTTGTGCCATTGGACGGAACATCTTTCCTTCAATTCCAACTAAAGCCATAATAGGAACATATACAATTAAAATAATAACTTGTCCAAATGTTGCAGAACTCATCATACGTTTAGCTGATTCAAAAACAGTCTCATCCATTTGTTTTTGAGAGAGTTTTTTAACATCTGGATAACGTTCTTTATTCTTGGAAATTCGGTGTACTACGCTTTCTACTATAATAACTGCTCCATCTACAATCAGTCCAAAGTCAATAGCTCCTAAGCTCATTAAATTTCCTGAAACACCAAAAAGGTTCATTAACGATATTGCAAAAAGCATAGAAAGTGGAATAACTGATGCTACAATAAGTCCGGCTCTCATATTACCTAAGAACAATACTAAAATAAAGATAACAATTAAAGCTCCTTCAACTAAGTTTCTTGAAACTGTTCCTATTGCACGATCTACAAGGTCGGAACGATTTAGGTATGGTTCTATTTTAACACCTTTAGGCAAAGATTTTTGAATAGATTCTATTCTTGTTTCAACGTTTTTTATAACGTCATTTGCATTTGCTCCTTTTAGCATCATTACAACTCCACCAACAGCTTCTGTAGTATCTACAACAAAAGCACCATAACGTATTGCACTACCATATTGAACTGTTGCTATATCTCTAATTAAAATAGGCATTCCAGATGTATTGTTTTTTACAACAATTTTCTCAATGTCCTCCAAGCTTTTAATTAAACCTATACCACGGATAAAATAAGCAGTAGGTTTTTTATCAATATAAGCACTTCCTGTGTTTTCGTTATTTTTTTCTAAGGCTTCAAAGATATCATTTATAGTAATATTCATACTATTTAGCCTTTCTGGATTTACAGCAATTTCATATTGTTTAACAAACCCACCATAACTATTAATATCAGCAACACCTGGAGTTCCTAACATCTCACGGCGAACTACCCAATCTTGAATAGTACGCAATTCCATAGGAGTATATGTATTCTCATATCCTTTAGCGACAGCAAGATGATATTGATAAATTTCTCCTAATCCTGTTGAAATTGGAGCTAATTCTATTTTTGCGAGTCCTGAAGGAATAGATTCTTCTGCTTCCTTTAAACGCTCGCTTAATTGTTGCCTTGCCCAATAAACATCTACATTATCTTTAAAAACAACAGTAATTACAGATAAACCCAAACGTGAAATGGAGCGGAGCTCAATAATATTTGGGATGTTAGCAACAGCTACTTCAATAGGTGAGGTAATTGAGCTTTCAACCTCTTGAACTGCTAAAGATGGGGCAAGTGCAATAACCTGAACTTGGTTATTTGTTATGTCTGGAGTTGCATCAATAGGCAATTGGGTTACTGAATATATTCCCCAACTAATTAATGCAATCACAAATAATCCAATAATAAATTTATTCTTTATTGAAAAATGAATGATTCGTTCTATCATATCTAATTATCTAAATAAGTTAATATAGCAAATAATAATTCCACTATTCCTTTAAATCATAAAGAAATAGAGAAAATAAAAAAACAATATTAACAATATTTAGGAGGATTCCAGATATAACTCTTATTGTAAGAAGTGTATGTATTATAATAAATAGGAAACTGAACGTTGGAAGAAAAAGGACATTCTAAATTAATATTAAAGTCCATATAATATATAGGTGAAGCACAACGATGACATAAACAAGAACCTGGGCAGTGGTTTGTTGAATGTTGATGATGAGGGCAGTCTGTATCTTGATATATTTCCATAATTCCCACAGTATTATCGGCATGAATACCTGAACCATGAAATGATGTAAATGCTGCGAAAAAGAAGAATAGTATATATCCTAATACTTTCATTTTTTTTATTTAACCATCAATTAATTGATTATTTCTTCCCTTTTTTGACACAACATTTAGAATCTTTCTTACAAGTAGGACGACAAACGAATATCTGTCTATAAATATCATCCATTGATGCCATTTGATCCTTATGTAATATACTTTTAAGTTGATAATATTGTTCAACAGATTGATGTAAAAGTTGTTTTTGAAAATAAGTTACTCTATTTTCAAGATTATTAATTTCTATAGTATCATAAGGTTTCTTTTCAATATAATTCATCAACCTTTCTTGAGAAGCATGTAAACTATCTGCTATTTTAATGGCAATTTTCTGATGTCCTTTCTTTATAATAGCATATTTCTTCTCTTGTTCTTTGTTAAGAGAAAGGTTTTCAGAAACATAGGGATTAATTTTTGGTTTCTCAATCTTCTTTTCCACTTTAGAAGGATGGTAGCAACTATTATTGAAAAAGAAAAAGATATTTACTCCTAATAATAATACTAATGCTATTATAATTCCTATAAAATATGGCTTTTTCATTATTCCGTTTTGTCTATATTAAGTAATTCTGAGGGATAGTAATTTACTAAAATATCGAAATAATTATCTTCTACAAATTTATCATAATTACTTTGTGCCATTTCTTTAGAAGCATTATCGGCTTTAGTAAAATAAGATATATTAAAAGTCATAAGTAATAATAAAATCGCAAAACTAAGGTTCATACTTTTATAAGCCCACTTAGGTAACACAAATAAATTCTTTTTTGCTATCCTCATTTGAATCTTCTGAAACAAATATGGATTAGTTTCTTTTACTCTATCCTTTATTAATAAATCTTCCATTTTATATTCTGTAATCCTCAAAACAATCAATTTACATATTAAGACGCAAAATAATACAGAAAATTACATCGGAATAAAGGAAAAACCGATTAATATACACAACTTTATGCTAATATTCTTTGTAATAGACTGTTTTTAGTACCTTTACAATTAAACAAAATAAATGCTGCTCTTAGAAAATTTATTCTTTATCTCAATCTCACCATTAATCACTATAATATTTTCTACCTATATATAATGATGATGATAATTCAAATTTAGGGTTCTATAATGTTTTGGGTGGATAAAAATATTTAATGAAAACAGAAAATGAATATACCACACCAGAAGGCTATGCAAGGTGTTGTTATATTCTCCATAAAAATATTATTTTTTTGTATATATAACAATAATAATTATAAGGAGAGAAAAAATGGATATTGTAGGTTACTTCTTGAAAATAGATTAAATCTTTCTGAAAATAGATTTAATCTTTCTGGATTTATATTTAATCTATTTGGAAAAAGATTAAATCTTTCTGGACTATTAATTGGGCAAAGTTAAGAATTCTTGATTACCCACTTGATTAAACTGCCATAAATAATATAATTTCTTTTTCATATTTTATCTATTAATTAACGTGAATACAGAATGTTGTATCTGAACATTTTTGTGTTGAATCATAATAAGGATAGTACCAATGATATAATATAGAAATACAAGTAACATAATTTCCTTTTGGAATTTTAGAAACATTATATTCGACATCTCTTGGACATGCACAATTAGTTATTCCAATCCAATTTTCAATAATAAATAAAGTATCATTTGCAATATTTGTAGTAATAGATAAGCTATCTGCACCACAACAATAATATTCGTTATATTTATTTATAAATAAGGTATTTCCATTAATCCTATATATTAATGAATCTCCCCAAAATTCTTTTGTCTCTGAATTTTTACATTTACTATCATAAGTAACATTACTACTTAATTTTTGTTCTTCTTTATTATCATCTTTGCAACAGAAGAGAGTTGCTGTAACCAATGTCATACAAATAATTAATATGTATGGACTTCTAATTAAATTTAGCTTTTTCATTGCTTAACATTTTCAATGTGAGATATTATTTCTCAATTTAATATTGAATTAAATTATTTCACAAAGTAAATACTAATTTTTGATATAAACTAATAAATGATTTCTTTTTCATTTACAATAATTGATTATTGATAAGCAAAGATAATGGTTTATATTTAATCAACATCAAGTTATAAACAAAAAAGGGACAGAGTAAAAATCTGTCCCTTTGATATAATATAAAAGAATGAAGTTTATTTTATTATGTTCATTTCTTTTATTAAGTTTGTAGCTCCAGCGTATTTATCTATTATAAATAATACATAACGGATATCTACATTTATACATCTTTGTAGTTCTGGGTTAAATGCTATGTTGCCACTCATTGCTTCCCAGTTTCCATCAAATGCTATTCCTACTAATTCACCATTTCCATTAATTACTGGTGAACCAGAGTTTCCTCCTGTTATATCATTATTTGAAATAAATGCAGTTGGTACTGTTCCATTTACTCCATATTGTCCATAGTCTTTAGTTTTATATAGTTCTTTTAGTTTTGCTGGAACAACGAATTCCCAATTTGTTGAGTCTTCTTTTGCCATTACTCCATCAAGAGTTGTATAATAGTCATAGATTATACCGTCTTTTGGACGATAATTTTTTACTTGACCATAAGTGTAACGGATTGTTAAGTTTGCATCTGGTGCAAATGCTTTATTACTATCCATTTCCATTATTCCTTTCACAAATAATCTATTTGCTTTATTTAGTGCAGCATAAGCAGGCTGTGCTGCTGCAAGTCTTGAGTTTATATTATCTACAAATTGTTTGTAAAGAATAAACATTGGGTCGTTTGCTATTAAATCTGCTGTTGGGTTTGCTAATAATTTATTTGCTTTTGCTTGGTCTAAAAGATTTGACTTTTCAAATATGTCTTTTGATATTTTATTGAAGTCGTATTTGTTTTTGAATGCAAATTCTAAGAAGTCTTGATTTTGGTGTTTGTAAGGAACATTACGATAGAATACATCAAGTCCTGTTGCCAATAGTTTTTGTTCTGTTACTAAATTGAAATCTTTGAATATTGTTTCTAATGCTTCTTTTGTTGTTTGTGCAATTTGTTTTGCTTTTTCGCTATTGCCATTCTCTCTTAATTCTTTTTCTAAGCTTACAAAATTACGTGCAATTGCTACACCTGAGTTTCCCCTTAGAAATGCTTCATTAGTGAATATTTTTAGATAATCGTATTCATTAGTTATTGCAAAATTATCCGCAAGGTCTTTTAATACTGTTCCATATTCTGCAACACGTTCTGGTTTTTCTGACACCCATTTTGCAAAGCGATCTTCAAGGTCTTTTTTTGTTTTTTCTACATTTAAATTTTTCAAACATTCTGTTTGTCCGATATAAAACTTCCAATAGTTAGATAGTTGTGCAAACTTAGCTGCATATTGTATTCTTACTTTTGGGTCTGCTTTCATATCTTCATCCATTACGTTTCTTAGAGCTGTTCTTGCTATAACTACTGATGGATTATAAACATCTATTGCTTGTTCTACACCATAAGATGTTAAAAAACGATCTGTTGAACCAGGGAATCCCATAACCATTGTAAAATCATTATTCTTTACTCCTTTAAGAGAAACAGGTAATGAATGTTTTGGTTTTAATGGAATATTGTTCTTTGAATATTCTGCTGGTTTACCGTCTTTATCTGCATAAACTCTAAACATTGAGAAATCACAAGTATGACGAGGCCACATCCAGTTATCTGTATCTGAACCAAATTTACCAATTGATGATGGTGGTGCTCCAACTAAACGTACATCTGTAAAAATTTCATATACAAATAATATATACTGATTTCCATCAAACATTGTTGCCACTTGTGCTGTGTAACCATTTCCTTTTGTTGCATCTTCTTGTATCTTCTTGATATTATCTCTTATAATACTTGCTCTGTTTTCTTCTGAAGTTTCTTTTGTTACATTCTGTAATGCTTTATCTGTAACATCGTCCATTCTCTTTAAGAATTTTACGGTTAATCCAGGGCAAGGCAATTCTTCTTGTTTTGAATATGCCCAGAAACCATTCATTAAATAATCATGTTCTACTGTTGATTGACGTTGAATTTCTGGATAACCACAATGGTGATTAGTTAATAATAACCCTTCGTTTGATATTATTTCACCGGTGCAACCTCTTCCAAACTGAACTACTGCATCTTTTAATGAAGCTTGATTAATATCGTAGATTTGTTTAGGGGTTAGTTTAAGCCCTTTAGCTTTCATGTCTTTATATGTCTGTTTCTCTAAAAACATTAACAGCCACATTCCTTCATCTGCCTTAGCAAGTGGTGCAAAAGCAAACAAGCCTAATAATAGAAATAGAATTGTTTTTTTCATTGTATAAATAATTTATTATTGATTTGTTTTAGTTTATTGATATTATATTTGTTCTTATATGCTATTTAATTCTCCTATTAATATAAGCGTCATGATCATAAATCTTTCTTTCATAATCTTCGCTTTCAAATAGTGGTGAAGATATTAAAAAGTCTGCTGTTGCTCTGTTTGATGCTGTTGGAATATTATACATAACTGCTATTCTTAATAATGCTTTTACATCAACATCATGAGGTTGTTGTCCCATAGCATCCCAAAAAAAGAATAGAATATCTATCTTGTTTTCACTTATCATTGCCCCTAATTGTTGATCTCCTCCCAAAGGACCTGATTTTAATTTCTGTACTCTTATATACTCTCTTGAGTTTGCTGAAAGTCCTTTATTGATTTCTTCTTCAACTAATCTTCCTGTTGTGCCTGTGCATATAATATTATGCTTAGCTAATTTCTTTTTATTGAAAGCAACCCATTCTGCAAGGTCTATCTTGCAATTGTCATGAGCAACGAGTGCAATTGTGTATTGATCGTCTTTTTTCATTTTATTCTTTGTTATTTTAGTACTTTACTTCTTTGTTTTCTTGATTTGAATATATCAGAAAATTTATCATATTCTTTCTTATATGTTATACCTACTCCTTGAGTGTATGGAGTAATATTATATTTTGTGAAGTCATTAGCATTTGATTTATTAAATGCTTTGAAACGGAAATTATCAGTAATTTTATACTCTGCATTTATATCACCGATAAAAGATGAAGCTCCTTTTGCTTGTTCTTCTGTCTTTCCTCCAAAAACTGAATTGACTTCTACAACCCAACGACCTATATCTTTTGAAAATCTAACATCAAATTGGTCTGTTATTCCTGATGTTCCTGGAGTATAGTTTAAGCCAACATCAACAAACTTAACCATATTTGTTAGCATTCCTGTTATTTGTCCAAATGCTAATTCAAATGCTGATGATGTTATGTCTGTTCCTGCAACAATATTATTAATTCCTCCTGTACTTGAATAGAATTGACGTGCCAAAAGAAGTGAAGCTGTTTGTTCCAACATTTGTTTTTCGTCATTCTTATCAATATACATAAATAATTTATCAACTGTTTCTGCATCTGTATTTGGTAATTTAATATCAAATTTTGGAACTGGATTCATCATATTGCCAGAAAGCATAATTATACTTTGAACATCAACTGGTTTAGAATAACTAACTCCAAGTATTGGTGCCAAAGAAGCTTTTGTTTTATAAACTGCACTAACATCGATAACCCCTGATGTTGGCTTTCCATTAAATTGAATACTTCCTCCTTTTTCTATTACAAAGGTCTTATCAATCAAATCCATCAATTTCATTTTAAATGTTCCACTTGAAATGGCTACTGCTCCAAACATATTAAACTTACCTTTATTATCTATTTCCATATTTAAGTCTCCTTCTCCAGAGGCTGATAAATCTCCATTTAACTGATTAAATTCCATAGGTAATGATATTAACGCATCAGGTGTTACAGATAATTTAATCATAATATTTAAGCCAATACCCTTTGCTTTCTTTACTATTGGTCTTATTGACAATGAGTCTTCTTTCTTTGTCTTGTCTATCTGTGTAAACACAATAAATGAGTTATTTAATACAGAGGTCTTACTTGAAATTGGAATTACTAAATTTGTTCCTTTTTCCGTTTTTGCTTGAACATCGATATTTAACATTGATAAATCACCCAAAATCTTTACTCGAGCAGAAGCATAAGCATCTCCATAATACATTTGCCCTGAAGAGGCTTTCGTATTTAATATCTTTATCTTCTGAGCATTGGCTAACAAATTAATATTATAATCTTGGAACTTATCGTGAGTTATACTACCACTTATATTCACTTTATTGTTTTGGGCATCTTTTAATTGGAAATTATTAAGAATAAATTTATTGTTTTCTATTCTTATTGTATCGGAAAAATAATACTTAGTATTTATCATATCTATCTTCAATCCACCATCCTTACAAATCAAAACCCCACGAATATCAGGCTGATTAAACGTTCCCTTTACCTTAATATTTTGAGCACTTAATAACCCTTCGGCTTCTGAAGCAAAACTAACTAAGTATTTTTCAATTACCTTTATATTAAAGTTTTTCAAACTGATATTTAGGTCTAAATTATCTTTCTTTCTTTCTGGATAAATAAATCCTGTTATTGCTAATGGGGTATTTTGGGTTCCATCATTACCTTTATATAGAATCTTTACATTAACAAAAAACGCATCATTAGTAGATGTATTACTAATATTTAAATCTGTATGTCCTAAAATATTATTATTAACAACCAAATCTTCTATTACTAAATTAGAAGTGAAGAAAGGTTTTGACAATACATTTCTAAATGTAATATTCTTATTTATCCTACCTCCTAATTCTAATCCTGAATTCTTTAATAAAGAATTAAATGAACTTATATCTACATTTTTAAAATCAACATCTACCTTGTCAGAATTTTTATCTGATAATATTCCATTAACAGTTATACTTTCTTGTTTCTTATTAAGCGAGAAATTAAGTATAGCTACTTGCTTACCATCAAAACTAATTATATTATTATTATTTATACTTGATTTATTCCCCAAAAGCTCTATTTCCGAATTCTCAAATCCTCCTTGCAAAATATGCTCTATAAATATTGATTTGAAATTTAAACGACCTCTTGTTGGCTTATCTGATTTGTTATCCGAGAAATTTAATAATAGATTAAATTCATTTGAGTTAGAATTTATTTCAAGAGCAATATTCTTAATATACAAACTATCTGTAATATTGAAATTAGAACTATTGATTGAAGTATTTAGATAATTTTCCCTAACCTTTGATTCCAATAACAAATTATCAATTACAAAATTCCCTACAATAAATTTCTTTGCTCTAATATTTAAATTAAGCTTATCACCAGGATTACATTTTCCATAAATTACAATATTATTACTTAATTGAATCTTTGGTGCAAAGAGATTAAGAATTGGCTTTGGATTTTTTATTGTTGAAGAAAACACAAAGTTTGACTTAATTTGATATTCATTATCAATTGAATCCAAAGTATTTTTTCCATCTTTATTGAAATTAAAACTTGGAATGTAATGTTTAATGATCCAATTAATATCTTTTCCTATATTATCAAAAGTATAATCCCCTACCATTGAGAAATCCAAAATATCGGAATATATCTTTAAACTATTAGTCAATTTATTATTACTCATCTGAGCATTTAGATGAGTAATTGAAAAGATATTAGTGTCTGAAAGAGTAAACTTTAAGTTCTGAATATTCACACTACCTGTCATGGTTTTTGGGTTCAAGTCTTGAATATCTGCTATTATTTTTCCTGAAAAAGTTGTAGTTGTATCAGCAAAATTAAATAGTTTTAGTTTATGAGTATTAGCATAATCTATATCTGCATCAACATACAAAGATTTCTTTTTTCCTAAAACAAATTCTGTTGAGGCTGTTAATTTTACTGCATCATCATCCAAATAACACTGTGCTGTTATTTGCTTACCTTTCATTTCTCCATCAACAGAAATAGTGTCGTAGTTATTCCCTTTGATATCAATGTTTTTGAAATTAGCCAAAAGAGTTGCATGTATATTATCAAGTTTCGTTCCTGTTACTTCTGCTTTTGCTCCAAATTCTGTAGTTGTTAGCCATGGCATATCTAATAACTTTCCTGCATCAAATTGTTTAGAGATTATATCTGCGGAATAAGTAACATCAACTCCATTATTTATTGAACTACCAAGAATATCTATATCTCCTATTTCTGTCTTTATTTGAGCAGAGGCATCAAAATTCTTTATTAACCCTCTAAACTCTCCCTTCATATTAATCTTACCAAGTGTTGAAACCATCTTAGGAATAGGTAAATTCTCTAAGCGATGACCTAACTTCATTGATTTATAGTCTTTATAACTTGTTCTTATTTCTTGAGCAATAATATTATAAACTGTATTTTCTGGTTTAGGCAAACCAATAATTGTTCCTTTTGCTTTTATATAAGTATCTTTACCTGTCTTAACTTCTAAATCTTGGCAACGCAAATCAGAAACTCTGCCATAAAACTTACCGCTTACTTCTGCCTTTTGTTCAAATCCACGAATTGCATCAGCCCAATAAGTAGCATCTTTCATACCAGCAATACTACCTTTCTTTATTTCTCCTTGACAATAAACAGAATCAATGAAATGACTATATGTCTTCCAAGATGTTGTTCTCATTAAAGCATCAAAATACAAATCTGAATTAGATGTCTTTATATTAGCATCTTTTGCAATAATAGTTTTTGGACAAACAATGAATGCCCCTGAAATATTCTTTATATAAAAACCACTTTTTTCCTTTGCTGAAAACTTTTTTATCTTAATATTAATAGAATCTTTTACAACAAGAATATCACGCATATCTAAATTTAAATTAGTATATTGCATATTATTTATTGCCACTAATCTTTCGGGATATTCTTTTTTGTTATTTCTTAGCCTAAGCGAAAATGAAACATTCTTAAATTTGCAACGCTTAACATCAATAATAAAAGGTTTTGAAGGCTCTTTCTTCTTAGGTTTATTGCTCTTGAAATAATCAAGAATAAATTTGAAATTTAATCCTTTAGGTCCTGATTCAAGATTAAAAACAGCATCCTCTAACTTAACTGTGCCTAACTTAATTCCTTTTGCAGAAGGAAAAGCTAAAAGTTTTACAGAAAGTTTATCGGCTAAAAGTATTGTGTCACCTTTTTGATCGGCTAAGAAAACATCATATAAACCAACACCATCAAAGACATTAATGCTTAAAGCACCTATTCTAACCTCGGTTTTCCATTCTTTAGAAAAATAATCTGCAAGTTTCGCAGCCGTAATTGACTGCATGATGGTTGTATTTAGCAATGCTATAAGAATATAAACAAATAAAAAAACAGTTAATAGCACATAACTAATAACCCGTAGAATCTTCTTTAAATGAAATTTTTTGTTTATTGGTTCCTCTAAATTCATTACTTTTGCAAATATATTACTTTATTTCGCAATATAATGTTACACGCACGTTATATTATTATTATTTTTTTATCTAACCTATAAAACAAAACTATAGAATGTCATATATATTAGCAATAGAATCTTCTTGTGATGATACTTCAGCTGCAATAATAAACGATTTTAAGATATATTCTAATGTGATAGCATCACAAAAAGTTCATGAAAAATATGGAGGAGTTGTTCCAGAATGGGCATCAAGGGCTCATCAACAAAACATTATCCCTGTTGTTGATACTGCAATTAAAGAAGCTGGAATAAAAAAAGAAGATATTGAAGCTGTTGCTTTCACTCGTGGACCAGGCTTATTAGGCTCTCTTTTAGTTGGAGTGAGTTTTGCTAAAAGCTTTGCAACTGCTCTTGGACTACCTCTTATTGATGTAAATCATTTAGAAGCTCATATACTTGCTCATTTCATTAAAGATACTCCCGATCAAAAAACGCCTTCTTTTCCTTTCCTTTGTCTTTTAGTAAGTGGAGGAAATACTCAATTAGTTTATGTTCGTTCGCCTTATGATATGGAAATTATTGGAAAAACAATTGATGATGCAGCAGGTGAAACATTTGATAAGGTTGCTAAAATACTTTCTTTACCATATCCTGGAGGTCCTCACATAGATAGATTAGCAAAAACAGGAAATAAATTTGCTCTTAATTTTGCTGAATCAAATATGCCAAACTATGATTATAGCTTCTCAGGAGTTAAAACAAGTATACTTTATACTCTTAGAGATAAACTAAAAGAAGACCCAAAATTCTTAGAAGAAAATATTAATGATATTTGTGCATCAGTTCAGCACCGTGTTGTTTCTATGTTATTGAAAAAAATGGAGAAAGCAGCCAAAGACCTTAAAGTAAAAGATATTGCAATTGCTGGAGGAGTTAGTGCAAATTCATATTTAAGAGAACAGTTAACAGAATTAGGAGAAAGAAATAATTGGAATGTTTTTATACCACAATTCCAATACACAACAGATAATGCAGCTATGGTTGCAGTTGCTGGATATTATAAGTTCTTAAAAAACGACTTCACAACATTAGATAAAACAGCATACGCACGTTAATCACTTCTCAAGAATAAAAAGGAAAAGACAATGAGGATATTTATAATAGGTTTTATGTACTCTGGTAAAAGCACAATTGGGAAAAGACTTGCCAAAGCTATGAACTTAGAATATATTGACACAGACCATATCTTTGAAAATAAGTATAATATAACAGTAGCTCATTTCTTTGACAAATACGGCGAAGAGTTATTCCGTGAATTTGAACATAAAATCTTATTAGAAACAATAGAAAAAGATAATGTAATAATTTCCACAGGAGGAGGATTGCCTTGTTTTAATGGGAATATGGAATTAATAAAACAAAATGGCATCTCTATTTACCTAAACATGTCTCCTATATCAATAATTCATCGCATTAATAATTCCAAAAAGAAACGTCCCCTACTCAAAAACAAATCTCCAGAAGAATTACAAACCTACGTAGAAACCCTACTAAAACAAAGAGAAATATTTTATAACCAAGCCACTCTAACAATAAAAGGAGAAAGTCCCAACATAAAAGAAATCCAAGAAGAAATTCTTTCAATAACAGAATAAAAGAGTCTGTTTTAAATTTAAAGCCTATCTTTTAGACGCAAATTAAAGTTGTAAATGCAACAGTTTCGATTTTAAAATTACAAAATAAGTATTTATAAGGAGACAAGAACCCTAACCTATTTTGAAGGTTATTAAACAAGCAATATATAAAAGAAAATATTAGCAGGAAAAGAATAAAGAAAAATAAAAGATTGCTCTAATAGTCCTTTTTCAATACCAATAATATTAATTTCATTCCCCCGTAGAGACGCGATTTATCGCGTCTCATTATAATAATTGTATATGAATAATAACATCTAACATTATCATCAAAGAAACATCATTTTATTCTTAATTTCATTTCTATAATTGTGCAAATTAAATATGATATTGTTTTTAAATGAATTTGGATGTAATGTAAAGAGACGCGATTTATCGCGTCTCTACGGGGGTGTTGTCTATTTATTTAATAATTATATTATTCCATTTTTATTTTAGGTTGTATTATAATTTCATCTGGTTTTATATCATTTTCTGAGTGTACTTTAATAACTTTTTCCTCATTTTCAAAAGAAGGTACTACCATTAATTTTAATTCTCCATTTTTATTATAGTCTCTAGCTTTTAATTTCCAATATAATTTTATCTCTTTTGTTTCATGACTTTTTGGTATAACTCCAACACTAAAACTACAACTATCTTCTTGCACTAATATTTTTTTCTTAGGATAATAATTAATTACATTATTATATTCATTTGATTTATACACCTCTCTTTCATCATCTCTTTGTCTATTTATTTGTAATCTTTCTAAAGAAGATATAAGAGTAGCATTAATATAACTATGATTATCACTTATTTTTTCAATACTATTACCATCAAAAGTTAACTCTAAATTATAATCTTCAATAGTTGTTGAACCTATATTTATTATCTTAATAGTAAAATCACACCAACGATAATCTATTTTTCTTAGTGAGTTTAACATGCTGTAATTGTTAAAAATACTTGGTTTTACTAGATCTATACTTAATTGTTGTCCTATAGTAGAAATATCTAAAAAGGAATTAGATTGAATAGGTTGATGTAATTTATATTTCTTAGTTATCTTATTATATGTAGGTCTTATAATATTTCCAGCAGATATTAATACTTCAACATCAGATGAGTCTGTATATTGGCAATTATTTACATACCATTGATAAGTATTTCTTCTTTCTTCTAATAAATCAACAATATCTTCCCAAAAAGAAATTGTAATTCCAAACAATCCATTTCTTAAACTTTCTATATTTTTTTCTCTTATATATTCTTCGGTAACAACATTTCTATTCGCTGTTGTAGCAAAAATAAATCTTTTAATTTGGGGTTTGAAATTTAATGCTTTTAAAATTTCCTCATCTATTTCCTTGTTAGTTAATTGACTATTAGTATATTCATCTTTAACTTTACACTGAATACCATAGTAATCCATTTCTCCTTTTGGCTGTCCATAAACATCTATACCATTTTGCTTCTGTCCATTTCTCCCATTTCTCTTAATTGTATCTGGACATTCCCAAATTTCACCCCATAACTTTTTACATAGTTTCTCAAAATCCTGCCAATTTTCAGGTGCCCTTAATTTTGTTGGTGCTATCATATAATTTCTATTTTGAGCGTCAAAGATAATATTATTTACTTTCTTAGTATTGTTTTTGTTATTGAAATTTTCTTTACTATTCTTTGAACTTCTTTTTGCTAAGGAAAAGTTACTTATTAAATAAAACCTTGTTTCTCTGAAATTAATCAAGATCTTTTTCTTATTAATCAAGATCTTTCTCTACAGAAACCTTGTTTTGATCTAACAAATCAAGGTTTTTATCTCACTACGGTATATACCATAGCACCTCTACGGTGTACACCGTAGCACTATTACGGTCTATACCGTAGGAGTAGTTGGGTGTATACCGTAAATATTTTTTATCTAAATTCTATTTTGAAAGAAAGAAGAAGGATTTTTCGTTTTCTTCTTGTGAAATATTTATAATCCGACATTTACGTAATGCAAAGATAATAAATTCTTTTTAATTACGAGAATAAAAAAGAAAGAAAAAGAGCTCTCGAATAAACTTAATTAATCGAAAGCCCTTTCCTTATGTAATAGATAACTATTAGTTTCTTATTTTATTGTTATTCGTAGCGAATTGCTTCTATTGGGTCAAGGTTTGCGGCTTTCTTAGCTGGATACCAACCAAAGAATACTCCTATTATTGTACAAACTGCAAAGGCAAGTATGATTGAGAATGTTGAAACAGATATTGCATAACCAGTTGCCAATTTTACGATATACGATATACTTACACCAAATATTATTCCAAGAACTCCTCCTGTAACACTTAGGATTATTGCTTCAACTAAGAATTGGGAAAGGACATCTCTGCCTCTTGCTCCTACTGACATTCTTAATCCTATTTCTTTTGTTCTTTCTGTTACTGAAACATACATAATATTCATAATACCTATACCTCCTACAAGTAATGAAATACCTGCTATGGAACCAAGTAATGCTGTTATTAATGACGTTACAGTATCTATAGTTTGCATTAATTCTTGTTGACTCTTTATTTCAAAGTCAGCTTCTTGCCCTTCTTGAATTTTATGATTCCTATTCAATACTTCTGTTATTTCTGCTATTGCTTTTTGGGAATCATTTTCTGTTGTTGCTGATGTAAAGATTGTTTGAATATGAGTTATTGCTAATATCCTTTTTTGTATTGTTGTATAAGGGGCAAACATAGCATCATCTTGGTCTTCCCCCATGGTGCTTGATCCTTTTGATTTTAATACCCCAACGATTTTAAAAGGTATACTATTATAACGGATTATTTTTCCAATAGGGTCTTCACCTTCTGTAAAAAGTTTGTCAACAACTGTTTTCCCAACAACACAAACCTTAGCTGAACTTTTAACATCTTGTTCTGTAAACATTGACCCATCTTGAACTATTAATTTCCTAATATCAAGATAAGATGGTGATGCTCCAGTAACAGATACTGGGTGATTATTGTTTCCATAAATTAATTGACCACTTGCATTCACAACCGGAGAAACTTCTTTTATATGAGGACATTCTTCTTTAATGTCTTCGCTATCCTTTACCTTTAAACTTTCCATTGATGATGCTGATTTTGATACTCCTTCTCTATTGAAATTAGGCATAACGAAAATCATATTAGAACCCATATCTGATATTTGTCCTTTTATGCTTTGTTTAGAACCTTCTCCTATTGCCAACATAGTTATCACGGAAGAAACTCCAATAATAATACCCAGCATGGTAAGAAAACCACGCATCTTATTATTAGATAATGCTCTAAATGCTATTGTTATTAAGTTTTTTATATTCATAACTAATTGTTTTCTTTAGGTAATGATTCTAAAACAGTTCTTGCATCTTTGATATTATCGTTATGGTTATCTTCAATGATTCTTCCGTCTTTTAAAACAATTGTTCTACTACTAAAATCTGCTATTTCAGGGTTGTGTGTAACAAATACTATTGTTCTTCCTTTTTTGTGAAGTTCTTGAAACAAAGTAAGTATCTCATAAGATGTTCTTGAATCTAAATTACCTGTTGCTTCATCGGCAAGAATCATAACTGGATCATTAACCAAAGCTCTTGCAATAGCAACTCTTTGTTGTTGCCCTCCAGACATCTGCTGTGATTTATGCATAATTCTATCTTCAAGTCCAACAGAAATCAAAGCTTGTCTTGCCTTTTCTTTTCTTTGAGAGGCTGAATAGTTATGATTATACATCAAGGGAAGCTCAACATTTTCTAATGCAGTTGTTTTGGGCAATAGGTTATAGGATTGAAAAACAAAACCTATTTTCCTATTTCTATATGTAGCTCTATCATTCTTTGACATTAAAGCAACGGATTTACCATCCAATAAATATTCTCCTTCGGTTGGTGTATCTAAACAACCAAGCAAATTTAAAAGAGTTGATTTCCCACTACCACTCGAACCCATAATTGTAACAAACTCGCCATCTTCAATTGAAAAACTAACTCCCCTTAAAGCCTGAACTAGTTCCTCTCCAACTTGGAAATGTCTTTTGAGATTATTTATTTCTATTATTTTGTTTTTCATTGTATTTATAGCTATAATTAAAGACTAAGTATTATTAGAGATTAATGTTTCCTTGGTCCAAACATACTATTTTGCTTTTCTTGATTTGCTGTGTCATCAACAATTCCTGTTACTATTTCGTCATTTAATTTTAAGCCACTTATTATTTCAACTTTACTTCCATTATTTAATCCAACCTTTACTTCAATTGGTTTTAATGTATTTCCTTTTACTATCCATACATGTTTTTCTTTAGGATTTTTAGGTTGTTCTATTTTCCATTTCAGACCAAATGATTCTGCTTTAGGTTTAAAAGAAATTGCTTTTGCTGGAATAGTTAATACATTTTCTCTTTCTGAGGTTGATATACTAACATTTGCTGTCAAACCTGGTTTAAGTTTTAAATCTTCATTTGGCGCTTCAATAATTACTTGATAAGTTACCACATTTGAACTTGTGGTTGCTTGCAAACGTACCTGCTTAACTTTTCCTACAAATTTATCATCAGTATAAGCATCAACTGTAAATTCAACATTTTGTCCTACTTTAACTCCTCCTATATCTGCTTCATCAACATTTGCATAAATTTCCATTTTTGAAAGGTCTTGCGCTATTGAAAACAATGTTGGTGTATTGAAACTTGCAGCAACTGTTTGTCCTTGTTCAACTGCACGATTAAGAACAACTCCATCTATTGGTGAATAAATTGTTGCATAAGATAAATTTGTTCTTGTCTTAGTATAATTTGAATTAGCCATATCTAAATTAGTCTTAGCTTTTTTATAACTATATTCTGCTGTTTCAAATTCAGAATCTGAGATAAGACTCTTTAAATGCAATTCCTTTTGGCGATTATAATTAGTAGATTGATAATTAAATTCTATCTTAGCTGCATCCAAAGAAGATTTCATTGCTGAAAGTTCATTTTCTAACATATCCTTATCTATTTCAGCTAAAACCTGTCCTTTTTTTACTCTTGAATTGAAATCTACATAAATCTTCTTAATTATACCTGAAACCTGAGTACCTACATCTACTTGATTAATTGGTTTTACTGTCCCAGTAGCAGTAATTTCTAATTTTATACTTTCGGTTATAACCTTTGATTTTTCGAGATTTACAATTGCCTCGTTCTTTGGTTTGAATATTAAAAACAATACAACAAGCACCGCTACAATGCTTACCGCAATTATTATTCTTTTCTTTTTCTTTGTCATAAGAATTTACTTTTAACTATTTATTATTATGATTATTAATACTTAAGGTCTAATGGTTGATATTGGTAGAATAACATTAATTCTTTACTCATTATTGCTTGATATTTTGATTGAAGCATTTCTTGTTGAGCTGTTAAAAGATTATTTCTTTCTGTCATAAGCTCAATAGTATTTTTCAAACCAAGATTAAATTTTTCTTCCACCAATTGATATGACACTTCTTGTGAAGTTACCTTCGCTTTAGCTGCCACAAAAGAGTTTTGATTATTTATTGCATCAAGATAAAGAGTTTCAATTATTTTCCAAGCATCCTTTTCTGCAACAGCAAGGTCTACTTCTGATTGTTGAATAGAGATTTCTGCTTTCTTTACATTCGATTTATTCTGTCCTCGAGAATAAATAGGGACTGAAATATTTACACCAACAGTTTCAAAGAAACTACTCTTTAATTGATTCATTAGATTTAATGTGCTTTGCGTATTATGTCCTGTACTAAGACCAGCATTTAAACTAATTGTTGGATAATAACCCGACTGAGCTATACTCTTTGACAATTTAGAAAGTTCAATATTATTCTTGCTATTAGTAATTGTTACAAATCCGTCATAACTATTTTTATAAATATCATTTAATGATTGTAGTGAAGCAATAACATCACTATCATTAATTGTGGGTATAGAGATTTCTATATTTTCTGTCAATTCCAATAACTGCTTAATATCTAATTTTGTTTTTTGTAACGAGTTCTTGGCTTGAATTAATTGATATTGATAAGAAACATTTTGACTTTCAAGTTGTGCATAATCAGCCTTAGAAATACTTCCTGCTTTTAATAGTGCTTCCGAACGTTTTAATTGTTCTTGTGAAAGCTTTAATATAGCATCTTGTATATTAACGGTCTCATTTGCATATAGAATTTCTATATAGTATTGAATTATAGATACAGTAATTTGATTTTCTGTATTTTTTATTTCCAACTTACTAATTTCTTCTTGTTTTTGATTTTGCAGAATATTCTTTCTTAATTTACCTCCATTATAAAGAGTCATAGAACTATTTAATCCATAACTACCAGTATAGGATGCTTTATCCATCATTGCAGATTGCTTTTCTGTGTAATAAGATAAGTTTTGACCACTACTAAAACTAAGGTCTGGATAAAGAGCTTGCTTTGCTTCAGAAGTGCTTATTTGACTTTGCTCGTACGATAATTTTGCCTTCTTAACTGTCAAATTATGTTGCTTTGCATACTCAATACACTCATTAAGGTTCATTTTTAGTTTTGTTCCTTCCTGAGAATAAGCATAAGAACATAAGGTTGAAATTAAAAACAAGGCAAGAAACCTTTTAGTAAAATTCATATTTGTTATTTTTTGATTTATCAATAAAAAAAAATCCCTTTTTCAAGAGAATTTATTTTCCTATTAAGACAACCATTATTTTAAAAGGTTTATTGTAATAATAGAAAAATATCTCATAAAAATATAAGTCGCTGTTATAACTATCAAAAGCAGCGGCTTATACTAACCATTTATTTTATCATAGAACTTGATTCTATTTGTTTGTAATTTGATTCTAATTTTCTATAATCAAATTACAATTTCGTAGAACTTGATTCTATTTTATTAATTTATTCTACGTTTAATTTAAAAATAGGTTTGCATTTTTTGGATGACGAACAGTATAAGTGAATGTAATGGTTTTTGCTTCTAATGGATTGAAAGTTAAATTCCATATTAGTTTTCCTGTTTTTGGATCATATTCTGCTTTTGCTATATCACCTGCTGTAATAGTAATATTTTCTGAATTTGATAAAGGTATTTGATCAACTAAATTTAGATCTATATTAGTTTGGTTATTATTCTTTATTGATATAGTGATTGTAACTATTGTTTCTGATAAAGAACTAAGTAACCCTACTTTTTCTGGTTTAGACTTTGTTACTTTTCTGTCTATTGCAACTCTCTTATCTGCACCTATTGACATGCTTAAAGTATCTGATGTGCTATTAGAATTAATATAAGTATCATTAATATAACTATCTTCAAGATAAATTTTTCCTGTTGCATCCATTAATTCCAAGCTTTCCCAAGCAGGTAAAAGTGCTGAAATATAAACAGTTTTATCTATCTTAGGAATAGAGTAATGTTTATAATCAGATTTTGTAGTTTTTGTTTCTAAAGCAATTGTCTTTTCTTTTCCATCACTTAAAATAGTATGTTTCATTCCAACTTCATATTCTTTTCCTAACATTGTTAATTGAGAAACTGTCATTTGTGAATATCCTGTTCCATTAGCCATTTTTGATAGAGATGCATCATTGTCTTTAATCTCAACATCCATCATACTAGCAGCTTCCGCATTCATTACTTTTAATCTCTTTTGATTAGCTTTATAGGCTATTGGTTGATTATCTCTTAAATAATAAGGGTATAACTCTCCTAAAGTTCTAAGATTATTAGGTTGTTCAGTTGAAAAGATTAATGTTACATCATTCCAATCTTCTCCTGTTTGTTGAGTTAATTGTGCTTTAAGTACAAATGCAACTGGTTCAGATGGTTTAGTAAATTTAATATCATAGTATGGTTGCCAAGAGACACCTGTTACATTATATGAATAACTTAACTTGCATTGTGGAATTGCTTTTTCTGAATAAATATTTAAACGAATATAGTATTCATTACGAGGATTTGAATTATTTAATTCTCCTTGAAGAATAAGATTTATTTGATTAGTAACTTCTGATATTGATTTTGTTCTTTTTGTAATGATTATGTTTTCTTTTTGTAGCATCTTTGTCACTTCTAACATTTTATCACGATAATAAGATAGACCATCTTTTATCTTTGGTATTGAATCTATTGTTTGAGGCTGTGACATTACCTTCATATTTTCAAGAACATTCTTTTCTTTATTTAATATGGAAACAAGTGTATAAGAATCTGAATTCTTTAAATTTAAACCATCAAGAGAATCTCTTAGTACTTTTAATTGACGTTTGTTTTCAGAAGAAAGTCTATCTTCAGCTTGTTGCTTTGGTTGAACGTATTGAATAAATGGAGTAAAATCAGTTATTATAAAGTCGTTTAATGATGTGAATTGTAAGCTTTGAGGTTGCATATAAGGGGAATTTCCAGAAAGAATTATTTCATTATTCCCTTGTTTTAGAGGAAATGTTGCGGTCTTATCTAATTTAGCTTGTTCAATATAGACTTTCACCTTTGAAATCTTCCCATTATAGGTTGTAATATCTTCCTGTGCAAATACCAATGACGTTAAGCAAATTACGCCTAACAATGTTGCAAATAATTTTTTCATAAGTTCAAATATTTGTTTGAATAATAATAATTTTCGCTTAAATATATAATGCAAATGTAATAACAAATATCATGCCATGTAAGCATTTTCTAATTTCTTTTCTCATATTCACTTAAAACTTCTATCTTTGCACCATATTTAAACAAAGATAATTTTATTGTAACGATGAGTGAAATTGCAACGAAGTACGAGCCAAAGCAAATAGCAGACAAATGGTATGGAGAATGGATGAACAAAGGATTATTCCATTCCGAACCAGATGAAAGAGAATCTTATTGTATTGTTATTCCTCCACCAAATGTAACAGGAATATTACACATGGGACATATGTTAAACAATACAATTCAAGATGTCTTAGTCCGTCGTGCAAGAATGGAAGGCAAAAATGCTTGTTGGGTTCCTGGGACTGACCATGCTTCAATTGCTACTGAAGCGAAAGTTGTTGCTAAGTTAAAAGAAGAAGGAATTGAAAAGAAAGACCTTACAAGAGAAGAGTTCCTAAATCATGCTTGGCAATGGAAAGAAAAACATGGTGGCATTATATTAGAACAATTAAAGAAATTAGGAGCTTCATGTGATTGGGAAAGAACCCGTTTTACAATGGAAGATGCTTTGTATAAATCTGTAATTGATGTTTTTGTTGATTTATATAATAAAGGCTTGATTTATCGTGGAATCCGTATGGTTAACTGGGATCCTAAAGCCTTAACTGCTCTTTCTGATGAAGAAGTAATATTTAAAGAACAAAACTCTAAACTATATTATTTAAAGTATAAGATAGAAGGAGAAGATAATTTTGTAACTGTTGCCACAACTCGTCCTGAAACAATTCTTGGAGATACTGCTGTTTGCATTCACCCTGAAGACGAAAGATTCTTTCACTTAAAAGGCAAGAAAGTAATTGTTCCAATTGTAAATAGAGTTATACCTATTATTTTTGATGAATATGTTGATAAAGAATTTGGTACAGGAGCTTTAAAGATTACTCCTGCTCATGATATAAATGACTATACTCTTGGTTTAAAACATAAACTTGATAGCATAGATATTTTCAATGACAATGGTACATTGAATGAACATGGAATGCAATATAAAGGAATGGATAGATTTGATTGTAGAAAACAAATCTCAAAAGACCTTGAAGAAGCAGGACTAATGTTTAAGATTGAAGACTATGTAAATAAGGTTGGGTGCTCAGAAAGAACAGATGCTGTTATTGAACCTAAACTTTCTGTTCAATGGTTTGTTAAGATGACTGATATTGCAAAACCTGCTCTTGAAGTTGTTGAAGACAATACTATTAAATTTCACCCTGCTAAATTCAAAAACACATACCGTCATTGGATGGAAAATGTAAAAGACTGGTGTATTAGCCGTCAATTATGGTGGGGACAAAGAATTCCTGCTTACTATCTTCCAAACAAAGAATTAGTTGTTGCAAAAACAAAAGAAGAAGCTCTTAAAGTTGCACAAGAGAAATTCCCTAACGAGAACTATACAATTAACGACCTTAAACAAGATGAAGATGTATTAGATACATGGTTCTCTTCATGGTTATGGCCTATATCTGTATTTGATGGTATTCGTTACCCAAACAATAAAGATATAAACTACTACTACCCTACCAACGATTTAATTACTGCTCCAGAAATTCTTTTCTTCTGGGTTGCAAGAATGATAATTGCTGGTCAAGAATATCGTCAAGGAATACCTTTTAAGAATGTTTACTTAACAGGTATAGTTAGAGATAAGCTTGGAAGAAAGATGTCTAAGAGCTTAGGAAATAGCCCTGACCCTATTAAATTAATAGAACAATACGGAGCTGACGGAGTAAGAGTTGGTATGCTAATGGCTTCACCTGCCGGAAATGACTTATTATTTGATGAAAGCTATTGTGAACAAGGACGTAATTTCTCAAATAAGATTTGGAATGCCCTACGTTTAGTTCAAGGTTGGGAAATTGCAGATATAGAACAACCTCAACACTCTAAAATAGCAATTGACTGGTTTAAAGAAAAACTAAACGAAACCCTTCTTGACCTTGAAGATGACTTCTCAAAATATCGTTTAAGTGAAAGCTTAATGAGAACGTATAAACTTGTATGGGATGATTTCTGTTCTTGGTATTTAGAAATAATAAAACCTACCTATCAACAACCAATCGATAAAGCAACATTTGAAGCAACAATAAATATATTCGAAGACTTAATAAAAGTACTTCACCCTTATATGCCTTTCTTAACCGAAGAAATATATCATATCCTACATGAAAGGCAAGAAAACGACTATATTATGATTGCTCCAATGCCAAAAGCATATAAAAGTAAATCTACAATAGTTTCTGACTTTGCTTTTGCACAAGAAAAGATAGCAGCAGTTCGTCAAGTAAGAAATGAAAAGAATATAGCTCAAAAAATTGCCTTAGAACTTTATATTAAGACTACCGAAAACGATAACAAAGAATTTGATGGAATTATAACTAAGCTTTGTAATTTATCAAACCTTGAATATATATCAGATAAAAAAGAAGGTGCATTATCTTTAATGGTTCGCACAAATGAAATGTTTATTCCTCTTGGAGATACGATAAACAAAGAAGAAGAAATAAAGAAACTACAACAAGACCTAAAATACTATGAAGGCTTCGCAAAAAGCGTTAAAGGCAAACTCTCAAACGAAAAATTTGTAAATGGAGCACCGGCACAAGTAGTTGAATACGAAAGAAAAAAACTATCCGATGCTCAACAAAAAATATCTTCAATAACAGAACAATTAAAGATGTTGGAATAAAACATTGTCTAAATTAACAAACCCAACATAAATAATCAAATGTAGGGGTAGGGCTCGCCTCTACCCTATCTAAAACAACAAAAACACCTAATACAATTATTGATGATATTAATTATTTATGATATTGATAATAGGGCAATCGCAAGGGTTGCCCCTACATTAGGTTTGGTTACCAAGAAAAATGATATTGGAATATGATTAAAAATAATCCGAAAACCATTATAACCTAAAAAAAACATAACCCCCGTAGAGACGTCGATTTATCGCGTCTCATAAATAACATATTCCCATAAATAACACGTCCCATAAATAAAGGCTAAAAACCTGAATTAACATAACCCAACGGCAACGCCTTGGGGAAAATAATATTGATTGTTCAATTCATAATTAACCATTATCTACGCCCTGAAAGGGCAGATTTGGGAATTAATTTTGTATTTATGGTAATGTTGATATATGTCAACAACCAAACGTAGGGGCAACCCTTGCAATTGCCCTTTGCTTTGTCAATAATAATTTATTCAAGAAAATAATCTTATTGTAATTATAAATGTGTATCTTTGAAGATTAATATAAATAATAGTATTATGAAAAAACTAATCTCTTTTATTGCAATAATATTAATTATTGCATCAGCATCAAATTTATTTGCACAAAAAGAAAAGATGGATATAATTTATATGAAAGATGGTGGTATATATAAGGGCAAAATAATTGTTCAAACAAATGATTATATAAAAATAAAGACTGAAAGTGGCACCTATAATCCACCTTTAAATAATATAAGAAAAATTGCTCAAGATGGCGATTCTTTAGAAAATGGAGATAATCAAATCCAAACAGACAGTATAAATATAATAGATAGCCAACTAATGAAGAAAACACTAATAAGAAATGATTTTCAACCTCTAACTATTTCTTATAGAAATCCAGGGATAGCAACTTTAATGTCGCTTGTATTTCCTGGTGGTGGACAATTCTATAATGCTCAAAGTTCGAAAGGAATAGGTTTTTTCTTGTGGAGTTCTATTAATAGTGGTGTAATTATTTATGCATTACAAGGGAATATCGATCATGGTACTCAGGATGCTATAATTATCATTGCAGGTATTAGTGAATTAACTTGTTGGATTTCTGGAATGATTGATGCTAATAGTATGGCAAAAAAAATTAATAATAGATATATTGCAAGTTTCAATTTAGGTAATAACAAAACTCTTTCATTTAACCCAGAAGTAAAACCTATTAGTTTACCTTTTGAATATAATCTTTTAAGTTATGGATTTAGTATGCAATTATCATTCTAATTGTATATAGTTTGAAAAATAATACTTAATCATATTTATGGAATAATTGTTATTAATAAATCTACAAATACATTCAACCAAAACAACCAAAAAGCCGAATACAATAATTAGCAATATTAATAATTGATAATAGGTAATATTAATAATAGGGCAATCGCAAGGGTTGCCCCTACATTAGGTTGGAATTACCAAGAAAAATGATATTGGTATATTTGTAATCCAAAAACAACGATAACATTTATCGCGTCTCTGTCAATTTATCACGTCTCATAAATAACATGTTTCATAAATTGCATGTTTCATAAATTACATTTCCCATATTATATCCAAATAATATCAGCAATTAAAATTCCATAATAATAAAAAAGAGACGCGATAAATCGACGTCTCTACATTTGGTTCAATATAAAAGAATCCAATTGTTATTAATTATTTTTACCATTCTCAAATCCTTTTATTTATTACGTTTCTGTATAATCCAGTATTTAAAGTGAAATAATGGAAAGAAATCAAAACAATGAATAATCACTCTTAAAGCAGAAAATATAGGATATTCCCCAACACTATGTTGGGGAAATATTCTTAGTTGAATAAATATGCATTCATCCATTAGGTATAGGTTTGAATAAATGAATATGCATGAATTCAAATCTAATTAATTAATAAAATTATATATAGATAAATGATTAGATATTACATTAAAAATCAAGAATAGTATTAAACCATAGCTTGAAAATATGTAATATTCCCCTACATTTAAGGAGGGGTAATATTCATAGAATATTATTATCTAATCTATATGTATAGGAATAGATATTTAGATATTAGATATTTTAGGATTAAAAGCTTATTTAGTAACCATTTAGCTATTATAAGAAAAAACTCCCTACGATTTTGGAAAAAATCAGGCTCTTTTTAATGGTTAATGTTTAGTGATAATATCAAATAACCAAATCAATATTCCCAAGGCGTTGCCATTGGGCTGTGTTAAATTGCCCTTTCAGGGCGTAGATAATGGTTAATAATTAATGGTTAGTGGTTAGTGGTTAATGATAAATACAATATAATCACGAAAACGCCCTGAAAGGGCAGATTATTTCAGCCCAATGGCAACGCCTTGGGTATATTAACCATTTATCATTTACCACTAACCATTAACAATTAAACATTAACATCTAACCATTAACCACTAATAAATTCTTCTTTTCATTAAAAAAGATTACTTTTGCCAATTATAAAAACTAAGCATAGGACTATGAGAATACATACTAAACCATTTAATCAAAAGAAGTTTACCATTAATTTTTTATTGTTTTTGGTATACCTTATTGCTTTATATCCTCTTACAAAAGTAGGATTTACTGTTGGTGATGATATTGATACTTATGTTGATTTTTGTAGTGGTCATTGGACTCATATTGTTGGGGATTTACCTTATGTTAGTGGACGTTTCTATCTTCTATTTATTCGTTATGTTGTTGCTGTACCTTATTTAATTAACAACCCTACTTATTTTGATTTAATGTATATATTGCCTATTGCATTAAGTTTCATACTTTTCACAAGACTAATTAAACGAGTATTTAATAATGATTCTATAACTTTATTTGCTGCCATCTTCTTTGCTTCTTGTTTTCAAATAGCAGGGTTTCATTCAATAACAACTGCATATCCCTTTTATTTCACTTTCTCATTTTGCTTAATCCTAATTTCGCTTCATTTATTTATTTCATTTTACGAGAAGAAAAAGAAATATCTACTGCATACTTCTTCTATAATTATGCTTATTGCAACATTGTTTTATGAAACATACTTGGTTTATTATTTAGTATTCTTATTTATTGCTATATGGAAAAACAATAATTTATCTGTCAGAACTAAAGAAAACGTAATTAAAACTCTTAAAGAACTACTTCCGTTTATAATTGGTGGGGTATTATATTTAATAGCATATTTTGGATTTCAATTATTTTATCCTCCAAAATATAACGGTGCATACATCTCAAAAGATTTAACTCTTTTCGGATTATTTCAAACAGCAACTCTCATGAGTAAACTTTCATTTCCTCTTCAAGCTTATGCAGATTATAGAGGTGTTATAATTTATCATTCGATGAGTCTTGATGCAATGTTTAAGCTACATAGAATAGATCTAATAATTGCAGTTCAAGGTTTTATTGTTGTGGCTCTTGCTTATTATGCTCTGAATAAATACAAAGCAATAAAATATATTCATTTATTATGGGGATTTATTATTGGAATAATTCTTGTTTATTTGCCTCTTTTATTAGTTTGTGCTTCTTCTCGCTATTATTTAGCTTCTTGGCATAGTTATGTTCCAACTTTCTTTTCTTATTTTGGGTACACTCTTTGTTTTGTTATGCTTGTATTTGCTATTCTAAATCTATTATCATTCTCAAAAATAGCAAGAGTTAGTTTTCAAGTACTTTTCTGTATTCTATTATTCTGGGTTACTGTTGTTACTCAAACAACAAATAGAGCCATAGCAGAAGACCTTGAGCTATCAAGTTTTCGTCTTGAAATGGCAGAAGATGCAATAGTAAAAGTTGCTATTCCTAATCTTGATACAAAAACTCCTATTTGCTTTGAACAAGCTCATAATACAAGTTCATGTATTGGTAAATGGGTAACAACGCAATACTTTACTTGGAAACATTATTTTATAAAGGTAACAGGTAAAGAATATAACTTAACTGATAAATATAAAAACTTTATATCTGATAATAAAACAAATGAGAATCGAGTGTGGGTATGTTTCTTTCGCCAAACTACTAAAACTAATGATGCACTTATGTATTTTGCTGGACTAAAAGGTAGCAAATTAACAGAAGACCAAAACAATATCCTTTGCGATACAATTATTACTCTATACCATAGTCCATATAAAGAATATAATGTTAGCATAGCCACAAATGGGAATAATGATACTGTTTACATAAACTCAATTCCAATGAAAAACAATGGCAACTACCATAGTATCAATATAACCTTCCAACCAAAAACAGGTAATAAAAGTACAGTATTTGAATTGAGAGGAAAAGACCTAATTGCATCAACCCTATCAATAAGCAATATATTAAGCAATGATAATAAAGTATGGACAGAATCAATTTATAAGAAAAGCAAGAAAGAAAAAATTGAAGATTTAATGCTTGATATAAAAAACAATCCATCTTGGCTTAAAAACGTAGAAAAGAAAGCCAAAGAAAGAAATGTATCCATAGAAGATGCTATAAGAAAAGATGCAGAATGGTTCTATGATAATGAAAAAAGCAAAAGTAGAACTAATTAAAGGTTTGAGAAATTAGTTCTTTATGAAAATAATCCAATCCCAATCGGCAGGATCTCCACAACCTACACTTGGAGTATAAAGAAATATTTTCACTGAAGCACTCGGATTAGAATTTAAATATTCTCTTACTTTTACCAACCCTTGAACTTGACTCCATATTTGAGAGTAATCATAATCTTCTTCTGATGGATTAAAAACATTTTCAAATCCTCCACTTGGATATACAAAATCGTCTGTAGTTACACGATTAAAGCGATTTGCAGGTAATATATTTTGTGGAATAGACATTTCACCTCTTCCCATCCAAATAATACTTCCATCAAATATAATTTCATTTAATTCTTGATATTTTAATCTTATATTTCCGAAATCACCAGGAGCATCATATTTAGTTGTGATTGTAAATGTTGATGTGGGTGCAGAAAAAATTGTTTCTTTTCCTCCTTCAAAATTATTTGTTAAGTAATCAACCTTAAGCATAAGTAATTTGGAATTTATAGAATTCTCTTTTTCTTCGCAAGCTGAAAATAAGCAAAGGCTTAAAGCTGCAATTACCACTATAACAATTGAAATTGATTTGAATCTTAAATTTATTTTTTTCATGGTTTGTCTTGGCTTTATTAAATAACGACTTTATTGCTAAAATATTAACCTTTTAAGGAGCAAAGGTACATTCAAAAGAATAAAAAAACAAATTATTTAATAAAAAAAATGCAGAAGCTTTTGGGACTTCTGCATTCTTCTTTAATATTATTCTAATTGGTTATTAGGATTATATATTTTCCTTAGCAAATTCTTTGTAGAAGTATGGTATTGTTTCTATTCCTTTAAAGAATTGGGTTAATGGGTAGCTTTCGTTTGGTGAATGAATTGCATCAGTACTTAAACCAAAGCCCATAAGAATTGATTTTATTCCTAATATCTTTTCAAATCCTGCAACTATTGGAATTGAACCACCGCTACGTGTTGGGATTGGTTTCTTCCCATAAGTTCTTTCATAAGCCTTTTCTGCTGCTTTATATGCTGGCATATCTATTGGTGATACATAAGCATAACCTCCATGAAGTGGTGTTACTTCTACTTTCACACAATCTGGTGCAAGACTTTCAAAATATTTCTTGAATCTTTCTGTTATAGCTTCAAAATCTTGGTCTGGAACTAAACGGAATGATATTTTTGCGTGAGCTGTTGAAGGAATAACTGTTTTTGCTCCTTCTCCTTGATAACCTCCCCAAATTCCACAAACATCTAAAGATGGACGAATTCCTGTTCTTTCAATTGTAGAATAACCTTTTTCTCCATGAAGCTCTTTTATGTCTAATTCTTTTTTATATTTTTCTTCGTTATATGGTGCTTTTGCCATTAATGCCCTTTCTTCATCTGATACAAAAAGAACTTCATCATAAAATCCTGGAACTGTGAAATGATTATTTTCATCTGATAATTTTGCAATCATTTCACAAAGAATATTAATTGGATTAGCAACTGCTCCACCATATAATCCTGAATGTAAATCTCTACAAGGTCCTGTTACTTTTACTTCAACATATCCCAAACCTCTTAATCCTGTTGTTATTGAAGGAACATCTTCTGCAATCATTCCTGTATCTGATACAAGAATAATGTCAGCTTTTAATAGCTCTTTATTCTTTTCACAGAAAGGATATAATGATGGCGAACCAATTTCTTCCTCTCCTTCTAACATAAACTTAACGTTGCAAGGCAATTGATTAGTTTTTACCATATATTCAAATGCTTTTGCATGCATAAATGATTGACCTTTGTCATCATCTGCACCACGAGCCCATATCTTGCCATCTTTTATAACAGGTTCAAATGGAGTTGTTATCCATTCTTCAACTGGGTCAATAGGCATCACATCATAATGACCATAAACCATTACTGTTTTTAGTTTTGGGTCAATTATCTTTTCTGCATACACAACAGGATTACCATTCGTTGGCATTATTTCGCATTTGTCTGCACCTGCTGCAAGTATTAATTCTTTCCAATGTTCAGCACAACGTAACATATCTGGCTTATGTGCTTCAATTGATGATATTGAAGGTATACGGATTAATCCAAATAATTCATTTAAAAACCTTTCTTTGTTTTCTTCGATATAGTTTTTGATAGTTTCCATTTCTTTATTTTATTCTGGTTCTTCTTCCTCATAATACTCTGGAAGAACTAAATCATCTTTTGAAATTACTGGGAAGTTTATATAATCTCTTATTATTGTTGCAGATGGATAAAGACTTTTAAGGCTCATAAATGTACCATAAGCGTCTAATTTTGTTAGATAATCACCACATTTTACAGTAAAATTAGGCTCATCAAATAATACATAAGCTCTAAGAGTAGGGAAATTATTAGTTATTTCATCTCTTAAATCAAAGGCTTTTTGCTTTGAACCTGCTCCTGTAAACACTCCTACTTTTATTCTAAAGCCAGGTGCTGTTCTTAATATTTCGTTGAATGTAATATGTTGTTCTAATATTGTTTGGAGCCTTCCGTCTGCAATCACCTCTACTTGAGCTTTTGATGATACTGCTACTAATAATATTAAAAACAAAAGGATAAATCTTCTTATTTTTTTCATGCTTAAATTAACACATTTTATCGCTCTGTATTATGGAGTTGAACTGAAGGTACTGTTAGTACTGGAAATGGTGATAAATTAAGCATTTGTTGACAATATGGTCCTAAAAATAGCATATTTGTTATGGTCTTTTCTTGTTCTGTCATAACCACAATAACATCAGCATTAATTTTCTTAGCATATTCAAGTGTTGAAACTGTTACATTTTCTGAATCTACAAATTCTGTTGTATATGGAAGATTATGCTTTTGTAAGAATTTTTCAACGCTATTTACATAACTTCTAACAATGTTTCTTATTGATTTCATATGTGTTGTTAGAACGCCAAGAACACATATATTTGAATGAGGAAACATCTTAGCAAATTCTATTGTCCAAGGCACTTTTTGACGTGTATCTCTTGAAGAATCTATTGGGAGTACAATATTTTCAAGGTGTTTATCAAAGTTAAATGTTTCTCTAATTGTTAATACTGGGCAAGTACATTCTGTTACAATCTTAAAAGCATTTTGTCCTGCATATTTTTCATCAAAACCACCCTTTCCATGAGCTCCAATAACAACAAGGTCTGGACTCTCACTCTTAACTAAATTAGATATACCTAAATAAACTTTTCCAGAACAAATAATGTAAGATAAGTTCTTTCCATTAAGTTTAGGGGTAAATTCAGTTGCTATTTTATGAAGTTCTGCGGTAGCTTCTTCTTTGCTCATTTCACTAGTTTCAACCCAAGCCATTAATATATCAGCTCCAGTACGATTTGCTATATCCACTGCAATTCTCAATGCCACCATTGACGAGTTAGAAAAATCTATTCCAACAATAATTTGAGACATCATAAGCTTAAAATTTAAAATTAATAATCAAAAAACTGGTTACTTTACTTGGAAATTAGTACTTTTGCAATCACTATTTACCAAAATAATTTTCGGCAAATATAAAGACTAATATCAAAAAAAACAAATAATTTATCAATTATTTAATATGAACGAACACTTAGACCCTAATTCTTCTCGATTAAACAACACTGAAAAAGACTTTGAAAGGGCTCTAAGACCTTTAAGTTTCGATAGTTTTGTAGGGCAACCTCAAATTATTGAGAATCTTAAAATATTCGTTCAAGCAGCAAAAGAAAGAGAAGAAAGTTTAGACCACGTATTGCTTCATGGACCTCCAGGACTTGGAAAAACTACATTATCACATATTATTGCTAACGAACTTGGAGTAAATCTAAAACTTACATCTGGTCCTGTTCTTGATAAACCTGGCGAATTGGCTGGAATATTAACAAATTTAGAAGAAAATGATGTATTATTTATTGATGAAATACATCGCTTAAGTCCCGTGGTAGAAGAATATTTGTACTCTGCTATGGAAGATTATAAAATTGATATTCTAATCGAATCAGGTCCAAATGCAAGAAGTGTTCAAATTGCTCTTTGTCCATTTACATTAATTGGTGCAACAACTCGTTCAGGTCTTTTAACTGCTCCATTACGTTCTCGTTTTGGAATAACCTCACGCCTGCAATATTATAATCACGATACATTAAATATGATTATAAAACGCTCTGCCAATATTCTAAACACACCTATAAATGAAAGCGCAGCTATTGAAATTGCTCGCCGTAGTAGAGGGACTCCTCGTATTGCCAATCTCTTATTAAGAAGAGTTAGAGATTTTGCACAAATAAAAGGAGATGGAACAATAACATTAGAAATTGCACAAATGGCTCTAACCGCACTTAATGTTGATAAGAATGGTTTAGATGAGATGGATAATAGAATATTAAGTTCTATAATTGATAAATTTAAAGGAGGTCCAGTGGGATTAACAACAATTGCAACATCAGTTGGAGAAGATGCCGGAACAATTGAAGAAGTATATGAACCATTTCTTATTCAAGAAGGTTTTCTTATGCGCACCTCAAGAGGTAGAGAAGCAACCCCATTGGCATATCAACATTTAGGAAGAGCATACACAAAACAAGGTATGAATGACTTATTTGAAGGAATGGTTAATGATTAACTATAGGGATTAATCCAATCAATGAATAAAGAAACAAATCAAAATAAAAAATATGACAACACATAAAATCAGTGCTAAAGAATTAACACTTAAACAAGTTGAAAAGATATTAAATTCTGATATAGAATTAGAATTATCGGAAGATGCTGTAAAACGTATTAATGCGTGCAGAGATTATCTTGACAAAAAAATGGAAAATCAAAAAGAACCTATATATGGTGTAACTACAGGCTTTGGTTCTTTATGTAATATATCAATCAGCAAAGAAGAATTATCACAATTGCAAAAGAATTTGGTAATGAGTCATGCTTGTGGAATGGGAGAAGAAGTTCCAGAAGAAATAGTAAGAATTATGTTATTAAACAAAATTCAATCTCTTTCTTATGGTAATTCAGGAGCTCAACTTATAACAATTCAACGTTTGGTTGATTTTTACAATAATGGAGTTTTTCCAGTTGTTTATCAACAAGGTTCTCTTGGGGCTTCTGGTGATTTAGCTCCACTTGCTCATATGTGCCTTCCTCTTCTTAATTTAGGAGAAGTAAACTATGAAGGAGAACGTTTCTCTGCAAAAGAAATAAACAAAAAATTTGGTTGGGAGCCTATTGAATTAAAATCTAAAGAAGGTTTAGCTCTTTTAAATGGTACTCAATTTATGAGTGCTTATGCTGTTTGGTGCGTTTTAAAATCACAAAAACTTTCTTTCCTTGCTGACTTAATTATGAGTGTTTCTCTTGAAGCATTTGATGGAAGAATTGAACCTTTCTTTGCTCCTGTTCATGAAGTACGTCCACATAAAGGACAAATTGAAACAGCTTCAAATATAAGAGAATTCTTAGAAGGAAGTGAAATTATTAAACAACATAAACAACACGTTCAAGACCCATATTCATTCCGTTGCGTTCCTCAAGTGCATGGAGCTTCAAAAGATGCTATTGGTTGGGTTGCAAGCATAATAACAACAGAAATCAACTCTGCAACTGATAATCCTACTGTTTTTCCTGACCTTGATATGATAATATCTGCTGGTAATTTTCATGGACAACCATTAGCAATAAACCTTGATTATTTAGCAATTGCTGTTGCTGAACTTGGATCTATTTCAGAGCGTAGAACATATCAATTAATATCAGGCAAGAGAGAACTTCCTTCATTCTTAGTTGCCAACCCTGGATTAAACTCTGGATTTATGATTCCTCAATATTGCCAAGCTTCAATAGTTTCTCAATCAAAACAATTATGTACACCAGCTTCTGTTGACACAATTGATTCATCTCAAGGACAAGAAGACCATGTTTCATTTGGTTCTAATGCAGCAACAAAGCTTTATAGAGTTGTAAATAACACAGAAAGCGTTCTTGCTATAGAATTATTCAATGCAGTTCAAGCTTTTGACTTTAGAAAGAAAATAACAGGTCTTAAATCATCTCCTGTAATTGAAGCATTTGTTGAAGAATATCGTAAGGATGTAAACTTTATTCAAGAAGACGAAATTATGTACACACTAATGCATAAGAGCGTTGATTTTCTTAATAGCATAGTATTAGAAGATATGTAATGGGCTTTTTGCCAATAACTAAAAAAGAAATTGATAATCTTGGTTGGGATTATATAGACATCATCATTGTTAGTGGTGATGCCTATATTGACCATCCAAGTTTTGGTAATGCAGTAATTGCTCGTACATTAGAAGCAGCAGGATACCGTGTTGCAATAATACCTCAACCAAACTGGAGAGATGACCTTCGTGATTTTAAGAAATTAGGTAAGCCTCGTTTATTCTTCGGAATTACTTCTGGTGTTATGGATTCTATGGTTAATCACTATACAGCTAACAAACGCTTAAGAAGTGATGATGCATATACTCCTAACGCAGAAGCTGGTTATAGACCCGATTATGCAACTACGGTTTATTCAAATATACTTAAAGAAATTTATCCTGACACTCCAATAATACTTGGTGGTATAGAAGCTTCAATGCGAAGAAATGCTCACTACGATTATTGGTCAGATACACTTAAACCATCAATCTTAATTGATAGTAAGGCTGATATGTTGGTTTATGGTATGGGAGAAAAAATAATTGTTGAAATAGCAAATAGATTAAATAATGGAGAAAAAATAGGTGATATAAAAGATATATATCAAACAGGATTTCTTGCAAAAGATATACCTACTATGAATTCTTGCAAAACAATTCTCCTACCCTCTTATGAAGACTGCTTAAAAGACAAACATAATCAAGCAAAATCTATATTCCAAATAGAAACAACATCTAATAAAATAATTGGAGAGAGATTAGTACAAAAGCATAAGGATAACTACGTAATAATAAATCCATTTGACCCTAACTTTACATCCCAAGACTTAGACAAATCCTTTGCCTTACCCTACGAAAGAGAACCACATCCAAAATACAAGAAAAGAGGAACAATTCCAGCCTTTGATATGATTAAGTTCTCTGTAAATATACATAGAGGATGCTTTGGAGGATGTTCATTCTGTACCATTGCATCACACCAAGGTAAACAAATAATATCAAGAAGTGAAAAATCAATACTAAAAGAAATAGAAGCTATATCACACAACTCCGATTTCAAAGGCTATTTAAGTGATTTAGGCGGACCATCTGCAAATATGTATAAGATGAAAGGGATTGACAGGAAGCTCTGCGAGAACTGCTCTAAGCCCTCTTGTATTTTTCCTAAAATATGTTCTAACTTAAACTTCGACCATAAACCATTACTTAACCTATACGAAAAAGTAAGAGCCTTACCTTATATTAAAAAAGCATTTGTAGGTTCTGGTGTAAGATATGATTTATTTATAGGTATTGAGAAAGAAAAGGAAAAGCAATACTCAACAAGAGAATATTTCGAAACACTTTTCCTTCACCATGTATCAGGACGTCTAAAGGTAGCTCCAGAGCATACCGAAGAACATGTGTTAAAACTAATGCGTAAACCCTCATTTAATCAATTTATTGAGTTAAAACATTGGTTTGATATTCTAAACAAAAAGTATGATTTACGCCAACAACTAATACCTTATTTTATATCATCCCATCCAGATTGCAACCTAAAAGACATGCAATCCTTAGCACAAAAAACTAAAGACCTTGGCTACCATTTAGAACAAGTTCAAGACTTTACTCCAACTCCAATGACAATAAGTACTGAAACCTACTATACAGGACTAAATATCAAAACCCAAGAAAAAATCTTTGTAGAGAAATCTCCTGAAGGTAAAAAGAAACAAAACGCAGCATTTTTCTGGTGGAAGAAGAAATAAAAATTCAGAACATTGGTTCTATAACCAATAGAGTGGAAATCAAGGATTCTTAACTTTGCCCTATTAATAGTCCAAAAAGATTTAATCTTTTTCCAAATAGATTAAATATAAATCCAGAAAGATTTAATATAAATTCAAAAAGATTTAATCTATTTTCAAGAAGTAACCTACAATATTCATTTTTTCTCTCCTTATAATTATTATTGTTATATATACAAGAAAAATAATATTTTTATGGAGAATATACCACCACCTTGCTTAGCCTTCAGTTGGGGTGTATTCATTTTCTGTTTTTATTAAATATTTTTACCCTCTCTATTCGTTATAGAGCCAAAACATTTAAAATCGTTTAATGTTGTAAATACAAAAAAGCACATATCGTAATGACATGTGCTTTTCTTGTATTATCTTTTATTGAAAGCTTTACCTTCTCCTTTTTGAGCGTTTAGCTTTTGCGATTTTTGATTTATTTATCTTTGCTTTAGCGTATTGTTTGTTTTTTGAAGACTTAGATTTATAGGATTTATTATGTTTTGAAGATTTCCTATAACTGTTCTTTGCTAATTTTGCACCTGATTGCTTTATTGAATGGTGACGGAAATTATCTTTTGTTAATTCTAATGTATTATCTAATAGAGCATAGCTATTAAAGTCTATTACATCTTCTGGATTTATAGCTGCACCTTCATAACGTATTTCAAGATGTAAATGTGGTCCTGTTGAGTGTCCTGTACTTCCTCCTAAACCTAATATCTCTCCTGCTTTAATCCTTTCTCCATCAACAACATTAATTTGTGAAAGATGTGCGTAATATGTTTCAAGTTGATTATCGTGTTCAATAACTACTAAGTTTCCATAACCTCCTGCTCTTCTTGATACTCTTACTCTTCCATCAAACATTGCTCTAATTGGCTCTCCAATTCTTAAACCAAGGTCTATTCCATAATGATAACGATTACGACGTGGACCAAAACGAGATGTTACTCTAACTCCTTCACAAGGAAATGAATAGTATTTCTTATTTCTATAATCTGTAAGTGGAACTTTTATTGGGGAAGTAAGATTTGAAAAATCTCTTTTTATTCTATGTATAGCTGTTGTTGGTGAAGCCTCTCTTAATATTTCGTTTTCATCTTCTGTTGCATCATCATAAACAAGACTTGTTCCTACAAATTTCATTAATGACTTACGAAAACGAGTTGTATCTTTTATTATTCCGATTTGATATTCTGAGCTTTCTCTTTCTACATTTGTTCTATTCTTCATCATTCCTCTTTCGTGTATCCCTTCATCGTTTGGCATTTGAGCCATTGATATTATTGGTACTACACACACAGAGAATATAAATAAAAAGAATTTAGATGTATTTGACATAATAATATGAGTTCGTTTGTATAAATAGTCTGAGATGCAAAGATAGAAATTATTATTATTACTTCCAATTTTAATTGCTACCAAACTGCATTTTTTATGTTTTTTTTAGATTTTCTTAACCCTGATGTTCATCTCTTAAAAGATCATTCACTACTTTTACGGGAGTGAATGTTTCAAGAGGTACTTCAACAAAAATTGTTATCCAATCTGCCATAGTTCCATTCCAAAGCCCTGGTAATTCTTGAGCCTTTATTAATCTATCGTCTTTAGATTTTGTTGATATAAAACCCGTTTGGTCATCTATATATTGTTTTAGATCAAAATTATTCCCATTATAACTCTTAACTCCGCAGACTAAATCCACTGGATTGAAATGTGTTGAAGAAGAAAATATTTCTTTTTGAAATTCTTCTCTTAGATTTACTTGAGCACTTTCTATTATTTGTAAACTCTTCTCTCCTTCTTTTTCTATCCAAAAAGGTCCTCCTCCTGGCTCTCCTTGATTTCTAACCATTCCACAAACACGAATTGGTCTATTCAACTTATTAAATATTATCTCTAATATATTGTCCTGATTTTTTTCTTTATCTGTTAGATTAATACCTATTTTATTAGTTAAAGCAATTATATCTACAACCTCTTGAGAATTTAGACTTCCTTTCTCTAAGGCTTTAAGAGCTGCAAATACTTCTTCCTGTATTTGCAAAAGAACTCCTGCAATTAGCTTCTTATATTTATATGTATAAGATTTTATTTTATCATGAGCTACATTATCTATATTCTTAATAAAGATAATATCACCTTTAATATCGTTTAAGTTTTCAATTAAAGCTCCATGACCAGATGGACGAAAAACTATATTGTCTTCTTTATCATAAGCTAATGTATTATCCTGATTTACTGCAACAGTATCTGTACTTTCTTTTTGAATTGAGAAAGAGACATTATACTTAACATTAAACCTCCGTTCATAAATAGGTTTTATCTTTTCTATAATATCTTCAAAGCCTTGTTTATGTTCTGGAGAAACTGTAAAATGTATATTAACTACTCCATCTTCTTGCTTTGAATAGTTTGCTGCTTCAACAAAATGTTCTTCTAAAGCACATCGATATTGCCTTTCTTCATTTGCATATTTGTGAAAAGTAATAAAAGCTTTTGGAGATTTTCCATAGTTTAAACCTATTTCTGTCAGTATATAATTTACAATATTTGTATAATTACCATTTGATAAGGATTCATCAATATCTACTGAATGAGAGTTGAATTTTGTTTTTAGTTCATCGTAAAATGCAAATTGAGAAAGATTTTCTATTGTTTTTTGAACAGAAGGAAATTCTTTTAAGGTATATTTTAATCCCATATAAAGCCCAGAGAATTCAAGTAAATCCTTAAACATTCGTGTTGCTGCTCCTGATGCAGGGACAAATTTTAGTATCTGATGTTTTGAATAATTAGTTTCATAATAAAGAATCTTTTCTTCAATTTCTTTTTCTGACAATTCCATTATCCCATTCCCTTTGGTTGCAGAGGCTAATAACTTTACATAAGGAAAGCCTGTTATAAAGTTCATTATCTGCGTTTCTACATCATCAACAGTTAATCCATGATTATTGATTTGCTGAATATCACTTGCATTTAAACTCATAACAATATCTTTATTATTTCAAAATATACTATTCTACTGTTACTGATTTAGCCAAATTACGAGGTTGATCAACATTACGTCCTTTTGTTGTTGCAACATAATAAGAAAGTAATTGAAGTGGGATTACGGTTAAAAGAGGTGTTAAACATTCCTCTGTTTCTGGTATTTCTATACAAAAGTCAGCCATTTTCTTAACATCCACATCACCTTTTGTTACTATTGCAATAATCTTTCCTTTTCTTGCTTTTATTTCTTGGATGTTACTAACTACCTTTTCGTACGTTTTTATCTTAGGAGTTATAACAACTATTGGCATTTCTTCGTCAATTAATGCAATAGGACCGTGCTTCATTTCTGCAGCTGGGTAACCTTCAGCATGTATATATGAAATTTCTTTTAGCTTTAATGCTCCTTCTAATGCAACAGGGAAATTGTATCCTCTACCTAAATATATGAAGTTCCTTGCATAAGTAAATACACTTGCCATCTTTTCAATATCCTTACATTGAGTAAGTATGTCATCTATCTTAGTAGTAATATTACATAATTCAGAAACTATCTCTTTATATCTTTCATCTGTAATTGTTTTAAGCTCTTTAGCTATTGAAAGTGCCATCATTGTAAGTACTGCAACTTGTGTTGTAAAAGCTTTTGTTGACGCAACACCTATTTCTGGTCCTGCATGTGTATAAGTACCACTATCAGTTACTCTTGACACAGAACTTCCAACAACATTACATATTCCATAAATAAAAGCTCCTTGCGATTTTGCTAATTGTACTGCCGCTAACGTATCGGCTGTTTCCCCTGATTGAGATATTGGAATAAGAATATCATCACTATATATTACTGGATTACGATATCTAAATTCCGATGCAACTTCTACATCAACAGGAATTCTACAAAATTCTTCAAAAAGATATTTACCAATTAACCCTGCATGCCAAGATGTACCACAAGCTGTTATTAGTATTCTTCGTGCTTTTTTGAACTTATCTATGTTATCAATTATTCCACTAAGTTTAATTTCTTTCAACTCACAACTTACACGTCCATTCATGCACATCTTCAAACTCTTTGACTGTTCAAAGATTTCCTTTAGCATAAAATGAGGGTAACCTCCTTTTTCTATCTCACTTAATTGCATCTCAATCTTCGATACTTCTGGCTCAACTTCCTCATCTTTTATTGTCTTAATATAAGGATATTGACCACGTTCTAACTTAACAACCTCTTCATCATTTAAATAAATAACATTAGAAGTGTACTCAACAATAGGAGTTGCGTCAGAACCCAAGAAGAATTCGCCTTCACCTACACCAACAATTAAAGGACTTCCTTTACGAGCAGCTACCAAAACATTAGGATTCCCTCTTTCAATTACACCAATTGCATAAGCACCTATAACATAGTTAAGTGTTCTTTTAACAGCATCAAATAACGACAAGTCATATCTTTTCTTTACAAACTCCAATAACTGAACAAGAACTTCTGTATCGGTTTCGCTTCTAAAAGTATATCCTTCTTTAATTAAAAGATTCTTTAAAGCTTCATAGTTTTCAATAATACCATTATGAATTAATGCTAAATTTTCTGATTGAGAATAATGAGGATGGGCATTTGCATCATTAGGTTCTCCATGTGTTGCCCAACGAGTATGAGCAATACCTATTGTTCCTGTAATATCTTTACCATTGCAATATGCTTCTAAGTCTTTAACTTTTCCTTTTGTCTTATATACATTTAGCTCTGCTTTACTATTTAATAATGCAATACCTGCACTATCATAACCACGATATTCTAAACGCTTTAATCCTTTTATAAGAATTGGGTAAGCTTCTCTTGTACCCATATATCCAACTATTCCACACATGATTTCGTACTATTTAAAATTATTAATCACCATATTTATTAGGCAAAGATAATAAAAAACAAGGAATCAAAGATAATTTTAGATTTAAAAATAGCCAATATTGAAATTAGCAATTAAAATAGAGCAAGTTTAAGTGCCAATAACTTAGTTATTAGTTCTAAATTTTTATTTCAACAAACCTAATATTCCAACAAAAAGACAAAGAAAACATGACATGAAAATGGAGTATTAACAACACAAAAAATAAAGTAGAGATACATACTTTTTGGGACAGTATCCTGTTATTTCCTTTTCTTGGTTTTGTAGTGGAGGATATGGATTGTAACTCCTATTGCTATTGCAAATAATAAAAGTTTTAACCAAAGAATATGAACAAAAAATATAGCACTTATTGATATTGTTATCCATAATAAGCTTATGCTTGATATTTTTACTTTTAGGGGGATTGCCTTATCGTCTTGAAAGTCTTTTATATATTGTCCAAGGATTTTGTTGTTTCTAAGCCAATTATATAGTTTTTCTGAACTATTAAGAAATAAGTATGACGATAATAGAAGGAATGGAGTTGTTGGCAAGATAGGCACAACAATTCCAATAATTCCAAGTGTTAAGCTTGTGAATCCAAGTATTCTAAAAATTATTTTCTTCATCTTATTCTTGGTAGAATACTCTTTTTACACGAGTTGATACTGTTGTGAAGATTTCGTATGATATTGTACCAAGTTCTTTTGCTATGTTATTTACTGAATATTCTTCACCAAAGATTACAACATCGTCGCCTTCAGAGAATTCAATTCCAGTTAGGTCTATCATACACATATCCATACATATATTACCTATGATTGGTGCAAGTGAGCCGTTTATCCATACCTTTCCATTTCCATTCCCTCTTTTTCTGTTTAGTCCATCTGCATAGCCTATTGGAATTACTCCAATTGTCATATCTTCTTTTGCAATAAAGTTTCTGTTATAGCCAACACTCTCACCCTTTTTTATTTCTCTTGTTAAGGTAATTATTGTTTTTAAGCGATGAACACATCTTAGCTTTTGTTGCTCTTCTTCGTCTACTCCAATACCATACATTCCAATTCCAAGTCTTACCATATCATATTGAGCTTCTGGAAAGCGAGTAATGGCAGCAGAGTTTGCAATATGTCGAAGAATAGGGTAAGAAAATACTTGCATTATCCTTTGACTCATCGATTCAAAACGTTCTATTTGTTGATAAGTGAAAAAGTCTAATTCAGGATTATCAGCACCTACAAGATGAGAGAATATTGATTTTATTTTAATGTCAGTATTTTTATTAAGAATACTTATTAGAGTGTCTAAATCTCCGTCTTCCATTCCAAGGCGATGCATCCCTGTATCAAGTTTTACATGTATGCTTAAGGTTTTCGTGTTTCCTATCTTTTCATATTCTTCTTTAGCAGAAATAAGTTCTCTTAGTATTTTGATTGAATATACTTCTGGTTCTAAATCGTAGTGTATTATTTTTGCTATACTTTCCTTTTCAGGACTCATAACCATAATAGGACGATTAATTCCATTATTTCTTAATTCCACTCCTTCATCTGCAAAAGCAACAGTAAGATAGTTTACATTTTGATTTACAAGAGTTGCAGCAATTTCATATCCTCCAGTTCCATAACTATGAGCTTTTACCATTGCCATTAATTTCACTCCTTCCTTTAGTTTAGATTTGAAATAGTTTACATTATGTGCAATTGCTGTTAGGTTTACTTCTAAAACTGTTTCATGAACCTTCTTTTCAAAGAAGCGACTTATCTTTTCAAAACAAAAACTTCTTGCCCCTTTAATAAGTATTATTTGGTCTTTAAAGTCTTTTAAATGACATTTTTTAAGAAATTCTTCTGTTGTAGAATAAACAGTGTTTTCTATAGTTAATATTGATTTATTCCTAATAAAACCATTGCCTATTCCAATTAAGAAGTTTATGTTTTTTGAAATTAAGACCTTGTTTATTGCTGTATAAAGTTCTTTTTCATCTATAAACGATTGAGTGATATCAGAGAGTATTGCGGTCTTTGTAAGATCGTTACTTTGTTGGTTAAGGAAGGTTGAAGCAACTTCCAAAGACATTAAATCGGAAGAATAACTATCATTAATTATCAATGTACCATTAATGCCTTCTTTCATTTCAAGACGCATTTCAAGAGATTGAAGCGATTTTGTTCTAATGTTTAAAGTATCCTGATTAATTCCAATCGTTAAACAAGCAATATATGCATTTATTGAATTTTCAATACTTGCTTTGTCTATTAATGGAATTGTGAAAGAAGATTCTTTGCTATTATATATGTAATGTATAGTTGATTGATTCTTTTGAGTTGAGATTTCTTTTATTTTAAATATTGGATCTTTATCAAATCCCCAACTAATTAGATCTACTTTCTTGCCTTTAAACTTATCTACTATTTGTTTGTGAATATCTTTTTTGTCAGAGCAGTAAATAATTGTTTTGCAAGAAGAAAATAGGATTAACTTTTCATTTATCTTTTCCTCAATTGAATTAAAGTAAACCTGATGAGCATCACCAATATTTGTAAATATTCCTATTGTTGGTTTTATTATCTCTTCCAGGCTTTCCATCTCTCCTTTCTGAGAAATACCAGCTTCAATAATACCTAATTCATCATCATCTTTTAAATTCCAAACAGAAAGAGCAACACCTATTTGAGAATTATAACTTCTTGGACTATGACAAACTTTCTTGTCTTTATCTATTAATTCAACAATCCAATCCTTAACAATAGTCTTTCCGTTAGAGCCAGTTATTGCAATAATTGGATTCTTAAATTCCTCTCTTTTGATTTTAGCAAAAGATTGAAGCGTTTGAATAACATTTTCTACAAGAAGAAAGGTTGCTTCTTCATAAAAAGAAATGTCATTTGGTAAGTTTTCAAGGACAAAAACTCTCACCCCTCTACTATAAAGTTCAGGGATATATTTTTCTCCGTTATTTGATAAAGTTTTAATGGCAAAAAATATTGTGCCATCACTATTACCAAGTTTTCTGCTATCAAATAAAAGATTTTTAACACTAAAATCTTCTCTTCTTTGACCAAAAACTTCGCAATTTATCTTTTTTGTAATACTATTAAGTAAGAGATTCATAGAAATAAAAATATCTGCAAAGTTAGGTCTTTTTGTCATTTAAGACACCTATCACAAATAAAAAAAGAAAAGATATTGAAAATTTACTCAAAATAATTTCTCCATATGAAAGATACTCTTTACTTTTGTGCCTTCAAACTGATAGTTTGAAGTTGAGTAAAATTTACTAAACAACATTTTAAAATAATAAATTTATGGACGTAAAAAAGATTTTAGCTGACGTTGAAGCTAAAAACCCAGGACAAACATTGTTCTTACAAGCAGTTACAGAAGTTTTAGAAACTATTGAAGAATATGTTGCTAAAAACCCTAAGTATGATGACCATAAAATCATCGAAAGAATGGTTGAACCAGATAGAATCTTCCAATTCAGAGTTGAATGGATAGATGATAAAGGTAACATCCAAATCAACCGTGGTTACCGTGTACAATTCAATAACGCTATTGGACCATACAAGGGAGGTCTTCGTTTCCACCCTACAGTAACTATTGATACATTAAAGTTCTTAGGTTTTGAACAAACATTCAAAAACTCATTAACAACACTTCCAATGGGCGGTGGTAAAGGTGGTTCTGACTTTGATCCAAAAGGAAAATCAGATATAGAAATCATGCGTTTCTGCCAAGCTTTCATGACAGAATTATATAAATATATTGGACCTGACACTGATGTACCAGCTGGTGATATCGGAGTAGGTGGACGTGAAATTGGTTTCTTATATGGTATGTACAAGAAATTAGTTCGTGAAAACACAGGAGTTCTAACAGGAAAAGGTTCTGGTTGGGGAGGTTCTATCCTACGTCCAGAAGCAACTGGTTTCGGTGGAATTTACTTTGTAAACAATATGTTAAAAGCTCACAACATGTCTATTAAAGGAATGACTATTTCTCTTTCTGGATTTGGTAATGTTGCTTGGGGTGCTGCTTTAAAAGCTACTGAATTAGGAGCTAAAGTTAAAGTTATCTCTGGTCCTGACGGATACGTTGTTAACGAAAACGGTATGACAGCAGAACAAATTGAATATATGTTAGAACTTCGTGCTACAAACAATAACGTTGTTAAACCTTATGCTGACAAATTTGGAGCTAAATTTGTTGCAGGTAAGAAAGCATGGGATGTTGCCGTTGATATCGCAATGCCATGTGCATTCCAAAACGAATTAACAGCTGAAGATGCAAAACAACTTATTGCTAACGGTGTTAAATTAGTTTGTGAAGTTTCAAACATGGGATGTACTGCTGAAGCTGTACACGAATTACAAAAAGCTAAAGTTATATTTGCTCCTGGAAAAGCAGCTAACGCTGGTGGAGTAGGTGTTTCTGGTCTTGAAATGAGCCAAAATGCAGGTCATATTAGTTGGACAGGCGAAGAAGTTGATCAAAGACTTCACGCTATGATGAATTCAATCCACGAAAACTGTATTAAATATGGTAAAGAAAAAGACGGATATGTAAACTATGTAAAGGGTGCTAACGTAGCAGGCTTTATTAAAGTTGCAGATTCAATGATTGAACTTGGTGTTTGCTAAGCCTATAAAATTGACAATAATATGAAAGCGTCTCAGAAATGAGACGCTTTTTTTGTTTATATTTCGAATAATATTTTTACTTTTGCCGTAAACAAATTAATTATGACAAAGTTAATAACGGGTAACGAAACCAATATTGTCTATTTCTCAGAATGGATAAAGGATTTTCGATGCAATGGAGAAATAACCAAAATATTAGATAAATATCAAGTAAAACATTATTTCGTGGAATATAAAACAATTATTAAACTAATTTTTTAAGTGATGAACAACCTAAAATTATTATTAAAAGAGTTGCTGAAAACTTCTGACAAAGAAGAGCAAGTAAAAATACTGCAAACTATCAATAAAAGCTTCTTATATCAATATATGCTCAAAATAGATGAGGATTTAATATTATATCCTATCGAGGTTGAAGCATATTATTATAACGAAACTAACTTTCCTGATAAATGTGTTCACAAAAATGAATTACAAATGAAGAGATTTGGGAAATTATATTTTCATCGTGCATCTGAAAGTAAAGAAAGCTCTTTCCTCTATGATAGAGGCGGTTTTGACATTTGCCTTTCTGATAGTGAAAATTACTATCTGGGAATTTTAATAAGAAGTGCTTGGATTAATTCAGAAGAAATTCCGGTATGTGGTCCAGGACTATTAACACGTCGTGTAGTTAAACATATATGCAAAGACGAGTCTGTTACTAAAATCACTGAAATAGAAAAGAATGCAATCTGCAAACTAGAGGAAAATGATTCTATAATAATTGATGCAATTGACGATAATAGGCAAAATAATTCTCCTATATTTAATTCCACAAGATTTGGTATCAGTTCAAAGGTACATCCTGAGTACGGATATTATAAACTTCGTTCATTAATAGAGTTGAAATGTCCTAACCATCCATTCAAGGAAAAAGAAAAGGCAGTAGAAATATATATGAGAGATAATAAAATTACACCAACAGAAGAAAATGTAAGACAACTGCTTGGATACGCTTCTAAAACTATTCTTGAAAAATTGAAGAATTAATCAGAGTATAGCTATAGGCAATAGAACCTTTGTCAAAAGTTCAGATTCAATGATTGAACTTGGTGTTTGCTAAGCCTATAAAATTGACAATAATATGAAAGCGTCTCAGAAATGAGACGCTTTTTTTTACTTGAGGTAGAAAAAATATTCACCCCATAATATCTTGGCTTTGTGAATAAAGAAATTCTTTTTTCTAATACCACTCCCCTTTTCATTATATATCTTGTTTTGTAAGATGACGTAACAAATAAATACTTATTTAATTTCTACTAAGTATTTTTTATTTTTACGTTTTTATACTTATAGTAATATAATTTTTGTACTTTTGAGGCTTGAAAAACAGAATTATACTATAATGTATAAATATTTTATTGACTAAGTTTATTAGTGAAGAGGTTAGAGTATGAGATATCATTGTTTTATAGATTTAAAAAGAAGCTATCATTTTCCAAAAGATCTACTGAATGCTATTATTCCTATAAATGTAAATGGAGTATATGGTAATTTATTTATGCCAGATAATATTGATGATATTAGAAATGGATGTGGCAATCTATATTATAAACTTAAATTTATAGAAAAAAAATTACGCAGGATATGAAGATTCATTTTATTTTCATTTAAATAATTTCTATTGTGAGTTTTGTACAGATGAGAAAATAGATGAGATTGTATTTTATAATGATGTAGAATTTAAACTAAATATATTTTTAGATCTATTAGAATGTTATCCAAAAGAAATTGTATGTAATAATAATCATTCTCATATTAAAGAATCTAATAAAATTAATTTTTGCCTTATTTCAGAAGAAGAGAAGACAATAAAAAAATGTATATCTTTTGATAATATTTGTCTTGATTTTTCAAATGATATTAATAATTGCATTAATAGATATACACTGCTTAGATTATTGCAACTAATAAAAAATAATGCAAAACCAATACTTGAGTTTCTGTTGCTTAGAGAAGCGAAAGAGATGTTAGAAAAAAATGATTTTAGGCATGTAATTATTAATTGCTGTACAATTTGCGAAATTGTTTTCTCAAAATTACTCGTTGATAATTTGACTAAGAATAGTTATAAGAAGGAAGATGTCGAGAAAATCCTTGATAATAATGAATAACCCCCGCCGCAAGCGGACGGGGTATCATAAGTTTCTCTAGAAAAGTGATAATTGGGTAACCTTATATAATACTTTATACTGTTTCTCAACACCTTGCTCTCTGACATATTTTGAAATTACATCTTCATTCCCGTGTTTACTAACTGTATTTACAAAATAACCATCTGTCCAAAATTCACCTCCCCATAGTTGCTTCTTTACTTCTTTATTTTTACTTAGAATTTCCCTCGCGGTAATACTCTTTATTATTGTAACTATTTTTGTTGGACTATACATCGGAACTGATTGAACCAAAAAATGAACATGGTCATCATCTGTGCCTATCTCAAGAAAGTAGATTTGATACCTTTTTGAGATCTCAAGACAAATGTCCTTCAGCGTTATATCAACTGAATCACTAAATACTACTCGTCTATATTTGGCTGGACAGACTATTTGATATAATAACAATGATACATTGTGTGATTTATGAATATATTTGCTCTCTCCCATCAAACAAAAGTACAATTTTCGCCGCAAGCGGCGGGGAATTTACCCAAAGAGATTAATGGAATTGCTGCATTAAGAAGGTTATTAAAAGAATTCAAAATCAACACAATTAAATCTGATTTCTTTGTTTTGGCTAAATTAAGAAATAAAGCAGCTCATATGGGGATTTCTCCAACTGTTGTAGAATGCAATAAATATATTGAAGATTGTGAAGAACTTCTGAAATATCATAGAATTAAATTTTACGAAATAGAAAAATAATAGATTATGGATATAAATTATATTGAAGGATTAAATGGAATTGAAAATGCAATTCTTAATCCAAGACCTTATGATTGGTGGATGTTTGGAGTTACATTTGCAAATGTTATTGCCTTTATAATACTATCTATTTATATTTACATTTTAAATAGTAAGATTGCAAAAGAACAAAAGAAAATCCAGATTGCTATCGCAAATAATCAAATTGATTTACAGAAAAGGAATTTAAAATTGCAGTTATTTGAACGAAGATATAATTTATATAAAGTTTTTTCTGATACTATTGGTGCTTCATTTTTAAATATTGAGGACTGGTTTATGAAACCGAATATTGAATTTGGAGATCCATTCAATGATAATTTATTAATATTGAGAGATAAATTTATATTAGAATACTCTTATTCTCAATTTTTATTTGAAGATGAATTTGTAAAAGTAATCTTAGAAATAAGTAATAGATTTAATACTCTTGTAAATTATTCTACAGATATTAGAAGAAGGTATATTATGCATGATAAAAAAAGTCTTGCTGATTTACAACGTTCCTTTAATTTTTATTTGGGAGGACAAACATTTTTTGAGTGGTCTGAAATAAATAAAAATAATTCACCTTATTTAAAAGCATTATTAGATTTTTCAAATATACAAAAGGAGTATATTGATTTTATTAAGGAAAACAATATTGAAGTAAAATTTAAAACTTATTTGAATATAAGTGATTTAGAACAATAAATAACTAATGTTTATATCTTTTACAATAGACATTATTTTAAGGAATTTAATTCTAAATATATTTACCAATGGTATATAATCAGAATATACATCATAGGAGGAGTGTTAGGTTGGTGGGGTATGATTACTCTCGGTCGGGGTTGTATTTCGTTACTATTTGCGTGAAAGGTCGGGAATGTTTATTGGGGGATGTGGTTGATGGGGTTATGGTTTTGAATGATTATGGTCGGGTGGTTGAAACTACTTGGTTTGATTTACCTAATCATATTTCTAATATTTATTTGCATGAGTTTTGTATTATGCCTAATCATATTCATGGTATTATTGAGATTGTTGATAATATATCTTTTCCTTTATCGGAAATTGTTCGTCAATTTAAGACATTTTCTGCACGAAGAATTAATTTATTAAGGGATATTCAAAATAATGGCGTTTGGCAAAGGAATTATTATGAACATATAATTCGTTCAATAGATTCATATAACAAAATATCATCTTATATTTTATCAAACCCATTAAATTGGGGTGATGATAAATTTTATGATTAATATATTCATTGGTTATCGTATTTTTTTTGTTTTTTTATTTTATTGCATTGTATCATATTGTATTTCATATTTTGTAGGGGCGGGTTCTAAACCCGCCCTAATGATAAATCCGTTCCAATATTAAAAAAATCATCAAATAATTATTCCGCATATTATTAGGGCGGGTTTAGAACCCGCCCCTACGAATGGATATATTAACATTCCAATATGATAACGACGATGATAAATAACGATAATAATTTCATGGAATTTGATTCTGATTTATTGAAATCAAATTCTATTTTCTTGTAATTTGATTCTATTTTAGGGGGATAAAATTAGGGTGTAAGAAAATTCTAGGGTGTAAGAAAAAAAACGTTTTTTTGGGTATTTTTTGTGTTTTCTTGATTTTGATTTTATTTTTTTATTGAAATTAGGGTGTAAGAAAACGTTCAAAAACGTCATTTAGGGTGTAAGAAAATATTTTGCTATATTGTTGTATAATAATATTATAGATGTTAGGGTGTAAGAAAAATATTGAATTTTAAACTTTTATATGTGCTTTTTTTAGGTAAAATATATTTTCTGTATTTGAGTGATATATAAAAAAGTTTTCTCTGTTTTTTTTCTTACACCCTAATCTATTTTTTAATTTTTATGGTGTTTTTTCGTCATCTTTTCCATCAAAATTATAATCTTGCTCATCTTTAATTTCTGTATCAGTTTTTTCCATCACAACATAACGTCTAATACCTTTTAATATACTTTTAGCAAAATCATATTCTGATAAAATTCTTCCAATTTGGTTGACCGTTATATCATTTGAATTTATTCCCCAATTCTGACATAGTTTTATTTTTATGTCGGTGGCAGAAAGGTATTTTAAGCAAAGGCTTTGGCGTTCTATGTCGGCAGGTGTTGGTTTTTTATAGTATTTAAAGAATAGTTCTTCGGTTAGGTTGCTTTCACGAAATTCTTTGTTTATTTCCTTACGTTTTTGGATTTCTTCGCCTGCTTCCCAGTATTTGAAACCAGTTTTATATAAATAGTATACTTGGGCGTAGAGTTGAGCGTGGTCGATTGGGAATTGGTAGTTTATTGATAGGGCTTCATGGACTAAGAATCGTCTTTCGCCTTCTTCGCCATGGAGGAAATTTGTTTTGTTTATTGTTGCTGCAAAGGAACATCTACGGATGTATTTCTTCTGGTATTTTGCATATGGAAATCTTTCCTGAATATTCTTGCTGGTGATTATGCTTTTAATTTCTGGGATATCTTTTTTGGAGTATTGGTCAAATTCATCTAAAACTATAAGCAGGTTTTGAGCCAGTTTAAAGAAAAGGTCTTTATTGTGAAGATCTATACGGTTATCTTGATAGTGGTCTTCTCTTAATTGGGGTGGCACTATGTTTTCAAACCATGAGGTTTTTCCTGTTCCTTCTTTTCCTGCTAATACTAAACAGAAATTATTTACTACCTTTGGTTCAATTACTGTTGCTACAAGTCCCACTAACCATTTCTTAAAATCGCTTTCAAATAGTTTGGTGTTCTGCGTCTTTATTGTTTGAGCAATATCTTTAATGTAGTTGTGATTATCCCAAGTGGGTAGGGTTAGGAAATAATTTACTAAATTGTCGTATTGCTCAACGTCTGAGGTTTTAATTAGTTGAATTATACGTGATTTATTTAGTAGAGGATAGGTGTTTGTGATATGTTTAAATATTGTGTTTTCTTGAATCTCTTCCAATTGTTCCCATTTCTCTTGAGATTTTCTTTTTACTTCAAAGCAGTTCCTTACAATATTATTACGCAAATCAAATTCATCGTTGAAAAGGTTTAATATATCTTCATTTCTTACAATGGTTTTATTCTTCTTTTTCTTTTCAATATTTGCATTGCCAGACGATATTATGGTATTTTCAATTTCATTTGTACTTAGAGTAAAGTATTTTACTCCAAATTCTTTTACCAATTCTTCATCAATACCTTCTTCCTTTGCCTTGCATGAAAGAGTATAAAAAAGAGTATTTCTATGTCCCATTTCGTTAGGATTCTTGGGACAAAGATTTAAATAAAGAGGGAATATATCTTTGAATTTCCCTTCAAATTCATATTCCCTTGCATTGGGATTAAAGTATACCTCAGGGTCATAAGAGATATAGCATAAACGATTTACATTAGAACATTGATTGTCTAATTCAATATTGTATTTCTCTTTTATATCGGTAGAGATTATTGTAAACCATGCTTTATGATAGTTGTCTAATTGCTTAAAACGGTTTTCATCGTTTTCGTTCTTTAGAATATTCTCTGGTCTTGGCATGGTCTTGAGTCTCATAACGAATTTTACGCCTTTCTGGCTTGGAAAAATAAAGCATAATGCTACACTTGAATCAGAACTTATAAGACTTTTAATACTTATAGCTTCTTCCTCCGACTTAAGATTGTCAATATCACCACAGAAAAGATTGGTGTATTGTTTAATCTTTGTTTTGCTATGTCCACCTTCACAAAGTACTGAAAAAGCCATTACTGGAAGCTTACCTTCTTTCTTTAGCTTATATACATTTTGCTTTGTGTCCTCAAAACTATTCCCTAAAAATTTAGGGTCTCCATTTCTGATTAGGTTAGACACATAATTTAAATCAACTCCCAACACCTGTTTAGAAGTAATAGAACTTAGTAAGCTGACATTAACTGTTTTCATGACGATCGCAGTTTATTTTCCTGATAATATCAGCTAATTGGTCGATTTCTTTAAGAGTGTATCGAGTCTTTCTTTTGTTTGGTCCATTGCTAAGACCAGCTTGCTTTCTAAATCTAAAGAGAGTAGCTTGTGAAAAATGTAGCATTCGACATACATCCTTCACGCAATAAATCGGATTATTTTCTTCTGACAACATAATTATAAGGTTTTAAATTATTGATATGTATACTACCTTGGTTTTGTCTTAGAATGTTTTTAATCCAGAGATTTATATTAAGAATAACTTATATATAACTCTCATAGTTCTATACTTTACTTGCTTAAATTTAATTGATTAATAGTCCAGCAAAAATACAAAGATAATTTATAATAAAAAAATATTTCTCAATAAAATAAGAGTAAATAAGAAGCATTAATTTTATTTAACAATAAGAAGCTATGTTCTAACATCAATAGCTTATATGTCAATAAATTCCATTTTTTTATGTCGTATATTTGTATTGTCAAACTTAGAGCTCAAGAGGGAGATAAAGAATTTATTAATGTTTAATGGTAAATGGTTAATTAGCTGTTTACTAAAAAAGAAAGGAGAATATTATGGCAATCAATTATGTACGTGTAAAGCGTAGAATTGCAGTGGGTGCAACACCAGGGATAAAGTTCTTAGCAAGAATTTTCCGTGGACAAGATGTAACGATGGATACAATTGCAAAGGAAATAAGTAATTCCACCACTGTTGCTTATCCTGATGTCTTGGCTTGTTTAAAGGCTTTAGAAATCAGTGTTAGCTCACATGTTATGGCAGGCAATGCTGTTAAGTTTAATTACTTGGGGCATTTTATTCCTGGAATAAAAGCAACTGCTTGCAATACCTTGGAGGAAGTTGATAATGAATCAATCAAAAAAGCAAAATGTAGGTTTTTCCCATCAACTGCTTTTATGGCTGATCTTTCAAAATCAACATTCCAGTTAGTTGATCTTGAGGTTACAGGTTATCAAGGTAATACACCTGTTGTTCCTTAGGTTCTTAATCAAAGATTTGATTATTGTAGAGACGTGATTCATTGCGTCTCTACGTTTTTTTATTTAGATATTAGATTATTGTATATATTTGCAAGGTTGATTTGATAACGTCTATTTGGGATGTAAGAGGTAAACATATAATTTTTAGGACTAATTATAAAACTAAAAGATATGAAGAAAGATAACAATTCATTAGGCAAGATACTTAAAATCATAGCTAAAGACCGAGAAAGAACTAATCTTATGCGTAAATCTGAGCAAAAGGCAATCGCATATTTGGTTCAACATATTCCTTCTTTTATTAATTCTAATAATTTAACAGGTATAGGTCTTTTTGGCAACTTAATTGTAGTATTAGGGTTTATATTAGGAGCATTTATTAACACAAACTATCTTTTACTTGGTATAGTTGGTTGTGCAATTAATTGGTTAGGTGATTCTCTTGATGGTCGTTTGGCTTATTACAGAGGAAAACCAAGAAAATGGTATGGTTTTTGTCTTGATATAACAATTGATTGGATAGGTATTATTTCAATAGGAGTTGGTTTTATTCTCTATCTTGAACCTCAATGGAGATTAATAGGATATGTTTTTATTGTGATGTATGGTGGTGAGATGATTACTACTTTATTGAGATATAAGATTACTAATAATTATTCTATTGATTCAGGCATACTTGGTCCAACAGAGGTTCGTATAATAATTTCAATTGTCTTAATTATTGAAACAATATTTACAGGTTCTATTTTATACTTTGCTATTGGTGCAAGTGCTATACTACTTATCTCTAACATAAGAGATGTTCGTCTATTACTTAAATTAGCAGATACTCGTGATAAAAAAGAGAATAAAGAATAAAAGCTATATTTTTTTTACTGCCCAATCACCTTAACTCAATTATAAGCAGACTATTATTTAATATTTTTTCACTTATTTTCTCCCCTTATTTTCTCAAAAGATTGTATCTTTGCCCCAAACAAATAAAAAACTTTTATTTTGATAATTGAACAAAACAAACATAGGCTTGAATATCTTTTGGCATCCTATAACATGTCAAAGGAAGAGCTTTTGTCTTTTCTAAATAACACAAAGGCAAAAGCTGTTACTTGGGATGATTTGTTCTGTGATGACATTGATATAAATTATTTAAAACGAATTGATAAATTCTTCAAAAAGGGATTGAATTATTATTTAGATCCTCATACTCCTCATAAGTCTTCTGATTCAAGTGTATTCTTTAGAAAATCAAAGTTTAATGCCGAATTAAATTTAGAATCAAAAAGAATTGTTAGTGAATTTGAAAATAAGAAATTATCTCTTTCAGCAATGGCTAAACTATCTGATTATAATTTTGATAGGAAGATACCTATATTCCATACTAATCAAAATGCAAAAGAAGTAGCTAAACATCTAAGAAAAGATTTGTTGCCAGTTTTCTCTACCAACAAAAGAGAATTTTTGAAAGGATTAATTGATAAATTGGCTGAGTTTAATATTTTTGTTTTTGAGTTTATTGAAACTTGGAACAAAAAGAATGTAGCAAATATTGATGGTTTTTTCCTTAATCCAAATGTTATTGTTCTCAAAAGACAACAAAAATCTTTTAGTAGAGAAATTTTTACACTCGTTCATGAATTAGGACATTATTTGTTAAATGAAGAAGAAGCTGAAGAGGTAGATATAGTTAATTATGCAAATAATAATTTAAGTATTATAGAAAGATGGTGTAATGATTTCGCTTATAATTTTTTATTAGGAGATATTTCTATGGATATAGAGGCTATTAATAAGTTTGATGCTTCAAATGATTATGGTTATAAATTAATAAATGAAATATCAAGTAAGACTCATCTTAGTAAGATTGCCATTTTCACAAACCTATTACTTCAAAATAAATTATCTAAGACAGATTATTATATGATAAAATCTGAAATAGAAGAAAATTGGAGAAAAAAGTTTGAGGAAGAAGAGACAGAAAAAGAATTAGCAAAACTTGAAGGTCGTGAACAAAGAGGTTCTGTCCCTAAGCCTATACAATCACCTTTATTTATAGATACTCTTAGGATAGCTTTCTATGACGGCATTATTGGAGAATATGATTTTTGCAAGTCTATGAACATTAGTCCAAATAAAATAACTAAATATTTGTCTATATGAGGGTTATAATGGATACTTGTTCTCTATTGTCTTTGGTTAGATATTACTTGCCATTTGATGCGAATAAAGTATTATACCATTTCTTTAAAGATAAAATTAGTTGTGGAGAGATAATCATCATAGATAAGGTTTTAGATGAATGTAAAAATACTTCAAGTGGTTTGGTTTTAAAAGGACTAACCTTTCTTGGTGATAAATTGTTCTTAGAGTCAAATAAATTACCATTAGAAACAAAAGAGATTTTTCCTCCAAAAAAGTTTTTTAATGATGTCGACAATCGTTTTGTAATTGGAGCAAAGAAGAATAGACTAACAGAACCAGAATATCAAACTCAAAAAAATATATTTTTAGATAGTGCAGATATTAGAATGATTATTCTATATTTAAATCTAATTCAAGAATTAAAATTAGAGGAAATCTTTATTGTTACCGAGGAAACAAGGGAAAGTAATGATAATAAACTATTCAAGAAAATACCTGCAATATGTGAATTATTGGAGATTCCTGTTATTACACTTCCTAAGCTTATAGAAATGTATGAAGAAATAGATTTGAATTTTTCCAATAAATAATTTACCAAATAGTATTCTTCTGTTTTTTCTTTTTGTCCGTATTCTTTTCTCAAAAAAAATCGTACCTTTGCCCTCTTATTTATAATTTTGGAAAAAAAGGATGCTTAATAGACATTTTTTAAGAGCTAAGGTTCTTCAATCACTTTATGCTTTTCAACTTAATGATTGTTCTGATGTAAAAGGACATAAAAAAAGATTGATTGACAGTTTTAATAGTCTTTTCGATTTACAAACTTATTTGTTCTCTGCTCTTTTAGAAATCCATTCTATGGCTTGCGATAAGATGGAAGATAATAGGTTAAAAATGCTTCCTTCTGCTGATGATTTGGCTCCTAACCTGAAGTTTATCAATAATGATTTCTTTAAACTTTTGCTTGAGGATAATGTTTTAATTCAAAGGTCAAGTAAATTAAAAATTAATTGGTCCGAAAATAGAGATTTATTCAAAGCTATTTTTAAAAGGTTTCAAGCTTCTGAGTCATATAGAAAATATATGGCTTGTGAAAAAGGAGATATGGCTTCTGAAAGATTAATTGTGGTGCAGTTGTTTAAGAATTATCTTATATGCAATGAACACTTTTTTGATTTACTTTGCGAACAGGAATTGGAATGGGAGAATGATTATGATGTCATGGCTCAATATTCTTTGAAGCGTTTGAAAGAGTATGAAGGTGTGATTGAAGATGAAAATGAAGAAAGATTTGATAAGAATTTTATTACAAGTCTTTTTCTTAATACTGTTGATCACGAGGCTGAATTTAAGGAAATGATTGATGGTAGAATTCAAAATTGGGATACAGATAGGGTTGCTTTAATGGACATCCTTATAATAAAAATGGGTGTTGCAGAGTTAATATATTGTCCTGAAATTCCAGTGAATGTTACTTTGAATGAATATGTGGAGTTAGCTAAAGAGTTCTCTACTGCTAAGAGTAAGCTTTTTGTGAATGGTTTATTGGATAAATTAATGGTTGATTTGAGATCTAAGGGTATGATTAAGAAGATTGAGGTTGAAGAGATTGATAATGAAAATGAAGAAGAAAACTCAATATTAGATTAAAAGAAATTTGTAGTTTATGAATAAAAAGATAGTTGCTTTAATTGTTCTTGTGGTAGTGGTTCTTTCTGCTATTGCAATAACTTTATTTTATTCTTCTAAAGACAAAGATAAGATTACAGCAAGTTTGATTGAAAATGGTACTGTTATTAAGTTTGAAAAGGATTTTATTGACTTTGGAAAACTAACAGAAGGAGAAATAGCTACTTGTAGTTTTAAGTTTAAGAATGTAGGTAAAAGTGATTTAATTATTTCTTCAGTTACTGCTAATTGTGGTTGTACTGTGGCTGATTATCCTCGTGAACCTATTGCTCCTGGTAAAGAAGGTCAAATAACTGTTCGTTATGATTCAGAAGGTAGTGCTGGTATCAGAATACAAAAACAAGTATCTGTATTAGCTAACACAAGTCCTTCTACTACTACATTACGTATAGCTGCTGATGTTAATTAAACAGTGAAAAGGTAAAAAATAAAAAGTAAAGGGTAAAAAGATAAAACAAAACAAAAATAAAACAAGAAAAAGATGAATTTATTAAATGTATTATTAATGTCACCTTCTCAAGGTAGTGGTGGCGGTTCAGGCTGGAGCTCAATATTAATGCTTGTGGCTATCGTAGTGATATTTTATTTCTTTATGATACGTCCTCAATCAGCAAGAGCTAAAAAAGAAAAACTATTCCGTGAGTCTCTTCAAAAGGGTCAAAAAGTAATCACAATTAGTGGTGTTCATGGTAAAGTTATAGAAGTAAAAGAAACTACTATTATTCTTGAAATCTCTCATGATGTTCAAATAGAAGTTGAAAAGTCTTCTGTTGCAATAAATACTGCTGATACTGCTGATAAAAAATAATAGGAGAATCATAAAAACAATTGAAGAACATTGCTCTTACAGGCTCTATTGGGAGTGGAAAGACCTTAGTTTGTTCTGTTTTTGAACATTTAAATATTCCTGTTTTTATAGCAGATATACAAGCTAAGGAATGTTATAAGGATAATTCGTTTTTAAAAGAAATAGCTCAAGAATTTGGAGATATTATTATTAAAGATAATATCTTAGATAGAAAAGAGCTTTCAAGAATTGTTTTTACTGATAAAAAGAAATTAAAGAAATTGAACTCTATGGTTCATCCTAAGGTGCTGGAGAAGTTTTTGCAATGGCGAAAATTTCAATCAGCACCTTATGTTGTTTTTGAAAGCGCTATTTTATTTGAGGTATCTTGGGAGAAATTTTTCGATAAGATAATTTGTATTAATACTCCAAAGGATATTGCAATTGAAAGAGTAATGATTAGAGATAATGTTTCAAAACAAGAAGTTGAAAATAGAATGAATAATCAGTTGTCTATTGAAGAGAAGTGTAAAAGGTCTGACTTTGTTATTTTCCATGACAACAAAACAATGTTATTGCCTCAGATATTAGAGATACATAAACAATTATTATGAAAAGAATATATTTAGTTATTGCAATATTGCTATTTAGCAATATTACGTTTGCTCAATTAAGTGTTGAGGGAACGCCAAAGTCATTTACGCATAAAGACATATCTTCATTACTTACAGCAACACTTGATGTTGCTCAACCTGATTTAACCAAGACCATTGAAGAAGATAATTCAGTAGAAAGTATGTATAAAACACGTCGATTTGGGGTTGTTATTCCTGTCGGTGTTGATTTCTTTAAGAAAGCTGATGTAGTTGAAGTGGATAATGGTAAGCTTTGGATTTTAAAGATTAGTTGCCAAGAAGCTCAAGCTTTGGTTTTATATTCAGATAATTTCTATATACCAAAAGGTGGAGAGTTATACCTATATAACAATGACCATTCAAAGGTTATTGGTGCTTTCACTTCTATAAACAACCATGAGTTAAAGACTTTTGCTACTGAATTAGTTTATGGTGATGAAATGACAATGGAATATTTCCAGCCAAATTCAGTTACAGAAAAAGCAGTTATTGAGATATCTAAGCTTGGTTATGCTTATAGAGATTGTGCTGAAGATTATTCTAAATCATCAGACGAATACGGTTCATCTGGATCTTGTAATGTTAATGTGAATTGTTCTGAAGGAGATAACTATCGTAATGCACAAAGAGGAGTTGTAAGAATTGTGATTGTTAGTGCTTATGGTATGGGTTGGTGTTCTGGTTCATTAGTAAATAATACTTCAAGAGATCTAAGTCCTTACTTACTTTCTGCTGCACATTGTGTTGAAGATGTTACATCTTCTTCATATTACAGTCAATTTGTATTTTATTTTAATTATGAATCTCCAGGTTGTTCAGCCACAACAGAACCAACATCAAGAACATTAACAGGAGCAACATTAAAAGCTCAAGCACCGAATGGTTCTGATTTTTTACTTATGCTTTTAAATAATACAGTGCCAGAAACATATAATGCTTATTGGAATGGTTGGGATGCAGGAACTACAGCCTCAACAAGTGGAGTTGGAATACATCATCCATCAGGTGATATTAAGAAAATATCTACTTATACTTCAGCTCCAGTAACTTCCACATATTCTAATTTTACTACCGGAGTACATTGGTTGGTACAGTGGGTTTCAACAACAAATGGTAATGGAATAACAGAAGGTGGTTCATCAGGAAGTCCTCTTTTCAATGCCTCAAGCCAAATAGTAGGAACATTAACAGGAGGTCAATCAAGTTGTTCTGCTTCAACTTCAAATAGAAATGATTATTATGGTAAGATGTCTTATTCTTGGTCAAGCAATGGTTCTACTAATGCTTTAAGACTAAAACCTTGGTTAGACCCAACAAGTTCAGGAGTAACTCAAATGAGAGGCGATGATTATACAACACTTGCATCATTAAAAGATATTAATTTAGAAGCAGAAACTTTGTCAAGTATTTATCCAAATCCAGCAACAAACGATATTAATATATCTCTAATATCACAAACAACTCCAACTAATTTAACTGTTTATGATGAATTAGGTAGAGCATTTATATCAAAAACAATTCCTGCAAACACAAAGGAATATACCATTTCTACATCAACTCTAAAATCAGGATACTATATAGTTAAGTTTACTTCTAATAATAAGACTTGGAATAATAAAGTCGTTATTGATAAATAATACAATAGAAATACGTAGGGGCAGGGCTTGCCTCTGCCCCTATAAATTAGTTATTGAACGTTATTAGGGGCAGAGGCAAGCCCTGCCCCTACAATAGCAATAGAATATTATAAGGCACAAACAAAAAGATTTACCATTAATCACTCACCGTTAACCATTAAGAAATCATGGAAGAAATATTAGAAACCAATGAACAACTTGAATTAGCAAGAAAGTATGTTGAGGAGACTAATACCAATATCTTCCTAACAGGTAAGGCGGGAACAGGCAAAACTACTTTTCTTAAAACATTAAAAGAAACCACATTTAAACGAATGATTGTTGTTGCTCCAACTGGAGTTGCTGCAATTAATGCTCAAGGTGTTACGATTCATTCATTCTTTCAAGTCTCTTTTGGTCCTTTTATTGAAGGCAGAGGAAACAATAATAACGATACTCATTATAAGTTTTCAAGGCAAAAGAAAGAAATAATTCGTAGCTTAGATTTGCTTATAATTGATGAGATTTCAATGGTTAGAGCCGATTTACTCGATGCAATTGATTATACTCTTCGTCGTTTTCGTAAAGGAGGTAAAAATATTCCTTTTGGAGGTGTACAACTATTAATGATTGGCGACTTACAACAATTGCCGCCTGTTTGTAAAGATGAAGAATGGAATCTACTAAGTAATTACTATGATACTCCTTATTTCTTTTCCTCTTTGGCTCTTAGAAAGTCTAATTTCATAACAATTAATCTTCAAAAAGTATTTCGTCAAAAGGATGAAAGGTTTATAAATATCCTCAATAATGTTAGGAATAACTGCATAACCGATGAAGTAATTGACCAACTAAACGAAAGATCTAATATTGATTTTGACCCAACATGTGACGAAGGTTATGTAATACTTTGCACTCATAACTACCAAGCACAAAAAATTAATGAAAACAAACTTCGCCAAATTGATTATCCTTCCTACGTTTTTAAAGCAAATATAACAGGAGAATTCTATGAAAATGCTTACCCTAATGACCTTGAACTTGAACTAAAAAGAGAAGCTCAAGTTATGTTTGTCAAGAACGATATGGGGGAAATGAGCAAGAGGAAATACTATAATGGCAAGATAGGCAAGATAGTTGATATAGATGATGATATGATAAAGATTCATTGTCCAGGAGATGATGATGATATAATTGTTAGAAAATACGTATGGAATAATTACCGCTATTCAGTAAACAATGAAACTAATGCGATTGAAGAAGAAAGCATAGGAACATTTGAACAATACCCAATTAAACTAGCTTGGGCTATAACAATACATAAAAGTCAAGGACTTACATTCGATAAAGTAATAATTGATTCAAATAAAGCTTTTGCTTCAGGTCAGGTTTATGTAGCATTAAGTAGATGCAGAACTCTTGAAGGCATAATTCTTACTTCACCTTTTAATCCAGAATCAATAATAACCGACCAAGTACTTGTAGACTTTGACCAAGAACAAGAAGAGAATCCACCAACAGAAGAAAACCTTGCAGAAGACAGTCTTAGCTTTTTATCAGTAAACTTAATAGATCTTTTCTCATTTAGTGATATGAAATGGATGTTAGATGACTTAAAAGACTTAAATAATGCCCATTTTTGCAGGATATATAATGAGACAAGTAATAATATAAATGATTTAATTGCAGAGTTTGAAAAACAAGTTCTTGAAGTAAGTTATAAGTTTGAAAACCAGATAAAGACTCTATCGAAGCAAGGATTTAACGAGTACCTAATTGAAAGACTTCTAAAGGCAGTTGAATATTATAATGATAAGCTTTCAATAGTAAAGGAAATATATAAGCTAACCTATCCTTTGGAATTTGACAGCGACGATGTTGAAGAAAGAAAAGACGATAATTGTGAAGGAATCCTCTACGAACTATATCTAAAACTAAGCCTATTTGAAACAATAGACCTGAATTTCACACTAAAAGAATATCTAAAAAAGAAAAATGAATACCTAATTCAAGAACCAAAGAAGTTTATAAAGAACTACGAAACCAAACATAAACTAAAAGCCAAATCAAAAGCAAAGACCTACGAAGAAGCAAATAAACCCGAAGAAACAGAAGCAAATAAGCCAAAAGAAGTAATAAATCAAGAACTATACGATACAATAAAAGAGTGGAGAAGTGTTAAAAGTAAAGAACTTAAACTTCCTGCCTATACAATATTAAAGCAAGTTTCATTAATAGAAATAGTAAATACCCTACCAAAAAGTGAAAAAGAACTATTAGAAATAAATGGAATAGGAAAGAAGAAAATACAACAATACGGAGCAGAAATATTAGAAATGGTAGCAGAATACAATCTGTTAGACAGCAGTTTTTAATGGTTAATTGTTAATGATTAATGGTAATAACCCCCGTAGAGACGCGATTTATCGCGTCTCCTAAAATTGAAAACCATAATTATAAAATCAACAAACCAACCAAATTATATAAATTTGCATCCACAATTATACCCAATATGAAATATAAAAAGAAACATATAACCCAACTAACACTATTAGTAATTATAACAGTTCTATTATTATCATGTTCAACAACAAGACCAAGTGGAATGAAAAGAGTTAAACATAAGAAATGCAACTGCCCAACATTTACCCAAACAATAAAACCAAATCAACCAAACACCCTTTATATAAAATCAGAAAAGGCATAATATGAATAAGTATAATTTTGACCAAATAATAGAAAGAGAGAACACAGATTCATTAAAATATAGCTGGAGAGAACAAATATTTGGAACTAATGATGTAAAACCTATGTGGGTTGCTGATATGGATTTCAAGACTCCTGAATTTATATTAGAAGCAATTAAGAGCAGATTAGAGCATCCTGTTTTGGGTTATTACGACTATTGGCAAGGATATTATGATGCTATAATTTGGTGGTTAAAGACAAGACATAACTGGGAAATTAAAAAGGATTGGATATGTTTTTCCCCTGGTGTTGTTCCAGCCTTAGGCATTTGTGTTATGGCTTACACCGAAAAAGGAGATGATGTCTTAGTTCAATCACCAGTTTATCACCCTTTTTATTATGCAGTAGAAAACCAAGAAAGGAATATCGTTTATAATCCTTTAATTGAAAAAGAAGGTAGTTTCTATATGGATTTTGAAGACTTGGAATCAAAACTAAAAAAAGGAGTTAAACTAATGCTTATTTCAAACCCTCATAATCCTGTTGGAAAATGTTGGGAAAAAGAAACCTTATCAAAATTATCTTCATTATGCAAGAAATATAACTGTATACTGGTTTCAGATGAAATACATTCAGACCTTACAATGCCTTCTTTTAAACATATACCAACTTCAATTAGCACCATAATAGAAGCAGAAAAGGAAAATATAATAACCCTTATGGCTCCTTCAAAAACCTTTAATATTGCTGCACTTTCTACTTCTGAAGTAATAATAGAAAGTGAAAACCTAAGAAAGAAATTCCTTCATATAATTGGAGATATACTTCATATTTATAATGGAAATATACTTGGAGCTTATGCTTTAGAAGCTGCTTACAGTGAAAAAGGAGCAATATGGGTTGATGAATTAAGAGAATATTTGCAGGAAAACCTTAATACCATGAACAATTATATACATGAGAACCTTCCAAAGATAAAGACTTATAAACATGAAGCAACCTATTTGCCATGGTTGGACTTCTCTTCTTATGGATATTCTCACCAAGAACTAATGCACCGTTTAGCTTATTTTTGCAAGATAGGTTTAAATGATGGAATGATATTTGGCAAGGAAGGAGAAAACAAAATGCGAATTAATATTGCATTACCCAAGTCAGAACTGTTAAAAGCATTGGAACAATTAAAACAATTATAAGCCATGGACAATGAAAAGAAAGCAAGACGTTATGAAAGAATTATAGTTCAACTGTCTGAATTATTAACTAAAACCAATAATCCTCTTTCAAGAATGGCAACCATAAGTGCTGTTTTGCATAATAAAATGGATAATTTTTCATGGACAGGATACTATCATTTAATAGAAGGAGAGCTATTAGTTGGAGCATATCAAGGACCATTGGCGTGTCAGAAGCTTCAAAATAACAAGGGAGTTTGCTGGTCTGCAATAAATAGAAAAGAAACTATAGTAGTTGAAAATGTTCATGATTTTGAAGGACATATAGCATGTGATTCCCGTTCAAATTCCGAAATAGTAGTGCCAATAAGTAATAAAGATGGAGAAATAGTGGCTTGTTTAGATATTGACAGTTTAAAATTGAACAACTTTAATGAAGTAGATGCCAAGTATTTAGAGCAGATTGTTAAGTTGATATATGTATAAAATGAATACATAATTGCATTTTATTGTCCAAAACACTTGCAAAAAAAAGCATTATATATTATCTTTGCGGTACAAGACAATCTCATGACATCTTGGTTAAATGAATTTTGTTGACTTGATGCACATCTAAACTCCCATTAGATGTGCATCTTTTTATGTATTAGATGTACATCTAACGACCATAAAGATGGCGACTTTTATATATAAACATGGCGTTTCTGAATTCAAAGATGGAGAGTTTTGTATATAAATATGGCGTTTTTTTAGTGTAAATACTTACTTTTTTCATCTAAGTAATGTTTTATTTGATAAATACAGTAGAGCTTTATCAATTTAAAAACCAAAACCATGTCATATTATTACAGAGTAAAAAAGAAGAGATTTAAGAAAGAAGGCAAAGAAAAAGAACAATACTTTGCAGTCGGAAAATCCATTAGATTAGTTGAATTAGAAGAAATTGCAAAAGAAATAGGGGCAAGGAGCATAGCAAAAGACAGCACAATTGTACCCGTTTTAATGGAACTTTCAAAAGTAATGATAGACCGTTTATCAAGTGGTTATCATGTAAAATTAGATGGAATAGGAATATTTGGCATCTCAATAACAAGCCAAGGCTTCGACAACCCCACCGACATTACACCAAAAGAAGTAAAGTTCAGCAAACTAACCTACCGTCCCGACCCCAAAATAGTAAAGAAACTAAAACAAATGCACTACGAAAAAGAACCCCCAATCCCCAAAAACATTATAACCAAACAAAAATAATCCCATCCATAAATAAAATATTAACCCCCGTAGAGGCGCGATTTATCGCGTCTCCTAAAATTGCATATCAATTCATTTTAATCACATCCATAATTAATTAATTGCAAATCCATAATCATTTAATAACCATCCTACCCCATTTTCACCCCCAATTAAACCAAAAAATAAAATAATTCAATAAAAAAACAACCCAATATATTAATCAAAATATTATTTTTGTGAATTGAAATATATACAATTATTACAATAAAATATATTCAATCGTTTTAGGAGACGCGATAAATCGCGTCTCTACGGGGGTTATGGAAATAATATAACGGGGGTTATGGTTGTATTGAAAATGCACACAAATGGATAAATTTAAAAACAAATACCGTATTCCTTCTGCACGATTAGAGAAATGGAATTATGAACAAAATGGTGCATATTTCATTACAATTTGTACGCAGAATAAGGAACATTATTTTGGTAATGTTAATGATGGCATTATGAATTTATCAGAAATAGGTTTAGTAGTTGAAGAACAATGGTTGAATATCCCAAATTTATTTCCTTTTGTTAGCTTAGATTCCTTTGTGATTATGCCAAATCATATTCATGGTATTTTGTATATTGATAAAAAACATAAAGATATATGCAATGAAAAACCAATAAACTTAAATGAAGAAATAAACATAGGCGGTATAACAAAAGACAAAAACCCAATGCTAAACTTGAATTTATCAAGAATAATTCGTTGGTTTAAAGGTCGCACATCCTATGAAATACGTAAAATCCATGCCGATTTTCAATGGCAACCTCGTTTTCATGACCATATAATAAAGAATTACAGAACCTACAAAATAATAGTAGAATACATAAACAATAACCCCTCCAATTGGCAAAAAGACAAATTCAACAAAAAATAAATAAAGACTCCCAACAAAATAAAAGAAACAATACCACCTAAATAAATAATCATAACCCATAAAATTAATAACCATCAACACAACAATTAATAAACATACCCCCGTAGAGACGCGATTTATCGCGTCTCATAAAATTGTGTCCATAATTAATTTAATTGCATCCATAATTAATTTTAATTGCATATCAAATTCATTTAAACCCAAAATTAAACCCAACAAATCAAATAAACCCACAAAAAAACAACCACATATATCAATCAAAACATTATCGTTGTATATTGAAATACAGGTAATTGTTAATAGGAAATTGATGTGAATTATTATATAAACAATATCCGTTTATAATATGAAAATACATTCAATCATTTTAGGAGACGCGATTTATCGCGTCTCTACGGGGGTATTGCATTTATACTATCTGTGCCAATGGAAGTTTTGCTTAATAGATTTGATTAATAAAGAAGAAAGTATAAGCTATTAATAAGTGGCTATTATTGAATTGATATAAGCCTCTGCTTGATATCTCTTTGCCCAAAGCTTTTAAGAGAAAAACATCTTATTTGTTGAAAGTATTGGGAACTCTTAATTACAACAATTTAACATTAATAACTCTTAATCAAGATTAAGCATTTAATCAAGAAAACAAAACAATAAATATTATATCTGTTATTAATTGGCTTTGTAAGTTTTAAATTAAGTTTTTGTAGCGTTTTTAGTGTCTTTTCTTTGGTGGGTTCGAAGAAAAAAGTAATTTTGCAAATTATTATCCGATAATACGTAGAAACACAAATTAAATATAAAAGATTTTAGAAATGGCAAGAGTTAAAGCTTTTAAGGGTTTACGCCCTCCTATTGAGATTGCTACTCGTTTAGCGTCTCGTCCTTATGATGTTATGAATTCAGCTGAAGCAAGAATTGAAGCTGCTGGTAATGAAGTTTCTTTGCTTCGTGTTACTAAGGCTGAAATTGATTTACCTGAAGGTATTGATGAACATTCTCAAGCGGTATATGATAAGGTTGTTGAAAACTTCAATATGTTTAAAGATAAGGGTTGGTTGGTTCAAGATAGCGAACCTAAGCTTTATATCTATGCTCAAACTATGGACGGCAGAACTCAATATGGTATTGTTGGCTGTACTCATGTTGATGATTATTTCAATAATAAAATAAAGAAACACGAACTTACTCGTAAGGATAAAGAAGATGATAGAATGATTCACGTTAATATTACTAATGCTAACGTTGAACCTGTTTTCTTTGCTTATCCTGCTAATAAGGAAATCGACCAAATTGTTTCTAATATCGTTAATAACGAAAAGCCTGTTTATGATTTCGTTGCTAAGGAAGATGGTTTTGGTCATCATTTCTGGGTAATTAACGATAAGGCTACTATCAAGAGAATTGAAGAGATTTTTGAGAATGATGTTCCTTCTCTTTATGTTGCTGATGGTCATCATAGAACTGCTGCTGCTGCAAGAGTTGGTGCTGAAAGAAAAGCTGCTAATCCTAACCACACTGGTAATGAAGAATACAACTATTTTATGGCTGTTATCTTCCCTGATAATCAATTAAAGATTATTGATTATAATCGTGTTGTGAAAGATTTAAATGGTTTAAGTGAAGAAGAGTTCTTGGCTAAATTAAATAAGTCTTTTGTTGTTGAAAAGATGGGTGAAGATATTTATGCTCCTAAAAAACTTCACGAATTTAGTATGTATCTTTCTGGTGCTTGGTATAAGATGACTGCTAAGGAAGGTACTTTTAATGATAACGACCCTATTGGTGTTCTTGATGTTACTATCCTTTCTAATTTAGTTTTAGATGAAGTATTGGATATTAAAGACCTTAGAACTTCTAAGAGAATTGATTTTATTGGTGGTATTAGAGGGTTAGGTGAATTGAAAAGAAGAGTTGATAATGGTGAAATGAAAGCTGCTTTTGCTTTATATGCTGTTTCTATGGATCAATTAATTAATATTGCTGATAGTGGTAATATTATGCCTCCTAAGACTACTTGGTTTGAGCCTAAGCTTCGTTCTGGTTTAGTTATTCACGAGTTAAAATAGAACTTAGATAATTCTATTAATTATAAATTGAAGCCGTTATTGTTTACAATAGCGGCTTTTTTGTTGTTTATAGTATATAAAATTTGATAGATAAGAGATTTTTCTCTTTCTTTGCAAAAGAATTATTCATAAAAACAATTTACGATGAAAAGATTTACAACTTTTTCAATACTATGTACTTTATTATTACCTCTTTTCTTTTCTGGCTGTAAAGAAGATAAATCTGAGACTCCATTTAATGAGTCTATTCCTTCTTCTGGATTATATTTTAAGATGAAGATTGGTGATAAGGTTTGGGAAGGTAATAATATGCCAGAAATGTTTGTAAAAACAGAACCTGAAGGCGAGGCATCCAAAATGCTTGATTTTATTGTTTGTACTGATGATGAAACTAATCCTGCAATTGCCATACTTGGTCAAAGACTTTATCTACATGCAAATGTAAACGATGATGGTAGTTTCTCCAATTATAATATTGTTTATAAGAAGAATGCAACAACCACTTATCCTACAAGTTTTGATGAGTATATGAATTATAAATCAGGAACTCTTACCGTTATTTCACAAACAGAGGATAAGATTACAGCAAAGTTTGTTGGTGTGCTTAGCCCTGTAAATAATTATGCTGAAGATGTAAATGTTATTATTTATTTTCAAGAATTCCCATTAAATAGAGTAACAAAGAAATCAAAATAACCTTAAATAAAAAAACATTATGGAGAATAAAAAGAACTTAACAACAATTATTGTTGGTGTTTGTCTTGCTATTAGCTTATTATTTGTCGGATTCTTTATTTATAAAGGATTAAAATCGTTAAGTGATAAGGACAGAGTTGTTACGGTAAAAGGTTTGGCTGAGAAAGAAATTAAAGCTACACAAGCCTTTATAAATATAAAAGTAATGTTTTCTGGGGATTTACCTCAAGAAATAATAGCTAAGACAAATAATCAAGTTGACGCGATTAACTTATATTTAAAGGAAAAAGGGTATAAAGAAACTGATATAAAAATTGATCAAATAAACGTAAATGATGGAAAAGAATATTATAAATATGACTATGAGCTAAAGCAAAAGGTTAAAATTGACCGCTATAAAGCTACTCGAACAATAACTATCACTACTAAAAATGTTGAAAAAGCATCAGAAATAAGTAATAATATTGACTTAGATTTAATTAATAAGAACATGTCTTCTAATTTAAGTTGTGAATTTATATTTCCAGAACTTAATAGTATTAAACCTGCTCTAATTGCAGAAAGCACAAAGAATGCACGTTTAGCTGGGGAACAATTTGCTAATGATTCTCAATCAAAACTTGGAAAGATAAAAACTGCTTCTCAGGGACAAATTTCAATTGCCGGTCGCTCCTATTACGATGAAGAAGATCTAACATCAACAGCTCCAAAAGAACCTTATTTACAAAAAGCAAGAGTTGTTAGCTCAATTGTATTCTTCTTAGAAGACTAAATATGATATAAAAACATTATAGGGATATTCACAAGATATCCCTTTTTTAATTTAGCATAATATGTCTGAATATCCGATAAAATATATTGAAGCCAAATCTATTTTAACTAAATATAAACAAGCTGATTCTTGGTTTGGACTTTCTTATAGCATGAATCTTTATAGAGGATGTCAGCATGGTTGTATTTATTGTGATACAAGAAGTGAGTGTTATGGAATAAATGATATTTCCTCTATTTCTGTAAAACAAAATGCAATAGAGCTTTTAAAGAAAGAACTATCTTCTAAACGTAAGGGAAAAGGGACAATAGGAACTGGGTCTATGAACGATCCTTATATGCCTATTGAAAAAGAATTAGAAATGACTCGCAAGGCTTTAAGTGTTATTGCTGAAAAGAAATTTCCAGTGCATATAATTACAAAAAGCAACTTGGTTGAAAGAGATATTGATATTCTACAAGAGATTTCAAAGCTTTACTGTGCTGTTAGTTTTACAATAACGACATTTGATGATAAGCTTTCTAAAATTATTGAACCTAATGCACCAAAATCTTCATTACGTTTTGATGCCATAAAACATTTAGCCGAAAAAGGAATATATACAGGAATAACTTTAATGCCTATCCTACCCTTTATTAATGATAATGAAGAAAATATAAGATCAATTATACATAAAGCTAAAGACTGTGGAGCATCATATATATTCCCAGCCTTTGGAGTAACCCTAAGAAAAGGCTCAAGAGATTATTTCTATAAAGCCTTAGACCAAGACTTCAATGGTATAAAAGGAAAATACGATTCCTCTTTTGGAAATAATTATATTTGTCCAAGCCCTATATCTAAAAAATTAGAAGACATCTTTAATGAAGAGATTTATAAATCAGGTATTTCTCCAAAAATAGAATTCTTTCATCCAAAACAAGAGCCTCAATTATCATTATTCTAAATACAATAAACTAATTCTTATTGTTCAAAATAGTAAGGTTTTTATAATAAAATAATACAAAATCATTAGCTCGATATTGCTTACATAAAAAAAATCAAAAAAAATAACATAATAATAACATTGTTGTGTACTCAATTAAGAATATTATTATTACTTTTGCAACAAGTATTTTTTTAAATAAATAACACCAAAAACAACAAAACGATGAAAAAAATTACATTAATGTTATTTGCTATGCTATTTGGAATGGCTGCAAATGCACAAGAATTTAGACCTGCGCCAAATTCTCAGCAACCAACTCCTCTGCAAAGGTCTACTCAACAAACTTCAAATACAAATCCAACTTTTACTGGCAATGGTACTGAAAACAGTCCTTATTTAATTTCAACACCAAATCAATTAATTGAACTTTCTACTCTTGTTAATGGTGGAAATAGTTTTTCTGGTGTATATTTTGCACTTGCTTCAAATATTGATATGAGTTCTGTATCTAACTTTATTCCTATTGGTACTGGTTATGAATTTTCTGGAATATTTGATGGTTATAATTATATTATATCAAATTTAACTATAAACAATGGTTCAACTTATGCTGGTCTATTTGGACAAGTTGGAGGAGCTTCTACTTCATTAAAATCAATTATTAAAAATGTTGGGCTTGAAAATATTTCAGTAACTTCTGGTGCTTATTCTGGTGGTTTAGTTGGCTATGCTTATCAATATGTTGATATTAATTCATGTTATTCTATTATTGGACAAGGAGGAATATATGGTACTACTAATATAGGTGGTTTAGTTGGTAGTGTTGGAAATTATAGTTATAATAATAATAATAATAATTCAATTAGTAATTCTTATTCCACAGGAGGAAATATTGTTGGATCTGATTATTGTGGAGGTCTTATAGGCGGAATATGGGGTGGAGCAACCATAACCAATTGTTTTTCTAATAATAATGTTAACTCTACGATTTATGCAGGAGGTTTAATTGGTGTAACCGTTTATTATAATAGTTATTATAATAATATTTCTAATTGCTATGCAACAGGAACAGTTACGTCTTCTGATAATTATAATTATAATGATAATGTTGTAGGTGGATTTTCTGGATATTGGGATAATTTATCTACTGCAACCAATTGCTATCATAGAGAAAATAATGTAAGCAATAATACTAATGGAAGAACAATCCCTGGAGTAACACCAATGCCTGCAGCAAATATGCAAACAAATCAATTTGCAACAACTTTAAATGCTTCTCAAGATCCTTTAGCTTGGTCTTGGTCTTCTGAAATAAATGATGGTTACCCTTATATCAATATTAGACCAAGAATTATTGGAACTGGAACTTTAGTTGATCCTTATATTGTTCAAAATAATAGTAATCTAAATACTGTTGCTAATCGCGTTAATGGTGGTCAACAAGATGCTTTTATTGCATTTTATAATGATTCTATTATTAATGGGGCTAATAATAGTTCTATTGGTAATTCATCATATCCTTTTACTGGAAAAGTTGTTTTTATTGATGGTGCTGGTAATCATGTAGAAAATGGAAAAGTAACTATTAATGGTATAACTAATCCTTTATTTGGAAATACAAATTTAGCTACTATAAATAATATCACTCTTACTGGAGTAAATATTAATACTCCTTCTTCTGATAATGTTGGTGCATTAGTAAGCATTGCTAATAACTCTGTTATTGATTCTTGTTTTTCTTCTGGAACAATAACTGGAGGAACTAATGTTGGTGGTTTGATTGGAAATGGAAATAGTTGTTCTAATATTATTAACTGTCATTCTACTGCTGTAGTTATTGGAAATACTTATGTTGGCGGTTTAGTTGGATATATGGATGGTTGTTCTGTTCAAAAATGTTATGCTACTGGAAATGTATCAGCAAATAATTTCGCTGGTGGTTTATTAGGTTCTAATGTTCATGGAACAACATTAAAATCTTACTCAAGAGGAAATGTAATTAGATTAGCAGGAACTGGTAATTTATTTGGAAGCCTTGTTGGAACAGGTTCTGGTAATGAAGTAGGATGTTTATATTTAAATTCTGCTACAACACCTTCTGACGCTATGTCTAACTATCGTGGAACTGCAAGTGCAAATCCTGAAGATGCTTTAAACTAAACTAAGAAATAAAATTAAAACAAAAACTCAAGAGGTGAGCGTATAAATACGCTCACCTCTCTTTTTATAAATGACTTTTCTATTTGTAATGTTTTAACCATAAAAGATATAAATGAATGACCCAAGCTGCAAACAGACGAGATATAATAAGTTTCACTATAAAAATGGGTCAATGTAAAATCCCAGTGGAATAAGTATTAATTATTGAAATTAGATTAAACATTTTTGGATTTATATTTAATCCATTTGAGAAAAGATTAAACCTTTCTGGATTTATATTTAATCTATTTTGAAAAGAATTAATCTTTCTGGACTATTATCTAAATTGTTTACTTATTTTTTTCATCACACCAGAATTTTACATTGACCCAATAAGTTCTATAAAAATAAAATCAAGGATAATGATAGATGTGTATAAAAAAATAGAGACTCGATAAATCGCGTCTCTACAGGAGTTCGGGTTATTATTGTATCTTATTTCTTCTTTGTTTTTGGGGTAGCAATTAGACTATTATATAGTTTGTCATCATTTATTACTTTGATTGCTTGTTGAAGTCCTTCATCGGTATCTTTGATTGATTGGTAATAATATTTAACACCGTAAAGATTACGTGCTATCATTGCTTTTAAAGTTGCTTCAATATAAACATCTGACTTTTTCATCATTTCTGCCATCTTTTCATCTTCAGCTTGGGCTTTTATTACAACATCTTTTAATAACTCTGGATTATTAAGTAATTCGTTTGCGTAGTTTTTATATGATGTGTAGTTTTTAGATGTTGTGTCATTTGTTTGTTTTAACAAGTATTCTAATACCATTGAATTCACCCATTCTTTCTTTATTTGGTTATGTTCTACTCCTTCTTTCTTTGCGTAAGCAGTAAATGCTTCCATTATTTTTAATGATGGATATAATTTATTGAAGTCTTCATAGGTAGGACATTTCTTTAAAATTTCTGTTCTGTTTTCATCAACCCATTGCATTGAATAATTATTGAATATTCCTTTTGAACGTAGGTTTATTAAGTAGTCTGATGCGCGAGATGTATCAATTGGTACGAATACGTCTGGCATTATACCTCCGCCTCCATATACTGTTCTTCCATTAGCTGTTGAATACTTTAATGAATCTGGAAATGATATTGAGTCGGCTGTTATTAGTTCTTTATGTTGGTAACGTTTCATATAATCATTATAATATGCGTCAAATCCATCATTCCATGGTTTTTGAATGCAACGTCCACTTGGAGTGTAATAATGTGAAGTTGTTAAACGTATTTGAGAACCATCAGGAAGATTAAATGGGCGTTGTACTAATCCCTTTCCAAAACTTCTTCTTCCTACAATTACTCCTCTATCCCAATCTTGTATTGCTCCTGAAAGAATTTCTGATGCAGATGCAGAAGATTCATCTATCAATAATACTAATTTTCCTTTTTCGAATTCACCAGTTCTTTCTGCTTTAAAGTCATATCTTGGACTTGATACGCCTTCGGTATATACTAACAATTTGTCATCACTTAAAAATTCATCACACAATTTAAATGCTACATCTAAATATCCTCCTCCATTGCCTCTAAGGTCGAATATTAGGTCTTTCATTCCCTCCTTTTTTAGTTCTTTTAGTGCTGTCAGAACTTCTTCTTGTGAATTTTGAGCAAATCTATCTAATCTTATATATCCAATATTTTTATCAAGCATAAACCATGTATCTACACTTGTAATTGGTATTTTATCTCTTATTATTTCAAATACTATTGGTTCTTTTCTTCCATTTCTAAGTATCGTTACTTTTACCTTAGTCCCTTTTACTCCTCTAAGATTACTAAATACCCAATCAGTTTTTATTGTATCTCCTGTTGCAACCTTCTCATCTACCTTTATTATTTTATCTCCAGCCAATATTCCTACTTTTTCTGACGGACCTCCTCTAATAACATCTACTACATGTATTGTGTCTTTCATTATTTGAAAAGAAACTCCTACACCATCAAAATTACCAACCAAAGGTTCATTCATCTTTTGGACATCATCTTTTGAAATATAAATGGAATGAGGGTCCAATTCTTTTAGCATGTTTATCACACCTTTTTCCACAATTTTTTTCATATCTGGCTTTTCTGCGTAATAATATCTTATCATATTTAAGGTAAATGACATTTTATTATCAGTAGCCAAAAGCTCGCTCTTATCTACGTTTTGAGCATGTAATAGAGCAGGGATTATTAAAATTAATGTAATAATAATTTGTTTCATTGCAATAATATTTTATTTTTGTACGTTATAAAGTAGTTTGCAAAAGTAGCAATAAAAAATAAGAAATAATGAGTATATACACAATAATCTTAGCAATCACTATAATTCTCTCTTTTATAGGACTATGGAAAATATTTGAAAAAGCAGGGTTAAAAGGTTGGTGGAGTATAGTCCCTTTCCTTAACGCATGGTATGCAGTAAAAATTATAGATAAGAAATTTTGGTGGTTTATTTATTGCTTAATCCCTTTTATAAATATTTTTGTTGGGATGCTAATCATTATTGAAATAATGAAGTGCTTCCGTAAAAATGGCCTACTAATACAGATAGCTGGTGTATTATTTCCTTTCGTTATACTTCCTTGGCTTGGTTTTTCTAAAAAAGAAAAATATACTACTCCTTCTGAATTACCAGCAATAAAGAGTTCGGCTGTTAGAGAATGGGTTGACGCAATACTTTTTGCTGTTATTGCAGCTTCAATAATAAGAATGTTTTTCTTTGAAGCCTATACAATACCTACCTCATCAATGGAAAAATCTCTTTTAGTTGGAGATTATCTTTTTGTAAGTAAAGTTGCTTATGGACCGAGAATGCCTAACACTCCTATTGCTTTCCCTTTAGTTCATCATACTATTCCATTATTAAATATTAAATCTTACTTAGAATGGATCAAATTAGACTATCATCGTTTTCCTGGCTTTGGTCATGTTAAAAGAGGCGATGCTGTTGTATTTAATTTCCCTGACGGTGATACTCTTTCTACCACTTATCAAAGTGCAGAAAGTTATTATAGCTTAGTAAAGAAATATGGTAGAGATAGAGTTTGGAACTCCCCTCAAGAATTTGGAGAAATTATTACTCGTCCAGTTGATAAGAGAGAGAATTTCATTAAACGTTGTATTGGCCTTCCTGGAGAGAGTGTATCAATCCAAAATCAAATAGTATATATTAATGGCAAGCCAATTGAAAGCCCTGAAAACTTTCAAATAACATATAAAATAGAAACAGAAAACGGAGCAACAATAAATGAAAAAGAACTTCTTAATATTGGCGTTTCTAAGGAAGATATGGAAATGATGTATGTTTATTATTATATAAACCTTACAAAACCACAGATTGAAAGCCTTTCAAATACGCCATATATATTAGATATACAACCCATTTCAAGCGAGAACAAAACATATACTACATTTTCAAAAATACCTTGTAAGATTATATTTCACCCAGAGGTTGTTGATAAAGCTGCTGTTTTAAATATAGCATCTATTGATACTGTTGAAATAAATAAGGCAATGAACTATGCAACTCTTCCTCTTTCAAAAGAATTAGTTGGAAAAATAAAGAAGTTCCCTTATGTAAAATTAATAACTCCTGTATTATGTTTGAAAGGATATGGAGAAAAACATTTATTCCCATACGTAGATAGTTTAAATTGGAATGTTGATAACTATGGTCCTGTATTAATTCCTAAAAAAGGAATGACCATAAGTTTAACGCCTATGAATATTGCTTTTTATAAACGAGTTATAACAGCCTTTGAGAAAAATACCTTTGAGAAAAGAAATAACAAATACTATATTAATGGTAAAGAAGCAAAAACCTATACCTTTAAGATGGACTACTATTGGATGCAAGGCGATAATAGACATAATTCTGCAGACAGTAGATTCTGGGGATTTGTACCTGAAGACCACATCGTAGGAAAGGCATCATTTGTTTGGTTAAGTATCAATAAAGATATGGAAGGAATAAATAAAATCAGATGGAGTAAATTATTTAGAATAGTAAAATAATCTATATGATAAATTAAACCTTAAATAGAAATACTTGTCTTTTATAGAGACAGTTATAAATAAAAATTAATTATTAATCTTAAAAAAAATTATTTACTATGCGAACAGTAAAAATATTATTAGCAGAAGATGATTTGAATTTAGGTCCAATCCTAAAGACTTATCTAGAAAAAAATGGATTCCCAACAACATTAGTTACAGATGGTGAATCAGCAGTTAGAGTTTATTCATCTGAAGAAATCGATTTCGTTCTTTTAGATGTAATGATGCCAGTAATGGACGGTTACGTTGCTGCAGAACAAATAAGAGACCTTGATCCAACAATCCCTCTTATGTTTATTTCAGCAAAGAATCAAGAAGCAGACAAAATCAAAGGATTTGAAATTGGAGCAGATGATTATTTATGTAAACCTTTCTCTATGGAAGAATTGCTTTGTCGTATTAAAGCAATTTCAAGAAGAGCATTAGGCGAACGTCCAGAAGATAATATTTTCCCTATTGGAGATTATTACACATTCGATTACAATCGTCATGTAATTTATTTCAAGGGAAATACTGCACATAAAGCAGAAGAAATTAAACTTACTGGTAAAGAAAGTGATTTATTAAAAATATTCGCTTTAAGTATGAACCAAACAGTTGACAGAGCTGTTATACTTCAAAAGGTTTGGAAAAACGATACATATTTCAATGCAAGAAGTATGGATGTTTACATCACAAAACTAAGAAAGTATATTCAAAATGATCCAGATGTAAAATTAGCTAATCAACATGGAGTAGGTTTCAAACTTACTGTTCTTCAAAGAGCAACAACTCCTATTATTGGAAAAGGCAAAAGAAGATAATTAAAAAAACTTTTTAATTATGTCATTAATACTTTGTAAATAATTATTAATGATATAGTTATTATAGCTTCAAAAACCTTCAATAGTTTTTGAAGCTATTTTTTTGTTACATAGTTATAGTAATGCATTATCATTTAAGCTGATGTTAAATCAATCAATTTAATTTTTACTTTTAGCTTGTATATTCTAAAAAAAGTAAAAAAAAGTCTATCAGGTAAACATTTATTACCTTTGCAGTGTTTTCTTATAAATTAACACTAATTACATATGAAAAAGAACATTTTTATTCAGAGTAGAATAATCATTATCACAATCTTAATGATTGTGTTTACATTTAATATTGCCTATTCTCAACATGGGGAAAATTTTGATTTTGCTTATGGCACAGTAGGTAATTATACTTATTGGAGAGGTTGTCAAGCTCTAAACCAATCTTCAGAAGGAAGTACGACACCTACATTATCTACATGGACTTGTTATAATAATCCTTCCGATGTTATGTTAGGTGGTGCTCATTCTTTTGAAATCAATAGTAATCTAAGTGAATACGATCCACAATTAGGAGGGAATTTACTAAAAAAAATACCAAATGGATACATCAGGTCAACGAGACTAAATTGTATCCCAAATACGGGTAACCCTAGTGCAAATTCAAATAAACTTGAATATGATTTATTAGTTAATGACACTAATTGTTTATTAACATTTAATTTTGCAATGGTATTAATGAGTCCTGGTCATAGTGGGTTTGCGAATCCTTTCTTCAAAATAGATGTTGTAAGATTAGACCCTTTAGGACAAGAAACTGGATTAATTGAACCATGTGCAACATTTTGTGCCCTTGGAAATGATGATCCTGTTCCTCCTGGTTTTCAAACTTTTCCAAATGGAATATGGCAAAATTGGAAACAAGTTTCTATGAATTTATCAAGTTATTTAAATGAAACCGTTAGAATCAAAATTGTTCTTGCTTCTTGTTGTTATACTGTTCACTGGGCATATGGATATTTTGTAGGGAAAGTAGGACCTTCAACATTAACAGTAAATGCTTGTGGTAATGGAGATACAGTTGCAACAATAACAGCTCCATCTGGATTCCAACAATATGACTGGTATGCAAATCCAGCTGATTTACCAGAATATCAATTAAACACTATTGCTATAGGAACACCATTATTCACAAGTACAGCAACTGCAACAATTCCAGCAAATAATCAGTTTAATATTCGAAATTCTGTTTATGCTGCTAATGGTTCAAAATATTTTGTAAAAGTAACTTCTCCAAGTAGTTCTTCTTCTGTTCCTGGTTGTGTTGCTTATATGAAAGCAACTGCTCAAACAATTAAACCTTCAACTGCATTTGCTGATACAGCCGACTGTCAACTAAGAGCTGTATTTACAAACCAAACAACATTTCCTATAGAGGAAGAAGATGCAATAAAAGAATACAAATGGAATTTCGGAGATGGTGATTCTGTTTATTACGCTAGTGATGATACTAATACAAATGCCAATATAAGTCCTACTCACCAATATTTAATACCTGGTACATATACAGTAACTCTTAAAGCTATTTATAATGGTTGTGAAAAAGAAATATCTCAAGATATTACAATTCCTGCTACTCCTTCATTTACACTTAAAGATACAATGATTTGTATGGGAACTCAAACTAGTATTTCTATACAAAGTCCTGCTATGGCTGATGCTGTTTATTCTTGGAATAATCCTAATGAGCCTACTCCTGGGCTTGGTAACATATATACTGCAACTTTTAATCAAAGAACTCAAATTGTAGTAACTGCAACTACACCAAGTTCTGCATGTACTTATAATGATACTGTTATAGTAGATGTTCAACAATTCCCTGATATAACTCTTCAAGGGGATACTATGTTATGTTTAGGGGAACAATCAAATATAACTGCTATAGATGCTACTGGAAATACTCAAGCTATGCAATGGTCTTATTCTGATCCTGGCACTCCTCCTCAATTTAATCCTAACCAACCTACTACAACTAATCCTATATTAATCTTCACTCCTACTCAAAATACTACTGTTTGGCTTATTGCTCAAACTAGTCAAGGGTGTATGTCTTCAAAGAGTATTTCTATAAGTATAACTGATCCTAAAGCATGGGCTTCTAAATACAAAGTATGTCCAGGGGATGAAGTTACTCTTTATGGGGGACAAGCTGTGAATTATAGTTGGAGTTCTAATCCTGTTGATGCTACTTTAACTACTAATATTTCTACTAATCCTGTAACTGCTCATCCTGAAGAAACAACTACATATACAATGAAAGGTTATGGAGCAAGTGGTTGCTTCGCTGAAAGAACTGTAACTATTACTGTAATTCCTTTCCCTTTAGCTGAAATTTCATACTCTCCTGACTATGTTGATACTGATAATCCTGTATTATCTTTAAAAGATGTTTCGCAATATGGAGTAACTTCTCATTGGGATTTATCTGATGGGACTACTTCTGATGCAAGAAGTTTTAGTCATAGGTTTAATGATGTAAGTGGTCAATATGTAGAAGTACGTTTAACTACGTTTAATGAAGTAAATTGTACTGATACTGCATCAGTTCAAGTTCCAATAGAGCTATTTTCTGTATGGGTTCCTTCTGGGTTTACTCCTGATGGAGATGGTTCTAATGATAGATTTTTCTTCCATAGTTTAAATAATTTATCTAATGTAAAGTTTGAAATATATAATCGTTGGGGTACAAAGATTTTTTCTTTCGAAAAAGAAAATTTAGATTGTTCTACTGTAAACATGAATAACTTAGGTTGGGATGGAACTTATGAAGGCAAAGAAGTGCCTATAGGAACTTATGTATGGAGATTAAGTTATAAACGTACTGGGAATGAAAGAATTTACGATAAGAAGGGAACTATTAGTATAATTAGATAAGAAAATACTTATATCAAAACAACAAACGCCAAGAGTTATTATTCTCTTGGCGTTTTTCTTTTTAATATAACTTTCTAAAAAACTCCCTTTTCTTGAAATTAAAGTGGCTCAATGTAAAATCTCGGTGGAATGAGGATTAATTATTGAAATTAGATTAAATCTATTTGAATTTATATTTAATCTATTTGAGAAAAGATTAAACCTTTTTGGATTTATATTTAATCTATTCTTGAAAAGAATTAATCTTTTGGGACTATTGCCTAAATTGTTTTTTCGTCCAACCTGAATTTTACATTGATCCATTAAACTCCATATAAATGGAAAAAGAGTAGATATATTTCTATTTATAGTTAATATAAATCCAGAAAGAGTTGCTTTATTTTTTAGATACTTAATCTTTGGAAAAGGACCTTATATAACCAACAAACGCCAAGATATCTTCTTCTCTTGGCGTTTGTTGGTTATATTTATAAGTCTTAATGGTATAGATTAATATAATAAATATATTATTTGATATCTAAATCTACTAATCAATTAAAAAACAATTAATAACTTTGTTTTTATGCTATTTTCTGTTTTTATCGTTACATTATAGATGCCTTTAGCAATAAAATCATTTACATTTATTTGAAGTTTATTTTTGTTTGGATAAAGATTATATGTTTTAACTATTCTACCCATCATATCAGAAACTATTACATTAGCATCGACTTTTAATCCTTCTATTTCAAGAGTTGTATTATTATTTGTTGGATTAGGATAAAGTTTGGCTTCAAAATTATTATTCTCAATATCATCTAACCCTATTGTGAATATTTTGCAAATTTCTTGGCTGAATCCACTTTCGCAATAAGGAGTAAAAGATTTTATTTTATAACAATAGTTTATACTATCACTAAGATCATTATCTCGATATATTGTATCCGTTACTGTTGCGATTGAGTCTTCATTACGATAAACCACATAAGTTTCTCCATATCCATGCCATGATAAGTCAAAATAATTTGCTCCTGACTCTATTGTAAAATTTATTGGTGTTATATTTACTATTAAATTTAAAACAACAAGACTATCACTACCATTAGCTGCATGTAAATATAGAGAATATTTACCTGTGATTGAATCATTAAATCCATTTTCTGTATATATTTCCCCTTCACATATTGTATCAAAAATATTGGTTTGATTATTACTTTCTATATTAGAAAATTCGCTCCACCATGGTGCTACCTGATATGTCTCTGCCGTTCCATTTGGTACAGTTACTGGTATAGATTTTGGAACATCCAAAAATGTAGTTGAATCTATTATTGGAGGTGTATAACCTAAACAACGAATTGACGTTAAAGCTCCAGAATATCTAAAAGCCCCAGCAGCAATATTAGTAACAGAAGCAGGTAAAGTAATATGTTCTAATCTCCTACAAAAATTAAAAGCTTCAATCCCTATTGTTCTAACTGAATTTGAAAAAGAAACAGAAGATAATTGCATACAATTATAAAAAGCCCTATCGCCTATACTAATTATTGTATTTGGCATTGAAACAGAAGCCAATGCACTACAACCCCAAAAGGCTTCATCATCTATACCAACAACAGAATAATTAATATCATTATATGTAACTGAACTAGGAATATCTACAGCTGCTGAATATTCTCCATTTGCATAATACCTTGTACTTCCTTTAAAAGTAACCTTAACTGTAGAGGGGGTAATTATTTTATAATAGATTGTAGTACCAGCATTATTTGTGGCTTCAAAATCATGTGCTTGTGTCTTAAAACTAATAAACAGTAAAGCTGTTATTAGAACAATAAATACTTTTCTTTTCATAATATTTAATTTAAATTATTTTACAGGACAATGCCGTTCCATAACATGTATAATATATAACAGTGAAAATAAAGAAAAAGTAAACAAAAACGTCATCAGAAATTAAACTGACAACGTTTTTGCTAGTATAGGTATGTATTATTTTAATAGTTTTGCGTTGTAGCTTTGTAGTAATTCCAGTGCATTTGTTTTTATGTGAATAAAATCTGTTATTCCTTGTGCTTTATAATTTTCTATTTGTTCTGCTGGATAACCTGCAACAATAATGTTATTTATTTTTCCTTTTAACATTGGCATTACACCTATTACTAAATCATTATATTCATCATCTGAAGAACAAAGTACTACTATTTCTGATTTTGATTCTAATGCTGCTTTTGCTCCTTCTTCTGGGGTTTCAAAACCTAAATTATTTATTATTTGATAACCTGCTATTCCAAAAACATTTGTTGCAAAACTTGCTCTTGCTTTACGCATTGCAAGATTACCATAAGTTAATAAGAATACTTTTGGTGTTTTGCCTGACGTTTCAACTTCCATTCTTAATGCTTCAAATGGTTCTGACAAACGATTCCAAGACAATGTCTTTATTTCATTTGCTGAAGTAGGATTATCTCCACATGTTGAAGTAACCTTATCTGACATTTTTTCAAGTAAGTTTGGATATTGATTTGTTCCAAGTATTGTTGTTTTACGTGTTGCAACGTCTTTTGCTTTTTGAGAAGCTGTCTTTTCTATTTCTGATTGAATATATCCTTCTTTTATTGCTGCAACAAATCCACCCTTAGCTTCTATTGCCTTAAATATATCCCAAGCATGAGATGCAATGGCATTTGTTAGACTTTCTATATAATAACTTCCTGCTGAAGGATCTACTACTTTATCAAAATATGATTCTTCTTTTAAAAGTATTTGTTGGTTTGAAGCTATACGACGAGAGAATTCATCACTTTCCTTAAATGCCATATCAAAAGGATAAACAGAAATAGAATCTGCTCCTGCAATTGCAGAAGACATAGTTTCTGTTGTTGTCCTTAACATATTTACATAAGGGTCGTAGATTGATTTATTGTAATATGAACTTTGAGTTGCAATAAATACATCATAAGCTGTTTCGCATTTAGGATTATACTCTTGCATTATCTTTCTCCATAATAATCTTGCGGCTCTAATCTTAGCAATTTCCATAAAGTAATTACTTCCTGTTGCAAAAGCAAATACTGTTCTATATCCTACTGAATGTGCTGGAATTCCTTTTTCTGTTAAAGTGTAAAGATAATCATTAGCTGCTGATAGTGTATATGCTAATTCTTGAACAATTGAAGCTCCTGCATTATTGAAAATATGTCCATTAATTGTAATTACATCAAAGTTTGGAATATTTTCTTTTATAAGGTTCATTATTTCTACCCCTTGTTCTGCAATTTCTTTTTCAGAACAACATAATTTACCTTTATAAAGAGCATAAACATAAGGGTCAAAATTCATTGAACCATATACCTTTTTACCATCTATTGCTTCTGTTTTTATATACTCAACAAACAGTTTTGTTAGTTCTAAGAAACAACTTGCAGCAATAAAGTTTATTTTTACTTTTATTAGGTCTATTCCATTTAAAAGAGTTTTTAAATCTTCAACACTCTTTACTTTTGAAGCATTTAAACCAAGAGAAACAACTCCTCTTTTTAATCCTTCAAGAGCAATTGCATTTGATACTTTTAAGTCAAATTCAAAAACATCTTGACGAATATCCCAATTATTATCTTCTTTTTTTGTTGGTTGAAGATTTAAGTCTGCCGTATTTTCAGCTCTGTAATATGGTTTTACATCAAAACCTTCTAAAGTTTTCCATACTAATTTCTTTGTATAATCACCACCTTTAAGGTCAGCCATTATAACTTCTTCCCATTTCTCAGTTGAAACTGGAGGAAATTCAGGGAACAATTTATTGTTTTCCATATATATGTCTACGTTTAATAATCTATCAAAATTAGGTTGCAAAATTATAAAGAAATGAAGATATAACCTAATATTTAGAATGGAAAAAGCAAATAATAAACTTGATGAGAGTTCTTAAATACTAAATAATACAAACTCTTGATGCTAAATCAAATTAATATTATAATTTTGTGAGTCCAAAGATCATTCCTCTATTAAAAATAAATTCACAAACGAAACTTTAGCAATTTTCAAATGGAAAATAATTGGAAAAAGAAAACAATACTCTTCTTAACAAGTCAAACCATATCTCTTTTTGGTTCATCTTTAGTCCAATATGCAATTATGTGGTTTATTACTTTAAAAACTCAATCAGGAGTAATGATGACCATATCTATAATTTGTGGATTTGTACCAGCATTCTTTCTTTCACCATTTGCAGGAGTATGGGCAGATAGATATAATCGCAAACTAATCATTATGTTATCCGACTCATTAATTGCTTTTGCCACACTTATTTTAGCTATATTATTTCTAATGGGATATAATTTTATGTGGTTATTGTTTGTCATTTCTGCAATAAGATCAGTTGGTTCAGGGATTCAAACTCCTGCAGTTAGTGCATTCTTACCTCAAATTGTTCCAACAAACAAACTAACTAAAGTAAATGGGATTAACAGTAGTGTACAATCTGTTATTATGTTATTATCACCTATGCTTAGTGGAGCCCTTTTAATGTTAGCAAGAATAGAAGTAATATTCTTTATTGATGTAATTACAGCAATAATTGGAGTCTGTACATTACTATTATTTGTGAAAGTTCCTCCTCATGCTAAAGCCTTAGAGAAACAAACGATAAGCTATTTTGGAGATATGAAAGCAGGGATTAATTATATCAAAAACCATCAATACATAAAACATTTCTTTTTTTTCTGTATCTTTTTTTTCTTTCTAATTACACCAGTAACATTTCTTTCTCCATTACAAGTTTCACGTAGTTTTGGAAACGATGTATGGAGACTAACAGCAATAGAAATTGCTTTTTCTATAGGTGTAATGATAGGAGGCTTAATAATAAGCTCTTTAACTATTTTTAAAAATAAAATTCACACAATGACACTTGCCTGTTTTGCTACGGGGATAACAACATTTGCACTTGGAATTGTCCCTTATTTTTGGCTATATTTATCAATAGTATTAATAATGGGAATAGCAGTACCAATGTTCCATACTCCTTCTACTGTCCTATTACAAGAAAAAGTTGAAGACGCTTTTTTAGGAAGAGTATTTGGCGTCTTAGGAATGATTTCAAGTTCTATGTTACCTTTAGGTATGTTATTATTTGGTCCATTAGCAGATATAATAAGTATTGAAACATTACTTTTAATAACAGGAGTCCTACTTTTTATTATAAGTTTCTTCTTAGGAAAAAACAAAGTGTTGCTTGAACATGGGAAATAAAGATAGACTTTAACAGTCAATAATAAATTAAACTTACAATCATTCTGATTTTCTGAAAACAAAAAAATGCAATAAACTCTTGGTTTATTGCATTTTTAAATCTATTTGTTATATCTTATTTCTTTACTGGTGCTGTTGGTGCGGGTTTGCCTTCAAGTTCTCTAATTAATTTACCATCAGCTTGAGCTCCTGCTTTATCACCTGCCTTTGTTTTTGCTGTTGCTCTACGTTTTAATGCATTGATATGTTTTGGATCTGCACTAATAACTTTATCAAAGTCTGCAATTGCTCCCTTATAATCATTATTATTATACTTTGCTGCTCCTCTACGATAAACATTATCCATATTAGAAGGTGATAATTCTATTAATTTATCCCAAGCTAAGATTTCTGCTTTATAGTCCTTCATTGCACTGTTTAATGTAGTTAATGCTGTATATGTAGCTTCATTTGCTGCTCCTAATTCAACTACTTTATTATAATCTGCTATTGCTAATTTATAACTTTCTGGAGTTTTTATTGAATAGTTAGCATAAGCACGGTTATTATAGTAATCTACTTTCTTTGCATCTAAAGAAATAAGTTTAGTGTAGTCTTCAACTGCTCCTTGCCAATTACCTATTTTTGCATAAGCATTAGCTCTATTTTCAAGTAAAGAGACGTCATTTGGATCCTTCAATAATACAGTTCCAAGCTCTGTAATATATCCATTCAAATCATTAGCATTAAGATAAGCATTTGCTTTTGCTAACATTGTTGGAATATCATTAGGGTTTGTTTCTAAGTATTTATTATAATCTGCTATTGCTTTTGCAAGTTCTTTCTTTGCTGAAAAAGAATGTCCTCTTAGCAAATAAGCTCCTGCTTCTGTTTGGTTCTTATCAATAAAGATAGATAAATTCATAATAGCATCATCATACTTTTGTAAATTATAATTAGCTATACCTGAATAGTAATAAACATATTCCCAATTTGGAGCTTCTTGTTTGCATTGTCCAGCCTTTGAAAGCATGGAATTCCAATCCTTAGCTTCATTTAATTGTTTATAAGTATCAATCCATTGATTGATTTTTACTGCTTCTTCAGGAGTTTGTGCATTTGCTCCAATGCAAATAATTGAAAGCATTAAAGCTAAAATTAGTTTCTTCATCTTCTTCTTTTTTGATTAATATATTTATTTCTTAGTTACAATAACGTCATTATTAAGATTTTGTTGCTTTTTATAGGCTTATAGTTCAAATTTAATATAAGTTATCGGCTTTCCTTGTTGAAGATAAATCCCTTCGTAAAATGTCTTTATCTCCATCACATCATCATCAAAACCAGAGTTATAAAGGTCAGAAGCATGGAAATGAATTTTATTATTATTTGGCAAAAGCACTTCATTTAATGTATAGTCATAAAGCTCAAAAGAATCTGTTTTAAGATTCATAATACCATTTTTCTTAAGAACTCTTCTATAACGCTCCAAAAAACGAGGACAAGTAAGCCTTTTATTTGGTTTCTTTAATTGAGGGTCTGGAAAAGTTATCCATATTTCATCAACTTCATTCTCTCCAAAATACATATCTATAAGCTGAACATGTGTTCTCACAAAAGCAACATTACTCATTCCTTCATCAATAGAAGTCTTACAACCTCTCCACATTCTTGCTCCTTTTATATCTATTCCTATAAAGTTTTTATTAGGATATTTCTTTGCAAGTCCAACTGTATATTCTCCTTTCCCACAACCAAGTTCCAATACCAAAGGATTATCATTCTTAAAAAACTCTTCTTTCCATTTCCCTCTTAAATGAAATCCACCTTCTTCCTTTATCTGTTCATATTGCTCTTGAAACATATTCGGAAATGTTTCATTCTCAGCAAAACGTTTTAATTTATCTTTTCCCATTCTTTTCTTTTTCTAATAAAGCCCCTTAACCCTCGAAGGTGCAGCCACAAAGTTCTTTAAATAATAAGGTTCAAAGTAAGCAACATCTTCAAAATCCTTATTTTCATATTTCTCAAATGCCAACTCTGCCATCAAATCTGCTGTTAAATGAATCTCAGAATCAAAACGTATATTCTTATTATCCCTAAAACTATTCATACTTTTTTCAGCGCCATCACCAACAAACACAAAATCTTTCTCTCCAACTAAGTATTTATCATAAATCCCTTCGTCAATAATATCAGCCGAAATATCCTTAATAACATTTCCCTTTTCATCGTAAATAGAAGAATAAACCTCCATTCTCCTTGCATCAATCATTGCAACCGTGTTTGAATTTGGATATTTTCTCTCAACACCTTTATATAATATCCTTAAAGTTTCAATACCAATCAAAGGAATATCTAAAGCATAAGCAAACCCTTTAGCTGAAGAAACCCCTATTCTTAAACCAGTATAAGACCCTGGACCCTTACTAACCGCAATTGCAGAAAGCTCTTTGTAAGTAATTTCAGCATCTTTTATCACCTCTTCAATAAGCAAAGAAAGCTTTGAAGAATGAGCATTTGGAATATCAATCTCTCTCTTTGCAATAATCTTTTTATTCTTAGCAATAGCCACAGAACAAATTTGAGTTGAAGTTTCAATAAGTAAAATTAGAGGAAATTCTTTATTCATTTCTTAGTTTATCTATTCAAATATTAAGGCAAAAGTACAAAAAATATCAAACATTCAAAAACCACTCTAAACTTTTTCTGCCCAAAACACATAATAAACAAAGAGAAATAAAACATAAATCACCTTAAGTTCTTATATAAAAGATTTGATGTTCATCTCAAAACATTTGATCTTTATCTCAAAAGACTTGATGTTTATCTAAAAAAATCAAATCTTTATGTTGATATAACCGCATTAAACTACCAATATAACCGCATTAAACGACTCATATAATGCGGTTATATTGGTAGTTTAATGCGGTTATACTTAGATAAAAACGAGATCTTTTGACTTAAACATCAAATCTTTTAAGTTAAACATTTGATCTTTTGACTTAAAAATCAAGATTATCTTTAAATATAATCTGATAAAACGAATTGAATAACCAACTATTTTCAATTAATACTTATGGTAAATAAAGGTTTTTTACTACCTTTGCAAGCATAAAAGCGCACATGGTGGAATTGGTAGACACGCTACTTTGAGGGGGTAGTTTCAGAAATGATGTGCAAGTTCGAGTCTTGTTGTGCGCACTTTTTTAAATCTTTGTATTATGCTCTTAAAAATTCATTCACAAGGTATTGAACAAAAACAAATAGAAGAAGTTTGTGATTGTTTAAATAAAGGAGGAGTTATCATCTATCCTACTGATACTGTTTATGCCTTTGCATGCAAACTTGGGAATATGAAAGCATCTCAAAGACTTGCAGCATTAAAAGGAAAGAAATTTGAAAAAAGTGAATTTTCTATAGTTTGTTATTCAATTAGCCAATCTTCAGAATTCGTTAAACCACTTCCAAATCACTTATTTAAACTCTTAAAAGAAAATACTCCAGGAGCCTTTACCTTTGTTTTTCAAGCATCAAATAAGATTCCAAAGATTCTACAAACAAATAAAAGAACCATAGGAATTAGGATTCCAGACAATGAAATAGTATTAAAAATCGTTGAAGAATTAGATTATCCATTAATAACATCATCACTTCCAACTGAAGACTTAGAAACAGAATGCTACACAAATCCAGAATACTTTGATGATTTATATGGAAATAAAGTAGATATGATAATAGATAATGGAATGGGAAGTGAAAATACCTCAACAGTTATAGACCTAACTAATGGAGAAATAGAAATTCTAAGAGAAGGATTAGGGAAATTAGTATAAATGAAAAAGATATTTATCTTAATATTATGTCTTCTATCATTTTCTTTTTCAGCCCTTTGTCAATACGATAACAAAAGAAAAGAAGATGGCAGAAAAGATTATCTTCATTTAGCAAGCCAAGAATTAGACTCTAATAATTACAAAAAAGTAATAGATATAGTTAATCAAGCCATTGAAAAAGGTAATGGATCAAGTAAACTAATTGAAAAAAGAGCCATTGCTTACTATAAAATAAGAGATACTAAAAAAGCCTTTGATGATATAGACCAAATTGTTTTAGAAAAAGAAAAAGATTATCTACTCTACCCTATCCTTTCAGTATATTATTTATCAAGACAAGAAAATCTTGATGCAATAAACTCTCTTGTTGTTGGCTATAGACAAAATAATAAGGACTTTCTTTCTTCTTCAAAGCTATTAAATAGTAGTGATGTCAAAAAAGTTATTGAATTGATTGACAAAGAGCTTCAAGACAAAGAGCCTTTAAAAGAATTATACGCTATAAAATCGATAATAAACTTCTCACAAAACAATTTAAATGACTCTTATTCCGACCTAACCACAGCCTTAGACAATGAACAAGAAAATGGATTCTTATACTATTTGCTTGGTGAAATTAAACTAAAACGGAAGGAATATATATCAGCTGTTTCAAGTTATAATACATCAATCCACTATGGTTATGAAGATATTGACGTATATAAACAAAGAGCTGTAGGTAAAGGATTTCTAAATGATTTCTCTGGTGCAATAGAAGATTATAATATAGTTCTGAAAAATCAACCTAATAATTATGAAGTTTATTATCTCAGATCAATTGCCAAGAACTATTTAAGAGATTATAATGGTGCTTTATCTGATTTAAACCAATCAATAAAGCTTAATGATAAATTTGCGTCAGCTTATAATTATAGAGGAATAGTTTATATAAATGTTGGAGATTATGCCTCTGCACTAATGGATTTTTATAAGACTTTATCTTTAGAACCAAACCATCCTTTCACACATAATAACATTGGTTTAGCACAAATACATTCAGGTCAAAGCACAAAAGCTGAAAAGTATTTTACAAAAGCAATTGAATTAGACCCAGAACATGCAGATGCCTATTATAATAGAGGCAAATTGCGACTTAACAACAAAGACATTTCGGGAGCAAAATCCGACTTATTAAAATCAATAAATCTGAATTATCAAAACCCAGATGCTCATTATCAATTAGCACTTATTTATCTTCAAGAGAAAAATAAAGAAAGAAATAAGAAGCTTGAAGAAAAGATTTGCTCTGAATTAGAAGTAGCTTCAAAGATGAATCACCCTGAAGCTACTAAACTTTTAAACGAAATATGTCATAAAGAGGAAGAACCAGTAGAATAAGTTTTATTTATACTTATTTACTATGACTACAACCTGATGATAAACCTTTTGCTGAATTCCTGCAACATTCAGGTAATTTCTCAATAGCTCTCTTGTCTGCTGCTATTCCATTAGCTTCTATCCCTGATTTTGCTAAAGCTTTTGCTATAGTTTCAGGGTTTGTTGATTTTGTTTTATAAACAACTGTAACAGTTTTGTCTTCAACAGACACATCAAATTTCTTAACACCCTTTTCATAAGCTAAAGTTTTTTCTATAATTGGCACAGAGCTTTCACAACATAGTTTATCTAATTTAATAACTGTTGTAGCTTCTTTTGGCAATTGTTTTGCTGCTTCTTTAGTTTGAGCTTGTAATGAAACAAATCCAAACATTAACATAACTGCAATTAAAATTTTCTTTTTCATCTCTTTTGTTTTTATTTTTGGTTAAGGTCAATAAGAAGTTTAAGGTCTTTAAGGTCCTTAAACTCCTTAAACTCTTATTATTTTATTGTAAAACGAATTCCAGCGTAAAATGTTCTTCCCATAATTGGAGCATAAACAACAGAAGCATCAAAATTATTGCTAAATGGCTTATCTGCTCCTATAACTGGCATGTGTTGAACATAGTTTGTTATATTTTCACATCCTAAATAAATGTCAAAGGCTTTAAATTTACGTGTTATTTGACCTAACATAAATATATAAGGATCTGCATATCCTTGTTTTTCTCCTATATTGTTTGGGAGTCTTTGCTCGCCATTAAATTGTGTTGTTAAATCAAACATCCATTTATCATATTTTGTTTTATATGAAAAGACAACCAAACCCTTCCATTTACTTACATAAGGTTTTTCCATAAGAACTCCATTATAAGTTGTCTTTACATCATTATATCTTCCAGCTAATGTTATATTAAATCGTTTAATTGGCTCTAAAGATATATCCATCTGAACACTATTTGAATAAGATTTTCCTTCAAGATTATAGAATATTGCTTGTCGAGGATCTTGTTCCAAGTCCATTACTATTTGATTAACAAAATTTGTATGATAGTAATCAAGTGTTATTGAAAACTCTCTTTTATCTTTTGTTTTAAATGTTTTACTTATGTTCAAACCTCCATTCCAAGCATCTTCCATCTTTAAATTCTGATTATCCTTTATGATAATTTGACGTGAAGAAGCTAAAAGACCAAAGTTATCAGCAATTATATTTGCACTCCTATAACCTTTTCCTCCTGCTCCTCTAAGAATTAAATCTTTTGCAATCTTCCATCGAAAATGTAATCTTGGAGTAACTAAATTCTCATTATAAAATGAATTATAGTCGTAACGAATACCTGCTGTTGCGGTAAATATCTTTCCATAAATAAAAGAAAATTGACCAAATACCCCAGGAACTATTTCCTTTTTGAAGAAAGCATCTTTAACTAAAGGATTATTAGTATTAAAGATTGTTCCATTACCAAGAGCCAAGTAATTTTCATTTAAATCAGTATAACGTATTGAAGTACCAACAGTATATTGATGACCATGACGGGTTTCATTTGCAAAAAGAAAGTTTCCATACACATCACTTTGTTCTCCAAGATAATTATTTAGCCCAAAAAATTGTTTATTTCTAAAATATGTTCCTGTGATTTGAGTGCCTATTGAACCTGAAGGACCAACAACCCAACCGTTTTTCGTAAAGAAATGCACTCTATCAACATCACCACCCAAGCCATATATGGAATCATTACCTTTCATATCTCTATTAAATCCTAATTGCCCTCCTGTTCTGCTTTCATGAAGATAATTAATAAGAGATTGACTATGGAAACCTTTTCCTTCATATTGCCAACGATTAACAACATTGATTTGATTTTGCTTTGGATAATCCATAAAACCATCATGTCCCAAATGATCTATTTCTTTTCCTATATATGAACCATGCACTAATAATCCTGTAGATAATTTATCTGTTAATCTAATATTTGCCTTAGCATTTAATTCCTCTTTGAGTTCTGAATTCATATATAAGTTTACAAATAGAGGGTCTGCATCCTTTGGCTTTTCGTATTCAATATTTATTTGACCAGTTATTGTTTCATAACCTTGAAGAACATTTGCAACGCCTTTGCTTATTGAGATGCTTTCCATCCAACTTCCAGGCACATATCCTAAACCAAATGGTGCCGACAAGCCACGAAGAAAAGGCATATTTTCCAATAAAAGTTGTGAATAAACACCTGTTAAACCTAAGAGTTGAATTTGTTTAGACCCTGAAACAGCATCTGAATAACCAACATCTACACTTGCAGTAGTTTCAAAGCTCTCGCCCAAATTACAACAAGCCAAATGTTTTAAACCTTCACTTGAAATTATTTCTTTCTGTTCAACACTCATTTTAGACATAAATGAACTTTGTTGACGTTCATTTATTGTAACTTGTTTTAGTAATTTGGTATTCTCTTTAAGATATACTTTTAAATCTTTGACAGGCTTTTCAACAGTTAAAGTATCATTGTGATAACCAATATAGCTGAATACCAATTTATTTGATTTATTATTGACTGGGATAGAAAAATTGCCATTAATATCAGTACTCGTTCCATTTGATGAATTTAACCATACTAAATTAACATAAGGTAATTTTTCATTTGTTTTAATATCATATACACCGCCTTCCAATTTGTCCTGAGCAAATAAACAAAAACTCGAAAATAGTAGTAATGCGAAGAATAATGATGAGATTTTTTGCATAAAATGTAGCTTTAATTTTTCGTAACTACATTTTTAGACGGCATAATAAATAAAAGTTTACACTTAAGAGAGAAAAATAGCTTATTTATGTCGATTAAAAAGATTTGATTTAACTTCTAATTTCTTCTCCTTTTTAGTTGTTTTATTTCTTGCGAGAACATTCTCTACCAAACGCCAACGTCCTCTTTCAAACTTAAATCCATTAACAATTCCCGAAGCAACATTAAATTGAGCCATATCAGATACACCTTCAAACATAGATTCTAATACATCATATACTATCATTTGCTCTTGAGAAATAGTAGTTTCTGTATTATTTTTTCTCGATTGATATTCATTCTTCTTAAATATTCTATTGAAAAAAGATGGTTCTTTACCCTTTTTATCTTCATAATATTGGTCGTCCCATCTCAAGATAAAATTATCACTTGGGTTATATTCAAAGATATAACGTTTCCTTTCTTTGTCTTTATAAAAATATGAAGCTCCAAATTCTGGTTTTCCTGAACGTGCTTTAAAAACAATTGGTTCTATAATTTTTCGTTTTGTGTATATACTATTGCCATCAAATCCCAATAAAGTATAGAATGTTCTATCCTCATACTTTGTTGTTATTAAATCATAGTAAACAGCTCCAAACCAATTTTCGTTATCACATTTAGCAAATTCTGGATTAAAGATTTCATCGCTCTTATCATGTAACTTATAAACTTCATACTCTCCACTTGTTTCATTCTTTGATTGAACAAAACCAAAATTCTCAAAACTACCATCTTGAGAAACAACAGACCAAGTAAAGATACGAAACCTATTATCGGAAGACTTTAACTTACTGATTCTTTTTAAATCATCAAAAGGATAAGAAAATGATTTTTCCATTGTAAGAACCTCATCGAATATTGCAATAAGCTTTTCATTTGCATTAAACCTTTCATTGTCAGTTGGTGCATCACACATCAAATCAACTAAGGTTTTCATTTGAGTTTCAAATCCCTTTATAGTCTCATTATTTTGTGAAAAAACGTTCACAAAACTCAACATACAAATCAATAATATTACAAAACTCTTTTTCATCAATGCAATTTTACAATCTTTTACTACTCTTTGCTATATATTGTTACTTTAAAAACGAAATAATTCCATATATTTGCATACTAAAATAAAACAAAAGAGATGAAATCAAAAATAATATCAGCATTTTCAAGCCTAAGCAATAAACTTGATGAAGGAATAAAGAACGAAAAAATATTTAAGGCTTCAAAGTTAAGTTGTGCCGAAAACACTTGGTTTGATATGGAAAGCATAGACTATGCAATTAAATCACTTTCTTCCTGGCTAAATAAAGAAACACTTATTGATTTCACAAACAACTATTCTTTTACTCAAAACCCTAAAACCATTGCCGTAATTTGTGCTGGGAACATTCCTGCTGTTGGCTTTCATGATATGCTTTGCGTTTTACTCAGTGGTAATAAATTTTATTGCAAACTATCATCTTCCGACAAATACTTACTTCCTGCAATTGCCGAATTACTAATAGAAGCAGAACCTTTATTAAAAGAAAGAATAGAGTTTACAGAAGAAAAAATAGAAAACTTTGATGCCGTTATAGCAACAGGAAGTAATAATACTGCACGTTATTTTGATTATTATTTTGGCAAATATCCTAATATTATTCGTCACTCTCGCTCATCAATCTCTGTTTTAGACAGTTCACAACTAAATCCAACTAATGCAAAATTATTAATAGATGATGTCCTAATCCACAAAGGACAAGGTTGTAGAAATGTTTCAAAAATATTTATTCCAAAAGAATTTGATTTCACCCCCCTAATAGAAGCCTCAAAAGAATACACTTACCTTTTAGATCATAATAAATACAGAAACAACTACGACTATCACAAAGCAATACTTATAATGAATAATATTCCATTTATTGATTCTGGAGTATTATTGTTTTTTGAATCAAAAGATTTATTCTCTCCCGTTTCAGTCCTAAACTATGAATATTACGAAAACCTTGAAGATGTAATTTCAATCCTTGAAACAGAAAAAGAAAACCTTCAATGTATAGTTTCAAATATCCCAACAATTAAAAACTCTATCCCATTAGGCAAAGCCCAAGAACCAACAATATATGACTTTGCCGATAATGTAGACACAATGAAGTTCCTAAATACTTTATAAGATAATGATTAATGGTCAAAAAGGACAATACCCCGTAGAGACGTCGATTTATCGCGTCTCTTTTTTATTATTGCATTTCAATTGATGATATTGTTTTTGGATTAAATTTTGTATATCAATAGGATATGTAATTGATAATAATACAATTTATGAGACGCGATAAATCGGCGTCTCTACGGGGGTTATGTTTATTTTAGGTTATAATGGTTTTCGGATTATTTTTAATCTTCTTATGTCATTTTCTTGATAACCCAACCTAATGTATGGGGTAGGTATTGCATCTACCCTATTATCTATGATTAATCTTTATGAAAATAGTTATACACTATTTCTGCTTTTGATTTACCTATGCATGTGGTTAGTTCTTCAAGGGAAGTTTGGGATATGCGTTTAACTGATACAAACTTTAGCAAAAGATTACGTGATGTGGTTTCTCCTATTCCTTCTATATCGGTTAATTGTGTTTTAAATGTTGCTTTGGAACGTTTCTTTCTGTGATGAGTTATTCCAAAACGATGGGCTTCATCACGAATTTGTTGAATTACTTTTAGGGTTTCACTTCTTCGGTCTAAGTATAGTGGTGTTGGATCTCCAGGAAAGAATATTTCTTCAAGGCGTTTCGCTATTCCTATTACTGTTATTTTATCCATTAAATCTAAGGCTGTAAGCACTTCAACTGTTGCACTTAGTTGCCCTTTTCCTCCATCAACTACTATTAATTGAGGAAGTGGTTTATCTTCTGCCTTTAGACGAGAATATCTCCTATATACTACTTCTTGCATTGAAGCAAAATCATCTGGTCCTACAACTGTTTTAATATTATAATGCTTATAGTCTCTGTTTGACGGCTTCCCATTACGAAATACCACGCAGGCTGCTACTGGTTGATTTCCTTGTGTGTTTGAATTATCGAAACATTCTATATAAGTTGGAGCTACTGCCATATTTAAATCTTTACGCATTTGCTCAACTATACGTTTTCCATGACGTTCTGGGTCTATTAGCATTGCTTTTTTCACCTTTTCTAATTTATGAAACTTAGCATTATGCTCAGAAAGTTCAAGCAATTGTTTCTTATCTCCAGTGCGAGGAAGTGTTTGCTGTACATAATCATCTGGTAAGTCTAAATATTCTGGAACTATAATTTCCCTTCCTACCCATTGCATTTTATCTCTACTTTGAATAATTGCAGTTGTGAATACTTCTACATCTGTTTCTTCTAATTTCTTCACAACTTCAATTGAATATGATGATACTATACTTCCATTGACTACCTTCATCATATTAAAATGTATTGAATTCTCTGCACTTACATAAGCGAAGACTTCAACATTTTTAATTGTACTACTTACTATTGCACTCTTTGATTGGTAGTTTTCTAAAAGCATTATCCTTTCTTTCATTTCTTGGGCTTGCTCAAAGTTCATATCATTTGCAAGGTTCATCATTGTTTGCTTCATATCTTTTATTAGTGATGATATGTCGCCTTTAATCATGCTCTTAATTACTGATATTGTTTTGGCATATTCTTCTTTTGTTTCATAACCTTCACAAGGAGCATTACAAAGTTTTATTTGATAGTTAAGGCAAGCTTTAAACTTTCCCAAACGAATATTTTCTTCTGTTAAATTGAGGCTGCAAGTTCTATAACGAAACATTAAACGGATAATGTCTAAAAGCTCTTTTAATGTTCTTTTGGAAGGATAAGGTCCAAAGTAAAGTGAGCCGTCTTTGACTACATTATGTGTCTTAAATATTTTAGGGAATTCTTCATTGGTTATTCTAACCCAAGGATAAGATTTATCGTCTTTAAGAAGTATATTATATTTTGGACGATATTTTTTTATAAGATTACATTCCAACAGAAGAGCTTCTGTTTCTGTATTTACATGTACAAGCTCTATATTATAAATTTTACGAACAAGGAGTCTTGTTTTGGAGTTATGATTAGCATCATTACGAAAGTAGGAAAGGACTCGATTTTTTAAATTCTTAGCCTTTCCTACATATATTATTGTTCCGCTTTTATCAAAATATTGATAAACACCTGGAGATTCAGGTAAAGTTTGGAGGATAGGTAATAACTTATCGTAATAAGGATTTACACTTAACTCCTCTTCCATCACTTTTCTATTTCGTAATCTAAATCAGATTTTACTATTTCTATTCCAATATCTGACAATCCATTCACTTCATATTTTTCACAATAATTTGAAATAATTATTGTGTACTGCCCTACTTCTGGAAAGAAAAAATATTGTTTTATAGGTTCTTTAATATCAATCTCTTCTCCTAAGTTCTTCCCTATATACTTTTTTCCATCACGGTCTTTTAGTTTTAATGTATGTATTGACTCTTTCTTCATGCCAGATGGTGAGATAATTCTAAGTACAAAACTTATTTCATCTACGTTGATGGTTGGTTTATGACGAAAAGAAATATTAATATCATAAGCGTCTTCTATGGATTTAACATTTATCTTTTCAAACTTTATATCCTTACCCCCTTCTATTCTTTCCCAAGTCTGGTTTGGAAAAGCAACAGTCTTTTCATATATCTGTTTCTTTCCACAAGAAACAAGAGCTAAGCAAAAGAATAGGGCAATAATTAAATAATTAATTGTCTTTCTCATTAGATTTTTTTGTTTTTACTGAACAAGAATTATCTACTAACGATTATTTGTCTTTAACCAATTAGATAAGTTTGTTTCTATTCTGTTTTGTAAATCTTCCGTTTCGTGTCTTACAAACTTTTCGCCAACTATGTTTTCGTATAACTCTATGTAGCGTTCTGATATTTGATTTATTATCTCAGGTGTCATTTCAGGAATCTTTTGTCCATCTAATCCTTGGAAACCATTTTCCATTAACCATTTACGTACAAATTCTTTTGATAATTGTCTTTGATCTTCTCCTTTTTCTTGACGTTCTTTATAACCTTCCAAATAAAAGTAACGAGATGAATCAGGAGTATGTATTTCATCTATTAGATATATCTTACCATCAATTTTACCAAATTCATATTTTGTATCTACTAAAATTAGTCCACGTTCTTTTGCCATTTGAGTTCCTCTTTCAAATAAAGCAAGTGTATATTTTTCTAATTGTTCGTAGTCTGCTTTTTCTACTAAGCCAAGATTTATTATTTCTTCTTTTGAAATATCTTCATCATGACCTATTGCTTCTTTTGTTGTTGGAGTTATTATTGGATGTTCAAATTTATCATTTTCCTTCATTCCTTCTGGTAAAGCAACACCGCATAATGTCCTTTTTCCCTCCTTATATTCTCTCCAAGCATGTCCTGAAAGATAACCTCTAATAACCATTTCTACTTTAAAAGGTTCGCATAAACGACCAACTGTTACCATTGGATCTGGAGAAGCTATTTTCCAATTAGGAACTATATCTGATGTTGCATCAAGAAATTTTTCTGCAATTTGATTTAATACCTGTCCTTTAAAAGGAATTCCTTTTGGTAGAACAACATCAAATGCTGATATTCTATCAGATACAACCATAATTAAATAATTATTATCGATATTATATACATCACGAACTTTCCCAATGTATAAATTTTTTTGACCTTCAAAATTGAAGTTTGTCTTTACTAATGCGTCCATAATACAATTAAATTTTATCGTGCAAAGATAGTTTAATAAAACATTTCAACAAAAAAACTATCCATTATTTAGATACCATTTTATCTAAACAATCAATTTATTTATTTATTTGTTGCATTATTAAATAATTATTAGTATGTTTGCACATTAAATTAGTCATCCTTATGAAGAAGAAATTATTATTAACTATCATCTTAGTCATTGCTTTAACAGCTGGGGCGGAAGCTCAACAAACAAATAGAGGCAAGACAAACAAGGGTAAGAAGACAGCTATTAAGCAAACAGCATCAGAGTCTCCTTTGCCTCCTCGTTGTGCTGACTGTTTCTTTGCAGCACCATTACAGGTTGATATTCCATTCGGTCCAACAGAACCACCAAGAGGTTATGGTTTTGTTAGCGAAATTAGAAAAGACGCAAAAGTAAAAAATGTTTTTGACGAAGAACATAATTCTGTTTGGTATATATTAACAATTCCTTATGATGGGAAATTATGTATTGATGTTACACCAAAGTCTTCATCTGATGATTATGATTTATTAATTTACAAATACACTAATAAATATTTTTGCAATAGAGTTATTGGAAATAAAGTTATTCCCATTCGTTCTATACTTTCAGCAAGTAATTCTGAACAAGGAGGAAAAACAGGTATAGATTTAAAAGGAACATTAGCTAATATTCCAAAGTCTTCTTCAGTAGCCTATGGAATGTATATTGACGTAAAAACAGATGAAAAATATGTTATTGTAGTAGATAATGCATCTGAGGGAGGATTAGGTCATACTATATTAGCAACTGTTAATACAAACTTTGCTCCATTAACGGTATTACCTATTGATAGTACTAATAGAGAAAGGACAACAGCTAATATATTAGTAAGAGATTCTGAAACCGATAAAGTTGTTTTAGAAAAAGCAGATGCTGGAGCCCAAAAATTAAAAATATTACCTAACAAACTATATTCTATTAGTTTGAAAAAAGAAGGTTATTTCAATTATTTGAGAGCAATTTCACATGCGCAAGCAATAAAAGATTCTATACTTACTGCACGTTTAGTTGCAATAAAGGTTGGTTCAAATCTACCTATTAAAGGAGAATTATACTTTGATGTTGATGAGCAAAACAATGTTACAATACTTCCTGAGTCATATCCAGCTCTTGATGATGTTGTAAAAACCTTACAAGATTATCCGAGAATATCTGTTGAAGTTATAGGAAGAATAACTACTGAAGGATATAATATAAAGAAAGATGCAGAAAACAGCAGTTTAAGAGCTACAGCTATTAAAAACTATTTAATAGGAAGAGGTATTCCTGAAACAAATATCATTGCAAGAGGCTCTTATATTAAAGAACTTGAGAAACAACTTGCAAGTCAAAAGAAAATTAAATCGGGAGGATTAATAACTCCAAGTTGCGAAATAAAGATTATTAAAACAAAATAAGAACAAAAAATAAATCTATCATAAAAAAACCTCGTTCAGTTATTTGATCGAGGTTTTTTATTTCAAGGAATTAAGACACTAATCATTTGTCCCTGTCATTGCTTGCATTGGGCAATATTTCAAACATTTCCCACATTCTATACATAAGTCATAATCAACAACAGGATAACCTTCATTATTCTGACTAATTGCATTAACTGGACATACACTAATCAAAGGACAAACGTGATTATGAGGACACTTACTTTTATTAACTTCTACTTTCATATTTTTCTTTTTAAAACGAGAATATTGCAAGCATCACACCTGCAATATTCTCTAATTTAAGTTCAATCAATTATAATTAAATAAACAATATCTATTTACCTAATTTTTCTTCTACTTGTTCTTTTGATAGTTTCTTTGTGCAGAAAAACCAATCATGACAAGTTATACCTTCTTCTTTTTCCATACGTTCTTTTACTGTTCCGCATGAATTAGGTGTTGGAGCAATTACATCGTCTCCAGGCTGCCAATTTGCAGGAAGTGCTACTCCAAAATTATCTACTGTTTGAAGACCAATAAGAACTCGTTTTATTTCATCAAAATTTCTACCAAGTGCCATAGGATAATAAATAATTGCGCGAATTATATCCGAAGGGTCTATAAAGAATACTGCTCTAACGGCTCTTGTGTTGCTTTCATTTGGTTGAATCATTCCATATTGTTTTGCAATATCCATTGTAATATCATCTATTAATGGAAATTTAACCTCAACATCTTTCATACCTTTATAATCTATCTTTTCTTTAATAGTTCTTAGCCATGCAATATGACTAAAAAGACCATCAATTGAAAGACCTACTAATTGGCAATTAAGAGCATCAAACTCGTCTGACATTGTTGCAAAGGTCATAAATTCGGAAGTACATACTGGAGTAAAATCAGCAGGATGACTAAAAAGAATTTTCCATTTTCCAGAATAATCTTGAGGAAAATTAATTTCACCTTGAGTTGTTACGGCTTTAAATGAAGGTGCTTTGTCGCCTATGCGAGGCATTGGAGTGATTACATTTATGTTTTCCATTTTCTTTGTGCTTTTAATTTGTTATTATTTTATTTTGTTTGTTTCTAATTACGCAGCAAAAATATAACAAGAAATATTATCTCGCAAACAGATATTTTCTATATTTGCATTGACAAAATCGATAACCAATGACAATACAACAATTAGAATACGTGCTTGCGGTAGATGAATACCGTCATTTTGTTAGAGCATCAGAAGCTTGTGGAGTTACTCAATCCACACTTAGTTCTATGATTCAGAAACTTGAAAACGAATTAGATATTATTATATTCAATCGTAACTCTCATCCTGTTGAACCAACCAAAATGGGAGAACAAATAATTTCTCAAGCTAAAGTTATTTTATATAATACATCTCAACTAAAAGAGATGGTATTAACAGAAAAGAATCAAGGCGAAGGCAATATTAAATTAGGAATTATTCCAACCATTGCACCTTATATTCTTCCTAAGCTATTTAAAAATATACTTTTTTCTCACCCAAATATCAATTTAAATGTTTCAGAACTAACTACTGATTCAATCATTGATAAACTTCATAAAGCAGAATTAGATATGGCAATTCTTGCAACTCCTCTTGAACAAGATGATTTATTAGAAATACCTTTATACTACGAAAAATTTGTAGCTTATATCTCTCCTAATGAACCTATATATAAAGAGACAGAAATTATATCATCAAAAATGCCATCAAAGCATATGTGGGTTTTAAAAGAAGGACATTGTTTAAGAAATCAAGTATTTAATTTCTGTGATAACAAATCTGATTTCCTCCCTATTTATGAAGCTGGTAATATTGATACATTAATAAGAATTGTTGATGAAAATAACGGATATACAATAATTCCAGAATTACATATCAACTTACTAAACGAAAATCAAAAGAAGAATATCCGTTCATTAACATCACCTCAAATCGTTAGAGAAGTATCACTTGTGGTAAGACAAGATTATGTCAGGGAGAAATTACTTAATAATATAGCTGAATTAGTAAAAGAGATAATTCCTGAACATATGATTGATGCACATCTTAAAAAATATGCAATTAAGCTTTAGGAATTGGTAAATGATATTAATATTTAAACAACCATTTTTTTAATCTATTCTTTTTATATCTGCACCTAAAGCCCTAAGACGACCATCAATGTTTTGGTATCCTCTATCTATCTGTTCTATATTGTCTATTACACTTGTCCCGTGTGCAGAAAGGGCTGCAATTAATAAGGCAACGCCAGCTCTAATATCTGGAGAAGTCATATTTACACCTCTTAAAGGATAACGTTTTTCAGAACCAATTACTGCTGCACGGTGAGGGTCGCAAAGAATTATTTGAGCTCCCATATCAATTAACTTATCAACGAAGAACAAACGACTTTCAAACATCTTTTGATGGATAAGCACACTACCCTTTGCTTGTGTTGCTACAACTAAAGCAATTGATATTAAATCGGGAGTAAAACCTGGCCAAGGAGCATCTGCAATAGTCATAATTGAACCATCCATAAATCTTTCAACCTCATAAGTATCTTGTGATGGAATATGAATATCATCGCCTATTAATTCCAACTTAATTCCCAAACGTTTAAATACATCAGGGATAATTCCAAGTTGTTGATAATTTACATTTTTAATAGTTAAATCTGAACTTGTCATTGCTGCTAAGCCTATAAAACTACCCACTTCTATCATATCAGGTAACAAACGATGTTCGCATCCTTTTAATTTCTTTACCCCTTCAATAGTTAAAAGATTAGAACCCACACCTGTTATATTTGCCCCCATATTATTTAACATAATACAAAGCTGATAAAGATAAGGTTCACAAGCTGCATTAAATATAGTTGTTGTACCTTTTGCCATAACAGCTGCCATAACAATATTTGCAGTTCCTGTAACAGAAGCTTCATCCAACAACATATAAGATCCAGTTAAATTATTTGCAGTAATTGAATATGATGAAATAGTTTTATCGAAAATAACCTTAGCTCCAAGTTTTTCAAATCCTATGTAGTGAGTATCTAAACGACGACGACCAATCTTATCTCCTCCAGGAATTGGATTAAAGGCTTTATGGAAGCGAGCCAACATTGGTCCAACAATCATTATACTTCCTCTTAAACCACCTGCTAATTTACAATATTCTTTAGTTTGAATTAAATCAGTATCAATCGCCTCTGCCTTAAAAGAGTATTTTTCCTCACTTAATCTTTCTACTTTAACCCCCAAAAAGACTAAAAGCTCAATAAGTTTGTTTACATCACGTATGTTTGGAATATTATCTATAATAACTTCCTCTTTAGTAAGAAGTACTGCACATATAACTTGCAATGCTTCGTTTTTTGCTCCCTGAGGAGTAATTTCTCCGTGAAGTTTTTTACCCCCTTTAATTTCAAACTTACTCATCGTAATAAATTATTTATGATTGCGATTAAACTTTTGGTTAGTAGCGCCAAACTTAGCTTTCTTTTGAGGGATATTTTTACCTGCAGCTTTCTTACGGTTATTATTATTTAAGATATTTTTTGTTGTATTTAGTTTAAAGTCGTCATGAAGCTTGAGTTGTCCTTGAGAAAGCTCTTCAAAATGTTTTAATATCAACTCATCATCAACCGAATCCCTGTTCCATTGCAAATATGATTTCTTTAATTGTTGTGCTATTAGAGCAATTAGAGTTTGTTTTTCCTCATTTTCCTCCATTGCTATAACTTTTTCTATCATATTTTCCAATACCTTACCATAAGGACCAAACTTAATCTTACTATTTTTATACTCCAACTGTTGTGGAGGAGCTAAACGTTCTTGCTTATCTGGCACTGGGTAAGGTGAATCAACATCAAGTTTATAATCAGAGATAATAAAAAGATGATCCCATAACTTATGTTTATAATCAACAATTGTCTTTGCTTCAGGATTAACATTGTACATTGCTACAATAATCAAATTAACATAAGCATTTCTCTTCTCCCTATCCTCAATAGTTAAAGCATAATCAACCATCTTTTGAACATTTCTTCCATATTCAGGGATAACCATTTCTTCTCTTTCTGTATTATATTCCATTTTCTATTTATATGTTTATTTCTTCAATTTTAATTTTGCAAATCTAAGAACTAATTTCTTCATTCCAAAACTTTCAAACATTACTTCCGCTTTTGTATCATCTCCTTTTCCCTCTAATAGTATGATTTTTCCCAAACCAAACTTATCATGAAATACTTCCATTCCTTCCCCAAACTCTTCTAAAGAAGAAACAGGAACACCACCAATTGGCTTAGGCAAAGCACTAATCTTAGAAAACTTCTTATTTTCAGAAGGCATCAACTTCTCTTTTGGAGCAAAATTATAAAAAGTTTCTTTCTTGGAAACATATTCATCAGATAGATAAGATGAATCAATATCTTCTAAGAAACGACTCTTTTCATTAAAATTCATTTGACCATTACGATACCTTGTTTCTGCACAAGAAAGAGCCAATTCTTTTTTAGCTCTTGTCATTGCAACATAAAACAAACGCCTTTCTTCTTCTAATTCTATTCTTGAGCCTAAACTTAAAGCATTTGGAAATAAATTTTCTTCCATACCTGCAACAAAAACATAAGGGAACTCTAATCCCTTAGCAGCATGAATTGTCATAAGAGAAACTCTATCATCTTCCCCATTATCATCTCTGTCTGTTTCAGACATCAAACTAACTTGTTGAATAAAGACATCTAATGTTTTATTACGTAAAGCAATCTCCTCCCCTGTTAGTTCATCTAAAAGAGCATCTTCCTCCGATTCAACAAAGGCTTGCATTGCATTTATAAGCTCTTCAATATTATCTACCCTATCCTCAGAAGTTGGATCTTCATCTTCTTTCCAAAACTTAATTATACGAGAAGCAGCAAGAATACTAGTTCCTAATTCAAAAGCATTTTTTTTATGCACCTCAACAGAAAAAGAACGTACCATTGTTGCAAAATCAAAGATATTTTGAGCAGTACGAGTAGCAAGATCACACTTATCAATTAAAGTTGTGGCAGCTTCAAATAAGGAAACATTATTCTCAGAAGCAATTATTTTTAATTTATTCAATGAAGTATCGCCAATACCACGAGAAGGGAAATTAATTGTTCTAAGAAAAGCCTCATCATCAAAATTATTAACAACCAAACGAAAATAAGCCAAAACATCTCTTATTTCTTTCCTGTCATAGAAAGAAGTACCACTGAATATCCTATAAGGAACATTCATAAAACGTAATGATTCTTCCAAAGAACGAGACTGTTGATTTGTTCGATAAAGAATAGCAAAATCTTTATGCTTTGCCCCTTCCGACTTAATTCTATCTACAATAGTTCTTGAAATCCATTTAGCCTCTTCCTTATCCGATATACATTCCTTATAATTTATCTTCTTACCCTCATCATTATCAGTCCAAACGTTCTTCTCTATTCTTCCTATATTCCTTTCAATAACTGAATTCGCTGCATTAACAATATTCTTTGTAGAACGGTAATTTTGCTCTAACTTAAACGAACTTGCTTCAGGATAATCCTTTTTGAAGTCAAGAATATTTCTAATATTTGCTCCACGAAAAGCATAAATACTTTGAGCATCATCACCAACCACACAAATATTTCTATAACGAGCCGATAATTTCTTAATAATATAATATTGAGAGAAGTTTGTATCTTGATACTCATCAACCAATATATATTTAAACTTTTCTTGATACTTCAATAACAAATCAGGAAAATCTCTTAAAAGCACATTCATATTAAAAAGTAAATCATCAAAATCCATAGCCATAGCTCTTTTTAAACGATGATTATATTCTTGATATATATTTCCAATATAAGGTTTATTCACTGACTTATCCTCAGAAATCAACTGTTGATTATCCAAATAGTTTTGAGGAGAAATTAAATTACTCTTAGCCATTGAAATTCTACCCAAAACAAAAGATTTATTATAAATCTTTTCATCTAAGTTATTATCCTTCAAGATAGCTTTAATCAAACCTTTTGAATCGTCAGTATCGTAAATTGTAAAACTATTTAAATAGCCCAATCTTTCTGCTTCAATTCTTAATATCTTAGCAAAAATAGAGTGAAAAGTACCCATCCAAATAAATCTTGCCTTAGCACCAACTAAAGTAATGATTCTTTCCTTCATCTCAGCAGCAGCCTTATTGGTAAAAGTAAGAGCAAGAATATTAAAGGGGTCAATCTCTTTTTCCATCAAGTGAGCAATCCGATAAGTAAGAGTACGAGTTTTTCCAGAGCCAGCACCAGCAACAATCAATACAGGACCTTCAGTACATTCAGCCGCAGAACGTTGCTCAACATTTAAATCATCTAATAACATCTATTCTATCCAATTTTTTTAATAAATACCCGAAATTGGGACTTCAAAGATAATAATAATATAATTATCCAATAGAATAAAGGAAGAGATTTTATTAACAGTTATCGGATTTGAATTATTCTTCTTTTAAAGCGTCTTTTAATCTATCAAGATAAAGTTTTGGAACAACCCCACAAGTATCGAAAGTATAGGTATATGGAAAAACATTATCCAAATTATGTCTTCTTAAACGATTCATGTGAGAAGCTTTCTTGTCCATTTCTTCTAATAGATTTGCTTTTGAGGCATTCCATAAATCTATTGCACAATAAGCAGAATCATTATGGTTTACATAATTTCCTTTTTCCATTATTCTTTCAAGCAATGCTCCTGCAAATATTGTATCTTCAATACAAAAACAATTTTTCCAACCCGAACATAAAATTAAAACATCTTCTTGCTTCGATAATATATATTCTGAAAGGACTGTGATATTTGAAAAAGAACCTATTAGTATTTCAGACGCTTGGGCTTCTTTTGCCATTGTTATTGCTACCGTACCATTAGTAGTTGAATGTACTACATCCTGCCCTTTTATCTTATCCGTCATAAACTCATAAGCTCCATTTCCAAAGTCTGCAAATTCAAATGTTGCTTCAATTCTTTCTCCTGCAACAATATATCCTTTTTCTTTATATTCTTTTGCCTCTGCCACTGTTTTAACTGGTATAATTGACTTTACACCCCATTGAAATGCAGTACATATTGATGTTGTTGCACGTAATATATCTACAATGACTATTATATAATTTTCTTTTAATTTACGGTATTGAAATAGTGCAGGTGAAAAGACTACTTCTACCTGCTTTTTATTTTCTGAAATCATAAGACAAGAATTAGTTTATTAAGTTTACGGTGCCAGCTCGTTTTACTTTTTCACCTTCTGAATTTATACATTCCAAAACATATACATAAGCCGCCGCACTACACATCTTGCCTTTGAATTTCCCATCCCAACCTTCACTTGGATTATGTGTTTCAAACAATACCTCTCCCCAACGATTCATTATTCTAAAATAATATGTTCCACTTTTAATAAAAGAACAAGAAGGTTTAAAGACATTATTTGCTATATCTGTTGGAGTAAAGGAATTAGGAATAAATATTAATGTTTCTTTTACAACCGGTACTGTTGAAGAACGAGACTCTACATTTACACCATCAGGAGCTGCACTTCCTTCTTTTGCTACAACATAATAAGAAATCTTATCAGAAGTAGAAACCATTGAAGAAAGATTATCTTCATAACCAATTGATGCTGACGAAGAATTCCCTATCTGTAATCCAAGTGGAGATGATTCATCTATTCTATATATTTCATAAGTCTCTACATTTGTCCAACCCAATACATCATTCCATGTAAGAAGGTTTTTATCTGCATCAGAAGCATCAACATCTAATTTTATTGTTGATACTATATTTGAAGTCTTAAATAATAAATCACATGCATCTGGCACTTGTAATTTGTAGCGATACATTGTTTTCGCAGCTGAAGCAGGAGGAGTATCTACATAAATAAAACTATTATTACCTGAATAACTTAATGTCTTTATTAATTCAAAATCTTCACTACCTTTTGCTCTATATAAATCATATCCTCTCACTACTAAAGACGCATCAACATAAAAACGCAGTTCAACATTTTCATTATCTTCATTAACAGACGCATAACGAATATAAGCAAAATCGACTTGTTTAGGCAACGACTGTGAAGAACATGTTTTATTTGAGTTAGCCATCTGCCCATTCGATAATATTGCTTCAATATAAAAACAATAATTTTCAATTGCAGCATTAGCATTAAATAGAAGTGATGTCTTATCGGATGTTAATGTTTCAAATAAAGAAAAAGCTCCACCATTTTGGCTTATATAAACATTATATGCTGTTACATTAACAGGAGAGCTATCATATGGTGTCCAGCTAAGATTAATTTCTGTACTACAACTTGCTCGAGAGTATGTTAAGACCATGTTTTTATGTGGATTGGTTCTCAAAGAAGTATTAAAACAAGAATCAAATGCCATAATAGCAAGACTATTGACTTGTTCCACACTACAAGTATTACAAGTATATGAACTCACATCTGCTCCATAAATAGTATCTAATGCAACACAAGGATTCCCTGAACAAATTACATACCCCCAAGTATCAACCGATGTTGAAGGAGTCCAAGAAAGATTAAGTTGCTGTGAAGTCAAGCCAATTGATGAAGAAAGAAGTACTGGTTCAAGTGGGATTTCATTATCTCCAATAAAAAATTTCTTCATATTTGAAACAGAAGAACATCCATTTACATTCGGACGTTCAATTCTATAACTTACGGTATCGGAACAAACAGGTGGGAAATTATCTGTATATGTTAATGCACTTGTTGAATCAATATCGACCCAATTTCCTTGACTGGCAAAACGACGATAAATCTTATATTTTTGTCCTTGACTACCAACTATTGTTGTTCCCATAGATGTCCAATTAAGAGTAAATGATGTTTCGCTTAATTGAGTTGTTGTAAGAAACATTGTTTTAGCATCACCCGTAGTTCTACTCGACGTGCTATAGTCGGCAGTAATTAGGTAATAAATTTGTGCTAAATTAGCATTTTGAGTATAGTCTGTATATTGATTTTGATTAATATCCGAAACACCTCCTACTCTTAGGTAAGCATTTACAGATGGGGTAAAATCAAAAGCAGAAATAATATATTCCAAGAAATCGGCACCTGTTACAGTCTTATAATATATAGTTGTTGAACCATCTTCATTAACCTGTAAACAATAAATACTTGGTTCATTCTGTCCAAAACCAATATTTGCACATATCATTAAGACTATGATTAGTAAGACTCTTTTCATATTTATAATATTCAATACTAAAACGTATTTATTTTATTATTGTTTCATTTCCAACTCTTATCTCTGTCATTTGATTTAGAACAAAATACTTTTGAGATAATCTCATTAATTCTTCTGCATCAATAGCTCTAATAGTTTCCATATATTTTTGATAATAATCTGTTCCAAAACCATACTTCAATAATGGGCGAAACCTATCGGAAAGTTCCAAACTACCATCTAAACTTCTCAATATATTTCCCATTAAATAATTCTTAACCCTATTCAACTCTTCGTCTCCTATTTTTTCATTCTGCAACAAATCTATTTCTTTATAAACCTCATCTATTGCATCTTGACAATTCTCTTGTTTAACATCGGCACTAATATAGAAAATACCAATATCCCTATATGAATATATAACAGATCCAATGCCATAAGTGTAACCTTTATCCTCACGAATATTTTGCATTAATCGAGAACCAAAATAACCTCCAAGCAAACAATTCAAAACACTCAAGCCCATAAAATCCTTATCCTTAGAAGAAATGGTTGTATTTCCCATTCTGATTGAAGCCTGAACAGCCTGATTAATATTAATAGTTTTTTTCACAGCGTCAAGAGCAAAAAACTTATTATAATCTTTTAATCCAATAACCTTTTCTTTTTTCCAATCACCACCGCCAAACGATTTATTCAATAAACCAAGCAATTTATCATCAATTTCTCCAGCAATAATAATAGAACAATCATCAGAAGAATAAAAAGAATTATAGAAATTAATCAAGTCTTTTCGTTCCAAAGAATCAAAATCTTCCATCTTCCCAATAACACCAAAAGGATGATTCCCTCCAAATACAATTTCATTAAACTTAACCCTTGCCAAATAATCGGTCTTTTGCTGATTAACCAAATATTGCTGACGAAGCCTTTCCAAATAAACATCTAATTCAGTTTGAGGGAAAGCAGGGTCTTTGATTATTTCCTCAAACCAAGAAATTAAATTATCTTGATATTTTCTTAGAAAATAAAAACATATAGAAGCAGATTCCTTATCAACAGTTTTCTCAATAAAAGCACCATAATAATCAATAGCATTAGCAATCTCCATAGCAGAATGACTACTGCTCCCTTCCGAAATTTGATTATTAGCAACCGAAGAAGAATAAATCTTGTCTTGATTGGCAGAACCAGCATTGTAAAAGAAAAACTCCATTCTCACAACATCCATACCACTATTCCCAAAAGCATAAACCTTTAAACCATTATCCAAAACAGTAATCTGAGGAACAAGTGAAGGCAATATAAAATCTATTTTATTTTTCATCAATCTAATATCATTAAAAATTAAAGTTGCATCAGCAACAAAAACATTATAAAAAAAGCTATGCAAAGTAAACGAAAAAAAACGAGAATATAGTAGTAAATTAAAATGTTTTTACAATTTAATTCCAGAAGAAAAAGAAAATAATGATTAATGGTAAATGGTGAATTATTAATTGACAAAATGGACAAGGACAAAATGGACAATACCTCCGTAGAGACGCGATAAATCGCGTCTCCTTATCGGACAAACCAAAATCAACCAAAAATGAGAAATTAGTGTAAATCTGTGGACAAAAAAAGATCAAGTTTTCCAGAAAAAAGAGTTAATCTTTTTCCAAATAGATTAAATATAAATCCGAAAAGATTTAATCTATTTCCAAAAAGGTTTAATCTATAATGATGAATGGTTAATGTTCCTTGTACTTTATATTTTTCTAATATATATGTCATAATATTTTGTGTATTTTATACTAACTTTCCATTTATTTTTACAACTAACTGATAATTAAGCAACTTTCCAACTTTCCACTCCCTTAGTAAATGGAAAGTTGGAAAGTTCTTTAATAGGTACAGACTTGCACTAATACAAGTTTGATTAGTGCCAAGTCATGTCCCTTTATTTATTAAAAATCTATTTTGGATTGGAATTTTCAAGTGCTTTGAGTTTCTTATATCTTGAAATCTTCTTTGAAACTGCCATTTTTGATATTCCCAATTCCAAACCTATTTTTTCATGTGTTCTTCCTTCTCATTTCATTGACATAATTTAATTATATTCTGCTTCTATTAATTCAACACGTTCCTTATTATGATTAATTAGTTCGTAATAGGTCAAGTAATGTAATACTTTATTTATGAGACGCGATAAATCGCGTCTCTACGGGGGTATTTTCATTTTATGTTATGATGTTTTTCGGATTATTTTTAACCTTCTTCTGATGTCATTTTCTTAATAATTTAAATTGTTTGTAACTTTTTCTATACTTTTGCGACTAATGGGGCATAAAACAATTTAGAGGTATGAGTATTAAGAATGAATTCACTGGAATTATTGAGCAATACAAAGCGGTTATTTATAAGGTTTGCTATGTTTATGCTAAGGACAATGAGGAATTGAATGATTACTATCAAGAGGTGCTTATTAATTTATGGAATAGTTTTCCTAATTTTAGGGGTGATAGTAAGATTTCTACTTGGATTTATCGTATTAGCTTAAATACCTGCATTACTTTTATTAGGAAGAAAAAGAATAAACCGTTAATTATTCCTTTGTCGATTGATATGGACGTTTTTGAAAGTGAAGGAAATAAACAACAACTCGATGAGTTATATTCTTTAATCAATAAATTGGGTACATTGGAAAAGACGCTTATCCTGTTATGGTTGGAAAACAAGAATTATGATGAAATTGCAGAGATAACTGGGTTAAGCAGGTCTAATATTGCTGTGAAATTGATGCGCATTAAGAATAAATTAAAAGAAATGTCTAACGAATAAAAAGAAAAAAATGGAACTTGATGAATTAAAACAAAAATGGGATTTATTGTCTCAAGAGGTTGAGAAACAAAAAATCATTAATACAAAGTTATTAGATAATGTTATAAATCAAAAGATTAAAAATCTGAATACATATAGTTTTATTGGGAGCATTGCTTATGCTGCTATTATTCCTGTGTTAATTATGGTAGGTCAATATAAACATTTTCAAGGGAGTGCTATTTATATTGCAATTATCTCAATGTTTATCTTATTTCTATGGGAAGTTTACAATATCTATTTATTATCGAAAACAAAATCGTATAAGAATGATTTAATTTCTGCGGAAAAATCTGTTATTAAGTATAAACAAAGTAAGATTTGGAGCTATTATGCAGGGTTTGTATTTATTGTTATGGTTGTTTCATGGTTTTTCTTCTCCTTCAATCAATTTCTTATGGAAACAAATAGGTTAATGATTTCAATTGTGTTATTGGCTTGTGTTATTGTTCTTGCTATATGGGAGTTTAAATGGGATATTGGCAGGGTTAAAGAGTTGAAGAAAAGCATTGATGAACTTAAAGAATTTGAATTGGAATAAGATACTTGAAAATGTATTCATAAAAAAAGCCATGCGATTTTAAGTTACATGGCTTTTCTTTTATTAGAATTCAAATGTTAGTTTACCATTTATTTGGCTTGGAGTTAGGTAGTTCGGCACTCCGTAATATTTATTATCATAGTCTGCTACCCACATATAGGATATTACATTTTGGTTTCCAAATACATTAAACCATTCTATATTGAACCATATCTTTTTTATATGGTGCATGAAGTTATTTTGAGCCCATTTTGTTTTTTCATCTTTTATTCTAAAGGTAAATGCTATATCGGCTCTCATGTATGAAGGCATGCGAGAGGTTTGTTCCCATCTTTCTGAGGATGGTGTTCCATAAGGATAACCTGTTCCAAAATTAAAGTTTAGATATACTCTAAGATATGGCATGTTTGGTACATAGTCTTGGAATGAAACATTCATATTAAATCTTTGGTCTGTTGGACGTGGTATATATCCATGACCATCACCATCAATATCTTCTTTTGTTTGCATCAACGACATTGTTACCCATGAGTCTATTCCTTCTATAAATTCTCCAAACAAACGAAAATCTATTCCTTGAGCATATCCAACAGCATTATTTTCTGCTGAATAGCGTATTCTTACATTATCAATTGAATATGGTATTAAATCCCAAAGGTATTTATAGTAAGCTGATGCTAAGAACTTAAATGGACGGTCAAGCATCTTAAAGTTATAGTCGGAAGATAGCACAAAATGGAGTGATTTCTGTGAACGTATATTATAATTTATATTTCCTTCATAGTCTCTATATTCACGGAAAAAAGGTGATTGTGAATATACTCCTGTTGCAAAACGGAAGAGCCAATCTTTTTCCCATTTAGGTTTTAAAGAAATAGAGGCACGTGGAGAGAAAAGCAACTCTTTATTAAATGTCCAATATTGAGATCTTCCTCCAACATTAATATACCACTCTCCTATTTCTTTGTTAATTGTCCATTGTCGTTGTAGATATGCAGAGATACGGGAAGATGATATTTCATTATTTGACTTGTATATGTTTTGTAGTAAGGGTGATGCTTGTGGGTTTTGTTCTCCTGGAATATCGGGGTTTGAAGGAATTGTTGAACCTGATGAGTCTACCATTTTCCATTCATTCATTCTATCGTGAATATATTCATATTGATATTTCAAACCCCAACTCATCGTTCCATTATCATAGAACTTCATTCCCTTATGTTCAAAATTATAAATATTTGCTACCAATCTATTGCGTGCATGTTCAATATATGTACCTATTCCTCTATCAAAACCTGCGGTATCACCTTCTGATCCCCCTAAGCCTGTTTCGTATAACCAATATTGTCCTTGTATATCATAACTTTCTTTTTCATCTGTTGAAAAGGCTGATGCAATAAATTTAAGTTGAATATCTTTTGTTGGTTTATGTGTTAGGGCAAAAGCTCCAAATAGAGATGAAAATCTATCTAATTCTTGACCATCAAAATATATCTTTAGCTTATATGTTTCATAAACATTACCAAAAGTTGTTTCCCTTGTTCGTGGTATAAATTGGTATTTATTATCTGATAAATTCCCTAAGAAAGCTACTTCTGTCTTATCATTAATATCGTAAGTTAGATATGCTTGTAGGTCATTAAACACTGGATAATAACTTCCTTCGGTATCTAATGAGCCAAGTATATATTTATTTGTTTTATTTCTATAACCAATTTGATATGTCATCTTTGAACCTATAGTGCCTTCTAAATGAGCAGAACCTCCAAGTAAACTCATTGATGCTGACCCTGCAAATTCTTGAGGTTTTTTATATTTAATATCTAAAACTGAAGATAGTTTATCACCATACTTTGCATCAAAACCACCTGAAGAGAAAAGTATATCTCCAACCATTTCTGTATTAACAAAGCTAAGTCCTTCTTGCTGACCGCTTCTAATAAGAAATGGACGATACACTTCTATATCATTTACATAGACTAAATTTTCATCATAATTACCTCCACGAACAGAATATTGTGAAGAAAGCTCATTATTTGAACTTACTCCTTCAAATGTCTTTACCAAACCTTCTATTCCTGATGTTGGCCCAACAACATTTTTTACCCATTCTGTCTTAATACGTGTTATTCCTTCATTTCTTGAATTATCTTCTCTAATTTCAATTGCATCAAGAGTTGTGCTTGAACGAAGTAAAGAAAAGTTTATTTCCTTTGTTTCATTGGGTTTAAGGCGTATTTTGTAAAGTTTTTTTGCATATCCAATATAAGAGATTGCTAATTCAAGATCTTCATTTGCTGGGATTGAAAAGCCATATTCTCCTTTTTTGTTAGTTGTTGCCCCAATGGGAGTTTTAATATTAATTATTCCAACATTAACCAACTCTAACCCCACACCCTTTTCATCTGTTATCCTACCTGAAATATATGCTCTTTTGTTCTGGGCTTCAATACTATTAGCAAATAGTAATATAAATAGTATAGTCGTAAACAATAAATATATTCTTTTCATTCTCTCTTTTTAGATTTCTCTTTTTCTTCTTTATATCTCTATCAATCAATTAACCATTAATCACTAACCATTAACCATTAATTAATGTCTGTCTTAGAATAACCAATTAAACTATCATAGAAATTTCCTGGCTTTCGGTAATAAACGAAGATATGGTATGTATTATTTGTTTCGGAGTGATTTCCTTCAACAGTACTAAGATTATAAATAGGTGTAGATGCTGAAGGCATAAACATAATCATGTAGTTATAGAAGCCTTGTTTTAAATATAAACTTGCTGTATAACAATGCAATTGTTGATTATAACTCATCCTATTTTGTTCATTACAATACCAATCCGTTAACTCTCCCCAAACATAGAAACTTCCGTCTAAACGAATTGGAATTGGTAAATAAAAATTTACCCAAGCATAATCAGACTCTAAATCATAGTTTTCACCTATATCATTTCGAATATAGTAGTAACCATTTATATCTCCCACTGTTGAATAAGATAGCCTTGACCTATCAACCGAAGGTTTTAACTTAACAATGTTTTCACCATTAACGAAATCAAAATTATTTACATATTGTGAACGAATTCTTATGCTTGTGAAATCCAAGGCACGAAACTCATTACCTGCTTCAAAGACATTAGAATTATCAAATGCATATTCTAATTCATTAGCTTTATATTGATGAAGTTTCAATAAAGAAAAATTATCTCTTCTGCCATTTTGTTGAATAAATACCTTTAAGTATCTATTTGGGTCGGCAAAAGACATATTTGAATTGGGAGAAACAAAAACATCAATTTCTTGTTTAGAACGTTGGTCTGCTGGACTACGAGCCATCATAGGAGATGAACGAATCACAGCTCCATCTTCATATACCATAAATCTACGAACCATAATAACCTTCTCTGGATCATCATTTTCATAGACTTTTATAATATAATTGCCTGAAACCAAAAACGTCATCATTGATGAAGGGAACTCTTGCCAATAATGAACAAACCTTTGAATGGTATTAATTGAATTAGCATGATTTTCTATATATCCAGATTCAAAACCCTGAATATACTCTTGAGGCTGAAGTTCACTTTGTGTCCAGTCTGAATTACAATGTATAATTGTATAATTGTATTGCTTTGCTTCTTCTGTTAGGTCATCAAACTTTAGAACAAGTTTATCCGAAGACCCAAGACGAAGCATTGGCAGGGAGAAGTCGACTCCTTGTACCTCTAACTTAACCGTTTTAATTATTGGACTATATACTTTCTCAACCCAAACATTTTGCGAAAATAAATTAGAGGTACAAAATAATAAGCCGAACAATAATGATGATAATTTCCTCATTTATGCCATTGCTTCTTCGACTTCTTTTACTGTCTTAGGTATTGGCTTTCCTAAAAATCTATTTCCTTTTTCTGTAACAAGGACATCATCTTCAATTCTAATACCACCAAAATCTTTGTAATTTTCAAGCTCTTTGTAGTTTACAAAAGATTTGAATTTATTTTCTGCTTTGAATTTATCAATAAGTGCTGGAATAAAATAACAACCTGGTTCATCGGTAAGAACAAAACCTTCTTCAAGTTTTCTTCCTAAACGTAATGAACTAAGTCCAAATTGAGTTGAACGAGTTGTTTTATCATCATATCCAACTATATTTTCATCAAAGTTTTCCATGTCATGAACATCTAAACCCATCATGTGACCAAGTCCATGAGGCATAAATAATCCCATTACTCCTTCATTTACTGCTTCTTCAACATCACCTTTTATCAAACCTATTGCCTTTAATCCTTCTCCTAATGTCTTAACTGCTTTAAGGTGTACCTTTTTGTATTCTAAACCTGGTTTAATTATCTTTTGTGCTGCTAAGTTTGCATCTAAAACAGCTTCATAAACAGCCTTTTGTCTTTCATCAAATTTTCCTCCACAAGGAACTGTTCTTGTAATATCAGAACAATAGCCACTTGGAGTTTCACAACCAGCATCAGAAACTAACATTCTTCCTTTTGCTAATTTTAAACTATGGTCATGCCCATGAAGAATTTCTCCATGAGTTGTTAGAATTATTGGGAATGAAACAGGTCCACCTCCTGCTAATGCAATACCTTCCATTTTGCCAGCAATTTCATACTCATAAGTACCAAGTTTTTTTGCCATACGCATCATAGTTGTGTGCATATCATAAGCAGTGTCTAATGCTTTTTCTATCTCAACAATTTCTTCAAGAGATTTTATAGAACGTTGTTTAACTATTGCTTTTCTCAATTTAATTGAAGCAAACTTTTCTATATGGTCTTTCTTAATATGGAGTAAAGATGATAAAATATTTCTATTATCTACTCTATAAGGAGGAAGAAAATGTATCTTTCTTTCTTGAAGTATTGCTGTTTCTATAAGGCTGGCAAGATCTGCTCTTGAACCGCTATTCTTTACACCAATAGCATTTGCTCTATCACGAATTGAGGCAACTGGTCCTGTCCAAATAATATCATCTATTTCAACATCATCACCAAAAAGATAATCTTCGCCACTATCTGCATCTATAACACCTGCTAATTCTGAAATGTTATATTCAAAGAAATAACGAAATGATGAGTCTTGACGAAATGTGTAAATATTTGATAAGTAATTGAAAGGTGAATCTCCATTACCTAATATTAAAATCAAACCTTCTTTAATGTCTGAAGCTAATTGCTTACGACGTTTTACATAAGTGCTTTTACTAAACATGATTCTTATATTTTTTATTTTATTATTTGTAGGGGCAGGTCTTGCATCTGCCCTTATATTATAGAGGCATCTGCCCCCAATAACATTATAGGGGTAGACGCAAGGCCTACCCCTACAACAATTTTATCTAATGTTCTTTAAAATATCTAATGTATGTTTCCAACATAATTCAACTGTTGCAATTTCAAGTCTTTCATCTGGAGAATGAACTCCTCGAAGTGTTGGTCCATAAGAAATCATATCCATTCCTTTATATTTTTCACCTATTAAACCACATTCCAAACCTGCATGAATTGCACGAACTACTGGTTCTTTTCCAAATAATCTTTTATAACTATCTTCTGCTATCTTCAAAATCTTTGAATCTGTATTTGGAGCCCAACCTGGATAGCCTTCATCATGAGTTACTTCTGCTCCAACCAATAAAAAACAAGCTTCATTTTTATTACAAGCCGCTTCTTTTGCTGAATCAACTGATGAACGTTGAGATGTTGCAATAACAAAACAATCATCAATCATTTTAATTGATGCAAGATTAGTTGATGTTTCTACAAAGTTTGGAATTTCTCTACTCATTGCCAAAACGCCATGAGGAGCAGCATAAATAACATTTAATAAATCTTCTTGAGTCATAGGGTCTATCACTTCTTCTGGAGTAGCAACTTCTTCTATCTTAACTTGAAGATTAGGTTCTGTTGTACGAAACTCAAAACGTATATCTTTGTTGTATTGCTCAACCATTGCAATCATTTCCTTTGCATTGTGTTCACCTACTACCAAAACTGCATTAGCTTCACGAGCAAGTGCATTTCTTAAATTACCTCCTTCAAATGTAGCAAGAGCATATTCCATTTCTTGATTTAATTTCCAAAGAATACGGTTCAACACTTTAATTGCATTAGCTAATCCTTTGTTAATATCATCTCCTGAGTGTCCACCTTTTGCTCCAAAAGCAGATATTTTAAATGATTTTCCTTCTGGAGAAAGCTCTTTTTCATAAGGAATTTTAGCCACAGTATCCTTACCACCTGCACAACCAATAAATATCTCGCCTTCATCTTCTGAATCAAGATTTATAAGTATATTACTCTTTAATATCGTAGGACTTAATGCTCCTGCACCTGTTAGACCTGTTTCTTCATCAATGGTAAACAAGCATTCAATATTGCCATGTTCAATATCATCACTATCTAATATAGCTAATGCTATTGCAACACCAATACCATCGTCAGCTCCAAGAGTAGTTCCTTTTGCTTTTAACCAGCCATCTTCAACAAAAGTTTCAATAGCATCTTTTTCAAAATCAAAAACTTTATCACTATTCTTTTCACAAACCATATCCATATGACCTTGCAAACAAACCCAAGGTCTATCTTCATAACCCTTAGTTGCTTTTTTACGGATAATTACATTACCTATTTCTTCTTGTATTGTTTCTAAACCACGGTCTTGTCCCCATTTTAACAAATAAGCACTCATCTTTTCTTCATGTTTAGAAGGACGTGGGATTGATAATATTTCCGAAAAGTATTTAAATACTTTTTGAGGCTTCAAAGCCTTTAATTCTTCGTTCATAACTATATTTTTTTATTGTTAATACTAACGTTTTAAGCAGTCAAAGATAGAAATTATTTTTGGTTAAACGATAAAATATACAAGAAAAATATAAAGAAGAGAAGAAAAACAATAAAAGCCAATTTATTGGAAACAAAAAGACGCTGAATTTAAATAAATAAAATCAGCGTCTTTATTAAAGTGACCTCGGCGGGATTCAAACCTGCAACCTTCTGAGCCGTAATCAGATGCACTATTCAATTATGCTACGAGGCCATTTTTGAGATTGCAAAAGTACAAAACTTTTCAATACTCACAAAATAATAGGAATCTTTTTCCCCTTATTATATCTTAATCTATCTGCATTTATTCTTATTAAAATGAGGGGCAACTTGTATTTTAAATACAATTACACCAAGAACGCAAAGAGTAGCTTCTATATAATAAGCAAGACTTAAACTTGTAAATTGAACTATTGCACCTCCAAACAAAAGTCCAATCCCAACGCCAATATCCCAAGATGTAAGATAGGTTGAAACTGCAGTACCTCTTCTTGAATTTGGGGCAAGATTTACAAACAAAGTATTATATGCTGGGAAAATAATACCATAAGAAATTCCAAGAATAAAGGATATTACAAAGAAAACAACTTGAGATAGAACCAGATTATCAATAGATAAATATTTACAAAATGCAAGCACTACAAAAGAAAAAGAAGCTAAAATTTGACCTAAAATAATTAGTTGTATTATTTTACCCTTGTCAACTAAACGTCCTGCTAAAAAACGAGCCACTATTAAACCCAAAGCTATAAAAGTAAAAAACAATCCTGCTTTTGAAGCAAGTCCTAATTCTCTTGCATATAGGGCAATATAGGTTGATGTCATTCCATAGGGAATAGAAAAAATTATTAGATTTAAACCTGCTGGAATACCTTTCATTAATATAAATCTATCTAAAGATAAAGCTGGACGTTTAACAGGTGGGTTATATGGAGTAGAAACAAGAGTTGCCATAATAACTCCTATTGCACCTGTTGCCACAGAACTAGTAAAAATAAGCTCATAAGAAAAATGTCCATGGAGGAATAGACCTACCATAGGTCCAATACTCATTGCAATATTATTCATTATACCAAAATAGCCTATAGCTTCACCTCTTCTCGAAGAAGGAGTAATATCTACAACTATAGTATTTCCACTAACAGAGACCATTCCATAGGCAAAACCATGAATAGTACGAAGGATAATAAATGCAGTAAGAGTTGAAGCAACAATATATCCTGCAAAAATAGCAGTAAATACAAAATAGCTAATTATATATAAAGGCTTCCTGGCAAAAGCATCTAAAAGATAACCTGAGAAAGGTCTCATACATAAAGATGCAATCATATAACATGAAAGTACACCGCCAATAATAGAACCACTGGCTCCAAATTCTTCCATAAGATAAAAAGGGAGAATTGGCATAATTAGATAAAAACTAAAGAATAAGAGGAAATTAGATAGTAGAATAAAGTAATAATTACTTGTGAATAATTTGTCCATACCAAGAATTTTAGAATGCAAAATTACATAAAACTCAAGTCACAAATTTGGAAAATGTAAAAATTAGGTTGAGTTATAAGATTAAACAAATAATATATACCTTTCTATATAGTATTTTAAGTTCTATAATGTTTTGAGCGGGTAAAAATATTTAAAATGCTACGCAAGGTTGGAATATATTTTCCATAAAAAAATTGGATATGGCAAGTTACTTCTTGAAAATAGATTAAATCTTTCTGAATTTATATTTAATCTTTCTGGATTTATATTTAATCTATTTGGAAAAAGATTTAATCTTTCTGGACTATTAATTGGGCAAAGTTAAGAATTCCTGATTACCCACTCTAAATATTATAGAGCCGTATTTTAAAATTATTTACAGCAAAAACTAATCAATAATTTAAATTGACTCCTTCACGTCCATTGCTTGCCTTAAACCACTACCTAAGAGAATAAAGGCTAATACAAGAAACATTATTGCTAAACCTGGAATAATTGCCATATATGGAGAATCAAGAATTATATAACCGTAGTTTTCTTTTATCATTGTTCCCCATGATGGCATTGGAGGTTGTACTCCTATTCCTAAGAAACTTAAACCGGCTTCTTGTAATATTGCTGTTGCAAAGTTTGATGCTGTAATTACTGTTGCAGCTCCTACAACATTTGGTAGTATATGTTTAATTATTATTCTTGAGTTTTTATATCCTAAGGCTCTCCCAGCTTCCACAAATTCTTTTTCTCTTAGGGATAGTATTTGACCTCTTACAACACGAGCTACATCTACCCACATAGTTAATCCAACTGCAACAAATACTTGCCAAAATCCTTTTCCTAAAGCAAATGTTATTGCTATTACTAATAGAATTGTTGGAATTGACCACACAACATTGATGAGCCACATGATAAGATTATCCACCCATTTCCCATAATAGGCAGCTATTGCACCAAGCGTTACTCCAATGATTAGAGATATAATAATTGATATAAATCCCACAGATAGACTCACTCTTGTACCTATCATTAGCTGTGAGAGCATATCTCTTCCATAGCGGTCTGTACCTAACCAATATCTTTGTTCTTTGATTTCGTATTTTGTTTTTCTTGTATCAATTTTTATTATCTCGCCATTATTTATTTTTTCACCTGTGTAACATTCTGCATAAAGAATGCTACCTTCTTTCCAATATTTAAAAATAGGTTGTGAAGAATAAGGATTAGGCGTTCCAAAGGCTAAATGATAAAAGAAATTTCTTTTTTTTGCGTTAGGAATATCATAAACCCTAAGGAAGGTTGCTTTAAAGCCTGGTTTTTTAGTTGCAAGCTCTAAATATTGTTGGTTAGCATAAGGCGTTTGGTCGGGAGTTATGGTGTAGCCAAGTATAGCAATAAGGGTAAAAAAAACTATTATAAACAAACTTGACATTGCCATTTTGTTCTTTTTTAGTTTTTTCCACACTTCAGCATTAACTGATGAGTATTCTTGGTCTTGAGGTTTTTTCCTATTGAAAAACATTGAATTAATGTTTAGTGATTAAGGTTAATTTAGTCATCAATGTTTCTTTTACTTTTCACTATCTTGTCCTTCTTTTACTGTGAAAGCTAATGCATATAGTTTTATTTGTTTAACCATTGCCAATAGTCCATTACTTCTTGTTGGGGAAAGATGAGTTGATAATCCAATTTTATCAATAAAATATAGTTCTGATTCATAAACATCTTTAGGCTTTTGATTATTAAATACTCTAAGTAAAAGCGTAACAATCCCTTTTGTAATTACGGCATCGCTATCAGCTTTTATTAACATTTTGCCATCAACTATTTCTGCACTTACCCATACTCTGGATTGACAACCCTTTATTAGGTTATTTTCTTTTTTATCTTTTTCTTCAATAATTGGACATTCTCTACCTAATTCAATTAAGTAATTATATTTATCCATCCAATCCTCAAAATTTGAGAACTCTTCTATTATTTGATCTTGTATCTCGTTAATTGTCATTTTATTTAATGGTTAATTGTTAATGATTAGTGGTTAATGATTAATTTTAAGATTTCGTCAATATATTCTCTTGTATTTGAAAGTCTTGGCACTTTATGTTGTCCACCTAACTTTCCTCTATTCTTTAACCAATTGTAGAATGTTCCTTTTGGGGCATTGTATATCTTAGGGCGTTGAAGAATTAGGTTTTTATATCTCTTAGCTTCGTAGTCTGAATTTAATTCCTGAAGTGTAATATCTAATATATCAGTAAATTTCTCTATGTTTTCTGGTTCTTTTTCAAACTCTACAACCCACTCATGATAACGTTTATCTCCCATAAATGGTGCCGCTGTATATTCGTTTATTATTGCATCTGTTGCTTTGCATGCAACTTCCATAGCACCATTGGCATTTTCAGCAATTACTTCTTCTCCACAAAGATTCATGAAATTCTTTGTTCTTCCTGTAATTTTGAAACGGAATGGCTTTATTTCGGTAAACATTACAGTGTCGCCTATCATATATCTCCACAATCCTCCATTTGTTGATATAATCATTGCGTAATTTTTATTCCTTTCAACTTGTGAGAGATTTATTATATGTGGATGTTCTTTACCTAAATCTTCTAAAGAAATAAACTCATAATAAATACCATAATCCAAAAGTAGAAGCATAGAATCAAGGTCTGTTCGGTCTTGTAATCCAAAAAAACCTTCTGATGCATTATATGTCTCCATATAATTTATTCCTTTTGGCATGATTCTATCGAATTGTGTACGGTAAGGTGTAAAACTAACTCCCCCATGAAAATAAGCTTCAAGATTTGGCCATATTTCTTTTATTTCTTTTCCCGTATGTTCTACAACACCTTTCAAAAGAACTAACATCCAAGATGGTACTCCAGAAAGACTTACTACATTAGAGACTGATACATTTTCTATCATCATCTTTAATTTAGATTCCCATTCAGGCATAAGAGCTATTTCTTTCTTTGGAGTACGAAAAAATTCAGCCCAGTAAGGTAGATTATCAATTATTATTGCAGAAATATCACCAATAAAAATATCATTATTATATTCATTTTCCTGTTCACTACCTCCTAATGCTAATGATGTTCCTGCAAATATATTACTGTCTTCATGATTATTTATATATAAAGCAAGCATATCTTTTCCTCCTTTATAATGACATTCTTGTAAGCTTTCTTCGCTTACAGGGATAAACTTACTTTTAGATGAAGTTGTTCCAGAAGATTTTGAAAACCACTTTATTTCACTACACCAAAGAATATTATCTTCCCCTTTACGTATTCTCTCAAAAAATGGCAATAATGAATTATAATCATTTAAAGGGACTCTTTCATTATAAGATTCCCATTTTTTTATTGTTTGATAGTCATAGTATTTTCCCCAAATAGTATTCTTAGCAGATAATATAAGACTTTTAAATACCTCTTCTTGTACTTCTAATGGATTATCCATAAAGTACTCTATCTGTGGTATTCTTGTTTTAGCTATTTTACTAATTAACTTATTTACTATCATGTTATTATTAATTTAATGCTATTTTGGTGCCTTTTTAAATAAATAAATACCAATCAATGTATAGACAAATATAGGGATAAGTACTGATATTAAAGGTGGCAAATTCCCTTTAGTTGAGAAAACAGAAGCTATTTTCATCATCATAATAAATGAAAAAGCAAGAGTAATGCCTAAAGCAAGATGGATTCCTGTTCCGCCTCTGGTTTTTCGTGAGGATAAAGACACTCCAATTAATGTAAGAACAATAAAAGCTAAAGGATTAAATAGTCTTTGGTATTTTTCTAATAAATATGAGTTAACGTTCTTTGAGCCTCTTATACGTTCTTTTTCTATAAAAGAGTTGAGCTCTGAAAATGTCATTGTTTCAACTTTGGCAGCATTGATATTAAAATCATTCGGCTTCATCCCAATATCCATTACCATTTTATCACCAGTAATTAATTTTTCGTGTAAGCCATCAATTGTTCTAATAGAAAAATCGTTAAGAGTCCAATTCCTTTTAATTGAATCATAAATTATATTTTGAGCTGTAATTTTCTTGGAAACGCCAACAGAATTAAAGGTTTCTTTAGTAAAACGATAACCTGTTGAATTTGTATTATTGAAACTTTGAACATATACCTGATTTTTGGGGTCAAGTTGAATATGTATATTGTACTGTTGGTTTTTATACGGGTTACGCCAATAGAGTTTTTCAAATTCAATTCTCGGCTTATTTACCTGTGGAATAAGTATATTTGTTAGATAAACATTTAAAAGTGCTATAAGAATTGAAGAAATAAGAAATGGTCTTAAGAAGCGTCTAAAACTAATGCCAGAACTTAATATAGCAACGATTTCTGTTCTCGAAGCCATTTTAGAGGTTAAAAAGATAACAGAAATAAAGAAAAAGAGATGACCGAATAAATTTACAAAGTAAGGGATGAAATTGACATAATAAGTAAATATAATTTCATGAATTGGAGCTTTTTTTTCAAGAAAGTCATCTAGCTTTTCTGAAACATCAAATACAATAACAATAAGAATAATAAGCCCTATAGCCAAGAAAAAAGTGGCTAATAGTTGTTTGATTATATACTTGTCTAATTTATTAAACATCTTATAATCTGTTTGTAACTTTTTTTATCATCATTGTTTTCCAAGAATGAAAATCTCCTTGAATTATGTGTTCCCTAGCTTGACCAACTAACCATAAATAAAAACTTAAATTATGTACGCTAGCTATTTGAAGAGCTAATATCTCCTTAGCAACAAAAAGATGTCTTAAATATGCCTTTGTATATAATGTATCAACAAAACTAGTGCCATTAGAATCTATTGGAGTAAAATCATTTTTCCACTTTTCATTTCTCATATTCATTATACCTTCGGACGTAAATAGCATTCCATTTCTTCCATTTCTTGTTGGCATAACACAATCAAACATATCTATTCCAAGAGAAATACATTCTAATATATTGGCAGGAGTTCCTACTCCCATTAAATAACGAGGCTTATCTTTTGGAAGTATTGAGCAACAAAAATCAGTTAATTCATACATATCCTCAATTGGTTCGCCAACAGAAAGACCTCCTATTGCATTTCCTTCACATTCTTGAGAAGCTATCTTCTCACAACTTTCCTTTCTTAGATCTTTATAAACAGAGCCTTGAACAATAGGAAAGAAAGTTTGTGAATATCCATAAGAGCATTCTGTTTCTTTAAAACGTTTTACACATCTATCAAGCCAAGCATGAGTTAGGTTCATTGAGTTTTTTGCATAGTTATATTCACAAGGATATGGAGTGCATTCATCAAAAGCCATAATTATATCTGCTCCAATTATTCTTTGTGTATCTATTACATTTTCTGGGGTAAATATATGCTTACTCCCATCAATATGAGAGCGAAATATAACTCCTTCATCTGTTATTTTCCTATTATGTCCTAAGGAATATACCTGATAACCACCACTATCTGTGAGCATTGGTTTATTCCATGAGTTAAACTTTTGTATTCCTCCTGCTTTTTCTATTATATCTAAACCTGGACGAAGATATAAATGATAAGTATTACCTAAAATAATTTGTGCCTTAACTTCTTCTTTTAACTCCGAACAATGCACTGCTTTTACTGAGCCAACAGTACCAACTGGCATAAAAATTGGAGTTAGAATCTCGCCATGATCAGTTTTTATTTTTCCTGCACGAGCGTTACAATCCTTTGAAATAGCGTCAATAGTGAAATTCATTAAATAGTTATCAACATTAATTGTTTGGAAATATTTTGACAAAATTACTATTAAAATGCGAATTTATGATACTTTTGTTTGGTTTTTATATCATAAACGTATGAATTTTTTACAATATCAGTTTGATACAATAGGCATTTCTTTTGCAGTAGGATTAGGGAGTTTAATATTATTTCAAATAATTTACTACATAGTAGTGTATGGTCGCACAGCTTTTTACAAAGGGAATAAGAAGGAAAATAAAAAACTCCCTTCGGTTTCTGTTGTTTTGTGCGTGAAAGATGAAGCATATAATTTAGAAAAACGACTTCCAACAATACTTGAACAAGAATATCCAAACTTTGAAGTAGTTGTAGTAAACGATGCATCCGTAGATGAAACAGAATATGTGCTACATGTGCTTAAAGAAATTTATCCAAATCTAAACGTTGTAAACCTCTACAACAATGTGAATAAATTTCTTGGCAAAAAATATCCTCTTTCTTTAGGAATAAAATCAGCAAAAAATGATATAATTCTTTTAACTGAAGCCGATACAATACCTTCAAGCTATCATTGGATAAGTGAGATGGTTAAAGGATTCACTGATAATAAACAAATCGTATTGGGATATACAGCTTATGAAACAAGAAAAGGCTTGCTAAATAAATTAATACATTATGAGAATCAAACCTTAGCAATGAATTATTTAGGCTTAGGAATGATTGGTAGCCCATATATGGGATTAGGGCGTAATTTGGCATATACGAGAGAAATGTTTTTTAAACAAGGTGGATTTATCTCGCAATACAATATTCCTGTTGGAGATGATGATTTATTTATTAATAAAGTAGCTAATCCTCGTAACACATCAGTAATTATTACATCTGACTCAATTAACCTTTCTATTCCAAAAGAAAAAATGTACGAATGGATAATACAAAAGAAAAAACACTATACATCCTTAAGACACTTTAAATTAAAAGATAAATTAATAACCTCATTAATACCTTTTACAACATTCTTATTATATGCTTTAGCTATAGTTAGTATAGTATTTAAATTCCCTTGGGAATATGTTGTTGTCGGGATATTATTGAAATATATTGTGCAAATATTTTACTATTTTCGCTCATCAAAAACGCTTGGTACAAAAAAAATAGCTATATTTGCTCCGATATTTGAAATCATGTTTATGTTTTTCAATACTATTATTAACGCAACTACGTTATTTACAAAAAGAAAGAAATGGAAGTATTAGTATCTCAATTGACAGATAAAGCAAATAGAGATTACCAACTTGTTTGTTTAGCAAGAGAAAAGGGTGATCAGAAAGCTTATGCCGATTTGATGAATACTTATCGTGAACCAATCTACTATATGTTATTGAAAATGACAAATTCAGCTGTAGATGCCGATGATCTTACTCTTGAAGCATTTGGAAAAGCATTCAAGTCTCTTCAACAATATACTCCTGATTATGCATTTTCGACTTGGTTATTCAGAATAGCAACTAATAATTGTATTGACTTTATAAGAAAAAAAAGAGCTAAAACTGTTTCAATTGATAATCTATACACAAATATAGATGGTGAAGAAGTTGGTATAAATATACCATCAGAAACTCTTGACCCTGAAGAAAAGATAATAGAGAAACAGAAAATTATTCTAATGCGAGAAATCGTAAACCGACTAAAACCACATTATCGCCAATTAGTTGAACTTCGATATTTTGATGAATTATCATACGAAGAAATAGCAGAAAGATTAGATATACCATTAGGAACAGTCAAAGCTAAACTATTTAGAGCAAGAGAATTCTTATATAATATAATAAAAAATTCAGAAGATAAAATCTAACCTCTCTAATTAATCCAACGCAAAGTGAAATTTGAAAAAATACAACAAAGCCAATATAAAGACTTTGCTGAAGAAGTATATATACAATCCTTCCCACGAGATGAAAGAAGAGACTTTTCCCTTATTTACGAACTAATAGGAAAAGAAAAATTTAGCTTTTTTATAATAACAGATGAACAAGAAAATAATAAACCTGTTGGAATAATATCTTTATGGGACTTTTCTTATTTCTCATATATTGAACATTTTGCTGTCAAAAAAAACTTACGAAACAAAGGATATGGCAGTAAGATATTAGATATGATTAAAGAAAATACACCTAAGCCAATTATTATTGAAGTAGAACACTCAAATAGTTTAGATGCCATACGTAGAATAAATTTCTATAAAAGAAAAGGATTTACTCTAATTAACAAAAAATATATCCAACCGTCATATTCTCCTGAAAGAAATGCTATTCCTATGCAACTAATGATTACAACTAATGATTACCTTCAACAATTCTCAATAAAAGAAATAATATCTGAATTGCATCATAATGTTTATAAGATAATCTAATTTCTCTCTTCCCCTTATAATTTAATTCCAACAAGTTTAATATTATACTTTTAAATCAAATAATGGTTCTATAACTTAATCAAATATATGTTTGGTTAAATGAGAGATGTAGTAATATTGCATCAAGTTATATATACAATAAGATATGTTTGGCACTTAACGCAATACTATCATGATTGGAAGGTAAAGATGATATCGAAAAAGGATTGGATATTGTATATTATTTCTGGGAAATAGATTAAATCTTTCTGGACTATTAATTAGGCAAAGTCAATAAATTATATTGCAACCTTTTTTAAGCCTTTTTTGACTTCAAAATCTTAGAATAATTATCTATTAGTATTCCCTAATTTTAAAAGGAAAAGGAGATGATTATACATTATCGTCATTCCTTTTTCATCTTTGGCAGGAAGATATGTTTTTGAAAAGTCAGAAAAATAAGTTTCGTCATTTTTTAATTTGCCTTTTTCATTTATGCAGTCTATGCCATCAATGCAGTTTATGTAAACTCTGTAACCTTGTTGTGATACGTCTTTTGAAACTGTTACTTTTGTAAGGTCTATTGTTAGAACTGTTTCGGAATCGTTCTTTTTATCTTTCCATACGTATGTTAAGTAGCCATTTGAATTTACAGAAAATTGAGAATATATGCCGTCTTTTACTTCTGTTTCTATAATTTGGCAACTTTCTTCTACTGATTGTGCTTTTAAATCTTGATTACTTAGTACTCCTACTAAGCTTATTACTAATACAATTATTATTTTCTTCATATTTATTTTTTTAACAAAAGCCATAAACTATAAGCTAATAGTTACTTGTTATTGAATATTTTTACGTTGCAAATGTAGTAATATTTTTCTTTTCGTTTACTTTTTTCGTGTTTTTGTTGTTATTTATTCTGAAAAGATTAAGCATGTATTTGGTAGTTATTACTAAAAAATGTACATTTGTAAGTTATTTTTAGGCTACTTAGGGCACCTAACGAGCTTTAATTTTGTGATAATCTTATTGTTATAAAATGAAATTGATAATAAATAAACAATAATAATATGAAAAAGCTATCTTTACTTTGTGTTAGTTTGTTAATGTTTGGCTTCGTTGCTAAAGCACAGCCAACTCAAATTGCATTAGAAGGTTTTGAATCTGGTATTCCTACTGGTTGGGTCGCATCTTCAAATGCTCAAATAGTTACTTCTTTGGCAAGTCGAGGAAATCAAAGTGTTAGACTAAAGAGCAATATTACAGCTACAGGCGTCCAACCTACTACTCTTACATCTCCTACATACACTTGTAATGCAGGATGTAAAGTAAGACTTGAGTTCTCTCATATTCCTATGTTAAAAAATCCTGAGGGTGCTGGGCAAGTTGAAATATCCTTTAATAATGGCACTAATTGGTATCCGTTAACAGGTAGTACTAATGTTTCCCCTAATAGCTATGATGCAACTTATGGTGGTGGTGCGGGAACTTCGTGGAATGGTTCTTTTGTAGCAGGGAATTATTGGGGAACCAATAATATTCCTGAGACAAGCTTAAATAATAGTTATTGGCGACACGAAATATTTTATTTAAATAAAGCATTTGCTGATTATGCAGGTACATCTAATTCATTTAAAATTAGATTCAAAGTTAATACTTGTGCTGCTAATAACATTTACGCAGGTTGGTTTATTGATGACTTCAATATTTTTCAAGCTGCTGCTGCTGGGGATAATGTTCGTGTTCCTCAACTTAAAAGTTTACCTGAATATCCTAGTATTTATAATTATCCTAATTGTACTGACGTAAAAATTGTTGCTCAAATACAATTTCTTCAATCTGCACCTCCTACTGTAACTGACTCTATTTATATAGAATACCTTTTAGGAGCTCAATCCACTCCAAGTAAAGCTACAATGATTTATGATGCTACTGTTAATCCTCCTGTTTATGTTGGTTATATCCCTTTCTGTGGATTTGATACTGTTACCAAATGGAGAATTGTGATGAATGATCAAAAATACAATAGACTTACATATCCTTTTGTATTGGGAACATGGAATGAATTCCGTAGTGCTAGGGGTTATGTTGGAGAACAACCTATGCAAACGACAGGACTTTCTTCTCAGGAATTAATGTTAAAGACTAATGCTGTTAGGGCTATGTATCAATTTAGGTATAGAGCTTCAGAATTAAGGGCTTTAGGTATAACTCCTGGTAAAATTTCAGGACTTTCTTATAATGTAACCCAAGCTCCTAATAGTAGTTATACAATGTTAGGTTTTAATGCTTATATTGGCAATATAGATTCTTCATATCAGCTTTCACCTTCTGTTATATATACTGGTGATATGACTCAAGTAATTGGTGCTAATGGTTTTAATTTAGTATCACCATCTGTTGGTTGGCAAAATTTAACCTTTGATAGACTTTTCTTATGGGATGGCGTGAGTGATTTGTTAATACGAACTTGTTGGGATAATCCAAATGGTGCGGCTGGAGGTACCACTAAAATTGAAAGTATAGTTGCTCCTGGTGCTACAGGGGTTTCAGGATCTCCAACATATATCCCTTCTGCTATAACAGGACAATTTTACGTAACTTTTGGTTACGTTGGATCTTGTACTTCACCATTTAATGTTGCGGATGGTCAAATTGCTTATAGGCCTAATTTTAAATTTAAATTTGTTCGAGATTGTCAGTTAGCTATTGATGCTGGAATTGATTCTGTTTTACAAACGCCATCAAATTATATAGTACAAGCAAATACTTCTGTTACTCCTTTCGTAGTAAAAATAGATAATTATGGTTCTTTACCTTTAAATACTGTAAGGGTAAAATATAAGATTGATAATCTTGCAATTCAAGATGCTGGTTTGTGGACTGGATTTATTCCACCTCTTGGAAATACAAATTATCAATTTATAAGTAGCAGTACGCCATCATTTACCCCAGGCTATAGGTATATGAAAGTATGGAGTGAAATTCTTCCTCCAGATATTGACTGGGAACCAAATAATGATACTGCTTTCTTTGAAATTGTTTCTTGTAATGGTCCAATGAATGGAGAATATGCAATTGGCAATGTTTCTGGTGTTACTGCAGATAGAAAGTTTAATAGCTTCAAGGAAGTGTTCAAAATGCTTCAAGGATGTGGAGTTTCTGGTCCTGTTACATTTAAGGTTTTAAACTTACCTATTGGACAATATTATACTGATACACTTTCATTCCCTACTACAATTGCAGGGGCTTCAACTATTAATTATATTAAATTTGTAAGTACCTCAACTACAAACTCTGTAAATATAAAACCTATAAAAGTAGTAAATTCTAATATTGACTTATCTGGATGCAAATACTATAAGTTTGATAATATTAGTTTCTATTCAGCTGATAATTGTATTAATGATTCTACTTGTGGTCAAGCCAATTTAATACAAATGTCAAATACTACTTCAAATATAGAATTTAAAAAATGTAGTTTTGTTAAAAATCCAAATGGGCTAAGACCAACGTATTTTGTAAATATTGGATCTGCAAATAATATAACTCTTGATAGCTGTAAATTTGACGGAGATGCAAGTTCACAAGTCTATATTAAAGGGTCTTCCACAAATAATCTATGTAATAATAACATTATTAAGAATTCTACTTTTATTAATAATTTAGAAACAGCTATCTATGCTGAATACTCTCAAAATATAACAATTGATAAAAATACATTTAGAAATAACAGAACCACTTCTGCTGGTTCTATTTATAATGTATTAATTCAACATTCAAAAGATTTCCAAATAACCAAAAACTTATTTGAATTAAATAATGTTAGTGCAATAAATACCACTGATATTTTAACTTCTACTAATTCATCTATTATTGCAAATAATAAGATTAGTGTGCATAATGGAAACCCTGCAAATTCTCCAACTAATGTTTATGGTATTAATGCTATTTCAGGAGATAATTTATTAATTGCATACAACAATATTTATGCAAGAGATTTAGGCTTGTCTGGAATAGTTTCTTATGGAATGAACTTAGGATACCCTTCCCCTTCCCCTTCACTTACAAATGTAAGAATAAAAAATAATATTATTATTAGTGATGGTTATGGTTCTGCTATATATGCTCGTCCTACAACTCAAACCTCATTAGATTTCAGTAATAATATTTATTGGAAATTAGGTACTATGGTTTCAACGCCAAGTAGTATACTTTGGAAATATAATTCAACAAATTGTACTACATTAGCTTCTTGGCAAACTGCTTTAGGAAATGGTGACCAGAATAGTTATGTTGAGAACCCTATATTTGCAGCTTGGAACTTATTGAATACTTCAAATACATTTCTCTGTTATAAAGGGACTCAACTTACTGAGGTTACTAATGACTTTAATTATACTCTTCGTCCAACAATAGATAATCCTTGTATTGGTGCTGTTCAATTTAACCCACCACCAAGTAATGTTTTTGTACAAAAAGTTTGGATTGAAAGAGGAGAAGAATCAATAGCTGCTGATGGCAAAACCAGATATTCAGCTTGTGGCTTAGGTAATGAATATCTTCATGTTAGATTTACTAATATAAGCTCTAACTCCATACCTGTTAACAATTTGCAATTTTGGTTCAAGGTTGATAATTTAACAGTTCCTATCTCTCAAAAAGATACAATCCACTTTATTGTTCAACCTAATACTGTATATAATTATCAGTTCAGATTACCTTATAATTTTGACGTAACAACAACTGCTGATAGAGATTTTAAAATTACTGCCTTTTCTATTTTAACTGCGGATACCGTTCATAGTAATGACACTACAGGCTGTTATATTCTTTCAAGGCAACAGCTTACAGCCCTCCCTGCTATTAATAATACAATTAATTATGGAGACTCTATACAATTATCTGTAACCAGTAATGATTCTATTTATTGGTTTTTAAATACTAGTGATGCAACTCCTATAAAAAAATCTCACTTCTATCAAACATCTCGTCTTTTCAATGATACTACTTTTTATTTCTCAAGAAAAGAAGAGATACCATTATTAAAAATATCAGAAATTCAAATTTCAAAAACGTCAACAGCTGCTGGTCTAACTGCTAATTTGCCTTCTTGGGCAACAGCTAATAATGCAATAGAAATTTCTAACTATGGTAATGGTGCAGTAAATTTGAAAGGATATCAATTTGCTTATTTTATTAACACTATAGGGGCTACAGATACTCTTAACAGTAACACAACTAAATCTGTTATTTTTAGTGATTATATATTACCTGCAAATAAATCTGTAGTACTTCAAATTGCTTCCGGAAACTCATCAGACTCATCTCAATATATCAATATAGGTACAGGTACATCATTTAATACTAATTCAAAAGCGGGCTTTATATTAAAAGATACTACAAGCCATACCATTATTGATGCTGTAACAATTAATGATGCTAAATTTAATCTAAATACAAATGTCCCATCTACAATTTGGACAGGAAGAGGTATAACCATTCCTTCTGGTGTGGCAGGATTTATTAGAACAAGTAATAGTGCAATAGATTCTAATGGGTGGATTGCATCATCTGCTACTAATTTAATGACAATAGGTACTCTTGATTCAACCCAAATATGGAAAAGAGATAATGGTTGTTATGGTTTTATGTCTCTATACAATGTACATGTAAGTGGAATTCCTAGTGTTGACCCTGGTGTTGCTTCGGTTGAATTAGTTGGAATTAATGAATCTGCAGTTTGTACATTAACAGACGAGCAAGTTCAAGTAAGAGTAACTAATACAGGAGTTCAAGCCTGCACATCTACACCTTTATTATTAAACGTTTATGATGGAGCAAGCCTTGTTACAACATTATATGATACTTGTACTACCACTATTCAACCTAATGATACTGTATCATTTATTTTTTCCAATACTGTTAACTTAGCAGCTAATACAGCTAATAAAATATTTACAATAAAATGTTTTTCTAATTTAGCATCCGATGTGATTCATTTGAATGACACTTCTTACATGCAAATTACATCATTAAAAACTCCATTATCTCCATTATCTTCAGGGGTTACAATTCCTTATGCATCTTCAACAATTTTAACATCCGCTACCAGTGATGGGAATACTAATGATGCGCTAATTTGGTATAATTCACCAATATCTTTAATTGAATTAGATAGAATCAATTATACTACACCAATATTATATACAACTGATACTTTCTATGTTGGAACAATGCTTATAGCTTATGATACAATTCAAGTTGGAACAGGAGTTACCTATTCAAGTTCTTACCCTTGCCCTCTTAATCCTTCTTATAAGAATGTTAAAGAACAATATTTATTTAAAGCATCAGAACTTTCAGCCTTAGGCTTTACAGAAGGGAATATAAATAGTTTAATGTTTAATATATATAGTGTTTCTGCAGTAACTACTTTAAATAACTATACAATTAAGATCGGTACTACAAATCAAGAAGCATTAACAACTTGGCAATATGGATTAAATGAAGTTTATTATGATACATTAAATATATCAAATGGAAGTAATCAACTTGGTTGGAAAACATTCCCTTTTTCTGAACCTTTCTATTATGATGGTCAATCAAATATTGTAGTTGAAATTTGTTTTACAAGAGAATCAACTACCTCTCCAACAATTAAAACTTATTATACGTCAACTTCTTTTAATTCTGTCCTTTCTTACCGCCATAATTCAACTAATGCATGCTCTTGGACTGGAGCTCCTATAAATGGAGGCAATACAAGTAGACCTAATGTTAAGTTTGATATAGATAAATTTGGTTGTTCAAGTGTTAGAACTCCAGTTGTTGTTACGGTTGGGAATCCACCTTCATGTGATGCAAGTATTACACAAATGATAAGCCCTGCTTCAACAACTGTTATGTCTGGCATTTCTATTCCAATTCAAGTAGAATTAAAGAATTATGGTACAGCACCACTAACTTCTGCTGATATTGCTTGGGTTGTAAATGGAGTAGCTCAGACAACATTTAATTGGACTGGCAACTTAGCTTCAGGAGCTTCAACAACAGTAACTATTGGTAATAAAACATTTGTTTCTGGTAATAATAATATTACGGCTTGGTCTATTTTAGCTTGTGATACGATTAATTCTAATGACACAACTTTATTTAATTTTTCTTCTTGTATTGGTAATAATACAACAACTTCTCACATAACAATTGGAGGTGCGACTGCAGACTTCCCTACAATTAGTAGTGCTGTAACTGCCTTAGTAAATTCAGGTATTTGTGGTGATGTAGTATTTGATATTAACCCTATTAATAATGGATATAACGAACAAGTATTTATTCCTTCAATTACGGGAACTGAAAATGGAAGCACAATTACCTTTAGAGGAAATGCAACCGATAGTAATTCTGTTGTATTAAAATATAATGCAGGATCAAATATTGATCAATTTGCATTAAAATTAGATGGGGCTTCAAATATTAGATTCGAAAACTTAAGAATTGAAAACTATGACAGTACTTATTCTTCTGTTGTTGAAATTGCAAATGCTTCTTCAAATATTAAATTTGAAAGTGTAGTGATTAAATCTAATCCATTAGCTAATCCTGCTCAGGAAGTAGCAAAACTAATAAATATAGATGGAGCTAATAATAATCTTTTATTTAATAAGGTTTATTTCTCAGGAGGTGCAACAGGCATAAATGCAAACTTACCAACTGATACTATTTCAAATTATGTAACCGTTACAAATTCATTCTTTAATTACTTTGCGTTTAATGGAATTAGCATAGATGGTGCAAATAATATTAACATAGAAAATAATAAATTTAGAGAATATGCAAATGGTAATATTTCAAAAGCTATATATACAAGTAATCTTTATGGCTTGATCAAAATTTTATCTAATAATATTTATCTTGAGGGGAGTACAGCTAATGCAGTTAGAATAGGTATTGATGTTAGAAAAGTTTATGCTTCTGAATTTACACCAGCTCTTATAGCAAATAATTCGATTTCCTTAAGTGGAAGTTATACGAATGGAGCCATTGCTTATATTGGTATGAATTTAGATACATTAAATAATGGTAATATCTATTATAATACAATAAGAGTAAGAGCTAGTAATAACAGTAATGCTTCAAAAGTATTAAATATTGGCGGTGCTTGTTCTAATATTAAAGTTTTAAATAATAATCTTGATAATGCTGGTAAAGGTTTTGCATATTATGTATTTGCACCAACGACACAAGTAACTTTATCTAATAATAATAATTATAATACAAATGGAGTTGCACCTATTTATTGGTCTGGTAACAAAGCAACATTAGCCCTATTACAAGCTGCAAATTCACAAGATAATTTATCTATAATTGCATCAAATCCTTTTAGGAACGACTCCTCATTACTTTCTCCATCTTATCCTTCCGAGATAGTTCGTTCGGGAGAACCTTTAGATGATGTAACTTCAGATATTTTAGGAAATTATAGACCTATATCACCTAAACCAACAATTGGAGCTTATGAATATCAATTTACTAGTATAGATTGTGGTCCAATTAGTATTCTTTCTCCCTTAAGAACAATTAAATATATAGAAAACCTACCTTTAAATGTTCAAGTAAGAGTAAAGAATTTTGGTTTATTTGCTATAGATAGTGTTAAAATTACAGCTGTATTAAAATATAATGCAGATACGATTGATATTATACAAACAGTTTCTCAATCATTTTTATTTAATCTTAACTCTTTAGATTCCGCAGATTTCACAATGACTGACCCATTGTTTCCACCTCTTCATTTCAGAAGTGTAAATGACTCTCTTAACCTTTGTGTATATACTACTCTTAATGGTGATACTATTCAAATTAATGACACTATACGTACAAATTTCTTAACCATTCCTGGATATAACATCCAAACAATTAGAACAGAACCAATAACTGAAAGATGTCAATTATATAATACTCCTATAAAGATGACATTGAAGAATATTGGCGAAAATACAATACTTCCAACTGATTCTATATGGTTAGGTTATCAAGTAGTAGGAAGGCCAGACTTGGAAGTAAGAGAATTACTCCGCTTCCCTTGTTTCGATGAAAATGGAACTTATACTTCCCTCCCTAAAAATGGACAAATAACTTATACATTCCAACAAACAGCAAACTTCTATCCTCTTGGATTAGTTAATACCACTTGGAGTCTTAGAACCTATTCTTCATTCACAAAAGACAATGTAAAAGTAAATGATACATCTGCTTATATTACTGTGAATTCTAACGTTTCCCCTCCTGCTCCTATAACTTATGATACATCTATTTATTATGGGACTTGGGCTGAGCCATGGGCTACTCAAATAAATTCTTATCCAATCAAATGGTATGCAGACTCAAATCTTGCAGATCCATTTTACGCCCCTAATACTTATGCTGCTTCAATGAAATATAGAACAACTCAATTATTTACTGATTCAACATTTTATCTTAGGGTTAACTTAAGTGGTTCTTATCCATGCAAAAGTCAATTCACTCCTATACATGTTACAATGTTAGATAGAAACCCTGTTGACGGTGCTTGTATTGGACTTTCTGGGCAAGGTGTAGTTGAACCACCAGAAGAAGGTTGGGTTTATATGACAGCAGCAGATACAATTAAAGTGAAAGTATCAAACTATGGTCTTATGGATATGCAAAACTTTAATATTTCATATAGTATACAACAGACATCACCTAATACATCTCCAATCACAACTGTTACAGAATATTGTTCATTAACAATACAGCCTAATGGCTCTAAAATTTATAAGTTTGACTCTTTGGCTGACTTTAGCAATCCTGCAAAAACCTATAAAATCAGAACTTGGATTGATGTACCTGGAGATGCTACAGCATTAAATGATACTTCAAGATATTGGTTTGTGAGACCTATAAATGGAACTTCAATATATCCAGCATCTGCAGGAACTTCATCCTCATTAGATATTACAAGAGTTCAAATTAGCAATATGGATAACTCTTCTAATAGCTCAGGTATTGCTTACACAAACTTTACGGAATCTGTACCTCCTGTTGTATTATTTAAAGGAATATATGACTCAATATATATTCAATGCGATAAACCATCAAGTATTGAAGACACAAGTAAAATAGGCGGTTGGGTAAGAGTATTTATTGATTGGGATAGAAATGGCGTATTTGATGGATCAGAAGAAGTATTTAATGATACAATTGTGTCTGGTTCAATAACAAAAGGAAAAATAAATGTTCCTTCTAACCTAATATCAGGGCATTCAAGAATGAGAATAATTCTTTGGCAAGGACGTGATAGTACTCCATTTACTGCTAATGAATCTCCAACAGGAGGAGAAGTTGAAGATTATAAAGTATTAGTAAGAGATACTTGGGATGTAAATGCAGAATTAATGAAATTTACTGAACCATTAGAACTTTTAAGTAATCAAAAAAATAACGTCAGAGTTATACTAAGAAATACAGGCAAAACACTTTTATCAAATGCTACTATACATTGGACAAATAATGATGGGAATGAACAAATCTTTAATTGGTCTGGAGGACTTGCCCCTGCAGCAAGAACAGAAGTTCATTTAGCAGATAGTATAATAATTCCAACAGGGATGAATAACCTTAAAGCTTGGGTAGACGCAACAAATGACCCATATCATATTAACGACACAATAAGAAGAAGTGCTTATATATATAAGACATATATAATACCATATTATTGTCAATTTGATACAACAGGATATGATGACTTCTATGCATTCAATAGTAATCCTCAACTACCAACAAATTGTTGGGAATTTGGAACTCCAGATTCTTCTAACATTACAATTAAAGGACCTTACTCAACTCCAAATTGCTGGAAAACTAAACTATTAGGTAAGTATCCTGCAAACAACGAAAGTATTCTTTATTCACCAATATTTGATATAGGTATTGTAAAACCAGACACACTTTCATTTATGATGAGAAGAGATTTAGCTTCAGGTTCGTATATGTATATTGAATACAAAAATTGGAATAATGAGTGGAAAAGACTTGGTGTAAGAGATGATGGATGGGGACAAAATTGGTATAATGATGACTCTAACCGATTTGTGAATTCAAAAGTATGGACAGAAACCGTATATTCATTAAAGCATATGCTTTATAACTTAAATAATACAGTACAATTCCGTTTTATTTTCCATTCTGGTTCATCAACAAATGATGGTATCGCAATAGATAATATAGAAATAAGAAGAGCATTGAGAGAACAAGACGCAGGGGTTGTAAGTTTAGAGATAACTCCAACAGAATTACCTAATTATGGCTCAACATACTACCCAAGAGTAAAAATAAGAAACTATGGTTCAGAAGCTCTTACAAGATTTAATGCGTGTTATACATCGCAAGATATGCATATTCCTCAATGTGAAGAAATATATGATACTGTCATTAATCCTGGAGATACATTCGTTTACACATTCCGTCAAGGAAGATATATATATACTGATACACCAAATCCATTTAATATATGTGCATTTACAAGACTAAATCCAACAGACCTTTACTCTGACAATGACTCTATAAGACGTCAAGTAGTAATAGGACCACTTCAAAAAGACATAGCTCTACTTGATATAGTATCTCCAAGCACTCAAATTGTATCAAATAATATGATAGAAGTTGGAATACATATAAAGAATTATGGATTAGATCCTGTAACAACACTACCTGTTGGATATCAGATAACTGGGCAGAATGAAGTATTAGAAACAATAACTTTCTCCCCTCCATTATACAATAATGAAGAATATATATATCACTTCAACACTCAATATCACTCTAATTATGGAGCATCCAATTTAAAAGTATGGACAGGATTAGATGGTGACTATTACCACAACAATGACACCCTATACAAGAGAGTAAATGCAACAACTACAACAAGAGACCTTGAAGCAAAATATATAACAGTAGATGACTATAACGCTGATTATTTAGGAGTACAGCTAACATTTGCGAACAATAGCTCAGAAGGAGTTGATCATATAAAAGTAGGTTATTATTACAATGGAGATAAAACAAATGCAGTAGAAGAAACCTATCGTGATAATAGCATATTACCTTCAGGAGAACTTGGACATCATTATTTTACAGCAACACTTCCTAGAGCAAATGCACCATATCAAGGAATATGTGGATATGTTATAATAGATAATGATAACAATCGTGACAACGATACTACATGTACATTATATATGGGAGTAAGAGATGCTAAGAGTGATACAATATTTATAGAACAAACTTCTGATACAATGTCAAGAGTACAACTTATAGCAAGGAATATAGGAACAATTGGAGGTCCAATGACAGTAAATGCAGGATATGTTATAAATGGCGATTGGTTACACCCTATTATTCAACCTTTCTATTGGCAATTTAATGAACCAAACTCACATCTCATAAACTATTTGACCTTTACTCAAAAAATACCAAGAAATGATAATCGTATTTATGATATTGTAGCTTGGGTAGACTACCAATTTGATGCTAACCGTTCTAATGACACAACAATGATATACAAAGTAGTTGGATATATAGGCTTAGATGATGTTGAAGAAATAAATCAATTTACTTTAAACCAAAACGTGCCAAACCCACTTACAAATTCAACAACAATTACATTTAACCTACCAGAAGCTGGTAACACACGTTTCTTTATAGTTAATAATATGGGACAACTAATAAAAAATGAAAACAAATTCTACACAGAAGGTAAACATGAAATCCAACTAAACAACCTAAATCTAACACAAGGTATTTATTACTACACTATGGAATTTGAAGGCAAACGTCTAATGAAAAAGATGATTATCGCAAGATAAAATAACAAATTAGATTATTCCATCCAAAGAGACGAAGCATAAAACTTCGTCTCTTTTTTATTTAAAAAAGGAAAAATAATTTCACCTCAAACTTGCAAAATCAAAAACAATTTCATACCTTTGCAATTAGAAACAAACTCTAAATCAAAGAGTAACCCAAAAGATAAGAAATTCCATACATCATAATTAATTATTATGATGTACATCTAAACTCCACTACGGTGTACACCAAAGAAGCTCTACGATATATACCGTAAGACCCAAAAGATGTGCATCTTTCCAACATTTAATCCTTATATAAATAGTTTTAAACCTTGTTTCCTTGGATTTATATCAAGTTTAAGTAGAAAAAGACTTCGTTTAATTTCAAGTATATCTTGATTTGCCAACATTGGATTCTTTATATACTCATTTTCCATTAAAAACATTAGTGGCAATAAGATATTATTTTCTAAATTTGTAGAATAAATAATCCACTATCTTACACTACTCTTAAAACAGATCAATATTGACAAAACAAACAAAAAGGGAAATCAATAAAAAATATTTTATGGAAAAATTACTACTTAAAGAACAAGATATTTATCCAAATAATAATGTCCTGCAAACATTATTAGGAGATGTTTTCAATGCTTATCAAGAATTAGAAGCATTACTTATCTCTTATGATCTAATTTTAAATTGGAACTACTATAAAGATGGGAAGGCATACTTATGCAAAGTAACAAACAAAAAGAAAACTGTTTTCTGGCTTTCTATTTGGGAAACTTACATTAAGATAGGATTCTACTTTAATGAAAAGACTTCCTTAGGCATTTACAATTTAGATATTGATAAATCAATAATCACAAACTATGACAACACAAAACATGTTGGAAAGTTTAGACAATTAATCTTTGAAATAAGAGATAACAGTCAATTTGATGATTTAACTAAAATCATTACCTATAAAATAAGCCTAAAATAATATTTTTATTGATAGAAAATTAGAGAGTTTTTTATCCAAAAATATATCTTAGAACGTCTTCAAGGTTGGCTAAGGAGATTATTTCTATTTTGAAACGAGTAAAATCTAAACCTTTTGTGTTGTATTTTGAAATAAAGATTTTTTCAAAGCCTAATTTATCGGCTTCGGCTATTCTTTGATCTATTCTTATTACTGGTCTTAACTCTCCACTTAAACCTATTTCGGCTGCAAAACAATATTGAGAGCTTATTGCTATGTCTTCTGATGAGGATATTATACTTACAACAACCGCTAAATCTATTGCTGGGTCATCAACTTTTATTCCTCCTGCTATGTTTAAGAATACATCTTTATTTGTTAAATGGAATCCTCCACGTTTTTCTAATACTGCAAGAAGCATTGATAAGCGGCGAAGGTCAAAACCTGTTGATGTTCTTTGTGCTGTTCCATAGTTTGAATTAGCTACCAAGGCTTGAGTTTCTATCAAGATTGGTCTTGTGCCTTCCATTGTAGCTGAAATTGCTGTTCCACTTAAGGCTTCATCTCTTTGGGAAAGGAGTATTTCAGAAGGATTGCTGACTTCTCTTAAACCAGAAGATTGCATTTCATATATTCCTAATTCAGATGTTGAACCAAAACGGTTTTTAACAGAGCGTAACATACGGTATCCATAGTTTCTATCTCCTTCAAATTGAAGAACAGTATCAACTATATGTTCTAATATCTTTGGTCCTGCTATTGTTCCGTCTTTTGTTATATGACCTACTAAAAATATTGCTGAGCTTGTTGTTTTGGCATATCTTTGAAATTCTGATGCACATTCTCTTATTTGAGAAATACTTCCTGCTGATGAATCAATATCTTCTGTTATAACTGTCTGTATTGAATCAATTATTATTATATTAGGATTTAGCTCTTCACAATGCTGAAAGATGGATTGTATTTTTGTTTCCGTAAGAATAAAGCAATTATCATTTGCCCCTTCTACCCTATCGGCTCTCATCTTAATTTGTTGAAGGCTTTCTTCTCCACTAACATAAAGTATCTTTCTTCCTTTGCAATTTAAGGCAACTTGAAGTAAAAGAGTACTCTTCCCTATCCCTGGTTCTCCACCAACTAATATTACACTACCTGCAACTAATCCTCCACCTAATACTCTATTTAATTCTGTATTATAGGTATTAATTCTTTTATCTTCTGAAAATGTTATTTCGTTTATTGGTTGTGGCTTTGAAGAAGGTTGAGTCTTTTTCTTATTAAATTTACTATCTCCTTCTCTTTGTATTACTTCTTCAACATAAGAATTCCAACTGCCACATTGAGGACATTTTCCTATCCAACTTGATGATTGTGCACCACATTCTTTACAAAAGAAAACTGTTTTTTGTTTCATCCTATAAGATTAGCTTGGTCTCATATCAACCGTATACTTCATCTCTTTTTGGTAAGAGAATTTCTTTTTGTCTTTTAAGTAATTCTTATGGTATGGACCATAAGGGAAGTCCATAAATACTGAGTTTTGCATTTGATAGCAAGTTCCGAAAATAGGTATTACTTTAGCATCCATTTCATAAGTACCCTTTGACTTATCAACTTTATATGAAGGAACTGGACTATCATAATTAAAATCTGCCTTGCGATAAAAAAGAGTATCACAAGTACCTGTTGATATTAAACGATATTCAGCAACTGAATTAACATTTGTTGACCACCAAGGTTTAGTCATTGAGTATATTGTTATAAACATTACTGCATCAACGCCATATTCTTGCTTATATTTCTTTGCATCAGTTGCCTTTATATATTGTGCAGAAAACATTGTATCTTCTTGATGTTTATCCATTATTGTAATTGGAGGTATAACATAATAACCTCTTTGAGTTAGTTGTTTTGTTAAATTAATAACAAACATTTCAGATGCTTCTTGATTCTTAGAACGATTCCAAGGATAAATTATCATTATTGATTTAGGTTGTTCTGAGTATATCTTAGGAAAAGAAATTATTCTATCTACCTTCTTAGGGAAAAACTCTAACCATTTCTTTTTAAAGCAAGAAAGGGTGTCTCCTGAAGCTATCTTTTCTTGGCGTTCTCTTTCTTTTTTAATCTTTTTTATTTCTTTTTTACTAAGAACAGTAACTGTTGTATCAACTACTTTTTCTTTCTTTTCTCCCGTTATTTCCGAAAGGACATCTTCTGTTTGATCTTTTTCCTGTGGGAGGTTTTTATCAATCAATTTCTTTGCAACATCACAACTTGCAAAAAGACATAATACAGTTAATAATATCAATAACTTTTTCATAGTCCAAGTGATTTCATTAGTGTATTAACATAGGTTTGAGATTCAGGATAAATTACTACTTCTTTTGCAAAATATTCTTTTGCTTCATCAACCTTACCTTGTTTAAATAGAAGATATGCATATTCTGCACAAGCTCCTGGTGGTGGTAATTTTCTTGTGCCTTTTGGAAAAGAAACTATACGAGAATATTTCTTTACAAATTTCTTCATTTCTTTTTCTGAAATATCCCTCTTACCATATGCGTATACCAAGTTATCGTAGTCGTAATACTTGTATAGTTCATTAGAGCAAGCCCCTAATAATAAGGCAGTAAAAGTAATTATCAAAAGTTTCTTCATTAAAAAATGCTATAATTCAACTGTCAAAAATAGTAAATTATTTCGGAATAAGATATATTAACTATTGTTTTTTATCAAACATCTTTGTTGCCCTTTGAAATATTCCATTCATATATGCAATACAAATTCCATAATTGGAAATTGGAATATTTTTTTCAATTATAGGCAATAGTTTGCTTTGGAGTTGTTTCTGTGTTGCCACACAACCACCACATTGAATAACCATTGCATAATCTGTTATTGGTCGTGGCAAAGATGACAAGCCTGCTACAGCATCAAATTCAATATTTTTCTTTGTATACTCTCTTATCCACTTGGGAAGTTTTACTCTTCCTATATCCTCACAAGTTGGTTGATGAGAGCAAGTCTCTAACATTAATATTCTATCTCCATCCTTTAAACTATCAAGTTTTGGTGTGCCTTTCACATATTCATCAAATGCACCTTTCAAACGAGCTAATACTATAGAAAAACTTGTTAATGGTATTTTTTCATCAACAACACTACTTACGTAATCAAAAGCTTGGCTATCTGTAATAACTAAGTCTGGATTAGGACAAATATTCTTTAAAGCATATTCAAGCTGAGTTTCTTTTACAACAATATTTATTGCATTATTATCAAGCACATCTCTTATTAATTGTACTTGAGGCAAAATCATTCTACCTTCTGGAGCAGAACTATCAATTGGAGTTACAAGAAGAACAACACTGTTTTCCTTTATTAAACCTGTTAATATTCCTTTTTCTTGATAAGCTGTTGGAGGTATTGTTTCTCTTATTTTCTGCGTAAGATTTATTTTGCGTTCAGAACTATCTTGAGAAAACTCAATAATTGTTTGATTATATGTCTTTTCTATTGTTTCCTTAAGGTCTTTACGCAATGGGAACAAATCACTCTTCGTATAAATTAATACATAAGGAGTATCAAATCTTTTACACTCTTCAATTAACTTGTTTTCTTCATCTCCAAAATCATTATTAAAAGCGATTAGAGCCAAGTCTATTTGAGAAAATATTTGATAAGCCTTTTCAACTCTCTTTTCTCCTAACATTGACTTATCATCAATACCAGCAGTATCTATAAGTACAACAGCACCTATACCTTTTATTTCCATTGTTTTTTTAACGGAATCTGTGGTTGTGCCTGCTTGTTTACTTACAATTGATATTTCTTGTCCTACAAGTTTATTAATCAATGTACTTTTACCCACATTGCATCTTCCAAATACTCCAATATGTGGTTTTATTTCTCTACCCTTATTCATAGCAAAATATTTTTTGCAAACTTACGCATTAATTTTTTATTACTATCTTTGCAGGCTAATTTAAAAATAATATTATGGGCATAATTAAAATGAATTTCTCTGGAGATAACCCTTCAATACTTAGTTCAAAGTTTTGGTTTAAGACATTATTAATGGCTATTTCTATATTCATTACTTGTTATTTATTTTCAATTGCAAAAGTAGATAGCATAATTGATGCACTATTAGCAGCCGTATTAATCAGCTTGCTTAACGCATTTCTTAAACCTATTTTGGTTTTAATATCATTTCCAGTAATGATTTTCTCATTAGGATTTTTCAACTTAGTTATAAATGCAATTATTATTCTTTTAACAAGTTATTTCCTTACTGGTTTTGAAGTAAATGGTTTTGGAAATGCTTTACTCTTTAGTATAATAATTACTTTCATTAGTTATTTATTGGATTTTATAATAAAGATCTATAGGGTAAAGAAAAATGTTGAAGAAAACTTTAGCAACAATGGCACTAAAAATAGCACAGAAGAAAAAGTTGAAGAAACCGATTACGAAGATGTAACTGATAAAGACTTATAAAATAATATTTGTAGAAAGGGGAAATAAATGAAGAAGATTGAACATATTAATGAACTTACTCAATACATTGAAATACTAAGACAGGAAGGAAAAACAATTGGGCTTGTTCCAACAATGGGAGCTTTGCATGCTGGACACATGTCATTAATCAAAAGAGCAAGAGAAGAAAATGATATTGTTGTTAGTAGTGTTTTTGTAAATCCAATACAATTCAATAACAAAGAAGACTTAGATAAATATCCTCGTGATATTGAAAAAGACAGCATTTTGTTAGAAGAAAATGGTTGTGATATTTTGTTTTGTCCAAAAGTAGAAGAAGTATATTCAGAAGAAGCAACTGAAAGTTTTTCTTTTGGAGCTTTAGAACAAGTTATGGAAGGCAAACAAAGACCAGGACATTTTAATGGTGTTGCAATAATTGTTAGCCGTTTATTTAATTGGGTAAGACCAAATAAAGCTTATTTTGGAGAAAAAGATTTTCAACAAATAGCAATTATAAAAGATATGGTAAGACAATTAAACTCACCAGTAGAAATTGTCCCATGCCCTATTGTTAGAGAAAAAGATGGCTTAGCAATTAGTTCAAGAAATATACGATTAAGCCCAGAGTGTAGAGAAATTGCACCAAAGATTCATTCTATACTACACAAATCATCTTCAATCAAAGACAATTTATCATTCTCTCAATTAAAGAGCTTTGTTAATAACGAGTTTAAGATGATAAAAGACTTTGAATTGGAATATTTTGAAATAGTAGATGACACAACCCTTCAACCTATATCCCAAAAAGGGAAAAATGGAGTTGTTGGATGTGTTGCCGTATGGTTAGGAGGTGTAAGATTAATAGACGTTGAAAGATACTATTAATAATAGCACTATCTTACCTCAAAATATTGCCAACTCAGAGTTTTTGCCGAACTTTGCAAATTATTATTTTACTTTGCTTTTTTTATAGCAAATATAATTTGAATAGAAACAAATAATTAAAGGGTAATATCTTTATGAAGCAATTAATTGAATGCGTTCCTAATATTAGTGAAGGACGTAACCAAAATATCATCAAACAGGTTGTTGATGAAATAGAAAAAGTTGACGGCGTTAAATTATTAGACGTCGATCCAGGTGCTACAACAAATAGAACTGTTATTACTTTTGTTGGTGAACCTAAACAAGTTTGTGAAGCTGCTTTTAGAGTAATAAAGAAAGCTTCTGAACTTATAGATATGAAATCACATCATGGTGACCACCCTCGTTTTGGTGCAACTGATGTATGTCCTTTAATTCCTGTATCTGGCATTACAATGGAAGAAGTTGTAGAATATGCAAGAGCCTTAGGAAAAAGAGTTGGTGAAGAATTAAAGATTCCTGTATATTGTTATGAAAATGCTTGCATGGAACCAAAAAGAAGAAATCTTGCTTCTTGCCGTGCTGGAGAATATGAAGGATTAAAAGAAAAAATACAAAGCTGTGATTGGAAACCTTGTTTTGGACCAGATAATTGGTGTGAAAACATTGCCCATAGTGGAGCAACTGCTATTTCAGCAAGAGATTTCTTAATTGCTGTAAACTATAACCTTAATACAACATCTGTTCGTCGTGCTAATGCAATTGCTTTTGATGTTAGAGAAAAAGGACGTCCTGCAAGAGAAGGCGGAAAAGTTAATGGAAAACCATTAAAAGATGAAAACGGTAAAGCAATAATGATTCCAGGTTCTTTAAAAGGAACTAAAGCCATAGGCTGGTTTATTGATGAATATGGAATTGCACAAGTTTCAATGAATATCACCAATATATCTCAAACCCCTCTTCATATTTGCTTTGAAGAAGTTTGTAAAAAAGCAGGAGCAAGAGGAATAAGAGTAACAGGAGTTGAAATAGTTGGTTTAATTCCTAAGAAAACCTTGATTGATGCTGGTAAATATTACTTAGCAAAACAAGAACGTTCACTTGGAATTGATGAAAAAAAAATAATAAAGATTGCTATTAAATCAATGGGCTTAGATGATTTAAAACCATTTATCCCTGAAGAAAAAGTAATTGAATATCTAATAGAAGACAAGTCAAAGAAGAAATTAGTTGATATGACTTGCACTGAATTTGCTAATGAAACAGCATCAGAAAGCCCTGCTCCTGGTGGTGGTTCAATAGCTGCTTATATGGGTTCACTTGGTGCTTCACTTGCAACAATGGTAGCTAATCTTTCTTCTCATAAAGCTGGTTGGGATGAAAGATGGGAAGAATTCTCAATAATTGCAGAAAAAGGACAAGCCCTAAAAGACGAATTAATCCACCTTGTTGATGAAGACACAAATGCTTTCAATAAGATAATGGACGCTTTTGGCCTACCAAAGAAAACTGACGAAGAAAAAGCAGCAAGAACAAATGCAATTCAAGAAGCAACAAAATATGCAATAGAAATTCCTTACCGAACACTTTGCAAATCATTTGAAGTATTTGAAATATGTCAAGCAATGGTAGAAACAGGAAACCCTAATTCAGTAACAGATGCAGGAGTTGGTATTCTTTGTGCAAGAGCAGCTTGTTATGGAGCCTTTATGAATATGAAGATTAACGCTTCATCATTAAAAGATAAAGTCTTTGTTGATAATATAATTGGCAAAGGACAAGAATTAATAGATAAAGCAGATGCTATTGAAAAAGAATACACTGCTCGAATTCTAAAACAAATAAGCGAATAAACATTGAAATCATATATATTAGTAGCCTTAGGAGGAGCAATTGGTTCTGTTTCAAGATTTGGAATAAGTGAATTATTTTCAAGTCGAACAAACTCATCTTTTCCTTGGGCTACTCTTTTAATAAACCTATTGGGTTGTTTCCTGATAGGACTACTCTTAGGACTTTCCCAAAGATATCAATTTGCCTCACACTATTCCTTACGTTCATTTTTCATTATAGGATTATGTGGAGGCTTCACAACCTTTTCAAGCTTTTCAGCCGAAACAATGCGACTCTTCCAAAGCTCGCAAAACATTCAAGCAATTTCATACATTTTAGCCAGTACATTGCTTGGATTAGCCTTAACACTACTTGGCTACACCCTTTTAATAAATAGATAAGAAATCTTTTAAGTAGAAAAGACCATCCTAAACCAGCAAAAACCTGTCTTATAATAAAAAAAGCCTATCTTGATAAATTATAATAGGCTTTTAATAAGTGAATAACGCCAACTTAATCAAATTTCTTGGCGTTTTCATTACTTTATATTAGTCATTTTATCACAACGAAAAGGCATTTTATTACGACGAAACGCCTTTTCATAATTATGAAACGCCATTTCGTGATGACGAGATGGCGTTTCGTCGTTACGAGATGCCATTTCACACAATAAACATAGGCAAATTATGTTATAATAATAGCCTAAGAATTGACTAACTTGGCGTTATTAAGTCATTAACATGGCTTAATTATTTTGAATTATCAAGTCTTGGACTAATAATTAACCTTTTTATTAACCAAAATCCAAATATCATGAGTTTAAGATATAAGATTTGGAAGAGAAAATTCAAGGATGCTTCTGGCTCCCAACAAGAAAAGTATTATGCAGTTAAAGAAACATTTAGCTGCACCTCAACAGAAGAAATTGCAGAAAGAATTGAAAAGGCATCATCTATGACAAAGGGTGATGTATCTTCTGTTATTATTAGTCTTGCTGATTGGGTGGCTTCGGAGTTATCCATTGGTAATAGTGTTAAAATTAATGGTATAGGCACTATAAATATATCTGTAACATCAACGCCAATGGATTCTCCTGATGATATTGATACGGCAATAGTGAAATCAGGAAGAATAACCTTCCGCCCTGATCCAAAATTAAAGAAGATATTGGAAGAATCTCACGTATCCATATCCCCTAATGCAAAGAAAGGGAAAAGGAATAAATAGACTCTAATTGAAAAAAAAGTTGTTCCTTTGCAAATAATTTAATGAGGGTTTTTGCTCATTAAAAGCTTTAGTAGAAACCAAAACATATTTAATGTTAAATTCAAAAACACTGCATGAGGTTTTACAATATAGCGTAGAACACTTTGCTAACAATCCTTTAATGGCTTTTGTTGGTGAAAAAGCTATAACTTTCTCCGAGTTTTTTGAGAAAGTAAAAGAAGTTCAAAGAATATTAGTTAATCAAGGTATAGGCTATCAGGATAAGGTTGTTATTCTTAGTCAAAACTCTCCTAATTGGGCTATTTCATACTTTGCAATAGCTGATATGGGAGCTGTTGTTGTTCCTCTTTTACCCGATTTCACAAAAGAAGAAATAACAAACTGCATCAATCATTCCGATGCTAAGCTAATATTTGTTTCAGAACGTTTAAGTCCAAAAATAGATAAAGAAGGTCTTGTAAATATAGATACAATAGTTAATCTTGATAATTTTGAGATAACAAGCCAAAAAGAAATTCAATCTCTTAGCAAAATATCAATTCCAACTCCTGAAGACCTTGCTGTTATAATTTACACCTCTGGAACATCTGGTTTCAGCAAAGGAGTAATGCTAACACATGGTAATTTAGCTGCACAATTAGTTCAAGTACATTCTATTTGGCCAATTACAGAAGATGATGTTTATCTTTCTGTACTTCCTCTTTCACATACATTTGAAAACTCATTAGGACTTCTTACAGTTGTTATGAAAGGAGCTTCAATGTATTTCCACAACAAACTGCCAATAGCCCAAACATTTATGTCAAGCGTAAAAATAGTACGCCCAACAACAATACTAACAGTACCCCTATTTATAGAAAAAGCCTATAAAAATATTATTAAACCAGAATTAGAGAAGACAGTATTTAGAAGAATTCTCTTAACAAGTAATCTTTTCCGTAGAATAATGTATCGTAAAGCTGCAAAGAAACTATTTGAAACATTTGGTGGAAGATTAACATTCTTTGGAATAGGTGGAGCTAAACTTGATGGAGAAACAGAATTATTCCTTCGTCTTGGGAAACATTTCCCTTATGCAATTGGATATGGATTAACAGAAACAGCACCTCTAATAATTGGAGCAAACCCTAATGAAGTATCATGGCAAACAACAGGTTTTCCAATTAAAAATGTTCAAGTAAAGATTGTTGATGTAAATCCAGAAACAAACGAAGGAGAACTTTGGGTAAAAGGACCTAACATAATGAAAGGCTACTATAAAAACCCTGAACTAACACAATCAGTTCTAACAGAAGATGGTTGGTTTAAAACAGGCGATTTAGTAACAGAAAAGAAAGGTCGTTACGAAATCAAGGGAAGACTGAAAAATGTTATTGTTGGAGCAACAGGTGAAAATATTTATCCAGAAGAAATAGAAATGGTACTTAACCAAAGTAATCTTGTTCTTGAAAGTGTTGTGGTAGAAAGAAAAGGCAAATTAGTAGCAATGGTTCAATTCAACCCAGCAGAATTGGAAAAGAGATTAACAATCTATAAAGAAGATGCCTCAAAAGCCTACGACCACCTAAAGCAAGACCTCCTTAAATCAGCCAATGAAAGACTAAACCGTTTCTCAAAACTATCCCTAATAATAGAATCCACAACTGAATTTGAAAAAACCGCTACACTAAAGATTAAAAGATATCTTTATAAATAAAAAGACAACAATCTAATAAGTGATTAATTCTATATGTTTAATTCGTAGTTTGTGCTTCTTCCTCCTTGTTCTTCTTTTCTAAGCACTTCTTTTTGTATTAGGTCTTTTATATCTCTAAGGGCTGTGTCTTGGGAACAATGATTTATTTTCGCCCATTTAGATGATGTTAGCTTTCCTTCGAATCCATTAAACAAAAGATTGATTATCTTTGTTTGACGTTCATTAAAGACTATGGTTTTATTATTTTCCCAGAACTTTGACTTAAACATCAGCTTATTTATATTAGCATCTGTTTGAACAAAAGCTCTTTCTAAACAATTTAAAAACCATTCTATCCATTTAGTTATATCTAAATCTCCTTTTTGAGTCTTTTCAAGTATATCGTAATAGTCTTTTCTTTCAATTCTTATTTGAGAAGACATGCTATAAAAACGTTGTGGAATATTATCTGCACGAGCCAAAAGCATATCTGCAATTGCTCTTGATATTCTTCCATTACCGTCATCAAAAGGATGAATAGTAACAAACCAAAGATGAGCTATTGAGGCTTTAAGTATATTATCTATATCTGTCTTATTATTTATCCAATCCAAAAACAAGTCAATTTCAGAATCTATTGTAGACCAGTCAGGAGCTTGGAAATGTATTTTTTCCTTTCCCATTGCACCTGAAACAACTTGCATTTCTCCTCCTTTTTCTCCTCTCCAAACACCAATACTTAACTTTGAATCTCTTTCTCCATCTTCAAATAATAATTTATGCCAAGAAAACAAACGTTTCTTTGTTAGAGGTTTATTAGCATTATGAGTTGCATCAAAAGTCATTTCAACTATTCCTTCAATCTTTCTTTCTGAAGGAATTAAGCCAGAAACATCCATACCCAAACGTTTAGCAACAGAAGAACGCACTTGATCAGTATTTAGATATTCCCCTTCTATTTCTGATGATTTAAGTACATTATTTGTTATTGTAGAAAGATGAGTTTCGTTCTTTAAATCAAAACCAAACACACTCATCTTACCTATTAATTGTCCTTGAAGATAACGAACATTTAATAAGAGTGGTGCTATTATCTCGTTATCCCAATAAAAATTAGGCCAACCTTCCTTCTGATATATGTATACCTTTCTCATAATGTAGTTTTCGGCAAAAATACATATTAATCTCCGCATAAAAAAATAATCTCCGCAAAATATGCGGAGATTAGATTATGGGTTGCGGAGATTAAGGGTTAATTCCCTTTGTTATTTCTTTTCGTTTTTGGAGTAAGCTTCCACTATTTTTGTTACTAATGGATGACGGATAATGTCAAATTCATTTAGAAATACAAAGCTTATTCCTTCTATGTCTTCTAAATACTTCGTTGCTTCTTTTAAGCCTGAGGGTTGGTTAAGTGGAAGGTCTACTTGGGTTGGGTCGGCTGTTATTATGAATTTTGCATTTTTTCCCATACGAGTTAGAAACATCTTCATTTGGGAGTAGGTTGCATTTTGAGCTTCATCAAGTATTACAAAGGCATTATCTAATGTTCTTCCTCTCATAAAAGCTAAAGGTGCTATTTCTATTACCTTTTCTTCTAAATAGTTTTCAAGTTTTTGTTGAATTATCATATCTCTTAGGGCATCATAAAGAGGTTGAAGATATGGATCAAGCTTATCTTTTAAATCTCCAGGAAGAAACCCTAAGTTCTCCCCTGCTTCTACTGCTGGACGAGTTAGGATAATACGCTTTACTTGTTTTGCTTTTAAGGCTCTTACTGCTAATGCAACGGCTGTATAGGTCTTTCCTGAGCCTGCAGGTCCTAAAGCAAAGAGCATATCGTTTTCATCTATTGCATCAACCATTTGTTTTTGGTTGGGAGTTTGTGCTTTGATGATTAATCCATTTCGTCCATGAACGAGGATTTCATTTGCTCTTGAAGTTGATTTATGTGAATTTGGAGTTGGCTTAACAATACTCATTATCAGCTTTTCATCCATTCTTGATTCTTGATTATAAAGCTCAACTAATTGATTATAGACTTTTTCAAACTCTTCAATATCTTTTTCTTTAGCAATTATCTTTAATGTATTTCCTCTTTGTATTAATTCTACATTAGGAAAAAGAATTGATAAGAAATTGAGGTTCTTTTCATTTACCCCAAAGAAATCTACTAATGATATATCGTTTAACTCTATTATTCTTTCTGTCATGAATTAATTTATAGATTATTTCTTTATGATTTTAAATTCTGTTCTACGGTTTACTGCTTTACCTTCTTCTGTTGAATTATCTGCTATTGGTTTAGTTTGTCCATAGCCTTTAGCTTCTAAACGATTTGGGTCTATTCCTTTTGACTCTAAATAAACCTTAACACTATTTGCTCTTTTTGTTGAAAGCTCAAGATTTAATTTTTGAGTTCCTGTATTATCTGTATGTCCTGAAATTTCTATTGAAATATTCTTATTCTTTTCCAAAAGCTCTATCAAAGTATTTAATTCTGATTGTGAACTTGGTAATAATTCTGCACTATTTGTTTCAAAGAATATATTATTTAATACTACACTTTCTCCTTCTATTATTGGAGTTAAGAAAATATCCTTTTGAGAAGATTCAGATTTATTTTCATCAGTTAGCTGGAAGTTTTCAGAATAAAAAAGGTAACCATCAGCCCAAGCATTAAGGGCATAATCAGCTCCAAGAGGTAGAACAACTAAGTACTCCCCTGTCTTTGGATCGGATAGAGAAGAAGCAATAAGACGATTTTTATTTATGTCTTTTACTTCAAACTTTACGGAAAGAGGTTTATTTGTTATCTTGTCGTAAGAATGTCCTTTCATATATACAACTTTATTTGGTTGAGCTTCTTTATAAAGTTCAAATTCATAAAGATCTTTCTTGCCATATCCTCCTTCAAGAAGAGTTGAAAATATAGCTTGAGTTCCACTTGGAGATACTATAAAGCTTGTTTCATCAGCATAAGTATTAACAGGGTATCCTATATTTTTAGGTTCTGTAAACTTTCCATCTACTATATTTGAATAAAATATATCGAAGCCTCCCATACCAATATGATAGTTTGAAGAAAAGTAAAGAGTTGTATTACTTGGGTGAATAAATGGATACATTTCATCACCTTCCGTATTTATTGGAGGGCCAACATTCTTTGCTTTTGTCCATGTTCCATCATCTTTCTTATATGTGTACCATATATCATTCTTTCCTTTTCCTCCTGCTCTATTTGAGACAAAGAAAAGAGTTCTTGAATCTGAAGCTATTGTTGGTTGAGAATCCCATGCAGAGGAATTAACATCTTCTCCCATATTCTTAGGTTTACCCCAATCATTCCCTATCCTTTCTGAGGAATATAAATCACAACTGCCATAGCCATCTTCTGTATTACAACGAGTGAAGTATGCCATTCTTCCATCAGGAGATATTGATAAAGCACCCTCATTAGCTGATGAATTAAATGGTGGAGGCATTTTTTTAGCCTTTTCCCATTTGCCATCTACCTTATTTGTTATATAGAAATCTTCTTTATACACTTCTCTTTCTCCATATAATTGATCTTTTTCTAATTCAGGGATTAGACTTGTGAAAATAAAGGTTTGTTCATCTGCTGTAAGAGTTGGAAGGTATTCATCATTTTTAGTATTAATATTCTCTCCCATATTCATTGGTAGAAATTCCACTGGGTTTTCTAATGAATGCTTTATAAATTCTGCTTGTTGCAATTTTCTTTTAACCTCATCTATTTTCTTCTTATCTTTTGGAGCATTAAGCTTTGAAAGTAAGTATTCTAAATGATAAGTGGCTTTTTCTGTATTATAGTCTAAGAGATAAAACTCTCCTAAGCGATAATGAGCAGTTAAATCATAGTCTGGATTTACTTCCACAAGACGTTGATAATAAGGAAAGGCTTTTTTCTTTACGGAATCAAATTCTTTGCTTTTATTATAGTATATCTCTCCAAAGCAAAGCAAAGCATCAGGATAGTTTTTATCATAAGAAAGTGCTTTATCAAGATATTCTATTGCTTTATCTTCTTGTCTATTATTTAGGTATTCTAATGCTTTCTTAAATTCTTTTTCTGCCTTTGAACTATTTTGAGAATAAAGGTTGTTTGAAAATAATAGGCATAAGAAAAGAAAAGCAATTAGTCTTAAACTATAATATAATAGTTTTACGGTATTTGCATATATTTGTGACTTTGCAAGGATATTCTCCATTTAGGGTTTGATTTTATGTATTCAACTATTTTAGGCATCATCTTTTCTCTAACACTCCATTCTGGTTGAAGGTATAGAAAACAATTTGGGAGATTTACTTTTCCTGCATAAGTTTCAGCAAATGCAAAGTCCTCGTCATCACAAATAATCATTTTAAGCTCTTGAGCGTATTTCATATTTTCTTCCAAAGGTGGAAGATTACGTTTTGCAGAAAGACATATCCAATCCCAAGAACCACTCATTTTTGAAGAGCCAGAAGTTTCAAGAATTGTTTCTATATTATTATTATGGAGCTTTTCACAAAGAAGGTCTAAATTATAAAGCAAAGGCTCTCCTCCTGTAACAATTACTGATTTAGCAGGATATTGCAAAGCTCTTTCTACAACATCTTCAACACTCGTTGGGTCTAATAGAGCTGCATCCCAAGCTTCCTTAACATCACAAAAATGACAACCAACATCACAACCACCAACTCTAACAAAATATGCTGCTTTTCCTGTATTAAATCCTTCACCTTGCAAAGAATAAAACTCTTCCATTATTGGAAGCAACTCTCCTCTTTCAATTAATTCCTCTTGTGTCAACTTATATTATATTTTTCAATTCTAATCTGCAAAATTAAGACAATTATATCAAAAAACTCTTTTATTACGGTATTATTCATGATACAGAGTTAAATATTTTTGTTTACTCACTAAAAACGTTATAGAACGAAAATTATTTGTTAAGCAAAATAATATTACCTAAATTCATGTTATAAATACAACTTGAATTCAAATATAATTATTAACATTTAAACTTTTTAATCATGAAACGATTTCTTTTGAAAGAAAAAGAGCTTTTTTCTAAAATTGTGATTTTATTTTTTGTTCTCGGTTGCTTTTCTTTTTCTGCAATAGCACAAGAAACAAAAAATGACACAAAAACACAAAACAACATTTTCAATCATGCTTCTTGGTGGAGATTAGATTTTTCTTTAGAGTATGGAAATAATCTTTTTTATGCTTCAAATTTAAGTGTAATGAATAATAATGCTCAACAAACACTTTATAGCTCAAATATGGGATTTAATGCTAAATACGTTATTTTTAACCAACCTAACTCTAAAAGCCTTCGCCCTGGCATGTTTATTGGAATTAATTTAAATCAAACAGAAATTCCTTTAGCAATGACCGAAAAAGTAAATCTACGGTCATATGGATTTTCTGGGGGTTTCATACTTGAATTGTCCCATATTGCATCCTTAGATTTTAATTTTGGGTTCGGATTTACCCAATACAAAAATGATTTTTCTTTAGGAACTCAAAATTATTCCTATAAAAAAAATGGGCTAAATGGTAGTGCAAAATCAGCTCTTTACTTTTCACCAGTAGAATATGTAAAAATAGGCTTCGGTATAGAGTATAGAACATATAAGTTTAAAAATAATGACTCAATGATTGACGATTTTCCTTCTCTACTTCCTACGGAAAGCACAATAAATGCCATCAATCCTTTTATTTCTCTAAAAGTATCTATTTAATATAAAACGCCAAATACGGATAATACCTTAAGAGGCTGTATTGAAAGGATATTCCAATACAGCCTCTTAATTATATGATAATAATTTTATATTATTGGTAGATTTCGTGCTTGTATGCTTTTAGAGTGTTTTGAAGTAATGAAACTACAGTCAGCATTCCTACTCCTCCTGGCACTGGACTTATAAAGCTACATTTTGGTGCTACATCTTTAAAGTTCACATCACCAACAACACGATATCCTCTTTCTCTTGTTGAATCTGGAATTCTATGAATACCTACATCAATTACAACTGCTCCGTCTTTTACCATTTCAGCAGTAATAAACTCTGGTCTTCCTATTGCAACAATTAAAATATCTGCAGTAAGACAAACTTCTTTAAGATTTTGAGTTTTACTATGACAAAGAGTTACAGTACAGTTAGCTGAATTATTATTTCTTGACATAAGAACAGCCATTGGAGTTCCTACTATATTACTTCTTCCAACAACAACACAATTTTTTCCAACTGTATCTATTTTGGATCTTTCTAACATAGTAACTATTCCATAAGGTGTTGCTGGAATAAATGCAGGCATATTATACATTAATCTTCCTCCATTTGCGGGATGAAAACCATCAACATCTTTTCTTGGGTCTATTCTTTCAATTATCTTTTGTTCATTTATATGTTTTGGTAATGGTAATTGAACAATAAAACCATCAACTTCATTATCTTTATTTAAGAAATCAACTGTATTTAGAAGTTCTTCTTCGGATAATGTTTCTGGGAAACGATAGATAGATGACATAAAACCGACTTCCTTACTTTGTTTTTCTTTACTTGCAACATAAGAAAGACTTGCTCCATCTTCTCCAACTATAACAGCTACTAAATGTGGTGGACGTTTTCCTGCATCTAATAAATCTGCAACTTCTTTTGCTATTTCGAGTTTTATCTCACTGGCTATTAATTTTCCGTCAATTAGTGTTGGCTCATTTTTATATTCCATATCTTTATCTCTTTCTTAAGTTTTTCAAAGTACTAAGTTTATTTCCACCTCCCATCATCTTCATCATCTTTCTTGTTTCTTCAAATTGTTTTAAAAGTCTATTTACATCTTCTAAATTTTTTCCACTTCCTCTTGCAATTCTTTTTCTTCTACTACCATCAATTCTTGTTGGATTTTCTCTTTCAAATGGAGTCATAGAACCTATTATTGCTTCTATTCCTTTAAATGCGTCATCATTAATATCAACATCTTTCATCATCTTTCCAACTCCTGGTATCATTCCCATAAGGTCTTTGATATTCCCCATTTTCTTTATTTGATGAATTTGAGAAAGGAAGTCATTGAAGTTAAAATCATTTGTTTTAAGTTTCTTGGAAATCTTCCTTGCTTGTTCTTCATCAAATTGTTCTTGAGCTTTTTCAACCAAAGAAACAATATCTCCCATTCCAAGAATACGACTTGCCATACGTTCTGGATAAAAGACATCAAGCGCTTCCATCTTTTCTCCAATACCAACAAACTTAATTGGTTTTTTGACAACGTGGCGTATTGTTAAAGCAGCACCACCTCTTGTATCTCCATCAAGTTTTGTTAAAACAACTCCATCAAAATTTAATTTATCATTAAAAGCTTTTGCAGTATTTACAGCATCTTGACCAGTCATACTATCTACAACAAAAAGAGTTTCTTGAGGATTTACTGCTTTTTTAATAGATTCAATCTCATTCATCATTTCTTCATCAATAGCTAAACGACCAGCAGTATCGACAATAACAATATTTATTCCTTTGTCTCTTGCTTTTTGAACTGCATTCTTTGCTATTTGAACTGGATTTTTTGAATCTTCTGTATATACTTCAACTCCTATTTGTTCACCAAGTACTTGTAATTGGTTTATAGCAGCAGGACGATAAACATCACCTGCAACTAATAGAACTGATTTTGATTTCTTTGTTTTAAGATAATTTGCAAGCTTTGCTGAGAATGTTGTTTTCCCACTACCTTGAAGACCAGCAATAAGAACAATTGCAGGACTTCCCTTTATATTAACATCTTGAGAAGCTCCTCCCATTAACTCTGTTAATTCATCATGAACAATCTTAATCATCAATTGTCCTGGTTCAACAGATGTTAATACATCTTTTCCTAATGCTTTTTGCTTAACAGTATCGCAAAACTCTTTTGCAATTGCATAACTTACATCGGCATCAATTAGGGCTTTCCTTACTTCCTTTAATGTTTCAGCAACATTAATTTCAGTTATTTTTCCATGACCTTTTAATATCTTAAACGACTTCTCTAACTTTTCACTTAAATTCTCAAACATATTATAATCCTATATTTATATTATAAAACATTAGTTTTCTCCATTAAAACTAACGATATTAAGAAGTGCAAAGTTAAGATTTTTTCTTCAACTAACAATCCTCTTTTTATTAAAAGCAAAAACCTTAGAATTAATTAATAGTAAGGATTATTTATAGAGCAAATATTTCTCTCTAATTTGTTTAAACTCCTGCAAGTCTGATACCCAAGTTTTTCTAATATCTTCTTCTTTATCGCCTCTCCTTATTTGCTCTTTTAATTCCTTTGTACCTGCTAATTTATCAAAGAAAGGTTGGAAAAACTTATCTTTTTTTGGATAAGCTTTATACATATCAATCAATATCTTTAAACAAATCTGACCATTTGACTGAGAAAGGATACAATCTGGAATAAGACTACTATTTTCCCCATAACATTTTATATCTTTATATGGAGGATTATCTGAAACACCTTTAATAACTCTTGGAGTAAAAGAAAAAATTGTATCTGAATATTCAGGAAAACCTATAATTTCAAAAGGTCTATCTGTTCCCCTACCTACAGAAACTTGCGTCCCTTCAAACCAACAAAGAGAAGGATAAAAATCTATAGAAATAGGAGTTCTAAGATTTGGACTTGGAGATATTGGAAGATTATAATAAAGATCATGTTTATAATTTTGATTAGGAATAATAGTTAAATCACATTTTAAACTTCCCTTTTCTCCAATAACTCTTTTATTTGAAGTTCCAAGCCAACCTTCTCCATTAATCATTTGAGCATATTCTCCTATTGTCATTCCATAAACTATTGGGACAGGATGCATACCAACAAAAGAAACTAATGAAGTATCTTTTAATACTGGACCATCAATATAAAAACCATTTGGATTTGGTCTATCAAGAACAATTAAAGGGATATTGTTTTCAGCACAAGCTTCCATAACATAATGAAGTGTTGAAATATAAGTATAAAACCTGCAACCAACATCTTGAATGTCAAAAACAATAATATCATTTTTCTTAAACTCATCAGAACTTGGCCTCTTATTCTTTCCATAAAGAGAAATTATTGGAAGTCCAGTTTTAGAATCAATTGAAGAATTCACTTTAGCCCCAGCTTCTGCATCTCCTCTAAAACCATGTTCAGGACAATAAATTGCACGCAAATTAATACCTAAACTTATTAAACTATCAACCAAATGAGTTTTCCCTATAACAGAAGTTTGATTAGCAACAACTCCAACCTTTTTTCCTTTTAATAAATCAATATAATTTCCAGTGCTTTCTGCCCCAACCTTAATACTAATAGAATCTTTATTTTGAGAGAAACATTGTTCAAAAGGGGAAACAATAGCAATAATAACTAAGAAAATGTATACAAATAGCTTTTTTATCATATCAAATAGTATTTTAGAACAACAAAGGTACAAAAAAGATAATAAAAGCACTTTAGCTCGAAAAAGAGTTCATATAAATTAAAAAAGAAGAGCTTTAATTTCAAAAAGAAGGAGTCTTTTTTTAGACTTGATTCTATAAATAAACTTTATGCCTTTTCTTCTAATAAGAAAAAGAGGTAATCCATATAAAATGAATTACCTCTTTGGTATTATTTTTTTTGAGTTATCTATTATTATTTAGCTGGTTTCATTGCTTCTGGCAATAAACTTACTCTTACATAATCTTTATGGTCTACATATTTTTTAGCTACTGCTTGTACATCTTCTTTTGTTATTGCATTTACTTGTGCGGTATATTGTTCTATTGTTTTTAAATCAAAACCATACCAACGTGAACCTTTTATTGCAGATGTCCAGAAACTATTCTTTTCTTTGTATTGAGATTCTCTTGCTCTAATTAATTGTTCTTTAACTTTTGCTAAGTCAATATCTGTTGGTCCTTCATTGATTATTTTATCCAATACTCCCCAAGTTGCTATTGTAAGTTTATCTACTGTTTTAGGATCGCATCCATAGTATGCAAACATTATTACTTCTGGTTTTGGATATTTATCATAGCTTAATTGGAATGATGGAGAATATGTTCCTCCCATTTCTTCTCTTATTGTTTCTGTTAATTTAATATCAATAATATCTCCTAATACTTTTGTTGCCATTGTTTCTTTTTCGTTCCAAACAAATGGGTGTTTTGTTGCAAGTATTAACATTCCTTTGTCTGCTTGTCCTTTATAAACTACATCATCAACAACACCTTTTGCAAATCCTGTACTTCTATCTTGCCATTGTTCTTTAACTCCTTTTGATGGCATTCCACCAATATATTTTTCAATTAAAGGAATTGTTGTGTCAATAGCAAAGTTTCCTACAAATGTAAATGTAAAGTCTGATGCATCAGAGAAACGTTCACGGAAAATTGTGTACATTTCATCTATATTCATTTTCTTTAATTGTTCTTCTGTTGGTAAAAGAATAGTTCTCTTATCATTTGGGTACATTGATTTAAACATTTGCATTTGGAAATCAAATTCTGGCATATTTTTATACATCTTTATTTGTGTTTCCAAATTAGAAATTTCTTTATCTAAGATGCTTTTATCCTTCCTTGGACATTCAAAATACATATATAAGTATTGTAGAAGTGTTTCAAAGTCTTTTGGTGATGAATTTCCTGAAAATCCTTCTTCTAAATCACTAATTGAAGGTGTAATTCCAACTGTTTTTGTTTTTAAGAATTTCATTAATTGTGAATTATCATAATTACCAATACCACTACCATCTATTATTGATGCTGTGTAATTCACATTAATCATTTTATTATCTGGATATAAAGAAGAACCTCCCTTTGACCAAGAATTTAATAATATTTCGTCATTCTTAAATGTTGTTGGTTTTAGAATTACTGTTGCGCCGTTGCTAAGTGTTAGTTCTGTGTAGGCAAATTCTTTATTGTCAATTCTGTTTGTTACTTTTCCTTTATTTGGTTCTTTTGCTAAGAAAGGTAATATTTGTGCATTATCAACATAAGGTTTTGTATTAGTTTTCTTTACCTTTGCAACTAATTTCATTACATCTTGTTCTGTTGGAACTTTTACACCTTTCTTTTCTGGCATTGTAATACATGCTACAAAGTTATCATCAGTTATCCATTTATTTGCTAATGCATTTACTTCTTCAAGTTTTATTCCATCCATTAATTCCTTAGCCCATTTATTTTCTATTCTTGCCCCTGGTACTGGATTTCCTTCTAAGAAATTATAAACATAACTTGCAGCTAATCTTGAACTTTCTGTTTTTGATTCTTCTTTTGCTGCTTTGTCATAAGAAATCAATAATGATTCTTTTGCTCTATCTAATTCAGGTGCTAAGAAACCATGTTGAAGTACTCTTTGATTTTCTGTCAATACAGCTTCCATTGCTTCCATTGTTTTTCCTTCTTTTGCTGAAAGATATGCACTATAAACATCTGTTGGACGTGCTAAAAAATTACTATATCCAACTCCTGCATACATAAATGGACATTCTTTTTTATCAGATAATTCTTGTAAACGTGAATTTAGCATTTGTTGGAATAAACCATATACTAATTCTTGAGTGCGGAAATCTCCTATTGTTTTTATTTGAACATTTGGATGTTTGTAGTAAAATTCAATTGAGTTACTTGTCGCTTCTTTATCTGTAGCTATTGCGATAAGAGGTTCTTTATTGTCCGGAAGTGTTATTGTTGGACGATTTAATGGGGTTGAAGGTGCTGTATTCATTTGGAAGAAATCTTTTACTTTTTGTTCCATTTCGTCAGCATCAAAATCTCCAACTACTACTATTGCCATATTTTCTGGACGATACCAAGTTTTATAGAAATTTCTTATTGATTCTGGTTTGAAGTTTTGTAGACTTTCAAGCGTTCCAATCGGAAGACGTTCTGCATAAAGAGAACCTTTTAACATTATAGGCCAAGTCTTTTCACGTAAACGATCATCAGCACCTTGTCCCAAACGCCATTCTTCAATAATAACTCCACGTTCTTTATTGATTTCTGTTTCTGTCATAAGCATACCAAATGCCCAACCATCTAATACCTTTAAACCCATATCAAACAATTCTTTCTTGTCTGTAGGAAGAGTTAGAGTGTAAACTGTTTGGTCAAAACTTGTATAAGCATTTATTTCACGACCAAATACTATACCTTCTTTTTCTAAATTATCAATTAATGTATTTGCTGGGAATTGTTTTGTTCCATTAAATCCCATATGCTCTGTGAAATGTGCTAAACCTAATTGGTCTGGTTTTTCAAGAACTGAACCAGCATTAACTGCAAGTTGAAATTCGGCTCTGTTTTCTGGTTTCTTATTTGCTCTAATGTAATAAGTAAGTCCGTTTGCCAATTTTCCATAACGTACTTTCCCATCTAATTTAATTTGCTCATTTTGGTCAATCGCTTCTTTTATAGCTTTTGTTTCAACCTTTTGAGCAAATCCTGTAGTAGCGATTGCTATGCACAATCCTAATAATAATAAAAATCTACTTTTCATTTTTGATTGTTTTGGTAATTAATTATTTGTTTTTTGATTGATATTATTGTAAATACTATCTTTAAATTCTAATATAACTAATGTCTGAGAGTTATAAATAACTTCTTATTTCTTACAAAGTTTAGTAGAGTATTATTGTAATTAGAGTTATTATTTCGGTTTTTAATTTTATATAACTTTTCTTTAACGCAACAAAGTAACAATATATTTTTATATATAGCAAATATTTTATAATGAAATATTGATGTCCATTAAAAAATAAGATTTAGAGTTTAGGTTATATTTAATAGTCAAATAGAATCAAATTATAAGAATTTAAAACTTGATTACAGAAAATTAGAATCAAATTATAATTTCTTAGAATCAAATTCCAATTCGATATATTTATATAGCTTTTAAAAGAAAAAGAGGTAACTCACATTAAGTGAATTACCTCTTTGGTATTATTTAGTTGAGTTCGTTATTATTATTTAGCAGTTTTCATTGCTTCTGGTTTCAAACTTACTCTTACATATTCTTTGTGGTCTAAGTATTTCTTTGCTACTTCTTGAAGATCAGCTTTTGTAATAGCATTTACAGCTGCTGTGTATTCTTCAAGAGTTTGCATTTGAGTACCATACCAACGCGAACCATTAATAACTGATGACCAATAACCATTTTCTTGCATTTGAGTTTGACGACCTTTAATCAATTGTTCTTTAACTTTTGCAATATCTTCATCTGTTGGTCCTTCATTCATTATCTTATCTAATACTCCAAATGTTGCTGTTGTTAATTTATCTACTGTTGTTGGATCACAAGTGTAGTAACATAACATTTTAGCTTCTGGTTTTGGATATTTGTCATAATCTAATTGGAAATATGGAGAATAAGTTCCACCCATTTCTTCACGGATAGTTTCAGTTAATTTTATTGAACATACATTATTCAACATTTTTGTAGCTAAGCGTTCTTTATCATTCCAATTAAATGTTTTATTAGATACAACTACCATTAAACCTTTATCTGCTTCTCCTTTATAAACGACTTTATCAACAACACCTTTTGCAAATAAAGTGCTACGATCTTTCCATTGTTCTTTCTTTCCTTTTGCAGGCATTCCTCCAATATATTTTTCAATTAAAGGAAGATCTTTTGCTTCATCAATATTTCCAACAAATGTAAAAGTAAAGTCAGATGCATCTGCAAAACGTTCACGGAAGATTTTATACATCTTATCAATGTTCATTTGTTTTAGCTGTGCTTCTGTTGGTAAAATAATTTGACGTTTGTCATTTGGATACATAGCTTTCATCCATTCTTCTTGGAATGCAAATTCAGGTTTATTTTTTACCATATTTATTTGTGTTTCCAATTGAGAAATAGTTTTATCTAAAACTTCTTTGTCTTTTCTTGGAGCTTCAAAATACATATATAAGTATTGTAGAAGTGTTTCAAAGTCTGCAGGAGATGAACTTCCTGAAATAGTTTCGTCTAAATCACCAATTTCTGGAGACAAACCAACTGTTTTTCCTTTTAAGAATTTCATCAATTGTGCATTATTATAGTTTCCTATACCACTACCATCAATGATATTTGTTGCAAATTTTACATTTATCATTTCATCATCATTATATAGAGATGAACCACCAGCACTTTGTGCACTTATTGTTATTTCATCATTCTTTAAAGTTGTAGGTTTGATAATAACTGTTGCTCCATTAGAAAGTGTATATTCTGTGTATCCAAATTTTTCATTCTTTTGAGTTTTAGTTATTTTACCTGCTTTTGGTTCTTTTACTAAGAATGGTTCTGTTTTTACATTATCAACCCAAGGAGTAGTTTTGCTATTCTTTACTTTTGCAACAACATCTAATAAGTCTTTTTCTGTTGGTATTTTTATACCTTTCTTTTCTGGCATTTGAACAGTTAAAACGAAATTATCATCAGTTATCCATTTTTTAATAAGTGCATTTACTTCTTCTAAAGTAATTCCATCCATTAATCCCTGTGCATATTTATTTTCAATTCTTGCACCTGGCATTGGTTCATTTGTAAGGAAATTTTCAACTAATGCCGCTGCAATATTTCCACTTTCAGTTTTAGATTCTTCTTTTGCAGCTTGGTCATATTTTGTTAAAAGAGCTTCTTTTGCTCTATCAAGTTCTGCTTGTAAAAAACCATGTTGAAGTAATCTTTGATTTTCTGTCATAGCTGCTTCTAAAGATTTTAATACTTTTCCTTCTTTTGAAGATATATATCCTTGGAAAGCATCAGTTGGACGTGCTAAAAAGCTACCATAACCTGCATAAGCATTAATAAATGGACAATCTTTTTTATCAGCAAGTTCTTTCAAACGATCAGTAAACATTTCTTCAAATAAACCATATACTAATTTTTGTTCACGGAAATCGCCAATAGTTTTAATTTCTTTACTTGGGTGTTTGTAAAGGAATGTTATAGATGTTGAAGTTGCTTCTTTATCTGTTGCAACACATACAAGAGGTTCTTTATTATCTGGTATAGTAATTGTTGGACGTACTGTTGGAGTACAAGCAGGGTCTGTCATAGTGAAAAAGTCTATTACTTTCTTTTCCATTTCGTCAGCATCAAAATCACCAACTATTATTACAGCCATATTATCTGGACGATACCATTTTTTGTAGAATCCTCTAATATCTGAATATTTGAAGTTTTGAAGCCAATTAAGATTACCAATAGGAATACGGTCTGCATACTTAGAACCTTTTAACATTGTTGCCCATGTTTTAGTTCTCAAACGTTCTGCTCCACCTTGTCCCATACGCCATTCTTCTATAATAACGCCTCTTTCTTTATCAATTTCTTCCCCTGACATTAATGCACCTGAACCCCAACCGTCAAGAATTTTTAACCCCATATCAAATAGAGCTTTATCATCTGTTGGAAGAGTTAAAGTGTAAACAGTTTGATCAAATCCTGTATAAGCATTGATTTCACGACCGAAAACGATACCTTTCTTTTCAAGTTCATCAATCATTGTGTTTCCAGGGAATTGTTTACTTCCATTAAAATTCATATGTTCAGTAAAATGTGCTAAACCTATTTCATTTTGTTCTTCAAGAACAGAACCTGCATTTATAGCAATTTGAAATTCTGCTCTATGTTCTGGTTTTTTGTTTGCTTTGATGTAATAAGTTAGTCCATTAGCAAGTTTGCCATAACGTACTTTTCCATCTAATTTAATTTGCTCATTTTGGTCAATAGCTTTCTTTGAAGCTGTTGCTACACCTTTTTGAGCAAACCCTGTAGTAATCATTGCTAAACACAATGTTAATACTAATAAAAATCTACTTTTCATTTTTGTTTGTTTTTGGTGAATAATTATTTGCTTGATTAATATTATTTTCAATATCACTATCTATACTATTTTCAAATTCTAATATATCTCCCGGCTGACATTCCAAAGCGTCACAAATGGCTTCTAAGGTTGAAAATCTTATTGCTTTTGCTTTTCCTGTTTTTAGAATTGAAAGGTTAGCTGGAGTTAAATCTACTTTTTGAGCTAACTCTCCCAGACCAATCTTTCGCTTAGCCATCATAACATCTAAATTTACTACAATTCCCATATCTCTATTTCCTTTCACAACTTAGATTGTTAAATCGTTTTCTTCCTGAATCATTATTCCTCTACGTATAAGCTCAATTAGAGAAATAAATAATAAACCTATAAACAGATAATCCCAAGATATTGAACTAAAATCGAGTATTGATTTTAATACATATCCTTCTGCGTTGAAATATGTTGATAAGAAGTATGTATCAGAGCAATAAAGCAAAAGTTCAATTATTGGCATTGCAATAAAACCATAAGCTATGTATTGAAAACGACGTATATTTTTTTTGTTAAACATATAGTGCTGAAGAGCTTCTTTATCCTCTTTATATTCATTCATTCCTTTAATTATACTCTTCAGTATCTTACTGGCTTGGAAAAGGACAAAAATAAGGAAAAATACACTTAGATTAAGAGCAGAAACAAAGATTACTTTATATACAATAGGTATTTTGCTAAGATCCTTGCTCTTCATATTCAAAACCAATTGGTAGCTATTAACATAAGAAGAAACAGAAATATCTTTTATATTAGAATAAACACTAAAATCTTCAGGTTCTGCTTTATTAACAGGAACAGCTTTTGCAAATATTGTCCCAATGGAAGATTTAGTTGCTATGGATGATAAGTCAAAAACAACAAGGATAATTAATGCCAATAAGAAGACTGATAATGCAACAATAGCAACATCAAATCCTATTTTAATTGTCCTAAGAGTTATTATTTTTGTTTTTGGTTTCATATAACTTTACTTTAACGCTGCAAAGTAACAATATATTTTTCTTACAACCAAATTTTTTATCGATATTCGATAAATATTTTTTACTTTACGATAAATAAAGATCTACCAAACCAATTGGAGCATTGATATACATTATTTTAGATTCTCTGTCTACTTTTTCAATAACAGAGTCAATTATTGGTATTAATATTTCTTTCCCATTGAAAATTATAGAAAAAAGAGGTTGGGCTGGATAATCAATAACAGATTCTATTATTCCTATATCACCTGTTTCTTTATCAATTACCTTAAATCCTATGATTTCATGAAAATAAAACTTATTACCTTCCAATGCTGGCAATAACTCCAAAGGTAAATAAAGATTTTTTCCTATAAGCTTAAGGCTATCGTCTTCTGTCATATTTTCAAACCTAACAGTTGCTTTATTGCCTTTTATTCTTATTGTTTCAATTGGATAAAGCACTAAAGCTTTATTTATTTCTATGTACACACCATCTAATTCAGAATATTCTTCTGGCTCATCAACATCAAAAAAAAGGACTAAATCACCTTTAAAACTAAATGGTTTAACAACCTTTCCTAAATAAAAACAATCTTTAATTTCCATAATATGATAATAAGTTTATAAAATAAGTAATAGGAAAAAAAGACCGCCCCTAATTAAAGGATACGGTCTTTGCAATCATTATGAAGAATTTTTCTAAATTATTCTGCTGCTGGAGCATCTGCTTCTACTGAAGATTCTACAACTGGTGCTTCTTCAACTGGAGTTTCAACTACTTCTGCTTTAGGAGCTCTTTCTGCTTCTGCATCAGCTTTTGCTTTAGCCTTAGCTGCTGCTTCTGCTGCAATTGCAGCTTCTGCATCTGTACGTTTCTTAGAAATAGCTTCTGCACGTTTTGCATTAAATTCCATTTCAGCTGCTATTGCTTTTTTAGCATCTGTTTTTTTGCTATTTCTTTTTTCTTCTTTCTTAGCTAATATCTTATTTTCTTTTTCAATTAACCAAGCATTGAATTTAGTATCTGCTACTTCTTGTGTAATAGCTCCTTTTTCAACACCTATTTGAAGGTGACGTTTAATCATTACACCTTTGTAAGAAAGGATAGCTCTTGCTGTATCTGTTGGTTGAGCTCCATCTTTTAACCATTTACAAGCACTTTCGATATTTATTTCGATAGTTGCAGGAACAGTAATTGGGTTATAAGTCCCAATCTTTTCAATAAATTTTCCATCACGTGCTGCACGAGCATCCGCAATAACAATATGATAGAAAGGTTGTCCCTTTTTACCATAACGTTGTAGTCTGATTTTTACTGCCATAATAGCTTTTAATTACTTATTTTTAAAAATATTTGAGGTGCAAAGATACATCTTTATTTAATATACAACAAAATTCACAGTATTATTTTTCGTTGTCTTTACTATATTATGGGACAAAAACTTCTTCTATATCCCAATTCTTTCTTATGTTTATTGGCTTTGCAAAGTAAATCACTTCTTCAGGAAGTATATTTAAGTTGTAATTACCATAATCCCATTTCTTATTATTATTGCTGTCTATTATTATCTTAAGTCTATATCCTCCTTCTTTTAGATTAGGGAATTTGATTCTTTCTTTATTTTTGGAATATAGTGTCATTAATTCTTTTCCTTGCATATCTTCAAGAATCAAGATATAATTATTGTTTCGTAAAAGAGTATCCTCAACACTAAAAAAGAAATTACCATAATCATTTTCATTATCAACCGTCAAATAAAAACTAATAGAGTCATTTACTTGCCCTAATTTATTCCTTATTAAACCTTCTTTTATCTTAATTTGTTGTTTAGAACCTTGTTTAAACTTTTCTCCAACTTGAATAAAAAGAGGTGATTTAAGTGATGGTTTACATTTAATTTTTGTTGTATCCTTTTCATTTATTACCATTGCTTCAAAAGAAATTGTATCGTTATTTATAGGAAAAGGCATTTCTAATAAACATTCAGAGAAATAAGCTAAATCTTGTTTTGGAGCCATAAAAGAAAAAGTATCTTTTATTTTTTCTTTCCCTTTTCTTGAATTATAAAGCTCAACATCTTCTTTCAAATCAACGTCTATAACACTAAACTTAACTGAATCAAACCTTTGTTCTAAACTCCAAATATCAATACTATCTTTTGTGTTATTGAACTGAAGAAATATATTCTTATCTGTTTTCCCAATAAACTTTGGATAATCAAAAACAAAATTAAGACTATCAGTTGTTGGATTAGAAAAGCATAATGTAATATGATACGGAGATATTAAATTACTCGAAGAAAGATTAATTTTTGTATCCTTAGGTTCGTAGAAATAAAGTGTATTACTTGGTGTTGTTGGCGTTTTCTTTATTGTATCTTTTAAACTTGTCGAATCTTTTACTCTTGCTGTATCTCTTATATATAATGCAGCCTCTATTTTTTCTTTTGAAAAAGCTATTGCTTCTGTAGGAAGATCGTAAAGAAGGTTTTGATTTTTATCATCAAGAACTAATATCTGATAAGAACCTTGAGCAATATTTTGGAATTTAAAATATCCAGAGCTATCAGTTCTCGTTAAATAATTTGGTTTTTCTTTTGAAACAATATCTCTTTCTTTAGATTTATAAAGCATAACATATTTTCTGGCAACAGGTTTTAAAGAATAAGCCTCAATAACTTTACCTTTATACTCCATAGTATCTATAAAACTACCAGTAGAAAAACTATACACAAAGTTATTTAATTTATTCCCTTCAGTATAATCCACAATTGAACTACCAAAATCAAAAATATATGTTGTATTAGCTGCCAATGTATCATCCCAACTTACTTTTACTTTGTTTAAGTGTGATTTAACATAAGGTTTATTCTTAAATGGAGGAGAAATAATTAATTCCTCTGATACATCTGCTAAATCAATGTATTCATCAAATGCAACTTCAAAGCCCTTTTCTTTAAAGTTTATGGAGTTAATCTGTGGCTTAGCATCCAATAATTTAGGAGGAGTTCTATCATAAGCACCACCAGTTGGAGTGCCGATCTTAGCACAAGAGGAAATCCCAATGATTAATAAAGAAAAAATAAATATAGTTAATATCCAAGAAGATATACTTTCACGCTTATAAAACTTAGTTTTCATAATGCAAAAATAACATCTTATTGAATAACTTGTATCTTTCTGCGATTTTTTGTTCAATATTTCTAAATATTACTTTGTCTTTTTAGCCCCAGACACCGTATTTTAAAAAAAAGACAATGAGTTTTACTCTGTAAAGCCGCTTTATGGCACATTAACTCCTTATCTAAATCTAAAAATAGAGCCTTAATTTAGATTTACAGTTCGATTATTTTCAAAAAGGCTTTATTCTTCACCTCTTTGTCTTACTACTTCGTACATTAATACTCCTGCTGCAACTGAGACATTAAGAGATTCTATATTTGCTTTAATAGGAATCATTAATTTACCATCACACATCTTAATTATTTCGGGAGTTACTCCTGTATCTTCTGCTCCCATAATTATCATTAAGCTTTGTTTCATATCTTCACTGGTGTAAAGAGAGCCACCTTTTTCTGTTGCGGCAAATACTTTTACGCCCAATTGTTTTGCAATATTTATTGTTGTTTTAAGGTTTGGTTCTCTACAAATTGGTAAACGAAGTAATGCTCCTGCTGATGCTTTTATTGCGTCTTCATTTATTTGTGCTGAACCATGTTCTGGGATAACTATTGTATGAGCTCCTGCACATTCTGCACTTCTACATATTGCTCCAATATTTCTTACGTCAGTTACTCTATCTAACATAATAACAAACGGCATTTCTCCTGCTTCAATTAATTGTGTTAATAGTTCTTCAAAGTTATGGTATTCAATCATGGACATTGCTGCTACAACTCCTTGATGATTATTTCTTGTCAAACGATCAAGCTTTTCAACAGGAACATATTGAACTATTATTCTTTTACCTCTTAACTCTTCTTTTAATTCTTGAAGTAAAGCTCCTTGTAAAGAAGATTGTATAAATATTTTTTCTATTTCTATTCCGCTACGTATTGCCTCTATTACAGGTCTTATTCCATAAACTAACTGTGATTCTTTCATATCTTATTGTTTTTTTATTTTCATTTCTTATTATATCATTCCATCTTTCATTACCAACTCTCTGTCGCTCATTGCTGCTAATTCTTCATTATGTGTTACTATTACAAATGTCTGTTTATATATTTCTCGTAATTTAAAAAACAAACTATGAAGTTCTTTTGCATTTTGACTATCAAGATTTCCTGAAGGTTCATCGGCTAAAATAATTGATGGTTTATTTATTAATGCTCTTGCAACTGCCACTCTTTGTTGTTCTCCTCCTGAAAGCTCTGAGGGTTTATGGTGTATTCTTTCTTTTATTTGTAGTATTTCAAACAATTCCTCTGCATCTTTCATTGCTTCTTTCTTCCCTTCTCCAGCAATAAATGCAGGTATACACACATTTTCTATTGCTGTGAATTCAGCCAAAAGATTATGGAACTGATAAATAAAACCTATCTCTTTATTACGAAATGCGGCCAATTGTCTTTCGTTCATTGTGAACACATTCTTTTCTTTTATCCACACTTCACCTTTATTGGGCTTATCCAATGTTCCTATTATTTGTAATAATGTAGTCTTTCCAGCTCCTGAAGCTCCAACAATAGATACTATTTCTGAAGGTTCAATTCTCATATTAATCCCTTTTAATATCTGTAAGCTATCGTAAGATTTGAAAAGATTCTTTATCTCTATCATTTATATTATGTTTATTATCTATCAATATTCTTATTATTGAACATCACATAACCAAAATTTACTGAAATAGTAAATGGGTTATCTGCTTTATCGTCTCTTTTGTGGTAACCAGCAATAACACTTAATGGTCCAATAGGTGTATTAAATACTAAGGCAGAGCTAAAAATGAAATATATTTTTTCAAAAAAGTTATTTGAATATGTTGGGATATTATTATCTAAAGTAATTATTCTTGATATTGGAGCATAAAGATAGGCGTTTACACGAAAAGAAGCATCAACTCGGAATAAACTTACTTTAACCACATTCTCTAATCCCGTTGCTAAATATTGGTTTGTTCTATATTCAGGCATAAATTGAGTAAATGTCTCTAAGGTTGGAGCGTATACTCCTGCATTAAGTAATGAAGAAGTATAATTTGAGAATAAGTCTTGGAATGAATAGAAAGCATCAGCATTCCAGCCAATTGAATAATGTTTCGATACACTAAAGAATTGTTTATGGCGGAAAGAGAATTGGAACCAATCATGTGTTTTTTCTTTTGTTCCAGATACTGTAGAAGTATTTCCTGGGTAAAATTGTTCTGTTCCATAAATATATTGAATCTGCATCTTTGAAAAAGCTCCTGATACTGGAAATTGTGCGTTGTCAAGAGAAGAATAAGTTCTCGTTAAACCTGCTGCAAGATGAGAAAATTTAGTATTATCTGCCGTATCATAAACTGTTGTATTTTTTGTATTAAAGTAATCATCTTTCACAACTCCATAGCCAACATTTGCAACAAGTTTATCCTTTACCCCTAATGGAATACCTAAACGGAGTTGCACATTATTTTCTCTCTGCACAATATAGTTTAGAGGAGAATAGTCAAAGAAATTAGTCTTTAAACTATAAAAGCTCCACATATTTGAGTTAAACTCTAACTCTGAAAAGAATGGTATTTTTGAAGAAAAATCAACTCTTGAACCTAACATATAAGAAGTGTAGTAACGCCCTAAATAAACATTTGATTTAAACAACCAAGAGTGGTGTTTTAAAATATTATAATCTAAACCAAGATATAAATGAGATATAGGATTAGAAGAAAAACAACCTCCGACTTTGCCCGTTAAATTCTCTTTTGTCTTAACATTTAACTTTAAAACATATGAATGAGACAAGGTATCATAACATATATGTGGTTGGATTGATTTAACATTATTATCAAAACAAAGTGCAAAATAATTCTCTTTTAAATTTTGGTAATGATTTGGAGATAATGCCAGTTCCAAATACTTCTTTTGGTTAGCATTTGTCCCTTTTATTTCTATTGCTTTTATTTCTAATGGAGGCTTTTTATCATTAAATCTCTCTCTCTTTAAACTTAACTCTTCTTTTGATATTGAATCAACTAAAAACTCTCTTATCTTTGGAATCTTTTGTAAAGCTGCTTGATAACCTATATCATAGGTTTCTTTCATCTTATTAAATTCCAAAATCCCAAAGTTTTCGAGGTCTGGTTCTATCAAAACACCATTATTGCATATTACACTGTAATCTGTCTCCTTTGTAAATATACTTTTAACATAAGAAACAACATCTCCTTCTGTTGGTTGTGGATAGTTTCCTGCAATCTTTACTCCTATTATAATATCTGGATTAAACAATTCATGCATTTCTTTTGAAGGGAAGTTATTATACATTCCTCCATCAAACATTACCTTTCCATCAATTGTTATTGGTGAAAAATAGAAAGGAAAAGTCATTGAAGCTCTTACCGCTTGTCCTAAATCTCCTTTTCTGAAAATACATTCCTTATTTTCCGTAATATCTGAAGCAATACATAGAAAAGGAACTAAAAGACTATCAAAATTATTATTTGCAACCGCCGAAGCACCAGCAAATATTTCCATAAAAGCATAATCCATTTGTATTGGATTAATTAAAGAAGAAGGTAATTGTAAACGAAATTTATCCTTTGAATCAAAAGAAAAAGAAAAGAAGGATGGATTATCAGCTTCCTTTTTATAAAAATATGAATATGTTTCATCAACTCTTCCCGAAAGCCAACGTTGAAAATCTTCAGAAAGAAATAATTTCTCCATTTCTTCAACAGAATAACCAGAAGCATATAAAGCTCCCACAATAGCTCCTACTGATGTTCCCGATATGTAATCAATAGGAATATTATTATCTTCAAGAGCCTTAATTGCACCAATATGTGCAAGCCCTCTTGCACCACCACCACTTAATACCAAACCAACCTTCTGCTGACGTTGTGCAAAAGATAAAATAGATATTAATAGTAGTAATGTCAGAATACTTGCTCTTTTCATCGGTTTAACTTATATCTTAGATTTTATCTAAAGCTTGCTTTAAGTCTCTAATTATATCATTTGCATCTTCAATACCAATAGAAAAGCGAACTAAGCCTTCGCTAATTCCTGCACTTTGACGATCTTCTGGAGACATCTTTGAATGTGTCATTGATGCTGGATGTTGTATAAGAGTTTCTATTCCCCCTAATGATACTGCTAAAATACACATCTTAACATTATTCATTAAAATTCTACCAGCTTCAAGACCTCCTTTTAAACCAAAGCTAATCATAGTTCCTGGTCCTTTCATTTGTTTAGCTACTAAGTCTTTTTGAGCAAATGATTTCAATCCAGGATATTTTATCCATTCAATTTGTGGATGTGATTCTAAGAATTCAGCAACCTTCATTGCATTTTCTTGTGCTCTATCAACTCTAATTGCAAGAGTTTTTAAACCACGAATAACTAAATAAGCTTGATGAGGGTCCATATTACAACCCATATTAATCATCATTCCTCTTAGTTTGGCATAAAGATTTTTATCTTTTGCAATAATTACACCACCAACTATATCAGCATGTCCATTGATAAATTTAGTTATAGAGTGAAGCACAACATCAGCACCTAATTCAAGTGGATTTTGAAGATAAGGAGAACAAAAAGTATTATCAACAACTAATAAAGCTCCAATTGAATGTGCAAGTTCTGCACAAGCTTTAATATCTGTAATATCCATTGTTGGATTTGCAGGTGTTTCAATATAAATCACCTTAGTATTAGGACGAATTGCAGCTTTTATATTTTCTATATCAGCAGTATTAACATAAGAAGATTGAACACCGAAACGAGAAAAATGTTGTTCCATCACAACACGTGAAGGACCATAAACAGCAGCAGAACTAATCATATGATCTTCGCCATTAAGTAAAGCCATATAAACTGTTGAAACAGCAGCCATACCTGATGAAACAGCAACTGCATCAAATCCTTTTTCTAATAATGCTATTTGACGTTCCAATGCTTTAATAGTTGGATTGCCTATTCTTGTATAAATATATCCTTCTTTTGTTCCTGCAAAGCATTCAGCACCATCTTCTGCACTATCGAATGAGAATGTTGATGTTTGATAAATTGGAACTGTTGCACTACCATATTGATCTTCATGACCACTATAATGGATTAATTGTGAATTAAAACCGTAATCTTTTGGATTTTCCATATCGTTAATTTTTAAATTGAGTGATTTACAAAGGTACAATATTTTTGTAAATCAAAGAAAAAAAGTCTATTTTGTTGGTCAATTCATTATTATGATATAATTTTGCAGTCCATATATCGATAGATAATTAAAAATTAAGATAAATGAGACCTAACTTTATAAACATTGATTTTAATGCTACTCAAACGGGAAATAGCATTGAAGAATGGGGAAAATTAGCCAACAAAGAAAAAGATTGGATAACACCAGAACAAATCCCAGTTAAACCTATTTATACCCCACAAGATTTAGAAGGAATGGAACACCTCAACTATGCAGCAGGTATAGCTCCTTTCTTACGTGGACCATATTCAACAATGTACGTAATGAGACCTTGGACAGTACGTCAATACGCAGGTTTCTCTACTGCAGAAGAATCAAACGCTTTCTATAGAAGAAATATAGCAGCAGGACAAAAAGGGCTTTCAGTTGCTTTTGACCTTCCAACTCACCGTGGATATGACTCAGATCATGAAAGAGTTGTTGGTGATGTTGGTAAAGCGGGAGTTGCTATTGATTCAATTCTTGATATGAAGATATTATTTGACCAAATTCCATTGGACAAAATGTCTGTATCAATGACAATGAATGGAGCAGTACTTCCTATCTTAGCTTTCTATATTATAGCAGCAGAAGAACAAGGAGTATCAATGGAAAAATTAAGTGGAACTATTCAAAATGATATTTTAAAAGAATTCATGGTTCGTAACACTTATATATATCCACCAAAACCTTCAATGAAGATAATTGCAGATATATTTGAATTCACAGCTAAGAATATGCCTAAGTTTAATTCTATATCAATTTCAGGTTACCATATGCAAGAAGCAGGTGCAACATGTGATATAGAAATGGCTTATACTCTTGCTGATGGTTTAGAATATCTTCGTGCAGGAATAAATGCAGGAATGAGTGTTGACCAATTTGCACCTCGTCTTTCTTTCTTCTGGGGAATTGGCATGAACCACTTTATGGAAATTGCAAAGATGAGAGCAGCAAGAATGTTATGGGCAAAAATAGTTAATCAATTTAACCCAAAGAACCCTAAATCACTTGCACTAAGAACTCACTCACAAACTTCAGGCTGGTCATTAACAGAACAAGATCCATATAATAACATTGCAAGAACTTGTATTGAAGCAACAGCAGCAGCTTTAGGACACACTCAATCTTTACATACAAATGCTCTTGATGAAGCTATTGCTCTTCCAACAGACTTCTCTGCTCGTATTGCTCGTAACACACAAATCTATCTTCAAGAAGAAACAAATATTTGCCGTTCTGTAGACCCATGGGCAGGTTCATATTATGTTGAAAGTTTAACAAATGATATAGCTCATCGTGCATGGGAACATATCCAAGAAGTTGAACGCCTTGGAGGAATGGCAGCAGCTATTGAAAGTGGAGTTCCAAAAATGAGAATTGAAGAAGCTGCAGCAAGAAAACAAGCAAGAATAGATTCTAATCGTGATACTATATTAGGTATTAACAAATATAGACTTGACAAAGAAGCTCCAATTGAAACACTTGAAGTTGATAATTCAGTTGTCCGTGAAGCTCAATTAAAGCGTTTAGCTACTTTAAGAGCCAATCGTAATGAAGCAGAAGTACAAGCTTCACTTGATAATCTATCAGAAATTGCTCGCACAGGAAATGGAAATCTTTTAGAATATGCTATTATTTGTGCAAGAAAGCGTGCATCACTTGGAGAAATATCTTGTGCATTAGAAAAACATTTTGGTCGTTATAAAGCAAAAATTAATCTTATTTCAAACGTGTATAGTTCAGAAACAAACGGCAGCGCAAGCTTTAAGAAAGCAGCTGAATTAGCAGACAAATTTGCAGAAATGGAAGGACGTCGCCCAAGAATCATGGTAGCAAAAATGGGACAAGATGGACATGACCGTGGAGCAAAAGTTGTTGCAACAGGATATGCAGACATAGGTTTTGATGTTGATATGGGACCATTATTCCAAACACCAGCCGAAGCAGCTAAACAAGCAGTTGAAAACGATGTCCATGTTCTTGGAGTAAGTTCACTTGCAGCAGGACACAAAACATTAGTTCCTCAAGTAATTGCAGAATTAAAAAAACTTGGAAGAGAAGATATAATGGTAATTGTTGGAGGAGTTATTCCACCACAAGACTATGACTTCCTTTACAAAGCAGGTGCAGCAGCAATATTTGGACCAGGCTCAATAATTTCTGAAAGTGCAATAAAAATGCTTGAATTACTTATTGAAGCAAATAAAAAATAAAGAAAATATTTCAAAATAAAATAAAGCGATAGTCCTTAAGGATTATCGCTTTTTATTTTTCTACAACAAACAGAGTTAGCAATCCATAATGCTTAACTTTATACAATTAATAGTCCAGAAAGATTAAATCTTTTTCCAAATAGATTAAATATAAATCCAGAAAGATTAAATATAAATTCAAAAAGGTTTAATCTATTTCAAGAAAGATTTAATCTATTTTCAAGAAGTAAGCTGCAATATCCTTTTTCAGTTTTTTCTTCCCTTGCTATTATTATTGTTATATATATACAAAAAAAATAATATTTTTACTGAGAATATACCCCCACCTTGCGTAGCCTTCAGGTGGGGTATATTCATTTTCTGTTTTTATTAAAAATATTATTCTTGAATTAGCGAGAAATACATTTGATTATAATTTGACCAATGGTGAGAAATTATTATTCCTTATATATATGAATAGAATAATATTATACTACCAAGAATATAACCACCACATAACGAAGTTATTGTGTGGCGTCTATTCTTTTCTGTATTATTGAATAATATTCTTCCAGAATAATTACTATCTTACTATAATATCAAAGAAATGAGTAAAGTGAAATGAGTAAAAAAAAAGAAAGAGTATTTAATCTATCTCGTAAATCACATACAATATTATGCGCACTTTATTAAATACTCTTTCCACCACTTAAAGAGAAATCGTTAATTAATCCAATAAATGTACATTCGAGACACCATGTAATTAATTCGTTTCTCTGAAGCAAATATACAACATAAAATATGTTTTGTCAAGTAAAATCAACAATAAAATAATTATCCTGCAATTTGTTCTTTACATCTAATACAATGTAAAAAAAATAGAGACACCCTATAAGAAATCTCTACCATAAATTAGATAACTGATTATTTCTGTATTAGTATTGTTCCTTTTCGTTTGGAAAATCTTGCGACTTCACATCGTCAATATATTGTTTAACGGCATTTGTGATTTCTTCTCCTAAATGATGATAACGTCTAAGGAAACGTGGGGAAAAGCCTTGTGTTATTCCTAACATATCGTGGAGGACTAATACTTGACCATCAACTCCTCCTCCTGCTCCTATTCCTATTACTGGAATAGTTAATTCTGAGGCAACTTGTTTTGCAAGGTCTGCTGGAATTTTTTCTAATACTAATGCACAACAACCAACTTTTTCTAAGGCGTGGGCATCTTCTATTAACTTCCTTGATTCTTCTTCTGATGTAGCACGGACTACATAAGTTCCAAATTTATTTATTGATTGTGGTGTTAATCCTAAATGTCCCATAACAGGTATTCCTGCAGATAAGATTCGTTCTACTGATTCTAATATTTCTTTCCCTCCTTCTAACTTAACTGCATTAGCTTCTGTTTCTTTCATTATTCTAATTGCAGAGTCAAGGGCATGTTTTGAATTACCTTGATAAGTCCCAAAAGGTAAATCAACAACTACTAATGCTCTTTCTGTTCCTCTAACAACTGAGGCTGCATGATAAATCATCGAATCAAGAGTAATTGGAAGTGTCGTTTGGTAACCTGCCATTACATTAGCGGCTGAGTCTCCAACAAGTATCACATCAATATTTGCATCGTCAACTAACTTAGCCATAGAGTAGTCATAAGCAGTTATCATAGATATCTTTATGCCTTTTGTTTTCATCGCTTGAAGTACGTGAACAGTAACCATGCGAACGTTTTCATCCTTTATAGCTGACATAATATTTTGTTTTAATTTCTGATTAATAGATGGCAAAATTAGAAATAAAAGTAATCAAAATGGATTTTTGAGTAATTATTTTGAAAAAGCACTGCATTTAGTCGATAAATAATAAGTATCTTTGTAAGCTAATTATAAAATTTATGTACGAATTTATTGAAGGAAAATTTGAGTATAAAACACCATCGACTGTTGTTGTTAATGCTTCTGGAGTTGGTTACCATATAGAAATATCTCTTACTACTTATTCTGATATTAAAGCAATGGATAGTGGTAGGGTTTTAATCCATCATGTTGTTAGGGAAGATGCTCATCAATTATTTGGATTTTCAACAGCTAAAGAACGCCAGTTGTTTCGTTTTTTAATTTCAGTTAATGGCATTGGTGTTAATACTGCTCGCATGATGCTATCTTCTATGAATACTGATGAATTGCTGATTGCCATTGTAAAAGAAGATGTTAATGCTATTAAGCAAGTTAAAGGTATTGGGTTAAAAACAGCTCAAAGAGTTATCTTAGAATTAAAAGAACCTTTATCTAAATTAGATGTCGATATAATGAATACAAGTGTTACAAGCAATAAAAGCCATGAAGAGGCGTTATTAGCATTACAAACGTTAGGCTTTAGTAAATTGATAATTGAAAGAGCGTTGGATAAAATTATTAGTAATAATCCAGATGCAAGCGTTGAATTATTAATAAAACAAGCTTTAAAAGTACTATAGTAAATTTTGTTGATGAAAATAAAAAGTAGTAGCTGGAGACTTATAAGTCTCTTTGTTATTTTAATTTCTTTCTTTTTTACTACTAAAGGTTATGCAGAAGCATTACCTTATACTTTGTGTGACGAACCTGACAGTACTCGTTATGGAGTTGAAGGGACAAGTCCTTTACATCTTGCAAATCCAACAAATTTTACAACCCAAATAGAATACGATGAAAAGGATAATGAATATATTCTTATTAAACGTGTTGGAGATTTAGTCATTGAACGTCGAGTCTTGTCCTTTGCTGACTATCAAAATTATGATATGGATAAGATGATTAGTGAGTATTGGAGAAATCGCTCATCTACATCAAAGCAGTCGGCTTCAAGTGATGGTGTTTTAAATAATCTTATTCCTCAATTAAGAGTTAATTCAGAACTTTTTGAAACAATATTTGGTGGACAAACTATTGATATACGTCCTTCTGGTAGTGCAGAATTAAAATTTGCTCTTGTCAATAATAAAAGACAAGACCTTTCTATCCAAGAAAACCAACGTAGTGTTACGAGATTCGATTTTGAAGAAAATATACAATTAAATGTTACGGCTAAAATTGGAGAGGCTATTTCTTTTGGATTAAACTATAATACAGGAGCGACCTTTTCTTTTGAGAATGAACTTAAACTAAAATATGAAGGCAAGGAAGATAATATTATTCAGTCTATTGAAGCTGGGAATATAAGTTTTCCTTTACCTACTACTCTTATTCAAGGTTCACAAACTCTTTTTGGTGTAAAAACAAAACTTAAATTTGGCAAGCTTTTTGTTGATGCTGTTTTTTCCGAACAAAAATCTCAGTCAAGTAGTGTAACTGTTGAAGGAGGTGCTCAATTAAGGGACTTCGATTTCAAAGCTGATGAATATGACGCAAATAAGCATTATTTTTTATCACAATATTTCTACGATAACTATAATACAGCAATGGCTTCTTTACCTTTAATTAACTCTAATGTCAATATAATAAAGATTGAAGTTTGGAGAACAAATGTTGGAGCTGCTATTAATGAAAACCGTAATATTGTTGCTTTTGCTGACCTTGGCGAAAAGAAACCTTATGGACAAAGCCCTTTTATTGAGAATCCTACAGGTATGAATTATCCTGACGGTACAAGATCTAATAATTTATTATCTGTTGTAAATATTAGTGGAATAAGAAATATAAATAATATTAGTTCTACTTTGCAAGGCATGGGTTTTGTTTCTGGACAAAATTATGAAAAGATAGAAAGTGCTAGAAAACTTACATCATCTGAATATACTTATAATGCAAGACTTGGTTTTGTATCTCTAAATCAACCATTAAGTAATGACCAAGTCCTAGCAGTTGCTTTCCGTTATCAAATAATTGGAGATACAACAATATATCAAGTTGGAGAATTTTCAGATGAAGGCATAAGCGATCCAAATACTTTAGTCGTAAAACTTTTAAAGAGTTCTACATTAAATGTTCGCAACCCTATGTGGAAGCTTATGATGAAAAATATTTATTATCTTCAAGCTTATCAAGTAAAGAGTGAAGACTTTCGTTTAAATATTCTTTATCAAGGTGATGAACAAGGAATACCAACAGGATATTTTTCTGAAGGAAGTAAAAAAGGAATCCCTTTATTACAAGTATTTGGATTAGATAGAATGGACAACCAGCAAAATGCTTATCCTGATGGAGTATTCGACTTTATTGATAATGCAACAGTTAATGGAGGTACAATTGTAGCAGATAAGGGGTTAATAATGTTTCCTTATGTTGAGCCTTTTGGTAAAGACCTTCGTTCCATATTAAATGATGATGATATTGCAAATAAATATTGTTTTGATTCTCTTTATTCTCTTACTATTTCACAAGCACAACAATATCCCGATAAAGATAAATACTATTTAGAAGGAAGATATAAATCAGAATCTGGTTCTGAAATATCTCTTAATGCAATGAATGTACCTCAAGGCTCTGTTAAAGTAATGGCAGGAGGTATAGCTCTAACTGAAGGCATTGATTATACTGTTGATTATGCAATGGGTAGAGTAAAGATTATTAATCCTGGCTATTTAAGTTCAGGAACACCAATAACAGTTTCTACAGAGTCACAAACTATGTTTAGTATGACTACGAAAAGAATGATGGGATTTCGTGCAAGCTATGAGGTTGATAAAGATTTTAATATTGGAGCTACCCTGCTTAATCTTCATGAAAGTCCTGTTACTACAAAGGTAAACTATGGTGAAGAACCAATGAGCAATACTCTTTGGGGTTTTGATTTTAACTATAAGAAAGAAGTAAACTTTATAACTAAACTTGTAGATTTACTTCCATTTTACTCTACTAAAGCTCCTTCAACACTATCTTTAACTGGTGAATTTGCACAATTTATTCCTGGCAACCCTTCTGTTATTGGTTCTACAGGAACATCATATATAGATGACTTTGAAGCTTCAAAAACTTCAATTGATCTTCGTGCTGTTGGAGTTTGGTATTTGGCAAGTACGCCTCAAGATTATTCAACTTCAAATCCTCTATTCCCTGAAACAGCTAAATCAACAGGTTTGGAATATGGATTTAATAGAGCAAAGATTGCTTGGTATAGTATAGATGATATTTTTTATGGTTCTTCTGCACCTTCAAATATTAATAAAGATGACCGTTCTAAACCTTATGCTCGTCAAATCTTAGAAAGAGAAGTTCACCCAAACAAAGAAATTGCATCGGGTCAGCCAACAAATATCAGAGAACTTAATCTTGCATTCTACCCTTCCGAAAGAGGGCCATATAATTATGATACAACAAGTGTATATTCTTATGGATTAAATGCTGATGGAACATTAAAAAAGCCAGAAACTCGTTGGGGAGGTATTATGCGTAAGCTTGAAACAACTGACTTTGATGCTGCAAACATAGAATATATAGAGTTTTGGTTAATGGATCCATTTATTGGTAATGAAAATGCAAAAGGAGGAAAACTTTATTTTAATCTTGGAGATATCTCAGAAGATATACTAAGAGATGGTAGAAAGAGTTTTGAAAATGGATTACCTACAACATCTGAAGTTGTTAATGTTGATACTACAATATGGGGAAGAGTTCCAAAGCTTCAAGCTATAGTAAATGCTTTCGATAATGATGCAAATGCAAGAAAATATCAAGATATTGGTTATGATGGATTATCTTCAAGTGATGAACAATCATTTTTCCAAAGATTTACAAGTATTGCCCAAGGACAATTAAATGCTGATGCTTATGCTTCTTTATCTAACGACCCCTCTGCTGATGATTTCCGTTATTTTAGAAGTTCATATTATGATGATAATAATGTGAAGATTACAGACCGTTATAAAAACTATAATAATGCTGAAGGAAATTCTGCAATTACAAGCACAACAGACATATACACTACTCAACAAACATCATTGCCTAATGTGGAAGATATTAATCAAGATAATACTCTTTCTGAAGCAGAAAATTATTATGAATACCAAATAGACTTAAATCCTAATAGTTTTGTTGTTGGACAAAACTATATAACAGATATTCAAAATGCAACTAATATCTCATTACCAAATGGAGAATATACTGATTGCAAATGGTATCAATTTAAAATTCCTGTTAGAACACCAGAAAAAACAGTTGGCTCTATTCAAGGATATCAATCAATTCGTTTTATTAGAATGTTCTTAAAAGATTTTGAAGAGCCTGTTATATTACGCTTTGCTACATTTGAACTTGTTAGTGGAGATTGGAGAAAATATTCTGATAACCTTTTAGCTCCAGGTATGTATCCATCAGGAACACAAACAGAAAATACAACTTTCACAACTGCTTCTGTAAATATTGAAGAAAATGGGAAAAGGACTCCTGTCCCTTATGTGTTGCCTCCTGGTATTGATAGAGAAAAAATGTATAGTACAACCAGTTTTCAACAAATGAATGAGCAGGCTTTAAGTATGAAAGTTACTGATTTATCAGATGGTGATGCAAGAGCAATATACAAGACTGCTGAATTAGATATGCGACAATACAAAAAGCTGAAAATGTTTGTTCATGCTGAAAAATTATTAGAAAAAGATAATTATAAAAGTGGGGAAGTTAATTTATTTGTTCGTCTTGGCTCCGATTTCACAAGTAATTACTATGAGTATGAGTTACCACTTAACTTCACACCTTGGTACACAGGAGCAACAAATAGAACAGGCATTTGGCCAGAAGCAAATAATGTAGAAGTAGACTTAGAAAAGATTGTTAAGGTAAAAGAAAATAGGAACGAAAAAGTTCGTTCAGGAGATAATACCATTTCTTCATTACTTCCATACTATGAAATTGTTGACGGAAGAAAGGTAACAGTACTTGGCTCTCCGAGTATTAGTAGTGTTAAAGTAATGATGATTGGAGTAAGAAATCCAAAGAAAGTGAGTATTAATGATGACGATGATATGATGGCTAAAAGTGTTGAAGTATGGATTAACGAATTACGTTTAACCGATTTCAATAAATCATCAGGCTGGGCAGCTACAGGAACAGCAAGAACTAATTTAGCCGACTTAGGTGATTTATCTCTTTCAGGGTCTTACCGTTCAGCAGGCTTTGGTACACTTGAACAATCAATTTCTCAAATATCTCAAGATAATATTGGAACATTTGATGTTGCAACAAATATTGAATTAGGTAAATTCTTACCACAAAAATCAGGAATTAAACTTCCTATGCACTTTGATTACTCTCAAACTGTAAGCAATCCTAAATATAATCCATTAGACCCTGATGTACTTTTAGCTGATGACCTTTTAACATATAAAACAGAAAGAGAAAGAGACTCTATTAAAAATATGGTACAAGACTTTACTTCTCGTACTAATATCAACTTTATGAATATTCGTAAAGAAAAAACTCCTACTGCAGACTCAAAACAATATTTATTAAGTATAGAAAACTTTGATGCTTCTTATTCTTATTCTAATGTTTACACAAGAAATGTTGATATTTCTTATAATTCAAAGACACAAAATCGTGGAGGAATAAATTATAATTATACTTTCAAAACAAATTCGCTCAAACCATTTAGTAAAATAAAAATATTCAAGCCAAAGGCCTTTTCAATAATTAGAGATTTAACATTAAACTATAAACCAAGAAACATAACTTTTAGAACAGAAGCAATAAGAGATTTCGAAGAAACTTTAATCCGCCCAAAGAGTCAAGGTATAATTATTATGGAACCTTACTACTTTAAACAATTCTTTTGGAACAGAGCATACACTTTGGGTTACGATATTACTCAAAACCTAAAATTACAATACTCTGCAACTATGAATGCTCGTATTGAAGAACCTCGTGGAAAGATTGACACAAGAGATAAAAAAGATTCTGTTTGGACTTCAATATTTGAACTTGGAAGAGCTCAATCGTTCAGACAAAAGACAGACCTAACATGGAATGTCCCAATAAATAAATTACCATACTTAGACTGGGTAAGACTTAGTGCATCATATAGTGGAGAATATATCTTTACCGGTTCAACTCAAGCCTTAGAAAGATTAGGTAATACAATAGAAAATTCAGCCAGAATAACAATAAACACTAACCTTAGCTTCACAACAATTTATAATAAAATCCCTTTTATAAAGAAAGCACTTGAAGCATCATCAGCTAAACCAACTAAAAAAACAATTCCAATAAAGCCAAAGAAAATTGACGATAAAAAGCCAGATGCAAAAAAGCCAAACGATCAAAAAGATAGTACATCGGAATCACGAATTAGTAAGATATTTAAAACAATTGGAAATTATTCTATTCGTATTCTTACATCTGCAAAACAAGCAAGTTTAAACTATACTAATAATAGAGGTACTTATATCCCTGGATTTATGCCTGTTACAAAGTACTTTGGAATGACGCCTAATAATGGTTGGGCTCCTGGCTTTGGTTTTGTATTTGGTTCACAAGCAAATATTATGGATAAAGCTATTAAGGAAGGTTGGCTATCCAAAGATTCTCTTATGAATAATGCCTTCCAACAAAAGACAAGCACAACGATTAATGGACAAATAAACCTTGAACCAATACCCGACCTTAAAATCAATCTTAAATTCAATCAATCCCAATCCGAAAACTATGTTGCATACTATAAATATGACGGAGTTGAAGGTGGTATAATAGGTCCATTATCTCCAACAAGAAAAGGTAATTTTAGTACTTCAATTATATCGGTTGCCACTATGTTTACTTCTATTGGTTCCGACAACACAAGCTCTGTATTCCAAAACTTCTTAGATTATAGAACAACTATAGCTAATCGTCTTGCTGCATCAAATACTAATTATAATGGCAATATGGTCTTAGATACTAATAATGGCAAATATTATCCAGATGGTTATGGTGCAACATCACAACAAGTATTAATCCCTGCCTTCTTAGCTGCATATTGTGGTACATCCCCTAATACTCGTTCACTTAATCCATTTACTAAAATACCATTACCGAACTGGCAAATAGATTATACTGGTTTAGGTAAAATCGCATTCTTACAAAAATGGGTAACCTCAATTACCCTTTCAAATGCTTATACTTCTAATTATAATATCGGCTCTTTTACTTCTGATGTCAGAGTTCCTAATAATGATAGCTATGATTATGGAACCGAATGGATAAGAAATACTATTAATAATAATTATCTCCCAAAAGATGTTATTGATAATATAACAATTATAGAATCATTTAGTCCATTGATTAAGGTTGAAGTTAATCTTAAAAATAGTCTACAAGCAAACTTTGAAATAAAGAAAGACCGTAATATATCGATGAGTTTCTCAAATAATCAATTAACAGAAATAAGCCGTTTAGCTTACGTTATTGGTGGAGGATACAGATTTAAAGATGTAGCAATTAATATTAGGGCAGCTGAATCAACAAGACAATTAAAAAGTGATATTACTGTAAAAGCAAACATTACTTGGAATAAAAACACTACTATTCTTAGAAAGATAGACCAAGATGTAAATCTTATGTCTTCAGGTTCAGATGTTTTTACTCTTAATCTTTCTGGAGAATATGCAATAACAGAAAAAGTAATACTAACCGCATACTTTGATATGACAATAAATACACCTTATGTTTCCAACGCCTATCCAAACTCAACTACAGAAGGAGGATTTAAGCTGAAAATAATACTATAGATATTTTTCTGTTCACGAAAGGGACTCAATGGACTCAATAGACAAAAAGGACAACCCCAAAAGATTGTCATTTCCCAAATATTAAACATTAACCATTATCTATGCCCTGAAAGGGCAATTTTAACCTAGCCCAACGTCAACGCCTTGGGTAATGGAAGTTATTAATGCTATCTTTTTATCTCATTAAATAATAGACTCTAAAACATAAATAACCTTAAAAAATAAATTTTCCGTTACATAAATTGTTGAATGTTTAATTTTTATTTACTTTTGTAACCTAAATTACTTATTCAGTAAAAAAGTTTAAACATTATGAACAGAATGAAATTCTTTATTCAGTTATTTTGCATATTAGTTTCTATTTCAATTTATGCAATACCAGCAAATAATAAACCTATTACTATAAAACAATCTGATGGCAGACTGCTAACATATGTATTATATGGAGATGAGTTTTTACATTGGGGGAAAACTCTTGATGGTTATACTATTCTAAGAAACAGAGAAAAGCAATTTACTTATGCCTTATTTAATAAAGAAAACGATTTAGTTGCTTCAAATGTTCTGGCAACAAATGCTAATGGAAGAAATGGTGAAGATATTCTTTTTCTAAATAATATTAGACCTAATCTACAATTCAGTCTAAGGCAACGTGAAAAAGCAGTTATAGAAAGAAATGAACATTATGCAAATCTATCCATTGAAAGAATCTCAACAACTGGAACTCCAAACTTCCTTGTTATTTTAGTTAACTTTACTGACACAACATTTAATACTAACAATATTCTTCCTACCATAAATCAAATTAGTCAAGCAAACTATACTTCAAATGGAGCAACAGGAAGTGTGAAAGATTATTTTTATGACAATTCAATGGGAACATTCAACCCTAATTTCACAGTTGTTGGTCCTTATACCCTACCTCACTCTCAAGCTTATTATGGAGCTGAATCTGGTTCTAATCATGACATTTTAAGTAGACAATTCGCTTATGATGCAGCAGCATTAGCAAATAATGACGTAAACTTCGCAAACTTTGACAATGATGGTGATGGTCAAGTTGATATGGTTCACATAATTTACGCAGGAAGAGGACAACATAATGGAGGTGGAGCTAATGCTATTTGGGCACATTCTTCTATATTTCCTTATAATACATCATTTGACGGAGTTGATTTATGGTCTTATTCTTGCTCAAATGAATTAAACTATAATCTTTCTTGTGAAGGAATTGGCACAATATGTCATGAAATGGGACATGTTTTAGGTTTACCTGATTTCTATGATCCCGACTATGCAGGTTCAGGAGGACAAGCAATAACTTTAAGAAATTGGGACTTGATGGATCATGGTGGCTACAATAATGATTCAAAAACTCCACCTTATCTTAATTATGAGGAAAGATTGATGTTAGGTTGGATTAACACTACTACTAATGAAATTACATCATATAATGCTAATCTCACATTACCAGCTATTGGTGATAGCAATAAAGTATATATTGACAATATCAGTCCAACAGAATATTACGTCTTTGAACATAGAAATCAAAAGAAATGGGATGCATACACACCAGGAAAAGGTATGTTAGTATTTCATGCTGACCAGAACTTAATAGACCATTGGTCTATTGGGTTAAATGATATCAATGCAATGCCAAACAATAGAGGATTCTTTATCATTCCTGCCTCTGGTGATTCTACAAACATAGATTCCACAAATACAACATTCCCTGGAAGTGATAACATTACTTCATTAACAAATTTAAGATTTAAAAATGGTAATATGTCGGGAAGAGTACTAAGTAATATTGGTTATACTTCTGATTCACTAATAACATTTAATTATATTAATAATTACCCTATCTTTACTATTGATGATGCAACAAATATTACAACAACATCAGCATCAATAAGTGGTTCTGCATCAAGCACAGGGATTATTTCAATGGGAATTCAATGGAAAAATATAGATAGTTTAAATTTCAACACTCAAACAATTTCTTCTTCTCTGCAATTAACTTTAAACAACTTAAATTCAAGCACAATTTACGAATATAGAATATTTTCCACAAAATCTTCTGGAACATATTATAGCGAAACAAAAAGATTCCAAACATTATGCGCCAATAGTGTTGTAAATCTACCTTATTATGAAACTTGTGAAGGTTCATTACCTTGTTGGACTTATGATGCAAGCGGAATGTATAATTGGGAAATTGTTAATTCAGGTTTTGGTCCATCATGTTCTCCTCATACAGGCTCTCAGATGTTAATGTTTAATTCCAACGAAAGTAGTTCTGATGAATGGGCAAGCATTACTTCTTCTCAAATTTATTTTCCAAATAATAACTATAAAATTAGTTTTTGGATTTATCGACATTCAAGTCCTTATTTAAGTGTAAATCAATATGTAGCTATATATATTAATTCAAATTCAACTCTAACAGGTGCAACACTTCTCGGGTCCATATCCGATAATATAACTGTTGCTCCAACTACTGAGTCTGATGGTTGGTATGAATATTCTGTTAATGTTCCAAGTGGTATTATTGGTAATCAATATATTAAAATATTAGGTGTTGGAGATAATAATTACTACATATATATTGACGATATAAGTATTACTGATTTAGATTCATTGCCATGCAGTAATGTAGTAACAAATCTTTCAGCTTCCATTTGTCAGGGAGAAACTTATACTCAAAATGGATTTAATGTTTCAACACAAGGCTTATATACTCAAAATCTTCAAACTTATGATGGTTGCGATAGCACCGTTAATTTATCCCTAACAGTAAATAATCCTATATTACCAAGCAATTTATCAGTAGAAATAGAAGGAAATCACTTTAATATTTCTTGGCAAGGCAATTCATCAACCTATATAATTTATCGAAATAACGATTCAATTGCAAGTGTTACAAGCACAAGCTATCAAGACTCTAATTTAGTAAACGGAAATAATTATTGCTATAAGATAAAAGCAGTTGAAGAAAATTGTGAAAGTGAATTAAGTCAAGAAGAATGCCTAACATTTATAGGATTAAATGATATTACAACCCAAGACTTAAAGTTTTACCCAAATCCAGCAAAAGACTATCTTATGATTGAAGGAGAAAAAATAGAAAAGATAGAAGTAAATAACATTAATGGTCAATTAGTTGAATCCATTATTGCAAAAGGAGAAAAAACAATTAAGATTAATACTTCAAACTATAATGCAGGTACATATAATGTCAATATAATTTTAAATAGTGGGAATAAAATAGCAAAGAAAGCCATAATAATTAGATAGAGAAAAAACCTGTTTTTTTGAAATCGTAGGGCGTTTTTTATATATCCTCTTGCTCTTCTTTTTGGGGCAATGTAAAATCCCAGTAGAATAAGGATTAATTATTGAAATTAGATTAAATCTTTTCGAATTTATATTTAATCTATTTGAGAAAAGATTAAACCTTTCTGGATTTATATTTAATCTATTTTGGAAAAGATTAAACCTTTTTGGACTGTTATCAAAATTGTTCGCTTAATTTTTTCATTCCACCGGGATTCTACATTGACCCGTTTTCATGGTTTTGGTTTCTTGGATACTTTTGGATTGAGCAATCGCAAGAGTTGCCCATACATTTGTTTTGATTTTTTGTGTGTTGCGGGATTTTATCGATTAACAATAAAAATAAATGCTATTGTCTCAAATAATATTCGTATGTTTGCAAGTTACAAAATAGCAACTATAATAACACAAAAAGATAATGTACGTATTGTTTCTAAAAGAGTTAAATAGCTTTCTTTCTTCACTGATTGGCTATATAACAATAATTGTTTTCCTAATCGTGATAGGATTATTCCTTTGGGTTTTACCAATGGACTTTAATGTTTTGAACTTCGGTTATGCTGGCATTGATGGTTTATTTATGCTTGCTCCTTGGGTTTTTCTTTTCCTTATTCCTGCAATTACTATGAAAATGTTTGCAGAAGAAAGAAAGAATGGAACAATTGAATTATTGCTCACAAAACCTCTTTCTGACCTTTCAATAATTCTTGCAAAATTCTTAGCAGGACTTTGTTTAGTTGTGCTTTCAATATTGCCAACTATTATTTATGTTATTGCCGTTTATCAGTTAGGAGCTCCGAAAGGTAATCTTGATTTAGGAGGAATAACTGGTTCTTATATTGGATTAATATTTCTTGGTGGTGTGTTTGTTGCAATTGGCGTTTTCTCATCGTCAATAACTAACAATCAAATAATAGCATTTATAATATCTGTACTTTTATCTGCATTTGCTTACATTGGGTTTGATGCAATAACAAGCTTAGAAATATTTGGTAATGCGGACTTAATAATAAGGTCAATAGGGATTAATCAACATTATGTTTCAATAAGTAGAGGTGTTATTGACTCAAGAGATGTAATTTATTATCTTAGTGCTATTGTATTTTTCTTATTGCTCACTAAGATTAGTTTAGAAAGTAGAAACTGGAAGAAATAAGGATAAGGATATGAAAAAGAATTTTTTGAAAAAGATATTTGCAAAACCAGATGCTAAAACTGATGTTAAAACTGATGTTAAACGCTCTCATATACTTCAACTTGTAATAGGATTAGTAGTTATTATCTTTCTTAATGTAGTTGGATACTATTTCTTTGGCAGATTAGACCTTACAAGTGAAAAACGATATACTCTTTCTCATTCAACAAAACATCTTTTAAAGAATATAGATGATGTTGTGTTTATACGTTGTTATTTAGAGGGGGATATTCCTGCTGACTATAAGAGATTGAGAAACGAAACTCGTGAAATGATTAATCAGTTTCGTTCCTATAATAAGAATATTGAGTTTGAATTCCGTAATCCTAATGACTTTAAAGATAAAAAGGATCAAGCAGAATTTTATCAACGTTTATTTGAAAAAGGTTTCCAGCCAATTCTAAAAACATCTCAACAAAACGATAGTCAAGTTCGTCAATATATGTTCCCCTACTTAGAAATAACATATAAAGGACAAACAAAGATAGTATCACTTATAAGTACTAAAGGAACTGGTGAAGAAGAAATATTAAATAGCTCCATACAAAACTTAGAATTCAATATTTATTCAGCATTAAGAAGCTTAATCACTTCAACTAAAGATAGGATAGCCATAATAAGAGGACATGGAGAATGGGATTTGCCATATATGGTGGACTTTATTAATGGAATAAATGATTTCTATGCAATTGATACAGTAACAATAAATGAAAGACTTAATGCTGTAACAGATAGAACTTATGACTCTTTACGTTCTAAGGAAGTAAAAATAAGTAATAAATATAAGGCATTAATTATAGCTAAGCCTTTAACCGTCTTTTCTTATAAAGACCTTTATATTTTAGACCAATTTGTAATGCATGGAGGTAAGATTCTTTGGTTAGTTGATCCTTTACTTTGTTCAATGGATTCTCTTCAAACACAACCTCAAACCTATGCTATTACCAATTTTACAGGAGTAGAAGATCCATTATTTCGATACGGAGTACGTTTAAATACTAACCTTGTTATGGATATGCAATGCTCTAAAGTGCCTATAACAACAGGTGTTTATGGAGATAATACTCCTCAATTCACATACTTCCCTTGGAATTTCTTCCCTATATTAAGTCCTAACCCAAATAGTATAATTACAAGCAAGATAAATCCTGTCAAGATGGAATTTGCAAGTAGTATTGATACTATTCAAAACAATATTAAGAAAACTCCCCTCCTTTTCACTTCCAATAATACTCGTATTATGAATACTCCTGCTGTAATTTCTTTACAGATGTTGAAGCAAAGACAAGATGCAAGATTATTCAATCTATCAAATCTCCCTGTTGCAATGCTTTTGGAAGGAAAATTCTCTTCTGCATTTAAACATCGCTTACCTCCTGAAATGGAAAACAATCAGATGATTGCTTTTAAAGAAAGTTGTGATACTTCTAACTCTATGATTGTCGTTTCTGATGGAGATATAATAAGAAACGATTATATAAATGGACAACCTTTGCCACTTGGTTATGATAGATTCACAAAAGAAATGTATGGTAACAAAGAATTCTTGATTAACTGCGTAAATTATCTTTGTGGTGATGAGGATATGATTCCTATTCGTTCAAGAGAGATAATGATGAGGAAATTAGATGAGGTTAAGGCAGAAAAAGAAAAGACATTTTGGCAAGTTTTCAATATCGGTATTCCAATACTTTTAGTAATTATTATTGGCTTTGGGGTAGCAATTCTAAGAAAGAAAAAATATATTGTAAAGAAAGTCAAAGCAATTAAAAAGAAAAAATAAGGACAAATCAACATATAAAAAATATGAAGAAATTAAATAGAAGCCAAAAGAATTATATTATAATAGGAGTTATAGTTTTTTTATGTTTAATAACTGTAATTGTACTCTCAACACAAAAGAATTCTTCTTTAAGACAAAACTTTAATATTGAGGATACAACTAAATTAACAAGATTAGTATTAGAAGATAGGGACGGAAATAAAACTGAACTTAAAAAGACTAATGATAGCACATGGATAGTTAATAATGATTTCCAAGCTGCACCTATGATGGTAAAAACATTAGTAGAAACATTACGTGATATGAGGGTTAGGGAACCTGTTGCAAGAGCAGCTCACGCAAACATAATAAAACAGCTTTCAGCAAGAAATGTAAGAGTAGATATTTATACTCAAGGCTATTATATACACTTAGGCTTTATCAAGCTATTCAAAAGAGAGAAATTAGAAAAGTCAATATATATTGGCGATCAAACAATGGATAATATGGGAACGTATATGTTGATAAAAGGAACTAAAAATCCTTGCGTTATTCATATTCCTAATTTCAGAGGGTATCTTTCTTCTCGTTTCACAGCAGATCCTGACGATTGGAAAGCTCATACTATATTCAAATATAATCCTAATGATATTGCTTCAATAAAAATTGAAATACCTACCCTTCCAGAAGAAGGCTTTGAAGTTTATAGTGAAGGGAATACATTTAATCTAAGACTACTGAAAACAAAAGAAAAACTATCAAGTTTTGATACAATAAAAGTAACAGCACTAATTTCAAGTTTTACTGACCTAAACTTTGAAAACATAGCTAATAATATCCCTAAAGTACAAAAGGATACAATTTTCACAAAAGAACCAAGCTTTATAATTACAGTAAAAGACAAAAAAGGAAAGAGCAAAAGCCTTAAAACATATATGAAATTAAAAGAAGGTACTTGGGTTAGTAAAAACGATAAAAATAAATTCTACGAAATATTCGATATTAACAGAATGTATGGTTTAATGTCTGGAAGTAAAGATACTTTAATCTTACAATACTTTGCTATGGATAATGTAATAAAACCAGCTTCCTACTATTTCTCAACAAAAAAATAGAGGAAAACAAATAAATTTATTCACAAATTGTTAGTAAATAAATCCTTTAACTTTTTGTTTATAAGAGAAAAGAGTTTATTTTTGCTACTTGAAATAATTAATAAATAAAGATATGAAATTTATTGTTCATGGAGGAACCTTATCCCGTTCCTTACAATCAATCTATAGTGTTATTACAACAAATAACGCTGTGCCTATATTGGAAAACTTTCTTTTCCAATTAGACGAAAAAACATTAGCAATAACTGCATCGGATATTGAAACAACCGTTACAGTGAAATTAGAACTTTCTGACGCAGATGCAGAAGGACTATCTCAAATTGCAGTTCCAGCAAAGATTTTATCAGACATAGTTAAAACATTTTCCAATGTTCCATTAAGTTTTGTGATTGACGATGAAACCTATGCAATAGAAATAACATCAGGCGAAGGAAAATATAAGCTTACTGGTATTTCAGCAGATGAATATCCAAGAGTATCAACTATTGAAGATGCTTCTCAAATAACTGTTCCTTCATCATTATTAGTTAATGCTATTTCTAAAACAATATTTGCAGCTGGAGTTGAAGAAACAAGACCTCAAATGACTGGTATTTTCTGCGAACAAAATGAAAACAATATTACTTTCGTTGCAACAGATGCACATAAATTAGTTCGTTACAGAAGATCTGACTTCACAAACGATACTCCAACTAATTTTATACTTCCAAAGAAGCCACTTAATTTAATTAAGAACATACTTGTTTCATATAAAGAAGACGCTGATATATTAATGGAGTACAATATTAAAAACGTATCATTTAAATTTGAAAACTATTTAGTAGTATGTCGCTTAATTGAAGGGAAATATCCTAACTATGATGCCGCAATACCTAAAGAAAATCCAAATAAATTAATAATAGAAAGAGCCGCCTTTTTAAGTTCTGTTAAGCGTGTATCTTTGTTTGCAAACCAATCAACACAACAAGTCCGCTTAAAATTGGGAGGTAATGAAATTATTATATCAGCAGAAGATATAGATTTCTCAAATGCAGCAAAAGAAAAACTTCCATGCAATTATACAGGTGATGATTTAGAAATAGGATTTAATGCTAAATATTTATTAGAAATGCTTAACAATGTTGAAACAGAATACCTATTATTAGAAATGTCACAACCAAATAGAGCAGGTATAATATATCCTTATGAAGAAGGAGCTGAAGAAACAGCAGAATCAATACTTATGCTCGTAATGCCAGTAATGTTAGCAAATTAATAATAAAACACGAAGAAAAAAATGAAAAAAACAATCTTAGCTATCGCTTGTGTACTATTCATGGGCAATGCAGTCTTCGCTCAAGAAGAAAAGAAAGAAGAACAAAAGACTTACACCTTCACAATCGTTAAGGAAAATCCTTCAACCCCAGCAAAAGACCAATCTCGTTCAGGCACTTGTTGGAGCTTTTCAGGAATAGGGTTATTGGAATCTGAACTATTAAAAGCAGGAAAAGGTGAATATGATTTATCAGAAATGTGGATAGTTCGTAATGCATATCTTGAAAAAGCAGAACGTTATATACGTTTACATGGAACAGCAAACTTCGCAGCAGGTGGTGGATTCCATGATATTACTGAAATGATTAAGAAATATGGTATAGTTCCAGAAGAAGCTTATAAAGGATTGAATTATGGTGTTGATAAACATAATCATGCTGAACTTGATAAAGTATTAGAATCATTTTGTAAAGCAATAGTAGAACAAAAGACATTAACTACAGCTTGGAAAACAGCATTTAATGGAATTCTTGATGCTTACTTTGGAAAAATGCCAGAAACATTCACTTACAAAGGAAAAGAATATACTCCAAAAACTTATGCTCAAAGTTTAGGATTAAATTTGGATGATTATATAGAAATAGGTTCATATACAAATGTACCATTCTACAAACCTTTCATTATTGAAATACCTGACAACTGGTTATTAGGTTCTGTTTATAATGTTCCATTAGATGAAATGATTCAAGTTATGGATAATGCAATTGAAAATGGATACACAATTGGATGGGGAGCAGATGTAAGTGAAAAGGGATTCTCTTGGAAAAATGCAGTAGCAATTGTTCCAGATGAAGACAAAACAGATTTATCAGGAACAGAACGTGATAAATGGGAAAAGCTAACAGCAGCAGAAAAAGCAAAATCAGCTTACACTTTTGATGGAACAGCTAAAGAAAAAACAATAACACAAGAAATGCGTCAAGAAGCTTTTGATAACTATAACACAACAGATGACCATGGAATGGTAATAGTTGGAATAGCAAAAGACCAAAACGGACAAAAATTCTACAAGGTTAAAAACTCTTGGGGAACAGAAGGAAAATATAATGGTTATTTCTTTGCTTCAGAAGCATTCGTACGCTACAAAACAATTGACTTTATGATAAACAAAAATGCTTTATCTAAAGACATGAAAAAGAAATTAGGTTTATAATTCTTCAAAGAGAATAGTCTTTTAAAGACTTAAAAACTAATATCATATTAAATAATGGACAGGTGTTTACTTGTCCATTATTTTTTTTGCTATATATGGTTTAAAAAGCAAAAGCAAAATTTCCCTTATAATAAATTGAAATATTATTGTTTATTATTAATATAATTACTATTATTGCACTCTCAAACAAACAAAAATTAAGCCATGAAAAAGATTAGTTTATTAGTATTAAGTCTTATTTGCATAGGTATAAACCTAAATGCACAAACAAACAATGATCATAAAACTGTTATTGCTGCAACAAATATGAATGTTGTTTATATTGGAATAAATAACCCAATTTCTATTGTAGTAGCAGGAGTTGATAATAGTAAATTATTAGTTCATGTTACACAAGGTAATGCTACAATTCAGCAAGTTGGAGCTGGAGATTATATATTAAATGTTAAAAAGGGAGACTCTTATGAAACAGCGATTATTGATCGTACGGATAAAGACGGGAATAATTATCAGAAAGACACTACATTTTTAGTTAAAGCAAGTGATTTAGTAGAAATTGCTGTTTCTGTATTAATTGATAATAAAGTAATTGATTATGGAACTCAAAAATTTCGTGTAAAAGAAATTCCTAAACCAAAAGCAATGCTTGGTTCTATTGATGGAGGAAAAATAACTAAAGAAATTATTATTGCTCAACACGGAATAAAAGTAGTTGTGGAAGGATTTGATTTCCCTGTCAAATATGAGGTAAAAGGATTTCAAATGTGTTTTAGCTCTTACCTAAAAGATGCTCCATTAATTTCAAAAGATAATAATTTTACTCCAGAAATGATTGCAAAGATAAAGACTCTAAAAAAAGGAGATAAAATATATATTGAAGGAATTAGAGTAGAAGGAACAGATGGAGAAAAATCACCTTTAAATCCTCAGATGATTTTTACGATAAAAAAATAAGACTATCTTTACTATAAGAAATTTAATTCGAGAAAATTATGAAGAAGATTTATTTATTAGCATTAGTGCTATTGTGTATAGGATTAAATCTAAATGCACAAACACAAGAAGAAACAAAACCAGTTATTGCTGCAACAAATATTAATATACTTTATAGAGGAGTAGATAACCCTATTTCTATTGCCGTAGATGGAATATCGGATGAATATTTATATGCAGTAGTTTCTAATGGAAATGGTAAAATAAAAAAGATAGGGAAATGTCAATATATTGTTAATGTAGATTATGGAACTTATCAATTTACTATTACTATGGATTGTGTGGATACTGATGGTACAATTTACCAAAAGGATACTATAATAACAACTAATAATGACCATATTGATATCGACGTATATTCAAAAATCAATAATAAAGAAATTTATTTAGGCTCGACATCTTTTATAGTAAAAGACATTAAAAAGCCAATAGTACAAATTGATATGAATGATGGAGGCTTGATAGATAAAGGTGCTTTATTAAGAAAACCATATATAAAAGTTGAAGTCGAAGATTTTGATTTTCCTGTAGAATATAAGGTTATTGGGTTTCAAATGACTTTCAATACAGGAAAAAATGGAGATGCGCCTTTTGTATCAAGAGATGAAAAGTTTACCCCTGAAATGATTACAAAGATAAAGACTCTCAAAAAAGGAGATAAGATATATATTGAAGAAATTAGAGTAGCAGGAACATATGGAGAAAAGTCTGTTGCAAATCCTCAGATGATTTTTACTATCAGGTAAAAAAAAATATGTTATTTTTGCTGTAAGAAATTTAATTCAAAAAGATTATGAAGAAGATTTATTTATTAGCATTAATGCTAATGTGCATAGGATTAAATCTTAATGCACAAGTTCCAAATTACAAAACAGTTATTGCTTCAACCAATTTAAATATACTTTATCTTGGTACAGACAATCCTGTTTCTATTGCAGTTGTGGGAATTGATGACAGCAAAATATCTGCTGAAATCACAAAAGGAAATGCAACCATAAAAAAAGTTGGCAGAGCTGATTATATAGTATCTGTTAAAGATGGGGATAAATATGAGAAAACAAAAATAGAAAAAGAAGGTCCCAATGGTAAAACCATAGAATATGATACATTAATAGCTATTTCTCAAAATGGAATTATTGAAATATCTGTATTTGAAAATTTTCATGGAAAGAAAATAAGATGTGATAAAAAAACATTTCGTATAAGAACACTTCCTAAACCAATTGCAGAAGTTGGGAATAATTTAGGAGAAGAAATAACGGTTGAAAAACTATTGGAGAACCCTTATATTCATCTATATCTTGAAGATTTTGATTTTCCTGTAAAATATAATGTCAAAGGATTCAAAATGACGTTCAGCACAGGGAATAATAATGAACCTGTATTAATTTCAAATAATGAGAAATTCACTTCAATGATGACTTTTAAAATTAAGGAATTAATAAAAGGCGATAAGATATATATAGATAATATTAAAGTGTCTGGTCCTGACGGAGAAAAAGATGCTGCAAACAAATCTATTATTATATCTATAAAATAATATCACTCAATTTAAAAAGAGCCTGTTTTCTTATAAAGAATCAAGCTCTTTTTAAAACATAATTATATGTTACAATCATAGCGGATTCCGAAAAGCTTTACGAGTAGGTAAAAAATTAAAAAAAGAGTACCATGAAAACTATTAAGAGATTATTAAATGCATTTTTTGTGATGTTGATCTTAAGTGCATTTGCTTCTTGCGATAAAGAAGAAACAACCAACACTGAAATAAACCCTTTTAGCAATGGCAGCAATGAAAGGAATATGATAGTTGTGATAAGTGATTTGCACCTTGGCGCAGATCTTGCTTATGCCGAATGCAAGAACAACCTTAAGTATCTTGAGAAAATGCTTTACAAGATTAAAGCATCTCCAGATGTGAAAGAACTTGTTATCGCGGGAGACTTGCTTGATGAATGGTATGTTCCTGCCACAATAAATACTTATGATGGAAGTGATCAAGCTAACTTTGTTCAACGTATAGCAACAGCCAATAAAGGAGTGATAGATGCTTTTAATAATATAATTCAAGAAGGGAATATTAAAGTTACCTATGTACCAGGAAACCATGATTTAACTATAACTGCAGAAAATGTTGACCTTATTCTTCCTGGAATAAATCAGGCACGTGATAATGAACTGGGATTGGGTACATACACTCCATCGGATATGCCGGTATTGGCTATTGAACATGGACACCGCTACAATTTTTTCTGTGCACCCGACCCAATTTCAAATCAGGTTATTGCCCCTGGCACCATATTGCCTCCGGGATATTTCTTTACAAGAATAGCAGCACTTCACCATATACAAGAATGCCATATTGCTGGCGACACAATGCCGGTTGCTACTCAAAATACTTCTGGCAATGAAAGCCAAAATTTACTATTCGCATATTGGAAACTATGGCAATGGGCAATAAATTATCTGCCAATAGAAAATAAATTTGATGAGAATATTATTGTAACTAATGTTGATGGATTCACAGGTACCTATTCTATAAACGATTTATTGCCTTATCAAACGACTACAGGTGGATTTATAAATGTTAATCTTTATAATGGAATTCAGGACACTTGGGATCAAAGACAAGCACTTAATCATGTAGCTGTTAATATTCCTCTTAGTCAGGCTATTGCAAATGCTGCCGTTGCGAGTGAATCGGATAATCAGGCAAAGAATCAATATTTTTTAAATCCAAATTCAAATAAAAGAATTGTTGTCTTTGGACATACTCACGATGCTAAAATTATCTCGTCTACAAACTATAACGAACAAAAAACAATCTATGCAAACTCTGGAACATGGATTGATAATAATAATGTAGGTGCAACAACAATGAATTTTGTAGTAATTACCCCACAAAATACCGATGCTTCTTCTAAAACATTTGTAAAACTTTACAACTATGAACATGGAGTTGTAACAAAAATGGCGGAAGACTCAATGCACTATTAACGGTAAATACAGGATTATACTAATCATCCCATTGCGGAAATATTGAGAAATAAAATCCCGAATATTAAAAAGATTTGACAAAAGAACCAAAACGTTATATTATTAAATTAAAAAACGTATTGAATCAACCTAATAATAAAGAGAGGGATTTGTAATCCCTCTCTACGTAGGATATGTAGAACTTATTAGTATGAAAAAGTATAAATTAGTATCAAGTTTATTAATAATGTCTTTGTTATTATTGGCGTTATCTTGTCAGAAAGATAATAATGTTGCAAAAACATCTATTGATAATATTGAAAAGGAAGAAGATAATTTCAAATATGATTCAGTAAATTTAAAACTGTATGAACCAAAAGAAGAATTATATAGTATTCTTGATTCTGTTATTGCCGATTCTTCTACTGATAATAGAACAATATCTCCCAAAAAACTTATTTATTTATTTGACGTCATAAATGATGGTGAAGAAGATGTTGCAATTACACATACGGAGATTTGTGAATTTAAAATGTCTTATTTTAAAGCTTGTTTTATCTATAAAAATAATGTCTTTTTGTATATGGGTAAATTTGATAGTAATCTTGTTTATTATAACAGTAAAAAAATCAATTATAAATATGTTGTATGTGAAGATGAAGGATATTTGTCAAAAAGTTGGATATATAAATATATCAATAATAAATTGACTTTAACAATAATAAGCAATGATGCTCCCAAAGAATATAATTTTGAGTTTAGATATTGGTAAATATAGACCAGTATGAAAAAGTATAAATTAGTATAAAGTTTATTAATAATGTCTTTGTTATTATTGGTGTTATCTTGTCAGAAAGATAATAATGTTGCAAAAACATCTATTGATAATATTGAAAAGGAAGAAGATAATTTCAAATATGATTCAGTTGATTTAAAACTGTATGAACCAAAAGAAGAATTATATAGTATTCTTGATTCTGTTATTGCCGATTCTTCTACTGATAATAGAACAATATCGCAAAAAAAACTTATTTACTTATTTGAAGTTATAAATGGTTATGAAGAAGATGTTGCAATTACATATACGGAGATTTGTGGATTAGAGATGTCTTATTTCAAAGCTTGCTTTATCTATAAAGATAATGTCTTTTTGTATACGGGTAAATTTGATAGTAAACTTGTTTATGATAGAAATAAGACATTCAATTATAAATATATAATATGTGATGACAAGGATGATAGATCTCGTAGTTGGTCATATAAATATATCAATAATAAATTGACTTTAACAATAATAAGCAATGATGCTCCCAAAGAATATAATTTTGAGTTTAATTATTGGTAATATATTAAAAGCGAATTCTATTTCTTTACAATAATAGATTTAACTTTCACATATTATATAACAACATTTGGTGGATAAAATATTACATAAATGAAAAGAATTAATTTTATATTTATATTGGTTTTGAGTATTAATGTATATTGTCAAGGAGAACAATTCAATAATACTTTAATAAAGGGTGATACAATTAAACCAACTGTAGAAATTAACACAAAATGCGATAGTTGCTTTAAAGTAATAAATAATTATTATAAACAATTTGGAATATTTATTTCAGAATACTATAATGTAATGGATAGTATAAAAATTGACTTGAATAATGATAAAATAGATGATTATTTAATTATATTATCTCCGTTGAGTTTAGATATACCTGACAAATGGTATCAATTTAGGGTAGATTCAATACCTAAAAGGCTTCTAGTCAAAATAATTATTGAAAAAGGGAAATCAAAAATAAGAAATATATATTCAAACATTATTTCTAATGAAGGATTTTTTTCAATGGCTTATAATTCAATAATTAAAACAACAAAAGGATTCGATTTGAATTTCAATAAAGGCAATCATTATAGATTTGAATATAAACTAAGTTTTTTGATCAAAGAAAATTATATATCAATATTCAAGATTAAGAAGATTTGTTATATAGGGAATTATAAAAAAATGAGCATTTACGAATACAATAATTATCCTATTGAAAAAATCAATATCATTGATACTTTAAATAATGATTGTAATTGTGAAGAAGATTGGAATTTTCTTCACCAGAAATATAATTTGTGAGTATTGTAATATGTGATGACAAGGATGATAGATCTCGTAGTTGGTCATATAAATATATCAATAATAAATTGACTTTAACAATAATAAGCAATGATGCTCCCAAAGAATATAATTTTGAGTTTAAATATTGGTAAATATATTAAATTAGGGTATAAAATGTTTGGTATCTAATTGAGAGTAATTGAACTATAGTAATTATTATAAATAATTTAGAGAAATAGGCAGGATAATTAGATGATATTTAGAAATAAGAATAAATAATGAATTACTTATCTGCATGTCGTTTGCAAATGTAAGAATTCCTACACCTGGGAAATAAATGCAAGAAAAAAGTAGATATTTATAATGAGTTTTTGGATCAATGTGAAAAATCATTTGATGCTCTAAATTTAAATCCCATATAACTTATTTTTAAACTAACTCATAGCAGCTGAATTATTCTTAACTTCATTCATAATATCATCTAAAGTACTAGTATCAGATAATTTAGCTCGTTCAATCTTTAATTTTTCTAGTAAGTAATTCAATCGTCTTTCAAGTTCATTGATAATCTCACTCCATTTTTTTACAAATAAGCTATAATTATCTCCTGTTTGAACCAAGCCACTGTATTTATTTGTAATTCGACGACCTACAACATCATCATAGTCTTGACCTATTAAGAAAAACGTCCAATATTCGTTAGCGTCATTAAAGCAATCTTGCTTCAATATAACATCCATATATCTTTCTAATTGTAATAATTGTTCTGGTTTTAATTGCTTAATAGTAGTAGGATTTTTAATTTCAACAACTACGTTGTGAGGTTTACCATCCCTAAAATCTGTTCCAGCTAAAAATAAATCCATTTCTTTATACTTATCTATATGTTCAATATAAGTATCTTCACTAACTCCTCGAAGTAAATAGACATATTTTTTCAAGGCTTTTTCAAATTTCACTTCCTCTGCACAAACCAGTCTATATTCTTCTCCAAAAATCCAATAATGCTTTTCTATGAATGATTGGAGATGATTAACTTCATTGGCTTTTAATTCGTGATTAAAAACAAGTTGCTTCAATTTTTCAAGCGTCAATAACCTGTCCGATATTAGTTTTATTGTAGATATAATCTGCTTAAGTCTAGTAGTTTCCAATATTTTTGCAAATTCTTCTCTGTCGTTTGAATCTAGGTCTACAACTGCATCTAATATTTTAAATAGACTCTCTCTTTCTCCCAAATCCATTACAAGATTGAGAAGTTCTAAAAAGACTCTTTTTTGTTCTTGATTTAATTTCATAAATACTGCAGGCTCGACTTCATATAATTCTTTCACAAAATCTTCCAAACTTTGTTTTCTCGCCTTGTCCCATTCATTATTACTGAATTCAGGGAAAACTTTTTCTTCTTCATACTTATCAATCAAAACAACAGCTTGTTGCCTTAAAAATGGACGCCTTTTACCCTTTAAAAAATTATCAAGTTTTTCAACTAAATCTTTGAATAGTTTTCTATCCTCGGTATTATTAAACAATTTAGTTTGAGGGTCGTTTTCGTCCTCATTATCACAATCTATTTCATTGAAAAAATCATTGATAATAATTACGCTATGCCAAAAATTATCTCCCTTTTTATTTAAAGAAGTTGTTTTTGTGTTTTTTAGTTCCAAATCATTGTTTAGGAAATAGAATCTAGAATATTCTTCATTAAGCTTTGTATTCCATTGAATATACTTGCAATCAAAGGAAACTTTTCTATTATGTCCTTCAGCTATAACTGTAGTACTCTTAACATCCTTTATTATAGATGAATAATCCAATTCGTTTCCATTAATAAAAATCTTATATTCTTCTTTGAGTTCTAGGAACCAAGCAAATTCAGCTTTCAGATAAGGAATAAGTGTGTTATCAATAAATAAATTTGAAATTGCTATAGATAATTCGTTAAAAACAACACAAGTGCCAGTTTCTGTTTCTTGTGATTTTATCGGAGTTGCAGGAGTGTAATCTATTAGATTATCGTTGCTTATGCTTATAGCATAAGACATTATATCATCTTTTTTTTTATATAATGTTTCCCACTTGGCTAATTTAGCAAATTTATGGAATGTGAAACGACCGTATCCGTTCTTTCCTCGAGTTAAATCTGCATTACTGTAATTAGTGATATTCTTGTGGGATTCATAAAATTGCTTGAACTTATTTTCTAACTCTTCATAGCATATCCCTATTCCATTATCACAAATTCTGATTTCTTTAAATGTATCAATACCGTTAGGGTCAATATCAAATTCGATTTTTACTATTGTAGCTTTTGCATCAAAACCATTCCATATATATTCTGAAATTGCACGTTCTGGGGTATATTTACTTAGTATTTTCCGGATTCCATTTGATGTAATTTCAACAGTTTGTGGTTTCATAATCTGTAATTTATAATATGAAGCAAAGATACAAATATTATGACATTTACCTATTAAATAGTATAAATTTTGCACTTAAAAACAATAAAGCTATTAAGATAATTGCAAAGATAAAATCAACATATTATAAGGATAAAGTTTGCATCAATCATCAATAATTTTAAATAGCAATTAAATACTATTTAACTACCATTTTCCCAACACTGTTAATAGTTTATATTTTTTATCATTGAGTTCCAATTGTAAATGCAGCTTAGTGTTTGATTGTTAGTTCTTGATTAAATTTTATGAGGAGATAAAACAAAAGAAAGAAAATCAAGTTTTCATTACTATCTCTTTCAAAAAAGATCAAGGCAAAGTTAAAAGAAAATTTTAATTTATCTGCATTTTTTCTGTTTAATTATAAGGTTACAACCTTTTATTTTATTGGATGTCAGAAATATAATATCTTAAATCCAAAATGGCTTATTTAGAAGGTATGATTTACTTCTTTTATTTTATTAAGACGCGATAAATCGCGTCTCTACGGGTAGTGGTGTTATTTTAAATTGGATGTTACTGTTGGATTTTTCTTGCGATAGGAACAAAAAATGTGCTGTTAGGGATTAAATTTCTTCTGTTATCTTGTATTTTGAAATTTAATCCCTATATAAATGTGCTTAAACAGGGAATAATTATCCGTAAACAGGGATTTAATTTATTTAAACGGGATATAAATGTCGTACGATGGGCATCGTGGGTGTGCTACGATGGATATCGTAGACTATCTACGATGGGCATCGTAGTTTTTAAGAAATTTTTAGATTGATTTCTTTTTCTTAGATTCTATTCTTTTGTTTTTGAATAGATTTTGTAGTGCAAAGATACGAAATATTAGAATAAAAGTCAAGTGATTAGATTATTAATTTTACATTTATATGAGATATATTTTTATTCTGTTTACTATTATGATCTATTGTTTACATCTAACTTACGTTATTTAACGATCAGGAATAGAACAATATCTTTTATATAACAAAAAGACCGTCCCAAATAAGTGTTATTTGTTTTACACTTATTTGGGACGGGTCTATAATAATTTATTTTATACTTATTACTTACTTATATGGAAATTATACCAATCATTATTAGTTGCACCAAAGCTATTTACCCAATCATTGAACCTAGGGTAAAAAGCATCAATCCTCATCATTTCTCTTGGAGTAACAAAAGTAGTTGTTGGAACGTTTATTGCAAATGGAAAATTAGCATCTGAAATATAATATAAACCTAAACTTTCATTTGATTTATCAGCTCCTGTTCCTAATAAACTCCTATCGGCTTTAGCTGTAGGTGGGTAATTTGGCAAGTGTACTTCGTGACCTCTACTTAAAAGAGTATTACCATTTGAAATTATAAATGAATTGTATGGAGGGGTCATTAAATTAGAAGGGTTTATTGGCTCACTAAATACTATATTAAAATTAAATTTTTCATTAGGTGAATTTCTAAAAACATTTTTCGCATCAGTGAAAAGAACTACTGTTGCTAAGTTTTGATTAGTTTCTAAACCGTTAGCATTTCTTTGTATTAATGAGGAAGGATCTGTATAAGTTGAATTAAGTGAAAACGATTGAATTTTTGAGTCATCAACGCCTAATTGAAAACCAAATCCATTTTTTATTTGTGCTCCAATATCAGCAATCTTATAATAACCAGAACAACTTATTACTTTATTATCTTGATTGTATACTTGATCAATATTATACTCCATAACCAAATCATTCATATCATAATCTCCTTCGTATGGCCAAAGGTCCTCAAATGCTAAACGTCCTGAGTAGTTAACTGAATATGATGTTTGCACTGGAGCGGGAGTTTCTACATTATTTGGAGGAGGCTCTATTGCACCAACCGTATTAGAATAAACAAAGAACAATACATCTTCATAATCATTATCGCCTTGCGTTATAAGCATGTCTTCAAATCCAATAATTGAATATTTAGTTTCTTCATCATATAAAAGAATACAATGTCTCCTTTGTGATGGAGTAGACTCAGGATTTAGGCTTGATATGGAATAGAATTTATTTTTATTATTGCCTCCAACAGAACCTCTTGTATTTGAAGAGGTCTTTTCAAAACCATCTGAAACCATAACCCAACCAATAGAAGTACCGGCAGGGAAAATATAACTCCACTTTCTAGTTTTTGGATCCTTATATTTTAACTGAACTTTATCTCCTGAATTTAAACATCCATATTGTTCTCCAGAATAAGAAACATTTGGGAATACCAATATTTCATCTATTTGACTTACTGATGTTGGAGGATTATTGGTTTGATATACAAAATAACCCATTGTATTTCTATACCCAGCTCCTTCATGTAAAAATGTCAAATATACATTAGTATTTTGTACGATTTTTGTACTTGTATTATCTGAAAGCAGGTATGGTTTGGTTGAAGGGACAGAGATTCCATCTGGTAAAGTATACCCTATATCTGCTAATAGTCTAGAAGTAACAACATCTGGAGCCATTAGAACAGAGGGTTGTCCATTATAATCCCATTTAACAAGAGTTGTATTCCAAAAATTATCTCTTGTTGTAACTCCAAATGAACCTGTCGATTTAGTTTCATTTTCATAAGTAACAAACCTAACAGTATTATTTTCAACAATAGCCTTCATTAACGATGGGACTCCTAAATTTGAGGTATAAATATAAAAATTACTTAATCCCGCAGGCATAGACACATCAAAATTTGCACGTCCATTTTTATCAGTAAATCCCTTTGCTATTGGTTTTAAATTATTAATCTTTTGACCATTTGCATTAAGTGGATTTTCTTTATATATCTCAAAAAATATTTTAGAATCATTTGTCTTTGAATATTTCAAATCTAATTTGTATTTTTTTACGGTTGAAAAATCAAAATAATCTGATTTTTGAGAACCTTCAAAGTCAGAAATACAACCATTAAATAATAAAACCGAGACAAATAATAATAGATACTTGATTTTAATTTTCATATAATAAATTATTTTTGTGATTTTAGATTGTGCAAAGTTACAAACATTTTTAATTCCCACAATAAATTATCATCAAAATACATTAAATTAACATTTTAACAAGAACTCAAATTCAAAAAAAAGTGTTCCAAACTCAATCCTGCTTAGAATAAAAAAAAAGAGCGATATGTAAAAGACATATCGCTCTATAATATATTTTAGATATTTTTAATCATTATCTGTAGTTGAATCATTATCTCTTGTTGGACGTTCGGGTCTTATTCTTGAATGGTCACTTTGTGGACGATCTCCTTGTGAACGATCTGTTCTTTCTGGACGATCTCCCATTTGTCTTGGTGGACGTTCAACATAACCTTCTGGTTTTGGAAGTAATGCTTTATGAGATAATTTGTATTTACCAGTTTTTTTATCAACTTCTATAAGTCTTACTGTTATCTTATCTCCTACTTTCAATACGTCTTCAACGTTACTTACTCTATCCCAAGATATTTCTGATACATGTAATAGTCCATCTTTTCCTGGAAGGAATTCAACAAATGCTCCAAATGCTTGTAAGTTTTTTACTACTCCTTCGTATTCTTCGCCTACTTCTGGAACTGCAATAATTCCTCTGATTCTTGCTAATGCTGCTTCTATACCTTCTTTATTTACAGAAACAATATCTATTACTCCAAACTCGCCTTTTTCTTCTATAACAATAACGGTTTTAGTTTCTTTTTGCATTTCTTGAATAATCTTTCCTCCAGGTCCTATTATTGCTCCAATGAATTCTTTTGGAATTGTCATTTTCACAACTCTTGGTACGAATGGTTTGTAGTCTTCTCTTGGTGCAGGCATTGTTTCTTCTATTATATTTAGAATATGCATTCTGCCTTCATTTGCTTGTGCAAGAGCTTTTGCAAGGATTTCATAAGAAAGTCCATCACATTTAATATCCATTTGACATGCTGTGATTCCGTCTCTTGTTCCTGTTACTTTAAAGTCCATATCTCCTAAGTGGTCTTCATCACCTAAGATATCTGAAAGTACTGCCCATTTATCACCTTTTGCAATTAATCCCATTGCAATTCCTGAAACTGGTTTACGTATTTGTACTCCTGCATCCATAAGTGCTAAACATCCCGCACATACTGTTGCCATTGATGAAGAGCCATTAGATTCTAAGATATCAGATACTATACGTATTGTGTAAGGACATTCTTCTGGATTTGGTAAAACTTGTTTTAAGGCTCTCATCGCTAAGTTACCGTGTCCTACTTCTCTTCTTGAAATTCCTCTATTTCCTTTTACTTCACCTGTTGCAAATCCTGGGAAATTATAATGAAGGAGAAAGTTATTCTTTCCTTCAATTATAGCTCCATCAATTATTTGTTCATCAAGTTTTGTTCCTAATGTACAAGTTGTAAGTGATTGTGTTTCTCCACGAGTGAATATTGCTGAACCATGAGTGGTTGGTAAATAATCAACTTCTGCCCATATTGGACGTATTTGGTCTAATTTTCTTCCATCAAGACGAACTCTTTCATTTAAGACCATATCTCTCATTGCTTCTTTTTCAACAGCATGATAATAACGATCTATCATAAATGCTTTTGCTTTAGCATCTTCTTCTGAAAGTGTATCTATAAATTCTTTTTTTATTGCGTCAAAAGCTTCACTTCTTGTTGCTTTGCATGCTATTCCTTGTTTTACAAAGTCATAACATTTTTGGTATGTTGCTTGGTGTATTGCGTCTTTTAGTTCTTGGTCGTTAGTTTCATGGCAATATTCTCTTTTTTGAGTTTTATTAACCATTACTTCTAATTCTTTTATAGCTTGACAATGTAATTTTATTGATGAATGTGCAACTTTTAGAGCTTCTAACATTAAGTCTTCGGATACTTCTTTCATTTCTCCTTCAACCATCATTATATTATCTGCGGTTGCTGCAACAATTAAATCTAATTTTGCATTTTCTAATTCTTCTAATGATGGACTTAATACAAACTTTCCATCAATATATGCAACTCTAACCTCTGATACTGGTCCATGAAATGGAATATCTGATACTGCAAGTGCTGCTGATGCTGCAAGTGCTGCAAGTGCATCTGGTGGTGTTTTTTGATCGCCTGATATAAGTGTTATTTGTACTTGTACTTCAGCATGAAAATCTTCTGGGAATAATGGACGTAAAGCTCTATCAACTAAACGTGCAATAAGTATTTCGTATTCTGATGGGCGTGCTTCTCTTTTGAAAAATCCTCCAGGGAAACGACCAACAGCAGCGTATTTTTCTTGATAATCAACTGTAAGTGGCATAAAATCCACATTTTCTCCAGCTGTCTTTTTTGCACAAGCTGTGGCTAACAACATTGTGTCACCCATTCTAACTACTACTGAACCATCAGCTTGTTTTGCTAATTTACCAGTTTCAATTTCAATTTGTCTTCCATCTTCTATTGTAAAGACTTTTTTAATTCCTTGCATCTTATTATTTTTATTACCTCTTTTCTAACTGGAGCAACGTTAGATAATCATTTCATTTTTGCTTCTAAAGCCCCACAAATTTTTATACAAAAAAAGGCAATTAGAAGCTAATTGCCTTTTTGGTGATAAATCAAGTACTGAAAAAATTATTTTCTTATACCTAATTGCTTAATTAATTCACGATATTTTAAAACGTCTTTTGATTTCAAATAATCTAATAAACGTCTTCTCTTTCCTACTAATCTAACTAATGAACGTTCTGTAAATTTGTCGTTTCTCATCTCACGCATATGTTCAGTTAGATGTTGTATTCTGAATGTGAACAATGCTATTTGTCCTTCTGTTGAACCAGTATCCACATTTGATTTGCCATATTGAGCAAATATTTCTTTTTTCTTTTCGGTTTCTAAATACATATTCTTACCTACTTTTTTATGTTTTTCTTCTAAATATTATTTCTCCAGTTGAGTTTGCAAAGATAGGAATTAATTTATTACTACCAACAACTTTATCTAAAAAAAAATGTTTTATTCTTCTACCTTCTTATTTTTTCGATTTAAATAGACTATAACATAACCTAATCCTAAAGCTATCACAACGCCAATAATATCTGCTAAAAAATCCATCCATTCGAATTTTCTTTTTATTATTTCAGTCAAGAAAAGTTGTAATCCTTCTGTTAAAAGTCCAAAGCTAATAGAAAATAAAAATGTGGTTAATAATGCTCGTTTAATTTTATTCTTTCCTTTCAAGAGTAAAAATAAAAGAAAAGCAAAACCTCCAAACATTCCTGCATGAACAAATTTATCAAAGCAAGGAATAAAAGAAAGAAAACCTATATCTTTTGGTAAAGAGTCTGCTGGAGCTAATATTGCAAAAAGCATCAAAGAAACCCAAATAACAATAAGAACAATATTTAATTTTCTATTCATATTATATACAAAAAAGATGCTCAGAAGATTTCCTCGAGCATCTTTTTATTTTTTATCTTTAAAATTATAAGCCTATAAAAGAAGAATAAGCTGCTACATCCATAAGTTCGTTTATTTCTGCAGGATTTGTAATCTTTATTTTTACTATCCAGCCTGCTCCATAAGGATCAGAGTTAATGGCAGCTGCATTAGCTTCAAGTTCTGCATTAAACTCTAATATTTCACCTGAAACTGGCATCATAAGGTCAGAAACTGTTTTTACAGCTTCAATAGATCCGAATGTTTCATTCATATCTAATGTTTCGCCTTCAGTATCAACATCAACGAAAACGATATCGCCTAATTCGTGTTGAGCAAAATCTGTTACGCCAACATAAGCTTCATCACCTTCTATTCTTAACCATTCGTGGTCATTTGAATACTTTAAATTTTCTGGAATGTTCATTTTATCTTTTTTTTGTTTGATTTGTCTTTAAATTATTTCAGGCTTCAAAATTACTATTTTTTTTTATATTGCCCCAAAATAGCATTATTTTTTTATCACTTTACACCTTAATGCTTTATTTTCTAAATTAATAGCAATAATATAAACTCCTTTTTGAAGTCCTGATACATCTAATAAATTAACATTAGGACCCTTAATTATTATCTTTCTTCCCATAATATCATATAGTTCTACTGATTTAATTTTATCTTTTGAAACAATATTTAAATTATCACTCATTGGATTAGGATAAATATTTACTCCATATTCTTTTTCTATCATTTCTCCCAAACCAATCAATTCAACAGCTCTCTTTACAGCATTTAAAGCAGAAACCTTTCCCCAACCCCAACTATAATTTGGAATAGTTGTAGTTGTGTAATAATCTTGACGAGCTGTTTCTTTTAATATTTCTTTTATTCTTGCTGGGGTTAAAGTAGAATTAGCCTCCAACATTAAAGCAACAATACCTGTTACCATAGGTGAAGACATTGATGTTCCTGAGAAAGCAGTAAATGGATAATCTCGTCCTTCAAAAGAAATTAAATTATCATTTGAATAATCATCTGTTGCATAAGAAGATATTGATGACATTACATTTACTCCTGGTGCAGCAACCTCTGGCTTTATTCTTCCATCAATTGTTGGTCCTATACTTGAGAAACTTGCTCTGGATCCACCTATAGAAGAACCTCTCGGATTAGAAGAGTAAGCAGCAACTGCAATAGTACCATCTCCAACAGCAGGCTCTCCAACACTATATTGGCTATTCCCTATCATATAAGCTGGTTTATATCTTTTAAAAGGCAAGCCCCAATTGCCTACTCCAGTTGAAAGACAAGCTACATTCCATGCATGAACAAATCCTGTTGGAGCAGTAGTTGAAAGTACAACAAAATACTTATTTAATTGATAATTTGACAATCTCACTTCCCATTCCTGAGTAGGACGATTAGAAATAGGTGTTGATACAACTGAGTTCGCACGATAAATAATACTATCACCATCAACTAATAGACAAGTATCACTAATAAAATCATTATAGTAAGTATTTATCCAAGGAGTTGCTTTGATTAACTGAAATTCACTATCATAAAATTCCAAACGTGCAGAAAATTTATCTGTACTATCCCCTGCCATTGTTATTGTTTCTCCCCAATAATATTCATTAGGATTCTCAAAACCAAAACCAATGCCCGTCATTATTGTATCATTATTAGTAAATGCTGCCTTAATATGAAACTGCTCAGCACCATTATTTCCTCCACTTGTAACAAAAACTACATTATCATTTTCTGAAAGATTAGCAATTGCTTGATCTAATAAAGAAGTCCCATCCATCATACCAAAATGATATAATCCCCAACTACCATTAATAACTAATCGCTTTTCTTCTCTTTGAGCAACATCTCTCATCCAAGCATAAGCATCAAGAACAGAAGATTCGTCAATTAGAAATGAAGCCATTAAAAGTTCAGCATCGAAAGCAACTCCCATATATTGTGTTGTTGCACCACCACCAGCGGCAATACCACTAACATGAGTTCCGTGGGTTCCATGCTTATATATATTTAAAGTATCACATTCTGCTGCCAACAAAGCTTGTTTTCCTTCAAAAACAGTTCCATAAAAGTAACCAGTCGGTGCTGGTCCTTGATTACGATATTGATCCCAAGCAGCAAGAATTCTATAATTATTTAATACCGTATCATAGAACATAGGGTGAGTGTAATCAAATCCCCAATCCGTAACACCTATAATAACATTTTTCCCTGAATAACCCTGAGGTAGTTCAAATCCTTGCCAAACTAAATCCGCACTAACATCATTAGTTGCTTTATTTAATTCAGCACCATCAATCTTACGAGAAGTCTCGATATCCACAATACCTTTTACGTTTAGAACATCATTAACTCTAAAAACAGGGATGTAAAGTGTAAGAATATTCCCAAACCTTGAACCAATCCTACAATTAAGTTGGCTTAAATCCTTTTCATCAAAATCTGTATTCACTTTAACAATAGCAGAAAGATAATTAATGCCATCTAAGTTACGATAAGAATATCTTTCTGAAAACATATTTGAAGACTTTTTACCTTCATTTTTAACAAATCCTTTCATCCCAATACCTATATTTTGAGAAAAAAGACATTGAGAAACAATAATTGTTACAAAAAACAGTACTAATTTTTTCATAGAAAAACAATTTAAAATTACAAATAACTAATGCAAAGGTATAAAAGAAAAACAATTATAACAAAAAAAGCGTTCTGAAAACTCAAAACGCTTTTTTCTTTAACACTAATTTTTAGTATTCATCTTCATGAAAGAAGAAATCTTCTTTAGTTGGATAATCTGTCCAAATGTCTTCTATGCTATCATAGGTCTCGCCCTCATCTTCAATCTCTGTTAGGTTTTCAATAACCTCTGCAGGAGCCCCACTTCTTAGGGCATAATCCAAGAGTTCTTCTCTTGTAGCTGGCCACGGTGCATCTTCTAATTTTGAAGCTAATTCTAATGTCCAATACATTGTACTTAAATATTTTAATTGATACCTTAACGAAAATAATAGACCCTTACTTTTTTGCAAAAATAATATTATTTCCCCAACAAACAAATTTTATTTCCTTTTTTATTAATACCACCAACCTTTTCTACATAAAAAGATACGGCACTCTATAAAAATATGATGGACTAAAACGATAAATAAAGAGAATATTTATTCCTTTTATTTTATCTGTGGCTTCCAAAGAATTTCTTCTCTTTTTCTGTCTTTCATCATCTTCCTTGATAAAATAAAGAGATAATCAGATAGACGATTTATGTATTTTAGTACATTTTCATTTACTCCTTTTTCATCATTTAGTTTACATAATAATCTTTCAGATCTTCGACATATTGTTCTTGCTATATTTATTTCTGATGCCAAATAATAACCTGTTGGTAAAATAAAACTTTTTATTATTGGCAATTCTTTTTCCAATAAGTCTATCCTTTTTTCCAACATTACTATATTTTCATCGGTTACTAATGGAATCACTTTCTTAATATCATCTTTTTCACATGCTACTATAGCTTGAGCATTAAATAATGTTGTTATTATAGATAATAGTTCTACTACATTTAGGTTATTTATTATCTCCGCTTTGGATTTACCTAATTGCTTGTCCTTTTTAATTATTAGGTCTCTTACGAGTCCTAAATGACAATTTAATTCGTCCAATGTTCCATAACACTCTACTCTTAAATCATATTTAGGGACTCTTGTGCCACCTATTAACGATGTTGTTCCTTTATCACCTGTTTTTGTATATATCATTAGACAAATGTATTTATTACATATATCTTTCTACAGATTTTATTTCTGGTATAGCTTCTTTAACAGCTTGTTCTACACCACTCTTTAGCGTCATGAGGGCATGAGGGCATGAGCCACAATGTCCTTGTAGTTCTACATATACTACTTTGTCGTCTGTCAATTCAACGAAACTTAAATCTCCTCCATCATTTTGTAGGTATGGTCTTATTTGCTCTAATACACCTTTTACTTTTACTTCTAAGATTTGTTTTTCTTCTGGTGTCATATCCCTTTGTTTTTTATTATTATTTTTACTTGTTTAATTTATCATTAATTTTACGAGCCAAACTCATAAAACTTTTACTTTCTAACGCTTCAAAGTCTAAACTTATTGGATTTCCCGTATCATTTGTTTCTGAAATTTCTTCTGAAATTGGAATTTGTTCTAAAAGTTCTATCTCCAACTCTTTAGCTAACGTTTGTGCTCCTGTTTTTCCAAATATATAGTATTTATTATTTGGAAGTTCTTTTGGCGTAAAATATGCCATATTTTCTACTAAGCCTAAGATTGGAATATTTACAGATTCATTCTTAAACATATTTACAGCTCTTCTTACGTCAGCTACTGCTAATTGTTGAGGAGTTGATATAAATATTGCTCCGGATAAGGGGAATTGAGTAGCTAATGTTAGTTGTATGTCGCCTGTCCCTGGAGGCATATCAAAAATTAAATAGTCCATTTCACCCCAAAGGGTTTCGGAAAGGAGTTGAATAAGTGTATTTGAAGCCATAGGTCCACGCCACATTAGAGGTTTTGTATTATCAACAAAAAATCCTACTGACATTAGCTTTATTCCAAATTTCTCAATAGGCTGAAAATACATCTTACCATCTATCTCTTGTCCAAGAATCTCTTGATTTTCTATATTGAAAAGAGTTGGTATTGATGGTCCATAAATATCAACGTCAGCTAATCCTACTCTATATCCTAATTTAGCAAGACTTAAGGCTAAATTTGCTGCAACTGTTGATTTTCCTACACCTCCTTTTCCACTGCCTACTGCAACCAAATGTTTTATCTTTGACATTGATTGCTTTATTTTTTCTTCTTTCTCTTTTTGTTGTTCAAATATATTCATTACAACCTATTTAATCTTTTAATTATCTGTAAAAAAGACAAGCTAAAAGCTTGTCTTTTTCTATTATTGATTTTCTCCTTCCTCATCAACATCTTCTTCCTCATCATCTTCCTCATCAATTTTATCATTGGCATAGTCTCCATGTACGAGGACAAAAGTATCTTTTCCCTGTTTGTCTTCTTCTTCCTCTTCCTGATGTTCTGCTTCTCCAAAGTCTGGAATTTTCGAAACACTAAATATTTCCTTATCAAATTCCTCTTCTGAGAGTTTCGCATCAACTTTAACATCCATCTTAACCATATATATAGCATCATCCGTTTCCATCGGAACAACATATATTATTTCCCCTGATGGTTTGTTGATTTTTTGGATATATGAGGTATATCCTTCTTGGTATTGTTTACTAAACAATAGTACTTGCTCTTGTGTTAGCTTATTAAAGCTGACAATAATTCTTGATTTGTTCACCTTTGGTTTCATATATCTTGCAAAAAAATAATTTGCAATATTAGCAACTTTTCGCAACACAAAAGATATTTCTCCAATAAATTTATTGTTAAAAAACTAAAACAAACTAATTCCGTAGTATAGTTATACTTCCTGTTTTTATTTCTTTTTTACCTAAGTCGTTATATTCTAATCTATAAAAATATGTTCCTTGAGGAATATTTTTCGCATCAAAACTATTCCTATATCCTTTACTTCGATAAATAATCTTTCCTCTTCTATCTGATATTACTAAATAATTTTCTGGATATTGTTCAATATTCTTTATTTCGAACAAATCATTGATTCCATCTCCGTTTGGAGTCATTACGTTTTGCATTATTTTTATATCGGGTGAAGTTTGAACTGGAGATTTTGTTTCTTCTATTGTAGTCTTAAGATTGTTTTGCTGAATATTTTTAGGGGCTATAGTTGTTTCTGATATTTGTGTTGTATTAATTGGTTGTATTAAAGGTGTTGTATTTTGAATTGTTGATTTTTGTTCATCATTAACATTATATTCTACTAAGACTTCTTCTGCTTTTGGTGCTATTATTGTTTTATTATTGTTTATCGGTTCTATTGATATTGTTTTATTTTTAGAATTGCTTTTATTCTCAGAAATATTTATTGCATTATTTACTTCTTTTTGAACTTCAATTTTATTTGCAGATAATTCTTTTTCGTTATTATTCTTATTCAAATACAAGTATGTGCCAACTCCTATTACTCCACAACCAACAACAACCCCCACTATTTTTAAAATAGCACTTGTAGTTGTTTTTACCACACTAGCTTTATCTAAATTATTTTCTAATCCATTAGTTGGATTATTATTTAATTTATCTTCAAGCTTTCCCCATATGTCAGGAGATTGAGTTTGGTGATCTTTTAATTTACTAAATATATTATCTATATTGCTCATTTGCTTGCTATTTTCTTTAATTCTTCTTTTAAAAATTTACGTGCCTTGTAGAGATTCGACTTTACACTATCTGAAGTCATATTTAATTCCTCACTAAGCTCTTTATTGTTATATAAATCTATTGCCGACATATTAAATATTAATCTTAATGATTTTGGTAGTTTTTGAACACATTCTATTAGTTCCTCTTCCGAAAATGTATAGTCTGTTTCAAACATTTCTTCATTCTTTTCTATTCTCTCTTCTACGTGTATTTCTAATTTATTATGTTTCTTATTTGCCCTATAAATATTAATTGCATTATTTATCATTATCTTCTTCATCCAAACCTCAAAAGAGCAAGGTCTAAAGTCTTCTGTCGGTTCAAACCCATTTATTTTTTTAAATATTCGCACCCAACCTTCCATCAACATATCTTCTGCCTCTGAGCTACTTCTGGAGTACCGCAAACACAATGCAAACAGCTTGTTTTTATAGCAGTTAAATATTTTTTGTTGTGCTATGGAGTTATTCTGTTTGCAAAGATTTATAAGTTCTATTAAGTCATCATTTCTTTCCATAAATCATCTACACCATTAATAACAAACATTTACTGAAAAAAGTAAACAAAGAGACAAACATTTCTTATTTAATAACTACTATTTTATTTCTTAGAGTAGCCTGATGATCTTGAGAAACAAGATTTAATATATATATTCCTGAAGATAAATTTAGATTTATTTTCATCTCCTTACTACCTTTACTTACCTTTTGAGAATATACGGTCTTACCACTACAATCAATAATTATTAAATTATATTCTTGATCTAATTCAGTGAATTCAAGGTTTACGAAATTCTTTGCTGGATTAGGATAAATTGTCATTTTTATATTTTTATTTTCAGCAATATCTTCTAAGCCTGCTAAACTTACATCTCCTATTGCCATAATATAATCGCCTTCCCAAAGAGAGTTAAGAGTTAAGTAACCGGAGGTATTTGATGGCTTTGTTGTTCTAACAGGTATCCAATTTGAATCTTGATTTGGACGATAAAGCAGCATTAATGAATCAAATGAATTATATTTACTTATCAAATCATTATCAAAATTATTGGTTCCTGATAAAAGTTTAAAATAAAAATTACCCTCTGCTTGACATTTATCCAAATTCATTCCTTCTATTGTCCAATAATGCTTTCTACTTATTCTTGTTATTCCTTGAGGAAGTGGTTTGGTTGCATCTTCCCCTACCCAATGGAGTGTTGATCTTAGAAATATTGAATCTTGATTAGAATTTACTCTTGCATAGAAATATGTGTTTGGAAATTCTTGAATCCCTACTGTATCTATTATTTTATAATTATCCAATGTTGCGTCTGCTATTTCCTCTTCAAGGTCAATAAAACAATTTACTGGATTAAAATTAAGATTTATATTTTGTGTAGTTGTATTGCCAGTAAAACTTATTATTCTCTTTTCTTTATTCCAATTTGCATCAACAAATGTTACTGGGACCCGACTTGTTTGACACCCACCATTTGTATTAACAACTGTTCTTTGATTAATAGTTATTGTCGCAACATTTCCGCTAAATTGTTTACTTGCTATTGAATAATGGTTATATCCGCTATCTAATACATTAAAATTAAAAAAGTCTGTTAAATCAACATTAGTTACAGATGATAAATAATCTCTCATTTGAAAAGTATTTATTACATCATACCCATAGTTATTTAGCATTGACCTTACTGCAGGGAAGAAAATACTATCTCCTAAATAACCTCTTAAAGTATGAACAACTGCTGCACCTTTTCTATAAGTTGTAGTTGAATACACATCTGCTCCTGTTACTCCATATAATATTCTATATCCTTCTTGTGAAGGAAGACGATTTAATACCATTTCCATATTGCTTCGGAAATAGTTCTTTGCATGTTCCTTACCATAATAAGCTTCAAAAGAATCATTTTCAGAACAACTTGCCCAACCTTCTTTTATCCACATATCTTTTTCACAATACCCTCCCATATAATTACCAAACCAACTATGTCCTAATTCATGAACAATATTACTATTATTTTCATCTCCTTGTCCTATTGCTGCACTCCTTGCTAAACTAATATTATCTATATGTTCCATACTCCCCATAGGGGTTACACTATACCCAACACGATTAAATCTAAATTCACCAAACTTAGATTCTAATCCATGAAAAGCATCTTTTATTAAGCCTACTTTTCCCCTTAAAGCTGCACTATCTGCTGGAAAACAATATATTTTTAAAGGGAAATTATTTGCAATGCCTTGTATTGTATCTTCAACCAAACAATAATCTGCTATTGTAACAGAAACTAAATAAGGAGCTACTGTTTGTGGAATATGCCAATGCCAAGTAGAAGAAGAATCTGAAACAATTGATACACTATCTAATAAACCACCACATATTGCTTTTCGAGAACTTTGTGTTGTTATATTAAGATTAAATGTTGCTTTATCACTAAATAGGTCTTGAGCTGGAAACCAGCTACGAGCAAAAGAATGTTGTGATTCCATTAATGCAACATTTAAAGAATATATTATATCCGAGTTATAATGTATTCCTCCCCAACCGTAAAGTTCTATTACTTGTCCTCCACTATACCAAACGCAGACATCAACTTCTTCATTATTTTGAACTGTTTCAGGAATATAAACATTAAGGTTAGGAGAATAATAATAGTAATATGCAGGTAATCCATTAACATAAACAGAATCGACTTCTTGATTTAACAAACTAAGACGGATTAAATGGTATATTGGATTAATTACTTTAGTCCTAATAACACAATATCCTTTATGCTTATTTTTTACAGTGTTATTAATATCTAAATTGATATCATAATGCTGTACATCAATAGCATCAATAGAATCAGTTTGTGCATTTAAATGCAGAAATGCAAAACAAACAACAATTAACAAGTAGACTTTTTTCATTGTCAAAATATTTTATGTAATAAAACGATTGACAAAGGTACATAAAACTTTTAGTAAATAAAAAAGATTCAATGTAAAAAGTAAATAGAATAGAGAATAATCTCTTTGCAAAAAATCAAAGTCTTTTTCTAATTCTATTTAATTTATTCTTACTTAATCAAAGTCTTGTCTTACTAAATCTAAATTAAAATCTCACTACGGTGTATACCATAACACCATTACGGTGTACACCGTAGCACTATTACGGTCTATACCGTAGGGTTTCTTTGGTGTACACCGTAAATATTTATAGAAGGATAATGTGTTTTTGAAAGAAAGGGAAACGTTTTGATTAGTTTATTCTTGTGATATATTTACAATGTGTAATTTACGTAATGCAAATGTACGAAAAATATTTGAATCAGATAGCAAAAAGTTCTACGAATTTATCAACTGAATTTGAATTATTATCATACTTGGAAGCATGTAGAATAGACAATAATTTGACAAATGGGAAGAAATTCTTTTTTGACAAGAATAAGAATTGGGATAAAAATCAATATAGATATTCCATAATAGTTAAGATATGGATAGTTACAAAAGGATAATTAAATATTGTTTTTATGACTTTAATATAATGGCTTGCGAATATAACAACTTACCCCTCACTTATTTTTACATTGTATCTAAAAAAAAACGCCATCCCTTTTCTCAAAGAGTATGGCGTTATTCTTGAGTGACTAAGCTGGGATTCGAACCCAGGACCCCATCCTTAAAAGGGATGTGCTCTACCAACTGAGCTACTTAATCATCAATTTTGAGAGTGCAAAGGTAGAACTTTTTTTATTTCTACCAAATGATTTTAGAATATTTTCTTACACTATTACTTTAATAACTTACTAATCAAAGAAATAATTTATCAGATAAAATGCAATTAAAAAGAAAGTAATAGAAAAGTTGTGCAAGTAGAAAATTATATATATTATTGCAAAGTAGAAAAAATAAATTATTATGGAGTTAGAAATACAATTAAAAAAAGGGATTGGTGAATTAGTATTTGGTTCATCAATTGAGGATATTATAAAGATAATAGGTTCTCCAACAGAGGTTGAAGAAATGGGGGAAGATATTGATTATCCAACAACAGTACTACATTATGAGGAGCTTGGTTTGAGTTTATTTTTTGATAATAATAGCTCCACAAAATTAACTTGCATAGATTTGGATAATCCTAATGCTACATTATTTGGAGAGATAGTTATTGATTTATCTCCAAGGAAAATTGAAGAATTGATGATAAAGAACAATATATTTAATGAAACAAAAGAAAAAGAAGATTGGGGCGAAATGAGAATTTCTTTTGAAGATTATAGCATAGACTTTTATTTTATTGATGAAAAACTTGTTTCAATTACCTTTGGAAAATAATACCTTACCCATATTCCCAGCTTTTTTCTTCCCAAATATTGAATACTTTCAATATTTGAATAGTTATGATAGCATTTGTATTGAAACTCATGAGAGTTTTCCTAAACAAACATTTAGAAACAGAACATATATTCTTTCTGCCAATGGAATCCTTAGCATTAATATCCCTGTAATAAAAGAGAAAAGTTATCGTCAAAAAACATCAGAAGTTAAAATTTGCTATAAAGATAATTGGGATATAAAATCATGGCGAGCAATCACCTCCGCTTATGGGAATAGTCCTTATTTTGAATACTTTGAAGATGACATTAAGCAATTCTTTACTAATAAATACGAAAAATTATTAGACTTAAACCTTGATATATTATCTTATTTCAAAGAACGTTTTGAGATAGAAACAAAGATTCTTTTAACTAATAATTATATCAATATTGAAAATAAAGAAATAGATTTTCGCAATCAATTTCTTACTCAGGACAAAGCTATAAAAAGAATAGGAGGAGAAAACTTCAAAGAATATACACAATGTTTTTGTGAAAAATTTGGTTTTGCTAAAAATCTGTCTTGTCTTGATTTATTGTTTAATACAGGTAAAGAAAGTATTCATTATATAAAAAAAAATGATATTATTTCTACAAAGTAATACTTCTTATTATTATCTTTGCAAAAATGATTTAAAAGCTACTTATGATATTATTTTATTGTTTTCTAATCTCCCTATTATTAGTATTTCTCATTATGCCTTTTTTTATTAGGCTAATGTTAAAATACCATGTTCTTGATCGTTCGGGAGGAAGAAAAATTCATAAAGGAGAAAAAGTAAATATAGGTGGAGTAATAATATTTATAGCATTCCTTGCTTCATATTTAATTGCATTACCTTTTATAGCGAAACAAGAACCTATTGACCTTGCACTTACATTTATTATTCTTATCTTATGTATTGTAGTTGTCGGCATTAGAGATGACATGAACTCCTTAACTGCAAAAAACAAATTAATAATTGAAATAATACTTGTATTATTCCTTTGTCGTATGGGTATAAGGATAGATAACCTTTATGGCTTTTTAGGAATTTATGAAATACCGCCATGGGTAAGTTATTCGGGAACAATTTTTTTCTTTATCGTTGTACTGAACGCGTACAATTTAATTGATGGAATAGATGGTCAAGCTGCAACACAAGCACTATCTATATTTATCCCCCTCCTATTATTCTTTTTATTTATTGTTCCTGGCAATGAGTGTAAAAGCTGTTTTGGAGGAGTATTCTTTTGGTCTATTATTTGTGTAAGTATAATTGGAGCATTATTAGGTTTTATACATTATAACTGGGAACCTTCAAGAGTATTTATGGGTGATACAGGATCAATATCAATAGGGGTTATATTAGCAAGTGTTATGATTGCTGCAATACAATATAATGGAATATATGGAAAAGAAATAACAATTGATGGTTTTGAAATAAAATCAAAAATAGGTGTTATTCTTGTTTTATTTTTTGTCCCACTTGCCGATACATTAAGAGTATTTATGATTAGAATAATGAAGAGTAAATCTCCATTTAGTCCTGATAAATCACATATACATTACTTGTTGCTTCGAACTGGAGCATCGCATCAAATAAGTACATTGATAACTTTAAGTTTCTCTATTATTATTTCAATATTAGGGATAATACTATCTACTATTTTCTATGACAATATATTTATTCCATTACTTGTTGTTTTATTTATATTGTATGTGAAATCGCTTTCTTATGTTACTAAATTACGAATTAAAAAAATGAAGAAAATAAATTATGTCAGAAGAAATTAAACCAGTAATACGATTTGAAGAAGCAACAATTTCACAAGGAAAAATTGTTTTAAGTAATGTAAACCTACAAATATATGAAGGCGAATTTGTATATATTATAGGAAAAACAGGAACAGGAAAAAGCTCTTTATTAAAAACAATATATGCTGACGTCCCTCTTGCTATCGGTAGTGCGGAAGTATGTGGAATACCATTATTGAATATAAAGAAAAAACAAATACCAATACTTCGCAGAAAACTCGGTATAGTTTTTCAAGACTTTCAATTACTTCAGGACAGAAATATATTTGACAATATTGCCTTTGTTTTAAAAGCAATAGGGATAAAAGACAAGAAAGAAATTGAAGAAAAAGTAATCTTTGCGTTAGAAAATGTTGGTATGGTAGATAGAAAAAATGATATGCCATATAAACTTAGTGAAGGAGAAATGCAAAGAGTTGCAATAGCAAGAGCTATTGTTAATCAACCAGAATTAATTCTTGCCGATGAGCCTACGGGTAATCTTGATCCAATAACATCTGAAGAAATAGTTAGTCTGCTATTAAAAATCAACAAAGAACATAACACAACAATTCTAATGGCAACACACGATTACATTGTAATTGAAAAGTTCCGTTCAAGAGTAATTTGTTGTGAAGAAGGAAATTTAATTGCTTAATTTTTCTTTTTAACCATATAAGAATAATATCCTAACTTATAAATATCCAAAAGAAATAAGTTAGGATATTTGCTTTTAAGATCCTTTTCTATTGATTTATGAAATAACTTATAATAACAACTACAAAAAGGTCTTAAACCAAGTCTATTAATAAAAAAATATGCCTTTACAAGCTTAATATCAAAAAAGTCCTCAATTTTATACTTCTTATCTATTACCGTTATAAGGTTATCAATAGAATTACGAGTATTCTTTAGAAAATCATCTGCATTATAAAGTCCAATATGAATAATAGGATTCTTTATTATTTTAAATTTATAGCCCTTCTTTTTTAATTCAATTCCAAAAGTAGTATCCTCATGACCATAGCCAGTCATACTTTCATCAAATCTTGTCGAATTAAAAACGTCTTTCTTTATTAAAAAATTATTTGTCATAAAGCTCTTAGCATTCGACTTATTACAAAGAGACTCTCTCTTATTGCCATAAATCCAATGTAAACAATATGAACATTTTACTTTTTCTCTTTGAGGATAAATTCTACCACCACAAACAATATCTGCTTCATCTTTAAACTTCATATAAAGATTAAGATAATTCTTGGAAGCAATTTCTCCATCACAGTCCAAGAAAAGAAGATAATTGAATTTAGAATCATGAGCCATTAAATTACGAATAGCCGCACGACCATAGTTCTTCGGAAGCTCTTTGTAAACCACATTGGACAAAGAAACTAAAACCTCATTCTCTTCATATTTCTTTGGAGAGAAATCATCATAGACTAGTATTTCAAAATCTATTCCAAGTTCCAAAGCTTGTTTATGAAGGTCTGTGCAAAGTTTAGAGCAATTGAAATTATATGTAGGTATTAATATTGAAAGCATTATTTTATATCACTTAATAAATCAATTATTTTCTTTTCTTCCACTTCCCAACAAAGTACTTGCTTGGTCTTTTTACAATTTTCAGAATAAAACTCTCTGCGTTTAGCATCACTTAAAAGAGAATTAATTTGTAAAGCAATATTACTTGGTTGATGATTAGTTAGAAAATCACCAACTTTAAACGCTTCAACAATAGGTTTTATTTCACTTAGCGGAGTAATTAACATTGGTAAGCCAGCATGTATATACTCAAACAACTTATTAGGTAGGCTAATAGCATAATTTTGATTAGTATCCTTATCCAAAGAAAGCCCAATAGTTGAATTAAAAGTATATTGCATCATTTCCTCAAAAGGTAAACGAGGAATAAAACGAATCTTTCCTCTAACACTAAACCTTTCTGCTATATGCTTTAAATCTTCATACACGTCACCTCCACCAATAATATATAAATAAGCATCAATCCATTGCATACTCTCCACCAACTCTTCCATACCTCGCTCAATATTACAACCACCACCTTGCCAAATCAATATAAGTTTATCCGTTGGCATTCCTAATTCTTCCATTGTCTTATTTTTTTGAACCAAATTATTATTTGGACAATTTCTAACAACTAAAGCATCAACATTATATTCACTCTTGAAATAATCAGCAATAGGTTGGCAAACGGTAACCACATTATTTAACTTCGGAACAATGCCTTTTTCAACCTTTTTCCAAAACCACTTAGCAAACTTATTATATTTTAATTCAGGGACTTCAGTAAAATGCTCATGAGAATCAAATACCAAAGGCAAATGTCTTATCTTAGATAAAAGATAATTAGATAAAAGAGTATCCAAATCATTAGCCCAAAGAATATCTGCCTTAGAAAAAAGAAGCTTAAAGAAAAGCCTTATATTAAACTCAGCATAAAAGAAGAAACTTGAATAAAAACAAAGACGCATTCTCTTATAAGAATAAGGTCTTTCATTCATTTGAGGACTATCTTTCTTCAACCTTCCAATCAAGTAAACCTCATAACCAGCACCAACAAGAGTACGACAAGTTTTATCGACTCTATTATCCGTTACCAAATCATTACTAACTGAAACAAATACTTTTTTCATATAGTCCAAATAAACAAAAAGACCTCTGCGAAACAAAGGTCTTTTCAAAAAAATGTGGTCCCACTTGGGCTCGAACCAAGGACCCCCTGATTATGAGTCAGATGCTCTAACCAACTGAGCTATGGGACCTCATCAAGATTATATCCTGATTTAGGTTTGCAAAGATACAACATTTAGCAAAACCACCAAATAAATCATCAAAAATATTTCCATTTAAACATAAACAATACAATAATAATAAAGAATAAATCCTGAGAATAAAATTCTTACTCAGCAACAAACTTATAATGCAAATAAAATAATGCTTGTTAGTTTTTTCATATTAAAAAGATTGTTTTATAGTTATTTATTAGATTTATCAGGAATTTACTTATAATATTCTTTAGGGATAAAAGCTCCAGGACGACGTTTTATCCACTCTTCAACAGTTTCTGTAAATCCCATATCTTTTCGACGTTTATTCACATTTTTAAAGTCTTTAACTGGATATAAATAGAATTGATTTGGATATTTTTTGTCATTCGTTGTTTTAATAATTTGAGTCCCATAAATTTGTTTTTTATTGCTTGACATTAAAGCTCTATCTGTAAACATTGCATAAGAAATTGAATCAAAATTACCTCTTTTCCAAGCTTTCTTTACTAATTTATAATATTTATTTTGAGTTTTTGATTCTGTATGCTGAAGAATAAAAAAGAATTGATCTGATGCATACTTTCCAACCATTGATATTGTAGGAATGCCATAATTATAAATAATTTTAATACAAGTATCTTGCATTGCATAATGACTCGCTTCATCTTTTACTCCGTCCTCTTCTGAATACTGTTCTAGAACATCTAATATTATTCTATATTTTTGGTCTTCTATTCCAAGATAAAATAATCTTATGGCTAAATTTGTATCCTTAATAACACCAATATTCTCTACATATCCTTGCTCAATTTTTTTCACAAGAGTATTCCATCTATTTGTGTAATGTTTTAATGTATCAAGATTTTTATCTACAAAAATTGCTTTATCATCTAATGAGGTATTTACATATTTATCAAGATAATAATATGCAGAATCAATATTCCCAAGAAGAGAATATGCAATTGCTATCCCATAAATTCCATAAGAAATTTGAAAAGGTTTTGAAGATGTATCATTAACAATAATAGTATTGTAGATAATAGATTTTTCATATTGACCTGATAATAATAAAGAATCATAATGTGGAATATACATACATTTTGATTCTTTACTATGATATATCTTCACCGATTCATTTGTTATTTCTACATTTTGAGAATAACTCAAATTTTGCCAACAGACAATGACGATAATAAATAATATTCTTTTCATAATTTAAAATCTAATGATTAGTTTGATATTTCATGGTACTGTTTCTTTAGTTTTAAGTATCTATGAGTACTACAAAGTAAAAAAATAAAATTAAAACAAACAATCATTTTGACAAGTATTTTAATAAATAATTTTTGCATTATTGATATTTAATCTATTAATAGTAAGATTAAAATGCAAAAATTAACCTATAAACAAAAGAAATTACTTTCTCTTTGGAATCAAACAAGGCCTTTTTGAAGTTAAACTTCATATATTTCAATTTAGATGAACTCTTCTTGAAATTAAAAGGAATCTTTTTCTAAGGAAACGGGATATAATTCCAATTAAACAGGATATAAAAATATTTTATTAGGAAATAAATTCCGCTACGATGGGCATCGTGGTGGTGTTACGATGGGCATCGTAGACTATCTACGATGTGCATCGTAGTTTTTAACATTTTTTATATTGGATTCTTTATCTTAGATTCTACTCTTTTGAGTTTGAGTAGATTTACTTTTGCAAAGATACTAAATATTTGAGGAAAAGTCAAGCTTTTTGAAGAGAAAATTATTTTATTACTATTAGCTTTTTTGAGGTGGTTTGTGTTGAGGATTCTATTCTTAGTATATACACTCCTGAATTAAGATTTTGAGTGTTTATTTCGTAATTATCTGAACCTATTTTATAGTTTGAAAGGGGGGCATTTATGGTTTGTGTTCCTAAATTGTTTGTCATGGTTAGCCTTTCATTTTGAGGTGTTTGGTTTTGGTAAAAGAATTTAATTTTATCTTTTACTGGGTTTTGAAGGAGTCTAAATTGTGGAGTTTGAGTTTGAATTTGAGGTATTGAAACTGGGTAGTAATCATTTGTATTTGAGGAAAGATAAGTTATGGCAAAGGCTAATTGGGAGGTTTGTTTTAAATAATTGAAGTCAATATTTTCCTTTATATCAAAAGAAGTATGGTAGAATGGATTCATTTCTCCTTCGAAAAGAAAAATTGCTGTTCTGCCCCACATATAATAGCAATATGAATCGGAAGATTGTTGATGTTCTGTTGTACGTATTGGCAAAAGAGTTGTGTAATTATTTGTTGTTGCTTCACAAAAGTCTGTAAATACTGTGGAGTTATCATATTCTATTAGTTTTACTGTTGGGATAGTGTTTGTGTCGGAACGATAGCCTATCATATCTAAACACATCATTGCAGCTATATTTTCTCCTCTTGCATTTGACTTTATCATTGCATCATTACTTCCACTTAATCCTGTTTCTTCTGAACCATATAATTCAAGGCGAAGAGTTTTTATTGGAGATAGATTGTGTTTTTGATATAATCTTGCTATTTCTAAAATGGCTGCTACTCCTGATGCATTGTCATCTGCTCCTGGTGAATTATTAAAATAAGTTGAGTCATAGCTTGCAAAACAATCGTAATGAGCACCTGCAATAAAGAATGTATCTTGTGCATATATGCCTCGCTTTTCTGCAATTACATTATATTCCCAATCATTATTTATTATACCTGTGTGATATGGATATTCAAAGTTTTCCATATAGAAACTATCTATTCTGGTTTCCCATCCATATTCTTCAAGACGATTTTTTAAATATAGAGCTATTGAATGATGATTAGGATTAAAGGCATAACGAGAACCAAAGTCTTGAAGTACGCTTACATTTCTTTCAAGACTGTCTTCGTTTATGCTTTCTTTATATTGAATTAGGTCTTGGTTTATTTGACCAAAGCTAATAATTGGCAGAAAGAAAAGGAGTGATAATATATAATATAAGTACCTATTCACCTACTTCTATCTTATATATTGTTTTTGTTTTATCTGTTATCTTATATCTATCATCTATTCTTTGTCCAACAACCCAAACTATATCTTTTCCCGAACAAAGAAGCCATTGATTTTCCTTGTCAATTATTGAGTATTTTAGATTTATATAATAGTCCGATATTTTCTTTTCAGCTTTCATACCATAAGGAAAGAATGAATCTCCTTTATCCCATTTACGCAATAGAAGAGGGAAAACCAATTTATCAGCATCAAGCATTGCTATCTCTTTTACCTTAGGTATCTTTACAAACGATAAGTCTTTAAGAATTTCTATTTGAAGGTTAAGAGGGTGAGTTATACTTGTTTGTTCTTGGTTTATATGATATTCTTTTATGCTATCTTGTTTGTTTTCTGCAATTATAAGATATTCCCTATCCTTAATAAGACGGTGAGTTTCTGAATAGAATTGCTTCCCTGAGTTTTCATCAAGTGCTTCTTGAATAGAATTTATTGTAGATTCATTGAAACCATATTCACTCAAAAGCTCATAAAGATAAATGTTTTGTGGTTTAAGAGTCTTTATCTTTTCAATAGAGATTTTTATCTGTTTATTTTCTACCTCTATTAATTCTTTCTTTGCTTTGTCAATCAAATATCTAAACACTTCTTCTGTTTCTCTAAAACGGTCTATTTCTTTTATTATAGTACGTTGAAAATTAGGAGAAATTTCTTTCATAAGAGGGATTAATTCATGGCGTATTTTATTACGAGTATATTGAGTGGTTGCATTAGTTGAATCTTCTACAAATTCTAATTTATTTGCTTTTTGATATTCTGTTATTTCTTTACGACCAGTAAATAAAAGAGGGTGAATTACTTTATTTACCTTTTGCAAAATTCCATGCAAGCCTGCAATACCTGTTCCTCGAAGAATATTAATTAATACCGTTTCTATTGAATCGTCTACATGATGACCTGTTGCAATAAATGAATAATTATATTCTTCTAAGATTTCATAAAACCAATCATATCTAAGTTCTCTGGCAGACATTTCAAGACTTTTCCCATTATCTTTCATATATCCATAAGTGTCAAAGCCTTTCTTATGAAGTTTTATATTATTCTTTGTTGCATATTCCGTAACAAAACCTTCATCCCTATTTGATTCCTCTCCTCTTAAATGAAAATTACAATGTGCTATTGAAAATTTATATCCACTTTTAAGGAATAAATCACAAAGTACCATAGAATCAATTCCTCCACTAACGGCCAAAAGGATTACATCATCTTGATTGAAAAGATTATTCTCTTCAATGTATTTCTTAAACTGTTTAACCATAAGAAATCGGATTTATAGTTTACGTTTAATAAAGTCTGTCATCAAAGTATAGAGGTGAAATCTTGTGTTACCTCCATAAATACCATGGTTTCTATTTGGATAAAAGAATTGTTCAAACTGTTTATTTGCTTTGATTAATGCGTCGGTTATATCCATAGAATTTTGGAAATGTACATTATCATCGCCAGTTCCTTGAATCAACAAGTAGTTTCCTTTTAGTTTTTCAACATGATTAATTGGGGAATTCATATCATAACCATCAGCATTTTCTTGAGGAGTACGCATAAAACGTTCTGTGTATATATTATCATAGTAACGCCAATTTGTTACTGGTGCAACAGCAATTGCTGACTTAAAATAATCGGCTCCTTTTGTTATTGCTAAAGAAGACATATATCCACCATAGCTCCAACCAAATACTCCTAAACGATTTTTATCTACATAATCAAAAGAACCAAAATATTTAGCAGCTTCTATAAGGTCTTCAGTTTCATACTTTCCTAATTCTAAATAAGTACATTTACGAAACGCTTCACCTCTCATTCCTGTACCTCTTGGGTCTATACATATAGTTATATAACCTTGTTGAGCTAACATCATATACCAATACATATCTGAAACTCTCCTTTGTGAGTTAAGAACTTCTTGACTTGAAGGTCCTCCATAAACAAAGAATAATACAGGATATTTCTTTCCTTTCTCCATATTTGCAGGTTTAATTGTCCAATAGTTTAGATTTACTCCTGTTGAAGTATTAAAACTACCAAACTCTTTCTTTTCCCTTCCATATTGTTTTAATGTATCTCTTAATTGAGCATTATCTTCAAGCGTTACTAATGTTTCTCCTTTTTGATTATTTACTGTATAAACTGATGGTGTATTTGCATCAGAGAATGTTCCTATATAGTATTTTCCATTCTTACTAAATTCGGCTTCATTTGTTCCTACTTCTTTTGAAATTATCTTTTCTTTCTTCCCATTGAAGTTCACAACACATAGTTCACGATTAATTGCTGAACTTTCTGCTGCTGTATAGTATATCTTCTTTTCTTTTTCATCAACAAAACATAACTTCTCAACATCATAGTTTCCTGTTGTAATAGGTTCTATTGTTTTATCTTTAATATTAACCATATAGAAATGAGAATAACCACTACGTTCTGATTTTACAATAAAAGCAGAGTTATCTTTTAAGAAATACACTTCTGTTGGTTCATTAATATAGCATTTATTTGTTTCTGAATATATTGTTGCCGTTGTATAGTCAATAGTATTTACTGAAAAAATATCGTATTGGTTTTGAAGACGATTAAGCTTATGGATTATTAATTGGTTTTCATCTTTTGTCCATTGAATACGTGGCAAATAATAATCTTTATCTTTCCCAAGGTCTATTTGTTTATGATTATTTGTTTTTAAATCGTAAACAAATATATCTACTATTGAGTTTGCTTCACCTGCTTTAGGGTATTTATATTTATATTCTTCTGGGTAAAGTTCTCCCCAAATTTGCATTGAATATTCTTTTACTTTGCTTTCATCAAAACGATAGTATGCAAGTTTTGTACTTGTTTCATTCCAAGCATATCCTTTAACCAAGGTAAGTTCTTCTTCATAAACCCAATCAGATGTTCCATAAATTATTTTATTAAACTCTCCGTCGGTTGTTATCTGTTTTGAAACACGATTAGTGTCTGTAATATCTGTAATAAACAAATTGTTCCCTCTTATCCATGAAACCTTTGTTCCATCGGGAGAGAAATCTGCTAACCTTTGTTTCCCATCATTATTAAGAGGATAAAAAGCTTTTGTTTCTACTTCATAAACAAAATAACTTGCAACAAAAGAATAGCGATAAATATATTCAGGATTTACTGCAAGAAGTATTTTCTTTTCATCTTTTGAGAAGTTATAATCAACAACTGTATTTTTTTTACCTTTGTTTCCAAAGTCTAAATGTGCGAAATCAACTATTGTGTCTATTTTCTTTCCGCTCTTATATTCATATTTATCAATTCCTTTTGGAGTAAGGACACAATAGTCTTCTCCATTTTTCATTGAACGTATTTCGTTAATTGATTTTGCTTTAAATGTTCCTTTTGACCATATATCTTCAAGGGTTATTTTTTTTTGAGCAAAAGTATTTACAGTGCAGAATATGCACACAAGAATTACTATAAGTTTTTTCATGATATTATTAATCCATTAAATTATCAATAAGCATATCTTTGTATTTCAACAAAGGGTCTATGTTTTTTCTATCTTCTGGGAAAAGATTATCTAAAACAAATTTGTCTATCTCATTACTGAAACGATATTTATTTAATGATAAACGGTGCATAAACTCTGTTAAATATAAGCCCCATTTCGTTTCAGGATAAGTTCTATAATATGCTTGTATTGCGTCTTTGTATTCAGGTAAGATTATCTCTCCTTCATTTGCTATCTTTGTGAAATCAAATCCTGCTTGTGGATCATGCACCTTCATTTCATCTTGATTGACTCCATAGATTGGTGTATGTTCTAACCCTTTAGTTACTGCAAACAATAATGATTCTATTTCACGAGTAACTAAATCTGATCTAACAAAATCTGGGTTTTTATCAAGCAAAAGATCTCTCCATTGAACTCTTCTCATTATTTCTGATATTGGCACATTTAGCGTACAATGCCAATAAGGTGCTGCACTTAAATCTGCAACATAGTTATTAAAATAGTAGGAATAATCTGGAGAAAGGATCTTACTAAATCTCTTTATAAGGAATGTTGAATCCACTTCCATTGTATAAGAAGTATCTTCATCAGATGATATTCTATAACCCCATTGAGCATATTCATTAATAAAAGAAGTAATTTCACCTTTTAATTTAGGAAGAACCCAAATATCATTATGAAAATATCCTCTAATTTCTTCATCTGAAAAAGTCTTTTGAAGAGTTATTGTCTTGTCTTCGCAACTAATTTCATGATAATAATACAAAATTTGGAAAGCCCAATCAGCTACATAAGGGTCATTTTTGAAGTCATTTTCAAACACTTCACAGGCTTTTATTATTACATCTCTTTCTGAAAAAGGAAGCTTTATAAGCTTATTTGTAAAGTCAGTAAGTTTTTGGTTATCAAGATCTGTAAGGTTTTGCGAATAACCATTTATCGCAAATAAACATATAGCTATTATGCTTAGAAATATTTTCTTCATAGTTAGTTGTTGATTTAAACTATTTACTCTTATTCTCAAAGTGCAAATATAGATAAATTCTCCCCATTATTCAAATATTTTGTCAAAAAGAAAAAAAGGAGTATTTTTGCAACTCATTGAAAAATTACGAGATGAACATGATAAAAATATCAAAATTATTAGATTTATTATCTTATTTAGGCATTTTAGGTATTATTGGATACTACATTTTTCTTAAACCAAGTACAGAACCATTGCTTATTTGTCTTCTGGCTGTATGTATAATTCGTATGATTGGGAGCAACTTAAGAGCTAACTTCTACCAAAAAGACTATAACAAACTAAAAGAAGACAATGAATTTATGCAACGCAGTCTTGATGAGATAAAAAGAAAAGAAACAGAAGAAAAAACAAATTAATAACAAATAAACAATTTATTTTATGGCAACAACAGGGGATATTAAAAATGGATTATGTATTGTAATGAATGGGGATTTGCTTTCAGTGGTTGAATTCTTACACGTTAAACCAGGAAAAGGAAATACTTTCGTTCGTACAAAACTAAAAAGTTTTAAGACAGGAAGAACTATAGAACACTCATTCCTTGCAGGAACTAAAATAGAAACAGCAAGAATAGAACGTCGTCCTTACACTTTTTTATATAAAGACGACAATGGTTATAACTTTATGCACGCAGAAGATTTCGAACAAATTTCAATACAAGAAGAAATTATAAACGCTCCTCAATTCTTAAAAGAAGGACAATATGTTGAAATGATAGTTCACGCAGATACAGAAACTCCACTTTCATGCGAACTACCTGCTTTTGTTGATATGGAAATCACTTATACAGAACCAGGATTTAAAGGGAATACTTCAACAAATGCAATGAAAGATGCAACAGTTGAAACAGGAGCAAAAATTAAAGTTCCTTTATTTATTGAAACAGGTGAAAAAATTAAAGTAGATACAAGAACGTCTGAATATTCTGAAAGACTAAAATAAAATAAATATTTTATCACATATTTAAGTAGCAACCAATAAAAGATTGCTACTTTTTTTTAATAATTAATTCTAAAAAAAAGGATCAATGTAAAATTCAGGTGGGACGAAAAAACAATTTAGGCAATAGTCCCAAAAGATTAATTCTTTTCAAAAATAGATTAAATATAAATCCAAAAAGGTTTAATCTTTTCTCAAATAGATTAAATATAAATTCAAAAAGATTTAATCTAATTTCAATAATTAATCATCATTCCACCGAGATTTTACATTGAGCCTAATTAACTCTAAAAAAGAAATATGGAAAGAAAAACACACGAGCAAAACAAAATCCGTTTTAAACGATTTGCAAACAAGTCTTACAGCATATTTAATAGTATGCACAAAGTTGTAACTATTGGAGTTTTAAGCGTAACTACTCTAACTTTTGCAAATATAAATGATGCTTCTGGTCAAACAACACAAACAAATCAAACCAATAGTATTATAAAAAAAGAGTTAGATGAAGTTATAGTTAATGCTTCAGCAATAGAGCAACCAATAAACCAAATTGCCAAATTAATTACAGTTATCTCAAAAGAAGATATCCAACAACTCTCGCCGCAAAGCATTGAAGATCTTTTAAACTACGTTGCCTCAGTAGACATTCAAACAAGAGGCTCTCATGGCGTTCAAGCCGACATATCAATAAGAGGTGGTTCTTTCGACCAAAATGCAATTCTTCTAAATGGCATTAACATCTCAAATCCTCAAACAGGTCATTACAGTTTCGATATTCCAATCAACATTTCAGACATAGAAAAAATAGAAATTATTCATGGACCTTCTGCAATAATTTATGGATCTTCTGCATTTTCTGGAGGAATAAATATTATTACCAAAAAGGGTATAAATAAAGGTCTCTATTCAAAATTAGAAACTGGTGGACATAATCTTTTCAATGGTGAATTTAGTGGGAAATATAAAATTAAGAATGTAGAAAATTATCTATCTATGGGATACAAAACTTCTGATGGATATATAAGGAATAGCGATTATGAAATATTTAATACATTATGGCAAAGTAGATTGAATATTAAAGAAAATAAAATTGATATTCAATTCGGTTATAATAAGAAAGCTTATGGAGCTAACACCTTCTATTCTGCTAAATATCCAGACCAATATGATAATACTTCTTCGATATTAGGTTCTGTTAAAGGAGAATTTGGAGAAAAGTTCAAATTCTTACCTTCAATTTATTGGAATAGACATAATGATAAATTTGAATTAATAAAAAATAGTGGGAATGCCAATTATCACCAATCTAATGTATATGGAAGCAATATAAATATGCAATATACATCAAAAGTAGGAGTAACAAACTCTGGTTTTGAAATAAGAAACGAAGGGATACTAAGCAATGTCCTTGGTAAAACATTAGACTCTCCTATTGAACATTTCACAAAAGAAGATAGTAGGACTAATTTTAGCTATATGATTCAACACAATATTGAATTTAAAGAATTCACAATCTCAGCTGGAGTTCTTAGTTTCTATAATACATCTGTACCTTACAAATTTAAGCTGTATCCATCCCTAAATATCAATTATAATATATTAAACGGCTTAAACATATATTCTTCCTATTCAAAATCTTCACGGCTACCTACATTTACCGATTTATATTATACAACATCAACTAATATTGGAAATATTAATCTAAAACAAGAGGAATCTCAAAGTATAGAATTAGGATTAAGATTTAAAAACAGATATATAGTCTCATATATATCCACGTATTTAATGAATTGTAAAAATATGATAGATTGGGTAAAGAGAAACCCTGAAGATAAATGGGAATCAAAAAACATTACTCAAATTAATAAAATTGGTATTGAAATTGGAGGAAAAGTATTTGTAAATGAATTCTTCGACTTCTTACATTACAAAACTATCCTACAAATAAATTATGCTAAAATGTATCAGGACGTTGTTAAGAATGATTATATATCAAATTATATATTGAACTACCTAAAAGACAAACTTACAATCCAATTAACATTGCCTGTATATAAAGACAAACTAAGCTCTACAATATCATTTCGTTATCAAAAAAGAATGGGACAATACCTAAAATACGAAGATTTAAAACCAACTCAAAAGATTGATTATCCAGCTTTTTCAATTGTTGATTTAAATCTAAACTACAAATACAAAAAGTTTGATTTCTATATTAATATCAATAATATTTTTGACACATATTATTATGACTTAGGTAATATTCCTCAACCAGGCTTTTGGGCGATATTAGGAGTAAGTTTTAATTTAGAGTAAAATATGGTTTTAGAGAGAGCCTAATATATAAGGTCTCTCTCTAAAATTAAATTTATAGGCTTTCTATCTTGCAATAATAACTTTCTTATTTGAAACATTCCCATCAGAGAAAATAATCTTAAAACTATATGTTCCTGGTAAATATTCAGAAGTATTAACCTTTATTGTTTCTTGATTATTTACTTTTTCAGAATAAATCTTTTGACCATTAATATTATAAACCCCTATTTCCTCAATTCCTTCTCCTTCAATAATAACATAATTATTTGCAGGATTAGGATAGACTCTTAGGTTCTTTATATTAATATCTTCTAAGTTAGAGAATATTTGACAAACCTCATCACTTATTTCACTTTCACAATCTCCATTAATTGACTTAATCTTATAACAATAATTTTCTCCAATCACCAAGTCATTATCTTGATAACTTGTATCCAAAACCCTTGCTATTGAATCATTATTACGATAAATCACATAAGCATTTCCATCCCCTTGCCAAGATATAATAAAATGATTTTCTGATGATTCTATTAATAAATTATTTGGTGTTTCAACACTATTAACTACAAGAACCAAACTAACAGTACTATCACATCCATTTATTGTTTGAAGGTTTTGATAATAAGTCCCTGATATACTTTCATTAAACCCATTTAATAAATAAGTTTCCCCTTGACAAATTGAAGCATTAAAATTAGTAATTGCTGGTTGATTTACTGTTAAAGTTAAGTTTACGGTACTGTCACAGCCTTTATAGGTTTGTAAGTTTAAAGTATGTAAGCCTGATATTGATGTATTAAAACCATTTTGAGTATAAGTCTCGCCTTGACATATCTCCGCTTCAAGGTTTGTTATTGCCGGTTGATTTACTGTTAAATTTAAGTTTACTATACTGTCGCAGCCTTTATAGGTTTGTAAATTTAAAGTATGCAAGCCTGATATTGATGTATTAAAACCATTAAGAGTATAAGTTTCGCCTTGACATATCTGGGCTTCAAGATTTGTTAGTGAAGGTTGATTAATTATTAAGTTTAAGTTTACTGTACTGTCACAGCCTTTATAGGTTTGTAAGTTTAAAGTATGTAAGCCTGATATTGATGTATTAAAACCATTAAGATTATAAGTTTCGCCTTGACATATCTGGGCTTCAAGATTTGTTATTGAAGGTTGATTTACTGTTAAGTTTAAGTTTACTGTACTGTCACAGCCTTTATAGGTTTGTAAGTTTAAAGTATGTAAGCCTGATGTTGATGTATTAAAACCATTAAGAGTATAAGTTTCGCCCTGACATATCTGGGCTTCAAGATTTGTTATTTCAGGTTGATTAATTATTAAGTTTAAGTTTACTGTACTGTCACAGCCTTTATAGGTTTGTAAGTTTAAAGTATGCAAGCCTGATATTGATGTATTAAAACCATTTTGAGTATAAGTTTCGCCTTGACATATTTCTGCTTCAAGATTTGTTATTGAAGGTTGATTAATTATTAAGTTTAAGTTTACTGTACTGTCACAGCCTTTATAGGTTTGTAAGTTTAAAGTATGTAAGCCTGATGTTGATGTATTAAAACCATTAAGAGTATAAGTTTCGCCCTGACATATTTCTGCTTCAAGATTTGTTATTGAAGGTTGATTTACTGTTAAATTTAAGTTTACTATACTGTCGCAGCCTTTATAGGTTTGTAAATTTAAAGTATGCAAGCCTGATATTAATGTATTAAAACCATTAAGAGTATAAGTTTCGCCTTGACATATCTGGGCTTCAAGATTTGTTATTGAAGGTTGATTTACTGTTAAGTTTAAAGTTAATATACTATCACAGCCATTGATTGATTGTAAAGTTTGTGTATGCTGTCCTGGACTTGAAACATCAAAACCATTAAGATTATAAGTATCTCCCTGACATATCTCTGCATTAATAGCTGTTGAATATAATGTTATACATGGCAATGTTGAAAAGTTTTCTATAGAACTGTATATTGTATCAGATGTTGATGCTACAAATGCTCTTGTATTATAAGATGTATTTGGTAGTAATCCTTGTAATAGATACATTAAATTATTGTCCGTAATATTTATTTTTGTCCATAAAGAAGAAGAATTTTCTTTCCATTCAAAGCCTTTTGATATTATTGGTCTTGTTCCTTGAGTTAATGTTCCATTTAAATTTACTGATACTTGAGTAATATTAGATAATGATAATGATATTACATGTAGTTGATGTAGGGTTGTAAAAGTTTGAACTATTCCATAAGATATACCTGAAGCAGTTGTTGCAAAAGTGCGAATATCATAGCTTGTATATGGTAATAGATTAGATAAAGTATATGATAAAGCACTATTATTTATTACTGTCCATGTCGAAGATATTGTTTCTTTCCACTCAAATCCTTTGGTTATTACATCTTGAGTTCCTTCTATCACTACACCACTTATTTCTGCTGTAGTTTGTGATATATTCGTTGTTGGATTTGTTGTTACTGTTGGTGGAACTGTATTAAGAGTATTAAATATAATGGTATCTCCATAATATACTCCTGAAGCTGTTGAAACTAATGCATACACTTGATATGATGCTAATGGAATTAATCCTGATATATTTGCTGATAAGCTATTTGTTCCATCGGCAATAATATATATCCAACTACTATTATTGATTTCTTTATATTGAAAACCTTTTGATATTATTGTTTCTGTTCCAATATTTACATATCCATTTAATACGGCTGTAGTTTGTGATATATTCGTTGTTGGATTTGTTGTTACTATTGGTGGCTGATGAAGAGTTGTAAAGCTTTGTATTGTTCCATATATTGTATTTGTTGAAGTTGTTGCAAATACTCTAATATCATAAGATGTATTTGGAGACAAGTCGGTTAATTGATATAATAAAGATTCATTATTCACTACCGTCCAATTTGATAAAGATGATAATTTCCACTCAAAACCTTTTGATACTATTGTTTCTGTTCCTGAAGTTATTGTTCCTGTTATTTGTGCTGATGATTGAGTAATATTTGTTATTGTTGGAGAAGATGCCATTGGAGGAATATGTGAAAGGGTTGTGAAAGAAACCGAATCTCCATAATAATCACTTGTTGCCGTTGTAACCACTGCTCGATATTTATATAATGTTTGTGGGCTTAGGTTTGAAAGATTTACAGAAAGATTTGTTGATCCTGTTGCTGGAACACTTATCCAATCACTATTATCTCCTTCTTTATATTTGAAACTTTTTGTTATTATCGTTTCTGTCCCGAATGTAATTGTTGCATTTAAAGTTACTGTTGTTTGTGCAATATTGGTTGCTTGATTTGTTGTTATGATTGGAGGTTGGTGTAATGTTATAAAACTTTGAATTGTTCCATAATTTGTTGTTGATGCTGTTATTGCATAAGCTCTTACATCATAACTCGTATTTGGATAAAGGTTGGTTAATTCATAAGATAAAGTAGAGCTATTAACACTATTCCATGTTGAAGAAGAAGACATCTTCCATTCAAAGCCTTTTGTTGTTATTGCTTCTGTTCCTGAGATTACTGTCCCATTTAAGGTAGCTGTTGTTTGTGTAATATTAGTTGCTTGATTTGTTGTTACTGTTGGAGGTTGATGAAGAGTTGTAAAGCTTTCAGTTAAGCCATAAATTGTTCCTGAAGCCGTTGTTACAAAAGCCCTAACATTATACATAGTATAAGGAGAAAGAACATCAATAGTATCTGTTAAAGTTGAAGTAATAACATCTATTATTGTCCATGTTGAAGAAGAGTTTAATTTTATTTCAAAACCTTTTGCAGTTATTGTTTCCGACCCTGAGGTAAGATTTCCATTTAGAATTGCAGACGTTTGTGTAATATTAAGAGGTGTTAATGTTGTTATTGTTGGAGGAAGATGAAGTGTTCTAAAAGAGCTTATATTTCCATAAGTTGTTCCAGATGCTGTTATTGCAAATGCTCTTACATTATATGTAGTATAAGGATAAAGCCCTGTTAAAGAATAAAACATTGTTGAGCTATTAACAATATTCCATGTTGAAGAAGAAGATAATTTCCACTCAAAGCCCTTGTTTAATATTGTTTCAGTGCCAGAAATAATGTTGCCTGTTAATTGAGCTGAATTATTAGTAATAGATGTTACTGTATTTGTTGTTACTGTTGGGTTAATAAAACTTGTAATACGAACTTCATCAATTCCTATTTGGTAACCAAAATGATTTATTCCTTCAAAAGCTATTTGATAAGTTGAAGAAGGGTTTGGAAGAGTTATAGTGTCTTTTGTCCAATCAGTAATATTTGTATTTAAAGTTTTTATTAAATTCCATTGGCTTATTCCTGAAGTACGGTAATAAATCTTTAGAATATTTTGGTCTGATCCTGATTTTGGATTAACATAATAGTAGCTTAAATATGGATTAGAGACATTAGTAAAATTAAATATTGGAGATATTAACCTTGCTGTATCTGCATTATAACTTTCATAATAGAAATTAGCATATTTTGACCCAGAATAAGGTATTGTTACTGCTGCACCTGCAAGAGTTGTTCCTATTGTCCAATTTATTGTTCCTCTAATAAGCTGAGTATTCCAAGATGTAAAATCAGATTCAAACCCATCTGTCCATGGAAAAGTAGAAATAGTTTGTGTTGTGGATAAAACAAAAGACTTAATATCTCCTATTTCTGTTCCATAATAATTTTTAGCAAAAGCTCCATAATAAATAGTTGCATTTGAATTATAAACATTTATTGAGCTTAAAACTAATGTATCTGTTGCTATACTTAATACTGTGGTTCCATTTGTTGCATTACAATTTGTTGAATCTAAACTCCAATAAAATCCTTTTTGTATTATTGATGAATTTCCTTTATGAACAATTAATCCATTTAAATCAGCTGAAGTAGTTGTTATATTTGTTGCATTATTTGTTATTAATGCTGGTTTATCTGCTTTAAAATCAAATGCAATTGTTGAATCATTAATATATCTTATATTTGTTAGAGATTTCCCATAAACCTTAGATTCATTTTTCAATCTCATTGAAGGTGTAGTTATTGTTGTATAATTCCTAGCATTATTCCCTCCGGGAAAAGGAGTTCGAGTATTGTATGAATCATTTGTATAATCTCCTGTTGAAGGCTCTATAAAAAAACCTCTGTCTGTAGGAATTGTATTTATATTGTATCTTGCTCCTATTTTAGTACTATCCGCATGAAATATAAGCATACCTTCAGAAGGAATATAATTATCCCATTTCTTCTTCTGGCGATTTTCCAATATTAAGTATTCATTACTGCTAAGATTTATTCTATATGATTTTGCACTATCAGCAATATGAGTAAGAGAATTATAAGATGTAGAAGTAAGGTAATTGTAATTTGCCCAGCCTAACATTTTTCTTTCCAAGGCTGAAAAATAAGGAGGTGTTTTAGAATTATTATTATAATTTCCTGATGCCATTAAATCCCATGAACCTAAATGAATAGCAGTTCCTCCACTACCACTATAATCAGTATCATAAAAGTCTGGCAAACCAAGAACATGTCCCATTTCATGACATATAGTTCCAATACCATCTATTGTTGTAGCATTTTGCAACTCAGGAGAACAAGAATACTTATATAGCAAAACTCCATCTTTATATGTAGGATAAGGAAAAGACCAAGAGTGAGCCCATATTGCATCTGCTCCACCTCCATTATGCTCTCCTCTACCAGCATAAACAATATGAACCATATCCACTGTACCATCATTATCATTATCAAAGTCTGCAAAATTAACACTTGCATCAGCCAATGTTGCAGCTTCAAGCATCATTTCCTGAGGCAATGTGTCATTTCCTGCTGTACCTTCAATATTTGCACCATAATAAGCTGCATTATGAGAAAGAGTGAAAGGACCAACAACAGTAAAATTAGCATTTAAAAGACCCAATGAATTATCATAGAAATAATCCCTAACACTTCCTGTTGCACCAGAGGTTGTATAATTAGCTTGTGAAATCATGTTTTCAATAGTTGCAATATTAGCTGAATTAAAAGATACATCAGCATAATTTACTAATATTACAAGAAAATTAGGGGTTCCAGTTGTAGGAGTTCTTTCAATAGGTGTACTTTCTATCCGAGAAGCTCTATTTTGTGCAACAATATCTAACTGAGATTGGCTAAAAAACAAATTAGTTTGAATACTGTTTAAAAACAATTTTTCTTCAATACTTCTTTCCTCAGGATTTGAGGCCAAAACATTTGAAGGAACTAAATTTTTCTTTTCATCAATAATTGCATAAACATACTCCCCTTGTCTGTTACCCAAAAGAGTATAATCATCAATAGTTTTTGCCCATTTAATATATTCATCACCTTTTAAAGTAAAAGTAATTGTTTTACCATTAGACTGTTTCTTTGTTATAGGATAAGGATATGCAGGAGCTGAGAATAAATTAGAACTAATTGCAAATAATAGAATTGCAATCAAAAATAATAACTTCTTTTTCATATAGAACTATTTTGATTTCTACTAATAAAAAATATATCTAAAGTTAGAGAGTTCAAAGATATAAATAATAATCAAACCCCAAAAAGTTTTTTAAACTTATTATTCAATACAATTCCAATCCGTTATTTTGATAACTCCTAATTAGATAAAATTATCTATACATCTCGTCTAATTGTTCTTTGATTTTTTCGCTTGAAAGGTATTCGTCTAGTGGTATTTGTTTATCTACTATTCCCTTTGGGGTTAGCTCGATAATTCTATTACAAGTTGTTTGGATAAACTCTTGGTCATGTGAGTTTAATAATATTACCCCCTTGAAGTTAACAAGAGTATTATTGAAGGCTTGGATTGACTCAAGGTCTAAGTGATTCACTGGCGAGTCTAAGATTAATACGTTTGAGGTAGACATCATCATCCTTGCTATCATACAACGCATCTTTTCGCCTCCCGAAAGAACCTTTACTCTTTTGTAAACATCCTCTCCTGAGAAAAGCATCTTTCCTAAGAATCCTCTAAGGAAGGTTTCTGTTGTGTCCTGTGAATATTGCCCAAGCCAATCGATAAGTGTCATATCTGTATTGAAGAATGCACTATTATCCAATGGAAGATATGATGAAGATGTTGTTACTCCCCATGTGAAATCTCCCGTTAAAGGTTTTTCATTATTAGTTAGTATTTCGAATAGAGACGTCATTGCACGAGGGTCTCTTGAAAGAAAGGCTACCTTATCTTCTTTGTTTAGAAAGAAGTTTACATCTGAAAACAATTTCTTGCCTTCTACCTCTTGTGATAGGTTTCTAACCTCAAGAATTTGGTTTCCTATCTCCCTTTCCATTGTGAAGATAATTCCTGGATAACGTCTTGTTGATGGAAGAATTTCTTCTATATCTAATTTCTCAATCATCTTTTTTCTCGATGTTGTTTGCTTAGATTTAGAAGCATTTGCAGAGAAACGTGCAATAAACTCTTGTAATTCTTTTTTCTTTTCCTCAGCCTTCTTGTTCTTATTTAGAGCTTGGCGAAGTGCTAACTGGCTTGATTCATACCAAAAGCTATAGTTACCTGCAAACTGCTTTGCTTTACCAAAGTCAATATCCACAGTGTGTGTACAAACAGTATCTAAGAAGTGCCTGTCATGCGAAACTACAAGAACTGTATTATCTACATTCGAAAGGTAGTTCTCAAGCCAAACTATTGTCTCAAGGTCAAGGTTATTTGTAGGTTCATCTAATAATAGATTGTCTGGCTTGCCAAAAAGAGCTTGTGCTAATAATATCTTTACCTTTTGTTTCCCCGACATATTACTCATAAGAGTATGATGATATTCCTCTGCAATACCTAATCCAGAAAGAAGCGATGCGGCGTCACTCTCTGCATTCCAACCATCCATATTAGCAAAACTTTCCTCAAGATATGCTGCTTTTATCCCATCCTCTTCTGTAAACTCTGTCTTAGAATAAATAGCATCTTTTTCCTGCATCACCTTCCAAAGTTCTTCATGCCCTTGCATTACAGTATTTATTACACTAAACTTATCGAAAGCAAAATGGTCTTGTCTTAGAACAGATATTCTTTCTCCTGTACCAAAAATCACATTACCTCTTGTAGGGTCTAAGTCTCCACTTAATATTCTTAAAAAAGTTGATTTTCCTGCACCATTTGCCCCAATAATACCATAGCAATTGCCTGGCATAAACTTTAAATTCATGTCTTGAAAAAGACTTTTCTTACCAAATTGAATCTCTAAATCAGAAACAATAATCATGTTTTTTTATTTTAATTTGCATTTTAATTGACAAAGAAAAACTATTGGATAAAACTATATTCCAATACTTTATCTCACTATTTTGAAAGTTCTATAAGGAAACTTGAAAAGAGAAATTCATAACCTAAACTAGCACCTATACCCTAAAATTTCGGTTTACAAAATTACATCTTATTTACTTTATATGCAAATAAACTAATCCTCAAATCCTTATCAACTTCTCTCAAAAATACAATTCATGCAATAAAATTCGTCGTGCAAAATATGTTAATCCCTTAAAAACAAAATGCTGTTTTTCCAAAACCAAAGCCATTCTTTTTGTTGTTTCACTCTCCAAAGCTAAAGTTTATATTTAGGGAAAAGAATGTATTTGAATAGAAAAATACAAATTCTTATTTGATGATATTTATTGTGTTTATCCCAAATCAAATGCTTGAAAAAGTAAATTAACTGTTTTAGGTATGGTAAATCAGTTAATTTGCTATAGGTAGATTAACTGATTTACATATAGTAAAACGGCGATTTACTATACCCAAATTAACTGATTTACCTATGGCAGAACGGCGATTTACTATAGATAGATTAACTGATTTACATATAGCACAACGGCGATTTACTATTGGCAAAACGAGGATTTACTTTTTTAGAATGTTAGACTTAGTCCAAAACTTGGCATTATTGGTAATTGGTTTACTCTATCTCCAGATATTCTGTCTTGATAAAATAAATTATTTCTGTTGTATATGTTTGTTATACTTAGGTTTAATTCTAAGATTGAAGACTTAAATACGTCAAAACTTTTCTTTACTGAAAGGTCTAATCTATGATAAGATGGAAGACGTTTTGAATTATATGTTCCATAAAGCATATTTAAAGTTCCATTTGCAAAAATATAGTCATAATCTATTCCTGATTGGAAATCTAAACTTTCTTGTCCTCCTTTTGTTGGTGTATAAGGAAAACCTGAGCCATAATTCCATCTAAAACTAACTTCCCAAGAGCGAGATAGTCCCATTTGGTATGATAATAATACATTTACATTATGTCTTCTATCGTAATGTGGTGCATATTCAGAAACTTCATCTTCTCTAGTTACTTTTCCAAGTGAGTAAACTGCCCATATATATAACCTATCATCATCATATTTTACAGAAAAGTCTATTCCATATGCCTTACCATTTTCGATTGCATATTCTTTCTTTAAATAATCTGGTTGAGGACTTGTTCCTGTTGAACTATGTTCATCATTGTCATCATATAATTTATTTCTATTTAAGGTTACTAATCCTTCCATAGTTTTATAGTATCCTTCAATATTAAAAGTTGTATTCTTTGCTATATCTATTTCTGTACCAATAATAAAATGTTTTGAGGTTTGAAGATATGAGTCTATTGTTTTTCCTTTATATGTTCCAACTAAATTCATACTTTCTGGTGAGATTGTTAAATAGCCAGTGAAAAGATTTACTATATCTACATCAGGTTTTGTATCTACGAAAATCTGTGAATAAAGTCCTGTTGCTAATTTTATTCTTAAATAATCGGTGATATTATATTTTAGTGATAAACGTGGTTCTGGTGATAGTTGGCTTAAAGAAGCATAGTATGATAACCGAAAACTTGGTTCATATACAAATTTACCCAAAACTCCTTTATATGCTCCATAGACACCTAATTCTGTTGAGTAATCTGTATTATCTACTTTTGATGAAACTGAATTGTCTACTGTTGTAATACTTGTATTGGTTGTATTACCTATCATTTCAACTCCATATTCAAATTGATTATTTCCAAAGAAATTTGTTGCCGAAAGTCCTACATTAAACCCTCCAATATTACTTGATTTTTTATCCCCTGTAGTAGTTTCATCCATATTAACAGTATAATCTGAATACGCAAATACACCTTTAACTAATGCTGATGTGTTTCCTGGAAGCAATATAAATGATCCTCCAACTCCTCTATTTACCCAATCAAAATTTGCAATTGATTTGTAATTATTTACTTTATCTGTAAAGTCAAATCCAAATAAGTTTAGTTTTGAACCTGAAGAACCACTAAGAGTTAATTTCCCATATAAATCTAAGAAATCATAAGGAAGTTTTCCGTCTATATATGAATATATGGATGTAGAAGTTTTTGAAAGATAAGAGTTCTTGGCTGTAAAAAGATAAGATAATGATAAATCATTTGATGAGTCTCCTTTTATTATTGGTCCTTCTAATAATAGATTTGCTCCAAATGTGCTTGCTCCAATTTTTCCGTGTGTATTTTTTTTATTTCCATCTCTTGTTGTAATATCCATTACTGAAGATAATCGTCCTCCATATTTTGCTCCAAATCCTCCAGTATAAATATCTGCATTACGAATAATATCTGTTTCAAAAACAGAAAAAAGACCTATTGAATGAAATGGGTTATAAATTACCATACCATCTAATAATACTTTATTTTGTATTGCAGAACCTCCACGAATATACAATTGTCCACCTTGGTCGCCTGTGAATATAACTCCTGGAAGGACTTGCATATATTGTGCTAAGTCGGAAGTCCCTCCAATGGAAGGCATTTGTGTTATGTCTTTAGATGTTATCTTTTCTATGGATACTTGACTTTCTATTTTTGAAGCTTGTCTTTCTGCATTAATCTCAACTCCATTAAGCATTCTTGAGCTTGGATCAAGCTCTATCTTTAATGTTAATATTCCATTGGAAGTTATCTTTGCTGGAATAAGTTTTTCTTCATATCCCATAAAACGAACACATAAAGTATAATCTCCCTTTGGCACTTTGGAAATAACAAAATATCCATTTACATCTGTACTGTTACCATAATTAGTCCCTTTTAGGAAAACATTAGTAAAAATAATCGGTTCACCTGTTTTATTATCATAAACAAAACCACGAACAGAACCTGTTTGTGCAATTGCAAATGAAGTCATTAGTGTAAAAACTACAAATAATAATAAGTGTTGCTTTTTCATTGAGAGTAATTCTATATTAATGTGTTATTTTAAATATCAATTCTTTCATAAGGTCTCCACTTGTTGTCGAAGGAGATACATCAAGACCTTTTGACTTTAAATCATATTCTCTTATAAGAAATATAATCTGAAATAATTTATCTGTGCTATATATATTTAATGCATTCATATAGTCTTTGACAAAATAAGGATTCACTCCTATTGCCTGAGCAATATTAGAACTTGTCTTGTCTTTTACTTGTGATGCTATAAGTATTTTAGTGAAATAAGAAAATAAAGAGGGTAAAACCATTTGTATAGGATTTTCTTTTGGGTTGGCTTCGAAGTAATTAATAATCTTATTTGAAGTTAGAACATCTCTTATGGCTAATGCCTTTTGTAGTTCAAAAACATTGTAATCCTTACTTATGCCTATATGTTGTTCTATTTGTTCAATTGTAACAACTTCTTCATTCTTAATATTTAGTTTTAATTTTGAGAGTTCATTTGCAATCTTCTCTAAATTATTTCCAAGATAATCAGCAATAAGCTGTGAAACCTGAGGCTGAAGGCTCAAACCAATAGTCTTTGCATAATTCATAGCCCATTGAGGGATATTATTATCATAAAGTTTCTTACTTTCAAAAACAGTGCCTATCTTATCAACCTTTTTCAAAAAAGCCTTTTCAATAATCTTATATTTATAGCAGATTACAATAATAGAAGTTTGAATAGGATTCTCAAAATATTTATCAAACTTAGACCAATCTTTTTTATCAATATCCTGAGCTTCTCGAACTAAAACTAAGCGAAAGTCTGCCATTATTGGATATTGCTTTGCATTAACAATAATATCATCAACACTAATATCTCTTCCATAAAGAACAGTTTGATTAAAATCCCTTTCACTTTCATCTAAAAGAGAATATTCAAACTTATTTGCTAAATCATCAATATAGAAAGGTTCATCACCAGTAAAAATATAGATTGGAGATAAACTTTTTGTTTTAAAATCAGAAATTATTTGTTCGTATTTCTTTGCCATAATAAGATGCGAAATTAGAAAAAATATTGAATAAAAAAAGTCCTAACTTTTAAGATAGGACTTTTTATACAATTTTAATATCCTATTTACATACTTCTATCACCTATTACATCCATAGCGCAACGGAAACCAATCCAATCTGTACTCTTAGATTGGTCTAAGAAACGTCTTTGTCCTGGACTTAAGAAATAAGCTCTATCTCTCCAAGAACCACCCTTAACAACTCTTGTCTTGTCATCAATCATTGAAGTAACACCATGTTCATACATTGCATTAGTTTCTGGTTTTACTCCATTTGTTTCATCTAATGTTGGATCAACAATAGCAACTTGTTCATCTGGATTAGCTTGTTCTTTTTTCCATTGGTCTGTTAATTGAGAACGAAGGTCACCATCAAGATAATTAATATTATCTGCTTGTTTATAATTTGAACGATTAATATTTTCAGCCAAAGTAACTTCTCTATAACTAATTCTACCTAAAGAATCTTTTTCTGAAATCATACCATCAGCATCCAATACCTTAGTAACATAAACATTACCACGGAAAGGATTTATATCTTCTGCATCTTGACCAGTTGAAGGACGGTAAACATCCATACACCATTCCGCAACGTTACCAGCCATATTATAAAGACCATAATCATTAGGGAAATAGAAAGCAACTGGTGCAGTATATTCCCAATGGTCATTTAAAGCTCCTGCAACACCCATAGCGTCTCCACGTGAACGTTTAAAATTAGCTAGCATTTGTCCAAAATATTTTTTGTCGTCAGTTCTTACTTGATAGCCATTCCAAGGGTATACTCTTCTTTCAATAATTCTTTCATCATAACTATTGCCAATAAGAGCATAAGCGGCAAATTCCCATTCTGCTTCAGTTGGTAGACGAAAACGAGGCAAAAGAATACCATCTTCCATTTTTACCTTTCTTACACCAGCAGAATTTGGATCTAAATCTGGCATTTCATTAGCAACAATACCTTCATAAAGACCTGCATAATAAGCATCAGTATTAAAAGTATTATCCCCCTGAGCATCTGGGTCTATTTCTAAATATCCATTATCAACTAATATTCTTTCATTAACACGATCAGTTCTCCAATTACAGTATTCAACAGCTTGAAGCCAAGAAACACCAACAACAGGAAAATCAGCATAATTAGGTTCTCGGAAATAATAATCAACCATAGGTTCATTATAAGCAAGCTTAGAACGCCATACTAATGTATCAGGTAAAGCCTTCTTGCAATATTCAGGATAATCATTACCATAAGCTCTATTTAACCAATATAAATATTCTCTATACGCCTCATTAGTAACTTCACATTCGTCCATATAAAAAGACGAAACTGTTGCTCTACGAGGTTGATTATTCCAATCATGGCGAACATTATCAGTAGTTTGTCCCATAACATAAGAACCACCTTCTACAAACACCATACCATCAGGATCTATTTTCTCATTAGGTTTTGCTGATTCAAAGCCTCCCCATTGACTATCGTCATAATTCCAACCAGTAGTAGGAGAAACATCAGGACTCTTACAGCCAAATAAAAAAGCAACTACTGCGAAGCTTAATAAGATTTTTTTGAATGCATTTACTTTCATACAAATATATTTTTTATTTTTATTCTTTAGCTTATATACTATACTTTATACGATTTTGTTTCAATTATTAGAACGATGGACAATCAATAGATTTTATCTTTCTACGTTTTTCCGGACAATTAAATTGTAAACCAAGAGTAATTTCGTGAGCACCACCTGAAACATTTGAAAGTGATGAAACTGTTAAGTCATAACTATAACCAACCTTAAAGGAATCTTGTTGCACACCAATCATAAACACGAAAGCATCAGCATTTTTAAATGTAATAGCTTGACGGAACCAAGTACCTACAATAAAAGGAGACCAATCTAAATAAAGTCCATAATTTAAATCTTGAAATCCACCTTGATAGTGATAAATTATATTAGGAGAAATAATTGGAGCACCAAAGAAAGCATTAGTTCTACGTTTATCTCTACTAATATTAAATTTCATACCTCCATGAATAGTTGTTTTGAAAGGGAGTCTATTGTAAGAAATAAAACCATCATCAGGTTGAGTTAAGTGAGCAAAAGAAATACCCCCATACCAATTCTCACCGTACACAACAGTACCCGCAGAAAAATCAGCATAAGTATGAGAAAGATCCTTAGGAGCTTGAGCTTGAGTATTATAAATAAAGCCATATCGAGGATCTATCATATCTCCAAAAGTAAGATTAGCCCAATCCAAACTTCTATTGGCAACTGAAGCCTGTAAAGCAAGATTAAGAAATATTTTACGAGTAAGCTTTAAACGAAGCGAATACATCAAAGATGCAGAAGTATTACTATAAGTTTCACTTTGTTTATCGTTAAGAACAATTATTCCAATACCTCCACTTAAAAAATCAAAATATTGATCATAAGAAAAAGTGAAAGTTTTAAATGCGCCTAAACTTGGCCATTGATCTCTATAAGTTAGATTAACCCTTGGACATACATTAGCACCAGCCAAAGCAGGATTAATATAAAGAGGATTAGCATAAAACTGCGAAAAGTGAGGGTCTTGAGCTTTAACCTCACTTACTAAAGCCACAAAAGCTACCAGTAAAAATAGTATGGTTTTTTTCATTATCAGTTTATTTATTTCTTTCTCCAAAAATAGGTATGATTCAATTGGCAATATTACAAAAAAAACACAAATAAATCATAAGTTATTGTGCTAAAATTTAAAACTAATCATCTTAAACACTGTTTATCAGGTACAAAATAAAATTATTTCAAAATTTATTTTTGGCAATATTACCCAAATTATACACTATAATTGATAATTAAGTTTCAAAAAGAGAGCCAAAAACTTCAATTTGAAATGGACAATTAAATTAGACTTTGCTTAAAAAAAAATCATACACATAAACACTATGGAATGAATAACCCTCGCCGCAAGCGGACGGAGTATAATAAGTTTCAGTAGAAAAGTGATAATTGGGCGTCCTTTTTTGCCAAAAACCGCGAGGGATTTATCCAAAGAGATTAAAAATATAATGGAATCAAATTATAGAAAATTAGAATCAAATTACAAGAAATTAGAATTTGATTCCATTTTCTCAGAATCAAATTCTATTTTTGAACCAAATTTTTATCCCCCCACTAAATTTTTATTGCAACATAATAAAGACTATCAAGCTATTCAAAATTAGAAAAAAGCAAAGGCTTTTACCCAAACATTAGGTTCAATATTTTTATTTATATTTGTTTGAAACCCTACAATAAATTAGTACTTTTAAGGTTTATATTACTGTTAATATCATTTTTTATAACAGAATTGAGATATGAAAGGGAAAAAAACATCCATATTATTTATTCTTAGCATATTATTTATTTATAGTAATTTGTTTCCTCAGTCAATAAATTATCCTGACTCTTCAGTTTTGGCACATGGTGACTGGTATAAGTTTTCTATACCTTCTTCTGGGTTGTATAAATTAACTTATAACGATTTTATTTCTTTAGGAATTCCTGCTGAAAAAATTGTTTCTGGAAATCTTTCCATTTATGGAAATGGTAGTCATCAAATTTCCTCCGACAACTCCTTATGTACATCCTCTGACTTAAAAGAAAATGCAATATATGTTTACGACCCTAATAATAACTTCTCACAAGGAGGATATGTCATATTTTATGGAGAATGTGGTACAGAATGGAGCTTTAATAAAAATAATAAAGCTTGGAGTTTTAAACTCAACCCCTACTCCGATTTATCTTATTATTTTGTAACATTTAGTGATTCTATTGGAGAAAAAAAAAGAATTAATTCTATTTCTAACCAATCGCTTTTAGCGGATACATCTATTAATTGTTCTAGAGATTATTTTCTTTCTAAACAAGAACTTAATAATATTAATAATTCAGGAACACTTTGGGTTGGGAAACAGTTTGTTTCTAATGCAAGCGAAGAATACCCCTTAGATTTAAAAAATGCCTTAGTAGATGATAATAATAATTTATTGAGGGCTGCTATTTTGGAGTATAAGCTTGTCTCAAAGAGTGATATAAACACCAATTTTATTATGAATTTAAACAATCAATTGATTGACACTGTTGTTTTTCAAGCAAATGAAGCCAATATTGATAGAACTATACATAAAAATATTTACACAGTAAAACCAATCTCTAACAAGATTAATTTAACTTTTAATGGAGGTTCTGTATCTAAAGGTTGGTTAGATTACATATTAGTAAACTATGATAAAAAATTAGATTATGCCTATCCCTCAATTCTACGCTACAGAACTACAGAATGTTTAGAACAAAATAAGATTGTTGAAAATATTATTACAAATGTTCCTAATGAAAATATAGTTGTATGGGATGTTACAGATTGGATTAATCCTATTCAAGTAACAGGAAATTATAATTCAACAAATAAGACATATTCTTTTAATCTAAATTCCGATACTCTAAAAAATATTATGGTCTTTCATTATAACTCAAACTTTAGCACTATTAAACCAATAGGTAAAATTGAAAACCAAAACCTTCACGCATCAGAAGCTGTAGATTATGTTATTATTACTAATCCTTTATTTTTAGAGCAAGCAAATAGGTTGGCAAAAATACATCAAGACTATGATAATACAACTACAAAAGTTGTAACTACTGAACAAGTATATAATGAATTCTCTTCTGGCTCTCCTGATTTCTTAGCTTATAAAGAATACCTTAGAATGCTATATAATAAATATCTTCCAGAAGGTAAAAATCCTAAGAATGTTCTTCTGTTCGGTGATGGAACTTTTGATAATAAGAACATTCTAAAATATAATAATAATTTTGTATTAACTCACCAAGAAGAAAATAATTCAAATACTGGTGACACTTATCCTTGTGAAGATTATGTTGCTTATTTATCTCCTGATGCAAAAGGATTAACAAATATAGTGCTTAGAGACTCTTTAATGCTTGGAGTTGGTCGTTTTCCTGCTAACAATATTGAAGAAGCTGAAAATTTAGTAAATAAGTCTGAAAGATATTTATTAAAAAAAGATATTACAGATAACAAAACTATTGGAGATTGGAGGAATACTATAACTCTTACATCTGACGATACTGATGATGGGGGTGGAGATTTTATTATGCACGCTGAACATATTTATGATCAAGAAAAGCTTCAACAACCTCAATTAAATGCCATCAAAATTTATGAGGATTCATATAAACAATACGCTTCTTCTTCTGGCAACACTTATCCTGATGCTTCAAAAGCTATTAATCAACAAATGAAGAAAGGTTGCTTAATATTTAATTATGTTGGACATGGTTCAGAAGATCACCTTTCGAGTGAAAGATTAATTACTATTACAGATATTATGGGTTGGACTAATTATAATGCTATGCCTTTAATGATTACTTCTACTTGTGAATTTGCTCGCTTTGATATGGTAGAGAAACCTTCAGCTGCAGAATATACTTTATATAATGAAAATGGAGGCATGATAGCTTTAATTTCAGCTTCAAGACCAATAAATTCTGATGATAATATAAATCAAACATTTCACAGATACATATTAGAAAAAATAGAAAACGATAAAACAAAAACATTTGGACAAGCTTATGCTGCAACAAAAAATTCTAAAGATTTCGATCAATACCAAAATAAAAGGAGTGTTCTTTTATTAGGAGACCCTGCCCTAAGAATTAGTATTCCTAAATATAATATTGTAACAAGTTCTATTAATGATATTGACCCTGAAATTGAAAACGATACTTTAAGAGCTTTATCTAATGTTACTATTAAAGGGAAGATTGTTGATTACGAAAACAATCTTATCGAAAAATTTAATGGAGTTATTCAAATAACTTTATTTGATAAATCAAGCAATTACTACACTTTGGATAATGAAAATGATGGTTCAGCAATTCAATTTGAACAACAAAAAAATATTCTTTATAAGGGTAAAACTAATGTAGAAAATGGTTTATTTACTCATAGTTTCACTATTCCAAAAGATATAGCTTATAACTATGGATATGGTAAATTAAGCTATTATGCACAAACCGACAGTGTAGATGCCCAAGGTTATTGTAATAATTTTGTAATTGGAGGTATTGATAATAGTGTTGAAATAGAAGAAACAAGACCTTTGGTTAGATTATTTATCGCCGATAGTAATTTCCGCTCTGGAGGTATTACAGATGAAAACCCAGAAATGTTTGCTATTATTTCTGATAAGATTGCTATTAATACTGTTGGGAGTGGTTTAGGACATGATATAACCGCAACGCTTGACAATGCGGCTAATACTTTCATTCTTAATGATTACTTTGAACAAGACAACGATAATCCTTACAAAGGTTATATAAATTTTCCTTTTAATGATTTAACAGAAGGAGAACATACCTTAACACTAAAAGCGTGGAATATATTTAACTTCTCTTCAAGTGAAACAATTACATTTAATGTTATTTCAAAAAGCAAAGATACTTATGCTAACTTAAAAAACTATCCAAATCCTTTTAGTTCAAGTACAAATTTCTACTTGGAACATAACCAAAATGAAAAGATAAAAAGTGCAGAAATACAAATATTTAACTCCTCTGGAATGATGGTCAAAACAATAAAAGTAAATACCCCTTCAAGTGGTTATACAGTGGGTCCAATTCAATGGGATGGAACCACAGATGGAGGTCAAAGAGTTCAAAAAGGAATATATATTTATCGAATGTTATTAAATAAAGAATCCGATAAAGAATATACCAAAGCACAGAAATTAGTAATTTTTTAAGCAACCGAAATAATAAACCTTATTTAATTAACGTTTAAGTAACCTTAATCAACGAAAGACAAGAATAATGAACATAAAAAAGAGACAACAAAACATCTCATTTATTTTATTTGTCATAGCTCTATTAGGCAGTCAAATATCAGAATCACAAACCAAATCTATTGATAACCCTGGTGGAGTATTAAGCCAAGACATAAAAGATGGAGTAAGAGTTATAAGTACAGGTATTCCTGTATTATTAATTGCTCCTGATTCAAGAGCTGGGGGAATGGGAGATATTGGTGCAGCAACAACTCCAGATGCAAACTCATTGCATTGGAATGCTGCAAAATTAGCTTTTATTGAAAAGAAATCTGGGGTTTCATTTACTTATACACCTTGGTTAAGAAATATAGTTGGAGATATTGGACTTTCATACCTTTCTGGATTTTATAAAATAAATGACAGAAGTGCTGTTGGAGCTTCTTTAACATATTTTTCTTTAGGTGGTATCGAATTCTACGATGCCGAAGGAACAAGTAAAGGGAACTTCCAACCTAATGAATTAGCTTTTGATGTAGCTTACTCAATGAAATTATCAGATAATTTCTCTGCATCTGTTACTGGTCGTTATATCCGTTCCGACTTAACCCAAGGTCAAAACTCAGGAACTTCAACTACTGTTGCTGCAAATGCTTTTGGAGCAGATATAGGTCTTTATTACCAACATGATATTAGTAGTCAAGAAACAAAATCATCATACGCCATAGGTTTACAAATAGCTAATCTTGGAAATAAAATATCTTATTCAGAATCATTAGACAAAGAATTTCAACCAGCAAACCTTCGTCTTGGAGGACGTTACACAATGGACTTTAATGAGTTCAATACTCTTTCTTTTATGATTGATTTTAACAAACTATTAGTTCCTACTCCTGCAATATATGACACTCTTGGTAATGTTGTTTCTGGAATGGATAATAATGTTGGAGTTATTCAAGGAGCTATTCAATCTTTCTATGATGCGCCTAATGGTTTTACAGAAGAGTTACAAGAAATAAATATTTCTGTAGGTGCTGAATGGATATATAACAAGTTTTTGGTTTTAAGAACTGGTTATTTCAATGAAAGCGAAAAGAAAGGTGGTCGTAAATATATTACTTTTGGTGGTGGATTTAAATATAATGTTATGCAATTAGATATTGCGTATTTAATTCCTACTGTTGGTAACAATCACCCTTTAAAAAACACCTTACGTTTATCTCTTTCATTTGATTTCTAAAATGAAACTAAGAGTTGGCATTGGTTATGATGTTCATAAATTAGAAGAAAACCTTCCTCTTTGGCTTGGTGGAATAAAAATAGAAAGCCCATTAGGAGCATTAGGTCATTCAGATGCTGACGTACTTATTCATGCTATAATTGATTCTTTACTTGGTGCTTCTAACCTAAGAGATATTGGCTATCAATACCCTGATTCAAAACAAGAATATAAAGGTATTGACAGTAAACTACTATTAAAAGATACTCTTTCTAAAATAGAGGCAAAAGGCTATAAAATAGAAAACATAGACACTATTATTTGCCTTCAAAGTCCAAAAATAGGTAAATATATCCCTCTTATGCAAGAAACATTAGCTAATGTTTTAGAAATAGAAATTGAAGATATAACAATTAAAGCTACAACTACAGAAAATCTTGGCTTTGTTGGTAAAGAAGAAGGAATAGCTGCTCATTCAGTTTGCCTTCTTTCTAAAAACTAATCAACTCTCTAAAATTAAACTCCATCTTTTTGAATTTATATTAACTCTTTCTGAAAAAAGAAGAACTCTTTCTGAATTTATAAGAGCTTTATTTTGTCTTTTAAAAGAGTTTGGTGCTTTTTAATAGATTTTGAAGACTTATATAGCAATCTTCAATAACTTCTTCTATTTTATCTTCCCCTATCCACTCAGCTTTTTCAATCCCTTCTTCTTTTTGAGGTATAAGTTCCATGGTTTGTGTTGTCATATTATACCAATGAGTTTCCTTTATTTCTTGATGTCTATTCATGTAATAAGTATGGTATGTAACACCTAACTTATCCCCCAAAACTAAGTCTTTTAAGCCACATTCCTCTTCAACTTCTCTTATTGCAGTTTCATAGATTTCTTCTCCAAACTCCTTATGCCCCTTTGGTAAATCCCATTTTCCATTACGGAAAATGAATAATAATTCATTTTTAGAATTTCTTACTAATCCTCCTGCTGCTTGAACAAATACATATTTCTTTATGCACTCAACAAAAACTTTTGACACATCTAAATCAGAAATATATACAATAACAGACTGCCTATTAGGTATTTCTTTTAATAAATCATAAAATGCAATTGTAGAAAAATTATTTCTATTGCATTCAATAAACTGTTTACCCTCAACGTTTAATGTCGATGGCGTTTGATTTGTTAAGCAAACGCTATGGTATTTAGTGAAAATTATATACTTTTGCATTATGAAAATGAATAATGATACAGCAATTCAAGCCGCTCGATTTCTGTTGCAAATTAAAGCAATTAAATTGAATAATGAAAATCCTTTTACGTGGGCATCAGGAAGAAAATCACCTATTTATTGTGATAATCGCATAACTCTTTCATATCCAGAGATAAGAACTTTCATCCGTCAGCAATTTGTTTCTAAAATAAATGAACTCTTTGCAGAAGTTGATGTTATTGCAGGTGTTGCAACAGGAGGTATTGCTCAAGGAGTTTTGGTAGCACAAGACCTTGGAAAGCCTTTTGTATATGTTCGCCCTGAAGAAAAAAAACATGGACTGACAAATAAAATTGAAGGGGTTATTAAACCAGGACAAACAGTTCTTGTGATTGAAGATTTAATATCAACTGGGAAAAGTAGCTTACAAGTTGTGGACTCTTTAAGAGAAGCTGGTTGTGAAGTTAAAGGTATGTTGGCAATATTTACTTATGGATTAGAAGTATCAGAAAATGCTTTTAAAGAAAAGGATTTAACTTTATCGACAATTACTAATTACGATACATTGATTGAAACTGCCAAAGAAGAAAACTATATTAAGGAAGAAGATATTACTTCATTAAATAAATGGAGAATGAATCCTGAAAAGTGGTCTGAAGAAAGAATGAACGGATAAGATTTCCAAATAACCTTAAGGGCGTTATATTATAACGCCTTTTTTTATATAAACCTTTATGACAAAAGTAGAAAGTAAAAAAGTAGAAATTAACTCTCAAGTAGAAAAAATATTTGAATTCCTTGCCGACTTTACCCATTTTTCATTTCTACTTCCCGACAAGGTGGAAAACTGGAAAGCAACAGTTGATAAATGTTCTTTCACAATTAAAGGAATGACCGACTTTGGAATGAAATTCTCACAAAAAAATCCTTTTACTTCAATCTTAATAACAAACGATGAAGAAGTTTCAATGCCTATAAAGTTTGTTTTCTCTTGGTTTTTCACTAATAAAAGCTATAATAGCACAACTGTACAAGCCGTTTTTGATTTAGATATTAACCCTATGATGGCAATGATGGTAAAGAAACCGTTATCTAACTTTGTAGATGTATTGATAGAAAAATTAAAAGAAAAAATAGAACAAGACTCATAATGGTAAAACGTTTCATTGTAATAATCCTTGTCTTAATTATTAATCAAAGTCTTTTTGCACAAGAAAAAGATATACTTGATTATGACCCTTGCAGTGAAACAATTGGAAGTAAAACAAAAAAAAAAATTGAAAAAGCCTACTCTCTTTATCTTAAAGGCGAAACAAGTCAAGCTTCTGAAAAATTACGTGAAATAATAGTAAAAGAACCTGATTTCGCAACTCCATACTTTTTAATTGGATTAATTGGAGCAAATAAAGATAATATAACTACAATAGAGAAGTTTTTTCCTAAGGTTTATGAGCTTTGTCCAGACTATTCTAATCCTTTATTATATTTTTACCTTGGACTTATTGACTACACTAATGAAAAATTTGATACAAGTGTAAAGCATTTCCAGCATTTCAAAAGCTTAGCTCAAGATGATCCAACTATAACAGATAGTTTAATTTCTGAAGCTGACAACTATATTGAGTGGTCTTTATTTATTTCAGAAACAAAATCAAATCCTGTAGAGTTTAATCCATCTCCAATAAATAATATTTGCACAAAAGATGATGAGTATCTACCATTTATTTCTTTAGATAAGGAAAAGATATTCTTTACTCGAAGACTTTATGTTAAGAAAGATACAATACCTTCTTTCTATGAAAGTTCCGATGTTGTACAAAAAGAACTTTTTTGCATGGCAACACTTCAACCTAATGGTACTTATGATAAAGGATTTCCATTACCTGAACCATTTAATGAAGTTTATAATGAAGGAGGGGCAACATTAACCGCAGATAATAGAGACCTTTACTACACAGTATGCCAACCAAATGAAGATTATCTTAATTGCGACATTTATCACTCACAATGGCTCGGAGAATATTGGAGTGATATACAAAGCGTAGGACAAAATATTAATGGAACAGGCACTTGGGAATCACAACCTTGCATTTCTCCAGATGGGAAAACGCTTTACTTTGTTTCTAATCGAGGAGGAGGTTATGGAGGATTAGATATTTGGTATTCAAGAAAACTTTCTGACGGTTCTTGGGGAAAACCAATAAATGCAGGTCCAAGAATAAATACTCCAAATAATGAAAAAGCTCCTTTTATTCACCCTGACGGAGTTAGTTTTTACTTTTCTTCAACAGGATGGAGAGGACTTGGTGGTTATGATTTGTTTTATCTAAGACTTGATGACAAAAAAATGAAGCATCCTATCAATTTAGGATATCCAATAAACACCGAAGGAGATGAAATAGGAGTTTATATTACTTTAGGTAATGAAATGGCTTATTTCGCTTCAAACAATATTGACAAAGATAAAAATTGGGATATATATTCATTTAATATAGAAGATAGGTTTAAGCCTATGAAAGCTAAACTCATTAAAGGAGATATTATAGATAGCACTGAAGACTTATCTGGGACAACACTTGAACTTACAAGAATATCAGATAAAGCAAAGACAAGTTATGATATTGATCCTTTAACTGGTAAATTTGCTGTAGTTGTTTTAGATGATGAACCATATCTCTTAAAAGCAAAAAAAGAGGGTTATGCGTTTGAATCTAAGCTTTTAACTAAAAATATGATAAAAGAAAGCAAACCTATTGAAATGGAAATAAAAGAACTTCAAATAGGTGAAAGCTATGTTATAAAGGACATTTTATTTGCAACAAACTCTTATGAGATAACACCAGAATCGCAAGAAGTTATTGATGCCTTTATTGAATACTTAAATGAATATCCAAAGATACGTTGTACAATAGAAGGATATACTGATAACGTTGGTTCAGATGAAGACAATTTAATCCTTTCTGAAAACCGTGCAAAAGCCGTAGCAAACTATATAATTAAAAGCCGAATAAGAGAAGACCGAATAAAGTATAAAGGTTACGGAGCAAAGAAACCTGTTTCAGACAATTCCTCAGAAGAAGGAAAATCTCAAAACCGTCGTACTGTCTTTAAAATAGATTCAATGTAATTTTTAAGTACAAAAAAAAGAGAGCTTATCGCTCTCTCTCTTTTAACACATATTCTATTAACTTACATCTTAATTATTTTCTCTGTTTTATTGATATTATCATTTTGTAATTTAATATAGTATACACCTTTTGGCTCTTGAGATAAATCAATTATTGTATTAATGCTATTATTAGTTGATTTAATTATTTGATCTTTTATCACTCTACCTTGAATATCTATAATAATCAATCTTATTTCTTTATTAATTCCTGATAATTGAAGTTTTGCTTGATCTATAGTTGGATTAGGATAAAGAGAAATTTTAGTTATTTGTTCTTCTGGCTTCCCTAAACCAGATTCAAATATTATAAAATTCATATTGTTACCATATTCTATTCCTTGTTCTGATTCAATAAAAGCTCTAAATGTATAACTTGTATTTAGTGATAATTCTATTACTTTAGTTTCTAATGTGTCACTATCATCTAAAAGATTTACTACATTTGTAAAGATTGCATCACTTGCCTTTTTGTATTCAAATCCTTTTCTGATCAAATTATGAGAACCTATATTTGCATAACCATATAATTTAACTGATGAACTTGAAACAAATAAAACTGAATCTGTTGATATTTTTATTGGAAGATGAAGGGTTGTGAAATAAAGAGTATCTCCTAAATAAACATTAGTATCCTTAGCCATATAAGCCATAAATTCATAATTTGTATTAGGATTAAGACCTACTAAATTGGCTGAAATATTATTATTTCCCATATAATTACCAATAACAGAATGCCATGAATTTGAAATCGATTCTCTATAATAAAATCCTATTGAATCAAATGTAACTCCTGTTTCTGTTATTAATCCATATACAGTTGCTGTTGTAGCTGTAATATTATTAGATTGTTTTGTCATAATAGGATTAACCTCTTGCCACACTAATAAAGGCAAACCATTATTAAGTATTTGAACATCTGCTTTAAATGCTACTGGATTTAATCCAGTATTAATTAAAGTAACAAATGAAGCATCTTGCATTTGAGCTAAAGTTCTTAAATACGCAGCATTATTTCCTAAACTTAAATAACCACTTTGCACACAATCTGGTCTACAATATACATATTCATTTGTGCCCCAAGTAGCGTGTGCAAATCCACAAACATAAGTATTTCCCTTAACATTTCCCAATGAATAATTATTAATTGAGGTTGCCTGATAAAAAGCACCGACAAATCCTCCAACATAAGAATTTCCAAAGACATTAACTAATGAATATGAACCTTCTATTGTTCCTCCATCACAATAACCACATAATCCACCTACAATATTATTTCCACCTACTATTCCCGATGAAAAACAGTTTTTGACATTCCCATAAACCAATCCACAAAGCGCTCCAACGTTTTCATATCCTCTTATTCTTGCATTTACAACTCCAATATTTTTTATTACCCCTGAAGAGTTTAATAATCCAAATAATCCAATATTATTATTAGAGCTAACAGTTGAATCCTTCAATATTGTTAAATTGCTTATTGTTTTTCCGTTTCCATCAAAATTACCATTAAAGTAATTTGATTCCAAACTTGAAGTTCCTGCTGAATTCCATCCTCCTATTGGGATAAAATTATTAACCCCTGACATATCTATATTATTTGTTAACTTATAATATAATCCTAGAGTGGAGTTTTGAGAATTAACAAAATTAGACAAGTAAATTAAACCTGAAGTATCTTGAATTTCAAATGGGGACGCTAATGTTCCTTGTCCTAAAATAGGTAATGTTTTAAATCTTATTTCTTCTCCTAAATAAGATTGAGAAGTGGTATTTAAAAATGCTTTATAGACATATTCTGTATTTAGTGTTAAATTAGTCAATAATTGAGACATATTATTATTTCCAGTAACTAATATTGTATCATAGTTAACTTGTGATAATTTTTTCCATAGAAATCCTTTTGAAACTAATGTATCTTGGGCTAAAATAACCATACCATTTATTTTTGCATTATGACCATAAATATCTGTTGCTGGTTGAGAATATACTCCTGTCACTAATTGTTGATTTTGCCAAATAAAAATTGGACAACCTTGATTCACATTAGAACTATCATAACAAAAAACAAATGGATTTAATCCAGTATTAATTAAAGTAACAAATGAAGGATCTTGCATTTGAGCTAAAGTTCTTAAATACGCAGCATTATTTCCTAAACTTAAATAACCACTTTGCACACAATCTGGTCTGCAATATACATATTCATTTGTGCCCCAAGTAGCGTGTGCAAATCCACAAACATAAGTATTTCCCTTAACATTTCCTAATGAATAATTATTGATTGATGTTGAATAATAAAAAGCACCAACAAATCCTCCAACATAAGAATCACCAAAAACATTAACTAATGAATAAGAACCTTCTATTGTTCCTCCATCACAATAACCACATAATCCACCTACAATATTATCTCCTCCTACTATTCCCGATGAATAACAATTTTTAACACTCCCATTAACCTTTCCGCAAACAGCTCCAATATTCTCATATCCTCTTATTCTTGCATTAACAACTCCAATATTTTTTATTACCCCTGAAGAACTTAATAATCCAAATAGTCCAATATTATTATTAGAGCTAACAGTTGAATCCTTCAATATTGTTAAATTGCTTATTGTTTTTCCGTTTCCATCAAAATTACCATTAAAGTAATTTGATTCAGAACTTGAAGTTCCTGCTGAATTCCAACCTCCTATTGGAGTAAAATTAGTTACCCCTGTTAAATCAAGGTTGTTCATCAGAATAAAATAAGTATTAGAGTATGTATTTCCTCCTCTAACATTATTTGATAATGTCCCTAAATCTGTAGCATTATTAATTTGATAAGGACTAGTCGATGTTCCTGCTCCTGTCCATTGAGCAAAACAATTTTGTGTTGATAAGGCAAATAAACCTAATAATGCAAAATAAAATAATCTTTTCATGAAGTCTTAATTATAATTATTAAATAGCTCTTTATAGAGCGTTTATTTCTTTTTTAATTTTTGTCCAACGTTCCTGATCCATCTTTGCTCCATATACCTCTATTACATTTCCCGCCAATACACTTCCCATATTACCACAATACTCTAAGTCTTTTCCTAAACAAAGTCCTGCTAAGAATCCTGCTGCATACATATCTCCCGCTCCTGTTGTGTCTAAGCAAGTTCTTTCTCTTTCGTATATTCTTATTTCTTTTTCACCTGATTTAATAAAAGAACCTTTCTTACCTATTTTAACAACTGCTATATCACAAAGATTAGCTATAGTTTTTACCGCTTGTTCAGCATCTTGTGAAGTAAATGCCTTTGCTTCTTCTTCATTTGCAAATATAATATGAACATCCTTACATATTTCTTTTAAGAAATCAAGATTTTCTTCAACAACATTATAACTTGCAAGGTCTATTGAAACCTTTAAACCTTGTTCATTTGCCATTTGTATTGCTGTGCGAATTAAATCATGATTAACAATTAAATATCCTTCAATATGAAAATAATCATAACCAGAGAAAAGCTCCTTAGTTAATAAATCAGCTCTAAGTTCAATTGCAGCTCCAAGATAAGTTGCAAATGTTCTTTCTCCATCCTTAGAAATAAGAGCAACGGCACAACCTGTTGGGGTTGATTGGCTCTTAAAGAACTTAGGTTCTATAGAGTTTTCTAACATATCACTTGCATAAAACTCTCCGAATTTATCTTCTCCAACCATTCCTATATAACCAGAACCTATACCAAGATTAGCTATTCCATTTGCAGTATTAGCAGCAGAGCCACCTGTTTGCTTAGTTGAATTAAGATGAAATGTAGCTTTTTGAATCATAGCAGAGACTTCTTTATCAACCAATTGCATACTTCCCTTTGGTAAATTTAATATTTCAAGATCTTTATCTGATTCTAATTGAGTAATGATATCTACTAATGCATTGCCTAAGCAAAGGACTTTTTCCGACATAATATTTTAAGTTAAAATTCAAGCAAAAGTACAAAGAATTTTCGGTTCTATAATGTTTTGAGTGGGTAGAAATATTTAATAAAAACAGAAAATGAATATACCCCCACTTGAAGGCTACGCAAAGTGGGGGTATATTCTCAATAAAATTATTATTTTTGTATATATAATAATTATAAGGAGAGAAAAAATGGATATTGTAGGTTACTTCTTGAAAATAGATTAAATCTTTCTGAATTTATATTTAATCTTTCTGGATTTATATTTAATCTATTTGGAAAAAGATTAAATCTTTCTGGACTATTAATTGGGCAAAGTTAAGAATTCTTGATTACCCACTCTATTCGTTATAGATCCATAATTTTCATAACAAAAGCACAAAATAATAAACATTCACTATCTCTTTCTAATTAAGTCAATAGTCAATGGAGATAAAACAATTTTAGATAAAGAATATCCACACAAAAAAGACGCGATAAATCACGTCTTTATAAAGTATTGGGTTAAAATAATATGGGATATTAAACGTTTCCCTTATTTCTTTGATTGTATATATTCGTGTATTGCTTTTGCGGCTTCTTTTCCTGCTCCCATTGCAAGAATTACTGTTGCGGCACCTGTTACGGCATCTCCTCCTGCAAATATTCCTTCTCTTGAGGTTTGTCCTCTTTCGTCGGCAATTATTCCTCCCCATTTTTCTGATGCTAAGCCTTTTGTCGTATTTATTATTAATGGGTTTGGACTTGTGCCTAAAGACATTATAACACAGTTTGTTTCTATCTCATATTCACTTCCTTTAACTTCAAGTGGTCTTCGTCTTCCGCTTTCGTCAGGCTCGCCCAATTCCATCTTAATGCACCTAAGGGCTTTTACCCAACCTTTTTCATCAGCAAGAATTTCAACAGGGTTATTCATTGTGTGAAAAATTATTCCTTCTTCTTTTGCATGATGAACTTCTTCTACCCTTGCAGGCATTTCTTTTTCACTTCTTCTATATACTATGTGAGTATCTGCACCAAGACGCTTTGCTGTTCTGGCTGCATCCATAGCAACATTACCTCCACCAACAATTACTGCGGTTGTTCCAGGATAAATTGGAGTGTCATACCCTTCTTCAAAAGCTTTCATTAGATTTGAGCGAGTTAGGATTTCGTTTGCAGAAAGAACACCATTAAAGTTTTCTCCTGGAATTCCCATAAACTTAGGAAGACCAGCACCTGAACCAATAAAAACTGCTGAATAACCTTCTTTATCAAATAATTCATCAATCGTAATGCTCTTACCAACAATTACATCATTAATTATATTTACTCCAAGTTTCTTAACATTTTCAACCTCATACTGTACAACTTCTTCCTTTGGTAAACGGAATTCTGGAATACCATAAACCAATACTCCACCTGATTCATGAAGAGCTTCAAATATAGTTACTTCATATCCTAATTTAGCCAAATCGCCTGCACAAGTTAAACCACTGGGTCCTGCTCCAACAATAGCAACTTTCTTTCCATTTGGCTGAACTTTCTTAGCTAATTCAATCTTATGCTTTCTTCCCCAATCGGCAACAAAACGTTCCAATTTACCTATTGAAACAGCCTCACCTTTCTTCCCAAGAATACAGGTTTCTTCACATTGTGACTCTTGAGGACAAACCCTACCACAAACAGCAGGAAGTGAAGTATCTTCAGCAAGAATATGAACAGCAGAGGCAAAATCGCCAATCTTAACCTTTGCTATAAACTGAGGTATCTTTACACTTACTGGACATTGAGTTACGCATCCTGGTTTTTTACATTCTATACAACGAGAAGCCTCTGCCATAGCCTCTTGTTCATTATAACCATAACATACTTCTTCAAAATTATGAGAACGTGCGTCTGGGTCTTGTTCTCTTACTTTTACCTTCTTTGCTTTATCAACAATAATCTCAGAGGCATGAAGAGATTGTTCAACTGAAGAGGTTAGATTACAGTTATGTCCTTCTGTATTTGTTGCTATTTCAAATTGACGATACATTGTTTGACGTCGCATTGCTTCATCAAAATTCACAAGGTGTCCATCAAATTCTGGTCCATCAACACAAGTAAACTTAGTCTTATCTCCAACAGATACTCTACAAGCTCCACACATTCCCGTTCCATCAACCATTAAAGTATTTAAACTTACAATAGTCTTAATTCCATATTCTTTAGTTAAAAGGCAAACAAATTTCATCATTATCATAGGTCCTATGGCAACAATTTCATCATAATGTTTTCCTTTATTATCAATTAAGTCTTTTATTATATCAGTAACCAATCCCTTATTACCATTCGAGCCATCATCTGTACATATATATAGATTCTTTGCAACTGCTCTCATCTCATCTTCCAAGATAATTAAATCCTTAGTCTTTGCTCCCATCACAACATCAACATTAATTCCCATTTGTTTAAACCATTTAACTTGTGGGTAAACTGGTGCTGTTCCAACCCCTCCCGCAACAAATAATATGTTTTTATTTTTTAGACTTTCTTTATTTTCATGCAAGAATTCACTTTCTCTTCCAAGTGGCCCTACTATATCTTTAAAACTATCTCCAACATTTAATTGAGCCATTCTTTGAGTAGATTTCCCAACTATTTGAAATACCAAAGTAACTGTGCCTCTTTCTCTGTCAATGTCGCAAATTGTTAATGGTATTCTTTCTCCTTTTTCATCAATTATTACAATAACAAATTGTCCTGGTTTTGCTGCTCTTGCCACCCAAGGTGATTCAACATCCATTAAGTAGATGTTTTCTGTAAGTTCTCTTTTTGTTTGAATTTTAAACATAGATTCCTGTAAAAAAATTATTGTTATTTGTTTTCTTTTTAATTTGAAATAGGCGAGTAATTATTTGGCTAACTTTTATTTGTTTTCACCAATTGGCTTTACTAATTTTTCTACTTCCTTACTCGTTAGATTAAGTTCATAAGCTAACTTTGACTTATTAGTTCTATTAAGAATAATCATCATCAAAGATAATACGCAAAAAATCAAATACATCATATTATTTGATAGCACAAGACCAATAATGGCAATAACTGACATTATGGTAAAAGATTTTAATCTCTTTTTATTGCTTTCGTGATAAGAATTAAGTTTTTTACCAAGAGCAAAGTCTTTCATTTTTGCAAGTTCTCTTTGATAAATTTTTCTACCTCCAATAAAAAAAAGTAAGATACATATCATCATGATTATCGATATATACATATTTGTTTTTTGTCCTAAACCTATTTTTCCAACAATTAATGTTGTAATAAATCCTGCCACTGCAATTATTATATTTATTATTATATACTTGATATGCAACCCGTTTAAATTCTCAATATATCCTTTCATCTCTTTATTTTTTTATTTATTAGCTAGCAAATATATAAAAAAAATGCTTTTTCATTGCTGTTATCACAAATATTTTTACTTTTGCATTATTGATAAGAACAATTTAGGTATATAATTATTCTTTCAAGATCGACTTTTTCCCAAAAATGTTCATTTATTAATCAGCGAAATAATCGCAATTTTATTTATCATGTAATTTTATGTACAACAAATCTCAATTAGACACTAAATCGTTAGAGGATTTAAAAAAAATCGCACAAGAACTAAACATAACTAAGCTCAATAAGCTCAACGAACAAGAATTAATCTACAAAATTTTAGATCATCAAGCAGCTAATCCTGCAAAAGAAGATGAAGAAGAGTCTTCTCCTAAACAAAAGACACAAAGGAGAACCAGACTTAAGCCAAAACCAGTAGCAGAATCAAATGTTAAGGGTTCTAATCCTGTTGCTCCATTGCCAAAACCTACTGAAGCGGAACCTTCCCAAGAAACTACACCATCTCAAAAAACTAATGTTGCACAACAAAAGCCTAAAAGCAAACCTGCTCCAAAACCAGAGAAGCAAAACAAAAAAGAATTAAATATTTTTGACATACCTGAATTTATTATGCCAGAAATACCTATAATAGAAGAATTAAAACTCCCTGAACTTAATCTCAAAGCACAAAAGCCAATAACTGAAATAAAAATAGCTCCAAAAGCTATTGATAAAAAACCAATAGAAGAAAAACCAATTCAAAAAAATGAAGAGGTAAGAGTTGAAAAAATAGAAAAAGTCGAAAGAGAAGAGATTGAAGAGGGAGAAGACTTTAAACCAGAAAATAAAGAAGAACAAGAAGGAAATAAACAAGAACACAGACAAGAAAATAAAGAATTTGTTGAAGGGAACAGAACAGAAATAAATATAGAGAGTCCTATTGCTCAACAACATCAAAATTCAAAAGTAGTATTTAATTTTGAAAAAGAAGGCTTAATAAATGCCGAAGGTGTATTAGAAATAATGCCTGATGGTTATGGCTTCTTACGTTCTTCTGACTATAACTACTTAAATTCACCTGATGATATATATGTATCACAATCACAAATAAAACTCTTTGGACTTAAAACAGGAGATACTGTTAAAGGAACTATTCGTCCTCCAAAAGATGGAGAAAAATATTTTCCAATGGTTAGAGCGGAATTAATAAATGGAAGAACAACGGAACAAATACGTGATAGAGTACCATTTGACTATCTTACTCCATTATTTCCAGAAGAAAAATTTCACCTAACAGGTCATCGAGGAGAAAGTCTATCAACAAGAATAATAGATCTTTTTACACCAATAGGGAAAGGTCAACGTGCCTTAATAGTAGCTCCTCCAAAAACAGGGAAGACAACTCTTTTAAAAGAAATAGCTAATGCAATAGCAGCTAACCATCCAGAAGTTTATTTAATAGTATTATTAATTGATGAACGTCCAGAGGAAGTAACTGATATGCAAAGAACTGTTAATGCAGAAGTAATTGCTTCAACATTCGATGAACCAGCAGAAAGACACGTAAAGATTGCAAACCTCGTTCTTGAGAAAGCAAAAAGAATGACAGAATGTGGACATGACGTTGTTATAGTTCTTGATTCAATCACTCGTTTAGCAAGAGCTTATAACACAGTTGCTCCTTCATCAGGGAAGGTTCTTTCTGGAGGTGTTGAAGCAAATGCTCTTCAAAAACCAAAACGTTTCTTTGGTGCTGCAAGAAATATAGAAAATGGTGGTTCTTTAACAATTATAGCTACTGCACTTATTGAAACGGGCTCTAAAATGGACGAAGTAATCTTTGAAGAATTTAAGGGAACTGGAAATATGGAACTCCAATTAGATAGGAAGATATCAAATAAAAGAATATTCCCTGCAATTGACATTGTTTCTTCATCAACAAGACGTGATGACTTATTATTAGAAGGTGGAATTGTAAGCAGAATGGGAATTATTCGCAACTATCTTTCTGATATGAACACAATGGAGGCTATGGATTTCATAAAAAAACAAATGCAAGGCACTAAGAGCAACGAAGAGTTTCTCTTACATATGAATAGTTAATAAAATGAATGATATTTTAGCTTTACAAAAGCAAGCCGATGAGCTTTCAACTAAGATTTGTAGTTTTTGTAAACCATTAATGCTTTCAACTCAACACAAAAATCAAGTTCATCAACTACTTAGTAGCGAAGCCGATTTAAGGTTATCCATTGAATTAGCAATGGAAGTTGAAACAAAAAAAGATTGTTTAGAAAAACTATCATTAGCAAAAGAAGAGGCAGAAATAATTCTATATATATTAATGCAATTTAACGAAGAAAAGATTAATGAGATTTCTCCGATGAAAAAACTTGCTCAAGAAATAATTGACATTATCGCTGAATTATCAAAGAATTAAAAAAATAAAGTTTATGGGTGAATAGCTATTCTCCCTATGAAATTTATCATGAAAAAGAAAATATAATGGCAAACAACGAAGATTTATTCAAAAAAATAATTTCTCACGCTAAGGAATATGGATTTATTTTCCCTTCAAGTGAGATTTACGATGGAATGGCTGCCGTATATGACTATGGTCAATATGGAGTAGAACTAAAAAATAACATAAAACAATATTGGTGGAAGTCAATGGTTCAAATGCATGAAAACATTGTTGGAATTGATTCTGCTATATTTATGCACCCAACAATATGGAAAGCCTCTGGTCATGTTGATGCATTTAGCGACCCTTTAATTGATAATAAGGACTCAAAAAAAAGATATAGAGCCGATGTATTGATTGAAGACCATATAGCAAAAATAGAAGATAAAATAAATAAGGAAGTTGAAAAAGCTCATAAACGCTTTGGCGATAGTTTCGATAAGGCTCAATTTCTTGCAACCAATCCTAGAGTTTTAGAAAATCAAGCAAAGATTGACGATATAACAAAACGCTTTGCTGAACTAATGAATGATAACGACCTTGTGGGTGTTAAGTCATTAATAGAAGAACTTGGAATAGTTTGTCCAATATCTGGAACAAGAAACTGGACTGATGTTCGTCAATTCAATCTTATGTTCTCTACACAAATGGGGTCTGTATCAGAAGACTCAAATATTGTTTACCTTCGTCCCGAAACTGCACAAGGAATATTTGTAAACTACCTTAACGTTCAAAAAACAGGAAGAATGAAGATACCTTTTGGGATAGCTCAAATAGGTAAAGCATTCAGAAACGAAATAGTTGCTCGTCAATTTATTTTCCGTATGCGTGAATTTGAACAAATGGAAATGGAATTCTTCGTACGTCCTGGAACAGAAATGCAATGGTTTAAATATTGGAAAGAAACTAGAATTAAATGGCATTTAGCTCTTGGAATTTCTGAAGATAAATATCGTTTTCATGACCATGATAAACTTGCACACTATGCTAATGCAGCAACAGATATAGAATTTGAATTCCCATTTGGATTTAAAGAATTAGAAGGAATTCATTCTCGTACTGACTTCGACCTTAAACGTCATCAAGAATTTTCAGGAAAGAAACTACAATATTTTGATCCAGAGCTAAACGAAAGCTATATACCTTATGTTATTGAAACCTCAATTGGATTAGATAGAACATTCTTAGCTGTATTTAGTAATTCATTTCTTGAAGAAACACTTGAAGATGGTTCTATTCGTACAGTACTTAACCTACCAAAAGTTCTTTCTCCAATAAAAGCAGCTATTCTTCCACTTGTTAAGAAAGATGGAATGCCAGAAAAAGCAAGAGAAGTAATGGATTTATTGAAACCAGAATTTATGGTACAATATGATGAAAAAGATGCAATAGGAAAGCGCTATCGCCGTCAAGATGCAATTGGAACACCATATTGTATTACAATAGATACAGAAACATTAGAAAACAATACTGTAACAATTAGAGAAAGAGATACAATGCACCAAGACCGCATTGCAATTTCAGAACTTGAAGCATATATTCACAAAGGAATAAAACCTTTAGCATAAACATAAGTATAGAATTTATGGGTCAATGTAAATTCCCAGTGGGATGAAAAAATTAAGCGAACAATTTTGATAATAGTCCGTAAAGATTAATTCTCTTCAAAAATAGATTAAATATAAATATAGAAAGATTTAATCTAATTTCAATAATTAATCCTTATCCCACCGAGATTTTACATTGAGCCGAATTTATGGTTAAACCAATATGTTTAACCAATATATAAAAGCAAAGGTATAGATTTTATTTTCTATCCCTTTACTTTTATCCTTTCTAAACTCCCTTTTCCTGAAATTAAACCTCGTTTATTTGAATTTATATAACTTCTTTTTGAATTTATATGGAGTTTATTTTATTGGGGCTAAATTACAAATATAATAATTAATAAACTTGCTTTTTAATTCTATTGTTTGATAAGTGGAATTGCGTCTATCCATGATGGCATAGCATTAATATCTATATCAAAAACTATTTTTCCCCAGAAATACATAAAAATAACAATTAATATCACACCTAAAATATTAACGAATATTCCTGCTTTAACCATATCCATAATTTTTAGTTTTCCTGTGCCGAATACAATAGCATTAGGTGGTGTAGCTACAGGAAACATAAAAGCCATTGAGGCTGATAAAGCTACTGGGACCATAAGAAACAAAGGATTAATTTGAATTTGATTTGCTAATCCAGAAACAATAGGAAGCATCATTTCTGTAGTGGCTGTATTTGAGGTAAACTCGGTCAATGAAGTTATTAAACCAGATACTACAATTAATAAATTCACATCACCTAAATTTCCAGCAGCAACAAGTTTTTCACCAACATATTTAGATAAACCAGATTCTATAAATCCATTTGCTAACGCAAATCCTCCTCCAAATAAGAATACAATACCCCATGGTATTTTAGGAATAATTTCCCAAGTAATCAATCCTTCTTTTTTATTTGAACTTGGCACAATAAAAAGCAATAAAGATATAAAAATAGCTATAGTTCCATCATTAATAAATTTGGGATTTTTAAATAATGAACTCCATCCTGGAATAGTAAAATTTCCTACTGTTATATCATGACTAAATACCCACATAAATACTAACAATATAAACAATACAAAAACTCTTTTTTGTTCTATAGTTATTGAACCTAATTCCTTATATTTGTCTTTAAAAAAAGATTTATTCATCACTTCAATATCTTTATTTACTGGAAACATAAAAAATAGAAGTAATAAAACTAAGACCAACATAATTATACTGAAAGGGAATGCAAAAATAAACCATTGTCCAAATGTAATTTGAGGGGCATTGGGATATATTATTTCAAAAATCCTAACCAATGAAAGATTAGGAGGAGTTCCTACTAAGGTTGCAACGCCTCCTATTGAACAAGCATAAGCTACAGAAAGTAAAATAGCAGTTGGAAACTTTCCTAATTTTTTATTTCCATGAACTGCTTCTAATGCTGTTGTTACAGAAAATGCTATTGGAAGCATCATCATTGCCGTTGCAGTATTAGACATCCACATAGACAAAAAAGCAGAAGCCAACATAAAGCCAGCTAATATTTTAAATGGACTCCCACCCAAATATGATAATATCTTTAATGCTATTCTTTTATGTAAATCCCATTTTTCAATAGCTAAAGCCATAAAAAAACCACCAATAAAAAGAAAAATAACGTAATTTATATATGCATTTGAAATAGACTTTCCATCCATAACTCCAAAAGCAGGGAAAAGTATTATCGGTAAAAGACTAGTTAAGCCAATAGGTAAGGCTTCTGTCACCCACCAAAAAGCCATAAGAACAGCAATAGCTGCTGTAATTGTAACATTTCTATTTTCTGGGACTAAATCCAAAAAAGAGACCATCAATACGAATATAATAAGTCCAATAAGAATAAACGTGTATTTTACTCCTGATTTTTCAACTACTCTTGTCATATATTACATTTTTACATAGTTGATAATTTAGTATTCGAAAATTAATCTCTATATTTCAAATAAGAATATTTATTTCCCTTTATTCGTCATTATTTCAAGGATAAGATTATCTGTGCAATCCATTCCATAGCGACCTATTTTGCCAAGGTTTTTTATCGAACGTTCTATATCATTTTCTGATATTCCATCAGTTTCATCTACTACTATATTTCGCATTGCAAGGGTTGAACAATCAAAGGCTGAATTTAGTCCTGTTGAAATCTTTAAGGCGCATGAAGGTTTTGCTCCATCACATATCATTCCTGTTATTGTGTTAATCATATTCTTGATTAGAAAACAAACTTGTGTATATGTTCCTCCTTGCAATAATACAAATCCACAGCCTACACCTATTGAAGCGTTCACTACTCCACAAAGTGCAGAAAGTCTTCCTATATATTGTTTTATATAAATAGACATTAGGTGTGATAACATTAATGCACGGTTTATTTCTTCTTCTGACTTGCCTAATTCTTTTCCAAATTCATAAATTGGAATTGTGCAAGTTATACCTTGGTTGCCTGAGCCTGAATTTGAATAAACTGCTGATGTTGCTCCATCCATTCTTGCATCTGAGGCAGCACATGTTCTTGCTATTACTCTTTTTCTTATTGAAGTTTCTTCATCTGAAAACAATATCTTCCCTAAGGTCAATCCATAAACGCCTTCCATTCCTTTTTGAGAAGCCTTCTCCATAACCTTTATGGTATCCATTAACCAACTTATATCTGAAATATCTGATTTGGTTGCATAGTCAAATACATCTTTTGAACTAAGGTTAATATCGGCAAAGACATTTGTACTTTCTTGAGTTTGATTATTTAAAGCATCAATATGTAAAAGAATTTCTTCGTTCTTTTGTAGATGAATGAAGTTTTGATGTGTATTTGCTATTATTGCTTTTGATAAGTCATTACCTGAATAAGCTATACATTCTATATAAAGTTTATCTACATTCTTCGCCAGATGAATATTTATTTCATGTGAATTTAACCATTCTTTTGCCTGCTCTAAATTTTGACTTACATTATTTAAAACATCTAACCCTTGAGAACAATCACCATATACTCCTAAACTTACTGCTATTGGAAGCCCTTTCATGCCTGTTCCTGGAATCCCTACTCCCATTGCATTCTTAATAATATTCTGACTTATAAATAATTCTATATGCTGGGGTTGTTTGCCAAGTATTTCTTTTGCTTTTGCAACGCATAATGCAACTGCAACTGGCTCTGTACAACCTGTTGCCAATATAATATTATCCTTTAATAATTTTTGGATTATATCTGTCTTAGACATAGTTTTCTATTATTAGTTCTATTAGTTAGCTTTTCCAATTTCTTTCATTACCTCTGGCTTAATCTTGCTATCATATATTTTTTGGAATTCTTCCCAAGTATATTTTTTGTCATAACTTCCACCTAAAAATACTGCCATTGGTTCGAAATCTTTTGCAGAATAATAACCAGGTATTACTGTTGCTATTTTTAAATCTGGATTAAGAACCGAAAATGAAGGATAAGATAAACGATTATTTAGTAACATATTTGCAAGTCCATTTACAGAGCCTCTACTTGCATTAGGGTTTAAATTTTTATATGTCTTTCCTCCAAATGTTATTTCTTCCTTTGATTCTGCATCAAACTTAACACAATAGAAATAATGACTCATTATCATTGATATAGTTGGGTCTTCAAATGTATCTTTATCCATTTTCTTACACCAACCACACCAACCTGTGTAGCAATCAATAAATACTCTCTTTGCGTTTTTTCCATCTTTTTCAATTGATTTTTCTACATCTGTTATCTTTAACCAATTGATTTTTGTTTGTGCATTTGTTGCTCCAACAAATAGTGTTAAGCATAATGCTAATAGGGTGATTCTTTTCATAAATTACTCTTTTTCTTCTTCGTTAATTATTATGTTTTCTTCTATTCTTTTTACTTTTGCTCCAGTATAGTAGTGTTCTATTACCTGCCAATACTCATAACCTTCTTCACACATCTTTATTGCTCCCTCTTGACTCAACCCTACTCCATGTCCATAACCTCTACCAGTTAATTTCACTTCACTTCCCCATTCTTGGCAATCAAAAAATGTTGAACGCAAACCGAAGTCTTTTCTAATTTGAACTAAACTTACTCCAAGCATTTCTTTCTTTCGTCCATCTTTTTGTGAAAAATTAAGAAGTTCATGTTTAATTGAATCATCTTTTATATTTACACCTTTATCTTTAAAATAACGTTGCCAATCTTTTATCTTTATAAATTTATCCCATTCATAAGCCTTTGTACCTACAGAAAAAGTATCCTTTACACTTACTAAATGAGAGAAAGGTTTACCCCATACATCTTCAGAGTTGACTGTTTCTCCTCCACTATTGGCATGGAATAAGGTTTCTATCATATTGCCGTCTTTATCAACAATTACTTCTCCCTTGCTATTATAAGCACCTTGAACTACCTCTGCTTGATTTGCTCTTCCTTTATAGGCTTGGCAATGAACCCCATCACACATCTGATAGCCATCTTTCTGGTGTTTTGTAAGATTCATCATTAGATAATTTCTAACACAAATTGCTTGTAATTTAAAGAACTCTACATTTTTTGTTGCACCCCAAGTTTCAGCTTGAACAACTCCTGCTATATAACTTTCTATTTCAATATTATTTATAAGCCTTAAACTTTCTTTTGTATCATTAGTTATAATTAAGTTGTCATCATAACGTCTTTCAGGTACTTTACAATGAAGTGGCGTTACTAAAAAGAAACTCATTAATGCATCTGAAGTAAAATTTATTTTTTTATAATGCCCAATAAGAGAATCATTTAACATTAGCTCTATCTTTCCTCCTTCTGCCTTTATTTTTGCTTTAGATGTCTTGTTTAATTCTATTTTTGTTTTATCTACTTCAATGAAGTATTTACCAAAAGATGGTACAAATGTTATTTCTTTTATTGATTGGTCTGCATAAATTCTTACGTTTATCTTTTGAGCTTTTGCTCCAATAGTTAGAAATGTTATAGTAAGAAAAAGAAGTAGTATTTTTATTGTCCTCATTATTAATTTATATTTTCACTATTTATAGCAACTATTCTTTTAGCAATCTTGTTACTTGCTCCTGCATCTCCTAATATTGTTTTTAGATTTGAATAGTTCATTTTCATTTCTGTTCTATATAATTCATCGTAGGCTATTTTTCTAAATTCCTTATCCAATCTTTCTTTATTCCAATCCTTTTGCAATAATTCAACAACTGCTGGACGGTCAAGAATTAAATTTACAAGCGAAATATATTTCAGTTTAACTAAAATCTTACCTATCGCTATTGATATTGGATTACCCTTATAACATACAACTTCTGGTACATTAAATAGAGCTGTTTCTAAAGTTGCCGTTCCTGAACAAACAACAGCACAGTAAGCAACATTAAGAATAGAATAAGTTTGATTGAATATTATCTTTGCATCTATTTCATGCATTAATTTACGATAAAAACTTTCTTTATGGTTGTCAAGAGCTGCAATAACAAAATCAAAGTCTGGATATTTCTCTACCAAACTCATTTGAATAGATAGTATAGATTTAATTTCTTGAACCCTACTTCCTGGCAATAAAGCTACAATTGGTTTTGAACCTAAGTCATTTTCCTTTAAAAATTCTTCTTTATTATGAGTACTATTGTAATATTGTATTTCATCTAAAAGAGGATTTCCATAGTATTCTACTTCAAAATCATGCTTCTTAAAGAAGGGGACTTCAAATGGGAAAATCACAAAAAGCTTTGTCAGATTTTTCTTCATCATTTTAATCCTTCCCTTCTTCCACGCCCAAACTTTTGGAGAAATATAGAATAATGTTTTAAATCCATTTTTATGACAGAACTTAGCTATCTTAAGATTAAACCCCGCATAATCAACAAATATTACTGAATCTGGATTATAAGAAAGTATATCTTTTTTACAGAATTTTAGGTTACTAACTACTGTTTTAAGATTAGCAACAACCTCAACAAATCCCATAAAGCTTAAATCTTTGATATGCTTTACAACATCGGCTCCTTCTTTTGCCATATTATCACCACCCCAAGCTCTAAACTCTGCATTTTCATCTTTAAGTTTCAATTCTTTTATAAGAAATGAAGCGTGTAAATCTCCAGATACTTCCCCTGCTATTATATAATATTTCATCTCGTATCTTAAATATGAGTGTTGTAAAATGTTCCAATTCTAAATAATAAAAATGCTAAAAGGATAAAACCAATAAAAAGAACCAATACTATTGCTTTAGCTGTCTTTATGTTCTTTGTTTTAAAATACCAACGCATAAGAAGAATGGCTGGAATAAAAGAAAACATAAATATTTTTGGATCGTCATTAAAGCCTTTTGAAAACATTGCCAAGCCTAAAAGTAATATCCCTGCTGTTATAAGAGTAGAGACTATTCCTATCAATGCTCCAAACAAATAGTCGTCTTTTCTAAATTTATCTATCATTATTCAAAACGTTTTTTGTATTTATCAATTACTTGGTAAGCAGTAAAATCAACTTGCATTGGTGTTATTGCTCCATATCCTTCTTTTAATACATTATAATCTGCACCTGGGTTTTCGTCTTGACATTTATATACACCTGTCAACCAATAATAACTATGTCCCATAGGATCTTTTCGTTCTAAGAAATCTTCATTCCAATAAGCTTTAGCTTGATGGCATACCTTAAGACCTTTCATTTCACTTGCTGGAAAATTCACATTAAGACAAACATTTTCATCTAATCTATTTTCTAAAACATCTTTTGTTATTTTCTCTATTGATGGTATGCAGTGAGTAAAGTCAGCATCTAAGCTATGACAATCTACCGAAAAACCTATGCTCGGTATATTTTCAGCACAACCTTCAAAAACAGCAGCCATAGTTCCAGAATAAATAGTATTTATTGAAGCATTAGAGCCATGATTTATCCCTGAAACTACTAAGTCTGGTTTTATTTCCTTAAATATTATATTAAAGGCTATCTTTACACAATCAACAGGAGTTCCATTACAAACATAAGCTTTATACCCCTCCTTTTCTTCTATTTTATGATAACGCAATGGATCATTTACAGTTATAGCATGGCTTTTCCCACTTTGTTGATTAGTAGGAGCCACAACAACAACATCACCAAACTTTCTCATTATATCAATTAATAGCTTAATTCCTTTTGAGCGAAAGCTATCATCATTAGTTACAAAAATCAATGGTCTCTTCATATTTTTCATAAAACAAGCTACAAAGGTAAGTATAAAAATATTACCTTTGCATATTCAAATTATAATTATGATTAAACGAATACTTCTTTTCCCAATCAACCTACTTTGGAAAATTGATAATAAATTCCTAAGATTCTTATTTGTAGGAGTTTTAAATACTGTCTTCGGCTACTTTATCTTCTTACTTCTAATTTGGACTGGACTTCATTATTCTATTGCCTTGCTCCTATCTCAAATCTTAGGTGTTTTATTTAATTACAAAACTACAGGTTATCTTGTTTTTCAAAATAAATCAAATAACCTAATAATAAAATTCTTTATCGTTTATGGAATTATATATCTAATCAACCTATTAGAACTTTATCTATTAAATGGTTCTGGATTATATGAATACATTCTTTCCTGTAAGTCATTACAATTCATTAATAACCTACCAATAAATCAAAATAAACTTGGAGATGCCATCGGTCAAGCAATAGTTATTATCCCCAATTCAATAATAGGCTTTTTCCTCAACAAGATATTTGTCTTTAAGGAAGAAAAAAAATAATCTACCATTTCAGAGCGTCCATTTTGTCAATTAGGTCTATTTTGTCAATTAACTAAAACTAAAAACGACTTATCAAATTAATTCGATAAGTCGTTTTAGTAACTATTTTTCTAATAAAAAGTTATTAACCCCTATTCTCTGAACCGAGAACATCTTTAATCTTATGCATATATAATTGCTTTAAGCTATCTCTTGCTGGTCCAAGATATTTTCTTGGGTCAAATTCAGATGGTTTAATAGCAAGGACTTCACGTACTGCTGCTGTCATTGCTAAACGACCATCAGAATCTATATTCACTTTACATACTGCTGATGTTGCTGCTTTACGTAATTGTTCTTCAGGAATACCTACAGCATTCTTTATATCTCCACCATATTTATTTATTTTTGCCACTTCATCTTGTGGAACTGATGAAGAACCATGAAGAACAATAGGGAAACCTGGAATACGTTTTTCGATTTCTTCTAAGATATCGAAACGAAGAGGTGGTGGTAATAAAACACCGTTTGCATCCTTGGTACATTGTTCTGGTTTGAATTTGTTAGCACCATGAGAAGTTCCAATAGATATTGCTAATGAATCAACTCCTGTTTTCTTAACAAAGTCTTCAACATCTTCAGGACGAGTATAGTGGCTATGTTCTGCAACTACGTCATCTTCAACTCCTGCCAAAATACCTAATTCACCTTCAACTGTTACATCATATTGATGTGCATATTCAACAACTCTTTTTGTTAGAGCAACATTTTCATCATAAGGAAGACTTGAACCATCAATCATAACAGAAGAAAAACCATATTCTATACATGACTTACAAAGTTCAAAACTATCTCCGTGGTCTAAATGCAGAACTATCGGAACATTAAATCCAAGTTCTTTTGCATACTCAACAGCTCCTTGTGCCATATAGCGAAGAAGAGTTTGATTTGCATACTTTCTTGCTCCTGAACTTATTTGAAGAATTACAGGAGACTTTGTTTCAACACAAGCTTGAACAATAGCCTGCATTTGTTCCATATTATTGAAATTAAAGGCAGGTATAGCATAACCACCTGCAAATGCCTTAGCAAATAATTCTCTTGAATTTACTAAGCCCAGTTCTTTATAACTTACCATATCTAATCTTATTTTGGTTTATAATATTTGTAATAATTGAAGACTATTTTCTTATATCGTTTATTATTGTTTCAATCTTGTTGTAAAGTGGTTTATTTATCTTTACAAGAGGAAGACGTAAATAATTTTGCGCAATTCCCATGATTTCCAAAGCAGCCTTAATTCCTGAAGGATTTCCTTCTTCAAATATTGCATTAGAGAAAGGAAGTAATTTATAATGTATTTCTCGTGCCTTTTTAAAATCACCCTTCAAACAAAGATTTATCATTGAACTAACTTCTTTAGGAAAAGCATTTGCAGTTACAGAAATAATACCTGTCATTCCTGCACTTATAAAAGGAAGTGCAAGAGCATCTTCGCCTGAAATTACTTGGAAATTCTTTGGTTTCTTTGATATTATCTCCATACATTGTTCAAAATTACCTGAAGCCTCTTTAATTCCAACAATATTTGGAAAATCATTTGCTAACTGCAAACAAGTTTCCGCAGAAATATTTGAAGATGTTCTTCCTGGCACATTGTATAAAATAATAGGTAAAGATGACACTTCAGCTATTGCTTTAAAATGTTCATAAATACCTTTTTGACTTGGTTTATTATAGTAAGGAGCTACCGATAATATTCCACTAACACCTGTAAAATCAGTTTTAGATATTCTATCAACTATCTCCGTTGTGTTATTTCCGCCAACACCAAGAACAATTGGAACACGAGAATTAACAGCATCAATAGCATAATCTAAAACTGCCATACTTTCCTGTTCTGTTAAAGTAGCAGCTTCGGATGTTGTGCCAAGACAAACAATATAATCTACACCATTTTTTATTATGTTTTCAATAATATTACCTAATGCTGTGAAATCAACATTCTTTTGTTTGTGAAATGGGGTAACAATTGCAACACCAGTACCTCGAAAATTCTTTTCCATAGTTTTACAATTCCTTTATTTAATATTTATTTTTGAAAGATAATGCATTAATTGGTTTTTATACTCCTTCAAATCAGGCTCTCCTAATTTCAATAGCATATCAAAATGAGTTCTATTTTTCTCTGTATCTATTCCAATCTTAAATTTAGCATTTGAAAGTACCGAAAGATAAAAAGGAGCAAATTTATCTGTAAGAGAGAAATCAATAAGTAAATCAAACTGAGTAGAAAGAAATTCGGTAACATGTATACCTGTTGGAATTTGTGAAAGTCCTAATTCTTTATCAGTACAAAGAGTAACATTAAGTGTTTCAATATACCATAACGGTTTTATATTACCATAAAACACTCCCATAACTCCTACCTTTGCGCCTTTTTCTTGAAACTCTTTTATCACATTTTGAATAATTTTCCAGTTATCTTCTGTATCTGTCATACATACAATCCCTACTGTTTTTGCAGAATTTAATGATGACATTTCTTTTTCTCTTGTGTGTTGTTTTAGTTTATTTTTTAGTACAAAAGATTGTATAAAACTCCTTATATTTTCTATCATTTGAGCAATAATTACAGTGAAATAATTTGTAAAAATACAACTTATATCAATACCCAACAAATTTTTTTTAACAAATCATTACGTAAAATGTATTACCTTTGCTCTTCGAATGAAAGTATTTGAACGTAATTCTAAGTTAAAGTGGGTATTATTTATCATAGCATTTGCTTTGATAGGTTTTTTCTTATATGAAATTAACAGTCTCATCTCACAACTTAAAATTGAAGAGAAGAAAAAGATTGAACTTTGGGCAAATGCAATAAGTAGAAAATCAAATTTAGTTCAGCACACAGAAAGTTTCTTTAAGCAAGTAAAAGAAGAAGAAAGAAAAAGAGTTGAACAATTCATTGAAGCCCACACAATAATATTAAAACAACCATTAGATAAAGAGCTCGATTTTTATTTCAGGTTTATTTCAGAAAATAGGACAATTCCTGTTATTATAACAGATGAATTTAATAATATATCCCTCTCCCAAAATATTGATTTACCACCAGACTACAAAGTATTAGTTGGTGAATTATATAAACAATTCACAGTAAATCCTCCATTAAAATATGAGGTTTATGGAATGAAATTTAAACTTTACTACACAGAATCAAAAGTTTATTCTGATTTGCATAATGTGCTTTTAGACCTTTCAAGTTCTTTACTTCAGGAAGTTACAGATAACTATGTCTTTGTTCCTGCCATAATAACCGATTCTTCTCGTTCAATAGTCTACTCTTCAGGTAATGTTACCCCAAACAAACTAACAAAACAAAACCTAAAAAATACGCTTTCAGAAATGGAGAGGTCAAATAAACCTATATTAATTAAACTTCCAGACAAAAAAGACGCATTTGTATTTTATGAAGAATCAAATATATTAAGAGCTTTACAATACTACCCTATTTTCTTTATCATAATTCTTATTGTAATAATATTTATTGCATATCAATTATTCAGCACAATAAAACGTTCTGAACAAAACTCAGTATGGGCAGGAATGAGTAAGGAAACAGCTCATCAATTAGGCACACCAATATCATCTCTTATGGCTTGGGTTGAATACTTAAAACTCACACCAGAAAATGAATCAACATGCCTTGAGATAACAAAAGATATTCATCGACTTGAAACCATAACACAACGTTTCTCTAAAATAGGCTCCAATCCAGAACTAAAAAAACAAGACCTTATACCTATAATTAATAATGCCGTTGATTACCTTCGCACAAGAAGTTCCAAGAAAGTTAATTTCAATATAATTCTGCCACAAGATAAAGCAATAATTCTTCCATTAAATGAATACCTTTTAGAATGGGTACTTGAAAATATTTGTAAGAACGCAATTGATGCAATGGAAGGAATTGGAGAGTTTAAGATAGTATTAATTGACGAAAACAAGAGAATACATTTAGATATATCCGACACAGGGAAAGGCATACCTAAGAGTTGCCAAAAAAAGATATTCTATCCAGGTTATTCCTCAAAGAAAAGAGGTTGGGGTTTAGGCTTATCACTTGCAAAACGTATAATAGAAGAATACCATAACGGAAAGATATACGTTAAACAATCCGTTATTGGAAAAGGTACAACATTCCGCATAACATTCTACAAAAAAGACTTTTAAATGTCAGGACTATATATCCATATTCCTTACTGCAAGCAAAGATGTATATATTGTGATTTCTATTCCTGTGCATCAAAGGAAAGTAAAAAAGACTATTTAGAAAGCCTAATAAAAGAATTTGAATGCAGAAAACAAGAACTAAAAGAACCAATAACAACAATATATCTTGGAGGAGGAACACCATCAACACTAACAAAAGAAGAACTAAGTTTTCTCTTTAGTAATATACTCAAAAACAAAGAATTGTTTTCAAACAAAATAGAAGATCTACCATTAGAAATAACATTTGAAGCCAATCCCGAACACCTAACAAAAGACTATTTAAACTTCTTAAAGAACTCTACCCCTATCAATCGTTTAAGCTTAGGAATACAAAGCTTTAATAATGATGATTTAAAAACAATAGGAAGAAAACACACCCAAGAGCAAGCAATAGAAGCAGTACATCAAGCCCAAGAAATAGGTTTTAATAATATAAGCATAGACCTTATGTTTAACCTTCCAAATATGACAAAAGAGAAATGGCAGCAGAACCTAAACCAAGCCATTTCCTTAAACATACAACATATATCAGCTTACTCTCTTTCCGTAGAAGAAGGCACAATGCTTGACACCCTAATTAAAAAAGGTAAACTCACTATCCCTTCAGAAGAAGAACAACTCAATCAATTCGACCAAACAATAGACTTTCTAACCAATAACAACTTTGAACACTACGAAACATCAAACTACGCTTCACTAAAGGTTAGTTATGAATATTCAATAGCTAATGATAAATGGTCAGTGGTTAATAGTTGGAGGTCAAAACATAATTCATCATATTGGAATAACACCCCATATTTAGGAATTGGAGCATCTGCCCATAGTTATTCAGTTGAAGAAAGAAGATGGAATATTGCCAATATAAAAGAATACATAGAAAGAGTAAAATCAAATAAACCTTATTCAGAAAAAGAAACCCTAACTCAAAAGGATAAATACAATGAATATATATTAGTAGGAATAAGAATAAAAGAAGGTTTAAACCCCAACTATATAAAAACCAACTTCCCTCCTACTTATTACAATCATTTCCAAACCCAAGCCCAAAAACTAATAAAAGAAGGATTACTAAAACAAGAAAATCCAACAAAAGAAGAAACACCCTACACCCTAACCCAAGAAGGCTCACACCTCGCCAACAGAATCGCAGTCAATTTATTTATTGATTAAATTATAAATACTTTATTTTTTCTGTCCACAAATTTACACAGATTTTCTCTAATTCATTTTTTCAATTCTTTTCGTGTTAATTTGTGTAAATCTGTGGACAAAAAAATACAATCCGTCGTGCTGGAATTCCACTATTTTAAGATATGTCAAATGGCAGAACAAGCCTTATTAATGGAATATTGTAATTTGATTCTAATTTATTGAAATCAAATTCTATTTTCTTGTAATTTGATTCTATTTTGGGGGTGCAATCAAAAATCGGCTCAATGTAAAATCTCGGTGGAATGAGGATTAATTATTGAAATTAGATTAAATCTTTTTGAATTTATATTTAATCTATTTGAGAAAAGATTAAACCTTTTTGGATTTATATTTAATCTATTTTTGAAAAGAATTAATCTTTTGGGACTATTGCCTAAATTGTTTTTCATCCCACCTGAATTTTGCATTGACCACGAATATTATATTCTGACAAACCCAATTAAAACATAGAAGACAAAATTATTTAAAGAATTTAACTCAAAATATTTTTTAATGATTCAAGGTTTAGACTTGGCACTAAGCAAACTTGACTTAGTGCAAGTCTAAACCTATTAAACAACTTGCATACTTTCACTATACTAAGGGGTGTGAAAGCATGCAAGTTACTTGAATTACAATAGTTTATAAAAATTTCGTGCAAGTTTACTAATAAATATTAATAGCAAGTTATTGAGTGTAACCCCCAATTATTGAAATTGGGGTTACCCATTAACTATTAATTCTTGTAAAGTTGTAAAATATATAGGGGTATTTTACAACTTTACAAGTTACCAAAACTATAAAATCGAAGAATAATATACGATTAGAGTTATAAAGGACAAACAATAAGATTAGGGATAAACCATTGACCATTGAAAAAAACTCCCTACGGTTTAAGAAAAAATCAGGCTCTTTCTCCCACAAATCAAGCTCTTTCTTCAAAAAGTCGGCGTCTTTCGGTAGAAACTCGGTGTCTTTTTTTGAAAAATCAGGCTCTAATTGAGATTTACTTTTCTTGGTAACCAAACCAATGTAGGGGTAGGTCTTGCATCTACCCTTATTGCATCAATCATATTTATCAATATTACCCCATTATTAATAATATCAATTATTGTATTAGGTATTTTAGTAGTTTTTATTTCTTTGGTAATTTAGTTGGTGTAGAGACAAATGTTAAATATATGTTTGGTTGTCAAAGGGAAATAGGATAGGATGTTTTTTTGGAGGAAATAAATTTGTTTTTAAAATAAATTGTAATACTTTTGCCAGCATTATTTTCTTTTTGTTGAAAATAAAAGATTTATAGTTATAAAAAGGAGTTCTTATGAAAAATAATATTTTAATCTCTACTACAAATAGCATAGAGAATGCAGAAATTGAAAAGTATTTTGGAATTGTTTCCACTAATATTGTTGTTGGTACAAAATAAAGATTATGGATATTTTTAATACAAAAAAAGTCAAAGAGCTTGAGGCAGTAATAAATAATTCTGAAATCCTTATTAAAACATTAGAAGAAGAAGTAGATTATTTAAAAAATAAGTACGGGCAAATTATTGATATAGAAGAAGAGATAGAGAAGAGAGAAGAAGAAAAAAACGAAATAATTAAAAATATAGAATCAGAAATTGAAGAAGTAAAAAACAAATCTAATATTTTTAAAAAAAGGTATCAAGAAGCTCTTAATGTTTACAGAGAATTAAAAAAACAAATCTCGATTTTCAATTCAACTATTAATTATTTTGATTTTGGTTTATATGAACCAATATATGATTTAGATTCATCAGAAAAGTACAAAGAAATATTAGAGAAAAATATCGAAAATCAAAAACTTTTAATTAAAACAGACAGAGCAGCTTTTTGTTATACTAAGTGGACTGTAGATGGAAGTATAGTTGCAGGAAGAGTAATGATAAAAAAAACTAAGCAATTAATGTTAAGAGCATTTAATGGAGAATGTGATTCTTTAATCGCTAAAGTAAAATGGAACAATATTAATAATATAAAAGAGAGGTTTGAAAAATTATTAGAAAAAATAAATAAATTAGGAGAGTCAAATAATATTGAGATAACTAAAGAATATTATGGATTAAAAAAAGAAGAACTAATAATAACTTACGAATACCAATTAAAAAAATATAAAGATAAAGAAGAACAAAGAAGAATAAGGGAAGAAACAAGAGAAGAAGAAAAAGCACAAAGAGAACTTGATAAAAATAGAAGAGACGCAGAAAAAGAAGAATTATATTACCAAAAAGCTTTAGACAAAGTAAAATCAGAAATTGAAAAAGCTACTGGTGCTAAATATGATGCATTATCAGAAAAAATAACATATTTAGAAGAAGAATTGGTGAAAGCAAATGAAAAGAAAGAACGTGCAATTTCTATGGCACAACAAACAAAAATTGGTTATGTATATGTAATTTCTAATATTGGTTCATTTGGAGAAAATGTTTATAAAATTGGAATGACAAGAAGGTTAGAACCAGAAGAAAGAATTTATGAATTAAGTAATGCTTCAGTACCTTTTAAATATGATATCCATGCTTTAATATTCTCTGAGGATGCACCAACTTTAGAAAAAGAATTACATCAAAAGTTCGATGATTATAAAGTAAATATGACAAACAGTAGAAAAGAATTTTTCAAAGTTGAATTAGATAAAATAATAGAAGAAATAAAATCAATGGGATTTGAAACAGATTTTATTATAGAGCCTGAAGCAAGAGAATATAAAGAGACTCAAATGATATTAAAAACATTACAAGAAAAAATAGAAGAGCAAGAAGAAAATACTACTTTTGAATACCCTGATGCTGAAGAGATATTCATGTAATAAGATATTAATCATGACTATATTACTTTAAAGATAAGTTTATAGCATTTTATAAACGCAAAATAATAATTAGAAAAAATATGAGTTTTAAAACTACAAATAAAGAAGAATCTAATGCTAATAAATTTAAGAATTATCTTTATGTAGCGTTGGCATTAATAATTATTATCGGATTATTTATTTTATGTTGGTGGTTATTTGATCATTATTTACCACCTGAAAATAATTCTATAGCTTTTCAAGATAAATTTGCTGCAATTAGTGCATTATTTTCGGGATTTGCTTTTGCAGGTGTTATTTTTACTATTGTTTTACAAAGTAAAGAATTAAAGCTACAGAGAATGGAACTAAGAGCTACAACAGAAGAATTACAAGGTCAAAAGGAAGCTGCTCAAGAACAAAATGAGTTATTAGATATACAACGTTTTGAAAATACATTCTTTAATTTACTTCAAAATTTAGCTTCATTTGTTGAATCATCTGAATATAAATCTTTAGATAAAATATATAAAGGGATTAATAGTTTCGATCAAATGTTGTGTAATTTGAATTTTAATAATTGGAAGGGTTACAACGAAACTAATATATTATTTTCCGAATATAAAGTTGATGATATTAAAAGTGCTGAAAAAATTTATAATAACTTTTCTTCTTATCATAAAAATTTATGTTTGTATTTTAGGATGCTTTATAGAATTATCAAATTTGTAGAAGAGAGCTAATTATTCGATTATGAGAAATATCAATACACTTCTTTTGTAAGAGCTCAATTATCAAATTCCCAAGTGATACTATTATTTTACAATTCTACATTAGGAATAGGAATAGAAAAATTTAAACCTTTAGTTGAGACATGGGTGCTTCTTAAGAATGTAGATAAGAATGAAATTGGAGATAAAATTGGTTGGATTGATGAAAAAGCTTATGTGAGAGGAGATAGATATTATAAGCCAGAGTCAAATAATGTTGAGAAATAATAAATTAGAATTCTTTACGATGGAGCATAAAGAATAAAGTAATGGATAACATATTCAATTAATAAAAACATGAGTGATAACATATCACCAACAAAGAACAATGGAATATAAAACCTAAATGTAGAGACGTCGATTTATCGCGTCTCTTTTTTATTATTGCATTTCAATTGTTGATATGTTTTGAATTAAATTTCGGATATAATAAGGGGCATACAATTGATGGAACATGTTATTGATGAGACGCGATAAATCGACGTCTCTACGATATTCTCGTATGAATATCATTTTCCCTAAGGCGTTGCCTTGTGCTATTTTAAATAAGGCTTTCAGCCTATTGAGGGATTTTATTGTCTTGGCTATTTTAAATATTTAGATTTACTTTTCTTAATCTTAAGGAATTTGTAATTACGGAAACGGAGCTAAAACTCATCGCTACTGCTGCTATCATTGGGGAAAGGAATATGCCAAAGAATGGGAATAAAACTCCTGCTGCTATTGGAATGCCTAATGTATTGTAAAGAAAGGCAAAGAATAAGTTTTGTTTTATATTCTTCATCACTTCTTTACTTAATTTCTTTGCTTTTACTATTCCTTGTAAATTTCCTTTCAATAATGTTATTTCTGAACTTTCAATAGCTACATCTGTTCCATTTCCCATTGCTATTCCAACATTTGCTTGTGCTAATGCAGGGGAATCATTTATTCCATCTCCAGCCATTGCAACTATATCTCCTTTCGATTGCAAATCCTTTATAAAATTCAACTTGTCTTCAGGTAAACACTCTGCTCTAAAATCGGAAAGATGTAATTCATCTGCAACTGCCTTAGTGGTATTATAATTATCTCCTGTTAACATAATAACCTTAACTCCACTTTCCATTAAATTAGAAATAGCATTCCTTGAACTTTCTTTTATTGCATCGGAAATTACAATAAACCCAATTATTATTGAATCCACAGAAACATAAGAAACTGTTTTACCTAATTTCTGTTCATCTGTAACTTTTATTATTAAATCATTTGGAATAACGGAATTTAATGAATCCATTAATTTAGAATTTCCAAAACCTATTTTCCTGCCTTCAACATTTCCAATAACACCTTTTCCTGTTATAGCTTCAAAATATTTTACATCATTTAATTGAATATTTTTTTCTTTGGCATATTCAACAACAGCTTCTCCTAATGGATGTTCACTATATTGATTTAATGATGAAACCAAGTTCAATAATTCATCATTTTTATTATCCAAAGCAAAGACTTTTTCAACCGATGGTTTTCCTTGAGTTATTGTTCCTGTTTTATCTGTAATTAAAACATTTACTTTATTCATCATTTCCAAAGCTTCCGCATTCTTTATTAAAATACCTGATTGAGCTCCTTTCCCCATACCAACCATTACGGACATTGGAGTGGCTAAACCTAAAGCACAAGGACAAGCTATAATTAAGACTGCAATAGCATTTACTAAAGCATAAACATATCTTGGCTCTGGTCCAAAAACAGCCCATACAATAAATGTAATAATAGAAACACCAACCACAATTGGAACAAAATACTTAGCAATAGTATCTGTGATTTTTTGAATAGGAGCTTTTGAACGACTGGCATCATTAACCATTTGAATAATTTGAGAAAGCAAAGTATCTGCTCCTACCTTCTGGGCTATCATTAAAAAAGACTTATTCCCATTTATTGTTCCAGAACTTACCTTATCCCCTTCTTTTTTATCAACCGGCATAGGCTCTCCCGTAATCATAGATTCATCAATACTTGAAGTCCCTTCTTTAATTACACCATCAACAGGAATTTTATCACCGGGTTTAATCCTCAATAAATCGCCTACTTTTATATTATGAATAGAAATAATGCTTTCTTCCCCATTGGAAACTAAAACAGCTTCAGAAGGAGCTAATTTCAATAACTCTTTAATTGCACCACTTGTTTTACTATGAGCCCTTGCTTCCAAAAGCTGACCTAATAGAACTAAAGTTAAAATAACAGCTGTTGCTTCAAAATAAAGATGAACAGTTCCTGATCCTGTCTTAAATTCTGGAGGAAATATATCTGGAAAAACTAAACCTATAAAGCTAAAAACAAATGCAACACCAGTACCTAAGCCAACTAAGGTAAACATATTAAGATTCCATGATATTATAGACTTCCACGCTCTAACATAAAACATCCAACAAGTATAAAAAACAATAGGTATGGTTAAGATTAATTGAACCCAATTCCAAGCTTGAATATTCATTAAACTATTCAATGGATTATTTGGAATCATATCACTCATTGCAATAATAAGCACAAGAAAAGCAAGAATGCTTGAAATAATCATTTTCTTAATCAAGCCCTTATAAACCTTTTCTTCTTCACTTTGACTTGGTTCTATTAGAACTAAATCCATTCCACATATAGGACAAGAACCCGAATGATCACTTATAACCTCAGGATGCATAGGACAAGTAAACTGTTGTTTTAATATTAATTGAGGTTGTTCAACTAAATCCATTCCACAAACAGGACAATCACCAGCATGATCATAAGTTTTCTCTCCCTCACAATTCATAGGACAATAGTAAACACCATTTCCTTTTTCCTTTATAGAAGATTCATGACTATGCTTAAGAGTTTCTTTCGTTTCTATTTCATTCTTCCCTATTGGCAATGAAATTGTATAATGCAATCCTCCTTTCAATAAAGTATCTTGCAATTTTTCTAATGGGATATGGGAAGACATTTCTATTATTGCCTCAGCTTTTTGCAAATCAACAATTATATTTTTAACTTCACTTAACCCACTCAACGCTTGCTCTACGCTTTTTTTGCAACCTTCGCAACCCATTCCTTCTATATGATATGTATGTACCATTTTATTTTAAATATTAAAGTAACAATCAAAAACACTTTTATAATTAGACATATATAAACGTGAAAAATTACTCCAAAGGTATAATACTATATTTTATTAATCCAAATATATAAACATAAAAAAACCACCCTAAAAAAGAGTGGTCTTAGTATTTGATATTTAATAATTCTTTTATTTAACAATTAATTTCTTAGTGATATTGCAATCTGAATTTACAAGTTTAATATTATAAATACCTTTTGCAAAGGATTTAACATCAATTTCTAAATTAGTTTGACGTGCATTTATTTTATATGTCTTTATAGCTCTACCCTGTAAATCGTAAACTATAACATCTGCATTATTTTTTAAACCCTCAACTTCTAAAGTAGTTTTATTAGAAGCTGGGTTTGGATATAGCTTAATATTTTCACTTACAAAAGTATCATCTGGCAATCCAGCCTGACATTGAATATTAGTAAAATAACTCCAAGTTGGAGAATTTTGATAAAGCTCCAACGATTCACATGGCACATAAACAGGAATATTTTTATCAATGTAAATAAAAGGATACCAAACAGTATCTAAGAATTCGGTTATAGGAGGAATAATAGCATCAACACGAATGGAAGAAATAGAATCACAAAAGCGGAAAATGTCAGGTCCAATATTTTGAAGAGAACTTGGAAAATGAATAGATTTTAAAGAAGTACAACCTTGAAAAGCATTTTGATCAATATAAGTAACCTTATTAGGAAGAGTAATAGAAGATAAACTTTTACAATCAAAAAACATATATTTACCAATAGACCTAATAGAATCAGGAAGGTTAATAGAGGTTAACCTTTCACAATTATTAAAAACATAATGTCCCATTGTATCAATGGAATTAGGTAGATTAAGAGTAGTCAAATGATTTGCATTTGAAAAAGCATTCCAATCAACATACTTTATAGTATTTGGTAATTCTATAGAATTTAGCATAGCACACACAATAAAAGCGTCATAGCCAATACCAGTAACAGCATATTCAATATCATTATAAGTAACAGACGCTGGAATAATAACATTTCCAACATAAGAAGGATATAAAGAAGACATTGCGTTTGTATTATCATAATGATGAGTAACTTCTACCTGATAAGGCATTACATTAGATATAATATTATAAAAAATAGAATCACCATCACTATTAATGACAGCGAAATCATAAGCTTTAACGTTGTAACAAACGCCTAAAAGCATTAAAAAAAATAATGTTTTTTTCATACCAATATTGTTTTAAATTGTTCTAAATTTCTGATTGTTTTTTTTGTTTAATATAACAAGAGTCTTATAAAATAAAAGTTAATAATAGCAAATTTCAATCAAAAATACTAAGACCACAAAAATGCAGTCTTAGTATTTGACATCAAATAATTCATTTACCTAATCACTAATTTCTTAGTGATATTGCAATCTGAATTTACAAGTTTAATATTATAAATACCTTTTGCAAAGGATTTAACATCAATTTCTAAATTAGTTTGACGTGCATTTATTTTATATGTCTTTATAGCTCTACCCTGTAAATCGTAAACTATAACATCTGCATTATTTTTTAAACCCTCAACTTCAAGTATAGTTTTATCAGTAGTTGGATTAGGATATAAAGAAACCAATAAGTCTTTATTGTTTATATCTTCCAAGCCAATTAAACTACAAAGACGTTCTGAAAATTCACTTTCACATTCTGTTCCAATTGCTTTTACTTTATAACAATAATTTGTTGTTATATTAATACTTGAATCTATATACATAGTTTGAAAAACTGTAGCAATTAAAGAATCATCACGATAAACTTCATACAATGAAGCATCACCTTGCCAAGTAAGTTCTAAATAATTTGTAGAAATATTAATATCTAAATTTGTTGGAGCATTAGGACTTTGAAGAACATTAAATGAAGTTGTTGCATCCCAAACACAACCATAATTATCTATTACATGAATATCATAATTATAAACACCAATAGAATCAAAAGGAGGAGTTAAAAGAGAAGTTATTGCTGTTTGTGATTGAGTAAAAGGACCAGTCCAAATAACAGAATCAACAGAAACTTGATATACATAATCTTTAATACCAGTAGGATCTAATTCCAAATCCCAAGAAAATACAAATCCATTATCAATACCCCATTGGTCCATAACTTGAATTTTCCATTCTCCACTCTTAGGACAACCAATCAAAGAACTAAAGTCATTATCTGGGCGATAATAATTACTTGTATCATTACGATTAGTTGAATCACAAGTTAGACAATCGTAAGCTAAAACACTTGAATCACTAGCATTAGTTACCCAAGGACAATTAGATAAAGTTACACTTGATGCATTAGTTCTTGTATTAGAAAAACAATAATTCCAACCCTTACCAGGGACATTAGGTGGATAAGTGCAACCTATATCATAAGGACTATGGTCATTTCCACCATAAGGAAGGCCTAAATAGAGATGACTACCACCAGGGAATGATTTAAGAGCCGCAGTTTGACCATTAGGACATATAAGATAAATGCTTAAATCTCCAAGGTAAGAATGCTCAATATTAATACAACAAGAAAGAATATCATTTTGTGATGTAATAAGAGCACTTGGAGCAAATTGATTTAAATTAATAGGCATTTCCACAGAAATAATTCCACCACTACAATTAGGTCCGTCAGGGATATATGTTATTGAATCAAATAGTGCTATAGGTTGAGCTTTAACCCCCACTGTATCAAGAACGACAGTATAAGTAGAATCATAACCCGAATTTAATAAGAAAGGATGACCAGAACAAAGATTAGGCATTTGTGAAATATATTTAATAGGATTTGAAGCTAAACGAACACGAGTATTAATTGAATTTCTACTAACACAACCTTCACCATTAATATATTGAAGATTCGTATCAATAACAGTTAAATTCAAATCATAAATATTAACATCATTCCATTTATGACCAACTATATTTAAATTATCAATAGACTTATTTTGTCCATCACCAAACGACCAATTATAAATACAATTATTATTATATTGAAAATAAGATTCACCATTTTCAGGAAATTGAGGTTTAGCAATAAGAACAATAGAATCACCTTGGCAGAAATCCACAGTCTTATAACTATTAATAGTTAAAGAACCATCTAAAGTAGAATAAATAGAATCTTCCACATCTCTAAAAAAATGATTAGTTGTAACTCCAAGAGCATCAATTTTAACATAAAAAGTATCTAAAGCCGCAACAGGCATTTGGCAACGTTGAATACAATCAATATATCCCTTAAACCCTGTTGAAGCATCAGTTGGATTAGTAACAATATTAAAAGTGATACAACCTGTTGTATCACTAACTTTAGACATAAGTGTTTGTCCTTGAAGAGAAGTGCCCATAAACGTACTTACACCATTAATAGACAATAGAGCTTGTGCAACAGAACTCCTACCACTATAAGCTATCATATAATCACCACTACCAAGCGAAAATTCATCAAAACGAACAGAAGTCCTTTTATTATTACTCTCATTATGAGTAGGACAAAGAGTAGTTGTATAATTATAATTACTACCATGATCCCCTATCTCACCACCATCATCATACATATAATCACCACAAATATTAAAAGTCTTGTTATTATTAAGAACATTAATATTAAGAGGAGAAGTTGTAAAATATCTTTCAGTCCAAGAATAATCATCTCCACATTTGGTAGTTACAAAAACTTTATAATAAGTATTAGGAGTCAAACCTGTTATTGTATAGAGAGTAGTATCGAGTTCAACATAAGTATTATCAGTATCATTATTAATTCCATATAGCAATACCCAATTTGAATCACTCAAATTAGCAGGAGTAATCAGGACATTAACACTTGTTGATGTAACATCAGTAAGCACAACATCTGAAGGAGGATCACATGGATAGCCAAGCCCCAAAGTAGAAGTACTTGACCAATCGCTCTGCTCTGTAGAAGAACAAATAGCCCTTACCCTAAAATCATACGGTACGTTATTAGTCAATCCAACAATTACGTAACTATTAGTTGTTACAATAACAGAAGTAGAAACAGATGTTTCCCAAACAGTATCAGAACTAATTTTGAACTGAATTTCCCATGAATGTTGAGACGTATCACCCGGAGTCCAATCCAAACCAGCAGAATGTTGAGCAATGTTTGATGCCACAAGATTTGTTGGAGGATTACATTGTGACCAACCTTGAATAGTGAATAAACACGTAACTAAAAAAAGTAATGTCTTTTTCATAACAATAAAGATTAAATTTATAATTTTTTGAGTGTTCTATGTCCTGTATTTAATATAACAAGTATAATCAATAAAAAGTAAACCAAAAGTAGTAAATCTTTTTAATATCTCGTCATTATGCTTAAAAAATAAAATAATATTTCGATTTTACACTCCTTCTTTTTATCAATTATTCCGCAACCAATTCCCTTTAATAACATAATGTTTCAACTATTCTTTGGGGACTGAAAATATTTTGTTTTTTTGTCCTTCACAAGGCTTAAATAATGGTTAATGATTAATCATTTTTTCCTCTACTTTATTAATATTAATATAACCTTCCATTCACATTATCTTCATATTATAGATATAGTTTTGCATTGTAAAAAATAAAAAGAACAAAGAGTATGAATATCAATGATTTTTTCGATTTAGCTATAAACAAGACTTCTTCTTTGGAAGAGGCTTTGGATTATTTTAAAGAAATGATTTCCGATAACGAATACATAAAAGAATTATATAAAGAATGGTGCCTTGATATGGGATATAAACAAAGGAATGGTTTTATTGAATACTATTATGAGTATATGTCTCAAAATGATTCAAGTATAAAAGACATATTTGAAAGTAATGAAGAGTTCTACGATTACATTACATACGATATGTAATTATAAATAATAAAAAAAATAAAGAGATGTTTGATGAAATAGAAGAAATAAAGAACCATTACAAAACCATAGTATTATCTGATACTCATGTTGGTTCAAGATGGTCAAAAACAAAAGAAGTTATAGATTTTCTAAATAATAACACTTGCGACACTTTAATTCTTGCTGGTGATATTATTGATGGGTGGTCTTTGCAAAGAGGTAGTAAGCATTGGACTAAAGAGCATACAGATTTTGTAAAGAAACTCTTGGACTTGCACCAAACAACAGAAATCATTTATGTTATGGGTAACCATGATGATTTCTTGGAAAAGATAATTCCGTTTAAATTCTTTAATATCACTATTAAGAAAGAATATATTTATGAAAGCAATGGTAAACGTTTCTATGTTTTGCATGGAGATGTTTTTGACCATATAACCTCATCTTTCAGTTGGTTGGCAAAGGTTGGGGATATTGGATATAATATGCTTTTGTGGATAAATCGTCAATATAATATACATAGAGAAAATAAAGGTTTGCCTTATTTTTCAATTGCAAAAGAAATAAAAAGTAAGGTAAAGGTTTCGGTTAGTTATATTAGTCAATTTGAAAAACATATTGTTGATATTGCCAAGCATAATAACTGTGATGGTGTTATTTGCGGACATATTCATCATGCTGAAAAGAAAAAGTATGGTGATATTCTTTACTTGAATTCTGGTGACTGGATTGAATCTTTAACTGCATTAACAGAAGATTATGAAGGTCATTGGAATGTGGTAAATGATGGAGAGATTGTACAAGAAGACAACGAAATGTATGAACAAGTGTTAGCTGGTGCTATCTAAAAGATGAAATACCTATTTATTATTCAAGGGGAAGGCAGAGGTCATTTGACTCAAGCCATTTCTCTTTCGTCTATTCTTAGAAAGAATGGACATGAAGTTGTTGGTGCATTGGTGGGAAAAAACAAAGAGAGAGTAATCCCTAAATTCTTTTATGACAAGATAGGGACAGAAGTAATAACATACAACAGTCCTAATTTTGTTTGGAATAAGGCTGAAACTGATGTGAAATTATTTCAAACTGTTGTATCTAATATGACTGCAAGCAAATTCAAGGACTATAATAAAAGCATGGATTTAATACATAATGAGATTAAGGAAAGAGAGCCTGATGTTGTTATAAACTTTTATGAACTCCTTGCTGGTTTAACTAATTTGCGGTATAATGAACAAACGCCTTTTATAAGTATGGCTCATCAATACTTAATTATGCACTCTCAATATCCTTTTAGAAAAATGGATAAGCAAAACATGCTATATCTTAAATTAAATACATTCTTATCTTCTTATGGTTCTTCAAAAAAACTTGGACTATCTTTCTATGATATGGAAGAGGATACTAATAATAATATTTCTATTGTTCCTCCCTTGCTTAGATATGAAGTATTGAAACTAAAACCAACTCAAGGCGATTATATTCTTACATATATAGTTGTTAAAGGGTTTGCGGAAGAGATAATGAAATGGCATTATGAAAATCCAGAACAAAAATTACATGTTTTTTGGGATAAGAATGATGAAAGTGAAGAAACGAAAATTGATGACACTCTAACCTTTCATAAAATAAATGATATTAAGTTCTTGGAATACTTAGCCAATTGTAAAGCTTTTGTTACAACAGCAGGGTTTGAATCGGTTTGCGAAGCTATGTATCTTAATAAATCTATTATGATGATACCTACTCATGTTGAGCAGAAAATAAATTCTTTAGATGCTCAATCTTCAGGAATAGGAATTGCATCTAATGACTTTAATATCACAAAAATATTAAATCTCTCTAATACAAAATCAGAAGGAAATAAAAATTTCAACCTGTGGATAGAATCAGCAGAAAGCCAATACCTCAATCATTTAACAACTATAAGTAAACCAAACTACATAAAAAGACAAAACAATTTAATCAACCGCTCACAAATCGAATTACTTAACTTTTACAACTCTATAAGAAATGAAAATAAACACATTTGGAGCAATAGATATTGGCTCTAACACTATAAAACTACTAATCAGCAATGTTGAAAACATAAAAACAAAACAAAATTTTAAAGGTTTAGCATATTTAAGAGTCCCTATACGATTAGGAAGTGATGTATTCCACAATGGATTTATTAGTAAAGAAAAAGAAGAAGAACTTATTATAGCCCTCAAAGGCTTTTCTTATATTCTCAAAGCATATAATGTCGAATCTTATAAAGCTTATGCAACAAGTGCAATGAGAGAAGCTAATAATGGAATACATATCATAAATGCAATAAAAAAAGAATGTGGAATTGATATTGAAATAATTAGCGATAACAAAGAAGCTGATATTATCTATGAAGCAAGTGGTGAAAAACTAATTATTGATAAAAAGAAAAGCTATCTATATATTGATGTTGGTGGTGGAAGTACAAAAGTGATAGTTTATTCTGACGGAGAAAAAATTTGTTCCCGCTCTTTTAAATTAGGAACTGTAAGAATATTATCTGATGCTGTTGAATTAAGAGAAATTGCTCTTTTTAATTTATGGTTAAAAGATATGGCTTCATTATATTCACCTTATGCAATAATAGCGTCTGGTGGGAACATTAATAATATTTACAAGCTATTAAAAAAGGGTGATAATAAAGGTATTGAGTATTGTAATCTAAAGAATTTACATGATACAATGCAATTAATGAGCATTGATGAAAGGATAAAGAATTTTAAACTAAATTATTATCGTGCCGATGTAATAGTTCCTGCAATGTATATCTTTCTAATGGCGAGTAAGACTTGCAAAATAAAAGATTTTATTGTTCCAAAAGTTGAATTAGTTGATGGAATGATTTACAATCTATATAATAAACATAATATATAGAAACAAAAAGGCGATGAATTAATTACAAAATTAAAACATCGCCACAAAACTAATTACTATACAAAACAATTATTCATATTTTTGTTTTTCTTCATCATTATGTTTCAAAATCTTAGCATCTAAATAAAAGACTATTTCTTCAGCTATATTATTACATCTATCACCTATCCTTTCTAATTTGCGGATTACAGAATGAAGATATAAATATTCATTCGCTTTTTCTGGATCTTTCATCATTTGTTCAACAATCACTTGATTTGATTCATAGTTTATTTCATCAACCAAATTATCTATTCCAAATACTTTCTCTGCCTTTGCAGAATCTTCCTCCGACAATGATTCTTTTGCTAACTGAAACATTTTTCTTACCTCATCAAACATCTCTTCTATTCTTAACTTTGTCTTAAAATCTTCAGGCAATGGCTCTGTCATATTTTTTAAAACAAATACTCCTATTCCTTCTGCAAAATCACCAATACGTTCAAGGTTATTATTGATTTTAATATAAGCTAACGCTAATCTAAGATCAACTGCAACTGGACTATTTCTTGCAATAAAGTTTTCGCACTCTGAATCTATTTTTAATTCTAAGGCATTAACCATTTTTTCTCTTGATAAGATTTCTCGTGCAAGACTCTTATCATATTGCATAAATGCTCTTTCTGATTTTGATAGTTGTTTATCAACTATTGTCCACATCTCTTGTAGAGAGTTCTTTAATTTATACAATTCTGTGTCTATATGTAATGTTGCCATATCTATTGGTTTTTATTGTTTTTCTTATTATTCTATTCCGTTGTTTCTTAGACGCGATAAATCGCGTCTCTACGGGAGTATGGTATCACCCAAAACGTCCTGTTACGTAATTTTGTGTTGCTTCAACTGATGGATTTGTGAATATCTTATCTGTGTTATCGTATTCTATTAACTCACCAAGATAGAAGAATGCTGTTTTATCACTAACTCTGGCTGCTTGTTGCATATTATGTGTTACAATAACTATTGTGTAGTGTTTCTTTAATTCATAGATTAGTTCTTCTATTTTAAGGGTTGAAATTGGGTCAAGTGCTGAGGCTGGTTCATCCATAAGTATTATTGTTGGTTGAATTGCTAAGGCTCTTGCAATACATAGACGTTGTTGTTGCCCTCCTGAAAGTTCAAAAGCAGACTTTTTTAACTTGTCTTTAACTTCTTCCCAAAGAGCTGCTCCTTTTAAAGACTCCACTACTCTTTCTTCAATTAACTTATTATTTTTTTCACCATTAACCCTTAGTCCATAAGCGACATTTTCAAATATTGACTTAGGAAAAGGATTTGGCTTTTGGAAAACCATTCCTACTTCTTTTCGTAATTCATCAACTAAAATTTCTTTTCCATAAATATCCTTTCCGTCTATTAATATCTGTCCAGTCATTTTTATATTTGGAATAAGATCATTCATTCTGTTAAATAACCTAAGATATGTTGATTTTCCACAACCAGAAGGTCCTATAAATGCAGTTACAGAATTCTTTTCAATATCCATTGAAATATTCTTTAATGCGTGGAAATCTCCATAGTAAAAGTCGAGGTCCTTTGTTACTATATTGTACATAATTAATTTGTTTTTACTTTGTTACCGAAATATCGTCTTAATATGTTTGCACAAATATTTAATATTAAAACTATTGCTACCAACACAAATGCTGTTCCATAAGCCATTGTTTTTGAAGCGTCAATATCTGTTCCTGATGTTGAAATAACATATAAATGATATGGAAGTGCCATCACCTGATCAAATATTGAAGAAGGAAGTTTTGGGAGGAAGTAAGCAACGGCTGTAAACATAATAGGTGCTGTTTCTCCTGATACTCTTCCGATTGAAAGAATTAGTCCTGTTATTATATTTGGAAAAGCCATAGGAAGCACAACTTTTGTTATTGTTTGAAGTTTTGTTGCTCCTAAAGCTAAACTACCTATCCTATAACTATCGTCAATTTGTTTAAGTGCTTCTTCGGTTGTTCTAATAACTATTGGCAGAACTAATAGCCCTAAGGTTAGCGAACCTGCAAGTATGGAATCTCCAAATCCAAGTGTATTAACAAAAAGCGACATTCCAAACAACCCAAAAACTATTGAAGGTATTGCTCCAAGGTTATTTGTCATTGTTCGAATTAGTCTTACTATCCAACCTTTACCTCCATATTCATTTAGGTATATTCCTGAAAGAACTCCAATTGGAAAGGCAAATATCATTGAGCCAAGTGTAAGGTATAATGTTCCTAATATAGCAGGCATAATTCCTCCTTTTGTCATTCCATCTTCTGGCATCTTAGTAAGGAAGTCCCAACTTATTGCTTGGAAACCATTTATTATAATAAACCCTAAGATACAACCCAAGATTACAACAACTATTAAACTCATTATTCTAAATAACCAGAATGCAGAGGCTTGGTTTACTTTTTTTCTTTTATTGTAATTCATCTCTCTAAGCTATTTTATTTTTGTTTTTAGAAGATACATATTCAACTATAAGATTAATTATAAGAGTGATTATAAAGAGGATGCAACCAAGTACAAATAATGCTTCATAATGAGCACCTCCTTTTGCCGACTCTCCTAATTCTGCTGCTATTGTTGCTGGAATTGTTCTTACTGGCTCTAATAATGTATGAGGTATTACTGCTGCATTACCTGTTACCATTAATACTGCCATTGTTTCTCCTATTGCTCGTCCTATTCCAAGAACCACTCCTGCTGTTATCCCTGAAATTGAATAAGGTATTGTTACTTTAAGAATTGTTTGCCATTTGTTTGCTCCAAGTGCCAAAGAAGCTTCCTTCATCGCTCTTGGTGTTGAGCGTAGTGCATCTTCTGCTATTGTTATTATTGTTGGAAGAGCCATAATTGCTAAGACTATACTTCCTGCAAGTGCCGTTTCTCCAACTGGAAGAGCAAATACTTTCTGTATTAATGGAACAATAATTATAAGTCCAAAGAATCCATAAACAACAGAGGGAATACCTGCCAAGAGTTCTATAACTGGTTTGAGAATTTTATGTATTCTATTGCTTGCTAATTCGGCTGAGTATATTGCAACTGCTAACCCAAAAGGTAGTGCAATTAGAATTGCTCCGAGACTGACCCAAAGAGTTCCTAATATTATTGGCAATACTCCAAATTGTGGTGCTGGTTGTGCTGTTGGGAACCATTCTTTACCTGTTAAGAAGTCTTTTACTTTAATATTTCCTAAATGAAGAACCTTTGCTGAAAAACCTTTTCTGGTATATTGTTCTGGAATAAAAGCTATCATATTAGGATGTTCTTCTAATATCTTACTTATTATTTTTGGAAGATTTTCAAAGTTTTCTCCAATCTCTTCTTCGGTAGCATAATTTGTTATATCATCTAATCTTAATACTATTATCTCATCTTCACCAACATTTACACCCAATGTTTTCCATGATACTATTTTTGCATCAAATATATTCTTTATTTGACTTGAACTTAAAGTTTCTATTTTATTTTTTGAATTAACAGCGACTACATATCCTGCCTCAACAACTTTTTCTTTGAAGAGTCCCATGCCTTCACTAAAAAGGAAGATAATGATTAAAATGATTATGATACTTGTTACACTTCCACTTATCTTTAATAGTCCTTCCCATAGTGCCTCAATAAAATATTTTTTACCTCTAAACATTTTCTTTTTCATATCTCTTATCTTGGTTTATTAATGATTAATATTTAGTTTTTGCATTTCCAATTTTGTAATTATCATTTGCTCTAATGCCTTTACTAATTTCACACTGCAAAAGTATAATTGCAATATTAACTGTGTGTAAAGTCAATGTTTATTTTATGTTACTTCTATGTTAAGATAATGTTAATGGATCAATGTAAAATTCTGATGGGACGGGAAAAAAAATCAAGCAAACAATTTTGATAATAGTCCAGAAAGATTAATTCTTTTCAAAAATAGATTAAATATAAATCCAGAAAGGTTTAATCTTTTCTCAAATAGATTAAATATAAATTCAAAAAGGTTTAATCTAATTTCAATAATTAATACTCATTACACCGAGATTTTACATTTAGCCATGTTAATTCATCACTTAATATATGGAAACAAAAAAAATAGGAGCAAAATAAATTGCTCCTATTCTATTCTTAGAATTATATTATTTACTTATTTCAAAGAGATATAACCTACTTTATCAACTATACTTTGTCCTTCTGCTGAAAGTACGAAGTCAATATAAGATTTTACTTTATTTGCATTTTTTACTTCGTAGTAGTACATTAGAGGACGAACAATTGGATACGTTTTATTCTTTGCTGTTGCAACTGATGGAGCAACAAAGTTTTTGCCATCGAAACTAACCTTCACAGCTTTCACATCTTTATTTATGTATGCTAAGCCTACATATCCTATAGCGCCTTTTGTTTGTTTTACTGATTGTATAATAGCTCCTGTTGCTGGCATCGAAAGAACTGATGACATATAGTTTTTATTTTTCAATACGTGTTCTTTAAAGAATTCATAAGTACCTGATGATGTTTCACGAGAGTAAACAACTATCTTCATATCATCTCCTCCAACTTGTTTCCAATTTGTTATCTTTCCTGTAAATATTCCTTCTAATTGTTCACGTGTTAATTGTGATACTTTATTATCTGAATTAATTACTACAGCAAGTGCATCATAAGCTATAACAACTTCCTTTGCTTGTCTTCCTGATTGTTGCATTTTACCCTTTTCACTAAATTTCATCTTTCTTGATGCTTGTGCAATATCTGTAGAACCATCAATTAAGGCTGCAATTCCAACTCCAGATCCACCTCCAGTTACTGAGACTTTTCCACCTTTTTTACCATAAGCTTCTGCTTCTCTTTGTGATAAAGGAAGAACAGTGTCTGAACCTTTAATCTTTTGTGCATTTACAAAAGGTATTGCTACTAATGTTAATGCTAATGCTAATGTTATCTTTCTTAAATTTTTCATTGTATTATTTTTTGCTTGTTTTGTTTTTATGTTTGTCTTGTCTGAGACGCGATAAATCGCGTCTCTACAATTTCATTTTTGTTTATTATTAATCTTACTAATGTCCTTTTTGTCAATTGAGTCCATTTTGTCCATTAGGTCTATTTTATCAAAGAATCAAGTCTTAGAATTTATATTGAAGTCTTAATGTGAATAAATTATCTTTTAAATCTTCGTTATAACCACTAACTCCTGTTGTTTTTTCGTTTGAATTTATTTCATAGAATCCCATAAGTCTTAATGATGAATTAATTCTCCATAAACCTCCTATTCCGAAACTTGTCATTGCTACATCTGCTTTATTTTTTATTTCATCACCTTTTAAATCTGTATTAGGGTCAAGGTAAGTATATTTAAGAACAAGTGTTAGAGGTGTCATATAAATATCTTGTAGAAAATAAATATGTCCTCCTGAAAAATTTCTTTTATATGAGAATGCTGAAGATGCAACATAAGTGTTTGCTTTTGGGGAGCCAAAGTCTCCTGATGTTGATGGTTGTTCTCCAAATAAATATTCTCCTCTTATATTTGTTAATCCCATTGGGGTTTCAATTGTGAACTGTCCATCAAAACCTATATATTGTCTTTTGTTTGTTTGATTTTTTTCCACATCTTCTCTTGTCCAAACTCCATTATTTACTGTGTAGTAGTTTGAATCTGCATTATTTGTTGTTCCACTATATAATGATGCACCTAATCCAAAAGCCATGTTAGAAAGAGATTTATCATATTTTAAGTGTCCAATAAAGTCTAACTTTCCGTTATCATCTGTTCTTATTCCATTACCTGAGAACAGACCTGCATCAAGTCTTAATCCTTCAAACATTGTGTTCTTTGGTGCTGCAATTGTTAATTGAGTTCCTAAATCTTTTTCGTCTGGGAAAAGCTTTTGGAAAATCAATGAACGTTCTGGAGATTCTCTTAATGATGAAGAATAAGCTATTTCGTCACCAAAACATCTGTCAAAGATACCTGCCTTTAGAGTAAATACTTTTAATAATGGTTCGTCTATTTGAATGTAAGCATCCTTTATACCTATTCCTTTATCAGTAATATCTAATTGGAATACACCTTTTGCATATTTTTCTGTATATTGGAATTTAATTCTACCTCTTCTTATTCCATAACGAGTAAATGAATCTGCATCTTTTCCATCAATAGCTTCATTATAGCTACCACCATTAGCACCAGTCTTAGCACCTGCTTTTACTTGTCCTACTTCAGCCTGAGCTTGGATGTAACCTGAAACTTTAAACTTTTCCAACGTTTTAATTTTTGCACTGTTTGCATCAATTCCTTCTTGCAAAATAGTTATTGTGTCCTTTACAGGCTCGTCCATTTGAGCGTTTGCTGTAATTGCTATAAAAGATAACGCCCCTACTAATAATAATTTTCTGTTTCTCATTTTGTAATTTTTTATTGTCATTTTTTTTAATTTTCTATTTGTTTGACGATGCAAAAATATACCTCCAATGTTAACTGAGTGTGAAATGAGTATTTATTTTATATTACCTTTATGTTAAGCCATTGTTAAGTCTCCCTTACTCCCATGCTACATACTTGACTAAATCAATAAAACAACCTTATTTTTTACCTTAGATCTTCGGTTTGAAAAATCTTTTGTACTTTTACACTCTCAATTTCTAAATATTATTTTTATGGACTTCGATTTAAATTTTACTCCTATTAATATAGATGAGCTTGGTTTAATGGCTGATGAAAGACAAATTAGACTCGGACACACCATATTAACTTACTGCAAAGAAAACCCTTTCCCTGCTTTAGATAACATTGATATTGCAATTATTGGAGTTGGAGAAGAGAGAAATGCTTATAATAATAAAGGTTGTGCTTTAGCTCCTAATCAAATCAGAAAATATTTATATAATCTATTCCCTCATCATAAGCAAGCAAAAATAGCTGACCTTGGAAACTTAATATTAGGTAGCCAACCTGAAGACACTTATAGTGTATTAGCAGATGTAATTGCTGAATTACTTAGAATGAGGATTATTCCTATTATTCTTGGTGGTTCACAAGATATTACATTAGCCAATTATAGAGGTTATGAAAATATAGGACAAATAATTAATGCCTTTACTATTGATAGTTCAATTGATTTAGGTGCTGACCCCGAGGAATTTAATTCAAAAGCCTATTTAACAGCAATGCTTTGTAGTGAACCAAACTACTTATTTAATTATACTCATGTAGCATATCAACAATATTTTATAGAAAAAGACACATTAGAATTAATGAACAAGCTATATTTTGAGTGTTTTAGAGTTGGTATGATTCAAGACAATTTAGATAATGTTGAGCCTTTAATAAGAAATGCCGATATGGTTTCTGTAGATATTTCTGCTGTTCGTCAATCTGATGCTCCTGGGAATGGCAATCCGTCTCCTCACGGACTTTATGGAGAACAACTTTGCAAATTGGTACGTTATGCTGGGATGAGTGATAAATGTAGCTCAATCGGGTTTTATGAGCTTAATCCTTTATTTGATAATCATGGGCAGACCGCTCATATGATTGCTCATGCCATTTGGTATTTTATTGATGGGTACCTTTGGAGAAAACAAGACTTTCCTTATAAAGAAAAAGAAAACTACAAGAAATTCTATGTTTCTATTCAGAATGACTCACATACTATTATTTTTTATAAGAGTAAGAAGAGTGAACGTTGGTGGATGGAAGTTCCTTGTTCAAAGGATAAGATGATAAAATATGAACGCCATTATCTTATACCTTGTTCTTACGACGACTACAAAACAGCCCTAAATGATGAAATCCCTGACCGTTGGCTATTGGCGTATAATAAAATAATGATATGAGTAAGATTTTAGTTATTGATGACGAAAAAGCTATACGTTATTCCCTAAAAGATATTATAGAGTACGAAAACCATATAGTTGAAGAAGCTTCTGATGGAATAGTCGCTCTTTCAATGATTGAAAAAACAGACTATGATTTGGTGTTTTGTGATATAAAAATGCCAAAAATGGATGGTATTGAAGTTTTAGAAAAGGCTCTTGCCATTAAAGAGATTCGCTTTTGTATGATATCTGGACATGGCACAATTGAAACTGCTGTGGAATGTTTGAAAAAAGGTGCTATTGACTATATAGAAAAACCAATCGATCTAAATAAACTATTAAAGATACTTACAGAAAACCTGTCTTCTGAAGAGAGTGAAAAAACAAAAAGTAAAAGTGAAAAGGTAAAAGGTAAAACGGATAAGTCTAAGACTAATGGAGGAAAGAATACTAATATTGATTTAGGTATGATTGGTCAAAGCTCTGTTATGAAAGAAATGTATTCTTTTATTGAAAAGGTTGGAGTTACTGATGCAAGGATATTAATTACTGGTTCTAATGGAACAGGAAAAGAACTTGTTGCAAAGGCAATTCACAAAATAAGCCCAAGAGCAAAAAATAAATTTGTTGAAGTCAATTGTGCTGCAATTCCTTCTGAATTAATAGAAAGCGAATTATTTGGTCATGAAAAAGGGGCTTTTACTTCTGCAATTAAACAAAGAATAGGTGAATTTGAACAAGCTGATGGTGGAACTTTATTCTTAGATGAAATTGGAGACATGAGCCTTTCTGCACAAGCTAAAGTTTTAAGAGCCCTTCAAGAAAATAAGATTACAAGAGTTGGAGGAGAAAAGGATATTAAGGTTAATGTAAGAGTAATTGCTGCAACGAACAAAGACCTTAAAGAAGAAATAGAAAAAGGACGTTTTCGTGAAGATCTTTATCATCGTTTAAGTGTAATTGTTATCAAGGTTCCTGATTTAAAAGAAAGGCTTGATGATATTCCTTTACTTGTTGATTCTTTCTTAGAAAGTTATTCCTCTCAAATAAATTCTCCAAAACCCAAAATATCTAAGCAAGCAATTAAGGAACTCCAATCTATACCTTGGACAGGTAACGTGAGAGAATTGAAGAATGTTACTGAACGTTTAGCTATTCTTTGCGAAGGAGAAATTACAGAAAAAGATATAGAAAAATACAGTTAAAGAAAAAATATACCACATAAACTATTAAAAACTTATGATACATTATAATCGTTTTACTTTAGATAATGGACTAAGAGTTATTGTTCATAAAGATGATTCGACTCCATTGGTTGCTGTTAATATGTTATATTGCGTTGGGGCAAGAAATGAAGATGAAAACAAGACTGGATTTGCTCATTTATTTGAGCATTTAATGTTTGGAGGAAGCAAGAACTATCCTGAATTTGATGAAATAGTTGATGAAAATGGTGGAGAAAGCAATGCTTTTACTAATAATGACTATACTAATTTTTATTTAACTCTTCCTGTTAGTAAACTTGAAACAGGATTAATGCTTGAAAGTGATAGGATGGAAAATCTTATTATGTCGCAAAAGAGTTTAGATAATCAAAAGAATGTGGTTATTGAAGAGTATAAACAACGTTATCTTAATCAACCTTATGGAGATGTTTGGTTATTGCTTCGTGAACTGTCTTATACGGTTCATCCTTATCGTTGGAGTACTATTGGAAAGGATATTTCTCATATAGAAAATGCTAACTTAGATGACGTAAAGCATTTCTTCAAAAAATATTATTCTCCAAATAATGCAATCCTTTGTATTGCTGGTAATGTTGAAACAGAAAATGTAAAAGAACTTTGCAATAAATGGTTTGGACATATAAAAAAGGGAGACGAAATAATTAGAACTAATATTAAAGAACCAGAGCAAAAAGAAGCTCGTGAATTAAGGGTTAAACGTAATATCCCTCAAAAAACAATTTATATTACCTATCCTATGGCTTCTCGACTTGAAAAAGAATATTATGCTTTTGACTTGCTTTCTGATATTCTTTCAAATGGTCGTTCTTCTCGTTTGTATAATAAACTTGTTAAGGAGAAAGAATTATTTACTGAAGTAAATGCCTTTATTAGTGGTGATACTGATAATGGTTTATTTATTGTTACAGGGAAATACAGAGATAATGTTTCAATGGGAGATGGAAAAGATGCTCTTTTAGAAGAATTATATAAGATAGCTTATGAAAAAATTGAAGAAGATGAATTCCAAAAGGTGAAGAATAAATTTGAATCCACTATGAGATTTTCTCAAATTAAAGCATTGGATAGGGCTATGAATTTATGCTATTTTGAATTCTTGGGCAATATAGATCAAATAAATAATGAAGTTGATTTATATCAAGACCTAACAATTGATTTTATTCAAAAAGTAGCAAAAGAAACGTTCGTAAAAGAAAAATCAAATACATTATACTATGAAACAGAAGAGTAATAATCTAATACCGATGATTTCAATCACGGTATTATTTTTTATGTGGGGCTTTATCACCTCACTTAACGATATCCTCATTCCTTACTTCAAAGGCGTTTACCAACTTTCTCACTTTGAAGCTAACATTGTTCAATTAGCTTTCTTTATTGCTTATTTTGTGGGTTCATTGGCGTTCTTTTTCTTAGCAAAAAAAGGGAAAGACCCTATACATAAATATGGATATAAGAAAACATTAGAATTTGGTCTATATATTGCTGCCGCAGCTTGTTTCCTTTTTTCTATTGCAGCTCAATTAAATTTAGACTTTGGATTTTTCCTTTGTGCATTATTTATGTTAGGTATTGGATTAACCTTCCTTCAAGTTGCAGCAAACCCTTTTGTGGCTATGCTTGGGAATCCAGACACTGCATCAAGTAGATTAAATCTTTCTCAAGCCTTTAACTCTCTTGGAACAACACTTGGGCCTGCATTAGGTGGATATTTTATATTTAATGTATTTCTAAATAATTCAACTGGTGCAACAGCAGTAAGAATGCCTTACCTTATTCTTGGTATTCTGCTTGGCTTGTTAGCAATATTTATAAAGACCTCCAAAATTCAAGAGCCAAAAATAGAGAATGAAAATTCATCATCAAAAGAATCTATTTTTAAATACCCTTATGTTTGGTTGGGTGCAATTGGTATATTCTTTTATGTTGGAGCTGAGGTTTCGGTTGGAAGTAATTTAGTTTCTTATCTAACAACAGTTTCAAAAGGATCAATAGCAAAAGATGTGGCAAGTAGTTACCTTTCTTATTATTGGGGAGGTGCTATGATTGGAAGATTTCTTGGGGCTGTCTCTTTAAGCAAAATAAAAACTCATTTGAAAGTACTATATATGGGTTTATTAGCTTTAATTAGCTTTGTTTTAATATATACTATTAATTTTTATCTACATTCATTAAGCATTGAAACAGTATGGTATTTCTTAATATTTATGCTTCTTAATTTCCTTTTCTTTTATTTAGGAAAATCAAAACCAGCCAGATCATTAGCAATATTTGCAATAGTAAATAGTATACTAATTCTTATTGGAATGAATGTATTTGGTAATTTAGGCTATTGGTCAATGTGGGCTCTTTTAGCTATTGGATTATTTAATTCAATTATGTGGTCAAATATATTTACTCTTGCAATAGATCGTCTTGGAGATAAAACGGCTCAAGCTTCATCAATACTTATTATGATGATTCTTGGTGGAGCAATAATGCCACCGCTTCAAGGTCTAATTGCTGATATAACAGGAGAAATAACAACATCATTTATTGTTCCTCTTATTGGATATTTATATTTGATTTTCTATGGAATTAAAGGCTATTCAATAAAGAAGAAAGTATAAATCTTTAACGAAATATTATGTCCAAGCAGCTTATATATAGAAAAATAATTACTACTCCATTGGGAAATATGATTGCTTGTGCAATTGAAGATGGTATATGTTTCTTAGATTTTGTAGACAGAAAAGATTTCGATAAATTATTTTCAATAATGAGAAATTATTTTGATGGAGAAATTATAGATATTGAAGATAAAGAAAGTTCAAAAGCTGGGAAGCTGATCCTTATCTTAGAAAAAGAATTAGATGAATATTTTTTAGGGAAAAGAAAAGAGTTCAGTTTGCCATTATTTAAAATAGGTACTGAATTTCAAAAAAAAGTATGGGATGAGTTATTAAATATTCCTTACGGAACAACTATTTCTTATAAGGAAGAAGCTCAGAATTTAAATCAAGAGAAAGCGTTTCGTGCTGTTGCAAATGCTAATGGGAAAAATAAATTATCTATTATCATTCCTTGCCATAGAGTTATTGCAAGTGGAGGTAAATTAGGTGGTTATGGTGGCGGATTAGATAAAAAGGAATTTCTTATATCACTTGAAAAGAATAACATACAATAATTATCGCATCTTTTATACTTAAAAAGCAAATATAAAATATAAAATATAACTACATTTGCAACTTCAAAACCAATGAAATAAAAAATAGGTCAAGTAGACAGTAAAAATGTAAGGTTTTACAGAAAATGATGTCTTATATAGATATAAAAACATTAGTAATTCAAACAAACACAAAAAGAAAAATGAAAAAATTAATCTTATTAGTATTTGCTTTAGCAATTTTTGGAGCAACTACAGTTAATGCACAAGAACCTCAAAAGAAAGAAGTAAAAAAAGAATGTTGCAAGAAAGATAGCAAGAAAGATGCTAAATGTTGCAAGAAAGATGCTAAAGATGTAAATGCTAAAGATGCTAAAAAAGAAGACGGCAAAAAACATGAATGTTGTAAGAGTAAAAAATCTTGTGACAAAAAAACATGTGACAAAAAAGCTGTAAAAGCTGAAGAAGTAAAAAAATAATATTTCTAATATAAATATTATTAGAATAAAGCAGGGTTGAAATATATTCCTGCTTTATTTTTAAGTTTATGGATGACATACAAATAGCACAAGAAATAGCCTTAGGTAATCAAATAGTATTTGAGGATTTTTTTAACCAACATAAATTGAAGGTTATGAATTTGTGTTATGGTATGGTTCATAATAGAGAAGTTGCAGAGGATTTAGTACAAGATATATTCATAGAGATATATTCTTCTGCAAAATATTTCAAGGGTAATTCAAAATTATCAACCTGGCTTTATAGAATAGCTGTAAACAAGTCTATAAATTTCCTTCGAAAGGAAAAAATAAAAAAATTCTTCGTTAATATTGATGATGCAAAGTGTATCACACAATCAGATGATAGTGCAGATTTCTCTATTGAAGAAAAAGAAAAAATAACTAATCTTTATAAGATTATTGATGTTTTACCATCGAAACAAAAGCAGGCAATAATTTTATTTATCTACGATGAACTTCCACAAAAAGAAATAGCAGAAATAATGGATTGCTCCTTGGCTTCTGTTGAAGTATTAATTCATAGAGCTAAGAAAACAATTAAAGTTAAAACAGACAAAATTTATGGAAACATTACTGAGTAAGGATAGGATTGAAGATGTAAATCCTTATTTGTTTCAAAAGATTCAAAGAAAAATAAGTGGTGAAAAGAAAAATCTTATACCATCTTGGAGTGTAAATACTTTGAGATATTCTATTATTGGATTAGTATTAATAATGGGACTTAATTTTTATTCAATATTAAATTCAGATCAAAAAGCTAATTCAAATATAATTTCTCAAGATGATTCATATAATAAATTTATTGAAGATAATCATTTTGATGCCTTATTGAGCCTTTACCCCACTGAATTATTAGCAAACGAATAGTTTATGAAAAAATCATATTTTATAGCCTTGATTATTATAGTTATTGCTTTATTAGGAGTAAATATTTTTTTCTTATTAAACCATAATGTTGGTAGTTGCATGCAAACACAAAAGACAGAAGAGAAAGATGTGAATTGTGATTGTTATGTTACAAAAACACTTGCATTAGATAAAGAGCAAGCCAAAGAATATGAAGAAATAAAAAAAGAGCATCAAAATAAAGCTTTAAGAATAATAGATAGTCTTCATATAAATCAAGAAATCTTAATGGATTATCTTGCTTCCAATAAAAATGATTCTGTAAAAATAGTTGAGCTAAAAAACAAGATAACAGAATTTCAAAAAGAACTTCTCGACCAACATATTGGACAATATCAAGACCTAAAAGCAATACTAAAACCAGAACAAATAGTACCAATGAATAAACTATTTAAGAGTGTATTTGTTTGCCGACCTTCATGCAATCATAGCAAAGGTTGTGAAGTTGATGAATAACTTATGGTCTCTTTGAAATTAATCAAACTCTTTCTAAATTTATATCTACTCTTTCTAAAAAAATTTAAGGCTACGTAACCATTAATCACTTAGCATTAACCACTAATAATTATCCTTTAATTTTGAATCTGGGATTTAGTTTAAGATATATTCCAAAGGAGAAATCTGCATAGTCGGAACTAATTATATCGCCATATCCTTTTCTATATCCAGTGAATGGCAAATAATAAATGCAATTTAATTCAAAGCCTAACGAATAATTTTTATTCTTCTTATAACAATACTCTAATTGAGAATAAATTATTCTTATTTTATTAAATACCATGTTCTCGGTAGCTGTTGAAATATTAATAAAATGTGGTGAACCAAAAATAGACATAAAATCTTTGGATACCCAATAAGAAAGATTTAATTTAAAATCTTTAGCCCCTACACTTAATTTAGGATAAATACCATATCCATTATCAAAGTGACTGTTTTTCCCTACATTTTGAACAAATCCAGAATAAAATAATTCAAAACTAATGTAATCAATAAACTTATCAACTCTATAATTTGCACCAATACCACCTGCAAAATTTGTCCAAGTTTGTAATAAATCAGGGGATAATGTATCTAATTCTCCTCCCTTATGTTGAGCTAAAAATTGAATAGGAATATATAATTGGAATTTATTCTCTGGATTAATTAAGTTAGTCTTTGTGGATAGTCCAAAAGTAAACACTTCTTGATGAGTATCGTTTCTAAAAATAAAACTCTGCCAATTAACCCATAAGTCTGAAGCAAAATATTTAGAATCATATAATAATTGAATGCCTGCTTCTGGATCGGATGAAAGATTAAGTTCTGTATTATACAAAGGAAGAATTAAATTGTGATTATTATTTACATATAAATTGCCAAAAACTAATTGAAGATTATCTTTTAACGATATTTGAGCTCTAAAGAATGGTAATAGATGAAATCCTTTCTGATAATCATTCGAATTCCATAAAGAGATATCAGAATATGAATAGCAAGGATATGAATTTGCACCCCAATAATGAAGTAAACTAAATCCGACTTCTAATAAAATATTTTTATCAAGTATGTATGATAGGTTCGGATTTAAACGAAATCCTGGGAGAGTATAACCTTTTATCTTTTCAGATGCAAACTCATTATCTTGGAAAAAGTTCAGATTATCTACAACAAGATAAAGTTTCTTTATGTCATTACTATCAATTTTTGGATTTTGATAAAACATGCCATTAACCTGACCTATGGTATTGTAAGAAAGAAATAGAATAGAAATAAATAGTAGTAAAGAATTAGTTCTCTTTTTCATATAAATTGAATGATTCTGTTTCTAATTTCACTTTTTTGTAATTTAGCTCTTCAAAATTGTTATTATATTCTTTTCTTATCAATATATATTTTCTCTTGTTATTTGTATTTGGGTCAAGTGAAATATTATAAAATCTTGCATAGTAAGCAAATAAAGAATATTCTTTTTCCATTTCTTTTGAAACATTAACAACGGCTTTTGGAGGTAAATAATTTGCAATTACATCCATATCTGATAATAGTTTTTTATCTCTACTATCTTTTCCATAAAAGAAAACAGGGTTAATAATAGAAACAATAAACAATCCTATAGAAATTCTTTTAAACCAAAAATAACATTTCGATTTAATATCAAGTTTCGACAACAAATCGCCAACACTATTATCTATTAAAGCAGAAAAAGCAATTGCTACAAAAGGGAAAGCAGGTAAAAGATAAAAACCACTTTGTTTCATACTAATCATTATTGGCAACACAGCAGTTGATGAAAACAATAAAATCATTAATGCTTTCTTATTGTTATCCTTAGATATAAAAGAAGAATAACTTTTAGTTTTCAATTTAATTATCAATCCATATAAAATACAAATAATAATAGACGGCATTATTTCTCTTAAAAACCTTCCAAGAATATAGAAACGAGAATCAACATTTTGAATACTTGATAGACTTCCTATTATCTGAGTATTAAAATAACCAATAAAGTATTCCTTAATTTCGGGTGAAGACAAAATTGATATTAAAAGGGGTGCTATAGAAAATACTATTATTAATACAGTATCAAGTAACATCTTTTTTAAATTATTCTTTCTTATTACAAGCCAATAAATAAAAGGAAGTGAATATGGAAATAGTGCAACAAATCCTTTTAAACTAAAGCCTATTGAGATAGATAAACCAGATAAGAGAAGAAACAAAAAACGCTTTTTCTCAAAAGAATAAATATAGAATAAGACTGAAAGAGTTGTGAAAATCATTAAAGTGTTTTCAATAATATTATTTGCTGCACTCCATGTAATTAAAGGGATTGGAACAAGAAAAAATAATGGTAGAAAAGCATTCTTGAATCCTAATTTCTTGTAAAGTTTAATTGTTACAAAACCTGTTATTAATACACATAAAACAGAATAAAATCTTTCAACCAAAAAGCTTGTTCCAAATAGTTTAAAAAATAATCCTTCAAGGAAAAAGAACATCGGAGGATGAGAGACAAAATTTGTTAAGTATGTTTCAGAATAAAATGGATGCAAGAAAGTCCCATCTCCTATTGCAAAGTTTTTTGCAAAGTCTGCATAAACTATTCCGTCAAGGAACATCCCTCTTGACAACAAAAAAGGACCTATCATTAATAAAAATATAGAAATAGCAAGTAAGTAAAAAGGAAATGTTTTTTTCATATAAAAAGTCTATTCTATTTAAAGATGGCTGCAAAAATACAAAATAAAATATTTATTACTTCGGTTTAAATATTATCTTTGCAAATCTAAATTACTTTTTGATGAAACTTTCTATTGTAATAGTTAATTATAATGTAGCTTATTTCTTAGAACATTGTTTGTATTCGGTTAGGAATGCTTGCAAAAATATTGAAGCAGAAGTATTTGTTGTAGACAATAACTCTGTGGACAATTCGCTTGCAATGCTTAAAGAAAAGTTTCCTGAAGTAATTCTTATTGCAAATAAAGATAATGTTGGATTTTCAAAAGCCAACAATCAAGCAATGCGACTTTCAAGTGGTGAATATATCCTTTTACTTAATCCCGATACTGTTGTTGAAGAAGATACTTTTGAGAAATGCATTGATTTTATGGATTCTCATCCTGATGCAGGTGGTTTAGGTGTTAAGATGATTGATGGTGGTGGTAAGTTCTTGCCTGAAAGTAAAAGAGGATTTCCTTCTATTTGGGTTTCTTTCTGTAAGATGAGTGGACTAACAAAATTATTCCCTCATTCAAAAAGATATGCGGGGTATTATATGGGACACCTTCCAGAAGATGAAACAAATCAAGTTGATATCCTTGCAGGAGCATATATGCTTATGAGGAAAGAATGCTTGGATAAGGTTGGTCTTTTAGATGAAGATTACTTTATGTATGGAGAAGATATAGATTTATCATATCGTATAACTAAAGGAGGATACAAAAACTATTATTTCCCAGAAGCAAGAATAATCCATTATAAGGGAGAAAGTACAAAGAAAGCATCCCTAAACTATGTTTATACTTTCTATAATGCAATGGCAATATTTGCAAAGAAACATTTATCTACACGTCAAACAAAATTATTTTCAATAATTATTAAAATAGCAATATGGCTAAGAGCAACAATGTCTTTTTGTACAAGGATATTTAAAGATATGTTCTTACCTGTTTTAGACTTTTTATTAGTCTATGTTTCTTATTATTTCTTGGCAGATTGGTGGAGTATCAATATGTGGCACAATCCAAATTATTATCCTCCACAATATATATTTATAGTAGTACCAGTCTATATTTTTATATGGCTCTTCTCTATTTATCTTTCAGGAGGTTATTCCAAACCAATAAGAATACCGAAAATTGTTTCAGGAGTTTTCTTTGGTATAATAACAATTCTTGTTTTCTACTCTCTCCTACCCGACTATTTAAGATATTCAAGGGCTTTAGTATTACTTGGTGCTGTTCTTTCTTTATTTATTATTATACTTACAAGATTTGTTTATCATTATCTTTCAACTGGCTCTTGGACTCTAAGAGAAAGACAAACTAAACGTTATGCAATTATTGGTGATGATGAAGAAGCAGTAAGAGTTGCTGACCTTTTAAGAACAACAGATGCTCAAACAGAATTTATTGGTTTGGTAAAAGAAGAGGATAAAGAAACTCAAAATCCAAACTTTATAGGTAATAGTTCTCAAATAAAAGAAATAATAAAGATATACAAGATAAATGAGGTTATATTTTGTGCCAAATCACTCTCTCAGCAAAAGATAATAAGTATGATGGCAGAGCTTCAAACAATAAATGTACGTTTTATTATCGCACCACCCGAAACAGACTTTATAATAGGAAGTAATACTATAAATACTCCAACAGACCTATATGTTATATCTGTTAATTCAATATCTAATGAAGACAATAAACGCAAGAAACGTTTATTGGATTTCCTCTTATCAATAGCTCTATTTGCTTTTTCTCCTATTGTATGCTTTTTCTTAAAAGAACCTTTTGGACTTTGGCGTAACATATTTTTAGTTTTATTTGGAAGAAAAACATGGATAGGCTATTCAAATAAAAATGCACAAAACAATAACAATTTACCAAAGATAAAGCAAGGAATACTTACTTCACAAGACTCTTTAGATAATAAAGACGTTGATGAAAGTACCCTTGGTCGTTTAGATTTACTTTATGCTCGCAACTACTCTTGGCAGTCCGATTTAAATATTTTATTCAAAGCTTTTCGAAATATTGGTAGGCGTTAAAAGTTTCTTTTTGCACCTACAATAAATATATCTATATTTGCACTTTTATTATTTAAAAATATTATATTGAAATGACAAAATCAGAAGAATTTATTGAATTAGAGCATCATTATGGTGCTCATAACTATCACCCACTTCCAGTAGTATTAGAAAGAGGAGAAGGTGCATTTGTATGGGATGTAGAAGGGAAAAAATACTTTGACTTCTTATCAGCATACTCAGCAGTAAACCAAGGACATTGCCACCCAAAGATTGTTAAAGCTCTTTGCGATCAAGCACAAACATTAACTCTTACTTCAAGAGCTTTTTATAATGATTGTTTAGGTCCTTATGAAAAATATGTAACAGAATACTTTGGGTATGACAAAGTATTGCCAATGAACACAGGTGCAGAAGCTGACGAAACAGCTCTTAAACTTGCTCGTCGTTGGGGTTATAGAGTAAAAGGTATTCCTGAAAACGAAGCAATAATAATTTGTTGTGAAGGAAATTTCCACGGAAGAACAATTTCTATAATTTCAATGTCTAATGACCCAGACTCATATGGTCAATTTGGTCCTTTCACTCCTGGATTTGTAAAAATACCTTATAATGACGCAGAAACATTAGACGCAGTTTTAGAAAAATATGGAAAAAATGTAGCAGCTTTTCTTGTTGAACCAATTCAAGGAGAAGCAGGCGTATTTGTTCCAAATGAAGGTTACTTAAAAACTTGCTACGACATATGTAAAAAACATAATGTTCTTTTTATAGCTGACGAAGTTCAAACAGGTATTGCAAGAACAGGTAAACTTCTTGCTTGTGACCATGAAGGAGTTCATCCAGATATTCTTATTCTTGGAAAAGCATTATCAGGTGGAGTTATTCCAATTTCAGCAGTTTTAGCTAATGATGAAATTATGTCAACAATAGGACCAGGAGAACATGGTTCAACATTTGGAGGCTTCTGTTTAGCAGGTAAAGTAGCTATTGCAGCTTTAGAAGTAGTAAAAGATGAAAAACTTGCAGAAAAAGCAGAATACTTAGGAAACATATTCCGTGAAGAAATACGCAAAGTTAAAAGTGACATGATAGAATTAGTAAGAGGTAAAGGTCTTCTAAACGCTATCGTTATTCGTCCAAAGAACGGAAAAGAAGCTTGGGACGTTTGTTTAAAGATGCGTGATATGGGAGTATTAGCAAAACCAACCCATGGACATATAATTCGTTTTGCACCAGCCTTAGTAATCTCAGAAAAAGACCTAAGAGAAGCAATAGAAATAATTAAAGAAGCAATTCTTTCATTCGAATAAAAGAAAGAAAAACTTACTAAATAATAAAGCACCTATATTTTAAAGTATAGGTGCTTTTCTTATATTCTATTTATTGATTATCTTACAATAATAAACTTACCACTCTTACATCTTTCATTCCCATTTTCAACATTATAAACATACGTTCCTGAACTAAACCCTCTTGTATCTATGTTTTGAATACTTTTATTTCCTTTTAAACTTCCTGAATAAACAACAATTCCTTTATTATCATATATCTTTATCATATAATCAGTTGCTTGAGGCTTTAAATTATATGATATAGCTATATAATCTTTTGCTGGATTAGGTAATGCCGTAACATCAGCTTCAAAAGCATTCAAAGATTTCTTCGTTTTTATTCTCACTGATTTTTTATTATCTATAACAACATAGTCAGGATTATAATTTGTATTTGAATCATAGAAATTAAGATATGCTCTTGCTTTACTTCCTGCTCGTGTTGTTGATTGAGATAAATCAATAAGTTGTTCATTTAATGGTATTTGATTTGTACTATCTCTACCTTCCATTATATCTATTAAAGATAGATAATCATTTATGTCTGTTTCATTATATTTTAATATTTCTGGATCAGTTAATAATGAATTCAACAATCCTCTTGCATTTGCATACTCTTTTGTTTCAATATATGAATCAACTAACTCATATTTAGCATCGATATTTCTAATATTATCTAATAAACTTCTGTAGTTTGAAATATTAAATCCTGTTGTATCATTTATTGTACGATATAATTGTGTCCTTGTTATTTCTTCCATATCACTTAGTTTTGAAGAAATATTGCTTTCAACTGTAGATCTAAATGTTTTTGTATCCCAACTATCAGTTATCAACTCAATACCATTGGTTGTTAAAATATTTATTCCTTCATTAGATTTCATAAAATCAATATACTCATCTTTTTGTGTTGCTTCTGGATTAGATAGTGCTATTTCTAAATAAACTGGTAATGGTAACCTTTCTGATAATGCAAGTTCTTTCAATACTTCTGGAGATAAGTAAGGAGATTGTCCTAAAAATTCTTCTCTTAAATTCCATACATCTCCATCCCAAGAACCTTGTATTTCATCTAATAAGTTATCTGTTGAACCTCCATCCAATAAATTATTATAGTTATATAATAAAGATATGTAATCATTTTCTAATGAAACAAATGTGTTACCTAACGTTGTGTTATCTAATAAATCATAATCTTTTGAACAAACACCTGTACTATCTATTGCGAGATGTTTATATACATTAGATGTTGTTATTGATTTTGGTTCTTTTTTACCGTTCTGAGTTGAATAGTACTCTATTCTTGAATCACTGTCATTATATATATCACTAGATAATGTACCTTCATCTTGTGCAAATGTATTTTCTGCTGATAATGTTATATCTCCTCCGTCTTGATTGATTGCAATACCATTCTTAATTGGATTATCTGTTGTTACAACTATGGCATATTTTGATTCCTCAAAGTTGTTGCAGATATATTTTAATCCTGTTGATGGTCTATTATTTATTCCTCTATTATTTCCTATAGCTTGTGATGATTGAAGTAGATTTATAAAATTATTATCATTTACTCTATTTGCTCCTTCTCCAGAATTCTTTATTTGAGTTCCTATCTTATAATCATATTCTTCATTATTCTCTCCTATAAAATCATTCCTTTGTATTTTATATCTTGCACAATTATGAACAGTTACTCCAAAGGCTGCATAGTCTGGGTAATCTTCTTGTGGTTTATACATTGGATGAATTCTAAATTCATTATCTTGTATAGTAATATTATTTGAAGCTACTGTAAATATTCCACAGAAATTATTTTCAAAGTATGAATTTTGTACTGTAAAGTTCTTACTATTTGAAATATTTTCTGCTCTTACTCCATAGGTTAGATTATGAAATTCACTTCTTTCTATATCTAATCCTGTCGGTACTGGAATTAATTTTCCATATACTCCAAATCCTGCTTCTTCTGAATAGATTCCATTTTTTGGAATCTCATTATTATTTGTCAAAGTGTTTTTTAAATCACATGCTATAAACTTAACTCCTTTTACATTCCATAGTGTTACATGATTTAAGTTTGTTTTGTCATGTGGATACATATTCGCATCCCATTCAAATGTGCAATTCACAAACTTATTTACATTGTCTATTTCTTCATTGCTTTGATTTAGGTTTTGATAAGAAACAAACTCAACACTTCTTATATTATTTCTAAAAGTCGTGTTGCTTGCATTTACTATTCCTCCCATTGAATTCCAATCATCACTCTTCCAAAGTGAAACTGCATTTCTTGCATTTTCAATAATTGAATTATTCTTTAATTCTAAATAGCCTTGATATTGTTGTAATTGTCTTTGATTCTTATTTCCATAAACTTCTATTGCTCCCCAATAATCTCCTTCACAATTTCCTCCTGCATAACTTGTAAGAGTTGAATTATCAACAATAAGTTTTGCATTTGGTTCTATCTTTATTTTTACTTTTGGAGCTATGGATACTGTTGTGTTTTGTATTGTTAGAGCATGCCCTGATTTTACTGTAAAGTCATTCCCTAAGATCTTTGGCGTTGTCCATGTTTCATTGCCTGTTGTTTCTGTTATTACTGAATCTATTATTAATCCACAGCCTATATAATTAATACTATCTATTGTTGATAAACAATTGCAATTTCTATTGTACCTAAAATATTCTACATATTGAGTTGTACCATAATTTGCTCCATAATAAAAATTAATTCCGCCTCCATTTGTTAAATTTATATTTGCATCTTTTGAAACACATAGAAAGCCCCCTTTTTTGATTTCTATTTTACTATTATCGTGTAATATTAAATTTGAATTTGCTCTAATTATCAAAGATGCACTTGAATCGACAATTATTTTAGAATTATTTCTTAAGTCAATTGTACTATTAGTATCAAGGATAAAAGTACTTCCTTTTTTTATAATTATATTTCCATTTACTTTTAGATAACTATGATTTACCGTTTTGATTAATGATGGATTTACAAATTCTAAAATAGTACGCTGGAATATGTCAAGGTGGTCGATTAGCTTAAATTCTCTATTTAATGTCCCACTCTCATCAATTGTTATATTTGCATTAATATTTACGGTATCTGGAGGGAAAAGAACATCTCCACACATTCGAATATCATTATTAAAATTATAATCATTAAATCTTACTCTAACTGTCATATTTCCTGAAGAATCTTGAGCAATAATTTTAATAGATATCCCATTTAAAAATATTGGGTATAAAAAAGATTGTTTATATCTTCGAATGTTTTCTATTGGAGGATTAGTATCAATTCCTATTGAGTCTCCTAATTGAAAACCTGCATTTGTTGCAAAATTTCCATATATAACATTTCCATCTATAATAGATACATAATCTTGTTCACTAGGACCTCTATTATAGTCCGATGTCCAATCTATTTCACCATCATTATTTTTATCCCATAATATTTTAGAGCTTTTATTATTCCCTGAGTAAGGATTTTCAGAACCAATAGTAAAATTAGGTATAATATTTCCACAAAGTTCAGGCGATTGAATTGTATTATTTATTATAAAATCACTATTACCCTCTCTGCTCAATAATCTTATAGCATTTGAATATTCCTCATATTGAATATTCAGACTATCATAACTTGTAAACTCTTTTTTATAATTTATTTCTTCTATATACGCTAACAATCCTCTTGGTGAACCTGGTAAAGGATATCCACAAAGTTCGCTAACCCATTTTGTTCTATTGTCAAATAGATTATTCCCTTGATGATTTTCTAACCATAAATATTGATTTTCTACATAAGGTAATTTTATCCTTATTGCATCTCCTGTCGTAAAATAATCTCCTAATGTATAAATTCCATTATCAGTTGAATCTTTTAAATCATTCTTAATATTTATCCAACCTAAATACCATCGCTCCCATGCATTAGCACCTCCATAAACTTCATGTCCAATATCTGGCATCATACCTCCAGAACTAGTAGACTGTAAATAATACCCAAAAACTCCATTACATCCACCATAATGAGGTGCAGAATATAACTGATGCCCAATTTCATGTGTATATAATTTTAAAATGAATAACCCCCGCCGCAAGCGGACGGGGTATCATAAGTTTCTCTAGAAAAGTGATAATTGGGTAACCTTATATAATACTTTATACTGTTTCTCAACACCTTGCTCTCTGACATATTTTGAAATTACATCTTCATTCCCGTGTTTACTAACTGTATTTACAAAATAACCATCTGTCCAAAATTCACCTCCCCATAGTTGCTTCTTTACTTCTTTATTTTTACTTAGAATTTCCCTCGCGGTAATACTCTTTATTATTGTAACTATTTTTGTTGGACTATACATCGGAACTGATTGAACCAAAAAATGAACATGGTCATCATCTGTGCCTATCTCAAGAAAGTAGATTTGATACCTTTTTGAGATCTCAAGACAAATGTCCTTCAGCGTTATATCAACTGAATCACTAAATACTACTCGTCTATATTTGGCTGGACAGACTATTTGATATAATAACAATGATACATTGTGTGATTTATGAATATATTTGCTCTCTCCCATCAAACAAAAGTACAATTTTCGCCGCAAGCGGCGGGGAATTTACCCAAAGAGATTAAAATTAATGGCATCAATGGCAGTAAAACTCTGAGAATAAGTTATTTTAATATTATTATTTATTACATATTTATTTGGTGAATAAGATGGAACTCCTGCAAATCCTCCTCCACTTCCTCCCCAATTATTCATTCCCGAATAAAACTGATTTAACCCAGATGAATACCTATAATTAATCACCATGAAATCTATTATACTATCCTTAGTCTTATTTAAAGATTGATCATAACTAAATTCAGGAGCCTTACCTCTAATATCAAAAGAATTTAAAAAATTTGTATTACCATATTTTGATTTTAAACTATCTAATACTATTAAATTTATCCCATACCAATTACCTGCAGGACTACTTGATGGCAAATCTATTTCAATAGGTAGAAATTCACCATATACTTTGAACCGTTCTTCTTCTGGAAGATTTTTAGTCATTTCGTAATAATATCTAGACAAGCCCTTGTTATTAGTATCAATATTATTAAAATCAGATAAATCATTAAACAAAAAACTGTCATTTGCCCAAGATGGTAATTCTTGATTAGCAGGCCAATTTATATTATTTGGATCTTCTTGATAATTTTTAAATCTCACACATACTATTAATATTTTTAAATCTCTTTTAGGTGTAAAACCTTTGCCATATTCGGAGTTATATATGGTTTGAGACTTTATTTCTGGCATAATAATTAAAATAAGCATTATTAATGTCATAAATCTTTTCAGATATAATTTATTCATAATTATAGGTCTTATTGTTTGATGAATCTATTTACTAATATAAGATTATTTTCTTTTCATCATCAATTAGTTTTTATTATTTTCCCTACTTTTAAAGTATTATTTTCTTGATTTGTAATAACAAATATGTAAACACCATTATTAAATGAACTTATATCAATAGTGTTGCTTTGATTAATCTTTTGTTTGGTTAAAGAAGTTCTTCCATAAGCATCATATATACTTATATTATAGTTTTGAAGTGTTGATGAAATATTGATTTTATCTTTCACTATTGTTGGAAATAACTTTATTTCTTCATTTGATTTAACATCATCTAAACCATAATAGATTAAACAATTTCCGCTACTATATAATAAATCATCATTTTGCCAAGCACAACCTAAATGAGAACCGCTCCAATCTATCCAAGATCCTAATTCAAATAAACCATGTAAAGAGCCAATACCTTCTATCCATACTTCGGTTTCATCTATAATTCTATTGTTTAAATATATCCTTTTCAAATAAGTATTATTAATCAAAACACTATCTACGCTATCAACTACGTAAAGGTTATTTCCAAAAATCATATCTCCAGCAATTATTATAGGTAATGTTATTGTATCACTAATATTCAAATTAAAATTATAAGCAATAAATTCATCGGAAAACTCATCATAATAACCATTATATTTTCTTGCATAAACAATATTTGAATCCTCTCTAACTATAAATTTAAGATTATAATTTGTTAATGTAGTATCTTCTTCTAAATAATCAGTTCTCATAACTTTTTTATAAACTAAATTATCAAATATAGTATCATTCCCTATTTTATAAACTATAGTATATGCATTATTATATTGATCTCCTCCATTAGTAATTATATTACTCCAAACTTTTGTAGTGTCAATTAAAGATTTATTTACCTGAGAATAAGCAATACTGCTTGATAAAGTGATAAAAAATATCATTAAAGCTAATAATAATTTCTTTTTCATAATATATTGTTTTTGAAGGTTAATAAATATAATTGTAATTCAATTGTTATGAGACTGCAAAGGAAAACAAAATAAATAAAAAAACAAAATAAAAGACTAAAAATAATCGTTTAACTTGAAAAATCAGAAAAAAAATTATATATTCGCCCACTAACAGAAACAATATATTATCCATCATTTTTTACATCATAAAACAACCGCTTAATATCTAAATAGAAAGATTTAATAGCAAAGTAAAACAAATTAAATCTTTATTCTTACATCAAAACATCGAACACCTATTGCAAAATATCCTTACTACATAGAGTCGAAAAGAAATTCCAAGCAATAGGAATTCAAATAAAAAAGAATAGAAGAGGAAAAGAAATAAATAGACCAGTAATATGGTCTTTTTTATTGCTATTTCTTTAATTTCTAATAACTAACAAAATATTTTCTGATAACTAACAAAATTATTTCTGATAGTTAACAGAATATTTTTTGTTAGTTAACAGAATTATTTTTGTTGGTAATGGAAGGAATTTAGTCTTTAACAGAAGATTTTTTGTTAGTGATGGAAGAAATTCAAATAGTATTGCAAGACTTTTTCTTAAAAACAAGGAAAATTAAGTTAATAAGATTAAAATTTTAAGGCAAAACCTCACAATTAAAACCATTTATAAAAACACAATTATTCGTAATTTTAAAGCTGCTAAATCATAAAAAAACATAAAGCAAGAGAATAAGAAATGTATTATGGTATAATAAAAACAAAAAATTAAAGCACCTATTCTTATACCAATTTATTTTTTGATGATTTTATTTTTCGATACTATATGACCCAACTTATTTTTTATAAGAATAAAATATACTCCAGATTTTAACATAGAACAATCGATTATTCTATCATTAGTATTTCTTGACAAGACTTTTCTGCCAAATAAGTCTATTATATCTATATTTAGAGGATATGTATATCCTTCTATATTAATATAATCACTAATTACAGTCGGATAAATTTTGATACTTTTATCATTATAAATATCTTCTATTTCAAGATTCCTTCCACAATTAGAATAACTTGTGTTGTAAGTATAAACAAGTTCATTATCCTGATACAAACAAGTAAAATTATAAAGCTCATACATTATACTATTAAAACCATTTAAAATATCCCCTATTCCTTCTATCCAAATACTTGTTGGGTATTGACTATTTATGCCGAATTTTAATGTTATTCGTTTTAGCCATTGTTCATTAATTTCAACGGAATCAACATTAGTAACTATTCTTTCAATATATAGTTTCTCCGTATAATCATACACAGGGAAAATATCTCCTAATTTCGCATTAAAATCAATAAATACTTTTTCGTATTGATTACTCGGGATTATGCTATTTCTAATAAATATTCTATTACTATCTTCTCTAAACACACCTCCAAAGTAGTTATTTTCCATTTTATAATACATAGTATCATTTATTGATATAGAATCGGATATATAATTTTCAATATACTCTGACCTCGGATTATTATAATCTCTTGTTACAACTCCACACCACAACTTATCCTTATTAAGAAGAGTTTTACTTAATTGCGAATAAGCACTACTTCCCAATAAAGTAATAAAAAACATAACTAAAATTAATAATAATTTCTTTTTCATAATATTGGCGTTGAAGGTTAATAACCATAATTGTTATGACACACTGCAAAGGAAAACAAAATAAATGAAAAAAAAGCAAAAATAAGACTAAAATAACTGCTTAATATCTAAATATAAAGATTTAATAGCAAAGTAAAAACAAATTGAATCTTTATTCTTACATAAAAACATCTATTGCAAAATATCCTTAAAGTAACAAAACATCTTTGATTATTAATCTATTGAACAATCGTTTTATCTCTTTTTATTTTTTATCGGATAACATTTATTTCTAATCTTGCTTTTTCGTTATGCTTATATGTTGTATTAGAAATAAATCATGTAAATTTGCACTATGGAAATAATAGTAAGTGGAATGCGACCTACAGGTAATTTACATTTAGGTAATTACTTTGGTGCTTTAAAAAATTTTATCTCTCTACAAGAAGAGCATAATTGTTTCTTCTTTATTGCAGATTATCATTCTCTAACAACGCACCCTCATCCAGAGGATTTGCACAATAATGTTATAAAAATTCTTTCACAATACTTAGCTTGTGGGTTAGATCATAATAAAGCTACTATCTATATTCAAAGTGAAGTACCTGAAATTGCAGAATTATATATGTACCTAAATATGAATGCTTATTTAGGAGAATTGGAGAGAGTTACTTCATTTAAAGATAAAGTACGCCAACAACCTGATAATGTTAATGCAGGTTTATTGACTTATCCGACCTTAATGGCAGCAGATATACTAATACATAAGGCAACGCATGTTCCAGTTGGGAAGGATCAAGAGCAACATTTAGAGATGACAAGAACCTTTGCTGGTCGTTTCAACAGAATGTATAATGTGGATTATTTCCCAGAGCCTGTTGCATATAATTTTGGTAATGAATTAGTAAAAGTGCCAGGTTTGGATGGAAGCGGTAAGATGGGTAAGTCGGAAGGAGAAGGAAATGCTATCTTTTTAATTGATGAACCTGATGTGATAAGAAAGAAAATAATGAGAGCTAAAACCGATTCTGGTCCAACAACTCCTAATGAACCTAAGTCACAAGAAATAGAAAACATATTTTCTTTAATGAAGTTAGTTTCAAACAATGATACTATTTCATTCTTTGAAGATAAATATAACGACTGCAATATTCGCTATGGTGATATGAAAAAGCAATTAGCAGAAGATATGGTTGCTTTCACTACTCCTATTCGTAAGCGTATATTAGAGATTGAAAATAATGCTTATTACTTAAAGAGAGTTGTTGAACAAGGCTCTGAAAAGGCAAGAGATTCTGCACAAAAAACAATTAAAGAAGTAAGAGAAATAATAGGGTTTAAACCTTTCTAAAAGCAAAAACAACTATGGCTAAGCTTTATCTTGTCCCCACTCCTATTGGAAATCTTGAAGATATTACGCTTCGAGCTATAAGAATTTTGAAAGAAGTTGATTTAATTCTTGCAGAAGACACTCGCACATCAAGACCTTTGCTTAATCATTTTGAAATAAAAACTCCTTTACAAGCTCATCATTTATTTAATGAACATGAGCAAGTGGAAAGAGTTGTTGAAGAAATCAAATTTGGAAAATCAATAGCTTTAATAACAGATGCAGGAACGCCTGGCATTTCAGATCCTGGTTTTCTATTAGTAAGAGAATGTATTAAGAATGAAATTGAAGTAGAAACTTTGCCAGGAGCAACAGCTTTTGTGCCAGCTCTTGTTAATTCTGGACTTCCTTGTGAAAGATTTTGTTTTGAAGGATTCCTGCCTCACAAGAAAGGAAGGCAAACAAAATTAGAAGCCTTAGTTGAAGAAGAAAGAACAATGATATTCTATGAATCACCTCATCGCCTTATTAAAACATTAACTTCTTTTTCAGAATACTTTGGCAAAGAAAGAAGAGCATCAGTAAGCAGGGAATTATCTAAACTATTTGAAGAAAATAAAAGAGGTACATTAATAGAATTAACAGATTATTTTAACTCCAAAACAATAAAAGGAGAAATAGTAATTATTGTAGAGGGAAGAGAAAAAAAGAAAGAAGACAAGGACAAAAAAAAGTAAAGAGAAGGAAGAAAGAGAATAAATAAAAATATATTACTGATATTATTATATAATCTTATCAGGGTTATTTGAAAGGAAAGCAGACCAAGATGAGGATTGTTTTACTTTCTTTTTTGTTGATTGTGGTTCTTCAAAAATAATATCTCTTTGGTTAGCATAGCAAACAGCTACTGCCAAAGCATCTGTTGCATCTAAGTATTCTGGCAATGTTTCAAACTTAATTATTCTTTGAAGCATAATAGCAACTTGTTCTTTTGATGATGCTCCATTGCCTGTTATTGATTGTTTAATCGTACGAGGCGAATACTCTACAAAAGGGATACTTCTTGAAAATGCTGCAGCAATACATAAACCTTGTGCTCTTCCAAGCTTTAACATCGACTGAACGTTTTTACCAAAGAAAGGAGCTTCAATTGATAAAATATCTGGATGATACTTATCAATTATAGTTATTATGGAATCAAAAAGAACTTTCATTCTTGAAGACATATCCTTTATCTTACCTAATTTCAAAACATCCATTTCCAAAAGAGTAATTTCTTTACCCCTTTGTTCTACAACTGAATAGCCTAAAATATTTGTTCCTGGGTCAATTCCTAATATTATTCTTTCTGAAATTCCTTTAATCATCACAATATTTTCACTTATGCATACGGCTTATTACGAAGCAAAAATAGCAAAAATTATTATCAAATCAACATAAAAGATTAGGAGGATTCAATAACTCTAAGTATATTTGCACCTTAAATAAAAAAACAAGTTCAATTAATTAATAACTAAAAACGAAATTCGATGTTTAAAAATCAACCGAAGGGACTGTATGTCCTCGCATTGGCAAATATGGGTGAGAGATTTGGGTACTATACCATGCTTGCAATATTTGTTTTATTTATGCAAGTAAAATTTGGATTTACTGAAGCTCAAACCAGTACAATCTTTGGAGGCTTTTTAGCCTTAGTTTATTTTTTACCACTTTTTGGAGGTATTATTGCAGATAGACTTTTAGGTTATGGAAAAACAATCACTTTAGGTATTGTTATTATGTTTGCAGGTTATCTATTGCTTGCAATGCCTAGTGGAACAGATACCACAGCAACTATAATAATGTTTTCTGCATTATCTCTTATTGCTATTGGAACTGGTTGTTTTAAAGGAAATGTTCAAGCTCTTGTTGGTAATCTTTATGATGATCCTAAATACGCTAAGAGTAGAGACCTTGCCTTCTCTATATTTTATATGTGTATTAACATAGGTGCATTCTTTGCTCCTTCTGCTGCATCAGCTATTTCAGGATATTTCTTAGGTAAAGATGGTTTACATTTAGAATCAAATATTCCTGCTCTTGCTCATCAATTAATAAATGGAACAATTACATCAGATGGTTTAACTAAACTTACTGATTTAGCAGCTCAACAAGGTTTTACAGGAACTGATTTAGCAGGATTTGGACAACATTATATTACTTCTTTAAGTACTTCTTATAATTATGGTTTTGGTGTTGCTTGCCTTTCTTTAGTTGTTTCTATGCTTATATTCTTCTTATTCCGTAAAACTTATGCTAAAGCAAATGTTACAGAATCAGAAAAAGTAAAAAATGTTGCTGCAGGTAAAACTGATAAATCCGAATTAGTAGAATTAACTCCTAAACAAACTAAAGAAAGACTTGTTGCTCTTGGATTAGTATTCTTAGTTGTAATATTCTTCTGGATGGCATTCCACCAAAATGGATTAACATTAACATTCTTTGCAAGAGACTACACTGCGAATACAGTTACTGGACTTGGAAGAATTGGATTCTCTTTATTAACTTTACTTCCTATTGCTGTTGCATTCTATGGATTAATAAATGTATTTTCTTCAAAAACATCAAGAGGAAAACTTGTTAGTGTTGGAGTAATTGCAATTGGAGCGATATTTGAAGTTATTGCATATAATTCTCTTGATAAAACAATGCATATAACACCTCAAATATTCCAACAATTCAATCCATTCTTTATTGTATGTATTACTCCTATCACTGTTGCTATGTTTGCATCACTTGCTAAAAGAGGAAGAGAACCTTTAGCTCCAAGAAAAATTGGTTATGGTATGTTAATAGCAGCAATTGCATTTATGTTACTTACATTTGGATCACTTGGACTACCAACACCAGATGCAGCAAAAGCAATGGGTGGAATAGCTGATAATAATCTTGTTTCTCCAGGTTGGTTGGTTTCTACTTATTTTATATTAACTATTGCAGAATTATTCCTTAGCCCAATGGGTATTTCTTTTGTATCTAAGGTTGCACCTCCAAAATATAAGGGTCTTGCACAAGGTGGTTGGTTAGCAGCTACAGCTGTTGGGAGCTACTTAGTCGCTATAATTGGTTATTTATGGGGTAGCTTAGATTTATGGATACTTTGGACAATACTAATTGCTTTATGTTTAGTTTCAGCTGCATTCCTATTCTCTCAAATGAAAAAATTGGAACGTATAACTCGTGAATCATAAACTAAGTAATTAAAATATACTTTACTAAAGAGCCCTCAATTCAAAAAGAGATTTGAGGGTTCTTTTATTTTAAAGGAATTGAACAAATAAATTATCAATTAATTGCGTTACATATTCAGAAAATTGTATTTTTGCAACCTTATTTTTCATACTATATATACAAAATATGACAACAAAATTTCAACTTAGAGAAAACAGTGATTACATTCAATTAATTCAACTGCTAAAAGCTCTTGATATCGCAGAAAGTGGTTCTGTGGCACAAGAAATGGTTGTTGCTGGAGAAGTAAAGGTTAATGGACAAATTGATTATAGAAAAAGAGCAAAGATAAGAAAAGGCGATTCTGTTGAGATATGGGATGAGAGAATAGAAGTGGAATAATAATTGTGTTAAGAAATAGAATAAAATAAATAACAACAAATACAGACTAAGAAATAAAAAAAAACAAATTACAAGTATGGATTTAAGTAAGATATTATCAATATCAGGTAAACCTGGTTTATTTAAACTTGTTTCTCAAACAAAGAATGGTGCGTTAATTGAATCTCTGATAGATGGGAAACGCCAACCAGCATTTGCAAAAGAAAAGATTAGTTCATTAGAAGATATAAGTATTTTCACAACCGATGAAGATTTACCTTTAGCAAAAGTATTTCAAGAGATATATAAGAAAGAAGATGGAAAAGACTGTATAAATGGGAAGTTAGATAACAAACAACTTGTTGCTTATATGAGAGAAGTACTTCCTAACTTTGATGAAGAAAGAGTTTATACCTCAGATATGAAAAAACTATTCACTTGGTATAATATCTTAAACAAGAATGGACTTATTGACCTTAACGAAAAAGAAGAAAGCCAAGAAAATACTACAGAAGAATAAAAAGAAAATATTCACAAATACTCTTAAAATGGGACTTGATTACAAAACATTATAATCAAGTCCCATTTTTTATTTCAACTTTTATTGTTTTAATTTTTCTCTACAGCTTAATATAATAATAATTATTTTGAGGTATAATTTGTTATAGTCAAAAACTATTTATTACTTTTGCGAAATATAATTATAATTTCCAAGCTCATTGTCATGAAAAAAAAATTATTTATTCTTTTAACATTTATTTTATTAGGCTTTGGTTTTCAAACAAAAGCACATGATTTTTCTGTAACAAATAATAATCAAACTATTTACTACAAAATCACCTCGACAACCTATCCATATACGGTTGCAGTTACATATAAAGGTAGTTGTCCTACTGAATTTACTAATGAATATACAGGTGATATAAATATTCTATCTTCCATAACTCATGATGGAATTACTTATTCTATTACTTCTATTGATTTTTATGCTTTTTATTGTTGTAGCGGATTAAATTCTGTTACTATTCCTAATTCTATTACGTCTATAGAGGAATCTGCTTTTGAAGATTGTAGCGGCTTGCATTCCATTAATATTCCAAGTTCTATTAGCTCAATTGGAATTAATGCCTTTAGGAGTTGTAGTAGCTTAACATATTTGAACGTTGATGATTTTAATAATAATTTCTCCTCTGACAATGGTATTCTGTATAGTAAAATAATGGATACATTAATTTGTTGCCCCTCTGGAAAGACTGGAGTTGTGAATATTCCTAATTCAGTTACCAATATTGCTGGACATGCTTTTTATAAATGTTGTGGATTAATATCTATTTCTACAGGGAGTCAGGTTATTTCAATTGGTGACAATGCTTTCTCTGGTTGTAATGGATTAAACTCTATTTCTATTAGTAATTCTGTTATATTAATTGGGGATTATGCTTTCTGTAATTGTTCTGGATTAGATTCTGTTTATATCCCTAATTCTGTTATTTCAATTGGTAATTCTGCATTTTCAAGATGTGACAATTTAAGGACTATTTATATTGGTGAATCGGTTTATTCAATTGGTGATGATGCGTTTTTTGGATGTTTCAAACTCAATTCTTTAAATCTCCCTAAATATGTTAATAATATTGGGGAGTATGTTGTAGCTAATTGTTTCAACCTATCTTCAATATCTTCTCGTGCTATTTCTCCTCCGAGAATTACTCAAAATACATTCTATGGAGTTTCGAGAGATATCCCATTATTTGTTCCTGACAATTCATTATTAGATTATCAATACGCTCCTTATTGGAGTGAATTTAACAACATTCAGCATTCGATTGGTTTAGATGATATTTTAAACAATGATTTTTCAACGAAACTCTACCCTAACCCAGCTAAAGATAATGCTACTTTAGAAATTGAAGGCTATGGAGATAAGACTAATGTGATTGTTTATGATTTATCAGGTAGAGTTATTAAATCATATTTTATGAAAGCAGGTATTAACCAATTACAAATTGATGTTAGTGGTTTTGAAAATGGAGCTTATAATATTAAAGTTATCAGTAATAAAAATAGTACAACAAGAAAATTAATCGTTAGATAAATTCTAATAAACAAAACCTTACATATCTACAATTAAAAAAGTTTATTGGTAGAGCATTCTATTTAAACATTAAAAGATTTTCCATCTCATCAATAGTTAAAAGCGTTTGCTCTCCTGTAATCATATTTTTAAGCATTATTTTATTTTCTTGTAGTTCTCTTTCTCCTACCAAAGCTACGTATTGAATTTGTTTATCATTAGCATACTTCATTTGTTTTTGAAGTTTTACACAATCAGGATATACTTCTGTACTTATTTGTTTTTGTCTTAATTGTCTTGCCCATTGCATACATTGTTTTTCTTCTTCTTTTCCAAAATTCACAAACATTAGAGCCGTTGTATTGGATATCTCTTTTGGAAATCTATTCAATTCTTCTAAGCAGTCATATATTCTATCTGCCCCAAAGCTCACACCGACCCCACTTACGTTTGGCATACCAAATATTCCTGTAAGATTATCATATCGTCCGCCTCCGGTTATGCTTCCCATTGAAACTTCTTTGCATTTTACTTCTACTATAGCTCCTGTATAGTAGTTTAAACCTCTGGCTAAAGTTATGTCAAATTCTACTTCTGTATTTAGATTTAATCGTTCAATATTATTGAATACTTCTTCTAATTCTGTAATTCCTTTTTGTCCTATTTCAGAATTGGAAAGAAGTTGTTTTAATGTATTTATTTTTGATTTATTATCACCTTGCAGTTTTAGTATTGGTTTTATTTTTATTATGTTTTCTTTGCTTAGCCCTTTTTCAATAAGTTCTTCACATACTTTCTCATATCCTATTTTGTCTAATTTATCAATAGCTACAGTTATATCTATAATTTTATCTTCTTGTCCTATAAGTTCAGCTATTGCTGCTAGTATTTTCCTGTTATTGAGTTTGATTATTACTTTAAGATTCAAACTTTCAAATACTTCGTCTATGATTTCGCATAATTCTACTTCATTTAAAAGGGAATCACTACCTATTATATCTGCATCGCATTGATAAAATTCTCTATAACGTCCTTTTTGTGGACGGTCAGCTCTCCATACTGGTTGTATTTGATAGCGTTTAAAAGGAAAGGTTATATCATTTCTATTATTTACAACAAAGCGTGCAAAAGGTACAGTTAGGTCGTAGCGTAATCCTTTTTCTGAAATCTTGGTTGTTAGTTTTTTATAGTCAGTAGTTTGTTCATCTTCAAAATTTATTTTGTCTAAGAAGTTTCCACTGTTCAAAACTTTGTATAGTAGCTTATCTCCCTCTTCTCCATATTTCCCCATTAAGGTTGATAAGTTTTCAAGGGCTGGTGTTTCAATTTGCAAAAAGCCATGTAGTTTATATACTTCTTTTATTGTATTAAAGATATAATTTCTTTTGCTCATTTGTTTAGGCAAAAAATCCCTTGTTCCTTTTACTACGTTGCAATTCATTTTATTTTTTTTTGTTTGGGTGGCTTATTATTTTGTCTTGCAAAGATAGTATTTTTTTCTTTTTTGGTTTTTTTATTCTTTTTTCTCGATACTTTCACTTACTTTTTTCCACTTATTGTTGTTATTAATATCGAATGGCATTAAAATAAAATGAAGTTTCTTCATCTGATTCATTGTCATTTGAGAAATTAATTATACATTTGTACAATCAAAAATATATATTAACATGAAAAAGTTATTTGCCCTTTTATTATTAAGCATAAGCATTATGTTGGCTAACAACTTATTAGCTCAAAATGACATAAAATTAGATGCTACATCTAATGGTCGTACTTATTATCAGTGTGATAAGTATATTTATGACAAAGGCGGTCCGAATGGTAACCATGGGAATAATTATAATTATTCGTTGACTATTTGTTCTAGTAGAACTCCCGGTCAATTAAATCCAAATCGCCTTTCTTTGACTTTTGAAGATTTTAATATTGGAGCTGGTGATGTCTTTAGAATATTTGATGGTCGTTCTATAAACAATCCTGTGGCTCAATTGTCTGCAGATATGACCTTTGACTTTACAGGTATTTCATTACTTGGATATAACTTTATGTCTTCACTTCAAGACACTACAGGTTGTTTATCAATACAATTTGTTAGTGATAATGCTGGAGATAGCACTGGGTTTAAAGCAAAAATTGAATGTGTTGCTCGTTGTCAATTTCCTGTTGCATCGTTAGATACTTTCTTTATAAAATATGACAAATTAGGAAATATGACAAATTATCCTGTTAGAAATGGAGTTGATTCTATTTATTCTGGTGATGATAGTACTTTAAGTGTAGTTAAATTTAAGAGTGTTGATATTTGTTATGGTGATTCTATTAAACTTGTTGCTAAACCTATTTTTCCTGAAAACGATAATACATATCATCAATCAATAGAAAACTGTATTTATTATTGGCAATTTGGTGATGGTACTGGTGATACAACAAATTATATTAATACAGTCGATCATCGTTGGGCATCTGTTGATGGTTACGACTTAACCCTTTTAGTATTAGATACTAATTTAGCTTATAGCAATGAAGTTGGTTGTAAGAGTAGAAATACTATTGATACCCGTTTACGTATTTCTCGTAACCCTATAAAAACAGTTGCTCCTCTTCCTGACATGTGCTCTGGTCAAAATTTTAAATTAAATGTTGGTTATACAGGTAATTCTTCTGTAATTATTGACTCTCTTGAATTTTCTAAACAATTTAAAGAAATGTTTGACTCCACAGTATTTATTCCAGATGGACCTCAATGTGGTGCTGGTCCAATAGGTTGTTATGAATCCCCTGTTTACTTTGACCAATTTCGTCCAGGATCTGTTATTACAACTGCAAATGACATCATTTCTTGCTGTATTAATATGGAGCACTCATTTATAGGGGACCTTAGTATTTTCCTTGAATGTCCAACTGGTCAAATTGCAACAATTAAAGCATTTCCTGGAGGAAGTGGCATGTATGTAGGACTTCCTTATGGTGGTGGTAATCATGGTACTTATGACTTTACTGCTCCTTGTACTGCTCCTCCTAATCTAGCTGGTACTGGCTGGTGGTATTGTTTTTCAAATTTAAGAGCAACAGCATCAAGTGTCATATTAACAAATTGTCCATCAGTAATAGCTTCTGACCCTACTGTTTTAGCTACAAATTGTACAACTTGTGATTCTACACATCGTGCCGACTCATCCAATTATTATCGTCCAGATAATGCTAGTCAAGATTTTAGTACATTAGTTGGTTGCCCAATGAATGGTCAATGGAAAGTTAGAGTCTGTGACCAATGGGGTATTGACAATGGGTTCGTATTTGCTTGGTATATGGAATTGGGTATGACTGGTGGTGCGAACTGGGAATATCAAGTTCCTCTTGATACAGTGATTTGGAATGGACCTTTTATGCATGACCAAACTTCTAATACATCTCTAATAACTCCTCCAATTGAGTCTTGTGGTACTTATAGGTACGATATACATATTATTGATGATTTTAATTGTGTGTGGGATACAGCCACTTCTTTAGCTGTAGTTTGTACTCCTGTTATTAATCTTGGTCCAGATACTGCTATTTGTGAACAAACGAATGTCTTTCTTGATGCTGGTAATCCTGGAGCTACTGAATATATATGGGAACCTACTGGTGAAACTACTCAAACTATTGTAGCTAAAACCCTTCCCAACTCAGATTCCAAAATTACTTATGTAGCTCAAGTAACTAATTTTAATGGTTCTCTTTATTGTTATGGAACCGATAGTATAAATCTTACTGTTTACCCTTCTGCATTAGCGTCGTTCTCTATGGACAAAAATCCACTAGAAGGTTGTGAACCTTTAAGTTTTCAACTGTTTAGTTCTTCAACTAATGCAGCTCAATATGATTGGACTGTTGGTCAATTAAAATCAAATGAACCTAATCCAAGCTTTACATTCCCTTATGGAACTTATGACCTAAAACTCAAAGTTACATCTGATAAAGGGTGTACTGACTCTATTTTCCAAGAAAGCATTATTAATGTTTACAAGAGTCCTATTGCAGGATTTGGTTGGAATCCTACTAATCCTGCCGTATCTAATCCTACTATTAATTTTATTAACCTAACAACTCCTGTAGATTACTCTAATCAATATCATTGGAAAATTCAATCTAATAAATTAAATGATTTAAGAGAAAATATATTCGGGTTTGAACCTACTTATACTTGGGTTCCTGTTCCTGGATCTAATACTGTTGGTAATTATAACATTACTTTGGATGCTTACAGCGTAAATAATGCACCAAGCGGTCGTACTTACGAATGTCATGATACTATATCTAAAATTATCACTATTATTAATGATAGTATTATGTTTCCTAATGTACTAACGCCTAATGGGGATGGGGTTAATGATGTGTTAATCATTAAAAACCTCGTAGATGGTCAAGCTTATCCTGATAATGAATTCTCTATTTTTAATCGTAATGGAAAAAGAATCTTCTTCAAACAAGATATTAGAGCTAATCAAGAAATTTGGGATCCTGCAAAAACTAATACCCCTACAGGTACTTACTTCTATAAATTTATTGGACGAGGACCTATTAGGAATATCGAATATAATGGAACGATCGAGATATTAAGGTAGATTATCAATCAATAAAAATAAAAATAGAGCGGCGAGAATTTTATTTATTCTCGCCGCTTTTTGTATTCGTAATTAATTAGCCTGCTTTAATAGATTTTCCCATTTTTGACTCTATTTCCTAACAAATAGAGTTTAGTGCATATTATTTTGGTTTCACCAAATAAGAATAAATAAAATATTGTTGTATCTTTGGGCATCGAATTATAGTTTAGTATTATAATAAAAATCAAAGAATAATTTTAACTGCTTTTTGATTTAATTTTTAGTCGTAATCAAATAAATAACATTATGAGAAAAAAACTAATAATTTCATTATTAACTATTTGCCTAACACCATTTATTGGAATAAGTCAAAATCTTTCTGCTATTGATATCGTTAAAAAAGCAGATAGTAAATTAAGAGGGAATAGCTCATATTCAGAAATGACCATGACTATTGTTCGTCCTACCTATGAACGTTCTATTTCTATGAAAGTATGGACTATGGGGAATGATTATGGTCTTATTAAAATTCTTTCTCCTGCAAAAGAAAAAGGTCAAGGATATGTAAAAAGGAAAAAAGAACTTTGGAATTGGATACCTTCTATAGATAGGTTAATAAAAATGAGTTCTTCTGTAATGAGCCAATCATGGATGGGTTCTGACTTTTCAAATGATGATATGGTTAAAGAATCATCAATGGTAAATGACTACACTGATAAATTAATAAAAGAAGAAAAGGTTAGAGAGTTTAATTGTTATAAGATTGAGATGACACCAAAATCTTCTTCTGCTGTTGTATGGGGTAAAGTATATATTTGGATTGATAAAAAAGAATTTGTAATAATTAAGATTGAAGACTATGATGAGGAAAATTTATTAGTTCAAACGTTAGATTATTTTGATTTAAAAACATTTGGAGATAGAAAATTACCTTCAAAAATTGAATTGACTCCATCTGATAAAAAGACTAACAAAACAATTATTACAACAACAAAAGCAGATTTCAATATTAAGATAGATGAAAGTTTCTTTTCTCAACAAAACCTAAAAAAGATATAATAGATGAAAATAATACTTAAAATGGCTTGGAGGAATCTATGGAGAAATAAACGTAGGACAACAATTGCTATTTCTTCTGTTTTCTTTGCGGCACTTCTATGTATGCTTTTAACTTCATTTATGCAAGGCTCAGATGGTTATATTGTCGACTCTGTGGTTGAACGCTATTTAGGACATTTTCAAGTAATGAATCCTAATTATTGGGAAGATAAAACTGTTGATAATTTTTCATCATTTTCAGATAATCAAATAAAAGAATGGGAAAAAATTGATAATGTCGCTCTTATTGCTCCTAAAATGGAAACATTTGCCATGGCTTGGAATGGGAAAAAATCAAAACCAATAGAATTAATAGGGATTGATCCAAATAAGGAAAAGAAGTTTTCAAAGATAAATGAAAGATTAACAAAGGGAAGTTTTCTAACTCAAAAAGATGATGGACTTATTGTTGGTGGACTTTTAGCAAAAAACTTATCATTAAATATTGGAGATACACTTGCATTGGTTGGACAAGGATATCATGGAGCATCAGCCTATGGACTATTTGTAATAAGAGGAATTATAAATGCTTCTGATGCAAAAATAGATGCTTCTATTGCTTATACAAGTATCTCATGTGCTCAAAATTTTATTGGGTTTCCCTCTGGAGCTTCTTATGCTTGTGTATTATTAAAAGATAAGGGGAAAATCAATGAAACAATTTCAGAATTTAAAACTAAGAACAAAGAAGGAGACTATACATATAAAAATTGGGAAGAATTAATAAAAGATACTATGGCTGGAATAGCTAAAGACGAAAAATCATTTAGTATTTTCTTTTACATGCTATATATAGTTGTTGGTTTTGGACTTATAGGAACAATAATAATGATGACAAATGAAAGAGAAAAGGAATTTGGAGTAATGAGTGCAATTGGAATGAAGAGGAAAAATATTATTGGAGGTTTATTCTTAGAACTATTATTTATTAATATTATTGGTTTGATTATTAGCATAATAATTGCCACTCCAATTATTACCTACTTACATTATTATCCAATTCATTTAACAGGAAATATGGCAAAAGCTATGGATGAATATGGAATGGAACCAATTATGCCTTTTGCATTTGATGTAAAACTTTTCATAAATCAAATAATTGCAATTACTATTATGGCTATTATTACTGCTATTTATCCTTTAACCAAGATTAGCAAACTTAGGATTATTGAAACCATAAGAAAATAAGACTATGAAAATAATAATAAAATTAGCTTGGAAAAATATTTGGCGAAATAAATTGCGTAGTAGTATAATTATTACATCTGTTACTATTGGATTAGTTGTAGGAATATTTGTTGTAGGTTTTATGAATGGATGGATAGAGGAAAAGCTACAATCTGTAAGAGATGTGGAAATACCTCATCTTCAAATAAACACAAATAAATTTTTGGAACAAAATGATATTGAAAACAATTTTTCTTCTTCTCAATTAGAAAAAGCTATTCTTTTAAATCAAAATGTAAAAGGAGTAAGTGAAAGAATTATTATTAATTCAATGATTTCATCAGCCCATAAAGTAGGTGGAATTGAAGTCTATGGCATAGATCCTGAAAAAGAAAAAATAGTAAGCAAAATAAATGAATATATATCTGATTCTATGGGGAATTATTTCAAAGACAATATTCCTAATAGCATAGTAATTGGTAAAAAAATTGCAGAAGAATACAAAATAAAACTTAAATCGAAACTTATTCTTTCTATGATTGACACCTCTGGCGAACAAGTTTCTGGGGCTTTTAGGGTTTGTGGAATATTTCAAACAAAAAATCCAATGTTTGATGAGTCGAGGGTATTGGTAATGGCTCAGGACTTAAGAAAATTAACTTCTTTACCTAATGGAAAAGTACATGAAATCGGGATTAAACTAATAAATGATGATAATAATTCTCTTAATTACACAAAAAATAGAATTAAAGGGTTATTAGGTAAAGATAAAACTATTAGAACTTGGAAAGAAGTAAGTGCAGTAATGGGATTATATAGTGACTATATAAATATTGAGCTTATTGTAATTATCTCAATTATTTTAACAGGTCTTGGTTTTGGAATAGTAAACACAATATTAATGTCTGTTATGGAAAGGAAGAGAGAGTTATCGATGCTTATGGCAATTGGAATGAATAAGAAAAAAGTTCTACAATTGATAATTACAGAAAGCACAATATTAACTTCTATTGGAGGCTTTTTAGGAATGTTAATTGGCTATATAATAATTATAATCCTAAATAAAACAGGACTTGATGTTAGCTCAAGTATGGGTAGCATTGGGCAATATGGATTTGCCACTTTAATACACCCTTCAATTAATGCTTTTCAATTCTCAATTATTGCAATCATGGTCATTCTAACAGGAATATTATCAGCAATCTATCCTGCAAAAGCAGCAATTAAATTAAATCCTGCAGAAGGAGTCCGTCAATAACTAAAAAAAAGAAAAATGGAAGCAAATACAATTCAAATAAATAATCTTACAAAGATTTATCAAGAAGGAGAAAATCAAGTTATTGCTCTTAATAATATAAATCTTACAATAAGTAAAGGAGAATTTACAGCAATAGTTGGACCTTCAGGAAGTGGTAAAACTACTCTCTTAAATATGATTGGAGGATTAGATAAACCAAGTGGTGGAAAAATAATTGTAGATGAAATTAATATAGCTGATCTTTCATCAAATGATTTAATTAATTTTCGTCGTGATAATGTTGGGTTTGTATTTCAATCATTTAATTTAATTCCTGTTTTAAGTGCTAAAGAAAATGTATCTTTAGTTATGGATATTCAAGGTGTTTCAACTGAAAAAAGCAATAAAAGAGCCATTGAATTATTAGAAAATGTTGGTCTTGGGAATAGAATAAATTCACGTCCAAATAAACTTTCAGGAGGGCAACAGCAAAGAGTTGCAGTCGCAAGAGCTTTAGCCTCAAAACCTAAATTTATATTAGCTGACGAGCCAACTGCAAACCTTGATAGCAAAAGTGCAGAAACTCTTTTAGATATAATGGAAAAACTTAATCGAGAAGAAAATATTACTTTTATATTTTCAACTCATGATCCAAGAATAATGAATAAGGCAAGACGTATTATAAGACTTGAAGATGGAAAAATAATAGAAGATAAAACTAAATAAGAAAATAAAGCTAATATAATTGGAAAAAGACTTAATATAAATGCAGAAAGATTTAATATAAATGGAGAAAGACTTAATTAAAATATGACTTTAGGGGCTTTACAATTATGAAGAAAATATTTGTATACATTTTTTTTCTTATAGGTTCTTTTTTAAGCTTAAATGCTCAAAATTATTCATTTAATGGCTATATTAGTGGACTTTACTCTCCTATACTTAGTTTTTCTAATAATAAAGTTAATCATTATGGTTTATTGCATAATCGGCTTAACTTCAAATATACATACAAGAATAATTGGAATTTTGTTGCCGAGGTAAGAAATAGATTAATGTTTGGAAATTACTCTAATTATTCATCGTCAAACTTTAATTATCTCACAAAAGATGATGGACTAATCAATCTTTCCTGGAATATTACTAATGGGAAATATTATCTATTAAATTCTTCATTAGAAAGATTGTATGTGAGTTATGAAAAAGATAAAATAGGAATTATTATAGGTCGTCAAAGAATTAATTGGTCACAAACTTTAGTCTTTAACCCAAACGATATATTTAATTCATATTCTTTTTTCGATTTTGATTACCCTGAAAGAAAAGGTTCTGATGCTATTCGCTTATCTTATTACCCCAATGAAACTTCAGTTATTGAAATTGCAGCTAAAATAAATATTAATAACAAATTGACCATTGCCGGTTTTTCTCGTTTCAATGCTAAAGGGTGGGATTTTCAAGCCTTAACTGGTATTGTAAATAATGAAGACTTCCTTTTCGGAGGAGGCTTTAGTGGAGAATTAAAAGGGATTAACCTTAGAGGAGAATTTTCTTATTATATACCTTACAGCAATAAAGTGTTAATCAAATCAAACACTCTTATTTCTTCCTTTGGTTTAGATTATTTCTTTTCAAATTCAATTTCTCTTTCAGGAGAAGTTTTATATAACCAAAATGCATCCACAAACTCTAATAGCTTTTTCCTATTATTAAATTCCCCTACTTCTTCAAAATATTTATCAATAAGCAATTGGACCGCTGTTTCTCAAATATCTTATCCTTTCACGCCCATATTTACAGGCTCTCTTGCAGCAATTAGTTTTATAAATATTCCTGCATTGTACTTTGGTCCTTCAATCGAATGTTCCATATCAGATGATTTATCACTAAGCACAATGATACAAACATTTATTTCAGGAGAAAATAAATCTAATAATTTAATATTCGGATATTTGAGATTGAAGTATTATTTCTAATTATAAAGCTTGTCTTATCTTAACAAGTTTAGTTAATAAGGATTTTACATTATCTAATGCTATCATATTTTTCCCATCACTCTTAGCTTGTGATGGATTTGGATGAGTTTCCATAAATAATCCATCTGCTCCAACAGCTATTGCTGCTTTTGCAATTGTTTCTATCATCTTAGGTTGACCTCCTGTAACGCCACAAGTTTGATTTGGTTGTTGAAGAGAATGTGTAATATCCATAATTACTGGAACATTATTTTCTTGCATTGTTGGTATTGCCCTGAAATCAACAACTAAATCTTGATAACCAAACATAGTTCCTCTATCGGTTAACATTATTTGTCGATTACCTGTACTACGAATTTTCTCAACAGCATGGCACATTGATTCAGCTGAAAGAAATTGTCCTTTCTTTATATTTACTATCTTCCCTGTTTCTGCTGCAGCCAAAAGGATATCTGTTTGACGGCATAAGAATGCAGGAATTTGTAAAATATCAACATAACGTGCTGCAATATGAGCTTCTTCTGCTGAGTGGATATCGGTTACAACTGGAATATTGTATTTTTCCTTTATAGCTTTTAGAATCTCTAAACCTTCAATATCACCTATTCCTGTGAAAGAATCAATACTTGAACGATTAGCCTTACGATATGATGCCTTGAAAACAAAAGGAATATTTAATTCTGTTGTTATTTCAATTAGTCTTTCTGCAATTTCAAATGGCATATCTTCATTTTCAATCACACAAGGACCTGATAAAAGAAAGAAATTATCTTTATTATCTTTAAGTTTTGAATACAAATCCATAATATCAACATTGTTTGTTAGTAATTCTTTATAAAGCTTGCTTATAATTTCTGCAAAATTAATACTTTTGTATCCATAATAGCAATAAATGAAAAATAAAAAGCCAAAAACGTCAATACATAAGATAAAGCTATCTGAAGCAGATCAAAAGCTTTTGAATCGTTATTGTGCCATAAATAATATTGGACAAACTATTGCTATCAAGCGTATAATAAAGACTTATCTCCAAGATAATCTTCCTGAACTTGAACCAGAAGCAGAAAATCAATTAGGTCTTTTTGATCCTTTTCAAATGAATATTTTTGATCGGTAATTTAGAAATCCAAAGGTACTGAAAGTCCAACTCGTTCTTTAAACTGTAGATTTTTACTAAAATCGTAGTTATATATGGTCTGTAAATTAATAAAGGCTGAGAAGTATTTATTTACCTTCATATTTACAAAGACTTCAAAATTAATATCTGTATTTGTTAAAAACGGAACTTTCTCATAGTCATTAAAGAATTCTAACTTTGTTAAAAGACTTACGTTAGTAAATACCTCTTTTTCAAAAAATAGTTTTATGTAAGACCCTAATGCAAAATCAATTTGAGTGTCTTCTGTTAGACCAAAATTACCTGCTTTAGCTAATGCCTTATTTGCAATGTAAGTTGTTCTACCTGCCAAAGGAGAAATAAGTATGGAAAGATAATGTCTCGGTTTATATTCCATACCTATAGAAGTAGTTAAATATGCAGGTGAAAAGAAATCAGAAACTAATAGTGTATCATCCTTGAAACCTTTATCAAATTGAGATTTGAGATTAATAAGAGCTGAATAATTCCAACCATCAAAAGCTTTATAACCTATAATTGAGTTTAGTTCAATTTTATCTTCATTCTTACGAAACTTATTTCCATTATCAAATATACCTTTACCATTATTATCTTGACGCATTTTACCATAACCAAGTTCAACTGAGTTATCCCATTTTACTTTCTTTTTATGATAGTTATAAAAGCTTTTATAGAAAGCTGAAAAAGCAAAAGAACCAACACCCCCAGCTTCCCAATTAGTGTACATATTTTGTTCCGTATTAAGAGTTAAATTATTCTTAATATGCCAAGTCTTACCTTTTACAGTTGTGTCACAAATAATTTTAGAAACTTTTTCAGCAACATCATTTGCTGTAGCTACAACATTCTTTTTAACCTCATCTTGTGCAAAAGAAGTATTGGTCAAGCACAAAAAAAGTGTAAATAAAATAAAATAATTCCTCATAACCTATACCTAATTATTTACTATCAGTTTAGTTTATCGCTCTAAATAAGAATTTATTCAATTCAGCAGTTGCCTTGAAAACATCAATTACATAATTCAAAAAATCTTTACCTTTCATCTGTTCAATTGAACAAAAATGAGAACAGTTGAAATGTTTATTCTTTAACAAATCAATATCAGGCCAGTCCTTTGAATATCCTTTTGGTGCCATTTTAAGTTTTTCTTCAGAATCTATTCCATTATAATATTTAGAATAAGACTTACTATTGAGAATTGATTTAAACTCATCTACATTATAATATATTTCATCTCTTATCTTCTTTAAATTATCTTTTTCTGGACAATAAACCCCTCCTGCCAACATACAATGCCCTTCTTCTATATGAATATAATAACAAGGAACACCATTTTGTTTTAAATTTCCGTAACAAAGAACAGAAGCAAAATGCAACTTAAATGGGGATTTATCTTTTGTAAATCTAATATCACGATGTTGTTTATACATTGTTTTCTTTGCCTCATACATTCCAATATTAGAGTCAAATTTTCTCACCTCAGGAATTAATTGGTTAGTAAAATCCTCCAATTCCTTTCTTGCTGCATTTATTCTTTCTTTATTTTCAGAATACCAATCTCGATTATTATTTAATCGTAAATCTCTCAAAACATCAAATACATCTTGACTAAAACATGTTTTCATTTCAATTATCTATTTTTAAATAGTATATATGTTTCTAATCCTAAGAATAGAATTAGCAAAATTAGTAAAATTGTTGACAATGAAAAACCATTATTCGATTTTTTGAAATAAGAGCTAATCAATTGTTTTTTTGTTTCTAAAACATTATATCCTTTCAAAGAATTCTTATCAAGAGATAATGAAATATCTTTTGATTCTAAGAAACTTAAATTTGATTCCATTCTACTATAATTAAAAGATAACCCACCATAAATCTTTCCTTGCTCAACAATATTATAATTACCAGCTTTATTAACTTGATTATGAATTAAAAGAACTTTTCTCTGATTATCTTTCCTAAACTCTGGAATAAATGATAACTTATTATCAATTGAAACTATTTCTGGCACATTAATCTTTACTATATCTTTTAGTTTAGAAATATCAATTGGTTGTGTATTGGTTAAAAAATAATATGGCTCCGGTATTAACTGACTAAATAAAGCCATATTCCAAAGAGTTGGCACAAACAAAGCCTGCTTTATAAAGTCTGTAAAATCTTCCGTTAGATTTGTTGTAAATATATAAACCCTACTTCTATCCTTTTGGCTTAAAGTCAAAAAATCATCTTGGCTTTGAAATTTCATTATTGATTCTCTCGAAGTTCTGGTAGATGAAGATAATCTAAAATATTTCTTAACCGATGGCATTTCCATATTATCAACCTGAGAACTAAATACGCCACGATATAGTTTATTTTCTTGATTAATTGTTGAAACTTTATTAGGTTGAGAAACTAATTGTGAATAAGTTGGCAGCCCAAGCATTTGCATTGAAGATTGAAAAGAAGAAATATTCATTTTTTCAGAAGGAATAATTAGTATATCGCCTCCTTGCTCTCTATAACGGTCAAGTTCAGAAGCTAAACCACTTGAAAAGTCAGTTAAACCATTTAAAATAATCAATGAATACTTATTGAAGTCAGTAAAATCAATTGATTTTTCACTCATATCAGTTAAAGCAATTTCATTATTATTTGAGTATAACCGTGAAAGATATGGATTAGAAGAAGATGAATTAATTGAAAGAACTTCTATTTTTGGATTTGTTTGCAAAGTAAAATAGAAATTATCATCAAAAGTAATTGGGTTATCAATAATAGTTATATATCCATGTTGAATGCCATGTTTTTGAAGATTAAAGTTCATTATTAGATTTTGAGATTGATTTTCTTCAATATCAATACTTGAAACCGCTATTTGCTTATTATCAATAAATAGTTTTACAGAAACAGCCTCTGCTCTCTTATCTGATTTATTTACAACTCTAACATTTAAAGCTACATTTTGTCCTACTTGAAAAATTGGATCAATAAACGAAATAGAATCTATGTATATATTATTAATATTATTTGCTTGTAATGGGACTAAAAGAGTTTTGATTAAACTGTCTTTAGTAAATTTCTCTGAATCAAAAGCAGAAGTTTGAAAGTCAGAAACAAAAAAACAACGTTTATTAAAGCCTTGCTTAGTATTCAATAAGTCAAAAGAGCGACTAATTAGCTTTGAATCAAATTCTGAATTAGAAGTAATTTCAACCCCATCTAAATACTCAATAAACTTATCCTTATTTACAAATTGTTGATGTTTTCCTTCCATATCCATAGTTAGAAGGAGAAACTCATCATTACTATTATATTGATTAACTATATCTTTTGCCTTTTGCTTAGCCTCATCTAATAACCGTCCTTCCTTACCTTGATTTTGCATAGAAAAACTATTATCAACACATACCAAAACAGCATTTAATCCTTTTTCAACAAATTTAGTTTCTGAATTAGAGAAATAAGGTTGAGCAAACAAAAGTACCAAACAAATAATTGCTAAAATACGTGAACAAAGCAAAATCCAACTTCTAACCTTATTCTGCTTCTTAGTGCTTATTTCTACTTCTCTCAAAAACTTAACATTAGAGAAATAAACTTTCTTAAACCTGCGGAAATTAAATAAGTGAATAATTATAGGAATAGCTATTGCAAGTAAACCAAATAGAAAATATGGATTTATAAAGTGCATTTATTTGTTTTTATATTAATTCGAAGTGCGAAATTACAAAAAAATATATACCTTTGCGATATAATTAACATTAAAAACAATTATTATGGAAGAAATTATCGAACAAGAAAATGGAATCAATAATCAAAAAGAAGAATTAGTTTTCTCTGAAAAAATTAAATCCAATCTTTTAACTTATGCTAAATGGGGTAAATTTTTAGGTATAGTTACTTATATTGGTGCAGGTTTAATGGTTGCATTAGGATTTGCATTTCTTTTTGTTAGTCCTTTAACTTCAAATATGCCAGGAATAGGTGGTGTGGCTTATAGAATGACAATGTCTATTATTATGCCTATTTTTGGTGTATTATATGCAATTATTGCTTATCTCTTGTTTAAGTCTTCTAAGGAAACTAAATTTGGAATAGAAACTAATAACCAAGAAGCAATAGAAAAAGGAACTGATAACCTTGGAAAATTATTTACTTTCTTAGGAATAATGACTATTGTTGTGCTTTGCATTTACGCATTAGTAATAGTAATTGCAGGAATAGGTGTTGCTTTTATTACACCATCTTTATAAATAACAAAAACCAAATTCATTATATAAAACTAAAGATAAAACATGAACAGAAAACTATTATTAATAAGTAACTCAACAAATAGTGGTGAAGAATATCTTGGCTGGTGTCAAGAACTAATTAAAACATTTTGTGAAAAACACAATGTTAAAGACGTACTATTTATTCCTTATGCAGGAGTATCTATGGGATATGATTTATACGAAGAAAGAGTGAAAACAGTATTTACTAAAATGGGGCTTAACCTATATAGTATTCATAAAGAAAAAGATGCTATTAAAGCCGTTAGAGAAGCAAAATGTATTGCAGTTGGTGGTGGTAATACTTTCCATTTAGTTTATGAGCTTTACAAGAATAAAATAATGAGTGAGATTACAAACTGTGCTAATCAAGGAACACCTTATATGGGATGGAGTGCAGGATCAAATGTTGCAGGACCATCACTTAAGACTACTAACGACATGCCTATTATTGAACCAGAAAGCTTTAATTGCATGAACTTAGTACCTTTCCAAATTAATCCTCACTACACTGATTTCTTTGACCCAAAACACGGGGGAGAAACAAGAGATGATCGTTTATTTGAATTCACTAAAGTAGAACCTAATATGTGGATTGCAGGGATTAGAGAAGCTACAGCTCTTTCTCTTGAAAATGGTAATCTTTCTTTAATAGGAAGAAACAATAAGATGAAAGTATTCCGTGGCGATATGAAACCTAAAGAATACTCATTAACTGACGACATTAACTTCTTAATGAAATAATATATTCTTATCAATATATAACTTATCTTCTGTCCACAGATTTACACAGATTATCACGAATATTCTATCCCAAGGCGTTGCCGTTGGGCTATTTTAAATTGCCCTTTCAGGGCATTTATAAAATCTGTGGGAATCTATGGACAAAGAAAGAAGATGACAAAGAAAGAAGAAGATGACAATGAAAGAGATTGAGATATTAAATAATGGAGGAATAATTCTTTATCCTACCGATACAATCTGGGGGTTGGGCTGCGATGCAACTCAACCCTTAGCTATTAAACGTATAATAGAACTAAAAGGAAGAGACCAGAGTAAAAACCTACTTCTATTAGTTTCTGATATAGAAATGCTAAAAGACTACGTAGAGGAAATTCCACAAAAAGCCTTAGAGCTAATAGAAGAAATAAAAACACCTCTAACAATAATATATCCAAAAGCAAAGAATCTTCCTATTTCTCTTTTATCACAAGATGAAACAATAGGGATTCGTATTCCAAACCACGAGTATTGCCAAAAACTACTAAGAGAATTTGGAAAGCCTATTGTTAGCACATCAGCAAATATAAGTGGAGAACCCTCTCCTACTTGCTTTAAAACAATAAGTCAAAAAATAAAAGACGGTGTTAACTACATATCAACAGAAGAACAAGAAAAAGAAACCCATCAAGCCTCTTCTATCTATAAAATAACATCTCAAGAAGAGGTAATTAAGATTAGATAAGTCTAACGGCTGTAATAGAACACCAGAGTATAAATACCCATTTGCTTAAATGTCATTTCATAATACAAGCGAGCTAATTACTAATACAAATTAGTGATTTCTGTGCTTTTAAAAGAGCTTTCAATCAATAATAACTTCATCTTTTACTAAGTAAATAAGCTCTTAATATAATTTATCTTTCTTTCAATCTCAAACAATGGCATTGTTTACTCAAAACAACCGCATTGTTTTTGTCAAATAACCGCATTGTTTACATTAAACAATGGCATTGTTCCGAGTAAACAATGCGGTTGTTTGAGATTAAGAGCTTGATTAATTAGATTGGAATAAAGATAATATAGTTTTAAAGCTTATTTGTATAGTTTTTTACTTTGATTATTAACCAACTAAGTTTATCTTTTAATAGATATACATTAACTATCTACTTTAATTCAACCAATAGGTAAGAATTAATCTTGGTTTATTATTATAAAAAAAAGTCGCTACAAATGTTTTTGTTAGCGACTTAACCTTTTTATGGGTTATTTGTAAGAAGTATCTTTTATCCAAGATAGGATTGTAGGATATGACTACGTGAAGTATGTTTTAATCTTCTTATAGCCTTCTCTTTTATTTGACGTACTCTTTCTCGGGTTAGGTCAAATTGTTCTCCTATTTCGTCTAATGTCATTGGGGGATAACCTTCTAATCCAAAAAACATTTTTAATATATCTGCTTCTTTTGGAGTTAGTGTTGAGATGGCTCTATTTATTTCCATCCTTAAACTTTCATACATTAGTTCAGCTTCAGGCGTTGTAGTTTCTTCACTTCGCATAAAGTCATACATTGTATTATCTTCATCTGATGCAAGTGGAGCATCCATTGACAAGTGCTTTCCACTATGCCTTATGCTTTCTCTAACTTCTGCGTCTGTAATATCAAGTTCTAAAGCAACCTCTTCTGGGTTCGGTGTACGTTCGTATTCTTGTTCTAATCTTGCGTATGCTTTATTGATTTTATTTAGTGAACCTATTTTATTAAGTGGCAAACGTACAATACGGCTTTGTTCTGCTAAAGCTTGTAATATCGATTGACGTATCCACCAAACTGCATATGAAATGAATTTAAAACCTCTTGTTTCATCAAAACGTTGTGCTGCTTTGATTAATCCTAAGTTCCCTTCATTTATAAGGTCAGGAAGACTCATACCTTGATTTTGGTATTGTTTGGAAACGGATACAACAAAACGAAGATTTGCTTTGGTTAATTTTTCCAATGCGGCTTGGTCCCCTTGCTTTATTTTTTGTGCTAATAACACCTCTTCTTCGGGTGAGATCATCTCTAAACGCCCTATTTCTTGTAGGTATTTATCCAAAGATGTTATCTCACGATTAGTAAGCTGTTTGGTGATTTTTAACTGTCTCATTATATGTTTTTATTATTATCTCAATCAAGTTATTCACTATTACGAGAGTTCAGACTAAGAGTTACAATAATAATTATTATTTAATATCTCTTCTCTGACTTTCTCTGGCAATAGGTAACGAATTGATTTATTTGTTTTAATGTTTTCTCTTATTTGGGTTGAAGATATTTCTAATTTTGGAGCTTTTATTTTTATTACATTTTTGCAATCCAAATATTTTGTTACAATTATGTTTTGACGAGGGTAGACATATATTTTATATGTATCTAATATATCTTTATAGTCTTTCCATTTTTCAAAGCATTCTAAATTATCTTCCCCGATTATTAACGTAAATTCTTTGTCTTTATGTTCTCGTTTTAGTTTATTTAGTGTATTTATGGTATAGGAAGGTTGAGGTAAGCTGAATTCAACGTCGCAGGCAAGGAATTTATTGTTTTGCTCTATGGCAAGTTTAACAAGTTTTAGCCTTATTGTATTATCTAAAAGATCTTGAACTTTCTTCAATGGATTAAGTGGAGAGACAACAAACCATATCTCGTCAAGATTAGTATTCTCAACAATATAATTTGCTATTATAAGATGTCCGTTGTGTATGGGATTAAAACTCCCGAAGAATAGTCCTATATTATTAACTTGTAATCTTTCTGCCATACTCTTTTATTAGTTAATAAATAATACGTATGATATCCATTTAGGTTATGAAAAAAAAGAAGAAGCTACCTCTATTAAAGGTAACTTCCCTTTTCTTTTTATTATAAATAAATATTTATTCTGCTTTATATGCTATTGTTTCTATTTCAACTAAGACTCCCATTGGTAATTTATCTACTGCATAAGCTGCTCTTGCTGGAAGCATTTCATTATAATATTTTGAATAAACTCCATTCATTGCAGCAAAATCATCCATAGAATTAAGTAAACATGTTGTTTTTACTACATCTTTAAAGCTGTATCCTGCTTCGTCAAGAATTGCTTTTATGCTTTGGAAAACTTGTTCTGTTTGAGCTATAATTCCTTCTTCAACTTTTCCGGTTTCAGGATTTACTGGTATTTGTCCTGATATAAATAACATTCCATTTCCTGCTTTGATTGCTTGGCTATATGGTCCAATTGCTTTTGGAGCTTTCTCTGTATTTATAACTTTATTCATTTTTATTGTTTTATGGTTGTTTTATTATTTATTTATTATCAATATCTTGGTTGTTTGTTTTCCGTTGGCAGATATTGTTATTAGATATGTTCCATTTTCAACATTACTCAAATCTAATGTTTTGTTTGAGATATAACTTGTTTCTGATTTTATTGTTTGGCCTAAACTATTTACGACTCTTAATTGTACTGGTTGGGTGAAAGATGAAGTTATTGTAATATTTCCATTACTTGGATTTGGATATAATTTCATATCTAAATTAAGGTCAACATCTGTTAATGAAGAATTACCTAATACATATATTTCTCTTTCAGCAGAATATACAGAAGGACAATTATCTAATTGGACTAAAACTCTATATATGTAGTTCCCTGTATCGTTTAGTATTTCAGAATAAGATGTTGTCGTTTGGCTTAATGTTGTCCAATCTTCATTATCTTTCTTTCTTTCCCAATTTAATATTGAACCAATTTTGTTTGTTAGTCTTATTGTTCCTGTTGTTGTCCCTGAATCTATTGTATCTTTTGTTGATGATAATACTCCCCCCCAAGAATTTTTTATATTTATTAGTATTATATTTGAAGTGTCTTTGATTAAATTTGAAGTTACTATTCTACGATAAAAGGTACTATCAGTTAATTGTTCTGGTTGATAATTTAATTGATTATTAATTTGAGTAGCATCTATCCAAGAACCATTTCGAGTTTTTTGTTCCCATTTATACGTAAAGTTACCATATCCTCCGGTTGGAGTTAATCCAACAAGTTGTTGTGGAGTTCCTTGCACACAAAACGATTGGTTATCTGAAATAGTATTGTCTATTATTGCAGGATATGTCGTTGTGAAGGTTTTCTTAGCTCCATATTTTGTTCCTATTGATGTCGTTACATAAGCTCTATAATAATATGTTGTTTGTTCGCTCAAACCTGTTAATAGACTTGAATAAGCTCCTAATGTTGTCCCTGTTAATATTAATTTATTATCATCTATAGTTGGAGAAGCTGATGCATTTGTTGAATAAACAAAACCCTTTTCTATCATAGGAGCATCACCTATACTTATTAATGAACCATTTAATGTTGCTCCATTATTTACTATATTTGTTGGATTACTTGTTAACACTGTTCCTAATCCATCTGTTGTATTGAAATATAATTTCTCATTAGCTATTGCTGTTCCTTCTGAATTTGTTGCAAAAGCAGAGAAATATATTGTTGAACTTGACGGCAAATTAGTTAAATTAGTTGTTATTAAAGTATCTGTTGTTGTTGAAACAACTTTATGTCCACTTGTTGCATTTAAACTATCTAAATTAGTATGCCAATACATTCCTTTTTCTGTAATTGATCCAGTGCCCATATATACTATTGAACCATTTACTGTTGCTGAGGTTCCTCTTATAGTTGATAATGTTACAGCTTGTGTCTTTGCTTGAGGAAGATTAGAAAGGAAATTAAAAGTTATTGTTGAATCATTTATATATTGGATATGAGTTATTGGTTTATTAGTTAGATTTCCATTTTTATATTTTGATTGAGGTGTTGATTCATTGGTAAAATAGTTCTGTCCACTTACTCCTGCAAATGGTGCATATGCTGTGTTATTATCTGTTAAAACCCCTGTTGATGTTTCAATAAAGAAACCTCTATTTGTTGGAGCAACATTTATTGTATTATTAGAAAATGTTTGATCTATTCTACTTTGATCTAAATGATAAATTATCATTCCACTACCTGGAGTATAAGCGTCCCATTTTTTTTGTTTTCTATATTCACAAATAAATGATTCATTTCCATCTAAGTATATTTTATATGACACTGATGAATCTGCTAAGCAAGGAAGAGTTACAGATGATGTTGTAGTTAAAGTAATAGGTGCATTCCAACCAATAATTTGTCTTTCCCAAGCATTTAGATATGGAGGTGTATTCCCATTATTATTATAATTTCCCTGATCCATCAGGCTCCAAACTCCTGGAGTTACTGATGTACCTCCACTTTCTGAATAATCTGTATCATATAAATCCATTAATCCTAATGAATGACCCATTTCATGACACATTGTACCAATCCCACACATTGTTGTTGCCGTATTTTTTTCAGAAGAACAAGAATAAGTTGTAAAACTTACTCCATCCTTCATAATGTTAGATGATACCCTTGATTCATGAGGCCAGATTTCACTTGTATTCCCTGTAGTAGCTTGAGCCTGTCCTGCAAAAACAAAATGAATATTAGAAACGGTTGAATTCCCATTTGTATATTGAGAAAAATCAACAGTAGGATCCGCAAGAGATAAAGCTGAAGAGACAAATTCACTCATTCTTTGCGTTCCTGTACTTCCTGCATAATAAGCAGAAGTATTAGGTAGAGTAAATGGTCCAACAACATCAATGTTTAGAGTCATTGATCCTTTTGAATTATCATAATAGTAATCTTTTACACTTCCTGTTGCTCCATTAACGCTATAACCTACTTGATTACATAAATTATTAAAATCACTTTGTGTATAAGTAAATGCTTTATCACTAAATGCAACAAGAATGACTAATCCATCAACTGTGCCTGTTACTACAACTTTTTCACTTTTAGTACTAGTTATCAACGATACTTTTTCCTTTATTTGTTTATTGCTATAACGAAGGTCATAGGGTAATGTACTTAGAAATAATCTTTCTTCTGGACTTCTTTCATTTGAATTTGAAGCGATAAAAGTTGACGGAATTAAATCTCCATCTTCGTTTAATTGTCCATAAACAAATGTTCCTTCTTCGTTCCCAATTATAGTATATTGATCAATTGTAGTTGCCCAATGAACTCTTTCATCTCCTTTTATTGTTAATGTAAGAGACTTACCATTTGGCTGCTTAACTGTAACTGGCTTCTTATTTGCAGGTATTGCAAAAAGATTAATGCTAAAAACGAATAATAGCATCATAATTGTGAATTGTTTAAAAAGCTTCTTTTTCATTGTTTTCTTTTCTATAATATATAATTGGTTTGCAAAAATTAGTTTGCAAAAATACTGATTTATAACGAAAGATAAAGTCTATTCGTACCTATTTAATCATTATTAAGACAATAAAAAAAGTTCAAGGTAAAAAATATATGTAAAAAAAGAGAGCTTACAAATAGTAAGCTCTCTTAATTATTATAAATAATAAACTGTTATTTGTTGATAACAAGTTTTTTAGTTTCCTTAACTCCGTTTACATTTAATGTATAGAAGTAAGTACCATTATTTAAAGTATTAGTATTTAAAGCAACTCTATAAGTAGTATTAGATGCTTGATTTCCTTTATTCATTGTTAATACATTTCTTCCCATAATGTCAGTTAAAGTAATAACAACATTACCATTTGTATTTAATGTATATTCAATAGTAGCTTCATTTTGAGCTGGATTTGGATATGCATTTAAATTGAAAACAGGTGTAGATATGTCATTTAATGAAGATAAAGGCAATGAACCATTTTTAGAGACCATTAAACGAATCATTGGAGCATTGTATTCTGAAAACCATTCTCCAAAAGGATATCCCCAAGAATAACCTTCAGATTCTTGACCTGGAGTCATAACTAATTTACTATACCAATCAAAAGTTTTAAATGTTGGCAAATAATCTTTATCATCTCTAGCTGCTAAAAATCTACCATCATCTAATAATTTATAACAAGCATAATACCATTGACCAGGTTGAAGAGCTATTTGTGCTTGTCCAAATGGCATATAAATAGATCTATAAGAAGTTGAATATTCTGTTCCTGTTGCTGTAAAAATATCATTATTTAAACTTTCTGTAGTTGTTGTAGTTATTTGAGAAGAAACTTCTTGAGAATTAACAGTAATTGGTTTAATATAATCATCTGCAGCTGTTGCAGTCCAATCCATATATTTTAAAGATGCTTTAATTCTTATTCCAGCATCACAAGAGTCAGCAGCAGGAACTACTTCAACTCCTTTTGCATAATATGTATTTGAATCAAGATCGTCAGGTGTAACAAAACGATTACAAACCTCATAACCAGCAATTTTTGAGCCTGGAGCATTATCAGAAATGTATCCACCTTCAAAACCATAAGCGAAAGATTTTCCTTCAATTAAAACATCAACATCTGATGCCCAACGAGCAGTCCCTAATGTATCCGTAAGTGCTGGCATTGCAGAAACTTGATAATAAATTGAATCATCCATAGGAGAAAGAGTGTAATTAGTTGCAGTTGCAGATTCTAAATATTTTACACCTGAAGAGATGCCAAAGAAACCTACATTATCATTATTCATTCTTGCACTTCTTGCAGTAAGAACTTGACTTCTTCTTATATCTATTGCAGTAATAACTCCAGTAGAATTTGTTGTTGTATCAACCCTAGTTGCTGTTGTAACATCAGTAGGTGTTGCTGAAACATTTGTTGTACTCAATAAAGAGCCAAATACATTAGGATAAACTATTTCAGTTGCATTATGGTATTTTTCTTCTGCCAAAGTTCCAAATAAAGTACTTCCTCCTGTATTATCAATTGTAGCAACAAAATCCATAGTATCCATTTTCATCCCTTGTGGAATTACTCCATAAGCTGCATTCTTATGATATGCATCAATTAAATCAACTCTGAAAGCAGGTCCATCATATACATTAATTTCATCAACGATCCAACGATAACCTGAAGGAAGGTCTGTAGAAGCAAGTTGTGTGCACAAATAACGAAGACGAATATAAAGAACAGTTTTACCCGTAGAAGAAGCAACTGGTAAAGTTATTCTTTTTTGACCATAAGCTTCTTCATTTGAGCCAACTTCAATGCCTTTTACATTAAATTCTAATGAATCATAAGTGGTGAAATTAGCATCAGTACTATAATCAATAAAGTAGCGGTCTGAGTTAAAACGCATTGTGTATTGGTTAAATATTACATCAACAGTATTAAATCCAATGGTTGAAAAACCATCTGTACATTTAATTGCTGTGTTATAAGCCTTAACATTAGATTGACCATCAGCATAAAAAACTTCAAGTGGAGACATTAATGCATAACCATCTCCTATTTCATCATTTTCACCAAGTAAATATTTAAACCAATAATAACCTCGACTTGATACTCCAAAATAAGAATATAGTTTTGGATATGTTGATTGAAGAATTGTTGTTGATGCACTAGATGTATCTAAGCGGCGAAACTTAGCTTGGTTTGTACCAGCAGAGTGACCGACAAGATTGTCAAATGTGTAATTTACGTTAGAAGTGCTAAAATTAACAGTCATAACAGGAGTACCGTAAACGAACGCATCCTTTGTTAAACTTTTAGCTTCTTTTTTAATGTTTAGATTTACTTGAGCTTCATTTTTAACAGCCTTATTTTTAACTGTCAAAGCGTCTGCTGAAATAAACCTTTGTGCATTTGCACTTGTAGCACCTATTATAAGGGCTGCAATAAGTAAAAATGTTTTTTTCATGATTAATTTTGTTTTTTGTTAAACCTATTTGATTCTTTTCTATTCCAAGATGCAAATATACTACACTATTACTGAAAAACAAATATTTTCTCGTTTTTTTTACTCTCAACATCAAAAAAATATTATTTTTGTAACTAAATAACACAATAAATATGAGAGTACACTTTATAGCAATTGGTGGTAGTGCTATGCATAATTTAGCAATTGCACTATGTCAAAAAAAACATCAAGTAACTGGTTCTGATGATGAAATATTTGATCCAGCTAAATCAAGATTAGAAAAATATGGTCTTTTACCTAAAACAATTGGTTGGAATGAAAACAATATAAATAAGGATTTAGATGCCATAATACTTGGAATGCATGCAAAAAGTGATAACCCTGAGCTAATAAAGGCACAAAAAATGGGCATTAAGATATTTTCTTATCCCGAGTTCTTATATGAGATGTCTAAAGATAAGACAAGAATAGTAATTGGAGGAAGCCATGGTAAGACAACAATAACAGCTATGATCCTTCATGTCTTAAATAAGATGAATATTGATACAGATTATATGGTAGGAGCTCAGCTTGCAGGATTTGAAGTTATGGTCAAAATAACATCCGAGGCAAAGTATATGGTTCTTGAAGGCGATGAATACTTAACCTCTTCTATTGACCTTAGACCAAAGTTTCATCTATACCAACCAAACATTGCTTTAATTAGTGGTATAGCTTGGGATCATATAAATGTATTTCCAACATTTGATATATATCTTGAACAATTCCGAATATTCCGTGATAAAATATGCCCTAATGGTTCTATTATATATTGTAAAGAGGATGAAAACGTAAAAAATATATCTGAACAAGCAAGACGAGATATAAAACAACTTCCTTATGGTGTTATTCCTCATAAAATTGAAAATGGAAAGACAACAGTTATTTGGGATAGTAAAGAATATCCACTTGAAATATTTGGAAAACATAACTTAATGAATCTTTACGGAGCTATGCTTGTTTGTCAAAGTATAGGGGTTAAAAATGAAGATTTTCTTTTAGCAATAGGTAGTTTTAAAGGTGCATCAAAAAGATTAGAATTAGTAAAAAAGAATGATAGTGTAGCCATTTATAAGGATTTCGCACATTCGCCTTCGAAACTAAAAGCCACAATATCAGCGCTGAAAGAACAATATCCTCATAGAAAACTTGTAGCAGCAATGGAACTTCATACATTTAGTAGTTTAACAGCTGAATTTCTTTTGCAGTATAAGGGTGCTATGGATAATGCAGATGAAGCAATAGTTTATTTTAATCCACATACAATTGCTCAAAAACATCTGCCAGAAATAACAAAGCAACAAGTCTTTGAAGCCTTTGATAATAATATTATAAAAGTATGTACAGACTCCAAAGAGGTTGTAAAGGCAATAAAGGAAGTTAATTGGGAAAATGCAAACCTATTAATGATGAGTTCCGGAAACTTTGATGGAATAGTGTTTGAAGAACTTGCAAATGAATTAGTCTAAATTAGACTAGAAATTTCCCCATAAGCCTAACCCTATATTGCCTTCTCCTAAAAGTGGATATGCGTATACGGTTGGGTTCTTTTTATATCTGTATTTTATTTTACCATGTAGCCAATAAGCTAAACTTGTCGAAACTATTCCTACTCCTGCCCCAGCAATAACATCACTAAACCAATGTTTGTTATTATACATTCTTAAAAAGCCAGTTCCAATAGCTACAGTATAACCACCAATACCATACCAAACTGACACATCTTTATATTCTCTTCTTAAGAATTCTGCTGAAGCAAATGCTGTTGCAGTATGACCTGATGGAAAAGAAAGTGAATTACTATTATCAGGACGCCTTTCATTAGATATATACTTTATAGGAGTAACAATAGCTGTAGTTATTCCCATTGATAAGGCATAAATAATTGCTTTGTCCTTAAAATTATTTTTACCTTTAATCCCAAAGACCTCAAGTCCAAAAGCAATAGCAGCAGGAGCAAAAATACTATAATTGTCTATAGTTAATAATTTATGGTTATAATCATCATAAATTTCATCTTTAAAACTAAGATTAACTTGCTTTAAACAATCACTATTAATAGCAATTATACCATAAGTAAGCATTAAGCTTGGAAGGATAAATTCTTTGTATCCTAAATTATCTTGAGGAGCTGAGCATCTTGTACTATCTGGAATTATTTGATACTTTGATACTAAATTCTGTGCATTCAAAACTAAGGTCGCCAATAATAATAAAATTACAACTATTATTATTTTCATTTTATTTCTTGTGCTTAAATATTCGTTTCGACCAAATAGGAAGAACTATTAAACCAATTGCAATATAAGGATAATAAGTGTAAAGTCTCCAAAGCACTGATAGTGTTGAACCTGTTCCAAGAGGAATAAATTCTTTAAAGAATATCGGGAAAGCAAATTCTGCGATTCCACTACTTCCTGGTGTTGGACTTATACATAAAATTATCCACATCACTAATTGGCGTGCAAAAATCAATAAATGACTCCCTATTGGTGTAAAGGCTAATATTAGGAAATTCACAACCAAGAATCTTGAAATCCAAGAAGAAATAGTAATTAAATAAGCTTTAGTCCAAAACAAAAAGCTTTTCCCTTTAAATTCTTGTGAAGAAATAACTATATCATTTCCCATCTTTTCAAATTTAGACTTCCATCGTCTAAGAAAGCTAATATCCGATAAATAATAAAGAAAACGTTTAAATGCTTTTGGATAAATAAATATAGCCAAAAGAATTATAATTGTAAGCAAACACATAAATCCATAACCAATAAGGAAAACTGTAGTAACTCCAAACTTATCACCATAGACATTAAAATCAAAATCATGAATAAAGGCAACATTTATACCTACTAAAAGAATTGCAATAGGAGCAATTATTATATAAAACAACTCATCTAAAAGAGCAGTAATCATAACTATTGCGGTTGAACGTCCAACTCCAATTCCTTCAAGAGAAACAATAAAAAATGCAACAGCAGAACCTCCCACAACAGTTGGTGTTATGGCTGAGCTAAACTCCCAAAGCATAATTATTTGAAATGAGTGTTTCCAAGAAATCTTTTTATCGGAGAGAAGCCTTATACGATACATATACATAAAGTCCCTCATCACTCCAAAAAGCATTGCTATAAACAAACATAATGTTGAAGACCAAGTCCAATTCTTTAAAATATATTTCAGAATGTCTTTCTGGTATTCAACTGCTATATTCCCTTTATTTTCTGAGTCTGCAATATGAAGCTCTGTTATATCTTTTGCTCCATCTTTATTTGTATCTATCCAATAATAAGCTCCTTTTCCATCTTGAACTTGAGTAATTATAGGCTTAGAAAAATCTTTTGCAATTAGAAATGCCGCCACACTAATCCCTATAATTAAAGGCATTAATATCCTATTTAAAGAGAATAATTTTAAAGGATTAGCATGGCTCATTTATGAAGTTATTATTTTTCTATAAATACTTTTTGATAAGGAGCCGTTATCTTCTTTTCATATAAGTATTGGTAAATTTGCTTATTCATTTCGCCATTAACAGCCCAATAATCATCTGTAGAAGTCCAAAATCTAATATCTAATGTTACTGAGGCTTCTGTAATATTTATTATTACTTCAGCAGCAGGTGTTTTTAATATTCTAACATCTTGACTTAGAATATCTAATATTTCTTTTGAAATTGAATTTGTTTCTTCACCATGAGCTAACTTGATATTAATATCTAAACGGCGAGTAGGAAGAAGTGAATAATTAGTTATTGTTCCTGTCGACAAAGGTCCATTAGGTATAGAAATTGTTCTATTATCTGGTGTTACAAGAATTGTAGTAAAGATTTGAATTGCTTTTACTGTTCCTTCGAAGCCTTGTGCTGAAATATAATCTCCTGATTTAAAAGTACGCAAAACCAATAGGACTACTCCACCTGCAACATTTGATAAAGTACCAGAAAAAGCCATACCAATAGCTAAACCCATTGCACCTATAAGTGCAATAAACGATGTCATTGGTATTCCAACTATACTTATAGCACTAAGTATTACTAATAATTTTAAAACGATTGAAGTTACAGATACAATAAAAGGAATTAATGAAATATCAACTTTTCTTCTTATCAGTAATTTATTCAACCTTTTGCAAACAAAGTTTATAACCTTTAAACTTATCCAAAGGATTAAGAATGCAACAATGACTTTTGGTCCATATTCAATTAATATGCTTATACCTTTTTGTTGTAATTGTTCAAGCATAGTAAAGCTTTGATTAACAGAATCAACAGCTACTGTTTTTGCACTTTCTACATTTGTTGCAACCTTATCGACATGTTCTATTAACTTATCTGTCTGAAACATAATCTAATTAATTTGAATTTTAATATAAGAAATTATTAAACGGGTAACGAATAGCATGCATATGTTTTATACTTTCATACATAGCATTTTTTAACTCATCAATATTTTCTTTTTCTTTTGCTGAAATAAAAAATGAAGGCGTATCTGTATTGCCCATCCACGATGCTTTCAAATCTTCCAATGACCAATTCTCACGTAAAACTGGAGTTAGGTCATCTTCATCTTTTTTAATGTAAGTATAGGCATCAATCTTATTAAACACCATAATTGTTGGTTTATCACTTGAATCAATTTCTTGAAGAGTTTGCTTAACAACTTCTATTTGTTCCTCGAAACCTGGATGTGAAATATCTACAACATGAATTAAAACATCAGATTCCCTAACCTCATCAAGAGTTGATTTAAAACTTTCAACTAATCCATGAGGTAATTTTCTAATAAACCCAACCGTATCAGTAAGTAGGAAAGGAAGATTTTCAATAACAACTTTTCTTACAGTAGTATCAAGAGTTGCAAATAATTTATTTTCTGCGAACACTTCACTTTTAGCAAGTAAGTTCATAATAGTTGATTTCCCTACATTAGTATAACCAACTAAGGCAACACGAATAAGGCTTTCCCTACTCTTTCTTTGAACAATCTTTTGCTTATCAATATCTTTTAATTTCTCTTTAAGATAAGAAATCTTATCAAGAACAATTCTTCTATCGGTTTCTATTTGAGTTTCACCAGGACCACGCATAGTCATTCCTCCTCCACCTCTTTGACGGTCAAGGTGAGTCCACATTCTTGTTAATCGAGGATAAAGATATTGATATTGTGCTAATTCAACTTGAGTCTTTGAATGAGCAGTTCTTGCTCTTTGTGCAAATATATTAAGGATTAAACCTGTTCTATCCATAACCTTACGATCTAACTCTTTCTCTATATTTCTCATTTGAGTTGGAGTTAATTCGTCATCAAATACAACAAATTGAATTTCTTCTGCTTCTATATATTCTTTTATTTCTTCTAACTTACCACTCCCTACAAATGTATGTGGGTCTTTAAATTGAAGTCTTTGAATAAAACTCTTCACAGCAACGCCACCTGCAGTATCAATTAAGAAAGCAAGTTCTTCTAAATATTCTTTTGTCTTTTCGTATGGGCAATTAGGTGTTGAAACAGCAACCATAACTGCATTATCGGGAGTTACACTAATATCTATCATTATTTTTGTGCAGAGAGGTATTGTTCCAATAGTTTTTGAACATATTTTCCAAAAACATCAAACTCTATATTTATTATCGTACCTATTTTGAAATTATGAAAATTCGTTACCTGTTGAGTAAATGGAATTATTGAAACAGAGAACATTCCTTCTTCTGAATCAACAACTGTTAAGCTAACTCCATTAACTGTAATTGAACCTTTAGGAACGGTAAAACTATTTTTTGAAGTGTCATACTCAAAGAAATAACGCCATGAACCATTTTCATCAATCACCTTTATACATTTAGCAGTTTGATCAACATGCCCTTGAACTATATGTCCATCAAATCTACCATCCATCTTCATTGAACGTTCAACATTTACTTCTGTTCCCACTTCCCATGTACATAGATTTGTCTTATCCATAGTTTCTTTCATTGCAGTTACAACATATTGGTTCTTGTCGTAATCCAATTTCACTACAGTTAAACAACAACCATCATGAGCCATAGATTGATCTATCTTTAATTCTTTTGCTATATCTACCTCTAAAGTAAAATGATAGTTTGTATTTTCTTGTTCAATTGCAACTACCCTTGCTGTCTTTTCTATTATTCCTGTGAACATATATTTTTTCTTTCTTGATTCTAAATTTAAACTAAGTATATTTGAATTTATACTTACTCTTTCTCAAATTATATTAACTCTTTCTGGATTTATATTAACTCTTTTTCCAAAAAGAAGGAGTCTTTTCTTATTTAAGATCTGATTTATGATAGTTGTATATCTTTTCGTAAAGATCTATTCTATCTTTTCCTCTAACATTATGTTCATGTGCAGTATACATAAAGTAATCAACTTGCTTCCCTTCCTTTACTGCATTACGAATAAATTCCAAACTATTTTGAGGAACAACAGTATTATCTTGGTAACCTTGGAATATCAATAATTTACCTTGTAAATTGTCTATATAATTTAATAAACTTGCATTTTTATAACCTTCTGGATTATTTTCTGGAGTTCCCATATATCTTTCTCCATACATAACTTCGTACCATTTCCAATCAATAACAGGACCACCTGCCGTTGCTATATCAAATACTCCTGGATTTTTAAGCATAAGAGAAATAGTCATAAAACCACCATAACTCCAGCCATCAACACTTATTCTATCTTTATCTATATAAGGAAGAGTTTTCAAATAATTTACACCATCGATTTGGTCAGACACTTCAATTGTACCGCAATTATGCCAAATAGCAGATTCAAATTCATATCCTCTATTTGCTGAACCTCTATTATCAATAGTCCAAACAATAAAACCTTGTTGAGCCATAAACATTAAGAAATTACCCGCTCCACCAGTCCATGAATCTGTTATCATTTGAGCATGAGGACCACCATAAACATAGACAAATACTGGATATTTCTTATTAGGGTCAAAGTTCATTGGCTTAATCATTCTATAATAAAGATCAGTACCATCTTTAGCCTTAATAGTTGATATTTCAATAGTTGGTTTATCAAAATTCTTCCAAGGGTCTTCACTTTGATGAAGTGTTTTTATAGTTTTACCTTTATTGTCAAGTAAAAGAGTAGACATAGAAGTTATGTTGTAGTTGGAATAAGAGTCAATAAACAAAGTTCCTTTTGAATTAAAAGCTATAGAATGTGTTCCATGATCAGGTGTTATTCTTCTTATATTATCATTTTTTAGATTAACCCCATAAATATTATTTTCAATAGGAGAATCTTTTGTTGCAGAAATATATACTTCATCACCTTTTTCGTTAAATCCATCAATAGACTTAACCATCCATTTACCAGAAGTAACTTGTTTTATTAACTTTCCTGTTATATCATATTCATATATATGATTAAAACCATCTCTTTCACTTAACCAAAGAAATTTATCAGAAGAATTAGGAATAAAATATAATCCTGTTTCTGGTTCTACATATTTTGGAGATGTTTCTTCAAATAATACTCTTATTAAACTACCTGTTATTGCATCATAACTTTCTACCCAAAGATGATTTTGAAGACGATTTAATTTTGCAACATAAATCGTTTTTCCATCAGGAGCCCAAGTAATATTAGTTAAATACATTTCTCTTTCTTCAACAGATTCGTTATGGCGAGTTTTTAAATAAACAGTAGAACTATTCTTTACATCATAAATCCCAATTAATACTTCATGAGATTTCATTCCTGCCATAGGATATTTTATAGGAGTTACTTTAGCAACTCTTTCTTCTGTATTCACAAGAGGATAATCAGTAACCATTGATTGGTCCATTTTGTAGAAAGCTAATTTATCTCCACTTTCATTCCAAAACAATCCTTTTTCTATTCCAAACTCGTTTCTATGAACAGCTTCTCCATAAACCAAATCTTTTGTTCCATCAGTTGTTATCTGTTTCTTTTCATTATTTATCATAACAAAAAGATTGTCATTTTGTTTATATGCAATATTAGATGAATTGTAATTTATCTCTTCTACTTTTATATCCTTATCAAAACTATTTAGTTTCTTAGTAGTTTTTGAATCCATATCATATACATATAGTCCATCGTTTGTTGCTCTATATATAAATTGTTTATCTGTAACATATATTATCCCTACAAAAGTTTTTAGTGTAGGAGTAATATCAGATAACTTTAATACTTCTTTTGCATCTTCTTTTGAAGAACCTAACCAAAGTGATTTACCATCTTTTACAAATGAATAACTATCACTCTTACCCATAAACTTTGCATCATTAATGCGAGTTGGATAATAATTACGATTTTGTAGTTCTTGAATTGGTATTAATTTACCTTGTGCATTAACTATGCTTAATATGCTAAGAACAAATAATGTTATCAGCAAATATACTCTATACTTCATATTATTAATCAATTATCGTTATTTTTATTTATTATAATTTCTCCAATTCCTAAAACGAAGATTAAATACTCCAAAAAAGGCTTCTTTAAATATACTCATACTCATCTTTGATTGTCCAAGCACACGGTCTGTAAATACAATTGGAACTTCATCTAATTTAAATCCAAGACGAAATGCAGTATATTTCATTTCTATTTGAAAAGCATATCCTACAAACTTAACCTTATCTAACCTTATTGCCTCTAATAATCTTCTGCGATAACAAACAAAACCAGCAGTTGCATCTCCAATCTTCATACCTGTTATAAAACGGACATAAGACGAAGCATAATAAGACATAATTACTCGACCAATAGGCCAATTAACAACTGATATTTTACCACCTAAATAACGAGAACCAACAGCTAAGTCAGCTCCATGAGAACAAGACTTATAGAGATTAATTAAATCATCTGGATTGTGAGAAAAGTCAGCATCCATTTCAAATATATATTCATAATCTCTTTGTAAAGACCATTTAAAGCCATGAATATAAGCTGTGCCAAGACCTAATTTTCCTTTTCTTTCTTCAATAAAAAGCCTATTAGGATATTCATACATTAATCCCTTCACAATTTGAGCAGTACCGTCAGGTGAACCATCTTCAATTATTAGAACATCAAATTCTTTTTCTAACGAAAATACCTTGCGAATAATGTTTTCTATATTTTCTTTTTCGTTATAAGTTGGAATAATTACAATGCTATCAGACATCTTCTTTTAGTTATTATTTTAATCGGCAAATGTACATATATTATTATAAAGCTCCAAAGATTAAGTCTATTATTGAGACAAACAAACGCTTTGGAATATGATTTTTATTTACGAGGAATAAAAGGGATAAGACTCCCTTCTGAAGGTTTTCGCATAGGATTTTGGACTATATCCCCTTTTTCATCTATTAAAATAAATGTTGGAAAGACCACTACATTATAGCTTTCTAACAAATCCCATTTATTATCAAAATAAGCAAAATCCCATTTATACTTTACTCCTACTTTTGAGTTAACCAAGAAATTATAAAGAGCATCCAAACTATTATCACAAGTTATTGTTAAGAAATTAAAGTTAGTACTTAATGTATCTACAAAACCATGCATCATTTCTAACTCTCTTAAACAAACAGGCTCATTTAGTTTTACAAAAGAGATAATAAGATTTTTTCCTTTATACTTATCAAGTGTAATATAATTATTATTAATATCTTTCAATGAAAATTCTTTTGATTTGCTGCCAGAGAAAGACTTTTCTGCAAACAATTCAAGAAGATTATTTGCAATTTGTTTATGTTGAGGGAATTTTGTTTGAGAAATAAATTTCTCTACCATTTTTATTATATAATATGGTTCGTATATTTGGCTATAGTATGCTTCTTTCATTCCTCTTAAAAATACTAATTCACGAAAGACTTCATTTTTTAACAAAGTATCCCTACCAAGTGAATCTATTAAAGAAAAATAGTTATTATTTTCTAACCAACGATCCAAAATTCTATCAGAAAATGTTTTATTGCCAAAAGTAAAGTAATTACCATAAACAGATTCAAAACAATTCATATAACCAATATTATCATATAGTATCGGTTTATCGAAAAACAACTCTGCTTTTAATTTCTTTTCATTTCTTATCTTTGAAGCATATTCTATTTGTTCAACAGAGTAATAAGCATAATCCTTTATATATTGCGAGTCGTTAGAGTCAATAAGAGAATCAACAATGTTTTTTAAAGTTTGAACCACTTTCTTATTCCTAAAGAACAAAATTTCCCTATTATTTTCTACAACATACTGTTCAATAGTGCTATCAATAGAAAATATTTTACCATTAAGATTATTATCTGTTGAACTTTCGATAATTATGGGTAGAGGAATTTTATAGAAAAGAGTATTAAGAGTATCACTAACATTAAAGTTAAAAGGAAGAATCCTCATCTTATAAGAAGCTCCTTTTTGAGCCACAAAAATATAATCAAAAGACTCAATCCTAATTTTCATTAAAGAAGTGTTTGAAATAGTCAATGAAAATTTAAAACAAGAATCATCTTTTTCTATTTTTGTCCTTGCAATTTCTTTTTCTAACCCAGTAAGATTTTCTTCAACAGAAATCAAGCGAACTGTCTTTTCTCCAATATCTTTTCCAACTCCTTCGATTCTTAAGTTTTGAGCATTTATTCCAATACTCCAAACAATAAAAGAAAGGACAAAAGAAACTTTTAATATTAAACCCTTATTATTCATTATAACCAAATCAATATTCTATTTATTTAAAATATAGTCATTGAGCTTTTCTTCGCCCCATATTTTCTTCATTGTCTCTATACTATCATCTGTTGTCATTGATTTACGAACTTCTAAGTTTCTTTGTATAAAAACACAATCTGAAAGCTCTGCATTATCACAAGCAATATCTTCGGCTAAAGCATGACAAGAAGGGGCGCCACAAACATTACAATCTGTATGAGGAAGTTTAGCTTCAATTTCTTTTATCTTTGTTAGTTTTTGAAATGCAACAGATATATCTTCATCAAGTTTCATCATTGAACGTGGCAAAACCTTATCAACAGATGAATGATCCATTAAATATTTTTCTTCTGTGGATATTGCTTTTTCCCTTGATGTTTCACCATTACGTTCTCTTTCTGCCAATTTCCTTGCCCTTTGCATAACCCTTTCATTAATCAAGAACCTATTCCCACAAGTTAGAATTCCACCAGCGCAGCTTTCGTCACAAGCTCTTAATTCCAAGAAATCTAAATCTTCTATTTCATCATTTTCCACCTTTTCCAGGAACTCCATAACATTATGAATTTCATCAATAGCAAATGATTTCTTGCAATTTGTCAAATGTTTTTCTCCATTAGTAAGTGTGAACTTAACACAATCGGAAGTAACATCATTAACAGTAACTTTCTTCTGATATTCTTTTCCTTGTTGCTTAATTTGCTTATAGACCATATTATACATAGTGTCCATATTCAAAATTCCATTAATTATTGATTTTTCTTCACCAACAGGACTCTTAGTTGCAGCAATCTTGGCAGCACAAGTTGTTATATAAAATATACCTATATCATTTTCATCAATTCCTTGATCAATTAATTTCTTACGAATATACATTGCGGTTAAATCAACAGGTGCTTTTATTGTAATAAGATTATCAACCAAAGCAGGGAATTTTACTTGAATAAGACGCACAATAGCAGGACAGAATGTTGAAATAAGAGGTTTTTTATCACTATGTTCGACAATGAATTTATTAGTAAGTTTATTATGAATCATTGCCGAAGATTCCACCTCCATAACATTAGTAAACCCTATATCCATAAGCACCGAATAAACTTGTGAAGCCTTAATATCCTCAGGAAATTGACCCAAGAAAACAGAAGGCATAAGTACAACTCTATGCTTGAAATTATATATCTCTTGGAAGTCATCTTGTTCAATATAGACCGCACCAGAAGGACAAACCTTATAGCACTCTCCACAATCAACACAACGATTTTCATAAATAGTAGCCTTACCATCACGAACTCTTATTGCCTCTGTTGGACAATTTCTCATACATAGTGTACAGCCGAAGCAACGTTTTTCGTCTATTTTAAGAGCATGGTAAAAAAAAATATTTTTCATTTAACGTATAGTTTTTGTTTCTACGAAAACATTACCACCATTTTTATCTCAGTCCCAACTCCAACTTCTGATTTTATATCTAACTCATCAACATTATTCTTGATATTTGGTAATCCCATACCAGCTCCAAAACCCATCTCCCTAACCTTTTGCGAAGCCGTAGAATAACCTTTTTGCATAGCAAGGTCTATATTTGGAATGCCAGGACCAATATCTTTTATTAAAACAACAATTTTTTCTTGATCAATATCCACAAAAATAGTTCCTCCATAAGCATGAGCAATAGCATTCACCTCTGCTTCATAAACAGCAACAACTACTCTCTTTATTTTTTGGTTATCTATATTGAGTTGCTTTAATGTCTTTTTAATATCACTTGATGCCTTACCAGCATTAGCAAAATCTCCTTCAACAACAATAAATTCTGTATGCATAATAATAGTTTAGTAAATTGGTTGCATTCCTGTTCCATAGAGTAATCCAACTGTTTTGAACATTGAAAATTTACTTTGCATCAAAACCATATCATTTTCTTCTGCCAATTCAATCATTTCTTCTGATGCTTCCTTATTTCTAACAAACAATATCACATCAATATTAGCCATTTCAGCTGTCCTAATAGTTTGAATATTGCATAAACCAGTGATCAAAAGAACCTTCTCCTCATCAAGAGTTAAAACATCACTCATTAAATCGGAAGCAAATCCTAGCAAAACCTCATCTTCTCCTTTACGATGCTCTCCAAGAATAATTTTAGCATCTAAAACCTCTGCAATTTCTCTAATTTTCATACAATAAAGTAAATGATTTATAGAATTAAACCACAAAAGTAATAAAAAAGACGAGACAAACAAAATCAACACCTTTTTTGTTTATTAAAAAAGTCAATAAAGGAATAGACGTTACAATAGTAATAAAAAAACTTATACAGAAATTAAGGATAAGCAAGAATATGATTTTAGAGAAAAAGTGATGGAGAATAAAGACGGAAATATCAAAAATAGCTTTAGGGTGTAAGAAAAAAAAACAGAAAAAACTTTTTTATATATCACACAAATAGAGAATATATATTACCTAAAAAAATGCGCATATAAAAGTTTAAAATTTAATATTTTTCTTACACCCTAACACTTATAATATTATTATACAGTAAAATAGCAAAATATTTTCTTACACCCTAAATGACGTTTTTGAGCATTTTCTTACACCCTAATTTCTATAAAAAAGAAAAACAAAATAAAGAAAGCACAGAAAACGACCAAAAAAAGCTTTTTTTCTTACACCCTAGCATTTTCTTACACCCTAATTTTATCCTCCCAAAATAGAATCAAATTACAAGAAAATAGAATTTGATTTCAAAAAATTAGAATCAAGTTCTAAATCCGTAGAATCAAATTATAATATCACAAGAAGAGATAAGAAAAAAAGAAATTAAATCCTTTTCAAGGTTTATTCCCTCTAATATTGTTGCGTCTCATCTTATTATTCCTTAATCTTAATAATAAGACCATTAAGCCAATCCCTAAATCTTGGGCATTTTTCAAGTATCGTTTTAATACCTATTTCCAAAGCAATAATGTTTCCGTCAATTACTTTTTTATATTTAGGATTAATAGATAATAGGCGTTTTGAAGGTGCTGTTTGAGGACTAGAATTTATATCCTCTGGATTTTTGAATGCTTCAATTATTTCTTTTGTTTTAAAATATATTTTCTCTTCTTCATATTTTTCAAATCCCCTATTTGAGGAAAACAACAAAGCTTCAAACTCATGCAATTGAATATAAGGGACAAATCTTTTATCATTAATATCCTGACCAAAAAATCCTTCTAATTTACTTACCTTATCAATTGATGAAATTTCTTTCATCGATAAATTATAATTAGGAAAATTTGTAGGGATACGAAAGAAATCAATAAAAGTAGTTACAATTACATTTTTATTCTTATTATCTAAAACTTTTTGAATATCATTCTTAATATGCTTATAATTTATTATTCCTCCTTTACCTGTTTTGCTAGTCCTTACGCAATAAGGTATAACCTCATACACCTCAAAAATTTGGAAATAAGGCATCAAAACTTGTTTAACAAATTCTAATTCTGTTTGTCCTTCAACAATGATAAATAATTTTTTCATGGTTGACCTCCTATAATATTTTTCTCCCAGATATCACCAAGAGTATAATCCTCCAACCAAGTATCTAAATCCTCTTTATCCAAATGTTTAAAAACAGATTGATTATTATGTCTATCAACAACAACAATATCTTCAACCTCAAAATTATTTACAAAATTAGGAGATTGAGTTGAAATAATAATCTGACTTTCTTCCGAAACAGCTTTGATCATCTCTGCAATAATATTAATTGCAAAAGGATGCAACCCGAGTTCAGGTTCATCAATAATAATAATATTAGGTGGTTCAGGCTGAAGTAATAGAGTGGTCAAAGCAATAAAACGTAATGTACCATCAGAAAAGCTATGACCATCCATGTACATATCACTTCCCTTTTCTACCCATTCTAATTTAATTTGTTGCTCATTATTCCTGTCTGGCTTCAAATCAAATTTTTCAAAATAAGGGGCAATAGAACGGATAACAGCTTCTATCTTATTAAAGATCTTTGGATGTTTTAATTTTATAAAATATAGGTATGCGGCTAAATTTGAACCATTTGTTTTTAACATAAAATTATCAGCAATATTACATAATTGCTTCATTGGAGAAGAGTTACTTGTATCATGGAAGTGATACACAATAAAACTACGTAAATATTTTTTTAAGTAACTAGCTCTATATTCAGTATGATTTATCAATTGTGATTCTTCAACTGACCTATCCCAATCTTTTTTATTCCAATTATCTTTATAATTCTTGTTTTTGTCATTACGATTATTAAAATAATCCCCAGAATAATCAATAAAACCCTTATTTGATTGAGAAGGAATAATATTAAAGAAAAAAGCATTATTATTATCAAAATCTAACAGTCCATATAAGTTTTTAGAATGTTTTCTTCCAAAATAAAGAATATTGTCAATTCCTCCTTTTTCGAGAGTATACGATCCTAATCTTTGATAGTATAGTTTGCTAACCAATTCAAAAAAAGAGATAAAATTACTTTTACCAACTCCATTAGAACCAATAAAAATATTTATTTTATTGAGTTCTAATTCTAAATCTTTAATTGATTTGTAGTTCTTAATAACAACTTGTTCAATCATAACCTTTTAATTATATGGCAAAGATACAAATTTTTCTTAACTAAAAATGAAACACAATATCTTTATAATATTAATGTCCAAAACTTCATTCAAAAGAGCCTACTTCAATGTCTCTCAAAGCCCCAAAACACTCCGAGCTTTTCAATACGAAACATCATAGAAGCATTTCTTAAAATTAAATTCCCAAAAAAGATAAGAAAAAAGGAATTAATTAATCTCAAACTCTAAGAAAAAGAGCTGAATTAATTAATTCCTCACATGATAAGTTACATTTAGTCTTTCTCAAGACGAATTACCGTTTCAATTCAGCAAATATACAATATAAAATAAGTTTTGTCAAGTCTTTTTGCTATTTATTTTATGATAGTACAGAATATTTCATTCTCCAGTATTTTCTCAATAAAACAAATCCCACTAATAACACACACTATAGAAACAAAATTATTTCTATCCCCAACCTTCAGTAGATTATATTAAGCCTTAATTATGAAATAATTTCACAACCCAATTCACCAAATTTTCTTCAACCAAAATAAAGGAAATAAGAAGAATAAAAATAATAAGAGAAGGTAAAACAAAACTCCGTTTCCCTCTCTTATCCCTTTGCTTTCTTAAATGATGATATCGCATTAATATTAAATCCTTAACTTAATCCTTTGTATCTTTCTATATCAATTTGCTCGACCATCGTTAGAGATGATTCTACTGATACATTTCTTAATTCATCAAGGCAATTGGCTAATTCTTCTTTATCGTTTCCTTTCTTTGTGGCTATTTGAATACTTTCAATAAAATCATCTTTGTTAAGATATATCACACCTATAAGTATTGCAAAGAATACTGGATTTAAATTGAATGTGATATCTCTTCTTCTATAAGCATTGGTGTTATATGTTTGAGGATGTTTAAAATTATACAATTCTCTCCTCGATACTAAAAACATTTCATCAATGCAATGATTTATCTCATCCTTTCCCTGATCAATAGGTATAAGGTTACTTTCTGCCATACCTTCAAAAATATTTGCTCTATTATCGTCTAAACTTTGTGTAATCAAACACAAATAGACAGGTGCAACATTTATTATTACGTCTTGTCTACTTAAAATTCCAACCATAGCTTTATTTGTTTATTATAATTTATGAATTCAAGTTGTTGATATCTTTCTTAAAGTAATATTCTATTTCATTTCCATTACCTCTAATTCTCTAAACATCACATCCTAAACATCAAAGTATCTTTCAGCCATCAAAAGTACAAAATTTTATATTAATAATACAAAACAAATGAAAAAAGAAAAAGCCACTTGTTATTAGCAAGTGGCTTTCTTTATATTTGAATACTTTAAAAAGTATTTGGCATATTATTTTTTTGGTTTTCCTTGTACTGGAGTTCCTTTTGCTGGAGTTGCAGAATCTTTTACAACTTCTATCAATTGTACTTCAAATGAAAGTACTGAACCTGCTGGTAATTCAGGAGAATCCATATCACCATAACCAAGGTCTGGGCTTATCCATAATAAGTAAGTTGAACCTTCACTCATTAATTGTAAACCTTCTGCCATACCTGGTATAATTCCAGTCATTCCCATTATAACAGGTTCTTGTCCTCTTTCAAATGTGCTTTCAATAACTTTTCCGTCTGTTAATTTCAAACGATATTGAATTCTAACTCTATCTTGAGGGGTTGGTTTTGCACCTGTTCCTTGTTTTATAACCTTATATTGTAAACCTGAAGCTGTTGTTTGAACTCCTTCTTTTGTTTTGTTTTCAGCTAAGAACTTAGCTCCTTTTTCACGATTAACTTTTCCTTTTTCTTTAGCTGCAGCTTTTTGTTTTTCTTGCATTTTTTGTTGATACTTTGTCATGATTTCTTGCATTTGTTCTTGTTTGATAAGAACATTAGCAGTATCTCCATTATAAACTGAATAGAATGCACTCATTAAAACTTGAGGATTGATTTCCATTTTTTCGGACTTCATTTGCATTCCCATATTAACACCAAAGCAATATGAAGCAGAGTCAACTATTGTTTTTAAGTCGCCTTTGCTAACTGTATTTTTTTGAGAACATGCTGTAAGCATTGATGCCATCAATACTATTATTACAGCACTTTTTAAAACGATTTGTTTCATTGGTTTTGTTTTATTTGTTTTATTAATTATTAATCAATTGCTATTAAAAAGCGACCGCAAAATTAAACATTATTTTATTATTGCAATCAGAAATTTGAAAAATAATTTCAAATAATTTTCACCTTAATTAGATTTGTCAGATATTTGCAACTTAATTGACTCAAATAAGTATAATAACGACATATTCATCTAATTTAGATTTACAAAATGAAAAACAAGTATATTGATTTAATAGAACAAACATTTGAGTTCCCACAAGATGAATTCATGGTAGACGATAACGAATTGAATTTCCACGAAATACCATTAATGGATGTAATCAAACAATATGGGACTCCATTAAAAATAACATATCTACCTAAGATAACTTCTCAAATTCAGAAAGCTAAAAGATTGTTTAATGTTGCAATTGCAAAGGTAGATTACAAGGGTAACTACAATTATTGTTATTGTACCAAAAGCTCTCACTTCTCATTTATTATGGAAGAAGTACTTGCTAATGATGTTAATGTAGAGACATCATCTGCCTTTGATATTAATTTAATTAATGAGCTACATGAACAAGGAAAAATAACAAAAGATCAATATATTATATGTAATGGATTTAAACGTCCTCAGTACATTGAGAACATTGGAGAGCTTGTTCGTAATGACTTTCGTAATGTTATTCCTATTATTGACAACAAAGAAGAAATAATACTTTTAGATGAACATATTGATAAAGAATGTCAAGTCGGTATTAGAATTGCAGCAGAAGAAGAGCCAATGTTTGATTTTTACACTTCTCGTTTAGGGATTAGATATAATGATATTGTTGAATTCTACAATGATAAGATAGCTACAAACCCTAAATTTAAACTGAAAATGCTTCATTTCTTTATCAATACAGGCATAAAGGATTCTGCTTACTATTGGAATGAATTGCAAAAATGTGTAAATATTTATTGCGAATTAAAGAAGGTTTGTCCTGATTTAGACTCATTAAATATCGGCGGAGGCTTCCCAATTAAAAATTCTTTAGCGTTTACTTATGATTATGAATACATGGCAGAAGAGATGCTTGCTCAAATAAAAGACATATGTAACAAGCAAGAAGTTGATGAACCTAACATATTTACCGAGTTTGGTTCTTTCACTGTTGGGGAAGCTGGGTGTATTCTTTATTCTATTATTGATCAAAAAAGACAAAACGATAGAGAGCTTTGGTATATGATTGACAGCTCATTTATAACCACTTTACCTGACACCTGGGGTATAGGACAAAGGTTTATTCTTTTACCTATTAATAAATGGGATAATGAATATCAAAGAGTATTCTTAGGTGGATTAACTTGTGATAGCCAAGATTATTATAGTGCAGAAGCTCATTCAAATGCTGTTTTCTTACCAAAATACTTAAATGAAGATGATGAGCCTTTATATATTGGCTTCTTCCACACAGGAGCATACCAAGAAAGTTTAGCTGGATATGGTGGGATTCAACACTGTTTAATCCCTCAACCTAAGCATATTATTTTAGGAAAAGACGAAAACGGAGAATGGTATACAAAGCTCTTTGCCAAGGAACAAAGTCATAAATCCATGCTAAAAATATTAGGCTATTAATAAATAAGCATAATTTTTCCCTTTATTTCATTTATTAATTGGATTTTTTAATACTTTTGCAGCTTATTTTCTCTAATTAGTGGAAATAATTTTTATATTAATTTAATTCAATTTCAAATGGACAAGATAAAATATTCAGGAAAGTTCAGAAAAGAATCTGATCTTTTAGGAACAAGAGAAATCCCTATAGAAGCATTGTATGGAGTACAATCATCGAGAGGATTTGAAAACTTCAAAATCTCAAATGAGAGACAATGCGATTACCCTAACTTTATAAAAGGATTCGCTCTAACTAAGAAAGGTGCTGCTATTGCAAATCACAAACAAGGTCTTTTAACAGACGAACAATTTGATGTTATGTGCAAAGCTTGTGATGAAATATATGACGGAAAGCATAACAATCAATTCCTATCAGATATGATTCAAGGAGGTGCAGGAACAACCATGAACATGAATGCTAACGAAGTAATTGCAAATCGTGGTTTACAACTAATGGGAAAAGAACCTGGACAATATGAATTTCTTTCTCCTAACGACCATGTTAACTGCTCTCAATCAACAAATGACGCTTATCCAACAGCATTTCATTTTGGATTATATTTAGAAAGCAAAGGATTGATTATAGCATTAGAAAAACTTATTGCTTCATTAAATAAAAAAGCAGAAGAATTTGCTAATATAATTAAAATGGGACGTACTCAATTACAAGATGGAGTTCCAATGACATTAGGACAAAGCTTCAAAGCTTTTGCTGACTCTTTAGAAACAGAAAGAAAAAGATTAATTGAAGAAGAAAAAGAATTCTTAACTGTAAATATGGGAGCAACTGCTATAGGTACTGGTATTTGTTCTCAACCTGGATACAGTAAATTATGCGTTGAAGCCCTAAGAGAAGTAACTGGTTGGAATATAAAACTAACAGATAACTTAGTTGAAGCTACTCATGACACATCTGTATTAGTTGGTCTTTCTTCTCAATTACGTCGTATTGCATTAAAAACAATAAAAATATGTAATGATCTACGTCTTATGGGTTCTGGTCCAAGATGTGGTTTACATGAATTATTCTTACCAGAAATGCAACCAGGAAGTTCAATTATGCCAGGAAAAGTAAATCCTGTTATTTCTGAAGTTATGGGACAAATTTGTTATAGAGTAATTGGAAACGATACAACTGTTATGCTTGGAAGTGAAAATGCACAATTAGAGTTAAACGTAATGGAACCAGTTATGGTTTACGCATTATTTAATTCAATTGACCTTCTTACAAATGGATTCAACACATTAAGAGAAAAATGTATTGACAATATTAAGGCTGACGTTGAAAATTGTGAAAGACAAGTAAAGAACTCTATCGGAATTGTAACAGCTCTTAATCCAATTATCGGATATAAGAACTCTACAAAAATTGCAAAAGAAGCAATGGAAACAGGTAAAGGAGTTTACGAATTAGTACTTGAACACGACATTCTCTCAAAAGAAGATCTTGACACAATACTTCTACCAGAAAATATGATTGAACCAGTTAAATTAGATATAAAACCGAAACACTAATTAGGTTTATCAAAATATATAAAAGGTCTTCCTCTTAATTGAAGAAGACCTTTTTTCTTTTTCAATTAAGAAGAGAATTAGAATTTGATTCTATTTTTATGTAGTTATTTTAGAAAATTAGTATCTTTGCATCTTATGGCAATGGAAGATAAACATATTATTGAGATTAAGAATAAGAGAGCAAGTTTTGAATACTTTTTCTTACAAACCTTTACAGCAGGAATGCAACTAATGGGAACAGAAATAAAATCTATTCGTGAAGGGAAAGTTAATTTAAACGATGCTTATTGTTCGTTTTTAGGAAATGAATTATGGGTAGATAACCTTCATATTGCTGAATATCGTTTCGGCTCTTACTATAACCATGAGGCTAAACGTTCTCGTAAGCTACTTTTAAACAAAAATGAGCTTAGAAAATTACAAACAAAGACTAAGGAAAAAGGATTAACTATTATACCTATACTATTATATGTTGATAGTAGAGGCTTTGCTAAATTAGAGATTGCTCTTGCTAAGGGGAAACATTCCTATGATAAAAGAGAATCAATAAAGCAAAATGACTCAAAGCGTGAGATTGACAGAATGATGAAAAAAGAATATTAACAAGACATAAAACAAATAAATTTATTATATGATAAAGAAATTAATTACTACGGTTTTTGCAATTCTTTTCACTTTGGTTGCATTTTCTCAAACTATTCCTTTTGGTCAAGGTTATGTGATTAATGGGGAATTAAAAGGAGATACAGTTGGGTTTGTAACCTTACGTTCTTATTTTAGAGATGGCAATGAAAGAGTTGATACTGCTTATATTAATAATGGCAAATTTACTCTTCGTTCTCCTTTAGCTGAAGTTATCCCTGCACAATTAACAATTAATGGAATGCGTGGTTTTAGAATCTATCTTGAGCCAACTACCTATACAATTATTATTGATGCAGAACAAGCAAGTAAAACAACCATTAAGGGTTCTACTTGGACTGATAAATGGACTGAAGTTACTACTCCATTGAAAGATGAAGACTATGATGTTCACATGAGAAGATTAGAAAACTGGGTTCTTAATAATCCTGATAATATATTTTGTTCCGATATTATATCTTCTTTCCTTTCTTATACTTGGGGTTATGAAGATTTATTCCGCACTCTTAACACCCTAAAGAAACCTGCTACCCAAACTTATCATTATCTTAAATTAAGAGAAAGAGAAAAGAATTTACAAACAGTTGCCATTGGACAAAAAGCTCCTGACTTTACAATGACTAATATAAATGGCAAAAGAACTAACCTATACAATTATTTAAGAGGAAAGAAATTCCTTTTAATTGATTTCTGGGCTTCTTGGTGTCGTCCTTGTAGAGAAGAAAATCCAAATGTTGTTATTGCAAAAGAAAAGTTTAACTCAAAAGGATTTGATGTTTTAGGAGTTTCATTAGATAAAAACGGAAAAGACTGGAAAGAAGCAGTAAAAAATGATTATCTTAATTGGGAACAAGTTTCTGACTTGAAGATGTGGGATAATGAAGCTGCAAAATTATATATGATTAGTGCAATTCCAAGCAATGTATTAATTGATGATAACGGTATTATTATTGCAAAAAACTTAAAAGACACTGAATTAATTAGTAAATTAGATGAATTAACCAATTCTTATGGTTATTCAATTAATGGTAATATCTCAGGGGTATCTGACGGAAAAGTTAATCTTAATCTTTTACTTGAAGGAGGAGAAAAGAAGAATTATACAACTCAAATGATTGATGGTAAATTTGAATTTAAAGGCGTTGTAAACTTTGTTTGTGTTGCTCAAATCATACTACCAACAAGGAATGGAGACTTTACTTTCTTTATGGAGAATGATCAGATTACAATAAATGGTTCAAAAGAGAATTTAGATAATATTTCTATTAAAGGCTCTCAAAAGAACGATATCTATGCAAATTTTGTTAATGGTTGCAATAAATCAAGAAACCCTATTCAAAGTTTAATGGATAATGTTGTTAAAAATCCTACAACTTTCTATGCTCCTTTAGTAATAAGCAACTATTTAGCACCTTATTTAAGTAATATTGAATTAAAAGAACTTGTTTCTTCTCTTAACAATGATGCAAAAAGAATGTATCAATATAAACTTCTGCAAGATTATATTCTTGAATTACAAGAAAAAGAAAAAATTGGAGAAAAATCAATTGACTTTACCCTTGAAAACACTAATGGAATAGACATTAAGTTATCTGATTTCATAAAAGGAAAGAAGTATGTTCTTATAGATTTCTGGGCATCTTGGTGTACTCCTTGTAGAGGTGAGAGCAAATTCTTAGTTCAAGCTTATGATAAATTTAAACCAAAAGGATTTGATATACTTAGTGTTTCTCTTGATAAGGATAAAACAAAATGGTTAAAAGGAATAGATGAAGATGGATTAGTTTGGGAAAATGTTTCAGACCTTCTACAATGGAATAGTATTGTTGTCAAACTTTACAAATTAGAAGCAATCCCTCAAAATATATTAGTTGATAGTGAAGGAAATATAGTAGGTAGAAATCTTAGAGGAGATAATCTAATGCAAACACTAAACGAATTATTTGTCAAATAAAATAACAAATGCAAAACATAAATCCAATTAATAGTATTAGAAAAACTTCTACAGGAAAAATTATCTTGCAATATTTTATGATTGTTTTAGGTATATTAACCTATACCTTTGCTTGGTCTGTATTTTTAATACCTCAAAAAATTGTAGGTGGAGGTGTTGCAGGGATAGCTTCCATAATTTATATTGCATCAGGTATACCTGTTGGGTTATCCAATCTTGCTATAAATAGTGTTTTATTCATAATAGGAATAAAAGTACTTGGAGCTAAATTTGGATTAAATACAATTATTGGTATAGTTGTAGCATCTCTTTCCTTTATTCTTTGGCAACAAGTAATACATATTGAACAATATATTGATGCAAAACAATTTGAACCTTTTATGTGTGCAATAATTGGTGCAGGAATGTGTGGAATTGGAATTGGTACAACATTTAATTATGGAGGTAATTCGGGTGGAACAGATATTATTGCATTAATAATTACTAAATATCGAAATATAAGTAATGGTACTGTAATACTTTATATTGATATATTTATTATTGCTTCTGCCATCATACTTCCGAGCATGACAATTACTAATGTAGTTTATGGCTATGTAGTAATGTTTGTATTTACATATGTATTAGACCTAACAATTGAAGGGAACAAACAATCATACCAGATAATGGTATTCTCTAATAATACAGATATAATTGCTGATGCAATAGGCAACGAAGTAAAACGTGGAGTAACAATTATTGATGCTCATGGTTGGTATTCAAAAAAAGACCAAAAGATATTAATGGTTATTGCCCGTAAGCAAGATAAGGTTGAAATAATGAGAATAATAAAATCAGTAGACCCCAATGCCTTCATCTCTATTGGGAAGACACAAGGTGTATTTGGAAAAAACTTTGACACTATTAAATTGTAAATAATGATTAATGGTTAAAGAGCAATGGTTAATGGTTAATGATAAATGGTTAATGGTTAATAGACTTTGGTATAAAGTCAAAAGTCCATTTTGTCCATTGAGTCAATTTTGTCTATTAACTCTACCCTTTCTTTTAATTTTAATTAGTTCTTGTTCAAAAGAAGAAGCCATAAAAGGAAAGAAAGTATTTCGCTATAACGAAAGTGCTAACATTTCATCTTTAGACCCTGCTTTTGCAAAAGACCAAGCAATGATATGGGCAAATCTTCAACTCTTCAATGGACTTGTTCAATTAGACTCAGCATTAAACATCAAACCTTCAATAGCTAAAAGCTGGGAAATATCTAAAGATGGATTAACTTATACATTTACTCTTCGCCAAGATGTATTCTTCCACAATCATAAACTCTTTAATGGAAAGAAAAGAAAAGTAATTGCTTCTGATTTTGTTTATAGTTTTAATAGAATAGAAGATGATAAGGTTGCATCTCCTGGAGCTTGGATATTTAACTCAGTAAGTCAAAACAATGGCAAATATTCTTTCTTTGCTCCAAACGATACAACATTCCAAATAGTTTTAAAAGAACCCTTTTCCCCTTTCCTTGGTTTACTAACAATGCCCTACGCATCTGTTGTTCCAAAAGAAATTGTAGAACATTATGGAGAAGACTTTCGCAAGAATCCAATAGGCACAGGTCCATTCTATTTTAAGATGTGGAAAGAAGGAGTGAAATTAGTTCTTCTAAAAAACGAAGATTATTTCGAAAAAGACTCTAAAGGAAATCGTTTACCTTATCTTGATGCAGTAAGTATTAGCTTTATTATTGACAAACAATCAGTATTCTTAGAGTTTGTAAAAGGAAATATAGACTTTATTTCAGGAATAGATGCAAACTATAAAGATGAAGTCCTAACAAGAAACGGAGAACTACAAGAGAAGTATAAAAACAAGATTAACCTTATCACTCAACCCTATTTGAATACAGAATACTTAGGTTTTTTAGTAGATAAAACAAAGAGTCCAAAGGATAATCCACTATTAAATAAGAAAATCCGTCAAGCAATCAACTATGGATTTGATAGAAAAAAGATGATAAAATATCTAAGAAACAATATTGGTTTAGCAGGTCAAGGAGGAATTATACCAAAAGGATTAGCAGGATTTGATACAAATAGCTCATGTGGATATTCATATAATCCTAAAAAAGCAAAGCAATTATTAGCCGAAGCAGGTTATCCTAATGGAAAGGGTTTACCTCCAATCTCCCTTTCAACAACCTCAACATATCTTGACTTATGCAAATATATCCAACAACAACTAAATCTATTAGGCTTAGATATTAAAGTAGATGTTAATCCTCCAGGGGCATTACGAGAACATATAGCACAATCAAAATCAATGTGGTTTAGAGGAAGTTGGATAGCCGATTACCCTGATGCAGAAAACTATCTATCCCTTTTCTACTCCCCTAACTTCTGTCCAAAAGGTCCTAACTACACCCATTTCTATAACCCAACCTATGATAAACTCTACAAACAAGCCAAAAAAGAAACCTCTCTTGAAAAGCGAACCGAACTATATAAACAAATGAATAAACTAATAATCAACGAAGCCCCAATAGTAGTTCTTTATTACGACCAAGTTCTCCGCTTTGTACAAAAAAACATAGAAGGCCTATCCTCCAATCCAATGAATCTTCTAATCCTCAAAAACGTAAAGAAGAAGTAAACGCTTTCTTGTTCAAATTAAATAGCTGTAATTTAATTTCCAAAATGATAACTAATATACGTTTAGATTAGATTAGAAATAAGTATTTATATATCCTTTGCTGAAATATCTTTACCCCAGAATACTACTCCAAATGGAGTATTCAATCCTGTTAGTTTTGTTTCTATCAAAATACTTCTTATTATATGTATGAGATTTATTATATACCTATTTATAATACCTCATTTTGGTTCGGCCCCATAAAAATATGCTTACCATTATTTAAATATTTGGCACATAGTTCAATCGGCTTAAAATCATCATAAAAACTAAAAACATGTCTTCTTGCATTAAAGTATCTAAGTAAATTTTGTCTTCGCTCTTCTTTTTCATCAATTAAATAGAACTTACAGTCTTCTGTCATTTTATCTACAAAATATTCTTTATCCCATATTGTAATTACTATATCTTTACTTATTGGAAATGTCAGCTCGGCTCCATATTGTGCCAGTCCTAAATACAGAGGTCTAACATGTGGTAAATGTGGTTCTACAACAATTGGAAAATCAGATGTATAAAAATTCCCTTTCTCAGAGACAAGAAATGACCAGTAATTATTGGCAAGAACTTCTGAAAATTTATTCACAAAATTCTTATTCATAAATGTATTATTAGCATGCAATATAGCAGGGTCACAATATGCTTTAACTTTTAAATCATTAAAGCCATTGTCATTTTTTTCTAATGCAAGACCTTGTTTAAATAATTCAATCATTTTTGGCATAATATCATTGAATGTTTCAATCTCCTTAGTCCTTATATATGGAAGTCTTAAATATTGTATTACGATATGAGCAGCAATAATTCGTTTATCTTTATATGAAAACCCTATATTTTTACACTTATCAATTAAACATTCATTTTTACGTGAAATAAGCCTATTTAATAATTCGCTATATTTTGGTTCTATGTTTTGTGCAAAATAGTCACATTCTATCATCAATTCAGCCCCTTCATATTCAGGATTTTCTTCTATATAGTCATTTGATATCTTATAAAAATCATTAATTTCACAAACACTACTAATGTCTGCACAATATTTTTTTGATAAATTCTTATCGTAAGTATATATCTTTCTGCCATTATTGGAAAAATTTCTCAAGTAACATTGAGGAATATAATGATGTTTTACATGCTGCTTATTACTCATAGCATTTATTTTAATTTATTATTTCTGACAATACTTCTTATCTTTTCCCTACGTTAATATTTTTTAGTAGTACCCAAAAAAAAAATTATAACTTTGTAATTGTAATAAAATCTAAACAATATACTTTAAACTGGGACAAATTTACAAAATTTTATTACAAGTTCTATCAAAAGATCATGAATTAGAACAAATTCGAAAGATGGAATGAGAATAATTAATGGAATTAGAGAACGTCTTTGTTTCTTATTTTTTCATATTCTAAAAAGAAGGGATATAACTGAAATTAATTAAAGTCTTTTCTTACGGAATAAAGATATTATTTCCAGAAATTAAGATTTAAATTCAGCAAAACTTAAGTTTAATTGTGCTACGATGGGCATTGTAGTGGTGTTACGATGGGTATCGTAGGCTATCTACGATGGGCATCGTAGATTTTAATATATTTTAAGAGATATTTGGAACGTTTTACTTACTCTTTTGGGTATGAGTAATTTTATAGTGCAAAGATATGAAATTTATTCTAAAAATGCAAGAGGTAAATCATTTAATTTTATTAGGGAAGAATAATATCAAAAACTTTTTCTGTTGTATTCCCTGCTTTGTCGGATACTATAACTTTTAGTTTGTTTTCTTGAAGGTCTAACTCTGATTTGTTGATATTATATATTAGGGTTGATGACTTGCCGTCATATTCCATTAAAACCCATTTATCGTTTATGTAGCCATTATATTTTGCAATTCCAGATAGATCATCTTTTATTATTACTGTTATTGTATTTTGGCTTGAGTGTATTTTTCTTGATGAAACAAAATTCTTTGGTTCTATTGTTGGAGGTATTGTATCGAATGTTATTAAGTAACTTCCAAAGGAGTTTGTTTTTGCAATAATGCTTCCTCCTTCTATTTTTCCACCAATAGAGTAAAGACGTTTGCCTTCAAGCGATGCGACAAGAAGTTTAGAGCTTAATTGAGGGTTTGTTATCAAAGATTCTGGAACGTGAATTTGAAGAGTCATGCTAAGATGCAATGGAGATAAGGAATTGATATTATATATTATATTCCCATTCGTTGTGTCTTTAGTTTTGAAATATATTATTTGAGCATCATCGTAAAGAGCATTTTTGGGAAGTGTTATTTTAATATCCCCATCTTCTATTTTATTTGGTGTATGCCAATGGAATAAATGGGTATAAGTATTTTCATCTTTTTGGTAATGAACAATGGTTGGAGTTGGTGGTGTTGATTGAAGATAGAATTGAAATGTTGTTGTGTTTCCTGCAAAATCTTTTAATTCATAAACAACTTTTCTAACTTGGTTCGGCTCAAAATTAATTATTCCATTTTCCTTATCTGTAATGAAATTAGGAAATAAATTATTTGGAAGCTTTTTAGACATTAAATACCTATTCCCTGTTTTGTTATATTGTTCATAATCTATACAAGCGTTCACATATCTTGAATCGGAGAAAGAAAACTCATCTATTTTAAAATCCCAAATAGGCTTATCATCAACAATTAATTTATAAGAATAAAGCCCATTTCTTCCTGTGCTATTTTCGGATTTATCAAATGCAATTATCCCTAAATAAACTTCATTTGTAACTACAATTGTATCATTTTCTTTTAACCCTATTTCTTTTTCATTTTTTTTAATTCTGTATTCTTTCTTCCATTGTTCTCCTTCAACTTTAGAATATTCTCCTTCGGGACAAATCATAATAGAATGTATTTCTGGAGGATTTGTATCTTGAATCAATAACCCAAAATTTTGAGGGTTTATTGTATGTTCTGTCTTCGTATCTCTTATTTCATAGTGAAGATGAGGTCCTCCACTTGACCCTGTATTTCCTGCATAACCTATTAACTCTCCTTTTTTGAACCTCAACTCTCCTTTGGGAATTGAAATATCAAATTCATAGGTTTGTTTTTCGTATTGATATTTTCTTATATATTCTTCTATTTTATCGCAATAGCGTTGAAGGTGCATATAAACAGTTGTATACCCGTTCTTATGCCTTATATATAGGTTTTTCCCGCCACCAAAAGCTTGTATCTTTATTCTTGATACTTCACCCTCTTCTGGAGAATAAACTTGTAGTCCTTCTTTTTCTCCTATTCTAATATCTATTCCTGAATGGAAATGATTATCTCGAAGTTCTGCAAAATAGCCTGATGTTGTAATAGGTATATTTACAGGAGGAATAAAATTGGTCTTGGAATAATTATTATTTGTTTGAGAGAGAACAGTTATTGGAAGAAGAATTATTACAAGTAATATTATATTCCTAAACCTCATCAGTTTTTAATTGTAATTTATACATAACACATTTGAGCAAATGATAGCAATCTTGCTCTAACTAATTCCTTAGCTTCAATATGTGCCATATGTCCAACATTATCCAACATCATAATTTCTGAATGTGCTGGTAACATAGCTTGTGCAAAAATGTTTTCAATCATAATTCGAGGGTCTTTCTTCCCTATAATAAATAGAACTGGAAATTTACCATCAATTAATACTCCCAAACGCGTTGGGCGTTCAATCATTCCTTTTTGTGCTGCTACTATGCTCTCAACCTTCATTCCCATTGCACTATCTTGTAAGTCTTTTATTTCGGGGTAAAGCCTTTCACGATTTCCACAATCAAATAAATCGGGAATAAAACTAACAATAAAACTTGCCCTGTTAGTTTTTACTACTTCACACATTCTTAAACGGTTTTCTTTCCCTTCTTCTGTATCTTCTAAGGCATGAGAATTTAATATACATAATCCTTTAACATATTCTGGATAAAGATCTGCAAAAGCTAAAGCAACATAGCCACCCATGGAGTGTCCTACAATTACACAGTTTTTAACCCCAACATGATCAAGAACTGTTTTGACCATATCTGCTTGCATATCCATAGTATGTACTTCTGCATTATCCCCGCTTTCTCCATGACCCAAAAGGTCTACTGTAATAACTCTTATCTCTTTCATATATTTAAAGACATAAGTTGCCCATACTTCAAGAGAATTCATAAAACCATGAAGAAGTACTATAGTTTTTTCTCCTTGTCCTTCATCTTGGTAATTTATTATTGCAGTATCATTGTAAAGAACAGATTTGTGTTTCATATCAGCATTTGGTTGTTAGAATTATTCTACAAAAATAAAAATTATTATCCATAGAGAGGTAGTCTTTGCTTATTATTTTGTATGTTTGTATATTATTTATCCGATTACTGCAAATGATACATTCAAATTTTAATATAAAAGCACTTAATACATTTGGGCTTGATTGCAACGCTAAAACATTAATAGACATCAATAATCAAGATGATTTATCCCTTATTAACCATGGTACTTTAAGCAAAAAAAATGTTATATTAGGTGGTGGTAGCAATGTTGTTTTTGTAAATAATTCTTTTGATGGAACTGTAATTTGTATCAAGAATAAAGGGATAAATATAGTAGAACAAGACGAAGATTATGTTATTTTGGAATCTTTTGCAGGTGAAGTATGGAATGATTTAGTTATTTTTTGTGCTAAAAATAATTGGTGGGGATTAGAAAACCTTTCTGCTGTTCCTGGAAACGTAGGAGCTGTTGCTGTTCAAAATATTGGTGCTTATGGTGCGGAACTAAAGGACTGTTTCTTAGATTGCTTGACTTATAATCCTATAACCAAAGAATGGAAAACATACACAAATGAAGAATGTAAGTTTGGTTATCGTTATTCAATATTTAAATATCAAAAAGAATTAGAAATAATATGGAAGGTTCGCTTTAAGCTTTCCAAAAAACAAAAGATAAATATTTCCTACTCTGCACTAAAAGATTGCATAGAAAGAGAAAACATAATAATTACATCTCCAGAGCAAATATGTGAATTGGTTACAAAGATAAGAAACTCTAAACTTCCAGACCCAAAGGTCTTAGGTAATGCAGGTTCGTTCTTTAAAAACCCTATAATTAGTGAGGAGCATTTTAACTCACTAAAAGAAATATATCCAAACATTCCTTCTTATCCTGCAACAAATGGGATAAAACTTGCTGCAGGATGGTTAATTGAACAATGTGGTTGGAAAGGTAAAAGAGTTGGAAATGTTGGAATGCATGAAAAGCAAGCTCTTGTAATGGTTAATTATGGTAATGCAAAAGGAGAAGAGATTGTTTCATTAGCAAATGAAATAATAAACTCTATAAAAAATAAGTTTAATATAGAATTAGAAACAGAAGTACATATAATCAATTAGAAATAAACGCAAAATGAATAAGATTACAGTTGAAGAGTTTTGGAAATGGTTCCAACAAAAGAGTGAGTTCTTAATGGATATAGATAATATTGATCCAGTTAAGGCAGAAGATTTAATTAATGAATTTGAACAAGTTTTAGCTTCATATTCAGAAGGTATGAGTTTCGAAATATCTGAATTAGATGCAAATGGAAGAACTATTATTTTCTCTGCTGAAGGTGATGAAGATTTCTTTGATGATGTTATCCAACTTTGTGAAAATACTCCTGTTTTAGATTTCTGGGAAATTGTAGCATTCAAACAACCTCAAGGCTCTATAGTTAAAATAAAGTTTGAAGACTATGTTTTTAATAGTAAAGACCTATGGTTTGTCCCTATGGAAAACGAAGAAGATGATATTGAAGAAAAAATAGGTTTAGAAATTGCTATAAAAGGGTATAATGAAGAAGATGAAGATCAGTTAATCGCCGTTTATTCTCTAATTGAAGCAATGATCGGAGAATATGATTGCACCACATTACTTGGTTACTTTGAGCTATGTGAAATGCCAGAAAGTCCAGAACTTGACGGTTTTATTCCATTAACAGAATTGCCAGAATATATTGATTGGTATATAAATAATATTGAAGGAAAAGAATGCGAAAGAAATAGAGAATAACGACATAAATGCCTATAAAGTAATTGAAGAATAAGGCAAAGAGTCTATAAATTCTATTATTGATTTTAATGTATAGAGTTCCCAGTGTAGTACTGTTCCTGTGATTTTTCCTAATAGGGTAATATCTGAAAACAATAAGTAGATTAGAATTGTTATTAGAATTATCGATAGGAATGGTACTACTATTATATTTGCTAATAAAGTATAGGTTGGAAAGGTTTTGAAACGAATAAGAATTAAAGGGAGAACAAAGGCTTGGGCGGAGAGGGTCATACCTGCTACTCCTAATATTTGATTTGTTATTATATTATGTCGTCTTCTTCGGTATATTGATTCTCTAAAGTGTGCAAAAAGTATTATTCCAAATACTGCTAAAAATGAAAATTGAAAGCTCCAATTAAATAATATTAAGGGGTTAAAACATAGAAAAACAAATGCTGTTAGAATTAAGGCATTTAATGAATCATAACCTCCCCTACTTGTGTATTTCGTTAGAAGGAGAATCGTCATCATTGATGCTACACGAAGTGATGATGGCGTTAGCCCTACAATAAAACAAAGCACAAAACCTATTAGAACTAAGATTATTTTTCTAAATAGTCTTAGACGATAGTTAGCAAAGGTTATAAGTTTTAGTAATAAGTCTATTACCAACATTATTATTCCAATATGTAAGCCTGAAACACATAGTATATGAGATAAACCAGTGGTATTAAATTGATGTTTGGTTGTTTCGTCAATATTTGATTTATCACTTAATAACATTCCTATTGCTAAAGCTGATTCTTGTTTTGGAAGGTTTGAATTAAGTAGTTTTAGTTTTAATTTATGGTTTATGTCTCTTGCTTTTGCTATTAATGGGTTGCCCATGCCTTCTTCTATCTTTTTCCATGAGCCTTGTTTAACAAATATATTATCATAAATTCTCTTCCTTTGCATATAACGCTTATAGTCAAAAGAAGCAATCTCTGAAAAATTTGTTATTGGTATTAATTGTGAATTAGTTGTGATTATATCTCCATATTTAAGATTATAAGCTGAGTCTTGTTTTGAGAAGTACAGCATTATATCGCCTGTGGTAGGTTGCCATTTATTATCTTTTAGATAATGAGTGATTTTACCTAAGTAGAGAATTGTTTTATTCTTTTCTTGGGCTTCTTCTTTTATTAAGATTCTGTAGTATTGTCCTTTTTCTATATGTTTTGAGTAATGGTTACGAACAAAGAACACAGGACAAAACTGCTCTACTAAAATAATTACTAAGCAAAGCGGTATTAAGATAAATATTATCGGTCGCTTTCTCATAAGCCTCTACTCTGAGACTTTACCAATTTTCATAAAGCCTATTTCTATTCTATTTTTCCCTTCCCAACCTATTAATGGATTTTTGTTTCCATAACCTGCGGCTACCACATTTTCAAAACTTATTCCCAATGATATTAGTCTCTCCTTTATTAATGTTGCTTGGAGAGAAGATAAATCATCTTCATTCATCTCTTTATAACCTTTCTGAGTATGAACTGATATTGTTAATATATATGGTGTTCCTTCTATGCTTTTTGCAATATATGAAAGATAATTCTCTGCTGGAGTTGTTAGCTTATCAGGTGTTTTTTCAGAAAAAAATGTTTCTATAATTAATATTTTATGCTTTGAAAACAAGTCTTCAATTAATTCTTGTTTTAAATTTAAGTCTTCTTTTTCTGTATAATATCTTGTCAGATAACCTTTATTAGGACTTATTACATTGCAGATTCTTGATTGTTTTGGATAAGCAAAACGTCCAGAGATTGAACTTGATTTGGTTGTATAGTGTCGTTGTCCTGTTTGCTCATCTTCTATATACACAAGAGTTTCCATTGGGTTATTGTCTTGGTCTTTTACATAGCCTGCTTTATAGTTTTGCTTTACATTCTTAAAGTCTATTTCAGATACTTTTAATGGTTCCGACCAGTCGTTCCAAGTTTCTCCTCTAAATGATAGATAAAGATCAAGATTATTATTTGTCATTCCATTATCGGAATAGAAATAAAGTATATCTCCTTCATTATTTATCTTTGGACTTTCTTCTCTGTAAATAGAATTAATTGGCTTTGGAAGAATAAATGGACTTTGCCAAGAGTCTCCTTTTTTTAATGATATGTATATATCGGTCTTACCATATCCATTTGGATTTTTGGCTACTATTAGTTTTATTGTACTATCGTTATTATAGCTAATTTTTGATTTGTCTGGTGTTGGTGGCTGTGGTTGATATATGTTTTGTTGAAATTGATTTACCCTAAAATCATCTTCGAATGGAAGAAGGGCTTTGTTTAGGTTTGTGTGTTTCTTTTGTGATATTAGAGGTTCAATATATTTCTTTATTAGTTGTAGTGACTTATCATTCTTAATTGAAGTAAAGTATTGTTTATTCTTATTATAAGTCTTTTGGTCTATTTTTTCTAATTCAAGAAGCGATTCTATTGCCTTTGCTTCTTGGTATTTCTTGAGGAGTTTCTTGTTGCTCTTTAATTCTGGAAAATCTTTATAGAGTTTTTCAAATACTTTAGTTTCTCCACAAACAACATATTCTTTAGCAAATGTGATTAAGAATTTATCAAAGTCAATATCGTATAATTTATTCTTTGATATATATTGAAGCCCTTCATAAGAAAGATACTTTAAGGTTTGATCCTTTAGTGTGTCGTATATATAGTTATGTTTTGGATTAAATGGATAGTTAGTTAAGAAACCAATTAATTCTTCTATAGAATATGTAGATATATTTTGGTCAAATTGGAACGCTTCAATATTTTCTTTTGCGTAGTTATGATATTTTGAATTAGGATACTTTATTATAAACTCTGTGTATGACTCTATAGTATTTTCTTTCTTTACTCGTTCATATTCATTTTCTTCAATTTCTTCAATGGCTTTTTTTGAATTTGTTTCTATCCATTGTTTTGCTTGTTGAACTTGTATAGCCTTCGGATATACTTTTATATATTCTTGGTATGATTCTACCGTGTTTTGCTCTTTAGCTTTGTCAAAGGCCATTTGGTCTCTTATTCTGACGGCTTCTTCTATATATTTTGTTTCAGAGGTATAGGTCTTGATAAATTGGTTTAAGGCTTCTATACTCTTATTTTTATATGCTTCTTTTAGGGCATTTTCTACGTTGTTCTGAGCTATTGATAACTGAGAAAGTAAAATAAAAAAGCAGAAAGCGAAACTACTTAACTTCAATTGGTATATTTTTAATCCAAACATCATCTATTAATATATCTATTAAATAACTATCTTTTGGAAACTTATAATTTAAGGATAATACTCCTTCAGTATATTCTTGTTCTATTATTTTGTTGTGTTGGTTATCCCAAACTCTTATTGCCGTTGTTTGATTAATGTTTTCTTGTCCATCATATATAATTATTCTTCCTTTATCTGACCATAGATAAATATCAGATAATTTTTCATTTGGCATATATTCATCAAGAGATTTTAATATATGTACTCTATAACGATCTTCAGTGCTTCCTTTTACTGCACTAAAATCTATTTGAGATTGTGTACATAAGTTATAAAACTTTCCTTCATGCTTATCTTCTAAGAATAAGTTAATACCCATAGGTAAAACAGAAAGATTGCCAACATTTAGGCTTAAGTCAGCTTCTTTTCCTACAAAATATCCTAAATCATAACATGCTGGATATTCTGGGAAAACATTTACTGCTAATTCTTGGTTGTCTATCATAAAGTATATTTCTGGCATATCTTCTGATGAACCAAAAAGTTTATGAGCATCATAATTATCAAATCCATATTTTGAATTTGGCTCCATTCCCATTAATATATATTCACTTCTTGACTCTTTACTAATTGAAAAGGTCAAGTAATTATGATTCGACCAATGATATGAAGCTGATTTTGGTATATATTGATTGTTGCGTTGAAAAGATATTTCTGTATTTTCTTTTAGGCTTTCTACAAAGAATCCTTTTAATGAAGGTAAAACAACTTCTTCTTTTCCATCAATAATTATAGGATTATAAACTCCATTTTCACTATCCAAGAAAAACAAAGCATTCCCTTGTATCTTCTGATCTATATCTTCAAAGATTTTCTTTGAACTTAATGGTGCTGTGAAAGGATTGCCTACTAAATTCCATGCATCTTTCTTTGAGTATTCTAATGGATAGTTTACTTTACTATCGCATAATATTCCTTCATATATTACGTCTAAAGGTTGATTGGTATATACTGCGTAACCTCTTCCTGGTACTAACCAATAATTAGGATCTACTATATAGTCACTCCAATAGTCTTTTAATTTACTTCTTACGCCTGTATTATATTTCATCAACCAAGTTTCGTTTCCATCCTTACGCATTGAATAGATTAATGCTTTTGCATCATTTACTGGTGATGATATATAGCTCCATCTTTTAGGTTCAAGATTTTGATGTACTACAAACCAAGAACCTCTTCCATAAACAATATCACCTGAAATATAAAACATTTTTCCCGCATCTATAACCACATTTGAACTATCTCCTAAAACCAACATAGAACATACCACATCATCATCTACTCTTAACTTTGTTTTTGGAGAAACGTACACAAAATCTTCCATTACTGGCACTCCTTTTGGTTCCCATATATTTTCATCTGACCATAATCCTGAAGCCACTGAACGTTTTAATGAAGGAGAGCCAAAATACATATTATTTATTTTTAGAACATCACTTGATGTATTAAATTTTATTTGTAAATAATTAGCTCCTTGTGGAGATGTAATAGGAACACAATAATTCATAAAAGTAGTATCCTCATCTTCACCCAATGCTCCTTCTTCCAAATTCAACCTATCTTTCATTTCAAATAATGGTTCTGTATCTCTAAACCACTCATAACTTATTGAAATAATCTTACCTAAAAGCTCTTCTTTTAAATATGAAAACTTAAACTGATAATCCATTTCCGAAAATACAGGAATACGATAAATCATTTTATCTGTTATAAGATTTGAATTATCTTCTAATAAATTACTATTAACTTCTACAAGTTTTGAGCAAGAACCACTTAGATTTATTGATAATGGTAAGTCTAATTTCTGTGTTGATATATTAAGAGTTGCCGTATGAGAACCTACTTTTAAAGGGGCATAACTTATAGCAACAGTACCAAAGCCAGCAGAATCAAAACTAAACTTATCAACATCTACTCTAAAATAATTTGCATCTTTTCCTGAAATACTTAATTTGATATCTCCTCTAAGATAATTTCCAGAAATAACAATTCTTTTAGTTTGAGGATAAGTATATGGGAGTGGAGTATGATTAAATATCAAATTATCTAATTCAGAGATATTATTTTCTTGTAATTTTAAACGAACTTTTATTTCCGGCTCTTTGCCCAAAAATCTATCATGTTCAGCAAATACTTTAATGTCTTTAATATTAATCTCTGGATAACGACCTCTTCCTTTTAAACGGACAGAACTCCAAGATAACCAAACCGTATCCTTATTTTCACAAACTTTTGGAAGATTTACATTAAAACTATTGCTTTTAGACTTTCTGGCTGAAGAAAATTCAATCGCCCTACCCCTATTGTCTAATACATCGAACCAAGCATCTTCACCTAAACAATATTGCAAGCGGACTGAATATCTCTGTTTAGAGCCAATAGTAGAAATATTAGTATGTAAAACAATATTTTCTTGATTTATTGAAGAAAAAGAAATAATAATACGACCATTATCTTTTAGATCACCGTCAAAATTAGTATTAGAATGTAACTCCGACGATTGAGCAAATGCACAACTGTAAAACAAAGTAAAAAGTAAGAAAAGAATTAGTTTAAGTTTTTTCATTAGCATCAAAAGTTATCTACCCACAGATATTATTTTATAATCATTTAGTTTATATACTACTGTCCTTTTATTTTGCCAACCATTATTTGTATCTTGCCTATCGAATAATAAAGAATTAACCATAAATTTCGACCTCTCAAAATTAGGTTCATTAATAAACTTATCTCCTTTTTGAGTCATTGAAGGCACAAAGAACATCATTATATCATAACCCAAGGCTGCATAAATCTTATCCGGCTCTTGCTTAAAATTCTTACGATAATCCTTTACAAAATCAACAAAGTTAGCATTAGTATAATCATTCAAGTAACTCAATGTGAAATGATAGTTAAACTTTTGAAGCAAAGTTAAATCCAAAGAAGGAAAATCTAACCAATTATATTGAGCAATAAGATTAATATTTGGCAAACCATTTTTCCCATTAAACGAAGTTAATAATCCATTTGCATAAGCCTCATTAGCCTTTTGATCCCCCTTATCAACAATAGAAATATAAATATTGTCTTTCTTTAAATCAATCTTTTCAAAAATTCTACGTGAATACTTATTATAATCAATACCACACCAAGACCAATTCTCATGTTCAAAAGCCAATTTATAAGCTTCCATCAATAGTTTTTCTGTAGGTGTAAATAATAATATTACATTAGGATTAGCAAAATTATTTTTTATATATCTCACTATTGTTTCAACATCAGCAAAAGTAGAAGGCTGAATTTTAAAGACAAAAGGATTATCTTTAATAATGGAGACATTAGGACTCATAGGATTAACTACAGGGATTTTATTAGCATTTGAAAATTCTGTAACAAAAGTAAAGCATCTCTGAAAGACTAAAGGGATAATTAAATCCATCGTCTTCATTTCAGGCAAAGCTAAAGTACTCTTCATGGCATTAATATCATCCTCTCCAACATCATAAACATAAAGAGAAACACTATAGCCCTCCTTTTCTAATTTATCCAAAGCAATCCTTGCTCCCTCATAGAAAGTAATGTATTCAAAACAACGATACTTAGAATGTTTCTTTTCCTCAATATTAAATTTTGTAAAGTCTAATTCTCCAATCTTATCATAAGCCAAAGGCAAAAGCATAGCTATATTAAGATGTTTTCTCTCAATAGATAATACTTTATCGGGAGCAAAAGATTTATTCTTTTCTACACAAAAAGCATTACTGCAAAAGATAAAAGACAAAAGACAAAAGACAAAAGTCCCAATATTAATAAAACGTTTCATATCGTGAAATTTAATCAATTATTCCCATTCTATAGTTGCTGGTGGTTTAGAAGAAATATCATAAACAACTCTATTAACTCCTTTAACTCTATTTATTATAGAATTCGATATATCAGCTAAAAACTCATAAGGAAGATGAGACCAATCGGCAGTCATACCATCATTACTTTCAACAGCTCTTAAAGCAACTACATTTTCATAAGTTCTTTCATCACCCATTACTCCAACCGACTGAACAGGTAAAAGCATTGCTCCTGCCTGCCAAACCTTATCGTATAAACCATTATCCTTTAAACCTTGAATAAATATATAGTCAACATCTTGAAGTATCTTAACCTTTTCTTCTGTTATATCAGATAATATTCTAATTGCTAAACCCGGACCAGGGAAAGGATGACGACCTAATAATTCTTGTTTTATACCAAGAGTTTTTCCTACTCTACGAACCTCATCTTTAAACAAACTCTTTAAAGGCTCAACAATCTTTAACTTCATATAATCGGGTAAGCCACCAACATTATGATGCGACTTAATAGTTGCAGAAGGTCCTTTTACTGAACATGACTCAATCACATCTGGATAAATAGTTCCTTGTGCCAACCATTTAACATCTTTTATCTTCGAAGCTTCTGAATCAAATACATCAATAAATGTTTTTCCAATAGCTTTACGTTTTTCTTCTGGGTCTTTTAACCCTTTTAAGGCATTATAGAATAGTTGTTTTGCATCAACGCCAACAACATTTAATCCCATACCTTTATATGATTCTAATACTTCTTCAAACTCATTTTTTCTTAACAATCCATTATCTACAAAGATACAGTTTAAGTTCTTTCCTATTGCCTTATGTAAAAGTATTGAAGCCACAGAACTATCAACACCACCAGAAAGACCTAAAACAACTTTATCATCACCTATTTGTTGTTTAAGACTTGCAATTGTTGTTTCAACAAAACTATCTGGAGTCCAATCTTGTAAACATCCACAAATATCAACAACGAAATTCTTTAACAATTTCAAACCTTCAAGGGTGTGTGTTACTTCTGGATGAAATTGAATTGCATAAGTATCTTCTCCTTCTATCTTATAACCTGCATTCTTTACGCTATCAGTTGAACAAATTATCTTAAAGTTTGAAGGCATATCTAAAATAGTATCTCCATGCGACATCCAAACTTGTGAACCAATAGAAATATCTTTCATTAACTTAGAAGCATTGTCAATACCATTCAAATTAGCTCTACCATATTCTCTAATTTCAGAAGGCAGAATTGTCCCTCCTGCAATATGAGCCATATATTGGGCTCCATAACAAACTCCCAACAATGGAATTTTACCTTTAAATGAAGATAAGTCAGGTTTAGGTGAGTCTTCATCTCTACAACTACAAGGACTTCCCGAAAGAATAACTCCTTTTATTTCAGAAGTAATATCAGGTATTTTATTATAAGGGTGTATCTCGCAATAAACATTAAGTTCCCTAACCTTACGAGCAATTAATTGTGTGTATTGAGAACCAAAATCAAGAATTAAAATCGTTTGCATATAATATATTTCTACATGTTATCAATCTTCAAAAGTACAAAAAAATCTTTTACAACAAGAAAACCTTTCTATCTTTGCACAAATTTTATACAATGCTATTAAACCAATCATACTATAAAACTAATTTTTCATTAGCCCTGCCTATTATTTTATCATCTATTGGGCAGTCCATTGTGCAAATGGTGGATACTATAATGGTTGGACGTTTAGGGGCAAAAGAATTAGCTGCTGTTGCATTTGCAGGAACTATTTCTTATAATGCTTTGATTGTCGGTATGGGAATAGCAATGGCTCTCACTCCTCTTATTGGTCAAAGTTATGCAAGAGGAGAACATAGAAATATTGCTTCACTATTTCAAAATGCTATATCTCTTAACTTAATAATAGCTTTTGCTATAACATTAATACTCCTTCTTTTAATGCCTTTTCTTGGAAGTTTTGGTCAACCTCCAGAAATAATTGATATTTGTAAACCATACTACTTTATTATAGCTATCTCATTTATTCCTCAACTTATATTTCTTTGTTTCAAGCAATTTATGGAAGGAATAGGGAATACAAAAGTATCAATGATAATAACAATATCGGCTAATATACTAAATATCATTCTTAATTACTTATTAATATATGGGAAGCTTGGCTTTTCTCCCCTTGGTGTTACAGGTGCAGCAATAGCAACATTAATTGCAAGAATATTAATGCCTATCTCTTTCTTTCTATACATTTATATTAATAAGAAGTATGGAAAATATTTTTCATTCTTTCATTGGTCTAATTTCACAAAATATTACCATATAAAAATTCTTCGTCTTGGAATTCCTATTGCAGGACAGATGTTCTTAGAGTTTTTCTCTTTATTAGGAGTTACAATAATGATGGGATGGGTTTCTACTTATGCTTTGGCTGCTTATCAAATAGTTATTTCTATTGTTAGTACAACTTTCTTAATTTCCTCTGGAATTGCAAGTGCAACAACAATACTTATAAGCCAAGAATACGGGAAAAAGAATATATTGGAACTTAACAAATATTTTAAAGCAGGTATTCATCTATCATTATTTGCTATGTCTATATTTTCTATATTATTAATAATAGGAGGGAAATATATTGCGATGATATTCTCACCTGATGTAAGAGTTATTGAAATAGCTTCACAATTTTTTATCGTTGCAGGTTTTTTTCAATTAATTGACGGTTCTCAAGTTTCTATTTTAGGAGCATTAAGAGGGATTAACGATGTAACAAAACCTATGAAATATGCCTTTATATCATACATATTAGTAGCTATTCCTTTCGCTTATATATGTGGATTTGTGTTTAATATCGGCTCTTGGAGCATATTTGCTGGATTCTCTGCAGGACTACTTACAGCTGCAATACTTTATTACACAAGATTCCGTAAAGTAATAAAAATATTGTCTATCAACCAAACAAAATAGCTTTAGTCCCGTTATTTCATAAAAAACACTTGATAATTACAAAAAAGAATTTATCTTTGCTTATCAATAAAACTTAATATTTATGAAAATAGAATTTTTAGGAGCAGCTAAAGAAGTAACTGGTAGCAAACACTTAATTACTACTAATAAGGGTAAAAAAATATTACTTGATTGCGGAATGTTTCAAGGGAAAGGATTAGAAACTGATAGTTCAAATAGAGACCTTGGATTTAATCCTTCAGAGATTGATTACCTTTTGCTTTCTCACCCACATATTGACCACTCTGGTCTTATTCCTTATATTGTTAAACTTGGATTTAAAGGAACCATATTCTGCACACCTGCAACAAGAGACCTTTGCTCAATTATGCTTGCCGATAGCGGGAAAATACAAGAACTCGATACCCATACATTCAACAAAAAAAGAATCCGTCAAGGCTTAGAACCTGTTGAACCTATATATACTATGCTTGAAGCACAAGAAGCTATGCAATTTTTTATCTCTATTCCCTATGAAAAAGAATTTAATATTGACCCAGATGTAGCTGTGAAATTTACTGACAACGGACATATTCTTGGAAGTGCAACAATAAACATGTCAATAAAGGAAGATGAAAAAACAGTGAAAATAGCCTTTACTGGAGATATTGGACGTTATTCAAAACGAATACTTAAAGAACCTCAACCATTTCCACAAGCTGACTATATTATAATGGAATCAACTTACGGGGATAGACTACATGATAATATTGATAAATCAGAACAACAATTATTAAGTGCCGTAATAGATACTTGTTGCAAGAAAAAAGGTAAATTAATAATTCCTTCTTTTGCAATTGGTAGAGCTCAAGAAATAATTTATGCATTAGATAAACTTGAAGAAAAAGGACTTCTCCCTGATATTGATGTTTATGTTGATAGCCCACTAAGTTTAAATGCAACAAACATTATGAGACTTCATACAGAATGTTTCAACAATGAAATAAAAGAATTTATGAAAACAGATCCAGACCCATTTGGGTTTAATCGTCTTCATTATGTTCGTTCAACAGAAGAATCTAAGAGTTTAAACACAAATCATAACCCTATGATAATAATTTCTGCCTCTGGTATGATGGAAGCAGGAAGAGTAAAACATCATATTGCAAACAATATAGACAACAAAAAGACAACAATACTTGGAGTTGGCTACTGTGCCCCTACAACATTAGGAGCAAAAATACTAAGAGGAGATAAAATTGTTTCTATATTTGGAATACAACACAATGTAAGAGCAGAAATAAGAAGAATAGACTCCTACTCTGCACATGCTGACTATCAGGAAATGTTACAATTCCTAAAATGCCAGAACCAAGACATTCTAAAAACAATATTCCTTGTACACGGCGAAGAAGAAACACAAAAAATCTTTGCAAATACATTAAATGAAAACGGATATAAAAATATTTATATCCCATCAAAAAAAGAATCAGTAATAATATAATCTTATTATATGAAAAGAAGGATATATATCTTTGTATATTTGATTATGTTTACCCTACCTTGTTTTTCGCAATGCAAAAAAGAGGTTCAAAAAAATGAGACGTTTATCGATTTCAGTTTTATTACACCAGATGAAAAACAGTTAAACCTTTCAGATATTCAAACCGATTATATCCTTCTTTACTTCTATAATCCAGAATGCGAACACTGCACAGAAATCAAAAAGAAACTATCAAAAAATGATAAGTTAAACTTTATGATTGGAAATAATAAGTTAACAATTATTGCCATTCTACCTGACGTACAAAAAGAATACTGGCTTCAAAATGCAGAATTCATTCCCAAAAATTGGATAAACGGTTGGTGTGAAAATGATAAACTAATTATAAAAGCATACCTAAAAAAAGTTCCAACCTTTTTCTTACTTGATAATCAACGGAAGATATTAAATTGCTCAGATGAAAAAACATTCAAAGCAATACTAAAAGATATTGATGACAAATAATGAATTATAACCTTGTGGTTATAAAGAGCAATTCGTAATAAACTATATAAATTAGTGTGTAAAAATGAAAATAACAATTATTAATGGTCCTAATCTAAATCTATTAGGAATAAGGGAAATAGATACTTACGGAGAAGAAAGCTTTGAAATATATTTAAACAACCTAAAGAAGCAATATAATAACATTGAATTAGATTATTTTCAATCCAATATTGAAGGAGAAATAATAAATAAACTACAAGAAAAAGGCTTCAGCAACAATGGAATTATTCTCAATGCAGGAGGTTATACTCATACCTCAGTAAGTATAGCCGATGCAATAAAAAGCATAAAAACTCCAGTAGTAGAAGTTCATATATCAAATATCTTAGACCGTGAACCATTTCGCCATATAAGTCTAATTGCCCCTAATTGTAAAGGATGTATATTCGGATTTGGGCTTAAAAGTTACACAATTGCCTTAGAATCATTTCTAATTGAAGAGTAATTAGCATAAAATCCTTTAAACATAACGGAATAAGTTAGAACATAAAGATAATAAAAAGAAGGGACAATTAAAAGGTTGATGAAGTCCAAAATATAACGAATCTTTGAACAAGAATAATTAAATATTTATTATCTTTGCACCATAAAGATTGTTCTAAATCAAAGAGTAAAACTTATACTTAATATTTCAGAAAGTATTATTTATGGTTTTTGATGGATATTAAAACCATCCTACGGTGTACACCGAAGAAGTCATAGGGTATACACCATAACCCCCAAAAGATGTGCATCTTTTCAATACCTAAACTTGATTTAAATAGTTCTAAACTTAGTTTCGTTGTCCTTAAACTTAATTTCCTCGCAAAAAGATTTAATTTATTGTTGTCTAATAACTATAAACTATTTTTATAGCCTTAGAGTTGGAAATATCATTAGGGTTTGTCCCTTGTACTCCTTCTGGAATAGGAATACCAATTTTAGAATAAAATTTAATCCAAGTATCATAAAACTTACCAGTATTCTTATCCTTAAAACTCATTGGCTTGCTTTCAAATATTGGTTTATTTTCCTTGTCCAAATAGCTATCATAAACTAATTCAGTGCAATAATAAGCATTATTATTAGGTAAGAAAACAGAATCGTAAGGTAATCCTATTTTTTCTTTAGCTCTTTCAATAGAATAAGGAATAATTTCAGAATATTCAGGCTTTAATCTTCCAACATAAACAAAAGGTTTCCCTTTAATATGTTCAGCATCTTCAAAAAACTTTTCTAATTTAACACACCTAACACCACCAGTAGTTGCTTCAATAACTAAAGTGTCTTTATCATTTATATCTAAAATCCCAACATGAGAAAACCTTAACCCATGATATCCTTCTCCAGCTCCTTGAATAGCTCTTACCTTTTCAGAAACAACATTAGCTTGAAACAATAAGTCTCCTTTTTGTAAGGAAAATCTTTTATTATTTGCACAAGAAACAGAAACGATAATAAACAGAAATATTAATAAGATATTTTTCATTTTTCTATGAATTTGAATTTGCAAATCTACATATTTTCTATTTAAAAAAGGGATTGTAAGTTAATACAATCCCTTAATCATTTATATGTTTGCATCTTTTTTATAAGAAAAATCTTATACCAACTTTTAGATTGTTTGTTAGATCAAAGTTAAAATGTTCCTCGCCGTTAGTATCATCTTTATATTCTACTTTATTATAAGAAATATCACCAAAAGATAAGTTAATTGCAACTTTATTAGATAATTTGTAGTCAAAGCTAAAAATATCGACACCAGCTGTTAAAGCATACATAACGTTGTTATAACCATCTGAATAAGGCTTATATTTACCAATACCTCCTCCTACATATAATTTAGGTGTGTAAATTAAATTGTCTGTAATGTTTTGAATATACATTACTGATGGTTTGAAATAAACAAGAAAATCTCTTGTCATGTAATTATATGCTATATTATTATCAAATCCTAATTCACCACCTACTGCGAAGTGCTTGTTGGTTAAATAATGAAGAGATACATTTATACCAAAGTTTGTGCTTGTTTGATTATATTTACTTGATTTATTTGCATAAAGGTAGCTATAGTTGTTAGTATTATAAATGGATTTATAATAAATATTACCTCCAAGAATATATTTACTTTGAGCACTTACACTAATACTGATTAATGTACACATTAGAATAAAAAATACATTTTTGATTTTCATTGTTCTTAATTTTGTTGTTGATAATTAATTTCCTATAATTTGTTTCCTTTTCAAGAGAAAGTGCAAAACTATGAAATCTTTTTTATAGAACAAATTTATTGTTAAGAAATATATTTATTTGATGTGTTAGTTTGTTTGTATTAACTGTTTATTCTAAAAAAGGGATTGTAAGTTAATACAATCCCTTTGGTATTTTTTATGTTTGGTTTAAGGTTTAGTCTTCCCAAGAACAACGTAGGTTTCTATCTCCGAAAGCATCATCAACCTTGCTACATGCTGGCCAATATTTGTCATCATGTGGTTGAGGGAATGCTGCTTCTTTACGAGTGTAAGGTCTTTCCCAAGTGTCTGCACAAACAACTTGCATTGTGTGGGGAGCATTTAAGATAAGATTATCCTTTTTGTCAGCTTTTCCATCTTCTACTTCTTTAATTTCTTTTCTTATTTGAATTAAAGCATCACATAAACGATCCATTTCTGATAATGGTTCTGATTCTGTTGGTTCAACCATAAGTGTTCCGTGAACAGGGAATGCAACTGTTGGAGCATGGAAACCATAGTCCATTAAACGTTTAGCAACATCTCCACATTGAATTCCACTTGAAAGACTAAATGGGTTGCAATCTAATATCATTTCATGAGCACACATTCCTTGCTTTCCTGTATATAAAATATTATATGCAGTGCTTAGTCTTGTTCTCATATAGTTTGCATTAAGGATAGCATAGCGTGTTGCATCTGTTAATCCTTCTACTCCCAACATCATTAAATAACCATAAGAAATAGTTAATAACATTGGAGAACCAAAAGGTGAAGCAGCAACAGCAGAGCCTTTAGTTGCTCCTGTTTCTACCATGCAATGAGTTGGTAAGTAATCAACAAGTTCTTTCTTGCAACCAATTGGTCCAACTCCAGGACCACCACCGCCATGAGGCATTGCAAATGTTTTATGAAGATTTAAATGACAAACATCTGCTCCCATAAAGCCAGGTGAAGTTAATCCAACTTGTGCATTCATGTTAGCTCCGTCCATATATACTAAACCACCATTATCATGGATTATCTTGATAATCTCTAATATACCTTCCTCAAATACTCCATGAGTTGAAGGGTAAGTAATCATTAAACAAGATAGGTTTTCTTTATTAGCTTCTGCTTTTTCTCTAAGGTCTGCAATATCTATTTCACCATTTGATGTTGATTTAATAACAATAATGTCCATTCCTGCCATAGCTGCTGATGCTGGATTTGTTCCATGTGCAGAAGAAGGAATTAAACATACTGTACGGTTTGCTTGTCCATTTGCAACTTGATAATTACGAATTGTAGTTAAACCTGCATATTCTCCAGCTGCTCCAGAGTTTGGTTGTAAACTAATTTTAGCAAAACCTGTTATTTCAGAAAGTATATCACTCATGTGATTTATCATTTCTAAATAACCTGCTGCTTGATCTTTTGGAACAAATGGATGAACGTTTGTGAATTCAGGCCAAGTGAAAGGAATCATTTCCATTGCTGCATTTAATTTCATTGTACAGCTTCCAAGTGGAATCATTGCTCTATTTAAAGAAAGGTCTTTTATTTCCATTTTCTTTAAATAACGCATCATTTCTGTTTCACTATGATATTTATTGAATATCTTTTGAGTTAAGAAACTACTCTTACGAGCTAAATTTGAAGGAATATTTCCTTCTGAACAATGACCATTACATTCTACTGCATTATGTTTCTTTCCTGATATTTCAGCAAAAACAGAAAGTACAGCATTAACATTATCAATAGATATTGTTTCGTCTAAACTTAAAGAAATATGTTTTGAATCAATTAAGTTGAAGTTCATTTTGTTTTCAACTGCTTTTTTGCAAACTAATTCTGCATCAACAGGAGTTTCAAAACAAAGAGTATCGAAGAATGATTTATTCTTTTGTGTAAATCCATATTGAGAAGCTTCTTTTGCTAATAAACCTGCAAGGCAGTGAATATCTTGTGCAATTGCTTTAATACCTTCTTGACCATGCCAAGCTGTATATTGTCCTGCCATAATAGCAACCATTGCAGAAGCAGTACAAATATTAGATGTAGCTTTTTCTCTCTTTATATGTTGTTCACGAGTTTGAAGTGCTAAACGGAAAGCTTGATTTCCTTGAGCATCTACAGTCAAACCAATAATTCTTCCTGGTATTGTACGTTTGAATGTTTCTGTACATGCAAAGTAAGCAGCTTCTGGTCCACCATATCCCATTGGAACTCCAAAACGTTGAGTAGAACCACAAACAGCATCAGCTCCCCATTCTCCTGGAGGTGTTAATAAAGCAAGTGAAAGAATATCAGCTGCAACTGCAACAAATACATTATTTTCTTTTGCTTTTGCAACAAATTCTGAATAGTCTTTTACTTCTCCATTACGATTAGGATATTGAACAATTGCACCAAAGAAAGTTTTATCCAATACAATGCTATCTGAATTACCAATAACTAATTCTATTCCTCTTGGTAAAGCTCTTGTTTTAATAACATCAATACTTTGAGGGAATAAATCTTCAGCAACAAAGAACTTAACTACATTATTCTTTTGTTGTTCGCGTGTTCGAGAACCAAAGAACATTAACATAGCTTCAGCTGTTGCAGTTGCTTCATCAAGCATGGACGCATTGGCAATAGGCATACCTGTTAATGAAGTAATAGCTGTTTGAAATGTAAATAAGGTTTCAAGTCTTCCTTGTGATATTTCAGCCTGATAAGGAGTGTAAGAAGTATACCAGCCTGGATTTTCAAGAATATTTCTTTGCAAAACAGCTGGTACTATAGTGTTATAGTAACCCATTCCTATGAATGAAGTATATATTTTATTTTTAGAAGCTATTGCTTTTATATGATTTAAATATTCAAACTCATTCATTCCTTTTGGAAGGTTTAAAGGAGCTTTTAATCTAATTGAAGAAGGAATTGTTTTATCAATAAGTTCATCAATAGAGCTAACACCAATAACTTTTAACATTTTTTCAACGTCTGCGGCTTGTGGGCCGTTATGTCTTGGTGTAAAATTGTTTGTTATCATCTTTAAATATGTATTAAATTATTTTTTTATGCAGAAATAAATTCTCCGTCAGTTTTTACTTTCTTAATCAAACCTTGAAGAACAGTTCCAGGTCCAACTTCAATAAATGTTGTAGCTCCATCTTCAACCATAGCTAAAGAAATTTGAGTCCAACGAACAGGAGCAGTTAATTGTTTAATTAAGTTTTCCTTAATTTCTTTTGCTTGTGTCATTGGTTTTGCGTTTACATTTTGGTAAATAGGACAAATAGGAGTATTGAAATTAGTATTTTCAATAGCTTTAGCCAATTCTTCTTGAGCAGGTAACATTAAAGGAGAGTGGAAAGCACCACCAACAGTTAATGGTAAGGCACGTTTAGCACCAGCTTCCTTCATTAATATACAAGCCTTTTCAATTCCAGCAATAGAACCAGAAATTACTAACTGTCCAGGACAATTATAGTTTGCAGGAACAACAACTTCATCTTTAATTGAAGCACAAATATCTTCAACTACCTTATCTTCTAATCCTAAAATTGCCGCCATTGTTGAAGGAGTAGCTTCACAAGCTTTTTGCATTGCATTAGCGCGAGCAGCAACAAGACGTAAACCATCTTCAAAGTTCATAGCTTTTGCAGCCACTAATGCAGAAAATTCACCAAGGGAATGTCCTGCAACCATATCAGGTTTAAAGTCTTCGCCCAAAGTATGAGCAAGAATAACTGAATGAAGAAATATTGCTGGTTGAGTTACTTTTGTTTGTTTTAAATCTTCAACTGTTCCAGCAAACATAAGGTCAGTAATTCTAAACCCTAATATCTCATTTGCCTTTTCAAACATCTCTTTTGCTGAAGCAGAATTATCATAAAGATCTTTTCCCATGCCAACGAATTGAGCACCTTGACCAGGAAATACATACGCTTTTTTCATATCTTATACGTTTTAGTGATAAAATCAATTTGCAAAAGTAAGATAATTTTTTATCAACTCAATAAATCAACCCAAAAACTCTTAATCTTCCCATAAAACTTAAACAGCCCCAAAAACTTTTAATTTCTTCTCAAAAACTTTTAATCTCTAACCCAAAACTCTTAATCTATGACAAAAAAACTTAATCCTATTCGAGATTAAATTGATATTATAAAAATTTTACGCCATGTTAATCAAACAATACGCCATGTTAATTAAATAACATGGTCTTTTCTTGAAATAAACTCTTTATTTTTATAACCATGAAATGCCATTTCGTAAGAATGAAATGCCATTTCATGAAAACGAAACGCCATCTCGAAATTATGAAATGCCATTTCATTCTGACGAAATGGCATTTCGTTTCCATAAAAAGACTAATTTAATGTATATAAATAGCCATGTTATTTAACAAACTTGGCGTATTGTTTCATAAACATGGCTTATTTTTTTCTTAGAATAGGATAATTAGAATTAAAAATGGCGAAATAAAAAGCTAAATATGTACTTATTCTGTGTAAGAATTAAATTTACTCATATCTTGAATTGGCTTACGAATCTTTTGTCTTAATTGAGATTCTGAATAGCCTAATGTAATTAAAACAGGTACACGTTTATTCTTTGGGATATTAAGAACTTTTTTTACTTCTTTTTCATTAAACCAACCAATAATACAAGTTCCAAGTCCAATTTCAGAAGCTTGAAGACAAAATTGATTTGCAGCAATACCTATATCTATTAATGTATATTCTTTATCCTTAATAACAGAGCCAATTTTAGAAGATAAATTAGGCTTTTCCAAAACAATAGCAATAACAACTGGAGCTTGAAGAACAAATCCATTCATTCCTAAAGTAGCAGTAGCCTTTTCAACCTCTAATCTTTTTTTCTCATCGTCAACTACAACAAATGTCCAAGGTTGAGCATTGCAAGCTGAAGGTGAAAGACGAGCCGATTCAATACATTTTAATATCTTTTCTTTTTCAACAGGTTTAGAACTGTATTTTCTATCACTTTGACGCTGTAAAATTAATTCTTGAAATTCCATATCTTTATTGGTTTTGGGTGAAATTAATCCACAAATATAGTATAATTATTTCCAATTCAGAAAAAAGAAACTTGTCAATGTTGTTTTAATTATTTTAGCTTAGGTTTTTGTGGGGTATTATAATATAATGTATATTTGCAGCCCATTTGGAAAATAATAATAAATACAATAATAAACAGATGAGAAAAATAACTTTATTCACATTGATTATGACAGTAGTTTCTACTATGTTAGTGGCTCAGATGAAACCAGAAGACGCCGCTAAAATTAAGCAATCAAATCCGTTGGTGCAAAACTGGAATACACCTTATCAGACACCTCCTTTTGATAAAATTAAAACAGAAGACTACAAACCAGCTATTCTTTATGCTTTAGATGAAGCTAAAAAGGATATAAATGCAATTATAGCAAACAAAGAAAAGCCTTCTTTTGAAAACACAATTGTTGCTCTTGAAAACGCAGGGGGTTTATTAAACAGAGTTTCAAATGTATTTTTCAATATAAATGAATCAAATACAAGTGAAGACTTACAAAAAATTGCTGAGGATCTATCTCCTGAATTGACAAGATATGGCAATGACATTAATATGAATCCACAACTTTTTGCTAAGGTAAAAGCAGTGTATGATATGCGTGATGATATTCCTTTGACAGCTGAGCAAAGAATGTTATTAGACAAAACATACAAAGGATTTATTAAGAGTGGTGCATTATTAGAAGGTGCTCAAAAGGAAGAATTCCGTAAGATTTCAGAAGAATTATCTCTTTTAAGTTTAAAGTATCAAAGAAATGATCTTAATGACCAAAATGCTTATTCTTTAACAATAACTAACAAGAAAGATCTTGCTGGAATTCCTCAATACGCAATTGATGCAGCAAAAGAAACAGCAAAAGAACGTAAGGTTAAAGGTTGGGTATTTACATTAGATTATCCAAGTTATATTCCTTTTATTACTTATGCTGACAGCAGAGAGTTAAGAAAAGAAATATGGACAGCTTCAAGCAAACAAGGTAATAATAATAATGAAAACGATAATAAGGAAAATGTTATAAAGATAGCTAATCTTCGTCTTCGTATGGCTCAATTATTAGGTTATAAGTCTTTTGCTGAATATTCTCTTACAGATAGAATGGCAGAAACACCAGAAAAAGTATTATCATTTATTGATAATTTATTAGCGTCTTCAATGCCTTTTGCTAAGAAAGATTTACAGATGGTTACAGACTATGCTCATTCAAAAGGATTTGTTGGAGATATTCAACGTTGGGATTGGGCTTATTGGTCAGAAAAACTTAAAAATGAAAAATATTCTATTAACCAAGAAATGGTTAAACCTTATTTCCAATTAGAAAAAGTTCGTGAAGGTATTTTTAAATTAGCAGATAAACTTTATGGTCTTGAATTCAGAGAAAATAAAACAATTACAAAATACAATGATGATGTAGTTGTTTATGAAGTTTGGGATAAGGCAAATAATAAAATGATGTCTGTAATTTATATGGACTTCTTTCCAAGAGCATCAAAACGTTCAGGAGCTTGGATGACTTCATTTAGAGAACAAAGAATTGAAAACGGGAAAGATGTTCGTCCATTAATACAAATGGTATGTAACTTTACAAAACCAAATGGAACAACACCTTCTCTTCTAACATTTGAAGAACTAACAACATTCCTACATGAATTTGGACATTGCTTACATGGAACATTATCAGAATGTACTTATCAATCAACATCAGGAACTTCTGTTTACAGAGATTTCGTTGAACTTCCATCTCAATTTATGGAAAACTTTGCAACCGAAAAAGAATTCTTAGATATGTTTGCTGTTAATTATAAAACTGGAGAAAAAATGCCAGAAGAATTAGTTAATAAGATTAAAGCAAGTGAACAATATTTACAAGGATATACATCAGTTCGTCAATTATTCTTAGGATTAGTTGATATGGGTTGGAATAATATTACATCACCATTGAGTGGAGACGTTGAATCAATTGAAAGAAAAAGTGCAGCAAAAGCAGAACTATTACCAATAGTTAGTGGTTCAATAATGAGTACACAATTTGGACATATATTTGCAGGTGGATATGCAGCAGGATATTATGGATATAAATGGGCTGAAGTATTAGATGCAGATGCTTTTTCTGTATTTAAAGAAAAAGGAATCTTCAATAAAGAAGTTTCAACATCATTCCGTAAGAATATTCTTTCAAAAGGAGGCAAGAAAAACCCAATGGAACTTTACAAAGCATTCCGTGGTCACGAGCCAACAAATGATGCTTTACTTAGAAGATCTGGTTTTATTAAATAATCTCAAAGAGAATTATTTGAAATAAACAAATCAAAATAATATGAAAGCACTTATAGAAATATAGGTGCTTTTTTCTTTTAAACAAGACTTATTAAATTGGATTATTTTATCTTTGCACAAAGAAAGAATATATATTAATGAGATACTTTTTACATTTAGCATATAATGGCGCTTCATTTTGCGGTTGGCAATTACAACCTAATGCACCTACTGTTCAGGAAAATATAGAAATAGCTTTAATGTATTTATTAAAAGAAAAGGTAGCCCTTGCTGGTTGTGGAAGAACAGATACTGGTGTACACGCTTTTGATTACTATGCTCATTTTGATTTTAAAGAAATGTCTTTAGAGGAGTTGAGTCAATTAAAACTTAAACTTAACCGTTACCTTAATCATGAGATAAATATTTTAGGTATATATAAGATGAAAGAAGATGCTCATGCTCGTTTTGATGCAATTAGTAGAACTTATAAATATTATGTAGCAACAAAAAAACAACCTTTCAAAAATGATATTTCCTATTATTTCCACCGCCCACTTAATTTGGAAGATATGAATAAAGCATGTGAAAGATTAATAACTTACACAGACTTTACAAGTTTCTCAAAATCTCATACACAAGTAAATAATTATAATTGTAATGTTGCATTAGCTTATTGGGAAAAAGAAGGCGATCTATTAGTTTTTACTATCAAAGCAAATAGGTTTTTAAGAAATATGGTAAGAGCAATTGTTGGGACATTATTAGACGTTGGATTAGGTAAAATAGATATAGAAGAATTTTGTAATATAATAGAATCTAAAAGTAGATGTGAAGCAGGAATTTCTGTTCCTGCGAAAGGATTGTTCTTATATAATGTAGAGTATAAAAAGACAATTTTCTTGTAAAAATAGCTCCTCATATTGATAAAATGTGTAATTTCGCACGACGTTTTCCTAAATAAAACGAAAAAACAAAAACTTTTAAGATATGAATGATATAAATTGGTCAAGCCTACCTTTTGGCTATTACAAAACAGATTGGAACGTACGTTGCTACTACCGTAATGGTAAATGGGGCGAATTAGAATTTACACAATCAGAAGAAATCACAATGCACATGGCAGCAACTTGTCTTCATTATGGACAAGAAGCATTTGAAGGTATGAAAGCATTTCGTGGTGTTGATGGTAAAATTCGTTTATTCCGTCCTTATGAAAACGCAAAACGTATGTATCGTACAGCAGAAGGAATTATGATGGCACCAGTACCAGAAGAATTATTTGTTAAAGCTTGTATAGAAATAGTAAAAAGAAACGAAAGATTTGTTCCTCCAGCAGGATCAGGAGCATCTCTATATCTTCGTCCATTACTAATTGGAACAGGTCCTGAAGTTGGAGTTAAACCAGCTGACGAATATTTATTTGTAATATTTGCAGGTCCAGTAGGTCCTTACTTTAAAGAAGGATTTAAACCAGTTAAATTCCAAATAGTAGAAGATTATGACCGTGCAGCTCCACTTGGAACTGGTACATTTAAAGTTGGTGGTAACTATGCTGCTTCTTTAAAATCAGGACAAAGAGCTCATGATGAAGGATTTTCAAACTGTATTTATTTAGATGCAGTACATAAAAAATATATTGATGAAGCAGGTGCAGCTAACTTCTTTGGAATAAAAAATAATACATATTGCACTCCAAAATCATCATCTATTCTTCCTTCAATCACAAACATGTCTTTGCGTCAATTAGCTGCAGATATGGGAATGAAAGTTGAAGAAAGACCAATTGAAGTTGCAGAACTTTCAACATTTGAAGAAGTAGCAGCATGTGGAACAGCAGCAGTTGTTTCTCCAATTTGTCAAATAGAAGATAGAGGAACAAAGAAACTATATAACTATGGTACAGAAGCTGGTCCAGTTTGTACAAAACTTTACCATGCATTAAAAGGAATCCAAGAAGGAGAAGTAGAAGATACTCACAATTGGAATATCATAGTAGAATAATTAAAATAAGATATAGAAGGGGCTACGATCCTTTCTTTTTTGGATAATACTTGGAAGACCCAGATGTGAATCTCGGTCTTCTTTTTTTTCAATGCTTTTGTGATTGTAGGAATTTTTATTATAACTTTGCCTAATGAAAAAGTTTTTGATTATACAGACAGCTTCTATTGGAGATGTAGTACTTGCTACTTCGCTTTTGGAAGAATTACATTATAATTTCCATGATGAAAAGATTGATATTCTTGTAAAAAAAGGGAATGAATCACTTTTTACAGAACATCCATTTGTTGGGAAAGTATGGGGCTGGAATAAAAAAGAAAATAAATATAAGAACTTGTACAACCTTATTAAGCAGATAAGAAAGACAGAATACGAATTTGTAATAAATATTAATCGTTTCTTTTCTTCCGGGTTAATAACAGCTTTTTCTAACTCTCACAAGAAGATAGGCTTTAAGAAAAACCCTTTATCCATATTCTTTGACCAAAGAGTAGAACACTTAATACATAAAACTAAGTTTATACATGAAGTAGATCGCAACTTTCGATTGATAGCCGAAATATGTGAAGACGATGAAAGCAACGTATTACCTCCAAGACTTTATCCAACAAAACATGCTAAAGAAAAGACAGAAGAATTTAAAAACGGAATATATTATACTGCAAGTCCAAGCTCTTTATGGTTTACAAAACAGTTTCATAAGGACGGTTGGATAGAATTTCTCACAAAAGCACCAAAAGATAGTTCAATCTACTTATTAGGAGGTAAAACAGATATAGAACTTTGTGATGAAATAAAGAAAGCTATCAATAATCCTAATTGTAAAAATCTTGCAGGTAAACTAACTTACTTAGAATCTGTTTCTCTAATGGACAATGCAAAGATGAACTTCACCAACGACTCAGCTCCATTACATTTTTGTTCATCAGTAAATGCACCAATAACAGCAATATTTTGCTCCACAGTTCCAGCATTTGGGTTTACGCCTCTAAGTGATGACTCTAAAATAATACAAACAAAAGAAAAACTTCCTTGTCGCCCCTGTGGATTGCATGGTTACAAAAAATGCCCCAAAGGACACTTCAAATGCTCAAAAACAATAGATATAAAAAAAATAGTTGATAGGTTGTAAACATTGAGATAGTAATATATACTTAAGTTACTATACTCATTATTCTTGAATCCTCTCCCATAAAGAATTATTTTTCAGAAATATTTCAATAAAAAGCTCTTGATATTTCCCAATAATTTTGTATATTTGCACTTGTAAAGTGACTCAAGTTCAAAAGAGTAGAATCTTACATCAACAATCACACTTAAAATTTCTTAAAAACTACGATGGGCATTGTAGATATGCTACGATGGGCATCGTAACACCACTACGATACCCATCGTAGCACAATTTAATCCCTATTAAAATAATTTTAAACCCCGTTTCTGTAGAATTATATCCCGTTTCCTTAGAAAAAGAAGGGCTTTAATTTTGGAAAGAGTTCTTCTTCTTTTCGATTTAGCTCGACGACTTAAGATATAATTAATAAAAAAGAAAAGAGTTGAATTATTTTAGAACTCAACCTTTAATTTAATTCCAATAAGATTTTACTCTGGAACAATCTTGTATATTCTATCCTTCTTGCAAAGATATAATTTTCTTCTAAACTTGACTTCTCATATTGAAAGAACAAAAATATTAAATCTAACTCTCATTAAATTATTGTCAAAGATACAAAATGGTTTATGCAAAAAATACTTAAAACACTTGTATAAACCAATAAATTTTTGTATTATTGCATTCAGGTTATGTGAAGTTTAAAGAAAATAGACTTGTTTTTTATTTATTAAAGCATTTATTTTCTTGAATAGGCGCAACTTTCTAATAAAATATAGTTAGAGTCATTTCAACTAATTTCTTTGTTAATTGAGATTTAACCAAGTTTACGTTCTCAATTAAGAAAGTAGGTTGTATGATTAACAATATATAATATATAGAATTAATATTATCTTGTTGATGTATTATATGCAAAAACAATATAGATTTATTCTATTCACTATGGATTTATATCCATTAACAATAAAGGACAATAAAATTGTTCATATAAATAAATCCATATAAGTTTATATGGATGCTGCTCTAAATTCTATAATTACAAAAAATGAATGATTTTTACTATTCATTGTTCAAACAACAATGTTATTGTATTAAATCTATATTTAATAATAAATCATCTTAAGAAGGAAGGTACAAAAATGATTAAAACAAATCTATTTAACGAAAAAAACAAACCAAGCGATAATGAAAAGAAGGGAATTATAGACTTTCTTTTCCAACATTTAGAAGAATTTGGAGACTCAAGAGAGGATATTGAAAAAGCTGTAAATTATGCACTAAAAGAGACGATATCTTATGGTGGTTTTATATTACAAGCTTTTGAAGGCGCAAAGACAACATCAATTGTAGTAGTAAACGAAACTGGTATGAAAGGATATATTCCAGAGAATATTCTTGTTTATATTGCTACACATAAAGAATTAAGAGGTCAAGGTATTGGCAAGGAAATTATGACCGAAGCCCTCAATATTGCAGAAGGTGATGTCGCATTACATGTTGAAGCCAATAATCCGGCTAAATTTCTATACGAAAAATTAGGTTTCAAAAATAAATATCTTGAAATGAGATATATAAAAAATTAATAACTATGGCTTATATTGTTCTTAATAAATCAAAACTAAAATCTAACTTTGAATTTCTAAATAAATTATTCAAGGAAAAAGATATAAAATGGGCTGTTGTTTCAAAAATACTTTGTGGAAATAAAGAATATTTAGAGGAATTACTTTCTTATGATATTACACAGATTTGTGATTCAAGAATTGTGAATTTAAAAATGGTGAAACAAATCAATCCAAACGTAGAAACAATTTTCATAAGACCTCCTGCAAAGCGTGCTGTAAAAAAAGTAGTTCAATTTGCTGACATTAGTATGAACACAGAAATTGAAACGATAAAATTACTTTCCGAAGAAGCTCAAATTCAGAATAAAATTCATAAAATAATTATTATGATTGAGTTAGGAGAACTGAGGGAAGGGATAATGAGAGAGGGACTTATTGATTTTTATTCTAAGGTTTTTAATCTAAAAAATATTGAGGTTGTTGGAATTGGAACAAATTTATCTTGTTTATATGGAGTACTTCCTAACCATGACAAATTAATTCAATTAAGTTTATATAAGCAATTAATTGAATTGAAATTCAACAGAAAGATAACATATATTTCTGGAGGTTCATCTGTTACAATACCATTGATTTTCCAAAATTTACTACCAAAAGGAATTAATCATTTCAGAGTTGGAGAAACATTATTTTTAGGTACAGATGTCTATAATAATACTGTTTTAAAGAAGTTTAAAACAGATATTTTCACATTATTCTCAGAAATTATTGAATTAATAGAGAAGCCTACTATTCCTATGGGTGAAATGGGTACAAATGTAGAGGGGCATTCCGTAACATTTGACGAAACAAGAATAGGTGAAACAAGTTATAGGGCAATTATTGACCTTGGATTATTAGATGTTGATGTTAGTCATATAATGCCAAAAGATGAAAATATATCTATTGTTGGGAGTAGTTCAGATATGATTGTAATAGATTTATCTCGTAACGCTAAAAAGTACAAAGTAGGAGATTTGTTAGAATTTAAATTAGATTATGTTGGAATATTAAGAGTTTTAAACTCTAAGTATATAGAAAAAAGAATAAAGAGCTAAGCAATAAATGCTCAAAAAGATAAAGGGAGTAAAACTATTCCATTCCTAATAATTTTCCAAAATATTCTAATTCTTTTTCTGCTTCTTCAATAGTTGAAGCATATTTCAAAGTTAATAATGGAATATTTTGAGATTTGTATAAGACAATTTTATATGGCGTTCCTTTCATAGTAATAGACTTATTTGACATACCAATTACCTGCCATTTTTCGGTAGATTTTCTAATTCCTATCTCCATATCATCATCAATATCTATCCATTTACCTGTTTTAATAAATCCAAAGAAAGTACTTGAAAACCTAATCTTATGATTTTCTGTGTCAATAAATATATCTGTTTTTGAAAAGCCCATAAATGCTCCTATTATCAAAAATAGAATACTTATAATTGAAATAGAATAGAATAAATTTCCAATTATACAAATCAAAAATAGAATTTTACCAGCAATACTACCTATTGGTCCAAATGAATTTTCTAATTTATATTTAACAATCATTACTATTTATTATGACAAAAGCAATCATTTTTAGAACTTGTATCTTGCTGTAAGACCTATTGAATAGCTGTGGACTTTATCATTTTCAAATGTTCCACCTGCAACAGCAGTGGAACTTAATTTTGAATCATCAAAATTTGCTAAATTAGCTAACCCAAAATCATAGAAGACATCAAATGATACCTTCCATAAATCAATTCCTAATACAAGTTTTCCACCATAGTCGAAACGTTTGAATGGATATATATTTTTATCACCAAACATATCTGAATTGACTGTTCCTGATAGTTTTTCAATTTCTACATTCCCTGAAACACCATAAGCTATATATGGTCCTATTTTGAGATGTATATCTAATTCTTTTATTGGATAACTTACCCCAAATAGAAAAGGCATTTCTAAATAATACGAAGAACCTGTTTGACGATATTTTATTATAGGAAATCCTTCTATTGATTTTGTCCTTGTAGGTAAACCGTAGCCTTTTGAAATAAAACTTAATCCTGTTTCTACCATAAATAAATCATTGAAGTGGTAGTTTGCAAATGCTCCTAATTGATAACCTAATTTCATTTCTGGTTGTGGATTTATTAATTCCCAATCTACAATCCGTCCTGAAAAATTTACACTTGAAATATTTGTTCCTACTTCTATTCCATAGTTAACTTTCTTCATAAATGAAGATTGTGCTGAAGCTGTTATGGTACAAAAAGCTAATGCTACCAAAATAACAATTATTTTTTTCATATGTTTATAATTTAAGGTCGCTAAATTTTTTCTTTGATTTTATATAGTAAGAAAAGACTATACTATAAGGATATATCTCTTTTATATTATGATTTATTATCGGTTTACGCTTTTGTTTTATTTGATTCTTTGTTTTTATAAATGCTATATAAGCTTTATATACAGCAACAAACTCTCCGACCTTTCCTTGTAAAAGAAAAGTTATTGAAGCAATTATGTCTAAGAAAAAACGCATGAAAAAGATTTTGTTTTTCTGTTCATGAGGGAGATTCTTATATAAGAGGTATAGATTATTGCGGAAGTTTAAGAATGTTTTATGCGATGAAGTTTTGTTTAACGTGCCTCCTCCTAAATGATAGCATATTGATTTAGGGCAATAATAAACTTTATATCCTGCATTTTTAACTCTCCAACAAAAATCTATTTCTTCTTGATGAGCAAAGAAATCTTCGTCTAAGCCACCAAATTCCTTATATATTTTTGCTTTTACAAATAAAGCAGCTCCTGTTGCCCAAAAAATTTCTTTCTCGTCATTGTATTGTCCATGGTCTTCTTCCAAAGAATTGAATATTCTTCCCCTACAAAAAGGATAACCTAAATAATCTATAAATCCACCAGCTCCTCCTGCGTATTCAAATTTATTTTTTTCTAAATAAGATAATAATTTTGGCTGGCAACAAGCAATAGTTGAATCTTTCTCCATTAATTCTATTATGGGAGGAATCCAAAAAGGCGTTACTTCTACGTCAGAATTAAGTAATACATAATAATCTGCGTCTACCTCTTGGAGAGCTTTATTATAGCCTTTTGCAAAACCATAGTTTTGTTTATTTTCTATTATTCTTATTTGAGGAAATTCTTCTCGAAGAAAAGCTATTGAATTATCAGTTGAACCATTATCAGCTACAATTATTTCTGCTTCTTTTGAGTAGTTTATAACAGAAGGGAGGTAAGTCTTTAATAAGTCTTCCCCATTCCACGAAAGAATAACAACAGCTACTTTTGGCACTTGATTAATCATTAATAACCTCTTCTAAACTGTACTCCAGCATCCCCTTCAACACCTTCTTCTAATGATCCTCTTGTTAATCTATTTTCCCAATAATAATCAAATGGTTCACCTTTTGCATCGGAATGTAATAGGAAATATTCCATTAAGTTATTTTGAGGGGCATAAAATACAAAGCCTTTATTTACTTCACCAAAAGGTGTCCTTTTATATCTCCATATTTGATAAGGCATATATGATACTGCACCTGCAGATTCATTTAATGCTTCTCTATTTGCAGCTTTGTCAGCAGTTGTTCTTTTTCTCATACCACTTGTTGACTTGAATTTTTCATCTATTAATACGTCCGGTTTACCATATACAAGATAAACTCGTCCCATGTCTGTTTCATAGCCCTTCCTTATCTTAGTGGAATATTTTGTATTTACATATTCTACTTCATTCATATAATTACGCCACTCTCCATTTGGATTTTCTGGATTTATACCTTTCCAAAAAGCATAAAGAAAGAATTTCTTGTCTTCAATTGAAGCAGTATCAGTACTTCTCTTAATATATCCCTTTTGTGATTCACTCGCTATTGGCAATAGACAATAGAGATATTCATTTATATCCTTATCTGAAACATTATTTACAAAAGCATCAGCTGGTATAGATGATCTTTCAATTGCATTTAACTTAGAGTATCTATAAAAAGCTATTTTATTGTATGCAAAAAGAATATTCTTTCCATCTCTTGCTTCCACAACTAAGAAATAACTTCCTTGTGGTAATTTTTCTATATCTAAATTACCCATTACTACTGTTAAATCTTTTGCTTGTTCTCGTTTAAGCTTTTGTGTGCCTTCAAATTTCTTTCCTGATCTTATATTTTCTATTATTACAGAAACTACATAATTGCTATCATAACCAAACTGTTTATCTGCATTATAAATTTCTGCGTAATATGTTACCTGATTTTTACTTTCTGGCAATGCATCAAATAAGTAAGGAGTTAAATCTAAGCCATTCTTAGAACGTATGTTTTGTTCTGTTGTCTTTTTATAGTTGTCTATTATTTGAACATCAGAAACGGCTATCTGATTTTTCGGATAATTTACTTCAAAATTATCTTCAATTGTTAATGGCTGTGAAGTTTTGTTTTTATCACTTATCTCAAACCTTGCAACATATTTTCCATTCTCCAAACTTATTCTTTGTATATCTACAATTGAAGAGTTATCTTTTGCCTTTATTGCTTTTATTTCTCTTTTCTCAACATACACTATTGAAGAATCTTTCTTTATTATTAGCAACAATTCTACTAATCCTGCATCTTTTCCTTCGCTATTTTTTACATAAGAAATGCTATTTGCTTCTATTGAAGTATTGACTTCAACATAAGGACTTTTATTGGGAATATTGTAAGTTGTGAAAGAATAAATCGCATTAATTCCTTGTGCAAATGTAATTATCGGCAAAAGAATTATTATTGATAAAAACAATAATCGTTTCATAATTTGTTTCTTTTTGATATTATAACTTTATGATTTCTTTATTTTCAACGAGTGCAAAGTTACATCAAAAATTAATTTCTTCAAATAAAAAACGCCTAAACTATAAAAGTTTAGGCGTTTTTCTATGAAAAGAGTTAAAGGAGAAGGAGAAAATATTTAAATTTTCAACCTTAAACCCTAAAAATCAAACATTATTCTTGTTCGTTTTTAGTATTTTCTTCTTTTGTCATCTCTTCTTTTAAGTTAGCTAAAGCGTCGATATCACCAAGAGTAGTTTTTTCTAAGTTATCGTTAAGTTTCTTCATTGTTTTTTCTTCTGAAGAACCACCTTTTTTATCTTCTTTTGCTTCTTCTATTTGCCAAGTTTTAGCATGAGAAACAACTATCTTCTTGTTATCTTTTGAGAATTCAATTACTTTGAAATCTAATTGGTCATCAATATTAGCATTTGTTTTATCTTCTTTTGCTAATTGTGATTTTGGACAAAATGCTTCAACTCCGTAAGGAAGAGATATTGTTGCACCACCCTTTTCGCTCATACTCATAATTGTTCCTTTATGAATTGAGTTTATGGTGAATATGCTTTCAAATACATCCCAAGGGTTTTCTTCAAGTTGTTTGTGGCCTAAGCTTAAACGACGGCTTTCAACATCAACCTCAAGAACTACTACTTGTATTTTTTCGCCTACCTTAGTAAATTCTGCTGGATGTTTAATTTTCTTACTCCAAGAAAGGTCAGAGATATGAATTAAACCATCGACACCTTCTTCTAATTCTACAAATATACCAAAGTTTGTAAAGTTTCTTACTATTGCTTCATGTTTGCTAGCAACAGGATATTTTTCAACTATATCAGCCCATGGATCTGGAATAAGTTGTTTTATTCCTAATGACATCTTTCTTTCTTCACGATCAAGAGTTAAAATAACAGCATCAACGCTATCACCTATTTTCAAGAAATCGTGAGCTGTTCTTAGATGTTGGCTCCATGACATTTCTGTTACATGGATTAAACCTTCAACACCAGGAACTATTTCAACAAATGCGCCATAGTCAGCTAATACAACTACCTTACCTGTTACTTTATCACCAACTTTTAAATCAGCACTTAAAGCATCCCAAGGATGAGGAGTAAGTTGTTTTAACCCTAATGCAATACGTTTTTTAGATTCATCGAAGTCTAAAATAACAACATTTATCTTTTGGTCTAATTGTACAATTTCTTCTGGGTGATTAATTCTACCCCATGAAAGGTCTGTGATATGGATAAGTCCATCAACACCACCAAGGTCAATAAATACACCATAAGAAGTAATGTTTTTAACAATTCCTTCAAGTACTTGACCTTTTTCCAAACGTGCTATAATTTCTGCCTTTTGAGTTTCTATTTCGTCTTCAATAAGTGCTTTGTGAGAAACAACTACGTTTTTGTATTCGTGATTGATTTTAACAACCTTAAATTCCATTACCTTATCAACGTAAACATCATAGTCACGGATAGGTTTAACATCAATTTGACTACCTGGAAGGAATGCTTCAATACCAAATACATCAACAATTAAACCACCCTTAGTTCTGCTCTTAACATAGCCATTAACAATTTCTTGTGTTTCAAATGCTGCATTAACTCTATCCCAAGATTGAAGAATAATTGCTTTCTTGTGAGAAAGAATAAGTTGTCCACCAGCATCTTCTTGGCTTTCTACATATACTTCTATTTTATCACCTACTTTAAAATCTGGATTATAACGTATTTCTGAAACAGGAATAATACCATCTGACTTGAAGCCAATATTAATAACAACTTCACGACTAGTCATTGCAACTATTATACCTTCAACAACTTGTTGTTCTGCCAATTGACTAAAAGTGTTTTCGTAGCTTTGAGTTAATTTTTCGCGTTCATCTTCACTATAAACACTTTTCTTTTTACCAACTAAAGACCAATCAAAGTCTTCCAAAGGTTGGATGTCTTTTAAATCTCTCATTTTTGAAACGATTTATTAATGTGATTCCTTACTAAATCCGGTTAAACAATATTTTGATTTACACTCCCTTAAAAAATACTTTAGTTGAGTAAGCAACAACTTTTTCAAAAGAGGGTGCAAAGGTAGAATTATTTCACTATATTTGCAAATAAAATCAAAGAAAATGAGTCATTTACCCTCGATTATTACCGACTTAGCTATAATTCTTATCTGTGCTTCCATATTTAGCTTGATATGTCGGATGCTCAAACAGCCTGTAGTTTTAGGATATATTGTTGCTGGTTTTATTGCAGGACCTTACTTTGCTCTCTTTCCAACCGTTCATCCTGAAAATATAAACACTTGGGCAGATATAGGAGTTATCTTTTTACTCTTTGGCATGGGTTTAGAATTCAGTTTTAAGAAACTTTTGAAGATAAGGAAAATTGGTGGAGGTGCATTTATTTTTGAGGCAATATTTCTTTCTCTTTTAGGATTTGTCGTAGGTAAAATTATTGGATGGACAACAGCCAACAGCTTACTCTTAGGCGGAATGTTGATTATGTCTTCCACTGCAATAATAGTAAAAACATTTACCGATTTAGAATTAAAAAAAGAAAAGTTCACAAACATAGTCTTTGGAATACTAATATTTGAAGACCTCTTTGCAATTATTATTATGGTTTTGTTAAGCACCTTAGCCGCTACAAAAGAAATAGAAGGTCAAACATTGCTATTTATAATCACAAAACTCCTATTCTTTATTGTTATATGGTTCGTTGCAGGTATTTATATTATACCAACAGCACTAAAAAAGCTTAAACCTTGGCTTAACAGTGAAATACTTCTTATTGTATCATTAGGATTATGTTTTGGTATGGTTGTTTTTGCAACAAGTGTTGGTTTTTCAGCTGCCCTTGGTGCTTTTGTTATGGGTTCACTTTTGGCTGAAACCGTTGAACTTGAGAAAATAGAACATGTCACACTTCCAATAAAAGACTTTTTTGGAGCAATATTCTTTGTTTCTGTAGGAATGATGGTTGATCCTCTTATTCTTAAAGACAACCTAAAAATAATTCTTCTTTTAGCTGGAGCTTCAATATTTGGAAAAATAATATTCACAACGATAGGTGTAAGATTAACTGGACAAAGTTTAAAAACCTCAATGCAAACAGGCTTTTCATTAGCTCAAATGGGAGAATTTGCTTTTATTGTTGCAAGCATGGGTATGGTTCTACATGTTACTTCTTCATTTATTTATCCAATTGTAATTGCAGTATCAGTAATTACTATTTTTACAACACCTTATACAATTAAACTTGCTCTACCTGCCTATCATGTATTAGAATCTATTCTGCCAAAAAAATGGCTTAATAAACTAAACCAAAATGAAGATAAAAGAGCAGCTAAAACAACATCACAATGGGGGGAATTACTAAAATCCTACTCTCTATATCTTATACTTTTTATATTTATATGTATAGCAATAACAATTATTTCATTTCGTTTCATTCACCCTCTTTCTCATAAATTATTCCCCAATAACTTTGGGAATATAATATCTGCACTATTAACACTTGCTGCTCTTGCACCATTTCTAAGAGGAATGATACACAATAGAGGGAAACAACCTTTTCTTTTTCTTTCTATTTGGTCTGAAGAAAAAACAAATAGATTGTTTTTAACATTACTTATTGGAATAAGATATATGGTTGCATTCTTATTTGTATTTCTTATCCTTCAAAAATACTTTGCTATCCCAACCTTTATAATAATAATAATTGCATTGATATTATTTGGATTTATATTCCAATCAAAATTATTATTAAAAAACTATTGGAGAATGGAATCACGATTTGTGAAAAACTTTAACCAAAGACAAATTGAAGAAAGACGAAGAGAATATGCAGAAAAAGAAGGTAAAGGAGATAAACTTCATGAATTAGACAATCTACATTGGATTGATAGACATCTATATATTGCGACCTTTACAGTTAAAGAAGGCGGAGAATGTCAAAGTAAAACACTTAAAGAAATAGACTTTCGTTCAAAATTCAATATTCTTATATTAAGTATAAATCGTGGCAACAAACAAATAAATTTCCCTGATGGTGATTTTATGTTAATGGAAAATGATATTATGCTTGTAAGTGGAGGTATTAATTATCTAAAAAAGATTAGCCAACATTACACCAACCTACAACTTAATTTCAAAGACACCAAAACTCTTAACGAATTTATAGAAGAACAAGAGCAAGATACAAACTCAACCATTAAATGTATGACCTTTATTGTTGATAAAACATCGGCTTGGATAGATAAAAATCTTATGGATTCAAAAGTAGGTCAAAGAAGCAAGTGTTTAGTTATAGGAGTAGAAAGAGATGGAATACCCAAAGTAAACCCTTCTTCTCACTTTATATTTAAAAACGATGATATGATATGGGTTATGGGAGAAGAAAAAGCACTTTACAAACTCCTTGAAAACAACTTCTTTGAATAAAAATAAAGGTTGCAATTTATGCAACCTTTACTCTACTATTTATAAGAATGAATAATCTTGAATATTTCAGAATAATCCCCTAATTTATGAGAAATATATAATATCTTCTTCTCGGGAGATATTAAATAATAAACAGGCATTTTATTCATATCTAAGCATTGATTAATCCCCTTAGAATAATAAACTATATTTTCAAGATGAAAAGGCTTTGCTTCTTTCTTTAATTTTTCTATATTTGAAGACAAAGGATTTATTGCCATTATCTTAACATTTTCCTTTTCAAGTATTATTGTACCGTATTTGATTTTTTCATTATGCAATTCATTAAGGAAATCCTTACAAGTTACACAACCAAAGAACCAAAAATCTAATAATACCCAACCTTTTTCATTTTTCAATATTGTTGTATCTCCTTTAAGATTAACAATTGGATAATTCAATAACTCTTTACTAATTACAGTATCCTTTTCACTTGCATAATTGAAGCTATAAGGAATATTTTTATCATCATGTTTTGAATAAAAAGAATATCTTGAACTATTAAAATCAAATAAAGAATCTATCTCTTTATCTTTATTTTCAAATGAAAAATCAGAAAATTTATATACTATCTTTCTTGCTGAAATTGTATTCTTAATAGTATCCATTAAAACATACTCTATCTTATCAATAAGCTTATTATTAGTATTATAATAAGAATAAGAATAGTATTGTTCTACCTCATTAAGCTTTTCTCCTTGTGAAACCAAATATTTCCCTGTAGATGAGACTAATATCTTATAATTCACCAAATTAATTATTGTATCTTTTATTTTTTCTATTTTCTTCTTTTGCAAATAATAAGGAGTATAAATATTAAACTTTTCCAACTGAAATTTTAAATTCTCACAAACATTAGAATTAAGTATTGAGACTTTCTTAAACATCGAAACCTCTTCATTTACATTATCAATATATCTGATGCCTGAAGAATCTACCTTATAGAAGAAGCTTTTATTATCACATAAAACAAAAGTATTATCTTTTAAATCGTTTTTTGATATGCAATAATAATTATTATTTATATCACCATCTTTATTCAAAATAATTTCATTAATCTTATAACTAAACCATTCTTTATTTTTATATTCGCTTTCTATTTCTTTAATAAGATAACTTCCTCCATTTTGGCATGAACAAAACAAAGGCAATATTAATAATACATATATTAACCTCATCTCAGTTTCGCTACTATTTTTATAATACCCCAAGCTATTTCCGCCCAATCTCTTACTTCAGCCATAGTTACACCGCCACTATCATCAGTCGCTATAATTTTTTTACATTCATTTGGACAAGAAGTACAATCATATGGAACGCCATGATCCGTCTTAAAAATACATTGTCCTTCACCACATTTTGATGATATACATTGCACTTTTGCAGGTTTAGCTGTATAGTATATTATTTCTCCATCTTTTTTTTCTTTTGAGAGAATAAATGCCGTTCTTACTGTAATATCATCATCTATACTATAATAAGAAAGTTCTATAATTCCAACATAATTAGGATCTTCTGGTAATGAATCAACTACAAAAAAATCTTCAACTGAAGCTATTTTATTATATTTAGCCTTTATCGAATCCTCAAAAGCCTTCTTAAATTCATCCACATCAATATTAAAATCAAAAGATTTTTCTTTGATATTATATTTGGCAATATAATCCTCTCCATTTAGAGTTTTTTTATATAAATTTCCTTTGCTAACTATTTGAGCGTTTTCATTATCACTACAACTAATAATTATGGTAGCTACTGCACCCACAACAATTAGTAATAATATTCCAATAATTGTTTTTGTTTTATTCATTTTAAAATATATTTTTCACCTACTCTTTTTTAAGCTTTTCGGTATACGCTTTAAAAATATTATTATTTAATCTGTTAGAAGAGATTGTTAAATCATCTCATAGGCTACTAAAAAACAAATTAAAGAAAATTTTAGTAGCCATAAGACTCAAAGTCATTTTTGCACAAATAGAATATTCGATATTTTCCGATTAAATTTAATAATGGAATAAACTTTGAGATAGATAGATAGATAGATAGATAGGTTAATTGATCTATTTAGAAATACATTTGGATTAAACACTAAATACATATCTGTTAATATTAAAAAGAGTCTGCAAATGTATAAATTATTTTCATATTAAACAATTATTTTTATTTTTTCTCATAAATTTAAGTTGGAAACACAGCATTCTTTCTTTCAGAATCATTTGGATAAATTAAAACAGAATATATTACCTTTACAATAGTTGTATTATCATAGTTACAAATTTATTTAAAATAATTTCTTCGAATAAAAGTAAAGGTTGCAATTTATGCAACCTTTACTCTACTATTTATAAGAATGAATAATCTTGAATATTTCAGAATAATCCCCTAATTTATGAGAAATATATAATATCTTCTTCTCGGGAGATATTAAATAATAAACTGGCATTTTATTCATATTTAAGCATTGATTAATCCCCTTAGAATAATAAACTATATTTTCAAGATGAAATGGCTTAGCTACTTCCTTTAATTTTTCTATATTTGAAGACAAAGGATTTATTGCCATTATCTTAACATTTTCCTTTTCAAGTATTATTGTACCGTATTTGATTTTTTCATTATGCAATTCATTAAGGAAATCCTTACAAGTTACACAACCAAAGAACCAAAAATCTAATAATACCCAACCTTTTTCATTTTTCAATATTGTCGTATCTCCTTTAAGATTAACAATTGGATAATTCAATAGATATTTACTCATTATAGTATCCTTTTTACTTGCATATAAACAGCTATAAGGTTTTTTATTATCATCATGTTTTGAATAAAAAGAATACCTTGAATTATTAAAATCAAATAAAGAATCTATCTCTTTATCTTTATTTTCAAATGAAAAATCAGAAAATTTATATACTATCTTTCTTTCTGATATCGTATTTTTTATAGTATCAATTAATATATATTCTATCTTATCAACAAGCTTCTTATTAGTATTATAATACGAATAAGAACGGTATTGTTCAGGCTGATTAAGTTTATCATCTTGTGAGACAAAAGTTTTTTCAGTAGATGACTCTAATATCTTATAATTTATCAAGTTAATTATAGTGTCTTTTACATTTATTATTTTCCTATTTTGCAAAAAATAAGGAGTATAAATATTATATTTTTCAATCTGAAATTCTAAAGTCCTACATCCATTAATCTGAAATTCTAACCCTTTCTTAAAAAACGAAACCTCTTCATTTACATTATCAATATATTTAACCCCAGAATCATCTATCTTATAGAAAAATATATTATTATCACAAAAAACAAATACATTGCCCTTTGAATTCTTTTTAGAGATGCAATAATAAGAATTAATCCTATTTGTATCTTTATAATAAAGGGTTTCACTAATCTTACAACTAAACCATTCTTTATTTTTATAGTTAGTTTCAACTTCTTTTATAATTGAACTTCCTTCATTTTGACATGAACAAAACAAAGGCAATAATAACAACAGATATCTTAATTTCATATATTAATAATAAATAATTCATGCAAATGTATAAATTATTTTATCGCACACAAGTTATTTGGGAACAATTTCTTTGAATAAAAACTAATAAACAATCAATTTCTTTGTTGTAAATAATGCATTAACAGTGTCTTTACATATTACATAATATGTTCCAGAGGCTAAACCACTAACATCAATTTCAATTCCTTTTTGGTTTGTCTTTAAGCTATAAGACTTAATCATTCTTCCAAATATATCATAAACCATTACCTGAGAATCGTTCCTTAAGCCTTCAACACTTAAAACAGTCTTATACTTTGTTGGATTAGGGTAGAGTGTTATTATGGATTGGTATTCAATACCTGATAAACCAATTTCACTACTTGATACTATATTTGAACGAATAGAGCTTGTGGATTTTGTGAAATTACATGGGTTGTCTAATAATATTTCTATTTGATAGTAGAGAGTTCCTCCTTGGTTATCTGCATCTGTATATGTGGTATTATTTCCTGAAATTGTTGTAAGCAAGAATAGTGAATCAATGGAGTTTGCAGTTCCTTTGTATATATTTAATGAAGAATAATTTATGCCTTCATAAGGTGTCCAAATTAAGTTCCAACTATTATTTATACCTTGATTTATTGTAAGATGTAAGGTTTTATGAATAATACTTGGGTCTGAAACATGATTACATGTATCAGAGCTTGTTATTCTATACCTATATGAACGAGTGGAGGAATTTGACATTGTATCTACCCACATAGAAACAGAATCGTAAGGAATAGATGCCATTAAATCGTATTGACCACTTTGAGTTCCTTCTCTATATATATCATATTTTAAAACCTCTTGTTCTTTTTTCCAAACCACAATATTATGTTTGTTTTCATCAACCGTAACCATACATATTTCTGGCGTTATTGGTTTAGGCGTTATTATTAGGTGTAGTGTAACAATACTATCGCATCCAATACTATTTGTAAATATTTGTTGATAGTCACCACTTGTGTAATAATTAGTATTATTCCAAGCAAATGAATTACAATCTATTGCATCGAAAAAACTATAGCTTCTTTGTTTTGCATATAGGTTTAGGGTAATTATACTATCACAACCATGTATTGTTTGCCTATTTAAAATATATGTTCCTGTGGTATCTGCATAAAATCCATTAAGTGTATAGGGTGAACCCTCACAAATTGTATCAACAATAAGTGTATCTTTATTTGGATACACCGATAGATTTAATGTAAGAATACTATCACATCCTTTTATTGTTTGCAAATTTTGTACATACGTTCCTGTTGAATCTTCATTAAACCCATGTTGAGTATATACTTGACCTTGGCAAATTTGTTGATTATATATGTAATTATATTTTGGATTTACACTTAAATATAAGACAACTGTACTATCACACCAATGTGATGAATAAGTAGTTATACTATAAGTTCCAGCCATGTAGTAATTCATATTAAAAAAATTATAGCTTTCACCTTGGCAAATATTTGCATAAATATAAGTAGTATCAGTATTATATAAGCTTAAATATAAGACAACTATGCTATCACAACCATTTTGATTAAATAAATGAAGAGTATGTACACCAGCCGTTCCTGTAAAGAAACCATTTTGAGTATATCCTTGACCTGGACAAACAGAGGCAACAATCGTTGTTGTGTCGGGTTGAAAAACTAATAAATTAAGTAAAAGAATGCTATCACAACCAATTGAGGATTGAATTGTTTGATAATATTGCCCAGTTGTGTTTGCATTAAAACCATTATAGTTATAAACTTGTCCTTGACAAATAGAGGCATCAATTCTTGTAGTATCTTGAGCCCTAATTCTAAGAATTAAATAAATAATACTATCACAACCTCCAACAGATGTTAAACTTCTATTATAAATACCTGCTGAATCAACATTAAATCCATTTAGAGAATAAGTCTGATTAGGACAAATTATAGCATTTATATTTTTAGTAACAGGTTGATTAGCTTGTATATTAAAAATGTTCCAATTATTTGCAGCTTGATATACAGAAGCATAACCACATGGTACATTTAAAATAGTATTAGAATCTAAATCATGAAAGGTATTAGCATTTATTACCTGAGGAATAAGAGATAGATTAATTATTGTGTCCATCCACCAGCAATAAGCAAAAGCCGATGCTCCTATGGAATTTACTGAACTTGGAATAATAATAGAATGTATATTGAAACACGAATTAAAAGCTTCAGCACCTATAGATGTAACAGAATTAGGAATATGCACAGCTGTTAATCCATTACAGGCGGCAAAAGCACTTGAACCAATAGAAGTAACAGCATTAGGTATTGTTAATGTTGTTAAAGATGTGCAACTACGAAAAGAATTATTCTTTATAATAGTTATATTATTTGGAAGAGTAAGATTTCTTAACCTATTACAATTTTCAAAAGCATAAGCTCCAATATCATTTATTGAATTAGTCATTTGAATATACTTCATACTCGTACAATTATTAAAAGCATAATCTCCAATAGTTCTAACTGAATTTGGAATAATTACTGAATCTAAAAGAGTACACCAATAAAAAGTATTATTATTAATTGAATTAATAGTATTTGGCAAGCTTACAGAGACTAAATTAGTACAATTAGCAAATGCTCCACTACCAAGATAGGTAATTGTGTTTGGAATAATAATAGACGTAAGGCTTGAACATTGACTAAATGTATAATCAGGAATTGAATCTAAAGAATTTGAAAGAGTTATTGAAGATAAATTTGGACAATTACCAAATATATATGAGCCAATACTTGTAACCGAATTAGGGATAATAATAGAGGTTAGACCAGCACAGTAATAAAAAGCATAAGATTTAATATAATTTAGTGAGCTTGGAAGAATTATTGAAGTTAAATTACTATCTCCGTAAAAGGCAGACATACCAATAGATGTGACTGTATTAGGAATATTTATAGAAGTTAAACTAGGACACCATGCAAATGTTCCATCATCAATAGTAGTAATTGAATTAGGTAGACTAACCGATATTAGATTCTGACAATTATTAAAGGCATATGCTCCAATAGTTTTAACAGAATTAGGAATATTTACAGATGTTAAACTAGGACAATAATCAAAGGCGCTTCTAATAATTGAATCAACAGAATAAGTAATACTATTGAATGTAACTGTTGAAGGAATATTTAGTATCCCCGAATACTCTCCAGTATAATCCAAAGGTCCATTACCCTTAAAAGTAACCATCGCCGAATATGGAGATGTTGTGGAACAAATATTATAATAAATCAACTTTCCATCACTATTCATAACAGAAAAATCATGAGCCTTTACCCCAAAACCAAAGCTACACAATATCAAAACTAATAATAATTTCTTCATAGTAATAATGTATGTATTAAATTGCTTATTAAATATCGGAACAAAATAATCTATCTATCTAAGACATAATTTGATTGCAAAGATAATGTATAACCAACCTTAATGCAAGTTTTTATTAATTATTTTTCATTTAATGGAAATAAAGTAGGATAAAAGCATTATAACTAATTGGATTTATTATCGGGGTATTGATCCTCATTTTATAGTACAAACGGTTTAATTGCTAATACGAATTAGTGATTTCTCTGCTTTTAAAAGAGATTACAATCAATAATAGCTTCATCTTCTCCTAAGAAAATAAGCTCTTAATCTTTTTTATCTTCCTTTCAATCTCAAACAATGGCATTATTTACTCAAAACAATGGCATTGTTTATGTCAAACAACCACATTGTTCTGGCTAAACAATGGCATTGTTTTGAGTAAACAACCGCATTGTTTGAGATTAAGAGTTTAATTAATTAGATTGAGATAATGATAATATAGTTTTAAAGCTTATCTATCTGGATTTTTACTTTGATTATTAATCAAGAGTATTTAGCTTTTAATAAATAAACATTCTCTATCTATTTTAATTCAGCTAATATGTAGGAGATATATTTGTAGACTTACTCTAAATAAAAAAACTTGATTCTAATAATAAAAACCTTATTCATTTTGTAGAATAAGGATTTTATTATTTTATATTCAAGAAAGAAGGCATCTTGTCTTTGTCCTTTTTTATACAATTTTAGATTCTTTTTCTAAATTCACTTGGAGTTAATCCTTCTGTCTTTTTGAATAGCCTGCTAAAATATGAATGGTCATATATATTTAAGTTCTCTGATATTTCACTAATGGATAATTTTGTTTGATAGAGCATTATTTTTGCTTCCGTAACTATAGATTCTTCTATCCATTTTGATGAAGATTTTCCTGTTACTGATTTTATAATTTTATTTAGGTGATTAACAGAAATATTTAGCTTTGAAGCATAATCGGAAACCGATAAATTCTTTCTTACATTCAAGAAAATTAATTCTTTAAACTTATTGCATACTTCATCTTGACGAGACGTTTGAACAACTGGCAATTTTTCCTGAACTTTATTTATCTCATTAAGAAGACAAAATATATAAGACTTTATTACCTCTTTATCAATGGAATCACTTATAAATTCAAAATAAATTCTATCAAATAGATTCTCAATATAAGTTTTAATACTTTCTTCAAATGTAGTTTTAGGATTACTCCATACCTTCAGAAAACCAAAACGATTAATAATGTTCTCATTTTCTGAATTAGCAATTAGAAAATTATTATGGAAGCCTCCCATATACCCTGCACATTCAGTATAAGATTTAACAGCGAATATCTGTCCTTCTGGAATTATTAGAATTTCTCCGTCAGTTATATCATATGTATTATCACCAATTGCAACAGTTGCTGCTCCCTTTTTCAAAAAAAAGAAACAATGCAAATTTGCTCTCACCATAGGCATAAAATCATTATGGTGAGAGTCTACTAATTTCCTTATATAGAAAGTTTCTACATAAGGTATTGATTGATGACCTTTCATATTATTATTTTAAGACCCCTACATAGTTTACAGGATAAGAACCACAAGTCATATTTAAAGTAAGTATGCTATCTATTATTGTTCCATTAAGATTAGTAATTGTATAAGCAGGAAATTCTCCTCCCATGGCAATTGGAACTATATTATTACCTGTTAAAGTATAAGTTCCATCATTTTCTTTCACATAATCTATCCCATTTATTTCCATATCAAGTCTTAATGGCATGGCTTGTGCAAATTTTACTTGCAATAGTTTTATATTCATTTTCCCACTTGCCAACTTAGATGTTTCAATAGAAATAGAATCTTCACTAAAAACGTTATCTCCTACTGTAATTGTTCCAACATAATTTACGGAGTTAGTCTCTTCAATAGTTGTGTTATTGTCTTTTCCTTCGTTTTCTTCTGTACAAGCTACTGCAAATGTGCAAAGCATAAGTACCAATAATAATTTTTTCATTCTGTATTTATTTATAAATTAAACTTTCATTATTAGAGTTAATCCAAACTGCACAGGTTTTCCTCTTTGAACAAAGCTATTTCCTACTGACATAAAATAAAAAGTATTGTACTTAGTATTTGTTATGTTTTTTGTCCAAAATCGAATATCGAATTTTCCTCTGTGCAGATTAACATAAAGGTCTAACAGACTATAATAATCTTGAGAAATGGAATTAGCATCATCAAAATATATCTTTCCCAAACCAGTATATTTTATTCCTAAATTTATATCATTAAGATATTCATTATCTATTTGAATATAATAATTAGCACTTAAGGACACAGTATTATTTGGAGCATAAGGTAATTTTTTATCTGAATAATCCTGAATTCCATTATCATAATCAATAAACCTTGCATCAACATATCCATAACTTCCCTGCAAAGTTAAATTATCAAACAATGTGGTACTGACACTTGTTTCAAATCCTAAACTTCTTGACCTCCCTGCATTTGTCATCATTCTTCCTGTAGTTTGTCCTTTAGGAAATATTGTTAATTGTTGATTCTTGCAATCCATATAAAACATTGCAATTTCTCCTTGCAATCTATTATCTAAAAAAGATATGTGAGAACCAATTTCATAGTTCCAAATATACTCTGGTTTATATTCTATAATTTCTTTTATTGAATATTGAGTTGTTGAATTATCAATGCTGATTCCTAAATCTGACATCATATTTTCTTTCATCATATTTTGCAATATATCTGAAAACATTTGAGTGTTAAACCCTCCTGACTTATACCCTTTTGAAACAGTTGCATAAATATTATTACCATTTTTCAGGTCATAAAGAAGAGAGATCTTTGGTAATAATTCAAGAGTTTCTTGTGATTGAAAACCTTTTAATTGAGATACCAATTCCCTATAGTTATTCATTGTTAAGGTAAAGAGATAATTTAGTGCTACATCATTATCATAATCTAAGGAAGTATACTCATAATCTAACCTTAATCCTCCAATTAATTTTAAATTCTTAAACTTGTACTCTCCTTGAAAATAAAAAGCAGAACCTAATCGAGGATAAACAAAATGACTATTTACAGCAAACTCTTTTTCTTTAAATAAAATATTATCGTTAGGGAAACTTGTATGAATACCATTATTTATATTTGCAAGGATTAAATTATTTATTCCATCTTCTTTAAACAGAACAGGTGCATCCATATTTAAATTTCTAAGAAAGCTATATGAGCCCAAAATCCAATCAAATTTTGAATCCTTATTTGCCTGTTTTAATATAAATTCTTGAGAAAAGGCACTTTCCACTTGGCTTTGAATTAGAGTAAACATTGATTTTGGCGAAAAATCCTGATCAATTGTCATATCATCATCAGTTAATTGAATTGTAGATATGCTTGAGAAATTAATCTGTTTGCCTTTATGATGAATTTTAGTCCCATTTATGAAATTAGTTCTTTCATATCCACATTTATCATTATAGGCTATTGGTGAAACTTCTTTTTTTTCAATATTGTAGGCAGAATAAGCATAACCTCCTTGTTTAATGCGAGAAATCATGGTTGTATTGTCTACAAACCAGTTATTCTTTAATCTCCACTGAAGTTTTATTCTTCCGCCAGCATCATTTGACCAATCACATTTCTTATTATTATATGAATTGGTAAAGAACCCAGCCAAAGAATTATAATATATACCTACTGCAACAGCAAATTTATCTGACTTTTTTGTATAATTAGACACTTTTGTTCTTAATAATCCCCCATTACCAACTTCCAATTCAATTCTATTTCCTTGATAATTAAAAGGAGATAATGTTGATATTTTTATTATTCCTCCTAATGTGTTTTGACCATATAATGTTCCTTGAGTACCTCTAATTATATCTATTTTTTGAATATCCCAAAAGTCAAAATCAAAATTACTCTTACTAAGCAAAGGAATATCATCAACATAAAATCCAACAACAGCATTATCAATACGAGTACCTATTCCACGAACATAAATTGATGAAGTTATTTTAGAACCATAATCAGGGATATATAAATTTGGAATTGAAATTGCAATATCTTTTATATTTGGAACTCTTGTTGATTCTAAATATTTAAGATCAAAAGAAGAGCTTGAGATTGGTTCTAAATGTAGTAAATTATTATATTTCAACTCTTCAATTATATATATTTCGGGTAATTTACGCACAGAATCTTTAGGTTCTTGAGAATTTTGTGCAGAAGAATTAATAGCACAGAAAAAAGACAATATCAATATAATTATATTCAACAAACATTTTCTACTTCTCATTATTTCACTGTATTCTAACAACTAATTTGCAAAATTACAATAAAAAAACAATAAAGAAGTAGGATTTAAGATGGGGATTTTAGGATAAAACAATCCTAAACAATTAAAAAGAGTAAAAAAAAAAGACCAACTCAAAAAGCTGGTCTTAATTTATATTATACCTATTTGTTAAATTATTTAGCAAACTTAAAGTTCTTTCCTAAATATTGTGCTTGTTCTCCAAGAGATTCTTCAATACGAAGCAATTGGTTGTATTTACAAATTCTATCAGTACGAGAAGCTGAACCTGTCTTTATTTGACCAGTGTTTAATGCAACTGCAAGGTCAGCAATAGTTGTATCTTCTGTTTCCCCTGAACGATGACTCATTACCGCAGTATAACCATTTCTATATGCTAAGTTAACTGCATTTATTGTTTCAGTTAAAGAACCAATTTGATTGACTTTTACTAATATAGAATTAGCAACTTTCTTGTCGATTCCCATTTGTAGACGTTCTGGATTGGTAACAAATAGATCATCTCCTACTAATTGGATCTTATCGCCAATCTTATCTGTAAGCATTTTCCAACCATCCCAATCATCTTCTGCCATACCATCTTCAATTGAAATAATAGGATATTTTTTTGACCAATCAACCCAATAATCAGCCATTTGAGAAGGAGTAAGTTTACCTCCTGCTGATTTATGAAGATGATAAACATTTTCTTCTGGAATAAAGAATTCACTTGAAGCAGGGTCTAATGCAATATAGATATCTTCACCTGATTTATAACCAGCTTTTTCTATTGCAGTTAAAATAACTTCAATAGCTTCTTCATTTGAACCAAGATTTGGAGCAAATCCTCCTTCATCTCCAACATTTGTTGAATAACCTTTATCTTTTAAAACTGCTTTTAAATTATGGAATACTTCAGCACCCATTTGTAGAGCGTGAGAGAATGATGTTGCACCAACTGGCATAACCATAAACTCCTGAAAGTCTATTGAATTATCAGCATGAGAACCACCATTTAATATGTTCATCATCGGAATAGGAAGAGTGTTAGCATTAACACCACCAATATAACGATAAAGTTCTTGACCTGTTTCCATAGCTGCCGCCTTTGCACAAGCTAAAGAAACTCCAAGAATTGCATTTGCACCTAACTTACTCTTATTTGGAGTACCATCAAGTTCAATCATCTTAGCATCAATAGCATTTTGGTCTGTTACTTGAAACTCTTTAAGTTCGTCATTCAATACTGTATTTACATTATTAACGGCTTGAAGAACTCCTTTACCCATATAATAACTTTTATCACCATCTCTTAGTTCACAAGCTTCGTGAACACCTGTTGAAGCTCCAGAAGGAACAGCAGCACGTCCAACAGCGCCTTGGTCAGTATAAACTTCTACTTCTACAGTAGGATTACCTCTTGAATCGAGGATTTGTCTTGCATGGATTCCTATAATTTGTCCCATTTGTTATTTTCCTTTCTAAATTTTATTTTCTATTACGCTTGCAAATATAGAGATTAACTACAAGAAATAAACGAAAAAGAGATAAAATTATTCTTAAATAACAAAAAAAGTGGTTATCTCTTTCGAGACAACCACCCATTTTAGTATTTAAGTTTTACTCTTTCGTTATTATTGAACTATTAACTTCTGAGTTCTACTTGTAGTTGTATTTTGTATTCTTACATAATATACGCCCTTTGCTAAGTCGTTTACGTCTATTGTTTGTTCAACTTTGCCGTTAACTGCTTTTGCAATAGTAGTATTTAGTATGCGTCCTTGTACATCACTTAAAACAATCTTTGTTTCTCCTTCAACTCCACTTACAACTAATTTTGTTGTACTTGTTGCTGGGTTTGGATACATTGTTACTAAGAATTGTTTTCCATCTATAACTTCTAATAAACCTGAACCTAATGTTACAAAGGTTTCTTGTAAGCCATATCCTGGTCCTGCTGAGTTATTGACGTATGCTTTAAAGAAGTAACTTGTTGATGGTTGTAAAGTTATAAGTGGGACACTGAATGTTGTCATGCCTGCTGTATAAGTTACTGGTACATCTATTACATTTGTTCCTCCTAATTCAGGGTCTGTTAGTGTTGAATATACAAAACCTACTTCAATATTGCTCAATGCATTTCCTACATCTACTAAAGTTCCATGTAACATTGCATGTGTTGTATCAATATTTGTTGCAGCTTGTGTTGTTGCATGTCCTGGTACTACTGGAACTGCATCAGTGATAAACGTTACTGTTAAACCATATACTGTTCCTCCTGAGGTTGCAAAGGCTCTATATTCATAGTTAGTACTAGCTGTTAAACTAGATACTTGAGCTACCATTGATGTTCCTGTTAATGTTCCTGGTGCTGTAGTCCAACTTGTTGTCCCTACTTGTCTCCATTCAAAGCCTTCTGCTGTAATAGCTTCACTTCCTGCAGTAACTGTTCCATTTAAGTCTGCTGTGGTTTGTCCTGTGACTGTCGCTGGTAAGGTTACTACTGTTGGTGGGGTTAAGCCTTGGGTATAGAATGTTATTACATTTCCATAAGTTCTACCATCTGATTGGGTTTGGGCATAAGCTCTTACATCATATTGGGTACTTGCTGTCAATCCATTATTGGCTGAGCCTGTGATTGTAGAAGTTCCTGTTGCTGTAATATCTATTGCACCTGTCCAACTTGATGTAGATGTTAACTTATATTCAAATCCTCTTGCAATTATTGATTCTGTTCCTTGTGCTGTAGTGCCATTGAAGGTTGCATCGGTTTGTGTTACTCCTGTTGGAATTGTTGTTGTTACATTTGGTAGTACGTTAGCTTGGGTTGTGAAGGTCATAGTATTTCCACGAGTTGTGTCTAATGAGGTTTCTACATAAGCTCTAAAGTCATATGATGTATTTGCTATCAAACCACCTAATGAATATGAAAATGGAGTTGTGCCTGCTGTTACAGGAACTACTGTCCATGTACTTGCTGTTGATGGTTTCCATTCAAAGCCTTTTACCAAAACTGGGTTTGTGCCTTGTACATATGAACCATTTAAGGTTGTTGAGGTTTGATTAGTACCTGTTTGTGCTATTGTTGTAACTGTTGGTAGTTGGTATCCTGCTGTGGTTGTAAAGGTTTGTGATACCCATGCTGAGAAGCTTGTACCACAGTTTGCTCTTACATACACTGTATAGTTTGTACCTTGAGTTAAACCTGGCAATTGGTATGTTGGTGTAGTAACATCAACTGGTGTACCGGTTGTTCCTAAACGTACTTGCCATGCTGTTTCTTGATCGCCTGCTGTCCAGTTTACTGTTGCTGTCGTATTGGTTATTGTTGCTGTTGGGACTGTTACATTGGTTGGTGATGCACATGGGATTGCTCCTGATACATCTACTGTTAAGTCATCAAGATAAATATCATCACCATATTCTGATAGACCCTTAATAATTATATATTTTGTGCCTAATGTTCCTGTTGGTATTTGATATCCAATTGAATCCCATTGAGGAGTAGCAGAATATAATAATACATGACCTAATAAGGTTGCACCTACTGTATCTGGAGTTGAATTAACAAATACTCTAACTCCTTCAGTAAAATGAGAAGTATAACCATCAGATTTATACATCCAGAAACTTACTTGCATATCTGTGGTAAAATCTAATGCTGGTGAAGCTATTGTTGCCCAAGAACCATCAGAAATACTATATGAATTAAATCTGATCAATGTTGAACCTCCATGAGGAGAGCATGATGGATATGAACCGCTTGCTTGTGTTTGCCAGAAGTAATTAGCTGATGTACCTGATGAAGCTGCTGCCCAACAAGTCAAACCATTTTCAAAACCTTCTGCCCATGGGAAGGAAGATATTGCTGTTGCGTCACAAGGTGTAGTGTATGTAATAATATTTGAAGCACTTGAATTTGTACCATCTCCACAATCTGTTTTAACATAGATTTCATATGTTGTTTGAAGGGTTAAGTTAGAAAGTGTTGCTGGTATTGATGTTGTATATATAGAATCCCAATCTGTTGATGTTGCTGGTTTATAGAATACATACCAACCTGCGTCTGTTGTATGTCCTGGTGTAAATGTAACATCTACTGATGTTGCAACTCCATTTGTTGTTGCAACTGCTGTAGGACGTGCACATGCTGGAAGAACATCAATTAATACATTATCTATATGTAAATAATTATCCGCATTAGACTGTGTTGATTCACCATAAAATCCTATTCTTACTAATCCAGAATATGGTAATTGTGTTGTAGGATTAATCAATGGCACAATAACTCTTTGCAATGGATATAAGCTATTATAAACTCTTGTAGCTCCTGTTGCATTTGACCAAATAAAAGAATTTGCTACATCCCAAGTTCCTCCATTATCTGTAGAAACTACAACTGCAAATTTATCATCTATTCCTGCTGTAGAAGGAGCTCCTGTAGCATCATAATTAGATAAAACAACATCAAATTCAAGTTGGGTAGCTATTGAACCATCTCCCAAATCATAAGTTGGTGTTATTAACCAATACTGAGTATTTGTTGACCAGATATTAATATATGGATGGTTTCCTGAACCTGTTTGCATTGGATAAGTACTATTATACCATCCTGAAGTAGTTGGAGATAATGTCGCTGTTCCTGTTGCAGGTAATAATCCTGATTTTCTTTCCCAACAAACTGAAGGTAAAAATGTATTAAATTCTTCATTTACTGTTGGAAAAGTTAGAGCATCACATGAAGTTTGGAATGTAATTATATTACTTGCTTCTGATAAATCAGGAGAACAATCTGTTCTAATATAAACATCGTAGCTTGTAGCTGCTGTTAAATTTGAAAGTGTATAAGGGTTTGTAGATACTTGAATAGAATCCCATACGGTTGAAGACGTTGGTTTAAAGTAAACATACCAAGATGCATCTGTTTGATTCCCATTAACCCATGTAAAGTCTACTGTGTTAGGAGTGAAATTAGAAGTGGTTATACTTGTTGGTCTTGCACATGCAGGGATTTCATCTATTAGTACATCATCTAAACGAAGATAGTATCCATCAGGTGTATTTTGACGAACAAAAGCAATATATCGATTTCCAGAATATTGGCTAAGATTCACTTCGTATTGTTGCCAATTTCCTACTGGTAACATTTGATTAAATATTTGTGTGAAGTTAGGCATATTACCATATTGTCCCATTCCTGTTGTATCTAATATTGCATCTTCATCAGATATAAATACTGATATTTCATCTGGTTCAGATGTGCTAGAATTTGCTCTCATTGCCCAGAAACGTAATCTTTCAGTGCCATTTAAATACATTTGAGGTGTTATTAACCAGTCATTATGACTTGTTGTTCCATAATCTGTATAACATGCAGCATGGTTTGAACCAGAATGACTTGTTCCTGTGTAACCTACATTAGCACTATTTTTCCACCAATACTCATTAGTACCGTTAACACCTCCTTTATCTACAACTGTCCAACAATTTGGAGATGGTTTATTTCCTGGGGAAATCGCTGTAGCCCAATTAGATGATTCAAATCCTTCAGACCAAGGAAATTCTGTAATTACGCCACAAGCAGTTGCTAAATTAACAATAGAACTTGCTTCAGATAAGTCTGTGCTACAATCTGTTTTTACATATACATCGTATATACTTGACGATGTTAATCCTGATAATATGTAAGGATTAGAATTAGCTAAAACAGAATCAAAATCAGTTGTACCATTAGGTCTATAATAAACATACCAAGAAGCATCTGTAGTATTTCCGTTTGTCCAACCTATTTCTATATCATTTTGAGTACTGTTGACAGAAACGACATTTGTTGGTCTTGAACAAGCTGGTATAGCTTCAACCAATACGTCATCTATACGAAGATCCCAACCATTATCAGGTGTATGTTTTCTAACAAATGCTATATAACGATTTCCTGAATATTGATTAAGATTTACTTCATATTGTTGCCAATTGCCAATAGGAATTCCTGTTTGATATATTTGAGTAAATCCTGTTATAGAATCATAAACTCCCATATTTGTTGTATCAATAGCTAAATCCTCATCTGAAATCCAGATTGAAACTTCATCAACTTCTGATGTTGTTGCAGAATAATTCATCGCCCAAAAGCGTAATCTTTCATTGCCTGTTAATGTCATCTCTGGAGTAATCAACCAGTCATTATTTTGGGAATTATTATCTGTGTACATTTGAGCAGAGCCTGTTCCTGTATGATAGTAAGATGTAGAACGTGTCCAAAGATTTGAAGAACCATCTCCTTTATTCACATTTATCCAACAATTTGGAGCAGATGCATTTCCTGGGATTTGAGATGTACCCCAAGATGTTTCGAATCCTTCTGCCCAAGGGAATTCTGTAACTATATCGCAAGCGGTATTGAATGAAATAGTAAGAGATGAAAGAGAGGTATCACTTGCTGAACATAATGAACGAACTCTTGCTTGATAATTAGATGAATTATTTAAACCTGTAAGAGTAAAAGGATTAGAAGTTGCAGATGCTTGTAACCATGTTGTACTAGAATTTTCTTTGTATTCTATTATCCAATCAGTTGCTTGTCCAGTTTCTGTCCATGCTAAATCTGTAGATGTTGTTGTTGGGTTTGAAGCTACTAATGTTGTTGGTGTTGGACATGTAACAACAGATAAATTAATATTATCAACTGCTGCTGGAGGCTGTATTCCTGTTGTAGTTGAACTTTCATTTCTCCAATGTACTAATAAACGCCATGTTCTTCCTGCTAAATTAGGGAATTGAAGACTATTTATTCTCATTGTTTTATGTTGCCAAATGGTTGATTGACTTAACCAATGTTCACCTGTTCCTCCTGTATAATTACCTATTTGTGCTGAGGCATCCAACCCATTTGGTGGGATAACTCCTGCTGTAATATTTGCATCAAGTGGTACTAAATACATTCTTAAGAAGTCACTATGTGCGGAACCGCCTTGTGCTCTCCAATCAAAGGAAAGTTCAAGTTCGCCGGCTCCTGCTGGTACTTCAAAATCACGATAAGCATAAACTCTTGACGTTCCTACTGTATAAGCGTTTGTTAATCCTGCATCATTTGAAACATAAAGTCCTGTTGAGCCTAAAGTATCAGCTGCTGTGCCTATTACCCATTGATTGGTTTGTGTTCCATTTATAAATGTCCATGATCCATTTTCTGCTACGTCTTCAAAGTCATGAGAATATGGTAATGTTGCTGCTGTTGCTGGTGTTGTTAATGATACTATATTACTCCATGCTCCATCTGTACAATTTTGACGTACTGCAAAACTATATGGAGTTTGTGGGGTTAAACCTGTAACTGTATAAGGCACTGGGTCTGTACTTGAAATAATAATTGTTTGTGCTATTGTTGATGGGTCAAAACCTGTGGTATCTCCGTAAGCTATTACCCAACCATTACCATTACCATTTTGCATCCAATTTAAATCTACTTCGGTTGCTGAACGTAGTGTAGATGTTAAATTGTAGGTATTTGGACATGATGGCATTTCTGAAATGGTAATATCATCAAGACATAGATATTGTCCTCCTGCACGTGCATTTCTTACAAAGGCTATACGATAATCTCCTGTATAAGGCAAAGCTAGTTCGTGGAATAACCATGAAGTTGTTTGTAACTCTGGAGACATTATTCTAACAAAATCAGAGGTATCTGCTGCTGTTGCTATATCTCCATTTGTTGTTACATCTAATATATATATAGATATATCTTCTGGATAAGATGTTGAAGCTGATTTTGTATAGAAGTTTAACATTTCAGATCCCTGTAATGTAAAGACAGGAGAAATCAACCAATCTGAATTAATATAAGTTGAACTACTTGTATATCCTCCATACATTGTTGCTGCAGCAGAACCTGTATGAGGATAACTTGTTGATCTTTGCCATTTATAGGATGAATTATATCCATTATTTACATTTATCCAACAATCTGGAGCTGCTGCATTACCAGGAACTGTTGTTACTGTCCAAGCTGATTCGAATCCTTCTGTCCAAGGGAATGCTGTTATTGCACCACATTGGGTTCTAAAAGAAGCGTTTATCCATAAACTCTCATCAATACCAGCTGTACAAACAGATTTTACTCTTACGTCATAAGAAGAACTTGGATTTAAATTTGTAATTTGGTCTCCTGATGTAACATTTTGTATTTCTGTTGCATTAGTCCAAGAATCAGAAGTAAGTTTATATTGAAGAGTCCAATCTGCTTCTGTGCCTCCTGCTGTCCATGTAACTTCAGCTGTATTTGTTGTAATTGTTGCAGCTGGAACCGCTAATGCGGTTGGACTAGGACATGTTAAATCCATCAACGTAATATTATCCAAACCTATTGGATATCCATAATCATCATATCCTTCAAAAGCAATTTGATAAGTTGCCGAGCCACTTGGTAAAGCAACTTGAGCCATTGTCCAAGATGGGATACTGGAACTCAAATATAATATCTCTGTCCATGCATCTGTACTTGCTGCACGGTAAAAAACTTTTATTGTATTTTGATCTCCACCCCAATCAGATTGAGTATACCAAAAAAACAATGTTGGGTTTATTAAAGCCGAAATATCAAATTCAGGAGATACGAGTTTTGTTGTATTACCTGTTGTTGAATGTGTAAAAGACGCAAATGATACCCCATCTTGTGCGGCAGAAATTTGAGAAGCTGTTGTAGAAACAGCCCAATTTGTACTGCCACTCACATATGATTGCGTCCAATTTGTAATTCCTGCCTCAAAACTTTCATTCCATGGGAATGTATTTATTTGTGTCCAACCTTGTATGGCGAAAATCATCGCCATCAGAAAAAATAACAATCGTTTCATTTCTTAAACGTTTTTAGTTAATAATTAGATTTACTTGTTATACTTTTGATATAATTCTATACTTTTGGACGGCAAAGATATGTTTTTAGATTCACTTTTACAAATAATTTATACCTATAATTTTATTTTTAACATTAATGCGGCTTGTTTTCAAATTTAAAAATCCATATTTAAAAACAAGCAAGTTTATTATGCATCCATGATAATAAAATAGTAAATTATCCTTATTCATTATGTTAGAGATTAACTTAAGATTATTACAGAGAGAAATCAATGGGGGAAAAGACTTTACTCTATTCGACCCATTCAATCTTTATATTTAGATCAAATATTTTATTGGCTTAATCAATTATTCCTTAGTTTGACTTGCGAAATTCTTAAATAAGCAAAATTTGAATAAGTAGAATTTGAATAACTGATAATAATATTTTGAGGGAAGATATAATTATTCCTTTAATTTTTAAAGCCCTCTTTTCAAGAAAAAATCAAAGTCTTTTTCTAATTATATTTGATTTATTCTCACTAAATCGAAGTCTTGTCCTACCAAATCAAAGTTAAAATCTCACTATGGTGTATACCATAACAACATTACGGTGTACACCGTAGCACTATTACGGTCTATACCGTAGGGCATCTTGGGTGTCCACCGTAAATATTTATAGAAGGATAATGTGTTTTTGAAAGAACTGGAAACTTTTTGATTAGTTTATTCTTGTGATTTATTTACAATGTGTAATTTACGTAGTACAAAAGTACAAAAAATATTTGAATTAGATAGTACAAAGTTATAGTAATTTATCAACTAAAATTGAATTATTATCATCCTTATAGGTCTGTAGAAAAGGTGATAATTTGATTAATGGTAAGATATTATTATTCCTTACATATATATGAATAGAATAATATTATTGCTAAGAACATATACACCACATAACGAAGTTTTTATGTGGTGTATATTCCTTTCTATACAATTTAATAATATTCTTTGAGAATAATTCTTATTTACAAGGATAAGGATTCAATGAAAGATATTATATAATTACCAGTGTTGTGCTTAACTAAAAAAGATAATTAATTCGATTAGTTATAACGTTTTTAGCCTACTTTTTGGGTATTACAACCTTTTCTCTGACTTTTAATATAATAAACTTGAATGAAATGAATAAAAAAAATGCTGCCCTAATTTAGTTAGGACAGCATTTATAATATTTATAAAGCTTTATTATTCTGCTGCTTCAACTTTTATTTCTTCTACTGCTGGCATTTCTTCTTTTACTTCTTCTGCCTTTGGTGCTTGAGGTTGTGCAACGTCTGCTTTTTTTGTACGTCCACGACGTGTTGTTTTTGATGATGTTTTTGTTTCTTTTAATAGGTTTTCATTATAATCTACTAATTCCATCATCGCCATTTCTGCTCCATCTCCTAAACGACGTCCAACTTTCAAAATTCTTGTGTATCCACCGTTTCTTGTTGCTACTTTTTGAGAAACTTCTCTAAAAAGTTCAGTTACTGCTTCTTTGTTTTGAAGGTAGCTAAAAACAACACGACGTTGGTTTGTTGAATCTGTTTTTGATTTTGTGATTAATGGCTCTACATAAGTTCTCAAAGCTTTTGCTTTTGCTAATGTAGTTTCTATTCTTTTATGTAATATCAAAGACGAAGCCATGTTTGATAACATCGCTGCTCTATGTGCATGTGTCCTTGATAGATGATTTATTTTGCAACCGTGTCTCATTTCTTATTCTTTTTCTAATTTATATTTCGCAATACTCATTCCAAATTCAAGTCCCTTTGATTTTACAAGGTTCTCTAATTCTGTTAGGGATTTCCTACCAAAGTTACGGAACTTCAATAGGTCTGCTTTATTGTATGACACCAATTCTCCTAATGTTTCTACTTCTGCAGATTTCAAACAGTTCAATGCTCTAACTGATAAGTCCATATCGGTTAGCTTGGTCTTTAACATTTGACGTACATGTAATGTTGTTTCGTCAAATTCTTCTGTTAGAGGTTTTACATCTGTTTGAACTGATATTTTCTCATCTGAGAACAACATGAAGTGTTTTATTAAAATTGAAGCAGCTTCAGTTAATGCATCTTTTGGCGTAATTGAGCCATCTGTCATTATTTCTATTACTAACTTTTCGTAGTCGGTCTTTTGTTCAACACGATAGTTTTGTACTTCATTTTTTACGTTCTTAATTGGAGTATGAATTGAATCAATTGATATTGTATTTATAATATCGTTTGGCTTCTTATTCTCTTCTGCAGGAACGTATCCTCTTCCTTTTTCAATATTTATTTCTATGTTCAAACTTACGTTTGGTTCCATATGACATATTTCAATATCAGTGTTCAATACTTGAAAATTGTTCAAATGTTTATTGATATCACCTGCTTTAAAAACGTTCTTTCCTGTGAAAGTGAAATTTACTGTTTCACTATCTTCATCTTCAATTTGACGTTTGAAACGAAGCTGTTTTAGGTTTAAGATTATTTCTGTCATATCTTCAATCACCCCTGGTATTGTCGCAAATTCATGCTCAACGCCTTCTATACGAATAGAAGTAATTGCAAAACCTTCTAAGGATGATAACAATATGCGGCGTAATGCATTGCCTATTGTCATTCCATAGCCAGGTTCAAGTGGACGAAATTCAAATTTTCCGTGAAAATCATCCGACTCTATCATTATAACCTTGTCAGGTTGTTGAAAAGCTAATATGGCCATTTTTATATTATTTAAAATCTTACTTAGAATACAATTCAACGATTAATTGTTCATTGATATTTTCTGGAATATCTGAACGTTCTGGATAGTTCATGAATTTTCCACTCATTGTTGAATGGTCAAAATCTAACCAAGAAAAACGATTTACTGTTCCTTCTAATGAGTCAGTAATAATTTCTAATGATTTTGAACGTTCACGAACACCTACTGTCTCGCCTGGTTTTAGCATGTATGATGCTATATTTACTATTTCACCATTTACTAATATGTGACGGTGTGATACTAATTGACGTGCTTGACTTCTTGTTTTTGCTATTCCTAAACGATAAACAACATTATCAAGACGTGATTCTATTAATTGTAATAATACTACACCTGTAATACCTCTTTTACGAGCTGCTTTTTCAAATAAATTACGGAATTGCCTTTCTAAAATACCATAAGTATATTTAGCTTTTTGCTTTTCCATTAACTGAATTCCGTATTCAGATTGTTTTGCTCTACGCTTGCTTTGTCCATGTTGTCCTGGACGATAATTCTTTCTGTCTAGGGTTTTATCAGCTCCAAATATTGGTTCTCTGAATTTTCTTGCTATTTTGGTTTTTGGACCAGTATATCTTGCCATAACTATTTCTTCTTTTTAATCAAATAATAAATAACTATACACGTCTTCTTTTTGGAGGACGGCATCCGTTATGTGGTACTGGTGTTACGTCCATGATTTCCATAACTTCTATTCCACATGTGTTAATTGCTCTGATAGCAGATTCTCGTCCTGCACCTGGTCCTTTAACAAATACTTTTACCTTACGTAAGCCGTAATCAAATGCAGCTTTTGCACAATCTTCTGCTGCCATTTGAGAAGCATAAGGTGTGTTTTTCTTTGATCCTCTAAATCCCATTTTACCTGCAGATGACCATGATATTACTTGTCCTGCATTGTTTGTCAACGAAATTATACAATTGTTAAATGAAGCAAAAATGAACGCTTTTCCTTGTGGTTCTACTTTTACTACTCTTTTTTTCGTTGGTTTAGAACTTTTTGCCATAATGTTCTTTCAATCTCCTTTATTAAGTTCATAAATACAGATGCTCCAAAATATAAAAGAAGGTAATCCGCACCTGCTTGTAATTTAATTATTACTTAGTTGCTTTTTTCTTGTTAGCAACTGTTTTCTTTCTACCTTTACGTGTTCTTGCATTGTTCTTTGTGCTTTGTCCACGAAGTGGTAATCCTATACGATGACGAATGCCACGATAACATCCGATATCCATCAATCGCTTGATGTTCATCTGAACTTCTGAACGTAATGAACCTTCTACTTTATATTCATCACCAATAATGGTACGAATAGCATTTTGTTCTTCATCATTCCATTCACTTACCTTTTTATCTTCACTTATTCCAGCTTTTGCTAAAATTTGAGTTGATAAACTTCTTCCAATACCGAATATGTATGTTAAGCCTATCACTCCTCTTTTATTTTTTGGTAAGTCAATACCTGCAATTCTTGCCATAAACTTTCTATATTGTTAAATTTATTAATTATCTTTTGTCTTTGATAGAATCACTAATTACCCTTGTCTTTGTTTAAATCTAGGATTCTTCTTGTTGATAACATAAACAACTCCTTTTCGGCGTACTATTATACACTCTGGAGATCTTTTCTTTACTGATGTTCTGACTTTCATGGTCGGTAAAATGTTTATTTATTATTTTTCTTATTTGTGTCTATATGATATTCTCCCTTTTGTTAAATCGTATGGAGACATTTCTACTTGTACTTTGTCACCTGGTAATATTTTAATATAATGCATCCTCATCTTACCAGAAATATGTGCAATGATTACGTGCCCGTTTTCTAACTCTACTCTAAACATTGCATTTCCTAATGATTCAATTACTGTTCCATCTAATTGTATGGATGCTTGTTTTGCCATATTAAACTAATACTAAGTTATTATTATTTTCTATTGTTTTCTCTATTGTTTCAAAGCTTGAAAGTATTTCCGGTCCATTCTTTGTAATTACTATGTCGTGTTCAAAATGTGCTGCCCACGATAAATCTTTTGTTCTACATGTCCAACCATCTTTTTCAAATACAACCGCCTTATCTTTCATTGTTATCATTGGTTCAATTGCTATTACCATTCCTTCTCTGAATTTAATCCCATTTCCTGCTTTACCATAGTTTGGCACTTCTGGGTCTTCATGCATCTTTCGCCCCAATCCATGCCCACATAATTCCCTAACAACGCCATAACCATTCTTCTCACAATAACTTTGAATTTGGTATCCTAAATCACCTAATCTATTTCCCAACGTACATTTCTTAATTCCCAAATATAAAGATTCCTTTGTAACTTTCATTAACATTTTAGCTTCGTCTGAAACTCCTGCTAATGCAAACGTATATGCTGAATCTCCTACCCATCCATTTAATACTGTTCCACAATCTATTGAAACAATATCTCCTTCTTTTATTTCTCGACTACTTGGAATTCCATGTACTACTACTTCATTTATTGAAATACATAGAGACGCTGGATATCCATAGTATCCTTTAAATGCAGGTGTTGCTCTATTATCTATAATAAACTCCTCTGCAATTTTATCAAGCATAGCAGTCGAAATACCAGGTTTGATATTTCGACCTACTTCTGCTAATGTTTCACCAACTAATAGTGAACTTTTTCTTATTTCTTCTATTTCGCTTACTGTTCTTGTATGTATCATCTTATTATTAAAGACTTCAAACTACATTTGAGATCTTCCTTTAATTCTTCCTGATTTTGTTAAACCATCATAATGACGCATCAATAAATGACTTTCTATTTGTTGTAGTGTGTCTAACACTACACCAACTAATATTAATAATGATGTACCACCATAGAATTGAGCAAATTGTGAATTTACGCCAAATAGTCTTATGAATGCTGGCATTATTGCTACAAATGCAAGGAATATTGAACCTGGTAAAGTTATTTTTGATAAAACATTATCAAAAAATTCTTCAGTTCTTCTTCCTGGTTTTACTCCAGGAATAAATCCTCCATTCTTTTTCATGTCATCAGACATTTGTTTTGGGTTTATTGCTATTGCTGTATAAAAGTATGTGAATGCAATTATTACAACAAAAAATATAAAGTTATACCAGAATCCATTGAAATCTGATAATGCTGCCTTTATTCCTTGCATATTTTCTGATTTTGAAAAACCAAAAAGCGTTACAGGAATAAACATTATTGCTTGTGCAAATATGATTGGCATAACTCCTGCTGCATTTACTTTAATTGGAATGTATTGACGAGCCCCACCATATTGTTTGTTTCCTACTATTCTTTTAGCATATTGTACTGGCACTCTTCTTGTTCCTTGAACTAAAAGAATACAAAGCATAATAACTACCAATAAAAACAATAACTCAACAAAGAATATAACAAGTCCACCACCTTGTTCTTCCATCCTTGATGCAAATTCAGCAAATAATGAGAATGGTAATCGAGCTACGATACCTACCATAATTAACAATGAAATACCATTACCAATTCCTTTATCTGTAATTTTTTCTCCTAACCACATTACGAATAACGTTCCACTTGTTAACATTACTGACACAGGTAGGGTCCAATTTAAAAAGTTTAAACTATCACTACCTGTAATACTATATATTGTAGCTCCTTGAAGTTGGTATCTTAGATTTGCAAGATAGGCAAATGCTTGGAATATGGTAACGATAACTGTTAACCACCTTGTCATTTGATTTATCTTATTTGTTCCACTTTCTCCTTCTTTTTGCATTTTAGAGAAATATGGTACTACCATAGTTAATAGTTGCATTACAATTGATGCAGTAATATATGGCATAATACCAAGTGCAAAAATAGATGCATTAGAGAATGCACCACCTGAGAACATGTTTAATAACCCTAAAACTCCTTCTTTTGTTTGATTGTGTAAGTTTGATAAATCACTTGGATTTACACCTGGCAATACTACATAAGAACCTATTCTATATATTAAAACAAGACCTAATGTATAAAGAATTCTTGTTCTAAGATCTTTAATATTCCAGATATTTTTTAGTGTATTGATAAATCTTTTCATTATGTTATTCTTAGATAATTGTTACAACACCACCTTTAGCTTCGATTATAGTCTTTGCAGTTGCTGAAAAAGCATGTGCAGAAACATTTACTTTTACATTTAATTCACCTCTGCCTAGTATTTTAACTTTATCTTTTGAAGATATTAAACCATTTTCTTTTAATACATCAACTGTAATTTCAGTTATTTGTTTCGATTCTGCTAATGCGTTTAAAACATCTAAATTAATAGCTGAATATTCTACTCTATTAATATTTTTGAAACCAAATTTTGGTAGGCGTCTGTATATAGGCATTTGACCGCCTTCAAAACCCATTTTACGAGAATATCCTGATCTTGATTTTGCTCCTTTATTTCCACGAGTTGATGTACCGCCTCTACCAGAGCCTTGACCTCTACCTATTCTCTTGCGATTTTTTGTTGAGCCTTCCGCAGGTTTAAGATTACTTAAATCCATGATTATTCGTTTTTAAAGAATTGTTACTTATTAAATTTCTTCAACTTTAACTAAATGACTTACCTTTGCTATCATTCCTTGAATTTGAGGAGTCAATTCATGTTCTCTATTTTGACTGATTTTATTCAATCCTAAAGATGCCAAAGTTTGTTTTTGACGAAGTGTTCTTCCTATTCCACTTTTTACTTGTGTTACTCTTATTTTCATAGTATCTCAACTTTTATCCGTTAAAAACTCTATCCAATTCGATACCTCTCAATTTCGCAATTGTATAAGGATCTCTCATTTGTATTAATGCATTTATTGTAGCTTTCACAACACTATGTGGGTTAGAAGAACCTTTTGATTTTGCTAATACATCCTTTACACCAACACTTTCCAATACAGCACGCATAGCACCACCAGCAATAACTCCTGTTCCAGGTGCTGCAGGTTTTAAAAATACTCTTGCTCCGCTATATTTTCCTGTTTGTTCATGAGGAACTGTTCCTTTTAATACTGGAACTTTTATCAAATTTTTCTTAGCATCATCTACTCCCTTTGCAATAGCTGCTGTTACTTCCTTAGCTTTCCCTAATCCGTATCCAACTACTCCATTTTCATTTCCTACTACTACAATAGCAGAAAAACTAAATGTTCTACCCCCTTTAGTTACTTTTGTAACTCTATTGATACTTACAAGGCGATCTTTAAATTCAATCTCACTTGATTTTACTCTTTTTACATTTACGTCTGCCATATCTTATTAGAATTTTAAGCCCCCCTCGCGAGCTGAGTCAGCTAATGATTTTACTCTTCCATGGTATAAATAACCACTTCTATCAAATACTACAGAATCAATACCCACAGATATAGCACGTTCAGCGATTAATTTACCAACTAATTTTGCAATATCTATTTTGGTTCCTGTTTTACTAAAAGATTTTTCTACTGATGATGCTGATGCTAATGTTTTACGATTAATATCATCTATCAATTGAGCATATATCTCTTTATTGCTTCTGAAAACTGTTAAACGAGGTCTTGTTGATGTTCCGCTAATTTTTTTGCGGATCCCCATTTTCAATTTCAATCTTCTTATTTCTTTATTATTTGCCATCCTATTTTTCGGATTATATTTTATTCACGAAATTACTTAGCAGCCGCCTTACCAGCTTTTCTACGGATAACTTCACCTTGAAAGCGAATACCTTTTCCTTTATATGGTTCAGGTTTGCGTAAAGAACGAATCTTTGCTGCTACTTGACCTAAAAGTTGTTTATCATAACAATTCATGATAATTAATGGATTTTTCCCTTTTTCGGTTATTGTTTCCACTTTTATTTCATTAGGTAATTCAAAAAATATGTTATGTGAATATCCTAATGCTAACTCTAATACTTGACCATTAGCTTGGGCCTTATAACCCACACCAATAACTTCTTGTACTGATTTAAATCCTTCTGAAACGCCTTTAACCATATTAAATAGCAAAGATCTGTATAATCCATGCATTGCTTTATGGCGTTTTTGGTCGGACTCTCTTTCTAACTTTATAATATTATCTTCAATCTTTAAAGTTATACAAGGGTCAACACTTTGAGTTAATGTCCCAAGAGAACCCTTTACAGTAACAACATTATTGTCATTAACTGAAATCTCAACTCCCTTTGGAAGGCTTATTGGTAATTTACCTATTCTTGACATCTATATTTCTCCTTTATTTTATTAGCTAATATAACAGATTATCTCTCCACCAATATTTAAAGCTCTCGCTTCTTTATCTGTCATTAAACCTTTAGAAGTTGAAATAATTGCAACTCCTAAACCATTTAATACGCGTGGTAGTTCTGTTGCACCAACATATTTTCTTAAACCCGGACTACTAACTCTTGTTAATTTAGACATTGCTGACTCTTTAGTCATCGGATGATATTTTAATGCTATTTTTATAATTTTAGGGAAAATTTCTTCCTCAAATTTATAGTTTAAAATATATCCTTTATCAAAGAGTATCTTAGTAATCTCTTTTTTCATCTTAGAAGCAGGAATTTCTACAACTCTGTGCTTTGCTAATGATGCATTTCTTATGCGAGTCAAATAATCTGCAATTGGATCTGTTAACATCTCTATATTATTTTTTATTTTGCTTTGACTTTATTTCTTACCAGCTTGCTTTTTTTACTCCAGGAATTAAACCTGCTAAAGCCATTTCCCTAAAGTTAATACGAGAAACTCCAAATTGTCTCATATATCCTTTTGGACGTCCAGTTAATTTACATCTGTTGTGTAATCTAACTGGAGAAGCATTTTTAGGCAATTTTTGAAGGCCTTCGTAATCACCAGCTTCTAATAATGCAGCTCTTTTAGCAGCATATTTAGCAACCATTTTTTCTCTTTTGCGTTCTCTCGCTTTAATTGATTCTTTTGCCATAATTATAAAATGTTTTGATTTTTAAATGGGAACCCGAACGCTTTCATTAATGACAAAGCTTCTTTGTCAGTATTAGCAGATGTTACAAATGTAATATCCATTCCTTGTATATGAGATATTTTATCTATATCAATTTCTGGAAAAATTATTTGTTCAGTAATACCAAAAGTGTAATTTCCTCTTCCATCAAATCCTTTATCATTAATTCCTCTAAAATCTCTAATACGAGGTATTGATGCAGATATTAATCTATCAAGGAACTCATACATTTTATCACCTCTTAATGTTACTCTAACTCCAATAGGCATTCCTTTTCTTAATTTGAAGTTAGAAATATCTTTTTTAGATTTTGTAGAAACCGCTCTTTGACCAGATATTGTAGTCATTTCTTCAATACCTTGATCAATAACTTTTTTATCTGTAATAGCTGTTTTACCTAAACCTTGATTTAAAGATATCTTTAATAAACGAGGAACTTGCATTACAGTTTTGTAATCAAACTCTTTGGTTAGTGCAGAAACTATTTCTTCTTTATATTTCTGTTTTAATCTTGGTGTATATGGCATTACTTAATTACCTCCCCTGATTTTTTAGAATAACGAACTAATTTATTAGTTTTTTCATCCAATTTTCTTCCTATTCTTGTTGCATTTCCTTTAGAATCAACAACTGATAAGTTAGAAATGTGGATAGATGCCTCTTTTTCAATAATTCCACCTTGAGTGTTTTTTGGACTTGGTTTAGAATGTTTCTTGACCTTGTTAACTCCTTCAACTATTGCTCGGCATTTTTTAGGAAATACAACAAGGACTCTTCCAGTGCTACCCTTTGATTCACCTGCTATCACCTTTACTATGTCACCTTTTTTAATGTGCAATTTCATATCTATAATATTTTTTTGCTTTTATAATACTTCAGGAGCTAATGAAACTATTTTCATAAATTGTTTTTCACGCAATTCTCTTGCTACTGGTCCAAAAATACGAGTACCTCTTAATTCATCATTTGCAGTTAAAAGGACACAAGCATTATCATCAAAACGAATATATGAACCATCTTGACGTCTTACTTCTTTTCTTGTTCTAACAACAACAGCTTTTGAAACGATACCTCTTTTTACGTTACCTGAAGGGATTGCATCCTTAACAGTAACAACTATTTTATCACCAATAGAAGCATATCTTCTTTTTGTTCCTCCAAGTACTCTAATACAAAGTACACTTTTTGCTCCACTATTATCAGCAACAATTAATCTTGATTCTTGTTGTATCATGTTATTTAGCTCTTTCTATTATTTCAACTAATCTCCAACATTTATTTTTACTTAATGGTCTTGTTTCCATTATTTTCACAACATCTCCCATGTTGCACTCATTTTTCTCGTCATGAGCCATAAATTTGGAACTTTTCTTTACGAATTTCTCGTATTTTGGATGCTTAACTTTACGTTCAACTAACACGCGAATAGTTTTGTCCATTTTATTACTGATAACAAGACCTATTCTTTCTTTTCTTAGATTTCTTTCTTCCATTTTGAATTGAATTAGGTATTAGTTATTATCAACAGATTGAGAATCTAATTCTCTTTTTCTTAACTCTGTCATTACTCTTGCGATTTCTCTTCTTGCTTCCTTTATTTTATTAGGATTTTCCAAAGGAGTAACAGCATGATTAATTTTTATCTTATTTAACTGTACTTTTTCAACAGCTAATCTTTCTTGCAACTCTGCAGTAGAAAGTTCTTTTATTACATTGCTTTTCATATTCTATTCTTATTATACTTCTTCAACGTAATCTCTTCTAACTACGAACTTAGTAGTGACTGGTAATTTTTGAGCAGCTAAACGCATAGCTTCTTTTGCTATTGCCAATGGCACACCTTCTGCTTCAAATAACATTGTTCCAGGCATTATCCTTGCAACAAAGTATTCCGGAGCACCCTTACCTTTACCCATACGAACTTCGGCTGGTTTCTTTGTAATAGGTTTGTCAGGGAATATACGAATCCAGATTTGACCTTCACGTTTCATATAACGAGTTACTGCTTGACGAGCAGCTTCAATCTGACGACCTGTAATAAAACTTGTTTCCAATGATTTTATTCCAAAACTTCCAAAAGCTAACTCATGACCACGAAAAGCAAGACCTTTAATTCTACCTTTTTGTTGTTTTCTAAATTTTGTCTTTTTAGGTTGTAACATTATCGTACAATATTTGACTTGTTTACTATTCTATTATTTTTTTCTACGTGGATGTTGATTTGAATTAGAAGGGCGTTGAGCACCACTACGACCTTCTTTTAAATTTCCACCAACAGTAGAAGGAACTAGTTCACGTTTACCATAAACAATACCCTTACATATCCATACTTTTATACCAATACGTCCGTATGTAGTATGAGCTTCAGCTTGAGCATAGTCAATATCAGCCCTTAAAGTATGCAATGGAGTTCTTCCCTCTTTATAATGTTCGCTTCTTGCCATTTCAGCACCGCCTATACGACCTGAAACAGAAACCTTAATACCTTCTGCTCCTACTCTCATGGTAGAAGTGATAGCGGTCTTTACGGCTTTACGATAAGATACACGACCTTCGATTTGACGAGCAACGGTTGCTGCAACTAAAACTGCATCTAATTCTGGACGTTTAACTTCAGAAATATTAATTTGAACATCCTTACTTGTAAGTTTCTTTAATTCTTCTTTAAGTTTATCAACTTCTTGACCTGCTTTACCAATAATTAATCCTGGTCTTGCAGTGTTGATTGTAACCGTAACAAGTTTTAAAGTTCTTTCTATGTAAATTTTAGAAATACTAGCTTTAGCGAGACGAGCATTAAGATATTTTCTTATCTTGTCATCTTCAACCAGTTTTGCTTCAAACCTTTTTCCACCAAACCAATTAGAATCCCATCCTTTGATGATTCCTAACCTATTGCCTATTGGATTTGTTTTTTGTCCCATCCTGATTATATCATTTACTATTATACAAATTATTAATTTTCAGCATTAACTGTTGCTGTCTCAGCATTTTTTTCTTCAACCTTACTGCCTAATATAAGGGTTACGTGGTTAGAACGCTTTATAATTCTATAACCAAGACCACGAGGTGCGGTACGAAGACGTTTTAATTGTCTCCCATCATCAACTGTGATTTGCTTGATATATAATGCGCTATCTTCTATCCTTTTACCCTCATTCTTGTTTTGCCAATTTGCAATAGCTGAAAGTAATAACTTACGTAATTTAGGTGCAGATTCTCTTTGATTATATTGTAGAATACCCAATGCTTTATTAACATCTAATCCTCTAATAGCATCAGCCATTAATCTTGTTTTACGAGGAGAAGTTGGGTTATTATTCAACTTTGCAATATAAAGAGTTTTCTTAGCTTCTTTACGTGCCTCAGCACTATTATGTTTTCTTGATCCCATTTTTCGGTGAATTTTATTATTTCTTACCTTTATCTTTCTGTCCAGAATGTCCACGGAAAATTCTTGTAGGAGCAAACTCACCAAGCTTATGTCCTACCATGTTTTCAGTAACATAAACAGGAATAAATTTATTTCCATTATGCACGGCAATCGTTTGACCTACGAAATCAGGTGAAATCATAGACGCTCTTGACCAAGTTTTAATGGTGGTCTTTTTATTTTGCTCTTGTGCTGCTAAAACTCTTTTTTCTAACTTATAATGAATATAAGGTCCTTTTTTTAACGAACGGCTCATTTCTATCTATGATTTAAATTATTTCTTACATCTTTCAACGATATACTTACTAGAATGCTTCTTTGGAGCTCTAGTCTTATATCCCTTAGCTGGAATGCCTTTTCTCGAACGTGGGTGACCTCCTGTAGCACGACCTTCACCTCCACCCATTGGGTGATCGACAGGGTTCATTACTACTGCTCTTGTACGAGGTCTTCTTCCTAACCAACGTGATCTTCCTGCTTTTCCTGAAACTTCTAAGTTATGCTCAATGTTAGAAACCATACCAATAGTAGCACGACAAGCCTGAAGAATCATTCTTGTTTCACCAGAAGGCATTTTAACAATTGCATACTTTCCATCACGAGACATCAATTGAGCATAAGAGCCCGCACTACGTGCCATTTTAGCACCTTGACCTGGACGTAATTCAATATTATGAATTATTGTACCAAATGGAATTTCACTTAATAATAAAGTATTACCTATTTCCGGGGCAACGCCGATACCTGACATAACTGTCTGACCAACTTTTAATCCGTGAGGACAAACAATATAACGTTTTTCACCATCAGCATAGCAAACTAATGCTATACGAGCAGTTCTATTAGGATCATATTCAATTGTCTTTACAACAGCTGGAATATTATCTTTTTCTCTGCCAAAGTCTATAAAACGATACAATTTCTTATGACCACCACCAACATAGCGCATAGTCATTTTACCTTGATTGTTTCTTCCACCACTCTTTTTAACACCATAAACTAAACTCTTTTCAGGTTTAGAAGCAGTAATTTCTTCAAATGTACTTGCTACTTTAAATCGTTGTCCTGGTGTTGTTGGTTTTAATTTTTTTAAAGCCATCTATCTCTTTCTCTTAAATATTGCTATAAAAATCTATTGTCTCACCTGCTGCTAACATAACGATAGCTTTTTTGAAGGCAGATGTTTTACCTTTTATAAATCCCGCTTTTGTGTAACGTGATTTATTTTTTCCTTTATAGTTAATAGTATTAACTCTATCAACCTTTACATTATATAAAGACTCAACAGCCTTTTTTATTTCAATTTTATTTGCTCGGTTGTTTACGATAAAACCAAAACGATTAGGGAATACCTCTGTCGTTTTATTCATTTTTTCTGTAATAATCGGCTTTACTATGATTTCCATTTTTATCTTCTTAAATGTTAATTATTCTTAGAATTTTAAGAATTAGCCAATATACTTTCTAATTCTTTTATCGCTGTTTCAGAAAAAATCACATTGTTTGCACGCAATACTTCATATGTATTAACTGATTTTGCGTCAGTTATACTTACACTGCTGATATTACGAGCTGACAAAAGTACAAAATTATCTTGACAATTCAACACAAATAGTGATTTTTTTTCACCTAACTTTAAATCTCCTAATACTTTGACCATATTCTTAGTCTTAGGGTTTTCAAAGTTAAAATCCTCAACTACAATCAGTTTCTCTTCTTTAACCTTATAAGATAATGCCGAAACACGAGCTAAACGTTTAACTTTTTTATTTAATTTGAAAGAATAATCTCTCGGTCTAGGACCAAAAGCTCTACCTCCCCCAACAATTGTTGGACTATTAATATCCCCTGCTCTTGCACCACCAGTACCTTTTTGACGTTTTAACTTTCTAGTAGAACCAGAAACTTCTGAACGTTCTTTTGATTTATGAGTACCTTGACGTTTATTTGCAAGGAATTGTTTTACATCTAACCAAATTGCATGATCGTTTGGTTCAACTCCCAATAAAGAGTCACTAACAGCAATTGTTCTGCCAGTGTCATTTCCATTTATATTATAAACTCTTAGCTCCATCTCTCAAGTTTTAAAATTGAACCTATTGGACCTGGAACAGATCCTTTTACTAATACTAAATTCTTTTCTTCAATTACTTTAAGAATTTGTAAGTTTTGAACCTTAACTCTTTTACCACCAGTTCTACCTGCCATTCTTAAACCTTTAAACACTCTTGAAGGATAAGATGATGCACCAACAGAACCTGGAGCACGTAATCTATCATGTTGACCGTGAGTTGCATCACCAACACCGTGGAATCCATGACGTTTCACAACACCTTGAAACCCTTTACCTTTTGAAATACCTACAACATCAACATATTCACCTTCAGTAAATATTGAACAAATTATAGCTTCACCAAAAGCTTTTTTATGTTCTTCTTCAAAGCGAGTAAATTCTGAAAGATGTCTTTTAGGAGTTGTACTTGCTTTTGCAAAATGACCTTTCATAGGCTTAGTACAACTTTTTTCTTTCATGTCTTCAAATGCTAATTGAATAGCACCATAACCATCTTTTTCAATGGTCTTAATCTGGGTTACTACACAAGGACCAGCTTCAATAACGGTGCACGGTTGTTGTTTTCCGGAGGCATCATAAATACTGGTCATACCAATTTTCTTACCAATTAAACCTGACATTTCTAGTTTTTTGTTTTAATAAATACTCAGCTTACATCCTTTGCATAGGCTGATTGTTTAACTTAATCTATTTTAATAGACAACTCAGTTAAACTTTAATTTCAACTTCAACACCACTTGGAAGCTCTAATTTCATTAAAGCATCAATTGTTTTAGCTGAAGTGCTATAAATATCCAACAATCTTTTATAAGTACTCAATTCGAATTGCTCTCTTGATTTCTTATTAACGAAAGTGGAACGGTTCACTGTAAATATTTTCTTATTAGTTGGAAGTGGAATTGGTCCATTAACAACTGCACCAGTTAATTTTACAGTTTTTACGATTTTCTCAGCAGATTTATCCACTAAGTTATGATCGTATGATTTTAATTTAATTCTAATTCTTTGACTCACGTTATTTTGTCTTTATATTAGTATATTTCAATCTTATTATTTTGCCAATACTGATTCTGTAACATCTTTTGGAGCTTCAGCATAGTGAGAAAATTCCATTGTTGAATTAGCTCTACCCGAAGTAATTGTTCTAAGAGAAGTAACATAACCAAACATTTGAGAAAGTGGAACTTTTGCTTTTACTGCTTGAATACCAATTTTTGCTGTTATACTTTCAAGGATAGCCCTTCTTCTATTTAAATCGCCTGTAACCATACCTAAATAAGTATCAGGAGTTGTTACTTCAAGAGACATAATAGGTTCCAAAAGAATAGGTCTTGCCTTTCTTGCTGCTTCCTTAAATCCTATCTTAGCACAAAGTTCAAATGATAAAGCATCAGAGTCAACAGAATGATAAGAACCATCTAAGACAGTAACCTTCATACTTTCAACAGGGAAGCCTCCTAAAACACCATTTACCATGGCTTGTTTAAATCCTTTTTCTATAGAAGGAATAAATTCCTTAGGAATATTACCACCTTTAACTGCATTTACAAATTGAAGACCTTTAAATCCTTCATCAGCAGGTTCAAGACGGAATTGAATATCAGCAAACTTACCTCGACCACCAGTTTGTTTTTTGTAAACTTCTTTATGTTCGCAAGAAGAAGTGATAGCTTCCTTGTATGCAACTTGTGGAGCACCTTGATTAACTTCAACATTAAATTCACGACGCATACGGTCCAAAATAATATCTAAGTGTAATTCACCCATTCCTCGCATTATAGTTTGACCAGAAGCCTCATCGGTATTAACCCTAAGTGTAGGATCTTCTTCTGTAAGTTTAGTTAATGCATTATTAAACTTATCAACATCTGCTTGTTGTTTAGGTTCAATAGCAATATTTATAACAGGTTCTGGGAAGGTCATAGATTCCAAAATAATTGGATGATCTTCATCACAAAGTGTATTACCTGTTTTTATATCTTTGAAACCAACAGCTGCACCAATATCACCTGCTTCTATTTTGTCAAGTGGATTTTGTTTATTTGCATGCATTTGAAGAATACGTGAAATACGTTCTTTTTTGCCTGTTGAAGCATTATAAACATAAGACCCTGCATTTAATGTACCTGAATAAACACGGAAGAAACAAATTCTACCTACATAAGGATCTGTTGCAATTTTAAATGCCAAAGCAGAAAAAGGAGCTTTTATATCAACTTTTCTTATTTCTTCTGCATCTGTTTTTGGATTTATCCCAATAATTTCAGGAACATCCATTGGACTTGGAAGAAATTCAGCAACAGCATCAATAAGGTTTTGGATACCTTTATTTTTGAAAGCAGTTCCACATAACACTGGAGTAATTTTCATTGCATAAGTAGCCTTACGAATATGATATATCATTTCCTCAGCAGTGATAGAGTTTTCATCTTCCATATATCTCATTAAAAGAGCATCATCTTCTTCAGCCACTCCTTCAATAAGTTCTTTTCTATATTTTGCAGCTACTTCTTTTAAATCTTCTGGCATTGGTATTTCGTACATTTTAGTACCATTTGATTCTTCTTCATACATCAATGCTTTATTAGAAATTAAATCAATAACACCTTTGAACAAATCTTCTTGTCCAATTGGTATTTGAAGAGGAACAGGATGTGCTCCTAAACGTTCTTTGATTTGATCAACTACATTAAAGAAGTCTGCTCCTGCACGATCCATTTTATTAACGAATGCTATACGAGGAACACTATATTTGTCAGCTTGACGCCATACCGTTTCAGATTGTGGTTCAACACCACCTACAGCACAGAATAAAGCTACGGCACCATCTAATACACGAAGTGAACGTTCAACTTCAACAGTAAAGTCTACGTGACCCGGAGTATCTATAATATTAATCTTATAGTGATTCTCATTATAGTCCCAAAAAACTGTTGTAGCAGCAGAAGTGATAGTAATACCACGTTCTTGCTCTTGTGCCATCCAGTCCATAGTAGCTGAACCTTCATGTGTCTCCCCTATCTTATGGTTCTTACCTGTAAAAAAAAGGATACGCTCGGTCAATGTTGTCTTGCCGGCGTCGATATGAGCCATAATCCCTATATTCCTTGTATATTTTAAGTCTGCCATTATAATTTCTTTCTACCTAATATTTTATTAGAATCTAAAATGCGAGAATGCTTTATTAGCTTCTGCCATTCTATGAATATCTTCTTTCTTTTTATACGCTGAACCTTCTTCTTTTGAAGCAGCAATAATTTCACTTGCTAAACAAAGAGCCATTGTCTTTTCATTACGTTTACGAGCAAAATTAATTAAACTCTTCATTCCTAATGATTGTTTTCTCTCTGCACGAATTTCTGAAGGGATTTGGAATGTTGCACCACCAATTCTACGGCTACGAACTTCAACATTTGGTGTAACATTAACTAATGCTTTTTTCCAAATTTCCAAACCATTTTCTTTTGTACGTTCACTTACTACATCTATTGCTGCATAGAAAATATTGTAAGCTATTGTCTTTTTTCCTTTCATCATGATATTGTTTACGAATTTTGTTACCACAACTTCGTCAAACTTTGGATCTGGAAGGATTATTCTTTTCTTTGGTCTTGCTTTTCTCATTTTTTGGTCAAGCTATATTATTATACTTTAAATACTAATTTATTTTTTTGCTGCTTTTGGACGTTTAGAACCATATTTAGAACGTCTTTGCTTTCTACCATCAACACCAGCAGTATCTAATGCACCACGGATGATATGATAACGAACACCTGGAAGGTCCTTAACACGACCCCCTCTAATCATTACAATAGAGTGTTCTTGAAGGTTATGTCCTTCACCTGGAATATAAGCATTTACTTCTTTTTGGTTTGTCAAACGAACTCTGGCAACTTTTCTCATTGCTGAGTTTGGCTTCTTTGGAGTTGTAGTGTAAACTCTTGTACAAACACCACGACGTTGAGGACAAGAATCTAATGCTGGAGATTTACTCTTATACTCCATTTTTTCACGTCCTTTACGAACTAATTGTTGAATTGTTGGCATATCTTAATCTAAAATTAATATATATCTTTTTTACTATTTCCTTGCTAAAATTTGGGTTGCAAAGGTATTACTATTATTTCATATACGCAACAAGTTATAGAAAAAATAATCTCTAAGTACTTATTTTGTACAATAAACCTCAAAAATACACGTTCTAAAAAACCATAGCCACTTGGTTTGCCTTAGAATTTCACCATTTATGTGTCCAACCCGATTATCTCTTAGAATCAAAGATAAAATAACACTTTAAAGGTCGTTACCTATTTTTGGGAGTGCAAAAGTACAAAAAATATTCATACTACCAAACATTTCTTCATTTTTTTTATTTTTAGTTTGATTTCTCAAGAATAATTTGTTTCTTTGCCACACAAACAAAAAAAAGAATTTATGGAAAACAAGAATTTTGAATGCGAACTTTGTGGTTACATCTATAACCCACAAGTTGGAGACCCTGACAATGGAATTAATCCAGTTGTACAATTTGAAGACCTACCTGAAGACTGGGTATGTCCTTTATGTGGAGCTGGAAAAGAAGAGTTTGTAGAAGTAAAATAAATATCTTCACAATTCCTATCACAAATAAGATAGTGGGTAGCAGAAATCACTCACTATCTTATTCTTCAAAACAAAGATTCCTCTTTAATACTTTTCGAATAAAAAAGTTCACTTTTATTCCCAATTAAATCTACGGTAAAAAGACTGTCCAATAAAAAACACCTTAATATTAATTAGATATTGATATTAGAAGTAAGTATAAAAATTAGATATAAATATTCACAACTTAGAAATTATTTTATTTTTTTATTTATTTACCTGCCTTAGCTTAGGAGAATATTCTTACATTTGACAAACTGTTTGTATAACAAACATTATACAAAACAACACCAAACAATCTAATTACTAATCGAGAACTGGAAATGCTTAATCAGCAAATCTGTTCTTAAAACGGACAGTTACTATGAAAAAAGGTTTACTTTTTTTATCATTAATGATGTGCTTTACATTAATAAATGCACAAAATATTAATAAACTTCAATCCAGAAATGTCGAAGCAAAATCTGGACAAAAAACTATTGTAAATTCCAATCATTTGCCAACAACATTTAAAGCCGTAAAAGATATAAAATCCCCTATATCTACAGGATATGCACGGGTTACTTTAACTGCGGGTGATTTGTGGGGTGATGGTACAGGATACCAATTATTATTAGATGCAGACGCAACTGCATATGGAATAGAAATACCTTCATCAGGCAATCTTTGCGATACAAGTGCAGCGTCTATTGCAAATCTACCAAATATTTACTCTGCATTTGAATATAAAATCCCAACAAATGCCGACGGGATATTAACAACCTCCAATATTGTTATAAATAATAGTATTTCCATAGATGTCCCTGCTGGAACATATGACTATGTAGTTACTAACCCAACTCCAAATCAAGTAATGTATATTGCAGGGAATGGAAGATATGATAACTATAATTTTGTAGAAGGTTCAGAATATATATTCACCGTTACTCGTGCAGGTCAAGGAGATAATATCTTTATTCAAGTAAATACTCCACAAACTCGCCTTAATTGGAATTTCAATAATGGAGTTATGCCTTCTGGATTCACAATTTATAATGATGCAAATACTCCAAGTCCAAATATTGCGAATATATTTACTGACGGCTGGGTTATTTACACACTTGATAATGTTAATTATTTTGCGGCGGCTTGCTCTTGGTTTACCAAAAATAATCCTGCTGACAGATGGATGATAACATCTCAAATAGATTTAACGACAAACAATTCGTTACAATTTGATATTAAATCAAAAGACCCTCTATATTTAGAAACAATGGCTGTTAAAATGTCAACCACAACTAAAGAGAAATCAGCCTTCACAACAACTTTATGGTCTGACAATGCAGTTCCTGGAGTATTAACTAACCATGTTATTGATTTAAGTGCTTATAATAATCAAAATGTATATATAGCATTTGTTCTCACTTCAACAGATATGTTTTATGGCATTGTTGATGACATAAAAATATTAGATCCATCAATGCAAGTAAATGATAGTGTAACATCTAATCTTATTAACATTTATCCAAATCCTGCTAATGATTTTATTACTATTTCTAATGCTGATAGTGCTGAAATTAGAATAACTGATATGTTAGGAAAAACTTTAATTACACGAATAATCCAAACATCTAATGAAACTATTCCTATAAATGAGCTTCAAGCAGGCACATATACAATTCAAATTATTAAAAGAGGAAACCTTTTTGTAAGAAAACTTTCTAAGAAATAATGGATCAATGTAAGATTATTATCTTTTTCCCTTTACATAATGAGTTTTTGGATTTAGATGCTGTCTTTTCAGATTTAGATAAGGAGTTTATACCCAATAAATGGCACTTTTTCACCTTAAAAATGGCACTTTCATACCCAATAAGTGGCACTTTTATACCTTAAAAGTGGCACTTTTACACCAAAAAAATGACACTTTCATACCCGAAAAATGGCACTTATTACCCAAAAACTCTTTATAAATATCTATTTTTCTTCCTGTATTTATTCTATAAGTGTAGAAATTCTTACATTAATTTAGTATGTCGCCGTTTGATTGAGTTTCAATGAACAGCATAATTTCATCCCACTGGGATTTTACATTGAACCAAAATAATCATCTGTTTCATGTAGAAATGATTTTATGGGCAGAGGCAAGCCCTACCACCTACTATTCTGAATAAATGCTGATTTTTTGAGCTTTTGAACCTGTTTTAGAATAAGCCCTCACAATATATACTCCACTCTTTAGATTTAAGAGACTCTGGTAGTCTTCAGTTTGGGTTTCTTGTTTTAAAACAACATTACCCATAACATCATAAATCTCATATCTCAACAAATCCTTACCTTCAATATGTAAATCATTATTATGATTCCATATCTTTATGATTTCATTAGTTGGTTCCTTAAAATAATTCTTAACGTCATCTGCATTATTTGTGAAAAAAATTGTCAATCTATTTTGATTATCACCCTCTGCAATCTTAAGATTATAATTAGGATTATCATTTAAGCTTTGTATATTCCTTAATAAACTATCAATTAAATAAACATAAATATCGGAAGGAATATTAGAAAATTCAAGCCTTAAATCATTTTCTTGATAACTTCTTAAATCCAATTCAGTAGAATAGGGCAAAGAAGAGAAAGCATCTTTAATCAATTGAGTTGTCGAGTCATTTATTTGTTGAGTTGGTATTCTAAAGAAAGGTTCAACAACCTCTTGATTTGAACCAAAAAGCATTAATCCATCTTCATTATCAAATCCATTATCTGCATCATAATTAAATTCAAGAAATGATTCTCTTTCTTGATTATTAGAAAAAGCTTTCACATAAATCAAATCACTTTTAAGCTTATTCTTTGTAGTTAAATTAAGCTGTGATTTTGTAAAACTTAAAGAAGCATTCGCATTAGTTGCAACAATAAAGAAACCTTCACTTGGATTTATTGAAATTATAGGATTATAAGATTGGTTATTATTATTCCATTTCCCACTATCTGCATCATAAACATAAATCAATCCTCCTTGAATTAAAGAGGTATTATTATTTTTAAATGTTGCTGCGGTCAAATTAGCAGGGTAATTATTCGCTAAGGAAACAAATCCGAGTGCAGCATTAGTCGCAGTATAAGATGAAGTAGTGTCATTATATAAAACCCCTTTAGAAACAATTCTTGATTTTGTTAATTGACGAGCATCTAAAGAATAATTTGGCATAACCAAAAAACCTTCGTTGTAATTAAAAGAAATATTAATATCATTTATTGGAACTATATTCCAATTATTAGTTCCATAATCAAATCTCTTTACAAAGGTTTTAAAAGTCGTGTCAGCATAATTATACAAACAAGAAAGAATTTTGGTATATGTTGAAAGACCAATCAAATTCCATTTCCCAAGATATAACTCTCTATTATACTCTCCAAAGAAGTTCATATTAGTACTATTTTGGAAAAGACCTTCCTTTTGAATTTTAATATAAGCAGCCATAGGAGAAGAGCCATTATTAATCTTTATTTGTTTCCCACTTGGTATTATTACCACCTGAGATGCTTTAGGAACATTACTGACCCAATTACTGGAAGCTTGCCAAGGTCCATTAGAATTTACTTTAGCCGCCGCTAACTGATATTTAAGAATTGGATAACCATCATTAATATTATCTGTATAATCAATCCTCCAATATGTGCTACCACCTAATGTTGTAACAAAACTTGAATTTCTTAATTCCGCATTTGTCTTTATTATACCATTATACCCAGTTCCATTACTACAATTTACAAATACACTATCACGAGAATAAGAATTAGTAATTAATCCTAGCGTATTTCCTTTTAATTTTCCAAAATTTGTATTAGTCCCATTACGAATAATTTTTGATGCAGAATAAATATAATTACAATTAGAAGAAGAGTAAGCGTAACCAATAATTCCCCCAACATAATTATTTCCTGAAGTTGAAGAATATATATCTGAATTAGAATATGAGTTGCGAACTGTTCCTCTATGAGACCCAACAAGTCCCCCAACATTGGTTAAAGCATCTATACTAACATTTGCGAATGAGGTATCAATAATTGATGCAGCAGTTTCATAACCGACTAAGCCACCTACATTATTTCCACCTTTAATATATCCATATACAAAACAACCACCTATTTGTGTATTATTTGCATTTGCAATTAATCCTCCAACATTATTCTTAGCTAAAATATAAACATTGCTAATGCCTAATTGTTGAATTGTCGCACTACTTGTATAACCAAATAAACCTACATTATCTTTTGTTGCATCTGAAAAACTATAATTAGCTATAGCAAATCTTTGTCCGCTAAAATTACCACTAAATGGTTTATTATTTGCAAAATCTCCTATAGGATTATATAAACTTGAGCTATCTATAACAGCATTATTATAGTTAATATCGTTTAGCATTTGAAAATATTTTTTATCTCCATTTTCATTATAGGTTGTATCATTTGCAACCATATTAGAGATATAAATTAAATCTTTTACATACTGAACTTTGTATTTGGATGAAGAAGAACCTACAAATGGTGTATTATAACCCAAACAATTCCCTTCAAATCCAGCAGGAGTAACTCCATCACTAAGCTTTTGCCAAGATAAAACAGGATATCCCAAATTAATTTGAGACTTTGCCTTAAACCAAGCAATAGGATTTTGATTATCATTTAAAGTAACCACAAAACAACCAGAACGCATTTCATCAGATCCCTTTAATATTCCATAATTAAAGGTTGGAGCGCTCATATTCCCAATATTTAAGTAATATGAATTTAAAAAACGAAGATTACTTATATAACCAGAATTACAATATCCAAGCAACGAACCTCTATCTCCCACATTTGGAATAGTTATTGGAGAGGAATAACAATTTATTACATCTGAACCATTTGCAACTTGCCCTATTAATCCGCCATAAGATGGAATATAATTATAATAATTATTATTATAAATCCCATGATATATATTAACTCTTGCGTAGCAATTAATAATTATAGAATTATTTGAACAACCCACCAATCCTCCTATTTGGGGATAGATATTTCTATCATTATTATCTAGACTTGTTAAAGAAGATAATGAGTAACAATTACTGATTGTTGAATTTTCAGCATAAGCACATAATCCTCCTCCATACCTTTTTAAGTAAAATTTAAAATTTTCTGTCCCAAGACTATCAATTATTGCATCCAAAATGTGTCCAAATAATCCAACATAATAGTCTGAAGTAATTGTAAGATTTGAAATTACATGTCCACCACCATTAAAATTGCCTCTAAAACTATTAGGATCACCTCCAATTGGATTAAAATAACTTGAACTATCTATACTGTTATTAAAATTTATATCATTTTCAACAAGAAAATATACATTTGGGAAGGATCTCCCATTAGAAACATAATCAGAAAGCTTAACTAAGTCTGCAACATACCTAATTCTAAAAGGATCAGCCAAAGTTCCTTCTCCATCCCAAAAACAAGAAGGGAGATTAACACCTGATCCTTGCCAATAAAGCACAGGTAAACCATTATTTATTGAATTATTACCATTAGTCCATCTCCAAGTCTGAGTTTGACAATCATTCAAATCAATAGCAAATTGCTGCGTTCTCATACTATTGAGATTTGCCATTGGGAATCCGTAAGATTGATCCATATTATTAATATCTAGATAATATGAATTAATAATTGTTGAGCTATTACTATTTCCAATTAATGAACCATCATGACTAACATTAGCAATAGCAGGAGCAGAATAACAATTTGATATGGTTGAGCTATTATCAATATAACCTATAAATCCCCCAGAGTAACGACGATTCGTCCCTGACCCACTATTACTAATTGTAACCCTTGAATAACAATTATCTATCATGCATGTGATTACATTACCTATCAATCCTCCTATCCTGCAAGAGGTCGTGTTCGCACTACCTGTCAAGGTTGCTATTGAGTAGCATTCATTTATATTTGAATTAGATGCATTACCAACTAATGCCCCCCCATAATTACTAGAAGTAAAATCTCCTTCTATTCCAAGATTTTTAATTGTTGCATTTAAAATATTTCCGAATAATCCTATATAACTTGTTCCACTTTGTGTAAGGTTTGATATTTTATGACCTCCACCATTAAAAATACCTTGGAAGCTATTAGAAGAATTCCCAATTGGAGCAAAACCATCAGAACTACCATTAAATATAATATCATTTTCTAACAAGAAGTACATTCCAGAGAAAGGGAAACCCCCATTTACACAATTAGAGAGTTTTATCATATCTGCAATAGTTCTAATTAAAAAAGGATCTGTGGGAGTTCCTGCACCATCAAAAAAATCAGATGTAAGTGGTGTTCCTATTCCTTGCCAATAAAGTACGGGAAGTCCATTATTAATACTATTATTCCCATTTGTCCACTCCCAAACTTGCATCGAACATTGAGAGTTTGGATTCAAATCAATTGCAAATTGTTGTAGCCTCATTTGAGCAAGAGTTCTTGAAGTGCCAGCCTCACCAGTTCTAGTATTTGTTATTGGTAGATAATACGAATTTACGACATGAGAACCACCACTACCTACATTTCCAATCAAAGAACGACGTTGCCCATTATTTATATCATAAGCAGGAAATGAAACAGACGCAGAATAACTATTTAATAAACTATAACTATTAGTATTAATAATTCTTCCTATTAAACCACCATAATAATTAGACCATTCATTAGTCATTACATTTGGAGTATTTCTTAATATTGTAGCTCTTGCATAACAGTTATTAATTATATCTCCATCAGACCCTCCAATTAATCCTCCAACAGACCAACCATCTCCATAAATATTTATAGTAGCTATTGAGAAAGAATTTTTAATAGTAGAATTAGATGAATATGCAACTAATGATCCTCCATAATAAGTATCCCAAATTAAATCATGGTTAGGACAAGTAAATGAACAAGTATTATCTATTCCTATATTTTCAATTGTTGCATTAGAAATATATCCAAACAATCCAATATAAATACCTGAATTAATCGTAAGATTTGATATTATCTTTCCATTACCATTAAAATTGCCTTGAAATGGATATCTTTGATTAACACCACCCCATGAATATACTGTTACTTTTCCAATTGGAGTAAAACTCCCTACTGGTGCAATACTATTTGATAAATCTATATCAGTGTCCATTTTAAAATATATTCCACTGTATGAATTACCATTATTTACATTAGTTGAAAGAGCGACTAAATCAGCTTTAGTACTTATTTGATAAGGATTACCACTAGTACCATTACCTACTGCCCATTGTGCAAAAGTGTGATTACTTACCATTAATAGAACAGTAATAATTAGTGGTATTAGTAATTTCCTCATTTTATATATAAATATTATTTATTTTCTAATTAAAGAATGCTAAAAGTTAGCATTTACATTTACTGAGTCCCATTTATCTGATGAAACTCCAAAGCCTCCATCATTTGGGGCAACATAATTATTAAAATCAATAATTACGGTTATAGCTCTACCTTCTCTAACAATTGCAACATTCTTTGCTTTGTTTTTCTTTAGAATCTGGTAGTTACTTTTAAATATTTTTATTTCACTCTCCTTCTCCGTTGAAGATGGAAGTGCATTTATAAAAGGTGTGGTAATGGTATCATTCTTCTCCGTATAGTTTGGAAAGACATAATTAACCCAGTTCCCAGCCTTTTTACCTTGATAGTTTATCCCTTTTCTTGTTTCTCCAAACATTATAGTATATGGATCTTTTTGCTGAGCAACATTTTCCCCCTCCATATATTTATTCAAACCAATAATAATACACCTAATTGCTCCAACTTCTCTTTTAACATATAAAAAGTGTGGTGCCATTGGATTGTCTTTACGTATTGTTGGAATAAAGCCATAATCAATTTGAAAATCTACAGGAGATTGAGCTATATTATTAACATCATAATAAGGACTTGTGTTTAGAAGTGAAACAAAAGTTGTATCAAATTTCACTCCTTTCAACAATTTTTGCCCTTTAGCAAAATCGGGAAATATCTTATTATAAATATCATTTGATACAATAACAACATATTGTACTGAATCATAATTTTTATAAGGCAATTCATAAACCTTTTGAGTTGTTATTAAATGAGAACCAAGAAAGTTATCATTTTTGTCGAATATATATATTCTTGCATCTTTGGGACTATCATCTAAAGTTCTACTACCCATATAACTTCCCCATTCAACAGCATCAGGGTCATCAAAGTCAATATAAACCCTCATTTGTTCACACTCGGTCAAGTCATCATCAATAGCACTACAACCCCAATTAAAAGCTCCCACCAAGGCAAGTAGTATATAAATATATTTCTTCATCCTTTTAAATTATATTCTTTTTCTAACAATAGCCTTCACAAATAAAGACTAAAACTGATTTTCTAACACTAAAAGATAATACTCGCAATCAACAAGTAAAATCTAACAACTTAAAATAATATTTCATCTCAAAAGCTATCCAAAAATCAACTCTTACTTTTAATTAGCTTTTTCCAGAATTATATTAAGTCTTTTTCCAAAAAGATTAAGTATAAATTCAAAAAGATTAAGTCTTTTTCCTGAAAGATTAAATATAAATCCAGAAAGATTAAATCTTTTTTCTAAGAGAGTCCTTATAAATTGAAATTTATAAACAACCAATAAGTTTTTCTCCTACCTTAAACCCCAATCAACTAATAACTTTACAATTAATAAAAAACAATTATCGAAACCTTTAAAATGATGAGTATTCCTTTCACAGAATACCCATCATAATTAAATTATTGTATTACTAAACTTATTGATTAGTAATTAATAGCAGGTACATTACCAGGATCCCAAGCTTCAGCGGTAACTGTAACGTTTAATGTTCTTAATCTTTGGAATGGGTTTGTTGTTCCAAGTTCACTTAAATTAAAGGCTAAACTATAATTAGTTTTTCTTCTAACAGAAAAACCAACTCCAGTTGCATCTGGACCAATTGCTCCTGTTCCTAAATTAGTACTATTAACTGCAGTACTAGCTTTATTAAATTCATATGTATAATATTTAGGTCCCATTGCAGTAATATAAGCAGGTACTCCTGATGCTTTAGGAGTAACTTTAATAACTACTAAAGTGTTTTGATTTGTTCCAGCATTTGCAGTTGCATCTGCCAAAATAGAACCACTATTTGCATTTGGTACTGTTGAGTTATTACTATAATTTTCGCCAACATAATAATGTAAAGGAGAAGTAAGAGCTGCTCCCTCATCTTTTAGATATACTACAGATTGATCAGCAGGAGCAGTATAATAGAAATTATAATCACGACCAGAAACTGGTGCTAATCCTGATGAAACTGTTCTTGCAGATGAGATAGCATTAATATATCCAGCAGGCAAAATATTTCCTACTGACCAAGTGTCAGTACCTGAAGCATATTGATTATATCTTATAAGAGGTAATGTTGTTTTGTTTACTGCATTTAAAACATAAACACCAGTTACATCATAATAAGCTAAAACATCACCTGTTAGAGTCCAACTTACACTTATTTTAGATTCAACAGGAGCTATTCTTACGTCTGCTGTATAGGTATAACCATCTGCAGAAGTTTTAATATCACTCTTACCTGTCATATGTAAACCATTTGCATCAAAATCTCCAACTGTTGTGATTTGTTTTGCTTCAAGGTCTGAAATAGTTGATATACCTACAAGCTGAGAACCATTATTTGCAAAAGCAACAACGTATGCACCAGCAGGAAGTTCATTAACTCTAATGCTAGTAGTTGTAACTCCACCTGTTACAGAAAAACCAGGAGTGACACCAGCTTGATAATATTTATTTAATAATAATGATCCTGCATTATTAAAAACTAATATATTTAAGTCATTGATTAGTTGATAATCCGTTGCTGCAGCCCCTATAGCTTTTGTTTGGTTTGTTTTTAGGGTTTTGATATTAAGAGTTAAATAACCAGGTTGTCCAATTGTTTTGTCGCCGTTGGTTTCATCTGTGCAGCTTGTTAGTCCTAAGGTTAGAACTGCTACAAGGCTTAAAAGCACTGCTTTTAATTTCATGTTTTTCATTTTTTTCATTTTACTTTTTGTTTGTTTGTTTAAAATTTGTTTTTTCGATTTTCGATAATTTTTTTTACTTAATTGATAATTTGTTTCTGTTTTGTTTCTATTCTTTTTGATTAATTAATTGTTTCCTATTATTATTTTGTAGCCATATAACTTAATTATCAGACTATTTTTTTTAATTTTCATAATGAGTTATGCTCTGTAAAGCGGCTTTACAGAGTAAAAGACGCTGTCTAAATTCAAAAACTCACTGTCTAAATCCATAAACTCGCTGTCTATAAGTTTAAACTTAGGTTTATTTTTTTTACAACTGCTTATTACGTTGTTGTAAATTATTTGTTTCATTAATTTTAAATTCTATAACTGTTTAGCTCATACTTATTTATTTTTATTAATAATGAATTTCTCATATCTTTTATTTCCAGTCAGAAACATGCACTGTTGAGTACTTTTCTTGTGGGACATATATTAAATCTTTAGTTCCTTTGGTTGGTAAAGGAGAATAAGGCACCATCATTGAAGAAAGAGGAGATAATGCTCCCCAATAATTTCCTGAAAGATTGAAGTTAATGTTATATAGTTTACCACGTGCAACTGAAAGCGTGGATGGAGAAGAAGGATTGAGTTGAACTGTAAAGTATCGACAAAACCGTTCTATTGTATTATCAATACTTGTCATTTTAAACCACACCTTAAGCACTGCAAGAGTTTTGTTTGTGTTTCCAGAAGTCGATGCTGTATTATTTGCGGGAACATATAATATCAATGGAACACTTAAGTCTGTAAAAGTTTTTGATAAATTATTTGTTTGTGTGTAGTTTGAAGATGTAATATTAAAGTTGTTATTGGCATTTAACCAAAATGATTCATAACCTCCATGTAAATAATCAAAGTCGGTATTAATGGTATCAAATAATCTTACTTTTGAACGAGAGTTTAAAACAAATGCACTCACACTATCAATGCAAGTTCTATAATCGGTTGGAGCAGATGCAACATTAACATGAATTAGAAACTTTGAAACAATGGGTTTGATATGAACTGTAGCTCCATAATTATAAGGATTGGAACCATCTTGAATAATCTGATCGGTATATCCTGCATGAACTAAACAACTACCTTCTGAAATTTCATTATAGTTTACGTTTAAAGTGTTGAATAAACGCATTAAATTTGAGGAACCACTTATTTGAGTTGCAATGCTTGACATTGGGTTATTATAAATATCATTACAGTTGGCAATACAATAAATAAACTTTGCTGCCGAAGTAATGGTTAAACTAACTGTAGACGTAAAAGGTGTAAGAGTAGGATCACCAACTGCTACTTTCTTAATAGTATTCAAAGTACTATCTGCATTGAAAACAAATAATGTATAATTATTTATATCTAACTCTGGATCCGTTGTTGATTTATTATTATTAGGCTGTACTATTTTTAATACAACTCTTGTGTTATATGCCATATCTGCACAATCAGTACAGTCATCGCTTATGCAACTACTGAAAAATGGAATCAACATTAACACTAATAATAAATATTTCCTCATATTATTGAATAATATATACTAAACTAAATCCTATTTTTGTTGGTGCAATAAGAATATTCTTAAATGAACCCCAATATGCTCCACATTCTGGTGCCAGATACTTATCATATTTTGTATAAATAAATCCAACTCCTATGGTTGCTTCAAAGCTTAAATTGCCTATAATTGTCTTTTGATAACCATAAGAAGCTCCTATTCCTACTGCCCATCCTTCATATCTATAATAAAATGCATCACTATAATATGGCATCTTAATACCTCCTATATTATATTTTGCCCAACCAAAATGGACTCCAAAAAACTGCCCCTCCATACTTTTATTTGGCCAAAAACGAAATTCTGGCATAATGACCAGATTCCTCCATTTAACATTATTCTTCCTATCCCAAATATTATAAGTAACATCTAAATCAATGGAAAACTTCTTTTTAAAAGGAAGTTCAAGTCCAAGATTTGGAGTTAAAGCTGCATTGTAAACAAGATTTGTCTTTATAGCAAACGGGAGTGTTTTCTTGCCATATTTTTCATACGGTTTTCGCTTTGGAGTACCAGTTCTAAAGTATTTATTTTTTGTCTTTCTTGTCTTTCTCCCAAAATTTCCCCTTTTCTTTGGTCCATAATCTATATTTATATTTTCTAAAGAAGACTCAAAACGCTTTTCATTAGAATAATAAAAATCTTCAGGTTGAATTGTTAGATTTTTAGAATAAATAATTATGGGCAAGAAGGTTAATATTAATACTAATACACGTTTTATTAATTTCATTTATTTCAGAGAAATTATACAGGTCATTTTTCTTTTTTGTCCTTTTGATTGATTATTATCTATTAAAAATTAAAATATACTCATATACTCACTAAATCATCTTTAATAAAAAAAGCTCTTTATTTGCACTCTTTACAAAATCAATTTCTTTTAGCCCATAATTCAATTTACCTTTAGAACAATATCTTTTGGGGAAGATGGACACACCAAAACAAAAAAATATTTTTCATCCTATACATAAAATATTGAGCAAACAAATTTTTACATAGCCTGTAATTAATTTGATAATTCGCAAAATTACTACTTTTATTAGACATAGCAACATTTATACATATATATAAATACAATGTTCATGCAATATATTATATATTAAATACATATAATTGAAAAAAATATTCGAGAAATCACTTAAATCGACAATTAATCTATATATTAATTGTCGATTATTTTATCTTCGGAACTTATAGGTTATTGTTCCTTTTTGCTCTTCTGGAGCGTTTGGATTTGCAGAGAATTTAGACCTGCTTGCTGCACTTTCACAATGTCGCCATAAAGATCTATTGTCTATTGTTGTTCCTCTTGCTCCTGCTACTGCTCGGGCTACTTGTCCTTCTTGGTCTACCCATATAGTTACTACGACAGAACCAACTTCATCCGTTTTTGATGGTGGTATTCCTAAACTTTTAGAACCTCTTCCTGCTAAAGAAAATGATGTTCCTGAACCTGTGGCATCACTACCTGTTCCTCCGCCGCCATTATTCCCATCTCCTTTTCCTGCTCCGGTACCATTGCCTTCACCAGAACCTGTATTCTTTACTTTTCCTTTTTTGAATAAGGCATTAGGATTTATGGTTTCTTCTACAACCTTTGTTTTTTCTACGGCTTTATTATGGTCTTTATTTTTTAAATTCTCTGTTTTTTTAGCTGTCAAAGGAACGTCTTCTGCATCTTGATTTGCTAAATTTTCATCGCTTGATGAAATATCATGGATTGGATTTGACGCATCACTTCCTCCTGCCTCTCCTATCATTGCATTTCCTGAATCCATTAAGTTCCCCAAGTCTAATTCAACACCTTGTTCTGGTGGTGGTGGATCTGGATATTTTAGTCCCACTGCAAAAAGTATAAATATAAGAATAGCATGGAATAGTATTGTTGCTACTACACTTATTATTCTTCGTTTATTATTTTTGTCGGTTAGTTCCATCTATTTATTTTTGTTCTGTGGCAAGTATTACTTTATGCTTTTGTCCTGTTGCTGCATTTATTTTATTTACAGCATCTATTACTGTTACTACATATTGTACTGGTACTGTTTTGTCGGCATGTAGTTTTATAGTCCCATCACTTACGTTGGATATATAGTTTGTTATTGCTGCTTGTAGTTCTGTTTCCGGTGTTGGTTGGTTTTCCACAAAGTATTTAAAGTTTGAGTCTATTGAAACAGTTACATTTTGTTTTGCCATTGTTTGTCCTGATGTGCTTTTAGGAAGGAGTAGCTTTATTGCATTGGGACTAATCAATGTTGAAGTCAGCATAAAGAATATAAGCAACAAGAAAACCAAGTCACTCATTGATGCTGCATTAAAATTAGGATCTATTTTATTTCTTGTTTCAATCATTTTTTAAATAATTAAGCTGGTTCATGCAACAAGTCCATAAATTCCATTGTTCTTGCTTCTAACAAAAACACTATTTTATTTATTTTGCTTACTAAAATACTATATAGGAAGTTAGCTATTATACCTACGATTAACCCTCCTACTGTTGTTACCATTGCTTCGTATATTCCATTAGAAAGTAATTGAATGTCTATATTATTTCCTGCTGAAGCCATATCGAAAAAGGCTTTTACCATCCCTGTTACTGTTCCTAAAAAACCTATACTTGGAGCTAAACCAGCTATTGTTCCAACCATTGACACTCCATTTTCCAATCTTGCTATTTCAAGTTTTCCAACATTTTCTACGGCTTGATTTATATCGTTTAATGGTCTTCCTATTCTTGACAAACCTTTATCTAACATTCTACCAATAGGAGTATCATTATTCTTTGTTAGGCTTTTTGCTCCATCAAGGTTACCTTGGTGAATATAGGTCTTTATGTTATTGATAAAGTTTTTATCTTCTTTTGCTGCTTTATTTAAAGCAATAAATCTTTCAACAAAGATATATACGGCAACTATTGATAAGATTCCTAAGACAATCATTATCCAACCTCCTTTAATTGCAAGGTCGATAATATTCATTGTTTTTTCTGTTTGGACTACGCCTGAAGCTGTTTGAACTGCTGCAGATGCTCCTTCTTGGAGTTGTAAAATAATGTTTGCAAACATGAATTAGTGCTTTTATTTATTAATTTAATACTACTTTTTCTACTTGGACATAATCATTGGTAAAAATTTTCACCAAGAACAATCCTTTAGTTTGATTAATTAAAGTATAGGTTTCTGGTAAAACATTAGATGTATAGATTAACTCTCCTAATGAAGACCATATCTCTATTTTAGATATTTTTTCTTTATTTTCTACTTTGAAGTTTATCGTTCCATTTGTTGGGTTAGGATAGATTATTACTTTTTCTACATCTTCATTAACTTCATCTTCAAGTCCATTTACTGCTGTAGTAAAGTAATAGTCTTCTGACCAATCACTTAATAAATCATTACACAATGCCCTTATCTTTAATTTATATTGTGTTTGAGGAATTAAACCTATTGGAGTAAAGATTGAATTAGTTTCTATTATTGTTCCTACATCTGGGAAATTTTGTGTTGATTTTGCAAAACAAACTTCCCATCTTGATTGAGACGAAGCACCTGGCGTCCAAGATATTTTGGCAGATGAATGTTTAATTTCTGTTACATAGATATTAGTGATTGGAGCACAAGGAGGAGCGACTGTTGTAAATGACTTCATTGCCGACCAGTCACTATATATTGTATCACAAATTGCTCTAACAAATAATGAGTATGATTTACCTCCAGTTAATCCACTTAAATCAACAGTATCATTTGTTGTTATAACTTGTGTTCCTGTTCCTGGAATATGTCCTGCATATTCATAATCAAGTTGCCAAGCTGTTTGTCCTAGTCTTGAAGTGAAGCTTGCTCTTGCTGTTGTTTCAGTTATATTATCAACATTAACATTAAGAGGAACTGCCCCACAAGCATGAAGAGTTTTAAAACTTATTGTATCAGAATATGTTGTATCAACCCTAGTATTTGTATTTCTATATTTTGAAAACGTATAACACCTAACAATGTATTCTTGTCCTGAAACCAAATTAATTAAATTACTGGACAAACTATCAGGGAATACTGATATATTTCCACTAGATTTTATTACTTTTATTGAATTATTACCATTTATTGTCGGCATTGTATTAGTACTTGAATAAATAAATCCCTTTTCAGTAAATGTACTTACATCGTTCTTTGCAACAACAGTACCATTTAATGTTGCATCTAAAAGAGAAATACCTGTCGTCGGACGCATTAACAAAGATGGAGGAGTTGGCATAGGAACATATACAGACAAAGGAGACGAGAAAACAGTATCCGCTGGTGATGCTGGAGATGATGTTGATGGTTTCGCAGCATAAGCCCTTACATAGTAAGTTTTGCCTGATAACATATAAGGTGAATTTGAAAAAGATGAAAAGTTACTATTTTCAATAATATTTGTGGTTCCTGTTTTAATAATTTTTGCTCCTGTTGCTCTTGTTGGCATTGGAAGAGTATCATATATAAAACCATATGAATTTACATTCCATCCTCCTTTCGATGGAACAATTCCTGTCATTCTTACGCCATAAGAAGTTATTGAATCTGTAACGGAAACCATATTTACTGTTGGTTGAGCAATAGCTTTATTAATAAAAACAAAGCTAAATAACATCAAAGAAATGAATATAAACTTTTTCATATGTCTTTACACCTAAGATTTAATAATACATTGGATTTATAAACGGCAAATGTACATAAAAAATTGGTATTATAGCTATAGAAAGCAGGAAAAATTATTCATCTAACTTAGAAAAGGGAATTAAAACTCATTTTTTCATTGTTGTAAATCAGGAAAGTGATAGAAAAAATAGAAAAAAAATGAATAATAATTTGTTAGTTTCACAAATGGTTGTATCTTTGCAACGCTTTTTAAGGCAAACAAAACATTCCTCCTTAGCTCAGTTGGTTAGAGCACATGACTGTTAATCATGGGGTCCTAGGTTCAAGTCCTAGAGGGGGAGCAAAAGGAGAGTAATTCATTTTACTCTCCTTTTTTTATTTAACTATATTCTTTCAATAAATAATAAGTTATTATCTTTGCAAACTATGAAAGTAGTTGGGTTCTCCTTTATTAGAAATGCAGTTAAATTTGACTATCCAATAGTTGAAGCAATTAAGTCTATATTACCTATTTGTGATGAGTTTGTTCTTGCATTAGGTAATTCAAATGATAATACAGAGCAATTAATTGAATCTATTAACTCTAATAAAATCAGAATTTTAAACACCACTTGGAATGATAATCTTCGTGAAGGAGGAAGAGTTTTAGCTGATGAAACCAATAAAGCTTTTTATAATATTTCTGATGATGCTGACTGGGCTTTTTATATTCAAGGAGATGAAGTTATTCATGAAAAATATCTTCCCGTTATCAAGGAGGCTATGGAAAAATGGAAGGATGATAAAAACGTTGAAGGATTACTTTTTAATTATACTCATTTCTATGGTTCTTACGATTATATTGGAGATTCAAGAAGATGGTACAGAAAAGAAATCCGCATAATTAGACCTTCAAAAGAAATTTCATCTTATAAAGATGCTCAAGGATTTAGAATTAATGACAAAAAGCTAAAAGTAAGACAAATTGACGCTTGGGTATATCATTATGGATGGGTGAAATCTCCGTTCACCCAACAAGAAAAAATAAAATACTTCAATTCACTTTGGCACGATGAGAATTGGTTAAAGAAGAATATAGCTCCAGTAGAACAATTTGATTATAGTTGCATTGACTCATTAAAACTTTTTAATGGAACACAGCCATCTGTAATGAAAGAAAGAATTGAAAAATTTAATTGGAAATTTGACTTTGATCCAACAAAAAAGACATTTGGAACAAAAGCAAAAGTCCTTCATAAGATAGAAGACCTTACTGGTTGGAGAATTGGAGAATACAAAAATTACAAGATAATATAGAGAGATATATCAGTAGCAGAATATTAACGCAAGATAAATATAGAATGAAGAATTTTGTAGAAGAATTACGTTGGAGAGGAATGATACACAACGTAATGCCAGGAACAGAAGAACAGTTAATGAAAGAAATGACAACAGCTTATGTTGGCATTGACCCAACAGCCGATTCATTACATATTGGGCATTTGGTTGGAGTTATGATGTTAACACATTTGCAACGTTGTGGGCATAGACCTTTAGTTGTTTTAGGTGGTGCAACAGGAATGATTGGCGACCCTTCTTTTAAAAGTGAAGAAAGAAAACTTCTAACAATAGATCAAATACAATATAATCAATATTGCATAAAGAATCAATTATCAAAGTTTATGGACTTTGATACTCCTTCTGAAAATAAGGCTGAAATACTAAATAACTATGATTGGACTAAGGATTGGACTTTCTTAGACTTTATAAGAGACATTGGCAAGCATATCACTGTAAACTATATGATGGCTAAAGATAGCGTAAAGAAACGCCTTGAAACAGGAATTTCATTTACAGAATTCTCTTACCAATTATTACAAGGATATGACTTCAAATACTTATTTGAAAGCTATAATTGCCGTTTACAAATGGGAGGTTCTGACCAATGGGGGAATATAACAACAGGAACAGAATTAATTCGTAGAATGATGCAGGGAGAAGCCTTTGCTTTAACTTGCCCATTGATTACAAAAGCAGACGGGAAAAAATTTGGTAAAACAGAAAAAGGAAATATTTGGTTAGACCCTGAAAAAACATCTCCTTACGCTTTCTATCAATTTTGGTTGAATTGTTCTGATGATGATGCAAAGAAATTCATTAAAATCTTTACTCTTTTTGAAAAAGAAGAGATTGAAGCAATGGAAAAAGAACATGACGAAGCACCACATTTAAGATTGATTCAAAAAGCACTTGCTAAAGATATTACAATAAGAGTTCATGGAGAAAAAGAATATAATGCAGCAATTGAAGCTTCTGAAATTCTTTTTGGGAAAGGTACTACTGAAACATTAAAAAACTTAGATGAGAAAACACTTCTATCTGTTTTTGATGGAGTGCCTATGTTTGAAGTTAAAAAGAATTGTTTCAAAGAAGGGATTAATATTGTGGGCTTAGTTGCTGAAAAGACTTCTCTTATGGCATCAAAAGGCGAAGCAAGAAGAACATTAAAAGAAAATGCTCTTTCTGTAAACAAGACAAAAATAAAAGAAGACTATAACTGTACTAATTCTGACCTATTAAATGATAAATATATACTTATTCAAAAAGGCAAAAAGAGCTATTACTTGATAATAGCGAAGTAAAATTATTCAAGACAACCTAATTAGAGTAAAAACATCTTATATGCATATATGAGTCCAATTTTGTTCTTTAAGCCTATAATTCTATAAAAAGAAGAAAAGGGATGAATTAATAATAATTCATCCCTTTTCTATGTTTTCATATGTTTATTCTTCTTTAGTCTGGGTTTGAGTGTATGTATGGGTTATCGTTTGTTGTTATTCCTTCGCCATTAAAGTTTAATGTTGAGCTTTCTCTTTTGTCGGAATGTTTTGCCATTGATATATCTCTATTGTATTGTTCGTAAGCTGGAGTTCTAATTACTTCTTCCAATCCATTCTTATCTTTCATCATTTGCGAGAACATTTCCATTCTTTTTTGACGCTCTGCTAATAGCTTTTCGTGGTTATTCTCAAAGTTTGGATTGTTTGTTTTTGTTTCCTTTTTTATTGTTCTTACATCAAATGAAGTAAAGCTTTCTACTGGCTTCTCTTCTATTTCATCAACTATTGTAAAAGTTTCCCTTTTTGGTTGTGGCTGTTGTTTAGGTTGAGTTTGATGTTGTGATTGAAATTGAGTCTGAAGTTGTGGCTCCAATTGAGACATTTCATTAAATATATTATTAAATTCTTTGTCTTTTACTTCATTACTAACCATTTTTCCTGTTGTTGTTGAATCTGGATTAATTCCTAATTCAAATCTCTTAGGTGCATTTGCTGCCACTTGTTGTGGCAGAGAAACTTCTTCTTGTTTTATAATAAATGGTGCTTGTATTACTTCATCTTCAATAGGTTTTGTTTCTATTACTTTTTCAGGTTCTCTTGTTTCTATTGACTTTGGTTCAACTTTAATAGTTGCTACTTTTCTTTCTGTAGTAACATTTCTTTCATAAGGATTATAGATTGCTTTTTCTTCAAATCCTGTTGCTACTAATGTAATATCTATTCTATCTTTATAGCTTTCATCATATCTTAATCCCCAAATAATATCTGGTTCATTGTCTGTTTGTGATTGAAGATATTCTGCTATTGTTGCATACTCATCCATTGTAATTGAGTACTCTTCCTCTGGTGAAGTTGTGATATATAGGAGCATATTCTTTGTTCCTTTTATTTCACAATCGTTTAGTAAGTCTGATGTCGCTGCTTGTACTATTGCTTCTAATGCACGTTCTTCTCCTGAACCATAACCTGTTCCTGTTCCCATTATTGCAACTCCTGAGCGAGACATTACGCTTTGAACATCTCTAAAATCAACCATTATATATGCATTACTTGTAATAATTTCTGCAATACCTTTAGCTGCTGTTAGTAAAACATCATCTGCCATTGGGAACATTTTAGGCAATGGAATATTTCCTCTTTCTCTTATTTTATCTGTATTTACTACTATTATTGCATCAACAACTTCTTTAAGATTTTTTATTCCTTCCTCAGCTTGTTCTTTTCTCCTTCTTCCCTCAAATGATAGTGGCAATGTTACAATTGCAACTACTAATATTTCATCATCTAACTTATCTCCTTCTTCATTTCTAAATTCTATTTCTTTAGCAAATTTTGCAATTACTGGTGCTGCTCCTGTTCCTGTTCCTCCTCCCATTCCTGCAGCAATAAAAAGCATTTGAGTATTATTGCTCAACATATCTTTTATTTCCTGCTCTGCTAATTGGGCTGCAGCTCTTGCCTTCTCTGGGCAATTGCCTGCACCTAACCCATCTTTTCCTATCTTTATTTTGTTCTGAATAGGGCTTGCATCTAATGACTTTTGGTCAGTATTGCAAACAATAAAATCTACACCCTCAATTCCTTTATTGTACATATGGTTTATAGCATTTGTGCCTCCACCACCTACGCCAATAACTTTGATGTAGTTAGAGTTTTCTTTAGGTGCTTCAAATTGTAACATTATATCTTATTTTATATATTTATCTACTCTATTTTTCCTTCACATTAGTCTATTTCAAGTTGTAAAAATACAAAATTCCCACAAGCTGATTTAGATTATTTCTATTACTTTTTAACAATTTCTTGTTTATAACATTTTACTCCGGACCTTCTTCCTTAAACAAGCCTTCCAACCAAGTAATAATTGAAGTTTTTGTTTTCCCCTCAGAAGATTTTTTCTTCCCCTTTACATCTTCTTCAATTGTTTCTTCTTCAATCATTTCTTTTTCTTGTTCAACGGCGGCGTCATCTAATCTTGATGCCATTGGAGAAGCATTTAATCTTCCGTCTTTTTCTATTTTCTTTAGTCCTTCTAATATTAACCCTATACCAGTTGCATGCATTGGATGTGTAATTTCTTCTGTTATTGTTCCTCCTAAATGATCTTGGGGAGTACCAACTCTTGCATCTATTCCTGTTAAATACTCTGTTAATTGAACAATATCTTTCATTTTTGCTCCACCACCCGATAACACTATTCCTGCTATCATCTTTCTTTCGTATTTCTTGCTCTTTATTTCAAACAAAACTTGGTCAATTATCATTTCCATTCTTGCCTGTATTATTCCTGCAAGAGTTTTCATTGATATTTCTCTTGGGTCTCTTCCTCTAAATCCTGGTATAGCTATTATCTCATCTTCTTTTGCTGATGCAGCTAAACAAGAACCAAAACGAGTTTTCAAGGCTTCAGCTTGAGTCTTAATTATTGAGCATCCTTCTTTTATATCTTCTGTAATTACATTTCCCGCAAGTGGAATTACTGCTGTATGACGCAAAATACCTTCATGGAAAATTGCTATATCTGTTGTGCCACCTCCTATATCTACTAAACAAACTCCTGCTTCTTTCTCACTTGCATTCACAACAGCTTCAGCAGAAGCTATTGGTTCAAGTATCAAATTTCTTACCTTACAATCAGCCATCTCCACACTTCGAACTATATTCTCAATATTATTTACATTGCCTGTTATAATATTGAAGTTTCCTTCCAAACAACTTCCTGGCATTCCTATTGGATTAATAATATCTCCTTCACCATCAACAATAAAATTTTGAGGAACTACATGAATAATTTTCTCTCCTGCTTGAAGAACAAGATTCTCCTGATCTTTTATTAATCTTTCTTTATCAGATTCTTTAATTATATGACCTTTTGATTCAAGCATAATATTTCCTCTATGTTGTATATTACGGATTTGATGTCCAGCAATTCCAACAAAGACTTCTTTTACTTTGTAGCCTGTCTTTTCTTCCGCCTCTTCAATAGCTTTTCTTATTGAAATTGAAGTTTGTTCTATGTTCCTAACAACTCCCCTTTCTACTCCTATTGATTCGGATTTCCCCATACCAAGGATAATAGGCTTGCCCTCTTCATCCTTTGAACCTATGAAAACTGCTATTTTTGTTGTACCGATATCGATACCAACTACTATTTCTCTTTCCATAATTAATTTGTTTTTATATTTTGTTATTCTTTTTCTTCTACTTCCTGAGTTGATGAATTAGTTGTCTGTACTATGGGAGTAATAATTGGCTCTTCACCTTTTTTTATACAGACTACTTGATTTCTAAATCTTAAATCTACTACTTTATAATTATCCCAACCACATCTTGAAAAACCTTCTTTATATAAGTAATCTAATTTTATCAATTCTTCTTTTACGTCTTGAGTGTCTCCTATCCTTATTATATAATTGCCTATCTTTGGGATGAGTTCATAGTTACCTTTAACAGGAATGTAAATTTGATCTATTTGATAATTTAAGATTGTATCATTTGATAGCTGTTGTGCTAAATAATAAATCTTTGATAACGTTTTCTCAAGCCCCTTCTTTGCATCTATATCTATTGTATCTAATTGTTTTTTACTTAATAACTCCGCATTTACATCTATATTACCATTTGCAACAACGACATCTGTTGATTCCATCCCCGTTATTGGTATTATCTTTCCTATCTTATCAATATAGTATTGTAAACCTTTTAGTGTATATATTCTTACTATTGGCTCTCTTTGTTTTAGTTTTATTACTAAATTTCCTTTTAATGTTTGATATACTTCTGCTTGCTCAACATAAGGATTACTTAATAAATATGCCTCAATTTGTTCTTCACTAACATTTTTTCTTTGCTTCTTTAAGAAGTCTCCATAATTAGAAAGCAAATTTGCATTAATCTCTTTTTGGTTAATAATAGTATCTGATTTTCCATATTTTATTGATATCTCTACACTATTTATATTTTGATTTTGCACAAAAATATTAGCCCCCACTACTATTACTATTAGGAGAATAATCACAAATAATGATACTAATATTTTCTTTCTCTTATTCATTTTTAAATCTTTCTTCTATCTCTGGTACTAAGTTTGAAATATCTCCAGCACCCATTGTTACTAATACTTCTGGATATAGAGCTTCAAGCAAATCACATAAGCCTTCTTTTAAACAATAATATTTATCCATTTTATCTATCTTATGAAGTAACATTTTTGAAGTAACTCCAATAATTGGTTCTTCTCTTGCAGGATAAATATCTAATAAAACAACTTCATCTAATTTTCCTAATTCTTTTGCAAACTCATCAGCAAAATCTTTTGTTCGAGAAAATAAATGTGGTTGAAATACTCCAGTAAGCTTTTTGCCAGGATATTGATCTCGCAAAGATTCAATAAGCGCTTTTATTTCATTTGGGTGATGAGCATAATCATCAATATAAATAAAATCATCTCTCTTTATCCTTAAATCATATCTTCTTTCAACTCCCGAAAAACTCTCTACTGCCTTACGCATATCTCCTTCACCGACTCCACAACACAAACTAATTGCTATTGATAATACTGCATTCTCAACATTATGCAAGCCTCCATAGTTTAAATAAATATCATAATATATTTTATCTGGCGTTCTTAAATCAAAATAATAGCTTCCTTTATAGTTACGTATATTTATTGCAAAATAATCTGCATCTACTCCTCTTATTGTATAATTATATTTTTGTAATCCTTCTTTTGTTTCTAATTCAACTTGATCTTTGACAAATAATATTTCTTTTGTCTTATTAGCAAATTCAAGAAATGATTTTTTTAGTTCTTCTTTATTACCATAAATATCTAAATGATCCGCATCAATTGCAGTTATTGCTGCAATATTAGGAGTTAGTTGAAGAAAAGAACGATCAAATTCATCAGCTTCAACAACTACATATTCACTATTCTTATTAATAACGTAGTTTGAATTAAAGTTTTTTGAAATTCCACCCAAGAATGCACTACAACCAACACTGCTATTTTGTAGAATATGAGCAATCATGGTTGAACAAGTTGTTTTTCCATGAGTTCCTGCAATGGCAATACATTTCTTTCCTAATGTAATTTCTCCTAAAACTTGAGAGCGTTTTTCCAATGGTAGATTCTTTCCTTTTATATAGTTTAATATATTATTATCTTGTGGAATTGCAGGAGTATAGACAACCAGATCAACTCCGTTAGGAAACGTAGACGCATCATCATTATATGTTATTTCCATTCCTTCGTTTTCTAATTCAAGAGTAAGTTCCGTACAAGTACGGTCGTAGCCATATACTTTATTTCCCATTCCATTAAAGTATCTCGCCAAGGCACTCATCCCTATTCCTCCTATACCTAAAAAATAATATGTCTTCATCTCTATTTATTTTTTATCCTTTTTATCCACAGATTTCATAAATTACACCAATTATTTTGTTAAGCCATAAATGGACGACTCTACAATTTATCCATTTTGTCAATTGGGTCAATTTTGTCAATTCTAAAAACCAAGCATTTCCTCTATTATATTAAGAATTCTTTTATCTGCATCTTTAACTCCTAACTTAATAATATTTTCACTTAGTTGGCTTTGTCTTTCTTCATCTCGAATCAATAGATCTAATTCATTAATTAATTTTTCTCTTGATTCAATATCTTTAACTAATATTGTTGCATTCTTATTAACTAATGCCATTGCATTTTTAGTTTGATGGTCTTCTGCAACATTTGGACTTGGAACAAGTATTGTTGGCTTTCCAATACAACAAAGTTCGCTAATAGCTATTGCTCCAGCTCTTGAAATAATTATATAAGCTACACTATATGCCAAATCCATTTCATATATAAATTCAAATACTTTTATATTATTTGATTTAATCTCCTTAGTCTGCTCTTTTGCTTTTGAATAATAACTCTTTCCTGTTTGCCAAAGTATTTGTATATCATTATCAACGAAATAGTTTAAATTTATTGATATGCTTTCATTTATTGTTAATGCGCCAAGACTTCCTCCAACAACAAGTACTGTCTTTTTATTAGCATCTAATCCAAAATGCTTAATAGCTTCATCTCTTTTATTTAATATATCAACTATATTCTGGCGAACTGGATTTCCTGTAAAGCATATTTTTGATTCTTCAAACCAACGAGTCATATTATCATAAGCAACACATATCTTAGAGACATGCTTTGCTAACATTTTATTTGTAATTCCCGGATATGAGTTTTGTTCTTGTATTAGTGTTGGTATATGAAGTTTTGAAGCTGCTTGAAGTGTTGGACCTGATGCGAAACCACCTACTCCAATAACTATATCTGGGTTAAACTGCTTTATTAGTTTTTTTGCCTTAAGGGTACTGTATATAACCTTAATTGGGAAAAGTAAATTCTTCCAAGTCAAACGTCTTTGCAATCCACTTATCCACAATCCTTCTATCTTATATCCAGCTTGTGGCACCTTCTCCATTTCCATTCTTCCTTTTGCACCTATAAAAAGTATTTCAGCATCATTATATTTTGCCTTTATAGCATTTGCTATTGCTACTGCTGGAAATATGTGTCCTCCTGTTCCTCCTCCACTTATTATTGCTTTCATATCTTTATACTTTTAATTGTTTCCTTCAATTTGAGCTTCTGACTCCGCTTGCTTCCCCTTGGATTCTTTATCTTCTTCATTTATTTCGTCTTCTGAAATATCTTTTTGAAGAGTTTCTTTAACATGTTCTTTATTTGCCTCCGCACTAATACTTAGCACTATTCCTAATGCAATACAACTAAACAAAAATGATGTACCTCCATAACTAATAAATGGCAAAGTTTGTCCTGTTACTGGTGTTATACTTGTTGCAACAAACATATTTATCATAGCTTGGAATACTATCATAATTATTAATCCAATTGCACAAAAAGCCCCAAAGAAACCCTTTGAACGCCGTGCTATCTGGATTCCTCGATATAATAGTATTAGATATAAAACAATAATTACTATCCCTAATAACATTCCTCCTTCTTCTATAATTATTGCAAATATAAAGTCATTATGACTCTCACTTAAAAATCTTGCTTGTGTTGTATTACCTACAAATTTTCCAAAGAAGCCTCCTGCTGCTATTGCCATTTGTGCTTGATTGGATTGAGTAATTGCTGTTTTATCTGGGTTAATATAATCCTCAACTCTGGTTACCCAAGTGCCTCCACGAGACATAATTTCAGGATTCTTTTGTAGTACAAAGAAAGCTACAATTAAGCCAAATATACCAACCCCAACAATCATTCCTAAATATTTAAGATTAATCCTACCAATAAACATCATAAAGAAACATATTAAGAATAGTATTGCAGCTGTTGAGAAGTTTTCTGGCAATATTAATGCACATATTAAACAAATAGGTATCATTAATTTTTTAAATACTTCAAGTGATTTAATATTGTCTTGATAAAGAGCTAATATACGTGAGACATACACTATTAATACTATTTTTACTATTTCAGAAGGTTGGAATTGCCCAATAAGAGGTATTGTCAACCAACGAGCAGCTGCCTTATCTCCTAATGAGCCTATTAATAATGTTATCCCAAGAAGAATAAATGATGCTATTAATCCAATTTTAGAAAAACGAGAAAAGAAAGTATATTTAATATTATGAACAGCATATAAAACACAAGTCCCTAAGAATAGAATAAACAAATGTTTTGCAAACATCATCATTGGAGTTCCTCCTTGTTTTTCATAAACAATTTTACCGATGGTACTATATACTTCTAAACAAGATATTACCATAAGCAATAGGAATACCATCCAAATTACTTTATCTCCTTTTATCTTAAACTTGATTTTATTAATTTGCATTTTTGCTGTTACTTATAAATTGTTCACTGCTTTGCGAAACTCTATTCCTCTTTTATCAATATCTTCTTTTACTCCATTTGCTGGTGAGTATAAAACTACATCTTTTTCTTCAGCCATAGCTCCTGCCAATAATACTGCATCTTTTATATTATTAACTGGTAATATTATTGGGATTACACCTTGAAATGTATTTTTTATCTTTTCTGTATTATTCCCAAAACATATTAACGCTCCTACTTTTTCTCTACTTACACTCATTAAATTACTATAATCTTCAACCCCTTCATTATCTTCTACAATCCAAATAATTCTGTTTGATATTTGTTCTATTGTAAACCAAGTAATATTAGGATTTATAGAGCAAGCATCATTTATATAATTAACATCTTTAATTTTTGCAACAAGTTCTCTTTTGTTCTGCTCTTCTTTATTCGTCGCGAACATGTTATATAACTCTTTACGTTTAAACAAAATTTCATCATATGTTCTTCCTGCAAGAGTAGTATATAATTTTGTTGCTCCTTGTTTTGCTAATGAGTCTATTGTCATACTATCTAAGTTTAAGAGTTATAATTGTTACTACTGCTAAAATGATACTTATTATTAAAAATCTCATTACTATCTTTGGTTCTGCATATCCTTTTTTCTGATAATGATGATGTAGTGGTGCCATCAAGAAAACACGCCGTCCTTCCCCATATTTCTTTTTAGTAAATTTGAAATATGAAACTTGAATTATTACAGAAATACTTTCTGCGAAGAAAACTGCACAAAAAATAGGAATAAGCAGTTCCTTTCTAATCAATAATGCTATAACAGCTATAATACCACCTAATGCAAGAGAGCCTGTATCCCCCATAAATATTTGAGCGGGATAAGTATTATACCATAAAAAACCTGTTGTTGCTCCCACAAATGCACTTATAAATATTGCAAGTTCACCACTGTTTGGGATAAACATTATATTCAAATAATTTGCAAATATAATATTACCCGATACCCAAGCCAACAGAGCAAGAGTTCCCCCCACTATTGCCGAGACTCCTGTGGCTAATCCATCTATTCCATCTGTTAGATTTGCACCATTTGATACAGCTGTAATAATAAATATAACAATTGGAATAAATATCAACCATGCCCATTTTCTATAATCAGGACCTATCCATTTCATAAGATGGGCATAATCAAACTCATTATTCTTTACAAATGGTATCGTTGTTTTGGTTGATTGTTTAGCTTGTTTTGCAAATTCTATCTTAGCCTTTTCGTATTTTGTTTGACTTTGTATATTATGAGTTTGCGTATAATGTTCAACCTCTGCTTTCTCTTTAATTGTAATATCTGGATGAAAATAAATCAAAGCTCCCACAACAATTCCTAATACAACTTGTCCTACAATCTTAAACTTACCCTTTAATCCTTTTTTATCGTGACGGAATACTTTAATATAATCATCTAAGAATCCTATTAATCCAAGCCAAATAGTTGTAAGAAGCATAATAATTATATATATATTATCTAACTTTGCAAATAAGAGAGTCGGGATAATAATTGCAGCAAGAATTATTAAGCCTCCCATAGTTGGAGTCCCTTCTTTTTCTTTTTGTCCTTCTAATCCCAATTCACGAACAGTTTCACCAATTTGTTTCTTGTGAAGAAAAATAATAATTCTCTTACCATAAACAATAGTTATAAATAATGAAGTTATAACTGCTGCGGCTGCACGAAATGAAATATATTGGAAAACTCCTGCCCCAGGAACTCCAAATTGTACATCTAACCAATTAAATAAATGATATAACATAATCTTTATCTTTTAATGATACGCCTATAAATAAACATCTCTACAATTTAATATTTTAATACCTCTTCCTTATCATCAAAATGATGTCTTACTCCATTAATTTCCTGATATTTTTCATGTCCCTTTCCTGCAATAAGTATAATATCTTCTTTATTTGCTAAATTGCAAGCCATTTTAATTGCTTCATGGCGATTAGTTATAGTAAATGTTTTCTTTTGAGTAATTATATCTATTCCCTTTTGCATTTCTTCTAAAATTTTATCAGGATCTTCTGTTCTTGGATTATCACTCGTTAGAATAATTAAATCTGAATTTTCTGCTGCAATCTTAGCCATAATTGGACGCTTTGTTCTATCTCTATCTCCACCACAACCTATAACAGTTATTAATCTTCCTCTACCTTCTCTTATGTCATTAATTGTATTAATCACATTAATTAAAGCATCAGGAGTATGAGCATAATCAATTATAGTTTTAGACTCCTTAGATATTGTTATACAATCAAATCTACCCTCAGCTGAATTTAATTGGCTTATTCCCTTAAGAGTTTCTTCCTTTGTAAGACCTAAAAGAATAGCTGTTGAATAAATGACTAAAATATTATAAGCATTAAACCTTCCTATTAGGTTCGTCCAAACTTCAATATTATCAATACTTAGCAACTGCCCATCAAAACTATTTTCCAGAATAAGAGCATGAAAATCTGCCAATGTTTTAAGACTATAAGTATATTTTGTAGCTTTTGTGTTTTGTAACATAACCATTCCATTACTATCATCAAGATTAGTAAGAGCAAAAGCAGAATTTGGAAGGAGGTCGAACAATTGTTTTTTTGCTTTAATATATTCGGCAAAAGTCTTATGAAAATCTAAATGGTCATGAGTAATATTTGAAAAGATAGCCCCTTTAAATTCTACTCCAGTAACACGATGTTGGACAAGAGAATGAGAGCTAACCTCCATAAATACATATTCACAACCCTCATCAACCATTTGAGAAAAAAGTTTATTCAATTCAATAGCATCAGGAGTTGTATGTGTTGACTTAATTTCTTTATAATTTATCTTATTTACTATTGTTGAAACAAGACCTGTTTTAAATCCTAAGTTCATAAATAAATTATGCAATAAAGTAACAGTTGTGGTTTTTCCATTAGTCCCTGTAATACCAACAACCTTAAGCTTGCGAGACGGATTATCATAAAATGCTGAAGCTATATATCCTAAAGCTTCACTACTATCTTCAACAACAAAAAATTTTATATCAGAGTCTTTAACCTCTTCTGGAATAAATTCGCAAACAATATATTTTGCTCCTTTATCAATAGCTATTTTTATAAATTTATGACCATCTACAATAGTTCCTCTCTGAGCAACAAAAAGGAAGCCTTCTTCAACCTCTCTTGAATCAAAACAAATTCCCTTTAGCATTTGAGAATCTAATAAGTATTCTAATTCTTTATTTTCTTTCATAACTCTTATTATTAATTTCCTAATTGAAGATGTATCTTATTTCCATTTGCAAAAGACGACCCTGGAGAAAAAGATTGACTAATAACTTTTCCCTTTCCTTCAAAAGAAACCTTCAATCCTTGTTTTTCTAATAAATATAATGCATCCCTAATCGTCATTCCAACAACATTTGGAACTATATTGCTCTTTTTCAAAGGCTGCCAGTTAATATTTGTTTTTGCGGTTTTCATTCCGATATTATGGCAGAACTTATTATAGTCATCTATATTTCCAGTAGAATAATCTGGCACTTGCTTTTGAACAGCTGATGTATGTTGCTGGTAACTTATACGTGTTCCCACAACCCTATCCGATAAATCTTTAAACACCGGAGCAGCTAAATCACCACCATGCGTTGCATTCTTATGAGGTTCTGAAATAACAACAATACAAGAATATTGAGGATTATTAGCAGGAAAATATCCAGCAAATGAAGCACGATGTTGAAGAGCTACAATTCCCCTTTTACTATAACCTATTTCAGCAGTACCTGTCTTTCCTGCAATACCATAAGCGGTTTTAGATAATCTCTTTCCTGTACCATGTTCAACAACTCGTTTTAAAATATCTTGAAGTATATCTAAAGTCTCTTTCTTACACATCTTATCTTTTAAAACAACAGGTTGAAATGTTTTAATAACCTTGCCTTCTTTAAGGATCTGGCTAACAAACATAGGCCTAACCATTACACCATTATTAGCAATACCATTATAAAAAGTAAGTAACTGAATAGGTGAAATCATTGAAATATAACCAAAACCAAGACGTAATATATCTCCAGTTCCTAAAGCGCTTGCATTAATATATGGAGTTGGTTCATAAGTCTTAATATCCATATTTAGCTTTTTAAAGTAAAAATAATCCATTAAATCCTTTCGAAATTGACTTTTTTTACCTGTAGCTACATAATTATCATAAACAACTTGACTAACTCCAACGTTTGAAGACATTTCCATAGCTCTACCAAATGAAACCATTCCATGATTTACATTGCCAACATCAACAATATCAGCAGCTGTTCCTGGGAAACGCTTAGCAAAAGTTGGAACCATATGAGCCGTATCTACCATCCCTTTATCTATAAATAACATAGCACTAATAGTCTTAAATGTTGAGCCGGATTCAAAATAATCATTTATAGCAATATTTCTTGCTTCAATATACTCTCCAGCTTGGGTTCTCTGAAGAGAAGAAATTGCACGAATATTACCTGTTTTAACCTCCATTAAAATAACACAACCACTTTCGGCATCATTAGAGTCTAAGCATTTTTTTAAACTATTTTCTGCTAATTCTTGAAGCCTTACATCAATAGTTGTTACAATATCATTACCATCAATTGCCTTTATTTGTTCATTATCATCAACAGGAATCCATATACCAGGATTAATCTTTCGTTCTTTCCTCATCCCAGATTCTCCGACTAAATACTTAGAATAGAATCCATCAATACCATCATAACAAGTATCACAACCAGAAAGAGGGACTCCTATGGTTCTTCTTGCCATAGGGTAATAAGGATAATAACGAACATTTCTCTCAACTACATTAATTGCATTACTTAAGTAAAACTTACCAGAATGAATTATTTGATTTGTCTTTTTATTCTTTTTTAATTTTTCATTTGCAATCAAAGGAAACTTTCTGAAATGATCCCATTGATCTAATGTGATATTTTTTTGAAGCAATACATATCTATTACCTGTTTCTTTATTTCTGAATTTACGGAAATAACTTAAGTATTCCGATTTCGTTTTAGCATCTTTTGAATTAGCAAATAAAGCTGCCATACGTTCACATAAAATAGGCATATCTGCTTTGTATACGCTATCATCAATTACTCTTTTCTTATTTTTTTTATGAGTCTTATCATCGATAATAATAGTATAGCCCAAATCGATATAAACATCATATTTAGGAACATCTGTTGCCAACATTAATAGTTCCCCGGTGTCAGAATCCACAGAATATATACTTCCTCTTTTAGCTTGAACAGGTCGCAATTCTTCAAACCTTTCTGCTGCTAATTTTCTCCAAAAACCACCTTCAACAACTTGAATATAGGCTATACGTCCTATAACACATAAGAAACCAATGAATATAATTAAATATATCCAGAAAAACCTAAAAACTATTTCTCCTTTAGACCCTTCCATCATTATTGCTTATTTTCAATTTCTTTCTTTTCAATTAAAATAACTTGTTTTTGGTCTTCTCGACTAACCTTTATACCTTTTTGTGCCAATACCTTTTCCAATTCCAACATCTGAGTTTGTTTTTGATAACCACCCTTTTGCTCAGAATGTTTCTTTTGTAAATATTCCACTTCTTTCTCTAACTTATCTATTTCCTTTACAGTCTTTTCTATATTATATCTATTAGTTATGTAGAAAAGAATCAATATAACAGAGAATAAAATAACAGGAAGCCAACCAATAAAGCCCTTCTTTAAAAGGAAGTTCCCATCAATAAAATTCTTAACTGTTATCTTTGGCTTATTCATTTCTTCTTTGCTATTCTAAGTTTTGCACTTCTTGAACGTGGATTAGAGATTTGTTCCTCATCATTTGCAAGAATTGGTTTACGAGTAATCATCTCCATTGGAGATAGCACATTACCATAGAAATCTTTTTCTTGTTTAGCTTCAAAATTTCCACACTTCATAAAATTCTTCACCAATCTATCCTCTAAAGAATGGTAACTCATAACAACCAATCGCCCTCCAGCGCTTAAAATATCACATGACTGCTCCAACATCTTCTTCAAATTCTCCAACTCATTATTTACCTCTATTCTCAAAGCCTGAAACACCATAGCATAAAACTTATTCTCCTGCCCTTTGATAGCCAAAGAAGCAAGCAAATCTTTCAATTCAAAAGTTGTATTAATAGGAGAACTTGAGCGACTATTTACAATTTTCTTAGAAATCTGGAAAGCATTAGTCAATTCTCCATAATCCTTAAAAACCCGTCTTAAATCTCTCTCTTCATATTGACTTATAATTTCTTTAGCCGATATAGCTTGAGAAGGATTCATTCTAAGATCAAGGTCAGCGTCGTAACGTGTTGAAAAACCCCTTTCAGGAGTGTCTATTTGATAAGATGAAATGCCTAAATCAGCAAGTATTCCATCAATTTTAAACTCACGATAAAGCCTAAGGTCATCTTTCAGATTACCAAAATTATCATCAATAAATATAAATCGTTTATCTTCAATCATATTTCTTTGAGAATCTTTATCCTGGTCAAAAGCATAAAGACGACCATCTTCATCTAAACAATCTAAAATGGCACGAGAATGTCCACCACCCCCAAATGTAACATCAACATAATGACCTTTAGGATTGATATCCAAACCTTCAATACACTCAGAAAGCATTACCGGGTTATGGTAATCAGTCTTTAAGTAATTCTTCTGCTGCTTTAACATAATCAAATCCATCATTATCAATTGACTCATAAATAGAAGCATCCCATATTTCCATACAAGTAGCACTACTTACGACTATAATATCTTTATCAATATTAGCCATTGTTCGTTGCTCCTTAGGTATTAAGAACCTATCATTAGTGTCTAATTCTAAGATGTTTGACTCTGTTAATTTTCGGAAAAGTCGCTTAGCAGTTGGGTCATAAAGATTCAACTTACTTTGTAATTTAGCGACTTCATCTTGGAAAGATTGGTAAGTAAATAATTCTAAACACTTATTATAAATAGAACAACGAATAACAAATCGCAAATCATCAGTAATGAATAATTGCTTCTTTAGCGCAACGGGAAGTTTAAAACGACCCGTCGTATCTACTTTACAATTCTCTATACCAATTATTGACGACATTTTCTTCTATTATTATTCAGTGGTCAAAATTACAATATATTTTCCATAAAATCCCATTTGTTAGTAACTTTTTTACTTTTTTATTCCAAAAAATCCCATTTCTTTCAATTATTACGAGTTAAACCAACAATAGTTACATTACAAATAAAAAGAGTTATTAACAGAAAAAACAAGAATTAAAACATAAATATTAACTATTAGTTATCAGCAATTAAGTGCAAATAACAAATAATAAAAAAACAAAAAATGTTTACATTTTTGTATGTTTAGGTGTTATTATATCAAAGAGTGCTAAAAAGCAGATTATGGCATATTTAAATTTAAAACATAAAAGTCATGAAAAAAAATGTATTTATTCTTTTTGCTCTAATGCTATTTGGCATTGGATTTAGTGCACAAGCACAATATAGTGATTTCTCTGCAGTAAATAATGGGAAAACCATTTATTACAAAATTACTTCAGCAACACCTCCTTATGCTGTTAGTGTTTTTTTAGGTGATTATTCTGGAGCATATACAATTCCTTCAAACGTTACCGATAATGGAATAAATTATACAGTTACCTCAATAGACGATACAGCATTTATAATGGGTAATTTAACTTCAATAATATTACCTAATACAATTGATTCAATTGGTTTTGCTGCATTTATTTATTGCACTAATTTAACATCAATAACCATACCTTACTCAGTAACAAAAATTGAACAATATGCTTTTAAAGGTTGTAACAATTTAGCATCCATTACATCACAAGCCAACACACCTCCTGTTTTAGGAACAAATGCATTTAACAGCGTGTCTACTACTATTCCTGTATATGTTCCTTGTGGGACTATAACACAATATCAAGTTGCCACAGATTGGAGTAACTTTACCAACTACCAAAATTCAGCAATAGCAACAAACATTATAGATTCAGTTGTACAAGGGAACACATATTCACAATATGGATTTAATGAAACAACAGCAGAAATATATACTCAAAATCTACAAACAATTAATGGATGCGATAGCATAGTTACATTAACACTTACTGTATATACATTAACAACACCAGCTTCTTTCGTTATGCAAAATAACCAAGATTATATTGAATTGTCATGGGAAGGTAATGGAAGCAGATATGATATTATGCGTAATAACGTTTTCTTAGCATCAGTTAAAGGAACAACATACCAAGACAATAATGTAGTTTCAGGTAATACTTATTGTTACCAAGTAAGAGCATGTACTGATAATATTTCAAGCGAATTAAGTGAAGAAGTGTGTCAAACATTTGCATCCTTAAATGATATTGAAAATACTACAATACAAACAAGTCTCTACCCAAACCCAACAACAGATAAAGCAATTTTAAGTGTTGCAGGATTAATGAATGATGCTAATGTTGTCGTTTATGATATAATGGGAAGAATTATTAATACTTATAAACTAAATGCAGGTCAAAAATCTTTAGAAATAGAACTTAATGGATTTGCTTCCGGAATATATAATGTTAAAGTAATTAACTCTGATTGCAATATAAATAAGAAATTGATGGTTCAATAAGAAAATTATTATCTATCAATCATTTCATCTGAGAGTATTTAATAAATGGTTAATTGTTCGTTTTATTAAAGAGGTATATTTTATATGCCTCTTTTTTTTGTAAAAAAATGGTCGTCATAATCTTATAAATAAAGATGCGATAACAATAAGTTATATTGTCAAAAAGAGTTAATCTAAGTTCAAAAGGGGTTAATATAATTGGGGAAAAACGAAATATAATTATGAATAATGGTTAATGATGATTGGTAGGGGGCGTATTGCATACGCCCCCTACCAATTGTTGAGTTTTAATGGCTAAATGTAAAATCTCGGTGGAATGAGGATTAATTATTGAAATTAGATTAAATCTTTTTGAATTTATATTTAATCTATTTGAGAAAAGAATTAATCTTTTGGGACTATTGCCTAAATTGTTTTTTCGTCCCACCTGAATTTTACATTGAGCCGTTTTTCCCAAAGGCAAAAGTTTTGAAAGAGGATTAAAGAGAAATGTGTAAAAAAGGAGAGAGGAATTAATACAATTATTTATTCTATAAGAGAACAAACCATATTAATTCCTCAATTATGTCCATCGTTTATGTATTTGCAAATATACAACAAAAACAAAGTTTTGTCAAGTGTTTTTTGATAAAAAATGAAGAGAAATTAGATTTATTATTGATTTGGATAGAGGAGAATGTTGTCTATACTTATATTTTGCTTTGTTGTTAAGAAAATCAATTGTAAGAAATTTGATTTGTTTGAATCTGATTTTCTTTATCTTTGCATGAAATAATGTTACTAAAAGTATTGTTTATTACTTATTAATTGAACTATAATTCTCTATTGTATGAAAAGATTTTTCTGTGAATTTAACATTTTTTCACTCTCTCTTTTATTGCTAATGCTCTTATCTTTTACTTCTTGTAAGAGTGCTAAAGAAATGGTTAAAGCAAAAGATGTTCTTAGGACTGATGTTAAGATTGAAGCAAAACCAACTGCTGAAGAGTTATTGGTTGAAGAGGTTCATTCTCTTTCGCCTAATTTTTCTTATTATAGTGCTAAATTGGATATTGAATATGGTGGCATGTCTTATAGTGGGACATTAAGGATTGGTAAAGATAGTGTAATTTGGGCAAGTCTGGGTAAGTTTGGGATTGAAGCGGCAAGGCTTATGTTAACTAAAGATTCTATCTTATTTATGAATAAGCTTACTCATGATTATTTTGTAGGGGACTATAATTTTATTGTCAAGATGTTAGGATTTAAATTGAATTATGATATTATTCAGGCTATTTTACTTGGCAAGGATTTTTCTGAATATGAGACTAATGATTTTAGGGTAGAAAGAAATAATGATTTAGTTACTATTAATTTCCTTACAAGAGCAAATAGTCTACAACCTAATAGTTTTCCTAAGCTCAAACAAGCTCTAATATATAATAGCAAAACAAAAAGGATTGAAAAAAACTATTTTGAAATTATTAACTCAATTAATAAGATGGATATTAATTATCCTTCTTATATCACTCTAAATAGTATTAGTTTTCCTCAACAAATGAATATAATTGTGACAAGAGGTGATAAGATTAATATAACAATAAAAACAGAGAAACATAAGGTAAACACCTCTTTAGAGTTCCCTTTTTCTATCCCCAAGAATTATGATTTAATAAAGTAGAGACGTCGATTTATCGCATCTCATTGATTTATCGCGGCTCATCATTTATAATCTTTGATATCCACCCATCTATAACGCCTAATTGAATGTTATAATATTAAGATTAGGAGTTGCATAGGTCTTATATTTTGTTTTACCGTCTGAGTAAATAAAATATGCCTTTAGATTTGGGTGAAGTTTTAAGAATTCTTTCGATTTTTCCAAACCCATTACCATAAATGATGTTGCTAATCCATCTGCAATTGTTGCATTTGAAGCAATGACTGAAACTGAAAGCAAGGAATGAGTTACACTTTTTCCTGTTGCAGGGTCTATGGTGTGTGATTTTTTTTCTCCTTGTTCATCAATATAATATTTGCGATAACTACCAGAAGTAACAACAGAATTATTATCTAACTCAATGTAGGAGTTAAATTTTCTTTCTGCATCTGAACTATCACTTGGTTGTTCAATTGCACATCGCCAAAGCTTTCCATTTTCTTTCTTCCCGTTTGCTCTAACTTCTCCTCCAACATCAACAATAAAGTTTTTTATTCCTTTTTTAAAGAAATATTTTGTTACTAAATCAGTTGTATACCCTTGAGCAATTGCATTGAAATCAAGCTTGGTTTGTTTATACTTTTTTATTAATCGCTTGTTTTCTAATCTTATATTCTTATACCCTACGTATTGAAGAAGACTATCTACCTGTTTATCTGTTACTTTTTGTCTATTTTTTGCTGCAAATCCATAAACTTCAACCATACCTCCTACTGTACAATCAAAAGCTCCAGATGTTAATTCTGATACTTCATAACTATGATTATAACAATCAATAAAAATAGAATCTACTTCAACATCAATGTTATTATTTACTTTATTTATTAGACTACCTTTAACCCATAAAGAAATACTATTATCTACTTTTGAAAATATAGAATCAATATCTTTTTTTACACTCTCATTTTGTGATTGGGTTGCATAATAAACTATATGGTAATAGCTTCCTTGTACCATTCCATCTAAGGTAAATTTATCTGGTTTTTCCTTCTGGCATGAAAATAATAAAGGAATTATGCAAAGACTAACGATTAAGCTCTTTAAGTATGAGTTCATAATGTTCTTTTATTGTTTCAGTCCATGAATCTTTTTGACTAATGATACTTTGCATTGCATCATAAGCTGCTTTATAATTTTTCATAGTATATAATACCCAAGCATAGGTATCAACATAGGTTGGATTGTTTGGATACTTGTCATAAACTTTCTTCCCCATTATTTGAGCCTTTTCTAAATCTGTGTTTTGGATAGAAAGATAATAAGCATAGTTATTTAGTATCATGTAGTTTTCTGGATTTACAACAAGTGTTTTGTCAAAATATTTATATGCTTCTTCCTTTATATCCAACTTATAACAAGCCTCTCCAAGATTAGAATAAAAGTCTTCAAATAAAGATTTATCATCCACAACTAATTTTAAGCCTTGTTCCAATGCTTTCTTCGCTTTTGCGTAATCATTTTTAGAGAGATAGTTTACTCCTAAAAATAAGTATGGAACTGGTTGTTCAGGAAATAGTTCTATTGCTGTTTTTGCGTCTTCTATAAGAGTATCAGTTTGATTTAATGTAGATTCGGCAAAAAGTAAGTTTTGATATAATTCATAATCATTTGGCTTTTTGCCATTAGAACTATCACCAATTGATATTGCTTTCTTTATTGCAATTTTTGCTTTATCAAACTGTGATGATTTCATATAGCCCGTTGAAAGAAGTTCCCATACTGTTTTTTCTTCTGGATATTGCTCAGATAGAATTTGCAAAAGAGTAAAGAACCTATTAAAGTCTTCTGCATCATTATCTACCGTCTTAGCATATATTGTTAAAAGAATTTGTATTTTGGTTTGATAGTCTAATTCATGATTCGCAAATGCTTTAGTAAGGTATTCGTAAGTTTTAGGTTTGTCTTTTTGTACAAGATATAAATTTGCAAGTGATACATTTATATATGGATCTGTTGGATTTATTTGCTCTATTTGTTTATAATATTCCAATGCTTTAGGATAGTCATTCTTCTTCATATATATTTCTGCTAAGATCGCTAAATAGCTTGTTTGTGAAGGAAAATTAATTTGTAACTTTTTTATTTCGTCTTCAGCTTTGGCATATTCTTTCTTCTCCATAAAGTAATGAAACTTAAACATTGATATATCTTCATTTATTCCCCATCTCTTTTCCATACGGTCAAAGATTTTCAACATATTTGTCTCATCACCTTTTTTATTATATATCTCTGCAAGCTCTTGATAGTATTCTATTTCTTCTGGCTTTAATTTAATTAATTCTTCGTATGTCTTTGCTACATTTGCATAGTCAGAAATATTAAGATAGATTTGAACAAGTTGAAGGCGATACCAAATATTTTTAGGTTGAAGAGAAATCGCCTTATTTGTTAATACAATAGACTGATTTATCTCTTTGCTATGAAATAGAATACTCGCTTTATCAAAATATGCAGCAGAATAAGAAGGATTTAAGGCTATAACTTGGTCATAAAGTTCTATTGCCTTATTATAATTGCCTAATTCTTTTTGAGTACAAGCATCCAAAAATACTCCATCAACAGTCAATTGCTTAGAAGTATATTCATTACTGTTTTTCTTTGTGGTTGTCTTACTTGAAGCACAACCCACTAAGATTAAAGCTATATATATTAATATAATATGTTTAAAGATTTTTCTCATAATTTTATCTCTGAATAATCACCCAAACTCAACTCCTGAGTTGTACCTTCAATTATGGCATTATTACCTATCATTGAATTAGTACATTTAATTTTTAATAACGAAGTATTGTTTTGGATAATTGTATTGGAGATAATAGAGTCTTTAATTATTGTGTTTTCTCCTATTGAAACAAAAGGTCCTATTTCTGAATTAATAATCTTTACACCTTTTGCAATATAAGAAGGAGCTTTTATGATTGAGCTTTCAATAATAGCTTCTTTTGAAACAAATTCTTCACAATCCTTTTTTAAATATAATATTCTTTGATTTGTATTTACTGTTGCATTCTTATTTCCACAGTCCAACCATTCTTTTACATCGTTAGTTGTAAATTTCAAACCTTTATCTAACATATTTTGAAGAGCATCTGTTAATTGATATTCTCCACCTTTGTTAATATTATTATCTATTAAATATTGAAGTTCATTTCTTAGATTTTCTCCATCACGAAAATAATATATACCTATTATTGCTTCATTTGAAACAAATTCTTTTGGCTTTTCAACAAATCCATTTATTGTTCCATCTTCATTCTTTTTCACTACCCCAAAAGCAGAAGGGTCTTCTACCTTATGAGTCCATATTATTCCATCTCTTTCTGTATTTAATTTAAATCCTGCATCAAATAAAGTATCGGCAAACGCAACTGTTACTCTCCCTTTAAGGCTTTCTTTTGCACAAAGTATTGCATGAGCTGTTCCAAGAGGTTCTTCTTGATAATAGATTTTTCCCTTAGCTCCAAGTCTTGTTGCAATATCTATTAATAATTGTTCTGTTTTTTCTCCAAAATGACCAACAATAAATCCTATTTCATCTACTTTTTCTGCACAAACTTCAACAATATCTTCACAAAGGCGTTCCACAATAGGTTTACCTGCAATTGGTATTAACGGCTTAGGAATTGTTAGGGTGTGAGGTCTCATTCTCTTACCCATTCCTGCCATTGGAATTATAATATTCATACTCTATATTTCGTTGGTTAATTAATTCTTTATTACGGGTTACAAAAGTACAAAAAATAATAATCTAATGAAGAAATAAGCCTATGTCTTGTTTTTTTTGTAATTTTACAACCTCAATCAATAGCCTATATATATAAGATGTACAAAAACAAAATCCTAACTTTCTTAATAGTTATACTTTCATTCCCAGTAGTTTTAATTGCTCAAAACACTGACGAAACATATGCAATACGCAACTTTGAACGCAATTATGACTCTCTTCTATCAAGTTTTTACATTAAGCAAAATTCTAAAGTAATAAGGGCAAACTATAACAAATCTACCGATAATTTATATTCTCCAACTGCAGCTAGTAATGTTCCTGACTCTGTATTTGCTCGTCGCTTACGCCAATTACCAAGTTCTATAAAATTGACATACAATAACCAAGTAAGAAACATAATTGAATATTATATTGATAAAAGTGGGGGTAGAGTAAGTGTTATGCTTGGACTAAGCAAATATTACTTCCCTATATTTGAAGAAATACTTGACAGATATTCTGTTCCTCACGAATTAAAATATTTAGTTGTTATAGAATCAGCTCTTAATCCTAATGCTGTTTCTCCTGCTGGAGCGTCAGGATTGTGGCAATTTATGTACTCAACAGGAAGAATGTATGATTTAAGAATCAATTCTATTGTCGATGATAGAAAAGACCCAATTAAAGCTTCGGTTGCTGCAGCAAAATATTTAAAAGACCTTTATAATATATATAATGATTGGGAATTGGCATTGGCAGCATATAATTGTGGTCCCGGAAATATAAATAAAGCTATACGTCGTTCAGGCAAAACTACTTTTTGGGGCATTTATGATTATCTTCCAAGAGAGACTCGTGGTTACGTTCCTTCATATATAGCTGCTTGTTATGTTATGAACTATTATAAAGAACATAATATAACTCCTACAATACTTACAAAACCTATTGCAACTGATACCATAATGGTAAAAAGAGATATTCATTTTGAACAAATCGCAGATGTACTTAATATCCCTTATGAACAAATAAAAGACCTTAATCCACAATACAAACAAAATAAAATAATGGGGACTCAAGACAGTTATAGCTTGAAACTCCCTATTCGTTATATAAAAGACTTTATTTCTTTAGAAGATTCAATTGCAGAATATAATAAAGCAAAATATTTTGAACCAGAGTGGCACAAGAAAGAATATACGTATAAAAAAATTCAACTTACCCATAAGGTTAGAAGTAGAGAAACATGGAGTTCAATTGCTAAACGTTATGGAGTTAAAGCAAATGATCTAAAAAAATGGAATGGAAATAAAAAGAATCCTCCTCGTGGAAAATTATTAACTGTTTATAAAACAGTTAAAGAGGAAGTTGATATATCTACAGAAGGAGAAACTAAAAGTCCATTCGTTGAAGAAAGTACTGTTGATAATGATGTGGTATCAGATGGAACAGAAAACGAAACAGAAAACGAAGAAACTATTGCTCCAATAACTAAGAAGGATGTTATTAAGAAGGATGCTAAAGCTAAAATAGAAACTAAAGAAAAAAAGAAAACGTTAAAGAGAGATAATTCTGACCAACCTCGAATAATCAATATTGAAAGTAAAGAAGATAATCTTACTAAGAACGAAAGAATAGAAAAAGAAAGATTAGATAAAAAAGTTGAACAAGGAAGAGCTCTAACAAAGAATGAAAAGATAAGAAAACAAAGATTAGATAGAAAAGAAGGGAAGAGTAACTCAACTAAAACTGATAATAGAAATAATAAGAAGAAGAAGAAAGAAGATAATGACAATCAAAAGTATTCTAATTATAAAGTAAGAAAAGGGGAATCAATTTATTCAATAGCAACAAAACATGGAATGACTGTAGATGAATTAATGAAACTCAACAAACTAAATAAAAAGAATACTGCTATACAAGTTGGTCAAAGTATTAAAGTGAAATAATCTTTTACCTGATAAATAAACAAAAGCTCTTCCTTTCAATCAAAAGAAAAGAAGAGCTTTTTTATTTATTATACAATATAGGACTAAAAAGAGAGTTTTTAATAACAAGAAATTTATTTTTAGTAGTATTATAAAACCATAAGTTTATGAAAAGATTAATCTTTACAACTATTTTTTGCTCTCTATTATTTGTATTTAATGTTAATGGACAAAGTAAAATAGAAACATTCTTAACTGGTTCAATAAATTTTGGATACATCGAGAATGCTTCGGATATGAATTTTGCACTTAAACAAACATTCTCTGACTATAACAATAAAAGCATATCTCAAGCAAGTATTAATTTTGGCATGGGTCTATTCTTACCTGATAATTTCACATTAACTTATGAACTTGGTTACGTTTTAGGAAATAGAACAGGGGGAAATCAATACAAAGGATTATATGGAGGGAATATGAGCTTATACTTTGGATATTCTTTTCTTAGAAAGTCAAAATTAGAATTAGAAGCAATTACTGGTTGGAAGCTAAGTGGAGATTATTTCTTATATAACCACAAAAATAGTGATAATACAATAAACTCTTTAAATACTGCTTCCCTGAATACTTTTATTCCAATAGGAGTAATATTTTGGACAAAATATAAAAATAGAGATTTTAAAGATAAAGCATTTGGCATTAGAGCGACTTATAATTTCCTTATTGGCAGAAGTGATGCTAATATTACAGGTTTAAACATAAAAGCTAATGTTATTTCTCCAGCAAGTAATAGCTTATGGCTTGGTCTTATTTTCAGGATATAACAAATATAGAAAAAGAAGCTATGCTTTTTCAAAGGGATTATTTCCCTCAAAAATAAAGATATAAATTTCATTATATTTGATAATAATTCTCTAATACAAGGATATAATTTCAAGAAACGAAATAATAATTTTGCACCCTGCCAGGATGTAACGTGCATCCTGCCACCATACATGTTGCATCCTTAGGGGATGCAGGCAACATCCTGCCAGGTTACAAAATTTAAACCTTGATTTATAAAATTTATACCTTATATACATAAATTTTTATCTTGTTTCTGTAAATTTTTACGGCGATTAATTTCTCTTATACTTTAATTTGACTCAAAATATATTGTATTCGATATTATTATATATCTCATCAGGTATTTTTTATATCTCGTCAACTATTTTTTTTGTGTAAAATTGACTAGTTACTCTGTTTGTTGTAGCTATATGCAACAAAAAGAGCTTTAGAAAATGTCATTATTTAGAATTGATTTTCTATACATTATTTTTATGTAGAATAAAGAATATCAATAAGAAATAATTTCTTTACACAATAAAATTTAGTCTTAATCTGTTTTTATATAGATATTAATGTGCCATAATTATAAATAAAGGGTTAGCATTTATCAACTCTGTTTTTTTGGCATATTAGTTTTAATATAAACAAAAACAAATATTTTTATGGCAACAAAAACAAATTTAATACATTTAGGGTTATTAATCCTACGTATTGGTATAGGTATTGCATTTTTCTTTCATGGACTTCCAAAAATTATGGGTGGAACTGAAGCTTGGATGGGAATTGGAAGTACAATGGGTATTTTAGGAATTAATTTTGCTCCTACATTTTGGGGATTTATGGCTGCATTTGCTGAAACAGCAGGTGGTTTATTATTGGTTTTAGGGTTATTCCTTCGTCCTGCTGCATTAATATTAACATTCAATATGATTGTGGCATTATCTATGCACTTTCATGCAGGAGATTCTTTCATGGTTTATTCTCATGCTTTGGAAGCATTAATAATATTTATTTCACTCTTTATTTCTGGAGCTGGTAAATATTCATTCGACAATAAATACTTTAAAAAGATAGCATAAGAAAAGCAGAAATTATAATTATGAAAAAAGCAACTCAATTAGAGTTGCTTTTTTTATGCTTTAGAATACCCTTAAATTGATGTATTTCTTGGGGTTAAGTTTGATATCTTCTATTAGAGAATTTAAATTTTTTGTGGAAGATTCTAAATTACGGTATAGTTTATCATCTTTTATTAGCAAACCAGCACTTCCTTCTCCATTTTCAATTGATTTCATAATCTTAGAAAGAGATGTTAAGGTTAAATTTGTTTGAGTTATTGTTGTACCAAGTTTTGCTTTGGCTATTGTATCCGAAATATTATTGAAGTTATTTATTGCATTTGTTAGTTTATCATTGTTTTCTCTAAAGTTTGTTGTTATGCTTTCGGCATTGGCAAGTATTTTTGTTATTCTACTCTTTTCACTACTAACCAAGCCATCTACTTTTAATGTTATATTTTCTATGTTATTTGCAGAGTTTTTAATGCTCTCTATGCTCGCTTTAATATTTTCTTGGGTTTCCTTATTCATAACATGATTGACACTTACTAATAATGTATCAAGATTTGTAATAACACTATTAAGTCTTACTACTATTGGAGTGATATTTTCTGATAATTGATCAAGCATTCCATTTTCCACTGCTGTTCCTATTGTATCTCTTTTATGAAATGATTTTGGAGAATATCCCATATCTATTTTCAGGGCTTTTGAGCCAAGCATATCTGAAGAGAATATCATTAACTTCGAATCGTTTGGAATTTCTATTTCACTTTTCACAGAAATCCATACCAAAAACTTTCTTCCCTTTGAATCTATATTTGTTATGTCTTTGATATATCCTACCTTCATACCATTAATATAAATGTAGTTGGATTTATAAAGTCCTGACACGTCATTAAAAACTCCATAATAGCTTGTTTCTACGTTAAAAAGGTCCCTCCCTTTTAAGAACATAATACCAAAATATAGTACTGCAATGGTTACTAAGCCTATAAATCCTACTTTATATTCTGTCTTTATTTTCACGATATTATTATTTTATTTGGTTTTCTATTTCTTTTGCTCTTTTGTGTGTTATACGTTCATTTTGATAAAAGATTACAACAAACGCATCTTTATACCCTTTTCCTCTTACTTTATTTTTGTATTCATTAGCTGTTTTAAAGTCTTTGAATCTACCTGCTGTACATTTCCAAACATTTCCATCTTTATAAATCCAAACATCTTCTAAGTCTTTAAATTTAGAATGTTTTTCTGAAATCTTTTCTGGACTTGAATAAAATTGTACTCTATATGTCAATTCTTTTTCATCAGCTTGATTTATTGTATCTTCATCTTGATTACTTCCTCTTAATTTCCTTGCTAATTCATCTGCTTTTTTAGACTCTTGCTTATTTCTTGTCTCTTGTTCTTCTTGTTCTCTTATTCTTTCCGTTGCTATATATTTTTCTACTGCTGCTTTTCTTCTCGCCTCTTCATCAGCATGTATAGCTTCTTTTGGAATAAGACTTTCTACACTTGGTAATTTAAATTCTATTCCCTCTTTCTTCATTTTATACTCACATATTGCTCTAAATATAGATGCGGCTACTTCATATTGCCCTTTTTGTGAATTTAGATAAGCTTCTTCTTTAGGGTTAGATATAAAACCTATTTCCGTTAGAATACAAGGAACTGATGTTTTATAGAGGACTAAATAAGGGGCTTGTTTAACTCCTCGATTAAATAGTTTTGTATTTGAAGTGAATTGTTTTTGAATCTTATCTGCAAGAGAAAGACTTTGGTCAAGGTAAGCATTTTGATAAAGAGAAAAGAAAATATTTGATTCAGGGGAATTTGGATCAAATCCATCATAAGTTTCTTTATAGTTTGCTTCAGTTAAGATATCAGCATTTTCTTTCTTTGCTGCTGCTAAATTAGCTTCTGACTTTGCAAGCCCCATAACAAAAGTTTCTGTTCCAAATGCATCATGACCAGGGGAAGCATTGCAATGTATAGATATAAAAAGATCAGCCTTTTCTCTATTTGCTATTTGAGACCGTTTATATAAATCTACATCTTTATCCGTTGTACGTGTATAAATAACTTCAATAGATTTAAGGTTATCATTTATAATTTTTCCTAACTTTAAAGCTACAGCAAGATTAATATCTTTTTCTAAACTCTTTTTGCCTTGTGCACCAGGCTTATCTCCTCCGTGACCTGGGTCTATTACTATCTTAGTTAGTCTCTTAGATCTTGTTTCTTGACCATAAATATTGGGCAATAAGCCAAAGAAAAGGAAGAGTATTATTATGTAGTTTCTCATTTCAACAATTGAATTTTAATTAGTTTACACTTTATTCTTTTAAGTGTGGGAATAAAACATTATTTTTGCAAATTCGTTACAAAGGTAGATAATTTATAAGTAATAGCAATTTGAAAAAACATTTTTACATTATTAATACATCATTTTTTATTTGTGTACTAATGTTTTTGAGCATTCTTCCTATTGATAGTTACGCACAAACAATTTCTGATACAATATCTTCGAGACAAGATTCTTTATCTTTTAAAGCCGATTCACTAACTATCAAAAAAGATTCTTTACCCTCAACAAAAAAGAAAAAGACTTTTGAAAATAGGGTAAATTATTCTGCAAAAGACTCCATTGTTACTGATTTGACAAGTAAGATGGTTTATATGTATAATGATTCTAAGATCAAATTTGGAGATATAGAATTAGAAGCAGGACAAGTTTCTATTTCCTTTAACAAGAAACAATTAAGTGCCGAAGGAATAAAAGACAGCTCTGGCGTTCTTTCTCAGCATCCTGTCTTTAAAGAAAAAGCTACAGAATATAAATCAAAAGGAATTGATTATAATTTTGACACTAAAAAAGGTTTTATTAGAGGAGTATTTACTAAAGAAGGGGAAGGATATCTTCACGGCAAGGAAGTCAAGAAGGTAAATGATAATACTATGTTTATTTCAGGAGGTATGTTTACAACTTGTGATTTAGAACACCCTCACTTTGCAATTAATTTTTCTAAGGCTAAAGCTGTTACACAAGATAAAATAGTAACAGGTCCTGCATGGTTTTCAGTTATGGATATACCTATTCCCTTGGCTATTCCTTTTGGATACTTCCCCTTTACAGACAAAGAGAAGTCTGGTTTGATTATGCCTACTTATGGTTATGCTCAAAACAGAGGATATTACTTAAGAAATCTTGGATGGTATTTCGCAATTAATGATTATGTAGACTTAGCATTGCAAGGAGATATTTACACAAATTTAAGTTGGGCTGCAAACGTAAAGTCTAACTATTCTAAACGTTATAAATATCATGGGAATCTTGAAATAAGATACGAAATTAATAAGACAGGAATAACTAATACACCTTCATTTAGTGAACAAAAGGATTTCCGTTTTCGTTGGTCTCACCAGCAAGATTCAAAAGCTAATCCTTATAGCAATTTTTCTGCAAATGTAAATCTTGTAAGTAGTACCTTTAACCAATATGCAGTAAGTACAAGTGATTATTTTAATAACACTACAACTTCAAGTATTGCCTACTCAACACGATTTGGAGAAAAAGTTTCTTTTACAGCTAATTTAGGAGAAAATTATAATGTAAATACTGGAGCTATTAGTTTAGACCTTCCTTCCCTATCTCTTTCAACATCTCAGTTCTATCCTTTTAGAAGAAAGAAATCAAAAGGTTCAAGTAAATGGTATGAAGATATTACATTCTCTTATAGGACAAGCTTAATGAATTCTATTAATACCGTTGATACACTCCTCTTTACTGACCAAGTCTTTAAATCTATGAAAAATGGAATGCAACATTCAATTCCTATTCAAAGCAGCATAAAAGCATTTAAGTTTTTCACTTGGACAAACTCAATTAACTATACAGAAAGATGGTACTTAAATTCTACGGTCAAGAAATATAACCCCGAAACAGACCAAGTTGATAAAGATACAATTATGGGTTTTATTGCAAATAGAGATGTGAACTTTTCTTCAAGCTTAAACACTCGTATCTATGGTATGTTTACCTTTAAAAAAGGATATATTAAAGCCATAAGACACGTTATTAATCCTTCAATTAGTTTTAGCTTTACCCCAAACTTTTCAAACCCATCACTTGGATTCTATAACTTTTATATAGATAAACAAGGCAATAAGGTTTATTATTCTAAAACAGAAGATGGTTTATTTGGCTCACCTCCAAGTGGTAAATCTGGAGTAGTAAATTTTTCTATTGGGAATAACTTAGAAATGAAAGTTAAGTCGTCAAAAGACACTGTAACAGGAACAACAAAGATCGTTCTTTTGGAAAGTTTTAATATTTCAACAGGTTATGATTTAGCTAAAGACTCAGTGAATTGGCAACCCTTACGATTAACCGCAAGAACAACCCTATTTAAAAAGCTTATAATAAACTTCAGTTCTTCATACACCCCTTACGTTATGGATTCAAACGGAGCATTAACCAATCAGTTTTTGATTAATAAAGAAAAGAAATTATTTAAACGTCAAAACTCACAATGGGACTTGAATTTAAGTTGGGAATTTAATGGCAAGAAAGCAGAGAGCAATACCAAATCAGGAAAAACAACAGTTTCTCCAACCGAAATGACATATTCACCTTTTGTTAATCCAAATGAAATATTAGGCAACTATGTAGATTTCTCAATTCCATGGAGCCTTAACCTTGGATTTACTTATAGTCGTTTAAGTTCTTTTGTTGTTGCAATTGCAGGCTATCAAACCAACCAATCAGCAGTTTTAACCGCTAAAGGAGATGTAAACCTTACCTCAAAATGGAAAATAGGTTTCACATCAGGTTACGACTTTATAAATCACGATTACACCTATACCTCAATAGATTTTTATCGAGACCTACACTGTTGGGAAATGAGGATGAATTGGATACCTTTCGGTGCACGCCAAGGCTGGAACTTCACCATAGCAGTTAAAGCCTCAATGCTTCAAGACCTAAAATACGAAATAAGGAACGACTTCCGTAATAGAATCGCGTACTAAAAATCTAATTTTGATTCAACAATAACCCAATTGAATTAAAAGTAATGATATTAAATCAGAGAAAAAGACTATTTTTCTTTACCCCCAGAAATATATTCTCAGTATAGAAAATAATACTAAAATACTTCTACTAAAACATAATGTTTTTCGATTAAGACGTTTTAAATGTATTCGCATTGTTAAATTATTGCGTTCTATATGATTTGTCTTTCTATGGTTTGTATTATGTTGTTCTCTATTTATTATATTTTGATAGTTTATTAATTTGTCTGTATATATCTTTTTTGCTATTGAATGTTCAAGACTTTTGATTACTGTTTTTAGAGTTTTATTGGTTCGTCTTCCTACATTAAAAGATACTACGGCTTTACTTTCTCTTTCTAAGGCATAGACTATCCAACGTAAACAACTTTTCTTCCCTATAAATATTCGCATCTCATCAACTTCGTAGCTTTTTCCTGTATGTATTGCAGGTTGTTTTATTGATTTTGATATTGCAATAATTCTTCTTATCAATGTTGTAGTTGATATTTTTAGTACTCTTGCTGTACTTCTTATTCCTAAGCCTTCTTTTGTTAGTGTAATTATTTGCTTGTTGACATCTGGCAAATATGCTTGGTAGTTATATTGATTAATAAAACGTTTATGACAATCTTTACATTTATAGCGTTGTTTGTTATTGTTAGATTTGCCACTTTTGATAATATTGTTCCCTCCACAATAAGGACAATGCAACTCAACTCCCGATTTAGAACACAACATTCCAAAACTTTCTTTTTTTGTCATTTTTAAGCTTGTTTTTGAAGGTAAAAATAGATATAAGACAGAATATTATCCTGCCTTTCCTCTAAATTAATTCTAATAGTTACCACATTTCAATTTGTTATTTTAATAACTAATGATTTGATACATTACCTTCCTCTCGCGTCTTGTTGTAAGTATGTAATGCTTTGATGTTTCACGCTCCAAAAGTAAAAATTTTATCTTGAATAATATATGCTTTTTGTGGAAATCTTTTGTTTTTTGAAATAGAGACCGTGTTTTTGGCAAAAGTAGGCTGTAGGATTGACAAAAAGACGCCGTCTGCAAGTCCGTAGAAGCCGTCTACGGGGTACATGGAAGCCGTCTTTGATGGTCGTAGACGGCGTCTTTTTAGTGTTTAGACAGCCTGTTTTTGGCAAAAAGACGGCGTCTTTTTGATTTTAACGTTGCCTTTGACTCTTCTCCTGAAAATATACTTAACTCCCAATGTGAAACATAATATTCCAAAACTTTCATTTGTTGGTATTTTTAAGCTTGTTTTTGAAGATTAAAACAAGAGAAGGTAGAATATTTTCTACCTTCTCTCTAAATTAATTTTAAATTATTACTGTCTTTCAATTTGTTATTTCAATAACTCCTCTTCTGATACATTACCTCCTATGTTTTTGCTCCAAGATCAAGTCTTGATGCTCTAACATCAAATCTTGTTACTCCAACATCAAGTCTTGATACCCAAAAAAGGGGCTTTTTCATATCAAAAAAGCGGCTTTTTCGTGTTAAAAAAGGGGCTTTTTTGGGTCGAAAAAGCGGCTTTTTTACCCATCAACTTCCCATCTTAGAGTACTAACACTTGATCTTGGAGTGCTAACTTCCTATCTTAGGACAAAAAAAGCCTATCTTTATTTATTAACTCCTTATCTTGTTCTTAAAACTCATTATCAACATCTACTTCTTGCTTGTATTTTCTCTAAATTAATTTTAATAATCACTCAATTTCAATCTGTTATTTTGATAACTCCTGATCTGATACACTACCTAGAAGGTGTATTCTGGGTCGTTACTGTATCTTTCGTGATCAAACATTATTTTATATATCTTATTGGATAATTGTTCTATAACATCCTTACCCATGCAATCATTAAATGTGGTTATTACTCCATTTTCTGATAATCCTCTTTGTGTATTATATGGCGTTAGGGGTCCTTCTACTGTATCGGATAAACTACATACTGGATATCTGAAGCCGCCGCCTATCTTACTGCAGATTCGCTTGCCTTCTTCAAAGTAATGCTTAGTATAGCCTTTTTCATTAATAGTAATTAAGCCACTGGCATAAAGGGTTGGGGTCTCTAAGGAATGGTAGGAGTATGGGGTACCATTTTGCATGACTTGTACTACGCCGCCTGTCATCTTGAGGTTGCGTTCGCCTGATGCATCGTAGTTGTAGTAAGCGGTATTTTTGTTATCTATAAAGGCTTGTAAACGGTTATCTTCTGTCCAACAAAGGGAACGTTCATTGGTTGAGCTAATATGATGTCTCATATTGCCTTTGCTATCACAGTCAAAGTCTTCTGTTTCTCCTGTATTTGGGTCTTCTATATGTTTCAAGGCGTATGGATTGTTATTAAAACCATAACTATATTCATTCCTATAATCTACATTATATGCTCCTTGCTCGTTACTTAGCCTTTTGCTTGCCATATATTTACTGTCTATCCTGCCCGATGGGGAATAGCTCATACTCATACTATAATCCCTGCTTACTCCATTCCAACTACCAGAGCCATTGGAACTGGTTAAACGATACGTTTGGTCTTCTTGTAAATATGTAATCGTTAATTCTTTCACGCTCCAAAGATAAAGTTTTTATTTTGAATTAATAATATATTTGTAGGGAAAAACGCACTGTTCTATTATAAGCTATTATTATGCTTATTTCATATCAAACACTTAAAAAAGTAAATCGCTCGATTTAGGTATGGTAAATCGCCGTTTTAGGAGGTGCAAATCGACCGTTTTACATAGTGCAAATCGACCGATCTACTACCCCTAAATCGACCGATCTACTACATGCAAAACGGTCGATTTGCTATAGGTAAAACGGTCGATTTACTATTGTTGAAACGAGGATTTACTATAGAAGAATAAGCTTTTAGATATAATGAACTGATTAATCTGGAGTTACAAAACAAAAACTTAGATAACTCCTTATTTGGAACACAACATATCAAAACTTTCATTTGTTGGTATTTTTAAGCTTGTTTTTGAAAATTAAAATAGAAAAAGACAGAATATTATTCTGTCTTTTTCTCTAAATTAATTATTATAATTACTGGATTTCAATTTGTTACTTTAATAACTCCTAATCTGATACATTACCATACTTTGTAATTCTTTAGATTTAATGATACGGCTATCTGTCTTTACATTATTATCAATGCAAGAAAAAGAAACAACCACTATCATAAACATTAACAATATCTTTTTCATAACTGAAATCTAATTTATTTTATAGTATAATAATTAATCCCCAAATTTAATTTATTGTATTATGAGCATAAAATTTTATATATCTAAAAGCATCAATATCCTTTTATACTTGTTTTAAAATATTTCTCCTTCAATATTAAATTTGTATCCTCTATTAGATAATTTTTATAATTGACAGATACTGCTTCAGAACATACATTCCTATCAAAACTATGTTTATAATAGCTTAAAGAATCTTTATTTAATTGACTTTCGTCATAAAAATATTTTCCAATACTATCCTTGTCATATATAACAACCTTACGGCCATTATTTAAATAAAAATAACCTTTTAGATTTTCACCATCTTTTGTATTGTCTAGATTTTCTATATCTTCTGCAAAAAATGGAATAGCAGAAGTAGTAAAAATAGATAAAGTATTTTTATTGTTCACTTTATGAAATCCTAAATATACAAACATGTTTGAATCTTTAATGCAATGCTCCTCTATTAATTGAAAAGGAATGTCTTTTACAATATCATCTATTATATTTAATAATTCTTTAGATTTTATTGCTTTTGGTTGTTCAATAATAACATTTTTATCACATGAACAAAAAATAATAACTATTACTATAATCAAATACTTTTTCATAATTTTAATATGTTATTGGTGAAGATTTAGTTACTTTTCTAGGATTAGAGATTTTATATGGTGTTATTCGATATAAACTTTGAGAATGTTTGAAATAAACCTGACTTTTATATTTTTCTTTATTATTATTATTATTATAGTCTTTTATCTGATTTGACCAATCACTTCCGCCAAAAGCATCAGGACTATTACTTTTCCAACCCATAGATTCCATCTCTGCAGTTCTACTACCCCAATTATATGGATGCGAATGTATCGATGAAACAACATCATTATCACCATATCCTCCCATTTGATTACTTGATGGAGACCAATCTCTATCATGTTTTGTCCCTAATGCATAACTTCCGTCCTTTTTCTTATCTGTTCTCCATTCAACATTTGTGTTATCTGCTAAAAATTTGAAAGCTTTTAACATTTCATTTCCATTCTTGCCTTCGGCCTTAGAAACATCATTTTTAGGTTCTGACAATTGAGATAATATATTTCCATTTATCATTTGACTTTTACCTGTTCTTTTATTCTTCCCATCAAGGGCAAATAATGTATTATTATCTTTCCCTCCATTGTTATTCTTCCATGCTACGTACCCTTTATTAGTTACTTCCCATTCATCCATACCGTCTGGGTCAATAACCATTACAGGACTATTACTACAATAGACGTAGTTTGTTTGGTGAGGGTATTTGTCTGACATTGGGTCGACGCTTAACCATATGCTTAGGTAGTCGGTGTAGTATCTTGCTCCGTAGTAGTTGTAGCTGGTTTCTTCGTCTTTTTCTTTGCCGCTGAATTTGTATGGGGTGAGGTATGGTGGGGTGTTGTCTATGTCTATCCATTCTTCGCCGTATGGCAGGTAGGCTAAGGTTTGGGTGATGATTCCTGAACTATTGGTGATGTAACTGCTGCTGCCTAAGTGGTCACTATTGTAATAGAATGTAAGTTCTGCATCATTACGGGTTCTTTCGTGAGCCATAGCGTTGTAAATCTTATAGGCTGCGTCATCTATTTTAACACTTTTTCCTATGCAATTATAAAAGGTTGAGTATAGTCCATTTTTTAATATGTCACCATGTTCTGTGTAAGGGGTTATAGGTTTTATTGATTTGGTTATATCACAGGTTGCATTAGAAAAGCCACCGCCTATCTTACTACAGATTCTCTTGCTTTCTTCAAAGTAGTGTTTAGTATAGCCTTTTTTATTGATGGTGATTAAGCCACTGGCATATAACGTAGGGTCTTCTAAGAATGGGGAATAGAAAGGAACTCCATTTTGGGTGGTTTGGACTACTCCGCCTGTGAGCTTAAGGTTCCTTTCGCCTGAGGCATCATAGCTGTAGTAGGCTGCATTTTCTTTGTCATCCATAAAGGCTTCTAATCGATTGTCTTCGGTCCAACAGAGGTATTGTTTCCTTTTCCCGTAATGGCGTGTCATATTTCCTTTTATATCCCATTCAAAGTCGTCTATTTCTCCTGTATTGGGGTCTTGTATACGTTTCAAGGCATAGGGGTTGTTATTATAACCATAGCTATAGCCATTATGATAATTAACTCCATACTGACTTTGTTGATTACTTAGTCTTTGACTTTCCATGTCTTTTTGTTCTATTCTGCCTGATGGGGAGTAAACCATAGAGGTACCATAACTTAGATTGGTGCCATTCCAGGTGCCAGAGCCATTGGCAGTTGATAAACGATAGGTTGGGTCTTCTTGTAAATATGTAATCGTTAATTCTTTCACGCTTCAAAGGTAAAGTTTTTATTTTGAATTAATAATATATTTGAATAGAAAAATGCACTGTCTTATTTTAAAATATTATTGTGTTTATCCCATATCAAACTCTTAAAAAAGTAAATCGCTCGTTTTAGGTATAGTAAATCGCCGTTTTAGGAGGTGCAAATCGACCGTTTTACATAGTGCAAATCGACCGATTTACTACCCCTAAATCGACCGATCTACTACATGCAAAACGGTCGATTTGCTATACCTAAAACGGTCGATTTACTATTGTTGAAACGAGGATTTACTATCGAAGAATAAGCTTTTAGTTATAACGACCTGATTAATCTGGAGTTACAAAACAAAAACTTAGATAACTCCTTATTTGGAACACAATATATCAAAACTTTCATTTGTTGGTATTTTTAAGCTTGTTTTAGAAGATAAAAACAAAAAAAAGGTAGAATAAATTCTACCTTCTCTCTAAATTAATTTTAAATTATTACTGTCTTTCAATCTGTTATTTCAATAACTCCTCTTCTGATACATTACCCCCTTTAACTAAAAAACTTCCAATATAGAATTCCACATCCTGTTAAATATATTATGTTTTCGTCTATATTCTTTCTTTCTTATCCAATAATCTTCAAACAATTTTCTACTTTCTCTCATTGCTTTATAGTTCGAAGACCATCCTGTAATATGGTCTGCATAAGTATCAAAAACATATTCTCCTTTTTTCTTATCTACATTAGCAATCATTATAACCACTGCACCAGCACGGAATGTAAATTGACTCAATGGTAGTACATATAATCTATCTGTATATCCAGGAACTTCATAAATAAAATCTCTGTATTCTAAGTACATTGTTATTATATCATTTACTGGAGAACATGAATTTATTTTATCAAATTCACCATTTTCAAATATAAGTTCTCCAATATGATATTGGAATTCCACAACTTGTTTTTGCTGCATTGTATCAATAAATTCCAAATGTCCATTAGTATAACCCCACAATAATTTAGCATCAATAAATATTATGAAGTTCTTACGATATCCATTGTCTATGTTTGGAGATTGACAAAATGAATAAGAAGAAAATAAACAAATGCCTATTAATAAAAATAATATTTTTTTCATTGCTATTTATGATTTAATATTGTTTGTATTGCATCTCTACCTAAAACTCCTATTGACTTACTTGTAGAATTATAAAAATATGCTTTCATTTGCCTATTTGCAAAATCCATTCTCGTATAACCACTAGGAGCCTCTTTTCCTACTATAATATTTCTTTCATATGAACCAAATGCATTATTGTCTTTAGCACTTGGTTTTGCAGGATTTCCAAAACAATACGCATCTTTATTAACACTTATTGAGTTCACCCAATAATCCAATGTATGAGAGTGAATGCTTGTTCCACCTTCTCCACCAGATGGAAATTTAGATGTTGCATTTTCTCTTGTTCCATCCCCTGTTTCTCCTTGAATAACTACATTACTTGGCGTCAAAACTGAACATTCTTCATGTTCTCCTCCATTTTTTTCTGTCCTATCATACACATTGAGTGTCTCTTGCAATTCGGTTTTAGTTGTTTCAACTGCTACATTTACCTCAGAAACTTTTGTAGTTCCTTTTGCTTTATCGTTTGCTTTAATTTTTTTCTGATCACTAGAATTTCCAATAATATAAACTTTGCCATCGTTGTTTCCATCTGTACCTAAATATTTTCCATCCCAATTGTGAAAATCACCCATTTCTTCTCCATTCGGATCAATAAGCATTACTGGACTGTTTGCACAGTAGTTATAAGGTGTTAGGTGGGGGTATTTGTCTGACTTAGGGTCTACTGATAGCCAGAAAGAGCCTTTGTCCCAATAGTATCGGGAGCCGAAGTAGTTGAAGCCGCTTTCTTCGTCTTTTTCTTTGCCGCTGAATTTGTATGGGGTTAGGTATGGTGGGGTATTGTCTATGTCTACCCATTCTTCGCCGTATGGTAGGTAGGCTAAGGTTTGGGTAATGACGCCAAAGCTATTGGTAATATAGGAACTTGAGCCTAAGTGGTCGCTAAGGTAATAGAATGGGGGTTCTGCATCATTGCGGGTTTCTTCATTTTTCATGGCATTATAGACATTGAATTCATAGTCATTTAAGTCTACTGTGGTTCCCATGCAGTTTTGGTACGTGTTATTTATGCCTGCTAATTGTTTTCCTGGGTCTATGTCTTTTAAGTGTTCATCGAATGGTTGCAGTGCATTGGAAAAGCCGCCTCCTATTTTACTACAAATTCGTTTGCCTTCTTCAAAGTAGTGTTTGGTATAGCCTGATTTATTGATGGTGATAAGGGCTCCGGCATAGAGGGTGGTGGAATATAAGTAGGGGTGGTTGTAGGTTTGTCCGTTTTGGGTGATTTGGGTTATGCCGCCTGTGTATTTTAGGGTACGGTCACCTCCTGCATCATAGCTGTAGTAGGCTGCATTTTCTTTGTCGTCCATAAAGGCTTCTAAACGATTGTCTTCGGTCCAACAGAGGTATTGTTTCCTTTTCCCGTAATGGCGTGTCATATTTCCTTTTATATCCCATTCAAAGTCGTCTATTTCTCCTGTATTGGGGTCTTGTATACGTTTCAAGGCATAGGGGTTGTTATTATAACCATAGCTATAGCCATTATGATAATTAACTCCATACTGACTTTGTTGATTACTTAGTCTTTGACTTTCCATGTCTTTTTGTTCTATTCTGCCTGATGGGGAGTAAACCATAGAGGTACCATAACTTAGATTGGTGCCATTCCAGGTGCCAGAGCCATTGGCAGTTGATAAACGATAGGTTGGGTCATATTCATAATCATGGGTATAGGTATCATGACCTGTTGCTCGAATTTGAAGGATGTTCCCTACATTGTCATATTTGTATTTATTTCTTTGGAGTTGTTGTTGTTGTAGACTTGAGTAGCTTTTCAAGCTGTCCAAACGTCTGGTTAGTGGATCATAGATGTAGTTGGTTTTAACTTGATTGCCATAAGTTTCTTCTATGCGTTGTTCGTATTCATCGTATTTGATGCTTTGAATGTAGTATGTGTTAGGTAAGCCTGATTTTATACCTGTAATAGATTTTAGTAAGCCGCCTTTATTATAATTATAATCTAAGACTTCGCCATCAGGATAGGTGATTTGTTTTACTCTGTTCCAACTGTCATATTCCCAAAGGGTCTTTAGGGTAACAGCATCATTATATGGCAAAACATAGCTGTGGGTATTTTCTACAACTTCGCCCATATTGCCATATTTGAATTCTTGTACGCCACTCGCGTCTTGTTGTCTTATTAATTTACCTGTCTCATTACCATTTCCTGCATCGCCATATTCATACTTTACATCGTTCCATGGGTTGATAGAGTAGTGTATTGCTATTGGTCGGTTATAATCATATTCATAACTCATAGTTTCTCCACTACTAAATGTTTGCATAAGCATATTTGATGCATTGTCGTATGAATAGGTTGTTAAGCCTGCACTTGGATGGTTGCGTGTCAATAGACGACCTAATAAATCATAGGTGTAAGTTGTAGAATTGTCTTCTGGATCCTTACTTTGTGTAAGTTGTCCCATGGCATCATATTCAAATTTTGTTGTATTATCTAATGCGTCAATTACTGTTGTTTTTAGTTGTCTTGCGTCGGTAAAGATATATGTTTTATTTGAATTCTCATCTAATTGTGTTGTTAAAAAACTTTGATGATTCCAAGCGTCAGCTCCAAAACTATAAGTATTTGACAATTGAGTATTATCAGGATTTTTTGTCTTTAATGGTCTATCAAGAATATCATAACTTATTGTTGTTGGAGGATTGGCATTTAGGGTTTTATTTATAATACATTCCCCTGGACCTGAGAATTGGGCATAACCATTACCAAATAAATATCCATTTATATTTAATGTTATTGGACTTGTGGTTATGGTATCTAACAATAATTGGTATTGTGATGTCTTTCTTCCCAATTGGTCATAATAAACCCATCCTGTGTTTACTATTTTTTCTGTTCCATTGATTTCTACATCTTTCTTGATTTGTATTGGTCTACCAAAACCATCTACAAAGGTAATGATTTCTATATTATTGGAAGTGGCAACATTGTCTTGGTCAAAATGTGAAGTCTTGGCGTAAAGGATTCTTTGTTGTCCTATATATTGGTTCCAACTTGCTATTTTAACAAGAGCATATTTATGCAAATCCCAATAGTCATATTTTATAGTGTAAGGTTTTCCTGCATCTATTTCCTTTGGTGCAAGAATGGTACTTATACGTCCTCTTCTGTCATAGGTATATCGCATCTCGTTTCCTGCAATATCTACTGTTCTTACTGGTTTACCAAACTTGTAATTGTACTGAGCTGTTGAGGTATAGCCAAAACTATTGCTTGCTTGTATTGGATAGGTATGTACATCTAAATCGTATTGGTAAGTTATCTGCATTCTATTACCATTAGCATTGGATGGATTTGTTACACTTAAGGTATTACCATATATGTCGTAGGTATAGTTGTAGAGTGCATTGCCATTGCTGCCAAATAATGTTAACGATGCCAAAGCTCCTTCTGGAGTGTATGTTGCTGTTCGTTTTCTTAATTGATTAGTTCCATTAGTTGTTATGGTTACTGTTTCTGGTAATGATACAAGATATTTATCAACAGTATCATATTTATAACTTATATTTGCTTGAACTTCATCGCCGGTTATATTTACATTGCCTTTATCTCTATATTCCTTGACGTTTCCATATATGGTATATGCATAAGTTTTTTCTGTTTTTACTTGTGCAGTACTACCTCCCTCATAATAAAGAGTTTGTTGTTTTACTAAAACTGGGTAAACATCACCAAGGCAATATGCCAATTCTCTTGGAACTGTATCTCCTGTTTTTATTTCTGCTGCTGTATAATCATATATGTTCTCTACATATTTTTGGTTGGAAGTATTTGATGTCAAATCATATTTTAACAAGCCTTTGAACATAAAGTTATCATTGATATATCTTTGTGTCTTTACACGATACACATTATTATTAAGGTATTCATTTGTAACAACAGTATCATATCCATATTCATCTCTTTCATAACGATCATTGTATCTACTCTTATATTCAAATGTTGAATACATAGTATCTACTCCATCTCCTCTATATCCGTCATAAACTTTAAGACTTGACATGTTCCAGTATCTCTGTGGACAATCCTTACTACTTTTCGACAAACTGTAATCAACAAAATATTCTGCTCCAACAATTGAGGAAACATGTTTTAATAAGTTCATCTTACCTAATCTTGAATATCTTACTTTTACATTCCCATTATTATCTCTGTAAATATAGTCTGGATAGCCGTCATTGTTCATATCTACCCATTGCTTGTCTGTTATTGTTTTACTCCACGCAACACCACCTTTTGGATTAATTTCTAATTTAACAGGCCAAGGACCTATAGTAAATCCTACGGTAAATGACAATGAGCCATCTATATTTTCTGTATTGCTATTATCAAAAATTGCTCCAAGTGATACAAAAGGTGAGAATGATTTACCCATATTAAACGACACTTTACTTTGTCCGCTAAGAATATAATCAACAAGATCTGTTGTAATAATATCAGGCAAGCCATCTCCATTTATATCAGATAAAACAAAATTTGATCCATTTTCAGAATAAGAAGTTCCAAGTCCTCCTCCTATACTTGTAGCTCCCATATTTATATTAGCCAAACTGCCTGATAATCCCGCAGAAACAGAAGCACTTACTCCCTCTCTGATAATACTCAAACCATTGTTATCTCTTTCCCATCCATATCCATTATTATATTCTATAGTTCCGTCACTATAAACTCTATCTGGTAAACCATCTCCATTTATATCCAATAATGTTTTTACTGTTTCATTGTTATTATAATTACTTCCAGCACTAATCCCTGCCCCTGCATCTCCACTTATAATAGGTTTTGATCTTTTAGGGTCATTTCCTATTTCAAGTTTTGTCTTTAAAAATGTAGCTCCAAATGATACTCCATACACATTATATGTAGAACTATCTACACTACCATTGCCTCTTGTCAGTTTACTCAAACCTCCTCGTTGTTTTGTGTATTGAATTTGTTTTTCTGATAAAACATCTGGGTATCTATCTCCATTCATATCCATAAAGTCTCCTAATACACGTGTCGTTCCTTCTGTGTAGCTACCTCCTAAAGAAAAACCTCCTATACCTACTCCTCCTGTTTTCCCCAAACCTTTATTATATGTGTATTTATATGGAGCTACTACTCTTGCTCCTGGTTCAGAAACTGGAATAGGACCTGTGGTTCTATCTACAACAGTATCATTCGACTTGCTTACTTTTGTATGTCCTATGTAATCTTTTGCTGCATATATAATATTACCATAACCTGTCCAACAATTATGTTCAGGGTCTACATTCATAAAGAAAAAATGATCGGTTAATGGATTAAAGGCATTATTTATAGGGTCATTAGGATTGCTATTGCTGCTAACTGAAGGTTTAATACTTGACTCAAAATCAGAACTGTCTGCCGCAGTATATTTCTGATTTAATACCAATAAATCTTCATGAATAAAAAGATTATTTATTGTATCCCCATTATAACCGAATTGTCCCCAATTTCTGTACATCGGGCCAAACTTACTATAAGAATCATCATAACTGGTATAAAATCCAGCATAAACTGATGTACTTTGACCATTAAGATAAGCTACTGATGCCATTGATGTCGTTATACTTGCTGCTGTAGAAGCATTAGTATAATAATCTATATAATACTTTTTCCCTTGTTGCAAAGTTTTGTAAAATTTATATGTAACTCCATTTGAAACACTTCTTGAATCAAGGACTATCCCTGAATTATCTTTTATTGTCATATTAGCTGTTATAGAAGGTGATATAGAAGGTCTTACAGTAAAAGAATCTGTAGTTCTTATTGCAGTAAATGCTTGTCCTGCCATTACCAAATAATCATAGGTATATTTATTTACAGAAGGGAGATAAACAAAATTATATTTATGATTTATTGTATCATACAAATGATCCATATTGTAATTTGCATCATAACTTGAATCTATGGTAACAGTAACATCCGCATTTATATCTGTCCATTTCTGCTGCCCCCCATTTCCTGAACTTAATTCAAAAAAAACATTCTCTCTTCCTCTTCCTCTAAATATTATAGTATCATTGCCACAAATACTATTATCTGGATGTATTTCGGGCTGTAAATCATAATATTTTTGAAACATTATTATGGAATCCACTTCAATATTATTAAGAATACTACCTTTAGGGTAAGTGTAAACACCTATATTCTCGGATGAATGAGTGAAATATGTAGTATCAATAGAATGATTACAAACAGATGGTTGTAGAGTTTTACGATATGCTATTTCATATCCTTTCTTTATTGTAAACACTAAATCTTCTTTTAATGGTTGCCCATTACTTGAAAGTTTTGCATGGATATTAAATCTACTATCAAATGGAGCACCTATCTTTTGTTCCTGACTTAATAAATAGTCTTTCCCGTAATTAAATGCAAAGATACTATCGCCGTTTGCATCTAAATCTTTTAAGTTAGAAGTTAGATACGATGTAGTACCATTATTTTTATATGCAGCCGAATATCTTATTTGCGGATTCCAATTAACTTTATCATAGTCTCTCTTGTAAATAGAATTCATTCTAAAATATAGTTTATCTCCCTTATTTACATTAAAACTTGGCACACTCATATCATGAATGCTATCGTCAGGAGTGAGTTTATGATAATTTAATATTGAATTCGTTCCTGATTTTTGAATACATAATGCAACTCCATCCTTAATGTTTGTTTGTCTTCGAAAATCTTGAAAATCTTCCGACAAACTTGCGTTTCCACTTATGCTAATCGTTCCTTTATAAGGGGCTACCCATACACGAACCAAGTCTATATTTGGAGCAAAGCGTTCTGGGTATTCATAATAAATCGTATCTACTTTAATCCAACAGCTGTCTGGCATATTATTATGCGAAACTGTATCTATCTTCATTGTCGTTTCATACCTTACAGGCTTAATTAATATAACACATCTGTAATCTCCGCCATTGTCATAATCATCCAAACGTGTATCATTAATATCAAAAACAAGATCTTCATAATAAATAGTATCAGCGTTGTTAAGACAATTACAATTATACCCATATTGACAATCATAATCAAAATATTCATAAAGCGGAATCCAATCATAGTATATATAGTAAAAGTTATGGCCTAAATCAGTAGTATCATGCATATAGCGAGATGTGTCATTAACAAATAATGTATCGATATCACCATTTGGCAATAGTTTGGTAAAAAACTTTAACATTGATGCTCTTATCGTATCGTAGATAGCTATAGTTTCCCACGTAGTATCTATGGTTATCCAACTTGATGGAGTATTACACACTTTACGCTCTATTGTATAAAAGCCCGATGAAAATATACTTGTATCTAATACTTCATCATTGGAAATATATTCATCGCCACAACGATCTGGACCAACATAAACCTTAGTACTATCTGTAACATCTAAAAACTCTATATTTTGCGTTCTATAATATTGATTGGTATAAACACGTCCATCCTTTATAATATCAACTAATCCATCTGCATTAGCATCTGCCAAATACACTGAAGTAGAATTTCTTGAATCACTCCAATTAAGAGCAAAACTGGCTACACCATCAAACACTTGTGCCTCTGCACCCCAATTGTCAGAACTACCCTCTGAATACTGAAATTTATTTACGGCATCATTAATAGGATTTGCTGCACCAAATGTGATATTATTATCATTTGGAGTACGTAATCTATATTTTAATTTTCCATCATTATCTTTTATGAGTTTGTCTGGATAGCCGTCTCCATTCAAATCTACAAGGGTAACAAGGGATTCTGACTCTTCTTCTGTATACAAATAGTTCCCTCCTAATGATAATGCTTTTGTAAATATATCATAACCTAATCCTGCATCTACACCTCCTCCAATATTCCAAGAGTAGGATTTGGATGCATTAAAATTATTTCTTTCATTTATTGGTAATGCCCAGACCGAATTAACACTACCCAAGTCTTCACTTACAACACTTCTCTCTTCATCTTCTAATATAGTGTCTATTTTTTCATAATCAAAAGAATAAGTTAAATGGAAGAACATTTCATCTTTAACTGCTGTAGAAGCACCAAAGTCACATCTATCAAAAATAGGATACTCTAAAATATTATGCTTATTCGGCTGAATAGAAGGAGTTATGGTATAGTGTTGATACTTCGCAGAGTCATCTGTTTCAAAAACAGTACACAAAAGAGTTTTGCCAAAACCACCCTCTCTATAGCCAAAGTAATACTCCTTTATTGTATCGGTATTATACAATATTTGTATCTTATCCAATAACTTAAGATTGCTTTCCTTAAAACCATAACGATATGATATGGATTGGTCTGGTCTATTATCGCCTGCCGTTTTAAACAATATTTTGTATTTACCATCTTCTTCGCCCGAGCTATTAGAATAACCGGTATAAGAAATATTATCTAATATCATTTGGTAGCCGTCAGTTTTTATAAGCTTGTAATGATAATTCATTGTATTGCCATAAATATCAACGACCTTTCTTAATTGCCACTTCGCTATATTTTTTTTGCCACTAACATAACCTCTAAAAACACTATTAGTATCCATAGTAGTACTATCTGCACTTCCATAGTAATACTTTGTTCCATCCTTACCAATTACTTCCCACCAACAATTCTTTGGACTTGTACCGTGACGTAATATCTTTCTAAATGCCCCTTCTACTCTTGGATAAAACTGCTTTATTTCATTATCATCTCTACGTATGGTATCCCAGTTTAGTCTGTAATTTGGTTTGTTTAATCTAAATTTTCCGTTTGCATCATAATAGCTTGTTACCAATGTTTCGCCATCCAACAAATAAGTTTCTGATTCAAGGGTGTCATTGTACAAAGGGACACCCCATCTGGTTTCAACACTTATGCTTGACATACTTAAATCCCAACCTAATCCCAACCAACTATTACCTCCTGAACTGTTATAGGTTATATTCAAGTCTGGTTGCATTCCGTGTCTTCCCGCAGGGATAGATATTGGATATGTAAGGTTAGCCGTTCCTTTACTATTTGGTTGTGGAGGAGCAATTGTTGTAATGCCATCCAATGGTTGAGCCGCTTTCAAGTCCTTTATGCTAGTCGGAGTGTAAGCCATTACATCACTGCTTTCTGGGGTTTTCAAAATACCATTTATATAATCTGTAAAATGGTTGGTTCTCGAATATACTATTTGGTTAACATCATCAACACTATCTCGTGGTATTTGTTGCCATAGTTTTAATTTCTCATTATAGAAATAGGTATATATATCTTTACTTGTATATCCATATGGTATTTGGGTCGTGTCATAACTTAATGCCATCGTTAACTCTTTATCAAAGGTTTGTCCATCTGGTAAAAATCTATAACCATTATTATATTTGGTTAGGTTAACTAAATTATTTGAAATTGGAGGTAGGTTATCTTTTGGTATTGGTGTAATACTTATTGTGGTTGGTTGCTTTACAATTCCTTTATCTATAATAAGGGAGACTCCCTTATCTTGTACTAGTCCACCTTCTGTTGGGGTTATAAGATATTCTTTTCTTTCATTATAGTTCGTAGTGTCAAAGGTTGGTGTGGTATAGCTGATATTATTATGTCTTGGTAGGGATTGTAATTTGCTTTCTATGGTTTGTTGTTGTTGTTTTAAGTTCTCTGGTAATTGCAGTGGATGGGAAGGTCTTTGTATTTGGTTATGACTTGTATTATATGATTGACCTTCTGTTTTTGACAGGGTTTGGGGATTATTTGTTTTTGGGTTATTATTACAGCTTATGGTTAATAGGGTGGCTGTTATAATTATGGTTAATTGTATAATTGTTCTTTTCATGTCTTCAGCTTTTTTATTTTACTATTATTAGTTTTGTGGTCTTCTTTTCGTCTTGGTTGGTGACTTGGATTAGGTAAATTCCCATAGTGTCTATGGTTTCATGTAGTTCTGTATAGGTGTCTGCGTCTTCTTTGGTGTATTTCTTTATTTCTTTTCCATTGTTATCGGTTATGCGTATCTGTAATGGGGTTTTTCTTTCTTGTTGGATGATTAGGGTAAAGTTACCTCTGCTTGGATTGGGTTGCAAGTTTAGGCTTAGGTGTTTTGTTTGTTCGTTTGGGTTTTGTTGTTGTTGTGTTTGGGTTTGTTCACTTTTGTTGGGTAGTGGTTGGTTTAGACTGTCTATATTGATGGCTATGGTTATATAGTCTTGTCCATTATTATCTGTATCCCAATGAATGTTCTTGAAGTATACTGCGTCTGTGGTAATACTGTCGGGGTGATGTATCTCACTTATTGTTGGGGTGATGTCTGAACTTGTTCTGTTTATTAATAATAGGATGCCGCCTGGGGCTACATTTAAAGGATAGTTATAGATTAGTTCTGTATTGGCTGGTTGGTTGGTAATTGGTGTGTAGGGTTTGATTTTCCATTGTCTTTCCATTTGGTAGTAATGGTTGGTGTCTATTTGATAGAGTATGGTTGGGGTGGCGTTTTGGCCATTATGGCCCCATAAGATATAGGTTTTGTCTTGAAGTGTGTTATCGGTTATGTTTATACTTAGTTCGTCTTGGTAGATTTTACTTCTTCTTTGGTTTAGGGTTGTGCTATCGTCTCTGCCTACTCCTGCTATGCCTTGGCTGTATGTGCTGTCTTCTTTTGTGTTCCAGAGGGTATCGCCTTGGCTATTGACGTATGCACTTTTTAAGGTGGCTCCATATTTTAGGGCTAAGTAGCTTTCCCATTTTTGTTGTTCTGTTTTATCTAAGTCTTCAGGGAAGTATAAGTATTCTCCAAAGTTGCCTTCAAAGTGATTATCACCTTCATTGCATATGTATAGGGTATCTGTAAGGGAAGTGATTGTATCTCGTTTGGGATAGGTGAAGTGTCCTATGTTTACTATGGGACCTTGTTCTGTTCCTAAGCTGTCTCTATAGCTTATGCCTTTGGTTTTATAACTTATTTCTTGACTGTTTAACCACAATAAACGGTTCGTGTCTTGACCTAGTTCCCATAAGCCTACTTTGTTGGTGCTTTCGGTAAAATAGGATGTCATTATGGTTACTCGTGTATTATTGGATAAGCTATCATAGGGTCTAACGTATATGTTCAGACTATCATTCGGGGTTATGCTCGGGTTATAGTTTATGTAACTCTTGGTATACTTTTTTGAATAAGGGCTTTGGTCTATTGTGCTTATTTTTGTGTCTATTAAGGATACTGTATCTCCACTAAGTAAGGGCTTTAACCAAATTGTTGGGGTTGATAGGGTTTGTGAGAAAAGGTTCGTAAAAACAAACAGGAATAATACAAAAAATAAAGGTCTTCGCATAATGTTTTATTTTTTAAAATTAATCCCGCAAATGTAGTTTTTGTTTTTTTAATAACAAAATGTTTTTTATGCTTTCATCCTACGCCTATAGTTAGAAGTTATTTCCTTTGCAAATAATTCCAGAATAATTCTCTTTCATTTATTATAAATTAATAAATGTATATCAATAATTTACAACTCTTCTCATATACCTTTAAATCATTTTTTTAATCAACTGCTATTTATAATTATTCACATCATCCAAACTCAATATTTATGTATTTTTAATGTTTACGTTTGAGATTTATTCGAGGGATTCAAAAGGATTTTAAGGCAAAATAATAAAAAATAAATATACGTTTTACCTTATAACGACTCTTTGCAATAATTAATTTAAAAGAGAATAGGATAAGAATACAGTAATATACTGTAATCTTATACTAAGTAAGTCTTTATTATGTCTTATTATCTTTTCTTATTGATAATGTTCTTTGACCTCCATTCTTTTCTACAGATAGGGTCATATCTTTGAACATTGCTTCGTCTATATTGAAATACTTTATAAAGTCATCTCCACTTATACATTGTTTAAAACTATTTCTGTGTTTATATACTTAAGATTATATATAAGAATGGACAAATTGGTTATTATAAGCTATTAAAATAATAACAGAATACTAAGAATGTGTTTTTTCATAAACTAATCTGCAATATTTTGACTTGAAAGGCTTATTTTAATTACCTATTATAAGAAATAAGGTGTTATTTTTGCAATGGAAATAATGTCTTATTTCTTTATATTGGAATTAAAGATTGGTGATTAAAAATGAAGAAACGTTACTTATATATTATATTACTTATTTGTTCTCTTTCTCTTTCAAGTTGTTCTCTTGTTAAGAATTTAGCAAGACAGGATAGGGAAGATGAGGCTTGGGATGTTGAATGGGACTCTGAAGGAGGTGGGAAAACGATTAAACAGAAAAGAGATGTTAAGCATAATAATAAGAGAACTACTCAGATTCCAAAGACAGAACTTACTGAATATTGTAAGGATTGGATAGGAACTCCTCATGTTAATGGCGGAATGAGTAAGCAAGGTGTTGATTGTAGCGGCTTTGTTGATAATGTATATATGGATGTTTATGGTATTTCTCTGCCTCGCCAATCTCAAGATATTGAAAAGGTTGTTGAGCCTATTGATGATAAAACTCAATTAAAGGAAGGGGATTTAGTTTTCTTTAATGCTAAGGATGGAAAGGTAAATCATGTAGGTATTTATATTAAAGAAGATACTTTTATTCATGCTTCAAGTTCAAAAGGGGTAATGATTTCAAACTTAAATGAGAAGTATTGGGCAAATATTTATCGTAGAGGAGGACGTCATCCTGAATTAAAGAATAAAAAAAATAAGAATAAAAAGGCTTAGTTTTTTATTATCTAAGGTCAACAATGCTGGCTGTTGGATAATCTTTTTTAGAGAATGTAAAGCTACTATCTTGTATTTTGATTTTTGTTTTATAGTTTGAGATAGTATAAGAATAAACATTCCCTCCTTTATAATTTACTTCCATAGAAGCAATTCTGCTTGTTTGTTTGTTTATTTTTAGCCTAACTTTTGAGAATTCTGATTTAGTTTTAGGTGAAAGGTCTATTATGTAATTACCGTTTTCTTCTCTTATTAGCTTGGGTCTAAACTTAATATTTGCTTCAGAAATAAACTTTGAGATATTTAATATTTCGTTTTCTGTATCTACTATATTATTAATATTTACTTCATTTGTTTCTTTTTGATACACCCATATTGTTTTACCGTCACAATAAACTTTATTATCCGAAAAAGAAGCTATGTATTTATTACCATTTATTGTAAGAGTTCCTTTGTCTGAGTTTTTCTTATCTTTCTTGGAAAGGGAGAATATTAAGCTTATAGGTGATTCTAATTTAAGTTTTGAACCAGCATTTGTGATTATCTTTTCTGCTTGTTTATCTATAACTACTCCATTTTTTACTTCTCGTTGTCCAAAAGTAATGGATACAAAACTAATCAATGCAATAAATAAAAATGTCTTTTTCATAATCTATTTCCCCAAGTATTCTCTTAATATCTCGTCTAATTCCATTTCAGTTTTAATCTTAACTTCCCTTGCTTTTGAACCTTCAAAAGGTCCAACTATTCCTGCTGCTTCCAATTGATCTATTATTCTTCCTGCTCTATTATAACCAAGTGAAAGCTTTCTTTGTATTATTGATGTTGAACCATGCTGAAGTGTAACGATTATTCTCGCAGCATCTGCAAATTTATCGTCTATCATTTTAGGATCAAAATCTTTATTTGGTTCTGAGTTTTCATCAAGATATTCAGGTAATAAGAATGTTTCTGGATAACCTCTTTGGCTACCAATAAATTCTGCAACTTGTTCTATTTCTTCTGTATCAATTAAAGCGCATTGAAGACGTATAATTTCATTACCAGTAGAAAGAAGCATATCACCTCTTCCTATTAACTGATCTGCACCTCCTGTATCAAGAATAGTTCTTGAATCTATTTTAGAAGTAACACGGAAAGCAATCCTTGCAGGGAAGTTTGCTTTTATAGTTCCTGTTATAATATTTACAGATGGTCTTTGAGTTGCAATAATAAGATGTATTCCAACCGCACGAGCTAATTGAGCTAAACGAGCAATAGGCATTTCTATTTCTTTTCCTGCTGTCATTATAAGGTCGGCAAACTCATCAATTACTAAAACAATATATGGTAAGAAACGATGTCCTTCTTCTGGATTAAGCCTACGAGAACAGAACTTTGGATTATATTCCTTAATGTTTTTTACTTGTGCATTCTTTAATAGATCATATCTTAAATCCATTTCAATACATAATGAATTCAAAGTTCTTACAACCTTTCTTGTATCTGTTATAATTGCTTCGTCAGCATCAGGTAATTTTGCAAGGTAATGACGTTCTATTTTGGTGTAAAGAGAAAGTTCTACCTTCTTAGGGTCAACCATAATGAACTTTAATTCAGCTGGATGTTTTTTGTAAAGAAGAGAAGATATAATAGCATTTAAGCCAACTGACTTACCTTGTCCTGTAGCTCCTGCCAAAAGAAGGTGAGGCATTTTTGCAAGGTCGGCGACGAAAGGTTTGTTTGAAATTGTTTTCCCAATAGCAATAGGTAATTCAAATTTACTATCCTTAAACTCAATTGAGTTAAGCATAGTCTTCATTGATACTATTTGAGGATTTTGATTTGGTACTTCAATACCTATTGTTCCTCTTCCTGGAATAGGTGCAATTATACGTATACCTAAAGCAGAAAGACTTAATGCAATATCATCTTCAAGGTTCTTAATTTTAGAAATTCTAATTCCTGGTGCAGGAACAATTTCATAAAGAGTAACAGTTGGACCAGGAGTTGCAACTATCTTTGATATATCTATATTATAGTTCTTAAGTGTATTTACAATTCTATCTTTGTTTGCAATAAGCTCTTCTTGCTTAACTTCTTGGTTGCGTTCTTCATAATTTATTAAGAATTCCGTTGAAGGAAAAACAAATGAAGATAAATCAGCCCTTGGTTCATAAACAGTATCTATTCCATTTCTTTGGATAATTGTTTGTCCCTCTTCTTCTATTTCAATATCTTCATCTATTATTGGAGAAATGATTTGATTTGATTCTATTTCAAAATCAATATCTTCTTTTTTGTTTTCTTGTTTTTGTGGATTAAATATTGAAGTAGTAGGGTTTAAAGTTTCTTGTATTAGTTCTTGTGAATTAATATTTAATTCTTCTTGTTGATTAATTCTTTCTTGAGATTGTGTTGATGAAGATACATTAGGAATATTTTTTATTTCAAATTGTAATAGTATAGCTTTTTCTTCATCTGTTAACCCATCTTTATTTTTAGTTTGAAGTTTTGTAATATCTGTTGGATTGATTTCAAACGATACTTCTTTAAGAGATTTCTTGCTTTGTTCTTGCTCTTTTATTTCTTCTCTTATGGTTGTTTTGTTCTCTTCTGGCGTTTCTATTATTTCTTCTATATTATCTTCTTTTTTACGTTTATGGAAAAACCCTCTTTTCTTCTTGTTTTTTTCTTTTATTACTTCATCGTTTATGGGTTCTTGTTCTTCAAATTCTTGGTTAATTTTTTCTTCTTTTTGTTTGTATTCAAATAGCTTATTAACAAAAGAATACCTAACACCAAAGAGAACCATTGGAAGTGTAATAGAAACAAATAATAGAATAATTACAGCACCTACCTTTCCTGCAAAACCATGTAGCCAAGAGCTAATAGAAATTCCTACAACTCCCGCCATTTCGTATAAGTTTTCGTAATTAAAGAAATAGACAATAGAACCTATAATGGCAGATAGCCATAGCATTATTATTAGTGTATAGAAAATTATTTTCCCGAATTGCTTGATTTCTATTCCGAAGAGTCGGAATCCTATGATTGTGAATATAAAAATAAATCCAAAGGAAGCAACACCAAAAGTGCATACAATAAAAGTATAAGAAAGGAATGCACCAATTGAACCTCCCCAATTTTGAATGTTTTTATTACCTAAGAGTAAGTCGATAGGAGAAGCCGACTTGACAATATTATAGTCAGATGTCCAAGAAATGAAAAAGGATATAAATGAAAAAAGTAAGAACACTGACAAAAGAACAAAAAACGTACCAATCACCCTTACTAACACTTCACTATGAAGTGTCGATGAAATCATATTCATTGGTTTTTCTTTGGCAGTTGCTTTAGCTTTTATATCCTTTTTATAATTGTCAGTTTTAGTTTTTTTCTTTGTATCCTTTTCCACTTTGTTGGATGTTGTTTTTATTAATTATATATCACCATCATTACCTTTATTACCACCACTCGCTTCATTTAAAATCTTAATTATTTCTTGGAATTCTTCCATAGTTACTTCTTCATATCCTGTAGGAAGAAGCATATCTGCTTTTTCTACTTTTCCACCTTCAATAATTTCAGAAACCTTGAAATTAATTTTATACTTTTCTATTTCAACAGGAAATTCAAAAGGCATACCTTTTAAGCCAGGATAGAATCTTAAATCTTGGCTAGGTCCCATTTCATCACACATCCAAATAACTTCTTTCTTTTCTGTTCCGTCTTTTTCTTTGAATGTTACGTTTACTTTCTTTACTTTTTTCCCAGCAATTTCTTTTGTTTCAGAAGTAACATCATAAACAGTATTTTCTAAATCTTTTGGTTCAAGAGTTGATTTAATGTACCATTTTCCCGTAACACCTTCAAGTGGGATTTGAGAGAAATCAAACATTGTATAAGAACTTCCTGTTGTTGCATTTGTTATTACATTTACGTTGAGAAATATATCAAAGAAAGAAGTTTGTTGTTCAAAAACTTTCATTTCATATGATGTTGGAGCTCCTTGAGGGACTTCACCTTCCCATGTTAAGGTATATTTTACAATACCCTTGAATTTCCCTTGTTGTGCAAAAAGTTGTGAAGCGAACAAACTTACTGTTAGCACTAAGCAGATTGATACGATTAATTTTTTCATCTCTTAAATTTATTTGTTTTACAATTTATTTGTCAAATTGACCTACAAAGATACATTTATTTTTTATAAACAAAGAAACTAATGCTGAAAGTTTTATTGATTAATTATTAATTATGTGAGCTTGGGATAAGTATTTATGTATTTTTGATAAGATTTTTGTCGTTAGATAAAAGATACTCAAGGTAGAAGAAATACCTTATTTTAATGAAAAAAGAATATCAAAATAAAGCTATTTAGATTTTATGTACTTTTGCACCAAAATTTATTATATGGAAAGTTCTAACAAGTTTAATATAGACTACTTTAAGCCATTTAAAAGTATTTATTTCATGGGAGCTGCTTTGATTGCAATTTATATGCTTTGTCAAATATTCCCTCCTCTTTGGGTTTTGGACTCAACAACTTTAAAGCATTTTATTTTTGCGATACTTAATCTTTTTTCTATAGCTTTTCTTATTTATTACACTCGTAAATCGGAAAATTATATACCTAATAGCATTTTTAAAAATAAGATAAGTTATGCGTGGCTTATTCTATTATTTATGATGATTTTATCGTTTTTTCAATCAATGAATATTCCTGAAAGTATTGTTACAATTAATCGTTGGGTTATTATTTACCTAATGTTTATTTATTTCTCTGTATTTCTCTGTAAAAAACCTTCCCTTATTAACACTCTAATCAATCTTACAATAATAATAAGTATAGTAAATATTCTTTGGTGCATAATTGGTTATTATTATGTTGGTGCTTATATTAATCCAAGAAAAAATCTTATGATTAATGGATTTTATGGTAATAAGAATATATTTGCAGCTGCAATTTTATTTAAGTTACCATTCTTATATTATGCTTTCTTTTTTAGGAAAAGAATAGCAAAATGGTTGTCTTTATTGCTTATCTTTGGTTTAACTTTTTGTTTAGTTATTTTGAGTGCGAGGACAAGTTTCTTAGGATTAATATTTCAACTTATACTTTTAGGAGGATATGCTTTATTTCTTTTCTTTAGGTTCAAGAAGCCAAAGAAGATTTTATTTATATCAGCTATTCTTATTTGTTCGGCTCTATTAGGTTTTTTTAGTGGTGATGCTTTTATAAAGTATAACTTTAAACATTATTCTTATGAGGGTAATATTTCTAAGATTTATAATTTAACAGAGGATTCTTATTCGGTATCTACTCGTTTTAAGTCAATTGAAGATGGTAATAGCAAAGGACGATTAAAGATTTGGAAGAATACAATTACTATTATTAAAGAAAACCCTTGGCTTGGTTATGGTTTAGGAAATCATAAACTCGCTATAATGAAAATAGAAACACCTCAGAAATTTAATTATGTTGTAAGTGATCATGCTCATAATGATTTTTTAGAAATGTGGTCTGAATTAGGTATTTTTGGACTGATTAGTTATTTATTACTTTTTGTTTCAGCCTTTTTCTTGTTTATCAAAACCCAATGGAAGAAGAATTTGCCTGATACAACTCGTTTTATTTCTTTTGCAGGATTTTTATGTATTATAACTTACATGAATGATGCAATGTTTAATTTTCCTTTAGAAAGGGCAGATTGTCAATTGTACCTTGCTTTGGGTATGGCCATGATTTTATTCCCATACCTTAAAGTTACTAAGAAAAATAATTATCCTGCCACTAAAAAATATATATTATATATCATAGCTTTTCTTACTGTTGGGCTAACAACTGTTGAAACTATCCACTTTATTTCTTCTGTATTGCAAAAAGAAAAGATACTACAAACAAATGGAGATATAAGCATAAAATATACGGCAGAACAATGGGAAAGTATGTTCCCTCCTATTCCTAACGTAGATGAAAATGCAAATCCTATAGCATTAACTATCGCTATGAGATATGATAAAGAAAAGAAATGGCGTAAGGCGATTGATGTTATAATTAATGATAAATCTAACCCGTATCTTTCTTTAAGGGAATATCGTTTATCAAACTACTATTTGAAACTTAATATGCTTGATAGTGCTGAGTATTGGGCAAGAAAATGTATGATGATGAAACCATTGTGTTATGAGCCAGTGAGGATATTATTTAGGAAATATTCCAAGATAGAAAGGTATGATATTGCTGATACTATCCTTGAAAATTATATTTCTAAGTACCAATTTACAATAGATGCTTGGGTTGATTTAGCAACAACAAAGCAAAAACTTAATTGTAGTGATGACGCTTTAATTGTTTTAGATTCAGCATTATATTACTTCCCTCAGGATAAAAAAATAAAAGATTTGCGTGATTCTATTTGTTGCAAGAAAAGTTAAATAATAATAAAAAGCACATTTTTAATTCACGTGTCATTCTTTTTTGTAATTTTGCAGGCGTTAAAACAAATGAATTGTCAAACCAATTAAAACAAAACAAAATGAAAAAAGCATTGTTTTTATTAGCTGTTGCATCAATATTTGCAGCATGTGCTCCAAAAGCAACTGAAACTGCAACTGCAACTGCAACTGAAACTCCAGAATCTGAAGTAGTAGCTGCTACAGCAACTGAAACTCCAGCTGTAACTCCAGTTAAGTAATTAACTCCAGATTTATCTGGTTTTAAGCTAAGAAAATAGCAGTCCCACAAATTCCTGAGACTGCTTTTTTTTTATGCCCTATAGTTTCGTAATTATTTTGGCTCAATGTAAAATCCGATGGGATGAAAAATATTGGACTAATACCCAAAAATAAGCTAAAACGTTATAAGTACTTTATGTTCTTTGCAAGCATTTAAAATATGAGTAAAAAATTTGTGGATCAAAACAAACCAAAAGAAAGGTAAAAAAGGAAGGCTTTGGCATGTTAAAGGTCATACCAAAGCCAAGTAAACAAAATTAATCTAACTCTTTACTCAAAGTGTTATTTATTTAAAAAGGAAGAACTTGGGCTATTACATCCCTATTCCACCTCCCATATTTTTATTATTCTTTCCTGTAGCTCTTTCATCAAAGTCATCTTGCCTATCTTTATTGTTTTTATTATTATAAACCTTTCCAATATTAAACTTTATTCCTACAGTTATCATAGTTGTATTTGCATTTCGATTTTGATTGAAACTTGTATTACCATAATTATATGATATCGTCGAAGCCTTTGCTGATAATAAATTATTTACTCCAATACTAACTGTCATCAAATCTTTAAAGAAGGTTTTGTTAGCATTTATATTTAAGCCATAAAAGCTTTGATATTGATACACTCCCCAAGTTCCTCCATTCATATAATATCCAGAAAGAGATACTTTGTATTTTTTTGGTAATGTAAAGCTTGCTGAACCGTATCCTGTAAATGTAAAGAATTCATTATTGAAACTAAGACCATCTTTCTCTGAATTATTATTTGTGTAGTTTTCACTTAAATAACCTACTAATGTTAGCCATGGTTTAATTGGCAAAGAAGTACTTACACTTAAATTTAGATTATGTGAGTTTTGAATATTTTCAGGCATAGAATAAGATATTAATCCATTAGGCTCAGTAATAGGGATTTCTGAAACAATATCTTTGGTGTAGCTATAAGTTAAAGAGGAGAAAAGGACATACATAAATGTATGTTGTAAAGAGAAATTATGAGTATATTGTGGTTTAAGATCAGTATTCCCTTTTGAATAAGAATAATCATTACTCCAAAGACTAAAAGGATTTAAATTATTATAACTTGGACGAGATATTCTAAGATTATAAGCAAAATTTAATGTGTTCTTATCTGAAAAAGCATGAGAAAAGCTTAGGTTAGGGAAGAAATTAGTATAGCTTTGGGTGAATGTAGTATCATATTTTACTTGATTACCTTTTATATTTGTATTCTCAACTCTAAGACCTAATCTTAATGATGTCTTTTCATTGAAAGACTTTTTCAAAGAGCCATAGAGTGCATTTATATTTTCATCATAGATAAAATTATTACTCTTTGTAACTTGATTAGAATTATCAAGCAATGAAACATAATCATTATTTACCCTTGTATAACCAATTTTAATACCAGCTTCTAAACTAAGAGTTCCTGAGAAAGGTTTAAAATAATCACCTCTGAAAATATAAGAATTATAAGTGCTATTTGTCGAATTATCAATTTGTTCTTGCTTATAAGGATCTATTGTGTTTGTATAATAATTATAATATTTATTTTCAGCACCAGTTTTATCTTTACCATCATTCCATATATAATCAAAATTAAAACTTAAGTTTTGACCAAGAGTATCAAACTTATGTTGATAATTCGTATTTATTAAATAGTTATTAGAATTATTAGACATATAACTTTGTGATTTATAAGCTAAGGAGTCAATATAAATACCATTTCTTAAATTAGAAATAAATGTTGAAGTAGGATAATTCAACGTTGGAGTATTATTATTAGAATAAGTAAAATACAATCCAACCGAATTATTTTTATTTATCTTATAATCTGTTCCTAAATTAAGATTATAATTTTTGGAAGACCATTCAAAATCTTGATTTTCTTTAAAACGGATTGTGTCTAAACCCATTCCAACTTTTCTTTCAGATTCATTTTTCATATTTTGAGCCCAGTTAGTTTCAGAAAAGGAAAGAGATGAAGTCCATTTATCATCAACATAATTAACATTTACATCTCCCATTTTTGAAAGCACATCAGAATAATAAACATCTGTACCAAAAGAAGCATTCAAACCTTGATTCTTATCTTGTTTGAATAATATATTTATTATACCTGCCACCCCTTCTGCATCATATTTAGCTGAAGGATTAGCTATAATTTCAAACTTATCAATCTGAGAAGTAGGAATTCCTTTAAGGATTTGCACCATTGACTTCCAAGGCAATTTCATATCTCTTCCTTGAAACTGAATTAATATGCCTCCCTTTCCATTAAGTTTTAAGTTATCGTCATTATCTATTGCAATGCCTGGTGCTTTCTTCAATAGTTCAAAAGCATTAGTTACTGATGATGCAGTGTTTTTATCTATTGTCATAGTCATTTTATCTGCATCAAGTTTAATTCTATCTTTCTGAGCAACAATTTCAACTTCATTTAATCCTTCACCATCAATACTTAAAGGTACTGTTCCTAAATCCAAATTATTCTCTTTTAGAGAGGAAGCCTTAATATCAATAACTTTCTTTTTGTACCCAACAAATGTAAGAACTAAACGTAAGTCTTGTTTTTTAATTCCTGAAAATTGGAACATTCCTGTTGTATCTGCTGCAACACCCTTAATTGGATGAATTGTATCTTTTAGACTATAAAGAACACAATTAACAAACATCAGATTTTCTTTAGTAGTTTCATCGACAACCTTCCCTTTTATTTTTAATGGTTCCGCCGCAATTGCACTTGCTGAAAGACTCAACATTATTGCAAAGATTATAAAAAATCTTGCAACAATTTTATTTGATTTATTCATTGTTTTCATCTGCAGTTGTTGTTTTCGTGTATTCAACACTTATTATTTTACCATTATCCAATGATTCTGTTTTAATAGTCTCATTGTATACATTTTTATTGTTTTGAATCTTAACAAACATTGTTACTATAGTTACTATAATAAATAATGCAACTGCAACAATAAATATTTTTGTGCTTAATCTAACTTTCATAATATTTTCTATTTTTTATTTTCAAATTTTCTTACTCTTGAAGCAACTGATAAATCACTATTAATAGATTTAGGTTCTCCTTTATAAATTAGTATACTTGATCCTGAAAGATCTGCATTTATTGAATCTTTAACTGTAATACCGTTAATAACACTTGATCCTGAACCGTCAAAATTTAAATTTATTGTTTCAAAATCTTTAGCATCAAAATAACCTCCTCCTGATAAATCAATATTACATTTATCAGCTTTACCCTGAAAACTTAACATTGAAGATCCACTTAAATCAATATTTAATTCATTACATTCTACTTTCCCTTTCACACTACTTGAACCAGATAAATCAATACTTAATGTATTAGTTTTTATATCTTCAAATTTTATATCAGTTGCTCCCATAGAATTAATTTCTTTAATTGAAGGACATGTTATTGTAATTTTTATACCAGAAGTCCATAAATGAAGATTCTTATTTTTTAGGCAAATTGTCAATTCTCCATTTTTTACCCCAGTAATAATGTAAGGAACATAAGCTGAGTCAGCATCTATAATAGCTTCATATTTATCTCCAGTTTTAACGATTAGTTTTAACATTCCACAAGTAGTTATTTTGTCAAATGCCGGTAGTTCTTTTGTAATAATTTCTTTTACTCCAACAGGATTAATATCTACATTATCAATTCTTCCGCAAGAATGTAATGAAAGTAATGCTAATATATAAGTTATTGCAATACCTATTTTCATACTCATTTTCATTTCTTTCTGGTTTTATATTGTTTATACTCATTAATTACTTCTTCTATATCAATATTGAGTTGAAGCATAGATTTAAAAACAGAAGGTAATACTGTGTTTTTAAACTGCTCTTTCCTAACTGATGATATTAAATCTTTTGCATTAGGAGAAACAAAATAGCCCATACCTCTCTTATTGTATATAATTTCTTTTTGTTGCAACCAATCGAAAGCACGCATAACAGTATTTGGATTTACTTCGTGATCGGCGGCGAAATCCCTTACAGAAGGAATTCTTTCGTCCTCATTATATTTACCACAAAGTATATTATCACAAACCCTATCGGCAAGTTTCAAATAAATTGGGTTTAAATCTTGTGTCATCATAATCTTATGCTTGTTCTTCTGTTAATCGTAAATAAGAGAGACCAATTAAAAACAATGCTATTACTATTCCAACAATACTATCATAATAAACAGATGGAGAGACCATATCATTCATATTCATGTAATTGTTTTGATAGCCAATTATTTTAAAAATTATACCTGAAATAATAGCAAAAACAATAACTACCACGAACATTAATAATGCCATCTTAAATCCTGCATTCTTTTTATAGAAAATAGAACCAAAGAAAAATAATAGCATTAATAAATAAAACATTATGAATACTCGCCAGAAACAATAAAAAATATCCAATGAATTATTCATTACAAGGTTAAAATCAATTGGTAATCTTAAAATATATAATATTGGTGTAATAATTAATGTTCCTAATAGCAAAGACACTACTAATAAAATAGGATAATAAATAAATGCCCTAAGAAATACAGATAAAAATCTTTCTAAGTTAGAAACTGGCAGAAGGAGTATTTGGGAGCGAGATTTTTTGTTTTTGTATTCATTAAATATTCTAAATCCAAGAAAGAAAAACATACATCCCATTATAATAGGGAAAAAACTTGATTCTTCAATAGAAAATACTCCACCTACCAATCCCATAATTGGAAGCATTATTAAGTCCGTCTTCATATTTATTTTAAAATCTCTCTTACAAAGGTTCCAAAATCTTATTATATTAAATTCCATATCTTAGTTCTCCTTATTATTTCGGTTAAACAATTCTTTTATCTTTAAATTCATAATCTTATGCTTGTTCTTCTGTTAATCTTAAATAAGAAAGTCCGAGAAAGAATAATGCTAATACTAAATCTATCATATTTTCAATATAATTTGGAATTGAGAAATCATTCATTCCCATATTCCAACTATTGTGGAAACCAATAATCATAAATATTATTCCAATAATAATAGCAATAAACATTACTATTCCAAATATTAATAATCCCATCTTTAATCCAGCATACTTCTTATAGAATATTGAACCAAAGAAGAATAAAGTTCCAACTGCATAATATTTTACTATTAAATCTAAAAAAGTTCCAAATATAGTTAATGAATCATTCATTCTGGTTGATATTTCAAATCCAACTCTTAATAATGAAAATAAACAAGCAACGATAAATGAACCTGCGACTATTGATATTAGCATAAAAATAGGATAAAAGATAAATGCTCTGAATAATACAACTAAATATCTTTCTAAATTAGAGACTGGTAATAAAAGGATTTGAGAACGAGACTTCTTTTTTGAATACTCAACAAAAATTCTAAATCCAACTAAAAAGAACATAAATAAAAATAATAATGGGGTAGCTCCTCCTCCTGTTGAAGCAAAAAAACCACCAATTATTCCCATTATAGAAATCATTATTATATCTGATTTCAAATTAATAAAGAAATCTCTCTTACAAAGGTTCCAAAATCTAAGAATGTTAAATTCCATGATTTAATCCTCCTTATTTTTTTGGTTAAACAATTCTTTTATTCTTTTTTTGTTTGAGAAAACAGCATTGAAAAGCAACTCAATATCAAGATTTGAATCTAAGTTTTCTTTGTTTTCTTTTACAATCTCTAATCCTCTAATAGTATCATCAGAAAATAATACGTTTTCTTGAGGAATATCAGAGTCTGCAATTCCAAAATAGAGTTTAGATGTTAATTCTTGATTTGAAGCATTCAATAAAATATTCCCTTCATCCATTATTATAATACTATCTATTAAATTATGTAAATCTCTTACTTGGTGAGTAGAAATAATAAGACAAGTTTCCTCTGTCATTGCTCTAAGAATAATCTTACGGAACTGAGTTTTTGATGGAATATCCAAACCATTGGTTGGTTCATCCATAATTATTAAATCTGTATGAGTTGCCAATCCAAAAGCAATTAAAACCTTTTTCTTTGTTCCATAAGAAAGAGCTTCCATTTTATGTTTTAGGTCAGTTATCTCGAAATCTTCTAAATAAGAAACAAAATCTTGTTGAGAAAATTTTGGATAAAAACAAGAATGAGTTTTTGCATAAGATGCAATTGTCATCTTATAGTTATTAAACTCCTCTGGTAAGAAGAAAAGATTTGAAAGAAAACCAACTTGACGTTTTTTAGGTTCAAAGCCCATAACCTCAACTTTACCTCCATCAGGAAAGAGTAAACCTGCAATTAATTTCAATAATGTGGTCTTTCCTGTACCGTTTTTACCTAAAAGACCATGAATGTATCCTTTCTTAATGCTAAGATTAACATTATCGATTACAAGTTTGTTCTTTTTGTAACCAAATTTTAATTCATTTAATTCTATCATTGTTTTAGTGTGTTAGTATATTAATACACTGCAAAAGTATATCACTTATCTGAATTAAGTACAACTTTAACATTATTTAACTATCTCAATCTATAATTAATCATGGCTAACACGTTCTTTTAATGTATTTTGACCTAAAATTCTTACTTGCTAAATTAAATGATAATTGACGGAGAAAAGACAGGGAATTTCTGAAAAAAGAGTTCGTATAAATTCAGAAAGAGTTCGTATAAATTCAGAAAGAGTTTATATAAATTGAAAAAGAAGAGCTTTATTTTCGACGTAGATTTAAGTTGTAAATGCAACATTCTATATTTCAAAATTACAAAATAAGTATTTATAAGTAGATAAGAAACCTAATCTTTTTTAATATGTATATTGTAATTTGATTCTACGCTTTTAGAATTTGATTCTAATTTCTTGAAATCAAATTCTAATTTCTTATAATTTAATTCTATTTTAGGGGGTGCAATCAGCATGTGGGGTGCAATCAAATATTGACTATTTTTAGAGATTTTGGAGGTTTTAGAATTTATGAAAATGGATATTTTTTTGATTTTTAGGGGGTGCAATCATGTATGGGGTGCAATCAAATTATTTTTGAATTTTTGATTATACTACTGTGAATAAACACTATATAAAAATGGGGTGCAATCAAAATATTAAATTAAAAAATTTATATACGCACAAATAGTAGAAAGTTTTTTCCTCTTTAAAATGTGCATATAAAAGATTTTGTTTTTTGATTTTCTGATTGCACCCCCATAATTAAAGCGACATTACCCATTAAATATTAACTGTTGAATTTGAAGCTTTAAGGGTCAATGGAAAATCCCGGTGGGATAAAAAAAAATTAAGCGAAGAATGTAGATAACCTTATACTTTCATGCCTTTTTAATTTATCTCAATATATGTTTACTGCATCTTTACACATATTTACTTGATCTCCATGTCTGATTACTTCATCTTTAGGGTATGAAGATAGCATCTTTAGGGTATAAAGATAGGATCTTTAGATGTGAAGATCAAATCTTTAGAGCATGAAGATAGCATCTTTAGGGTATAAACATAGTATCTTTAGGTGTAAAGATCAAATCTTTAGGGCATGAAGATAGCATCTTTAGGGTCTGGAGACGGCGTCTGCAAGGTCTGGAGACGGCGTCTGCAAGGTCTGAAGATGGCGTCTGTATGGTCTGGAGATGGCGTCTGCAAGGTCTGAAGATGGCGTCTTTATTTTACAATTATAAAGTGGTTGATTAATAACATATTAAAATATACCAATACTAATATTTTTGTCATGAAAATTGATTAAGATAGTATCCTAAAAAGTGAGTAAGAAGATTCTTATTTTTTTAATCCCACTGGAATTTTACATTGACCCAGCTTTAATCTGCGTGAAAGAAAAATAAGATAAAAATACAATATTAATGTAATCTTATCCTATTTAAGTAGGTATTTATTTTATGTCTTCTTATTTTATCGTTTTGAAATAAGGTAATGCTTTTTGAAGGTCTTCATCTAATTGAAGAAAGATTGAGTAATAGTATTTATCATCGTAAAGAGATTGTGCCATATATGCTTTCATTAATAGCTGTATTTCTTTCTTATCTGTTCCCATAGATAATGTTTTCGATACTCCATTCTTTTCTGCATATAGGGTCATATCTTTGAACATTGCTTCGTCTATATTGAAATACTTTATAAAGTCATCTCCACTTATATATTGTTTAAAACTATTTCTGTGCTTATCTACATAGTCAAAACAATATTTATATAATAGACCTTTCTTTAGGAGTTGAGAATAATAGGCTGATTTCTTGTAATTATAATAAGGTAATTCTATATCTGGTTCTATTCCTCCACCACCATATACGAATCTACCTTTCTTTGTTTTGAATCTCAAACTATCTGGGTGAGCAATTGTGTCTTTATCTCCCTTGCCCATATTTGCATATCTTTGAATAAAGTCATCAAAGTATTGATCTGGGTCACCAAGTATATATGGTCTTTGTATACAACGTCCTGAAGGAGTATAGTAGCGAGCAACTGTTATACGAACAGCGGAACCGTCTGGCAACATTTTTTGTTCTTGAACTAAGCCTTTTCCAAATGTTCTACGTCCAATAATCATTGCTCTATCATTATCTTGCATTGCTCCACTAAGAATTTCAGAAGCAGAAGCAGAAAGTTCATCAATCAAAATAATTAACTTACCTTTTTCAAATAAGCCTCCTTCTGTTGCTATCAAATCTTCTCTGTCTCTTTTTCTTCCTTTTGTAAAAACTACTAATTCGCCTTTTCCTAAGAATTCATCAGCAACTTGATATGCTTGATCTAAATATCCACCTCCGTTTCCTCTTAGGTCAAAGACTAATTGTTGCATTCCTTTGTTCTTTAAGTCACGCAAAGCTTTATTTACTTCTTCGGCTGTTGTTTGTGAGAACTGAGTTAATCTTATATATCCTGTTTTTGAGTCAATCATTCCGTGATATTCTACACTATAGGTTGGAATAACATCACGCTTAATTATAAAAGGGATTAATTTTGCAATTCCATCTCTTTTAATTCCAAGTTTTACTATTGTTCCTTTTTCACCTTTAAGTAACTTCATGACATCATCATTGGCTATCTTCTTCCCTGCCTTAATTTTATCATCTATTGTTACTATTCTATCTCCCGCCATTATTCCTGCTTTTATAGAAGGTCCTCCCGATACTGGTTGGATAACAACAATAGTATCTTCTATTATACGGAACTGAACGCCTATTCCCTCAAATCCTCCATCTAATGATTCTTGTTCTTCTTTAAAAGCAGAAGCAGTTAAATAGGTTGAATGAGGATCAAGTTGTTGAAAAAATGTAAGAATCAATTTATCTGATAAAGAATCAATATTAACCTCATCAACATATTCATCATTGATGAGATCCATTATATATGAAAACTTTTGTGCAAGATTTGTTTTTTTGGACGAGACAAAGGATGAGCCTGAACCCTCTTTTGGCAAAACAAAATACCCAAGAAGTATTCCAAAAATTATTGAAATAGCTATTACAAGAGGAGTTCTCGCTCTATTATTCATTTCAAGAATTATTTATATTCTTTTATTATCCTATTTGTTCATTTGCTTTTTCTGGCTTCATTTGAGGGAAGAAAAGAACATCTTGTATTGAATGAGAATTGGTCATCATCATTGCTAATCTGTCAATTCCTATTCCTAAACCAGATGTTGGTGGCATACCATATTCTAATGCTCTTAGGAAGTCTTCATCTAATAACATTGATTCGTCATCACCTCTTTTTCCAAGTTCTAATTGATCCACAAAACGTTCTCTTTGGTCAATTGGATCATTAAGTTCTGAATATGCATTACATATTTCTTTACAATTACATACGGCTTCAAAACGCTCAACTAAACCTTCTTTTGAACGGTGTTTCTTAGCTAAAGGAGACATTTCTATTGGGTAATCATAGATGAAAGTTGGTTGAATAAGTTTATGTTCACAAGTTTCTCCAAATATTTCATCAATTAATTTACCTTTACCCATTGAATTATCGTTTGGAATATTAAATTTCTTGCAAGTTTCTCTTAACTCTGCTTCGTCCATTTTTGAGATATCTATTCCTGTAAAATGTTCTATTGCTTCAAACATTGTATAGCGTTTCCAAGGACGTTTAAAGTCAATTATATTTTCTCCTACTTGCACTTGAGTTGTTCCATGAAGAGCTAAAGCTACCCTTTCAACCATTTCTTCAACTAAGTTCATCATCCAAAAATAATCTTTGTAGGCAACATAAAGTTCCATTTGTGTAAATTCTGGATTATGAAATCTATCCATACCTTCATTACGAAAGTCTTTTGAGAATTCATAAACTCCATCATATCCTCCAACAATTAATCTCTTTAAGAATAACTCATTTGCAATTCTAAGATATAGGGTTGTGTCTAAAGTATTATGAAATGTCTTAAAAGGACGTGCAGCTGCTCCTCCATAAAGAGGCTGAAGAATTGGTGTTTCTACCTCTAAATAACCTTTTTCATTAAGAAAATTACGCATTGTATTTACTAAAATAGTCCTTTTAATAAATACTTCTCTATATTGAGGATTAACAATTAGGTCTAAATAACGTTGGCGATATCTTTGTTCAGGGTTAGTGAAAGCATCATAAACAACACCGTCTTTTTCCTTTACAATTGGGAGTGGACGTATTGATTTAGAAAGAACTGTTAATTCTCTAACATGAATTGAAGTTTCACCCATTTGAGTTACAAAAACATATCCCTTAACACCAATAATATCTCCTATATCCAATAACTTTTTGAATATAGTATTATACATTGTTTTATCTTCTCCAGGACATATCTCATCACGTTTTATATAAAGCTGAATCTTTCCAACACTATCTTGAATAACAGAAAATGATGCAGCTCCCATTATACGACGAGACATTATTCTACCTGCAATACTTACTTCTTGAAAAAGACTATTATCTTGAGAGAACTTTTCTAATATTTCTGTTGTTTTTGCATTTACTTCATAGAGTGGAGCTGGATAAGGATTTACGCCTAAACTACGCATCTGTTCTGCCGCTTGACGACGTAATACTTCTTGTTCGCTAAGTTCTATACTCATACTAAATCAAATTATTTAAAAATCAATTTGCAAAAATACACGTTTTATTGCTTTATATCTAATTTTTATTTCACTTTTTGTTCTGAATCAAAAGGGAAACATATATAAAAAGAAAAAGGACAACCGAAGTTATCCTTTTCAAAACAATTATAATTAACCTTTAGTTGCGGGGATAGGGATCGAACCTATGACCTTCGGGTTATGAGCCCGACGAGCTACCACTGCTCCACCCCGCGTCCTGTTTTCGTTTTGCAAAAGTACTACTTTTTCTTTTACTACCAAATAAAAACGAATAATAATTAAACAATTATTATTTTTCTAAACAGAAAGTGATATATAACATACTGCAATGTATCGTATTGCAAACTATTTATAATCTAAAATTCTTCCTGCATTATTTACAAATAAAGCTCTTTTATTTTGAAAAAGAGTTTATATATTTGAGAAAAGAGCTACTCTATCTGGAAAAAGAAGAGCTTTTTTCTTAGATAGAGTAGCTTTTTTTATTTTGATGGTTACTATTCTTTAAACGATTCTATATTACGGCGTTCTTTCTTTGTTGGTCTTCCTGCTCCATGTTCTCTTTGTTCAAAGGCAAATTTTCTTGCAAATTTTATTCTGTCATACTCTTCTTTTGGAGTTATGTCAATCATAAAATTTTCTACTAACTTAGCTGAGATACGATTATTTAGCAATTCTTTTACTTCAATTATTTTGTGTAATTGGTCTATATTTATTTCATATTTATCACCAATCTTTACTTCTCTTGAAGCTTTTGCTGCAATTCCGCTACAAATTACTTTTCCTAAACGACAAGCATCTGTTGCCAAGGCTCGTGTTTTATAGAGTCTAACTGCCCAAAGCCATTTGTCTAATCTTACTTCCATTAAAGATTACTCCTATTATTTTGCTCTAAAATAAATTATTATTGGCACACCATTGAAATCATACATTTCTCGCATTCTGTTCTCAATATAACGTTTGTATGGATCACGTATGTATTGGGGTAAATTACAATAGAACACAAATTGTGGAAATGGTGTTTTTAATTGCATAACATACTTAACCTTTATATATTTTCCTTTATATGCTGGTGGTGGGTTTTGGTCTTTTACTATTGGCAATACATCTTCATTTAATTTTGAAGTTGGTATTCTTTGTGAACGATTTTCATAAACCTTCTTAGCTGTTTCAAGAACTTTGAAAATTCTTTGTTTATTGATTACAGATGTAAATATAATTGGCACATCATCAAAAGGAGATATTTTTTCTCTTATCCTTTCTTCAAATTCTTTTGAAGTGTTGGTTTCTTTTTCTAATAAATCCCATTTATTTACCACAATTACAACACCTTTATTGTTCCTTTGTATTAAGCTAAATAGATTTAAATCCTGAGATTCTAATCCTTCTGAAGCATCAAGCATAAGAATACATACATCAGCTCCTTCTATTGAACGAATTGAACGCATAACAGAATAAAATTCAATATCTTCATTTACCTTGCTCTTTTTCCTTATTCCTGCTGTATCTATAATCATGAAATCAAAACCGAACATATTATAGCGTGTATTTACTGAATCTCGGGTTGTGCCTGAAACATCAGTAACTATATTTCTATCAGTTCCAATAAGTGCATTAATCATAGAACTTTTACCAACATTTGGTCTTCCTACAACAGCAATCCTTGGCAAACCAACTTCAAAATCTTCTTCATCTTCTAACTCAAAATCTCTTACCAATTCATCTAACAAATCTCCTGTTCCACAACCATTAATTGATGAAATACTATATATTTCACCAAGTCCTAAGGCATAAAACTCCATGTGATCATTAGCTCTTTGTGTGTTATCTGCTTTGTTTGCAACCAAAATAACTTTCTTTTCTGTTCTACGAAGCATATCTGCAACATCTTCGTCCATTGAAGTTAAGCCATCTTTCACATCAACCATAAACATTATTACATCAGCCTCTTCTATGGCTAAGGTTACTTGCTTACGGATTTCTCCCTCAAATTCATCTTCACTACCATTAATATAACCGCCTGTATCAATTAAAGAAAACTCTTTACCATTCCAATTACTCTTTCCATAATGCCTATCTCTAGTCACACCAGCAGTCTCATGAATTATGGCATCTCGAGTTTCTGTCAAACGATTAAACAGGGTTGATTTCCCTACGTTTGGTCTCCCTACTATGGCTACAATTTTTCCCATACTATTTTATTTATTATTTTGTTTATTCTATTTTCTTATTATTCCTACGTCGTATAGTATTCTTTTCCAACGACGATATATTGATTTATTACCTCCCGAACGACTAATACGCATTGGCATTTCGTTCTCATCAATATCTTTGTTTATTTCCCTTTTATATCCTTCGGTTATTGCATAGGCTATACTTGCATTAAGCTCAAATCCTATTATTAATATATATGAAACCATATAAACCCACAAAAGAGAAATTATTAACGCTCCAATAGAGCCATAAAGTGCATTATAGTGTGAGAAATGAGTTATATAAAAGTTAAATCCAGAGATTGATAGTATAAAAAGAGTTGTTGCTAATGTTGCTCCAGCCGAAAAGAATTTGAAGTTTGATTTATCTTTTGGACTATAATAGTAAATAACGACAAACATCATATATACTAAAGATATTAATAATATCCATTTTGCAGTTTTTAATAGAAAAAGCATAAATCCTTTTTCTATTATTCCATTTGAAAGCAAAAAGTTGAAAAATGACTTTGAGCCTACAATTAAAGAAAAAGAGCAGATGACAACAAATCCAATAGCAAAAACCATTGCTACACTTATTGCTCTACGTTTTAGCCATTTTCTCTTTTCGGAATTATACTTTGAACTATTAAATGAAATTATCATTGCATTTATACCATTTGAAGCAACATAAATTGATGAGAGAAACCCTATAGACATAAGTCCTCCATGTTTTTGTAAAAATATTTCATTAATAGTCTCTGTTACTTTTTGAGAAACCGCCTCAGGAAGAAACTCTCTCATAAATACAGATACTTGTATATAAAGAGAATCAATAGGAATATAAGGCAGAAGGGTAAAGAAAAATAGTAGCAGTGGGAATATAGCTAATACAAAATGAAAAGCTAATGCAGCAACTCTTTGGTTGAGAGAATTCTTTATTAAACCATTAATAAAGAATCTTACAACATCAAAAACAGGTACACCTTGAAAACCAGGCAAGACAACAAGTCTTGAAACATGCAATACATTCCTTACAGGTCGCCAATACAAGAGTTTTCTTAAATATTTTTCGTTTCTCTTTCCCATTAATACTTAATTTATCTATAGTGAAGAGGCAAAACCTCATACACTACATTACCTATCAGCAACCAAACTTAAATCCAATGATTTTATTTGATGAGTTAGACTTCCAACTGAAATATAATCAACTCCGCTCCTTGCATAACTTAATATTGTTTCTTTAGTTATTCCTCCTGAGCTTTCTGTTTCGTAACTTTTACCTATTCTCTCAACGGCTTTAGTTAAGAGCTCTGGCGTAAAATTATCTAACATTATTCTATCAATTCCACCTATTTCCATAACCTGATCCAATTCTTCCATTGAACGAACTTCTATCTCTATCTTTAAATTCTTTCCTATTCTTTTCAAATATTCTTTTGTCTTAGTTATGGCTTCTTTTATTCCACCAGCAAAATCAATATGATTATCCTTTAACATTATCATATCGTAAAGTCCAATTCTATGATTGTATCCTCCACCAACTTTAACGGCATATTTTTCAAACAAACGCATTGAAGGAGTTGTCTTTCGAGTATCAAGTAGTTTAGTTTTAGTTCCTTTTATGATATCAACATATTCATTGGTTGCTGTTGCAATTCCTGAAAGGCGTTGCATATAATTTAATGCAGTTCTTTCAGCAGTAAGAATACCTATTGCAGGACCTTCTACCTTAAAAACAATATCTCCTTTTTTTATTTTATCCCCATCTTTAAGAAAAGGAGTAAAAATAATTTTATCATCAACTAATGAATAAACCTTTCTTGCTATTTCAATTCCACAAATTATACCTTCTTGTTTTGCAACAAGCTTAGCTTTATCTTTAGTAGTTTTTGAAATACAAGCCATTGAAGAATGGTCTCCATCTCTTACATCTTCCTCTAATGCCAAAGTAATATGTTGAACTAAATATTCTTCAGGAATCAAATTATACATAAATATATTGATGATTTATTATTGATTTCGTTCTTATAATTCTATTAATTTCTGTACAAAGGTACAAAAATTAGTCAAATAGCTTTCCTTCGACCTTATTTTCTTTATAAAAAAACAGCCATTTAAAGAAACAAATAATTAACTTTGCCGAGCTGTTTTTAACCCATTTAAGGTTAAAGATGATATTTTTCTTCAAATTATTAATTGCATTTAGTCTAAACAAAAAAATGAATATAGAAATAATAAGTATAGGAGACGAACTACTAATTGGACAAGTTGTAAATACAAATGCTTCTTTTATGGCTCAAGAGTTAAATAAAGTAGGTTTGAATGTCAATAGAATTACTACAATTGCTGATGATAATCAAGAGATTGAATCATCTGTTCTTGCGGCTTTAAACAATTCTGATTGCGTTCTAACCACAGGAGGTTTAGGACCAACAAAAGATGATATAACTAAATACACTTTGGCAAAACTCTTCGATAGCAAGATGATAGAAAACAAAGATGTTTTGGAGAATATAAGGAATATATTTAATCATAGAAATTATGTACTTACGCCAACAAATCGTCTTCAAGCTCAAGTCCCTGAAAAATGTAAAGTTATTGAAAACTTAGTTGGAACAGCTCCTGGAATGTGCTTTGAAAAAGATAATAAATTAATAGTATCTATGCCTGGTGTTCCTTTTGAGATGAAAGAAATGATGACTAAACACGTCATACCTATCTTGCTTTCTCATTATAAACCTTCAGCTATATTTCATAAAACAATAATTACCCAAGGCGTAGGCGAGAGCTTTCTTTCTGATAAAATAGAAAAATTTGAGTTAGCACTTCCTAAATATATTAAACTCGCATATCTCCCTGCTGCAAATATGCTAAGGCTTCGTTTATCGGCAAGAGGAGAAGATCAAAAGGCAATAAAACAAGAATTAGACAATCAAGTTAATAAATTAATGCCTTTAATTGAAGACTACTTTATTGGCTTTGATGAAGGAGATTTAAGTCTTATTCTTGCAAAACTATTATTAGAGAAAGGAAAAACTCTTGCAACTGCTGAAAGTTGTACAGGAGGAAATATTGCACACTGCATTACAATTAATGCCGGTTCTTCTAATTATTTTAAAGGCTCCGTTGTTGCTTATTCAAATGAAACAAAGATAAATGTTTTGGGAGTTGATGAAGAAGCTATAAAAACAAATGGTGCTGTTAGTGAACAAGTAGCAAAACAAATGGCTATTGGAGCTTTAAAGAAAATGAAAACAGACTACGCTATTGCGACAACAGGAATAGCAGGACCAACTGGAGGAAGTGAAGAAAAACCTATAGGCACAGTTTGGATTGCTATTGCAAACAATAAAGGAGAATGTATAGCATCAAAACATAATTTCTTTTCAAGCAGAGAAAACTTCATCAATAGAACAACAAATGAATGTTTTGCAATGCTAATAAGACTTATAAAATAATACCGTAAGGGCAGGTTCAAAACCTGCCCAAAATAAAATTAATATTATGAATAAACAATTAGCAGCGTCAGAATTAGTATTAGCAGCAGACGGAAGTCTTTATCATATACATTTAAAACCTCATCAATTAGCCGATAATATAATTTTAGTTGGAGATCCAAACCGTGTCGATATGGTTTCAAAACACTTTGATGAAATTGATTATAAAGTAAGCAATAGAGAAATAAATACTCATACTGGAACATATAATGGTGTTGGAATAACTGTAATATCAACAGGAATGGGAACAGATAATATAGATATTGTTCTTACTGAACTTGATGCTTGTGCAAATATAAACTTAGAGACAAGAGAAATAAATCCTAAACATAGAAAACTAAATCTTATTCGCTTAGGAACTTCTGGTTCTTTGCAAGAAGATATTCCTTGTGGAGCTTTTCTCGCATCCAAATACGTTATTGGAATTGATGGCTTGATGTACTTCTATCAAAACAATGAAAATGTTTTAGAAAAAGAACTTGCTGATAATTTTGTTTCCTTTATGCAATGGAATGAATGTTTACCTAAACCTTATGGAGTTAAAGTATCTGATAGCCTTTTCTCAAAAATTGCTTATGATATGCCATCTGGAATTACAGTAACTGCTCCTGGATTTTATGGACCTCAAGGAAGAAACATTCGTCTTCCTCTTGCTTTTCCTGATATAAATGACAAGATTTCTAACTTTCAATACAAAGATAATAAGATAACAAACTATGAGATGGAAACATCTGCGCTTTATGCTTTAAGTAAAAATCTGGGGCATGAATATCTTACTGTATGTGCAATAATAGCTAACAGAAAGAGAGGTGAGTTCTTAGATAATTATCATAATGAAATAGAAGAACTAATAACATTAGTATTGAAAAGAATATGTAGTTAATAATTATTTAATTATCTTTGTGCTCGTTTTTCAAAATAACATTTATAATTAACCAAATATATTTAATCATGTTTAAGATTAACTCACACCCTATCCTCGATATACCTAAGGATAATGAAACATCATTTAAGTTTAATGGCATAGAAATAAAAGGACAAATAGGCTTTACTATTGCTGCTGCCCTTCACCAAGCGGGATTCCCTGTTCACTCTCATTCTATCAATGATCGCAAACGTTCTTTAGAATGTGGTATTGGTAAATGTGGAGCATGTGAAATGTTAGTTGACGGTTGCGTAAAGAGAATTTGCGTTACTAAAGTTGATGGAGTGAAAGAAGTAAGTGAAATACCTAAAGACTTCTTAGCTGAAAAATGTTCTATTTCTCAAAAAGAAACTAAGATTTATAAAACTCAAGTATTAATAGTTGGGGCTGGTCCTGCGGGTTTAGCTGTAAGAGAAGAGTTAAATAAGTTTGGCATTAAGAATATTGTTGTTGATGCTAATGATAAAATAGGTGGACAATTCCTTATGCAAACTCACCAATTCTTCTTCTTTGAACAAGCAAAGAAATTTGGAGGAATGAGAGGCTTTGATATAGCAACAACTTTAGCAGGCGAATCTAATGAAGGCATTTTCCTTGACTGTTCTGTTTGGGATATATTGAAAGGTAATAGAGTTGGGATAAAGAATACTCTTAATGGTGAAATATTTTATATTGACACAGAGCATTTAGTTGTTGCAACTGGTGCTGTTCCTTTTATGCCTGTATTTAAAAACGATGACCTTCCTGGAGTTTATTCAGCTGCTGTTGTTCAAAAGATGATGAATTCAGAATTAACTCTTTTAGGAAAAAACATATTAACTGTTGGTGCTGGCAATATTGGATACTTAACTTCTTATCAAGCAATTCAAGCTGGTGCAAAGGTTGTAGCCATATTAGAAGCTATGCCAAATGAAGGAGGTTTCCCTGTTCAAGCAAATAGAGTAAGGCGTTTAGGCATTCCAATTCTTACTTCTACTATTCTTTTAGAAGCAATACCAAATGAAGATGGAACAGGAATTAAAGGAGCTGTTATTGCAGACTGTAAGAACTTTGAACCAATTCCTGGAACTGAAAGAGTGATTGAAGGAATTGATGTAATTAATGTTTGCACTGGTTTAATCCCCGACAATCAACTCTTAATTAAAGGCAATATTCTATTTGGAAAAAATTGTCATGGGGTTGGAGACTCTGTAAGAATTGGAGAAGGAACATCTGCCGTTCTTAGAGGAAAACAATGTGCTTATGAAATAGCTCAAATGCTTAACGTAAGATACAATTATGATGATTATTTAGATATAAGCAAGAGTTATATTGAATCGCAACAACATCCTATTAGGATAATAGAAAAAGCTTATAGCCCTAATCAAGAAAGAATGGATAAACGTAGTTTTGTTCGTTTGGAATGTTTGTATGGCTTTGCTTGTAATCCTTGTCAATTCGCTTGTAAGTATGGAGCAATAACAAAAAGCTCAACATCTGTTGTTCCAGAAATAGATTACAATAAATGTATAGGCTGTATGGAATGCGTTAATCAATGTCCTGGCTTAGCTATTTTTGGATACAACACCAAAAAGAAACAAGTTTATCTTCCATTTGAATATGAAGTAGAAGAAGGAATTGATGTATTCTTGGTTGATAATAATGGAACGAAATTAGCTATTGGAACAATTGAAAAAATAAAGAAAAACGAAAACAAGACTTCTGTTGCAAGAATTAATGTAAAAGATATTGAAGAAAAAGAATTATTGAATATCAAAGGTTTTATCGTTCCTGATAAATTCCCAGAGCCATTAGAGTTTTCTCTTCCAGAAGAAATAGATGAAAAGACTTTTGTTTGCCATTGTGAAGATGTATCATTAGAAAGATTAATAGAACAAATTGGAGATAGAAAGATAATATCTGTTGATGAATTAAAGCATACAACAAGAATGGGAATGGGTGATTGTAGAGGGAAACGTTGTATTCCAAGAGCAAAACAAGTTCTTCGCTCTTATGGAATAGAAGTAACTGATGACGCAACACCAAGAGCTCCACTTTCTCTTCAACTATCGCTTGGAGAATTGAGAAACGATGAAAAGAAAGATGTATTTATTGCATATAATACAAAGAAGGTTGAAGTAAAGGGTTTAATTGCAGGAGGAGGTATTGCAGGAAGTTCTTTATTTAGATATATGTCAGAAGCAGGTTTAGAACCTATTCTGATTAATTACGATAGAGGAGCTTCATGGAGAAATATAGCAGGAGGAAGACCAGCCTTTTCAAATCCAGAACTTGCCGATATAGCAAAGCATAACCATGAATTGTTTGTTGAACTTAACAAGAAATCAAATATTGACTACTATCCTACAAGATATGTAAACCTTGCTCATGATGAAGCATCTTATAAAGGATTGGAAGCAGCAATGAAATGGTCAGATGCTTATATGGTTTCTCCAAAAGACTTCCAAAAAGAAATATCACCTTATTTTAATAAAGATAATAAAGACTATATAGCTGCTCAAATAACTAATCAATGCTGGCAAGCTACTCCAGGAAAAACAATTGATTTATTAAGATTGATAGGTAAACAAAAAGGAGGTCAAGTTATTGAAGGAGCAAAACTAATAGAACTAACAAAAGAAGGAAAGAAATTCCATGCCCTTGTTAAAAGAGGAAATGAGTATACTGAATATATAACAGATATATTTGTTAATGCCTTAGGTTATGGAGCAGAAAAGTTTGCAAAACAAATAGGAATAGAAACAGGTCTTTATCCAGTAAAACATCAAGCATTTATAACAAAACGTTTACCAATGTTAGGAAAAGAAGGAAATATATTAGATATGGTAATAGACCGCCGTCAATATAAAGGCTTCTCTTCAATCTATGGACAACAGCTACATGAAACAGGACAAATAATAGGTTGCGCTTCCCCAATGTTTGACTCTCAAGAAGCATCACAAGAACTAAAGGTAACATCTCTTGAATTCTTAGAAATAGCATCTGAAATATTCTCAAACTGGATACCAGAACTAAAGAACGTAAGCTTCCAAGCTGTTTGGTCAGGTTACTACACAGAGCCAAGATACATAGTAGATCCAGAATTAGGTCTATTTGTAGGAATGCGAGGTCATGGCTTTATGCTTTGCCAATACATAGCAAAACTATATGTTGATAAACTCTTAGGAAAAGAAACCCCAACCTATTTCGACAAACTAAAACTAAAAGGCGAAGGAATCTCAGAAACCGCACTTAAATAATGGTTAACTGTTAATGATTAATGGTTAATATCAACTTAAGGACATTACCTATAAAGTTAATAAACAAGAAACGAGGACTCAATAAAATGAATCCTCGTTTTTCTTTTCTCTATTCTCCTTTATTTGTTTCTTCCATGATTTACTTGAAAAATCACCCCCTAATTAGAAACAACACTAATATAAACTTAGTTTGTGAACTTAAAAATATTTTTTCTAGATTCAGGCAATGTAATTTGTATTCTATTATCAACTAATTTAATTCCTTTAAAAGTGAATTTTAAATACTCATCATAAAATTCTATTATATTACCATGCTCCTTCCACTTACCTTCTGAGATTTTATAAAATTCTCCTCTTATTACATAACTACCATCTTTATTAATGTTTATTGTAGTATAGTTATAATTTGAATATCTCCCACAATTTATTTTTTCTTCAGAGGCATCAATATCAAGTATTTCAGATTGATTATTAGTAGGCTTAATATCATAATCCGGCTCTAGTTTATCTAATTCTTCTTGAAGTGTTACTCTGTGGCTAAATAATATAAATCGTTTATTTGCTAAAAATACTGGACACTTGTTTTCTGGCAATATAATAGAATCTTCTTTTCTAAAAACCATTTCAAAGCCACATTTATCATCTTTAAGAATTAATAAATCATCATTTGTTATATAATTGCCTGATGAAAGAGAAGAAGCTAATATAAAGTCTTCTGTCATATGTTCAGTGAATGAAATTTGATACCTATTTTGGTTAAAGGCTAAATTCAATGAAGATATACCATCCTTAAAATTATAAATATAAGATTGAGGATACAAATATAATGAAACAAGGATAAAGACAATTGTAAATAATATCTTTCTCATATTAAAAGGTAATAATAATTCAGCTGGTTATTAAATTCCATTATTAACGAATTCTATTTCTTAATATTTTACTTATCCTCTATTCTTCTTTATTTTCTTCTTCCATCATTTTCCTTGTAACATAACCTTTTGGGATTGGTTTTTCTTTTATGTACTTCATTTCTTTTAGGGTTTGAACTAGCTTTTTGTCGGCTCGGTAACTGACTTTGCTGAATTTTACTTTCTTGGGGTCTAATTCTTTTTCTGTTGCAAAGCCTTTACTGGTTATGGAAATTCCAAACACTCCTATTCCTTCAAGCTTTACTTTAAAACCATCTGTTAGCATTTCTTTCATAAGTTTTGAAAGTCCCATTATAGTAGAATGAATATCTCCTTGAGTTAAGGAGGAACGATAGGAAAGTAATTCTGCTAACTCTTCTATTCCAACCATACGTGTTGATTTGGAAACTGCATAATAGGCTTCTTCAAAAACTCCTTCTTTATTTTTGAACTTCTTTTTTCTTGCTCGATATTGATAAGACATAACTACTTGGGTTTTTAATTATAAATGTTATTAACTGCTTTCTAATATTCTTTTATTAAGGTTTCCGTCCAAGAAAACACCATAAATAAGTTTTAAGAGTTAATATTAGTTTGGTTTAATAGGGTCTTTTCAAATTTAAACGCCATATAAAACTAAGAAAAGCCTATCTAAAACTATTCTAATAGGCTTTGGAACTATTTAATTCCTATTTAAATGTAGTTTAGAAGTATATATCAAGCTAACGCAAAAGAATATCTTAATATTGTTTAGATGTACATCTTAACTCAGTTTAGATGTACATTTAAGCAAGTGTTAGATGTACATTTAAACAATGCTAAGATGTACATCTAAACTACATTTTAATAAAGATAAAATAGTTTCTGATAGGCTTTCTTGAGTTTTAGTTCCTATCTTATTAGTTTTATATAGGCTTTAATCTTGGTTAGATAAGCTTTTATTGTGGCTATATTAAATTAGAATTTGGTTATGTTATACTTTATTTTGGTTATGTTATATTTATTTGCACAATACGTAGGGGTAGAACCTGTCTCTGCCGATATAAATATTGAGATATAGATTGTTGTATAATTATATTAAAGTAACATTATCGTAATCTAGGAAGAGAATCAAAGGAGAATCGCTGATTATCTTTACTAATATTACATCCTTACTAATTGTATGATATTTGAGTGCAAGTCTGATTATTTATTGTACTTTTGCATTAATCTAATGTTTATTCATCTTAAATATAACAAATAGCATTTTAAGTCAACTCTCATATTTCAAAATATGTATAAGAATAAATTATATAAGACTGCGTTTTTATCTTCTCCTATTATGGCAGCATTTGAGTTGTCTCCTATGTTTTTCCTGCAATCACAAGAATATCCACTGAATTTTTGGTTTTCACTTACAACTTTAACTATTCTAGCAATGGTTATTTGGGGACTGAATATCTATGTGGAACGCATATGGGTAAGTAGCGGTAGAAAAAACAACATTGAATGGTATTCATTGAGTTACATTTTTATATTACTCTTTTTTGCATTGTCATGGCTTATATTACATCTTTTCACTGAATTGGATAATAATAGAAACAGACCGTCGATTTTATTTCCAATAATCAATATTCTCACTCTCAACACTATTATATTGATCATATCGAATGCAATTATTGTCAGATCAAAAAGAGAACAAGCAGATAAAGAATTAACTGAATTGAAAATAAAGAATTTAGAGGCAGAACAACAGGCTCTGGTAAGTCAATTGCAACCTCATTTTTTATTTAACACACTAAGTACCCTTAGTTCTATTATAAGTACCGATTCTGATCTGGCTAAAAAATATGTTATCAGGCTTTCTGATTTTCTAAGATATACTATATCTGCCAACGACCACGTGCTTATTCCGCTTTCGGAAGAATTGAAATTTACACAGGACTATATTGAACTTCAGAAATTACGATTTGAAGACTCCTTTTATTGTTCGCTTACTGTGGCTCAGGAACAGATAAATCAGTACCAAATTCCTGTATATGCTCTCCAATCGTTAGTAGAAAATGCATTTAAGCATAATTCGTTTAGTTACGAAAAACCACTAAAGGTTAGTATTGAATTAAAAGATGATCTGTTGATCGTATCCAACAATAAAATGCCCAAACCCATGTTTTTGAATGAAGAAAGAAATGGTGTAGGCCTTAAAAATCTCAACAGAAGGTATCAATTGATCGTTGGTAAAGACATAGATATCAAAGACACCCAAACAGAATACACTGTTATACTTAAACTAATTAAGACAACGCCATTATGAAAGTAATCATTATTGAAGACGAAAAACATACGGCTAAGGAACTGGCGACTACACTTGAAGCTATTGACGATCAAATAGAAGTTGTTGCGATTCTTCCATCTATAGAACAGACCATATCCTATCTGCAAAACAATTCAGACTTTGATTTAATTTTTTCGGATATACAACTCAGCGATGGGCTTAGTTTTGAAATATTCAATAAAATACGGCTGTCAGTACCTGTTATTTTTTGTACGGCTTATAATAAATATGCGTTGGAAGCATTCAAGACGAACTCAATCGATTATATATTAAAACCCTTTAACCGCGACTCGATCGCAAAGGCTTTGGAAAAATACCATACACTAAAATCAAATTTTTCTTCTTTAAACATCGGTCTCAATAATTTATTACAAACTATTGCTGCTCCGTCATCAGCTATACAAAAAACGTCCACTTCTATTGTCATTAGTCAGGGAGATAAAATCATACCGATCAGAACAACTGAAATCGCTCTTTTTGTGTATGAAGACGATTATGTGTTTGCATTGACATTTGATTTAAAAAGACACCTTGTTTCTCAGTCATTAGAAGAACTTGAATCAGTTTGCGGAGATACATTTTTCAGAGCAAACCGCCAATACCTCATTAACCGAATAGCCGTAAAAGATGCTTCTCGTCATTTTAATCGTAAAATACAGGTTAATCTAACTTTTAATTATCCTGATCAGATACTCATAAGCCGACTCAAAGTCACCCAATTTATAAAATGGTTGGCACAAAATTAATGTATTTGGCAACTCAGCCCCTTTTTTGAACAATTCACCGATAATTCCTTTGCATAACTTCCTCTTATAAGGTTCCTTTGCATGCTATTTCGAAAATGCAATATGAACCTGATAAAAAAAATACACCATATCTCAAAAAAAATAACTAACTACTCTATTAATCAGGGTTAAGTTATATCTAAAATAACATTTAAATTATGAATGTAAAATTAAAAACACAGAGGGTATTTTTGATTTTTGTGCTACCAATTCTACTATCATACCAGATAAAAGCACAAAATCAAACTTTATCATTGAAAGAATGTATCAACTACACACTGCTACACCATCCCAACAGTACTATTTATGAGTATTCTGCAAAATCAGCAGAAGAAAAAATCCGCGAAACCAAGTCGGCACTATTACCATCTGTTTCCGTAAATGTTGGACTGGATTATAATCTCAAACTAGCAACTTCAGTGATACCTGCCGGAGCACTTTCATCGAAAGAAACAAAGCTACAGATGGGAAGCAAATACAGCAATTCGGCTTATGTACAATTAGATCAAAAGCTATTTGACAAAAGTGCATCACTAGACGTAAAAACATCAAAGGTCAATAAAGAGATTGCCGATCTGAATTTACTAAAAGAGAATGAAACGCTAATTTATAATACGGCTTCAGTCTATTACGAAGTACTTACTTATGCTGAAAAAAGGAAACTTTTGCGGGAGAGCGAAAAGCAGTATGAAACAACAGTAAACATTCTTGAATTGCGTTATGCTCAAGGGGAGGCTAAAAAAAGCGAGTACAATAGAGCCCAAGTTAACTACAACAATGTAAAATTTGAGATTGAGTCCAATAACAGTTCTTATAAACTAGCGCTGAACAAACTTAAAAACAGCATTGGTATGGACATAGATGTAGCCATTAGCATTGATGACAACGTTACAGACATAAATGTGAAAGAAGTGCCATTAACTATTGGTTTAAATACGTTTGACGTCAACCGACTAGTTGATTTTCAGGTTGATCAAAAAAATCTGGATTTAAAAAGGTTAGATCTTAAACAGAAAAAAGTAGCTTACTTCCCCACTTTGTCATTATATGGTAAATATGGTGGCAATGCCTATGGTTCGGATTTTTTTCCAACACTCGGCAACTGGTATGATTACTCTGTGATTGGGTTAAAAGCCTCTATTCCACTTTTTAGCGGATTTAAAAAACAAAGCCAATTGGCTCAAAGCAAATTAAGTCTTGCGTCTTTGGAACTTACCAATAAATTAAACCTTCAAGCATATAAACTTAACATAGAAAATGCATCAACGAACATTATAAGTACTTATACTAACCTGAAAAAAGCCAAAGAAAACTTACAACTTGCTAAAGATATGATGGATGCCTCCACGGTTGAATATCGGGAAGGAACAGCTACTCTTTCTTCGTTGTTAGATGCAGACTATTCTTACAAGGAAGCAAGAACTAATTATATAACCTCCTTGCTTGACTATCTAACTGCACAATTAAGCTATTACAGAAACGCAGGGACTATTACACAATTTATAAATGAATTAAAATAATAACACATGAAATATAAAAGAATCTTGACGATCATAGTAATCGCATTGATACCCATTGCTATAATTATTGGGTTGTTGATAAATAAAGGGAAACTGAATGAGGCTAAAAAACCTATTGACAGAAGTAATATCGCAGTAAAAGTAATAGTTGATACTGTTTCGTATAAAACCGTTGATGGTTCCTTTTCACAACCAGCTACCATTATTGCTGACAAGGAGGCCAATATAGCAGCAGAAACATCGGGAAAAATTGCCACTCTCAATATTGATTTAGGAACAAGTGTTAGAAAGGGACAAGTGATTGGTCATATTGATGTTGTTGAAACCCAACAAAAATTGGAAGCCATTGAGCTTTCAATCAATAAACTTAGCGCAGACTACGAAAGAAAAAAAGTACTTGCTGCCGGAGATGCAACTAACGCAAATGCCGTTTCGGATGCCAAATATGACCTTGATTCAAAAAAGCTAGAGGCAGCACAACTGCGCACGCAAATCAGGCACGCAAATATTATTGCACCAACAAATGGCATAGTTGTAGCAAAACAAAAAATTACAGGTGAATATGTAAATACGGGAACTACGATTGCAACCATTACCAATACCCAATCTCTGAAAGCGGAGGTAAACGTGCCTGAAAATCAGTTATCTTCCCTCAAAAAAGGACAAAAGACGATTATAACTTCCGATGCTTATCCTGAAAAAACGTTCTCAGGTATTGTCAATTTCATTAGCCCTAAGGGAGATGAAAACCACAATTACATTGTTCGCATAGACATTGTAAACAAGAGTTCAATACAATTAAAATCGGGTATATATATCAATGTGGAATTCCCAGGCATGTCTACTCATCAAACACTGCTAATGATACAAAAAAACGCATTGGCTGAAGGCGTGAAAAACCCATTAGTGTATGTATATAAAAATGGTGCTGTAGAGGAAAGAAAATTAATTATAGGACTTGAATCTGGTGATTATATAGAAATCAAAAAAGGGTTGTCTCCTGGTGAGCTGGTAGTAACAAGTGGACAAATCAACTTATCAAATGGCACCAAAGCGGAAATCATTAAAACACGATAATACATAGGCAATATGTGTTAATAAAATAATTATTGAACAATGAGTATTACAGAACTATCAATAAAACGACCGTTACTAATAATAGTAATATTTGTAACATTAATACTTTTTGGTATTATAGGATACAACTCTTTAAGTCTTAATTTGTTGCCAAAATTTACAACAAATATGATAACGGTCAGTACAACCTATAGGGGTGCTTCGCCAGAAGAAGTACTCACAAGTGTTACCAAACCATTGGAAGACGCTCTATCTTCTGTTGAAGGTATAGATGCGATGAGCTCCTCATCGCAAGAAGGCTCGTCATCCATAACATTAGAATTGCTTAGCAGTGTTAAGTCCAGCGATGCACAATTGGATGCGGAACGAAAAGTAAGACAAGTGCTGTCAAATTTGCCGGATGGTATAGATGAGCCTGTGGTAAGCCGAATGAGTACAGATGATATGCCAATTTTTAAAATGAGTGTCAGTTCCAATTTAAGCGATACAAAACTCTATGATTTGGTAGACAAGGAAATTAAGCCGGTTCTGACCAACATTCCGGGTGTTTCGGATGTAACTATTATCGGTGGTACGCAAAGACAAATTAATGTAGATGTTGACAACAATAAATTGAAAGCTTACAGGCTTTCTTTATTAAATGTAAACACAGCTGTTGCTGCAAGTGGAGTTTCATTTCCCGGCGGGAAAATTGAAAACAGAACAAGCAGATACTCACTTGATTTGAATGCAAAAGTAAAAACAGTAGAACAATTGCGTAATGTAGTAATAAGGGAGGGACAGAATGGAAGCCGGATACTACTGAAAGATGTTGCTTCTGTAACAGATGGGAAAGAACGAGTTACGACCCTAAACAGACTAAATGGAGAACCTGCTATTGGTATTCAAATAAAAAAACAAAGTGATGCAAATACAGTAGATGTTTGCCACCATGCAGTCGAACGAGCGGAAGAACTGAAAAAAACATATGCCGCTGATAATTTTAACTACCATATTGCTTCAGATCAATCCATTTACACTCAGGCTTCTGTGAACGCTGTAGTGGAAGATTTAATGCTTGCTATTATCATTGTTGCGTTTGTTATGCTTTTCTTTCTACATAGTTTTCGCAGTTCTTCATTTGTATTGGTGGCATTGCCTTCGGCTATTATACCAACATTTATGTTGATGTGGGCATTTGATTTTTCCCTCAACATGATGAGTTTAATGAGTCTATCCTTAGTCGTGGGAATTTTGGTCGATGATAGTATTGTGGTCTTGGAAAATATCTTCCGTCATCTGGAAATGGGGAAAGATAAACGTACCGCAGCATTGGATGGTCGTAATGAGATAGGATTTACAGCTTTAGCTATTACAATGGTAGACGTAGTGGTATTTCTCCCTCTCGGTTTGGTTAGCGGTATGATTGGAAATATTGTAAGAGAATATGCTTTTGTGGTGGTATTCTCAACATTGATGAGCTTGCTGGTTGCCTTTACGCTTACACCTTTGTTGGCCTCTCGCTGGGGTGCACTTACACACCTTAGTAAAAACAACTGGTGGGGAAAACTGAATATCTGGTTTGAATCACTTATTGATAACTTTCGTGAATTTTATACCAAAGTGCTTAAATTAGCTTTAAATCATAAGCGTTCCGTAATACTAATTGTATCAGCTCTTATTTTAGGAAGCCTTGCATTAATCCCAGCGGGATTTGTAGGGACGGAATTTATGCCACAGTCCGACCGCGGCGAATTAAATATACAAATAGACCTCAAAGGAAATACTCCATTAAAAGAAACTAATGCTAAAATAGCTCAGGTAGAAGGTATCATTATGAAACATCCCGAAGTGGTAAATGTTTTTTCAAATGTGGGAACTCAATCTGGCGCAATGGGTAGTTCTTCGTCAAATAGCAATCTTGCTGAAATATCGATAATGTTGACCGATGCCAACAAACGTAAAATGAGTACCATCGAATTTGGACGAATGATTAGGGAAGAAATTATGCAAGTACCGGGGGTGAAACCCACTATTAAAACGGTTGGCATGACCGGTAATGCAAATTTTGACGTTCAAATGGCTGTTGAAGGAACAAATAGAGACTCCATAATGAAAGTGGCAGCAATCATTAAAAGCATTATGGAAAAAACACCGGGAACTGATTATGTACAATACAGCACCAAGGAATCAAAACCTCAGGTGTCCGTTGTTCTTAATCGTGAAAAGATGGCCAAATATGGTGTAACAATAAATGATGCAGGAAATGCTGTACAATATGCTTTTAGTGGTAATAGTAATACCAAGTTCAAAGAAAATGGAGAAGAATATGACATCAACCTTCAAATAGATGAAGTTAATGCAAAGAGTGTGCAAGATGTAAGGGAATTCAATATATATAATTCCAGAGGCGCGGTCGTTCCGTTGGCAGCCATAGCCGATATTACGGAAACAACAAGCCAATCAGTATTGGAAAGGAAAGACAGGCTTAACTCAATCACAGTAAATGCTATTGTAGTAGGTCGTGCATCTGGGACAGTAAGCGCTGAAATCAAGGAGAAACTTTCAACAGTAAAACTACCAGTTGGAATACAAATTGTGGAATCCGGTATGGGAAAAAATCAAAACACCGCATTCGCAAGCTTAACTCTGGCTGTAGGATTGGCAATTATATTGATGTACTTGATTATGGTGGCATTGTACGAAAGTCTAGTCTATCCTTTTGTTGTTTTATTTTCACTACCTGTTGCTATCATTGGGGCAATTTTAGTGCTGGCACTCACTTTGAAAACTATCAATCTGTTTTCTATTTTAGGTATTATTATGCTTTTGGGATTGGTAGCTAAAAATGCCATACTTATTGTAGACTTTACGAATCAGGAAAAAGAAAAAGGACTGTCGGTAAGAGAAGCCCTTATCTCCGCCGGTCGTGAACGTTTGCGCCCGATTTTGATGACTACATTTGCCATGATTTTGGGTATGTTGCCTATGGCTCTTTCAACAGCCGCAGGTTCTGAAACCAAAAGTGGCATGGCGTTGGTAATTATTGGCGGCCTAACAAGTTCTTTGATATTTACACTTGTTTTAGTCCCGGTTATGTACACAATTATCGAGAAATGGAAAAATAAAATAAATGACAGATTTAGGAAAAAACAAACCAAGAAAGTCTCAACAACTTAATTAGTTCTACTTTTAAGCTAAAAAACAATTAATAAATGGTAGTATATTATATTAAAGGGGCAGAAGTAAATCCTGCCCCTACATGTTGGGAACAATAATTATTGATAAATTATTTTGTTCTTCTTTATTCTTGTGGTGCTTCTTTTACTGCGTCTTGTGCAGCAAGGACTCCTGTTGAGAATGCTATTTGTAGGTTAAATCCTCCTGTGTCGGCGTCTAAATCCATTACTTCTCCTGCAAAGAATAAGCCTTTTATTAGTTTTGACTCTAAGGTTTTTGGGTTTATTTCTTTTAAATCAACCCCTCCTTGGGTTACTATTGCTTGGTCAAAGCCAAAGTCGCCTATGATTTCGAATGGACAACGTTTTAGGAAGGTTAGGATTTCTTTTCTTTCTTTTGAGGTTATTAAACTTGCTTTCTTGCGTGGGTCGAAATTCATTTTATCTATTGCAAGATAAATTAGTTCATGAGGTAGGAAACCTCTTAATACTGTTTTTATATCTTCTTTTCCTCTTAGGTTGAATTCTCGTAATAGTTTTTCGTCAAGTTCTTTTTCTTCTATTGCTGGCTTAAAGTCTAAGAGTAGGGTTAGTTTTTCTTTATTTGATAAGCGGCGTGCTATTTCTCTGCTTAGGGTTAAGATTATTGGTCCATAAACTCCATCTTCTCCAATGGTTAATTCTCCAAATTCTTCACATAATTTCTTTCCGCTTTTTTGGGTTATTGTTGCCTTTGTGTTTCTAACGCTGAAGTTTTCTATTGAAGGGTTTATTCTTTGAGAGTTGAAGTCATCAAGACGCAAACCTACTAATGATGGTAGGGTTGGGATTATGTTATGTCCTACTCCTTCTGCTAAACGTACTCCATCTCCTTCGCTTCCTGTTAGGGGATAACTTTCTCCTCCTGCGGCAAGGATTACTTTTGATGCCAAGTAATCTTTATATCCTTTTGCTCTACTTTTTGTGCTTACTCCTATTACTTTATTGTCTTCAAGTAATAGTTTTGTAACTTCTGTATCTTTATATATTGTGCAAGATGAGTCTTCAAGTTCATTTATCAATGCTAAGAATACATCTTGTGCTTTACCTGATTGTGGAAATATTCTTCCTCCTCTTTCTTCAACGGTCTTAACTCCTAAGTCTTCAAAGAATTTAACTAAGTCTTTTGTAAAGAAAGCATTAAAAGAAGGATAAAGAAACCTTGGTTCTGAACCACAATGCTTAAGAAATTCTTTTAAAGGTAATGTATTTGTAAGATTACAACGCCCTTTTCCTGTGATACGAAGCTTTCTTCCTGCTTGCGACATCTTTTCAATAAGCAATACCTTCTTCCCTTGACGAGTAGCAACAATAGCTGAAATCAATCCCGAAGCTCCCGCCCCTATTATTATTAAATCAAACACTTTAATTAATGATTAATGGTTAATGATGAATGGTTAATACAAAAAATGGTTAGTGGCTTTGCTTTATTAACCACTAACCATTTATCATTAACCATTAATTTTACTTATTTTCGTATCCGAAACGTTTTAATGAGTTGTCGTTGTTTCTCCAGTCTTTCAATACTTTTACATGAATTTCTAAGAAACATTTCTTTCCTGTAAACTCTTCAATATCTTTTCTTGCGTCTGTTCCTACCTTTTTAAGCATTGAACCTTGATGACCAATAACTATTCCTTTTTGGCTTTCTCTTTCAACGTATATTAGGGTAGATATCTTGTTTATATTGTTTTCTTCTTGGAACGACTCGACAACTACTTCACATGAATAAGGTATTTCTCTTTGATAGTAGATTAATAACTTTTCACGTATTATCTCCGAAACGAAGAAACGCATTGATTTATCGGTTAATTCATCCTTAGGAAAATAAGGAGGATTTTCAGGAAGTTGTTCAAGAATTGCTTTAAACACTACATCAAGATTAAACTTCTCTAAAGCTGAGGTAGGAATAATAATGGCACGAGGGATTTCCTTTTGCCAATATTCTATCTTTTCTGCAACTACTTCTTGATTCGAAAGGTCTATCTTATTAATCAATAATATTACAGGAATATCTGAATTGATTACCTTGTCAAGTGTTTCATGATTCTTTAACGACTCTCCAACCTCTGTTACCAATAGGAATAAATCAGCATCTTGCAAAGCTAAATTTACAAAGTGCATCATAGACTCATGGAGTTTATAGTGAGGGTTTACAATACCAGGAGTATCTGAGTAAACAACTTGAAAGTCTTCCCCATTAAAGATTCCCATTATTCTATGACGAGTTGTTTGCGACTTAGAGGTGATAATAGAAAGTTTCTCACCAACTAACGCATTCATTAGGGTTGATTTCCCTACATTAGGGTTACCAATTATATTTACAAATCCAGCTTTATGCAATGCTTATTATTTATTTTGTTTGATTTTGAACTAAAGTAGTGAATTCATCAACTGTTACATTCTTGTCTATAAGCTTGATGTTTGCTCTTAAACAAGATGTAAGTTTTTGATCAAATAGATATTCATAAACTTGTTTACTTTGATCTTGGTTCTTTAACATATTTTCTGCAACATTTTCCATTGCTTCCATACGCTCTTGAGTTTGTTCTTCTGTTTCGTTTTCTTGAGCAGGGAAATAATTACCAAGAAGAGCTTCTTTATAGTAAGTCTTTACCTCATCTTTTGTTACTGGTAAAGAATATTTGTCTGATAATTTAGTTTCAATTAATTGCCATTTCAAACTATCTCTATACATTTCATAGTCTTTTTCAACTTGTTCAAGAGTTAATTTACCTTGACCATTTGAAACTAACCAACGTTTCATAAATTCATCTGGAAGTTCAAAATTAGCTTCTTTTACTAATTTTTGAGTAGCTTCATTTGTGAAGAAACGGTCTGATTCTCTTTTATATGTTTCAGATAAGTCTTTTGTAGCTCTTGCTCTGAATTGTTCAATAGTTTTTATTTCTTCTCCTTTATATGCTTTTTCAAATAACTCTTCATTCAATTCATGAGGAGTAATTCTGTTTATAGAAGAGATAACAAATTTAACATCTGCTTTGAAGTCTTCAGCCAAGTCTTTATCGATACGTAACATTGCGGCAAGATCAGTTGCATTAGTGAATGCTTTAGCAATATTGAATACTATTTCTGCATCTTTTTCTTGACCTATAAATTTCTTTTGAATAGTCTTTTGAGCAATTTTATCAACAGCTAAAGAAGTAACAGTTTTTATTCCTCCTTCTTTAACATTACCTTCTTCATCAAGTTCTGTGATTTCACCATAAACTAAATCAGTTTCTTCAACTTTTTCAGGAGACAAAAATTGACCAAAACGTCTTTGTAAGTCTTCAACAAACTTATCCAACATTTCTTCACTTGGTACAATATTGTAATAAGTTTCTTCTATATTATTTAAGTTAAGTTCAAATTCTGGTTGAATTGCTAAGTCAAAATAGAAAGTAAATTCCTTTTGATTATCCCAGTCAATAACAGTTTTTTCGTCATTAGCCATAGGATAACCTAATATTTGTATCTTTTCATCATCCAAATATTTATACATAGCTTCTGACATGTCTTTTTCTATAATTTCTGCTCTTAAAGACTCTGCATACATTTTCTTAATTAAACCCATAGGCACTTGACCAGGACGAAATCCAGGAACATTAGCCTTTTTACGGTAAGTCTTTAATTGCTCTTCTAATTTTTGAGCATAATCTTCTTCACAAATATCAATTCTTAAAACTGCTGTTAAATCACCAGTATTTTCTTTAGTTACTTTCATGTTATCTTTATTTTCTATGTGTTATTATTTTAAAAACGGCGTGCAAAGGTACGATAATTTTCAGAAATATCTAATTTTCATAGTCTAATTAGAAACCAATATCATAACTTTCAATCTCTGCTTGGAAGGCAGCTGCCCAATCTGTATATCCTCTTTTTATATAAAGACGACGTGATGAAAATATACCAACTCCATTATTAATATTAGTAAATACTGGTCTTTCAGTAAGTGATTCAATAGGAGTATTATTATCAATATAATTATGCAGATTCTCAGCACAACCATAAACATATATTTCAAAAGCAGGAGAGTCTAAACGAAAACTACGAGTAGCTACCCCTCTACTTTTTATCTTAGATTTAATTTGAGAAAGAACATCTTTTCCAAAAAAGATATACTGCATAGTTTTATCGGCAACAGTATAATCATTAACCTTTGTTGAAAAGTCTATATTGATATATGCCGGCTCATCATTTTCAATAAAATTAAATCTAATACAAGGTTGGAATAAACGAGCTATTTCTCCATCTGTACCTCCTGTCATATTTGTCCACTTACAAGTCATTATATTCTGTCCATAAATTTGACTGTAATTGAATCCAAAAGCTGTACCAGAAGGATCAGTAACCTTATAATCTGCAACAAGTTTAGTATGAGCGGTAACAAGATTACCTGTCTTTATATTTCTAACAATAAGATAATAATTAAAGATAGGATTCAATTTATGAGTAGTGAAAAATATTGGAGCTACTTCTGAATAAAATCCTCCTTGAGGTTTATTATATAATTCAGTATAAGTAAATGTACAAGAATCATGTGCTTTATTTATATTCCAGCCTTCTGATTCCCAATCATAGAAACCATACATCTTCACTTCTAATTCATCAGCCTTATAATAAATAGAATCTTTTTGCTTAGCAAACTCAATATAATTACCATCACCTAAGAAACACTTCTGAACTCTAATGAAATTAGTATCTGCATCTTGATCTAAGACACCATAAACAATTGTAGTTTCTTTCCAATCATCATTAGGATTAAAGTCAACATCACAAGACATTATCCCAACAACACTTATAGCAATAAAAGCAATAATAAGCAATTTGTCTTTCATATATTAAGCATTTAAAAGTGAGATGCAAAGGTATTAAATAATTTCTTTTCTCACAATATATATTTGTATAAGTTGAGAAAAGCAGTAAATTTGCAGTTAAGAAATTTATTATACGGGTAATGACAATAGTTACTCAAATAAAAAACAAAGCAATGAAATATTGTAAAGACTTTACGGTTATTGAAAACATAGCCCTAACCACAAGCTTTTATAGATTAAAACTACAGTATCCTGAAACTCTTCCAGAGATAAAAGCAGGGCAGTTTGTAGAAGTACAAATGAAAGAGAGTGCAAATGTTTTACTTCGTCGTCCAATATCAATTCATGATGTTGATACTTCAAAAAATCAAATCTCTCTTTTGGTTCAAATTGTAGGCAAAGGAACTAAAGACCTCTCAACAATAAAAGAAGGAGAATCCTTAAATCTTGTTTTTCCTTTGGGTAATGGCTTTCCAATAATTGAAGGCAAAGTCCTTTTAGTTGGAGGGGGTTGTGGTGTAGCCCCTTTACTTTATCTTGCAAGAGTATTAAATCAAAAAGGAATAAAACCTCATACCTTAATTGGATGCAGAAATGCAGAACAATTATTTAGTCAAGACGAATATGCTGCTCTTTCAACTCTTCATATTGCAACAGAAGACGGCTCATGTGGAATTAAAGGAATGGTAACTTCACACCCAATACTTCAAGAAAAATTTGATGCTATTTACTGTTGTGGTCCTACTCCAATGATGAAAGCCCTCTCTAAGTATGCAAAAGAAAAAAATATTCCTTGTTATGTATCACTTGAAAACACCATGGCTTGTGGAGTTGGAGCTTGTTTATGCTGTGTTGTTGATACCAATGAAGGACATAAATGTACCTGTACGGAAGGTCCTGTTTTCTTATCAACTGAATTAAAAGACTTTTAAAACCAAGATCATGAATAATAGAGACAAAAGATTGGAAGTTACCATAAAAGATATGATTTTAAAGAATCCAGTAATGACAGCATCTGGAACCTTTGGCTATGGTGAAGAATTTGCAGACTTTATGAATCTTGAAGACTTGGGAGGAATAATAGTTAAGGGCACAACAGGAACTCATAGAGAAGGAAACCCTTATCCAAGAATGGCAGAAACTCCATCAGGAATGATAAATGCAGTGGGTCTGCAAAATAAAGGAGTTGATGTATTTTGTAATGGTGTTTATGATAGAATTAAGGATATTGATACAAATATCATTGTAAATGTTTCAGGCTCTTCAATAGAAGAATACGTTGAAGTTGCACAAAAGATAAATAGCTTAGATAAAATTCCAGCAATAGAATTAAATATATCCTGCCCCAATGTAAAAAAGGGAGGAATGGGATTTGGCACAGACCCTCAAATGGCAGCACAAGTAGTTGAAGCTGTTAGAAAGGTTTATAATAAAACCCTTATAGTAAAACTAACTCCAAATGTAACTAATATTGTAGAAATAGCAAAAGCTGTTGAAGGAGCAGGAGCCGATTCATTATCAATGATAAATACAGTTCTTGCCATGGCTGTTGATGCAGAAAAGCGAAAACCATTACTTTCAACAATAACAGGAGGCTTATCAGGTCCTGCCATTAAACCAATTGCACTTCGTTGTGTATGGCAAGTTGCCAAGCAAACCAAGATACCTATAATTGGATTAGGAGGAATTATGAATGCTCAAGATGCAATAGAATTTATTTTAGTTGGAGCAACAGCTGTTCAAATAGGAACTGCTAACTTTGTAAACCCAGCCATTAGCGTAGAAATTGTTAATGGAATAAAGGAATACTTAGACCGTCATAATATCAAAAGCTTAGAAGAAATAAGAGGAATAATATAAGCTCTTATTTACTTTTTTGATTTGCTTATCAATAAAACAAAATCTTGTATATCTTGTTTTGATATTAGATAATCTTTCAAATGAGTCTTTGTCCATTTTTGAAAATAATAGAACTCTATGAAAGAAGTTATGCTATATGATATTACTGTCGTTATTGCTGCTCCCCATATTCCATAGATTGGCACTAACCAAAAGCCAAAGACAGCTGTTGATATTAGTCCGATAAGAGAGGCTGAGGTTGTTATTGTAAAGTTTCCTTTTGAGGCAAAATGCTGAGTAAATGTGCTTGATATGCTAAGAAATAAGATTCCTATTGACAAGACTTGGATTACTTGTTTTACTTCTGAGAACTCTTTTCCAAAGATAAATGAATATACTTCTGAAGGCAAGAGTGAAAAGAAAAGCAAGGCTAGAATTGTAAAGAGAATATTTATCTTAGTCATTAAGAGAGAGAGTCTTTTTGCATAAGCATCATCCTCTGTATTCGAAAGTTTAGAATATTGAACTAATGCCAAACTAATACCAAACATAAGAACTGCTTCCGATATTGAAATACCGTTGGAGAAAACTCCCAATACCTTTTTTCCGCAGTAGAATGTTAGCAAATAGAAAGATAATCGAGCATTCATTTGTTGTGCTATACTTCCTACTTGTTTTACTGCTCCAAGATGAAAGAGCTTAATAAACATTTCTTTATAGTGTTTTAGGGAAGGGAGCTTTAAGTTAAGGTATTCATCTTTTAGAAGATATATCCCATAAAAAAGACTTAGTGTATATCCAAGCAAAAGAGAGATTACATAATAGTATGAAGATGTAAAGCTATGCATTAAGGTTAGAACAAATAGAAACGTTATAGATACTATTGGGGATATTAATTTAAGATTATTAGCATCTTTCACCCTTTCCTTGCCAATAAGAACATAGGTGTTTATTTCTGTAACTGAAGCAAATAGAGCAACTGTAAATAGTTCTATTGGATGTGTAATAATTATTGTCGGAATAAAGTAAAACACTACAAAGAGAACTAAAAGGGAAGCAATTAACCACGTAAGAGAAGGAAAGAAAAGTTCAGAGAATTTATGGCGTGGAGTTAAATAAATTAGGGTTGAGTTTCCTATCAGTGTTGCAAAGAGCAAAAGCAATACTATATTGAAAAGGAATATTGATTGTTCACCTTTTCCTTCTGCTCCAATACATTGACTTATGAGTATTATGGTTAAAAATCCTATTCCCGAAGATAGTATTTTGGTGATCAGTGTATGTAATATTTTCTTTATCAAGTCGTGCTATTTTACTGGCAAAGATAGTAGTATATCTTTAATTATAAAAATTAAGTCGAAATATTTTGTTAATAGCCAGAATCTATATATCTTTGCAACCCTAAATTAATGAACGGTATGCGTAGCTCAGTTTGGTTAGAGTAGTGGATTGTGGTTCCATTGGTCGTGGGTTCGAGTCCCATCGCGTACCCAAAAATTGGTTAATTTTGAAAAGAGATTTTATTGTTTTATATGAAATCTCTTTTTGTTTTTAACTAAATTATTCCTTCTCTTATTAGATCGTGTAAATGTATTACACCTACGTATTTATTCTTATTATCGACAACTAACAATTGAGTGATATGGTTGTCTTTCATTACATTTAATGCTTCTGCCGCAAATCTATCTCTATGAATTGTTTTTGGATTAACAGTCATTATGTCTTTGGCTTTCTGATTGTCTGAGGAAAGACTTTTTGATAACATACGGCGAAGGTCGCCATCGGTTATAATTCCTTTTATCTCATTATTTTCTATTACCGCAACACAGCCTAAACGTTTTGAAGTTATCTCTATTAGAGTTTCTGTTAATGAAGTTTCTTGATTTACTTCTGGCTTTTCATTATTTGGGTATAAGTCTGAAACCTTTAGATATAATCTCTTTCCTAATGCTCCTCCTGGATGATATTTAGCAAAGTCTCTCGAAGTAAATCCTCTGCATTCAAGAAGCACTACGGCTAAAGCATCTCCCATTACTAATTGTGCTGTTGTTGATGATGTTGGAGCAAGATTGTTTGGACATGCTTCTCTATCAACATATACATTTAACAAATAGTCAGCTTGGATACCTAAGGTTGATTTTGGGTCACCTACAATAGCAATTAATTTATTCCCTAAGTTCTTTATTAATGGTATTAACACCTTTATCTCTGGAGTATTCCCACTTTTTGAGATGCATATTATTACATCATCTTCTTGTATAATTCCTAAATCTCCATGTATTGCATCTGCTGCGTGCATAAAAATTGATGGCGTTCCTGTTGAATTAAAGGTTGAAACTATCTTTGTTGCAATATTTGCACTCTTACCTATTCCAGTTACAATAACTCTCCCTTTACTGTTAAATATTAGCTCTACGACCTTTACAAAGTCGTCATTAATATTGTTTTTAAGTTTCTCAATTGCTAAATATTCTTCTGTAATCGTTTGTATAGCAATACTTTTTATCTCTTCTGGTGTTTTCACTGTCAAAAAAATTCTTTATATTTTGGTATTGTATCGAAAAAAGCAGTAATTTAGCATTATGAAAAATATAAACCTACTGCTTTTGCAACGACAAAAGTACGCAATATATTTGGAAAAATAAAACAGGGAAAATAAAATGAGCCATAAACAAATAAAAACAACTAATGCTGATTTACGTACCGAACTTAAACGCATCTTTGGTTTTGACAAATTTAAAGGAAAACAAGAAGCTGTTATTAAGAGTTTACTCGCAGGTAATGACACTTTCGTTATTATGCCTACAGGTGGAGGAAAATCGTTATGTTATCAATTACCAGCATTAATTCTTCCTGGTTGTGCCATTATCGTTTCTCCTCTTATTTCACTAATGAAAAACCAAGTTGATGCAATTCGTGGATTTGGCTCTATGCACGGAGTTGCTCACTTCCTTAATTCTTCACTTTCAAAACTTGAAGTAAAGGAAGTAAAAGACGATTTAAGAAATGGTGTTACTAAATTGCTTTATGTAGCTCCTGAAAGTTTAAATAAAGAAGAAAATGCTGAGTTTTTACGTGAAATAGACATTTCTTTTTATGCTATTGATGAGGCTCATTGTATTTCAGAATGGGGACATGATTTCCGCCCGGAATACAGAAGGATGAAGCCTATTATTGATGCTATTGGTCAAAATGTTCCAATAATTGCTCTAACTGCTACTGCTACCCCAAAGGTTCAACAAGATATAATGAAGAACTTAGAGATAGCAGATGCTAATGTTTTTATATCATCCTTTAATCGCCCTAATCTTTACTACGAAATACGTCCAAAACCTAAAAAGGAAGTGGATATGAATCGTGAAATTATTCGTTTTATTAAAGATAATGAAGGAAAATCTGGTATAATTTATTGTTTGAGTCGTAGGATGGTTGAGGCTTTGGCTGAGACCTTAGTATTGAATGGAATTAGAGCTTTACCCTACCATGCAGGTTTAGATGCTGCAACAAGAGCAGAAAATCAAGATAAGTTTATAATGGAGGATGTTGAGGTAATTGTTGCTACAATTGCGTTTGGCATGGGCATCGACAAACCTGATGTGAGATTTGTTATACATTATGATATGCCTAAAAGCTTAGAGGGATATTATCAAGAAACAGGTCGTGCTGGTAGAGATGATGGTGAAGGTAAATGTGTTGCATTCTACTCTGAACAAGATATTATTAAGTTTGAAAAATTCTTAAATGACAAACCTGTTGCTGAACGTGAGGTTGCATTACAATTAATGTCCGAAACAATATCTTATGCAGAAAGTTCTGTTTGTAGAAGGATTAATCTTTTGCATTATTTTGGAGAAGAATATAATCAAACAAACTGTGGTTCTTGTGACAATTGCTTAAACCCTAAACCAAGAACAGATGCAACAGAAGATGTTGAGATTATTCTTGAAACTGTATTAGATGTAAAACAAATACTTAAATCGATTGATATTGCTAATATCTTAACTGGTGTTAGTACTGCTCAAACAAAAGCATTTAAAAATATTCAAAATTGGGGAGTTGGAGAAGAAAAGAAATTTATTTATTGGAAGGCCGTTATTCGTCAAGCTTTAATTGAAGGTCTTTTGATTAAAGAGATAGAAAATTATGGTGTTTTAAAGCTTACTCAAGAAGGCTTCCGCTTCTTAAAAAAATCTTATCCTATACTTGTTCCAGAAGACCACGATTACACAAGTGGAGAAGAAGATATTGATCCAACAATTCTTTCTGGATCTGATAGTGGCGGTGTTGATAAGGTTTTATTTAGTATATTGAAAGATCTTAGAAAGAAAATAGCTACAAAAGAAAACTTACCTCCTTACGTAATATTTGAAGATAGATCCTTAGAAGATATGACTATTCAATATCCTATCAATAAGGAAGAGATGAATCAGATTATAGGAGTTGGAGCAAGTAAATCTCAAAAATATGGAGACCCATTTATTGATGCTATAAAAAAATATGTTGAAGAGAACGAAATAGAACGCCCTCAAGACTTAGTTGTTAAAAGCGTAATTAATAAATCGGGGCTAAAAGTTTATATCATTAAGAGCATTGATAAAAAATTACCATTAGAAGATATTGCTTTGGCTAAGAATTTAGATATGGACAATTTACTTACTGAAATAGAAAGTATAGTTGCTTCTGGCACAAAGCTTGATATACAATATTATATTGATGAATTTGTTGATGTGTATCATCAAGAAGAAATATTAGACCTTTTACATGAGTCGGAGTATGATGATGTAAATGAAATTCTTGAAAAACTTGGAGAAGAAGAATACACAGAAGAAGAAGTAAGATTAATGAGAATAGTTTTCTTGTCTAAATTTGGGTGATAATGAATAAAGATAGTTTTTTCTTTTCGCATTATAATTTATCTTTCTTAGAAAAAGAGCTTTCTAAAGAGCCTAATTCAAAGAAATTTATTTTACTCGATGAAAATACTTATGCGAATTGCTTACCTATACTTATTGAAGAGGTAGAAGAATTGTATGGTGCAGAAATTTTAGAAGTTGAATCTGGAGAAAGGAGCAAATCCTTGACAATTGTTGATCAGCTTTGTAGTGCAATGGTAGAATCTTCTGCTGATAAAGATAGCATATTAATTTCTTTAGGAGGTGGAGTAATCACTGATTTAGGAGGATTTGTAGCCTCTGTCTTTAAAAGAGGAATTCAACATATTGCTATACCAACAACTCTTCTTGGAATGGTTGATGCTTCAATTGGAGGAAAAACTGGGATTAATCTTGGAGAAGTTAAAAATCAAGTAGGTAGTTTTAATAATAATACTTTAACTTGCTTTCATTACGAATTTCTTGAATCATTAGATAAACGTCAAATTCTAAATGGAGTTTCTGAGATGATTAAAATAGCTCTTGTCTTAGATGAAGAACTATGGGATGAAATGAAAAGAAATTCTCCTTGGGGAGAAGAGGGTCTTGATGAGGAGCTTATTGAAAGATGTATTCTTCTAAAAGAAGATATTGTAAAAGAAGATATGTTTGAAAAAAATAAAAGAAAAATACTGAATTTCGGACATACTATTGGACATGCTTTTGAAAGTATTGCTTTAAGTAAGGGTGATGACCTTCTGCACGGAGAAGCTGTAGCTTCAGGGATCTATTATGCAATTAAACTTTCAGAGAAAAAATTATCTTTTCCTAAAAAGAAAGCTCAAGAAATATATGAGTACTTAGAACAATATTATAAGATAATTGATTTGAAGGAAAATATTGACTTACTTATCAATTATATGATGGCAGATAAGAAAAATTCCAACAATGAATTTCAATTTATATTATTAGAAAATATAGGCAAACCCCATATTAATTATACCATTTACAAAGAAGATTTAAATTCCTTGTAACTTTTTTCGTTGTATCTTCTGATTTATATATATATTTGCAGTCTAAAATTGAGAATTTAAAATAAATTATTATGAAAAAGATTTTATTATTTTTAGTCATTTCTTTTTTTGCATTATCAATTAATGCTCAAAATGTTTTTCAAAATCCAGGATTTGAAAATTGGACAGGAACAACACCAAACAATTGGAATACATTAGGGGTTTCTGGAATTAATTTATCTGATATCAGTCGTTCTACAGAATCTCATTCAGGGAATTATGCAGTTAGCATTGGAGCAACATCATTTTCAGGAATGAAAATTCCTGGTTTTTTAACAAATTCAACTATAGATATGGCATCTTTAATGACTTTGTTTACTAATGGAATTGATCTTTCTAACTTTTCTGACCCTTCTGACTTTTCTCAATTCTTAAACTTTTTTACCAATGGTATTCAACTAACACAAGTCCCAACTTCAGTTAATGGTTATTATAATTGGAGTCCTATAGATAATGCAAATGAAATATTTATTCTGTATTCTATAGTTATAAGCAATGTATCAGGACAAAGAGAAGTAGTTGGGGGAAGTGTTTATCCTTTAACTATTCCTGCATCTTCAAAAGCTACATATAATTCATTTGAATCTCCAATTACTTATATAGATGGAGGTAATACACCTACAGAATTAATATTTTTTGCTTTAACAACTTCATTAGATACAAATGCAACAACATTTGGCAAATTGTTATTAGATGATCTTTCTATTACAACAGAAGCTGGGCTAAATGAAGTTTCTAATAATAAAACTAATTCTTTTGTTATATATCCTAATCCATCAAGAGGTGAATTTAGATTAAATGTAAAATCTCAAGTTGAAGTAAGTGTATATAATCAATTAGGCCAAGTTGTTGTTCCTTCAATGATTTACACTCCTAACAAAACAATAAAAATTGGAGAAAAGGGAGTTTATTTTGTTAGAGTAAAAGACAATAATGGTTATAAAACTCAAAAGCTAATAATTAAATAGGCAATTTCTATTCATTTAGTATAAGATAAAATTGAAAAAAACTTTTTATACAATAATAGTTTTAATTCTTTGTGCATCTTGTGCAGGAGGTTATTCCTTTACAGGAGCATCTATTTCTCCAGGCACAACAACATTTAGCGTTGACCAATTTGTTAATAGGGCAAGCATAGTTCAACCTATGCTTGCTTCAGAAATCAGTACTGCTCTAATTAATAAGATAAATTCAGGCACAACCCTCAAATCTGTTAATGATGATGCTGATATTAGTTTTAAAGGTACAATAACAAGTTACGGAATTACACCAGTATCTATTCAAGGTAATGATAAGGCTGCAAAAAATCGTTTAACAATTACAGTTAAGGTTAATTGCATAAACAAGAAAGATAAGAAGATGAACTTTGAACAGAATTTCACAAAGTTTAAAGACTACGATAGTGGGCTTGCTTTAAATGATGTTGAAGAATCTCTTATAAAACAAATAAATGAAGAATTGGTTGAGGATATTTTCAATAAGGCATTCGTCAATTGGTAAACTATTCCCAAATCCATATTCAGACTAATAATGATAAAGTATAAAAAGACAGTAAATTATATTGGTTGGATACTCGGATTCCTAACTTCAATCCTATATATCTTATGTGCAGAACCAACACTTTCCTTTTGGGATTGTGGAGAATACATTTTAACAAGTTCAAAACTACAAGTTGGTCATCCTCCAGGAGCTCCACTCTTTCAAATATTTGGTGCTTTCTTTTCAATATTTAGTTTTGGAAACGCTAAACTTATTCCTATTCTAATAAATTCGCTTTCTGCCATTGCTTCAGGATTGACAATTACTTTTCTTTTTTGGATAATTGTTAGAATCATGTATCGCTTTAGCGAACGATACATAAGTAATATTTATGCAGGAATAATTGGAGCTTTAGTCTTTGCCTTTTCTGATACATTTTGGAACTCAGCAATTGAGACAGAAGTATATGCTCTTTCAATTCTTTTCACAACAATAACATTTTGGTCAATATTAAAATGGGATGAGAAACCTCATCCTAAATGGATTTTATTAATAACTTTTTTAATTGGACTTTCAATAGGCGTTCATTTACTTTCTTTACTTGTACTTCCTGCTATTCTACTAATTGTTTATTTTCATTATTCTAAGCCAACAATGCCTGGAATAATCACAACTTTATTAATATCAATACTTTCTTTAGGGCTTATACTTTGGCTAATAATACCAGGAACACTTAAATTGATTAGTTTTAATCCTTCACTAATTATTATTCTAATATCAGTTATACTAATCGGATTAGTAATCTTATCTATTTGGAAAAAGCTACCACTTCTAAACACAACCATTCTTGCAATAACATTCTTTCTTATAGGATATTCAACATTCTTTGTATTAGCCATTCGTGCAAATAGCGACACCCCAATCAATGAATATAAACCCAATACAGCTGGGCGTTTAGTTTCTTATCTTAACCGAGATGCTTATGGTGATACACCATTATTATATGGTCCAAGCTACACTGCAATTCCTCCCAAAGAATTTAAGATGACAGAAAAGGGATTAGAACCTGTATTTGAGCGTGAGTTAATGATGGTTTTCCCAAGAATGTGGAACTACAATAATCCTGCATACGAAGCAGGATATGTAGAATGGGTAGGAATGCCTCAAGACACAGTAATAATTGACGGCGAAATAAGAGCAAAACCAAGTGAAATACAAAATATTCAATTCTTTACAAACTATCAGATTGGATATATGTATGTGCGATATTTGCTTTGGAACTTTGTAGGCAAAACTAATGACCAGCAAGGTTTTGGAAATAATAATAGTGGACAATGGATATCAGGGATATATCCTGTTGATAAATTTTTCGGGAAGAGTACAATTTCAGAACCGAAGAACAAAAGAAGTAAAGCAAGAAACATCTATTTTGCTATACCTTTTCTTCTTGGGATACTTGGACTTTTCTATCAAATCGGAAGAGATACTAAAGGTTGGTTTGCTCTAATTGCATTATTTATATTTACTGGCGTTGCCATAACAATTTATTCAAACGAATATGCCTATCAACCACGAGAGAGAGATTATGCTTATGTTGGCTCATTTATGGTTTTCAGTATTTGGATAGCAATAGGAGCATTTGCAATAAGTCAGTGGCTTGTAAATATTGTAAGAGTAAAGAAACCAAAATATGTATTGCCTTGTTTTATCCTCGTTCCTGGTCTTATGTTCGCAAATAATTTCAACGATCATAATCGTTCTCATCGCTATACTGCGTATAACTTCGCCTCTTCTATTCTCAATAGTTGCCAAGAAGACGCAATACTATTTGTAAATGGGGATAACGATACTTTCCCTTTGTGGTATTGTCAAGAAGTAGAAGGAATAAGAACCGATGTTAGAGTAATAAACCTTCAACTACTTAACAATCCAGATTATATTGAAAAACTAACAAAAAAGGTATATGATTCAGATCCAATAACTCTATTGGCAAATAAGGAAACATATAATAGTCTTAATAGAAATATATGTTTTATCACACCTACAAATAATGCTATTGAACTTAAAACAGCATTAAAAGAATTATATAGTAATAATAATCCAATAGTATTACAAAACAATAAATTCTTTGCATTACCTACCAACAAATTATTTATTCAATTAGACAGCACAAGAAGAATAGATATTGCATTAGAAAATACCGAGTTTACAAAAAGTACAATGATAGCATATGATATAATAGCAAATAATATATCTAAGCGACCAATCTATTTCTCAAACTATTCAGTTGATGACTTCTTTGGATTTGATGAATATTTAAGCAATGAAGGCTTTGTCTATAAACTATCACAAGAAAAGCAAAAACCACAAGACATAATTGTTGATACAAAATCAGTAAGAGTTGATTCAAAGAAGATGTACGAAAATTTAATGCATAACTATTCTTGGAAAAACTTTGACAAGAAAGGTATTTATTATGATGAATTACACCGAAGCATAATAGAACAGTACGCGCAACAAACTTCCCTTCTTGCACATACTCTTTTATCTGAAGGAGATACACAAAAGAGTCTTGCAGTTGCAAATCTTTGTCTTGAAAAAATACCACCTTCAATACATAATTACCCTTATGTGTTAGCAGAAATATCATTAGCTTATGGTCAATTAGGAGATGAAGAGAAATCTCAAGCACTAATGCAAACAGTCTTGCAAAACTTCTCTGATGAGATGGATTATTATATTCTCCTTTCACCAAAAAACCAATCCCAAAACCGTCTTGAAGCTCAAAAATTAATCGGTTCATGGATTAACCTTTGTGATATTTCAGAACAATGGGAATTAGAATCTCTAAGAGTATTATTAGCAAGTAGACTCTTTGACTATCTTACTCCATATGTATATATATGTTCAAACCAACTAAAGAAACTAAATGAGAATCCAGAATACTATGCAGACGAAATAGATAGACTTAATACTTTATTAGAATCTATTTATGCCTTTGCGGACAAATACGAAGAAAAACTTCCTATTCTAAAATAAGAAATTATTTCTTTGACAACAATACCTTTACCATTATTGCATCCATCCATTTTGTTGGAATTATTTTAGAAAAAAATATTATAGGTCTTGCTCCAAACCCTTTAAGATAACGTGCCTTAGGATTTTTAGTTGTAATAGCCTTTTCAATTGTTTTTCCTATAAGAGAAGCGTCCGATGCCTTTTTATACATCATTGTAAATGCATCAGCGAGATTCTTGCACGAAGGTTCATAAACAGTTCCTTCAGAAGATTCAACTAAATGTTTCATTGCAATTCCACTCCAATTACTTGCAATTGCTCCTGGTTCTATTAATACTACTTTAATTCCAAAAGATTTTAACTCCATTCTTAAGCTATCGCTCAATGCTTCTACTGAATACTTTGTTGCATGATACCAACCACCATAAGGTTCACTAAATCTACCAGCCATTGAAGAAATATTAATAATACGTCCTTCTTTTCTTTCTCTCATGGTTGGAAGAACCAATTGTATTAAACGAGCCAATCCAAAAACATTTACTTCAAATTGTCTGCGAGCTTCTTCAATAGCAACATTTTCTATTGCACCAAAAGAACCATAACCAGCATTATTAACTAATACATCAATACGATTTTGTTGATTAAGAATCTTTTCAATCCCTGCCTTTATTGATTCATCATCAGTAACATCCATATTTATTAAATAAGCCCCTGCCCTTTGCAAGTCTTCCATTCTTTCCACATTTCTTGCTGCAGCATAAACAGTATGACCTTTTTTCAATAAACGAAGAGTTGCATCATAACCTATCCCCGATGAAGCACCTGTAATTAATATTACCTTAGACATATTATTTCTGTATTTATAAATAATAACGGCAAAGGTATTAAAATAATATAGTTATTAAAAGAAAAACAGAGACTACAAACAATTATTTATAAAATATATCTCCTATTTATTTTGCTTTTTAAGAACATTATTACTTTCTTTGCATAATAATTAACCCTATAACCTTATAAACCAATGAAAAAATATCATTTTTTTAAGTCTCCATCACTATTAATAATAATATGTATGGTTGTTTCTTTATTTACATTTATTGGATGTAAAAATGAAGAAGAAAATAATAACACTATAATTAAGAATACAATTCTAAGTTTAAGTGATTGCAAATACAATAACACAAAAGATGGAAATGAATATGAATATTCATTCAATTATAACGTTGTTGGAAATACCCTATATATAGATAAATTAAATCAATATTATAATTGTTGTGCAGATACAATAATTATAAGTTCAAATATTAGTAATGATACTCTATACATTTTTGAGAATGAATATCCTATGGCATTATGCGATTGTATATGTCCAAAAGATATTAATTATAGCATTACAAATATTCTGTCAGGAACATATGCTGTAAAAATGATTGACACTATATTCTCAATACAAATCAATAAATAAAAAGCATATAATATATCCGTTTATCGCAATCTAATAGTATTTTCACTTTGTGAATGAATTAATTTGCTATATTTTTCTTAAAAATAGTTTGGAGATTAATCTATTAATTTTATCTTTGCAAAGATTTTATAATTAAAATTCAATGAAATGAGGAAATATAGTTTAATGTTATTAGCTATGTGTTTTATTAGCATAGGATTATTTGCGCAAGTTTCACGTTCAAAAATTAAAGAGACTCAAAATAATCACTTTGGATTTGGATACCTCTATGCTGTTGATCTGAATAACCATAAAAACAATACATTTGAATATAATGATTCTTTTTTATCCCATAATCTCCCTTATGCAAAATTAGAATTAACATCATCTTCATTTTGGGGATGTTATTTTGAATATCAATATGATTTTTATAAAAGGTTCTCAGTTTCTACTCAATTAAAATTTACATTTAGAAATAATACCTATGATTTTAATTATTCTGATTATTCTACAATGATTTTAAAAAGAATATCTTCAACTCAAGAATATAATTTATTATTAAATAGCTTAGAAATACCAATAATACTTAACTATACAATTCCAATGTCTGAAAATATTTCTTGGAATGCATCTTTAGGTGGAGGACTTAATTTTAATTTATCTCAAACCGATTCTTCAATAGATGGAAAACTTAATGCTTTAGATTTAAAAAACAAGACATATCATCTTGATTTTGAAGTATTAAATGATATTTCTCCTTTTATTTACATTGGTACTTCTTTTGATTTCAATTGTAATAAACATAAGTTTAGAACAACAGTTGCTTATACATTATTTCCAAAAGATAATTATAGATTTAATCATTATGTTAAAGGTGATGATATGAATTCTTTATTGTTTAGTTCTCCTTTTTCTAAGAACTATTTAGCAATAAGTTTAGGCTTCTTCTGGTAGAATAGATTAACCCATTAAAATAAAAAAAAGAAAAGACTGTCTCATAATTCAAAATTAATGCCAAATTAGTAAAATCAATAATTGATTATCAGTTGATTGTAATTTGATATAGTAGTAAAATATGATTTATGAGACAGCCTCTTTTATGTTTTATCTTCTATTAGCGGAGATGAATAACAACTAGCTTATTTTCTTATCCATTTATATTCTAACCTATCAAAATATTTTTACGATAAATGTCGGGTCAATGTAAATTTCCGGTGGGATGAAAAATTAAGCAAACAATTTTGATAATAGTCCAGCAAGATTAATTCTCTTCAAAAATAGATTAAATATAAATCCAGAAAGATTTAATCTAATTTCAATAATTAATCCTTATCCCCCCGAGATTTTACATTGAGCCACAGTAATCCACAATTAAGTACAATTCTAAACATAGCTAAGATTTTGGAAGTGTCTATTTGCGATTTCATTTGTACAAAAGCAAAGTCTTAAATAAAATGCGATTGTTTTTTGTGAGATAACATCTATGTAATTAAAAATGTGTACAAATTACAATGTACTGTGCAGGAATTGTAGGTCGATGTAGAACGCTATAACTCAACTACACCTGCAACTAATTTATAGTGCCAGTCATTATAGACTTCACCAAGTGACAATGTTAGATAACAATTCTCAAGTTCTTCTTCCTCTACACCTCGACTTTCTCTATCATAAAGAAAAACTGGGTCTGTCACAGGGATGTCATAAGTGTTTCCCTTGTAGGTTATTTTCATCCTCAACTTTCCCCTCTCTTTCTTTGAATAATCAGTATATAATTTTACGCTACTTGGTTTTACAAACATTAATGAGTAAGAACCTTTTTCAAATACATCTACAGAGACAGCTTTTCCATTATTATAAAAAATCTTATCGTGTATTGTGTCACAAAGATTATCTAATTTTGAAGAACTCTTTTTTATTCTCGACACTTTTCCAATGCTACGATAACTGTAGTTTTCATAGTGAGCTTTACTTGGAATGTGCTCAATAACATCAACTTCAAGTATGTCTAAAATATTGATACCATTAGCAACTGTCGTGGAAATTTCTCCATTTTCAGAATCCGAAATTGGTCTCATCCATTTAGGATTTCCGAAAGAATCACGAATGACACTGTATGAATGGTTTTCAAGATCTAAGTCAATTTCAATACCGCTAATACATCTTCCACCATATTTGTATGAGTTTGTAAGACATATAATAGTTTTCTTCATGTCTTATTATTTTAAGTGGATTATTTTGATTTCAAGTTCTGGATGTTTGTTTTTTAGGTACTCAACAAGTAACCTTCTATGACACTGTTCCGGGGTGTCTTCGCTACATAAAAAACAAGCCCCATCAAAATTATCTATTTTGTATCGAGATAGGATGTTTCTTTGCTGTAGTAACTTTTTGTAGACGACTTGATATTGAGTCCAGTTAACTATTTCCTTTTGATAATCAGAAAGAAGCTCTTTTGTGGGAGCAAAGTCTGGAATATGAACATAATTAATATCACAAATTGCTTTTACAAAATAGGCGAGGTCAGAACCTTTTGCGAACCCAGCAAGTTGGCTGGTATTGTTAATTCGTATATCTACTATTTTTTTTACATTGTTATTTTGTAGTAGGGTAAAGAACTTCTCTGCAGATTTTTTTGTAAATCCAATTGTATATAATGTTACCATATTTCTTGTTCTGTTAGTTCTAATTTAAATCCTATTTCTTCATTTTTGCGTTTGTATGCATCAATTATTTGGTCTTGCTCTGAATATGTGTTAAACATCCTATCTACCTCGGATATTTTTTTCTTTTTTACATAAAAATCAATCATCTCTTGCTGTAAAACTTCGTGAGTTTTTGTTGATGAGTCTTTTAGTATATGCAAGACATGAATATTGTGCTCATAAAAATATCTTGCGACCAAGGCAAATCGATGGCAAGACAATGGGTCTGCTTCAGAACACATCAAAGAAATAGTCATGTTTTTATTTAATCCGTCCATGGTTCTTGAAACACCTTGCTGAAATGCCTCAGTTTTGATTGCTATTTCAAAATTGACTTGTCCCTTATCGTCAACACAATCGTATCTTCTAGCACCAAATTCGAGTCCAAAATGTAAGTAGTAAATTTCGTTACGCCGTAGAAATATTGAAAAAGTGTCTTTGTTAAATTGTGGAGTATGGGCACTAACAGGAACACTTCGGACATCTACTATACAATTAATATTATATTTTTGTATCATTGATAGAAATACATCAACCTCATGGTTAGAATGTCCTATGGTGTATAATTGTTGCATTATTTTTTTCTTATAAAACGAAAGTTTGCTGGATTTATTATCGCTACAAATTAAACTCTTGTCAAAATCAATAATATAATAAATAGGAAGTTACACATTAAAGCGGAAATGCATTATATCTCCGTCTTGGACAATATATTCTTTGCCTTCAACTCCCATTTTTCCTGCTTCTTTGCATGCTGCTTCACTTTTCAAGGCTATAAAATCTTCATATTTTATTACTTCAGCACGGATAAATCCTTTTTCAAAGTCAGTATGAATTACTCCTGCACATTGAGGGGCTTTCCATCCATTATGATATGTCCAAGCTCTTACTTCTTGAACTCCTGCTGTAAAATATGTTTTAAGGTCTAATAATCTATAAGCTTCCTTTATTAAACGATTAACTCCACTTTGTTCTAATCCAAGTTCTGTTAGAAACATTTCTTTTTCTTCATATGTTTCTAATTCTGCAATATCTGATTCTATCTTAGCTGCAACAATTAGGATTCCTGCTCCTTCTTTTTTTGCAACTTCTTCCACCATCTTAGTATATGAATTTCCGTTCTTTGCTGAAGCTTCATCTACATTACATATATATAGAACAGGCTTGGTTGTTAAAAGGAATAATTCTTTTGCAATCCTTTGTTCGTCTTTACTTTCAAATTGTACTTCTCTTGCATTCTTACCTTGAACCAAAACATCTCTATAACGCTTCATTATCTCTACAGAAATCTTTGCTTCTCTATCCCCTCCTGTTTTAGCTTGCTTTTCTGTCTTTGAAAATCTACTTTCTATTGTTTCAAGGTCTTTTATTTGAAGTTCAGTATCTATAATTTCTTTGTCTCTAATTGGATTAATTCCTCCTTCAACATGAACAACATTATCATCATCAAAACAACGTAAGACATGAAGCACTGCATCACATTCACGAATATTACCTAAGAACTTATTACCTAAACCTTCACCTTTTGAAGCTCCTTTAACCAAACCTGCAATATCTACAATATCCACAGTTGTTGGAACAATACGATTAGGATGAACTAATTCTGCCAATGCATTCATTCTTTCGTCAGGCACTGAAATAACTCCTAAATTTGGTTCAATAGTACAAAAAGGGAAATTAGCCGCTTGAGCCTTAGCACTCGATAAACAATTAAACAAAGTAGATTTCCCCACATTTGGAAGACCTACTATACCACATTTTAAAGCCATATATCTTATTATAATTAAATTCTAAATCAGATTTTGAAGATGCAAAATTACTAAAATAAGAGATATAAACCCAATTGCCCAAGCATTTAGTAAATAATCAAAGATTAATTACATGGAAACAAGGTATAAATTTCAAGAAACAAAGTATAAATCTCACAAAGTCTTGTTTCAATTTACTTAAAGCCCGTTTAATTTTTGTATCCTGCCAGGATGTAACCTGCATCCTGGCAGGATACATGACGCATGGTGGCAGGATGCAGGTTACATCCTGCCAGGTTGCAAGATTTAAAGCTTATATAAATAAATTATTACTTCATATTTCCAAATTTATACTTTGATTAGTAAGATTTATACTCCTTTTATTCTCACTTATCTAAGGTTTATTCTTTAAAAGACAGTATTGTTAGTCATTTGATTGAGGCTAAATTTCATATAGAGAAAATAATCATTTCAATGTTTTTTTGTTTTGTAAAAAATAATTGTACCTTTGTATGATGAAAAAAACTTTATTAATATTATCTCTTTTATTTTTAATCTCTTGCTCTAAGAATACAACACCTCCTAAGGATATTTTACCTCGTGGAAAATTTATTGATATTATTACAGATATTCAAAAGGCTCAATCATTATTAAGCATGAAAGCTGACTCAACAATTGATATTAGAAATTTAAAACTAAAGGCTTATAGTGAGGAGATACTAAAGAAGCATAAGATTTCTGAAAAGAGATATAATAAGAGTGTTGATTATTATTCCGCTGATCCAGACGAATTAAAAAAAATAATGGACGAGGTGGTAAAAAAACTTAATAAAGATGTTAGTTAAGGTTTATGGTAGTGCCATTAGTGGTATAACAGCAACAACTGTTTGTGTTGAAGTTTCTGTTGATCAAGGCGTAGGTTTCTTTCTTGTTGGACTTCCCGACAATGCTGTGAAAGAAAGTTACCAAAGAGTTTCGTCTGCCCTTCAATGCTTTGGATATAAAATTCCTGGCAAAAGAATAATAATTAATATGGCTCCGGCTGACATAAGAAAAGAAGGCTCGGCTTACGACCTTTCAATTGCTATGGGAATATTAGCTGCTTCAGAACAAACCATAGCAGATAATTTATCTGATTATTTAATTATGGGAGAGCTTTCACTTGATGGAAGTCTTCAACCAATTAAAGGGGCATTACCTATTGCACTTGAAGCAAAAGAACAAGGATTTAAAGGATTTATTCTTCCTCGTCAAAATGCTCAAGAAGCAGCAATAGTTAATGGTATAGATGTCTATGGAGTTGATAATATATTGGAGGTAATTAATTTCTTTAATGGAACAAATACGTTAGAACCAATTACTGTTAATTGCGATGAAGTTTTTAAAAAAGGATTAGATCTTTATGAATTTGATTTTTCCGATGTAAGAGGTCAAGAAAATGTTAAACGAGGAATGGAGATTGCAGCAGCAGGAAGCCACAATGTAATTCTTATTGGTCCTCCTGGAAGTGGAAAAACAATGCTTGCAAAACGACTTCCTTCTATCCTCCCTCCTCTTTCACTTGAAGAATCACTTGAAACCACAAAGATACATTCAGTTGCAGGGAAGATGAGTAAGAATACCGCTTTAGTTTCAGTTCGACCTTTTAGAAATCCTCACCATACAATTTCAGACGTAGCCCTTGTTGGAGGCGGTGCTTTTCCTCAACCTGGAGAAATATCGCTTGCTCATAATGGAGTTCTTTTCCTTGATGAATTGCCAGAATTTAAAAGAAATGTTCTTGAAGTTTTGCGGCAACCAATGGAAGATAGAGATATTACTATTTCAAGATCTAAGCAAGCAGTTCGATACCCTGCAAGTTTTATGCTTGTTGCAGCCATGAACCCTTGCCCTTGCGGATATTATAATCACCCTACTGTTAATTGCACTTGTGCTCCTGGTGCAGTAACAAAATATTTAAATAAAGTTTCTGGACCATTATTAGATAGAATAGATATTCAAATTGAAGTTGTGCCAGTTCCATTTAAAGATCTTTCTTCTATGAGAGATGGAGAACCGTCTAACATTATTAGAGAAAGAGTTCTTCGGGCAAGAAAAGTTCAACAAGAAAGATTTAAGGATATAGAAAATATACATTGCAATGCTCAAATGACTCCTAAGATGCTAAAAGAATATTGCAAATTAGAAGAAAATGGAATTACTCTTTTAAAAAGAGCAATGGAAAGATTAGGTCTTTCAGCAAGAGCTTATGATAGAATCTTAAAAGTATCAAGAACAATTGCCGACTTAGAAGGAAGTGAAAAAATACAAAATAGCCATTTAGCAGAAGCAATAGGATACAGAAGCCTCGATAGAGAAACATGGGGACGATAACCCCCGTAGAGACGCGATTTATCGCGTCTCATAAAATGGAAATAAATTTAATACCAAGAAATATGAACACAAGAAAATCATTAGTACTATATTTATTATTAGTATTAACCTGCCCTCTTTCTTCACTCTATTCTCAAACCCCAGAACAAAGAATAAAAAAAGACGTTTTCGTATTAGCATCTGACTCTTTAATGGGAAGAAGTGCAGGCACTAAATATGGTGATAAAGCCGCTATATACGTATTTTCAAGGTTTAAAGAAAATGGATTAAGCCCAAAATACCAATATATAACTACCGATTCAACTCAAAAGAATATTTATTGTGTTATTGAAGGAAGTGATCCTGTTTTAAAGAATGAGTTTATTGTTATTGGAGCTCATTACGATCATTTAGGATATAAAGTTGAAATGGACAAAGGAGCTAATGATACAATTGTATATAATGGGGCAGATGATAATGCTTCAGGAACTGCTGCAATATTAGAATTAGGAAAACGAATAAATGAAAATAGACAAGACTTTAAAAGAAGCATTATATTAATTGCTTTTGATGCTGAAGAAACAGGGCTTAATGGTTCAGCTTATTTTGCCAATAGCGAAGATAAATATAAAGAAAACACCATTACAGCTAATACTAAGATGATGATGAGTCTTGATATGGTTGGGTATTTAAAGACCTCTAAGGAATTAAAAATTGTTGGTATTGGTTTATTAAAAGAACCTTCTCAATATTTCAGTAATTTAAGCATAAAAGAGGGTTATAATCTTAAATTAAAAGAATTTGACAATAGTATATTTACTGGTTCTGACCATGATTCTTTCCTTAAAAGAAATATTCCTGCATTTTATGTTACTACTGGATTAAAATCACCTTACCATAAGCCAGAAGATGATGCTGAAGGAATAGATATTGAAGGAATAAACGATGTTTCCAATTATATTTATGGATTAACCAAAAACCTTGCTAATGCAAATGAAATAACCCCTTCAGGTAAGAACAAAAAGAAGTCTATACCTTTAAGTTATTGGGGAATGGAATTTGGTATTGGTTCTAATGAGCACTATTACACAGAAGGAAGAATGACCGGTAAAACAGATTTTGCTTGTTCAGGAGGATTTTTTGGGAGAATATCTTTAAGTAATCATTATGCAATAAAAACAGGTTTACATTATAATTATTTAGAAGCAAAGAGAGATGAAGGAATTGTAAAATATCATACCGTTTCTGTTCCTGCATTATTTGTTTTAAATGCAGGAATTTTAGACAACGATATTGATTATGCTTTTGGAATAGGTGCTTTTTACGATTATATATTTAATAGCAAATGCAATTCTAAAAGTGACTATTTAAACAAAAATGTAGTTGGAATGCAAGTTGAAATTGAAATACGTTTTAGAAAATTTGTTATGGGTTATCAAGCAAAAAGAGGGTTGAATGATATTACCAATTATGATCCTTTAAATTCAGGTAAGACTCAACAAATCACTAATTTATTTAAAATCGGATTCTTATTCTAAAATCAAAAATATTTATGACGAAAAGTATAAAATCACTTATTCTTCCTCTTTTATCCTTAATTCTTCTTTTTACAAGCTGTAGAAATGAAAATATTATTAATGAATTTAGTATTGATTTCTCTAATATAGATAAAACAGCTCTATGTCAAGATAAGAGTTCAAATAATGACACACTTTCTATGTTAATGGATTTGAGTGATGCTGTTACTCAAGGTATAATTATCCCTACTACCAATCAGTCAAATGATGGACTTTTCCATTTTAAAGCAAATGTAAAAAAAGGGGATAAACAGAAATTATTTTACAAGATTTATTATCAAAATGAGTCTTACAAATTTGATGAAAAAGATTCTCTTTCAAATGAAAACTTTTATGGTTCTTGGGAAAATACAGATATAGAATTTAAGGAAGTTCCTAAAAATGGAATTATTGAAGATGCTTTCCGTATTCTTGGAAACCCAAGAAATGAAAAACAATACTTTGGTGCTGACCCTAAGTATAGGGATATGAAAAAAGAAATTGAGAATGGGATTAAGATGATTAAGTCTGATGAGAAATGGTATAATGATATAAAGAAAAAAGCTAAGAACAGTAATGTTTCAGTTGATGTACAACTCTATAAAGATGTATGTTGGATAATAGGAATAAATAATCAAAATGGAGAAACTAATAACAGGTTTAAAAGAAATCCAAGAACAGGTTTATATAGTTTCTTATTGGTTGTAGCAGATGAAGAAGGATTGAAGAAGATTCCTAAGCAGATTAAAAATATTTCTATTTCCGATAGTATTAATGGCTTTGCTAATCCTTATCAATATTTCTTATTTGGAAAAGGCAGGAATATTAGAGGCGTTAGTTCTTCTTTATCAAAAAAAGCATTACGTTTAAAAGCAGTTCTTTCTCCACAAAATGGAGTTTATGTTGATGTTTTAAATTACCCTAATCAAGACTTTAAGATTTATCCAAACAATGGAAAAGTCGGAGATAATGATACATTATATTATAAGGCTCTATATAAACAGTATTTTCATAATATACCACAAGACTATTTCTTAAAGAATATACCTTTGGTTGATGATATACTTACCGATAGTTATACTTCTCAAAAATATAATGAAAATAAGAAGAAATATGCAGACACTTTAACAAGAATAAAAGACCATCCTTATGTTACTGACTATCCTGGAAAAACAGTAAGAGTTGATAATAATGGAAAGTATATTTCTTTAATTAATCCAGGAAATGAAAACCGACAAGGAAACCCAAGAAAAGAAAGTGTTGGAATTACAACAAGGGTTGGTTTTACTTATGGTAAATTTAGAGGAAAGATTAAATTCCCTGCTCAATTAAATAAAAGTGGAGTTTGGAGTGGTATAACTGATGCTTTTTGGTTAATATATCAATCAGAACAAGAATGGAACCAAAGAAGATCTTGTACAAAGGGAGGTTTTGTTAAATATGGACAAGATGATGGTTCAAAAGCTGAAAGAACACCTAATACTAATTACTCTGAAATTGATATTGAAATAATAAAGACTTCAAAGTATTGGGGAGGAAACTACGAAAAACAACCAAAAGATTATAATCCATTTAATAAAAACGAATGTATTATAGCTTGTACTAATTGGGATTTAGCTTGTCCTTCTCCAAAAAATTTCTTTAATGGAGGTGGTCATAAATACAAATATCTTTCAAAAGATTTTACTTATGTTCGTTGGTATGATAATTATCGTGCATTAACTTCAAGAGAAGCTATCCCAAATAATATATTCCACAACGATTATTATTACTATGAAATTGAATGGAAGCCTAATGAAATTATTTGGCGAATTGGGGCAAGCCCAGACAAGATGTACGTTGTAGGTTATATGAATGATAAGTTTACAGTTATTCCAAACAATCAAATGTTAAGCGTAATAACCCAAGAATACCATTATTCTGAGTTCTGGCCTCCAGTAGTATATGACCAAAACCTATTGCCTTATCCAAAGAAAGATGTAGAAGGAATGGTTTATGAGGTTGTGATTGAATAAATTTAATAGGATAATCTATTGTGGAATAAGAATATATTCTTATTCCACAATATTTATTCCAAAGGATAAAACTAAACCTATTAATCCTTCTTTTGAGAAACGAGCTTTCTTGATTAAATTATTATTGGGATCAATTATATAATTATAGGCTGTTGTAAAGTTAGTCTTTTCAAGATTGGTATTTGAAAACAAAGCTCTTGTCATATCACAGTTTTTGAATACTGACATAGATAAATTTGACTCACTAAAATCTACTTCGTTAAGATTACAATCCACAAATTTTGTACACTTTAATTTTGTCCTCATAAATGAAGCATACTGTAAATTTGATTTTTCAAAACTGAAAGAAGAAAAGTTATTTATCTTAGAGAAATTAGCTCCTGTCATTTTACATTCCTTAAACTTAACGTCTCTCCAAGAAGTATCCATTTTTGTAAGACTAAAATTACATAATTCAAATTGACAATTTTCAAAAACAACATTAGTTATACGCATGTCTGAAAAATTGCAATTTAAAAAAGTACAGTTTTCATATTCTTCATCTAAAGTAACTTCATTGAAATTTAAATTACTTATCTTCTTATCTATAATCATAAATCAAACTCTTTTCCTCTAATTGTCTTTAATATAAATTGTCTTTTTTTATAACATGGAGATTTTAGCCAAAGTCATCAAACATTATATTTTCAGGTGGAACTCCTAAGCTATCCAACATAGCAACTGCTGAATCTATCATTAATTTTGGTCCACATAGATAATATTCTATTTCTTCTGGTTCTGGATGATTATTTAGGTAATGATCGTAGATTACTTTATGAATAAATCCTACATATCCATCCCAATTATCTTCTGGTTTTGGTTCACTCAATGCAATATTGAATTTAAAGTTATCATGTTCCTGTTCTATTTTTCTAAAATCATCTGTATAGAACAATTCTCTTAATGAACGTCCCCCATACCAAAATGTAACTTTACGGTGAGTATTTTTTGTTAAGAACTGATCAAATATATGAGAACGCATTGGAGCCATGCCTGCACCTCCTCCTATAAACATCATTTCTTTATTTGTTTCTTTTATAAAGAATTCTCCATAAGGTCCTGAAATTGTTACTTTATCTCCTGGCTTTAATGACCAAATATATGATGAACAAATTCCTGGATTTACTTTCTTAAATCCTCCCGACTTTCTATCGAATGGAGGTGTTGCAATACGTATATTCAACATTATCCGATTTCCTTCAGCAGGATGATTAGCCATTGAATAAGCTCTATAGATTGGTTCTGGATTTTTCATTTTTAAATCCCAAATCTTCATTTTATCCCAATCTTCATGATATTCTTTTATAACTTCTATGTCTTTATAATCTATCTCACATTTAGGTACGTCTATTTGAATATATCCTCCTGAACGGAAGTCTAATCTTTCTCCTTCTGGAAGTTTAACAACAAATTCTTTAATGAAAGTTGCTACATTATTATTTGATACTACTTCACATTCCCATTTCTTTATACCAAATATTTCTTCTGGTATTTCAATTTTCATATCTTGACGTACTTTCAATTGGCAGCCTAAACGATAATGATCTAATTGTTCTCTACGAGTGAAATGAGGTTTTTCTGTAGGAAGGATATCTCCTCCACCTTCTAATACTTTACATTTACACATTCCACAAGTTCCTCCACCACCACAAGCAGAAGGTAGATATATTTTTTGTTCTGATAGTGTAGAAAGTAAGGTTGAACCAGGTTGAACTGTAATTTCTTTTTCGTCGTTTATTAAAAGCTTTACTTCTCCTTGAGGGATAAGTTTCTTCCTCGCATATAGCAACATACCTACAAGAAGTAGAATGATTACCAAGAAAACAACTATACTTATGATTAATACTTTTACTAACATCTTTTCTAAGTTGGGTTTAGTTCTATAATTTTATTCCTAAGAAGCTCATGAAAGCTATTGCCATAAGTCCAGTTATTATAAATGTTATTCCTAATCCTTTCAATGGAGCAGGAATTTGAGAATATCTTAATTTCTCTCTTATGGCAGCGATTCCTACAATAGCTAATAGCCAACCTATTCCTGAACCTAATGAAAAGCTAATTACTTCTCCTATATTCGAATATTCTCTTTCTTGCATAAATAAAGAAGCTCCAAGAATTGCACAGTTTACAGCTATTAAAGGAAGGAAAATACCTAATTGAGCATATAATGTTGGAGATGTTTTCTCAACAAACATTTCAACTAATTGTACCATAGCTGCAATTACAGCTATAAATATAATAAAGCTTAAGAAGCTCAGATCTACATTTGCAAATTTAGGACTAATCCATGATAATGCCCCTTCTTTCAAAAGATAATTATCTATTAAATAGTTTAGAGGAACAGTAATAACTAAGACAAAAACAACAGCTATTCCAAGTCCCATTGACGTCTTAACTGTTTTCGATACCGCTAAATAGGAACACATGCCTAAGAAGAAGGCAAAAATCATATTGTCAACAAAAATCGACTTTACGAATATATTTATTATTTCTTGCATAATTTCAAATTCTTAAGTGTTGCTACTTTTCACAAAGATCTTTATTTCTTGATCTTTGTATCCATATTATTATTCCTACAAGTATTAAAGCCATTGGAGGCATAATCATTAAGCTATTATTTTGATAGCCAAAATCATATAAAGACTGAGGAATTATTTTATATCCCCAAAGTGTTCCACTTCCAAATAACTCTCTAATAAAACCAAGAGTAATTAATATTACAGTATATCCCATCCCATTACCTATTCCGTCTAAAAACGAATCAAAAGGTTTATGGCTAAGGGCAAAAGCTTCCAAACGCCCCATAACAATACAGTTAGTAATAATCAAACCAACAAATACTGATAATTGCTTACTTACTTCATAAACAAAAGCCTTTAATAACTGATCAACGATAATTACTAATAATGAAACTATTACTAATTGAACAATAATTCTAATTCGAGAAGGTATAGTATTACGTAAAAATGAGATTATTAAACTTGAAAATGCAACAACTACAGTTACACTTAATGCCATAACAAATGCGGGTTGTAATTTAGCAGTAACAGCTAAAGCAGAACAAATACCAAGTACTTGAACTGTTATTGGATTCTCCTTTGATAAAGGGTTCTTTATAAGTTTTAAATTTATTCCTGCCATAACATTTTACTTTTTAATCGAGTTAAAATAAGGAATATAGAACGTTAAGCAATCTTTTATCATCTTAGAAACGCCATTAGAAGTTATTGTTCCTCCCGAGATTGCATCAACTTGATGAGGGTTTGCTTTATCTGCTCTTTTTTTTACTTCAACTGATTTAAATTCTCCTGCTTCAAATATTGATTTACCATAAAACTGCTTTTGGAAAGCAATCGTTGCAATTTCTGCACCTAAGCCAGGGGTTTCTGATTTATGATCAAAATTAACTCCAACTATTGTATTTAAATCGTCTGCAAAAGCAATATTTCCCCATATTGCTCCCCAGAGTCCATTTCCAATAACAGGAACAACATAAGATTTCTTTCCATCTTTTACACAAACATATACTGGCAAACAAGCCGATGCATCATGTACTTTATTCAATGCCAATTGTTCTTTTGTATTTAATTCAAATGGATTAATTGTTCCCAATGTTTGTTTTCCATTCACTACACTCCCAACAACTTTGCCTTCTGCATTTACAGCATGCTGTTCAATAAAATATTTATTAAACAAATCTTCTGCATCTTTTGCTGTTGATTCAATTCCAACAGCTCCTAAAAGTTGTTGCATCTTCTCTACTCTAATATTTTTGTCTTGCATAGGCTTTAACCCTATTGCAGCAAATGTAAGAATAGCAGCAGAACAAACAACTAAGATTGTTGCATAAATAAAAATATATCTATTACTAAACATTTTCTCCTCCTTTCATCTTCCAACGCTTCATTCTCTTCCTAATATTTGAATCAACAACATAATAATCAATAAGTGGTGCGAATACATTGAGAAGCAAAATTGACAACATCATACCTTCAGGATATGCAGGATTAACAACACGAATAAGTACTGCCATTAAACCAATAAGGAATCCATAAATCCACTTACCACGATTAGTTTGGGCTGCTGTTACTGGATCGGTTGCCATAAAAATAGTACCAAACATAAAACCTCCCATAACATAATGGTAATAGAAAGGCAATTGCATATAAGCATTGGTAGTACCGAAAAAGTTAAATATCAAACCCATAAAAGCTCCTCCAGCAAAAACAGAGAGGATAATCCTCCAACTTGCAATTCCTGTAAAAAGAAGTAGAATAGCTCCTAAAAGAATTGCTACTACAGATGTCTCCCCAATACTTCCAGGTATTATACCAATAAACATATCCCATAATGAAGATTTTGGCAAATGTGCTCCTGCCATCATATCAGCTAAAGGTGTTGCTCCTGAGAAAGCATCTGCCTTTTCTGCAATCCAAACATTCTCTCCTGACATTGAACTTGGGAATGAGAAGAACAAAAATGCTCGTGCTAAAAGAGCTGGATTAAGAAAGTTCATTCCTGTTCCACCAAAGACTTCCTTACCTATAACAACAGCAAAAGCTGTAGCAGCAGCAACTTGCCATAAAGGTACATCTGCAGGCATAATCAAAGGGATTAACATTCCTGAAACTAAGAAACCTTCATTTACTTCATGACCTCTCCACTGTGCAAAACCAAATTCAATTCCTAATCCAACAACATAAGAGACTATAATTATCGGCAGAACCTTAACTAAGCCGAATAAAATATTACCCCAAAACCCATCAAAGAATTCCAAAGAAGGGTTTATTGAATGGAAATGTTGGTATCCCACATTATAAGTACCAAATAATAAAGCTGGTAAAAGCGCTATAATAACAATAGTCATTGTACGCTTCATATCTAAAGCATCTCTGAAATGAGCCCCTGATTTTGTTGTTGTTTTAGGGACAAATGCAAATGTTTCAAAGGCATCAAATGTTGAATGAAGCCAAGGGAACTTACCTCCTTTTTCAAAATTTGGCTTTAAATTATCTAATAAATTCCTTACCCATTTCATTCTCCAATCTCCTTTCTCATTAGTTCAAGACCATTACGGATTATTTGTTGAATATCTGTCTTAGAGACATCTATCACTTCACAAAGGGCAAAATCTTCTGCATCTATCTCATAAATACCTAACTGCTCCATCAAATCAATATCCTCAATGATACAAGCCTTTATCAATTGCATAGGGTAAATATCTAACGGGAATACTTTCTCAAATTCACCTGTTAGAACAAAAGCACGCTTTCCTCCATGGAGATTTGTATCTAATTTAATCGGTTTTCTACATTTATCCGGTAATAGATTTAAAAAGCCTGAAACAAAAGTACGATGGAAACTAAACTTCTTTATTCCTGGAAGTACCCAACCTAAAAACTCATAATAATCTCCTTCTTTAATAACAGAAATCGAATTATCATAAACACCAAGATAACCATCTTCTCTAATTATAGAACCTGTTAAAACATTACCACTTATATAACGTAAATGATTTTCCTTATTTACATTACCACTAACCAATGGACTAATGCAGGCACCTGATTTTACATTATAGTATTGAGGATTCAACACTTCACTACCTACCAATGCAATTGTTCTATCTGAAATAAGCTTTCCTGTAACAAATAATTTACCAATAATAGCAACATCTTGAGCATCTAAATACCATATACTTTCTCCTTTATTAATGGGGTCAAGTTTAGCTATCTGAACACTCACATTCCCAACTGGATGTTTCCCTTCAAATTTATTTAACTGAACTCCATCTAATTTTAGAAGCTCATCACAAGTTGTTTTTTGAGAATGTATGTTTACATGAACAGTTCCATCAGTCAATTTTTTCAATACATCTATCCCCAATTGAATATCTGCACCTTTACCTTTTAGAATAATGTTATAATCAGAAGCCAAAGGGGAAGAGTCAAATCCTTTAACGATAATACATTTTGGGGTAGAATCTGGATTAGGAATAATAGAGAATGGTCTTTTCCTAATCAAAGTCCATAATCCACTTTTTAAAAGCTTTTCAACTACTGCTTCACGATTCATTGAAGCTAAAGGCTCTGTACCAAAATCTTCAAATTCTTGTTCCTCATCTGCAGTAATTCTAATTTCCTGGATAACTCTTTTTTCTCCTCTTATAATAGAACTAATAGTCCCACTAACCGATGAAGTAAAGAGAATTTTCTCGTTTTGTTTTGAAAAAAAAATTGGCGAGCCAGCCTTAACTCTATCTCCTTCTTTTACTAATAGCTTTGGCGTTACGCCTATGAAATCCGTAGGTTGTAATGCGAAAGTATTAATCTTAGGAGTAGAAACCTTAGGTTCTGCCTCTCCCAATATCTTTATGTCAAAACCTTTCTTTATTTTAATTATATCAGACATAAATAATTGTATCTATTTATAACAGAAAAACCATATAACAAAACATGCAATAAGATTATTCTATTAATGAAGTAGGCAAAATTACAACATAAGAATGATATCAACAAAAGAAAGCTTTAAAAGATTATTTCTTTAGATAAAAATATGGCTCAATCCCTATAAATAACTATGAAATACGCCGTCATTAATTTCCTTAATCTCGATTCTTAAACCTTGTAAAACTATTATGATTATGGTGTATTGAGATTCAATAAAAGTAAATCGACCGTTTTAGGGGTAGCAAATCGCCGTTTTACTACCCCTAAATCGACCGATTTACTATAGGCAAAACGGGCGATTTACTATATACAAAACGGCGATCTACTTTTTCCAATACGCCGTTTCTCTATCTTATAATCTTGCTTTTATTATATCTTAATTCTCCATTGACTAATGTAGAGACGATTTTACTATGGAATGTTATGCCCTCGAAAGGAGACCATTTACATTTATATAATAAACTTTCTTTGGTTACAGTTTCTTCTTGGTTAAGGTCAATAAGGACTAAGTCGGCAAAATAATTTTCTTTTATATAACCTCTATCTTTTAATCCAAAACGTTTGGCTGGGTTATGGCACATCTTCTCTTGGAGTTGAAAGAGTGTTAATTCGCCTTGTCTTACTAATTCAAGTATAGTTTGTAGGGAATGTTGAATTGATGGCATTCCTGATGGGGATTCAAAATAAGGTTTCTCTTTTTCTTCTAAGAGATGAGGAGCATGGTCAGTTGCTATTATATCTATTTTATCTTCTCTTAATGCTTTTCTTAGAGCAGCTCTATCCTCTTTCGATTTAATGGAAGGATTACATTTTATATTATTACCTAAGCGTTCGAAATCTTCTTGTGAGAACCATAGATGACTTGGAGTTACTTCAGCACTAATGTTTTTTGTTCCTATCTTTCCACTTTGTAAAAGCGTTAATTCTTTTTCTGTTGAGATATGAGCTATATTAAGATTTGCATTAGTTGCATTTGCTAAATCAACAGCATATTTAGTAGACAGGTAACAAGCTTCAACATCTCGAACTAATGGATGTATAGAAGCAGGTGCATTGTTATTAGGATATTCTCTTTTATACTTTAACATATTGGCTCTTATCCTTGCCTCGTCTTCACAATGGGCTGTTATTACAAAAGGACTTTTTTCAAACAACTCTTTATGTGAGTTCTTATTATCTACCAACATATTCCCTGTTGAAGAACCAAGAAATAGTTTAAAACCGCATATTTCATCTTTTGGAATTCTTATAGCTTCTTCTATATTACTATTTGTTATCCCAAAATAAAACATATAATTACATAGCATATTCTCTTTTGCTATCTCTTGCTTTTGCTTTAATGCTTCTTTGGTAGTAGTGGTTGGATTGGTATTAGGCATTTCAAAAACAGTTGTTACTCCTCCTGCAACAGCTGCTTGTGATTCTGTAAACATATCTGCTTTATACTCTAAACCAGGTTGACGAAAATGTACATGAATGTCTATTATTCCAGGTAAAAGTAATAATCCTTTCGCATCAATCACTTCCGTATCTAAAGGACAATCGGATAACTCCGATTCTAAAATCTTCATTATCCGATTGTCTTTAATTAAAATATTTACTATTCTTTCTCCACCTTCTTCAATGATTCGAGCAGAGCGAATATATTTATATTTAGCCATTATTGTTCTTCTACTTCTGCTATTATTGTTTGATCGACTAATATTCTACCACAATATTCACAAACGATTATCTTTTTGTGCATTCTTATATCCATTTGTCTTTGATGAGGAATTTTATTAAAACAACCTCCACAAGCATCTCTATCAACATCAACAACTGCTAAACCATTTCTTGAATTGTTACGAATTCTGTGATATGCTGTCAAATATCTTTCATCAATTAACTTTTCATTTTCTTGACTTTCTGCCAATAATACTTTTTCTTTTTCTTCAGTTTCTGCAACAATTTCATCTAATTCTGATTTCTTTGCTTCAAGATCACTTTTCTTATCATCTAATATTGTCTTTATCTTTTCTACTTCTTGTTTGTGATGATCAAGCTCATTTGTTGCTTCTTTTATCTTCTTTTCGCAAAGTTGTATTTCAAGATTTTGGAATTCTACTTCTTTTGCTAAAGATTCGTACTCACGATTATTACGTACATTTTTTTGTTGTTCTTCGTACTTTTTAATAAGAGCATTGCAGTCTTTCATCATTGTTTTCTTATCTGCAATTCTTTGATCTAAGGCGTCTTCTTCTGTCTTGAATTTATCAATTCTTGTTTCTAATCCTATTATTTCGTCTTCAAGGTCTTGTACTTCCAATGGCAATTCGCCCCTTACAATTCTTATCTTGTCGATTTGGGAATCAATTAGTTGTAATTTGTATAAAGCAATTAATCTTCTTTCAACAGTAATATCTGCCTCATCACTTTTTCTGATTGGAGCAACAAGTGCTTCTGCTTTTGTTTTTCCTGTAACTTTCTTTGCCATTATTGTTTATTATTATTTTTAAAAGTACTTTACTCTATTTGGGGTTTCATCCGAAATTAAGGGTACAAAATTACAAAACTTTTCAGAAAGAATAGCAATAATCCTTTCTTTTATAAATTGTTCACTTTCGAAATGTCCTATTTCTGCTAATAGTAATGTGTTTTCATGATCAATAAAATCATGGTATTTAATCTCCCCCGTAATAAATATATCTGCATTTGCTTTTATTGCATCGGAAATTAAAAAGCTACCACTGCCTCCACAGAATGCTATTCTTTTTATTTGTTTTTGGTCTTTGGAATTATACTTTACTTGTGGTAAGTCTAATACTTTCTTAAGATGGTTGAAGAATTCATCTTTTTTCATTGCTATTGGTAATTCTCCAACAGCACCTCCTCCTAACCAATTCTTATTATCATAGTCAGAACCATTACTTAATGGTCGCATATTTTTTATTCCTAATTTCTCAGCTAAGATTCCATTAACACCATTAAAAGCGTTATCCATATTTGTATGAGCAGCATAAAGGACAATATCATTCTTTATTGCCTTAATAATTATCTTTCCTATAGCTGAAGAGTAATCAATTTTCTTTATTCCTTTAAATATAATTGGGTGATGTGATAATATTAAATTACAGTTGTTTTGTATCGCTTGATCTATTAACTGTTCTGATATGTCTAAACATACAAAAACTCCTGTACATTCTTTTGCTATTTCTCCTAATGTTAATCCTGAATTATCATAGCTTTCTTGCCAAGAAAGAGGGGCAAAATCTTCTATTACTGAGATTATATCTTTTATTAATACCTTTTCCATTAAATCTTTTCTATTAGCTTTTCAACTATTAGCATCATCTTGCTTTCTGCTTTCTTACCTGCCTCTAATACTTCTTCCATTGTAGCTTCTGCTCTAACTTCATCTTTAAAAACATTTGAGACAAGACTCATTGCAAAAACTTCTAAGCCTGAATGAACAGCAACTATTACTTCTGGAACTGTACTCATTCCAACACAGTCAGCTCCTATCTTATGATAAAACTTATATTCTGCTGGAGTTTCAAAGCTTGGACCTGTATTGCCTAAGTAAATACCTTGACGAACTTTTATATTATTTTCTTTTGCTACTTTTTGTGCTTTCTCTATTAAAGAAGAAGAATATGCTTTATTCATTGCAGGGAAACGGACACCTAATCTATCATCATTCTTTCCTATAAGAGGATTTGGAAGAAAATTAATATGATCTTCAATTATCATTATGTCTCCAACATTAAAATCTGGATTCATTCCTCCTGCAGCATTTGTAAGTATTAATTTTTCTACTCCTAACTCTTTCATCACTCTAATAGGAAATGTTACTTGTTGCATTGAATATCCTTCATAATAGTGGAAACGTCCTTGCATTGCAATAACACTTTTTCCTCCAAGAGTCCCAAATATTAACTTGCTTTTATGCCCTTCAACTGTGGAAAGAGTAAAGTTTGGTATATCAGAATAGTCTAAAATTTTCTCAACATTAATTAGGTTAACAATATTTGCCAATCCACTACCACAAACAATTCCAACAAATGGTCTTGTTTTAACATTAGCTTTTATAAACTCTGTTGTAGCTTTTATTTTGTCGTACATCATCTATTATTATTTCGTTAAAACTTGCTGATTTCATTGCTGAAGAAGTTATTGTAAGACCTATTGGAAGCACAAAAACAGGTAATTCTTTGAGTATTTCAAAATCCTTAAGACGTATTGAATCTTTTTCTGTTGTTATAATTATTGTGTTAGATTGTTTCTTTGTTTCGTAAATACTAATAATTTTCTCAATATCTTTATTAGAAAAATTATAATGGTCCGAGTATTCAATCTTTTCTATTATGTTGGTCTTTTCACTTATATATTCCACCATTTGAGTATTATCTGCAATACCAGTAAGAAGAATAACAGTATTGTCTTCTATTTTTGCAGTTATTTCTTTCTCCCATAATGAATAAATATCTTTATAATCTATATGACTAAAAAAGACCTTTTGATACTTCTTTGGTCTTAGCTTAGATTCAAAAGAAACTCTATCTCCTAATGTATGATTTAGAGGCGATTTTGTAATTAAGATGTAGTCAGCTCTCTTATAACCATTTTTCTGCTCCCGCAAAAGACCAAATGGTAATATTCTATCATCAAAAAAAGGCTTTGAATATTCAGTTAGAAGTATAGATAAGTCTAATGATAAAGCCCTATGTTGAAAACAATCATCTAAAATAACAATCTCTAAACCCTTAATTTGTTTTTCTAACGTTTCAATTCCTTTGTTTCTATCTTCACAAACAGCAAATATTATATTAGGATATTTTTGTTTCATTTGTAAAGGTTCATCACCAACAGTAATTGCTGTATCTTTTTCTAAATCTAATAATCTAAATCCTTTTGTTTTTCGTCCATAACCACGACTAAGAACTGCAACAGAATAATTTTCGGAAAGAATACTAACTAAATATTCTACATGAGGAGTTTTGCCAGTTCCTCCTACCTTTAGATTTCCTACACCTATAGTTGTAACATTATGCTTTTTTGAATTTAGCCAACCAAAGTCGTAAAACATATTCCGAAAATAAACCCATATACTATATATTATAGTAATTGGGTATAGAAGATATGATAATAATACTCTCATTTTAATTACAATTATAAATCCATAAATAATTTCCATCGTAATAATTACAATAGGAATACAAGCTTCGTTTTGCTTTACTTCCTGTTGTTGGAGAACCATCTATATAAATAAATTTTGAATTACATTTTGGGCAAACGAGCAAAGCATTAGAAGTTGAATCAACCTCTAATTGTCCATGGCAACCTTCTGCGGTACAAGTTCTTTCAAAACAAATAAATTCACCCCAATTAATACGAAAGACGACTACACCTCTCATCCCTCCTTCAAAATATTCCCAACCACGATTTCCATAGTTAAGATTATAATATTCGGTGCTTTCAGGGTCTATATAAAAGTTTACGTAACCATAATCATAAGCATCCTCCTTGCAACTCACAAATGGAATAATAAGAAATGAAAACAATATGAATAAGCTCTTCTTCATAACACTCTAAACGTTATGAAGCACTATATATTGCAACAAGGCAAATATCACCTACAGCTTTTAAAGTATTTTTACTTATACAGTTAATATCATCTTTTACAGTATGCCAATAAGGGAAAAAACTTTTTGTTGGATCATGATTAACTATATCTATCATAGGAACCTTAGCATCTTTATTTACATAAACATGGTCATCCATTACTCCTCCTGTATTTTCATTCACAAACATATTACCAAATCCTCTATCCGCTGCAATCTTCCAAATCTTATCCATAATTGAAGAAGCATAATTCATAGATTGACTTTCTTTGGCAAAACGAGCATTGGAATAACCTACCATATCTAAAAGAATACCATAATTTGCTTGATAGAAAGGGACATGTGTATGTGTTGACCAATATTGAGCTCCCAAGCACCAATCTGATTGGTCTTGAATATCTGTTTTATCCCACTCTGGGCAACCTTGGTCTTCAACATCAAATAAAACTATATCAACTCCCGTTTTCTGTGGTTTAAGTTTTAGGCATCTTGCCATTTCCATAAGGACTCCAACTCCTGAAGCTCCATCATTAGCTCCTAAAATTGGAGTTTTATGATTATTTGCATCTGGATCATTATCAGCCCAAGCTCGAGAATCCCAATGTGATGCAAACATTGCTCTATCGGTTGAAGACAAATTAAAGCTTGCAATTATATTACGACCTTTAACAGACTTTCCATTATATAATTTTGTTGTAAAGTTTTGTTCAATAACAGTATCAGCATATTGTTTTAAGAAAGCAACTAAATAATCCCCACATTCTCTATGAGCCTTTGACTCTGGAACTCTTGAACCAAAATCACATTGATTCTTTACATAAGCGTATGCACTATCTGCATTGAAAGCTGGTATTTCAACTTTTGAATAATTTACTTCTGTTGATTCCTCTTTTTGTTTTTTATCGCCACAACTTGCTAAAACGAAAACTAATGCTACTATTACTAAACTATATTTCTTCATATTTATATTTTATTGGGTAGAGGTAAGTCCTTCCCCTACAATATTCTCAAATTAAAAATTAACCACTAACCATTAATCATTACTCTAAGCTCCAACTAACTCCTTCTTTTCCATCCTTTATTTTAACGCCTAATGATGCTAATTGATCTCTTAACTCATCTGATTTTTTCCAATCTTTATTTTCTCTTGCTTCTTTTCTAAGTTCAATTATCATCTTAACTAAACCTTCAATTGTTGGCATCATATTTGAATTTTGCTCATCTGTTATACCCAATACTTCAACAAACCAATCTGCAAATAATTCATTTAATTCTTTAAGTCCTTGTTCATCTATCTTTTCTGAGCCTTCAATTAATTTATTTATTATTGTTGCAGCTTCAAATAGATAAGAAATAACTATTGGAGTGTTGAAGTCATCACACATTGCTTCAATACATTTATTCTTTATCTCTTCAATATTTACTGAATTTTCTTTTGAAGGAATAATCTTTTTAATGTTTCTTTGTGCTTCCAATAAACGTTTCAAACCTTTTTCTGCTGCACCAAGTGCTTCATTAGAGAAATCAAGTGTTGAACGATAATGTGCTTGAAGAATAAAGAAACGTATTGTCATTGGAGAATAAGCTCTTTCTAACAAATTATGACTTCCTGTAAAGAATTCTTCAAGTGTTATAAAGTTTCCCAAGCTCTTCCCCATCTTTTGACCACCTATTGTTATCATATTATTATGCATCCAATAGTTTGCTGGCTCATGTCCAAAAGCACACATTGATTGAGCTATTTCAGATTCGTGGTGAGGGAATAAAAGGTCTAAACCTCCTCCATGAATATCAAATTTCTCTCCAAGATACTTTGCACTCATTGCTGTACATTCAAGATGCCAGCCAGGAAAACCATCACTCCAAGGTGAAGGCCAACGCATAATATGTTCTGGACTTGCTTTCTTCCAAAGAGCAAAGTCAGCAGAATTATGCTTTTCACTTTGTCCATCTAATTCTCTTGTGGTTGCAAGCATATCTTCCAACACTCTATTTGAAAGTATTCCATATTTATGAGTATCGTTTTGATATTTTATTATATCAAAATAAACACTGCCATTTGAAATATATGCATAACCAGCATCTAATATCTTCTTAACTATTTCTATCTGTTCAATAATATGTCCTGAAGCTACTGGTTGAATGCTTGGACGGCGAACATTTAAAGCATCCATTGCGTCAAGATAACGTTTAGTATAGAATTGAGCTATTTCCATTGGCTCCAATTGTTCTAAACGTGCCTTCTTTTCTATTTTATCTTCTCCTTCATCAGCATCGTTTTCTAAATGTCCTACGTCTGTAATATTACGAACATATCTAACCTTATAACCTAAGAAATTAAGGAAACGGAAAACAATATCAAAAGTTATTCCCGGACGTGCATGTCCAAGATGAGCATCACCATATACAGTAGGTCCACAAACATACAATCCAACATTTGGAGGATTGATAGCTTTAAACAGTTCTTTCTTTCTTGTTAGTGTATTATAAACGTATAGTTCCATATTATTCATTTATTTTATTTTCAAACTTAATCCTACTAACCATTAGAGCAACTGATACTGCTCCAATTGACAAAACTAAAAAAAATATTGATAAAACATCTATTGCTTTAATTACTATTGGGAAAGCATCAACAACAAAATCGCCTTTTCCCATCTTAATTATTCCAAAATGTTGTTGCACTAAACAGATTCCAATACCTAATATTATTCCTATAACTGCTCCAATAAAAGATAACATTAATCCATTTAAGAAATATATAGTTCTAACTTTTTTAAGAGTTGAACCCATTGTTCTTAGGATTAGAATATCTTTTTTCTTATCCATAATGAGTAAGGATAACGCCCCCATAACATTAAATGTTGCTATAAATATTATAAAAGAAAGTATTAGATAGACCCCAAAACGCTCTGCCTTTACGACCTTTTGATAAATTGGTTCTTGTTCAAATATATCCTTTACTTCATAATTCTCACCAACCAATTCTTTAATTTGACTTTTAAGCTTAGGTATATCATCCTCTGACTTTGGTCGTATGAAAACTGAACTTACCTCATTATTTGTATAATCTAATATTCCTCTTGCAAATGATATCGGAACAAAAATAGTGTTTTCATCCATTTCTGAATTCATTTGAAAACTCCCTGAATAATTTATTTCACGATTACGAAACGACTCTTCTGGATTTATAGAAACGCCACCTTCTCGTTTAGGAATAATTACTTTAACAACTGCCCCCATAAGTTCAGCATTCTTTGGAATATTAATTTGAGCAGCAAGTCCTACTCCCATAACACAAGCATCTGATGAAAACTTTTTCAACTTAAAATCACCATAAACAATTGAAGTGTCTACATTATTTATTTTAGTATAGGTTTCATCTATTCCTTTCATCTCAACCAAAGACTGGTTTTGACCAAAAGAAACTAAAGCATTTTCCTTTAAAACAGGAGTAATTGCAGATGTTTTATTTAAAGACTTTATTTTATTGTAAGGAATAGAATCTAATGAAAAGACCTTTCCTTTCTTGGCTTCAATAACCAAAGGCGGATTTGAGGAAGAAAGTATTTTTGTACCAACATAAGTAAATCCATTAAAAACCGAAAGAACAACCAATAAAGCCATTGTAGTTACAGCAATACCAATCAAAGAAATTAAAGAAATGATATTAATGACTTTAAGTTTTTTCTTTGAGAAGAAATATCGCCAAGCAATAAACAAAGGAAGATTCATATTTAGTGGTTAATGATTAATGGTTAATGGTTCATTTAGATAGAAATCCTTTATTTTTTGGATCTTCTATCTATGAGTTCCCCATTTTAATTTCTTTCTAAAACTTATTCTTTATTCTTTAAAAGGTTATCTATATTTTCGATATAGTCCAAGCTATCATCCATAAAGAAAGATATATTTGGTATTACACGAAGCTGATTTTTCACTCTTTGAGCAAGTTTCATTCTAAGAAATGTTTTCTTTTCTTCCAAAAGCTTCATAATATCTGCCACTGTTTTGCCTCTAAGAGGGAAAATACTAACATATAAACGTGCCACAGATAAATCTGCACTCACCCTTACTCTGGTAACAGTAATCATAGCCCCTTCAAATAATGCAGTTGCCTCTTGTTGCAATATCTCGCTCATATCTCTCTGAATCAAGCGAGAAACTTTTTGTAATCTTGTTTCGTCCATAAGGATGCAAAATTACAACATATTTTTCAAATTTCTCATTAAAAGAAAACAACAAACAAAAATTGATAATACAACTCCACTACCCTAACTATTAATTTTTTACTTTAAACATATCAATATTTACTATATCTTTGCCTCGTTGAAATATTTATTTTCAATTTTATTAACAAACAATTATTATGTATACAGATAACTTATTATTAATTATTGGAATAGCTTTATGTATATTATTACCAATGACAATATCTCGGATATATATGAAGAAAATCACAAGTCAAATATCTGATATTGATGTTCTAAAATCTTATTATAATAAAAACAAAAGAATATTATCCATTATTGGATACTGTTTTACTGGATATGTGATTTTAAATTCGTTATTAATAACATTCATTCCTTTTATTAAAGAAAATCTTCTCTCTTTTTTAGATGTTAATATATATATAATAATGACTATATTAGCTATTATGCTCTTTTTTGTTTTTAACAAGCAATATTTAGCTAATAAGGTATTTAAGAAATAAAGTTTATTCATCTATATTTCAAGAGTCTGTATTGAATTAAACCTTTCAATGCAGACTCTTCCTTTTTGCCACTCATGCGGAATTGTCCATCTATATTGATTCCACCACTGCAAAGCAAAACATCCTAATAATAAAGAAATGCGTTAAATATATACTCCACCACTAAATAAAGCTTATTCTTTTAATGCAAATCCTCGTTATGGTAAAAGTAAATCGCTCGTTTTACATATGGTAGATCGCCGTTTTGTATATAGTAAATCGGTTAATCTAGCTATAGCAAATCGCCGTTTTGCTTATGGTAAATCGAGCGTTTTACCTATCGCGAATCTACCGTTTTGCATGTGGTAGATCGGTCGATTTAGTGGTAGCAAATCGGTCGATTTGCACTATGTAAAACGGGCGATTTACTTTTTAAGGTGTTTGATATGAGATTTGGAGAAAGGTAAAATAGTATATGTCGTTCGGGATTTCTTTGTTTTGCAAAGCGTAAAAGTCCCTCACGACGGAGATATTCGCAAAAAGTGTAACTAAGGATAAATATGTTGCAAGGATAAACACTCCTAATCCTTAATTCAAATTTTAGGTTGGAGAAATAAGGTTAATTCTTAGGGGTTTTAAAATTAATTAACCACGTAAATTAAGAAGAGAGGGAGTAATTATTTCCTCTCTTTTTTAATCGTTTTGGCTTTTTATTTGTCGAAGAAATGGTAAAAAGATATTTTTATGTATCTTTGTCAATTCAAAACTTTGTAATAGGGATATGAGTTTAAAAGACAAAATTAATCTTGAGCGGTTACCAAAACACATTGCTATCATTATGGATGGTAATGGTCGTTGGGCTATAAAACAAGGCAAAGAGAGAATATTTGGGCATCAAAAAGGAGTTGAAATTGTTAGAGAAGTGACTGAAGCTTCTGTGGAATTGGGCGTTGAGTATTTAACTTTTTATGCCTTTTCTACTGAAAATTGGAATCGTCCTAAAGAAGAAGTTGATTCTTTAATGTTACTTATGGTGCAAGCTATAGAAAACGAAACTCCTACATTAATGAAAAACAATGTAAGGTTTGAAGTTATTGGAGAAATTGAAAAACTCAACGAAGAAACTCGTGATGCTCTTAAACGAATTACTGAAACAACTAAAAACAATAATAGTCTCACTATGATTATTGCTTTAAGTTATAGTTCAAGATGGGAAATTACGAAGGCTATGCAAGATATTGCTTTGGAGATTAAGAATAATAGTTTAAATCCAGAAGATATTAACCAAGAAACTATTTCAAAACATTTATGCACTAAGAATTATCCTGACCCTGATTTATTAATTCGTACTTCTGGAGAATACCGCATAAGTAATTTCTTAATGTGGCAACTTTCTTATTCTGAACTTTACTTTACAAATACACTTTGGCCTGATTTTAGAAGAGAAGAATACTATGCAGCATTGATAGATTATCAGTCAAGAGAAAGACGTTTTGGAAAGACAAGTGAACAATTAACTAAGTAATTTATTTACTCACACAAAATTATTTGCATTTATTTGCGTTAAGGTAGCATTATATTATAAATATAGACTAATGAAGATATTAAAGACCATTCTTATTTTTCTCTTTTCGTTGAGCAGTTCAACTTTTGTTTTTTCTCAACAAGACTCCATAAAGAACACTATTGATTTAGATTATTACTCTCCTAAGGAATATGAGATAGGGAATATTATTATTACTGGTGCTGACAATTTAGACCACCCTTCAATTATTCTTCTTTCGGGATTAACTGTTGGAGAAAAGATTTATTTACCAGGTGATAAAGTTACTGGTGCTATTGATAATCTTTGGAAACAAGGTATATTTGAAGATATTCAAATAAAAGTTGATAAGATTGAAGGAAGAACAATTTATCTTAATTATTATTTAAAGACAAAACCTCGTCTTACAAGCTTTAAGTTCGAAGGAATAAAAAGAAGTGAGGCTGATAAGATAAAAGATGAGATAAAAATTATGTCAGGCGATATTGTTACCGAAAACTTAAAAATGAATTGTGAAAATACTATTAAAGATTTTTTCTATGATAAAGGTTTCTACAATACAGAAGTATCTATTGACGAACAAAAAGACACAAGTACTACACGTAATGACGTAAATATTATCTTTAAAATTAAGAAAGGTGATAAGGTTAAAATAAAAGATGTTATTATTTTGGGGAATGAAAAGCTTTCTGACAAAGCTATTCGTTCTCAAATGAGTGACACAAAGCGTTATCGTTGGTGGAGGATATGGAAGACTTCACGTTTTTCTGAAAAAGATTTTGCTAATGAAAAGAAAGCTATAATTGACAAATATAATGAATTAGGTTTCAGGAATGCAAAGATTGTATCGGATAGCGTTTACCTCGTAAAAAACAAAAAAGGAAAACAAGAATTAATGGTACAGCTTAATATTCAAGAAGGACAAAAGTTTTTCTTCCGTAATATTAGTTGGGTTGGTAATACTAAATACACTTCTGAAGATTTAAGTAAACGTCTTAGAATAAAAAAAGGGGACCCTTATAATAGAACTCTTTTAGATAAAAATGTTTCCTACGATCCAACAGGGCCAAATATTACAGACCTTTATCAAGATGACGGTTATTTATTTTTCCAAGTTATTCCGGTGGAAACAAATATTCAAAATGACTCTATTGATATTGAAATGAGAGCTTATGAAGGTAAGCAAGCTAGAATCGGTAAGGTTACTATTTCTGGCAATACAAGAACAAGCGACCATGTAATTATAAGAGAGCTAAAAACTCTTCCTGGACAACTTTATTCTCGTGATAATCTTATACGTTCTTTAAGAGAGCTTCAACAGCTACAATATTTTGACCAAGAAAAGATGAACCCTGTAGTTCTTCCTAATCAAGAAAATGGTCTTGTTGATATTGATTATCAACTTACAGAAGTTTCTTCAGATAAATTTGAAATCTCTGGTGGTTGGGGTGCAGGTATGGTTATCGGTACTGTTGGAGTAACATTCAATAACTTCTCAGCAAAGAAATTCTTTAAAAAAGATGCGTGGAGACCTCTTCCTTCTGGAGATGGACAACAATTATCTTTTAGAGTTCAATCAAATGGTTCTTACTATTATTCTGTTAGTGCTTCCTTTACAGAACCTTGGCTTGGAGGCAAGAAACCTAATGCTTTAACCACATCTGTTTATTATTCTTATCAAGATGATGGATATTATAATACCACCAATGATCCTAAATATTGGTTAAGTATTATTGGGGCTTCTGTATCTTTAGGTAAGAGATTAAAATGGCCTGATGATTATTTTACATTTATGCACGGAATATCTTTCCAGCAATATAGCGTAAAGAACTATACATCTTTTGTTTTCACTAATGGAAGGTCAAATAATATAAACTATAACTTTACTTTTGCAAGAAATTCCTCAGATTCTCCTATTTATCCAAAATTTGGTTCAGATGTTTCTGTTACTACTCAATTAACCTTACCTTATTCCTTGCTTAATGGGAAAGATTATTCAACTATGACAGATGCAGAAAAATATAAATGGTTAGAGTACTATAAGATTAATGCTAAAGCTTCTTGGTATTTTAATTTAGTTGATAACTTAGTTATTAGCACAAGAGCAAGATTTGGTTTCTTAGGAAAATATAATAATAAACTTGATTATTCCCCTTTTGAACGTTACTTTGTTGGAGGTGACGGACTTGCTGGTTGGTCATTAGATGGTCGTGAAATTATTGCTTTAAGAGGTTATACAACTTCCGCTCTTTCTCCAACAGCTGGAGGAACTGTATTTGATAAATTCACAATGGATATTCGTTATCCTATCTCTCTTAATCCTGTTGCTACTATCTATGCCTTAGCTTTTTTTGAAGGAGGTAATTCTTGGGCTAATTTTGAAGGCTTTGCACCTTTCAAGATGTATCGTTCTTGTGGAATCGGTCTTAGATTATATATGCCTATGTTTGGTCTTATTGGTATTGACTGGGGTTATGGTTTTGATAGTGTAGAAGGAAATCCAACTGCTGGTGGCTCTCAACTACAATTCTCAATTGGTCAATCTATAGATTAGGCATAATATTTGCAATAGAGTTATAGTAATTAATATTAAAAAAGAAAGATATGAAAAAGTTAGTTGTATTATTATTCTGTATATTATCAACAACAGTAATATTTGCACAAAAGTTTGCTTGTGTTGATTCTGAATATATATTAAGCAATATGCCCGAGTATAAACAAGCACAAAAAGAGTTAGATGACCTTTCTGTTCAATGGCAAAGAGAAGTGGAATCAAAGTTTCAAGCAGTTGATAAACTATATAAAGCATTCCAAGCAGAAAGTGTTCTTTTGCCAGAAGAATTAAAGTCTAAAAAAGAAAACGAAATCATAGCAGCTGAAAAAGAAGCAAAAGATTTACAAAAACAACGTTTTGGAAATACTGGTGATCTAACTAAAAAACGTTCAGAACTTGTAAAACCAATACAAGACAAAATATATAATGCAATAGAAAAGATAGCACAAGAAAAGAGCTATGCTATAATATTTGATAAAGCAAGTGGAGCTACAATTCTATATGTTGATGCAAAAACTGATGTTAGTGATTTGATATTAGCAGAGCTTGGTTACAAAATAAATAGTACAAAGAAAACTAAATAATATAATTATTTGCGTACTTTTGCACCCCCTAAATGAAAAGAATATTAATAATAAATACATACTTTAAAAGAATGAAAAGAACAATTCAACTATTAATTCTTGTTGTTGCAATGTCTCTAACAGGAAATTTATTTGCACAAAAAACAGTAAAATTAGGACATTTCTCATCAACAGATTTGATTAAAAAGATGCCAGAAGGAGATTCTGCACAAGTAATTATGAAAGCTTACATGGCAGAACTTCAAGGTGAAGCTGAATCTATGCAAAAAGAGTATCAACGTTTAACTTCTGAATACCAAGCAAAAGAAGCTCAACTTTCAGATCTTTTGAAAGCAAGCAAACAAAAAGAAATACAATCAGTAGGTGAACGTTTCCAAGAATTCCAACAAAGTGCAGAAACAGATATTCAAAAGAAACAAACTGAATTAATGTCAAAAATAACTGATAAAATTAAAGCAGCAGTTGCAGAAGTTGCAAAAGATGGAAAATATACATATATATTTGAAAGTACAGGAATACTTTGGTATGCTGAAGATAGCGAAGATGTTACTCCTTTAATTATGAAAAAACTTGGATTGAAATAATTTCAAGTATAAGAAAATATAGAGAATTGTAAAGGTAGGTTATGAAAAAAACAAATGAAAAGTTTGCAAGTATCGAAAAAATATCTACCTTTGCAACCTCAATTAAAGCGGATGTGGCGTAATTGGTAGCCGCGCTAGACTTAGGATCTAGTGTCGTGAGACGTGTGGGTTCGAGTCCCTCCATCCGCACAAATAAAACGTAAAGCGTGTAAGAACAACAACTTACACGCTTTTGCCGTTAAAACCGGAACAGAATCGGAACAAAACAACATTTTTTCTTTGGACGCTTTCAATGAAAGCACCAAAAAAAAAATGCAATTGAATTTACAACAAGGGGGTTTAGATGTTAAATATTATCCTGCAATCCTCAAAACATTGCCAAGCGGTTGGCGTATCGAATTTTATTCATTAAATCCTTACTCTCAAATTTTAGAGCGTGTTTGCTATAAAGTCAATAAACTTAGACGTAAGTATAATTGTGATAGAATAGCAAAAAGAGAACTAAATAAGCATTGTGAAATAATCAATTATAAATTACTTACAGGGTGGTCTCCTTTCGTTGATGCTTCAATACGTGAGATAATAACGCTTAGTGAAGTGTGCGAAAAATACCTAAGTATAAAATCAAAAGAACTTAGAGAGGAAAGCTTACGTTCTTATCGTTCATACATCCATATTTTTATTGAATGGCTTATAATCGTGAAGAAAGATAAGCTAATCCCAAATGATTTTACCAAAGCTGATGCAATGCGTTATCTTGATTGGATTACAGTATCTAAAAATGTTAGTGCTAATACTTGGAATAATTATCGAAATTTTATGATAACTTTATTTCAATGGTTAATCGAGCGTTCGTATCATTCAAAAAATTATTTTGCTGAAATATCTTTGAAAAAAGGAGAAAAAAAGAAAAGAATAATTATACCTGCAAACGAAAGACAACGTATATTTGATTATCTAACTATAAATGATAAACCTTTTCTTATGTTTTTATTATTTGAATTTAATTGTTTACTGCGTCCAATTGAAATTTTTAGAATGAAAATAGGAGATATTAATATAGACAATCAGTTAATATCATTGGTAGGCTCACAAACGAAAAACAAAAAAAATAGAAATATAAGTATTCCAAATGAATTTATTGGAATAATAAAGAAGTATTGGAATGAGTTCAACATTGCTAATTGTAATAAAGATAACTATCTATTTTCTTCTATGTTTCGTACTGGTACTAATTTGATGAGAACAAAGGACGCAGGTACTAAATGGATTAATCTAAGAAAAGAACTGAATTTAAAAGATGAATATCAAATGTACTCTTTGCGTGATACTGCAATTACTGAAATGCTTATAAATAATATTAGCTCTAAAACTGTTCAGGCTCACGCAGACCATAGCTCGTTGGCTATTACAAGCAAATACGCCGACCATATTACCCCCGAAATGAGAGAGGACATAAAAATACACTTTCCAGAGTTTTAATTTTTACATCTACTACCTACTACGTTACTATTTTATTTATAACTAATTTTATTTCAATATTATAATGGTAGTAAGCAAAATCAAGGTAGTAAGCAAAAAAAAATAGCTCCATTATTGGAGCTATTCACTATCAAAGGGAGTAGGAATTTAACCTATAACAATTCTGATTGTTTTCTTTTTACCCTCTGTAGGTTTTGAAACTTTAATTGTTTTAGCTGTGCTTTTCGTAGTCTTAGCCTTAGAAGTTGTTTTTTTCTTTGAAGACTTTGTTGTTTTTGTTTTTTTTGTTGCCATTTTTTTTGATGTTTTAATGATTGATATTTTTGATTTTATTTATTAAGAATACGATCCAATTCCATAATTTTACTCTATAATTCCAAATTATTACTACGGTGAATACTATTGCCATAAAATAGTAGTCGAATAAATCAATATTTTTCTTGACTTCTTTAATTATTTTATTGTCTTTTGTGGCTTCTTTTACCTCTTTAATCTTAGTATCAGTAATTTTATTTGCCAAACTATCAGACTTAATAGAAACATGCTTATTAGCTTCTTTATCTATACTAATATTAGTTTCTTTAGCTTCAATAGTTGTTATGGTTCCTGAACTATCAACAATCGTTTGCTTTGTTTCCTTTACAACTATATCAATATAGACATTTACAATTGAATCAAGATTGCTATTTGTAGCAACCTTTGTTTCATTATCTGTTTTTTGTTCAACATTTAATATTGACGTTTCTTTTTCTTTGATTTGCTCTACACTTTTTTTAGAAGTGGAGCAAGACACAAAGAATAAGGCTATTATTAAGAAAATTAATTTTTTCATTCTTCTTTTTTTGTTTTGTTATTTACTCTTTTTGACTTTCTTTTTGTTTTATCTAATGTTTGCAGGCTGTTAATCCTGAAATTGCAATTTTGACGAATACAAGCGTCCGATACATATCTTGATTCAAATGCTGTTCGCCAAGCTTCATGTTCTGCCTTAGCGTCTATTAAATCTTGTTTTAATTGTGATACATCTGCTCGCAATTCATCTCTAATGGCTTTAGCTGTGCCAACGGAGGGAAATATTTTCCCGATAAGTGTAATCATTTGTTCTATCATACTATTGCACTTATTATTGATGAATAATTAATCCATTGTGCGGCTATTTTATATGCTTCCACACTTTGAGCAGGTACAAATATATTTTCTAATAATATATTATCTTGAAACGCATTTGAACCTAATGTTGGCGGTATTTCGGTTGTAATTGTTATATCTTTTAATGATTCACACGCACTAATTGCATAGCTGTCAATTAAATCTATATTATTACCTATAATAATTGAGGTTAAACTTGAACAAAACCTTAAAGCAGACTCTCCAATTAAAGTAATAGTATCAGGAATATTGATTGATGTTAAACCGGACGATTGAAATACTTTTGGAGCAATTGAAGTAATACTATTAGGAATAATAATTGATGTCAAACCAGAACAATCAATAAACGCTGCTCTGTCAATTGAAATAACACTATTAGGAATATTTACACTATTTAATTCTATGCAAGAATTAAAAGCACCATCTCCAATTGAAGTAACACTGTCAGGAATAATAATTGAGGTTAAACCAGAAAAGGCAAAAGCACCACCTCCAATTGAAGTAACACTGTCAGGAATAATAATTGAGGTTAAACTTGAACAGTTTGCAATTACGTCTGGATGAATTGAAGTAACACTGTCAGGAATAATAATTGAGGTTAAACTTGAACAGCTTTCTAATGCACCATCTCCAATTGAAGTAACACTGTTAGGAATAATAATTGAGGTTAAACTTGAACAACCAGAAAACGCATAATCTCCAATTGAAGTAACACTGTCAGGAATAATAATTGAGGTCAATTGTTCTGCTCCTTCGAATGCTCCATAACCGTCTATATCAGCATTCAAATCCTTTAAATTTATGAAATATTGTAATTCCTCAAACGACGTAATTGGCTCTGCGGGTGGATTTTCTGTTGCATAACTAAATTTATTCCCAAGAGTTATTACAGCCGCCGCTTGAGTATAACTTAATTTACCATTAGAACCCCAATTAGCTACACAAATAGCCTCTACAACTGGGTCTGCAAATGTTATATATTCCTCAACTGGAGGCGTTGGTGAAGAACATCCAATTGCATCAAATTTTCCTGTGAATGGATTAATAATGAATTGCATATTTTATTTTTTTAAAAGTAAGAATGCAATTAATAAAACCCACCAATAACGTTTGAAAAGAGTCTTAAAATGGATTTTAGACTTTTCTTTTACTGGTATATTTGTTGTCGTATTTGAAGGACCATTATTACTATTTTCATTTTCCAAATTTGGAGCAGTAATATTTGGGTCTTCCATAGCAATATATTTATCGCTAATGTCATTATTTATACTTTGTGCATTTAATGTAGTACTTTTCAATGTTGTACTTTTTATCTCAAGTGGAGATACTGTTGTTGTTTTAGGTGTCATATTTTTTTTATTGTAAAAATGAATAATTTAAACTTGCAAAATCGGCAAAAACACAGTTTTGCTCTGTGCTTCCATTCGACCACATCTTACGCATTGAACCGCTTGGGTCAGTAACTCTACATACGGCAAATAAAGCATCATTTACTGAATTTACACCAGAAGAACAATAACCAAGATAATAAGTTTCTGTGCCGTCCTCTTCAATTACTTTTTCAGCAACTGTTGGAGTTACTAATGTTCGATTTATATTAGCTATTGACCAATCCATAATTATATATCTTTAGAGGCAAAAGAGTAGCTATAATCTGCTCTGTTTTCCCATGTTAATACATTATCGTAATTTATTCCATTTGCAAATTTGCGTGTGGAAATTTTCCCAGTTGTTTCAATCTTAATAATCATACAATTATTAGATTGAGTTTCATTTGTTTTAGGAATAAAATAACCTTGATAGATTACATTTCCTAAATCTTCCACTATATCAGGACTGCCATTGCTTAGCATGGCTTCGATTGAGTTTCTTATTCTCATTTTTAATTTGTTGTATTAATAAAAAAATAATAGATTAAAAGCCCAGTTAAAACAAGTGCAGATATGATAATACTATATTTAACTATTGTCATTGCTGTACTTTTTTTTTAAGGGTTTCATGATATTGAGTTGGTATTCTTGACCAAGCCCATTTTCTTATTTCACCTGCATTAATTTTGCCGTCTTTATCATAATCAAGTGCAGAATTAACAGAAACCGTAGAGCCTGCGTAAATAGCAACACTATCCGCTTTACCAATAGCACTTGGAGCAAATACAGCAAGATATACATCAGGGTAAGAAGTCATTCTACCTGTGTAAGACTTCATATACTTATATACATATTCCATTTGGGCGTAATTACTCATTGCACGAAGTGCAGAGGTTGTAGTTCCTAAACGGTTTGCAGTAGCTTCCATAAATTGAATTAAGCCACTTGCTGAAGAACTTGGATTTTTCACGCTTGGCGAAAAAGTTCCTCCCGTTTCAATGTACATTGTAGCCATTAACCAATTAGGATTTATCAACAATAATGTTGAGTAATATTTGACTTGCTCAATAAATTTTGCCTTATTGTTTATCCCTGTGTTAGGAATTTTGTCTTCAAATAATAGTGCCATTTTATTTCAATATTTTAATGAGAAATACACTTGTTACAATTGTAACCATGATTATAATTCCCGACTTAATTAATAAGCCTGTGTCCAAACCGACAGTTACTTTAGCGGTTGTATCTCCTTTAAAAAAGGTAGAAAGTGAATCTAAAAAGTTATTCATGTTTTTTAGTATTTATATGTTATAGGTACTGTTGTATTGTAAAATTCTACTGTCATTGGTAAAGGATAGCCGATAGCTTCTAAGGCTGCAGTAGTTTTAGAGCCTAAAATACCGTCAATAATAAGATTAGGATAATTAATAGCATAAGGAGTATGTAAAACCCCAGTATTAAGCCACCTTTGGATTGCTGCAACTTCTTTTCCTTTACTTCCATTCTTTAGTGGAAATGAAGCGTATTTGTATAAAGAAGGACTTGCATAATTTGTAACATTACTATTAGCTTTTTCCTCTGGAGTAGCTGTTGCATCTGTTTTTATCATTATTTTTTTTATAATGAAAAAATAGATCATAATAAGAACAGCGATAATGACTAAACTTATAAAGATTTTCTTTTTCATTAGATGCTTACCCCCATTTTAGATAATATGTTATTGACTTTCTTAACTTCGGAATCATCAAGTTCATCGCGTAACCATGTTTGTAAAGTACCAGAGAATGAAGTAACAAAAGAAGAAGCTGAACGTGTGCCAAAGGTTTTAACAAGTTGATTGTAGTCATCTACTGTATTAAGTCTATTAAGAACATCATAAATTACAGTTTCATCTGTTCCTGCCCCGTTCATTGCATTATACAGTTGATCTGCCATTGCTTTATATTCAGAAGTTGTATAAGATAAGTTAGACGATACGACTTTATAATCACTTGTAGCAAGATATTCGTCTATTTTTTCTTTAATGAATTTTATAAGGAAATACAGTCCAAATATAGAAATAATTATAATCAATACCCATATAACTAATAACATAGGATTTTTGCTCAAATCTTCGAGCCATTTGTTAAATCTATTCATATTATTTGTTTTTCTTGTAGATTAAATAAGCACCAACAGCTAATGCAGCAATAATTATATATTTAGTATAATTATTAGTTGTTGTAGTTGTGGTATTTGATGTACCTTCACTTGCTTTTTTGATAGCAAGAGTTTCTATATCCGCCTTATCCTTCTCTGCGCTTCGAGCTTTCAATTCTGCAGCTGTAGGAATAGTCGTCTCGTCAGGTAATAATGTAGTTCCTAAATATTCTATTACTTCATTCTTAATATACTCTTTTGAAATGGCTGTATTTTTTAAAAAGCTATCAAAAGAACTTAAGTACTTTGACCATTTATCAATAGTTGTTTTATTCGAAAAATCATAATTAGAATCTTTGCCTAATTTTTTGTACAAATATTGTTGAAAACTATTTTCAGAAGTAGAAGATAAATCAACACGATTCATAATTATGACTGTAACAGCGTCTTTACTCTTATTAGGGTAAGAGTAAAGTATTTCTTGAGTGTATTGATCAATTATCCGTCTATATAAATAATCTTGTTCTTTATCATATATAGCAAGATACAAGCCGATAAATGGCTTACTGTAATTAACCTTAAGCCCCCCTCCTGTTTCATCAAGAGAAAATGAAGTATATACATTACCACCACTATTAGAATATGCTGGTGCGATGCTTGAAGAATTGTATACTATTGGCATATTTTTATTATTTTTTTGGTTTTAAAAATTGAAAAAGGATAAATGCAGCAAAAGCAGCAAGAGCAATTTGACCCATTGTTGAATAAATAAATTTAGTAACAATAGATTCATTTGCATATCTTGATTGAATTGCTGCTTTAAATGTATTAATTTGAGGTATTCCATTTTGTTGCCAAAATGTAGAAGGTATTAAGTCTTTTTCTGAACTGCCATTGTCAAATAATCCTTGTTTTGCAAGAATAGCCCAAGCTTGATATAATACAGAACTGGAATTGTCTGGAGTTATATTTGATTTTGAAACAAGAGTAGCCCAATCACCACCATTTTTACGATATATGATATATGCAGCTTCAAAATAAGCATTATACATTAAATTATTTTTGGTAGCTTCATTCGATTTTTGCCATTGAGAACGATTTGTATTTCCTAATAAACTTGGAGCTACAACACTTGCAATAGATAATACAGCTCCTATTATTTCGCCCCAAAGATTAGCTTCTGGAGCAGCATCATTATTTTTTTGATTTTGCTCCAATATATTCCAACATAGTTTGGCTTTTCGATAATTATTTTTTTCAGTATCTGGAACATATTTATTAATAGTGTTAGCTATTTCAATTAGCTTTTCGCTATTTTTGCCATATTTTTTAACTAAGTAATTATCTGCAACTACTTCGTTTGCAGATTTATTAAAAAAATGTCCTTTTTCATGAGTAAGTATTATTTCTCTCTCATTATCTGTTAAATCATTCCAAATTGTTGGATTTACAGAAATTTCGCCAGAGTAAATATTTACTTTGGCGGGATTATTTCCCATATTTTCGCCGTAATTAATACGGGTTAAACATTTTCCTTTCATTTTGTTATGCTGTTTTTTTCTTCAACATTACTGAAAGAAAAATTATAACGGCTACGATTGCTACACCTCCGACTATCCACCATACAGAAGAATTACTACTTTCTGTATCTAATGAAGCTGTAGAAGTATAAGCCTTAGGGCTATTCCCGTTAAAAATAACATCTGCTATGCTAGATAGACTGGTACCAAGGTTCGTAATCCACGAATAATCCGAAGATGCAGAAGATGATGAATTATTAGTTGGATTAGATGAGTTAGAAGACGCGGGAGTAGTATCTGTTACAGAATCAAACATATCTTCAATAGTTGAAAATCCAACAAAAGGAGAGTTTCCTTTAGTTCTATCATTTATCAATGGAGATTTTATTTTATTATTATTGTATTTCATTATATTTTTGAGTTAAAAAAAAACCCTAACCCTTTTTGCTTGGGTAGGGCTTTTTTAATTAATATGAAGCGTTGTACTATACTTCTGGTTCTGCCAACTCTAAAGTGATATTAACAGTTTCGCCTGCGTTGATTTTCCAGATACATAAAGTATCATCTTGTAATCTTACAGGAATGTCATCTATCACAATTTTGTTAGATTGAAGATAAGAAGGAAGAGAGTAGTTAGTTGGAGCAACAACGGATTTGCCATAAGATTTCAAAGGTGAAACAGTCGCAAAGGTCAATTGGTTATCAAACTGATCTTGTGTAGTAGCTTTAATTGTCATTTTTTTAATAATGACAGTATTACTCTTTAACCATTCTTTCAAGTGTTCAATAGTAAATGGAGTATCTAAAGATGCAGCTTCAATGCGTGCTACATTTTTAGCAGGAATAATGCCATTAATAGGAAGCACACCGTCGCACATAACAGCATCAACAGGAAATCCAGCTAATAACATTTGTGTTTTGTCTCCTTTTGTTAATACCTGTTCAGATTCACTATTTAGAGCTAAACCTATTGAAGGTATTGTACCATTAAATAATGCTACAGTAACATCTGTTGTAGTATAAGTATTTTTTAATTGAATCCCAAATTGTAAAGGGATATTGCTTGTATTTATCATTTTGTAATTGGTTTTAAATGTTAAACTATTGGTGTTTTGTCAAGATTTCCATCAAAGTTAGCTTCTGTTGAGGCTGCCTTAGTTGTATTTGCTGTTGCTGAATTTGGTGTTGCTGTGCTTGAAGTTCCCTTATATTGCTTATAAAGCAAATAAGCGGATATAACAACAAGTCCGAAGACTATCCATTTCATGTTCTTTGCGATAAAATTCATTTCTTTTCTTTTTTTGGTTTAAATTTTTGTTATTAATTTCAGTCGCAAAAGTACACCCACAAAAAAAGCGACCTTATAATTAAAGTCGCTTAACGTTAGATAAATGCAGATAAAAGTAGATAAAGTTATTTAATGTTTTCTAATATTATTTTTACTTGCTGAGGAGTAAAGAGTCTATTTGTCTTTTTCTGGGTAATTGGCATATCTATAAGCCAAGATTTAAACGTTTGGCGTGATATTCCAACATAAGAACATATCTCATTACTAAAACGAGCCTTAGAAGCAAATTTTAAATCTTCTTCGTTAAGAATTAATAAGCTCATAATAATACGGGTTTGAATTTTTATTTATTCTTGCTTGTGCTTCGTTTAATCTATTATACAAATCTCCCATTAACAAAGTCTTTCTTGCTTCAAAGGTTGTAGTTGTTTTTTTTAATATAAAGATAGGACTATAATAGAAGACAGAAACAGGTATATCAACAATAGAGTGAGCGACACATATTACATCGGTTTTCATTTGCCTACGGCTTATCATTATATTTTTGAAGTATTGAGATATATTAGGTTTAATATATGCTCTACAATCATCAAAAATCAATAATCCATTAAAGAACTGTTTTTTGATTTTATCAAAAATATCATCTTCACCCGAATAATGAATTCGTCCAATCCCTTTAAAATTATAAATATCATTCTCAACATCTGCAATAGGAACATCTTTAAAATTACTCCATTCGTTAAAATGAGGAGTAACAATAAGCACGCGTCTATTAACGGATAATTCATTTGCAACAAATTCTTGTAACAATGTAGTTTTACCGGTGCCATTAGTGCCTACGATACAAATTAGCTTAGGAGTACGACCTTTATTCGTTGTTGTTGGTAGTTCCATTGTTATTATTCTTTATTTTTTCTTGCAATAATGCGTTTTCCTTTTCTAATTCAGTAGATTTTTTATCATTCCATACTACAATAGCTTTTGGAATATAAATAATACCCATAGTTATAATAAGTAACGTACTCGGAGACATTTTAATGTCTGGTGTATTCTGTAAATATACTTTCCACGCTTTTATTAACTCGTCTTTATCTTCTTTTTCTAATTTATACTTTGCTCTATTATCTGTTTTGCTGATAGCTGATGCAATTGAAGCAAAACCCATATCTACCCAGCCTACAATTATAGAGGCTATATTAGGTAGATTATTTATTATATTTTCAGTAGGTTTATTCTCTGTTTTTTCGTCCAATTCATTACTTATCTCTTCCTCTGGTGCTGGTGGTGCTTCCATTTCTTCCTTTTCGGGCTTCATTTCATCAAGCAATTGAGCAAGGTTTTTATCGTATTCTAAAGGTTTATCGTTATTATTTTCCATTAATAAATTCATTTAATAGGTTTTCGATAATCTGCGTAAATTCATCATAATTTATTTGTCCAAGTTGTCTACAAAGAATAGTTCTTCGCTCAATTTCTATTGTTGTGTAAATAGATATAAATAAATCACGGTCATTTGACGTAATCATTAAAACAATATCGTTTTCCTCTCCTATAGGTTCAACACTATCTTTTTTTGTATTGATAAATCCTAAAAGTTTTCGTTTACTTTCAGGATTTTTCAACATCTTTTGAACTTGTGGAATAAATGATTTGAGTAATTTCTTACTAATTTCGTTTTTTAAATCCATAATTAATAAATTATTTTAGGTAATTCGCCGTTTTCGTATTGTTTTTTAAGCGATTTTAGTTTGAATATTCCAGGAGTATCAAAGTAATAAAACTTTTTATCTTGAACGTAAGACACAAACATAGCACAAAGTAACATAGCAGGAGTAACACGTTTTCCAGTTCTATCGCTTTCTTGTTTACAAATTAAATCAATTATGTATTTATCAAATCCCTCAAATTGTAATAAGAAATCTTCGTTTATCTTATTATCTTCATTGTTTTTTGCGTTTTCTTTCAATTCTGAAATATCAAGAAGTAAAGTTTCTTTTTCTTCAAGAAGTTTTTGATAATCTTCTTGTAAAGCTTCATTAGCAAGTTGTACGTTTTGGATACTTTCTCTTAAAAAAACTAATTCCTCGTTTTCTTCATTATTATCAGGAGTTTTTTGATAATTTAGGAACATCTTTTCAAAAAAATCTCCTATTGATAGATTTTCTTCTTTTGATTTTTTTTTAAATTGTTGATAAACAGATTGTTCAACGTCTTTAATTGTGATAGGTTTTTTTTCCATTACTTTATTTGTTTTATGTTTATTAAAGTTTATTCATATAAACAGAGCAAAATTACATAGTAATATTAAAGAAAACAACTATAAACTAATGTTTTACGCAAAATAAGAAAGTAGTAAATTTGAGTTGAAAAAAATAAACTAAAAAATAAGTACTGTACCTATAAAATAGAAAAGTAGAAAATTTTTTTTTGCGTACCTACTACCTTACTACCAAAAATTTGAAAAAACAAAATAAGCCCAAAAAATCAAAAATTGCTTACTACTCTTACTACCAATATATAATATATATTATTATATTATAGTAATATATATATAGTAGTAGTAAGGTAGTAAGGTAGTAAGCAATAAAAAGAGTTTTTGAATTTTTGTTTTTATTTTTCTTTAATCGTAGTAAGAGTAGTAAGCACTTTTCTAATTCTTACTACAAACTACAAAAAAAAGCGGTGTAAAATCAATTACACCGCTTTGAATACTACTATTAATTATATTATATAGAATCGTATTGAATAGCCTTTACAGCCTCTCTTACACCGTCCATATTCTCAATAACCTCAATTTGTTTTTGAAAATGGATATTAGTTTCTTTTGCTGCTTTATTAGCCTCTTTTGTCATATCGTTATAAACACGCTGCGTATGAGCCTCATTTGTTTTATCCTTATCTGTGTCGTAATCTTCTATTACTATATAATATGTATTACATGAGCATAGCATAATACATATAGCTATTAAACTAATTATTTTTTTCATTTTATTTATGTTTGATTTTAAGGTCTAATTCTTTTATTCTTTTTTCTAATCGTTCAATTATATGTGCAATATCATACACAGAGGACCATAAACGAAGAGATATTATAACAGAGCAAAGGGTTAAAATTGCCAATATTATTGTTGCCATAATTACATTTCTTCTATTGAATTATTTCTATCTATTATTTTTTTAAATGCAAAAACGATATCTTTATTATCATCTAAAAATACTGATAAGCATTCTGCTGCATTAGTCGGTTTTGAAGCATTTACTTTAAGTATATTTTCTCCATCCGAATAAATAATAATTAAAGTTTCTTCTTGGCTTTGATTTTTTACAAAATCATTTGCAAAGTCTTGAACTTTTTTTAAATTGTTTGATGTTGTTTTTTCTGTCATAATTTTTGTTTTTAAAGGTTATTTTTTTTATCTTCTGTTGTTGCTTTGTATTGTAGCAACTTTTGAGTCATATATTCTTTGTCTATTAATAATTTTAATTCATAAACATATCTCGGTTGATTGTTAAATCTTTCTATTTTTTTAGAAACAGACTTCATTTTTAACTTTCTCATTGAAGTTTGTAACATGTAGTTCTTTAATTGTTTATCTTCGGTGTAGTCTTTTAAGATTTTCATTATCTCACTAAATTGCAGATAATAAGTATCTTTACTTCTATTTTCGAGTGTTGGAACTTCAAATATTGTTTTGAGTGTTTCCTCTTCAATGCTTGGGGTATGAAATGTATTATTCATTTCATCAATATTAGCAAAGTCATTTTTGTTGAATAGATAAGTTCCTTTAAATTCCTTTACCTCTTCTCTCACCTCTGCCCATAATGATTCAATATCTATTTTGTTATATGTAGGTTTTATATCATTAATCAGAAAACATAGATATCGTCGATTATTTGAATCTCTTAAAAATTGAGGCTCATTCACGGAGCCACAAAAATTAGCTATTCTTGTTTTTCTAACATGGTTAGCCTTGTATAATTTTCTTATAGGTAGATATTCTTGTGAGATAATAGACTTCATACTATTATAGTCTTTACCAAATATGCTCTCCATTTGGTCGTCTACATTAATGAAAATTCTTTCTGTTAAATATGTAGCAGTGTTATAATCGGATAAACTTGGATTAATATGTCCTGTAAATGAATAATCATTGATTGCTTTAGGACAAAGGAAATTCAAAAAAGATGTCTTAAATCTTCCTTGAGCTCCGATAAGAATAAGCATTACATCATTTTTCTGCACGCCCATAAAGCAATTAAAACAAGCGTATAACCATTTCCTAAAATAGAATCCAAATAATTGTTGATAATTCATCTCATCTATTGTATAAATCATAGAATTATCAATTACAACTTGTCCTATTAAAGCGTCTATATAACCTTTTCCTTTATATTCTAAATTATTAAAGTAGTCTTGTATAGGGTTATATTCTGCAACAAATGAACTTTGCAAGATGTCGTCCAAATCTTCCTTTGGTTTTGGAAACCCTGAACTTTTTAATTTAATAATAAGGTCGGCTTTATCTTTTGGCTCTATTTTTACAAATTCTTTTGTTCCTTTAAGTCTTTTTTCTAAATTAAACGTTACAGTATTAAGTCTAAAAGAATAATAGTCTGACAAATATTCTTGCATTTGTAAGATTTTAGGTACTTGAATACTTCTTTTATCTTCTTTTAGTTCTTCGTTTAACTCTATATCGTCTGTAGTCTTTAGTTTAGCCATAATCTATTTAATTATCCTATTTTCTTTCATTTGATTTATCAATTCTTCGAATGATTCTACAATATCTAAAGGATATTTTGTCTTATTTTCTTCTATCCAATTTTCCCAGTCTATTATTTCCTCATTATGTTTGATTTGATGTTCAACTAAGTTAATTATATGATCAGAATTATACAAGAGTTTATATGCTATGGAATTGTTTGGATTAAGGATTAATATTCCTTGAGTTGCCTTAACAATCTTTTTATATGTTTCAAAATCCTTAATATCAATTTGTTTTTCTTTGAGTTCTTTTATTTCTTGTTGTTGTAGCTCTATAATATTATAAGCATTGCTAATTATAGAGATTTCTTTTATTAATTTTCTTCTTTGGAAAAATTTATCTGGTTCAATTGAATCAAGATACTTTTCTTTTTCAAGAACAATTTCTTTTAAATCTTCAACAATTTCTTTACTCATAGATTTTATCCATTTTATTGTTTTGTAAGAAATGATTTATACCTAATTTTTCGCATGTTTTTATAGTTCTTTGTCCATTGCAGGAACGATAAAAAGTATCAGAGCTCCAACTCATGAATTCACATAAAGAATATCTTAAATCTTTTCTATATTCTCGTGCACCTCTTAAGTTCCTCCACCACTTAAGAAGTTTATCATTATCTTTATTCATATTTTTTTGCTGCTATAATATGGTTTTGAAGTTCTTTAAACTCTTCTTGTGAAAATTTTATCATTATAGTATTAGTGTCTATATTGCTACTTAATGATTCAATTCTTAGATATATTTGAAGCATATCTTCATTTAAAGCGTCTAAGCCTTGATTATTTAATAATAATCTTACTTTTTCTATGCTTTCTAATAACTCTGAGGTTGTTCTTATCATAATGTTGTTGTTCTTTTAATGAAGTAACCATTTTTGCCGTCTTTTCTTGAACTTGGAGAGCATGGAACATCCACGCATTGCAATTTTCCTTTATTATCTTTAATAATTGTGCATTTATCACAACTATATTGAGTTATTCCTACATCAAATGTTGAATCATGATTTTTTGCTTCTAAAATTGCTTTATCTGTATCCTTAAATATATAGGCTTCCTTTTTTATTAAGATTTCTGTTTGGTCTTTATTTATATACATATAATTGTTTTTTATGGATTAAAAATCCTATTTATATTCGTCAATTATTGCTTGAATAAAATCTGTTGCACTATATTTTTTATAGTCAAGATTTATGTTTTTGATGTAGATATAATAGAACCAATTCATCTTATTCTTTTTTATAAATATGTAAGGCTCTGTCATGATTATATTTCTATCATATTTAATCTTTTCACTATTGTTGTCTATTTCTTTAAATGTTATACCCAAATCGTTATTGTTAAGCCATTTAATAAACGTAGTAATACCACAACCTTGATGATGACTAATAAATAATATAGTATAATGTTTTACATTTTTTTTTTACATCCAATACATTCTTTAAGCCAATCAATAATTCTTTCATTTGTATGATGATTATTTTCTCCTCCTTGATTGATGCAATCTAATACATCTTTTATTATTGTATTTTCCATGACTTTATTTCTTATTTTTTTCTTTGATTAATTTTTCTCCACAGAAAGGGCAGAAAGTAGGTAAAAACCTCATTTCAAATTTTCTTGTAGCTTTGCCAAATTTATACTTTCCTACAATGTTGTTGTAAGTAGTTATTATATTATGCTCGTATAGCCAACTCTTATTATCAAATTCAGGTTCTTCAATAATTTCCATGCTCTTACTTTGGTCTTTCATTTTCTGTAAGGCTTCTTTTTCAATTCTATTGATACAATCACACATATTTTTATCTCCTATTTTTGATTGATGATTATTCCGTAATCATTAAATAGATTAATAATTGCTTTAATTTCTGAAGGATTACTTGAAGAATCTCCGTTCATTCTTTTATAAAAGCCTTGGTCGGATTTTATATGTAGCTCTTTTTTTATAATGTCTTTGACCTCTTTTTGCTTGCACGCTGGCAAGTAGTAATACTCTTTTTTAAAGTTAAATTCTTGATTTCCCATTTTTTGTTTTAATTTTGCTGGTTTACTAAACTAATCAACCGTTTAAAGTTTTAAACTTGGGGCAAAGATATACACAAAGTGTGAATTAAAACAAATAAATTCACAATTATTTTTCACAAAACGTGAACTATTATGGATAAAACATTGATTTTAAATGAAATAAAAAAGCACTATAAATTTATTAATGATAGTGCTTTTGCTCAATTTCTTGGAATTTCTCCTACAAGATTGAGTAATTGGAGGACAAGAAATACATTAGATTATGAATTAATATCCACAATTTGTGTAGATATTGATGCTAATTGGTTACTTTCTGGAAAAGGTGAAATGTTGAAAATATTAGATGAACAACATCAAATTATTCAAGAAAAAAAAATAGATAAAGAAAAATATATTGAATTACTTGAAGAAAATAGAGAACTAAGAAAGGAAATTGACCTACTAAAAAAACAGAAAAATTCAAATGCTTCCTTGCATGAGATGCAAATGCAAGAACATTAATGACTTATTTATTAACTTAACAAAAAAATAATGTATGAAAAAAATCTTATTAATTATTTGTATAGCATTTCTTTTTACAAGTTGCTATCAAAGTAGAGTTACTGTAGGAAATCCTTATGTTCCTAAAGTAAAAGTTATGTCACGATGGAATAGTTCCATTTTAGGGGGTTTAATTCCGATATCAACAAATATGCAAACAAATAATTATTTAGTTGGCGTCAAAAATTATGAGATAAAAACAAGAAGGACGTTTTGGAATATAATTGTAGAATCATTAACCGTTGGGATTTATTCACCAACCACAACAACAATTTATGTTGGAATTGGAGAAAATACAAATACGGATAATGATACTAAAGTCAATGTTAATAATCCAAACAAATAGAATATGAAAAAGAAAATATTAGTCCTTTTAACAGCTATTTTAAGTATGACAATAGTTAGTTGTACTGATGACTCAGATAATTCAAATAGTTCAAATGGGTTAAACAATTTAGTGTTATCCTCTCCTTATATAAGCGTAAAAGTTGGAGAAAGCTATAATATTAATGTTGAAAATGCTGAATATATTACATTAGAAAATAGTTATATTGCGGGTTATGAAAAACTAAATGAAACATCTTATAATGTTATCGGGAAAAAGGTAGGAAAAACAAAATTTAATTTTGGAAATGGTACTTGTGATATTAATGTTACTGGGAATTACAATTATTTTACAGACCCATCCTTATTATGGGGTCAAGCTAAAAATAAAATTAAAGAGGTTGAAGATAGAGAATTAGTTATTGATGACCCTGATTATCTCTTATATTTTGAAAAATATAGTCCTGAACTTGATTATGTTTTTTATACGTTTTATAATTATAAATTATATGCTGTTCTTCTTCTTATTCCTTTGGATAAACAAGAAGAATTGCATAATTGGATGGGAGAGCGATTTTATCCATCCTCAGAATCTAATCAAGATTATTATATTTATGAAAGTCCTTATTTTGGTCAAGATAATTATGTAGTTTTAGTTAATAAGGTTTCCGTAGAATATAATAATAAAAATTATTGCCAAGTACAGTTAATTAATCCAACGTATGCTCCTATTGAAAAGAAAAATGAAATAGGAAAGTATTTACACATACGATAATTTACCGTGTCTTTTAATTTAAAAGAGTTAAAAAGCAAAACGGTAGCCGTTTATAATTGATTGAAATATATTTTTTTCCAAAATTTAAAACGGAACAAAAACGGAACAAAAGCACGTCTTTTTAAGAGAAATTAACAAAGTTAAAGTATTGAAATACAATGATAAAACGTTTTAGTAACACTAACAATCAAATCCCTCCATCCGCACAAATAAAAAAGAAAAGCACTTATATTAATTATAAGTGCTTTTCTTTTTTAATATTTACATTCCTTCTTTTTTTTATATCATTAATTTGGGATGTAATTTATGTATTAGCAACATTACTAAGTAAAGCATATTTACTATTGTAAATACTAATAATACTATTATAAGTACATTTAATAATAATGTTATTGGTATTGAAACTGAGTTTTGAAATCCATTTGTAGCAATTATAGATATTACTATTGATAAGATACCTATATTTGTCCATTTAAGGATTTGCACTATTGGTCTAACTGACTTAAATGAGGAAATCAATGTTAGTACTGATATTATAATGATTATACCAATTATGGCATAAAAAACTGCTAAGTTCATAATTTTTATTGTTTTAAATTAATCTACTATTTAAACGATTAAGAACTTTATTATATTGTATTTTGGTTAATTAGAGCCAATCTTCTTGAAGTATTTCTCCTTTTATACTGATTTTTATTACTTTAATCGGTATATTTCTTTTTGCATTATCTCTTGCCATTTTTGCTATCTGAACTAATCCTCCACAACAAGGGACTTCCATAATTAATACTGTAATTGTATCTAATTTTGACTCATCAATCATTGCTGTTATCTTTTCAACATAAGATTCCTTATTAGAGTCTAATTTTGGACAAGCAATTGAAAGTACTTTATTTTTTAATAAATCTCCAAAGCCAGGGTATGAGAAACCTGAACAATCGGAAGCAAGCAATAGGTTAGCCCCTTCAAAGTATGAAACTGTTGGGCTTTGAAGATGAAGTTGAATTGGCCAATTAGCAAGATTAAGAGTTTGACAATTGCACGCTGTATCTATTTTCATTGTATTACATCCACAAGAAGCTTCAGACTTTACTTCAAATTCAGATAAATCAATTTGAATATTATTAGCTTTTAAATATTCAATGCCTTGATTCAAATACTTTAATTCATTATGATCCTTCATATGTTTCAAATGTGCCTTAATTACATGTTCTCCTTTTGAAACCATTCTTTCCATTACCTTAATTTCATCATAAGGTTCAGCATCTCTTTCTTCCAATTCAATTGCACCTACTAGGCATTCACCAATACATGCACCCAAACCATCACAAAACATATCACTAATCATTACTGCTTTACCATATATTAATTGTAATGCTCCTTCATGGCAACCTTTAACACACGAGCCACAACCATTACATTTTTCTTCATCTATTTTTATTACTGTCCTTTTCATCTTTTTATTCTTTATTTGTTTTACAATGCAAAAATACTATCATACCAAATAAATATCTGTAATATTGATTACAAGCAAAGAAGAAATATTTAAGGATGAAATATGATTAGAAATTGTAGAAAGAATATTCCTAAAAATAATAAGACAAAATCACTTGATATATCCTTAGAATTTTCGTATATTTGCATTTCAAACTTACTCTGATCTAAAGTATAGGAGTAAAAATAAAAAAACACCCTTAAAATATCATAAAAATTACGATGGGCATCGTAGATAGGCTACGATACCCATCGTAACACCACCACGATGCCCATCCAAACACTCCAAAAAGCCCGATTTATTACATCAAGACTTGCTTTTATTAGAATTATATAAAGACTTCATAGAAAAAGAAGGGCTTTAATTTCTAAAATATATTCTTTATTACTTGTTTTACTTTATTATTATTCTAATCCGTTTTGGAACACAAATAGATTATCATACTTATATAAAGGCTTGCTATATTAATTACAAAAAAAAGGCTAACTCATAAGAGTTAGCCCCAAAATTACTGTTCGATTAGTGATTTTGTAAGGGTCTATAAAACCCAATTTTTTATATCTTCTTCAACTGTTGAGACACCTCCTATTCCAAAGTTTTGTACTAATACATTTGTAATATTTGGAGATAAGAACGCAGGTAATGTTGGTCCTAAGTGAATGTTTTTAATTCCTAAAGATAATAATGCGAGGAGAACAATTACTGCTTTTTGTTCATACCAAGCTATATTATATACTATTGGTAATTTATTTACATCATCTAAACCAAAAGCTTCTTTTAATGCAAGAGCTATTACTACCAATGAATAACTATCGTTACACTGTCCAGCATCAAGAACTCTTGGTATTCCTCCAATATCTCCTAAGTTTAATTTGTTATAACGATATTTTGCACAACCTGCTGTCAATATAACTGTATCATTAGGTAATTGTTTTGCAAATTCAGTATAGTAATCTCTTGATTTCATTCTTCCATCACAACCTGCCATTACAATAAATTTCTTAATCAATCCTTGTTTAACAGCATCAACAACTTTGTCAGCTAACGCAATAACTTGGTTATGAGCAAAACCTCCAACAATTTCGCCATGTTCAATTTCTATTGGAGCCTGACATGTCTTAGCCATAGCAATTATTTGAGAGAAATCTTTTGGCTTTCCATTTTCTCTTTCTGGAATATGAGTTGCTCCTTTTAGTCCTGCACTTCCTGTTGTAAATATTTTATCACTATAAGTTGCATCTTTTAAAGGAGGTACTATACAATTTGTTGTAAATAATATTGGTCCATTGAAAGTAGTGAATTCATCTCTTTGTTTCCACCATGCATTTCCATAATTACCTATAAAGTTTGGATATTTCTTGAAAGCAGGGTAATAATGTGCTGGCAACATTTCACTATGAGTATAAACATCTATTCCTGTTCCTTGAGTTTGAATTAATAATTCTTCGAAATCTTTTAAGTCGTGTCCACTAACTAATATTCCAGGATTCCTACCAACTCCAATATTTACCTTCGTTATTTCAGGATTACCATAAGTAGAAGTATTTGCTTTATCTAATAAAGCCATTGCTTTAACTCCTGTTTCTCCAACTTGTAATACCATAGAAGTCAATTCATCTGCTCCCAAATTCTTTGAACTAATAGCAAATAAGGCATCTTCTATAATTTCATATATAATTTCATCCTCATAATTTAGATTTAAAGCATGATGAGCATAGGCAGCAATTCCTTTGACTCCATAAATAATTAGTTGTTTTAAAGAACGAATATCTTCATTTGTTTCATTCAACACTCCAACCTTTTGAGCAAATGCCAAATAGTCTTGTTCATCTATATCAAACCAAACCTCATCCAATTCTGGAAGGGCAATACCTTTTTCTTTAGCTAACTTAATTAGCTCATTCTTTAATTGAAATGCCTTTTTAATTTTACTAATTATAGCATTATCATCAAAGTTTGCATTTGTTATTGTGCAAAAAAGCGCATCTAAAATAAAATGCTCAGTCTCTTTATTTGAATATTTATTCTCTCTCAATTGTTTATTAACAATTGCTAAACCTCTTGTTGAATAGAGCAACATATCCATATAATTTGAAGTTTGAGGTTCTTTTCCACAAACACCTTTTATTGTACAGCCTTTATTTCCCGCTGTTTCTTGGCATTGAAAACAAAACATAGATTCCATAATAATTTGCTTTTAAAGTTTTTAATATGTTGCAAATATAGCATCGTCTTAATTCAAAGTTTTGTAATATTGATTACAAACAATGGAAAAATTTATATATTTGCATATGGAAAATTTAATTGACTGTCCTCTTTTTATTGGCATGAGCCTTGATGAAATAAAGAATATCATTGGACAAGAATTAGGAGTAAGAACATTTCTCGCTGGACAAACAATTTTTCAGCAAGGAGATGAATATTCTTCTTTATTAATAATATTAGAAGGAGAAGTTTCAAATGCTATGACACATATTAGTGGCAAGAATATGTTTATTGAAACTCTAACAGCTCCTAATGTTATAGCTCCTGCTATTCTTTATGCTAAAAACAATAAATTACCTGTTAATATTATTGCGATGAATAAAGTTAGAATATTACCTATTGCCAAGGTAGAATTTTCTTATTTGCTACAACATAAACCCAAGCTATTGATGAACTTCTTAGAAATGATTTCTAATAGAGGCAGTTTTCTTTCAAACAAAGTTCGCACACTTTGCTTTGGAACAATAAAAAGTAAAATAGCAGGATACTTATTAGAAATATCCCAAGAAAAAAAATCTTTACAATTTGATATCAAACACTCTCAACAAGAATTAGCAGATATGTTTGGAGTTACACGACCAGCTCTTGCTAAAACAATTGGAGAGATGATAGATGAAGGATTAATAATATCTAAACAGAAGAACTTTACGATAATAAATCAAAGAGAACTCGCAAGAATATTCAGAGAAAGTAATTAAAAAATACTCTTTTTTATGGCACGTTTAACAAAAGAATTTTTCACTCAAAACGCTTTAGAATTAGCGCCAATGCTTATAGGAAAACTATTATGCAGAAAAATGGATAAAGAAATAATCAAACTTAGAATTACGGAAACAGAAAGCTATTATGGAATAGAAGACTCCGCCTGCCATGCCAGTAAAGGAAGAACAGAACGCACAGAACCTATGTTCTCAGAAGGGGGGATAACTTATATTTATCTTTGTTATGGAATGTATAATATGCTAAATGTAGTTAGTGGGAAACAAGATAATCCAGAAGCCGTTCTTATAAGAGGAGTTCAATTATTTAATGGTCCTGGGAAACTAACCAAAGCTCTTAACATAACCAAAGACTTAAATATGATTGATTTATGTCTTAGTGATGAATTATGGATTGAAGACGATGGCATAATATTAGCTTACAAAAAAACTCCACGTATTGGAATTTCTTATGCAAGTAAAGAATATCGTGATAAAGAATGGCGTTTTGTTGCTAATAATTTGTAATTATCAAATTAATTATAGACCTTTGTCATCTATAAATAAAAAAATTATTAACCAATAAAATAAACAATTATGCTAAGTAAGAAATTAGAAGAAGCATTAAATGCTCAAGTAAATGCAGAATTTTGGTCATCATATCTGTATCTTTCAATGTCAGCAGATTTTGCCGCAAAAGGATTACCAGGATTTGCTAATTGGATGAACATTCAATTTCAAGAAGAAAAAGATCACGCAATAAAATTCTTTGATTATATTCTCTCAAGAGATTGTAAACCAGATTTAAGACCAATTGCAGAAGTGGATAAAGAATGGAAAACACCATTAGATGCATTCAAAAGTACTTTGGAACACGAAAATAAGGTTACAATATTGATTAATAACCTTTATACATTAGCAACAGAAGAACAAGACTATGCAACACAATCAATGTTGAAATGGTTTATTGACGAACAAGTAGAAGAAGAAAAAAATGCACAAGCAATAATTGACACCTTAAAAATTATTGGCGACAATGGATACGGAATATATCAAGTAGATAAGGAACTTGCCACAAGAGTATACGTACCTATTGTTACCCCTGCTCCTTAAGAAGAAAAAAACAGAATAATACATAGAATATTAATTTAGAAATAAATATTGTAGAGACGCGATTAATCGCGTCTCTTTTTGTTGTTTATTCCAGACACCTATTAACTTGTAGTTTTCAAAGGCTTAATTCAAGGTTCAAATGCATATTAAATTAAGCTAGTCAAATAGTTTTTTTTCAAACTCATTTAATGAAAACAAACATAATAGGGCAAATAATATTATTTACGAATATTTTAGATTTCTAAATTAAAAATCTGTATTTTTGTTGCATAAATTATACATTATTTCATAAAAGGACTAATCAAAAAGAATGGAACCTAAAAAATTTATTGACTCCCTTTCGCAAAATAATGCGAATTACAATAATCCCGAACAAGCAATCACTACTGCTAACCTCTGTGAAACAATTTCAAGAGATATAAACACAGATAGCCAAAGGTTTATATACGAACTACTTCAAAATGCAGATGATGCGAGTAACCAAATGGGTATTCTTGATATTCATATTGAATTTGTAGAAGAATACATCATTGTCTCACATAAGGGAGAACCTTTTTCAAAAATTGATATTGAAAGCATATCAAGTGCAGGAGATGGAACTAAATCAGGCGACAGCAACAAGACAGGGTTTAAAGGTATTGGATTCAAATCTATTTTCTCACACTCAGATTTTGTAATTATCAAAAGTGGTGATTATTGTTTTAAATTTGACAAACAGCATTGGGCAAGTCATTGGAATGATGCTTGGATCTCACAAAGTGAATGGAAAGAAGCGAGAAAAACAAAAAACAAGGAGGAGAACCTTAAAATGCCTTGGCAAATCATACCAATTTGGACTGAATTGCCAAATAAACTAAAAAGTCTATCAATATTTAATGAATATAACGTATCAACAATAATACGATATGATAAAATTGAACAGCTTAAAAAGGCTTTGAAAGACTTATTTTCAGAAAGTCAAATAATTCTGTTTCTACGAAGCAAAAATGTTAAAGTAATATTAAATACTGATGATAAACTCGTTCTCAAAAAAAGCGTTTCAGGAGAAGTTACTTATTTAAAACGCAATGAAATTATATTGAGTGAATGGTTAGTTAAAACAGAACTGTTTGCAATACCAGACAATCTTCATACAGAAATAAATGCAGATGACAAATCACCTAAAAAATTAAAAGAAGCAAATCGAACTGAAATTTCATTTGCTATTCAAATAGAGAAAGGGAAACTCAAGCCTATAGATAAAGAAAACCGACTGATATTTACATACTTGCCTACTTCTATTAATTATGATTTCCCATTTTTAGTAAATGCAAGTTTCTTGACAGATGCAGGCAGGCAACATTTGCACCATGATACATTTTGGAATCAGTGGTTATTCACTCAAATACCAATTAAGTATTTTGAATGGATTTCCCAATTAGCAGATAAAAACAGTAAATTTAATAAGCAATTTTTGAAAATATTACCTCAAAAGCTGAATGGATTTAATGAACTTGAAAATAAATTTAATGAGGGTTATAGCGAGGCTATAAAAACAATTGCTTTTATTCCAAACATGCAGGGCGATTTGCTAAAAGTTTCTGATGCGATTTTTGATGAAACGAAAATATCTGATTTTCTCAGCAAAAAGACACTTCTCAAATACATAAATAATATTACCAATAAAAAATATGCAGAAAACTCTTTTATTCCACATCTAAATCCAATTAGTACACTTAAACAATTGGGATTATACACATTTACGATTGACAGTTTGGAAGAGTTTTTTACTTCAAATATTTTTACAAGTGAACATAAATTAGAAGAGAACTATAAATTAATTTCTTTTCTTTACAATCAATCAAAAAATAATTTAAATGATGAGCTTGAAAATAATTGGAATTATCGATTAAAAAATATTCCATTCATTTACGATGAAAATGAAATATTACAAAAACCCGAACACATTTATTTTCCTACAGTTGAATTTTCAGAAGAATTTAAAAACGACATACATATTGTTAACGAAACGGTTTTAGCAGAAATCAATATAAATCAACACATAAAAAAATGGCTCGAAAGCATGGGAGTTAAAGAGCCGACAGATGTAAACTTTATTGAAAAAACAATTATTGGAAACAGCGATTTTATAACAATAGAAAATGCTATAAAAATTGGTAAATATTTGTTTAGTGCATACAAAAAGGGACTCTTAGAAGAATTTTCTGATGATTTGAAACATATCAACATTCTAACTAAACAAAACTCTTTAAAAAAAGCACATGAGTGTTTCTTATCTGATTTTTATGAGCCAGAACTTAAACTAGAAAATTATATTGATGTTGATTTTTATGTTTCGCAAAACTATTTTGAAGAAAAAGATCTTAAGAGTGATTGGAAGTCATTCTTTTTAAAAATTGGTCTTAATGAGGATATTGCCTGGACTACACATACAATAAATGTACATGAACTGGAAAATAGGTTAGATTATGATTTTTTGAAACCTATTATAGAAAGATTAAGCACCTCAGAATTTGATTATGTTGCACATTACTCTGGGAATAAATATCATTTCAATCCTAAGAGTTTAATTGTTGAACATTTTTCAAATTTCAATGATTTGAATAAATCTTTTGAAGGGAATAAAATATTTTGGGAAAGAATATTTTTAAAACGTTATCATTTAAACCGTTCTTTGAAATCAAATGGAAAATGTGGATATGAACCAAATGTTAATAGAACCATTAACGATGTCGATTATTTTCAATGGACAATAGAAAACTTAAATTTATTTCCAACATTTAGTCAAAAATGTCACAAAGCTTCTGAGGTTTTTAACAACAACATTCCTCAAATCAAAGAAATTGCAGGTAAATATCTGCCAATATTAGATTATGATAATATTGTTTCTCCTGAATGGCAAGAGATTCTTAAGTTTAAAGAACAATTAAGACTTGACGATTATCTAACAATTCTTACAGAAATATGGCAAGATACAGAATTAACTGAGGATGAACAAAAAGAAAATAAAAAACGTGTTTTTTTGATTTATCAAAAACTTGCTGAGTTATACTCTAATTTGCACTCGGATGACAAAAGCAAATTGAAAGATTGGAGTAATCCTAACAAGCTTTTGGCAAGAGACGGAAAATTTTATTTACCTAAAGATTTGTCTATTGTAACTATTGATGGTTTTAATGCAGATAATTTGATTTATACCGAAAATAAAGTTGATGAAAGTATTATAAATCTTTTTGATTTTTGGGGAGTTAAAGTAATTGACAAGGTAACGCCCAAATTTTCAAATAGTATGATTTCACAAGAGAGTTTACTTAATCAACTTGAATATATTGCACCATTAATCGCACTTGTTGCTGTTGAGAAATCAAAAAATATGAAGGAATGGGAAGAAGAATACAGTCGAATTTGTAGAAAACTTTCTGACATTACATTTTATGAAACTACTGAAATTCTTTTGACATATGGTAACGAACAAGACCAACAACAAAGAAGTACATATTCAGAAGGAAATACATTCTACTATGTAGGCAATTGGTATAAACCAAGAGTTTTAGATTGCTTAATAGAGCCATTGTGCAAATTTCTTAACATTCGCTATGCGGAACGTATTTTAACTGTTTTACTTTCTGATGTATTTGCGGAAGGACTTAAATACCTCGAAGAAAAAGGATTTGACACTTCATTGATACCGGGACGTTTGAAAAATCCTGAAATTGAAGAAAGAATACCAAATAAAACAAACAGACAGTATAACCAAACTGATGAAGATTTAGGGAAAAAGGGAGAAATGATAGTATTTGAGGAACTTAAACAGATTTATTCTCAAAAATATAAGCAACCAATAATTGATACCGAAAGAGGTTTTAGAATTGATGAAAGTGTTGATATAATCTGGAGAAACAAATCGGAGAATACTACTTCCAATCATGATTTTAAAATTACTGAAAGCGATAGAGAAATATATATAGACAGTAAAGCTACGCCTTATAATAAAAATGTTGAAAAGGTAGCTTTGTATATATCTGGAAACGAGTTGAATTTGATGGAGAAGGCTGAAAAATATTTAATAGCAAGGGTTTACAATGTATTGTCGGACAACTCAAGTGTTGAATTTATTAAAATGCAACTTGATAGTGTGACTGAATGATAGATAAGAAACATTATATAAGACGCTTATAAATAATGTCTGGAATTTATGTTACTTAAGAATTGTAGTCCTCTTAAACTCTTATAGAAAATCAGCCACAATTATTGGATTACTACAGATTTAATGAGGAAAATAATAAACTGCCTACTTTTTGTCCCGATATTTCATTTAAAGTGTCGGGACTTTTTTACCTTCCAAAGTTAGACATTTTTATTAACTGTTGCATTTGCAACTTTAATCTACGCAATTAAGACTTGTTCATTCTCAAAAGTGTATTATCTTTACATTTTGTAGAACGAGTTAATGTATAAAATATACACTTTATGGAACGAAAGATTGAAAAATCTTTTCTTTCAATTCTATTAGAAATAAACAATAATCCCAAATGTAGGAAGTAATGTTCCTGAGGTTGAAGATAATTTTCTTAGAGTATAAAGGTCAGAATTAGTTTCATCTATCATTGGATTTCCATTTGCATTAAAGTTAGTATAAACTGGAGTTGATTCTGATTTGAAGTTATATATATTTTGAATATCAATATAAACTGTTATATCTACCTTTTTCCAAGAGAATTCTTTATCTACACGAATATCTAATTGATGATAATTGCCTAAACGTAGAGAATTATAATTATTATAATCTAAATAGGGTTGATTTCTTATATCCCAGATAGAACGTTGTGAAGAGACTGCCATATCAATTGGTGTATAAGGGCTGCCCCCTATCCAACGCCAACGAGCACTTATTAACCAATTATATTTAAAGGATCGGCTTGCTGTCAAATTAAGAATAAATCTATTATCCCATGATGATGGAATAAACTTATCATTAATATCTGTAAACTCTGAAACAAAATAAGTGAATACTGCATTGAAATTAAACTTATGAATATCTTTTGCACTCAATAATACTTCAAATCCATAAGCCTTTCCTTTCCCTGTTGATATAAGTGCTTCGTCGCCTACTGAACCAAAATCATTTCCTTTACTTGCAAGACTTATTCCTTCATTTAAGGAAATTGGATAGTTATCGTATTGCTTATAGAAGCTCTCTAAACTTGCTTTTAACTTGGCATCTTTATTATATTCTAAACCAATGACGTAATGATTTACACTGATATATTTAAGCGACTGCTTGTTTACAAACTTATCCAAAGAGTCTTTATAACCCATTGATGTATATGAAGGATTTTGAGTATAATATCCTACGTTTGCATTTAGTGATAAGTTTTCTGTTAAAAGATATGAAGCAGAAATACGTGGAGAAAACTGTTTAAGAAGATTATTCATTAAAGGAGAATAAGAATTTCCATCAATTCTTGCTCCTAAACCTACTTTTAATTTTTCGTTTAAATAAGAATCCCCTGCTTGAATAAATAATCCGTAAGAGAATAAATCCAAAATAGAGGAATAATTATCTTGATATATACTATTATTTACATTAATTAGCTTTTTAGTATCATTGGTATATTTTGAATAACGCATATTTGCACCAAAGCTTAAATCAAATGATAATTCAGTATAACGTTTTTCATATCTAAATTTAGTTTCAGCTTCATCAGAAGCATAGTCAAGCGATTTTGCTTGGGTTTCATTATTATTAGGATATTTCCAATAAGTATTTCTCAACATATTTCTACTAAAGACTAACATATCAATTGAGTTTTCATTATAATGTTTATATACCATTCCATAAGTATAACTCCATTGGTTATAGGTTGGAAGATAATTAACTAAATAACGCTGTGATTCTGTTGGATTTTTTATTGAAGTGTTAAGGTTCATTCTATCATAAGCTCCAAGTGCTAAGAAGAGCAATTCATTATGAGAATTAATATTCCATTTATAACGTAATTGAATATCATCATAAGAAGGGAGAAAAGGAAGTCCTAAGGCAGAAAAAAGGAATTGTAAATAGCTTCTGCGATAAGATAACAAAAGATTATTATTTTTTATTGGTGCATCTAAGGTAAGAGCCAAATCAGAAGCACCTATTGAGCCTTTGAAATGTACACCATCACGAGAACCTTCTTTTTGCTTAATATCCATTACAGAACTAAGTGCATTACCTTTACTTGCAGGAAAAGCTCCTGAAAGAAAATCAACTTGACGAATAAAATCAGGATTAATAATTCCTACTGCACCACCAGAAGCTCCTTGGGTTGAGAAATGATTGATTTTTGGTATTTCAACTTCATCTAAGAAAAATATATTTTCACTTGGTCCACCACCTCTAACTATTAAATCATTCCTATTAACTGCACTTCCTGCAACACCTGGAAGATTTTGAACTGCTTTTGAAATATCTCGATTGGTTCCTGGAGTCTTTTCAATTTCTTGTAAGCTAATACTTCTATTAGATATAGGCGATTCTTTACTCTTTTCAATAACTGAAACTATATTAATTTCTGATAGACTCTTTGTTGACGCTTCCATCTTTAAAACAATATAAGCATTATGATTACTGAATATTTGAAGTTCATCTGAAATAGTAGATTTGTAACCAATATAAGAAGCAACAACTCTGACAAATCCGACTTCAACATCTTTAATTAAGAAATTACCTCCTTCATCAGAAGACGCTCCTAAAGATGTGCCTAAAATTAAAACATTTGCATAAGGGATAGGTTGATTAGTATTTTTATCCAATACTTTCCCTTTAACTGAACCTAACTTTGAATAATTAACCTGAGAAAATAAATTATTACTAATCCCTAATCCAAGAATAAGAAATAGCAAGAAAAGAAATTGTCTTTTCATAAGTATAATTCATTATATTAATAAATACAATTGAGTTTGGAGGAAATAAACCTCTCCTAAAATATAGAATTTGTTATAACGCCTTTAATTTGTTTGTTGAGGAACAAAAATTATTTTCGTTGTGTCATAGCCTCTGTCCTTAGCTTTATTAATTAACTTATCTAATGTTGCTTTCGGTAGTTGTGGAGTGCGTGATAATATCCAGAAATATTTGTCGGAACTTGAACCTATCATTGCATAAGAATAGTTTTGTTCATCAAGCTCTAATACATAATAATCACCATAGAAAATCCAAAAGAAACTAACTCTTAAATGTGCAGGATTATTATCTGATGCAAATTTTGCTTTCCCAATAGCTTCCTTATATTCTCCATCTAAAGTATTCTTATAACCACTATTAACAACCTTTATCATACCATTTGGTTGCAGACTATAATTAGCTTTAGTTCCAACCAAGCCTCTTTCAAAACTATGGTCAAATCTTGCTATTTCATACCAAGAACCCAAATAGCGATTTAAATCTAACGCTTTTACAGTCTCTAAGTTCAATTTCTGTTTTTGTTTGACCACAAGAAGTTAATCCTAATATTGCTAATAACATAAACAAAAAAGATTTCTTCATAAGTGATTAATTGTTTATTTCTTTAAACCAAGCTCTGAAATAATTGCTTTTATCTTTACTTCTGCTTTATTTTCAAGTGCTGTAAATCCTGATTTATTATTGAGTTCATTAAATACTCCAAAATAGAATTTTATCTTTGGTTCTGTTCCTGAAGGGCGTACAGATATTTTACTTCCATCTTCAAGAAAGAATTGTAGGACATTAGAAGGAGCAAAATTCATTTTTTCTTCTTTCCCTGTTATAGTATCTTTTGAAATCTGTGTTTTATAGTCTTTTATTTTTACTACATCTAAACCTATTAATACTCTTGGAGGATTTGACCGGAAAGAAGCCATCATTCTTTGAATTTCTTCAGCTCCTGATTTTCCTTGTATTGTTATTGATAATAGGTCTTCTTTGAAAAATCCGTATTCTTCATAAATTTCAACTAATATATCATAGAATGTTTTACCTTGTTCCTCTGCCCAAGCGCATATTTCAGCTATTAAACAACAAGCTGACACGGCATCTTTATCTCTTACATAGTCGCCTATTAAAAAGCCGTAACTTTCTTCTCCTCCACATATATATTCCTCTTTCCCTTCAAGTTCTAATATCTTTTCAGCAATAAATTTAAATCCTGTGAAAACATCATAGTTCTTTACTCCAAAACTTTCAGATACTTTCTTTATTAGTTCTGATGTTACAATTGTTTTAATTGTGTATTCATTGCCTTTAAACTTGCCTAATTCTTTCCAGCGTCTTAGTATATAATAAGTAAGTACTGTTGCGGTTTGATTTCCATTTAGAAGTATGAATTCGTTGTTTTGGTTTTTTACTGCTATACCTACTCTATCTGCATCAGGGTCTGTTGCCAAAAGGATACTTGCGTTTATCTTTTTAGCAAGATCCATTCCCATTTCCATTGCTGAGTGTTCTTCTGGATTAGGGCTTTTACATGTTGGGAAGTTACCATCTAAAACAGCTTGTTCTTTTACTATGTTTATATTATTAAACCCATACATCTCTAAAGCTTTTGGCACAAGTGTAATGCCTGTTCCATGAAGAGGGGTATAACATATCTTTATGTTGGAATGCTTTTTTATTGTCTCTGGTGATAATGTAAGTTTCAATACTTCGTTTAGATAGTCTTGGTCAAAAGATTTATCAATAATTGTAATATTTTCTCTTCCTCCTTCTATCTTTACTTGTGCATAATCAGTTATCTTAACAACTTCTTCTATTACAAGAGTGTCGTGAGGTGATACTAATTGTCCTCCGTCATTCCAATATGCTTTATAGCCGTTATATTCTTTTGGATTATGTGATGCTGTTATCATTACACCTGCATCGCAACCTAAATGACGTACTGCATAACTTAAAACAGGAGTTGGTCTTAGTTCTTCAAATAAAAAAACTTTAAACCCATTAGCTACCATAACATTTGCTGTTATATTAGCAAACTCTTTACTGTTATTACGACTATCAAATGATATTACTGTCTTTATTTCTTTGTTAGGATTGTTTTTAATTATGTAGTTTACGAAGCCTTGTGTTGCCATTGCAACTGTATAATGATTCATTCGGTTACTACCAATTCCCATTATACCCCTAAGTCCTCCTGTTCCAAACTCTAAATTACGATAAAAAGATTCATTGAATTCTTCAATATTGTTTTGCATCATATCTTTTATGATGTCTTTGGTAGCTTGGTCAATGCCATTACTTAATAACCATTGTTCAGCATTTTTTTGTGCTGAGGGATCAATAACTGACATAATATTATTTAGTTTTAAAGTTTATTATCTTTTCTTCTTTGTAGTTCTTTTCTTTACTATAGATTTAGGTCTTGGATTTTCTAAGTCAAAAGCTTTTTTCGTCCAAGTCTTAGCTTGTTTTAGATTTTTCTTAACTCCTAAACCTTTTTCATACATAATTGCAATTGCCTTACAAGCTTCTGGATTACCTCCATTCGCTGAATTTGTATAGTATTGTAATGCTTTTGAGAAACTAACATCAACACCATTACCATTATTATAAGCAGAGCCCATAATATATCCTATCTCACTATCATATTCCTTTGGTAGGGTTTCCATTATTTTAAAGGCTTCAGTTACGTTTTTGGTTGTTCCTTCTCCTTTAAAATAGATAATTGAAAGTGGGTAGTTCGCTTGTTGGATTCCTAATTGTTTTGCTTTCAGAAGGTATTCAAAGGCTTTTTCTGCATTCCCACCTTCACCCATATTTATTATTCCTTCAACATAGTATGCCAATGGAATCTTTTGTTCTAAAGGTTCTTTATTTAGTTTTGATGCTTCAATATTATTTGGAGCTAAACCTTCATTTGCAATGTATAAATATGCTAATGAAGATTTTGAGTCAATATCACCTTTTGCTATTGCTTTATCATACCAATATTTTGCTTGAGAATGGTCTTTTGTTACCACTCTTCCATCTCTGAAATAGTCTCCCATTTTTCTACAAGCAAGCACTTCTTCTCTATCTGCACATACACGATACCAAAGATATGCTCTGCTATCACTTCTCATTACCCCTTCACCTTTTTCTAATTTCTGTGCAACTATTAGTTGTGAAATAAAGTGTCCTTTTTCTGCTGCTTGTAAATAATAATTAAATGCTATTCTTAAATTTACTGGCGTACTTATCCCTTTTTCATACATTTGTGCTGTACGATACATTGATTCTATATGGTTTTTGTTTGCTGCTCTTTCAAACCAAACTAAAGCATTAGCTTGATTTTGGATTCTTCCAATACCTGAATAGTATTCTTTTGCCAAATCATACATTGCTTGCACATTGCCATCTTTTGCTTTTTGTTCTATATTTTGTGAGAAAACAGCACCAGCAAAGAAAAATATTGCTACTAAAAAGATTATTGTTTTTTTCATATTTTGCTGTTATTTATTTTTCGTATTTCCACATTTGTTTTTCAGTCCAATACTCATAAGCTTTTGGATAACCATTATTAAAAGCTAATTTAATATAGTTTATTCCCATTGCTTTGTCTTGTTTTACTCCATCTCCTTCAAATAGCATTTGTCCTATTTTAAATTGTGCCTTTGCTAAATTACCTTCATCAGCTGCTTTTTTATACCAATTGAATGCTGTTTGATAATGTTGTGCAACTCCTACACCATAATAGAACATCTCCCCAAGACAAAAACATGCTTCCATATTCTTGAACTCTGCACTTCTAAGAAAAAGAGTATAAGCTAAACGTGGTTTACGGTCGGTTTCCAATCCATAGTAATAGATTTCTGCTAAAGCTTGTATTGCATCTGGTTGATCTTGCTCTGCTGCTTTTGCATACCATATTAATGCTTTTCTTATATCTTTTGGCATACGATCAGCTCTTTCATACATTCTCCCTAAACGATACTGTGCATCTTTGTCTCCAAGTTCTGCATCTCTGATATAGGTTTGTGAAAAGGCTGTTGTGCTAAATGCAATTAGTATCACAAACATTAATTTCTTAATCATATCTCTGTATTTTATTTCTGATTTTGTTCGTTTTTCATAAAATAGTAAAGGGCAAAGGTATAACTTTTATATGTATTCTACAATTACTTCCTTCATAAATTTCTTTTCTAAAACATCTTCTAATCGTTTGATTGTTGTTCTTCTAATTTCAATTTCAACTCCAATTGTTGGGTCATGATGTGCTTGATTAATTTTTGTTCCAACCATTATTACTATCTCATCATTTTCTAAAAGTAGTTTAACTATTTGGTCTGCTGGTCCATTACCAAGATTCATTGTAGACTCAGTATTATTTAAAAGTATTGTTACTACCTTGTTTAGAGTTAGTATTCCTTCAGTTACAAGGTCAATTCCTTCCATCTTTGACATTGGAGGAAGAGTTGGGTCAGTTGCTTCTATATTATCTTCAACCTTTATATTTAATTCCCTTGAGATAATATCCGTTGTAGTTGCCCCACATAATACTTTTGGACCATTAAAATTCTTTACTTTTAGAGCATATTCTGAATCACTTTCTTTATTAAATGGAGGTCCTGTTGCAATTATCATTTTTCTTGGGTCACGAAAATAAATAACACCACAAGAAGTATCGTCTTTTGATTTAAAGTTATCGTTAGCATAAGCTTTATTTACTACTCTTTGAGCAAGCTTAGATGCTGAAATATGTCTTTCATGAAGTATTGTTTCCTTTACAAATTCAACATAATTTGCTCTTGTCCAGCCCAACATTAGATTCCCTGACCCCATTCCTGATTGTGTTACTCCGTCAGAAATAAATATTACCCTATCTTCTTTCTCTGGAATAAAATTACAAGACATTATTTCCTGACTTCTTCCTAAAGTATCTGCACTTTCGAGCCATAACTTTTCCCACTCTGGTTCAAATATACTTGCGCCTCTCATTACTAAACATAAAGGATTATCATATTCCAAGATATTCACTTTTCCATTATCAACATCAACAATAGTAAATGTGGCATAGCTCATCTTCCTTTCACTACATACTGGCAATGTTCGCATAATAATATTACCTATGGTCTGTGCATCTTTATGTTCTTCAGCAAAGCTCAAAGACATTGAAGCAGTAAGAGTCGCTAATACATTTGCCTTAACTCCATGCCCCATACCATCAGCTAAAACAGATATTAGTCGACCTTCTTCCTTTAATCGTCTCGAAAGAAAAACATCTCCACAAATATATTCCCCAAAATGATTTCTTTGATGAGAGGCTACTTCAACATAATATTTTGATTCCATAGTAATTATTATGTGGATTAATTAATGAAACTTCTTTATCATAATTTCTTTTAGAGTTGTAAATGAAAGAGAATTTGGAACCCAACGTTTTTCGTCCTTTGTCTTCATCAATATTTCAATTGCTTTATCTGAAGTTTGTACATCATTAAGCTTCTGAATAAAATCAGTGTATTCACGTAGATTTCCAGAAAATAAATCATTTATAAACATAAACTTTTCATTTACACCTATAGCTATTCTTAAATCTACATTATGTGGTTTTAAATGAGTTGAAACATCTTCTTGAACTGGTACATTTGCAATATTATCAAAAATAGATTTCTGTTGTTCGTATTTTTCAGCCACTGTTCTTTGAGACGCATCATTTGTTTTAGGCATTTGTTCATTCAAATACTTTAAAACAGAAGGAGTTTCTCTTGGCTTTTCTTTTGGTTCTTCTTCAATAAGAGGAATATCTTCAACTATTGGTTCTTCTTTAATTTCAGGCTCAATTATTTCTTCAATAAGTTCTTCTAACTCTTCTGGTTCTTCTTCAACAGGTGCAGACTCTTCTTCAACAAATATTTCTTCTTCCTTCTCTTCTTCAATAGGCACAGGCTCTTCTTCTACCATTGGCTTTTGATTTACAATCACAACCTCTTCTTGCTCTATCTTTTCTTCTATTATCGGCTCTTTATTTATAATTACAACCTCTTTTTTTATTTCTTCCTTTTCTTCTATTATTGGCTCTTCATTTACCGCCACAACCTCTTCTTTTATTTCTTCCTTTTCTTCTTCTTTTACAATAACTCGTTTAGTTATAATAATCTCCTCTTCCACTTCGTCAAAAGAAAGAACTACATTATAGGTGTTTCTTAGTTTTTCTAATAAAACGTCTAAATCTAATTGAGAAACCTTGTCCGATGAAACAACTATTTCTGACACCTTATTTACTCCCGAAATAGCCCTTTGTAATTGTTCTTGAAACTTATTCATAGTTGTATTCTTATTTTTTGTTGATTAAAATTCGTGTAAAATTACCAATTTTCTTTGGATTGCAGTATGTTTTTTTGAAAACATTTTAGCAAAGTATTGTTAATAAGATTAATAGATTTAGAAACAAAGCCTAAAGAGATGCTTTAAGTAAAGATATTCCAAAAAAATAATCAACCCATTGACTTGATTAGAATAATTACCAAAAACAAGAAAGAAATGGGGAATTAATCAAAGTAAAAAACTTGATAATTAAGCTTTAAAACTAACTTATCCTTATTTCAATCTAATTAATCAAAGTCTTGATCTTAAACAATGGCATTGTTTGAGATTGAAAGGAAGATTAATAAGTTCAATAGTTAATTTAACGAGTCAGAAAGCAAGTTATTATTTATCAAAACCCCTTTTAAAAGCTAAGAAATTAGGAATTAGTCCTGAAAATGAAAAACATTTATTACATTTGCAAACACATAAAAGGGAATAATACTATGACTGATATTAAATATTCCGACTGGGGATTAATTGATTACAAAGATGCTTGGGAAAAACAAGAAAAGATTTTTGATAAAAAAGTATCTGCAAAAATAAATGATGGGAAAAGTCAAATAGAACAAGACTTTATTATTTGTGAACATCCTCATGTCTATACACTCGGAAAGAACGGAGAAAAGAATAATCTTCTAATTGATGAAGAGTTCTTGAAGAAAATAAATGCTACTTATTATAGAACTAATAGAGGAGGAGATATAACCTATCATGGCTTTGGTCAAATTGTTGGTTATCCTATTTTAGATATTGAAGAACTTGGACTTTCATTAAAAAATTATATTTGGACTATTGAAGAAATGGTTATTCTAACAATGAAAGAATATAATATTTTTTGTGAACGATTGGAAGGCGCAACAGGTGTTTGGATTGATACAAATAGTCCAAAAGTAAGAAAAATCTGTGCAATTGGAGTTAAAGCCTCAAGATATATAACCATGCACGGTTTTGCTTTAAATGTAAATACAGACTTAACTTACTTTAATTACATTAACCCTTGTGGATTTGTCGACAAAGGAGTAACTTCTATGGAAAAAGAACTTGGAAAGAAGATCGATGTTCAGGGAGTTAAGGAAAAGCTTTACGAGAACTTTTTGAAATTAGTAAACAAGCAATAAATTATAGATAATAAAAATATGAATCGTCAGGACTTAATTAATTTAATAAAGAGAAAAAAATCATTCCTTTGTGTTGGACTTGATTCAGATATAAATAAAATACCTTCTCATTTACTTGATGAAGAAGACCCTGTTTTTGAATTTAATAAAGCGATTATAGATGCAACTCTTCCCTTCACTGTTGCTTATAAACCTAATCTTGCTTTTTATGAAAGTAATGGAATTAATGGATTGGTATCATTGAAGAAAACAATGGAATATTTAGCTTCTTTCAAAGATGAATGTTTTACTATTGCTGATGCAAAAAGGGGAGATATTGGGAATACATCTGAACAATATGCAAAGGCGTTCTTAGACCCTAAAGGAGATTTCAATTTTGATTCAATGACAATTGCACCTTATATGGGAGAAGATTCTGTTAAACCATTTACTATTTACGATGATAAATGGGTAATACTTCTTGCTTTAACATCTAACAAAGGGGCAAATGATTTTCAATTTACAGAAGATAAAGAAGGAAAACCATTATTTGAAAGAGTATTAACAAAGAGTCAAGAATGGGGAAATATTGGAAACTTAATGTTTGTTTGTGGAGCTACACAAGCAACAATGTTTACAAGAATTAGAGAATTAGCACCAGAAAGTTTCTTATTGGTTCCTGGCATTGGAGCTCAAGGTGGTTCTTTGGAAGAAGTTTCAAAATATGGAATGACTAAAGACTGCGGCATGTTAGTTAATTCTTCAAGAGCAATTATCTTTGCAGACAAGACTTCTAACTTTGCTTTAGTCGCAGCAAAAGAAGCAAAAAAAGTGCAAGAAGAAATGGATAAATATATGCAATTATATATGCAATAAAAGGTATAAAAAGGATATATATTAATTTTTACTATAACATTTGCTTTTAATTAGTAAATAATTGTATATTTGCAAAGTTGTAAAAAAGCTGTGAAATGAAGAGAGATTTTAATATGTTGTTTTTCTTAATAATCAATATTATTAGCATATCTCTTTTTGCTCAAAATTACAATATGCACACTTTTGGTTATCAAGAAATACATACAGATAGTGGAACTCTTTATGACGATGGAGGAACAAATAATTATTCAACACGTGTTAATGCCAAAACAACAATTTATCCTTCTTCACCTAATGCTAAAATAATAATTTCTGGAACTTATGATATTGAAGACTATAATAAGACTAAATTAAAAATTTATAGTGGTGATACTAATTCCGGTAGTATTCTTTTCAATAATCAAAATACTTCCACATCAGGATACATTAATGTTAGATCTTTATCAGGACCAGTAACAATTACTTATTTTGTTGATACAGATAATCCTAATAGTGGTTTTGTTTTAAACATTAGTATTTGTAATAGTTGCCCTAATGTTTATATCTCAGCAAATGTAATTAACGATAGCTCAACATTACTAACTTGGACAGGTAATATTGGAACTTCAAACTATATAATTAATTATAAAAATGATAGTTGTAAATTTGATAATGATACATGTAAATTCATTACAATAACAACTCAAGATACAAGCTTATTACTTACAAATTTAAAACATTGTTTTAATTATTGGGCTAGTATTTACACTCCTTGTGATACTTTACCATCAAGTTGTCCTAGAATAATTAATGGATGTTCTTGGATTCAATGTGAATGTTCTTTACCTGAAAATATTAATGCAACCGCTTCAAATGATAGTATTAATGTTTATTGGACTACTAATATTAATACAGAATGGACTGTATTAATTGCTGATGGAGATTCGATTGTTGATTCTTTAGTTACAACAAATACTCATGCTGTATTCGACAGTTTAATTCCTACTTATTGTTATACAATTTACGTTTATAATAATTGCCATCATGTGCCTTTTGATTCTATCTGTAAGTTTAAAACAAAAAGTATATGCCTCCCATGCCCTTGTCCAAAGGCTTTCGATATTGATTCAATCCTCACTTCAACCTCCATACAACTTAACTGGGATGAACCTTCAGATACAATAGAGTGGACTGTTGAAATTTATCTCGATACTGTCTTAATTTCAACAATAACTACAAATGACACCACTGCAATTTTCACAGGTCTTAACCCTACTACAAATTATTCTTTTAGGATATATTGCAACTGTAATGATTCTATTTTGTGTAATGTTTATACTGGAGTTTTTATGACTTTATGCGCTTGTCCTGTTGCACAAAATGTACATGTTGAAAATATTTCTGATGGCTCTATTCTTATTTCTTGGGATAATGACCCAACTTCACAAGGTTGGATTGTTGAATATCGTAAAAAAGATTCAACAATAAGCCATTTTGATACAACAATAACAAACTCTATTACTATTCCTTCTTCTGAGAGTACTGGATATTATGATTGTTGGGTACATTCTCTTTGTGATAGTCTCAATGTATTTTGTGCACAATATATTGAGTTTATTAATATAGAAACTGCAGGAAATTGCATGAACTATACAGATTTAAAGTCAACAGATGTTACGGCAAATTATGGAACTTATCAGAATCCTTATATTTTTACTGGATTAATTGACGATGGACCTTTAAACATAACAAGTCGGCATACTGTTAATATTGATACTTCCGCAAGAGATGCAAGAACAAATAATATGTTAAGAACAATTCCTAATGGAGAAAAAGCATCTGTTAGATTAGGAAATTGGAAAGACGGGGCTCAAGCAGAAAGCTTGACATATAGATATACCGTTGATACTAATAATTACGACCTAATGATTTTGAATTATGCAATAGTACTTCAAGACCCTAATCACAATCCAAGCAATCAACCTCGTTTTCTATTAGAAATCCTAAACAATAATAACGTTTTAATTGATTCTGTTTGTGGATATGCTAATTTCATTGCAAGTAATAATTTAGGGTGGAATACTGTTCAAGGTTCAAATGTAATTTGGAAAGACTGGACAACTGTAGGATTTAATATTTCACAATATCATGGCCAAGTTATTAAGGTTCGTCTTACTACTTTTGATTGTAAGGACGGTGGACATTATGGATATGCTTATTACACACTAAAATGTGGTACAAAGAAAGTAACATCATCTGCTTGTGGCAATACTCAAACAAACATATTTAGTGCACCAGCTGGATTTAATTATAGATGGTATTCGTCTGCAAATCCAAACACAGTAATCTCAACCCAAAGAGTTTTAGATATTATTACCGATAGCTCTCAAAATTATCAATGTATTGTTTCTTCAAAAGAAAACCCTAATTGTAATTTTATTATAGATGCTTATGCTGGAAGACGCTTTCCTTTAGCTAATTTTTCCTACACTTCGACTTGGCAACCTTGTTACTTTGATGTACATTTTACAAATAACAGTAAGATTTCTGCTGATGGTATTAACCCACTTCCTTCAGGAATAGCTTGCGAAACAGTAGAATGGATTTTTGATGATGGAGACATTCAATATATTGATAATCCTGTAAAAAGATATTCTTCATCAGGTGATTATACGGTTAAATTAGTTGCTGGACTTGCAAATAATCAATGTACAGATACTATTGAAATGGTAATTAGTCTTGTAGGACCAACAGGAATACTAAGAATAGTTGGAGACTCCTCTCTTTGTCAAGGAGAATCTACAACATTAACAGCAACATTAGAAGGAACCTATAAATGGAATAACGGGGCCACTACACAATCAATATCATTCACTCCTACAATAGATTCATTATATACTGTACAAGTAATGGACACAGCTAATTGTCCTCATTTTGCAAGTAGAATGGTAAGAGTACACCCTAACTATAATGGAGTTGATGTATTCGACACTGCCTGTGATAATTTTGAATATAATGCTCAAGGAACAATACTTACTGAATCTGGAATATACCCGCTTAATTTACGATCTGTTTATGGTTGCGACTCAAATATTATTCTTCATTTAACTATTAATCCTTCCTTCTTTGACACAACATATCAAGTTACATGTAAAAATGAGGAATTAGAATTTCATGGATTAAGATTAGATTCAACTGGAGTTTATGAAGTGCGTTACAACAATATATATGGTTGTGATAGTGTATATGTTGTAAACTTAACTGTTAATCCAATATATATTGATACAATTTCTGCCGATATTTATAAAGGAAATGTATTCAACCAATACGGATTTAATGAATCAAAAACTGGTTTCTACACCCAAAACCTACAAACAATAAATGGATGTGATAGTATAATTAACCTCGATTTACAAGTTGATTACATAATGTTTCCAAACTGTGTAACGGCAAATGGAGATGGAATTAATGATGTTTTTGAGATACATAATTTAGTAGAACAAAAAGCCTTCCCTGAGAACGAATTACTAATCTACACTCGTTACGGGAAGATTATCTATGAATTTAAGAACATATCTAAAAAAGAAGACTTCTGGTCTCCGTCAAAAACAAACACTCCAACAGGAACATACTTTTATCGTTTCACAGGCAAAAGATACGATAAAACAATTGACACAACAGGTGTTATTGAAGTAATTAGATAAATTGTATTAAGTAGAAGATACACTGTTTTATCATTCTTTTGGTCTGTTTTGACCCTCAATAAAAGCATTTTTTACTCATAATCTTACATAATTTCAAAGATAATAAATTCAATTAGTTATAAAGTTTTTAGTCTATTTTTTGGGATACTACCGTATTACACCAAATTTTTAGAATAAAAAAAGTCTTATAGAGTATCATTTATTCAAGGAATTATTATATATTTGCATTAATTACAATGGCGGAACTCGAAAAGCCTTTTAGAGTAGAGAAGATTAAAAAACTAAAAAACATGAAGAAAATTATTTTTGTAGCTGTTTTAGCTTTAGGTTTTGCTTTTTCAGCAAATGCGCAAGCTCCTCTTTTTAAAAAAGGAGATAAAATTGGTAATCTTGGAATAGGTTTTGGTAGTTATGGTAATCCAATTGAAGCTTCAATGATGTGGGGAATGCATGACAATATATTTGAAGTTAAAGGATTAAACTTTGGCTTAGGTGCTTATTTAGGACTATCTTTCTATAATGAAGATTGGTTTGGATATAAATATAGTCATACTATAATTGTTCCAGGCGTAAGAGGTCAATTAAACTATACATTTGTAAAAGGACTTGAAGCTTATGCAGGTTTAATGTTAGGATGTCAAATCTGGACATCATCATCTAATTATAAAGGAAACCATGGTACAGGTCTTGGAATTGGTGGATATGCTGGACTTCGTTATTACTTCAATCATAATTGGGGAATATACTTAGAAGGTGGTTATGGAATATCAAATGGAACAATAGGTGTTTCTTATAAATTCTAAAAGAAAAATTCTATTTAAAATAAAAGCCATCAGTTAATAGCTGATGGTTTTTTTATTTCAGTAAATGCTGTTTTATAATAAATTCAATGTTTTTATCCTTTTTTTGTTTGGTAAATTTATATTATTAACAAGAAAGGAAAAGTAGTAAATAGTTTTTTATATTAAAAATTAATTATACATTTGCAACGTAAAATAAATGGTGGGACTCGAAAAACCTTAGTAAGAGTAGAGAAAATTTTAATATGAAAAATATGAAAAAACTTATTACTTTTTTAGCATTTGCTTTTATTCTAGCATTTGGAAACAACTTAATTGCTCAAAATAATTATCAAGATGTTGTTTATTTGAAAAATGGTTCTGTTGTAAAAGGAATAATAATAGAACAAACTCTTAATGTTAATTTGAAATTAAAAACATCTGATGGAAGTCTTTTTGTATTTGAGATGAAAGATGTAGAAAAAATAACCAAGGAATATATAGGCGTAAATAAAAGTGATAAAACCCAAACAAATATTGATGATTCTTATTCTATTAAAACAACAGCAAAACGTTTTAGAGAGCCAGCTGTATCAACAATATTATCTTTCTTTGTCCCTGGTATAGGTCAGTTTTATAATGGACAAACAGCTAAGGGAGTAGGTCATTTGGTTTGGTATATTGGTAGCTATAGTGTTATGTTTGCTTGTTCTACAAATATTAAAAATAATCCAGATACATATAATTCTGATGTTGCATTATTAGGATTAGTTTCAAGTGTTAGTTTCTTAACATCTTGGATAGTAAGTATGGTAGATGCTAATAAATCAGCAAAAGCAATTAATCGCCAACTTGGTTTTGCAAGTATTCAATTAGGAGAAAGAACAAATCTTTCATTTAATCCAGATTTTAAACTTGTAAATAATTATTCTTCTATTAATTCAAATAGCATTAGTCCTACTTATGGATTAAATATTAGATTATCTTTCTAATAAATTCTATATCAGTACTAAATTTAGTCAGCTTATAAATAGAACTTAATAAATACAATATGAAGAAACTAATTTCTTTTTTCGCATTTCTTTTTATTTTAGTTGCTGCAAATAATTTAGTTGCACAAGATTACTATGAGAAGATTTATGATACAGTTCCAAAACAATCTATTAAAACAACAGTTAAAACTTATAGAGAACCAATTGTTTCAACAGCATTATCTTTTCTTATCCCAGGATTAGGTCAGTTTTATAATGGACAATGGTTAAAAGGTACTGTACATTTATTATGGTATTATGGAAGTTGTACTGCTATGATTGTTATCTTTCTTGCAAACTTTGATCTTTCAAATACAACTACAGAACCATGGGTATTATTGGAAATAGCAGGAACTAGCGCCTTAACTTCTTGGGTAGTAAGTATGGTTGATGCGAATATATCTTCAAAAAAGATTAATAAACAATATGGTTTTGCAAGTTTCCAATTAGGAGAAAGAACAAATCTTTCTTTTAATCCTGATATTAGGCTTGTGAATAATTATTCTTCTATTAATTCAAATAGCTTAATTCCAAGTTATAGTTTAAATATTAGATTATCTTTCTAAGAAATATAGAATATAAATAGCTGAATTTATTCTGATTATAAATAAGACTTAATAAATACATTATGAAAAAACTAATTTCTTTTTTGGCATTTCTTTTTATTTTAATTGCAGCTAATAATATAATTGCTCAAACACCTTATAAAGATGTTGTTTACTTAAAGAATGGTTCTGTTATAAAAGGAATAATAATAGAACAAAATATTAATGTTAATTTGAAATTAAAAACATCTGATGGGAATATTTTTGTTTATGATATGAAGGATATAGAAAAGATAACTAAAGAAAAAGTTGTTGGAAATAAAAAAGATATATCTTCTAAATCAAATGTTAATGAACCAAATTATATTAATACAACAGCCAAAACTTATAGAGAACCTGCTTTATCAACAACATTATCTTTCCTTATTCCAGGATTAGGTCAGTTCTATAATGGACAAACAGGAAAAGGAATAGGATGCCTATTATTCTATTTAGGAAGCTATACTATCATGTTTACTTCTATTGTGAATATTAATAAAGATGATTCCTATGGTAATTATTCAAAAAAAATAGATAAAAATACTTGGAGAATAACAGCAGTAGTTTCAAATTTTTGTGGAGTATGTTGCTGGGTTGCAAGTATGGTTGATGCTAATCACTCTTCTAAAGCAATAAATAAACAACTTGGTTTTGCAAGTATTCAATTAGGAGAAAGAACAAATCTTTCCTTTAATCCAGATATTAAACTTGTGAATAATTATTCTTCTATTAATTCAAATAGCATTAGTCCTACTTATGGTTTAAATATTCGATTATCTTTCTAAGTATAATTTATATTCAAAGTACTATATCTTTAAGAATAGGGTTTCATTTTTCTTTTCTGTATCAAGTATAATAAGGCTTATAATTGGTTATTTGTATTGCAAGCTTTATATTTTTTAGAGACTAAAATAATATAAAAAAGAATGATGATGATAAAAATATCTAAAAAAGCTTGTTCGTTATGGGAATAATCCTTTACTTTGCACTGTAAAAACAAATATTTATTCAAAAAAAATAGACTTATGAAAAAGTTGATTTTATGTTTTATGGCAATGGTTACTTTATCTACAGTTACATTTGCTGATAAGTACCAAGTTAATGATAAAGATGTAGATGCTTTATTCGCATCTGCAACAGAAGTATCTGCTCAAGAAATTAACGCATTTGGAACAGGTGCATTAATGATGGCAAATTCATCATGTAGTACTGCAAATTTAAGTAAACCTGATCCTTGGGTTGCTTTTGCAATATGTACTGTTGTTGGAGAATTAGGTATTCACCGTCATTATTTAGGAACAAGTGATTACATGTGGGCATTATATACTTGTACTTGTGGAGGTATATTTGGTGTTGTTCCTTTTGTAGACTGGGTTGTTTTATTAATTGGAGCATCAAAAGATGACATACGTGGATATATTAATAATAAGAATTTTATAATGTGGTAACCTTTATCGCATAAAATATATTTGAAATAAGAATATGAACGGGACGAATATATATACTCGTCCCGTTTTATTATATAATATAACTATGAATTTAACTTTAAAACAAGGTCTTTCAGTACTACTTATTCTCATAAGCTTATCTACTTTTGCACAGAAAAAGATAAGTGCTAACGTGCAAATCAAGCAAGTAAAGAACAAAAAAGTAATTACTATAGAAAAAGATATCTTCTATCAATCGAATGGAAACTTTGTAGTCCATTTTACAAAACCACAAGAATATTTTGTGATAACAAATTCTTTGGGGGAAGCAAAGGCTTATATGCCTAAAAAAAATGAAGTAACTATAATGAATGACAAATTATTCTCTTCTCAAAATGAATTATTATATAGTTTTCTTTCTAATGAATATGAAGACTTTGGATTGCAGAAACTTGGCTTTACACTTAAAAGTCAAAGGAAAGAAGGTTCAAAAATCATTAAGACATACACTACAAATAAAAAAGAATTTGAAAGTATTTCCAAGATAGAAATGGTCTATGAAAAGAGTTTACCTATATATTGTGCTTATTATAATACTAAAAAACAGACAACGAGAAAGATATATTATGCAAAATATACTCATCTTAGCCAGTTTACATTTCCTACTCAAATAACCGAAATATCATATGATACACCATCGGATTCAACAGTAAAAAGAGAAGTTTATTCAAATATACAAGTGGATAAGTTTACAGGAAAAACGCATTTTGACTATAAAATACCAGTTTCTGCAAAGTTAGTTACCCCTTTCCTTAAAAAATAATATGAAATCATTTCTTCTTATCATATCTTTTAGTTGCTTATTTTCAGTAAATATCATAGCTCAAACTACGAATGATAGAACACTTCTTAAAAATGTAGAATTTGAGAATAAAGAATTTAATGACAGGGTAGTGAAATACGGCTTTAAAGAAGGGAAGAAAACCTATAATCCCCTATACCATATCCTTAGTTTTTCAATGTATTTATATCAGAAACATATAAGTGCACAACTATCTCGGGACTGTGCCTTCAATCCTTCTTGTTCAGAATACAGCAAACAGCTTATAAAAGAGTATGGAATAGTGAAAGGAACTTTTCTTACTTCAGATAGATTAACAAGATGTACAAGAATATCTTTAGCAGATAAACCATCATATTATTTTGATACTCCAGACAGAAAGATACATGAAACAGTAGAAAGGTATAGAATAGTACCAAAAAATAATAAAGATACTGTAAAATGAATTTATTAAAACCATTTCTACTATTTATAATCTTTGTTTTTTGTGCTAATACACAACAAGCACAATCAATAAAATATGCACAGGAAGATTTTGATTTTGCATTGTACCTTATAGGAAATGATATGAAAGATGATGCATTGACTCTTATAAATAATCCAAATAATACCTATTTTAATTCAAAATCAACAAGCGATAGTATGAATTATCTTAAGGGATGGACATATTATAGTTCAAAACAATTGGAAAAGGCATCATTATTCTTTGATTCAGTCTCTAAAGAATCAGCTCTATATCCTAAATCAATTTTCTTTAATGCACTAAGTAATGCACATATAGGTAACTATTCAAAAGCTAATAATGTACTAAAAACATTTTCCGACACTACAAAAACCTTTAAAGAGCTTTACCATTATGAAAGAGCAGGTTTAGCATTATTAGAAAGAGACTATGATAAATATAAATATTATAGTCAGAATTTTACTTATCAGGACTTCAGATTAACAGAAGAAGAAAAAGCACTTAAAGAAATATATAATAATCTAACCACACATAAATATAAATCTCCATGGATTGCAGGTTTAGCATCAGCAATAGTACCAGGTTTAGGAAAAGTTTATGCAGGAAACTATGGAGAAGGCATCTCATCATTTCTATTAATAGGTTCATTAGGAACAATAACAGCAGAAAACTGGGTAAAGAATGGCATAATGAATTGGAAAACTATCCTTTTTGGTGCAGTAGGTGCAGTTTTTTATGTTGGAAATATATATGGAAGCGTAACATCAGTAAAAATATATTATGAAGATTTCAATAATCAACAGAACATTACAATACTTTATAACATTCATATTCCTTTGCGTACCATCTTTAATTAATGCACAAGACTCAATATTTGCCATAGCAGATAAGCTTTTTGAGCAAAAAGACTATAAGAATGCATCACTTGAATATGAAAGAATAGTATATAATTCTATATCTAAGCAAGACCAAACTCAAGCTCTCTTTAAAAAAGCTACTACTTATAAAGAGAGTAATAATTATTTACAAGCATCACAAACCTTAGATCGAATACAAACCTTTTCATTAACTCCAGAACAACAAGAAACTTATTACTATGAAAAGATGTTATGCTACTATCTAAATGGAGAGTTTGAAAAAGCATCATCAACAATTGAAGATATGTATCTTAACATTGATAGTAGTAAAGCTACCAATACTCTTTTGATACAGGTATTTGTTTATAATGAATTATCAAGATATCAAGACGCAAAAATAAAAGCAAAACAGTGGGTAAAGACACTTGAAGAAGGTGATAGAGATAATACAACAAGAGTAATAGATGAAAGATTAATAGATGATATTTATGCCAAAATACCTAAGCAAAAAAGTGAAAAATTAGGTAAGTTTTTGTCTTATTTCCCTGGTTTGGGACATTTATATGCAGGATATCCAGTAGAAGGAATTGCATGTTTTCTTATGAATGCTTCAATCTTAACATTTGGAGTTTATGAAGCTTATAATGCTTATTATTTAACTGCTTATTTAGGTGGTGCAGGGATGTTAAGTGGAACTTATTTTGGTGGTTATGCAAGAGCAAACTACTTAATAAGAAAACATAACTATAAGAAAACAAAAGCGTTTAATGATAAAGTAAGAGAATCGTTATTGAACTAAATAAAATGATTTCTTTCTTACTTTATTTCGTCCATAAATTCTTTGTTGATTTCCAAAGGTTGGTGTTTTTTTGACGATTTACATTCATTATAAACTGAACTGTTTCCACATGTACAACCAATTCTTTCTCCTGTTAAAGGGTCAACACTCGAACATTGTTTCTTGAATTCTCCGTTCTTTTTTAAAAACATCTTAATGCCAATAAAGCAAAAACATAGTGCAAGAATTACAAGACTTACTATAAATACTAATATTACGGTTCCCATCTCTTTATTCTTTGTTTTTACTGTCAATAATTATGGTTACAGGACCATCGTTTATTAATTCAACTTCCATATCTGCTCCAAACTCTCCTGTCTTTATTTCTTTGCCAAACTCTTTTTCTAAGTTAGAAATAAAGCGTTTATATATTGGAATTGCAATCTCTGGCTTTGAAGCCTTGATATATGTTGGTCTATTTCCTTTCTTTGTGCTAGCGAAAAGGGTAAATTGACTTACCAATAATATTTCTCCTCCAATATCGGTTATTGGCAGATTCATCACTCCATTTTCATCATCAAATATCCTTAATTTACATATCTTAGAACAAAGCCAGGAAATATCTTCGTCATTATCCTCATCTTCAATACCCAAAAGCACTAAAACTCCTTTTGAAATAGAACTTTTAATGTTATTATCTATCTTTACACTGGCTCTTTTTACTCTTTGAACAACAATTCTCATCTCTTATTTGTCTTCCCATTTCTCAATTTTCAACTCTTCTCCATGCATTATATTTAGATAATTTGAATATCTTTCAATGCTTATCTCTCCTTTTTCAACTGCTTCTTTGATAGCACATTTTGGTTCATGCTCATGAGTACAGTTATAATACTGGCAGTCTTTCAATCTGGCTTTCATTTCTGGATAATAAAGTCCTACTTCTTCCTTCTTAAAGTCAAACATTCCAAATTCCTTTATACCTGGAGTATCTATAATATCACCACCAAAACTTAACGGAAACATCTCAGCAAAAGTTGTGGTATGCATTCCTTTTAAATGAGTTTCTGAAATATGTCCTGTCTTAAGATTTAAATTATTGTCAATTGCATTAATAAGAGCAGACTTCCCAACGCCAGAATGTCCTGAAAGAAGCGTTGTCTTGTCTTTCATTATCTCCCTTAACTGTTCAATATTATCTCCTCTTTTGGCAGAAACTTCAATACATTTATAACCAACATTTTCATATATGGCTTTAATTTCATTAGCAAACTCTTGTGCCTCTTCATTATAAATATCAATCTTGTTGAAAACTATAATGGTAGGGATCTGATGAGCCTCAGTTGTTACCAAAAACCTGTCTATAAACCCTGTTGAAGTTCTTGGAAAAGCAATGGTTGCTATTAGAAAAGCTTGATCTATGTTTGAAGCAATGATTTGTGAGCGTTTGGAAAGGTTGGTAGAACGACGAACAAGTGTATTTTTTCGGTCGTGAATGGTAGTTATCACACCTTCAATTGTAGGAGTTGGCATAAGAAAATCAACAATATCGCCAACAGCAATAGGATTAGTTGATTTAATATTCTTCATCCTAAAGCTACCTTTTATGCGACATTCGAAAATTTCATTATCGTTTGTGCGTATGGTATAGTGACTACCAGTTGTTCTTATTATCTTTCCTTCTGCCATAATTTGAATGCAAAGTTAATAATAAACCCAAAACAAAATCACTTTATAGCCTCTTTTATTGGAATATGATACAATTAGATATTGGGAAAAGTGATTTTTGCCAAAAAATATTAAGATTTTTTATGTTTTAACCCTCTTAAATTTACGAATTATTAAGTTTTGGAATAACGATTTTTTCTTGTTAATATTAAGACTTCTTATGTTAATCTTTCAACATTTTAATATAACTTTGAATAACTATCTTATTTTTTGCCAAGTTTTGGTGTTTTTTTGCCAAAATGAGATGATTTTCCAAAAAAGTGAGAACTTTTCAAAAAATAATGAGATGTTTTTGGAAAATAATCTCATTATTTTTGGAAAAAATCTGATGTTTTTGATGAAAAAAGGGCAAAAAAATAACCACCTTTCGTGGTTTTTAAATATCATTTTCTTTGATTTCCTATATTTTCTTTCCTAATTCTCTTTCTTTTTTCACTTTTTATCTATGCTATCTCAGCATTTTCTTTTCACTTTTTTCTTTCTTTATCTCTTTCTATGGCTCAATTTCCTCATAATAGCTTAGAGAATAAGCAATTGTTTGAATAAGATTATAAGAAATATAGGTTGTATTCATAATTTTTTCTTGCTCTTAAATTATGTTGATGTAAATATAATATGAATAATTCCGATTTGAGTAAAATAATGATTATTTAACAATTCGCTTAATCTATTGTCTTGAAAATTAAGCTTATTTATTTTGAATTTTAGCGTCTAATTTTCGCAAATATATTAGATTAAAATGAGTTTCGTTTTTATGAAGTATTGTTTTTTCTCGTATATTTGCATGTTAATTGTAAAACACAGACATTGACAGGAAAAAATTGCCGATGAAGAACATAAGAAATTTTTGTATTATTGCTCATATTGACCATGGTAAGAGTACGATAGCAGATAGATTATTGGAGCTTACCAACACGGTTTCAGGGAGAGATATGGAAGCACAAGTCCTTGATGATATGGATTTGGAAAAGGAAAGAGGGATAACAATAAAATCTCACGCTATACAAATGGAATATACTTATAAGGGAGAGAAGTATTTCTTGAACTTAATTGATACTCCCGGACACGTAGACTTTAGTTATGAGGTCTCAAGATCTATTGCTGCTTGTGAAGGAGCTTTATTAATTGTAGATGCAACTCAAGGTATTCAAGCTCAAACAATATCTAATCTATATCAAGCCTTAGATCATGATTTGGAGATAATACCAGTTCTTAATAAAATGGACTTGCAAAATGCAATGCCAGAAGAAGTAAGTGATCAGATTATTGAACTTATAGGTTGTAAAGATGAAGATATAATTAGAGCAAGTGGTAAAACAGGACTTGGAATTGAAGAAATATTATCAACAATAATAGAAAAAGTACCTTGTCCAAAGGGAGATCCACAAGCACCTCTTCAAGCTTTAATATTTGATTCTGTTTTTAATTCGTTTAGAGGTATTATATCTTATTTCAGAATTCTTAATGGAACAATACAAAAAGGTGATAAGATTAAGTTTTTTCACACAGGAAAAGAATACAATACCGATGAGGTTGGAGTATTAAAACTTAAACCTGAAGCTCGTAAATCGTTAAGTTGCGGAGATGTAGGTTATATTATGTCGGGCATAAAAACTTCAAAAGAAGTTCAAGTAGGAGATACTATTACTACAGTAGAGAACCCTTGTTTGTCGGCTATTGAAGGATTTGAACAAGTGAAGCCAATGGTCTTTGCTGGTATTTATCCAATAGATGCTGATGATTACGAAGAGTTAAGAAATTCTATTGAGAAATTACAGCTAAATGATGCCAGTCTTACCTTTGAACCTGAAAGTTCTTTAGCCTTAGGTTTTGGATTCCGTTGTGGTTTCTTAGGCTTATTGCATATGGAGATAGTTCAAGAAAGATTGATAAGGGAGTTTAATATAGATGTAATCACCACAGTTCCTAACGTAAACTATAAAGTCTATACCAATAAGGGAGAATGTATAAACGTATATAACCCTTCTGGATTACCAGAACCTAACTATATCAATTACATAGAAGAGCCTTATATTATAGCTTCTATTATTACTAAGGCAGAATATATAGGACCTATACTAACACTTTGCATAGAAAAGCGTGGAATATTAAAAAATCAAACCTATTTAACTTGTGATAGAGCAGAAATTACTTTTGAGTTACCACTTGGAGAAGTAGTTTTTGACTTTTATGACAAGCTTAAATCAATATCAAAAGGATATGCTTCATTTGATTATCATCCATTAGACTTTAAGGTTTCCAAGCTTGCAAGACTTGAAATACTTCTTAATGGAGATCCAGTTGATGCACTTTCTACTCTAACACATGTTGATAATGCCTACCCACTTGGCAGAAAGATGTGTGAAAAGCTTAAAGAACTTATTCCACGTCAGCAGTTTGATATTGCAATTCAGGCAGCAATTGGTTCTAAGATTATAGCTCGTGAAACAGTTAAGGCGGTAAGGAAGGACGTAACGGCTAAGTGCTATGGCGGAGATATCTCTCGTAAACGTAAACTTTTGGAAAAGCAAAAGGAAGGTAAAAAAAGGATGCGTCAAATTGGTAATGTAGAAGTTCCACAATCAGCGTTCTTGGCAGTATTGAAATTAGATTAAAACATAAAAAACAAAATATCATGATTTGGACAGCAGTAATTTTAGCCTTAGCTTTTGTAGGTGCAATTGCATTAATTGGCTATTTCAACAATCAATCAATAAAACAGTTTGTTGTAAACGAACAAAAGAAGACATTACTTGAGATAAAAAAGGTTCAAGAAACTGAAACTCGTAAGGTAGTTACTCCAATTCAATTACAAGCTTATGAACGTTTGGTTCTTTTTCTTGAAAGAATGAACCCAGATAATCTTGTACTTCGTTGCTATGAACCTTCTATGGATTCAAAATTATTGAAGGATGTTATGGTAAAAAACATACGTGATGAGTTTGAACATAACCTTTCTCAACAACTATACATATCGAATCAAGCTTGGGCATTGATAAAAAACGCTAAGGAAGAAATGATTAGTCTTATAAATTCTGTTCAAGCAAAAAAACAAGAAGGAGAAGAAAAAGTTAGTGCAACAGGGTTTGTAGGTAATCTTTTTGAGCAGTTTGCAGGAAAAAAGAACCCTTTGGAACAAGCTATGGAAGTTCTTAAAGATGAAATACAATCAAGATTTGAATAGTATAAGTATAAAGTAAGAGGTAAAAAGTAAAAGGTTCTCTACCTTTTACCTCTTACTTATTACTTTTTACCTAAAAAACAATTATTATGACAGTAAAAGAATTAGCAGAAAAGTTAAACCTAAGAATTCTTTCTGGGGAAAAAGGAATGGATAGAGTAATCGATGGTGGTTACACTTCTGATCTTTTAAGTGATGTTATGGGTAATGCAGAAATGGGACAGTGCTGGATAACATTACAAACACATAAAAATATTATGGCAATTGCTTCATTAAAAGAACTTGCTTGTATTGTTTTAGTAAAAAACCTTGAACCAAATCCTGATACTATCGAACAAAGCAATGAAGAAGGTATCCCTATTCTTTCTTCAGATAAAGAAGCTTTTGAAGTAACAGGTGAAATCTATTCTCTGTTTAACTAAAAAATGCAATCCTTTAAAGCAGATTTACATATACATACCGTCCTTTCTCCTTGTGGTGATTTGGAAATGAGCCCAACAAACATCATAGCAAAAGCAAAGGAATTGGGAATACAATGCTTAGGAATAACGGATCATAATTGTACTCTTAATGCAAAACTTGCAAAAAAGGTAGGTAAAGATAATGGTATTCTTGTTTTAATGGGAGCAGAAGTAACTTCAAAGGAAGAAGCTCATTGCTTATCATTCTTTGAAGATGAAGAGAGCTTGGATAAATTCCAAGTGTGGCTTGATGAAAAGCTTCCAAAGATAGAACTTGATGAAGATAAATTTGGCTATCAGCTTGTTGTTAATGAAGAAGAAGAGATAATTGATCAAAAAGAATATCTTTTAATCAATGCTATTGATGCAGATTTAGATGAAATATATGATAAGGTGCATTCATTAAATGGTTTATTTATACCAGCTCATGTTAATAAAGCTGCTAATAGCTTAACTTCTCAACTTGGTTTTATCCCTCCAGATATTAAAGCTGATGCTTTAGAGATATCTCGTCATGTTACAAAACAAAACTTCATCAAGAAAAATGCTTACCTTAAGCAGTTTCAGTTTATTCAAGACTCTGATGCACATTTTATTGACTCTATAGGAGAAGTTTATTGTAATCTTATTATTGAAGAATTGACTTTTTCAGAAATACGCTTGGCAATAGGAGGTAAAGAAGGACGTTATATAGAAAATATATTATAATAAGATGAAAGACTTATCGCTTCATATACTTGATTTATTACAAAACTCAACTGTTGTTGATTCAACTCTTATTAAATTAGATATAATAGATAGTTTAGAAGAGAATATATTTAAGTTCTGTATAGAAGACAATGGCAGAGGAATGAGTAAGGAATTTTTAGAAAAAGTAACAGATCCTTACAGCACAACAAGAACAACCAGAAAAGTAGGCTTAGGTTTGCCACTTGTTAAGATGAATGCAGAGAATTGCAATGGAGGTTTTGAGATAGAAAGTGAATTAGGTAAAGGAACAAAACTAACATTCTGGTTTGAACATAATAATATAGACCGTCCACCAATGGGAGATTTAGCAGGTTGTTTTGTTCTAACAATAGCTCAAAATGAAGAAATACATTTTATCTTAACCTACAAAACCGATAAAGATATATTTGTTTTTGATACCCAAGAAATAAAAGAAGCACTTGACGGAATCCCCTTTAACAATAATGATGTAATCAAGATGCTTAGAGAAATGATAGAAGAAAACCTAAAAGAAATAGACGCAAACGAATAGGTAGGGGCGTAATGCTTACGCACAATAAATATTAAGATAAAGGAATAAACGCAAATAAATATGTAGGGGCGTAATGCTTACGCCCAAAAGATAAGAAAAACAAAACATACAATATATTATGAGTTTAGAAGAAAAAATAAATGCTGACATTAAACAAGCAATGTTAGCAAAGGAAAAAGAAAAATTAGAAGCATTACGTGCCGTAAAATCTGCTGTTCTTTTATTAAAGACAGATAAAAACTTCACAGGAGAGGTAGCAGAAAAAGATGAAATAGCAGCTCTTCAACGTTTAGTGAAACAAAGAAAAGAAGCAGCTATAATGTATAAAGAACAAAACCGTGAAGATCTTTATGATGTAGAAATGTTTCAAGTAGGAGTAATAGAAAAATACCTACCACAACAAATGAATGAAGAAGAAATTCGCTTAGCTTTACAAAATATAATCACAGAAGTAGGAGCAACATCAGCAAAAGATATGGGTAAAGTAATGGGAAATGCTCAAAAAACATTTGCAGGAAAAGCAGATAACAAAATAGTATCTCAATTAGTAAAAGAATTATTAGGATAAAAGAATATTGCGAACCCCAAAAGTTCTCAATTAAATTCAAATTAATATCTTTAATACATACAAAAGGCTATCAATTATGGTAGCCTATTTTGTTTTTATGTTTTGTTGTTTAAAACTTATCCAAATATTGTTTTGAAGATTAGTTTTATATTTCCGAAGAAGGTTCTTACTTTTGATAGAATTATATCCCGTTTCCTTAGCAAAAGACTTGCTTTAATTCCAAGAAGAGTTTATTTCTTATCGGCTAAACTTAATTTCTATTACCTACGCTATTCGTTATAGAAACAAGTTCTGAAAATATAAATATAGATGGAACAAGTTTATTCTATAGGAATTTTACATTAAACCATAGTCTTACTTCAGAATCCAATTAATAAATAAAAACAAGCCTCCTGAAATAATTACAGCTACTGGTATTGTTAATGCCCATGCAAGAAGTATACTTTTTACTGTATCACCCTGAATATTCTTAATTCCTCCACGTGTTGACATCGCTCCTGCTATACCTGAGGATAAAACATGAGTTGTACTTACTGGTAAACCTAACATTGTTGAAACTCCAATAGTACTTGCTGCAACGATTTCTGCACTCGCTCCTTGAGCATAACTTAAATGTTTTTTACCAATCTTTTCTCCTATTGTCACAACAATTCTTTTCCATCCTATCATTGTCCCCATCCCTAAAGAAAGAGACACAAGAAGCATTACCCACCATGGGACAAATTCTGTATATGATTTTAATTGTTTAATGTTTTGTTTCAATTCACTCTTAACTCTTGCATCAGTTGGATCTGTACTTAATATTACCTTTGAAGCAGATTCAAGGATTAAAATATTTTTTCTTATCTCAAAATTATATTTATGAGTATTTACTTCTGGATCACTAAGTATTGAAGAAATTTCTTTTAGTCTAATTAAACTATGTTTAGATTTATTTACAAGCGCTGTATCATTAGCAGGTATCTTAGAGTAATCAACTTTATTATATGACCAAATTATATGATCAAGATTACCACCCATTGAAGCAGGATTTTTTGCAGGGTCAATAGCAAACTTAGCTGGCAAAAAACAAATCAAAATAATCATCATCAAACCAACACCCTTTTGTCCATCATTAGAACCATGAGCGAAACTTACTGAAGTACACGTTAATATTAAGGTCAATCTTACCAAAAATGGAGGCTTTTTATTTTTATCTGCCTGAGCAAAAAATCGTTTCTTCTTAACAAAGATACTAAACAAGAACATTACTCCTATTGCTAAGAAAAAACCAAATAATGGAGAAATCAATAAAGACAAACCCGCCTCTTCTAATTTTTTCCATGGCAAATTTGCAACACCAGTATTTGTAACATAAGCTAAAGCTAAACTTGCACCAAATATTGAACCTAATAATGTATGAGAACTGGAACAAGGAAGTCCTAAATACCAAGTCCCAATATTCCAAATAATTGCAGTTATTAGTAGAGTAAGAATTAAAGACACACTTAAACTCATTGATTGCTCAATCAATACATCAAGAGGTAATAAATGCATTATTGCCATTGCAACAGTTATACCTCCAAGATAAACTCCCAGAAAATTCCAAAGTCCTGACCAAAGAACAGCAATACGTGGTTTTAATGTTCTTGTATAAATTACAGTTGCTACAGCATTAGCTGTATCGTGAAATCCATTAATAAATTCAAATATTATAGCACAAACTATACAAGCAATAAAGAGGATAAAAATAGAAGGCTCAAGTCCAAACATAATTTGAGTATTTAATATTTTTTAGAAGGTGCAAAATTAGACATAATAATTGCTTGATACATTAATTCAGTATTAAGCCTATGTTAAATTAATGTTAAGTCTTGCCATTTGTTTTAACATAAAAAGAAAAAGCACCAACTACTTTATTTCAAATAATTGATGCTTTTAAAAGTGGACTTGCAGGGAGTCGAACCCTGGTCCAAACAAGAAATACATAAGTTTTCTACATGCTTATTTTGTTATTGTTTTTCGTGAAAGAAACGGAAACAAACACCCAATTCTAACCTTATCTTCTTTAATTTCATCATTGCACCAAAGCTTTGCTATGACTATCTCTATCTCGCGTGCGTCCCTATATCTTCGACCGTAGAGCGGAGGTCTTGGAGGAACGTCTTGCTCCATGCCAATGACATGGATTAAGCTAATCTACTAAACTTCGATTAAGCAGCAAAAGCGTAGTTTTCTTCGCCAATTATTTGTTTTGTAACCCTTTTTAAGGCGGCTATTACGTGTGCCTGCATGCTTACTTACCCATTTGCGTTGCTGTCAAAACCAAACCAAGCCCATAAGTAAGTTCCATTAAAACGAACTAATTCTTTAATTCGTATCTATTATATACAATAAAAGAGTCCTATGATTAAGACTCTTTTACTTTGTATTTAATTGGCGGTCCGGACGAGACTCGAACTCGCGACCCCATGCGTGACAGGCATGTATTCTAACCAAACTGAACTACCGAACCAATTTCCATGAAGTAATTACCTTCAAAGCGAGTGCAAAGATACACTGTTTTTTATTAATAACAAATTTTCTTGAAGATTTTTAGTCAAATTTCTGTTTTAATTTATAGAAGATATCCCAAACTACTATTCCAGTAGTAACAGAAACATTTAATGAATGCTTTGTTCCATACTGTGGTATTTCTATTACAGAGTCTGATAAATCAATTACTTGTTGTTCTACTCCATCAACTTCATTGCCCATAATTATTGCAATTGGACTATCTTTTGGAGGAATAAATTCATTTAACATTATACTTTCTGAGGCTTGTTCTATACTATATATTTTATAGCCTTTTGATTTTAATTCTTCAACAGCTTCTTTAGTAGTTGGCTTATATTGCCACTTTACTGTTTCTGTTGCTCCTAATGCTGTTTTATTTATCTCTCTATGAGGAGGTGTTGGAGTTATTCCACATAGGAATATTTCCTCAACACGGAACGCATCTGAAGTTCTAAACACAGAGCCAACATTATTCATACTTCTTATATTATCAAGAACTATTACTAACGGTAACTTCTTAGAGTTTTTAAATTCTTCAGTACTTATACGATTTAGTTCTGAGAGTGAAAGTTTTTGATTCATTGTATTCTTATTCCAAGTTGAAGAAATCCTCTATCATCTGGATCGAGTAGAGGAATAATATATTTTACTTGTTTCTTTATTAATAAGGTCTGTCTATTTATACTCCAAGTTTCTCCTATACGTATATTATTAATATCCTCTGGTAAAATATCACTTGTAACTTCTTTCTTTTCACTTACCCCTGTTTCATCATTCTCAATTAGAATTGTTTTTCTTATAATAAACAAGTCTTCAATTTCTTTTGGTGCTTTAAATCTTGAGCCATCAGCTTTTAATACACAAGCCTCTCTATTCTTAGCTTTTTGGAATAAGGATGTTGTATAAGGATTTTGAACAGGATATTTTAATGGTTGAAGAGATATTACTGTATCTGGAATATTAAAATCACTTCCTACTAATTTGTCTTTTTGTTTTGTAGCCATTTCAAGAGTTTCGTTTTCTGGGAAAAGCCAAAATAGTTGTAATTGAACAGTATCTACCTTTTGATCAGTAAAACTTTTGTAACGAACAAGGGTTGGACAATAAGCTTTTACTTCCTTTCCTAAAGCAAGAGTTTTGTAATTGTAATTTATAAATTCTTCAAAAGAATAAGCAGAGATATAAGGATAAATAAAATCAAATACAGAATCTTTCTTTAGTGTATGACCAAATTCTTTTTGTTCAAATTCTATTACATTCTTGATAACACTATCCAATGAAATCTCTCTCTTTCTAACGTCATATATTTTTACTCTTTTAGATTTTACTCCATCAAGAATTATTTTTGCCAATTTTTCTCTATAATAACCTGTAATATGTTCAAATTTCTTTGGATTTAAACTATGATATATTTCCCATTCCGGGTTAAATACTCCTACCTTATGATATTCATGTTCTATTGAATATGTATCGGTTTGTGAGAAAACACCTATTGAAACAAATAGTCCAATAAATAATAATGCTAACTTTTTCATATCAATTATTTCCTCCTTAAATAATAAATTGGCATTAGTCCACGAAGTGTTCCATCCATTCCTATAATTTGAATCATAGGAGAAATATAATTTACATTCTTTATAAATTGCAATGAAGGAAGATCAAAATACCATTCATCACCAAAACGCAAATAATCAAGATTATCAGTTGTATAATTTCCTTTTATGACAGTATCTTTTTCAATTGTGTTACCATATTTATCCTGAGAATCAATAGTAGTCATCATTTCAAATTGTTTACGTTTTAAAATCTCTTGCTTTGTATAACATTCTGTTGATGTTGGTTGAGCATAAACTTTAATTGTTCCCTCTTCTGCCTTTTGGATATAGGATTCAAAATAAGGTATTGAATATTCTGGTTCCAAATGACTATCCCACCAATGATAAGGCGTTTTATTATAAATAGGTATAGTAAAATGAATATTTCTTACAACGCAAAGAGTATCTTTAAGCTGTGGCTTTTGAGTCGGATAAATCCATCCAAGTTCGTAACGGAAGAATTCCTTTGGAACTAAATCTTCATCTTGAAGCATAATAGAATCTCTTGTTATTACAGGATTATAACCTATTACCTTCTTATTTATAAGCATAGTTTGAGGATTATAAGTCCATTCCTCCTCAAACTTAATGGCTCTTATCTCTTCTTCCAAAAGCTTCTCAACTTTCTTATCTGTTAGGCTATCTTTGAATTGAGTGAAATATTCCTTCTTTAAGTTCTTTATTATTGTATCAAAAGAAATAGTATCATGATTAAAACTCATAAAATGAAGTTTCTTTGCCTTAATTTCTGCCATAACAGCATCTATTGACTGCCACCAAAATCTCTTATCTACAACATAATCATAAATAATCGAATCCTTATCCTTAGTTTGTTGTACATGAGACTTCATTATATCAACCTCATACACTATCTTTTTTGTAAGAATCCTCTCTTGCGAAAAAGAAAAGAAAGGAATTAAGGTAGCAATCAAAACAATTGCTACCTTAAGAAATATTTTATTTATCATTTCTAACTAAGATTTCATCAATCATCCCATAAGCCTTAGCTTCCTCTGCTGTTAACCAAAAATCCCTATCTCCATCTTCTTGAACTTTTTCTATCGTTTGTCCTGAATGTTTTGAGATAATAGTATAAAGTTCCTTCTTTGTTTTCATTATTTCACGAGCTGCAATTTCAATATCTGATGCCTGACCTTCAGCTCCTCCAAGTGGTTGATGTATCATTACTCTTGAATGTTGTAGAGCAGAACGTTTCCCTGCGGCTCCTGCACAAAGCAAAACAGAACCCATTGAAGCTGCTAAACCTGTACAAATTGTTGCAACATCAGGACGAATATATTGCATAGTATCATATATTCCTAATCCTGCATGAACATATCCTCCAGGAGAATTAAGGTATATTTGAATATCTCTTGTTGAATCAACACTTTCAAGGAAAAGCAATTGAGCTTGAATAATATTTGCTACATCATCATCAATTTGAGTTCCAAGAAATATAATTCTTTCCATCATCAAACGAGAAAACACATCCATTTGAGCAACATTTAATTGACGTTCTTCAATAATTGTTGGGTTCATATAAGAATTCTTTTGAAAATGAGATGCATAACGATTAAATGTTATGCTGTTAATATTTCTGTGTTTTGTAGCATAGAGCTTAAATTCCTTATTAAAATCTTTCATATCTTTTATTTTATTAATTATTCAACTTGCGAATTTACTATTTTATATCTTATCATCTATGGTAAAAGCCAAATTTACCTAATCTTTTTTCTTATACTTAACCCCTCTCACCTTATTGTCACCAAGATGAAACACTGCCTCTTTAAATTTCTTTTTCAACGTCTTTGACGGTTTGAATATGGTATAAAATTTCGTTATAGTTTCGCTTGTAACTTCCTCTGGAGTGTCGCAAGCTTTTGCTTTCATTCCAGGACAAAATGATCCCAAATCGCCAAAATTAAGTTTATGTCCTAACAAAAGCATATCTCCACAAATAGATTCCACTTCACTTAAAACTCCCCTAATATCTCCTCGAGACATAGTTGACCTTTGGTCAATTAATTCAGCTAATTTATCAAAATCAATAACTGTTTCTACCTGCATTTGAGCCATATATTTTTCAACTACAACTCCATTAATATTAACCTTGCGTTTAAGTCTAAAAAATTTTATAGCCATATTATTTATTTTTATAGTGTTTTCGTAGCCTAAGATAAGCTTATTTCAAATTTAGATAGTGATTTTTCAGATTTAGATAAAGAGTTAGCACCCAAAAAGACGGACTTTTCATATCAAAAAGAGGGACTTTTTAGGTCGAAAAGACGGACTTTTTGGGTTAAAAAGTCCGTCTTTTCGACTATAAACTTCCTAAATAAATTTCTAAACTCTTTATCTAAATCCTTTAACACGCCATCTAAATTTATCAACTCCTTATTATTACCTTCAAAATGCTTGCCAAGATTCATCAACTTAGCTTTTAATTATTTGTTTCTAAGCATTAACTTATTTGCAAATATAATAAGATTTGACTTTATGGCGTTATCAAGTTCAATTTTTTCCAAACTCTCCATAGCTTTATTGTTATACTCCTGCATTAGTTGCTTTGCAATGGCTTTGAGGTTCAATTGCTCATAAATCTTCTTTACTGCTTTTTCCTTTTCTTCTTTTTCGAAAATAGTTGAAGAGAAGTATTTTAAAAGTATTTTCTTTTGTTCCTTATCTGCAATTTCAAGAGATTTTAAATAAAGAAATGTCTTCTTATTATCTGCTATATCTGTTCCCGTTACCTTTCCAAAGTCTTCTAAATTACTCCAGCAATCCAATATATCATCCTGCAATTGGAAAGCTATACCTATATTTATCCCAAAACTATATAAATTATCTATATCTTCTTTTGATGCTTTTGCTGTTATAGCTCCTAATTTTAAAGCTGTTGCAAGCAAAACTCCTGTCTTAAGGCGTATCATTTCAATATACTCTTCAATCCTTACATCATCTCTTTCTTCAAAGCATATATCCATTGCTTGACCTTCACAAACTTCTATTGATGCATTGGTAAAAGTTTCAACTAAATCATGTATTTGACTTTCTTCTGCCTTTAACAAATAAGTAAAAGCCTTGGCAAACATTGTATCTCCAGAAAGGATTGCTGTATTTGTATCGTATTTATTATAAACCGTTGGCTTACCTCTTCTTAAAGGGGATTTATCCATAATATCATCATGCAAAAGAGTGAAATTATGAAGGACTTCTATTGCAATTGCTACTGGTTTTGCCTTTTCAATATCTCCAGAAAAAAGCTCTGATGCCATAAGAGCTAATAAAGGACGTATCCTTTTGCCTCCCTGATGCATAGCATAATTAATAGGTTCATAAAGATTCTTTGGAGAGGCTAAAAAGTTTTCCTCCTCAATTGTCTTTATTGCTATTTCTTGTAGTTCTTCTATTGTTCTCATCTTATAAGCATTTTAGCATAACTCCACACATAAACTTAGCTGCATTTCCATCACCAAATATATTTGGATATGCCTTTGGAGGAGTCTTTATATAATTCTTTACTGTTGAAACTATAATATCATAGTCTGCATCAGCAATAGCTGCATTCCCACATTCTACTATTTCTACCCATTCTGTTTGAGGACGAAGTATAACACAAGGTTTTTCAAGATAATATGCTTCCTTTTGAACACCACCAGAATCAGTAAGGATTAGTTTTGAATTAGTTTCAAGATATATCATATCAAGGAAAGAAACAGGATCAATAATTTCTATATTTGAGTTGTTTTCAATTTCTTTGGCAAAGCTTTCTCCCAGAGTAATAGGCATCATCTTCTTTGTCCTTGGATGAAGTGGAAGTATTATATTCTCTGTTTTACTTATTTCTTCAATAGCTTTAAATATTGGTAGAAGACGAGTTGGATCATCAGTATTTGTGTTCCTATGAATAGTGCAAAGAATAAAATCTTTCCCAAATCGAGAAAGAGAAGTTTCTCTACCTTTAATTAATTTAGAGAAATGAAGAGTATTATCATACATAATATCACCACTATGATAAATATTTGGTTTATTCATACATGGCTTTTCATGAATTTCTGTACTAAATCCTTCTCTAATTAAATTATTATATCCAGCCTTTGTTGGAGAAAATAAAAGAGTTGAAGCATGGTCACACATAATACGATTTATTTCTTCAGGCATATACTTGTCAAAAGAACGCAATCCTGCTTCAATATGAACTATTGGAACATGAATCTTAGATGCAGCAATTGCACCAGATAGAGTAGAATTAGTATCTCCATAAAGAATAATAGCATTAGGCTTTTCAGTTTCTAAAATATTTTCTATCCCTTCAATCATCTTAGAAGTTTGTTCTCCATGTTTTCCAGAACCAACAGCAAGATTATACTTAGGTCTTGGAATATCAAGTTCAGTAAAGAAAACCTCAGACATATTATTATCATAATGCTGTCCAGTATGAACAATTATTTCTTCAATATCATCCTTATAGTTTTCCTTAATAGCCCTACTAATAGCCGAAGCCTTAATTATTTGAGGTCTCGCCCCTATTATTGTTATTATCTTTATCATTAATAGATTGTATTTATGCAAAAGTATTACTTTTTTATTAAGCAACTTAATATTGTGTTCTTTTTTACTTAAGTTGTAATATAGTAAAATTCCTAATCTCCTGAGCAATATCAGATCTTTTAACCTTAATTATTTTATCAAATGTTTCTTGTACAAATGGAGCTACCCAATATTCAGAGTTTTCCTCAGGCTGCAAACCTTCTTCCAAGCTATCTCTATAATCAGTCGACGTCATATAATGTTGATTTAGAAAAAAGATATAAGAAAAATGCATTATAAAAAGGTCTTCAATATCTTTAGTAAAATAATTTAGCCACTTCACTCTATCAGGGTTATATATTTTATTATCATTGAGAAGGACATTGCTGTAAAAATTATAATGAGTATTATTATTGCATCTATCCCTAATCTGTTTATACCTATCATCTATACTAAGTAACTTATTTATTGAAATTAGTCTTGAAGAATCTTTAATATATTTTGAAATAACTCTATACTCAGGTATAGTGTCTATCCCTTTAATCCATTTATCAATTTTTTCTACAACAAGATTTTCAAAGTCAAAATTATCTAATAGGTATAAATTCGTATATATATTAATAATTATTGAATCATAATATTTTCGGAGTAAAGAATATGCATCATTGATTCTTCCTTTAAATAAAATTTCTGAGATAGAATTTATAGTCCCTTTTATAGAAGAATATGTATAAGTATCAAGATTCATAATGAATCTTGTCCCATTTAAATGCCATCCTATTGCTGAATATGATAGAAAAGAATAAAATTCTGAATAGAAATGCAGTTGCTCAAAAATAGGATGTTCTGTATATTCCTTTCCCAGTGAATCTTCTATATTTATATCTTCAATTATCATATTGATTAAATTCCAATTTATGCAAAATTACATCAACTTTCTTAGCTCTTCAAATAATCCTTCTGCAATCTTATCTCGGTTAAAGTTTTCGCTTGCATACTTTAATCCATTTTCTCCTAATTGTTTTGAAAGTTCTGGGTTATTGTATAAGACTAAAATTTGCTTAACTAATTCTTCTGTGTTTTCTGGTTCAAATGCTAATCCACAATTTCCTTCATCAATAAATAACTCCTTTGCTTCTCCTTCAAGTCCTAAAAGAATAGGTTTCTTTAGTGCAAGGTTTTCAAATATTTTAGAAGGAATAGCTCCTTTAAATAAATCTAATCTTTTAAGAGGAACTATGGTTGCATTCATATCCATAATTATTTCTTGCATTTTAGTTTTAGGAACTGCATCATAAAACTCAAGATTATTTAGTTTAAGTTCTTCTTTTAAGGCTAATAATCTTTCTTTTTCTGGTCCTGATCCAAGCATTACAAACTTAATTCTTGGCTTATCTTCCACCATTTTGGCTGCATTTAGAATTATATCTAAGCCTTGTGCATGTCCAATTATTCCTCCATAAAACAAAATAAAATCTTCATTAGAATATCCATTGGCTTTTCTCCAAGCATTTGATTCTGATTGTATTTTATTTACATCATAAAAATTAATATCAACTCCATTCTTTAACCAATAAACAGTTTTATTTGGAAATCTTGTCTTAATATTTCTAACTATTCCTTGGGTTTGACCTGTAATTAAAGCTGACTTACGGTAACAAAACTCTTCTAATTTTGTTGCCATGGAAAGAAGAGTCTTATTATTTATTATCTCTAACTTCTCTGCACTTTCTGGCCAAAGGTCTGAAACATTAAATATCATCTTTGCTCCTTTTGCTCTTGAAAGTAAATAAGCCGTTATTCCTAAAAAGAGTGGTGGAGATTCAACAAGCAATACATCTTGTTTCTTTATTTTAAACAGTCCAAACCAAAGAGAAGAAAAAACAAAAGAAAAATAATTTAATAAACGAGGGATTATAGATTTTGACTTACTTACATAAATCCAAGAGCGATGAACCTTAAGTCCATTAATATCTTCTTTACAGTAACATTTTCCTTTATACTCTTTATGAACAACCATTTGAGGATAGTTAGGCATAGCCGTTAAAACCGAAATATCAATACCTTTTGATTCTAATCTTAAAGCCAATTCATATAAACGGTTTTGTGGCGCTCCAACTTCTGGCGGGAAATATTGTGTAAGTATAAGTAGTTTCATTCTCTCCAATATTTATTAATTCTTCTTCATTCCACTTTCATAAAAATCAACAAGCAATTTCTCTTGTGAAGACCAGTTATAATTGTCTTTTACTGCATTATAACCTTTTTCAGCCATTTGTTTTGCTAATTCTTTATCTGAAATTATGGTCTTAATTGCTTTTGTTATTTCATCTATATCCAAAGGATTAACAACTATACCGCAACCTGTTTCATTTGTAATTTCTTCACAAAACTTAACAGCAGAAGTAGACACTACTGGCAATCCTGATTGCATATATTCAAATTGTTTAATTGGAATGGAATATGTGTGATTAGGAGCTGATTGAAGTAGAACTAAACCCAATGTAGATTTAGAATATACTTTTTCATATAATTCATCATGAGGAATATAATTCATATATATTACATTACTCCATTCTGGAAGAGATTGCATTTCTTTTAAATAGTCTTCACTATCAAAAGGACCTGCAAGAATTAATTTAACTCCTGCCTTAGAACAAGAAATAATCATTTCTTTTACGCCTCTAATTGGAGTTAGACCTCCTACATAACAAGCAAGGGGTGGATTAATATCTTTATTAAAATTAGGTGTTTGAGTTAATGATATAATTGGATAGTTTTTTATTATTTGTATCCTTTTAACTCCATAGCTTTTAAATTTATTCGCTATTTTATCTGTTACAGTAACAATACCACTAATCCTTCTTGAACAATATCTTTCTATATCTGTTGCAATAATGAAAAGAGGTCTACTAAATATTTTAGGAATATAATCTCTTTGTAGCATAAGAGCAGGGAAATCCTCGTGTGAATCAAAGAAGACTTGGTTCTTTGAATTCTTTAATTTCTTACCTGCATAAAGTAAATCAGGATCATGAAAATGATATATATCTGCATTTATCATTCTTGCTACATTAAATGCTTTGTTTGTAGATAAAAACAACTTCTTAATCCTGTTAGTTTCAAGTCCTAAATCTATAATTTTTATACCTGATATTGTTTCATTTCCCTTACCATCAGCAACAATTAAATAAACTTCAAAACCAAAATTTGCTAAAGACACGCATTCCTTATGAAATATTCTTGAATCATATCTTTTATGCACTGTTGTTATATGTACAACTTTTATTTTGTTATCCATTAGTTTTTAAATTCTTTGTCAAATATCGAATAGAACTTTTTCCTGTTAGCTTCTTTTGTCCCTTCTTTTTCCATAAGTTTTAGATTATAATCAAGTAAATAATCATAATCTAAACTTAAAGCTCTTTCTATATAATTACAATTATAATCTGAAACAATTACCCCATTTTTCCCTTCTTCAACCCATTCCTTATTTGCATCTAAATCTGACATAATAGGAATACAACCTGCTGCCATTGCTTCCATTAAAGAAATTGGAGTACAATCACTTTCAGGAATAGAAATCCATATCTTTGAAATAGAATAAAAATAGTTATTCTCTTCTTTTTCAACCCAACCGATAAATTCTACTTTATCTTCAATTCCTAATTCTTTTGCTTTCTGTTTTAGATTCTCTTCATCACCTGTTGCTCCAATAACTAATTTCCAATCATCTCTTCCATTTTCCACAAATCTTGCAAATGCTTCAATAATTTGTGGAATACGATATAAAGACCTGTGTAAGCGATTAGAATAAACAATATTTTGCTTTGGCATTGGTTTACAACCTGGTTCAAATCCTGAATTTGCAACAACAACATTTAAATCCTTACCTGCTAGAATATTCATCTTTTGAGCGGCAAATTTTGCACCTGTATTAAAGTATTTACCTTTCTTAAGAACAAATTTTGCTAATTGCTTATAAAAAAATCCTTTATCAGGAATAATTAAAACATCACTCCCAAATGCTATTACTAAAGTTGGAATATCTTTTCTATTAGCAATTATTGTACTAAATGCAGCTGTATCAACCTGAATAATTACAATAAAATCAGGCTTATAGTCTTTTATTATTTTATTTATCTTAAAAGGAAGAATGATTGGATTCAATGGATTTGAAAAAGAAAAATTTAAAACTTCATGCTTTATGTATTTAAACTTATCATCTTTAACATCAGTAATAAGAAAGATATCATCAAAATATCCTTTTATTAATTCAATAATATTATAGGCATGAATTACACCTCCTCCAACTACTAATAATTTCTTATTCTCCATAATTATCTTTTTAAATAAGAGAGTTTCTCTTTCAAGTATTTATACATTTCTCTAAGATTAGGTATTGGCAAATATCTTTGTTGAATAAGTCCAAAAATAATAGAAAAAATCAATGCGAATATAGTTATAAGAAAGCCATCAGTATATGATAATTCTGTTCTATTGATATTAAACAATAAATAGAACAAATAAAATGTAAAGAAATGCCAAACAAAAACAATCAATGATTCTTTGCCATAAAAACTAAATAAATTAGATATATACCTAAAACGTAATAAGAATTTAGAGAGTAATAGAAATGCTATAATAGCAGAACAAGCTGATATTATAAATAATAAATAATTATTTGGTAACTCATTAGGTTTAGTATTATTAGTAAGAGGGAAGAATACCCCAAATAAATAAATCGCTAAACAAATTACACCAATAATAATTGAGGATTTGCTTGTTAATTTATCTAAGAATTTAAACTTTCTAAGTAAGTAACCAAAGCAATAAAATATCATCATTGATAAAGCAGAATCAATATAAAGAGGGAAACTTATCTTATAAATAGAAAGTATATAACCAATTATTCCAAGTATAACGCTTAAAGCAGTAATTAAATAAATATTCTTAAAGCATTTAGCAACAATGGCAAAGAAGACTGATGTAAAGAATAATCCCCAAAAGAACCACATAGGACCAACTGCCCAATAAGGCTTTAGAAATATTCCCCAATCAAAATAAACATCTTGATAGAAAAATTTATGAAGTATAATAAATAGAGACTGTATAAGAATGAAATAAAAACAATATGGTATTATCAGTGTTTTAAATTTCACTTTGATATTATCCCATAATGGTCTTTTTTCATTAAAGAAATATCCACTAAGAGCAAAGAACAAAGGCATAATAAAAATATAAATTGCATCATGAGCATAGCATTTTGTATGTGTATAAACAACAAGCATAATTCCTATGCCTTTTGCAATATCAATAATTTTATTCCTTTCCATCTAATTTCTCAAATCTACTATTATTACTTTTAAAATTATTTACAAGCTTTTTTATACAACTAACAATGCCATCTTCACCTTGATTATGGCATTCCTTTTCTAAATCCACAAAAGAACTTTTTACAAAATCAAAATCAAAGACTTCATTATTAGCTATAAATATTTTATTATGATATGTTGGCAATGACTGTTCTTTCTTATTAAGAAGCTCTTCATAAAGTTTTTCCCCTGGTCTAAGTCCTGTAAACTCAATCATAATATCTTTATTTGGTTCAAATCCAGAAAGTTTAATCATTCTTTTTGCTAAATCAACAATTTTTACTGGTTCTCCCATATCAAATAAAAATATTTCTCCCCCTTTACCCATAACTCCTGCTTCCAAAACTAAACGACAAGCCTCTGGAATAGTCATAAAATAGCGAATAATATCAGGATGAGTAACAGTAACAGGACCTCCCTTCTTTATTTGTTCTTTAAAACGAGGAATAACTGATCCATTCGACCCAAGAACATTTCCAAAACGAGTGGTTATAAATTGTGTCTCTGATATTTTATTTAATGATTGAATATAAATCTCAGCAAATCGTTTAGTTGCACCCATAACATTTGTAGGGTTAACAGCTTTATCTGTTGAAATCATAACAAATTTATTTACCCCATACTTTGAAGATAAATCTGCAACATTTTTAGTCCCAAAGATATTAACCTTTACTGCTTCATAAGGATGAGCCTCCATCATAGGTACATGTTTATAAGCTGCGGCATGAAAAACAATATCTGGACAAATATTTTTAAAAACATCTTCCATTCTTTCTCTATCTTGAACAGAGCAAATTACTATTTTGAAATTGACATCAGAAAACTTATCTTTCAATTCATTTTCTATATTATACAGAGGAGTTTCTGCTTGATCTAAAACAACAATAAGTTTTGGATTGAATTTCGCTAACTGTCTTACTATTTCACTTCCTATTGAACCAGCAGCTCCTGTAACTAAAATTGTTTTATTTTCTATTTCTTTACTTATAATTTCTACATTAAGCTTAATTTCTTCACGATTCAATAGCTGTTCAATTTCTATTTCCTTTATTTGTTCAACCTTTAATTGTCCATCTGTCCAAGTTCTTATATTCGGAACAGTTAAAACTTTTATTTTGTTCTGAAAACAAAGGTCAAATATTTCATTTTTTCTTTCAGTACTTACTCTATTTGTTGCTATAACTAATTGATCAATATCTTTATACTTTAAGACATATTCAAAGTCTTTCTTGCCCCAAATCTTTACTCCCATAATAGATTTTCCTGCAAGAGAATCATCATCATCCAAGAAACCTTTAATATAATACTTCCTTGATGCACTCATCATTGTATTTGCAGTTGCTGTTCCTGTTCTTCCTGCTCCAAATATCATCACCTGAGAAGTCAAATCAACATGTATTCCTGCCTTATATGCTTTCTCAAATAACCAACGAACAAACATTCTAAATAAGAATAAACCAATGTAACAAACAAAGAAATAAATAAGAATAAGCTGCTTTGGAATAAAATCTTTTAGCAATGGGTCAAAATTATACTTATAAGCTACATTAATAATAGACATAGTTATACAAGCAAAGAATACTGCAAAGAATATTCTCATTGCATCACTAAAAGTAGAATAACGTATTACTCCTTTTGCAACTTTAAAAAGAATTAAAAATGCTGACGTTAAGATAATAGAAAGAAGTAAGAATCTTATAGAATAATGATCTAATGGAAAGTTAAAATACTTTTCTTTTCCACTAAGAATAAAGCCTGAAACAAGTGCAGATAAAATACAGATAACAAAATCTATTAATAATATAACCCAAGAAGGCAAATACTTATCCTTCATTAAGTTATTTATAACACTGAGCATTTTTTGATATAATTTATTCATTGCTTATATTTTTACGAGCATTCCATAATATTTGAATAGGATGGAGCACATCTCTTTGGGTTGAATGTTTGATATGTTCCCTGCAACTTGTTCCTGGAGCAGAGATAATAGTTTCTTTATCTGAGTCTAAAACAGCAGGAAATAATACTTGATTCCCTATGTTTTGGGACATTTCATAATGCTTTTCTTCATAACCAAAACTACCTGCCATACCACAACAACCACTTGGGATAACCTCAACACTATAATTAACTGGCAAAGATAGGACTTTTTCCATAGTTTCAGTACCAATTAATGCCTTTTGCTGGCAATGACCATGTAGAAGTATCTTCTTTTTCTCTTTAGAAAAGTCATTTGAACTTATATTACCATTATCAATTTCCTGTGCTAAAAATTCATCAAAAAGAAAAGCATTCTTCATTACCTCTTGAGCTTCCTTTGTATTATTTCTTTCATTTACTAAGGATGGATATTCATCTCTAAAACTTAAAATAGTTGAAGGCTCAATTCCCACCAAAGGAGTTGATTCATTAATTAATCCACTTAGCTTCTTTATATTATGATTAGCTAATCTTTTAGCTCTTTTTGCCATTCCTTTTGATACTGCAATCCTACCACTTTCTCTTATAGGTGCTAATTCAATATCATAACCTAAAGAAATAAATAGTTTAAGAGCGTCATAACCAATATGAGAATCTTGATAATTTGTGAATTCATCTGCAAAGAAATAAATTTTCTTCTTTGGTTTTGCATTATTATTCTCTTTGGTTTTATATACAAAACCTCCAATTTTATAATCCTGTCTTAGAGTCTTTTCATTTAAGGTTGGCAAGGATCTCTTAGGTGAAAATTTCATTATCTTCTTAATTAAAGAAGATGTATAAACATTAGTGATAAAGAAATTATAAATACTTGGGAAATTAGAGCCTATCCTTTGGAAAAAAGTTAAGTAGTTAATCAAAAGAATTGGAAGTGGAGTTCCATTAACATCATAATAATGTTGTAAAAACTCTGATTTAAGTTTTGCAATATCTACATTTGAAGGACATTCATTTTTACATCCTTTACAAGAAAGACAATTATCCAATATCCAATAAACTAATTCATTATCAAAAGGATTATTCTTTTGAGGATTAGTATAATATTCTCTTAAAGCATTTGCTCTTGCTCGAGGAGTATACCTTTCATCTTTTGTTGCCCTATAAGAAGGACACATAGTTCCTAAAAACTCTACTGACTTACGACAATCGGCAGATCCATTACACTGTTCAACGGCTGAAAGTAATCCTTTTTGATCAGAGAAATTATAATAAGTCTTTATTTCATTAAGCTTAGAAGGGTTCCATCTACATTTCCCTTTATTTTCTAGTTGGCTTGAATAACGTAAAGATGTATTCATAGCAGGAGTATCAATTATCTTCCCTTTATTAAAGATATTATCTTTATCCCAAAGAGATTTTAAGTCTTTCATCATAGAATAAACCTCATCTCCATACATAATTGGTATATATTCTCCCCTCAAACGTCCATCTCCATGCTCTCCACTTAGGCTTCCTCTATACTTCTTAACCAAAAGAGCTACTTGCTTACTTACTAAATGGAAAAGCTCAACATCTTCTTTCTTCTTCAAATTAAGGATAGGTCTTAGATGCAATTCTCCTGTTGCAATATGAGCATGATAGACACATGAAAGTCCATAATTAGCAAGGATAGTATCTAATTCCTTAATATATGCACCTAAATTCTTAGGGGAAACAGCAGTATCTTCTATTACCGATACTGGTTTTGAGCTTCCTGGGATATTAGATAATAATCCTAATCCTGCCTTTCTTAAATTCCAAACCTTAGTAATATCTTTATTTCGAACAATAGGGAAAGAATAACCCTTATTCTCTGCTTTAAAATCATGAATAATTGCATCAATTTTTTCATTTAAAACATCCTCTCTCTCTTCTGCAAGCTCAATAATAAGAATTGCTTTTGGCTCTCCTTCAATAAAAAACATATTCTTTCTTTGTTCAATATTCCTTCCTGCAGCTTCCAAGATATTATTATCCATTAACTCAACAGCCATTGGTTTATGCTTTAATGCAATAAGATTTCCTTCAAAAATATCTTCTAATTCAGCAAAATGAACACAAATTACTGCCTTATGCTTAGGAGGAAGTGGTAAAAGATTAAGTTTGTATTCAATTCCAAAACCTAAAGTACCTTCAGAACCTGCAAATAACTTAGCAAGATTAAGTCCTTCTATATCTTGATTAGATAAAACATCATTATTAAAGAGCTCATCTAATGCATAACCATTATTTCTTCTCTTTATATCTTTATCAGGAAAAGCATCAGTTATCCTTTTTTGAGTTTCATTATCAGAATATCTTTCCTTAATTCCCTTATATATTTCTCCCTCAAGACTATCTTTTCTTATTTTTCTTTCAAGTTCATCTCTTGTTATAGCCTTTAGTTCTATCTCTTCGTTACTTGCAATAATCACTTTTGCAGAAATTAAATGCTCACGAGTTGATCCATAAACCAAAGAATGAGAACCACAGCTATTATTTCCTACCATTCCTCCTATCGTACAACGATTAGCTGTTGACGTCTCTGGAGCGAAAAAGAGGTTAAAAGGCTTAAGATAATTATTCAATTCATCAAGAACCACACCCGATTCTACCCTAACCCAATGTTCTTTCTCATTAAGTTCAATAATATTCTTAAAGTATTTTGAAACATCAACAACCAAACCAGATCCAACAACTTGACCTGCAAGTGAAGTTCCTGCACCTCGAGCTATCAATGATGTCTTTGTTCTATTAGCAAAGTCAATTAATAATCTAATATCTTGCTTTGTTTTAGGTAGAGCAACTCCCATAGGGATCTCTCTATAAGCCGATGCATCAGTTGAATATACAACCTTTGAAAGTTCATCAAATAATAATTCTCCTTCAAAGTTTTTCTTTAATTGCTCTATTTCTTTTTTCATACTAATAAAATTCTTTTTTATCAATCCTCACAAAAAGCCATTAAGCTTATCTCCACTCTTCAATATTTATAGTCTTTTCTAAATCTTCAATTAACTTATTCCTTTCATATTTAGGGAAGAAATTTAATCCTGTTAGTTTTTCAACCTCATCTAAACTCATACTATAAAAATAAATATCATTGTTTAACTTCTCATTTGGCATAACAAAACCAATAGCCTTATATGTAGGATAAGAAATATCAATAATAATCTTGTAGAATTTTAATGGAACAGATACCTTATTTGCACCAATAGTTTTAAACTTTCTATCCAAAATAGGACCTGCAATAATTATAATACTATCATTTTCTTCTGCCCACTCTCTAACTTTCTCTTCCAATTGTTTCCATTTCCCAGCATTAAAAGAATGTAATTGAGGAGACATATTGCTCATAAGGAAAGTTAAATCTTGAGCCTTTTGAGAAAAACTCATATCAGCACAAGGGCAAATATGTCCCTTATCATAACCCGAATTCTTATAATCTTTAGGAGAAGCAGAAAGATTAGAAACCATATTATCAACTTTAAACTTATTGGAACGAATAGAATTATTCTCCAAAACCATCTTTTTCGTTAAAAGATAAGCCACCCAAGCACTCTGTTTATGCTCTTGAGAATATCCAAGTTTATAGTATTTATGATCAACAACCTCTAATTTCAATGCCTTTTCCCCTCTTACTTGACAAGAAGGAATTGCATTTTCAACATTAAGCAAAGACTTTAACCCCTGAGAAAAAACATTTCCCGAAGATAATAATAAAATTAAAGCCCAAAAGAATACAAACTTACTGCATTTCATAAGAATGCAAATTTACTACATTATTAGATAATAACAATACAAAACATATATCTGCACCCAATAGGATGTTTAATATGAAGAAGCAAACACTACAAGAACTTGGAATTACTATTATGGATAGATAAAAAATCCTTAAAGAAGTCGCAAAAGAAATTTAAAATTAGTATTGGAATCTATACCCTAATGTTAATCCTATTGTATAGTTTTCCTTTGCATAATATGTATTTATATTCTTATCATTATAAATATTTTTTAGGCCTAAATCATAATCGAGTGAGATAAATAATAGTTTATTTACGTTAATTCCTGCTCCAAACCTCAAACCAGAATCAAATCGATTATTATTTCCTAAATATACAAGTTCAGCATCATTTGTTTCATCAAAATAATTGATACTAACATTCCTATCATTTGCTCCATTTCCATTTATTTCAGATTTAGATTTCCCTGCAATACCTAAAGAAAAATACCCACCAAAACTAATATCCAAGTTAATATCCTTATTTAGATTAAAGCTATATCCAATAACAATTGGTAATTGTAAATACATAGGATTAATATCAGTATAAATAGTTAGCCCTAATGCGGTTGCTCCGTTATGAGCTCCCTTTGTAATAAATATTAAATTTGCCTTAGTGTATATCTTTTCTGCAATATAATAATCAACAAAACCGCCTAATTGGAAGCCAAATTTTGTTCCTAAATACAATTGTTCTGGCTGTTCTCTTATCCCTGAGATATTTCCTCCAAGTTGAAAACCATAACCTAACTTCTGAGCATTAGATGAAAAAGTAACGCCTAATGCAAATAATGCAAACAAAATAATCTTCTTCATAACTTAATCTTTTATTTATTTTCTCTTCCTCTTATAAGACCTTTCGAGCCCTATCTTAACCGATAATACTGCAAATATAAGATATATTTTCTACATAAAAGATTTAACTCAACTCTTTTTTTATAGAAATATAGTTCCAAATAGTAAATATAATAAGAATGTAATGAATTGACTGTATTTATAATATAAGATATTCGACTTTATTTTCCTGAAAATAACCTATATTTCATTTAAATAATTACTTTATAATATCAAGTTTTTCTTTCCAGTTGCCGTCTTCTTTTATCATTTCTATTAGTTTTTCTAAGGCTAAGTCTTCATCTATATTGGAATATACTAATTCTTTTGAACGATAGAGATTTACTTTTTTGTTTCCACATCCTACATATCCATAGTGAGCATCTGCCATTTCGCCTGGACCATTTACTATACAACCCATAACTCCTATCTTTATTCCTACTAAATGGCTGCATTCTGCTTTCACTTTTGCAAGAGCTGCTTCTATATTATAGCGTGTTCTTCCACAAGAAGGGCAAGAAATAAACTCAGCCTTATAAATTCTGTCTCCAGAGGCTTGAAGTATATCCTTTGCAACAGGAATTTCTGCTTCTGGCTTCTCAGTTAATGACACACGAATAGTATCTCCTATCCCAATTGCTAAAAGTCCTCCTATTCCAACTGCTGACTTTATCCTTCCATCATTTCCATCTCCTGCTTCGGTAACGCCTATATGGATTGGATAGTTTAAACCTTCTGAGTCCAATAACTCACATAAGATACGAGTTGATGAAACCATTATCTTTACATTGCTTGACTTTTGAGATAGAATAAGGTTGTCAAAGTCTAAAGAATGACAAATCTTTGCAAATTCAAACGCAGAAATAGCCATAGCTAAAGGAGTGTTTCCATAACGAGAAACTATTCTTTCAGAAAGTGAACCATGATTAGTTCCTATACGAATTGCAGTATTATGTTTCTTGCAAATCTCAATTAACGGTAATAATCTTTCTTTTATCTTATCCAATTCCTCTTGATATTCCTTATCAGTAAAGCTTATCTTACCTCGATTTCTATCAGTATAGTTACCAGGATTAATTCTTACCTTCTCAACAATAGCAGCTGCCACCTCAGCAGCCTTAGGGTTAAAGTGAATATCTGCAATTAATGGAACAAAACAATTTCGCTTTTCAAGTTCTCTTCTTATGTTTTTTAAGTTATGAGCCGCCATAACATCAGGAGTAGTTATACGAACCAATTCGCAACCTGCCTCAACCAACCTTAAAACCTGGTCACAAGTTGCCTCAGTATCCATAGTATCAGTATTAGTCATCGATTGAATTCGAACAGGATTCCTTCCTCCTATACCAATTTTCCCAACCATTACTTCCCAAGAAAGCCTTCTACAAGGAGATAATCTATTACTAAGTTCTTCTATTTCAGTCATAATTAATTCCCTTTAATTTTATATATCAAATCCAAAACTCAATACTAAGCTTGCGATTATTAAAACATCAAATATACAATGTTTTCTTTTTATTCACTTTCTTTTTCAGAAGATTCTTCAATAATATAAAGAGGTCGTTGTCTTATATCATTATTTATTCTACTAATGTACTCTCCTATTATTCCAATCGTAATCAATTGTACTCCACCAATAAAAGAAGTAGATATAATTAATGAAGTCCATCCCTGAAGAGGAGAATGTAAAACGAAATAAGAAAATAGAGCATAGAGTATAATAATAAATGAAATCATTGAAACAATAATACCTAAATTGCTTGCAAACTTAAGGGGTTTTGATGAAAATCCTGTTATTCCATCAATAGCTAATTTCATTAATTTTGAGAAAGAATATCCAGTTTCTCCCCTATAACGAGGATCTCTTATATATTCAACACAAGTTTGACGATACCCAATCCATGCAATTTGTCCTCTTATAAACTTGTTTCTCTCTGGCATATTTTGAAGATGCTTTACAATTACTCTATCAATCAAACGAAAATCGCCTGTATCCAAAGGTATTTTTATTTCAGTTAGCTTATCCAATATCCTATAAAATAACTTGTATGCAGCCTTTTTAAATATACTAACTCCTCTTCTGGCACTTCTTTTTGCATAAATTACCTTATAACCTTCCTTGTATTTCTTATACATCTCTTCAATTAACTCTGGAGGGTCTTGCAAATCTCCATCAATAATAACAACTGCATCTCCTTTAGAAAAATCTAATCCTGCCGAAACCGCTATCTGATGACCAAAATTTCGACTAAAACTCAAATATTTAACGCTTGAATCCTTACACGAAAGCTCTTTTATTATTGAAAGAGAAGAATCACTACTGTAATCATTAACAAAAATTATTTCATAACAAGATGATATCTTGCTTAAAACGTCCTTTAAACGTCCATATATAAGAGGAATATTTCCTTCTTCATTATAAGTTGGAACAACAACTGATATTTCCATAATGATATTATTTCTTATCCTTTATTTCAGAACTAAGTCTAATAATCTTAGTCTGAACATAAGAATATAGTGTTTCATATTTAAATCTTGTCTTTATCTCTTCTTCAGTCCTTGGTTCATAGACTTGAACAATATCTCCTGTCTTTAACTTACTAACATCTTTTCTCTCATTTGCAACCCCATTTTCATTCATCATATAAATGTAAAAAAGATAATCTTGTTGGTTATCATTATTAACATAAACAACAGGTCTATTAAATACTAACTCCTTTTTGGCTATTTTCCTCATCGTATATAAACGAGAATAATAAGGATAATACCAAGGATGTTCTACTGGTTTATAAACATAGGTTACTATTTCCTTATATGGAGGATAAAAAACAGTAAGAAATCCTACCAAGATAATAATCGATGAGGCTAATTTATTCTTATTTAAACCTAATAACCAATGATGAATAGTGCTAAAAGAAATACCAAGAACTATTGCAAGAAATGGAATTACAGGGAAAACATACCAGTCAAGTTTAGTCTTGCCAATAGTAATAACAAGGAAAATTGTTAAAGCAACCCCAAAGGAATATAAGCTCATTCTCCTTTCAATCTTGCCTTTACCCAATAAATTTAATACAAAAGCAAAACTTATTATCCAAAAGAAATAAGAAAACAAATCATCTTGAAGATGTAGAAAATAAAAATCATTCCCCCCATGATGTCCTTCTAATGTATTTGAAAACCGTCCTCCCAACTCATTATCACAAACAGCTTGCAAGTAGCCATTATCCATAATCTCCCTTCCAAAATAATAACCTCCAACAAATAAAACGAATAAACCCAACCCAATATAAGTGAACTTATTCTTAAACAAACCAATCAATTGCTTAGCAAACAAGGCATAAAGAAATATAAAAGGAAGAGGTAAAAGAGCTTGAATCCCTTTTGTAAGAGTTGCAAGAATAAGAGCTACAAAGAAAAGCATATAATATTTAATCTCTTTCTTCTCCGTATAGACAAAAAACAATAAAGAATAAAGTACCATAAACATAATAAGCATGGCATCATAATCAGCAGTTCTGGCACTATGATAAAGATAAAAACCTTTGGAACAAATAATTACCACCGAAGAATAGAAGCCAATCCATGGTCTATTAAGCTTTCCCGTTAACAATATTATAAATACCCCTAATAAAACCATTGAAATAGCAGAAGGCAATCTAACAGCATTCTCATTAAGACCAAATAATTTAATACTTATAGCTTGAGAAATAATAGTTAAAGGAGGCTTAACACTCCAGTGATCAGGTAAATAATTATAAGTAACAACAATTGGGTTTCCAGTTTTAGACATTTCGTAAGCCGAGATAGCTAATCTACTCTCGTCCCAAGTTCTTAAAGTAAGAGTACCAAGAAATGCAAATAAAGGATAAATGCTAATTAAAACATAAGCAACAACAAGTATTAAAGTAAGATGCTTATTTGTAAGATGCTTTCTTTCAAGATTTTTACTATTCATGCGAAATTCTTCAATTATAAATGTCAAGGAGCAAAGATAATAAAAATAAATATAAGCCTTATGAATTCATTAAAATACAAAAACCACCTTATTCTATACTCTTATTATTCACATTCTATCTTTACAAATAGATAATCCATTACTAAGTTTATCTATTTAATTGACAATCCATTATATTAAATCAATATATCAAATAGTAATTATCAAATATAAAACTACAACAAATTGCAAGAAGGTATAACAGAACATAAAATTTAGGTATTAAATATCCTGAATAAAGAGAGGAAATCTCGCAATGTTAAATAAACATAACGTTAAGTATTTTTAGGGTTTGATTAAGTTATTTTTTGAGGGGGTTTTATCTTTGAATTTAGAGTTTTTATGTTTAAATTCAAAGTTATCTTATCTTTTTTGAGAGTTTTGAAGTTCTTGGAAAAAGATTTGATCTTTTGATTAAAAGATTTGATGTTTGAGAAAAAAGATTTGATCTTTTGGGTCGAAAGATTTGATCTTTTGGAAAAAACATCAAATCTTTTTGGTGAAAATATGACAAAAAAAAGACCAGTTTATCTGGTCTTTCTTCTTGTTAATTACTTAAGTCTTTTAAACTTGTTACTTTATTTTAGCCCTCTATGTTGTTTTTTCGGAAGGAATAAATGATTATTCCTTTTTAATATTGGCAGAGGTTTTTGACTCTTTCTTTGCCAATTCTGATTCATTTTTTGATTCTTCTGATAAACTTTTTACTTCTTCGAGCTCTTCTACGGGAAGATTTTTATATTGAACACCTGTAATATTAGTGTCAATATATTGAACTCCTGCTGCTCTGATTGCTTCTATTAACTCTCTACTTGGCAGAAAATTAATATAAATGTTCTCAATTGTGGTTGATTTTACTTCTTCCATTGTATTCATTGCTTTAGCTTTGATTCCAACAGAAAAGGTTCCAAACAATTTAAGCTTAATTCCTTTGCCTTCAGATAGGTTCTTTATAATTTCTTCTTTTAGACATTGGACTACATTGTAGACATCTCCTACACCTAAAGAGGATTGATCTGCAATGTCTTTAGCAATTTTTTCTTGTGAAACAAATTTTTCTCTGAAAATTCTTGCTAAGAATTTAATCCCAGGAGTTGTTCCTACTGCGATTCTTTTCTTCTGTATTACATATCCAATTGACATAATGTTGTGTTTTTAATTGTTAAAAAATTAATATTAGAGAGCTTAATTAATTATCAATTTAATTCAAGTCATTGGAGTTATTATTTCAAGCTATTAGTCTTAGGATTAGTTTGTTTTGTTTTGAGTATAAACACCTTTTTAAAAGAAAATGTAACCTATTAACTGCACATTTAACTTTAATTTAATTTTGTAAATACTTATTAATATATGCGTTTTGCAAGTATTTGTAATATCTTCGTGCATTTACTTTTATAAAAAATGCACGAAAAAAAATTGTTTTTATTTTTCTTGGGGTGGGATTATTTTGGGCTATTCCTCGTTTTCAGATATGTTATTATCCTTTTCCATTATTTTTTTGGTGGATAATAAGCCACAGGCTGCAAGAATATCTTCTCCTCTTGAGGCACGGATTGTTGTTGTTAGCCCAAAGCCTTCAAGTTCTTCTTGGAAACGAAGCATTTCTTCATCGTTTGCTCCTTCTATATCGTATTCAGGTGTTGAATGGTAACGTATAAGATTTACTCTTGTTTCTATTCCTCTTAGAAGATATGATATTTCTTTTGCATGATAATAGGTGTCATTCTTTCCTTTCCACACTATATATTCAAATGTTACTCTTCTTTGTCCATACCAATTATGTCGTCTTATTTCATCACACACTTCTTCTATGCCATAAGTCTTCTCAATAGGCATTATTTCCATTCTTTCTTCATGAAAAGGATTGTGCATTGAAACAGCCAAATGGCATTGGGTTTCATAGATAAAGTCTATCATGTTTGGTAATAATCCTGATGTGGAAACGGTAATTCTTCGTGGGCTTATTGCAAATCCCCAGTCGGATGTTAATATGTTTATGCTCTTTATTACCTCATCGTAGTTGTCAAATGGCTCTCCCATTCCCATATAAACGATATTACTTAACTCGTCAAATTCGGGTAACGAACGAACAAAATTTATGATTTCTCCTGCACTTAGATTCCTTTTAAAGCCTTGTTTGCCTGTTGCACAGAAGGCACAATTCATCTTGCAACCTACTTGTGTTGAGATGCAAAGTGTAACTCTTGATTTATCGGGTATCATTACGGTTTCTACAAATATATCTTCTCCATATTGATAAAGGTATTTTGTTGTTCCGTCTTCTGAATTAACTTCTTGTATTGGTGGAATTATGCCAACTTCAAATCCTTCTGATAATAATTCCCTTGCTTTTAATGAAAGGTTACTCATTAAGTTTATTTCACTAACTCCCTTTACATAAATCCAATCTGCTATTTGTTTTGCAGTGAATTTAGGTAAACCTATCTTTAGACAAAGGTCTTGTAATTCCTCTAATGTCTTTCCTAATAATGATTCTTTCATATAAATAACCTCCCTTGATATGTATTTCTTTCTAACATTCTTTGTTCTATTTGAGAAACTACTTCCTCATTTCTTATATTTCCCCAGCCTTCAATTGCTCGAAATCGTGGTGGAACTTCTCCTGCAAAGCGTTCAATTACTATTTCTGGATTTAATTTTTCTAAGAAATCAATTATAAACTCTTTGTATTCTTCAAACGAAAAAAGGTGAAAGTCTTGTGGATTCTTTTCGTAATCTTCTAATATTGCAGTGTTTTTGAAAAGTTGTAATTGGTGAAATTTCACTGATGTCAATCCTAAATGAGATAATATATTAGCCTCTTGAAGCATCTCTTCTTTTGTTTCTGAGGGTAATCCAAATATTATATGACCTCCTGTTTTTATTCCTCTTTTTACACTTTCTTCAATTGCCCATTTAGTTTGTGAAAAGTCATGACCTCGATTTATTCTTTTAAGTGTTTTATCCCAACAGCTTTCTATTCCAAACTCCAAAATAACGTAATAATCTTTTGATAACTCTGCAATATAATCTAGCTTTTCCTTATCAACACAATCAGGTCTTGTTCCTATAACTAAACCTATTATATTCTCATGACTTAAGGCTTCTTGATATAATTTCTTTAGTGTATCTATATCAGAATAAGTATTAGAATGAGGTTGAAAGTAAGCTAAATACTTATTTGCTTTCTCATATCGCCAACGATGAAATTCTATTCCTTCATCGATTTGTTGAGTAATCGACTTGGAAGGCTGACAATACGAAGGGTTAAATGCGTCATTATCACAGAAAGTACAGCCACCATAACTCACTTTTCCATCACGATTTGGACAGGTAAAGCCTGCATCTATTGACAGTTTTTGAATTCTTGAGCCAAAAACTTTTTTAAAGTAATTGGAATAAGCATTATATGGTCTTGTAGTTTGCCAAGGATATATATTTTTATTCTCTTTTTCTTCCACTAATTTCTTCTTTTTATCCACAGATTTTCACAGATTAACATATAGTTAATGAGATTTTATCTCTGATTTTTCTTTTTATTAATTCTCCCAACCTTGGCTTAACAAATCAACTAAATGTATTGTTTTCAAGTTAATATTATGCTTATCTATATAGGTTTGAAGGTGAAGTAAACATGTTTGATCGGAACTAACAATATATTCTGCTCCTTCGGCTATGACTTGTTCTATCTTTTTTTGTGCAAGTGCCATTGAAACAGGTTCATTAAATAGTGTAAACATTCCACCATAACCACAACAAAAGTTATTTGTATTAGCACTTACTATCTCAAGACCTTTAACATTTTGAAGCAGTAGTTTGGTTTCTTCAAAGAGATTATATTCATTTAGTGCATGACAGTTATAATGTATTGATACTTTATGAGGGAAATATGCCCCAACATCTAAGGTATGTGTGATATCAACTAAAAATTCTGTTATGTCTATAATCTTATCATTAATGTTTTTATAGAGGTTATGGTTGGAAGTATTATAGAATAACTTACCCATATTGTTTTTAATATAACCAACACAAGAGGTAGAACAGCCTACGATATAGTTTCGAATATTAAACTCATTTATGAACTTCTCTCCTATTTCTTTTGCTTCTGCCCAGTTACCATTATCATAAAGTACCCTTCCACAACAGGTTTGTTCTGTATTATATGTAACATTATGCCCAAGTTTCTCGAGCAGTTGAACCATATTTACACCCGTTTGAGGAGTGAATTGATCTATACAACAAGGGATAAAAACATCTACATTCATCTCGAATAATTTGTACAAAAATACTAAAAACTATGTTACTAATGGTTGTTTTGTGTATTTTTGCAGTCTTATACTAACAAAATATTTAATTAATCATGAGCTCTTCTTTGTTTGAAATTCTGTTTTTCCTTGGATTTACTGTCACTATTGCAGGAATTTTAATTCTTGACTTAGGTGTATTTGAGAAAGAAGATAAGGTTGTAACTTTTAAAAGAGCAACTATTAGTACTTCTGTATGGGTTATTTTAGCTCTTCTATTTTGCTTATTCCTTCGTTTTCATGGTGAAAAGATTCACGGAGTTAGTGATTTTGCTGGTCTAAATGAGATAGCAACAAAGTATCATGGTGGTACATCTTCTTACGAAGGTTTATCTTATGATCAAGCATTAGATGTTTATCGTTCTCAAATGAGTATAGAATATATCACTGGTTATTTAATTGAATATTCGCTTTCCATTGATAATATATTTGTGATGATACTTATATTCGCTTCTTTTGGGATAAAGCATAAGTACTATAAGAGAGTTCTAATGTGGGGAGTATTAGGTGCAATTGTAATGAGATTCTTATTTATTTTCCTCAGTTCCGCTCTAATACAAAAGTATGAATGGATACTATATATCTTTGGAGCTTTCTTGGTTTATACTGGTGTTTCAATGTTTTTAAAAAGAAATGAAGAGGAACATGTAAAGACAACTGATAACAAGATAGTAAAATTATTATCTAAAGTAATTCCTATTTCACATGATGTTAATGATCATACTTTCTTTAGAAGAATAGATGGAAAACTGTTTATGACAATTCTTTTCGTGTGTTTGATAGTAATTGAGTTCACAGATTTAATCTTTGCTGTTGATTCTATTCCTGCTATATTCTCTGTAACCAAAGATCCTTTTGTGGTTTTCTTTTCTAATATATTTGCAATACTTGGATTACGTTCTTTATTCTTCTTAGTAAGCAACGTGATGAATATGTTCCGCTTCTTGAAGATCGGATTATCCTTCCTATTAACTTTTATTGGACTAAAGATGTTAGCTGCTGATTGGTTAAAAACAGTAGGATTTGAAACTCATCATTCATTAATAGTAATACTTGGAATTTTAGGAATAAGTATATTAGTTTCTATTTTAATACCAGAAAAGAAAAAAGAAGTATAAACTTATTAAAACAAAACCATATAAATAAAAAGACATTCTAAAATAAATTAGAATGTCTTTTTTGTTGGTAAATTATAAGAGGTGAGTAATTATTCCCCCATATATTAATTACCTTTTACTTCTATCTACATAATGAGTATGTAAGTATTCATGTGATTTTTCACAACCAGGAGCTCCTCCCCATTGTTCATAGAATTTAATTATAGAAGGGTTTTCATGTGATTGACGTAAATTTTTATTTTCATCTTCATTATAAAGAATTCCCATACGTTTTTTTCTTACATCTGGATCATCACTTCTTGGCTGACCTCCTCCACAAATACAACCACTTGGACATCCCATTACTTCTATGAAATGATATGGAGATGTTCCATTTTTTATTTGCTCTACTAATTGTCTTGCTCCAGATAATCCACTTGTAACTGCAATCTTTACTTCCAAACCTTCAAATTGTTTGTATTGAGGGAGAACGCCTTCAAGTTTAATTGTTGCTTCTTTTACTTGTTCAAGACCAACTATTGGTGTTACATGTAGATTTTCAAATGGTAAGTTTTTACCCATTAGAATAGCGTAAACTGTTCTTAATGCAGCTTCCATTACTCCTCCTGTTAAACCAAATATATCAGCAGCTCCTGTTGAGAAGCCCATTGGTTCATCAAACTTTTCATCTGGGAGATTATTAAAGTCAATACCTGCTTGTCTTATCATTGAACCTAACTCTCGAGTTGTTATAACGGCATCAACATTCATCATTCCATCATTCTGCATTTCTTCTCTTGTACATTCAAACTTCTTTGCAGTACAAGGCATAACTGAAACTACAAACATCTTTTTTGCATCTAATCCTTTTGATTCTGCATAGAAAGATTTTGCTAATGCTCCCAACATCATATGAGGAGATTTACATGATGAAAGATTTGGTATTTGTTCTGGATAGTAACTCTCAAGGAACTTAATCCAGCCTGGAGAACAACTTGTTATCATTGGAAGAGTTGCTTTCTTTCCTGCAAGAACATCTGTTACTCTATGCAAGAATTCCATTCCTTCTTCCATTATTGTTAAATCGGCAGACCAATCAGTATCAAATACATCATCAACACCTAAGGCTCTCATTGCAGCAGCCATTTTACCTGTTACAGATGTTCCAACTGGATAACCAAACATTTCTCCAAGTGCTACCCTAACTGCTGGTGCTGCTTGTATAACAACTCTTATATTTGGGTCATTAATTGCATCCCAAACTTGTACTGTTGAATCTGTTTCTTTTAATGCTCCAACAGGACATACAACAGTACATTGTCCACAAAATGTACACTTTACACTTCCTATTGGAAGATCCATAGCAGGAGAAATAACTGTATCAAATCCTCTATTTTGTGCATTAAGTATTCCAACTCCTTGTACTTGATTGCAAACTGTTACACAACGTCGGCAAAGAATACATTTTGATAAGTCTCTTGTTATTGAAACAGAACGATCAATTTGTTGACGACATGATGTTGTTTCAAATCTATTTTCTTCTACTCCAAGAGTTTCACCTAATTTTTGAAGTTCACAAGTTTGATTACGAGTACAACTTAAACAAGCTTTTGAGTGGTCTGAAAGCATAAGTTCATAAAGAACTTTTCTCGCTTTAATTACCTTTGCTGTGTTTGTGTAAACCACCATTCCTTCTTTAACTTCTGTCATGCAAGCAACCATTAATGTTTTTGCACCAACAACTTCAACCGAGCAGATTCTACATGAGCCAAACTTATGTACATTTTCCATATAGCATAAACTAGGAATAATTATGCCATTTTGTTTTGCTGCTTCTAATATTGTAGTTCCCTCAGGAATTGTTATTTGTTTATTATTTATTATTAAATTTACCATATTGATTATCTCCTTTCACAATGTAAGCAACGCATTGATTCTGCAATTGCATTTAATTTATGGAAACCTAAAACGACTTCATCAAATGTATTCTTTCTAACATTTGGAGGTAGCATTTCTTGTTCAAATTGCATATGAGAAACTATTTCGTCATCATCATAAACACGAGGGATATCTATTTCTGGCCCTTTATTTAATTGACCATTTCCACCTAAATAGATATCTATTGAACTCGCTGCTTTTTTCCCATCTGCAATTGCACTAATTACATCTTCTGGGCCTCTAACAATATCACCTCCAGCAAATACACCTTCCATTGTTGTCATTGTATTGTCTGGATTTGTAACAAATGTTCCCCATTTAGTTTGTCCTATTTCATTTTTACCTATAAATGGTAAATCGGCATATTGACTAACAGCTGGTATTACAAAATCAACATCTAAAATGAAATTTGAGTCGTTTATCTCTACTGATTTCCTTCTTCCTGAGGAATCAAAGTCAGCCAACTCCATCTTTATACATTCAATTGCTTTTACCCTACCATTACCATCATCAATAAATTTAACTGGAGCAACTAATTCCATAATTTCAACACCTTCTTCTTGTGCTTCTATTACTTCTTCATAGTATGCTGGCATTTGATTAGTTGTCCTACGATAAACAACTATTACTTTTTCTGCACCTATTCTTAAAGCCGTACGTGCTGAGTCAATAGCGGTATTACCTCCTCCAATTACTGCTACTGTGCCATAAAAACTCATATCTGGATTTAAATGGATCTCTTTCAAGAATGTTATTCCATGTATTACTCCTTTTAAATCCTCTCCTTTAATATTCACCTTTTGAGGAAATTGAGTACCTGTTGCGACATAAATTGCCTGATAATCTTCTCTTAGTTTTTTAAAATCAAGATCTCTTCCTATTTCTTTATTTAGGTGAATCTTCACTCCTTCTTCTTCAATTAAAGAAATTTCATGTTGAAGAATATCTTTTGGCAAACGATATTCGGGAATACCATAAGCTAATACTCCTCCTGCTTTTGATTCAGATTCAAAAACATCAACATCATATCCAATATTTACCAAATAGTGAGCGCAAGTTAATCCTGATGCTCCTGCACCTATTATAGCTATTTTCTTATCTTTCTTTTTTGGAAAAGTCATTTGAATTTTCCACGGCATTTCGTTCTTGAAAGCATAATCAACAACAAAACGTTTTAAATCACGAATAGCAACTGCTTGGTCAACTGTCCTACGACGACATTTTGATTCACAAGGTCTTGTACATATCCTACCACAAACAGCAGGGAATGGATTTTCTTGCATAATTAAATTGTAAGCATCTTGAAACCTTCCTGCTGCAATAAGTGCAACATATCCTGAAACATTAACATTTGCAGGACAAGTATTTTCACATGGAGAAGTAAACATTGAAGAACAAACTCCTGCACGACAATATTTCCTATTTATATGTTCTTCATATTCATTTCTAAAAAAACGTATTGTTGAAAGAATTGGGTTTGGTGCAGTTTGTCCTAAACCACACATTGCAGTTAATTTAATTGTTTCACCAAGTTCTTCTAATAATTCAATATCACCTTTTTCCCCTTCCCCTTGAGTAATACGTTCAAGAATTTCGAGCATTCTCTTTGTTCCTACACGACAAGCTACACATTTCCCGCAGGACTCATCACGAATAAAATCCATAAAGAAACGTGCTGTATCAACCATACAAGTATCTTCATTCATAACAATAAGACCTCCAGAGCCCATAATAGCTCCAATCTTAGTTAGGGATTCGTAGTCAGCAGGGGTATTTAAATATTCTTTAGTAACACAACCTCCTGAAGGACCGCCTATTTGTGCTGCCTTGAATTGTTTTTTATTAGGAATACCACCACCAATATTATAAATAATACTACCTATCGTTGTTCCAACTGGTACTTCTATAATACCAGTATTTACAACATCACCAGCTAAAGCAAATACTTTTGTCCCTGTTGCATTTGGCAATCCAAAACCTGAATACCATAAGCCTCCTTTACGAACAATCTTAGGTAGATTTGCAAGTGTTTCAACATTATTAATAATAGTAGGATGCTGGAATAATCCTTTTTGGAATGGGAAAGGTGGTTTTTGTCTCGGTTCTCCTCTTCTTCCTTCAATTGAAGCCAAAAGAGCAGTTTCTTCACCGCAAACAAAAGCACCTGCACCAATACGAATATCTAAATCAAAACTATAATTTGTGCCAAATAGATTTTTACCTAAAAGACCATATTCTCTTGCTTGTTTGATTGCTTCCTTTAAACGATCAATTGCAATTGGATATTCAGCACGAATATAAACATAACCTTGTGAAGCACCAATAGCAAAAGCAGCTAATATCATACCCTCAATTACTGAGTGAGGATCACCTTCAATTACACTTCTATCCATAAATGCACCTGGATCGCCTTCATCAGCATTGCAAACCATGAATTTAGTATCATCATTTTGCATAAATCCACTTCTTAACTTAACTCCAGTTAAGAAGCCTGCTCCACCTCTACCTCTTAATCCTGATTTTTCAACTTCAATAACTACTTGTTCTGGATTTTGAGCCATAATGGCATTTGCTGCTGCAATATATCCATCATTTGCAATATAAGCATCAATATTACCATATTCTATCACCCCACAATTCTCTAAAACAAGCTTAGTTTGTAATTTAAAGAATTCTATGTCATCAATGCAAGGAACATATCGTTGAAGTGATTTGTCAAAGAAAGTATACTCTTCACATACTTCCCCATTAATTAAATGACGTTTTACAATATCTTTTGCCTTAGCGGGAGTTAATTGAGTATAAAATATTCTTTCTGGTAATATCAATACAACTGGACCTACGGCGCATATTCCCATACAACCAGTTTGTATTACATTTATTTGATAATTAAGACCAAAATTATTAATTTCATCTCTAATAGCATCATCTACTTCTTTACAATTAGAAGAGACACAGCCTCCACCTCCACAAACCAATACATTATATTTATATTTTCTCTTTTCAGCTAAATACTTGTTTTTTATTTCAAGTAGTTGTTCTATTGTTTTTATAGTATCCATATTCATTTCCTCCAATTAATATTTAGACAAAATTGATTTGAGTTTATTAGGATTAACTTGCTTATAAACAACACTGTCAATCATCATAGCAGGAGCAAGTCCACAAGCACCAATACAACGGGCTATTTCTAATGTAAACTTACCATCCTCTGTCGTGTCACCAATTCCAATTGAAAGAACTTTTTGTAATTCTTCGACCAATTTTTTGCCTCCACGTACATAACAAGCGGTTCCCATACAAACTAAAATAGTATGTTCTCCACGCGGTTTAGTTGAGAAAAAAGAATAGAATGTTACGACTCCTGACACTTCACTCACAGGAATATTCATTTTCAAAGCAATGAATTCTTGCACTTCAAGTGGCAGATAACCATAGATTTGTTGAGAGGCGTGAAGAATTTGAATAAGGTTACTCGGTTTTGCCTTATACAAATCAATCACGTTCTCAATCTGTTCTAATTGTTGATTTGTACAATCTTCACAACAATTAGTGGATTGAATTTCATTCATGATGACATCTCCATTTTTGTAGAACTTTCAAAAGAAATGTTAAAGTTCTAAGTTTGTAAATACGTTTTATTGATATATATGCCTTATTTTACTCAATTCTATGCATCCCAAACACTTAGAATTGAGACGCCAATGATACATTTTTTTCTCCAAAATCACAAATATTTTGAATAAAAAAAAGTAAATATAATTCTTTATCATTGGAATACAAGATTTTATAATAATAAAAAAAGACCACCCAATATATTTGAGTGGTCTTTCTTCTATTTTAAAGAGAATTGCTTTAGTTCTTTACTTTGCTTTTTAGCTTATTTACTATTGCTATAAGGTATCCAAGAACGATAAATGCTCCTGGAGCTAAAACAAATATTAATATTCCGTCGTTGTCGCCTATAAATTTATAATTAAAGATTGAACCAGAACCTAATATTTCTCTAACTCCTCCAAGTATTGTTAGAGCGAATGAAAAGCCTAATCCCATTCCTAATCCATCAAATAAAGAATCTATAATAGTATTCTTATTTGCATAAGCTTCTGCTCTTGCAAGAATTAAGCAGTTAACAACAATTAAAGGTATATATATCCCCAAACTTGCATATAATGAAGGCACATAAGCCTCCATACATAGTTGTAGAACTGTTACAAATGATGCAATAACGACAACAAAAGCAGGAATACGAACCATATTGGGTATATAATTCTTTAATGCAGAAATTACTACATTAGAACATACCAATACAAATGTCGTAGACAAACCCATTCCTAATCCATTTATTGCAGATGTGGTTGTTCCAAGAGTTGGACACATACCAATTAAAAGGACAAATACTGGATTTTCATTTATTAAACCGTTTAATAGTATTTTTAACTTATTCATAGTTGGTAATTATTTTTGTTCTTTATATTTCTTAAACGCGTCGAAGGCAGAGCGAATTGAGCCCATAAAAGCTCTTGAAGATATTGTTGAGGCAGTAATAGCATCAAAATCTCCACCATCTTTTTTTACTGTAAAATTATCTTTGCCTGGGTTCTTTCCTCTAATATCTTGATTCCCTTTTGGGGTTTTAAACCAATTAGATAATTTAGAGCCTAAACCAGGCGTTTCACCTGAAGTTAGTATAGTGTAATTTGAAATTTTCCCTTCAGCATCAACTCCTACCATTACATCTATTTTTCCACCATATCCCTCTGTTGAATAAGTTTTAATAGCTGCTCCAACAAATTTTCCATCCTTTTCTGCTGGGAATATTATAAATGGGAATGCTTTGCCTTCAAGCTTTATCTCGACACCTTTTCCTATCGTTGCTTGTTTATCTGGCAATACTTCCTTAATGGCATTCTCTTGTTTGTCTTTATGAGCTTTTTCAATTGGTTCTTTGGTCAATGCAAAACCTCCTGCTAAGACTGCCGCAGCAATCAAAGAGATTACGCTTAATGACATAATCATATTTTTTAATGTTGATTCTAACTTTGCCATATATCGAATGTGTATTTATTCTTTATTTAATTAGGTTTAATAACCAAAACGTTTTGGTTTGAATGCTTTGTCAATAAGTGGAGTTATTGCATTCATAATAAGGATTGCAAATGATACACCTTCAGGCATCGGTCCAAAGCAACGGAAAATAATTGTTAGTAATCCACAACCAAAACCAAAGATTAATTGTCCTGATTTAGTAATTGGCGATGTTACCATGTCTGTTGCCATAAATATTGCTCCTAACATCATACCTCCAGCCAATAAATGATATAATGGGTTAACATACTCTGCTGGATTAATTAACCAAAGAATTAATGCAAATATTCCTGCTGTCCCTAAAAACGAAACTGGTATATGCCAAGTGATTACTTTTCTGAATAACATTATTAAACCACCAATAAGAATAGCAATAGCCGAAACTTCCCCTAAACTTCCTCCAGTTGCACCAATAAACATATTCCACAAATCAACTGCTTGACCATGCTTAATAGAAAATAATGGAGTTGGTCCTGTTATTGCATCTGTTAGAGTACTACCTCCAAAGATTGGCTTTGGAATAGGCCATTGAGACATTGCCATTTTTGTTGGAAAGGAAAGGAAAAGGAATACTCGTCCTACTAATGCAGGATTAAACGGATTCTTTCCTAATCCTCCATAAGACATCTTAGCCACGCCAATTGCTACTAAGGCACCCAAAACAACTATCCACAAAGGCACACTTGAAGGCAGATTAAATGCAAGTAACATACCTGTTATAATTGCTGAGCCGTCATAGATTGTATTCTTTATTTTTAATAAATACTTCCCTATTAACCATTCAAACAACACGCAAGAAGCAACAGATGTAATAGTTACCATTAAAGCATCTAAGCCAAAATAATATACACCTACAATAAAAGTAGGTAAAAGTGCAATAACCACAGTCCACATAATTTTTTGTGTGGTGTCTTTGCTTTGTACATGAGGAGAACCTGAAACAGTTAGTAATGACATATTCTAAAAGTTTTTATTTTTTAATTTCGCTTATCAGTCTATATATAAGACTTCGTCGAACGTATTATTTCTAAATATTTTATTTTATAATCTAATTCAAAGTCTTCTGTCTTGCAGAAAGAAGTAATAGATATTACTCTATTAAACATCTTAATAAAATAGAACAAGCTTGTAACTTGAGTCTCTTCTACTTTATAAGTTGCCATAAACCACATTGCTTCTTTTCCACTTATTTTTTCTTTACCTTGTTTTTCTATCTTAAAACCATCAAAGATTTCATTCCAATTTACTGCTGTAAAGTTTGAAGCGACAAATTCTTGTAACTCTCCTTCGTCCCATCTACTTGGAATAATTTGTATCTTTTCTTCTATCCCTTTATTGTCCTGATTTTCATCTAAATCAACCTCTGAATCAGAATTATTATAAGAAGGGAATATAGTGATTTCACCTTCTTCTCCTTGTTCAATTTCCCAATCATCAGGATATGACACAATAAAATTATTAATCTTATCAATATAAACTTCTTTCCCTTCTTGTTGTGCAAATAGATTTGAGCAACAAAAAACAATAGTTAAGAAGAATATTATTTGACGTAATTTCATAAAGATTATCTTTTTGATCTTTGTCTTCTTATTTCCCCAATATTATTTTTAGCTAAACGAACTAAATCTAATAATGGTCGTCCAGCAGGACAAGTAAATAAACAACATCCACATTCAATGCAATCCATAGCAAGTGCCTTTTCTGCATCTTCCCAAAGACGATTATCTGCAAGCTGTGATAATAATAGAGGTTCTAATCCCATTGGGCAAACAGAAACACATCTACCACAACGCAAACAATTTGTTTCTTCCTTGCGAGAAGATTCTTTGTCTGTCATTATTAATATAGATGAAGTAGTTTTAGACGTTGGTGCAGAAAGATCAACAATTGCCTTTCCCATCATAGGTCCTCCACTAATCACTTTTCCTGTATCTTCAGGAAGTCCTCCAAAATAATCAATAATTGAATCGATTGGAGTTCCTACTCTAACCAATAAATTTTTCTTTTCCTTTACATTCTTTCCTGTTAAGGTTAATGTATTTTGAATAAGTGGTTTATTTTTTTGAACTGCTTCATAAACAGCAAAAGCTGTTCCAATATTATTTACAACACAACCAACTTCAATTGGAAGCTTTGCACTTGGAACTTCACGTCTTGTTAAAGCATAGATAAGTTGCTTTTCTGCTCCTTGTGGGTATTTTGTTTTTAAAGGTACTACTTCAATACCATTATATTTTGCAGCAAGTTGAGTTAAATGTTCTATCGCATCTGGTTTATTATTTTCAATACCAATCAAAGCCTTCTTAACATTTAATGCCTTCATTAATATTTCAATACCAATCATACATTCTTCAGTATTTTCTTGCATTACCCTATAATCCGAAGTAAGGTAAGGCTCACATTCAACAGCATTAATAATAAGAAATTCTGCCTTCTTTCCATCAGGTATCATATATTTAATATGAGTAGGAAAAGCTGCTCCTCCTAAACCCACAATACCCATTTCTTTTATCTTATCAATAATTTGCTTAGAGTCAAGTTTAATATCCCTAATAATATCTTTTGAAGTATCAATACCTTCCAACCACTCATCATCTTCAACATCAATAAAAACAGCTGATTTCTTATAACCTGTAAAATCTGTGGCAAGATCAATCTTTGTAATTGTTCCTGAATAAGGAGAATGAGTATTAGCACAAATAAATTGTTCTGCCTTAGCAAGCAACTGACCAACCTTTACCTTTTGACCTTTTTCAACAACTAAAGTTGCAGGAGCTCCCAAATGTTGTGAAACAAAAACAACTGCTTGTTTTGGCAATGGGAAAATTTCAACGGAACAATCATTAGTTAACTTATTTTCTTCTGGGTGAGCACCACCTATATGGAATGTTTTCATTGCTTTCTTTGTTTTAGTTTTCTTGTTTTATTCCTTCTTCAATTACAGTAGCTTCTTTTCTTGCAGGAAAATTTATTTCTTGAATTGCCCCTGTTGGACATTCAACAAAGCACTTACGACAAAGTTTACATTTAGTAAAATCAATGTAAGCAAGATTATTCTCAATTTTTATAGCATCAAATTTACAAGCCTTTTGACACTTACCACAAGCAATACAAGCTTTAGAACAATTCTTCTTTGCAACTGCTCCTTTTTCTTTATTTACACAACTTACAAAAACTCTTCTATTCTTAATCCCTTTATCTCTTAATTCAATAATTTTTCTTGGGCAAGTCTTAACACAAGCTCCACAAGCAACACATTTCTCTTCATCAACCACAGGTAATCCTGTTGTTTCATCAATCACAATTGCATCAAAAGCACAAACAGAAACACAAGAGCCTAATCCCAAACAAGCATTAGGACAACCTCCTTCTGAAGACATATTCATATGAGCATACAAACAATCTTTAATCCCTTCATATTTTACCTTAGCTGTAGTATTTAATTTACCTCCATTGCAACGAACAACAGCAATCTGAGGAGCAACACTACTAACCTCTAATCCCAAAATATTAGCAATATCTGCCATAACATTATCACCCCCTACAGGACATCTCAATCCTTCAAGTGATTCTTGTTTAACAATAGTTTCAGCAAGAGCACGACAACCAGCCAAGCCACAACCTCCACAATTAGCTCCAGGAAGCTTATCAGAAACAAGATCAATACGAGGATCTTCAATAACCTTAAATTTTTGAGCAACAAAATAAAGGATAACGGCAGATACAGCTCCCGTTAAAACTAATACTAAAATTGAGTAAATAATAGTTGACATAATCTCTTAAACTTTATATCTATAAAATTAGAATTGGCAAAAGTACAATAAAAAAAAATTATAGCATCTAATAGAGCTCAAAAATTAACATTCAATCCATTCTTGAACTATAAAAATATAGTATCTCCCAAAGAAAAAAATTGTAAAAAAAAAATCTTTTACAAGTATAAGTCATCTGCTTATCTTATGTCAAGATAGCACTAAAAATAAAAACTTATATTTTAAATTGACTCTAAGAAATAACAATAAATTAAAAGCAATAAATACTTAAGGAGTTTGGATCAACGTTATATATTCGAATTTAAACAATATATTATCCCTTATTTTTTTAGTTTTAGATTAATAAAAATACTTTTTACTACTTATTGACTCTATCAACTTCTAATCAAACTAAATTTACACCTTCAAAAAAAAGTTTTAGCTTTACTGATTAAAAATGCTAAACCTTTATTCTTACATCAAAATATCGAACACCTATTGCAAATATTCTTACTACATGAAGGCAAAATGAAATTCTAAGCAATAGGAATCAAAATAGAAGCAAGGAGAAAAGAAATAGAAATAAATAGACCAGTAATTGGTCTTTTTTTATTGCTAATAATCTATTTCTGATACCTAACAAAATATTTTCTAATAGGTAACAAAATTATTTCTGATAGTTAACAGAATATTTTTTGTTAGTTATCAGAAAAAATTTTGTTAGTAATAGAAGAAATTTTGTCTTTGTTAGGAAAAATTTAGTTGGTAATAGGAGAAAATAGAATAGTATCGTATGACTTTTCCTTAAAAACAAGAAAAATTAAGTTAATAACCCCTAAATTTTAGTGCAAAACCCTACAATTAAAACCCTTTATAAAAATATAATTATTCATAAAGAAACGGGTCAGAAATCATAAAAAAATATAATAAATGAGGCGGAAATATAATTTCAGTAGTCGGAGTCAATTTTATTTGATTGTTTTTTTTACTGAAAGAACTTCTATCTTATATCCCATTTTACTTTAAGTTTCTGAATCTTTGCCCAAGATTCTATTATCTTTTTTTCTGAAACTTTTCCTTCTTTTACTAATTGAAAGATTGTGTCTATGGCTTTATAAGTTATTGTTTCATCATATTTTTCTCCGTTATTGGAAATTATAAACATATCAACTCCTGCATTTATGGCTTTTTCGAAACAGGTGGCTAAGTCGTATTCTTTTGCCATTGCTCCCATTGACATATCGTCTGATATTATTATTCCATTGAATCCCATTTGTACTCTAAGTTTATTTGTTAGGGTATTATAGGACATTGTTGCTGGATATTTTTCATCGAAGTTGGAATTAAATACATGAGAGGTCATTACAATATCTACTACACCTTCTTTTATTAGTTCTCGAAATGGAATTAATTCTTGGTCAGAGTATGTTGATGTTACATCTACTATTCCATTATGTGTGTCAGCAGTTGAAGAGCCATGCCCTGGAAAATGTTTTATTGCTGTTAGTATTCCTTGTTTGCGGTGTTCTTCAATTACTATTTTGGCGTTATTAATTACTATTTGAGGGTCAGAAGAAAAACTTCTTTCTAATTTTCCTATTATAGGACAATCGGGATTTATGTTTACATCAACTGAAGGAACAAAATTAAGGTTTATTCCTAATGATTTTAAGGTTGTAGCTGTTCGTGCTGACCATTCTGCGGTTAATTTTGGATTATTATTATCTCCTAAGTATTGTTGTGATACTGTTGGAGGAAAACCATAACATTCTTTTAAGCGTCCAACTTTTCCTCCTTCTTGATCTATTGAAATAAATAATCTGTTTTCTCCTGCTTTTTGTAGGTCAGTGCATAATTTCCTTAGTTGGTCAGGGTCTTTTATATTTCTTTCTGCTTTTTTTGAAGGGACATCGTAATCAAAGAGTATTACACCTCCAATGTTTTCTTTTGTGATTAAGTCATAGATTGGTTCAGATGATTTTAATTCCATACCTCTAAAACCAACTATTAGCATTTGAGCTATCTTCTTTCTAAGTCCTAAATCTTCCTTACTATAGTTTTGTGCATTAAGAATGTTTGCTGAGAACACTGCAATTATGAACAAGATTATTACACTAATTTTTTTCATTATCTTTTGCTTTTAGTTGTGGTACAATTTAGTATTATTGTATGCAAAAGTAAGAAAATAATATAAGACATAATTGTTTTTGCTATCTTTGTAGCTTGAATAATACTAAATTCTTATGACAAAGAAAAAAAATAACTTAGTTTTTAGCCTCTCGATTATTGGGGTTCTTTACTTTATTTTTGGATTCATTACTTGGTTAAATAGTGTTTTAATCCCATTTCTTAGAGAAGCCTGTGAGCTTACAGACAGTCAAGCTTATCTTGTTACTTTTGCTTTTTATATTTCATACTTCGTTATGGCTCTGCCTTCATCTTGGGTTTTGAAAAAGACTGGATTTGCTAAAGGTATGGCTGGAGGTTTATTAGTTATGGCAATTGGCTCAATAGTCTTTATTCCTGCCGCTAATGAAAGAAGTTATGTATTATTCTTGGTTGGACTTTTCCTTCAAGGCACTGGCTTAGCTCTTTTACAAACAGCAGCAAATCCTTATGTTACTATTCTTGGTCCAATTGAATCGGCTGCAAGAAGAATGAGCATTATGGGTTTATTTAATAAGATTGCAGGAATGATTGGTATCTTTTTCCTTTCAAAAGTCTTATTTGCTAATATGACTTCTCTTAGCAAGCATATAGAAACTCTTACTGGAGATGTAAAAATACAAGCACTTAACGATTTAACTCAAAGAATAGTTCCTCCATATATTTGTATTGCAATTGGATTAGTTCTTCTTGCCGCTATGGTTCTTTTGGCTAAATTACCAGAAATTAAAAATGATGGTGATGATGAAGATAATATTAAAACTCATAAGGGAAGAAGCATATTTAGTTACACTTATCTTTGGTTAGGCGTTTTGGCTTTATTCCTTTATGTAGGAGTTGAAGTAATTGCTATTGATACTCTTGGACTTTATGGTCAAAGTAAAGGGATTGCAAAAGATGTTGCTCCAATGCTTGGTACTTTTAGTTTAATTGCTCTTACTATTGGATATATTCTTGGCATTATATTTGTTCCTAAGAAATTATCTCAAAGTAGAGCATTAACAATTTCAGCTGCGTTAGGCATAGTATTTTGTACTTTTGCTTTAACTACTTCTGGAATTACCTCAATTGTATTTATTATTCTTTTGAGTTTTTCACATTCTTTAATGTGGCCTGGTATCTGGCCTTTGGCAATAGATAAACTTGGAAGACATACAGCTGTTGCTTCTGCACTTATGATTATGGCTATTGCAGGTGGTGCTGTTATGCCTTTGATTTATGGCTCTTGGGCAACTGCAATTGGAAACAGACAATTACCTTATATTATATTAATACCTTGCTATCTTTATATAGCGTACTATTCTATTTACGGACATAAGATAGGTAAGAAAATTTAAACAAAGAAAAAAATTAATGGCAAAAGAGGCAAAAGAAAAGATTACTTGTTCATTTTGTGGGAAAAGTGAAAGTGAAGTTGAATTCATGGTTTATGGATATGGTTCTAATATCTGTGATAAATGTATTGATAAGGTCTATGAGATGAAAAAGGAAGAAAAGAAAAATAAGACTAATAAATTCCTCTCTCAACTTGAAATAAAACGTCCAAAAGAAATAAAAGAATATCTTGACCAATACGTAATAGGACAAGATGAAGCAAAGAAAGTGCTTTCAGTTGCGGTTTATAATCACTATAAAAGATTAAACTACTTCCATACAAGTAAGAATGATGATGTTGAAATAGATAAGTCAAATATTATTATCGTTGGAGAAACAGGAACAGGGAAAACTCTTTTGGCAAGAACAATTGCAAGAATGCTTAATGTTCCTTTTGCTATTGCTGATGCAACTGTTTTGACAGAAGCTGGTTATGTTGGAGAAGATGTTGAAACTATTCTTACTCGCCTTTTACAAGCTGCCGATTATGATGTTGAAAAAGCAGAAAGAGGGATAGTATTTATTGATGAAATAGATAAGATTGCAAGAAAGAGCGACAATCCTTCAATAACAAGAGATGTTAGTGGAGAAGGAGTTCAACAAGCTTTATTGAAACTTTTAGAAGGAAGCATAGTCCACGTACCACCACAAGGAGGAAGAAAACACCCTGAACAAAAACTAACAGCTGTAAATACTAAGAATATACTATTTATATCTGCTGGTGCATTTAATAATATAGATAGAATAATTGCAGGACGATTGAAATCAAATGCAATTGGTTATACAGGAGCAAATGCAAGAGATGAAGTAGATAAAAATAATCTTTTGAGATATGTACAACCACAAGATATTAAGAAGTTTGGACTTATTCCAGAACTTGTTGGACGATTTCCTGTACTAACTCATCTTGACCCATTATCGAAAGATGCCCTGAAACGAATACTTACAGAGCCTAAGAATGCTATTGTTAAGCAATATAAGAAATTATTTGAGATTGATGACGTGAAACTAAAATTCAGCGATGAAGCATTAGATTTCTTTGTAGATAAAGCAATAGAATATCAACTTGGAGCAAGAGGGCTAAGAGGTATGATTGAAACAGTGATGATTGATGCAATGTATGAAACTCCAGAAACAGATAAAAAGGAATTAAATATCACGAAAGAATTTGCTATTGAACAGTTTGAAAGATTTGGAGAGAAATTCAATAATATAGAAAGATAGGTTTTTGGCACGGAAGTTGTAAGTCTTTGGGTATAAAAACAAATTGCTATGAAAAATATTAGTTTAATAGTATTATTGTTTGCTTTACCTATTATAGCAAATGCACAAGAAATAAAAAAGACAAGAATTGTTACCTTTGCAACTATTGATAACGGTGATACAATTCCGATGAGTTATCTTCAAGAAGTAATAATCTCTGGATTTACTGAACCTTTAACTGAGGCTGAAAAAGAAAAGTATTATAAACTTATTCGAAACGTAAAGAAAACTTATCCTTATGCTAAACAAGCAGGGAAATTGCTTGAATCATATAATGTGGTGATGAAAGGGATGAATGCATCTCAAAGAAAGGATATGTTGAAAAAAGCTGAAAAAGAAATTGACAGTAAGTTTAGTGCTAATTTGAAGAAGCTAACAATGACTCAAGGAGTAATTCTCATAAGATTAATTGATAGAGAAACAGGTAGTGATTCCTATACATTAGTAAAAGAATTAAGGGGTAGTTTTAGAGCCTTTTTTTATCAAGCACTTGGGAAACTTTTTGGATATAACCTAAGGTCAAAGTATAATCCAAAAGCTAACGAAGAAGATAGAATAATAGAAAGAATCATCTACGGAATAGAAACTAATCGTATATAATATGAAATATGGGTTTTGTAATCTTGGAATAGTTCCTGTAAGAAAAGAAAATAGCGAAAGAGCAGAGATGGTTACTCAGCTTTTATTTGGAGATGCTTTTTCAGTTTTAAATGAAGATAATGATAGATACTTTATAGAGAACTTCGATGATAATTATAATGGTTGGGTTGATAAGAAACAAGTTATTGAATTAAACGTTAATGAGTTTAATGCGTATTGTAGAGAATCAAAACAAATAGTGAAAGATAATATAGCTTATGTCTTCCAAACAAATATTATCACAAAAGAAAAGATTATTTACCCTATTTATTTTGGTGCTCAAGCAGTTTCACAAAAATTCCAATTAGGAAATATATTATTTGAAATTGCACAGAATTCTTTAACCAAAAACCTCAACACAACAGCAATTCACTTGATGTCAACAGCCATTAAATACCTTTCAACTCCTTATCTTTGGGGAGGGAAAAGTTTATTTGGTATTGATTGTTCAGGATTTTCTCAAATGTGTTATAAACAAATAGGAGTTCACTTATTACGTGATGCCTCAGAACAAGCCACTCAAGGAGAAGATATCCCTAATATTTTTTCAGCTCAAAAAGGCGACCTATGCTTTTTCTCGAACCAAGAAGGAAAAATAATCCATGTAGGAATATATATGGGAGAAGGGAAAATAATCCACTCTTCAGGACAAGTAAGAATAGATAAAATAGATGATAAAGGGATTTTCAGAATCGACACCCAAACCTATTCCCATTTCCTCTGCAAAATTAATCGATACTTATAATCTATTTGAAGATTATTTATCTTCCCATTTATTCCAATAAATATTTTCTTCTGTGTATTTTTGTTTTGGTTGTTCTTTTCCTGTTTGCCAACCAATTGGAATAACATTTAATGGAATAATATTTTCAGGGAGTTTCATCTCTACTTTAACAATATTTATTCTTTCTTTAATCGGGTAAACACCTGTCCAAACAGCACCAAGTCCCATACTTTCAGCTGCTAATAAAATATTTTCTGTTGCAGCACTACAATCTTGTACCCAATATTCTCTTCCTTCACCTTCTAATGCTTTGTCCATATTTCCACAAACAATTATTGCTGCTTGTGCTTCTTTTAACATTCCTGCATAAGGCAATTGTTCGGCTAGACTTTCTAAAGTTTCTTTTTTATCAACAACAATAAAAATCCAAGGTTGTGAATTTTTTGCAGTTGGAGCTGCCATTGCCGCTCTAAGCAACTTTTCTAAATCTTCCTTTTCCACTTTACGGTCAGAATAGGTTCTAACACTCTTACGTTCTAAAATATTTTTCATAATAATATCTGAATTTTCTTTTTCTTGTGCAAACGTTGTAGAACTAATTAATAGCATAGAAATTAACAATACCTTAAATGGTTTCATAGCGTAGTAATTTTTATTTGTTTATAACTATAATTTCTTGTTTTTTTATTCGACAAAATTAATTTTTTTTCTTGTTTTACAAGCAAATAGAAAAGAAAATTTATTCGTTTTCGAAGGTGTGAAAATAAATTTGTACTTTTGTGAGTTATAATGCTTACGATGAAGAAAATTTACTTATTCCTCCTTGCTGTTCTTGTTTGTCAGATTGTTTCTGCTCAAAACAATGTTATTGAAGAGGTTCGCAATGTTATTAATAAAAGAGGCGAAGCTAAAATATTAATTCCCAAGAGTGAAATCTCTGACTTAAATATATTAGCGAATACAATTAGTTTAGATTATCCAAAAGGGGATTCTTGGATTGGTTATGTAAATAATAAGCAATATACCAACTTCTTAACCCTTAATCTAAAGCATAGTTTATATAAGGAAACATCAACTAAGGTCTTAAGTATGGCAACAACAATGGCTCAAATGAGTAATTGGGGTCGTTATCCTACCTATCAGGTCTATGATTCTTTAATGAGAAGATTTGCTTCTTCTTACCCTAATATATGTAAATTAGATACTATAGGCTTTACCACAAATAATAGACTATTGCTTTGTTTAAAAATTTCATCTTCTCCTAATCAAGACATTGATAAACCAAAATTTTGTTATTCCTCAACTATACATGGTGATGAAATAACAGGAATTATTCTGTTATTACGTTTATCTGATTGGCTTTTGTCTAATTATGGAACAGATACAAGAGCAACAAATATTGTAAATAACACACAAGTATATATTAACCCTATTGCAAATCCAGATGGGACATATAGCGGTGGGAATAATACTGTTAGTGATGCAACTCGTTATAATGCAAACTCCGTAGACTTAAACCGTAACTACCCAGATCCTGTTGGTGGGTCTCATACTGATGATGAAGTTTGGCAACCAGAAACATTAGCATTTATGGCTTATGCTGATAGCAATAATTTTTCTCTCTCTGCTAATCTTCATGGAGGAGCAGAAGTTTTAAATTATCCTTATGATTGTTATACTTCCTCAACTCGAAATCATGCCGATGTAGATTGGTTTGAAGCAATCTGTAAGAACTTCATTGATTCAATACCTTCTTCTGCCCCATCATCTTTATTTACAGACGTTAGTACATCAGGATATACAGATGGGGGAGATTGGTATACTGTATCTGGAGGAAGACAAGACTATCACACTTATTTTAAACATTCAAGAGAAGTAACTATGGAAGTTTCTACAGATAAAAGTCTTTCAACCTCATCATTAAATAATTATTGGACTTATTTAAAAGGAGGACTTATTAGCTATATTGAAAACTGTCAAAAAGGCATTCAAGGTTATATAAGAGATTCTGCAACGAATGAGCCAATAAAAGCAAAGGTTTGGATAGAAAACCATGATACTTACAATTCAGAAATATATTCAAAATCTACTACTGGATATTATTATCGTCCAATTCTAAATGGATATTATAATATTACATATAGTGCAGATGGATATTACTCAAAAACAATTTCCAATGTAACAATAAATCCTAATTCACTAATTAATCAAGACGTATTACTTGTTAGGAATGAAAATGGGTTAGAAAATATATCTAATAATTCAAATAATTTTACTCTCTACCCTAATCCAACAAAAGATATTCTGACAATATCAATTCCGTCATCTTTAAATATAGAACCTTCAACCTCTTACTCATTATATAATTCATTAGGTATAACTATAAACAAAGGAAACATAGACAAAAATAATACAAATATATCTGTTAAAAATCTTAATAAAGGACTATATTTTATTGTTATTGGAACAAAGGTCATCAAATTTATCAAAGAATAATAAATAATAACATACACTATGAAACGATTAATTTTATTTACCCTCTTTTTTGGTTGTATAGGTTCTTTAATGGCACAAGAAAAAGGAGATGGAGAGAAAATTGTTGGAGAAGATAAATCTATATCTACACCATTTTGTACTGCAGTCGTAGGCTGGACTTTTCCTGATGGAGAAATGGCTAATAGATATAATCCTTTTATAAATTTGAATGCAAATCTTGGTTGGAAAACTAAAGAAAATTGGGTATGGATGGTTGAGTTTGGATTTGCCTTTGGTAGTGATAACGCCAAACAGAAAAATCAAATTCTTTCAGGAATAATGGCAAATGAAAGCGACCCTTTTGTTATTTCAAGTGATGGTTCTGATGCAGGAGTTACAGCTTATAATCGTAATTTAAGTTTTGTTGGAAAAGTTGGTAAAATATTCTCTCTTTCAAAGAAAAGTCCTAATTCCGGAATACTTATTATGCTTGGTGGAGGATTTCTTCAACATCAAATAATTTATCAAGCAACATTAGAAAAAGCTGAACAATTGGAAGGAGATTATGCTTATTTATATGATAGACAAATGAGAGGGTTTATGCTTTCAAGTTTCATTGGATATATACATATGAGTAAGAAAAGCTTTACTAATTTTTATGTTGGTTTAGAGTTTAATCAAGCTTGGACTAAGCTTACAAGAGAATATCAAGTAAATTATAATTACGACTATAATAAAATATTTCAAGATAGAATGTGGACAATAAAAATTGGTTGGATGTTCCCTTTCTATGGTCGTGATGCAGATAAGGTCTATTATTATTAAATATGAAATATTTTTACTCTCTTTTTGTTTATGCCTTCAATACAATAATGATTTTAGTTTCTCCTTTTAATAAGAAGGCAAAACTAATTATTAATGGTCGTAAACAAACATTAAAGAAACTTAAAGAAAAAATATCTCCTAATGATAAAGTGGCTTGGTTTCATGCTGCTTCACTTGGAGAATTTGAACAAGGAAGACCCTTAATTGAAGATTTTAAAGAACAAAATCCCGATTATAAGATATTATTAAGCTTTTTTTCTTCTTCTGGATATGAAATAAAAAAGAATTATGAAGGAGCAGATGTAATTGTTTATCTTCCTTGTGATAGTGCGTATAAGGCTAAAGAATTTATACGGCTTTCGCACCCTTCTTATGTTTTCTTTATTAAGTATGAGTTTTGGTATAACTTTATCCGCGTTGCAAAAAAAAGAGGGGCAAAGGTTTATCAAGTATCTTTAATTCTTCGTCCTTCTCAATATTTCTTTTCAAGATTTGGTTCTTGGTATCGTAGACAATTAAAGAATTTTGATTATTTCTTTGTACAAAACGCTCAAACAAAAGAATTATTAAGCTCAATTGGATTAAATAACTCAACTATTACAGGCGATACTCGTTTTGATAGAGTTGCACAAATAGCAAGAAAAGCAAAGGACTTTGAAAACATAAAAGAGTTTTGTGGAGAAGAAAAGATTATTCTTATGGGTAGTAGCTGGGAAAAGGATGAAGAATTGATGAAAGAAACTCTATCAAAAACAAATACTAATTTTAAACTAATAATTGCTCCTCACGAAGTTCATGCTTCTCATATTGAACAAATAATTAATCTTTTTCCTGAGGCTATAAAGTATTCAGAAATTGAAAATAAAGAATTTAATAAGAGTTTAAAAGAAAACAGAATATTAATCATTGATTGCATTGGTATTTTATCTTCCCTTTATAAATATACTACAATTGCATATATTGGAGGAGGCTTTGGCGTTGGTATTCATAATATATTAGAAGCAGCAACTTTTGGAAAGCCTATTTGCTTTGGAACAAACTACTATAAGTTCAGAGAAGCTGTTGAATTAGTAAAACGAGAAGGTGCTTTTTCAATAAGCAATAGTGATGAATTTATAGAATTAACGGATAAATTGTTATTAGATAGTGATTATTATAAAAAAAGTTCCGATATTTGTCTTGGTTATATAAATGAAAATACTGGAGCTTGTAAAAGAATATTATCTGAAATAGCAAGTATTAAAGCATAACCTAAAACAATGGATGAAGTATAAGAAACTCTTAAATATAAAGATATTTCTATTGGTTGCTACACTATTATTTATTGGTTGTAGCCCCTATAAACATATATCTAAAGAAGGGTATATCCTTTCAAAAAACAAAGTCTTAATAGATTCAAAAACATTAGATAAGTCTGACTTCAAAAATTTAATTAAGCAAGATCCAAATAGTTCTTTTTTATTAGTGCATTGGAGAATGTATTTTTATTCTCTTTCCAATCCAGGTGAAGATTCTACAGTTAGTTTCTTCTCTCGTAAAGTTTTTAGATCATTAGGAGAAAAACCTGTGGAATATGATAAAGACCTTAATTATCGTTCGACTCAAGAAATGAAAAACTACTTGAAAACTAAGGGTTGCTTTAATGGAACAGTTGTCGATAGCATTACAAAAAAGAAAAGGAAAGTAACCGTATATTATTCTATTAAAACAGGAGAAAGATACAAGATAGATACTTTTTATGTTAGCTCAGATGATGAAAGTATACTATCTTCTGCATTAAATATAATGGCTTCTTCTCCTATAAAAAAGGGAATTTACTATGATGAGAAACTCTTTTCTGCGGAACGACAACGACTATCATCTGAGTTAAAAAGCCAAGGTTATTATGATTTTTCGGAAGAATATATTTTGTTCAATATAGATACAAACTCTAATAACTATTCTGCAAAAGTTAATTTATTTATTTTATCAAAAGACAAAGGGCAAAGAGAAATAGGAGAAAGTCCTACTAAATTTAATAAATATAAGATACGGAACATATATATATATCCAAATTATTCTACCCAAATAACAACATCAAATGTTATAACCCTTGATACAAATATTATATTCCATCGCCAAAAAGAACATTTTGGATTAAATAAATACTATGTTATCTTCCCTCCTCCTGAAAGAATTAAGATAAAGCCCATACTTAGAAGTATTGTATTTCAAAGGGACAGTATGTTTTCTCCTATTTATGCAGAAAGAACATATAACTCTTTAAATCAACTTAAAAACTTCAAGTTTATAGATATCTCTTATTCTCCAATAACTCAAGACATAAAAGGGAATCCATTAGACACTTCATTATTGGATTGCTTTATACGTTTATCTCTTGCAAAACCTATACTAATATCGACCTCATTAGAAGCTAATTTTTCAGCAGTAACGAACTCTCTTGTTACAACAAACAGCTCATCAAATCTTGGAATGGAATGGAATATGAGCTTTCAACATAAAAACATTTTTAAGGGAGCAGAAATATTTTCATTTAATCCAAAGATAGCATTTGAATTTAGAAGTGATATATTTAATAAAAATGACTCAATAAACAAATGGTCGTTAGTTAATGCATTTGAAACAGGAATTGACCTTGGCTTAGAGTTTCCTCACTTTCTGATTCCTTTTGGAACAAAATTCTACTCTATGCAGTTCCAACCTCACACAACAATTAAAGCAGGTTACAACTACCAAAAAAGATCATATTTTGAACGCTCAATCTTTAACTTTAACTTTGGATACTCATGGAACTACACAAATAAATATAATCATGCCATTATCCCTATTGAAATAAACCTTGTAAAGATAAATATTACTGATCAATCATTTAAAGATTCTTTAAATACCTTAGATAAAAGAATACAATATCAATTCTCTGACCACTTGGTTGCAAATGCACGTTATAGCTATTTATATAATGGACAAGAACTAAATAAGAAAAGAGATTTTAGTTATTTCCGTTTTAATTTTGAATCAGCAGGGAACTTTATTTACTTAATAAATAACATTGCCAATGCTCAAAAAAATGAGAATAAAGAATATACAATATTTAATATTCCATTTGCACAATATCTACGTTCCGACATAGACTTTAAAAAATACTATTATATCAATGAAAAGAATGTATTAGTATTTAGAACTTATGGAGGAATTGGTATTCCTTATGGTAATGTAACAGCTCTACCTTATGAAAAGAGTTTCTTTGGAGGAGGAGCAAACAATCATCGTGCTTGGCAACTAAGAGAATTAGGTCCAGGAGCTTCAAAGATAGATGAAACACAGTTACGTTACGACCGTTCTGGAGATATGACATTTGGTGCAAACTTTGAGTATCGTTTTCCTATAGCAGGACCATTTGAAGGTGCAGCATTTGTTGATGTTGGTAATATTTGGACGCTCTACAATAATGTGGATATGGAAGGGGGACAATTTAAAGTCAATTCTTTCTATAAAGAACTTGCAACTGGAGCAGGATTAGGAATAAGATTAAATATTCAATTCCTTATTATACGTTTCGACTTTGCTATTAAACTATGGGATCCTTCCAAAGATATATCAAACCGTTGGGTACTTCCTAACACTAAATGGAGTAACTTAAACCTAAACTTCGGCATTGGTTATCCATTCTAATTCATCAACATAGAGAAAGCGTATCTTTGCATTTCTTTTGCTTTATTGGGGTATTGTTTTATATAATTTGTTTTATCATTGTTTCTATACTTATACAAGTATTCTGCTCCATTACGATTCCATATATAATAAAACTCATCATCCATTACTCCAAGCTTATCATCTGCTGAAAAATAACCATATTTTCGAGGATGAACATCAAAATCTATTCCTAAAGTCTTATTGTTTTCTATACCTAAATAAGAACAAATCATGGCTGGAATATCTAATTGAAGTCCTATATTCTCTATTTTCTTTGCTCCAAGATGAGAAGGGCAATAGAAAATTAACGGAGAATGATTATAAGATAAAGGCATTTCATAGTTAGTCTTCCCTTTATATGCGCCATGGTCTGCAACAAATACAAAGACTGTATTATTAAACCAACTACACTCACGAGCTTTTTCAATAAACTGACCAATAGCCCAATCAGAATATTCAACCATCTTATTTTTAATATCTTTTGATTTAGGTTTTAAAGCAATATTTTCTGGATATATATATGGTCCATGATTAGATGCAGTAAGTATTGTTGCAAAGAAAGGCTTTGATTTATCTAATTTATTTATCTCTTCAATAACACGTGAAAACATAATATGGTCAGGAACGCCCAATGTACTCTTAACTTCTTTCTTAGGGTAATCCTTTACAGAAATTATCTTTTCTATTCCATTAGCTGATAAGAAACCACCTATATTATCGAATTGATCATCATGTGTAGTGAAATAAATAATTCTATATCCTTTATCTTTAAGAACATTTGGCAAGCCTCCTTCCATTTTAGGAATAATAGTATGGTTCATTGAATGCCTATCCATTAAGGCTGGCTGACCAAACAAAGTAGAATAAACACCATTATAAGTATGTATTCCTGCTGTATAAACATTCTCATAAGACACAGACTTACTTAATAAACTATCTAAATTAGGAGTAAGACCTGCTGCATTACCAAAATGCCCAATATTACAAGTCCCCATCGACTCCATAATAACAAGCACCACATTAGTATTCTTATCAAGCACCACATCTCTTTTCCCTTCTTGATTTCTCATTCTCTCAAACTCATCCCTAACAAACTTCCTTGCCTCATTCTTATCCATTAGATGCAAGTCCTTGTTAGAAGATTTCATTTTTTCTTCTATACTTTTAAAGAAAGTATATGCGGGATTAAGTCCCATCTGATTTATTAAAGGATTATTAGAAAAATAAGCCGTTCCAACTTTAATAGGTGATTTCTTTTCAATCCTACCTCTCATTCCTAAGAAGCAAAGAGCAATTAGAATAATAAAAACAAAAGCATTAATCAAATAAACTTTTGCTGTTTTTTTGTCTTGAGAAAACATTGACTTATCAAATCTCAACCAACGTTTATAAACCCTAAACATAAGCCAAGAATAAAGAAAAAGAACACCAACCCATACAAAGACGAACATAATATAAGACGGTTCTTCAGCAATCATCTTAAAAACAAACAAAGGATTATTCATCCATGCCAAACCCTGAACAGTGAAACGATTAAAGAAATACTTAAAATAAGGAATATCAACACAAGAAATAGTAAAGCAAAGCAAGAAAAGAACCACAAGAAAATAATGATTAATCTTATAGAAAATACGGTTCTTTATATTTAAGAAATAAGCTAATAAGAAACTAATAAGAATAGGAGAAATCACAAAACAAGCAATCAAAGTGTCGAATCTAAATCCCATAAAGAAAGCCTTAAATAAAAGCATCCCCCCTCCTTCTTCATTCAAAATAGCACCAATAGCCTCAGTATTTAAAGGTAAAATAGCAAGTCTAAACAAAAAGAAAAATCCAATAGCAATTAAATAAGTCCAAAACAAATAAATAACCTGCTTAGGTAGTGAGATAATAGATTTCATATTCATCAAAATTTTAATCCACAAAATTACTAAATTCTTAGCTTTAAAAGGATTTTCAATCAATAATAACTTGCGTTCTTTACAATTGAAGTAAGACTATTGTAAAATAGAATTACTAGTTTTTAGTTTTAAATCGTCTTATATTTTATCATTTAAACCAACACTGCAAAAAAGATAACAGAATGAAATTAATGCTTCCGCTTTGTATTTTTACAAGTTTAATAACATTATTGCCTTGGATTTTTAAAAATACATTATCTCTAAAGCGAACAAACTTCTAAGAACAAGAGCTTAATTAATCTCAACTAAACTCTTGTTTTATATAGTATTTGTTTTATGAATTTCAATATTAAATATCATATTTACGATATAACGTCTAAATACTATTTATCTTCATTTTAAGTTTTAATCTAATCCACTATGTTTATATTCTTAATCATATTTTATTGATATAAATTTCATTCAAGGAGCTTTTCTAATTTAAAATTTCTTTCAATAGTTTTTATTTCCTGTGTCATATCTATTACAGTACAAATTAATGTACGATTACCCTCATGGGCGGCATTAATTCTAATTATGTTTTCATTATCAGAATCACGATAAAAATCTACATCCCTTATTTCATCTCCAACTTTTAAGTTATCCCCAAATGGCTTATAATCCTTAATAAACTTATTATTATTGTATTCAATTCCATCTTTTTTAGTAATTGAAATAACTTTACTTCCAGATTTTAAAATTGTTGATACTTTGTTTTGTATTGCACCATCAATACGATTCATTTTTGTTTGTTCCATTTCTATTATTTTATTGCAAATATAGTAATAAATATTTAATATTCCAAATATTTATTAATAAATATAATATTTTCAATTAGATCGACTCAGTATTAAATTAAACTTATTGTTTTTTTGATTTAAACTTGATAAATTTCATACAAAAGAATTTTAATACTATTAAAACTGAGATAGAAGTCATTACAATCAATATTTAGTGGTTTTCCAACAGAGGTCTTAGCCTATTTAGGATGTACATATTTTATTCTAACATATTTTTAGGAAATTTCTTGACCTTAGATTCTTCTCTATTGAGTTTAAATAGATTTATTATTGCAAGAATATAAAATATCGTGGGGAAAATCAAGGCATTTAAGGAATAATTATTAGGATATTTCACTAAGCTTTATTCATATACTATTCTCAATGTCTTTATTTTGTGTTTTTATATAACTCACTTTATTTTTTATACCTGTCCTGAAAATTTCTATCCCTATTCTATGAGATTTTATCCCTATCAAAAAGTTTTTTGTTAGGTAACAAAATTCACGGAATCTTTATTTGAAACTCTTGAATCAAAGATTAAAGATGCAAAAGATGCACATCTTTTAGGTCAAATCATGTACATCTTTCAGGTGTAAAGATGTGCATCTTTTATTTTAACAAATTTTTAGGATATTTCTTTATCTTAGATTCTATTCTTGTGTATTTGAATAGATTTATTAATGCAAAGATACTAAATAGTTGGAGAAAAGTCAAGGATTTTGGGGAATATTTATTTGGACATTTCACTGTAAAAAGAAAAGAGCTTAGTTAGGATTAACTAAGCTCTATTTCTGTATAAAACATCTCTATTTACATTTCTTATCCCATTTTCTTGGTTATTTTACTACCACAGTAAAAGCAAATTTTTATCCATTTTACTTTTTTGATACAAAACTATGAAAATTGTATTATTACAGCACTTTTAGCATCCATTTTGTCCTTTAAGCCGAAACTTCTGCATGTTCTTCATGTGCCATTCCTATATAGATTGCAGATAGAAGAGTGAAAACATAAGCTTGAATAAATGCCACCAAGAGTTCCAATAAACTCATGAAGACAGCAAAAAATAATGGTATTACTGATACACCATATCCAATTGTTACATTTTGAGCTCCAAAGATAAAGATTATTGATAAGAAACCTAGTATAATAATATGTCCTGCTGTTATGTTTGCAAACAAACGTATCATTAATGCAAATGGCTTTGTGAATACACTTAATGTTTCAACTAATGGCATTATTGGTATTGGTAATTTTAACCACCAAGGTACTCCTGGCATATTTACTATATGTGTAAAATAAGATTTGTTGGCACTAAAATTAGTTATTATAAATGTTATTAGAGCTAATATCATAGTAATTGCTATATTACCTGTTAGATTTGCTCCCCCAGGAAAGAATGGGATTAAACCCATAATGTTTGAAAGAAAGATAAAACAGAATACTGTTAGGAGATATGGCATAAATTTTTCGTATCGTTTTTTGCCAATTGAAGGAATTGCTATATCGTCACGAATAAATAATATTACAAATTCTATAATAGTTTGTGTTCCTTTTGGAGATTGACCTTGCCTTTTATAAGCTATCTTTTTTGCTCTAAATACAACTATTATCATTATAAGCGCTACAATAAATAACGTTGTAACATTTTTTGTTATAGAGAAGTCTAATGGAATTTTACCTGTCCATTTATCATTTTGATCAACACATATAACTTTTCCTTTTGCCTCTTTACCATCTTGAATTGTTCCTAATTTATACCCTTTATATGAAACATGACCATGTTCAAACTTACTTGACATGAAAATATCAAGTTTTCCTTCGTTAATTAATATTACTGGAAGTGGAATTGCAACATCTTTTTCGTGGTAAGTAAGTATATGCCAAGAATGATTATCGGCTATATGTTCCATAATCATTCCACCTGGATTGAATGGCTCTTTTGCTTGTTCAGAAGCATAAGTATTTAATTGTAAGCCAAAAAGTATTGTAAATAATATTAGTAACCTTTTCATATGTAAAATATTTAGTTGGCAAATTTAGAAAATAATTTCCATAATGAATTCAAAACAGGAATAATTTCTCTAAAAATCATACAATAAGTTACAACCTCTTGTTGTTGTATTGTCTATCCTTCCTAATAGTTCAAAGCTTTTATCGGGGTATGCTTTTCCTAAATCTTCTGTTTCAATGAATGAACATGAATATATATTTGCAAGGTCAATTATATTTATTCCCCCTGTTTTATTTTTTCCAATAAATGATAATGGGTCATAAGTATCTCTAATTAATACTTTCATTTGATTAGGACAATAAAACCTGCCTTCACCTTTTGAGTATGCTTGTGAAAATAATTCACACATCCCATATTCAGAAGCAATGCTTTTTACTCCGAACCCTTCACATAATATTTTATGAAGTTCTTCTCTTACTATTTCTTTTCTTCTTCCTTTCATCCCTCCTGTTTCAAAAACAATTGTATTTCTTAATTCAAGATTTTCAATGTCTATTAAATCCAATAAAGCATAAGTAACGCCGAAAAGAATTGTTTTTGTTTTATTTTCTTCGCAAAGCTTAAGGGTTTTTATTACTTCTGAAAGAGAACCATTATAGAAACCACTTTCTTTATATTTACTTTCTTTAATTAAGTGATCAATCATATAGATTAAAGAAGAATTTCCTTGTTCAAGGTAGTTAGGCAAAAGAGCAATAAAACAATAGTCTTTAGCATTAGAAAAAAATTGTTCAAAACATCTTGTAAAACTTTTTTCATATATCTTAAGACTATAAATAAAATGATTGCTTGTATTTTTCCCTGTTGTTCCACTGCTTCTAAAGAAATGAATAGGCGTTTCTTGGAAGCTTACAACTTTATGAGTTTTGAAAAAAGAAATAGGAAGAAAAGGAATATCATATAAAGTTTTTACATTTGATGGATTTTTTTTCATTAATTCACACCACCTTTTATACACTTTATTTCTTTCATATTGAAAAGAAAAAACTTTAAGAGATAATTTCTCAAATTCATCTTCATTTCTAATATCAAAAATATTATTAACTAATTCTTCCATTCTTAATATTACGTGATATATGTTTTTGTTGTAAATTTGCAACCAAGATTGCAAAGATATGAAAAATACACTTTCCTCACGAAGATTTATCATAATGGGAATATTTATTACCGTGGGGATTATATATATAATACGTTTATTATTTCTTCAAGTGTTTGATGATTCCTATGCTCAATTAGCAAATAGAAATGCTTTACGTTTTGTAACACAATATCCTGCTCGTGGATTGGTTTATGATCGTAATGGAGAGCTATTAGTTTATAATGAGCTGGTTTATGACCTTATGGTTGTACCTCGTCAAGTGAAAAACTTAGATACTGCTTTATTGTGCAAGTTGGTTGGAATTGATAAAGAACAGTTCTTAACTCGTATGCAAAAGGCTACAAAGTATTCAACTTATGCCCCCTCTTCTTTTGAAAAGCAAATATCAAAAGAAGATTTTGGATCAATACAAGAGAAGCTTTATATGTTTCCAGGCTTCTTCGCTCAAAGTCGTACATTGCGTTATTATCCAAAAGCCGTTGCTTGTCATGTTTTAGGATATGTTGGTGAAGTAAGTGAAAAAATGATTGAAGATAATCCATACTATAAGAAAGGAGATTATATTGGAATGAATGGTATGGAAAAATATTATGAAGAAATATTAAGAGGGGAAAAAGGAAGTAAGATAACATTAGTAGATGTTCATAATAGAGAAAAAGGAAGCTTTCAAAATGGGAAATATGATACAGCCTCTGTTGCAGGACAAAATCTATATTCTTCAATAGATATAGGACTTCAAGAATATGCAGAAAAGTTGATGGCTAATAAGCGTGGCTCTATTGTAGCTATAGAACCTTCAACAGGAGAAGTCCTTTGTTTTGTTTCTGCTCCTTTTTATGACCCTAATCTTTTAGTTGGTCGTGTTAGAGGAGAGAACTACATGAAACTCTTAAAAGATATTGCTAAACCATTATTCAATCGTGCATTAATGGCAGAATATCCTCCAGGATCTATTTTTAAGGTTGCACAAGCAATGATAGCTCTTGATATGGGAGTTATTACTCCTAACACAGGATTCCCTTGTGATAAATCATTAGTTGGTTGCCATAATCATCCTTCAGCAACTTGTGTTAAAGAAGGAATAAAAATGTCTTGTAACCCATACTTTTATAGAGTATATCAAAGAATAATTCAACAAGCTAATCCTGCTACAGGAAAGGTTGATAGTAAATATGGATTATCAATTTGGGACGATGCAATGTATAAGATGGGATTTGGTAAGAAAATGGGTATAGATCTTCCTAATATTAAAAGTGGGGTTATTCCTGATACTAACTATTATAACAAGTGGTATAAAGGTGGAGGCTGGAACTTCTTTACAATTTATTCTAATTCAATTGGACAAGGTGAAGTTGGAGTAATACCTTTACAAATGGCAAATTTTGCTGCTATTGTTGCAAATCGTGGTTGGTATATTACCCCTCATTTAGTACGTTATTTTGGTGACGAAAATTTAAAGAAAAGGAATACAAAATATATTAAGAAAAACTTTTCAATGATACCAAGAGAATACTGGGATATAGCAGTAGAAGGAATGTGGGGAGTTGTTAATGAAGCAGGAGGAACAGCACATAGAGCAAGAATTGAAGATATAGCAGTTTGTGGGAAAACAGGAACTGCTCAGAATGCGGGGGCAGACCACTCTGTATTTATTTGTTTTGCCCCAAAGGATAACCCAAAAATAGCAATATCTGTTTATATTGAAAATGCAAAAGGAGGAGGAGGAACTTGGGCTGCTCCAATTGCAAGCCTTATTGCTGAAAAGTATATTAGAAAAGGTGACGTAAAGCGAAAAGATGTTGAAGCAACATATATGAATGCCACACCTTGCCAAACTCTTCCTTTAGTAAGACATATACAGAAATCGGAATCAGATTAAAAAATAATACGAAAACAAAAGATAAATGGAACGAAGAGAGAGAGGCTTATTAGAGAATATCGATTGGACAATAATACTAATTTATTTTGCATTAGTTATTATTGGTTGGATAAGTATATATTCTGCTGTTTATGATGAATCGCATAGTAGTATATTTGATTTAGATTGTCGCTATGGGAAGCAAATGATTTGGATAGGTGTCTCAATAATTATTGCACTATTTATTATAGTTATTGACCCAAAGTTTTTCTCGCAAACAGCATATGTATTCTATGGAGTTTTTATATTAATGCTTTTGGCAGTTTTAGTAGTTGGTTCAGAAACAAAAGGAGCAAAAAGTTGGTTTGGAGTTGGCGAATTTGGGATTCAGCCTTCAGAATTCGCAAAAGCCACAACAGCTCTTGCCTTAGCAAAGGTGCTTGGAGGAATTGATGTGGATATGAAAGACCTTAAAACAAAGATAGCCGCCATAACAATTGTTGCAATACCTATGCTTTTAGTTCTTTTACAAAATGATACAGGCTCCGCATTAGTATTCTTAATTTTTGTATTAGTTCTTTTTCGTGAAGGGCTTTCGCTTTCTGTACTAATCTTTGGTGTTTCTGTTGCAATACTCTTTGTCTTATCTATGGTTATTCATCCTTATGTTTTAATAGGAATACTTTTTGTCCTTACCATTATTATTTGGTTGGTGTTACGTTCTAATAAATTATCAATATGGCTTTGTTTGGGAGTATTCTTAGTTGCATCAGGAGTTGTTATGGCAGTAGGATATGTATATAATAATGCCTTAGAGTCTCATCAAAAAGATAGAATTGAAGTTCTTTTGGGACAGAAACGAGACCCTCAAGGAGTAGAATATAATGTTAATCAATCAAAAATTGCAATAGGTTCAGGAGGATTTTTTGGGAAAGGCTTTCTTCAAGGGACACAAACAAAGTATAATTTCGTTCCAGAACAAGATACAGACTTTATCTTTTGTACAGTAGGAGAAGAATGGGGTTTTGTTGGTTCTACAACAGTTGTGCTGCTTTTTTTAGCCCTTATGATAAAATTAGTGAAGATGGCAGAACGACAAAGATCAAGGTTTTCTCGAATATATGGCTATTGTGTAGCCTCAATTATATTTGCCCATTTTACAATAAACTTAGGAATGACAATAGGACTTTTGCCTGTTATAGGTATTCCTCTCCCATTTATTAGTTATGGTGGTTCTTCACTTATGTCATTTACCTTACTTCTTTTTATCTTCATTCGTCAAGATGCTTCTCGAATGGATTTAGTTTAGAATAATAAGAAAGTTTAAGATATGAAGAAATGGATTAAAATACTAATAATAGTAGGTGTATCAATAATTACATTAGTCATTGCAATAGCAATAGCAATTTCACCCATTGCAAAGTCTTATATCCAAAAACATGATAAAGAACTATTAGGAAGAAAGGTTAGAATAGAGAATCTAAGAATTAATATATTTACTGGAAGTCTTGCAGTTGAACATCTTGATATTTATGAAAAAGATGATAAGAACAAGTTTATAACTATTGATAGCTTTAAGTTCAAAATGAAAATTTATCCTTTAATTACTAATAAAGTAATAGTACAAAGGATATTAGTTTCAGGAGCTAAAGTAAATATAACTCAAAAAGGATCTGTTTTTAATTTTGATGACATACTAAAAAAGTTTTCTTCATCTGATACTACCCCTTCTGACACTAATTCAAAATGGGAGATAACTCTTAATAATATTGATATAAACAAAACGCAAATAATATATAAGGACTTAGAACTTAATACAACTTGGCCATTAGAAGATATAGCCCTTAATATTCCTTCAATTTACTTCTCAAATAAAAGTTCCGACATTGGACTTAAGCTTAAATTCCAAAATGGAGGCTCTTTAGCTTTGAATGCAAAATACAACATGCTTTCAACAAAATATAATTTAGATATTTCTCTACTTAACTTTGCTTTAAAAAATGTTCTTCCTTATATTCAACAGTCAATAAATGTAAGTGAAGTCTCTGGCTTGCTATCTACTAATTTAAAAATTATTGGAGATGTTGACCATGTAATGAATTTTATTGTAAAAGGAGATATAGGGGCAAAAGACTTTTTCTTAAAAGATAATAAACTAAAGAATATTGTTTCTGTTAAAGATATGCTAATAAAAATTGATGAGGTAAGTTTAAGTAAGAATAAATATCACATTAATAAATTACAATTAGCAGGGCTTTCAAGTGAATTTGATATGTATAAGAATGGGACAAATAATTTCTCTACTCTTATGAAAACAGAGAAATCACAGCCAAATAAAACCAATTCCTCTTCGAACACTAATAAAGGACAAAAAATGGATTTCCTAATTAGTCAGTTAAATATTGATAATTCTTCTTTGATATTTAAGGACCAATCACTTCAACGTCCTTTTACTTATCCAATTAATAATATAAATATTAAATCTCAAAACATTACTCTTGATAAAGAAAATCAACTATCCCTTAATGCAAATGTTGGAAGAAGTGGAAAGGTAAAGATTAAATGGAAAGGAATAGCTGATGGAATAGCTAACCATAACCTTACTCTAATAATCCAAAACTTAAATCTAAAAGACCTTTCTCCTTATGTACTTGAATATTTTGCTATCCCAATAACTAATGGAACCTTGTCATTTACTTCACAAAACATAATAAATAACTATAATCTAAAAGGAACAAACAAATTAGATATTTACAAATGTGAAGCAGGGAAAAAAGATAAAACCATTAAGGCAGAATACTCTAAAATTCCATTAAAATTAGGACTCTATGTTCTTAAAGATAGAAAAGAAAAAATAAACCTTGATTTACCTGTAACAGGAAATGTAAACTCTCCAAAGTTTTCATACAAAAAACTAATTCTAAAAACACTTGGGAACTTAATAGTAAAGGTTGCAATGTCGCCAATTAGTCTTATTGCCGATCAATTAGGGATTAAGACAGATGAATTAAGTGAAATAGAAATAGAACCACTACAAAGAGGATTTACATCGGAACAATTCACTAAGTTCAAGTCTCTTTCAGACATTGCAAAGGCTAAACCAGACCTAAGGCTAATCTTAACTCAAGAAGCAAATTATGAAAAATGTATTCAAGAGTTTGCAATTATGGATTTAAAAATATCTTACTACACAAGTAAAAATCCTGTTTCTGAAGATAAAAGACTAGACCTTGTTGATCTTGATGAGGTTAAACAAATTGATATTAAATCTCAAGACTTTATATCATTTACCGATAATCTTCTAAGTAAAAAACAACTAAGCAAAGAAGGAAGTATAGAAGAAAAAGCAATGTTACTATTCAAAGAAAAAGCAGACCCAAGTCTTCAAAACTCAATGCAAAAAAGAAATGAAAAGCTCTTAAATCACTTTACTGAAGTCCTTGGCATTAATCCTGCAAAAATAAAAATCATTAGTCTACCATTAGAAGAAATAAAAGCTAAATCAACAAAAACTCAGTATAAGGTAACTCTTGAAGTAGAAGGTGACACAGCAGAAGATAATTCAGAAAATAATGCGAAATAACCTTTATGAATGCAAATATATTTTGTATATTTGCATTCATAAAGGAGCTCAAGTTCAGAAGAATAGAATTTAATACAAACAATTACCCTTAAAAATCATGATACCCATAGTAGCTAAATTTAAACTAAGATAAAATAGTTATAAACTTATTATTACTAAATTTAATCCTTGTTTCAGTAGATTTAAATCTCCTTTAATTTAGAAAAGTCATCGTTATATTTCTGTTAGAGCTTTTGCCAATATTGTTAAATGCAAAAAATATTTTATATAATGAGATTGTTGTAAAATAAGCTTATAACTAGAAACCAGATAATTATTGTTGCCAGATAAACTTTTCATCTTACAAAAAATATAGGATAAACTTTTACAAATTTAGCCGATATCGTTTCTTTCTCTCAAAAACAGATAAATTCTATGAGCAAGAATACAAATTTTAGACCTATAGGTCAAATTTTATCAGAGTCTTGTCAATATTCAAGAAATTGCTAAATATTTCATTGTAGAAAATATGTTTTTCATTAAAAATGGCGTTAAAAATGCTTATGAAGTTGATAGATATAAAATTTCTCGTAATTTTGTACACTTATTACTGAATGAAATGGACTTAAAAAATATAACATATCCTATAGAAGACTACATTGATCTTTTCGATAAACGCTTCTCCGAATGTATTTCTCTGGAGGGGTTTTTTGTTGATGATATCACAAAATATATTCTTGAAAAAGGAGGGAAAAAGGTAAGACCCATACTTACTTTTCTTGCAGCTAAGGTAGCAGGGGGTATTACAAGCCAAACTATTCGTTGTGCATTAATTTTGGAATTATTGCATGCGGCTTCTTTAGTTCATGATGATGTTATAGATGAGAGTGAAAAACGAAGAGGAAATGATACAATCAACATAAGATGGGGGAATAATACAGCAGTGTTGTTTGGAGATTATCTTTATGGTAAATGCCTTGAACTTATTGAAACTGAAAGCGACTTTAGATTATTACCAATATTTGCTAAAATAGGGAGGGAATTGCCTCTTGGAGAGCTTTTGCAGAAAGATGTTTCAGAAAGATTAGATTATAGTGAAGAGATTTATTTCAAAGTTATTGAGAAAAAAACGGCAGCTCTTTTAGAGGTTTCAACAGAGTTGGGAGCAATGAGTGCTAGTGCAGATATTGAAACAATTAAAAGTTTAAAGGGTTTTGGGTTTTATACGGGTTTAGCTTTTCAAGTAAGAGATGATATATTAGATTTCTCTCCTGAATATATTACAGGAAAACCTTTTGGTAATGATATTAAAGAAAAGAAGATTACACTTCCTTTGATTTATCTTTTAAATGATTTGTCGGAAAGAGAAAGAGAAGAGATACTTTCTTTTATTAATCAAGACAATAAGAGAGATAAAGATGTTTTAGCATTGATAAAGAAAGTAGATGATGGAGGATATCTACAAAAGGCAGAAGAGAAAGTTCTTTCTTTTTGTCATTTGGCAGAAATTCAGCTTAATGGTTTTAAAGAAAGTGAAAGTAAGAAGAGCTTAATTGAATTATTATATCTGTTAGCTAATCGTAAAAGTTAAGCAATACTCTTTTTACAAAACATAATTTTGATAGTGTAAAATAGAATAAATTATAAACAAAAAAGTACATAAGATGAAAAGAATTATTTTTGCCTTATTGGCAATAGTGTTAAGTTGTGGAGTTCTTTCTGCACAAGAAAACAAATCAGGAGCTAATTTACCGACAGTTTCGGTAAAAACATTAGATGGGAAAACAATAAAAGCATCAGAGTTCTCAAATGACGGGAAACCATTTGTGGTATGTTTTTGGGCAACTTGGTGTAAACCTTGTATGATGGAACTTAATGCAATGGCAGAGTTGTATGAAAATTGGCAAAAAGAAACAGGAATAAAGATTTATGCAGTATCAATAGATGATTCTCGTACTTGTCCAAAGGTTAAACCATTGGTTAGTGCTTCAGGATGGTCTTATGAAGTAATTTTAGATCAAAACTCAGAATTAAAACGTGCCTTAGGAGTAAATAATCCACCTCATACTTTTTTAGTAAATGGTAAAGGAGAAATTGTTTGGCAACATGTAGGCTATGCTCCTGGCGATGAAGATAATTTGATTGAAGTATTTAGAAAAGTAGTAAAAGGAGAAGAAGTAGAATAATATGAAAAAGATAATATTACTTGTATCATTTGTTGCTTTCTCTATTAACTCTTATTCGCAAGGATTATTTGGAGGAAAGGTAACTGGAAACTTCCAAATGGATGTTCAAGCTTCAAGAGAAGATTCTGTTATTGGAGCAGAGAAAGTAAATGAAAAAATGTTGATGAACGCCTTTACAAATATTCTTTATACTAATGGCGATTTTTCTGCAGGTATGCGATTTGAAGCATACTTAAATCCAATTCTTGGTTTTGATAGTCAATATAAAGGAGCAGGTTTTGCTTATCGTTTTGCTTCTTACAAAAAAGATTTCTTAGAAATAACAGCAGGTAACTATTACGAACAATTTGGTAATGGTCTTATTTTCCGCTCTTATGAAGAGAAAAACCTTGGCTTGGATAATGCAATGGATGGATTAAAAGTTATTGCAAGACCGATGGAAGGAGTTGCAATTAAAGGTATAATAGGAAAACAAAGATACTATTGGGAGGATGTTTGGGCAAGCGATGATTTTGGTTTAATTCGTGGAATTGACGGAGAAGTATCTCTTAACTCAGTAATTAAATCTTTTTCTACATCTCCATTACAGGTAACATTAGGAGGAAGTTTTGTTAGCGTTTATGATAAAGCAGATACAAGATTTATCATTGATCAACAAACAGGAGATAACTATAAACTTACTACTCCAGAAAATATTGGCTCTGGTGCTGCAAGAATTCAAATGTCTTATAATGCTTGGAACTTAAATGCAGAATATGCAAGAAAAGGACAAGACCCTAATGCAGTTAATGGATATATATTCCATGAAGGAGAAGCAGCTTATGTTTCTGCTGGTTATTCTGCAAAAGGATTAGGAATTAATATTGCAGCAAAGAGAATAGATAATATGAGTTATAAATCACGCCGGAGTGAAACAGGAAATATGCTTAATGTAAATTATCTTCCTGCTTTAACTCGCCAACATGCTTATTCTTTATTTGCAATGTATCCTTACGCTACCCAAGTAAATGGGGAAATGGGAATTCAAGCTGACATTATGTATAAGTTAAAGAAAAAAACCTTTCTTGGTGGAGAATATGGAACAGACTTGAAGTTAAATTACTCTCGTGCTATGTCAATAGATAAACAATTAGTTGATAAAAATCCAGCAGGAAATTATGAAGGAACTAATGGTTATACTTCATCATTCTTTAAGGTTGGAGATGAAATTTACTTTGAAGAAATAAATCTTGAAATATCAAAGAAAATTAGTCATGATTTTAAACTTGGTTTGATGTATTCATATCAAACTTTTAATCCAATAGCAATAGGACACGAAGGAGAAGAATTTGTTTATGCAAATGTTTTTGCTGCTGATGTAACACAAAAAATGAATAAGAACTCATTAAGATATGAACTTCAACTTCTATTAACAGAACAGACTTATGGAGAATGGGCAACAGGGAATTGGATTCAAGGAACATTAGAATATAATTTAGGAGGTAGATGGTTTGCTGCTGCATCTGACCAATGGAACTATGGAAACGAAACAGGAGAAAAGACACATTACTATAATTTCTCAGTTGGATATACTAAAGGAACAAATAGAGTTCAAATAAGCTACGGAAAACAAAGAGAAGGTATTATGTGTATTGGAGGAGTTTGTAGAATGGTTCCAGCTTCAAATGGATTATTCGCAACAATAACAAGTAGCTTTTAAATAATGGTTAATGGTTATTGATAAATGGTTAATTACTAAAATAATAAAGAAAATGAAGAAGATAATATATAGTTTGTTTCTTATCTTACCTCTTTTTTGGGTAAGTTGTGACACAATAGAAGATAATGAAATGTTGGTGTATCCAGAAGGACAAACTTCAGAAACAACGCCAATAACTGTAACAAATTCAACACAAAGAGTATTATTAGAAGATTATACTGGATGGAAATGTGTAAACTGTCCACGTGCTGCAGCAAAAGCGACAGAATTAATATCAAAATATGGAGATCAACTTATTGTAATGGCAGTTCATTCAACTGCTTTTGCATCTCCATCAGCGTCTAATAATAATGTAGATTTTCGTACAGAATATGGTGAAAAGTGGGCAACAGATTTTGGTTGTACATCTCTTCCAACAGGAATTATTAATAGAACAAAAATAGGAGATGCATATCCAATAGGAGATGCAAATTGGGATGCAGAAATTCAAAATGCTATTGATACAAAAGAACATATTATGGATATTAATCTTGGAGTAGAATATAGAGCAGCAAATAAACAAATATTAGTTAGTACAGAAAACATATTCCTACAAGATGTATCATATCCTACACTTATTAATGTTTTAGTTTTAGAAAGTGGAATTGTTGGAATTCAACTTAATTCTAATACGGATTATGGAACAACACCAAAGATTTTAGATTATGTTTTTAATCATGTACTAAGAAAGAATGCACTTATAGATTATTCACTTAGCCTTATTCCTGCAAGCGCAGGTTCAGAATTAAATAAGAATTATTTGATTGATGTTGATTCTAATATTCAAAATATAAGCAATTGTAAAGTCGTTGTTTTTGTAACTAATGCAAACACAGGAGAAGTAGTACAAATCAATGAAATAGATTTAGGAGAATAATTGTAAATAGATGCCTTTTGTAAGATATTGAATATTTAGTTGTCAAATATTTGGTTATTTTCAAAATGTATGGTACATTTGCACGATAAAATTTAAAGAAAAAATTATGAAAAAGATATATTTGATATTTGCAATTGCGTTAGGATTTACTCTTGGATTAAACGCTCAATCTTTCCAATTCATTTATGAAGATAATGTAATAGGTGATACTCTAAAATTAGATATTTCGTCACCAGATGGATTAAGAACAGATTATATTCATTTCAAGAACATTTCGGAAGAAGCAAAAACAGTAAAGGTTTATAAAGAAGTAATTCAATTAGCAGATGAAGCTGGTTTGTATATGTGCTTTAATGGTAATTGCTTAACAGATACAATATCTCCAAGTTCTATTACAATTCAACCAAATGTTGTATATTCTGAGTTTGATTTACAATATACTTATTCAAATAATAACGAAACACTTGCAAGAATAAATTTAATTGATGCGTCATCAATGCAAACAATACAATCATTCTATGTATTGTATACAACAGATACTTCAACTACTGTTTCATTAGAAAAACCATTTAAACAAGGTATAACATCAACTAATATTGAAGCATATCCAAACCCTGCTAATAATAATGCAACAATAGTTTATTCTCTTCCAACAAATTACAAATCAGGAAAAATAATTATTAGAAATATGATTGGTGCAACAATTAAAACAATTTCAATAAATGGAGGTTCAACAGGGAAACAATCAATTTCAACAGCTGAATTACCAAATGGAGTTTATTTCTATTCAATTATTGGTGACGGAAAAGCACTTTCAACAAAAAAATTAGTAGTTAAGCACTAAGAAATAATACTTGATGATTAGTATAAAGAAATAAAAACTTTATACCTCAAATATCAAGATTTCATATAGCAAATCCTTCGTTTTTTCAAACAAGAAACGAAGGATTTTTTTTATAGCCTTTTGATTTATCTTATTCATATTAGGGTGGTCTGAAACATAGCCTAAGTATGATTCAGATAAATTAATAAAGATGCTCCCTGCTTAATTTTCTTCGACAAATAAATGGAATAATAGCATCCGTTTTGATCTTTAATCCTTTATTTCTTCTTAGAAACAATTCCCTTAGGTGGTTCTGGCTCGGCGGAAAACTTCATTTCTCGTATTTTTTGGGTTAATTTTCTATCGGCAATATATGTTACTTTTGTTGCCTTTACTTTCTTTGGATTAATTTTCTTTGGATCATCAAACCCTTCACTTGTAACTCCTACTCCAAATGTACCTATTCCATCTAATTTAATATTATTCCCTTGGGTTAAGGTTAATTCCATCTCTCCAGATAATGCTCTAAGACAACCTAAAACATCTCCTGGTGTTAGAGAACAAGCTTGACTAATTCTTTCTGCTAATTCTTCAGTATTCGTAGTTGAATATGTTTTAGAACAAGCATAATACTTTTCTTCAATTTCTCCGTTGGAATTTTTATATTTTTTCTTCCAAACGCTAAACATTTTACTCATAAGACAATAAGTTTTAAATTAATATAATTAAGTTGATTAGCTCACTCTTTAATAAATTTACATCAAGAAAGACCTTAAATTCATCTCTAAAAACCTCTTTTTAATCTATAAATACTTTATCTTAATCTCAAATAACCTTATCTTAATCTTGTTAAACTTCCTTTCAATCTCAAACAATGGCATTGTTTACTCAAAACAACCGCATTGTTTCAGTCAAACAATGGCATTGTTCTGGCAAAACAACCGTATTGTTTTGAGTAAACAATGCGGTTGTTTGACTTCTTTGCAAAGATAAATAATTTCAAGATAAGATTAATCTATTTTGATATAAAATTTTCTTAGATTTATATTAGCTTTATTTCCACAAAGATCAAACCTTTAGTAAAATAATAAGAGCAATGTCTATGATTTCTTACGGTAAGAAAGCACTGCCCATGTATCTATTACAACAACAAAGCTTAGCATTGTGTAGAGTTGAGGTAATAATTCCATTAGGGTACTTCCTTTTAGAAAAATGTTTCTCATTACTTCTATAAAGTATTTTAAAGGACTAAATGAACCTATAACTTGAGCCCATGAAGGCATTGAATTGAACGGGGTATATAGTCCACTCATAAGGATTAGTATCATTATAAAGAAAAACATCATAAACATTGCTTGTTGATAGGTTGAAGCATAGTTAGAAAGTATTAATCCAAGTCCTGATATTGCTAAGATAAAGAGAAACGAGAAGAGATATACTACAGATATATTCCCAACTGGAATGATTCCATACACAAATCTTGCTACCAAGAAGCCTATACTTATTACTATTGTTCCTATTATCCAATATGGGATTAGTTTTGAGAGAATAAATATTGGTTTGGTTACTGGTGTAACATTTATCTGTTCCATATTTCCTTTTTCTTTCTCCCCTACTATATTTAGAGCTGGTAAAAAGCCACAAATTATTGTAAGTATCATCACCATTAGGGCTGGTACCATAAATAATTTATAGTTCAATTCTTTGTTGAATTGATATAATGGTTTTATTTCTACTCCTCCTTTTTGTTGAATGCTTACAACCTCTGATGTTTTATCATTAGAGAAATCACTTATTATATTTAAAGCATACAATGCTCCCATGCTTCCTTTTATTCCATTAACAGAATTTGTTGCGACAAGAATATTTGATTTCTTTTGAGTAATAAAGTCTTTTTCAAAGTCTTTTGGAATATTAATTATCATATCAGCCTTATCGCTTTGAATTAAACTTAATGCAGAATTATATGTTGGCTTCATTGCCGTAAGAGTAATTGATTCATTGGCTGACAAACGATTTATTAATTCTTTTGAATAGGTTGTATTATCATTATCAACAATAGCTAATCTAACATTTTTTATATCATAGTTAGCGGCATAAGGCAAAAGAATCAATGCTATAAAAGGAAATATAAAGATAATCTTAGGTAAGAACTTATCTCTAAATATTTGTTTAAACTCTTTCTCTATTAAATATCCTAACATATTACTCTAATCTTTTCTTAAACTTTTTCAAGCTTATGGTTACAAAAACAACTGCCATAAGAACTAATACTTCCATTTCTTTAAGCACATATTTTACATCTACACCCATTATCATTAATTTCCTCATTGCACTAATAAACCATTTAGCAGGCATAAATTGGGAAATAACTTGTAATATCAATGGCATACTTTCCACATTAAACAACATTCCAGAAAGTAGCATTGTTGGCATAAGGAGTATTAATCCACTAAACAATAAAGCTGTAAGTTGAGTTTTTGCCACTGTTGATATTAGAAGTCCTAAGGAAAGGGAAACAAAGATATATATTATAGAAAGGACAAATATCCAAAACAAACTTCCATTTATTGGTACTCCCATTACAAAGTAAGCAACAGTAATAATAGTTAAAAGATTGATAAAAGAGATAATAAAATAAGGAGCTACCTTTGCTAAGATAATAATAATTGGTCTTGTTGAACTAACCAGTAATAGTTCCATTGTTCCTCTTTCTTTTTCTCTAACAATTGAAACAGAAGTCATCATAGCACATACCAATATTAAGATAAATCCCATTACTCCAGGCACAAAATTATAAGAACTTTTCATTAAAGGGTTATAGAGTAGTTTTACTTCGGGAGTTATTTGATAATTTGTTTGCGGAGTTTTATTTAAGTCTTTTAGAGATTGAGCAACTATATTTGTAACATAACTAACTAAAGTTCTTGCAGTATTAGGGTCGGAAGCATCAGCAATAATTTGTACATCTGCTTTATTTAAATGTGAAAGGTTTTCTGAAAAATTTTCATCAAAAACAATAACAACACCTACTTCTGAACGACGAAAAGAAGATTCTACTTCATTATAAGATGAATAGTTTTTTGCCAAAGAAAAGTATTCACTTTTATCTAACCTCTGAATAATATTATTCGTTATCTCATCTTTTGAAAGATTAAGTACCCCTATATTAGTATTCTTTATTTCTGTTGAAACTGCATAACCAAAAAGTAACATCATAACAACAGGCAATGCAAGAATAATCATCATCGTCCATGTATCACGAAAAATGTGTAAAAACTCTTTCTTTATAAAAGACAATAGCTGTTTAATCATTAATCTGCTTTCCTTTCTGCCTTACGTGCCAATTGATAAAATACCTCATCAATACTATTTGCTTTAAAATTTTCTTTCAATGCTTTTGGAGTATCTAATGCATCAATCCTCCCATCAACCATTATTGATACTCTATCACAATATTCTGCTTCATCCATATAGTGAGTAGTTACAAAGACTGTTATACCTTTTTCCGATGCTTGATATATCATTTCCCAAAACTGTCTTCTTGTTATTGGGTCAACTCCTCCTGTTGGTTCATCAAGAAAAACAACCTTAGGCTCATGAAATATAGCAACAGAGAATGCAAGCTTTTGTTTCCACCCCAAAGGCAAGTCTTTCACAAAGGTTTCTTTCTCTGCTTCAAAGCCCAATTCTTTTAAAAGTATATCTGTTTTTAGAGCAATATCTTTTTTCTTCATTCCATAAATACCTGCAAAGAGTTTAATATTCTCCCACACCTTCAAATCCTCATAAAGCGAAAACTTCTGACTCATATAACCAATATTTGCTTTTATCTTCTCCGACTGTGTTCTTATATCAAACCCTGCAACTAAAGCTTCCCCTGAAGTAGGACGGCTTAAACCACAAAGCATTCTCATAGCAGTAGTCTTTCCCGCACCATTAGCTCCCAAAAACCCAAATATCTCCCCTTTCTTTACATCAAATGAAATATTATCCACCGCAGTAAAAGCTCCAAACCTCTTAGTAAGATTATTAACTACTATAACTTCATCCATTATTTCTTATTTATAAGTTTCGGAAGCGAATGTTCTTGTTATTCCTTTATTATATTCTACATCTGGGTAGCCTAAAATAACAAATAATCCTTCACGGCTTTTATATTTTATTCCTTGTTCTTGACGGAACTTTTTAGCTGGACTACCATTTTGTATTAATGGATGTATTGCTCCTAACATACATGTTCCTAATCCAAGCGATTCTGCTGCAAGCATTGCATAAGTTGCTGCTATAATAGGATCGGCAGGATCTGTATAAGGAGAACCATAAAAGTATAATGCAACAGGAGCATAATAAGTTACGAGATTAATTCCTTTTTCCATATTATCTTCATATATAGAAAATAATGGTTGAACAAATCCTTTAAACATCTCATTATTTGCCTTACTCATAAAAGGACTCATAAGAGCTAAAGAGAAATTTGAAAACATCCATTTCATTCCTTTAAGAAATTCACAAAAGTCCTTAGCAAATTGATTTGTTTTCTCTTTTGTATCAAACACTAATACATTTACATCCGAAGGGGGTAATCCCATTGGAGAAGTTCTTGCTATTGAAATTATCTTTTCTATTATTTCCTTATCAACTGCTTTATCCTTAAATTCTCTAACACTACGGCGACGTTGGCATAAACTTAAAAGAGAATTATAATCAGTTGAGGTTTCTTTTTTAGGTAAATCAAATAAATCTTTCGGAGATAAAGTTCGTCCATATATTTCTATTGCTCCTTGTGGACAAATCGCCATACAATGCCCACAAGCAATGCAACCAAAGCATGATTTAGACTTTTGATATACTTTATTATCTTTTATTCCTAAACTATAATCTTTGCATACAGAAACACAAAGACCACAACCAATACATTTTTCTGTATTAATTCTTATTTCTCCTGGTTCTTTTGTTCTCGATGTTGGTATTGACATATCTTATTATTCTTAAAAGATTACAAACTAAATTCTACAACAAACATATCTAAATTTTCATAATTGATTGTTGAAACACTTTTATCTATTTTTGCTATCTTTTTTACAATCATTCTTTCAAAGAAATTCATATTTTCAAACAAGAACTCTCCTCCTAAGAATTTCTTAGTTTTAGCCGTTTCTATTAGTTCTAAAGGATAAGCTCTTTCTAATTCTTCTTGTTGTTTTATTTCGTCTTTTTCCATTCCACAAATATATAATCCAATAGGTTTAGATTTTAGATGTTCAATGTTTTGTATGCAAAAATTCTTCATTTTCTTACTTGAATTTCCTGCATAAACAGGACAACCTAATATGATAGAATCATATTTTTCTATATTGGGTGATTTATATATATTCAAGTCTATAAAAGTTTTTTCTACTGTTAATTTACTTGCAAGCATTTCTGCAACTCTTTTTGTTGTTCCATGTTTAGAATAATAAATAATTGCTGTTTTCATGTCTTTTATTTTTTGGTTAATTAATAATAGATATCATCTTATCACTTTAGATTCTCCCACCAATGAGAAAAGATTTGATTTTCATTCTTCAGGTCTACTATTTCTCCAATCATAGGTGTAACTAATCGAATATTATTTTCTTTACTTATTTTTGAAAGTCTTTCTATTGGCTCCTTCCAAGGATGATCAGCAAGTGCAAACTTTCCCCAATGAATTGGGAATACTCTTGTTGCATTTAAATCTTTTGCTTCAAGAGAAACTTGTTCGGGTGAGGAATGAATAAACTTCCATTTATCATTATATTGTCCTGTCTCTAAAAATGCTAAATCTATTCTACCAAACCTATTCCCTATTTCAGAGAAATGAGTATCATATCCTCCATCTCCACTTAAAAAGAAATTCATAGACGGTGTTTGTAATACAAAAGAAAGCCATAGAGTTGAATTACGATTTACTCCTCTTCCTGAGAAATGTCGTGAAGTAGTTGCATTTATTATAAATCCTTTACTTAGTTCCTTGCTGTTACCCCAATCCATTTCTATTATCTTTTCTTTAGGATAACCCCATCTTTCAAGATGTGCTCCTACTCCAAGTCCACAAATAACTAACTTTACTTTATCTTTTAATTTCTTTACGGTTAAATAATCTAAATGATCATAATGGTCATGAGTTATCAAAAGATAATCTATCTCTGGCATATCATCTGTTGAATAAATATTTGTGCCTTCAAAAGCTGATATAATAAAAGGAACAGGAGAAGCATGTTTAGAAAAGACAGGATCTACCAAGAAACGTTTCCCTTCAATTTGAATATAATATGAAGAATGACCAAACCAAACAGCAATATTCCTATCCTTAGAAATATTTTTCAAATCACTCTTAATTGAAGGGATCTTATCCTTAGGTCTTAATCCATACTTCTCTTCATCAAATTTCTTCTTCATCATATCTCCCATACCCTTATTATCAACCATAAGTATGGTGTTATGTAGATTATGGAACTGACCATCTTTATAATTTGGTGATTTTTCCATTATCTCCAATCTTTTACCTGAAGCCTTTCCTCCAAACAGAGGTAATTGCATATACAAAACCGGTACTAAAAATAGTACAATAATAATAATTAATGTAGTCAAAATAATCTTCTTTAATCGTTTTTTAATACTCACAATATCTATTAGTTAATTTATCTCATTATTAAATTTCATTCATTACCACTGAATAACTTTGCAATATTTTATTTTGATAGTCTCATAAAATAATCTTCTATTGATGGTTGAATTTCTTTATAATCATTATCTTTTGTTTCGTTATTTAATGTTATATGACAAGAATCTCCAAAAGAAAAACATGTTTCTATATTTTCGTTTGCTCTTAAGGTTTTTAATAGTTTTGGCATATTATCTCCTTCAACTGAATAGAGCTTTTTTGGGAATTTCTTTATTAGGTTTTGTGGCGAATCTATATCTAAGAATTCTCCATTATTTATTAAAGCTATTCTATTACAAAGGTTGGCTTCATCCATATATGGAGTTGAAACTATTATCGTTATTCCTTGTGCTTGTAGGTTTTTCAACATATTCCAAAATTCTTTTCTACTAACAGGGTCAACTCCTGTTGTTGGTTCATCTAAGAAAAGAACTGATGGTTTATGAATTAAAGCACAAGAAAGAGCAAGTTTTTGTTTCATTCCTCCTGATAAAGCTCCTGCTCTTCTATCTTTAAATGGCTCTATTTGTTGATATATATCTTTTATTAAATCGTAGTTTTCTTCAACTGTTGTATTAAATACACTGGCGAAAAAATCAAGGTTTTCTATTACTGTTAAGTCTTGATATAAAGAAAACCTTCCAGGCATATAACCTACTCTTTCTCTAATAAGTTTATAATCTTTTACAACATCATAATCATCTACTTTTACCTCACCTTTATCAGCTAAAATAAGTGTTGTCATTATTCTAAAAAGAGTTGTTTTTCCTGAACCGTCGGGTCCAATTATTCCAAATAACTCTCCTTTTTCTACTTCAAAGCTAATATCTTTTAAAGCAAGTTTCCCTTTATAGGCTTTGGATATATTATTTACTTTAACAGATTTCATAGTTTAACATCGGCATACATACCTATTTTTATATAACCATCATTTTTAACCATTACTTTTACTGCATAAACTAAATTATCTCTATCATCTTTTACTTGAACTGCTTTTGGAGTAAACTCTGCCTTTGAACTTATCCAACTAATCTTTCCTTTATATTCTTTTCTTTTATCACCAAAGTCTGCAAACACCTTTATTTCTTGTCCAATTTTTATTTGAGTAAGTTGTGAAGAGGTTACATAAAGACGAAGTATCATATTATCTATATCGGCAACCTTAAATAATGGTTTCCCCATTGCAGCTACTTCCCCTTCTTCAGAATACTTTAAAAGAACAGTTCCTTTAATTGGACTTGATATCTTACATTTTTGTAATTGGTCGTTTAACTGCAAAACTTGTGTTCTTAGAGATGCTCCTTCTGAACTAATAGACTTATTCCCTTTTTCAAAAGAAGAAACCTGTGCTGATAATTGTTTCTCTGCAACTGCTATGTTAGAATTAATATCATCTAACTGTTTCCTATTTGTTGCATTCTTTAGAAGAAGAGTTTCTATTCTTTGCTTTTCTATTTTAAGCTTTTTAATTTGTTCTTGAAGGGCTGCAATTTGTTTGTTTACATCAATACTCTTTCCTCCAACAGCTTCAATACTATATAATAGTTGTTGACGCTTTAGATAAAGTTGCAATGTATCTATTAATCCACATTCTTGTCCTAATTCAATTTGTTTTCCTTCTTCAACATTAAAAGAAAGTATTTTACCATTTGATTCAGAAGACACAACCACTTCCGTTGCTTCAAATACTCCGCTTGCATCATAGTCTTTATCTCCTTTCCCACAAGAGACAAATAATAATATTATTGCTATTGTTATGATTTTATTTCTCATAAGACTGATTTGTTAGATTGTTATGTTTATATATTGACATTAATAACTGTATTTTATGAAGTATTTTATTTTGTTGAGCCATATCGGTTGCATTAACTTCTTTTATGTAATCACTTACACTCATAGTCCCATTATCTAATTTATATTGAGCCGACTCCTTAATCCTTTCTCTTAAAACTATTATCTGCTGATCTGAACCTAATAGTTTTTCTAATCTTTCAACTTCTGTTTTCTGACTTTCCAATTGAAGATTTGTATTAAATAGAAAGGCTTCTTTATTAGATTCTATTAGTTCTTTATTTAATTCTATGCTTTGACGTTTATTTGATTTGGTATAGAAACTACTAATATTCCAACTCATACGTAAGCCAATAATAGCAAAGAAATCAGGGTTCTCATTAAACATATTAAGAGCTGGTTTACCATATCCTCCTTGTGCAAATGCTGCAAACTGAGGCATTGATTGAGTATTTATTATTTTCTTTTTAGTATCAAGCAACTTAATTTGACTTTCAAAAGCCATTAGCTCTGGTCTTTGAATTTGAAAAGAAAGATTTTTTGGGCTTAGTTGTGGTTCTTCAAACTTTGTTTCATTACTCAATTCTTCTCCTATCATAATAGATAAGACTTTAATATAAGACTTCTCCAACGATTCTATTTCTACTATTCTTTGTTTAATATTCAATTGTTCCACTCTCACAAAATCTAAGTCTGATTCATTAGCTAAGCCACTTTCAACATAAGCTTCAACTTGCTTTAGGTTTCTTTCCAATTCCTTTTCCATTAAATAAGCTTGGGCTTTTTGTTCTTTAATACTAAGTATCCCAAAATAAAGATTTGCTATCCTATCCCTAAGATTATAAAGTTCTACTTCAAGATTTGCTTTTTGTGATTCTAACTCCGCCTTTGTTTCTTCTTTCTTATTTAATGTATATCCTCCATCCCAAATTAATTGACTCAAATCTAAAACTGCTTGGTATTGGTCTTTTGACATTGAAGGAAAATCGACTGTTATAGGCAATGGAAGTTTAATATCAATAGCAGTAACATCTGATTGATAAGTTGCCTTAGCTGAAAAGTTAAGTTGAGGAAGATAATTCTTATTAGCATTTGCAATAGAATAACTTGCCGTTTTCTCCAATATACCTGTATTTGAGAATGTCGGATAATGAGTCTTTGCTTTCTCTTGACAGTATTCTATTGTTATTTGTGAGAATACAACAGTACTAAAAAATAAGAAAGATATTAATGTGATTATCTGTTTCATTATATAAATGATTAATATAAGTATTGAATAATTTTACTAATTATGGTCTTAAACTATTTAGGATAGTATTTACTACCTCTTGCTTTCTATGTTCTATCATTTTATTCATCATTTCTTCATCTAAACCTAAAACATATTCCATAATAGGGCGAGCAAGAAAAACAAAAATATTGAGTGAAATAATATTAATCAATAAATCAAAAGCTGAAATATTTCTTATTCTACCTGCCTCTATCTCTATTTTTAATTCTTCTTCAAGTTTATTAATAAGATTAGGGGCTTGCTGTCTGAATGTTTCTCTAATAATATCCGTTGATGAATTGTTTCTAATCTCATTTAAAACAAACATTGGCAAAAGAGGCTCTTTAGATAATGCATCAAAATGAGATTTAATTTTTATTACTAATCTCTCTTCAAAAGTCAAACTATTATCTTCAATAATTTCGAAAATAGAAACCATATATTTTAATTTATTCTCAAATACCTTCTGAAATAAATTAGCTTTCGTTCTATAGTAATAATGAACCAAAGCTTGATTACAACCAACCTTTGCAGCTATTTCGGTTGTTGAAACTCCATTAAACCCTTTTTCAAGGAATAATTCTTCAGCAGCATAAAGTATAGATAATTCCATACCATCTTTTTGATTATTCTTTTCTTGTCCTTTCATATTATTTAATTCGCCCCATATTAATAGAGTTGTTTAATAAGTCTATTAACAACGCTGCAAAACTACAATATATTTCTAAACTACCAAATAAAAAGACAAAAAAAAGATTATCTTTGCTGCATATTAAATATTTGGCTCAATAATTATTATTTGCTATGAAAAGAATTATTATTTGCTTTGTTTTAATTTCTATTTGCTTTTTAGGGTGCAAAAAAGTTGAAGTTAAACAAAAAAGAAATCCGTATGGACTTGCTATTGTTTCCGATATTAATGTTTATAAAAAACAAATTGCAGAAGAACCCAAAATGGAGTTAATTAATTTAGGGAAGTATATTAAAGATGTCCGTTTAGATATTCGCTATGCAACAAATAATAACTTTACAAATCAAATAATTTATAATCTTCCTCGTGCTTTTGCTCGAAAACCTGTTGCCGAAGCATTAAGCAAACTTCAAGACTCATTGGCTTTTTATAAATTAGGAATAAAGATATATGACGCTTATCGCCCTTATGAAGCTTCACTTCGTTTCTTTGAAGTTTACTCTGATACTAATTTTGTTGCAAATCCTCGTTATGGTTCAAGACATAATAGAGGCTGTGCAATTGATTTAACTTTAGTTGAATTAAACACAGGCAAAGAAATACCAATGCCAACAGAATTTGATGACTTCTCAGAAAAAGCAAACCCAAACTATAAAAACCTATCCGATACTATTCTTAAAAATCGAGCTTTTCTATTCTCAATTATGAACCATTTCGGCTTCTCTCATTATCCAAGTGAATGGTGGCACTTTGATTATAAAGATTGGAATAGTTATCCTTTAATGGATATTGGATTTGATGAATTAGAATTGCTATATTAATTCATATAATAGATAGAAATTAATTTATAAATACCATAATAATATAGTTGGTAATCGCAAATAAGTTTAGCAAATAAAAAATAAATAATGTATTTTTGCATCTAAACAAAATGATTTGAAATGAAAAACTGGAAGTGGAAAAAAATAATTCTATTGTATTTTCTTATTTTGATTCTTACTTTATGGCTATTTTTACCAATCGATATATTAGCATATAGAGATTTAGTAACAAAAAATATTGGTAAATATTTTATAATAAATATCTCTCTTATTTCCATATTAATCTTTATCTCTGCATTAGCTGTACTTTATTTTAATAATAAGTTTTGGAGTAAAAAGCCTGTTTTTAGAATAATCTTAGAAATAGTATTTGCTTTTCTTTTAGTAAATATTATTCAGTTTATTGCTCAAAATATGTTTGCTACAAAAGTAAATATTCAAGGTTTTATATCAACCATAATTAGAGATAAATATTTTTTTACCTCTTGTTTAGAAGGAGGATTTGTCATTTTAATGATAGAAACAATTTATTTATATAATAAACGTAAAGAAAGTGAACTTGAAAGAGAAAAATTTAAATATATTCAATTAAAGAACCAATTAAATCCTCACTTCTTATTTAATAGTTTAAATATACTATCTGCTATGGGTTATACTCAAACGCCCAAAGAAATTGCAACTTATACAAGTAAATTAGCCGATGTTTATCGTTATATTTTATCTAATGACGAAAAAAATATTATTCCCCTAAAAGAAGAACTTAAATTTATTTATCAATACGTAGATATTCTAAATGCAAGATTTTCTGATAATTTAATTCTCAATATAAATATTGATGATGATACTAAAGACAAAAAAATATTATTAATGGCATTGCAGCTTTTGATTGAAAATGCTGTAAAACATAACATAGTGTCCAAGAATGAACCTTTAATAATAAATATTTATTCAGAACAAGGTTATATAGTTGTTTCTAATAACATTAATAAAAGAGAAATTCCTTATGCATCAACAGGAATAGGATTAAAGAATCTGAATGAAAGATATGTTATTATTGCAAATAAGAAGATAATTATAATAAATAAGGATAATAATTTTACAGTAAAAGCACCATTAATATGAAAGTAGCTATAGTTGAAGACGAAGCTTTATCGCAAAAGTTTTTAGAGAAATTAATCAGCGATAGGTATCCAGATATAAGTATTGTAAAGATACTTGATTCAATAAAAGATAGTGTTGAATACTTTTCAAAAGAAACAGTTGATTTAATATTTATGGATATTCAACTTAAAGATGGGTATTGTTTTAAGATTTTTGAAAAGGTTGAAATTATAACTCCAATTATATTTACAACTGCTTTTGATGAATATGCCATAAAGGCTTTTGAACAAAACAGCATTTCATATATTTTAAAACCATTAGACGAAGAAAAATTGGAAATGGCAATGAATAAATTCTTTAAATTGTCATCATTACCTCAAAAGAATGATGATAATTTACAAAATCTTCTTTCAATGCTTAATCCAGAAATAAAATATAAGAAAAGAATTACTATTAGATTGGGGGATAGAATTATTATAGTTGAAGAAAAGGATATAGCTTATTTTATCGCTGAAAATAGAACTTGTTATTTATATACCAAAAATAAAGATAAATATATTGTAGATTTTTCTTTGGATTCAATTTCATCTCAACTTAATCCAAAAGTTTTTTTCCGTATTTCAAGAGATTGCATAACATCTTTCAGCTCCATAAAAGATATTAAAAGATATTATAAAGGACGTTTAAGTATAAGTCTTATTCCAGATTATGGGAAAAGCATAATTGTAAGTAAAGAACGAATTGATGATTTTATGGAATGGTTAAATGGAGAATAAACAAAAATCGCCTTCCATTTCACCCTAAAATTCTACTGTTTCGCCCTAAATTATCTTAGAGCTCCCCTTAAATTAGTTTTCTTTTAACATGTTATTCCTTTATTTTGTATTGTGATTATGATACTTTTTTGTTTCAAAAACAAGACAAAATTAAATGATTAGTATCATTAATTATCACACGTTAATAATTAATTAAAACAAAAACAAATGAAACGATTTCTATTTTTATTAATGGTAATTATGTCTTTTACCATTCAAGGATGGTCTCAGGATACAGTTATTGTTGGTTCTGGAACAACAGGGAATTATACAATTCCTATGTATACTTTTTATAAGTATACATATTCTCAACAAATTTATACAGCTGATGAAATATCTTCAGGCTTAACCCAAAGTAGCACAAATACAACTCCAACAGGAGTTATTAATGCTATTGCTTTTCAATATATTTCAACTCCTCAAACAAAAGACAATGTTACCATATTAATGGGTAATATAAGTAATTCAACTGCATCTACTTGGATTTCCCCATCATCTATGCAACAAGTATATTCTGGAAGTGTTACATTAGATAGTTTGTCATATCATCGTTGGGTTAATATTAATTTAGATTCCCCTTTTCAATGGGACGGATCAAGTAATATCATAGTTTGTATAATCAATAATAGTGGAACTTCATCAGGCTATATTAATACTTTCTATACCCATTCAACTTTAGTTTGTAAAACACTAAACACAGGAAATAATACAAATCTTTACAGTTCAACACAAAATCCTACAAATACCCCTACAACATTATTATATAGAAACAATATAAGGTTTGCCTTTGGTCAAGCTCCAACATGTCCAATTCCAACACAAATAAGTTATTCTAATATCTCTTCAAGCAGTGCAAATGTTTCTTGGCATGAAAATGGAACAGCAAGTCAATGGATTTTTGAGTACCGTCTTACAAGTGACACATCATGGAGTAATGCTATTTCACAAACTGTTAACGATACAAGCATTCAATTATCATCTCTTAATAGTAACACATCCTATTCTATAAGAGTAAAATCAGTTTGTAACAATAATGATGAAAGTAATTGGAAAGAAAGTCATTTTCTTACTGCATGTGGAAGTATAACAAATCTTCCTTATACAGAAAACTTTGATTCCTATGGAAATTCCATTCTTTTTCCAACTTGTTGGACAAGACAAGCTAATTATACATCATACTCTTCCACTTATCCTTACATAAACACTTATAGTCCTTCATCTTCTCCAAATTCTTTATATTTTTATTGTGGCTCAAATAATACTTATAATCTGGCAACAACTCCACCTTTTGATAACTCCATAAATATTAATACATTAATGGCTTCTTTTAAATTAAAAGCAGCATATGTAGGATCTAAAATGATTATTGGAGTTATGTCTGACCCTTCAGATTTAACAACATTCGATTCAATAACAAGCATTATTCCTTCAACAGATTGGCTTAATTATGATGTTGATTTTTCAAACTATACAGGAACAGGAAATTATATAGCATTTAAACTTACAAGTGAGACTTTTACAACAAGTATATATTTAGATGATGTAAGTATTTATACTATTCCATCATGTAGACGTCCTACAAATATTTCAGCGACAAATATAACATCAACAACAGCAGATATTAATTTCTCTATACCAACAAATGCAAATAATATAATAGCATATTATCGTATTAACAATAGTAATAATATTTGGTTAAATACAACAGTTTCATCTTCCCCTGCAAGCTTAACGAATTTAACACCTAATACTATTTATGAATATTATCTTGTAACAGAATGTGAAAATAATGATATTTCTACACAAACATCAAATTACACTTTCCGTACAAGTTGTTCTAATGAAATTGTTCCATATGTAGAAACTTTCACTTCAAATGTTCTTAGTAGTCCTTGTTGGTCTTTGGCAAAAGGAACATTATCTACAAATACAATATTTACTTCAACCACTTCTTCTGGATGGTATTATCCTACATCTACAACCCCTATTGAAGATGGAGAAGGAGGAAATATTAAAATTAATATTTATGGTTCAAGTTTCTATGAATGGATTATTTCTCCTTCAATTGATTTGGGGCAATCAGAAAATGACATACCTTCTACAACTTATCAAGTTGAATGTGATTTAAGATTAACTAAAGCTAATTATCCAACAGTAGCTCCAGATCCTTCAACAGATGATAAGTTTGCTGTAGTTATTTCAAGAGATAATGGTCTAACTTGGTCAATCAATAATGCTTATATTTGGACTAATAATACTTCTTCAACAAGAAATTATGGAACTTTTGGTTTATTTCCTACTCATATAGCTATTCCTTTAATAGATAGTAATGATGTTGCAATAGATGGAACAATAAAAATTGGTCTTTATGTTGAAAGTACAGCAAGTGGAGAAGCAAATAATAGGGAATTATATATTGATAATTTAGCAGTAAATCCTGTTCCTGCTTGTCCAAAAATTTATGGATTAAATCTTAATTTAGCATCTACATCATCAATAAATGTTAATTTTGCTACTGATAATATAGTTGAAGGAGAAAGTTGGAATGTAGCTTATGGAACAGCAGATAGTTTAGCTGCGTTCAATCCAGATAATGCTTCTCAAATTAATGTTGGTTCTTCATCTGAACTACCTTTATTAATAACAAATCTGACCCCAGGTTCAACTGTTTATGTAGCAGTTCAACAAACATGTCTGGGAGCATGGTCAACAATAAAAAGTATAACTCTTCCTTCATATTCAGTTTCAACTCCTTTTACCCAAATATTTGATGATTCAACAAATGTAAATGAATGGAATTTTATTAATGCAACAAATAATTCAAGTAATTGGATTATAGGAAATGCTTTTAACTATTCATTATCTCAAGATAGTACAACAGCAGGAAAATCATTATATGTTAGCAATGATAATGGATTAACAAATAATATTACACCTGCAGGAGGTAATCGTACTTATGCGATAGCATGGGTTCAATTTGGTGATTCTCCAGAATTTAAACTTTCTTTTGACTGGAAATCTATTGGTGGATATTATGGATATTATGCCGGTTATGTTATGGTTGTAGACCCAAGTGAGATATTACCTACAACAAATGGTACTTCTTATGATTATCCTGCTTCAGCTACAATATTATATAATAAATCAGTTTGGACAGATACAACAATAACATTAGGTGGTTCTTATGCCAATAAATTAAAGAAATTAGTATTCTGTTTTAATAATTATTCTACTGCCAGTGGTGTTAATGGAACTGGTATAGGAACAATAGTTGATAATATATCTATTCAAAATGTAAGTTGTGGCACTCCTTATAATTTAGCTGTTGATTCTGTAGGAACTACAGGAAATGATGCTTATATTAGTTGGTCAAGTTTAAATAATAATGCAAGTTATTTGGTAGAATATAAAACATTATCAAGTAATAATACTTGGTCTCAAGTAATTTCAAATACTAATTCCTATCAATTAACAGGTTTATATCCTTCAACAAAATATAATGTTAGAGTAAAATCAATATGCTCATCAACAGATTCTTCTAATTATACTCCAGCATTAACATTTCAAACTGCATGTGCTCCAATAAGTGTTCCAACTCCTCTTATGGATTTTGAAAATTTCCCTCCTTCAACTTGTTGGAGTATGGGAGCTGGCTTGTTGCCAGCAGATACATCTTCTGCTGTTATAATACCTAACACTTATGCTTGGTCTTCTGCTATAATAGAAGTATCTCCTGGATTGGGTAAATCAGTTTATGCTTCGGTATCAAGCTATTCAGCATCAAATAAGTGGTTAATTACACCAACCTATGATTTAGGTGACGGTTCGACAACTGCTTTGTTAGAATTTGATGCTATCTTGAAATCATATAGTGGAGCTCCTGATTCAACAGGTATAGATGATCGTTTTGCTGTTGTTGTTTCAACTGATAATGGATTAACTTGGAAAGCTGAAAATGCTTATATTTGGTCAAATGGTAGTAATGCGACAAGAATTTTAAATAATCTTTACCCCGCTCAGCATATTATTATACCATTAATTAATTCTGATGGTATTCCTTATACTGGAGACGTTAAAATTGGATTTTATCTTGAATCAACAATAAATAACGCGGCAAATAATTTATATATAGATAATTTACAAATTAATCCTTTGGAAATTTGCCAAAAACCAATAAATATAAATGCTGATACAATTTATACAGATAATGTTTATATATCCTTTACCGAAAATAATTCAGCTACACAATGGGAATATATTATATCTAATGATTCAACACAAAATTCTTCAATGCTAACTCCAATTACATCTTCAACAAATCCAATTCATATATCAGGTTTAACTCCTTCAACAACTTATTACTATCAAATGCGTTCAATTTGTGATACTAATAGTTCCTCTTCTTGGTCTGATAGATTAATATTTTCAACATCTTCAATTCCTGCAACAATTCCTTATGTATGCGATTTTGAAGATACAACTGAAAATAATAATTGGAGGAGTTTAACATCTACTGCTTCTACATTATTTCCTGTAAAATGGATAATTAATACATCTGCTGGTAATGGTTCAAACACAGGAGTAAATTCAGCTTATATTTCTAATGATAATGCTTCTTATTATGTTGGGACCAATACTGTATACTACACTTCTTTTTACCGTGATATTGATTTTGGAGAAGCAGAAGACAATTATACTTTAAAATTTAATTGGAAAAGTGATGGGAATATTTTAGGAGCAGACATATATGCTGGCTTAAGAGTTTATCTAATGGATATAGGGGATCATATACCAACTGACGTATTGTTGCAAAATACAGAAGATACTATAGGAACATTTTTAGGTAGTGGTTCAACATGGCAAACAGCAGAAATGGAGCTTAATGGAATTACAGGAACTAAAAGATTATGTTTTATTGCCTTTAATCTATATCGTACAATTTTGAATCCTTCTGCAATTGATAATATTAGTTTAGCTGTTTCAAATTGTTCAAGACCACAAAACTTAAGAGCAAGAAATACAACAACAACATCTTCAGATATTGCATTTAATGCTAATTCTGATAGTTATATTGTAGAATATAAAGAAGAAACAAATTCAAATTATACAACTATTGAAATGTCATCTAATCCTATACATTTAGATAATTTATCTTTAGCAACAGTATATAATGTTAGACTAAGAGGTATTTGTGGCTCTGATACTTCACTATATTCAGAAATATTGACATTTACAACTCCTTGTAGTGATAATTCAGTAACTTCATTCCCTTGGATAGAAGGATTTGAAAATGGAATATCTTGCTGGGCTCAACAAAGAATATTAGGAAATATTGTTTGGGATGATGCAAAGGGTTATTATTATAGTGAAAGTTATTTTGGAGGAGGCTATCATGCGATGCCTCATAATGATACTACGATCTCATACTTATATAGTAATTTTGCTAAAACAAAATTAATCTCTCCAAAACTTGATATTTCTCTATTAAGTTTACCTTATTTAAGTTATTGGTTTGTTATGGAAAAACAAAGTTCAAATATAGATACTTTAAAAGTTTATTATAGAACTAATGAAGATAGTTCTTGGACTGTATTAAGAACATTCTACTCTTCTGATCAACCATCTTGGAGAAATGATAGTGTAAGTTTGCCATATCCTTCATCAACATATCAAATAGCATTTGAAGGATTTGCAAATGAAGGATTTGGAATTGGTCTTGATGACGTAAAAGTTTATGAAGCTTCTCCTTGCACAGCTCCTACAGGATTAAGTGCAAATGTAGCTCATAATTCCACAACTATTTCTTGGCAAGCAGGAGGAAGTGAAACTGCTTGGCAAATAAAATTGAATACTGATGGAACGCCAATAGATATTCAAAATACACCTACATATTCATTTAATAATTTAATTGCTGGAACAAATTACACAGCTTATGTGAGAGCAAACTGTGGAAGTTATTATTCCTCTTGGGTAGGTATAACATTTTCAAATGCAGTTGTTACAAATATCAATACTTCTTTTTTAACTCATAATTCAACAACATTAATCGCATCTTATACTCAAGGTTCTGATGCCATTATTGAAAAAGGATTTGACTGGAAACTAAACACAGCATCTAATTGGAACAGACAACCTGTTACAGATGCATCAACTACATTTAGTTATCCTTTAACAGGCTTAACTCCAAATACAATGTATGATGTAAGAGCTTTTGTAATTACTGCAACTGATACAGCTTATAGTTCAACTATTCAATTTACAACTTTAGCTATTATTGATCCAACTGTTACAACTGTTCAAACAACAAATATTAGTAATACTGGAGCTACATTAAATGGAATAACTGCCCAAGGCACTGAATCTATTCAAGCAAGAGGTTTTGAATATAAACCAACATCTACATCAACTTGGACTAGCGCAATAGATGTTACGGCAACAGGAACTACAACAATAACAGCAAATGTAACAGGATTGACAGCAAGCACTCAATATGATGTTAGAGCTTATGCACAAACTGCAAGTGGAAGAACTTATGGAAACATAGAAAACTTTACAACTTCAGAAAATACAGTAGTATTAGGAAGCGTTACAACTCAAAATGCAACCAATATTGATACAGCAAATGCAACATTAAACGGAACTTTAGTAAATGTTGGAAATGCAACATCTAACATAGAAGTTGGATTTGTTTACTCTACAGTATCTAATCCAGTATTAGGAAGAACAGATGTTGTTAGAGTTAATGTCACTTACGTTGAAGGCATGACAACATATAGTTCTCCAATAACAGAATTAGAACATTCAACAATTTATTATGTAAAAGCATTTGTCAATAATTCTGCAGGAGAAGCTTATGGTGATGAAATAACATTTAAAACAGATTCTCTTCGTTCTGGATTAAGTGATATTGATGCAAATAAATTCTCTGTAACTATGTATCCTAACCCAGCAACTAATATAACTAAATTGGTTGTAAGTGGTGTTGAAGGTGAAACTGATATAGCTATAAATGATGCACAAGGAAAACTAATTTATAAAACAAAAGCAAAAGCAGTGAATGGAAAAGTTGAACAAACTATAGACGTAAATAATTTTGCTAAGGGGGTTTATTATGTTAGAATCCAAAATCAAACAACAAATAGAACTCAAAAACTTATAGTCCTTTACTAAAAGTTTTGGTTAATAATTAGATTTATTTTTTGGTAGTGGTTGTCTCATTGAGGCAACCACTTTTTTTATTATACATAAATTTCTCTACCCACTATTTAACGTGAGTTCAATGTAAGAAAAGATAATAAGAGACCGTTGCAAAAGCGACGATGTTCTCTAAATAAGTTTTCATGCTATAAAAATAGATTTTCAATCTTTCAAATAGTCATTTTAATTCTATTTTTTCTTATTTTCTTCATATTTCAGCCTCTTTTCTTACTCATTTCCACTATTTGACACAATTATCCCAGGTGAACGATATAAATTGTAGGCTATGGCTTGCATCAAGTGTTGTGTATGCATCTTCTCTAATCCTATATATCTCGCTATAGTTCCTCCAAATTGTTTCTTGATTGTTCCAAAGGTTCGTTCTATCTTATATCTTGTCTTACTTATTAATTTGTTAAATTCTATTTCTCTGTTTGTTAACTTCCTGTTTTTTGTAGCTTTATGTAGTATCTGGTTTTTTAACTTCTTTGTTTTTACTACTTTATCATTTTTCTCACTTTTGTATCCTTTGTCTGCTTTGATGCTCTTGTAGTTCTTTGTGTCTATTTTTTCTAATACATCTTCTAAATTTTTTATGTCACTTTCGTTGGCAGAGGTTGTTACTATTGCTAAGACTAATCCTTCTTCATTGGTGGCTGTATGTTGTTTGTAGCCATAATGTAATTTGCCTACTTTCTTTACCCACTTGGCTTCTTTATCTACTCCTGGCTTTTCTTTCTTTACTAACTTACTTTTATTCTCATCTCGGATATCTTCTTTTGGTTGTGTTTCTTGTGTTTCTTCCTCTCTATCTATAACAACTTCATATTCTGTCTTGCCTTTTGGTTTTCTTGATGTATCTATTACACTTGCATCTAATAAAATGCCTTGCTTGACTAAGATGCCGTGTGTTACCAACTGTTTATTTATTTCCTTTAGTAGTTTATCATAGGCTTTTCGTTTGGTCATTTCTGTACGAAAACGACTTATTACACTATGATCTGGACAATTATCTTCTAAACTCAAGCCTAAGAATTTACTAAAAGAGATTCTATCATTTACCTGATCTTCTACTTCATAGTCACTTAGATTGTACCATGTTTGTAGTAAGGTTATCTTGAATAGTAACAAACCACTATAGGAGGGTCTGCCTGTTACACTAAAACCTTTATTGTAATATCTCTTGATAAATTGGTCTATCTTTTCCCAATTTATTATTGAATTAATTTGATTGAAAAATACTTCTTTGATTTTTCTATTATCGGCTGCAATATCTGCAAAACTTGTGCTTTCTATCTTTTCCATAGTGCAAAGATAAGAAAAATATATAACATAACTATCTGTTTATCCGTATTTAATACTACTTCCCACCTTGCAATGGTCTCAATAAAAGTATTTTTTGAAATAGAGGCCGTGTTTTTGGCTTTTTTAGGCCGTCTAATTGACAAAAAGAAGCCGTCTACAAGTCTGTAGAGGCCGTCTACGGGGTACGTGGAGGCCGTCTACGATAGTCATAGACGGCCTGTTTTTAGTATTTTGACAGCCTGTTTTTGCCAAAAACACGGCCTCTATTTGATTTTAAGGCGGGTTTTGGCTCTTTTTCTGAAAAACAAACTTAACTCGTGATGCGGAACATTATATTACAAAACTTTCATTTGTCATCATTTTTAAGCTCGATTCTGAAGATAAAAAAAGCAGAATGATATTCTGCCTTCTCTCTAAATTAATTCTAATAATTACTGCATTTCAATTTGTTACTTCAATAATACATTACCTTTCTTCCATATTAGAGAAAAGATCATATTTTTTTTCATATATCTTTTGAGCAGAGATATTATATTTATCTCTTAGATATTTTTGAGTTCCTACTATTGTTGTAAATACATCATTTAATCCAAGGCGAATTAGTTTGGCTTTCTTTTCTTCCATTTCTGCCATTACTTCTGCTACTGCTGAACCAAATCCTCCTACTATATTATGTTCTTCTAATGTTAGTATTGTTTTATGTGTTGAAGCTATATTTTCTATTAGTTCTTTGTCTATAGGTTTTACTGTTGGAAATGAATATAGGGTTGGTCTTATATTATCTTTCCTTAACATTTCACATAGTTCAATTGCTTCCTCTGTTATTGCTCCACAAGAAAAGATTGCAATATCCTTTCCTTCTTGCATTTTAATTGCTTTGCCAAAAGAGTAATTGTTTATTTCTTTATGTAATTGTTTTTCTCCTCCTTTACCTAAACGTATATAGCAAGGAGATTGAATATTATATGTTTCTTTTGTTATTGTTTCTACTTCCAATGGGTCAGATGGAGTTGCTACTATCATATTTGGAAGTGCTCTCATTATAGCAATATCTTCTGTTGCATGGTGTGACATTCCTGCTGAACCATAAGCAAAACCTCCTCCTACGCAAACTATTTTTACGTTGGCATTATGATAACAGACATCATTTCTAATAAATTCTATGGCTCTAAGAGTTGGGAAATTACCTATTGAATAAACGTAAGGTTTCTTTCCATTTAAGGCTAATCCTGCTGAAACGCCTAACATATTTTGTTCTGCTATACCTACATTTACAAACTGTTCAGGAAATTGTTCCCAAAAAGGTTGTAAAACTCCATATCCTAAATCGCCTGTTAGCAAAACTACATCTTTATCTTGTTTTGCTATTTCTATTAATGTTTTTACAAATGTATCTCTCATGGTCTTTTAGCTTCAAGTTCTGCAATTGCATTAGTATAATCTTCCCCTTGAGGAGAACGGTAGTGCCATACTATATTATTTTCCATAAAAGAAATTCCTTTCCCTTTTATGGTATTTGCAATAATACATTTTGGCTTATTATCTTTATGTTTTGATTCTAATGCTTCTTTTAACTCTTTATGATTATGTCCATCAATATTTCTTACGTCCCAACCAAAACATTCAAACTTGTTTTTCAAAGAACCCAAACTAATTGTTTCTTCACACCAAGTAAGACTTTGCATCTTATTATGGTCAATAATTAATGTTAGGTTATCAAGTTTAAACTGATTAGCAAAAAGAACAGCTTCCCAAACAGACCCTTCATCACATTCTCCGTCACCAACAATTACATAAACATTATACTCTTTTTTATCCATCTTCCCTGCCAATGCCATTCCAGCTCCAACACTTAAACCATGTCCAAGAGAACCAGTTGAAAGTTCTACCCCAGGAACATTCTTATGAGAAACATGAGCTGATAGTCGACTTCCATTTTGGCTATGAGTTAGAAGTTCTTCTTCTGGGATAAATCCTTTTAAAGCCAAAGAAGCATAAATACCTGCTCCGGCATGACCCTTACTAAGAATTAATCTATCCCTAAGTTCATTATTGATATTGTCTTTATCTATATTTAATATATCTGTATATAGAACGCCTAATATATCAGCAATTGAAAGAACGGAAGCAATATGTGAGCTATTTCCAAGATGAGTCATCTCTATTGCATGCCGTCTTATCCACCAAGCAAATTCTAAACTATTCATTATTTATATCTCGTTATTAATTAATTTCATTAAAAGACCACCGCAAGCATCTTCAAGCAAGTCTAATACATTTTCAAAACCTTTTTCTCCTCCAAAATAAGGGTCTGGAACAACTTTATCAGAATGCTCTGTGCAGAAATCAGTCATATACATTATCTTTTTATATAAATGTTTATCAGGACAACGATTAACTACAGTCTTGTAGTTTTCATTATCCATAACAATTATTAAATCAAATTTATTGTAGTCTTCTTCTTTTAATGGTCTTGAAATACTTGTTAAATCATATCCTCTTTTTGTAGAGTGATAAATCATTCTTGAATCAGCCTTCTCTCCTTCGTGATAATTAATAGTACCAGCAGAGTCAATAAAAAACGATTTAGATAAACCTTTGTCGTCAATAAATTTCTTCATAACTCCTTCAGCAGCAGCCGAACGACAAATATTACCCATACAAATAAATAATATCCTTTTCATAATCTTTCCTTTCTTAAACCTCTTGCATCTTACATAGTCTCGTATAGATACCATTCATTGCAATTAATTCGTGATGATTTCCCTCTTCTTTGATTTCTCCTTTATCTAAAACTATTATCTTATCTGCATTTACTATTGTAGAAAGACGGTGAGCTATAATTATTGAAGTTTTATCAACAGTTATTTTTGAAATAGCATCTTGAACTAATCTCTCATTAGAAGTATCAAGAGCAGAAGTTGCTTCATCAAGAATTAAAATTTCTGCATTCTTTAAAACAGCCCTTGCTATACTTAATCTTTGACGTTGTCCTCCAGAGAGAGAAGCTCCCCTGTCGCCAATAATTGTATTATACCCTTCTGGTAAAAGCTGAATAAACTCATCAGCATTAGCAATAATTGCAGCCGCTTTAACTTGTTCCAAAGAGTAGCTATTAAATCCAAAAGTTATATTATTAAATACAGTATCATTAAACAAAATAGTATCTTGAGTAACTATAGCAATTTTATCTCTAATATCTTTAGAAAGAATATCTTTACTATTTATATTATCAAAAAGAATATCTCCTTTTGATGGCTCGTAAAACTTAGGAATTAAATCTATCAAAGTACTCTTCCCACTTCCTGAAGCTCCAACAATAGCAGTAGTTTTCCCCTTTTCAAATACAAGATTAATGTTTTTTAAAACATCATTATCACTATAAGAAAACCAAACATTATTATAAGTAATGCCTTTTGATAAATAAGGAAAAGCTATAGGAGAAGATGGTTCTTTTATTTCATTTTCTATTTCAAGTATCTCAACAATCCTATCAATTGATGCTTTGCCTTTTTTGATATTAAAGAAAGAGGTTGGAATATCTTTTGCGGGTTTAATTATTAAAGTAAATAAGACAAGGTAAGCAATAAATAGCTCTGGAGTAAGAGTCGCAGAAGAAGAAAGCACACTTGTTGAACCAAATAATAATAAACCTATAAGCATACAATTGCCAAAGAATTCACTTAATGGAGAAGCTAAATCAACTTTACGATATATCCCATTTCTTAAACGAGTGTAAGAAGCATTGAAATGAACAAACCTATCATTCATTAATTCAATAGCCGTGTGTGCCTTAATTATTCTTAGTCCTGAAATAGTCTGCTCAATTATTGAAACTATATTAGCATTCTTTTGTTGAAGATGTTTTGAACTCCTACGCAAAGACTTACTTATTAACGATACTAATCCAGAAACAATAGGAAAGACTATTAAGACGGTAAGAGTTAATTCGAAATCAATATAAATTAGGACAATGAAATAAAGAACAACCGTAATAATTCCACTTAATAATGAAAGCATCGACTTTAATACATTCTCGTCATACTCAATAACATCATTGCTAAGTCTTGAAAGCAAATCTCCTTTTCTATGAGTGTTAATGTATGAAAGAGGTAAAGAAACATATCTTTCAAATAGCTTATTACGTATATTTCTCACCATTCTATTTCTAACTGAAGAGATTAACCATGCAGCAAGATAAGTAAAAATATCCTTAAAAAAATATATGATAAAAATTAAAGCTGCAAATATATATAGAGCATTAAGTCTTCCATAAGAAATAATTGAATCATATAATTGATTCAAAGTATTATCTAACATTGAAGGATTAGAAACAACATGATTTGTTGAAGCGTCAGAAAATAAAACTTCTAAGAAACTTGAAGCGGAAAGAATAGAAGCAATAGAAAATAAAGTAGCAAGACATACCAAAATAAAGTAAATAATAATGTTTACAATATAAGGTTTGGCAAATATCAAAGTAAAGTGTTTCCTCATAGTCTTTTTAACGTCTACTTTATCCTATTTATTCATAAACTCCAACATAATTCATAGGAGTGATGGCTTTCATTCTTTTCTTTATTTCTTCATCAACGTCTAAACCATCAACAAATTTTGCAATTGTGTCTGAATTTATTCCTTCATTTGTTCTTGTTAAATCTTTCAATACTTCGTAAGCATTAGGATAACCAATAGAACGAAGAATAGATTGAAGAGCCTCAGCAACAACTGCCCAATTGTTATTCAAATCTCTTTCTATAGCCGTTTTATTTATAATTAATTTACTAACTCCTTTTATTATTGAGTTAAGAGAGATAATGGTATGAGCAATTGGCACACCAATGTTTCTTGTAACAGTAGAGTCAGTTAAATCTCTTTGCAAACGAGAAATAGGAAGTTTCATTGATAAGTGATCAAATAAAGCATTAGCAATACCCATATTCCCTTCAGCATTTTCAAAATCAATAGGATTAACCTTATGAGGCATAGCTGAAGAGCCAACTTCTCCTTCTTTTATTCTTTGTTTGAAATACTCCATAGATACATAAGCCCACATATCTTTACAGAAGTCCATTAAAATAATATTTACTCTTCTTATTGCATCAAAGTATGCAGCCATATTATCATAATTTTCAATTTGAGTAGTATAAGTTTGACGTTCCAATCCTAAACTATCACAGAAATTATTTGCAAATAATACCCAATTATATTCAGGGAAAGTAACCTTATGAGCATTGAAATTACCAGTAGCACCACCAAATTTAGCACCAAAAGGAATAAAAGCAAAATAAGCTAATTGTTGTTTCAAGCGATAAGTAAATACTCTAATTTCCTTAGAAAGCATAGTTGGTGATGCTGGTTGTCCATGAGTATGAGCAAGCATAGGAATTCCTTCCCATTCTTCTGCTTTGGCATCTAATAGATCAACAACATCATTAATCAAAGGCATATAAACATCTTCATGACATTCTTTTAATGTTAAAGGGACTGAAGTATTGTTAATATCTTGTGAGGTTAAACCAAAATGAATAAACTCTTTCCACTTTTGAAGACCAAGAGAATCAAATTTTCTTTTTATCAAATACTCAACAGCCTTAACATCATGGTTCGTTACTTTCTCTATTTCCTTAACTTCCTGTGCATCTTGTTCTGAAAAATTACGGTAAATATCTCTTAGAGTTTCAAAGTTATTCTTATCAAAGTCTTTTAATCCTTCTAAACCTAACTTACATAAAGCAATAAAGTATTCTACCTCAACTCGTGTTCTATAATTAATTAAAGCCTTTTCTGAAAAATAATCAGCTAAAGGCTCAACTTGTTTTCTGTATCTTCCATCAATTGGAGAAATAGCAAGTAATGAATTCATATCTTATAATTTATTATTTATCAACTTTCCTGAATCAATTAAGTATTTTAAAGAAGGCGTTCTAAGAGTTCTTTTTATTGCATCAATATGACGTTGCCCATGACAATCAGATCCAACTAACTCAACAAAGCCTTCTTTTATTAAATATTCTGCAGCTTCTTTTACATCATGACCATAGTATCCAGAAAGAGAAGCTATATTTATTTGAAATAATATTCCTCTATCTTTTAATTCTTCATACTTTTTCTTTTGCTTAAAGAAATAAAGATAACGTTCTGGGTGTGCAAGAATAAGATTAAGTCCTGCTAACTGCAAGTTAAATATCCAAGTTTCATAACCATTAGGTTCTATACCCATAGGAAATTCAAAAAGTAAGTAATTATCACCAAAAGTTTTTATCTCTTTACTTTCTATTCTTGATTTAATATCATCATCTAAAAGGAACTCTCCTCCAAGTTCAATTTCAAGACCGATGGAGTTAAATTCAGCATTACGTCTTAACGATTCTAACTTTTCATCTAAAACACTAATCCCATTAGGAAAACTATTGTAGAATACATGAGGAGTAGTAATTACTTTCTTATACCCTAACTCTTCCAATTGTTTTAAAAGAAAAATAGATTCTTCCAAACTCTTAGATCCATCATCAACATCAGGTATTAAATGAGAATGAACATCTGTTTTCAAAACAGATAAATCAATATCCTCACTCAATTCCTTTGGCTTGCGGTTTAATAAGTTAAACATAATATTATTCTTAAAAGACAAAGGTCGGGTAGATAACCATATAATATTAATTATTTAATGGTTTTGCCCGACTTTTGTACTTAGTCTTTAGTCATTTAGAATTTTATTTTAAATTCTCTTATTATTTGAATTGGATCTTCTGCACCAAAGATTGCATTCCCAGCAACCAAAGCATCAGCTCCTAATTCAATTAATTTTTTGTAGTTTTTTAAGCTTACTCCACCATCTATTTCAATCAAACAACTTGGATTCTTTCTATTGATAAGTTCTTTCAATTGCTTAATCTTGTTGTAAGTATTTTCAATAAAACTTTGACCCCCAAAACCAGGATTGACACTCATCAATAAAACCATATCGCATTCTTGAATAATATCTTCAAGAAGAGAAATAGGACTATGAGGATTAAGTACAACGCCAGCTTTCATGCCCAATTGCTTAATTGAAGAAATACTACGATTTAAATGACGGCAAGCTTCATAATGAACAGTTATAATATCAGCTCCATTATTTTTGAAATCTTCAAAATATCTATCAGGGTCAATTATCATCAAATGCACATCAAGAGGTTTCTTTGCGTACTTCTTTATACATTTAATTATTGGTTGACCAAAACTGATATTAGGGACAAATACACCATCCATAACATCAATATGAAACCAATCGGCCTCACTCTTATTTATTAATTCAATATCCTTTTTCAAATCGCCAAAATTGGCAGATAATAATGATGGAGATAAAATCATTTTCTATTATATTTATTCTTGGGTAATCATAAGATTACCCCTTACAAATTAATATCTTTTTCTATCGCTGCTACCACTGCTTCTTCTGTCGCTACTTCTTCTGTCGCTGCTACCGCCGCTGCTTCTTCTATCGCTTGAGCCTCCACTTCTATCACCACTTCTTCTATCGCTGCCTCCACTGCTTCTTCTATCACCACCATAGCTACCTCTTCTATCTCCACCGCCACTGCTTCTTCTGTCACTACCACCTCTTGAAGAACTACTTCTTGGAGTGTTGGCTCTAGGTTCTGCAATCTCAACTGTAATAGGACGACCTTTTACAAACTTATCATTAAAAGCGTCAATAACTTCTTGTGCCTTATCGCCTCCAATTTCAATATAAGAGAAATTATCTAATATATCTATCTTGCCTATTTGGATATCTCTATCTTGTGTATAGTCATTAATCATACCAATTAAACGTTGAGGTACAATCTTATCTTTATGTCCCATACTGATAAATAAGCGTTGGAAATTACCTTCCTTACTGCCGCCTCTTCTTTCTCTTCCTTCTCCTCTATCATCTCTACGTTCTCTTTCTCTTGATTCATCAACATTCAAGTCTGGAGCACCACGATAATATTCTAAGAAACGATTGAACTCTAAAGAAACAAACTTACGTATTAATTCTTCTTTATCCATCCATTCCAATTTCTTCATGATATCAGGAAGAAAAGTTTCTATTTCTGTATAATTAACATCAACTTGTTCAACCTTATCAATCATATTGAAAAGTTGTTTTGCACAAACTTCTTTTCCTGTTGGAATTTGAGCCTTAGTGAATTCTTTTTTAATCTGATGTTCGATATCTCTAATCTTATACTTTTCTTTTAGATTGATTATAGCAATTGAAATACCTAATTTGTCAGCTCTACCAGTACGACCACTACGATGAACATATTGATCTAATTCATCTGGTAAATTATAGTTAATAACATGAGTTAAATCATTTACATCTAACCCTCTTGCAGCAACATCTGTTGCCACTAACATCTGAATGTTTTTACAACGAAAACGAGTCATCACATGATCTCTTTGAGATTGTGATAAATCACCATGTAAGCTATCAGCACTATAACCATCACGGATTAACATATCAGATACTTCTTGTGTTTCAATCTTTGTTCTACAAAAAATGATAGCATAAATGTCTGGATAGTAATCTGCGATACGTTTTAATGCCAAGTATCTATCTTTAGCGTGAACTAAATAGTAGAAATGGCTTACGTTGTCAGATCCTTGATTTCTAGATCCAATTTGAACCCTAACAGGATTAGACATATAGTTTTTAGCTATATTTTCTACATCCTTAGGCATAGTTGCTGAGAATAAAAGTGTATTTCTTTCCTCTGGTGTTTGACCAAGGATATTATCTAAATCATCCTTGAATCCCATATCTAACATTTCGTCAGCTTCATCAAGAACAACGTACTTAATTTTAGAAATATTTACTTTACCTCTGTTAATAAGGTCATTCATTCTACCCGGAGTAGCGACAATCATCTTAACGCCCTTTTTCAAGGCACGGATTTGTACATCAATACTTGCGCCACCATAAACCGGAAGGATAGAACAACCATCAATATATTTAGAATAACTCTTACAATCGTTTGCAATTTGGATACATAACTCCCTTGTTGGACAAATTACTAATACTTCAGTGTCCCTATTGGAATAATCCATTTTTTGGATCATAGGCAACCCAAAAGCTGCCGTTTTACCTGTACCTGTTTGTGCTAATGCAACGAGATTTACATCTCCGTTTAGTAATATAGGTAAGGTTTCTGCTTGAACGGGCATTGGATTTTCAAAGCCAAGTTCGTCAATGGCTTTGAGGATTTCTGGACTAATGCCCAATTCTTTAAATGTCATATAAATTTATTTAGTAAATTAATCTGCAAAGGTACAAATAAAATTTCTAATAATCGGAAATAAAATACATTACTATTAAAAAGACTTCATATTTGGCAGTAAAAAACACCATAAATTATATGAAAAATAAAAGTTAAGATAAGACAACCCTATAATTTATTATGGGAAAACACATTAAATCTATCTAGACTATTAATTAGGCAAAGTTAATAATTCTTGATTCCCCCTCTCTAAACGTTATAGCGCACATTTTGATAAAGAATTGGAAAAGAATAGAAATAATTATTTTTTCTTTTTATTGTCATGGTTTTTCCGGATATTTGCAAAAATTTTTTCTATAATGTTATTTGAAAATATAGTATTTGGTCCGATAAAAAGTCGTAGACTTGGAAACTCATTAGGTGTAAATCTTTTACCTACTCATAAAAAATTGTGTAACTTCAATTGCGTTTATTGTGAATGTGGTTGGAATGAAGAAACAAAAGATATAGATGATAAACTAAATAATAAGGAAGACATAAAAAGAGCTCTCAAAGAAAGACTAATAGAGATGAAAGAGAAGAATATACCTCTTGACTCTATTACCTTTTCTGGGAATGGAGAGCCAACTATGCACCCTGAATTTAGTGAGATAATTGATATTGTTGTTGAATTAAGAAATCAATATGCAAAAGATGCTAAGATTTCTGTTCTTTCTAATGCTACAAATTTAATAAGAGATGATGTTTTTAATGCTCTTCATAAGGTAGATAACCCTATACTAAAACTTGATGCTGGAACTGAAAAAATGTTTTATGCAATAAATAAAGCAAATCCAAAAGTCATAAGTTTTGAAAAGACAATTGAACGTTTAATTGCATTTGGAAAAGATGCAATAGTTCAAACCCTTCTACTTAGGGGAGAAAACGACAAGATTAGAATTGACAACACAACTGAAGAAGAATTTAAATCATGGTTGGAAATTGTAAAGAGAATTAACCCTCGATATGTTATGCTTTACCCCATAGATAGAATAACTCCAGAAAGTAATTTAGAAAAACTTTCTAAAGAGGAACTTGAACTTTTTGCAAATAAAATAAGAGCAATAGGGATAGAAACAAAAGCCTATTAAGTAATCTATGGTATCAACTTCAACTACAAGAAAAATAGATTCTATTTTAACTCATTATATTTGGGGATATTTTGTATTGGCATTTGTTATTTGGTTAATGTTCTTCACTACTTTCTATGTTGGTAAATATCCAATGCAATGGATGCAAAGTGGAGTAGGTTGGTTAAGCAATATTACTCATACTCATTTACCTAATGGGGTCATATCAGATATGCTTTCATATGGAGTTATTCAGGGAGTTGGAGGAGTAATAATCTTCTTACCTAATATAGTAATCCTTTTCTTTTTTATTTCTTTAATGGAAACATCTGGATATATGGCAAGGGTAGCTTGGCTTATGGATAATCTTATGCATCGAATTGGACTTCATGGGAAAAGTTTCGTTCCTATGATAATGGGATTTGGATGTAATGTGCCAGCCATATTAGCTACTCGTTCTATAGAAAACAAAAAAGATCGTTTGCTTACTATGTTGATTATTCCTTTTATGTCATGTAGTGCAAGACTTCCTGTTTATATTCTTTTAATAGGAACTTTCTTCCCAAAATATCCTGTCTTAGTACTTTCTTTACTTTATCTCTTTGGTGTATTATTGGCTATTTTATTTGCTATTGTTTTCAAAAGGACTATTCTAAAGAATCTAAGTACAGATTATGAAATACATTTACCAAAATATAAAGTTCCTACATGGAAAAATATTAAACCTATCTTATGGTTCAACACAAAAGACTATTTAAAGAAAATTGCTGGCATTGTTCTTATAGCTTCAATTATTATTTGGTTTTTGTTTAATTATCCAGAACCTCACAACACAGGAGATTCTTTTATTTCTGTTATTGGAAAATTCATTGAACCTCTTATCCTACCACTTGGTTTTGATTGGAAGATGGGAGTTAGTCTGATTGCAGGAATAAATGCAAAAGAACTTATTGTTAGTACTCTCAGTGTTCTTGAACCTAAGTTTACAACAGCTTCAGCTGCAAGTTTTTTGGCTTTTGTTTTGGTTTATTTTCCTTGCATTGCTGTATTCACTACCGTTTGGAAAGAAAGTGGCAAATTACGTTGGGCTATTTTTCTTGCTATATACACAACTCTACTTGCTTGGATAATCGCATTTATTGTTTATAATATTGCTATATGGATTTAAAAGAACAAAAAAAAATAGTAAGAAAGCAAATACAAGAGATTAAACAAAAATATTCTTTAAAAGAGAAGATTGAATTATCAATACCTATTTGGGAAAAGATTGGAAAGGAAGATTGGTTTAAAGACTCAAAAACTATACTTTTATATTGGTCAATGGATGATGAAGTTTATACCCATGACTTTATTTTAAAGTGGTATAAAGAAAAAACAATATTACTTCCATGCGTTGAATGTGAAAATCTAATATTAAGAATTTTTGAAGGAATAGAATCAATGAAAGAAGGAGTTATGTTTTCAATATTAGAACCAATTGGAGAAGATTTCTTAGATATTGATAATATTGACTTAATGATAATTCCTGGAGTTGCTTTCGATAAAGAAAATAATCGTTTGGGAAGAGGAAAAGGTTTTTACGATAGATTATTAAGTGTTAGTAACTCTATTAAGGTTGGAGTTTGTTTTGAATTTCAATTTTTTGACAAGATACCAACAGAAGAGTTTGATATTAAAATGAATTATGTAGTACGATGAAAAAATATAAATTATTATTAATAGCTTGTTTAAGTGGCTTATTACTATCCTTAGCTTGGCCAACTTATGGTTTTCCTCCTCTTCTATTGATTGCATTTATTCCTTTACTTTGGATAGAGGATTATATTTCAAAAAGCTCTAATAGCTTCTCTAAATTTTCAGTATTCAATTATTCTTTCATTGCATTCTTTATTTGGAATATTATTACCACTTATTGGATTTGCTATTCAACTCTTTTTGGACTCTTTGCCCCATTTATAAATGCAATATTAGGAGCAATAGTTTTCCAAGCTTATCATTTTTCCAAGAAAATATTATTTGATGGCAAGAAAGGGTTTATTCTTCTTCCAATATTTTGGATAACTATGGAATATATTCATCATTTATGGGAACTTTCTTGGCCATGGATGACTATTGGAAATGGCTTTTCAACTACACCTATTCTTGTACAGTGGTATGAATATACAGGAATATTTGGAGGAACTCTTTGGGTGTTTATTGCAAACTATTTTGGATTTAGATTTATTAAGCAAGTAAGTATTGATATTAAGAAAAGAAAACTGAGCCTAATTAATACGAAAGTTTTCACATTTAACTTTTCTCTTTTTGCTTTATTAGTTGCTATTCCAATATTTATTTCTCTTTTAATGTGGAATAACTACAAGGACGAACCAAATAAACCAATTGATGTAGTAGTTGTACAACCTAATCTTGAACCGTATGACCCCTCTTTACAGCTATCTAATTATGAAATTATTGATTTAATTACCTCTTTGGCTGCAAAAAAGACAGATAATAACACAAGCTTTATTCTTACTCCTGAAGGATGTTTGGAAGAAAGAATATGGGAAGATCAAATAGGTAAAAACCAAAGTCTTCAAATATTAAGTGAATTTGTTGGAAAATATGATAAGGCACAATGGATAACAGGAACATTTACTCGTAAACTTCAATCGGAAGAAGAAAAAGATGAAGCTTCTCGTAAAATTGAATATGCTCCAAAACCATATTTTTCTGTTTATAATAGTGCTGTTCATATCAAAAAGGGACATCGATATGAAGTATATCATAAATCAAAATTAGTACCAGGTGTTGAAAGAGTTCCATTTAAAAAATATATAAGCAAGATACTTGATTTTGCAATAGCATTAGGAAATCTTCCTGTGGGTTCTTTAGGAATAGATAATCAACATGGCTTATTTGTTTCTGAATCTTCAGGAGTTAAAATTACTACTCCTATTTGCTATGAATCTATTTATGGAGGTCTTGTTGCTCAAAGAGTGAAAGAAGGTGCCGAACTTATCTTTGTTATTACTAATGATAGTTGGTGGAAAGATTCTCAAGGACATAAACAACATGCTTCTTATGCTTCTTTGCGTGCAATTGAAACACGTCGCTATATTGCAAGAAGTGCAAATACAGGAACATCTTGTTTTATAAATCCAAAAGGAGAAATACTTCAAAAGACAAAATTCTGGACACCAGCAGTAATAAAAGAATCTCTTATACCTCAAAAGAGACTTACTTTCTATGTTAAATATGGAGATTATATTGCTAAAGAATCCATGTTTGCTGCAATGGTAATTCTTATTATCACATTAATAAATAAGATATTAATCAAACTGAAAAAGAAATAATCCTATGTTTAAAAAGGTACCACACACTTACGTAATAATATTCTCATTAATTGTACTTGCTGCCATTTCAACATGGTTTGTTCCTGCTGGAGAATTTTTACGTGAACCACAAACAACTGAAAGTGGAAAAACTATTAATGGTATAGTTACAGGCTCTTATCATCAAGTGGAACAAGCCCCTCAAACTTGGCAAATTATGTCAGCTTTCTTTAAAGGCTTCCAAAGAGCTCCAGGAATAATTGCTTTCTTACTTATTTTAGGAGGTGCTTTTTGGATATTGAACGAAACAAAAGCTATTGATATGGGTGTACAATCTTTCTTAAAACATAGTAATAGTTTAGAAAGATTTAAGTTTTTGCGATGGCTTGGGGTTAATAACCTAATCATAATTCTAATAATGATTATGTTTAGTGCATTTGGTGCAATATTTGGGATGAGTGAAGAAACAATTGCTTTCGTTGTAATTTTTGTTCCTCTGGCAATAAGTATGGGGTATGATTCCATTGTTGGAGTTTGTATGTGCTTCTTAGCCGCTGGCTTAGGTTTTGCTGGTTGCGTTTTAAATCCTTTCACTCTTGGAATAGCACAAGATATTGCTGGCATCAAGATGTTTAGCGGAATAGAATATAGATTAGTGATGTGGTTTATAATAACAGGATTTGGAATTGCTTATGTATTATGGTATGCTAACAGAATAAAGAAAAACCCTAAGAAATCTATAATGTATGAAGAAGATGATTATTGGCGACAAAACCAATCTTCAGCACAAGAACTTCAACCAACAAAAGCTAATCGTGGTACTTGGATTGCTTATATCCTTTCTTCAATAATAATAACTACATATACTATTTACGTAGGAATTAATTCAAAAATATTTCATGGAGGTTTCTACACATATATATTATTATTAATACTAACAATTATTTTCATTGCTGTTGGCTACAAAATGTTAAAGAAATCCATTCAGATGTTCTGTCTTATGATATTAATCTTTACAATTATTTATCTTGTTGTAGGGGTAATGATATTTGAATGGGAATTTGTTCATATTGCAGCTTTATTCTTCACAATGGCTATTGTTTCAGGTATTGCATTAGGAAAAGATGCTTCTGAAATATCAAAACTCTTTATTGCAGGAGCAAAAGATATGTTAGGTGCTGCCCTTGTTGTTGGATTAGCAAGTGGAATAATCATAATATTAGAAGATGGAAAAATAATTGACACCTTCTTAAATGGTGTTGCAACATCAATAAATGGCTCTGGAAAAGTTGGAGCACTAAGCCTAATGTATGGTTTCCAATCAATCCTAAATGCAATAATTACATCAGGAACAGCAAAAGCGGCAATGCTTATGCCAATGTTCCGAGAAATAGCAACAATGGTTGGTATCCCTTTGCAATCAGCAGTAACTGCATTTCATATAGGAGACGGATTCACTAATCTTATCACTCCAACTTCAGGAGTATTAATAGGAGTGCTTGGAATAGCAAAAATCCCTTATGCAAAATGGTTTAAATGGTCATGGAAATTCATCTTAGCAATGGTAATCCTTGGATGGATTTTATTAATTCCAACAGTCCTAATTCATCTCCCTGGATTCTAAAAAGATTGGAATAAAAAAACGTACAAATTGCAAAATTAAAGTGTCCTCGCGGGGATTCGAACCCCGGACCCATTGATTAAGAGTCAATTGCTCTGCCAACTGAGCTACGAAGACAATTTATATTTCCTTTGTTTGAAGGTGCAAAGGTATTCTTTTTTTAATTCCTAACCAAGTTTTCTTATAAAAAATATCTTTTTACACTTATTTGCATTTGATTATTAATCTAATTTAGCGTGATTTATATTTATTATATGTTGATTTTTCAAAGAAAATTAGCTGCAAATAAGAAAATTGTATAATTTTGGAGCCTCTATTTTACGACAGAAAAGAAATAGACTAACAAAATTTATTACATTATTATTATAAAAACATTTTTGATTATGACTGCATTAAATGTATTATTGGAAGCTGTAAATTTAGCCCCTTGGGCTTATGGATTAGCTGGTATTGGTGCTGGATTAGCTACAATCGGCGCTGGTTTAGGGATTGGTAATATTGGTCGTTCTGCTATGGACGCTATTGCTCGCCAACCTGAAGCTTCTGGCGATATTCGTTCAAATATGATTGTTGCTGCTGCTTTGGTAGAAGGTGTTGCTTTATTTGCAATTGTTACTTGTTTGTTGGTTATCTTCATGAAGTAATCAACCCTTAAAAGAAAAGAGTTTTATTATTTAAACTTTAATTTGATTTTTTATGGAACTTATTACTCCGGGACTGGGTTTATTGTTTTGGATGACTTTAACTTTCCTTATATTATTATTTATATTAGGGAAATTTGGTTGGCCTGTTATTACTAAAATGATTAATGAAAGAGAAATACTTATAGAAAAATCATTAGAAGAAGCTCAAAAGGCAAGAACTGAGATGGAACAACTCAAATATAATAATGATGTTCTGTTGAAGCAAGCCATGGAGGAAAGAGATGGAATTTTAAAAGAAGCTCATGTTTTTGGTGAAAGCATTAAGGAAGAAGCTCGTTTGAAAGCTCAAGAAGAAGCTCAAAAGATTGTTGCTTCGGCTCGTGATAGCATTAATTACGAGAAACTTCAAGCACTAAATGAACTTAAGAACCAAATAGCAAAATTCTCTATTGATATTGCAACAAAAGTTTTGGAAGAAGAACTTTCTAATAAAGATATAGATAAAAAAATTATTGAAAAAAGAGTTTCTGACTTTAATTTTAATTAGTAGATTATGACTTCAAGTATTATTTCTTCTCGCTATGCTCGTTCGCTTTTTGATTTGGCTATAGGAATTGATTTATTAGAAAAAGTAAATAATGATATGTCTTTAGTTGAAAAGGTATGCAAGGAGAATATGCTATTGGATGCGATTATGAGTAATCCAAATGTCAATATTGGAAAGAAGAAGGGTATAATAAAAGATATATTTGCTTCTAATATTGAGACAATTTCTTTTGATTTCATTACTCTTTTAGTTCAAAAGCGTAGAGTTATTTTCTTAAAAGAAATTGCAGTAGAATTCCATAATATCTATAATAGACATAAAGGAATTAAGGTTGCAACTTTAATTGTTGCTCATGTTGTTGGGCAGGAAATGAAAGATAGAATAATTAGCATTTTCGAAAAAGAATTTTCTTGTAAAATTGAATTAGTAGAAAAAATAGATAGTTCTATTATTGGAGGCTTCAAAATAATGATTGAAGATAAAATTTATGATGCTTCGGTTTCTAATCAATTATCATTATTGAAGAAATCGTTTGCAAAGGATTTATACGAAAATGGATTTTAATAATAAAAAAATATGGTAGATATTAAACCATCAGAGGTTACGGCTATTTTACGTAATCAATTATCTGACTCTAATCTTGAGGCTTCTTTAGAAGAAGTAGGCACTGTACTTACTGTTGGCGATGGTATTGCTCGTGTTTATGGTTTGAATAATGCACAAAGTGGAGAATTAGTGTTGTTTGACAACGATGTTCAAGGAATTATTCAAAACTTAGAACAAGATAATGTTGGTGTAGTTATTCTTGGAGAAAGTAATAATATAAATGAAGGCGATATTGTTAAACGTACTGAAAGAATTGCTTCAATTAATGTTGGAGAAGGTTTAGTTGGTAGAGTTATCAATACTGTTGGAGAACCAATAGATGGCAAGGGAAAAATTGAAGGAGAATTGTTTGAAATGCCATTGGAAAGAAAAGCTCCAGGAGTAATATTCCGTCAACCAGTAAATGAACCACTACAAACAGGGATTAAAGCAATTGACTCAATGATTCCTATTGGAAGAGGACAAAGAGAATTGATTATTGGAGACCGTCAAACAGGGAAAACAGCTATTGCAATAGATGCCATTATTAATCAACGAGAATTTTACAACCAAGGTAATCCTGTTTATTGTATATATGTTGCTTGTGGGCAAAAAGCTTCAACAGTAGCAAATATTGTTAAAACATTAGAAGAAAAAGGAGCAATGGACTACACTATTGTTGTTGCTGCTACTGCTGCTGACTCTGCGGCACTTCAATTCTATGCACCATTTGCAGGCGCTTCTATTGGAGAATTCTTCCGTGATACTGGTCGTAGTGCATTAGTTGTTTATGATGACTTATCAAAACAAGCAGTGGCTTATCGTGAAGTGTCATTACTTTTACGTCGCCCACCAGGACGTGAAGCATATCCAGGTGATGTATTTTATTTACATTCAAGATTATTGGAGAGAGCTGCAAGAATTATAAAAGAAGATAGTGTTGCAAAAAATATGAATGATTTACCTGAATGCTTGAAAGATAAAGTAAAAGGAGGAGGTTCTTTAACAGCTCTTCCAATTATTGAAACACAAGCAGGAGATGTTTCAGCATATATTCCAACAAATGTTATTTCTATTACAGATGGACAGATATTCTTGGAAAGCAACTTATTTAACTCAGGTATTCGTCCAGCTATTAATGTTGGTATATCAGTTTCTCGTGTTGGAGGAAATGCTCAAATTAAACCAATGAAGAAAATTGCTGGCACATTAAAACTTGACCAAGCTCAATATCGTGAATTAGAAGCATTTTCTAAATTTAGTTCTGACCTTGACGCTTCAACTAAATTAGTTATTGAAAAAGGTAAACGTAATGTTGAAATATTAAAGCAAAAACAATATTCTCCAATGAAGGTTGAACATCAAATAGCAATTATTTGTTGTGGAACTAAAAATTGGTTACAAAATGTTCCCGTTAATAAGATACATGAATTCGAAAAAGATTTCCTTTTCTCATTGGAGAATAACAATAAAGATGTTTTAGAAAAACTACGTAAAGGAATTCTTGATGATGATATACTTGCTTGTTTAAAGAGTGTTGCTCAAGATAAGGCTTCTAAATATTCTGTATAATGGCAAACTTAAAAGAGGTACGTAATAGGATAGCGTCAGTTAGTTCTACAATGCAGATAACTTCAGCAATGAAGATGGTTTCTGCCTCTAAATTGCGTAGAGCACAAAACTCTGTTATAGCTCTTCGTCCCTATTCTAATTTACTTTCTAAGGTAATCGGTAACATAATGGATGATAATGCAGAACTACAAGAAAGTCCTTATGGAAGAAGTAAGAAGGTAGATAATGTCCTTTTAGTTTTACTAACTTCTAATAAAGGATTATGTGGAGGATTTAATGCTAATGTAATTAAAGAAGCACATAAGAGAATTGAAGAAATAGGCATTCAAGATAAATATATTAAAGTAGATGTATTAAGTTTTGGGAAAAAATCTTCTGAGTTCTTTTCCAAAAACAAAGTATGTGAAGTTTTGAGATGCGATAACACAATATGGGATAACCTAACATTTGAAAGCGTAAATATAATTGCAGAAGAAATCATCGATTTATTTATAAGTGGTAAATATGATCGAATTGAAATCATCTACAATAAATTCAAAAATGCTGGATCTCAGATAATATCTAACGAAGTATTCTTACCATTAACTTCTTTATCTAATGAAGATAAAGGGATAAATAAATTCTACATATTTGAACCTTCAAGAGAAGAGATTGTATATAATATAATCCCACAGGCTCTAAAAACACAACTCTTTCGTTGTTTTTTAGATAGTTTTGCTGCAGAACACGGTGCAAGAATGACAGCAATGCATAAAGCTACCGATAACGCACAAAGTATTTTAAAGGATCTAAAACTTTCTTACAATAAGGCTCGTCAAGCTGCAATCACTAATGAAATTATTGAGATTTGCTCAGCTGCAGAAGCATTAAATGGATAATTAATGAGATTTGAAATTGATTTTCTTGTACTAGGTTCAGGTATTGCTGGACTTAGTTTTGCATTAAAAGTTGCAGACCATGGAAAAGTTTGCATCATTACAAAAGATAATGCATCAGAGTCTTCAACAAAATATGCACAAGGGGGAATAGCTGCTGTTATGTATTCTCCTGATAGTTATGAAAAACACATAAAAGATACTCTAATAGCAGGAGCCGGAATATGTGATGAAAAGAGTGTAAGGATAACAATTACCGAAAGTACCGAAAGAGTAAAGGAATTAGTTGAATGGGGTACAAATTTTGATAAGAAATCATCTGGAATATTTGATCTTGCAAGAGAAGGGGGGCACTCAGAATTTAGAATATTACATCACCAAGATAACACAGGTTTTGAGATAGAAAGAGCGTTACTTGAAAAAGCTAAGTTGCACCCAAACATTACTATAAAAGAAAATCAATACACAGTAGACTTAATAACACAACATCATTTAGGAGAAGAAGTAAATCGACATCTTCCAGGAACAGAATGTTATGGTGCATACGTATTAAATCAAAACGATAATTCAATAGATACTTACTTAGCAAAATTTACCCTTTTAGCAACAGGAGGAAATGGAAATGTATATAACACAACAACTAATCCAATAGTTGCAACAGGAGATGGACAAGCAATGGTACATCGTGCAAAAGGAAAATTAGCCGATATGGAATTTGTACAATTTCACCCAACATCACTCTATAACCCACTTGAGAAACCTTCCTTCCTAATAACAGAAGCTATGAGAGGAGCTGGTGGAATACTAAAAACAATTGACGGCAGCACCTTTATGGAGAAATATGATGAAAGAGGTTCTTTGGCTCCAAGAGATATAGTTGCACGTGCAATTGACCATGAAATGAAAGTAAGAGGGGAAGACCACGTTTACTTAGATTGTCGAACAATAGAAAAAACTGAAATAATGAATCATTTTCCTAATATTTACGCTAAATGCTTAGAAATAGGAGTAAATATTACAAAGGATATGATACCAGTTGTTCCTGCAGCACACTATGCTTGTGGAGGAGTAGTAGTTGATGAATATGCCCGCACAACAATAAAGAACCTATATGCCTCTGGTGAATGTTCTCGTACAGGACTTCATGGAGCAAATCGTTTAGCATCAAATTCACTTCTTGAAGCATTAGTATTTTCACACCGAGGAGCATTAGATTGCTTAAAGAAAATAAATGACGTTAAAATATGTAGAGAAGTTCCCGATTGGAATGCGGAAGGAATGGTTTTAAATGAAGAAATGGTTTTAATCTCACAATCAGTAAAAGAATTACAACAAATAATGTCCAACTATGTAGGAATAGTACGTTCAGAACTTCGTCTACAAAGAGCCTTTAATAGATTAGGATTAATATATAGAGAAACAGAAGAACTCTATAATCGTTCAGTTCTTACCCCAAAACTATGCGAATTAAGGAACCTAATAGCAAACTGTTACCTAATAATAAAAATGGCAAGAGCCCGTAAAGAAAGTGTAGGACTCCATTATTTAGTAAATAGTTAAAACATCAGTTATTCTTATCAAGAATTGATTATCATGAAAGTGATATTTCCAGATAATTTTTTCTAAAATTTCTTGACATATCCTCCAACATTTTGTATCTTTGCATCAATAAATCTACTCAAACACAAAAAAGTAGAATCTAAGATAAAGAAGCCCCTCTAAAAATTCCTTAAAATTTACGATGCCCATTGTAGATGGTCTACGATACCCATCGTAACACCCCTACGATGCCCATCCAAACGCCCTAAAAGCCCGATTAATTACATCAAGACTTGCTTTCGTTAGAATTATATCTAATATAGTCTTAGTTAAACCTTGATTTTTTTCAAGAAAGTCTTAACTTAATTTCAAGCAAACTTTTTTTTATAATAGACTTCAAGCATTAAGCCAGAATATTCATTTACTTTTTAAGAGTAGAATCATTATAAAAAAGGTAGAGGATTATTCCCCTACCTAATTCTATATAATTTATTTTCTTGAAGAGTTAATTCTAATATTCTGATTCTGCTTTTAAGGTTAGCTTTTCGTTTTTAAGATCTTTGGTTAGGAATCCCCATGATAAGGCTTGTTGAGTTGGAACTTTTATTTTTAGTTTCTTGTTATTCTTATTTATTATCTTGTTATCACGAATTGTTGGGTTTAGATTTCTTAGATATTTATAAGGAACTTTTATTTGTTTAGCAAAGGCAAATAAATCATTTATTGTTGTGTCAATAATTAATTCATTAGTTGGAATTGGTTGATAAGTATCTTTTTTACGGAAATAGAATCCATATTGTTGAGGGTTTTCCATTATTAGTTTAAAGGCGATTATTCTATATACGTATCTTGATGTTTCTGAATTTGTATATATTTCCCAATAGTTATCACATCCTTGTTCATTCATACGACTTTTTAATCCTCTTTCCCCACAGTTAAATGATGCACAAGTTAAAGCCCAATCATTAAAAATTGCATTCTTTTTCTTTAGATAATCACAAGCAGCAATTGTAGATTTTTCTAAATCATATCTATCGTCCCAACCTTCTAATGATTCTAATCCATATTCTGTTGCAGTTCCTGGTACAAATTGCCAAAAACCTTCTGCCTTAGCTGGGGATATAACATTGTTTAATCCACTTTCTGCAACAGATAAATATTTAATATCTTCTGGAACTCCTTGTTTTTGTAGTATTGATTCGATTTCTGGGAAATATCTTTCTGCTCGTTTTAGAATTAGAAATGTTTTTGAGTGACTGTACATAATTTCAGTTAACTCTCTATCTAAAGCTTCTCTAACATAAACATTATCAATAGGAATTTCTTTTCCGCAAAATGTTACTTCATCTGGTATTGGTGCTGAGAAATTTTGATAATATTCTTTTACTAATTCTCTATATTGACTTTCATCATTCTTTGGAGCTGTTTTTGCCATAATAAATACGCTCATTACAATTGCATTGCAAGACATAATGATTGCCACAATACTTAATCCTTTTGTCCAATTTCTTTTCATTACAATTATTTTTTTCCTTCCTTCGTTATTATTGCAAAGATAAAAAAGTTTTATTGTTTAGATGGTTTTTGAAGTTTTATCTTACCTTTTAGCGTAATTATTATTATTTTTGTAGCCTAATTACTAACGTACCATATAAATTTTAAATATGTTCAAGCGATTTTTTATAACTATATCATTTATTTCTATCTCATTTCTATCTTTTTCACAGGTTATTTCCAATCAACAACGTAAAGATATTATTTCTGACCTTCAAAAACAAGTTAGTCTTATTTCGGCTTTTTCTTCTGAAAATTTGGAGATGTTACCTGTTTATACATTTCAGTTGCAAACGGCAAATAATGTTTTAGCAAAATACGAAGAGTATAAGGTGGATAATCAAGTTTATGCTAAATGGTTTGAATTAAAAACGCTTGTTAAACAGAACAAAGAAATGGTAGAATTTTTAGAACCAAGAGTGGGAGATTGGTTTTATAGAAAAGCAGTAGGAGCAATGGCTAATAATGAGAAGACTAAGGCTTCTGAATTTTTAAATAAAGCTTTGACTTTTGAGCCTAAGAATGTTATGGCTAACTATGAATTGGCTAAGCTTAGTTTAGATAGTGGCAAAGTTGTTTCTACAACTAATCGTTTAACAAGAGTGCTTTCTACAATGGAACCTGACGAAGAAGAAAAACTTTTATGTCAAAACCTTATTGCCTTTGCTTATGATAAGAATCTTTTACAGTCCATGGCTTTAATTAATGCTGGAAAATATGCTTATGCTGTTGATATTCTAAAGGAATTAGATGCTTATTGTGATGTTGATATATATGGTATTTGTAATAAATCGGTAGTAAAGAAAAACCTTGCTTTTTGTCAAAATGGTATATATAAAGAACATATAGATGTAAGTAAAATGGCTATGAATATGGGAAGAGCTGATGTTGCTGGAGATTTTGTTCAGAATACTTATGATTATTTTCAAAGGAATCGTCAATCAATAACAGATACTACAAGCTTTGATGGTTTAGTAAGAGGAGTTGTTGGAGCTTATATGTCTCAAATAAAGGGGTTAAATTCAGCAAAAAATAATGAAGCAAAGATTGATCTTATTCGTAAGACAAAAGAACTTGTGTCTATGGTTGGAGGAAATTTTGAAGATGAAACGTTACGAACGCTAGCTCAACTACAAGGTTCAAAGACTCCAGTAGATATGAAACTTGACTCTATTGAAAACGCAGCTCCTTCTGAAGGTTATGCTCAAGATTATCCTCAATTTATAAAAGATAGCCTTAGTAATCCAGAAGCAAATGTAAAAGAAATAGAGAAACAATATATTCCTTCTTCAGAAAATAAATTGCCAGAAAAGTCTTTAGCCGTTCAGTCAACCAAAACAAAAGATTTAAAGAAAGAAATTGAAGATAAGTTTTACGAAAGTCGTACTTTCATGACTGTTAATAATTATGAGAAGGCATTAGAAGTTTTGGAAAAAGCAAATCGTCTTGCTAAGATTGACTTAGAAAAACAAGAAGTTGAAAAGATGTACACTACTGCTATAAGAGAAATAACAGCAAGAAGAATGTCGGCTGCTGAGTATTCAATATTTCAAGGTGATGTTGCAAAGGCAGATAGTTTAGTAGATAGAACGAATGACCTTATAAAAACTTATAAGATGACTGATGACCCAACTATTGTAAATATTATGAATAGTTATTTAAGGGTTATTGATAAGAAGGTCTGTGATAAGAAACAAGATGAAATTGATGGTTATGTTTATAATATCTTAGATTGTGTACGTAAAAATGATTTTTATAAGGCAGATGAACTTATTAATACTGCTATGCAGATTAAAGGTTCTTCAGAATGCAGATTAGAGAAACAAAAGATACGTCAATTGAAACGTCAAATAGAAAAACCATTGGAATATGTTGATATGAAACAAAAAGTAATGAGTTATCTTGACAATAAAGATACTATGCGTTTCATTCAGGAATATGCACAATTAGAACAATTCTGGACTGATAATGTTTTGGCAGAAATGAGTGTTGAACATAAACCTTTAAGACAGATATTAGTGAATATAGGTAATGATGGATTAATAATAAAGAGTATTGAACAATTAGTAAAATATCGTTTATATTTTGGTTCATTGGAAGCTTTGGGTGCTTTAAAAGATATGGGCTATAAAAGAAAGCAGACCAAGGACGCTCAAAAGAAAATAGGAATGATGATGTCTTTAGATGTTGTTAAACGTTCCGATAAGATACGTGAAAGCAATATTGTTGATGATAAGTTTAAAGATGATAAATGGTTTAAATATTTCTATAAGAGCTACAAGAAATATTTGATAGAATGGCAAAAGAATAATTAATTATGCCAATAGAAGAAAATGGTATAAAATACTTTTCTTTGCTTGAGGTTCTTTCAAGCATACAAAAAACTATTCTTGGACGTTACACATCTTGTTTTTGGGTTAAAGCAGAGATGATGAAACTAAATCATTATGTTCACTCAGGACATTGCTACCCTGATCTTGTTGAAAAGTCAGAAAATAGAATTGTAGCTCAAACACGAGCTTTGATATGGAAAGATGACTTTGAGAGAATAAATAAAAAGTTTATATCAATAACTAAAGAACCAATTAAAGACGGAATAACTATTTTGCTTTATTGTAGAATTAACTTTGATGCTCTTTATGGATTATCACTTAGAATAATAGATATAGACCCATTATTTACTCTTGGAGAGCTTGAAAGAGAACGTCAGGAAACAATAAGAAAGATAAAAGAAGAAGGTTTGTGGGATAAAAATAAGAAACTGCCTCTTCCTCTTCTCCCACAAAGACTTGCTATTGTATCAGTGCAAACAAGTAAAGGCTATTCCGACTTTATGAATATAATTCAACAAGAAGAAAAGAATTACAAGATATTTACATTTCTATTCCCTTCACTTTTGCAAGGAGATAATGCAGTAGAAAGTATGATATTGTCATTAGATACAATAGAATTAGTAAAAGATCATTTTGATGCGGTATTAATAATGCGTGGAGGAGGAGGGGATATAGGACTTTCTTGCTATAATAACTACAATTTAGTAAAACGTATAGCAACATTTCCTTTACCAATTCTTACAGGTATAGGACATTCAACAAATGAAACAGTTAGTGAAATGGTATCAAATCGAAATTCAATAACACCAACAGACTTAGCCGATTTTATACTTTCTCGATTTAAAGCCTTTGATGACAGTCTTAAAGAATTAAAACAAAAACTATTTCTTAATTCAACAAAAAGAATAGAAAGAGAAGAGCAAATCCTGAATCAATATCACCAAATTCTAAAACTACTTGACCCTAAAAACTTATTAAAAAGAGGTTATTCAATTTCTTACTTAGATGACAAAATAATTAAATCATCTTCTGAACTTAAGGAAGGAGATGAATTAACAACATTGTTTTCAGACGGGAAAGTAAAATCAATTGTAGAAAAACAAAACAAATAAATGGAAATGAAAACCTATTCTGAAAAATTTGAAGAGCTAACAAAAATAGTAAAAGAGTTAGAAAGAGGAGATATAGCCATTGATTCTATGACAGAAAAGATTACTCGTGCCTTAGAGTTATTAGATGAATGTAAAGATAAACTTCAAACAGTAAATGAAGACGTTCAAAAGATAATAGAAGAAATATCATCAAAACAAGAAGCTGAAGAATAATAAATTCAAAATATGTTTATAATACAATTAAATTACAAAGCTCCATTAACTATGGTTGATAAATACTTAAACTTACATGTTGAGTATTTAAAAGAACAATACAAAATTGGAAATTTTATTGCTTCAGGAAGAAGAGTCCCTAGAACAGGTGGAATTATTATATCTAATATTGAAGATAAAGATGCTCTTAATAGAGTTATTGACAAAGACCCTTTCAAGTTGAACAATATTGCTGATTATGAAATAATAGAATTTATTCCCAGTATGACTTGTGAAAGTCTAAATTTTCTACTTCAATAGATTTTCATATCAAATCTACCTCTTATAAAATAAGATAATCCTCATCCTTTATTTCCAATTAATTTTAAAAAGACTTGCTTTTTGCAAGAGGATTTTGTATTATTGCAAACTGGTTTTCAGCAATTAAAAGTGCGGAGTCAGCACTATAAACTCTGACAAGAAACAAATGAAAAAAATTATTATTTCTTTAGTCCCTTTAGTTTTATTGGGATTTTTATTCATTTTCACAATCAGTTGTAAAGATGATACTACTAATTATTCAACAAATGACCTTCAAGGTGTATGGAATGGAAACGTAAGAATTGTCTTCCATGGAGGAGATAATGATGGAATGGACACTACATTTACTATGCAATTCACATTTGGATCTAATGGAATATTTACTTCTATGAACCCTAGTCCTAATTATCTAACAAACACAGGCAATTTATCAGTAAGCGAAGACGGGATTATAACAGGAATTATAACAACAACACATTTAACAGATCCATATACAGAAACTACAACAATGAATTGGGCTGGTTGTTCTTTTGAAAGCAAGGAAAAAATAAATGTTAATATGAATTGGTCTTGGTCTAATACGAATAATAATAGTAGTGGATCTTATCTTATCACGGGTTCATTGACAAAATAATAGCACATTAATAAATTTAATAGCATCTCTGATAATAGAAAATGCAAGAAGATATATATAAATACTTGCAAAACGCATATATTAATAAGTAATTACAAAATTAAATTAAAGTTAAATGTATGAATAATAGGTTACATTTTCTTCTAATACTTGTTTATCTATACAAAGAAACAAACTAAACCTAAAGTCAATAGCTCTGAATATTGCTCCAATAACTTCAATTTAAAAGATAATAATTAGCTCTTTTTAGTTATAAATTTTTTAAAAATGGAATTAGATTATGGCAATTAGATTTATTATCCAGAAAAAAAGGATTGCTGTCGGTGCAACACCTGGCATAAAATTCGTAGCTCGTATCTTCAGAGAAAGAACGATAGATCAATTAAAAATTGCAAAAGAAATTGCAAGTTCATCATCACTTTCAGTTGGAGATGTTTTAAGTGTAATCAGAAGTGTTCAAGAAAAAATGGCGGAACACTTATCCGAAGGTCAAGGAATCAACTTTGAATTATTAGGAATAAGCCAGCCATCAGAGCCACTGCAATGAACACAATGGAAGAAGTAAAATCCTCAACAGTAGCAAAAATCTGTATCGATTTTCTACCGACCAAGGAATTGAAAGAAATCATTGCTAATGCAGGAGTCGTGTACGTTGACACAAACATTACAGGAGTTCAGTACAGAACCACAGACACTCAAACAGAAGCAGAGGAGACCGAAGAGGTATAAGCCTCTTAAAATAAAGCCAAAACATATAAATTAGTTAGAAATGACTAAAAAAGAGAAGAAATAGTATTAAAAATCAAAAAGATTTATAAATAAAAAGAGAGAAAGACCAAGAAATTGGTCTTTCTTTTTGTCCAAAAACGCCAAAAAACATGAGATTTTTTCCCAAAATAATGAGATTATTTTAAAAAAAGATCTCATTATTTTTCCAAAACATCTCATTATTTTCTGAAAACATCAAATCACCCCACCAAAACATAAAATGTCAAAAAATTAACATAATAACCCTTAAAAATAAGATCAAAACCCATAGAAAAATCACTTAATCAAACCATAAAAATACTTAACGTTATGTTTATTTAACATTGCATGATGTTAATATTTTTTCCCATTTTCATGTGTAAAAATTAAAGGGAATTATGACCATTAACTTAAAAATGGTATCTTTGCGGTGTAGAATATATTTAATAAAATGAATGAATTAGAAAATATCAGTCATATATACAGAGGTTTGATTCAGAGAAATAGAGTTTTTGCTTCCTTTAAAGACAAAGGAGAGCTTGATGTTATTTTTAATGATATTAAACTTTATGCATCTATTGGAGAAGATATTTTAGATCCAATGAGTGGATGTGGTGGTGGAATGTATTATTTTGGAAAAAGGGGATATAAAACAACTAATATAGAACTTAATCCTCCTTCTTACTATTGGCAAGTATTAATAAATCCATTGAATACTAATGAAATAAATAATCTAATAAACAAATTATTAGATTTGATTAATGAATTACCTGATTTTAAAGTAGAATTTACAGTAAGTGATAAATTCTTTTCAGATGAAGCTATTATTCATATAGATAAATTATATAGTTTTATTCTTAAAGAAAGTAGTTACAAAAAAGATATTGCAATTTCATTATTTCTGCCTTTTGTTTCTAGATTTGCTAATTATCAAAGAACTACTACAGATATAACTCATTTTAAAAAAGGTGGTTTATGTTCTTATTTAAATTGGAAGGATGATTTTATAGAATATTTAACTCTTATTGCAAAAAGATTAACTGAAAATATAGTAGATTATAAAGAAATTGAGCATAATAATATGTTATGTGATTTTATGGAAGTTGACCTAAATAAAAAATATTCTTTTTTTGTGACATCTCCTCCTTATCCAAACTATCGAGATTATTCAAAAATATTTATAATTGAAAATTGGGTTTTAGATAATATTATTAATAAAGTTCCTTCTGATTTTAAGAAAATGATAGGTTCAAATAATATTAAAGGAAAACAATATGGAGAAATATATTCTCCTATAGCTAATAAATTTCTAGCTGACTTACTTGAGAAATCAAAAAGATTACAGAAGAAATCAAAAAGAGATATTGAAGTTTATTATCATCCATATTTTTCTCAATACTTTTTTAATATTCAACAAGCATATAAAAAATTAGATACTCTTTTAAATGAAAAAGCTGTAGGATATATTGTAGTTAATGACAATATAACTAGAGATATTTGTATTCCTGTAGGAGCATCAATATGCGAGGTTTTTTCTAATTTAGGATATCATACAGAAGATTTTAATGTTTCTCAAATTAGTCATTATGGAAATATTAGCAAAACTGCAAAAAGAATAAATTCCCATCATACAAGACATATATTGAAAGTATGGAAATAGTAGAAAAAACAAAACGAGGATTATATATTAGAAAGAATAAAGATTTTGGGACATTAGTATTTTCTCCATTTTCTGGATTATTCTTTGCTGTTTCAAAAGATTTTTCTGATGAATTAGAAGCTTATTGTAATTTAAAAAGGAATAAATTACCATTGAATATTATTAATAATCTTAATATAGGTATTGATAAAAGTTTTGATTCTTTTGAAATAGAACATTGGTTACCATCCAAAGAACATTTTTCTAATATTGTAGAATTGCCAGATGATCAACCTATTGTATTAAATTGGTTAATATCTAACAAATGTAATTGCAATTGTAGTTATTGTTATGCTGGAGATGTTATTGGAAAAGAATTTGAACAAAATGATATAAAAAAAATAGCAAGCGATCTATTGTCAATGAATCCATTGGCAGTTGTTTTGTCTGGAGGAGAACCTTTGTTAGAGAAACAAAAGCTTATAGATGCTTTAAGTATTATTGGTGGCAAAACAGGAGTATTAATAGATACTAATGGATTAGAATTTCATCAAGAATTAGTGCCATTATTAATAAAATTTAATGTTGTAATACGTGTCTCTTTAGATTCATTTCAAAATAAACAGAATATTAAGATTAGACCATTAATAGATAATAAAAATAATTCATCTGTTGTAAATACAATTGTTCAAAATATTTTTAATTATAGACAAAATAACATTCCTGTTCTTATTCATACGGTTATGTCATCTGTAAATAAGAACTGTTTAGAAGATTTGTATAAACAATTACCAAAGTTAGGTGTTAATGGGTGGCGTATTTTTTCTGTTGTTAAACCAAATGATGAAGCTAAAAAAGAATCGTTTGATAAACTAATGAAATTTGGAAAGTTAAAATCTTTTGATGAAGCAGAAAAAAATATTCAAAATGAAATTGATTATTTTGAAAAAAGATATAGTTCTAAATCAAAATTCTCTATTCAAGTTTTACGTGCAAATAATACAAAAAAGAATTCTGTGATACTTGTTATGCCTGATGGCACTCTTGTAACTGAAGGAATATTTAATTCTTCAAAAACAGAGATAGATAAAGACAATATTTTTAGAAGAGTTGATCTTCAAAATCACTATGAAAGATATTTAGGACAGATTTAAATTAATTATTAAAAAGATGTTTATACAAAAGATTATTGATATGATTAATGGATTTTTTTCAAGTAAAAAATTAATTGGCAAAAAATATTTTGATGAAAATAGTAAGGAGTTTGACTTCCCTTCTATGAAAACTAATGCATCTATTCTTAAAGGAATTAGTGGAGAGGTAAACTTAGGCAAGTTTTCAAAGAAAAGTAAAATAGATATTCCGAATGGCACTTCTCAAAAGTTAGTCCAATTAGACCAACAGCAACTTCTTATTGCCAATACAATAAATTCACTACCAAAAGAGGAAAGAGAAAAAGAGAAAAAAAAATATTTGGATATTTTATTTAGAATGTTTGAATTAGCATCTAAAGATCAACCAAATGAAAACATGAAAAATGAAAGTGATAATTTAAAAAATACTAATGTTCAAAGTACTAATAATAGAGATTTAAAACAATACCTTGAAGATAGACATTTTAAAACAACTGCTTTACCTGACAATCTTAGTATAAATCAAGGATACATAATTTGGCCAGTTGCATTATTAAAAAACACAACATTTATTCATAAAGCACAGGCTCAGTTAATAAAATTATTAACTGATTCAGGTTGGAAATTATTGGTAATAGTAGGTGACTGTGGGAAAAATTCTACACTAAAAGATAAATCAGGTTTTATTTATGGGATAAAGAAAATCATAAAATCATACAAAATTCAATTGGAAGATAAGGATGTAGCATGTATTAGTGATTATTATGTCCAGGACGAGAGTAAAAGTAAAAATAACTTGATAGAAGGAATAACTGGGACGAAAATACTAAAATCATTTCATAATATTAGTGAAGGATTAATCTGGGACAAGTTTAATACTTTAATAAAAAAAAATTATGATGAACCCAAGAAAATGGCAATTGAAAAAAGAACAGTATTAAATAATTTACAACCTCTTTTAATTTGGTCATTAGTAGCAACAATAGTTAAAGAAAGTAACTCAAAAGCAATAGTAATTGCTGGAGAAGATGAAAAAGAACAATGGGATTATGTTACAGATAATCATGCAGATAATAATCTTGGGGTTATATATATACATGAGTTAACAAAAGAAGATGATAAGACAATGGTTCAAGAGGATTTATTAATTAGAAATAAACAAGAGATGCATGATAAGCTATCAATAGGAAATATGGCTGAATGGTTATACACTCATTTTGTAGAATTACCTAAATTCACAAGAAATGAAAAGCCAAATTTCTGTAAAATTTCAGATAATGTATGTAATGATTATAATAATAATTGTATCGATTGTTTGTTCCATAAAGGTAAAAATTTTAATAATCAAGACTTTGATAAAAATAAATTTGTAAATACTATATATCCATTATCTAATCCTGCAAATCAATAAATAATAACAACTGAAATAGATAAACTTAAATATAATTTATCTCATTATAAATATTTATATTTGACAATAGAAATATATTAATGCCAATATAGTTTAACAAGGAAATTAATTGTTAGGTAATAACTAATAGATATAGAGACGCGATAAATCGCGTCTCTACATTTTTATCTACTAATATATATTATTAATACAGATATATCTGATGGGGAAACTCCACTTATGCGGGAGGCTTGTCCTATTGTTTTGGGACGAATCTTTGTTAGTTTCTCACGGGCTTCAAAACTAAGGGAGTTAAGGGCTTGATAGTTGAAGTCATCTTTTATTATTAGGTTATCGTATTTTGATAGTTTGTCGGCAATTTCTTGTTCTTTATCAATATAGCTTTGATATTTTATCTTTATTTCTGCGGACTCAACTGTTTCTTCCTTTATATCTTCATCTATTGAGTTTATCTTTTCTCTGAGTGAAGTTATATTTTGGGATAATTCATTAATTGTTATTTGAGGACGAAGAAGCAATTGTCCTATTGCAAACATATTAATATAAGTAATATTGATGATATAAATAATAGATTTTCTGTTTACCCTAACCCTGCTTCAGATATTATTAATTTAGATATTAAATATCTAAAGGAAAATAATTTGACATTGAATATTTATAATATTATGAGCTTATTAGTAAAGTCAAAAATAATTGCAAAAAATCAACGACAAATTAATGTTGGGGATTTAAATAATGGGATTTATATCTTAGAAATAAAAACTAATGATTGAATTAAATCACAAGAACTTATTATTAGAAGAAAGATTATATCAAAAACGAGGACTTAATCTAAGTCCTCGTTTTCTTTATGTAGAATTTTGTTTATCTCTCTTAGTCAACCATTATTACTAAGCATTTGTTTCCTCTCCAGAATTGTTCTGGATTTACAATACGGATTGATGATGGCATTTTAGGATTACCTTCTAATGAGTATGATGAAGTTGGATGAGAAGTAACAATTTTTATTTTCTTTCCTGTTAATGGGATTTCTTGAGTATTACGAATATCTATCTTTGTTAGGTTTGAGAAATCTGCATTGTTTGCTAATGTTTCTGATTTACCTATTCCTATAAAGCCGCCTTTACGGTCAATCAAGTTCTTAGCAATAAGTTCTTTCTTTGTTCCAACAACGAAGTATGCAGTATTCTTTTCATCTTCAATCTTCATTATTTGGGCATCTTTTTGCTTATTTCTTGAATTTAAATCATCAACATTCTTTGTTAAATTATCTATTTGAATATTTTTCTTAGCCAATTCTGCTGTTAAAGCTTGAATTTGTCCTTCTTGTTCTTGTATTCTTGATTCAAGATTTTTTACAAAAGTTTTTAGTTGTTCGTTTTCTTTCTTATCCTTTTTTATTTTTGAATTTACATTTGCAACTTTCCTTTTGTTTTGGTCTAAGATATTTTTTATTGTCGCAATCTTATCTTTTATGTTTGCTTTTGTATCTTTTGATATTTCGCCAGATGTGTTAGCAACCTTTGATACGTTTGCATATACATTTGTAACTTCAGTTAAAGAAGAATCAATATCATTAAGTTCTTGGAATAATCCTTGCATCTCTGTGTCCTTTGCCGACATCAATTGTGCAAAAGAATCATGAATTTGTTGTTCTCTAACTTTTTGTTTTGCATCGTTTTGACAACTAAAAAGTGTTGCCATTGCGAATAAACTGATGATTAATAAACTCTTTTTCATTTCTAAATGGGATTTTATGATTATTATTTAGTAATTAATTTAATATCTCTATTTGAACAACAAAGATAGTAATTTTTTGGATATTCCAAAGATTATAATATTTAGTTGACATAAACATTAAGGCTTTTACACAATAAATAACTCGCAAAAAAGTAGTAATATTGCAAATTATTTCTATTTAAAATGAACGAAGAAAAACTTGAAATATTTGGAGCAAAAGCTCATAACTTACAAAATGTCTCTCTTACATTACCAAGAAATTCTCTTGTAACAATTACAGGATTGAGTGGTAGTGGTAAGTCTTCATTGGCTTTTGATACAATATATGCTGAAGGACAAAGACGATATTTAGAAACTTTCTCTGCTTATATAAGAAACTTCATTGGCTCAATTGAAAGACCAAATGTTGAAAAGATTACAGGACTTTCTCCTGTTATTTCAATTGAACAAAAGACAACAAACAAAAACCCTCGTTCAACTGTTGGCACTACAACTGAAATTTATGACCTAATCCGTTTACTTTATGCAAGAGTAGCAGATGCTTATTCCATAAATACTGGAGAGAAAATGGTTAAGTATTCAGAAAGACAAATACTTGAAATAATAGAAAATAACTATACTGAAAAGACAATGTTAGTTCTATCGCCTGTTGTTAAAGGGAGAAAAGGTCATTATCGTGAGTTATTTTTATCCTCTGCAAAGAAAGGGTTCTTAAAGATGAGAATCGATGGAGTAATAACAAATATTACAATAGGATTACAATTAGACAGATATAAAATTCATGATATAGAAATAGTAATTGATAAGCTAAGAATAACAGAAGAAAATGCAACAAGACTAAAAAAGTCAGTTGAAACAGCATTTAAACATGGTAATGGAACAATGATGTTATTAGATGATGAAACAAATGAGGTTCGTTATCTTAGCCGTCATCTTATGTGTCCTACTACTGGTATATCTTATCCAGAACCAGAACCAAATACATTTTCATTCAACTCTCCTTATGGGGCTTGTCCCTTTTGCAATGGATTAGGAGAAATTACGCAGGTTGATGAAGATAAAATTATTCCAGACAATAATAAATCCTTAAATGAAGGAGGCTTAATCCCTCTTGGCAAACCAAATAAAAGTTCTTGGTTTACAAAACAATTAGAAGCATTGGGTAGAAAAATGGATTTCAATCTTGATACTCCAATAAAAGATATTAGTCAAGAAGCCCTTTCTGTTATCCTTTATGGATCTGATATGGAACTTGAGACTTATGATTCTAATCTTGGAATTCACTCATTAAGCAAAGATAAGTTTGAAGGAATAGTAAACTTTATTACTGCTCAATATGGAGATAATATGCCTGCTTCTATTCAAAAATGGGCAAGTGGTTTTATGAATAAGGTAGAGTGTCCTCATTGTAAAGGGAGAAGACTAAAAGAAGAATCTCTACAATTCAGAATAGATGATAAGAATATATCTGAACTTGTTTCAATGGATATAAAAGATCTTTCTGTTTGGTGTGAGAGTGTTTTAGATAGACTCCCAAAAAGAAAACAAGAAATAGCAAAAGAAATACTTAGGGAAATAAATACAAGAATTAACTTCTTATTAGACGTAGGTTTAGGCTATTTAAACTTAAACCGTAGTTCACGTAGTCTTTCTGGAGGCGAAAGTCAAAGAATACGTTTAGCAACACAAATAGGATCTCAACTTGTTAATGTATTATATATTTTAGATGAACCAAGTATAGGCTTACATCAAAAGGATAATTTCAAATTAATTGGAGCATTAAAGAAACTGAGAGATGCAGGCAATAGTGTTATTGTTGTAGAACATGACAAGGACATGATAATGGAATCAGATTGGATTACTGATATAGGACCAGGAGCTGGAGTAAATGGAGGGAAAATAATATTTAACGGTAAGCCAGAAGAGTTGATAAAACAAGACGTAAATTCAATAACCGGTGACTACATAAAAGGAATAAGAAAAATAGAAATTCCAAAAGAAAGAAGACATGGAAATGGAAAATTTATTGAGCTCTTAGGTTGTACAGGAAATAACTTAAAGAATGTAGATATAAAAATACCACTTGGAGCATTTCTTTGCATAACAGGAGTTTCAGGAAGTGGTAAATCATCAATAATAAACAATACACTTCACCCAATACTTAGCCAATACTTCTATCGCTCCGATAAAAAACCTCTTCCATACAAAGAACTAAAAGGCATTGACCTTATCGACAAAGTAATAGAAATTAACCAATACCCTATTGGAAAAACACCTCGTTCAAATCCAGCAACATTTATTGGAGTATTTGACGAAATAAGAAAAGTCTTTGCATCACTTCCAACAGCAAAAATTAGAGGCTATCAACCTGGGCGTTTCTCTTTCAATGTAAAAGGAGGACGTTGCGAAACATGTCAAGGAGCAGGAGTAAAACAAATAGAAATGAATTTCTTGCCCGATGTATATGTTGTATGTGAAGAATGTAATGGGAAAAGATATAATAGAGAAACCTTAGAAGTAAGATATAAAGGAAAATCTATTAGTGAAGTATTAAATATGAGTTTTGAAGAAGCAGTAGTCTTTTTTGAAAATCACCCAAATATAAAACGTCAGCTATCAATAGTTAAAGAAGTTGGACTTGGTTACATTACTCTTGGACAACCCTCCACAACCCTATCAGGAGGAGAAAGTCAAAGAATAAAACTTGCAGCAGAATTAGGGAAGAAAGACACAGGTAACACATTATATATATTAGATGAACCAACAACAGGACTTCACTTTGAAGACATAAGAATACTTTTAGATGTATTACAAAAACTCGTAGAAAAAGGTAATACAATGATAGTAATAGAACATAATCTTGACGTAATAAAAGTAGCCGATTACATAATAGACCTTGGACCCGAAGGAGGAAAAGAAGGAGGAAGAATAATTGCAGAAGGGACTCCAGAGGAAATAATTAATAACCCAAATTCCCTAACAGGAAAATATCTTAAAAAAGAGTTTGAATAAGTTATTATTATATACAAGGTCAAATAATCTACCTATAATTTGTTTGTAAGCAATTTTTTTGTACTTTTGCACCTCATTTGGCGGGATAGCTCAGTTGGTTAGAGCGTCGGATTCATAACCCGGAGGTCACGAGTTCAACTCTCGTTCCCGCTACAAAAGATTAAAGGTCAGTTTTAAACTCTGACCTTTTTTTGTTTTTCATTGAACCAATAAATTAATAGAAAGGAAGAATAATTGTTTTTTCAACTATTCTCCCTTTCTATTATTTAAAAGATTATTAAGACTAATCTTCGTTTTCTATACTGCTATCTTGTATTTCTATATCTATTTCTTCTTCATCTTGATTATTCCTGTTTTGTTTCTTTGCTTTCTTACTTCCTTCATAAAGGTCGTATTTGCAAAACTTACATTCAAGATTAGAATTATAAACTGTTATATGGCGAGATGGTCTTAAACCTACATATTTAAAGGCATCAAAGTCAGAACTTATTAACCAAGCTGTATTTCCTGGATATTTGTTTTTAAATACACGTCCTATTATTTCATATAAATCAAAGATATCATCAACTTCCATTCTTTCACCATAAGGAGGATTTGTTATAATTAGAGTTTTTCCTTCTGGTGGATTTTGTTCTTGAATATCATTACGGAATAACTGTATGTCTTTATGAAGCTTTGCATTATTAATATTTGCTTGAGCAGTACTGATTGCTTGTCCTGAAATATCTGATCCCCAAATTTCATAATCAAAATCTATCATTGCATTATCTGCTTTTTCTTTTACTCTTTTCCATTCAGGCATTGAGAAGTCGCCCCACTTAAAGAAAGCAAAATCATTTCTATAATATTGAGCTGGGATATTATTTGCAAACATTGCTGCTTCAATAAGAAGAGTTCCTGAACCACACATTGGATCAAAGAAATTACAATCTCTTTCCCATCCTGACAATTGAATAAGTCCTGCTGCAACAACTTCATTCATTGGAGCTGATTCAACTGCTACCCTGTAATTTCTTTTATAAAGACTTTCACCACTACTATTTAAAGATATGGTTACTTGATTTTCGTTAATATGAAGATTAAGTATTACATCAGGGTTTTCTTTTGTCATTGTTGGACGTTGAGAAAACATTTTTCTTAGTCTATCACATATTGCATCTTTTGACTTTTGTGAAGCATAAAGTGAGTGAGTAAATATAGTACTGTAAACAACTGGCTCTATTGAAAGAGTTCCATCTGAGTTAATAAGCTTTTCCCATTTATATTTATATACATTATCGTATAATTCTTGTTCATTATTTGCTTCAAAAGAATATATAGGTTTAAGAATTGATACTGCTGTTCTTAGAAGATAATTTGCCTTATACAACATAATCATATCCCCTTCAAAACTTACTGCTCGATTAAGTTTTTCTATGTTCTTTGCCCCAAGAGCTTCAAGTTCTTTTACTAAAACGTCTTCTAATCCAAACATGGTCTTTGCAACCATTCTAAAATCCTTACTGATTGATTCTGTCATCTTATTTATTTATTTGTTTATTCTTTCTTCTTCTTTCTAAAGGATAAAATTGACCCAATGGACAAAATTGACTTGTTAAATGTGAATTAATCATTTCCCATTCAACATTAACCATTAACCACTAACTTAAGTTTCTCTACAAACTTAACTGCATCAACTATATATCTTATATGATTTGCTTCTCCTATTTTCCCAACTTCATCAAATGCTTCAACATTAAAAAAAAGTCTTTTACCTTCAACCTTTTCTAAAATAGAATTGCATGTAACCTTCATTCCAAGTGGAGTTGCCTTAATATGTTTAACATTAATTTCTATTCCAACAGTAACCATTCCTTGAGGAAGAAATTCTTGAATAGAAGTATGTGCTGTATTTTCCATTAATCCAACCATTGCTGGAGTTGCAAAAACATTTATTAATCCTGAACCATAAGCCTTAGCTGTGTTTGTTTCATTAACAACAACTTGCTTTTCTCCTTTTTGACCTTGAGGTATATTTATTTCCATATATCTTTAAAATCTATCTGTGCTTTATTATAATCTTCAGGGATTCCTATATCTATAAAGTATCCATTTGTTTTATATCCATAAAAATATCCTTCATTAACTTTCTTTTCTAAATAATCTTGTTCAAAAGAAAACTTATCTGGTAGGTTTAATGAATCAAATATATCTCTTTTTGCTATATATGCTCCTGCATTAATAAGTCCTTGATTAATAAATTTCTTTTCCTTAAACTTTATTATCTTATTTTCATTTACTTCAACACTACCATAACGTTCAAAATCTTTCATTTCTTTTAAAACAAAACTAAGTCTAGATTTTTCTTTCTTATGAAATAAATAAAAGTCATTTAAATCAAAATCAATAAAAGAGTCCCCATTTAAAATAAGAATATCATCTTGTTTTGTTTCTTTTAAAGCTAAAGCAATCCCTCCACCTGTTCCCAAAGGCTCTTCTTCAACAGCATAACTAATATCTATTCCTTCGTAACTGTTTCCATAAATCTCTTTAATCATTTCCCATTTATAACCAACAGAAAGAACTATATGCTTAATTCCTTCTTTTTTTAGGAAATGTATAATATAGGTAAGGAAAGGAATATTATTAATTGGAGCTAATGGTTTAGGCATATCAGAAACAACAGACCTAAGTCTTGTTCCTTTACCTCCTGCTAAGATTATTGCTTCTTCTAATTTCATTTTTAAATCTTCCAAGTCTTAAGACCTTTCTTGGTGAATTCAAATCTTCTTACTGAACCTCCAAAAGAAGCTAAACTTTCAATAACATTATATCTTGTATCATTAGGACAATAGAAGAAAATGTATCCTCCTCCTCCTGCTCCTGAAATTTTTCCTCCAATTGCTCCAGCTTTTAAGGCACAATTATAAACATCTTCAAATAATTTAGTTGAAATTCCTTTTGCCATTTGTTTTTTATATTCCCAACCAATGTTTAATATATGTCCTATTTCATCTAAATTATTACGCAAAAGAGCTTCTTTCATAAGAACTGATTGTTGCTTTAATTGATGCATTGCATCAACGCTTTGAACATTATTATTCTTTACATTTTCTTGTTGCATTTGAATAATATCGGAAGAAAAACGAGAAGTTTCTGTATAATACAAAACTATATTGCGAGATAACTCATTAAGTGTTTCTTCTTTTATTCTTAATGGATTTACTATTACTTTACCTTCTGCGAAGAATTCCATAAAATTAAATCCACCAAAAGTTGCTGCATATTGATCTTGTTTTCCTCCTGCCAAAAGTAAATCCTCTCTTTCTATGCTATAGGCTAAATTAGCAATATCATATTCTCCCAAAGGTAAACCAAACCATTCACAAAAAGCTCCAACAACTGCAACAACTAAAGTTGAAGAAGTTCCTAATCCAGAACCAGCAGGAGCATCAACAAAAGTATGAATATCAAAAGAAAGAGCATCTAAAGAATAATCCTTAACAATTCTATTATAAATAGCTTTTAATAAATTTATTTCACCATCAATAGGCAAGGCTTTTATGCTCTTATATGAGTATTTTTCTTTTTTATCTTGAAGATAGAAATTTATTATTCCTTTATCTGTTGGTATAATATCACAATAAGCATAAAGAGAAGTTGTAGCATTTAAAATACAACCGCCATAAATATCAGAATAAGGGGAAACATCAGTACCTCCTCCAGCTAAACCAAGACGTAATGGAGCTTTACTTCTAATTATCATAATCTACAATTGTTTATATATTTTCTCTATTGCTTGGGTCATTTTATCCCAAGAATACTTTTTCTTTTCTTGTTTAATCCATTCGGAGAAATCTGGTCTATTCTTACAGAAGTCAACTAAAGAATCTGCAATTGATTTACTATCAGGTTTGACAACATAACCAACCTTTCCATTAGGAATAATTTCTGCTAATCCTCCTACATTAGTAACCAACATAGGTTTTTCAAAATGATAACCTATTTGTGTTACTCCACTTTGTGTTGCACTTTTATAAGGTTGAACAACTAAATCCGCTGCACAAAAATAATTCTTTACCTCATCATCAGGAATAAATCTTGCATCAAAACGTATTTTATCTTCAAGTGAAAATGCCTTTACCTTATCATAATATGGATTAGGATCATCATAAAATTCTCCTGCAACAATTAATTTAATGGGAAACTCTTTTAGCCTTTCATCTTTCATTGCATCAATTAATATATCCAATCCCTTATATTCTCTGATTAAACCAAAGAAAAGTAAATTTATATCATCTTTATTTAAGTTCAATTTTTCAAGAGCTTCTTGTTGTGAAATTGCTTTCCCGAAATTATCAAATAAAGGATGAGGACAAAGAACACGAGGTTTCATTACATTGAATTTAGTAATATCATCAAAAACAGATTTACTCATTGCAATAAAACCATCAACATTTTTAACAAAGAAATTAGTAAAAGGAGTATCAAAAAAACGTTTTTCGTGAGGAATAATATTATCTACAATAGTTATTATCTTAGTATGTTTATTTGACTTTATTATCTTTGAAATAATAGAAAAACAAGGAGAGAAGAAAGGTAACCAATATTTAATTATAACAATATCGGGACATTCTTTCTTAATTCTAAGTCCTACTTTTATCCAATTAAAAGGATTTATTGAATTAACCGACCTTTTAATAGGGAATTTCTCAGGTTTATCCCAAGTAGCATATTGAGTTTTACCCGGGAAAAGAAAAGATGGATATTGTAAAGAAAAAGTGTTTATGCTAACTTCGTTGCCTTGGTTAAGAAACTCTTCCATCAATCTTTCATTATATAAAGCAAGTCCTCCACGATAAGGGTAAGCTGTTCCTATTAAAGTGATCTTCATCTTATAATCTTATTTAACTTTCTTGCAATAAAGATATGATTTTCTATTGTTAATTCATCAGGATTAGCAAGGGCAAAACGAATAATCTTATCCTCAATTAATGTTTCTATATATCTATCTTCAACAATTTCCATTCCTTCTTTTGAAAGAACTTTTGCATAATCAAGGCCGAATTCACGAACATGATCCTTTTGTCCAAAATGCTTTTCTCTTTCTAATGGGTCTGTAATTGTTTTGTCTTCATAAGTAATATCACGTTTTGGATTAATAGGAGAAAGCAAAATTGCCAAGCCTCCTGGTTTTAAAACCCTATAAATCTCACTTAATGCCTTATCTAAATTATCGACATGCTCTAATATATGATTGGCCATTACAAAATCATAGCTTGAAGTTTCAAGTGGCATCTCTTCAACATTCAAATGAACATCAGCCCAAGGCGATTCCAAATCAGCAGTAGTATATTTTATATTCTTTTGCTTACGGAAATAATCAATAAAACAAAGCTCAGGAGCTATATGAAGAAAACTAACCTCATCTTTAAAAATATTAGTTTTATCTTTTAAGAAAAGCCAAAGCAAACGATGCCTTTCCAAAGCAAGACAATTAGGACAAAGAGCATTATCTCTTGAAATAACATAACCATAAGGCAAGAACTTTCTATAATGTTTTCCGCAAACAGGGCATTCAACATTATTCCCAATGTAGAATAACTTTGTACATTTTGCAGCGAAATGAACTATTCTTTGTAAATATTTACGAGGTATATTTCTAAGAAAAAACTTTATTATCTTCTTCATCTTTGTTTTTATTTTAATCATTAGACGCGATAAATCGCGTCTCTACAATTATCTTACTCTAAGTCTTAATCCTGCAAATATAGTATCTAATTTAAAACTAAATATGCAATGTTCTTCTGCTGCCATACAAAAGCCACAATCATCACATATATTTTCTGTCTTTCCTGCACATTCTTTTAAATGAGTTCCATCAGCAAGTATAAAATTTGTAATCCAACAACGCTTCTTGAAATTGTTTTCTTTCATAAGTTTCAAACCACTTATTGAATTCATTATTGGATAACCTCCTTTCTTATAACTAATTATTGTATCAATTATTTTATTTCTTTTCTCTTTATTCAACATCAAATCCTCTGTTGCTTCAAATGGAGTATGAAAATTAAACGAAATGGATTTAATAAATTTATTACCCTTAACATAGTCTAATGTTTCTTCAACTCCTTCGTTGTTTAAAGAATTAACAACCATATTAACAGATAATTCCTTGTGATTAGCCTCAGCGATATTCTTATCCAACTTTTCAAAAGCGCCATTACCACGTATAATATCATGATATTTTCCTTTTCCATCTAAACTAACCCAGATACTATCTGCTAATGAACCCTTGAAAGATGTTTGTGCATTAGTAGTAATTGTGCAAGAAAAGAAACCTATTTGTTTAGCTAAAAGGATTAAATCATTAACTGTTTTTTCTTCATCAAACCATAAAGTTGGTTCTCCACCTTCAAAATCTACAAAGCGAGAACCCAAATTATATGAATACTCTAATTCCTTTTTCACTTGTTGAAACGACATCATTACAGGGTTGATTTCATTATAAACACTACAATGACGGCAAGTTAAATTACATTTATCAGTAATGAAAAGAACCGTTTGAAGAGGGATTTCCTTCTTTAGAAACCTAACTTTAAAAAACCACCAACCAAGATAAAAAAACTGTTTCATAGAATATATAATATATTGATTTGCTATTAAAGCGATGAAAGATAACTAACTATCATTAGAATTAAGCAAAAGAAAGATACAAGATTACGAGCTAAATACCAACGAAACATAAACCAATCAATTCCCGCTTCCTTAATTTTATCCCATCTTTCCATCCTTCCCAAAAACCATTTAGGTTCAAGATTAGAAGGAGAATCGTTAGAAAAATCTTTCATAGACCTAAATAAATAAATTGCCATAGGAAGAGTAAGGAATGAAAAAAGAAAAGTCCAATGCAAATAATCTAAATAAACACCTAAGAATATTATTATAAAAGGCAAGAAACAACAGCACCAAGAAAAGAACAACATTTTCTTTTTTGTTCCTAATATTTGGGCAAAAGTAACTTTATCAATTGATTTATCACACTCCACATCAAGAATAGAATGAGAGTAAACTATATTTGTAACCAATAAACCTACTGCAATTGATACAAATAAAACAGGTCCATCAAATACACCACTTGATGCAAAATAAACTCCAATCATAAGTAAAGGACCAAACATAACACCAACTACCAACTCTCCTAATCCTCTATAAGAAAATCTAAGCCAAGGAAAAGAATAACCTAAACCAAGAATTCCTGCAACCAAAACCAAAAAAGTAATATTCCAACCCCTAAACCAAATAATTATTCCTCCACAAATAAAAGCTAAAATAAAAAAAACAGTAATAGCCAATAATAATTGATTAAGAGTAGCTTTACCTTGTGAGAGATATTCACACTTAGCAACTCTAACTCTCATTCCTTTTGAAGCCTTTGCTCTACGATTACAATCTCCATTCTTATAATCAAAATAATCATCAGACAAATTCAAAGCTAAATGAGCAAAAATAACTCCAAATAAAGCTACTAAAGCTAAAGCCCAAGAAAAATAAGCACCATTTGAAGCCATTGCAATAGCCAATAATGCGGGCGTAATACTTTGAGGTAAGGCAGTATAACGAGCATTATCTATCCAAAAACGTATTGTTTTAATCATAGAAAAATCTTTTTTGAGTCTAATGTTAAGTTGCAAAGATAGGTAATTCTTCCAAAATAATCAATTAGATTTGGGCAATGTTATAGAAAGTTGTATTTTTGAAACTTGATAATCAATCAATATTTTTGTATAACTAATATAATTCATAACATGAAACCAAAGGTAAGTATTATAATGGGAAGCACAAGCGATTATTCTGTAATGGAAGCTGCTGCAAAATTCTTAGATGAAATGGAAATACCATTCGAAATAAATGCACTTTCGGCTCATCGTACACCAAAAGAAGTTGAACTATTTGCAACAAAAGCACAAGATAGAGGTATTGAAGTAATAATAGCTGGTGCAGGAATGGCTGCTCATTTACCTGGAGTTATCGCTGCTATGACCCCACTTCCTGTTATTGGAGTTCCTATTAATGCTTCTTTAGATGGAATGGATGCACTTTTGGCAATGATACAAATGCCTCCTGGAATTCCTGTGGCAACTGTTGCAATAAATGGTGCCTTAAATGCAGCAATATTAGCTCTACAAATTATGGCAAATGGGAACCCTGAACTACAAGAAAAAATGCGTAATTATAAGGAAAGTCTAAAGAACAAGATAGTAAAAGCAAACGAAGACCTTTCAAAATTATCATTTAAGTATAAGGTATAAAAAGATAAGATGATAATAATAGGAATAACTGGCACACTTGGATCAGGAAAAGGAACAATAGTTGACTTATTAAAACAGAAAGGATTCCTACACTTTTCAGCAAGAGACTTTATTGTTGAGAAAATAAAAGAGCAAGGTTTGGAAGTAAACAGAGACACAATGACTCTGGTTGCTAACCATCTTAGAGAAGAAAACGAACCTTCATACATAATAGAAAGCTTATATAAGAAAGCAAAAGAAAGTGGAAAGAATAGTATAATTGAATCTGTTCGCAATCCATTAGAAATAGAATTCTTAAGACAAAACGACGATTTCTTATTAATTGCCGTTGATGCCGATATTAAAATCCGCTATGAAAGAATACTTAAACGCAAAAGTGTAACCGATAATGTAAGCTTTGAAACCTTTAAACAAAATGAAGAAAGGGAAATGCAATCAAAAGATAGAAATGCACAGAACCTAAGAGCTTGCATAGAAATGGCAGATATAAGAATTGATAATAGCGGAACAATAGAGGAACTCAATAAACAGATAATAGAACTATGGAAGACAATAAAAAAGAAATAGAAGGACAAGGAAAATATATTCGACCTTCTTGGGATGAATATTTTATGGAATTGGCAAATGCAGCAGCAAAAAGAGCCACCTGTGATAGAGGAAGAAGCGGTTGTGTTATTGTAAAAAACAAACAAGTATTAGTTACAGGTTATGTTGGATCTCCTATAGGATTACCTCATTGTGATGAAGTTGGACACCTCTTTAAACAAACATATCATGCCGACGGAACAATAACAAATCACTGTGTAAGAACTGTTCACGCAGAACAAAATGCAATATGTCAAGCAGCAAGAAGAGGAATAGCACTTGACGGAGCAACACTTTATTGTAAGATGACGCCATGTCGTACCTGTGCAATGCTGATAATAAACTGTGGAATCAAAAGAGTTGTATGTGAACAAAAGTATCATGCAGGACAAGAATCAGAAGAAATGTTCAAAGAAGCAGGAATCGCAATAGAATTCTTCAACGATAATATCCTAAAATACAGCGACCAATAAAGAAAGTTCTCAATACTATCCCAGAAAGTGTGTATCTCTACTTTATCTTTTATGTTATAAAGTTAAATATTTTTTATCATTCTTAATGAGACTTATTCTTGCTCAATGTAACATTCCTGTGGGATAAAGAATATTTATACTCTTTGCCTTGTCATTGGGAAAAAATGGAAATGGATTTATTTGTCCTCTCTCTTTTATTAGTTTAAAAGCTTATCCTTGATAATTAAAATATTCTTCATAACTTTGCCAACTTTATTGCCAAATAGAAAGAAAATAATATTAATATAAACAAAAGACTATGAGACTTATACAATTTGCCTCCATCACAAAAAAGATGGCACTTGCAGCATTTGGGTTATTCCTTCTGTTGTTTTTGCCTGTACATATGGGTATTAACTTATGTATCTTAAGAGATGATGGTGGAGAGTGGTACAGAAATGCTTGTCATTTCATGGGTACAAATTATATTGTAAAAGTATTTGAAGTTATACTGATGGGTTGTATTGCACTTCACATTATTATTGCTATAATACTTACAATTCAAAACTGGTTGGCACGTCCTGTTCGTTATAAAGTAATATCAAAAACAAAGACTCCATTTATGTCTCGTTATATGATATGGACAGGTGGAATCATTGCTTGTTTCTTAATCCTTCACTTTATGAATTTCTACTTTGTAAAACTAAACTTAGTTGAAGGTAAATATTGTGCAGAAATAGAACAAATGGATAAACATTTTCAACAAAAAGCTCTAAAACTTCAATCAGGAGAATTAAACGAAAAAGACCAAGCTGCACTTATGGCTCAATATCAAGCAATAAGTCAAATAACTCCTGATAAGATGGATAAAAGCCAAAAGAACTTAATAAACCTTTCAAAAGAAGATGTAAAAACTTATTGTGGAGCAGACTATAAAAAAGCAGAACCTGACTTTTATACAATGTGTCGTCAATTATTTGCTAACCGTCTTTATTCATTAATATATTTATTAGTGTTTGTAGCTTTAGGGTTCCATCTATCACATGCTATTAATTCATTGGCTCAAACCTTTGGACTTAATCATAAAAAATATAATTCAGCAATAGAATGGGTGGCTATTGCTTTCTCAATAATAATTCCTATAGGATTTGCTATTGTTCCATTATGGGTTATGTTTTTGATGTAATAATAAGATAATAAGAAATAAAAAACAATAAGATATGAGCACACTTAATTCCAAAATACCAGAAGGACAATTGTCGGAAAAGTGGACCAAATATAAAGCAAGTCAAAAATTAGTAAACCCTTCCAACAAACGTAAATTAGACGTTATAGTTGTGGGAACTGGACTTGCTGGTTCTTCGGCTGCTGCTTCCTTAGGAGCTCTTGGTTTCAATGTAAAGATATTCTGTATTTCAGACTCTCCACGTAGAGCTCACTCTATTGCAGCTCAAGGCGGAGTAAATGCAGCAAAAAATTATCAAAACGATGGAGATAGTGTAGGACGTTTATTCTACGATACCATTAAAGGTGGAGACTATCGCTCAAGAGAAGCAAATGTTTATCGTTTAGCAGAAGTTTCAAACAATATAATTGACCAATGTGTTGCACAAGGAGTTCCTTTCGCAAGAGATTACGGTGGGATGTTAGATAACCGTTCTTTTGGGGGAGCACAAGTAAGTAGAACATTTTACGCAAAAGGTCAAACTGGACAACAATTACTTTTAGGAGCTTATTCAGCACTTTCAAAAGAAATCAAAGCAGGAACTGTTCAGATGTATGAAAGAAGGGAAATGATGGACTTGGTTGTTGTTGATGGTAGAGCAAGAGGTATAATAACAAGAAATTTACAAACAGGAGAACTTGAACGTTGGTCTGCAAATGCAGTAATTGTTGCAACTGGTGGTTATGGTAATGTATACTTTCTTTCAACAAATGCAATGAATTGTAATGCATCAGCAGCAATTCAATGTTATCGTAAAGGAGCTTATTTTGCTAACCCTTGCTATGTTCAAATTCACCCAACATGTATTCCTGTTCATGGTGAATATCAATCAAAACTAACCCTTATGTCCGAATCTTTAAGAAATGATGGAAGAATTTGGGTCCCAAAAAAGAAAGAAGATTCAGAAGCGATAAGAAAAGGAGAATTAAAGCCAACAGAAATAGCTGAAGAAAATAGAGATTATTACTTAGAAAGACGTTATCCTGCTTTTGGTAACCTTGTTCCAAGAGATATTGCATCACGTGCAGCAAAAGAACGTTGCGATGCTGGCTTTGGAGTTGGACCAACAGGACTTGCTGTTTATTTAGATTTTAAATCATCAATTGAACGTTTAGGAAGAGATAAAGTTGAAGAACGTTATGGGAACTTATTTCAAATGTATCAAAAAATAGTTGATGAAAATCCTTATGAAACGCCAATGATGATTTACCCAGCAGTTCACTACACAATGGGAGGTCTTTGGGTTGACTACGAACTTCAAACAACTATCACAGGATTATTTGCAGCAGGTGAAGCTAATTTCTCTGACCATGGAGCAAATCGTTTAGGAGCTTCTGCACTTATGCAAGGCTTAGCTGATGGATATTTTGTTCTTCCTTACACAATACAAAACTATCTTGCTGACCAAATTTATGCTTCTAAGATTTCAACTGAAACTGAAGAATTTGAAAAAACAGAAAAAGAAGTTAGAGCTAAGTTAGAAAAGCTAATGTCAATAAAAGGACAAAAGAGTGTTGATACACTTCAACGAGAACTTGGACACATTATGTGGGAACATGTTGGAATGGGAAGAAATTCTGAGAGCTTGAAGAAAGCAATTCCAATGTTAGAAGTCCTAAAGAAAGAATTCTGGTCAAACGTTCGAATAACTGGTGATTTAACATCAATGAATCCTGAACTTGAAAAAGCTTCAAGACTTGCAGACCACATAGAACTTGCTCAAATAATGGCAAAAGACGCTCTTCAAAGAGAAGAAAGTTGTGGAGGACATTTCAGAGAAGAATTCCAAACAGAAGAAGGCGAAGCAAAAAGAAATGACGAAGACTTTAAATTTGTTGGAGCTTGGGAATATAAAGGAGATGGACAAGAACCAATAATGCATAAAGAAGAATTAAATTACGAGTTTATTAAGGTACAACAAAGAAATTACAAGTAAAATGAATTTAACATTAAAGATATGGCGTCAAGAAAACGCAAAAGCGAAAGGTCGCTTTGAGACATATAAATTAAATGATATTTCGCCCGACTGTTCTTTCTTGGAGATGTTGGACATATTAAACGAAAGTCTTATAGATAAACTTTCTCATCCAGTATGTTTTGATAACGACTGTCGTGAAGGTATTTGTGGTATGTGTGGTTTATATATAAACGGTCGTCCTCATGGACCAGATGAAGGTGTAACAACATGTCAACTTCATATGAGAAGATTCAAGGACGGAGATACAATAGTTGTTGAACCATGGCGTGCAAAACCATTCCCTATTATTAGAGATTTAGTTGTAGATAGATCAGCTTTTGATAAAATAATACAAGAAGGAGGCTATGTTTCTGTAACAACAGGAGGAGTTCCAGACGGTAACGCAATTCCTATTTCTAAACATAAAGCAGACCAAGCAATGGATTCTGCGGCATGTATTGGTTGTGGAGCTTGTGTTGCAGCTTGTAAAAATGCTTCTGCAATGTTATTTGTTTCAGCAAAAGTATCACAACTTGCTTTATTGCCACAAGGGAAACCAGAAGCAGCAGTAAGAGTTCAAAAGATGGTAGCAAAAATGGACGAATTAGGATTTGGAAGCTGTACAAACACTTATGCTTGTGAAGCAGAATGTCCAAAACAAATTAAACGTTCAAACATAGCAAGAATGAATCGTGAATTCTTATGTGCAAAAACTTGCTCAGAAGAAACAATCTAAATTATTCTATATAAATATTAATGCCCTTGATGTTAATCATTAAGGGCATTTTTTATTTAAAAAGATTATTATAGATGGTTAGAAATGATAGTATAAATATTGTACCTTTGTTGAATAATTACAAATCAAATAATAAGGGGATTATGCAAAAAGAAAGTGTTAAACAAGGGTTTCATAAAAGAAATAAGCATAATAAAAACTATGATTTCCCTGAATTGATTATTGCAAACCCTGAGTTAGAAAGGTTTGTTCATGAAAATCAATATGGTGATCTTTCAATTGATTTTTTTGATTCACATGCAGTAAAAGCATTGAATAAGGCTTTGCTTTTTTATTTCTATAATCTTAGTTTTTGGGAAATACCAGAGGAAAGTCTATGCCCTCCTATTTCTTCAAGAGCTGATTATATTCATAATGTTGCAGATTTAATAGGAGATAATCTTAATAATAAAAAGATAAAATGTATTGATATTGGAGTAGGTTCAAATTGCATATATCCAATAATTGGAGCTATTGAATATGGTTGGGATTTTGTTGGAAGTGAGATTAATAATGATTCAATAACAAATGCAAAAAGAATTGTTGAAATGAATGAAAATCTTAGAGATAAGATAGAGATTCGTCATCAAGAAGATCCTTTCTCAATTTTTAGAGGAATAATAAAACAGGGAGAATATTTTAACCTAAGTATATGCAATCCTCCTTTTCACAACTCTAATGAAGAAGCTAAACAAGCATCAAGACGAAAAGAAAGTAACCTTAAACATATAAAGATAAATAAACCTAATCCTAATTTTAATGGACAAGAAAATGAGCTTTGGTGCAAAGGAGGTGAATTATCCTTTATTAAATATATGATTGAAGAAAGCCATTTATATAGAAATAATGTAAATTGGTTTACTACCTTAGTTTCAAATGAAGATAATCTTCCAAAACTAATAAGAGCGTTAAAAGATGTTTGCGTTAAAGAGCATAAAATTATCCAAATGGAACATGGAAATAAAAGAACTAGAATTTTAGTTTGGAGATATTAATCAAAGATAAAAGGACTCTAAATAAGAACCTTTTTTATTCATAGTAATCCCTTGAAATATAAAGTTAATCATTTTATCCTTCCTAAAATAGTGAATAACTATTCTTTATTATTAAATCTGTTTTGCAATAGTTCCAACTAAAAAATTAATCAATAAATAGGATAAATAAGTTTGATATATGATAATAAATGCTTATCTTTGCAGTAAGAAAATTGAAAGAACTTTGTCTTAATATAAAGCATAAGATATTCGATTGAAGGATAAGAATACTTTCCTCAAAGGCTAATTCCAATTAAAAAAACGTTAAAAACTACGATGCCCATTGTAACACTGCTACGATGGGCATCGTAATAATGCTACAATACCCATCGTAGTGGTATTTTATCGGCATTTAAATATTTTTTATCGGCGTTTTATTGCAGTTATATGCCGATAAAATAGATTTATTCCTTATTTAAATTTGAAAAGATAGAGTATATAATTTGGTTCTATAATATTCTGCGTTAGGAAACAAAATTATTTGACTTTGTATCATGAATATTATAGAGATATTCTATTTAATCTTACCATTATCAAGCCTATGATATATCTAAGTTAGGGTTATTTGATTCTTTAGATAGAAATAAAGAATTGCATATTGATTTTGAGCAAAGTTGTAAGTCCAAAAATAAAGACAATAATTTACAAACAGCTTATGGCATGGCAACACTTAAGTGTTATAGCTAACAAATGTTGTTGCAATAATATCTTCTTTACTGAAGATTCTATTGTAATAGAATTCTGATAAATAGCTTTGTAAGATTTTTTTTGTGAATTAGAATTAGGAAAGATTTAGATGTTCAGTTCTCAAAATGATTTTTGTGAGCAAACTAAGTAGAAATAAAAAAACCTTGCAGTGTTGATTTGCAAGGTTTTTTCTTTTGTGGGAGCAACAGGGTTCGAACCTGTGACCCCCTGCTTGTAAGGCAGGTGCTCTAAACCAGCTGAGCTATGCTCCCAAAAGAGGTTGCAAAAGTACAACCTTTTTTATTTCTACCAAATTTTTCAACAAATTTTTCTTCATTTTCTTTCTTTTATTTCTTCTCTTTTCCTTTAATGAATTAGTTTTTAGGATGATAATAAATAGAAAAAATGAAAAATATTTTGCCTCTAATTTAGACATTTGTCGCAATGCTTTGATTTTTCTAATTAAATGAGTACTTTTGCAGGTTAATAATCAAACGTAATTTTATCACAAGGTATGGGCAAGAAATATTCGGAATACAAGCAACTTGATTTAACTGCTATCAATAAAGAAATATTTAGCTACTGGGAAGAAAACAGTATATTTGAAAACAGTTTGAAGCTTCGTGAAGGAGAAAAAGAATTTGTTTTTTATGAAGGTCCTCCTTCTGCTAATGGTCAGCCAGGAATTCATCACGTTATGGCACGTGCTATAAAAGATATTTTTTGTCGATATAAGTCTATGAAAGGATTCCATGTTGCTCGCAAGGCAGGATGGGATACTCATGGTTTGCCAGTGGAATTGGGTGTTGAAAAGAATTTAGGTATTACGAAAGAAGATATTGGAAAGAAAATTTCGGTTGATGATTATAATGCTGCTTGTAAGGCAGAGGTTATGAAATATAAGGATTTATGGGACAAACTAACCAAAGAAATGGGTTATTGGGTTGACTTGGAAAATCCGTATATTACTTTTAAGAATGAATATATTGAAACGCTTTGGTATCTGCTTGGAGAGTTATACAAGAAAGGTTATCTTTACAAAGGATATACTATTCAACCATTTTCTCCTGCTGCTGGTACTGGATTAAGTTCTCATGAATTAAATATGCCTGGCTGTTACCGTGATGTGAAAGATACAACAATGGTAGCTCAGTTTAAAATAAAAGGGGAAGATGCTTATTTTATTGCTTGGACAACTACTCCTTGGACTTTACCTTCAAATACAGCTTTAGCTGTTGGAAATAATATTGATTATGTTTGGGTTAAAACTTTTAATCCCTATACTGCTCAACCAATTACTGTTGTTTTAGGAAAACCTCTTATGAATGCTTTCTTTACAGAAGAAGCTAAGGATGCTACTATGGAATATGTTAATGGGGATAAGGTTTTACCATATAGAGTAATTAAAGAATGCAAGGGAAAGGATTTAGTTGGAATTGAATATGAACAATTACTTCCTTGGGTTAAACCTGCTGATGGTGCTTTTAGGGTTATTGCTGGAGATTTTGTTACAACTGAGGATGGTACTGGTATTGTTCATATAGCTCCTACTTTTGGTGCTGATGATGATAGAGCAGCTAAACAATCAGGTGTTCCTCCATTAATTCTTATTGATAAAGAAGGAAAACGTCAACCTATGGTTGATAAAACAGGAAAATTCTTTAAGCTTGAAGAATTGGATAAGGATTTTGTTGAAAAGAATATAAATATTGAGCTTTACTCTGCTTTTGAAGGCAAGTTTGTTAAGAATGCCTTTGATGCTAACTTAACAGAAAAGGATATGAGTCTTGATGTTGAGATTGCCTTGACATTAAAACAAGACGGTAAAGCATTTAAGATAGAAAAACATACTCACAGTTATCCTCATTGTTGGAGAACTGATAAACCAATTCTTTATTATCCATTGGATTCTTGGTTTATTCGCACAACTGCTGTTAAGGATCGATTAATTGAATTAAATAAAACAATTAATTGGAAGCCTGAATCAACAGGAACAGGACGTTTTGGTAATTGGTTAGAGAACTTAGTTGATTGGAACTTATCCCGTTCTCGTTATTGGGGAACTCCTCTTCCTATTTGGAGAACTGAAGATGGAAAGGAAGAGATTTGTATTTCTTCTGTTGAGATGTTGAGAAATGAAATTGACAAGAGTATTGAAAAAGGTTATATGAAGGAGAATAAATATTCTTCTAAAGATTATAATACTTTTGATTTACACCGTCCTTATATTGATAATGTTATTTTAGTATCTCCTAAGGGAGAAAAAATGATGCGTGAAACAGACCTTATTGATGTTTGGTTTGATTCTGGTTCTATGCCTTATGCTCAAGTTCATTATCCTTTTGATTGTTCCGATGAAGATTTAAAGAAAAGCTTCCCTGCTGACTTCATTGCAGAAGGAGTTGACCAAACTCGTGGTTGGTTCTTTACACTTCATGCAATATCAACCTTAGTTTTTGATTCAGTTTCTTTTAAGAATGTTGTTTCAAATGGTTTGGTGTTGGATAAGAACGGAAATAAGATGTCAAAACGTTTGGGTAATGGAGTTGATCCTTTTGAAGTAATTGGAAAATATGGTGCTGATGCAACTCGTTGGTATATGGTTTCTAATTCTCAACCATGGGAAAATCTTAAATTTGATTTAGATGGTGTTGATGAAGTTCGAAGAAAACTTTTTGGCACTTTATATAATACATATAGTTTCTTTGCTCTTTATGCTAATATAGATTCTTTTGATTTCTCAGAAAAGGATGTTCCATATAATGAAAGACCAGAAATAGATCGTTGGATTTTTTCTGAACTTAATTCTTTAATAAAGTCAGTTGATTCTTCTTTAGCAGACTATGAGCCAACCCGTGCTTCAAGAGCTATTGGTAGTTTTATTGATGAATACTTAAGCAACTGGTATGTTCGTTTATGCCGCCGCCGTTTCTGGAAAGGAGAATATACTCAAGATAAGATTTCAGCTTATCAAACGTTATATACTTGTCTTGAAGTTCTTTCTCAATTAATGTCTCCTTTTGCTCCTTTCTTTTCAGAAAAGCTATTTATGGACTTAAATAATGTTTCTTCTCGTTTTAAAGGAAAAGACAATAAGGCAATAGGTTCTGTTCATTTTACTGAATTCCCTACTGTTAATGAGGAAATGATTGATAGAGCTTTGGAAGAAAGAATGGAATTGGCTCAAAAGATTTGTTCAATGGTGCTTTCTTTAAGAAAAAGAAATAATTTAAAAGTGCGTCAACCTCTTCAAAAGATAATGATACCTGCAACATGTGATGCTTTCGTTGAGCAAATAGAAAAGGTAAAAGCATTAATACTTTCAGAAGTAAACGTAAAAGAAATTGAATTCCTTTCAAAAGAAAACAATATCTTGGTAAAGAAAGCAAAAGCTAATTTTAAATGCTTAGGACCTAAATATGGTCAAAAGATGAAGGCTATTGCTGCTTGTTTAGATAATTTCTCACAAGAAAATATTGCTTTGTTAGAAAGTGAAGGTAGGATTAATATTGATATTAATGGAAAAGCATTAGAACTTGTTCTTTCAGATGTTGAGATAGTAACACAAGACATTCCTGGTTGGGTTGTTATGAATGAAGGAAGTTTAACTGTGGCTCTTGATACTACGATTACTGATTCCCTTCGTAGAGAAGCAATTGCTCGTGAACTTGTAAATAGGATTCAAAATATAAGAAAAGAACAAAACTTTGAAGTTATAGATAATATAATAGTAGAAATAGAATATAATTCTCTTTTAGAGGAAGCTATTGATGAATATAGAGATTATATAACTGGAGAAACGCTTACTAAGGAATTATCATTAGTTCGTAAGAGTGATAATTTCTCTGTTATTATGGGAAATCATAATATGGAACCTGTTTCAACTATTGATGTTATTGAAGGAATAGACTTAGAAATTAATATCAGAAAAGTATAAATATTCTCTACAAATAAGAAAGATTATGGCAAAAGAAAATGCAATTGACACTGCTAAGCTTGAAAAGTTAAAAGTGTTACAATCAACGATTGACAAAATCGAAAAAAGCTATGGCAAAGGTTCTATTATGAAACTTGGCGATAAGCCTAAGGTTGATATTGATGTCATTTCTACAGGTTCTCTTGGTTTAGATATAGCTTTAGGTATTGGTGGACTTCCAAGAGGTAGAGTTATTGAAATTTATGGACCAGAAAGTTCAGGAAAAACAACCTTAGCTATTCACGCAATTGCAGAAGCTCAAAAAGTTGGCGGTGTTGCTGCTTTTATTGATGCGGAACATGCTTTTGATAGTTCTTATGCTCAAAAGTTAGGTGTTGATGTTGATAATCTTTTTATTTCTCAACCAGATAATGGCGAACAAGCACTTGAAATAGCTGAAAATTTAATTAGTTCTGGGGCTATTGATATTATAGTTATTGACTCTGTTGCTGCTCTTACTCCAAAAAGTGAAATTGATGGAGAAATGGGTGATAGTAAGATGGGGCTTCAAGCTCGTTTAATGTCTCAAGCGTTAAGAAAACTTACTTCTACAATAAGTAGAACAAATTGCTGTTGTATATTTATTAACCAATTAAGAGATAAGATAGGAGTAATGTTTGGCTCACCTGAAACAACAACAGGTGGAAATGCATTAAAGTTTTATTCTTCTGTTCGTTTAGATATTCGTCGTATACAAGCTATAAAAGAAGGAGATCAAAATACAGGTAACCGTGTAAGAGTGAAGGTTGTTAAAAATAAACTTGCTCCACCTTTTCGCCAAGTTGAATTTGACTTAATGTTTGGTCAAGGAATATCAAAGGTTGGAGAAATTGTTGACATGGGTGTAGAAAAAAATATTGTTAAGAAAAGTGGCTCTTGGTTTAGTTATGGTGAAACAAAACTTGGACAAGGTCGAGAGGCTGTTAAACAATTACTTTTAGATAATGAAGAGCTTATGGCAGAGCTTGAAGGACAAATACGCCAAGCATTAAAAGCATAATGAAAATTCAAATCAATCAAATCAACCCTAAAAGTTTAGGGTTTGATTTTAATAAGAACATTATTACTGATTGTTTAAAGACAGTTAACACAGATGTTTTGTCTGTATTTCCCGAACTTTCAGTAAGTGGAGGTATGTTGTATAATACTACTTCATATAGTAATATTTTTTCTTCATCTTCAAAGATTTGTGAAGATTTGCTTTCAGAAAAAAGAGATTTACTTTTTGGCACTCCTATTGAAAGTCAAGGAAAAAGATTTAACTCATTAGTAATGGTTGAAAAAGGAGAAGTTATAGCTTTGGCAACAAAGAAAAACCTTTCTTCTTTTGACTATGGATTTGAATCTGGACAAGGAATAGAAGTTACAAACTATAAAAACCAAGTTGTTGGCTTTGGCTTTCTGGAAGACATTAAAGACTTTCTGGAAAAGGAAACCAAAACAGACTTATTAATACTTTGTTCCAATACATTATTCTATCACGAATACCAAAAAGAACTTTTAAATGAGTTAATGGTTTTGGCAAGAAAGCTACAAACAACTATTGTTTTTTGCAATAGAACAGGAGCAGAAGGAGGATATTTGTTTGCAGGTGGTAGTTTTATTTTAAACCCTAAAGGAGAATTTCTTGGTCTACTTGAGAATTTTAAAGAAACATCTCTGTCGATTGAAACGTCTACCATAAAACCTATCAATCAAAATCCAAAATCCAAAATCCAAAATTTATACGAAGCATTGACTCTTTCATTAAAAGATTATTTTCAAAAGAATGGAATAAAGAAAGCTGTATTGGGACTTTCGGGAGGAATAGATTCGGCACTTGTTGTTGCACTTGCAGTAAATGCTTTAGGAAAAGAAAATGTAGTTGGTATTTTAATGCCTTCGGAATATTCTACGGATCATTCATTAAATGATGCTTTAGATTCTGCTAAGAATTTAGGAATAGAACATCATATAGTAGAAATAAAGGATTGTTTCGACCAATGTGATAAAACATTTAATAGCATATTGCCAAACCAGACCTTTGATGTTGCAGAAGAAAATCTTCAAAGTCGTTTGCGTTGTGTAACCTTAATGTGGTTTGCAAATAAATTTAATGCTGCACTACTAAATACAACAAATAAATCAGAAGCTGCTGTTGGTTATGGAACTCTTTATGGAGACACATCAGGAGCAATAGCTGTTATTGCTGATGTTTATAAGACAGAAGTATGGGAGTTAGCTAAGTGGGTTAATAATCAATGGTTAATGGTCAATGGAGAGTCTTCAGGCGTTCCTATCCCTTGGAATTCTATTGAAAAAGAACCTTCCGCAGAATTATCTCCTGGACAAAAAGACTCTGATTCTCTTCCTGAATATGATATATTAGATAAAATACTCAAAGAATATTTAGATAATAACAAATGCTTAGAAGAGATAATTGCTACTTTTGAAAAAGAAAACTTGAGCATTGAAAAGGCAACAATAGAGAAAGTAATTAGATTAATTAGAATAAATGAATGGAAACGTCGTCAATGCCCTACAGCTGTAAAAGTAACAAAGAGTTGCTTTGGAATTGATAGAAGAGTGCCAATATCTTAAAGAATATGAGTGATAGTATTAAACACGAATGCGGAATAGCAATGCTTCGACTCTTGAAGCCATTGGATTATTACGAAAAAAAGTATGGAAGTAAGTACTGGGGATTAAATCGTATGTACTTATTGATGGAGAAACAGCATAACCGTGGACAAGACGGAGCTGGTTTGGCCTCAATTAAGTTTGATACAGAACCAGGACAACAATACATACATATAGCAAAAAGCAATAGTAATAAACCAATACAAGATGTATTAAAGCAAGCCTTTTCAGATGAAAAATTTCTTGGTGAGCTATATTTAGGACATTTGCGTTATGGTACTTTTGGAAAGAATGAAATGGAAAACCTCCATCCTTTCCTAAGAGAAAGCAATTGGAAAACTCGTTCTTTAGTTCTTGCAGGGAACTTCAATCTAACTAATATGGATGAGATGATGGAAAAGATCATTACCTTGGGGCAACATCCTGTAAAGACTGCCGATACAGCAATAATTTTAGAAAAGATAGGACACTTTCTTGACCGAGAAGTCGAAAGGTTGTTTAAATTCTATAAGTTAGAAGGTTTTGACAATATGGCTATAACTCATAAGATTGCTGAAGAACTTGATTTGAAAAATGTACTTCAACAAGCATCTAAACATTGGGACGGAGGATATGTAATGGGAGGAATGTTAGGACATGGAGATGCATTTGTTTTACGAGACCCTAATGGAATAAGACCTTGTTACTATTATCAAAATGATGAGATAGTGGTTGTAACATCTGAGAGACCTGTTATACAAACAGCCTTCAACTTAACAAAAGATGATATAAAAGAACTTGGATGTGGAGAAGCATTAATTATAAAAAGGAATGGCAATATATCATTAAAACAAATTATAGAACCAGCAACTCCAGCAAAATGTTCTTTTGAAAGAATATATTTTTCTCGTGGTACCGATTCAGAAATTTACGAAGAACGTAAAAACTTGGGAAGGAATCTAAAAGGAGCAATACTTAAAGCAATAAACTACGATTTAAAGAATACTGTTATATCATATATACCCAACACCGCTTCTGTAGCTTTTCAAGGTTTAGCTCAATCATTAAATGAATATGTTGACCAAGAACGGATAAATGAAATTTTAGAACGTCAAAAGCAAAATAAGATAAGTGAAGAGGAACTAAAAGAAATCTTTTCTCTTGCCCCAAGACGTGAATATATAGTTATCAAAGACGTAAAGATGAGAACCTTTATCACAAATGATGACGATAGGGATAATATGGTAGCTCATGTTTATGATGTAACCTATGGACAAGTAAGAGACGATGTTGATAATCTGGTAGTTCTTGACGACTCAATAGTAAGAGGAACAACACTAAAGCAAAGCATAATTAAAATGCTTGATAAATTAAATCCAAAGAAAATAGTCATAGCTTCCTCTGCACCACAAATACGTTACCCAGATTGTTATGGAATAGATATGTCTCGAATGTCAGAATTCATAGCCTTCAATGCAACAATATCATTATTAAAAGAAAGAGGCTTGACCCATATAATAGACGAGGTATATAAAAAATGTAAAGCCCAAGAAAATCTACCGAAAGAAGATATTATAAACCATGTACGTGAGATATACAAACCATTTACTAACGACGAAATAACAGGTAGCATAACAAAACTCTTAACACCAGAAGACTGTAAAGCAGAAATAGAGATAGTATATCAAACCATAGAAGGCTTACATGAAGCTTGTCCTAATAATACTGGTGATTGGTACTTCACAGGAAAATACCCAACCGCAGGAGGAAACAAAGTAGTAAACCAAGCATTTATTAATTTCTACGAAGGAAGCACAAAAAGAGCTTACTAAAATAATAGAGAGATAAAAGTTTAAAAGTAAAAGTCTAAAGACAAAAGAATCTTATTAGATAGATGAAACTATTTGATAAGATTTTTTTACGCCTAAAATCCTTGACATTTCAAGTGAAATATTGTACCCATTCTTATGCATTTTTAATATAAGTTGGACTTCCTTTTTTATGGGATACTACCTTTCTTAATTGGTTGATGAAGAATTATTTTAGTGGTTATTAATAAAAAAGTGGTTGCCTCAATGAGACAACCACCTCCAAAAGTAAATCTAATTATTAACTAAAAACTTTTAGTATAGTACTATAAGCTTTTGAGTTCTACTTGTTGTTTGATTTTGGATTCTAACATAATAAACACCCTTAGCAAAATTGTTTACATCAATAGTTTGTTCAACTTTTCCGTTAACTGCTTTTGCTGTTGTTTTATAAATTAGCTTCCCTTGTACGTCATTTATTGCTATATCAGTTTCTCCTTCAACTCCACTTACAACTAATTTTGTTGTACTTGTTGCTGGGTTTGGATACATTGTTACTAAGAATTGTTTTCCATCTATAACTTCTAAACCTGAACCTAATGTTACAAAGGTTTCTTGTAAGCCATATCCTGGTCCTGCTGAGTTATTGACGTATGCTTTAAAGAAGTAACTTGTTGATGGTTGTAAAGTTATAAGTGGGACACTGAATGTTGTCATGCCTGCTGTATAAGTTACTGGTACATCTATTACATTTGTTCCTCCTAATTCAGGGTCTGTTAGTGTTGAATATACAAAACCTACTTCAATATTGCTCAATGCATTTCCTACATCTACTAAAGTTCCATGTAACATTGCATGTGTTGTATCAATATTTGTTGCAGCTTGTGTTGTTGCATGTCCTGGTACTACTGGAACTGCATCAGTGATAAACGTTACTGTTAAACCATATACTGTTCCTCCTGAGGTTGCAAAGGCTCTATATTCATAGTTAGTACTAGCTGTTAAACTAGATACTTGAGCTACCATTGATGTTCCTGTTAATGTTCCTGGTGCTGTAGTCCAACTTGTTGTCCCTACTTGTCTCCATTCAAAGCCTTCTGCTGTAATAGCTTCACTTCCTGCAGTAACTGTTCCATTTAAGTCTGCTGTGGTTTGTCCTGTGACTGTCGCTGGTAAGGTTACTACTGTTGGTGGGGTTAAGCCTTGGGTATAGAATGTTATTACATTTCCATAAGTTCTACCATCTGATTGGGTTTGGGCATAAGCTCTTACATCATATTGGGTACTTGCTGTCAATCCATTATTGGCTGAGCCTGTGATTGTAGAAGTTCCTGTTGCTGTAATATCTATTGCACCTGTCCAACTTGATGTAGATGTTAACTTATATTCAAATCCTCTTGCAATTATTGATTCTGTTCCTTGTGCTGTAGTGCCATTGAAGGTTGCATCGGTTTGTGTTACTCCTGTTGGAATTGTTGTTGTTACATTTGGTAGTACGTTAGCTTGGGTTGTGAAGGTCATAGTATTTCCACGAGTTGTGTCTAATGAGGTTTCTACATAAGCTCTAAAGTCATATGATGTATTTGCTATCAAACCACCTAATGAATATGAAAATGGAGTTGTGCCTGCTGTTACAGGAACTACTGTCCATGTACTTGCTGTTGATGGTTTCCATTCAAAGCCTTTTACCAAAACTGGGTTTGTGCCTTGTACATATGAACCATTTAAGGTTGTTGAGGTTTGATTAGTACCTGTTTGTGCTATTGTTGTAACTGTTGGTAGTTGGTATCCTGCTGTGGTTGTAAAGGTTTGTGATACCCATGCTGAGAAGCTTGTACCACAGTTTGCTCTTACATAGACTGTATAGTTTGTACCTTGAGTTAAACCTGGCAATTGGTATGTTGGTGTAGTAACATCAACTGGTGTACCGGTTGTGCCTAAACGTACTTGCCATGCTGTTTCTTGATCGCCTGCTGTCCAGTTTACTGTTGCTGTAGTATTAGTTATGGTAGCTGTTGGTACTGTTACATTGGTTGGTGATGCACATGGTAATATTTGACTGTCATATATTGTTATATCATCTATAGCTACGCCATAACCATTTGTAACATGTCCTTCAAATGCTATTTGGTAAGTTGCAGAAGGATTTGGTAATGCTATTGAATCTTTTTGATATGCATCAATACTTGCAGGATAATTAACCAATTGTACCCATGTACTACTAGCATCAGTACGATAAAATACTTTCATATCATCAATACTACCGCTATAAGCCATTTGCATATGCCAGAATGAAATATAAGGGGTTGTCAGAGATGTAATATCAAGTATAGGAGTGATAAGTTTTGTTGTATTATTTCCAGAAGAAGAATTCGTAATATTAGCAAATCCTGTTCCTGAATATATAGGAGTTTGAGTTGGATATTCTAAATTAGTAGTCCAATTTTTAGTTCCAACAACATATTCTTGTTGCCAGCAATTTAATCCTCCCTCAAATCCTTCTGTCCATGGGAATGTATTAATTGCTGAGGCATTACAAGGAGTTGTATATGTAATAATATTTGAAACATCTGACATTTCTCCATTTCCACAATCAGTTTTTACATATATTTGATAAGTTGTTTGAAGTGTTAGATTAGAAAGAGTAGCAGGATTTGATGTTACATTTATTGAATCCCAATCTGTTGATGTTGTTGCTTTGTAATACACATACCATGAATTGTCAGTTGTATGTCCAGGAGTAAATGTAACATCAACACTTGTACCTATTCCATTTATTGTTGAAACTGCTGTTGGTCTTACACAAGCAGGTAAGTAATCAATTAAAACATCATCTAAACGTAAATAATAGCCATTAGGTGTATTTTGACGAACAAAAGCAATATAACGATTACCTGTATATTGACTTAAATTTACTTCATATTGTTGCCATGCCCCTACAGGTAACATTTGATTAAATACTTGAGTAAAGTTAGGCATATTTCCATATTGGTCCATACCTGTGGTATCTAATACTGCATCTTCATCTGATATATATACTGATATTTCATCTGGTTCTGTCGTTTCATCATCTGCTCTCATAGCCCAAAAACGTAATCTTTCATTTCCTTGCAATTCAATTTGAGGTGTTATTAACCAATCGTTATGTGAATTATTGCCTCCATCAGTATAACACATAGCATGACCAGTACCTGAATGACTACCATCTCCAGCCCATCCACTTGAACTATGTTTCCAAAAATAATCAGAACCTGGATCTCCTTTATTTATAACTGTCCAACAATTTGGAGCTGGTTTGTTTCCTGGTGCAATAGCTGGAGTCCAGTTACTATTTTCAAAACCTTCAGACCAAGGGAAAGAAGATATTATTCCACAAGCTGTTGCTAAATTAACAATAGGACTTGCTTCAGATAAATCTGTACTACAATCTGTTTTTAAATATACATCATATACTGTTGAAGGTATTAGTCCTGTTAGAGTATAAGGATTAGAATTAGCTAAAACAGAATCAAAATCTGTTGTTCCATTAGGTCTATAATAAACATACCAAGAAGCGTCTGTAGTATTTCCATTTGTCCAACCTATTTCTATATCATTTTGAGTATTACTTACTGAAACGACATTTGTTGGACGTGCACACGCTGGGATAGGCTCAATTAAAACATCATCTAAACGTAAGTAATATCCATCAGGAGTATTTTGTCGTACAAAAGCAATATAACGATTACCTGAATATTGACTCAAATTTACTTCGTATTCTTGCCAATCTCCAACAGGAAGCATTTGAGTAAATATTTGAGTAAAGTTAGGCATATTTCCATATTGTCCCATACCTGTGGTATCTAATACTGCATCTTCATCTGAGATATATACTGAAATTTCATCTGGTTCTGTGGTTGTATTACTTGCTCTCATTGCCCAGAATCGTAATCTTTCAGATCCATTTAAATAAATTTGAGGAGTTATTAACCAATCATTATGGCTTGTTGATCCATAATCTGTATAACACATAGCATGACCAGTACCTGAATGACTACTATCTCCAGCCCATCCACTTGGGTCTGAACTATGTTTCCAAAAGTAATCAGTACCTGGATCTCCTTTGTTTATAACTGTCCAACAATTAGGAGCTGGTTTGTTTCCTGGATAAGTAATTGATAACCAGCTTGGATCTTCAAATCCTTCTGTCCAAGGGAAAGAAGAGATGATTTCACATCCTGTTGATAAGTTAACAATAGGACTTGAATCGGATAGGTCTGTTCCACAAATTGTTCTTAAATATACATTATATGTAGTAGAGGATGTCAATCCTGTTAACGTAAATGGATTTGAATTAGCTAAAACTGAATCATAATCAGTCCCTCCAATAGGTTTATAATAAATATACCAAGATGCATCCGAAATATTTCCGTTTGCCCAACCTATTTCAATATCATTAATAGTATTACTTACTGAAACAACATTAGTTGGTCTTGCACATGTGATTTGTGTTACTGAAATATTATCTATTGCACCTGGAGGAGTAGAATTATAATATTGGTCAAAATAAACAAACATTAATCTCTTAACTCCTGATACATTTTCAATAAGAACTTGAGATGTTTGCCATGTTGAAGAATTGTAAAACCTACCAAGATTATCATTTGAATTTGTTGGTAACCCAGAAGTATTAATAGCTTCTGAAGGATCTCTTAAATACATTACCAATCCTGAATAAAGGGACCCCCAGTAGTAAGCACCTTGACACTTCCAATCAAATGATAAGTTATATGATGCTGCATCTGTTCCAAAGTCTATATCACGATATGTATAAGAATAAATATATCCAGAGTTCATTGCATAAGATACACCATTATCATTGGATATATAATTTGCCTGAGTTCCTGTTGATGTTGTGCCATTACCTGCAGCTGTACCTGTTGCCCATTTGTTTATTCCATTTGATAATGATTTCCATGCTAAGTTTTCTGTTGCATCTTCAAATCCAAAAACATAAGGAACTGTTGTTGGTATGGCTTCTGTAACAAACACTAATGGATTTGACCAAATTGAATTTTCAGATGAACAAGCTGCTCTTAACCAAACTGTATATTGTGTTTGTGGCAATAATCCTGTCAATTGAAGAGGGTTTGTTGTGAAAGAAACTGGTGTTCCATCATTTGGATCTGTTATTGTTCCATCTGTTATTACATATTCCCAAGCTGTTGCTGTTCCATTTTCAGTAAATGAAATATCTGCATCTGATGAAGTAATATTTAATGCTATCAATGATGTTGTTCTTTGGCATTCTGTAAATGGTAGAACTTGTAAATTATCTATATGTAAATAATTATCTACATTAGATTGTGTTGATTCCCCATATAAACCTATTTTTATATTTCCAGAATAAGGAAGTGATGTTGCAGGGTCAATTAATGGTAAAATAATATGTTGTAATGGATATAAATTATTTAAAATCCTTGTTGCTCCTGATTGATTTGACCAGATTGTAGCATTTGCTACATTCCAGGTCACACCATTATCAGTAGAAACTACAACAGCAAATTTATCATCTGTTCCTGATGTTCCTGGAGCTCCTGTTGCATCATAATTATCTGTATAAAGAGCGTCAAATTCAAGTTGATATGTTGTTGAACCATCTCCTAAGTCATAACTTGGAGTTATTAGCCAATATTTACAATCTGTACCATAAATATTTATATCTGCACTATTCCCAAAACCTGATTGAATTGGATTTATTCCTCCATACCAACCATAATCTATTGATGTTAATGTTGCAGAACCTGTTACAGGAAGTAATCCTGATTTTATTTCCCAACAAGTTGATGGCAAAAATGTATTAAATTCTTCATTTGATGTTGGAACAGACAACGATCCGCATACTGTTTGGAATATAATGGTGTTAGAATATAAAGATGTATCTGAACATAAAGAGCGAACTCTCGCATTATATAATGTTCCTGGCATTAATTCTGTAATTGAATCAGGATTATTTGATGTTTCATACATTGTCCATGAGGTTGAAGAGGTTGGTTTATATTCTATAATCCAATTTGTTGCTGAACCATTTTCTGTCCATGTTAAAAGTGCTGATGATGTTGTTGAATCTACAACTGTCAACGCACTTGGGGTTGGACATGGAACCACAGTTAAACTAATATTATCAACTGCTGCTGGCGTTTGAATATTAGTTGTTGTTGTACTTTCATTTCTCCAATGTACTAATAAACGCCATGTTCTTCCTGCTAAATTAGGAAATTGAAGACTATTTATTCTCATTGTTTTATGTTGCCAAACAGTAGATTGACTTAACCAATGTTCTCCTGTTCCTCCTGTATAATTACCTATTTGTGCAGATTGATCTAATCCATCAGGCGGAATAACTCCTGCCGTAATATTTGCATCAAATGGGACTAAATACATTCTTAGAAAATCTGTTGTATTTACTCCTCCTTTAGCTCTCCAATCAAATGAAAGCTCTAATTCTCCTGCTCCTACTGGTACTTCAAAATCACGATACGCATATACCCTTGATGTTCCTACTGTATATTGATTGGTTCCTCCTTGATCATTAGATATATAAAGACCAGTAGTTCCTAACGTATCGGCTGCTGTTCCTATTACCCATTGATTTGTTTGCGTTCCATTTATAAATTGCCATTCTGTATTTTCCGCTGCATCTTCAAAATTACAAGTATAAGGAAGAGTTGCAGCTATATTAGGTGTTGTAAAATTTATTGGATTTGACCAATTGCTTGAAAGTCCATTTGTACAATTTTTACGTACAACAACAGAATAAGCTGTTGCTGGGGTTAAATTTAAAAACTGATGAGATGTATCAGATGTAACTATTACTGATGTGCCTTCTGTTTCAGGATCAAATCCTTGTGATCCTATTTTTAATTCAACATTAGTTGCTTCAGTTACACTTCGCCAAATAAAATTGGCATTATTTGAATTATAAGTTGTTAGTCTAAATCCTAAAGGAGAAATACAATATTCTCCTTCCAAAGGAAGCATAGAAAATTTAGTAACAAATCTTTTATTCCTATCAGGATAAGGTAAAGTTATAGGAGATGTTGTTGAAGGGGCAGAATTATCTTGATAAAATTGCCAATAAGAACCATTTGATGCAGTATTGTCTATAGCTGCAGGGGAATTACATCCTCCATTTTGAGCACATCCCTTACTCCATATAATAACCATTAAATTTCCAGAACCTGTATAAGTAAATGGAGTTGCAAGAGTAAAGTCTTTCCATCCTGCTGCTGTTACAGCAACAGCGTTGGAATAAAATACTTCAGAAGCATCTTGAGTATACATATTCCAGGTTATGGTTGAAGGAATTGTTGATTCAGCTACTTCCTTCATATAGATTCTAACTTCTTTATTAGAACCTGAGGTTATATCTCCTCCCATATTCCAAGATATAGATTGGATTACACCTCCTTGTTGCATTTCAGCTGCTGTGTAAATAGCAATGGAATAATGCCAACCATACCAACCAGCAATGGGGCTTGAGTAATCAAATGTTGTTCCTGAGCCAACTGTAACTTCAGTTTGACTCTGCACTTGACCTTGAATAGCGAAAATTATCGCTATCAACAAAAAGAATACTTTTTTCATCTGTTTTTGTTTTTAATTATAAATGTTCTTACTATTTATTATGTTAGTAATATTGATACATATAAAATGTTAGAAATATACGTATATATATCTATGTGCTTTGGGAACAAAGGTATAAGGTTGAAATATTATTAGAAAGTTATATGGGATAGACTGTGCTTATAATTTGGATGAAATGTCAATATTTTAGGATGAAATGTAAGAAAGAGAGTTTATTTATCTAACCAATTTAAGAAATTGTGAACCCTGTCTCTACCCACAAAAATATCAATATCGCAATATGGTTTAAGAACAATTCTTAGTTGTCTATTTGAATATTTTATTATTTCATCAATAGCATTAATTGATGAAATACATTTTCTTGAAACTTTAAAAAAGCATTTTGGATCAAGCATAGATTCAAGATTTTCTATTGTATGATCTATAATATATTTATTATTGTCTTTTGTAATTAAGAAATTATTCCTATCACATGAATACACATAAGCGATATTATTTACATCAACAACAATAAGTTTTGCTCCTATTTTTATGACAAATCTTTTTTTATAAATGTTGTTATTTGTTTGAGGTATTATTTTATTTATTCTATTTATATAGGAGTAAGGATCGGTTCTATTATCTAAGAACTTATTAATTGCCATAATCAAATCTTCATCGATAATGGGTTTTAGTAAATAGCCAATAGAATTTTCTTTAAAAGCTCTTATTGCATATTCATTGTAGGCGGTTACAAAAATAACAGGAGTCTTAATTTCTATATGTTCAAAAATCTCAAAACTAATACCATCTTTCAATTGTATATCCATAAACAATAAGTCAACCTTATTTTCGCTCAACCATTCTATACTTTCGTTAACCGAACTTAAAATTTTAACAACATCAAGCTTAGGAAAATATTTATTTAATAAATCCTTTAGTTCTTCTTGACTTAGAGGTTCGTCTTCAATTATTGCAATTTTCATTTTAATGGTATTTTAACAATAAAGTTTTTGCTATCATTAATAATATGTATATTAGTTGAACAAAGAATATTATATTTTTGATTAAGGTTTTTCAATCCTACACCAATTGAATCTATAATGGTAGTCTTTTTAATAATATTATTTGCAACCATTATTTGCTTTCCCTCTGAATATATATGAATGTTCAAAGGATTATAGGAATATGTGGCGTTATGTTTAACTGCATTTTCGACAAGCAATTGTAATGACATTGGAACAATTTGCATATTTAAAACCTTGTCTTCAATATTATATGTAACATTTAAGCCCACATCATAACGGATTTGAAGAATATCAATATACTTTTTAATAAAATCAATTTCTTCTTCAAGACTTACAAAATCACTTTCCGTATTAATTAAAACATATCTATAAACAGACGAAAGCTTTTTCATATATTCAACTGCTTTATTCTGGTCTTTCTTTATAAGAGAAATAGATACACTTAAACTGTTAAAAAGAAAATGAGGATTTAATTGATTCTTTAGTTGAATATATTTGAATTTTTCTTTTTCACGATCGTTCTCTTTGCGTTTATTATATAAATATATTGTTTCTATCATTAAAATAATAAATCCTCCTTGCAAACAAAATGAAGCACAATATTGTTCATTAAATACATATAATATAAATTGTATTAACGTGTATTTGTTTCCAAATAAATTATAAAATAAAAAAGAAATAAAATATATTGTTATAAAAGCAAAAAGCGTTTCTAAGATCATTCGGAGGACTATTTTATTTCCCCAAAGCTTACTGTTGAAATAAATTACTGCGAATGTATATAAAACAATTAATAATGAATCATATAGAATGTTTATAAATAAATATCTGGTAAAATTCTCTATTACAACATTACCATAAATTACAATATCTATTGGTAGAAATAATACAAAAATAATAGCAATGGTATGAAAATATAATAGAATAATCTTTTTCCAATTTGTCTTTTTCATATTAATTTATTTTACGTTATAGGACAAAACTACAATATTTATTTTTTGATCAATTTAAATTATGTTTTAAGATCCAAAATATTTGTACGGAAAAAATATTTGTAAATTAAGAAAAGATGGTCTAATTTTGGCAAAAAGAGGCTGTGAAAAATGGTAAAAGAGACCGTCCATGGGGTGCGTAGACGGCTTCCACGACCCCCGTAGGCGGCGTCTACAGAGTTGCAGGCGGCGTCTTTTTGCATTTTAGAAACCTTAGTTTTAAGGAAAACAGGCTGTAATTTTGCAAAAAAGAGGCCGTCTAAGTTTTTGACCTTCTTATGGAGTTGGTTTTGGTTGATAACCAGCAACATCTAATTCTTCAATTGATTTTTTAGAATCTTTCAATTCTTTATTTAGCCAAACTGAAGGGCGGAAGCGACAATAAACTCTACGAATTGTTTCATTAGTAACTTCTTCCAATGTATCAACGGCTTTTGCTGATATTCCAGGATAGAAAGTTCCTAACATTCCTAACTTAACAGGGTGTCCCATTAAAATTTGCCAACTGATAACTTTTTCAAGTTGTTTCAGAACGCTCATAATATCACCTTCTGACATTGCACTTGTTTCAGCAATCATTGCTGCAATTTTTTCAAAGTCATAAGCTTCTCCCATAAAAATTCTTGCGAAAAACTTAATTCCTGGCGTTGCACCAACTGCAATTCTACGCTTAATGCACACATAACGAATGGACATAACATAATCCTTTCTTTTAGTTAATAAAATAGAGGATATATTTTTTCTTATCCTCGTTAATTTTTGTAATTTTTACAGAAGCAAAAGTAGAAACAGTAATATAATAAAAAAAACATATTTGTACAGACCGCTCCAAAACCACTACCAAACGTAATAATAACAAGCTGAAATGACATTTTGTAAATAATTATTCTATAATACATAGAATATAATACAGATAGGTATATAAAAAAGTTATATGGTTATACTCATTTATCTCTTTTTATTTCTTATTGGACAACAGTAATTTTGTGTATATTTGCACTTTTGTTAGAAGAAAAAGATATGAATGACTACAACCAAGGGGAATTACTTAAAAATATTAACTTTCCAGAGGATTTAAAGAAGTTATCTAAGGATAAGCTACCTCAATTATGTGATGAGGTTAGAGAATATATTATTGAGGTTTTGGCAAAAAATCCAGGGCATCTTGGTTCTTCTTTAGGTACTGTTGAATTAACGGTTGCTTTACATTATGTTTTTGATGTTCCTAATGATTCTTTGATTTGGGATGTTGGACATCAAGCTTATTCCCATAAGGTTTTAACAGGGAGAAAAGATGATTTTCAAACTATAAGAAAATTAAATGGTATTAGTGGCTTTCCAAAAACATCTGAAAGTAAATATGATTGTTTTGGTACAGGGCACTCTTCCACTTCTATTTCTGCGGCTTTGGGTATGGCTATTGCTGATAACTTAAAAGGAAATAAGAATAATGAACATATTGCTGTTATTGGTGATGGTTCAATGACAGGTGGTATGGCTTTTGAAGCTCTTAATCATGCGGGTGATACTGATGCTAATTTACTTATTATCTTAAATGATAATGGTATTTCAATTGATAAGAAGGTTGGAGCTATGAGTGAGTATTTTACTGCTATAACTACTTCTGCTACTTATAATAGAATTAAGAATAAAATTTGGAATATGTTAGGTGGAAATACTCCTTCATATTCAAAACATAAGACTTTAGTTAGTCGTTCAACTTTTGCTTTAAAATCAATGTTTTCAGGTAAAAGTAATTTCTTTGAAGCTTTAAAAATTAGATATTTTGGACCTATTATGGGAGATGATGTCCTTTCTTTAATTAAAACTTTTGAGGATTTAAAGAAGATTAAAGGACCTAAAATTCTTCATATAATAACTAAGAAGGGCAAAGGGATGAAAGAGGCTGAAGAAAATCCAACAACTTATCATGCCCCAGGTTATTTTAATCCAAAGACAGGGGAAATAGAAAAGAGTAATTCAAAAGAATCAACTCCTACAAAATTTCAAGATGTATTTGGAGAAACATTGGTTGAACTTGCAAAGATTAATGATAAGATTGTGGGAATTACCCCTGCGATGCTTTCTGGCTGTTCAATGAATAAGTTAATGGAAGTTTTCCCTGAAAGAACTTTTGATGTAGGGATTGCAGAACAACATGCTGTTACTTTTTCTGCTGCAATGGCTGCAAAAGGGTTTATCCCTTTCTGTAATATTTATTCTTCTTTTATGCAAAGAGCATACGACCAAGTTATTCACGATGTTGCCTTACAGAATTTACCTGTTATTATATGTTTAGACCGTGCTGGATTGGTTGGAGAAGATGGGGCAACTCACCATGGAATGTTTGATTTAAGCTTTTTGCGCTTAGTGCCAAACCTTATTATCTTTGCTCCTTTAAATGAAATAGAACTACGTAACATATTATATACTGCTCAAAAAAATATCCATTCTCCATTGGTTATTCGTTATCCAAGAGGGAGAGGATATTTGAAAGAGTGGAGAAAAGATTTTGAAGAAATAGAAATTGGTAAGGGTGAAAAGATTCGTAATGGTAAAGATATTGCTATTCTAACATTAGGAACCATAGGTAATAATGCACTTATTGCTGCAAAAGAATTATCAGAAGAAGGAATTGAAGCCTCTATTTATAATATGCGATTCTTAAAACCTATGGATACTTCTTTATTAGAAGAAGTATTTAAGAAATTCAAAAACATAGTTACTATAGAAGATGGTGTTGAAATTGGGGGATTTGGATCTGCTGTTGCTGAGTATGCAATTGATAAAGAATATAAGAATAATATATATAGAATAGGTCTAAAGGATAATTTTGTTGAACAGGGTAGTGTCCAAGAACTACAAAAGCTATGCAGGTTAGACCCACATAGCTTAGTGTTAAAGGTGAAAGAAATTATTTCAAAATAACTTCAAACTATTTTTCTTTAGTTTTTTTTGATTCTTTTTCTTTCTTAGGCTCTTCTTCTTTAGGTTGAACAACTTCTATCAATACATCATTCTTACTAACAATCTGGCCTTTCTTTATATTTATAGTTTTTACTACACCGCTTATTGTAGAACAAATTTCGTTATCCATCTTCATAGCATGAAGAGAACATAAAGGATCTCCTTTTTTTACTTTTTGCCCTTTTTTTACAAATATATCAATAATAGTTCCTGGAATAAATGCATAAATTTGTCCAGGTTCAATTTTTATATATAATTGACGATAACAAGTCCTGATTTCTTCATTATTCTCTGACATAATATTTCTTGATTAAATAAATATTTATTTCTTAGTTTATAGTTATATAAATCTTTTTTTAGAATGGTGGAATTCCATGTTTTTTCTTTGGATTTATAACTTCCTTGTTCTTGGTCATATCAAGAGCATGAATTATATATTGACGAGTTTCAGTTGGTTGAATAACTGCATCGACATAACCATAAGATGCGGCAACATAAGGATTAGCAAACTTTTCCTTGTATTCTTGTATCTTTATCTTACGCATTTCTTCTGGATTTTCTGCTGACATTATATCACTCTTGAATATAATGTTAGCTGCTCCTTCTGGTCCCATTACTGCAATTTCTGCAGTTGGCCATGCAAAAACAAAATCAGCATTTAAGTGACTTGAACACATTGCAATGTATCCACCACCATAAGCTTTACGAAGAATAATTGTAATTTTTGGAACTGTTGCTTCAGAAAAGGCATAAAGTATCTTAGCTCCATGACGAATAACCCCTGCATGTTCTTGATCTACTCCAGGTAGATAACCCGGAAGATCTTCTAATGTTACTAAAGGGATTTGGAAAGCATCACAGAAACGAATAAATCTTGCTGCCTTGTCGGAAGAGTTACAATCTAATACTCCAGCTAAAGCTATAGGTTGATTAGCAACAAACCCAACCGTATCTCCATTAATACGAGCAAAACCGACAACTATATTAGGGGCAAATAATTGATGAACTTCTAAAAAATCAGAGTTATCAGATATTGACTTAATAATATTTCTTATGTCGTAAGGTTTTGAAGGATCAGTAGGGAATACTTGACTAATCTTATATTCTTTCGATTTTGGTTTCTTAGCAGGAAAGCTTTCTGCTCTCTTTGTATTGTTCCAAGGAATATAAGTAAACAATGATTTTATTTGTTCAAAACATTCCAATTCACTTTCTGCAAAGAAATTGGCATTACCCGAAATTTCTGCATGTACTCTTGCTCCTCCAAGATCTTCTTGGGTAATTTCTTCTCCTAATACTGTTTTAATTACATCTGGACCTGTGATAAACATTTTAGAGATCTTATCTACCACAAAAACGAAGTCTGTAAGAGCAGGGGAATAAACTGCACCTCCTGCACAAGGACCCAAAATTACTGAGATCTGAGGAATAACTCCTGAAGCCATTGTATTACGATAAAATATTTCACCATAACCAGCCAAAGCATTAACCCCTTCCTGAATACGTGCACCTCCAGAGTCATTAATTCCTATGATAGGAACCTTTAACTTCATGGCGTGATCCATAATCTTACATATTTTCTTCGCGTGCATATAACCCAAAGAACCACCAGCAACGGTGAAGTCTTGAGCATAAATACAAATAGGATAACCATTAATTGTTCCTGTTCCGGTAATTACACCGTCACCAGGAAGAATTTTCTTATCCATATTAAAATCTTTACCTGAATGTTGGATAAAAAGGTCATATTCATGGAAAGTACCCTCGTCCAATAGTTCTAAGATTCTTTCTCTTGCCGTAAGCTTGCCAGTGGCTTTTTGTTTTTCAACCGCCTTCTCTCCACCGCCTTGAAGCAATGATTGCATTCTGGCTTTCAGCTCTTGTGTCTTACTGTTAATTGACATGTTTTCAATTATTTATTAAACACTAATTTGAATTGTAGCTTGCAAAGGTACACTAAAATGAATATGTACGCAAATTTTAAATCCTTTTTCAACATACCTCGTAGTTCTCATAAAAATAAAAAAGCACTGCTAAATTACACTCATTTAGGACTAGTCAATATCCTTTGAATATATTAAATAGAAAAATAATTTATAATCAGGATAAATTGAAGTGTAATGAACAAAGAGAAAAAAAGATATATATTAATAGCAAATCTTGTATGTCTTTTTTGGTAAGCAACGGATAACTCCTTCGAGTTCTAAGTTTAAGAGGCAGGATGCTAAAACGGATGGATTAAGAGCGCATTCAATTGAAATATCATCTATATGGATTTCTTCATTTCCTGCTATTATTTTGTAGATTATTTCTTCGTCTTTGGTTAGGTTTATTGGGCGTTTTGGTTCTTTCTTTGGTTGGTTTTTAATATCATAATCCCAATTCATTATTTCTATTATGTCGTTTGTGGCGTGAAGTATATTTGCTCTTTGGCTACTTATCAGGTAATTACATCCTTCACTGAATTGGTCACCAACTCTTCCTGGCAAGGCAAATACTTCTTTATTATATTGATTTGCTAAATCGGCTGTTACTAATGAACCACTTTTCTTTGCCGCTTCAATAACAATTACGCAATCACATAAACCTGCTATTATTCTATTTCTTCTTGGAAAATTATATCTTTCTGGTTTGGTTTTGGTCATAAACTCTGTTATAAGACCACCATGCTTTGTCATTTCTATTGCAAGGTCATAGTTCTCTTTTGGGTAAATCATATCCAATCCATGACCAAGAACTGCAAATGTTGGAATATTTTCAGTAAGACTTTTTCTATGAGATATTGCATCTATTCCATATGCTAATCCACTTACTACTGAAATATTATATTCTTTTAGTTCACTTACTATTTTTTCTGTCAGTTCTTTTCCATACTCTGTTGCATTCCTTGTGCCAACTACTCCTACCATTCTTTCTTTGTTTAAGTCTTCATTACCTTGATAGTATAAGCATATTGGACTATCGGGAATATTTAAAAGTCTTTGTGGATAGTCTTTTTCGTTTAGGAAGAGACATTTAATATTGTATTTCTCCATAAACTCCATTTCCTTCTCACACTTTTCAAACATTGTCCTATTACGAATATCATTTATTGTCTTGCTCCTTGACTTAAATATCTTTTCTAAGTTTGAACGTGACTCTGAAAATAATTCCTCTGTTGAAGAGTATATTTTCATTATTTCTTTTGCTGTACTTGGTCCTATTCCATGTATATTTGCAAAAGCTATATCATATATTGTTGCCATAAGATTAGATTATTAGCACAAAAGTAATAATTTATTTCTAATAAATAGTAATTACCATTAAACAAAGTATTTTGGAAATAATAATGTACTTTTGCATTATGAATAGTCCTTTGAATAAAAAGAAAATTATTAATGACCCTGTATATGGGTTTATAAATATTCCCAGTGGAGGTATTTTTGATTTATTAGAACATCCTTATCTTCAAAGATTACGTCGTATAAAGCAATTAGGATTAAGCAATCTTGTTTATCCAGGTGCTGAGCATACAAGGTTTTCTCATGCAGTTGGTGCTATGTACTTAATGAATCAAGCTCTTGATGTGCTTAGGCAAAAAGGAGAAACTATATCTGAAAAAGAATTTGAAGCTTCACTTTCTGCCATACTTCTTCATGATATTGGTCATAGTCCTTTTTCTCATTGCTTGGAGCATTTCTTTTTTGAAGAAAGTCATGAAGATGTTTCTTTAGAGCTAATGAAAAGGATAGGAGTTTCTCAAATCACGTTAGATATATTTTCAAATAATTATCCAAAGCGTTTTCTTCATCAATTAGTATCTTCTCAAGTTGATACCGATAGATTGGATTATTTAACAAGGGATAGTTTCTTTACAGGAGTTTCAGAAGGTGTTATTGGAACAGAAAGAATAATAAAGATGCTATCAGTGAAAGATGATGAATTGGTAATTGAACAAAAAGGGATTTATTCAATTGAAAAGTTTATTATTTCACGCCGATTAATGTATTGGCAAGTATATATGCATAAAACAGTTGTTTCTGCTGATATTCTATTAAAGACTATTCTAAAAAGAGCAAGAGATATTCAAGAAAAAGGAATAGATGTAACTAAAAATATTTCACCTTGTTTTGCTTACTTCTTTGAAAATGGAGTAAGGACAATAAAAGAGGACAAAGCAATAGAATGTTTTACTTCAATTGATGATTCTGATATTTGGAATGCAGTAAAAGTTTGGACAAATAGTGAAGATAAAATTCTTTCCTATCTTTCAAATTGTTTAGTTAATCGTCGTCTTGGTAAAATTCAAATACAAGATAAACCATTCACAAAAGAAGATATTGAAGAAACGGTAAATCAATTCTACAATCGAGATGAGAATAAAATAACAAAACAAGAACTTAAAGACTATTTTATATTGACAGATGAGCTAAGAAACAAAGCTTATAGTTTTGAAGACCATAAGATAAATATCTTATTTAAGAATGGTGAAATAAAAGAGATTTGCAACGCTTCCGACCAATTAGACGAAAACTTCCTAAGAAAAGAAATAAAAAAATACTATCTCTATAAATTGCCAATAAATATTAACAACTAAGGTTAGTATTTGATTTTTTGCCCTTGTTCACTTTATGAGAGTAATCTTTGCCTTCGTTTATTTTGTATGATAATCTTTGAAATCAATATATGTTGGTATGGTTAACACGTTTTTTTCTTCAACTTATTTGTGGTTTTTCTAACTATGTTGTATCTTTGACGAGTTTTTCTTTTGAGAAATTTTAATTTAATATTATAGATAAAAATGAAAAGGTATTTATTATTTGCTCTTGTGGTTTCGGCTTGTTTCGTTTCTTGCAAGTCTCGTCCAACTGATAAAGATATTGTTGGAAAACCTAATGTTGAGGTTAAAGATGGGAAATTAACACCTGAAGTTCTTTGGGCTTTTGGTCGTATTGGTGATGTTACTGTTTCTCCTTCTGGAGATAAGGTTCTTTATACTGTTAAGTATTTCGATGTGAAAGCTAATAAAGGCAATGCAGAAATATACTCAATGAATATTGATGGAACTGATGTTAAACAATTAACCAAAACATCTGGAAGTGAATGGAACTGTATTTTTAATCCAGATGGAAAGAAAATTGGTTTTTGTTATGCTGATTCTCTTGGTGTACAAATATATGAAATGGATTTAGATGGAGAAAACCGTACAAAGATATCTAATGTTAAAGAAGGAGATATAGAAAGTTTTTCTTATTCACCTGACGGGAAGAAAATCCTTTATATAAGAGCTCTTGCTAAGAAGGACAAATATGCTTACTTAAAAGAAGGCTTGAATAAAACAACAGGAAGAATTAATGATGATCTTTCTTATCGCCATTGGGATGGTTGGGTAGATAATATTCCTCAACCTTTTGTTGCTGATTTTGATGGGAAGAAACTAAGTAATGATATTAATTTATTAAATGAAACAGAGTTTGAATCACCTATGCGTCCTTGGGGAGGCATGGAACAATTGACTTGGTCTCCTGATTCTAAACAAATAGTTTATACCTGTAGAAAAAAGGTTGGTAAGGCTTATGCTTTTTCAACTAATTCCGATATTTTCCTTTATGATTTAGCTTCGAAGAAAACAACTAACTTATCAGAAGGTATGATGGGATATGATCAAAACCCTGTATTTTCTTCTGATGGCAAACTTCTTGCTTGGGAAAGTATGGAAAGAGATGGTTATGAAGCTGACAAAATTCGTTTAATGGTTATGGATTTAAGCACTAAGCAAATTAAAGACTATTCAAAAGACTTTGACCAAAACTCAACTGGACTTAAATTCTCTAAAGATAATAAGAGCATTTATTTTATTTCTGATTACCATGGTAGAGATGATATTTATCAATTGACTTTGGTTTATAATAAATTTAGGAAAGTAACTAATGGTAATCACGATTACACAGGAGTAATGGTTGCTAAAGATAAACTTATTGGGACAAAAATGAGTATATCTCAACCAGTAGAAATTTATTCTGTTAATCCTGTAAATGGTGAAGAAAAGAATATTTCTAATGTAAATAAAGACTTACTGGCAAAAGTAAAGATGGGAAAAGTTGAAGAACGTTGGTTTAAAGCAACTGATGGAAAAGATCTTCAATCATGGATAATTTATCCACCTGATTTTGATTCAACAAAGAAATATCCAACTTTACTTTATTGTGAAGGAGGTCCTCAATCAACAGTTTCTCAATTCTGGTCATATCGTTGGAACTTTCAAATTATGGCTTCTAATGGATATATTATTGTTGCTCCTAATCGTAGAGGCTTACCAGGCTTTGGTCAAGAATGGGAAGAAGAAATTAGTGGAGATTACGGTGGTCAATGTATGAAAGACTATTTAACCGCTATTGATGAAATGAGTAAATGCCCATTTGTTGACAAGGAACACCTTGGAGCAGTTGGAGCTAGTTTTGGTGGATATTCTGTTTATTGGCTTGCTGGTCATCACGAAAAACGTTTCAAATGCTTTATAGCTCATGATGGAATGTTTAATTTAGAACAACAATACTTAGAAACTGAAGAAATGTGGTTTGTTAATTGGGATCTTGGTGGACCATATTGGGATAAGAATAACAAGACAGCACAAAAGAGTTTTGCTAATTCTCCTCATAAATTTGTTAATAAATGGGATACTCCACTTATGGTTATCCATAGTGAAAATGATTATCGTATTGTTGCTTCACAAGGTATGGCAGCTTATAATGCAGCAGTTATTCGTGGAATTCCTGCTCGTTATTTATACTTCCCTGATGAATCACATTGGGTGCTTAAACCACAAAATGGAGTATTATGGCAAAGGAATTTCTTTGATTGGTTAGACAAATGGTTAAAACCAAATAATCAAAAGAAATAATTATAAGGGTAATTCTTAGGATTACCCATTGGAAAAGAAAATTAATAATTAAATACATAAGACAATGGAAATTATTGGAAAATTTGTAAAAAGTTTACCTGAGCAAAATGGAGAATCACAAAGAGGACCTTGGGTAAGAGGAGGATTTGTTATTGAAACAGAAGAACAATTCCCAAAACAAGTATGTTTCTCTTTATGGGGAGAAGATAAGGTTGCAGTTGTTAGAACAATGAATGCAGGAACACAAATAAAGGTTTATTTTTCTCCTGAATCAAGAGAATTTAATGAACGTTGGTACACAGATTTAAGATGTTTTAGAATAGATACATTTAATCCAGTTACTGTAGGAGGAGCTCCTCAACAAGAACAAGGATTTGCAAATCCTCAACCAAAGGTTAATCCTACACCTGTACAATCAACATCGGAACCTAAAGTAGAAGAATATGGTTCATTTAATAATACAGCAGAACCACAAGAAGATGATGATCTTCCATTCTAAGATATATTCATTTATTATCTTTGTTTATCTTAAGAAGGTTTATTGTTTGTTGTAGATTTAGCCTTCTGGGAATAAGATAAAACAAGTAAAAGTGTAATGGAGATTCTATTTTTGAGTCTCCATTATTTTTTTCTTTTCGATAGAATTAATGCCTAAAGAAAATTCGAGACCATTGCAAGTCAAAAATTAGTATTAAATATAATACATTTATAAACTCTTTTAGTGTATTCCGATATAAAGTAGATAAATTAATCAATTATAGACTTCATAAAGAATAAAAAAGAAAATATTATAAGCAAATCGTTATTTCAACAAAAGTAAATCGGCGTTTTGCCTATTGTAAATCGCTCGTTTTACCTATAGTAAATCGACCGTTTTGCATGTAGTAGATCGGTCGATTTAGGGGTAGCAAATCGACCGTTTTGCATGTGGTAGATCGGTCGATTTGCTATAGGTAAAACGGTCGATTTGCACCTCCTAAAACGGCGATTTACCATACCTAAAACGAGCGATTTACTTTTTCATGTGCTTAATATGGGATTTTGAGAAAGAAAAATAATAATTTTTATATAATAATTTTTTGCATCCTTCGTTCTCAAAACATAAAACAGTTTGAGAAACTTCTACTAATTTAAATTTAGATATTTCATCTCTTACTTCAAATGTTTCTTATCCCTCAAACCATTTTTTGTTGGTAATTAACGAGAATAATTAATGTTCTCTATTTTATACACAATAAAAAAAAGGAGGTCTTTATGGCAATCAGATTTGTAAAAGTCAAAAGAAGAATCACAGTTGGAGCAACTCCAGGAATTAAGTTCTTGGCTAGAATGGTTCCAGGTAATGTTATCGACATGAAGGGTTTAGCGGAAAGGGTTTCTAAAACTTCTTCCTTGTCAAGAGGTGATATTTACAGTGTTGTAATTCAAATTGCAGATATTATGACTATGGAATTGCTGGAAGGAAATCAGGTTCAGATTGGAGAAATTGGAAAGATTATTCCAAAGTTTTCTGCAAAGGCTGTTGATACACTTGAAGAAGTTGATGTTTCCACAATCAAGAGAGTTTATGCAGATTTCAGTGCTTCACTTGAGTTCAGAAAGAAGATGGATGAATTGAAGGTTAAGATTGAACCTTTGGAAGATATTACAGGTTTACAAATAGAAACAGAAGAGTCTAATCCTTAATTATTAATATACATAGAGGGAAATATTGTTACCCCTCGCATCAAATTTAATGTTGGATATAAGAAATCCAACAAGTAATTAACCAGATTAAATTAAAAAGAGAAGTTCATATATATAAAAATGAACTTCTCTTTATCTTTTTGCTATCCAGAAATCAACTAATCCAGCATATCCAAATTAACGGATTTACTTTTTTAAATTCTGATTTTTCTTATGTAACTCATACAAATAAAAAGTAGCAGGATAGTAAATCCATAATAGAATAAATAAGAAAGTTACTCCTTCTCCTTGGAAAGATAAATATTCTCTTTTAAAGAGAATTGCATAAATTAACCATGTTAAAACAGCTGTAAATATATCATCAACAACATAGAACACATATCTATTATTTATAATATAATCGTATATTTTTAATCTTCTATTCATAAATTTTGTATTTTTAGAATAAACAAAAAAACCGCCTTGCACAATTAAGTACAAGGCAGCTATATAAATGAGCGGCGACTTACTTTCCCTCGCAATTTAGAGCAGTATCATAGACAATATAGGGCTTACTGTTCTTAATGAAAAGAGGTATTCTCCTACTTTATAACAATCAAAAATATCTATTTTTTCTTATTCCTATTTTTCTTATTTGACTCATACATGGAAAAAGCACAAGGATAGAAAATCCATAATAGCATAAATAAATAAGTTACTCCTTCTCCTTGAAAAGATAAATATTCTTTTTTATAGAATATTGCATAAAGTGACCATGAAAAAATAGCTAAGAATGTATCAACCACAATGTAGTACACATATCTATTATTTAGAAAATCTCTTATTTTTGATGTTATCTTCATTATCTTTTTTTCTTTAGTTCTCTTAAAACACACTGAGTTACTGAGGCAGCTGTTCCTGCCTTTGCCGCAGTACCAGCTGCTCCTGCAACACCAGCTGCTCCTGCAACTGCAATACCAGCTGATGCTGCAACTGCCCCTCCAGCTGCTGCCGCAGCATCAGCATAAACTACGTCTTTTACTTCATTCCACACAGCCTTTAAATCACTTGCTTTTAGGTATTCCCATGTTAGACCAAATGCTCCTTTTTCATTTCCACCATATAAATAGTTAGTCCATGTAATAAAAGAACTCATATACACATCTGCGAAAAATCTAATACACATATAATTGTTTTTATCAGTAACTTTCGAAAGAACTTCTGCAACATATGCATTATATTTCATTTCAAATTCTTCTGGTGTTTCTGAATCATATAATAAAGATTGTAATTTTAAAACAAATTCATTCGACATACTCTCTATTATTTTAATATCATACAACCCTTCTTTATTATACTTATCTAATTTAGAAAAGTTGAATCCATCATCATTTCCCATACAAAGATATAAAAAGTCTTCATCGTTCATAAAATCGTCCTTAAAATATTCTTTATTCAAATATTTAAATTCGTAATTATTCGCCTGTTCTAATATCAATTTCTTTACATTTAGGGCATAGGCTTCATCTAAAACGTCATTTGGTTTATACATTTCACTTAGAAAGTGATTAATAACATCATTATGAAACGAAGCTATCTCTTGTGACATTAGATCGATTTCTTCATAAGTATAATCATAATTCTTTTTACTACTTTGAATTCCGCTTTGATCTTGAACAAATACATCTTTATCTTCTTTGCAAGATGTAAACATAAACGTTGCTAATGCAACAAATAATAAGATAAATTTTATTTTTCTCATTTTACTGTAAATTTTAGTATTTAATTAGTGTCTAAATTCATTTATTTTGACATAATACCTATGAATTTAGATAAATTTATATTTATTTAGTATTAATAAAAAAACCCAGTAAACCTAATTACTGAGTTCCTTTAATAAAATTTGGCGGCGACCTACTTTCCCACTCTGGTTAGTGCAGTATCATCGGCGATGTAGGGCTTAACTTCTCTGTTCGGAATGGGAAGAGGTGTTCACCTACTCTATAACCACCAAAAATATCTTTAAAATATCTTTAATGACAATAATCAGACATACAAGAAAGGTTCGAGGAAAGATTTCGGGTTATTAGTATTACTCGGCTTTGACATTACTGCCTTTACACCTGTAACCTATCAAGGTCGTAATCTGCAACCACCCTATAAGGAAATCTCATCTTGAGGCAGGTTTCGTACTTAGATGCTTTCAGCACTTATCCTATCCAAACATAGCTACCCAGCGATGCAGCTGGCGCCACAACTGGTACACTAGAGGTCTGTCCAACTCGGTCCTCTCGTACTAGAGTCAGATCCTCTCAAATTTCCAACGCCCACAACAGATAGGGACCGAACTGTCTCGCGACGTTCTGAACCCAGCTCGCGTGCCACTTTAATGGGCGAACAGCCCAACCCTTGGGACCTTCTCCAGCCCCAGGATGTGACGAGCCGACATCGAGGTGCCAAACCACCCCGTCGATGTGAGCTCTTGGGGGTGATCAGCCTGTTATCCCCGGAGTACCTTTTATCCTTTGAGCGATGGCCCTTCCATGCGGAACCACCGGATCACTATATCCTACTTTCGTACCTGCTCGACTTGTTGGTCTCACAGTCAAGCACCCTTATGCTATTGCACTCTACGCACGGTTACCAACCGTACTGAGGGTACCTTTGAAAGCCTCCGTTACTCTTTTGGAGGCGACCACCCCAGTCAAACTACCCACCAAACACTGTCCTCGTCTATGACGAGTTAGATTCCAAATAAACAAAGGGTGGTATTTCAACAACGACTCCACAAATACTAGCGTACCTGCTTCGCAGTCTCCCACCTATCCTACACATCGTTTATCCAAAAGCAATGTTAAGCTATAGTGAAGGTTCACGGGGTCTTTCCGTCCCGTTGCGGGTAAGCGGCATCTTCACCGCTACTACAATTTCACCGAGCTCGTGGCTGAGACAGTGCCCAGATCGTTACACCATTCGTGCAGGTCGGAACTTACCCGACAAGGAATTTCGCTACCTTAGGACCGTTATAGTTACGGCCGCCGTTTACTGGGGCTTCAATTCAATGCTTCTCTTACGATGACATCTCCTCTTAACCTTCCAGCACCGGGCAGGTGTCAGGCCTTATACTTCATCTTACGATTTCGCAAAGCCATGTGTTTTTGCTAAACAGTCGCCAGGGCCATTTCTCTGCGCCCTACTCTCGTAGGGGTCCTTTATCCCGAAGTTACAGGACTAATTTGCCTAGTTCCTTAGCCACGGATCACTCGAGCACCTTTGGATTCTCTCCTCGACTACCTGTGTCGGTTTACGGTACGGGTAACTAATATCTAAGTTTAGAACGTTTTCTTGGAAGTCTGATTACCTACACTATCCAATCAGCCGTAGCCTCTTGGTACTATCAGGTTCGACATTCTTAGCGGATTTACCTACCAAAAATTTATCTACACCCTTTAACGTACTATTCCGTCAGTACGCGGTAGTTTCACTACTCCGTCAGTCCATCACAATATTAGTTAGTATCGGAATATTTACCGATTGTCCATCCACTTCCGCCTTTCGGCTGCGCGTTAGGTCCCGACTAACCCTGATCCGATTATCGTTGATCAGGAAACCTTAGTCTTCCGGTGTGCGGGTTTCTCACCCGCATTATCGTTACTTATGCCTACATTTGCTTTTCTATACACTCCAATATGGCTTACGCCTTTATCTTCTACGTAGTATAGAATGCTCCCCTACCGATTTATATTTCTATATATCCCATGGCTTCGGTAGTATGCTTATGCCCGTTTATTATCCATGCACGACCGCTCGACTAGTGAGCTGTTACGCACTCTTTAAATGAATGGCTGCTTCCAAGCCAACATCCTAGCTGTCTTTGCAGTCATACCGCGTTATATCAACTTAGCATACATTCAGGGACCTTAGCCGATGGTCTGGGTTCTTTCCCTCTCGGCTATGGACATTAGCACCCATAGCCTTTCTCCAGAACTTAACTTTATAGCATTCGGAGTTTGTCAGGAATTGGTAGGCGGTGAAGCCCCCGCATCCTATCAGTAGCTCTACCTCTATAAAGAAACATTCCAGGTAGCTCCTAAAAGCTTTTCGGGGAGTACGAGCTATCTCTCAGTTTGATTAGCCTTTCACCCCTACCCTCAAGTCATCCCAAGTTTTTTCAACAACAACGGGTTCGGACCTCCATCTTGTGTTACCAAGACTTCATCCTGCTCAAGGGTAGATCACAAAGTTTCGCGTCTACTCCCACTAACTTAACGCCCTATTCAGACTCGCTTTCGCTCCGGTTCCAAGCCTTAAACTCTTAACCTTGCTAGTGAGAAGTAACTCGTAGGCTCATTATGCAAAAGGCACGCCGTTACGGATCATGTCCGCTCCGACCGCTTGTAAGCGTACAGTTTCAGGTTCTATTTCACTCCGTTATTCACGGTTCTTTTCACCTTTCCTTCACAGTACTTGTCCACTATCGGTCTCTCAGTAGTATTTAGCCTTGGCAGATGGTGCTGCCAGATTCAGACAGGATTTCTCCGGTCCCGCCTTACTCAGGATACTGATATGATAAATACACATTACTTATACAGGACTATCACCTTCTGCGGTTTACCTTTCCAGGTAATTTTAATATATGTATCTTCTCAATGTCTCAGTCCTACAACCCCTAATATGCCGTAACATCTTAGGTTTGGGCTTTTCCGCGTTCGCTCGCCACTACTTGCGGAATCATTATTATTTTCTACTCCTATGGGTACTTAGATGTTTCAGTTCCCCACGTTCGCCCCGTATTAAACGGTAATACATCTTCAATGTACTGGGTTGCCCCATTCGGATATCTACGGATCAAATCATATTTGCAAATCCCCGTAGCTTTTCGCAGCTTATCACGTCCTTCTTCGCCTCTGAGAGCCACAGGCATCCCCCGTACGCTCTAATTCTCTTTCTCTCGTTTCTCTCTTGTATGTCCTTTATGTCAAAGATCTTCTCGCTTGCCACCATTGGGCTCGCTGTAGCTGACTTATTAGTTTGACCCAATAAGTCATATCATTTAAAAATTATTGTTATACAATTGGTTTTACTGATACGTAAGATTTATCGTTTCTTTTTTTCTTGAATTCTACAACTCCATCAATTAATGCAAATAAAGTATGATCTTTTCCTATTCCTACGTTATTGCCTGGGTTGTGAAGTGTACCTCTTTGACGTATTATAATATTACCAGCGATACAAGCTTGACCACCAAATATTTTAACGCCTAAACGTTTACTTTGCGATTCACGTCCGTTATTTGAACTACCGACACCTTTCTTATGAGCCATAATATTTATTTATTTTCTTGTTATTCTACTAATACAAATCTTAATTACAATATTTCAGTAACTTGAATTTGTGATAAATATTGTCGGTGACCATTCATCTTTTGGTAACCTTTTCTTCTCTTTTTCTTAAAAACAAGAACTTTATCTCCTTTTAAGTGTTTCAATATTGTTGCCTTTACCGAAGCTCCTTCTATTGTTGGGGCGCCAATGATAACTGTACCATCAGTGTCTTTTAGCATCACGGTGTCAAAAGACATTTCTGTTCCTTCTTCTGCTTGAAGACGATGAACAAAAAGTTTTTGATCTTTTTGAACCTTGAATTGCTGTCCTGCGATTTCTACTATTACGTACATTTCTTGATTTTTTTTGTCTTATTTCCCTCTCAATTGGGGGTGCAAAGATACTAACATTTTCCTCATTACCAAAAATAGTTGATAAAAAAATTCTTCGCCATAGTTAATGAGTGATTAATTTGCCACATTATCCATATTTAATTTACTAATATAAAATAGATTGTAAGAGATATTATTTTATTGATTTTATTACTATTAATTTGGGATAGTATTTGATAATTGTAGGTTGTTATTGCTTTTGAAAAACGTTTTTGTCCCATATTAGAATTAATGTTCTCTTAAATATATTTAATTCTAACGTTATTGCATAAAGGATTCGTTAAGTTGCTTTCTCTGTAATTAGAATTTATTTACTACTTTTGCTGATATTATATTATTTTTTTGGTGAAAAGATATTTCAAATTTATATCAATTAGAAACATATTATGTTTTTGGATAGCTGTTTTGGTTGTCTTATTTTATATTCTTGTTTTTTTCAATTCAAAGAATGACTCTAAGGATGTTTTGACTAAAAATATCCAATCAAGTATTAATAAAGAGTTCAATAATATAAAATTAAATGGAGATACATTTAAATATTGTAAGAAAAATCTGGTTTCTTGGACTAATAATGATATCCCTTTGCCTCAAATATATTCTTCTTATTTAAATAATAACTTTATCAAACTGCCTAATGGTTATTATCTTTTGCTTCAAGATAAAAGAAATGATACTATTACATTATATGTCTTACTTCTTAAAAAAGAATATTCTATAAATAATAACTACTTAAAAAATGAATTTAATCCTAAGTTTGATTTAAAAGACAAAGATAATATTAATATCACATCTCAAAAAACTAATTACCCTATTGCATTAAGGGGTAAAGTTATTTGTTATTTAGATTTTTCTTCCTTTTCTTCTCAATCAAACTCTTTACTTAGTTATATTCTTTCTATATTATATTTCCTTATTATATATTTAGTTGCTAAACTATTATCAAAAATAATTATTAGGGAGATAAGACTGGCTTATTGGATAAGATGTATATTTCTTTTCATCATCTATATTATACTATACTTACTTCTTCATTTTGTTGGAGTTTCTTCATTAATATTTAACGTCTATTTCTTTTCTCCTTTTCCTGGGACCAATGATATTGTATCTTCTTATGGTGAATTAATTGTTCTTCAATTATTAATTCTTGTTTTTATTTCGAGTATTAAGTTCTACCTCAAGAAAGATAATTCCAAATTATTATTAGGATTGATATTAATTCCTGCAACTTGGTTGTATTTATATTTTATCCAATTTCTTTTGAATAACTCTTCTACAACTATATTATTAGCTAATATTATTAATCTTGACACTTCTGTTTTTGTCCTCCTTTTGCAATTAATGCTTGGTAGCTTTACATTATATGTATTTGCTACAAAAGTATTGTTAAAGCCTAAAAATAAAACAAAAAGATTAGGATTAACTTATATTATTTTGTTTTTTACATCTGTTTTGTCTGTCGTTTTCTTAATAAATCAACGATCAATTTTGTCAATTGTCTTTATTGTTTTTACTCTTTTTATCATATACATAAGTATATATTATCACGAAATTCTAATAAAAAAACTGTCTTCAATTCTTTATTTTATAATTATTCTAATATCATTTTCAATTATAAATGGAGTTTTAATATATACATATAACTTTCAAACTCAAAAACTATTTGTTGAAGAAGCTATAAATCAACTTTCAAATAATAAGGATAAGAAGGCAGAGAATATACTTCTTGAAACAGAAAAGAAAATAATAAACGATAAATTCTTTATTTCTAATCTTAGGAATAAGACAAATGAAGAGATAAATAGATATATAATAGACAACTATTTATTGGGACTTTACAAAACATATAGCGTTGAAATAATAAATTGTTTTAGTGATGAGTCTTTATATATTCCGCCTTTAAATAAGAGTTTAAATAGTAAAGATTACTTTAAAACCAGAATTTCAAATGCAAAGAAAATAAGAAATAGTCAATCAATATATCATGATAATAAACAATTAACAGAAAAAAGCTATTTTGGATATTTTGAAATACCACAAGGCAGAAGAACAAAAATATTATTTATTGATTGCATAGAAAAGAAGGCATCTAATGAAATGGGATATCCTGATTTACTTATTAATGAACAAGCAAAACTTAAATCCAAAAAAACAGAGTTAGATTATTATGGAGTATATCAAAATAATAATTTAATATTACAAGAAGGAAACTATAACTATTCACCTACTTGTAGTTTTAAACCAAACTTATGGTATAAATCTAATGGTTTTATACATTATGTAATAAAAAACAAAACCAACAATACTGTTTGGATTGCAAGTATAAAAGAACAAACCTTATCAGATAAACTTTCAATACCATCATATCTATTTCTTTTTTCTTCAATTGCATTAATAATAATTTTAGTTATTCTTAGACCAAAGAAACTTCTATCAATTAAAGGAGTTACAATAAGTAATAGTTTACAAATAACAATGGTATTAATATTTCTAATATCGTTTATTGTTTTTGGAAGCATGTCTATTAAATACTTTAACAGGCTAAATGAAAATACAAATAAAGATATACAATTTGAAAAGACTCAATCAATATATTATGAGTTAAAAGACTATTTTGAAGGATCTAAACACGGATATGAAGAAACTTATTACCAACTTGTTAAACTATCTAATACATTTCTAACTGATATTAATATTTATGATACAAATGGCATCTTACTAAACACTTCTCGACCTACAATTTTTTCACAAGGAATAATTAGCAAATGCATAAACAGTGATGCCTTAAAACAACTTAAAACAAGTACGACTCCTCTAATATGCGAAGATGAAAGAATAGGTAATAGAGATTATAGTGCAACCTATATGGCAATTACAAACAACAATGGAAATGATATAGGTTATCTTCATATACCATATATAATAAAACAAAAGAACTTAGAAGATAAGATACTTGAATTTGTTTCTGCATTTATCAATATTTATATTCTTTGGATAACCTTAGCCTTGATTCTTTCTATCTTACTTTCCAACTTTATTACAAGACCCCTAAGACAATTACAAGACAAATTAAAAAGAGTAAAGCTTGATGAAAGAAATGAAAAAATCTTATGGACAAGAAAAGATGAATTGGGAGATTTAATCTCTACTTATAATTCAATGGTTGATAAATTGGATGAAAGTGCAAAACTATTATTGAAAAGAGAAAGAGAAGGAGCGTGGAAAGAAATGGCAAAACAAGTGGCTCACGATATTAAAAATCCATTAACTCCTATGAAACTATCAATTCAACAACTCCAAAGACTTCAAAGTACAGATATAGTTAAGTTCCATGAAAGATTCCAAGAATTAACTCCAGCATTAATAGAACAAATAAATGTTCTTGCTGAAATAGCCTCAGAGTTCTCCGATTATGCTAAAGACAAGCCAGCAATAAATGAAACAACAAATATAGGAGAGTGTTTAAAATCAACTATTGAAGTTTTTGAAAATCAAGATAATATTAAAATTATTTACGATAACCCTTATGATAATAATCTAATTGTTTCTGGGGACAAACAACAATACATAAGGATATTTAATAACCTGATAAAGAATTCTATTCAATCACTCTATAATAAAGAGGATGGATTAATTGAAATAAAATTAGAACAAGAAGAAAATGAATACCATATATCAATAAGAGATAATGGTTGTGGAATGAGTGAAGAAAATAAAGGGAAAGTTTTTTCATCACAATTCACAACAAAAGTAGAAGGGAGTGGATTAGGATTATCAATAGTAAAAAGTATTATTGAAATAATTGGTGGAAGAATTAACTTTATTTCAGAGGAAAACAAAGGGACTATTTTTAATGTTTACCTCCCCATTTGGAAACAATAATTCCCTCAAAACGTAGTTAATAATTAGGAATATATAAAAAATATCGTATCTTTGTACGTTAATAATTGCACCTAACAAGAAAACACATTGGTATATGAAACTAAAAAATGTTTTTATCTTCTTAATAATTAGTTTTTTCAGCTTTGGAGCTTTTGCTCAGAGACAAAGCTTAACTGAAAAAGCAGACGAAGCTTATTATGCAAAGCAATACACAATAGCAATAGATTTGTATAAAGAAGCTTATGCCGACGTAAAACTTAATCGTCAAGAAAAAGACAGAATATTATTCCAACAAGCAGAATGCTACCGCTATATGGACAATAAAACAGAAGCGATAAAAGCATATCAACGACTCGTTAAAGCAAAATACTATTCTGCTCAACCAAAGATATTTCTTCATATGGCAGACTTTCAACGTTTCAAAGGTGATTGGGATGATGCAGAATATAACTACAAAGAATATTTGAAATTAGTTCCAAACGATGAATTAGCACAAAGAAGACTTTCTTCAATTGCATTAGCTAAGAACTGGATTCAACATCCAACAAAGCATCAAATCAAGGATGAAAAGAACGTAAATACGGAATGGAACGATTGGGCTCCACGTTTCTTAAAGCCTAATGACGATAAAGAAATAATGTTTACTTCATCACGTCCTACCGATGCAAAGGCAGAAAAGGATGTTTGGACAGGTGAATATCTTTCAAATATATTTACAACACAAAAACTTAAGAGTGGAGAATTAGGTGAAGCAACCATATTTTCAGGAGCAGATGTCAATACAGAATATTCCAATGAAGGTGAATTAGTTGCTATTACTAATGGAAAATTAACTAATTACTATTTCTCACGATGTAATATAATGAAAAATATGGACCTTAATTGTGCCATATATAGTCGCCCAATTCAACCTGCAAAAGGAAAAGGGAAAAAAGATAAAAAAACCACAGGCTCTCAAAAGAAAATGCCTCAAAAAGGTACAACATCAAACTCAGGGAAGAATGATTCTAAAGATGGGACTGCTGATTTAGCTGCTTATGAAGATGAAGAATCTTCATTCAAAAAACTTGATTTAGGAGATACAACATATAATTATCTTCATCCTGCAGTTACATCAGATGAATTAACTATTTACTTTTCTTCAAATCGTCCTGGCGGACAAGGAGATTATGATATTTGGAAAGCAACAAGAGCAACCGTAAATGAACCTTTCTCAAATATCACAAACTTAGGGAAACAAATAAATACTGAAGGTAAAGAACAATTCCCAACCCTAAGATCAGATACAAGAATGTACTATTCTTCTGACGGATTAGCTGGACTTGGAGGTTATGATCTTTTCTATACTGAATTAGTAAATGGCGAATGGACAGACCCTGTAAACTTACAATATCCAATTAACAGCCCTTTTGATGAAGTTGGAATTATTTTTAATAAAAATGAAGATGAATCAGTTGCTGCTGAAGAATCAGGATATTTCTCATCAAATCGCGATGGTGGAGTAGGTGGAGATGATATATATTCTTTCTATCGTGCTCCAATGTTATTTTCATTAAAAGGAAAAGTTAGAGACGACAAGTCAATGCAATTGATAGATGGTGCTAAAATCAAACTTCTTGGTTCTGATAAAACTTCATTAGAAACTCGTACTGACAGAAAGGGAGAGTATGAATTCGACCAAAAACAATTAAAGTATAATGTAAACTATACGATTCAAGTTTCTCAAGTTGATTATATGAATGAAGAAGCAAAAGAAACAACAGTTGGTTTAACAACAAGCAAAGAATTAGTACGTGACTTTAATTTAAAACCAATAACAAAAGACCCTGTTATATTACCAGAGATAAGATACGACTTAGGAAAGTGGGATTTAAAAGATCAATATCAAGATTCTCTTTCTGACCTTTTAGTTGTTTTGGTAAACAATCCTTCTTATGTTGTTGAATTACGTTCTCATACCGACATAAGACCTTTCCCAAAAGTAACCAACGATACCCTTTCTCAACATAGAGCAGAAGCAGTCGTTGATTTCTTATTTGCTCGTGGAATTGATCGTGGACGTTTAATTGCAAAAGGTTGTGGAGATAGAATCCCAAGAACATTAACAAGAGATACCGAATCAGAATTTGACGGAAAGAAGTATATATTTCCTAAAGGGATAACTCTAACAGAAGAATATATCAACAATTTAAAAACCTATGGAGAGAAAGAAGCTGCACACCAATTGAATCGTAGAAGTGAGTTTAAGATTGTAAGAACGGATTATGTTCCTGCTGAATTCTTAGATTCTTTAGAAGATGCAGCCTTAAAGAAACCAATAGTTGATATGGTTAGAGACTCAAAACCACTTCCTATTACAAATGTTCCAATCATATATACTGACAATAACATTAAGTTAAGTATGATAAATGGAGAAAAGGCATTACTATACATTATATTAAATGGAGCAAATGTTCCAGCAGTATATGATGAACGTTACCGTGATGCAGCAGTAATAGATTGGGAAGTAGCAATGAATTTCCTTCTAACAGGAAGAATAACAAAAGATGATTTCAAGGATAAAGATAAAGCATTTGACCAAGAAGGCAATATTTTAGATGAATCAGTACTTGTGTTTAAAACTGCATATATAGGAAAACACTATGCAGATAAATACGAAGTCTTGGTGAAAAAAGGAATGACACAAAAGATGATTGTAAATAAAAATGGTATTGCAAACTTCGGAACATTCCATTTAGATAAGGCTAATGGTGAATTGATATTTGAAAAATAAGAGGAATTTATCCCCTTATATAATTGAAGGCAACAAAGAAATTAAATTCTTTGTTGCCTTTTCTTTTGTCTTTTAACTTCCTTTTTATGACTTAATAACAGCCTTTAATTGAAACTATAACAGCCTTTTAGTAACCTGATAATGGCTATTATATGACTTAAAAACGGCGTAATTATAAATATGAAATGCCATCTCATCTTTGCGAAATGGCATTTCACCTATACCGAAATGACATTTCATCGCCGCGAAATGCCATTTCGCATTCAAGAAAACGCCATTATTGGGTCATAGAAATGGCGCTATTATGTCACGAAAAGGGTATTATTGATTCATTATTACTCCATTTCCATTTCTAAAAACGATGCTTTAATGATAAAGAACTGTTCTTTAAATAATAAGATTTCTTTGTTAAGCAATTAAGATTTGAGCTACTTTGATAATAAATATACAAAAAAACGATGTATATTTGCAGCCCTTAAAAAGATGAAAAATACAAAATTAGAACAAAAAATAGGCTTTGAGCAGATACGCCAATCAATAAAAGGAAACTGCTTAAGCTCAGGAGGAATTGACTTTGTTGAAAATATGGAGTTTTCTTCAAGCTATGAAAGAATAATATTGTGGCTTAATTTGACTGAGGAATTCCGTCAAATCTTTGTTACAAATTCCATTTTCCCTTCGTCTAACTACTTTGATATGCGTTTGGAGTTGGATAGATTGCGCTTATTAGGTACATTTATATCTCAAAATGCCCTTTTTGATCTCAAGACTTCGCTTCAAACCATAAATGAATGCTTGATTTTCTTCTCTAAATTGGAAGATAATAAGTATCCAGCTCTAAAATCCTTATGTCAAAACATTTATGTCGATAAGGATTTATTGAGATTATGCCATAAATTAATGGATGAAAAGGGTGATTTTTTTGATAATGCATCAGACTATCTTGCCATAATTAGATCAAATAGAAGAAAGAAAATCTCAGAGGTAGATAAAAGAATTCAAAAGATTCTTGTTGTTTCTAAGAAAGAAGGTTGGACTGGTGACGATGCGGAAATTACCATAAGGAATGGTCGTTTAGTTATCCCTATATCGTCTTCTAACAAGAAAAGAATTAAAGGATTTATTCATGATGAGTCTTCAACTGGTCAAACTTCTTACATTGAACCCGCAGAAATTGTTGAATTAAATAACGAAGTAAGAGAGTTAGAGCTTGAAGAGCAAAGAGAGATAGTTAAAATATTAACTGAATTTACAGACGAACTCAGACCTCAAATAGATATACTTATTCAAGCATATTATTTCCTTTCACAATTAGATTTTATTCGTGCAAAGGCAAAATATGCTATGCAAATAAGTGCAGGACGACCAATTCTTGAGAACAAAACAAGATTAACTTGGTATGAAGCACGCCATCCTTTGCTTGAAAAAACATTAGCAAAGAATGGAAAACAAATAGTTCCATTAAAGATAGAGCTTAATAATAAGGAAAGAATACTTATTATATCTGGTCCAAATGCAGGAGGAAAGTCAGTTTGTTTAAAGACAGTTGGACTTTTACAATATATGCTTCAATGTGGATTATTAGTTCCAATGCGTGAAACATCGGAAGTAGGGATATTTGATTCAATATTTATTGATATAGGAGATGAGCAGTCTTTGGAAAATGATCTTAGTACATATTCATCTCACTTATTAAATATGAAGAATCTTTGTGAGAGTGCAAATGATAAGACTTTGTTTTTGATTGATGAATGTGGAACAGGTACAGACCCAATGATAGGAGGCTCTATTGCAGAATCTGTTTTAGAGTTTCTGAATAAAAAGAATGCTTTTGGGGTTGTAACAACTCACTATTCAAACTTAAAACTATTAGCAGATAGAGAAGAAAACATTATAAATGGAGCAATGCTATTTGACCAAAACAACATGCGACCATTATATAAACTATCAATAGGAAGACCAGGTTCATCATTTGCTTTTGAGATAGCACAGACAATAGGTTTACCTAAAGTAATTATTGATAGTGCAATAAATAAGATAGGCTCTTCACATCTTGACTTCGAACAACAACTTCAACAATTAGAAGTAGAAAAACTTGAATTAACAAAGAAATCTCAAGAAGTAAAAATAGCAGATGAACTCTTGGCAGAAGTGTTAGCAAAATACAATAAATTATCTTCTGATTTGGCAAATGAAAAGAAAACTATTTTAAAACAAGCAAAGCTTGAAGCAAAAGAAATACTACAAAATGCCAATCGGAATATAGAAAATACAATTGCAAAGATTAAAGAAGCAAATGCGGAGAAAGAAAAAACACAAGAAATTAGAGAGGGATTTAATAAAGAACAAGAAAGTTTAGAGCAAGAAATAGAACTTATATATATAGAAGAAAAGAAAACCAATAATAAGAAATCGCTAAATACTCAAAAACAAAATAAAGATATTGGAGTTAAATTAGATTTTTCTCCTTTAGCAATTGGAGACATTGTTAAGATAGGTGATGAAAATACATTTGCAGAAGTTTTTTCAATTAAAAGAAATAAGGTAGAGATTATCAGTGACAGTATTAAGATGACAATTGATAAAAATAAGGTAGTAAAGGTTGATAAGAAGACTTATTTGAAACAAGAATCAAAGAGAACAAAAGTATCATCAAATACATTTTTATCAATAATTGATGAATTAAACGAAAAGAGAAACGATTTCAAACCGCAAATAGACCTTAGAGGAGAAAGAGCCGAGATGGCAATTGAAAAGGTGGAGAAGTTTATTGATGAAGCAAGACTTCTTGGAGAAAGAGAATTATCAATACTTCATGGTAAGGGAAATGGTATATTAAAAACAATTATAAGGAACTATCTTCGCACAAATTCGGAAGTAAAATCCTTAAGATCGGCTCCTGTAGAGTTTGGAGGAGAGGGCATAACAATAGTTAGTCTTCACTAAAAAAGATAAATAAAAATAAAAGAGAAGTAAACAATTACTACTTTTGTAGTGTCTTTACTGCAAAACAATACAAATATAATAATATAGTTATATGAAAAAGAACAATTTTATTCAGAGTAGAACGATCATTATCACAGTTTTAATGATTGTATTTTCATTTAATATTGCCTATTCCCAAACGGGACTAAATTTTGATTTCGCTTATGGTTCGGTAGGTAATTATACTTATTGGAAAGGTGGTCAAGCAACGAATTTGTCTAGTTCTTCAACAATAACATTTTCACCATGGGTACTATTTAATGATCCAGCAACTTGCACATGGACATACTATGGTAGTACAGACAATTGTTTTGTAATTAATAGTGATCAAAATGCTTACGATCCAATAGCAGCAGGTACAAATATAAAAAAAATTCCAACAGGATATACAAGATCAACACGAATAAATTGTCCTGTAGCTGGTGGAAATTCGAATATGCTTACTTATGATTTATTTGTAAATGACACTAACTGTTTGTTAACATTTAATTATGCTATGGTTTTAGAATCTCCTGGACATCAAGGATACCAAAATCCTTTCTTTAAAATAGAAGTACAAAGATTAAATACAGCAGGTCAAGAATTAGGATTGATTGATCCTTGTGCTACTTTTGAAGTTATTGGACAGACTCCAGCTCCAACTGGTTGGGGTACTTTTTCTGGAGGAATTTGGCAGAATTGGCGACAAATTTCTATGAATTTAACAAGCTATCAATCAGAAAATGTAAGAATTAAAGTTACTATTGCTGGCTGTGAACCAACAGGTCACTTTTCTTACGGTTATTTCGTAGGAAGAGTAGGACCTTCAACATTAACAGTAAATGCTTGTGGTAATGGAGATACAGTTGCAACAATAACAGCTCCATCTGGATTCCAACAATATGACTGGTATGCAAATCCAGCTGATTTACCAGAATATCAATTAAACACTATTGCTATAGGAACACCATTATTCACAAGTACAGCAACTGCAACAATTCCAGCAAATAATCAGTTTAATATTCGAAATTCTGTTTATGCTGCTAATGGTTCAAAATATTTTGTAAAAGTAACTTCTCCAAGTAGTTCTTCTTCTGTTCCTGGTTGTGTTGCTTATATGAAAGCAACTGCTCAAACAATTAAACCTTCAACTGCATTTGCTGATACAGCCGACTGTCAACTAAGAGCTGTATTTACAAACCAAACAACATTTCCTATAGAGGAAGAAGATGCAATAAAAGAATACAAATGGAATTTCGGAGATGGTGATTCTGTTTATTACGCTAGTGATGATACTAATACAAATGCCAATATAAGTCCTACTCACCAATATTTAATACCTGGTACATATACAGTAACTCTTAAAGCTATTTATAATGGTTGTGAAAAAGAAATATCTCAAGATATTACAATTCCTGCTACTCCTTCATTTACACTTAAAGATACAATGATTTGTATGGGAACTCAAACTAGTATTTCTATACAAAGTCCTGCTATGGCTGATGCTGTTTATTCTTGGAATAATCCTAATGAGCCTACTCCTGGGCTTGGTAACATATATACTGCAACTTTTAATCAAAGAACTCAAATTGTAGTAACTGCAACTACACCAAGTTCTGCATGTACTTATAATGATACTGTTATAGTAGATGTTCAACAATTCCCTGATATAACTCTTCAAGGGGATACTATGTTATGTTTAGGGGAACAATCAAATATAACTGCTATAGATGCAACTGGAAATACTCAAGCTATGCAATGGTCTTATTCTGATCCTGGCACTCCTCCTCAATTTAATCCTAACCAACCTACTACAACTAATCCTATATTAATCTTCACTCCTACTCAAAATACTACTGTTTGGCTTATTGCTCAAACTAGTCAAGGGTGTATGTCTTCAAAGAGTATTTCTATAAGTATAACTGATCCTAAAGCATGGGCTTCTAAATACAAAGTATGTCCAGGGGATGAAGTTACTCTTTATGGGGGACAAGCTGTGAATTATAGTTGGAGTTCTAATCCTGTTGATGCTACTTTAACTACTAATATTTCTACTAATCCTGTAACTGCTCATCCTGAAGAAACAACTACATATACAATGAAAGGTTATGGAGCAAGTGGTTGCTTCGCTGAAAGAACTGTAACTATTACTGTAATTCCTTTACCTTTAGCTGAAATTTCATACTCTCCTGACTATGTTGATACTGATAATCCTGTATTATCTTTAAAAGATGTTTCGCAATATGGAGTAACTTCTCATTGGGATTTATCTGATGGGACTACTTCTGATGCAAGAAGTTTTAGTCATAGGTTTAATGATGTAAGTGGTCAATATGTAGAAGTACGTTTAACTACGTTTAATGAAGTAAATTGTACTGATACTGCATCAGTTCAAGTTCCAATAGAGCTATTTTCTGTATGGGTTCCTTCTGGGTTTACTCCTGATGGAGATGGTTCTAATGATAGATTTTTCTTCCATAGTTTAAATAATTTATCTAATGTAAAGTTTGAAATATATAATCGTTGGGGTACAAAGATTTTTTCTTTCGAAAAAGAAAATTTAGATTGTTCTACTGTAAACATGAATAACTTAGGTTGGGATGGAACTTATGAAGGCAAAGAAGTGCCTATAGGTACTTATGTATGGAGATTAAGTTATAAACGTACTGGGAATGAAAGAATTTACGACAAAAATGGAACTATTAGTATAATTAGATAAATAAATATTCCTATCAAAACAACAAACGCCAAGAGTTATTATTCTCTTGGCGTTTTTCTTTTAATACAACTTTCTAAAATACTCCCTTTTCTTGAAATTAAACTGGCTCAATGTAAAATCTCGGTGGAATGAGGATTAATTATTGAAATTAGATTAAATCTTTTTGAATTTATATTTAATCTATTTGAGAAAAGATTAAACCTTTTTGGATTTATATTTAATCTATTTTTGAAAAGAATTAATCTTTTGGGACTATTGCCTAAATTGTTTTTTCGTCCCACATGAATTTTACATTGATCCATTAAACTCCATATAAATGGAAAAAGAGTAGATATATTTCTATTTATAGTTAATATAAATCCAGAAAGAGTTGCTTTATTTTTTAGATACTTAATCTTTGGAAAAGTATCCTTATATAACCAACAAACGCCAAGAGAAGATGATCTCTTGGCGTTTGTTGGTTATATGAATACTCATATCTTACAATAATGAATATCTAAATTCTAATTCATTTAATCCTTCTTCTATTTTGAAAACAACCTGTTTGAATCTTTGTTTTAGTATTATTTTATTTGTGGAATTATATCCTACTGCTTGATTAATACTATTCGGTGCAGTATAAATTGTTAAAATTTTACTTGAATCAGATTCTATTATTTGAAGATTCTCACACCATATCTTTGTTAGTACTAATTCACGAAAAGAAACATGAAATGCTCCTGCTAATAATTCTGTTTTATTTATTAATGCTTCCGATGGATGAAGACCAACTCTAAGGATTTTTATCCCTGATTTATAGAATATTTTATATATAATAGCAGTCCAATCAACTGCTTTCTCTATTGTCAAGGCTTGGTACTCTCCTTTTCTATATTGCTCTGCAAGTTTTGTTTTTTCTATTACAAGTGTTGGATATATTCTTGTGTTTTTAGCGCCAAATTCAATTATCTTTTTAGCTGTTTTAATTGATTTCTCAATAGTATCTTTTGGAAGACCTATCATCATTTGCAATCCAAGTTCAAAACCATATCCATTAATTAGTTTTGATGCATTCTCTACATCTTCTACACTATGACCTCTTTGTGAAAAATCTAATACATCTTGGCTTAATGATTGAGCTCCAAGTTCTATAGTTTTTACTCTATATTGTTTAAGAATATCCAATATCTGTTCATTAATATAATCAGGACGAGTTGATATTCTAATACTTTTAATTACACCTTTATCTATATAAGGTTGTATGATTTTAAGATATTCTATTTGCTTATCTATTTCTATCCCTGTAAAACTTCCACCAAAGAAAGCAACTTCTGCTTCAAATGGATCCTGAAATGTTTTCAAGTGAGAATCTATCTTTTCTATTATTTCTTCCTTTGTTGGTTGAAAAATTTGTCCTGAAATATATCTTTGATTACAATAGATACATTGATTAGGACAAGCAAGCTCTGGAATAAAAATTGGTATATTATAGTGTCTCATAAATATTATTCAAAAGAATTCACATTTTTACATATAAAAAGACGACGTCTTCTGGTTACAAAACGTCGTCTTTTATATTCAATACTTGATTAAAATTTAAAGTATTTCTTCATATCCTTTTTGCTCTTATTTTTTTGCTCTTCTGGTTTATCTTCATCGTAATAACCATAGCCATAACCATAACCGCCACCGTAACCACCGTAGCCACCATAGCCATATCTACTACTTGAATTAGAAATACCATTAATAATAAAATTGATTTTAACTTTATCTCTATTCTCTAAATCATTAATTGTTGAAGTAAATATATGTTTATTTGTTTGACCTGCACGAGCAACTATAATATTTATATCAGACTCTTTTGTTAAAGTAACAGCATCAGTAATCAAAGATATTGGAGGGGTATCAAATATTATAGCATCATATCTTTTCCTTAATTCTTTTATTAGATTAGAATTTTCTTCTGAGTCAATTAATTCAGAAGGATTAGGAGGGATTGGTCCTGAAACTAATATGTCTAGATTATTAAACTCAGTATGTTGAATAACTTCATCAAGTGTATTCTTTCCTATTAAGTATGTCGTTAATCCAATATTATTTTTTAAATTAAAGAAGGTGTGAAGTTTTGGTTTACGTAAATCATAAGCGATGATAATTGTTTTATTCCCGGACAAAGAAATTACTGAAGCAAGATTCATAGCAATAAAACTCTTACCATCGGAAGGCATAGAAGATGAAACAAGAATTACTTGATTTTTATCCTTCCCTACTATATATTTTAGATTAGTTCTTATTGAACGGAAACTTTCTGTAATTTGAGATTTAGGTTTTGCAAATACTACTAACTTACTATCATCTTCTGGGATTGTTGGAATATATCCTATTATTGGTGATTTAGAAACCTTTTCAAGATCTTCCTTAGATTCAATTATATTATTCATTTGATAACGAATAAATATATATGCAGCTGGTGCAAGAAGACCTAAAAGAATAGCTATCATTAAATTTAATGCAGTCTTAGGATAAACTTTCAATGCAACACGAGCTTTATCAATAATCTTATGATCTGGTAATGCTGAATTTCTTGCTATTTCTGCTTCTGCTCTTTTTTGGTATAAGAATGTATATATCTCATCATTGAACTTAAATTGTCTTTCAATATTAATCATATTCCTTTGTGTAGAAGGAAGTTTGTTTAATTCTGTTTGAAAGATATTTATTTGACGATCAATTTCATTTGTTGTTATTGAAGATACTTTCTTCAAACTTCTAAGATTTTCTTCAATTTGATTTTTTAAATTATTAGTCTCTGCAACTATTTTTTGGTATTGAATACTTTTTGGAGTTGTTGTAAGCGCTAATGATTTCTTTATATTTAATTTTGAGGCAAGCTCAGTTACTAAGCTGTTAAGTAAAACATCTTCAACTCCCATAACTGCAGGAGCTACAACACCAGCATCAATATCCACTTGACTAATATATTTTGCAAGATAATCGTAATATTGTTTTTTCGTATATTCTTCTGCACGTTTTCCTTCTAACTCATTTGCCTTATCAAATAAAAACTTAGCATCACCACCTAAATCAACTGTATTATTTTTAACTTGAAATTCTTCTCTTTTACTTTCTGCATTAAAAAGAGAGTCCGCAATATTACTAATTTGAGCATCAACAAACTTAATTGTACTTGTGTTCATATAGTTTTTTTCTTCAAAAGTAATATCAATATATATCTTACAAAGCATATTTACATAGTCTATTGCTTTTTGTTGATTTGGATATTTAAAGGCAATATTAATAATAGTTGATTCTTTATTTATTAGGTCAATTTCTGTCGAGTTAAAATCCTGAGAAACTGCATCTAAATTATTAATAACAAATGAATAATCAATTTTAGTAAAAGTAGAATTGAAAGAAACATCGTCTTTCATTAATATTCTAAATTTCATTCCATCACTTTCATACCACTGACCAAATTCAATGTTTTTCTGTTTAGCATTAACTCTAAATTTATTCTCTAACAACTTATCTTGACCATAGTCATATTGAGAACAATCATCTTTATCTTCATATGATATCTTACACTTGTCTTTTGAAAGAATTTGAACTTTAATTGGCAGGTTAACTGTTTGGATTTTAAACATATCCAATTCAACTAAAAATGGAGAGTCTTTATATATCTCAATTTTCTTAAAGCTATTATTTTGATAATAATTTACATATAAATCTAATGCTTTTATTGTTCTCTTAGTCATTTCATAAGATTGAATTTGTCCAATCTCATTTTGGAAGTTTGACTTATTATTACCAAAGTTATTAGAAAGCATTGAAAGCTGAGAAAGAGTATTTTCATTATTCTTTATCAGTAATGATGCCTTTGCTTGGTATTGAGGAATAGTAAATTTACTAATGGCAAAAAAGACTAAGATTGCAATTATGACACATATTACAAAATAATGCCAATGTTCTAGCATCTTAAATAATAGTTCTTTTAAGTCTATTGAAGACTCCTCTTCTTGTCTATTGTTTTGGTTATTAGGATTATTTTGATTATTATTATCTGACATATATTCTTTTATTTTTTTAATGCAAATATCAATGTAACAATTGTAGTAATTAGTGATAATGACGAAATTACTGTACTTAGAGGTTGACTAAAATAGCTTAAACTCTTAGTAGTTTTATTAGACCTAACATAAACAATATCTCCTGGTTGAAGATAATATTTTGAGTTCTTTAAAATATCTGCATCTCTTAAATCAACTTTAATTATCTGATCATCTGTCGAGGTCTTTCTAATAATTTGGACTTCCCTATTCCCATAATAAGTTAAATCTCCAGCAGCTGCAATAACATCAAAAATACTTACATTATCTTGATAAAAAGTATATGTGCCTGGACGATTAACATCTCCAAGAATTGATATTTTAAAACTAACCATCTTACATATTACAACTGGATCAAGAATCCATTCTGAAACTTTTTCTTCTATCTTTTTTCTTGCTCCTTCAACAGAAAGACCTTTTAATAGAACCTTACCAGCAACAGGAAGATTAATTTCTCCATTATTGTCAATAATATAACTATTTAAATAAATACCACTCTCTGTTGTTGTTGCATAAGTTGAATTTCCATCTGAAAATAATTTATTACTTTCAACATCAACAGATGACTTAATTTGAATGTAAAGGATATCCCTTTCTTCTAAAAGATAGTTAGGAGAATAATTACTTTGTCCTTTAGGATAATTATATTGATATACCTTTGTTGTGTCTTGACCTTCTTTTAATTGAAAATACATTAATTTCTTTTGTGGAGTACAAGATGCGAAAACAATAACGCTAACAAGTATATAAAGCAAATAATTGTAATTTTTACCTATTCTCATGAAATTTCTCTTTATTATTAATAATACGCAAAAGTAAGCATAATTAGCTTATCGGCAAAGCTTTTTTAGTTTATTCTTTCGCCAATTAATGTTGCGGATGTACAGTCTTTAATTTTTACCTTTATATACTCTCCTATCTCAAAATCATCTTTATTGAAAATCACAACTTTGTTTTGAGATGTACGACCAAAGAGTTTGTCATCACTACGTTTAGACTTTCCTTCAATTAAAACTTCAAACTCTTTCCCAATATCTTTTATATTACTTTTATGGGATAGTTCTCTTTGAATAACAATTATCTCTTCTAAACGGCGATTCTTTTCTTCTGCAGGTATATCATCCTCAAATTTCTTTGAAGCTATAGTATTTGGTCTTTCTGAATAGTTAAACATAAACGCATAATCATATCCTACCCATTTCATAATAGAAAGAGTGTCATTATGATCTTCTAATGTTTCACTACAAAAACCAGTAATTATATCTGTACTTATTGAACAATCAGGAATATATTTCTTAATCATTTCTATCTTATTCATATAATCCTCTCTTGTATATTTACGATTCATCTTTTCAAGCATACGAGTACTTCCTGATTGAATAGGTAAATGAATATAATTACAAATATTATCATAAGAAACAATAGTTTTTATTAATTCTTCTGAAATATCTTTAGGGTGAGAAGTTGAAAAACGAACTCTTAGTAAAGGTGATATTTGAGCTATCATTTCCATAAGTTGAGCAAAATTAGTTGTTTTACCATCTTCTTCCCAACGATAAGAATTTACATTTTGACCCAAAAGAGTTATTTCTCTATATCCTTTTTCAAACAAATCTTTTGCCTCATTTAATATTGTTCTATAATCCCTACTTCTCTCCTTACCTCTTGTAAACGGTACAACACAATATGAACAGAAATTTTCACAACCTCTCATTATTGAAATAAATGCACTAACTCCATTTGAGCCAAGACGTACAGGTACTATTTCAGAATATGTTTCTTCTTTTGATAATAAAACAGATGCTGCCTTTTGACCAGTTTCAACCTCATCTAAAAGAGTTGGAATATCACGATAAGCATCAGGACCAACAATAATATCAACTGACTTATTTTCTTTAAATAACTCATCCTTTAATCTTTCTGCCATACAACCTAAAACCCCAATTTTTAAATGAGGTTTCTTTCTCTTTAAGTTCTCAAATTGGCTTAAACGATTTTTCACTCTTTGTTCTGCATTTTCTCGAATAGAACAAGTATTTACAAAAATTATATCTGCATCTGCTAATTCATTTGTAAGCTCATAACCATTCTTTTCAACAATAGCTCCTACAATCTCACTATCCGATTGATTCATCTGACAACCATAAGTTTCAATAAAAACTTTCTTCATCTTTATTCTGTTTTTTCTATCTCTTAATTTTACTGAAAATAAAGCTAATATAATTCCAATTAAAGCTAATATATTTTGATTTATAGTTAATCTTTTTCCAATTAAATGGAGTTTAATTTCAATTATACTTAATCTATTTTCCTTTATCTTTAGTGTATTCTTCTGTAATTTGATTTTGTGAAATTATTTCATCAACTACATTCTTAACACCTACACTTGCATTTTCTTTAATAAAACTTATCCCTCTTAAATCTGCTTTTACGTCATTTGGATCAACTAAGTATTTCTTACAATTCTTAGTAGTGTAATTTATAAGCCCTGCCGCAGGATAAACAACCAAAGAAGTGCCAATAACAATAAATATATCTGCTTTTTGACATAACTCAATTGAAGGTTCTATCATAGGTACTGCTTCACCAAACCATACTATATAAGGACGAAGTGGTTCTCCAAATTCATCTTTATCCTCCTTTGTAAGTTCCCAATCTTTTAACTTAATAATGTAGTTTGGGTCTCTAACTGATCTAACCTTATTCACTTCTCCATGAAGATGAATAACATTTTTGCTTCCTGCTCTTTCGTGTAAATCATCAATATTTTGAGTGATAATATTTACATTAAAATAATTTTCAAGCCTTACTAACTCTTTATGACCTTTATTAGGTAAAGCTTCCATTGCTTGCTTACGTCTTTCATTATAGAAATTCCGAACCAAATCTTGATTTTTTTTCCATGAATCAAAATTTGCAACATCTTCTACTTTATAATTTTCCCATAAACCATCACTTTCTCTAAAAGTATTAATCCCACTCTCTTTACTAATTCCTGCTCCAGTTAGCACTACAATATTTTTCATAATATTATTTGTTCTGCTTTAAAGAATTTTGTTTCTTAATTATCTTCTTACTCAATATCTCATAAATCTCTCTTTCATCATCATCCAATCTTGATTTATGATTTTCCATTATTGCCATTTCTTGTCTTTTTGCTGGTCCTGTTTGAACATCAAAAGGATTATTGAGTTTTGCTTTTGCTATGGTTTGATCTATTAATGGAAATATAATATCAAAAGGAATATTTTTTCTTTCAAGTATTTGTTTCGCTACACCAAGTAAATGATTAGTGAAATTATTAGCAAATACAGCAGCAAGGTGTAATTCTTGTCTTTGAGCTGTATTTATTTCATATACTTTATCAGTAAGCCTTTTTGCTAAAAGGTTAAGAGAAATAAGACTCTTTTCATTATTTGCATCAATACATAAGGGAACATTTGAAAAATCTATTTGAATTCCTTTTGTAATAGTTTGAAGAGGATAAAAGATTCCATAATTTTCTGCATTTTTATTCAATACTTCAATATCTACTGTGCCTGAAGTATGAACAAGAATAGAATCTTTTATTCTTAATTTGCCCACTACCTCTGCTATTGCTTTATCTAATACTGCAATAATAATTAAATCCGACCTTAAATCTTCTTCTCTTATATCACCTCTTGAAGAAACACAATTTACATTAATGCCAAGTTTTGTCATAACATGATTATATTGCCAAGCAACATTACCCCCGCCAATTATTGTAATAGATTGTATTTCCTTAAAGTCTTTATTCATTAGAATTTATTGTTTCTATTGCGGTTTTAATTCTTTCAAGAGTTTCTTCTTTGCCAATTAAACAAATAATATCAAATAAACTTGGTCCCTTACCTGCTCCAACCAAACTTAAACGAAGGCAATTCATTATTTGTCCCATATTAAGCTGCTTTTCTTCAATAAATGAATGAACTGCATGTTCTGTTTTTTCAACATTAAAATCATCAATTGAATTTAATAGTTTAGCTATTTCATTTAATCTTTGAGCAGTATCTTCTTTCCAACGTTTCTTTATTACCTTTTCATCATAGCTTTCTGGCTTAACAAAGAAAAATGAAGATTGTTCCCAAAGGTCTGCTACAAAATTACATCTTTCTTTTACTAATCCAACTACTTTTTCAATATACTCTAAACAAATATCAATATTTTTTTCCTTTAGGATTGACAAATATTGTTCTGCTATTTTGTTATTTGGCATCAATTGAAGATATTGATGATTAAACCATTTAGCTTTTTCTAAATCAAATTTAGCTCCTGATTTACTAATTCTTTCAATTGAAAATATATCAATTAACTCATCAAGAGTAAAGATTTCTTGTTCGGTTCCTGGATTCCAACCTAAAAGAGCAAGAATATTTATTACTGCTTCTGGTAAATATCCACTTTCTCTATATCCTGAAGAAACATCTCCAGTTTTAGGATCTGTCCATTGCAAAGGAAATACAGGAAATCCTAATCTATCACCATCTCTCTTACTTAGTTTTCCATTTCCATCTGGTTTTAGGAGCAAAGGAAGGTGAGCAAATTCTGGCATTGTTTCTTCCCAGCCAAAAGCCTTGTAAAGCATAACATGTAATGGACATGAAGGCAACCATTCTTCACCACGTATAACATGAGAGATATTCATTAAATGGTCATCAACGATATTTGCTAAATGATAGGTTGGCATTCCATCAGACTTATAAAGTACTTTATCATCTAATAGATTAGAATTCATTCTAACATCTCCTCTTATAAGATCATTAATATGGATTTCTGTATCTTTTGGAAACTTAAAACGCACAACATAAGGAATATTGTTTTTTAAAAGAGTATCAACCTCTTCTTTTGAAAGAGATAAAGAGTTTCTTAAAGCTCCTCTTGTATTACAATCATATTGAAAGTTCTTTTTTTCTTGTTCAAATTGTTTACGAACCGCATCAAGTTCTTCTGGAGTGTCAAAAGCATAATAAGCCCAACCATAATTAAGTAATTGTTCTGCATATTCTTTATACATTGGTTTTCTATCACTTTGACGATATGGACCAAAGTCTCCTCCAACACCAACTCCTTCATCAAATTTAATTCCTAACCAATTAAAAGCTTCAATAATATATTCTTCTGCACCATGGACAAATCTTGCTTGGTCTGTATCTTCTATTCTAAGAAGAAAATCTCCCCCATGTTTTTTTGCAAATAAATAATTATATAATGCTGTTCTTACTCCACCAATATGTAATGGTCCTGTTGGACTTGGCGCAAAACGTACTCTTACTTTTCTTTCCATTGTTTTATTTTGTTTTATTTTTTATTCCCATTCTATTGAAAACTTTGTGTCGTCTTTCTCTTCTTTCTTTATTGTATCTTCTTTCTTCCCTTCTTCCCATTCAATAATGTATTCCCCTTTTTCTTGACGTTTCCAGTTTTCTTTATCCTTTTTCATCTCTTGAATGCCTAACTTTAAATCTTTATCAATAGATGATGCTATCTTTTGCTTATCTGTCTTTAATATTTCTTTTGTCCTCTCTAAGTTCTTTTTTAAATCATAAGAAAAGATTGGCTTATCGGTAGTCCCTGCAATCTTAACAAATAGAATCATTCTTGATTTTTCATCTTCCTCAATATCTCCAAATTCTTTCTTTTGTTTCTCTAATTTAGCTTTCTTCTTTTTACTATTAAGTTCAGATAGTTGTATCTTAGCGTGATAATCTATATTCTTGTTCAAATAATGCTTTCCTAACATAGAAAAGTTTATTGCATTTGATTTAATATTAATTTCATCAATAGTAATGCAAGAGTTTTGAATAGATACATTAGATTCTATTGTTCCAAACTTAACATCATTAAGAGCGGCTTCATCAACAAAATAAGATAATTTCTTTAGTATAGGTATTTCTTTCAGTTCTCCTTCTTCTATTTTATATTTAACGTTTGCAACGAGCTTATCTTTCAAAAACTCAAACTTGTTATTTAGCTCTACTGAGAAATTAATATCTGCCGTAACCTTTCCTTTTATATTTTTACTTGTCATTGAATTTTGTTCAAACTCATTCATTGCATAAAAGAATTTACTCGCATCAATTTTCTTTAGATTCAAATCTCCAAAAATCTTTGGTTTATCATTATTTATAATTAGAGAACTTTTTCCTTGTATTAAACCGCCATAAGCTAAGAAACTCATGTTCTCTAATGACAAATTACCATTATATAGTTTAATATTCGCCTTAAAGTCATCCATCTCTGTTTTGTCATAAACAAGTTTTGAAATTTCTGTTTTTATGTTTGCATTAAAAAATGTAGGCAATCCAAATGTTGATGCTGTTTTAAGTTTTAGGTTTTCTTCTTGCTTAGAATTTATCTTTTTATCTGAACTTTTATCCCAATCATTTATCTTAAATGTTCCTACTTTTAAATTCCCTATAAGATTAAATGCCTTCTTTTGCTTGAATATATATGGTAATATTTCTTCTACTTGTCCATTAAAAGCAATTGAAGAGTTACCTAAATAAGCATTCAGATTCGCTATTTCAATTGTAGTATTATTGAAAACAAAGTCTGTGGAAAGATTCTTTATCGGATAAGGTATTCTCGTATCAGAATAATTAAAAGATTTCAAAGCTCCTTTTCCTGTCATTTTTATTTCAGACAAGCCTTCTTTAGATATATTTCCTAAGCTCTTAATATCACCTTTAAGTTGAAGGCTAAGGTTTAATGCTCCTGTTAATGTTGTTATTTCTTTTCTTTGAATAAATTTATGAATAATTTCCAAAGGAAGATTGCAATCAATCTTTGCATCAAGATTTAAATCTGAGAAGTTAGACAGCTTAGCATAACCTTTAACAGTTCCATTATTCCAAAGCAAAGAGAAATTATCTAAATTAATATATGATGTCTCTGATTTTCTTCCACTGCCATTTGAAAATTTCCCTTTAAGATTTATCTTGGTGAAAGCTATACCTAATTTCTTATTTGTTAGTTCTGCATTAGTAATATTAAAATCTGATGTTATGCTTGGCATATTAGTTTTATTTATGCTGCCATTCATATTAAAATTAAATATTAACTCGCCTTTGCTATTATAGTCTTTGAATAACTTTTGATATTTTTCTGGCAATAGCCCTATCATTTCTTCAATCTTTACCTTTTGGCTCTTCACCAATAGATTAATATTAGGAATATCTTTATAGTTTAAATTACCTGAAACATCAAACTTTAGACCATCAATTGCTAAGTCTCCACTTTTTACTTGTATTGTTTTGGTAATTGTGTTGTTTGAGAAATTTATATCAAAATCAAAATCTCTTTGATTAGATATTAAGAGATTATCAAGTTGCATTTTCCGTATTTGAGCTTTTGAATCAATTTCTATACTTTGCTCTTCATCTGTGAAGTTACCCTTTGCTACTGCTTTTTTGAGAAATATCTCGTAATATTGTTTATTATAATCGTTACGATAAGAATATTTTATTTGATTTAACTTAATCTTGTTAAGAGAAAGAGAAAAATTAGACTTTGCCTTATTTTGACTTTTCTTCCAGAAAATATAGTTAGCATCTCCATTTTGTTTGATTTTCATATTGAAACACCCATCATTAGCAATGATAGTCTTAATCTCATAATTTCCATCCAATATATCCCAAACATTAAATGTAAGATATACTTTTTTAAAGGAAAACAAGGTATCATTCTCTCCTTTTGCTATAATATTTTCTTTCCCCTCTTTTGGAAAAGCATCAAAAGCCACAACATTATTTAATGATAGTGAAGCTTGAGGAAATGTAGAAAAGAACTCTATACCAATAGAAGAAACCTTGATTTCTGTTATCAATTGTTTGTTGAGTTCAGAAACAATTACTGATTTAATTTTCTCCCTATTGATATATAATAATAAAACAGAAACTATGACCAAGAAGAATAAGATTCCCCCTGACCATAGTGTTATTTTAATGATTTTCTTCTTCACTTTGTTTTAGCTTTTAGCATTCAGCACATTTATGAATGCTAACGCAGAATACCTATATATTAGTTTGCCTTTAGCATTTTTAAGAAACCAACTTCTTTATCTGTTAAGAAACGGAATTGTCCACGAGGAAGAGCCTTTTTGTTTAATCCTGCAAATGCAACTCTATCTAATTTAAAGACTTCATAACCTAATGATGCAAAAATTCTTCTTACAATTCTATTCTTTCCTGAGTGAAGTTCTATTCCAACTATTTTTTTATCATCTCCAGCACCTACATATTGAATATCATCTGCAACAATTCTTCCATCTTCAAGCTCAATACCATCCATAATTTGTTGCATGTCAGCATGAGTTAATGCTTTATCAAGTTCAACGTGGTATATTTTTCTTGCACCAAATGAAGGATGAGTAAGTTTCTTAGTCATTTCCCCATCATTAGTGAATAATAGTAATCCAGTAGTATTTCTATCTAAACGACCAACAGGATATAATCTTTCTTTACAAGCTCTATCAATTAAACTAAGAACAGTTTTTCTATTTTGAGGATCATCCAAAGTTGTTATATATCCTTTTGGTTTGTTTAATAGAAGATATTTCTTTCTTTCATTAGCCAAACGTTCTCCTCCATAAACAACGACATCATCAACTGTTACCTTATAACCCATTTCTGTAACGACTTCGCCATTAACAGTAACAGCTCCAGCCTTAATCAATTCATCTGCCTCTCTACGAGAACAAATACCTGAATTAGAAATATATTTATTTAAACGTATTAATCCATCTTTACCAGTTTGAACCTCATCATAACCTTGAGAATTACCACTTACTTCAAAGAAATCATCTCTTTTACCTCGGTCATTATCAAAACTTCTTCTTGGACGTTCTCCTCTATTTTCACTAAAGCTTCTCTTTGGTCTATCGTTATCAAAGCTTCTTCTTGGGCGATCGTTATCAAAGTCTCTTCTTGGGCGTTCTTCTCTATTATTGTCAAAACTTCTCCTTGGTCTATCATTATCAAAGTCTCTTCTTGGACGTTCTTCCCTATTATTATCGAAACTTATCTTTGGTCTATCATTATCAAAGTCTCTTCTTGGACGTTCTTCCCTATTATTATCGAAACTTATCTTTGGTCTATCAGTATCAAAGTCTATTTTTGGACGTTCATCCCTATATTCACTGAAACTTCTTTTTGGTCTATCATTATCGAAGTCTCTTCTTGGACGATCTTCTCTATTATTGTCAAAACTTCTTTTTGGTCTATCGTTATCAAAGTTTCTTCTTGGGCGTTCATCTCTGTTTTCTCCAAAACTTCTGCCTGGACGATCTTCTCTATTATTATCGAAACTTCTCTTTGGTCTATCATTATCAAAGTTTCTTCTTGGACGCTCATCTCTGTTTCCTCCAAAACTTCTGCTTGGACGTTCTTCTCTATTATTATCGAAACTTCTCTTTGGTCTGTCGTTATCAAATGTTCTTCTTGGACGTTCTTCTCTATTAGTGTCAAAACTTCTTTTTGGTCTATCATTATCGAAGCTTCTGCTTGGACGATCTTCTCTATTATTGTCAAAACTTCTCTTTGGTCTGTCGTTATCAAAGCTTCTTCTTGGGCGTTCATCTCTACTTCCTGCGAAACCTCCTCTTCTTGATTGGTCATTACTGAAGCTTCTACGTGGACGTTCTTCTTTATCCTCTGAATTTATACGAGGTCTTTTTGAACGTGAATCACCTCTTTTTTCGTTATCTCTACCAACGAAACCTTCTTTTTTCTTGTATGGCGAATGACCTCTCTCAGGCTTATTGCTACCATAATTGTGTTTTTGTCTTTCCATCTATATATTAAATAATCGGCAAAAGTACGAATAAATATCAACTCTTAAAGAATTAACTGCAAAAAAAAGTCCATAAATCATTCAATAAAAAAGACTACCAAGATTTAAGTAGTCTTTTTTACCTTATTAGTTTATTGATTTTCTCGCTTGTTTATTTTAGTAATAAGTAATCTATACTTACACTACTATTATTTGATTTATCATTAGAAAGATGTAACTCACTAAATACAATTTTCATAGTAGGTAATTCATATTCAAATAATTTATCAGAATATTTCTTTGTTAATACTTCTTTTTCTGTTTTTTGCTCATCTCTAATTTGAAGCAATTGAGTTTTTGTTAGTTTTGCATTATTTATCTGCCTTAGTATTATTTTGTCTACTGGTTGTTCAAAGACTAAACTATCCTTATCATTATATATTCTTATCTTCTTATCATCATCCAAACAATACCAACTACCTTCAATCTTATTCCAATTTAGTTTAATCAATTTATTATAGCCTTGAATATTTACAGGCATATTAGTATTGGACAAATATATTGAAGCATTATCTTCTTCATTAATAACATCTTTTTTTGTAACCACCTCACCCTCACGTTTTTCTTTTTCAATTCTAATATCTTGAGAGTATTTTTCTATTGATTTTGCATTTATATATGGAACAAATGTAAAGAGATTAAATAATACAATAGTAAATATGGTTAGGTAATAATACTTTCTTTTTACTTTGAAAAGCAAAGAAAAAACCCAAATAGTTAGAGTTATTGCAGTAAGTAATAGATATATTCTTGACATAGTAAATCCATATTCATTAATACGATAAATTGTCGCTATCCATAACATAATTAATGAAGGCAAAGACCAATAGGTAAAATATGAAAAGAACCATTTATGGAAAGAATTTTCAAAACTCTCAGAATAAGTTTTAATAATAAGAGCTATTAAAATAAATCCTATTGCTGTTGCGGATACAATTCCTTTTGGAAGAGATAAAGTAAAAAGTATTTTAGCAAAATAAACATAAAGTATTATTCCAAATATAAATAAAGAAGGAGTAAGTATATACTTAATCAGAATAGTTTCTATCTTACCTCCAAAATATCTTTTCTCCTTATTATAATCAAAAACTAAGAAAATTAAAGGAGCAATCATAAGAAAACTAAGACCAGGGAAAAGGCTTTCTTTAATAATTCTATTATCGTCTGCTATTTCAAATATTGTCCAAATGGATTCAAAGATTAAGTATATTAATATGAAACAAATAAAAGATAGGATTAAAGCAATTCCTATATTAACTGCCAATTGAGTTAGAGTTGTTGCAAAAGAATTATTTTCTTTATCCTTCTTTGCCAAAAATATTAATAGAATTGATGTTAAAATTGCAACCAAATAAGTTGGAAATTCATTTTCAATCTTTAAGTAAAACACAATTGGAATAATAATAAGGAAAGCTAAATAATAGATTATCCTTAACTTAGAAGACTTAAAGAAAAGATTTAAAGCATAAATTAAACCAAAGACAATAGGAAAACAAGATACAAAGCTACCAATATGTTTATCCGAAAAGTTAGCATATTGATCTACTACAAATAAAACAAAGAAAAGAATTGAAATAATAATTTCTACTGGTGAATTCTTAAAGCTTTGAACAATCCCAAGCTTAAATTCTTTTAATTTCTCAGAAAATAACTTCTTCATAATTTATATATTTAATTGTTTAGTCTTTCCCCAAATAATATGTTCGGCAAATGTACAATTAATTTTAAATAAGCAATATAAATATTCCGAGAAAAAATAAATGATGATATAACGAAGAGAAATAAAAACAAAAAAAATACAGCATTTGATAATAGAAAATGCAAGAAGATATATATAAATACTTGCAAAACGCATATATTAATAAGTATTTACAAAATTAAATTAAAGTTAAATGTACAAATAATAGGTTACATTTTCTTCTAAGAAGGTGTTTATCTACACAACTAAACAAACTAAACCTAAAGTCAATAGCTCTGAATATTGCTCCAATAACTTCAATTTAAAAGATAATAATTAGCTCTTTTTAGTTATAAATTTTTTAAAAATGGAATAAGATTATGGCAATAAGATTTATTATTCAGAAAAAAAGGATTGCTGTCGGTGCAACACCTGGCATTAAATTCGTAGCTCGTATCTTCAGAGAAGGAACGATAGATCAATTAAAAATTGCAAAAGAAATTGCAAGTTCATCATCACTTTCAGTTGGAGATGTTTTAAGTGTAATCAGAAGTGTTCAAGAAAAAATGGCAGAACACTTATCCGAAGGTCAAGGAATAAACTTTGAATTATTAGGAATCTTCAAGCCAGCCATCAGAGCCACTGCAATGAACACAATGGAAGAAGTAAAATCCTCAACAGTAGCAAAAATCTGTATCGATTTTCTACCGACCAAGGAATTGAAAGAAATCATTGCTAATGCAGGAGTAGTGTACGTTGACACAAACATTACAGGAGTTCAGTACAGAACCACAGACACTCAAACAGAAGCAGAGGAGACCGAAGAGGTATAAGCCTCTTAAAATAAAGCCAAAACATATAAATTAGTTAGAAATGACTAAAAAAGAGAAAAAATAGTATTAAAAATCAAAAAGATTTATAAATAAAAAGAGAGAAAGACCAAGAAATTGGTCTTTCTTTTTGTCCAAAAACGCTAAAAAACATGAGATTTTTTCCCAAAATAATGAGATTATTTTAAAAAAAGATCTCATTATTTTTCCAAAACATCTCATTATTTTCTGAAAACATCAAATCACCCCACCAAAACATAAAATGTTAAAAAATTAACATAACAACTCTTAAAAAGAAGTTAAAAACCCCTCAAAAAATTACTTAATCAAACCATAAAAATACCTAACGTTATGTTTATTTAACATTGCATGATTTCCAATAAAATCATCGAATTCTAAAATCAATGCTTTTATTATATAATTGATAAGCCTAACATTATGTTTCCTTATTAAGAGAATCACTTTTTAAGAAAATAATAATGAATAGGTTAATTATTTTTAGTTACTTTGCAATATTCAAAGTAATTTTGAACAATAAAATAATAAATTCTATGAAACAATTTTGTGAGTTATTATCTAAATTAAAATCTAACGTTATTAAACTGTTTTCTAATAATAATACTGAGGAGAATAAAGAACCTAATAATACTGATAATTCTAAGAAACATATTATGTCTCTTGTTCCAGTAATTATTGATAAAGAAGAAGACGGGAAACCTAATAAAGCATATAGTGCTGTTGAAGATATTGCAAATGCTCTTAAAGAAAAGGAAATTAGAAATATAGCTTTAACAGGTTCTTATGGTTCTGGTAAGAGCTCTGTTTTAAAAACATTGCAAGAAGATAATACAGAATATACCTATTTAAATATTTCTTTGGCTACATTAAAGGATAACAAAGATAATAATCCAAATGAGAAGGATGTAATTATTCCAAATGTAGACCAAAATAAAAATAAAACCCAAAAGAATGATAAAGATAAAACTTCTGGAGATAATGAAATAAATAGATTGATTGAGTATAGTATTCTTCAACAAATAATTTATAAAGAGAATATAGATAGTTTACCACAGTCAAGATTTAAAAGAATAAAAAATATTGATAGTAAAAAAAGTAAGAAATATTCTTTATTCGCAATTGCTTTTTTATTGTCTATTATTGTTTTATTTGAACCAAAATTTCTAAGAATAACTTGGATATACGAATGTTTATCATATAAATGGCTTAATATAATTTTTGATGGAATAAGTATTGTTTATATACTTTGGGTTTTATTCCAACTTGGAATAAAACTTATTGTAAGATTATGTAATAATAAACTTAATAAATTCAATATTAAAGAATGTGCAATAGAAATTAATGAAGAAACATCTATCTTTAATAAACATTTAGATGAAATACTTTATTTCTTTGAAGTAACTAAATATGATGTAGTTATTATTGAAGATTTAGATAGATTTGATACTCAAGATATATTCTTAAAGCTACGAGAATTAAATCAGATTATTAATGAATCAAAATCAATAAATAGAAAAATAGTATTTATCTATGCAGTAAGAGATGATATATTCAAAGATAGAAATCGTACAAAATTCTTTGATTATATTGTTACAGTTATTTCTGTAATCAATTCTCATAATTCATGCGATAGATTATTAAAAGATATTGATAAACTACAAGGAAAAGAATCTTTTTGTAATGATATAGGATTATATATTGATGATATGAGAATATTGATAAATATAAAAAATGAGTTTGATCAGTTTAAAAGAAGATTAGGAGATGATTCAGAAGAAAATCTAAAAGATGAAAATCTTTTTGCAATGATAGTATATAAAAATTATTTTCCAGATGATTTCAGTAAATTACAAAATAAAGATGGTTTGGTGTATAATGCTATTACCAATAAAGATAAATATATTCAACAAGTAATAGATGAAAAAGAAAATGAGATTGAAAATAAAAATAAAGAGATTGAGCATTTAGATTCTTATAAAATAAAAAATGAAAAGGAGTTGCGAAGTTTATATGTAATGAAATACTTAGAAAAGATTCCTCAAATACAAGGATTTACTTCAAGAACTGATAATGCAGTTTATACAATAGAACAAGTAATAGATAATGAAAAAGTCTTTGAATTATTGATAAAGGATCAATTAAATTATAGGCGTCCTAATCATTATAATCAATTTGAAAATGTTGGATTAGGTATTACTTTTAAAGAAATAGAAAAACAAGTAGATGAAAATAATAATTATAAAACAAGATTAGATATATGTGATCATAATTTAGTTGATGTTTATAGACGTAAAATAGAAGAATTAAAAAATGATATTATTAAAATAAAAGGGATGTCATTAAAAGAAATGGCATCTAAATATGGTAATATTATATTTAAGGAAACTTTTAATGAAGATCAGGAGTTAATCCAATTTTTACTTACTAAAGGTTATATAGATGAAAATTATAATAATTATATTTCATATTTTTATCCTGGCAGATTGACTTCTGGAGATAATAAATTTATAAGAAATATAGCATTAGGAAAACTTGAAACTAATGAACAATATGAATACAATATTGAAAAACCAGAATCAACAATAGATGCAATAAATGATTTTGATTTTAGCAATAAAAACATATTAAATCATAATATATTAGATGCCTTAGCAAAGAATAAATCAAAAGGGGGAAAAACAAAAGAAGAAGGATACTTTAATGATATTATAGATTTAATAATCAAAGAGCATCCATTTGATTTTATTATTTCATATTTTAATCAAGGTAATAACCAACAAACTGTATTTTATGAATTATTTAAGATATGGAATAATTATTGGGAATGTATTTTTAATAATGTAGATAATGAAATTACTATTTCTTCTTTACTTACTCTTTATCTTAAATTTTTACCATCAAATGATTTAATAAAGAAAGCAGATTCAGACACATTGAAAAAATTATTAGAAAAGAATTATAATCTGATTTTTAAATATAAAGATTCGATTATTATTGATAATGCAAGAAGAATTACAGAACAATTATCTTTAAAATACGATGATATATCATTAAAAGACAATGATGATATTTTCTTGGAATATGTTATAGATAATAAGAATTACAAATTAAATAGGAATAATTTAAATGCAATTTTCAATTATTATAATACAGATAAACTTGATTTTGAAAAAGCAACTTATTCTTATGTATTAACAATAAAGAATCAAAATGTAATAGATTATATAAATAAGAATAAAGAAAAATGTTTAAATGAATTATTCCATGAATCAAGTATAGAAGAAAATGAAGATGTATTAATTCAGATAATAAATTGGGGTAATGACTTATTGTTAGAAGAAACAAAAGAGAAATATTTATCTAAACAACAAAATAAAATACAGAATATTAATAGCATAGAAAAAGAATACTGGGATTTAGCAATAAAAATAAATATCATTTTACCAAGTTGGAATAATATTTATCAATATTATTCTTCTAAAGAAAATCAAATAAATAAATCATTATCTGACTTTATTGTTAATAATGAAGATGCTTTAATATCTGATAATAGTATAAACGAATTTAAAAATGGAGAAAGTATTATTTTATTTAAAGCACTATTTACTTCTAATATATTACCAATTAAGACGTATAAAAAATTAATATCTGTTTGTTATTATTATTTTGAAGAAGATAATGATTTATCATCTTTAGATGAGGAAAGAATGAAGATATTAGTAAAAAATGATAAGTTGCAATTTAATGAAGGTATATATAAATTATTGAATGATAATTCTGATAGAAGTTTATTGAGATTGTATGCAATCGATAATAAATTAGATTACATAAGTAATATAATAAAATATCAAATAGAAATAAGTGATGCAATTTATTTCCTAGAATCAGAAAAGTTTAGTGATGAAGAAAAAATAGAAATAATAAAATCTTTTACTGTTGATTTTCTAAAAGATAATGTTCAATTAGCAGATATAATATATAAATTAATAATCAATAATTCATTAATTGGATTAGATAATAATTTTATTATTAAAATAATTTCATTGTGTACAAAAGAAAAAATTAAGTTACAGATTATTTTATTATTTCTTGATGAAAATGAATATAATCAAGATGTCATAACTTATTTATTAAATACTTTAGGAGAACCTTATAGTAAAATCTCAGATATTGATGCTCAAAAATATCTTATTCCTAAAAATGATTTAACAGAGAAATTAATTAGCTATCTTTTTGATAAAGAATATATATCTTCATTTAAGACTGAAGAAGATGGAATTAGGGTTAATACCGAAAAGAGCCTTTAATTTTATTATTTAATCATAGAGAAATAAATACCAATGTAGTTTTAAAAGAAAATTAATTGTTAGGTAATAATTTATGATATAAATAGAGACGCGATTTATCGCGTCTCTACATTTTTATCTACTAATATATATTATCAATACTGATATATCAGATGGGGAAACTCCACTTATTCGGGAGGCTTGTCCTATTGTTTTGGGACGAATCTTTGTTAATTTTTCTCGGGCTTCAAAACTAAGGGAGTTAAGTGCTTGATAGTTGAAGTCATCTTTTATTATTAGGTTATCGTATTTTGATAGTTTGTCGGCTATTTCTTGTTCCTTATCAATATAGCTTTGATATTTTATCTTTATTTCTGCAGACTCAACTGTTTCTTCCTTTATATCTTCATCTATTGAATTTATCTTTTCTCTGAGTGAAGTTATATTTTGGGATAATTCATTAATTGTTATTTGAGGACGAAGAAGCAATTGTCCTATTTTTAGTTTTTGATTAATTGTTGGAGTTTCTTTTTCTTCAAACAAATTATTTACTTCTTCTGGTAAAGCATTATTCTTTTCTATAAAGGAAACTAATCCATTTCGACTTTCTTTCTTTCTTTCAACCATTCTCATTCTTTTATCTGAGGCTAAACCTATTGAATGGGAGAGAGGAGTTAGACGTTGGTCTGCATTATCTTGACGAAGTAGTATTCTATATTCTGCTCTTGAGGTAAACATACGATAAGGTTCATCGACTCCTTTTGTTATAAGGTCATCAATTAATACTCCTATATATCCTTCAGAACGTTTAAGTACAAAGGCTGGCTTATCATTTATTTTTAAATGAGCATTTATTCCTGCCATTAATCCTTGACAAGCTGCTTCTTCATAACCTGTTGTTCCATTTATTTGTCCAGCAAAGTATAGATTTTGTATTTGTTTTGTTTCTAATGTATCTCTTAGTTGGGTTGGTGGGAAATAATCATATTCTATTGCATAACCTGGTTTTTGTATTATTGCATTTTCAAAACCGTCTATCTTTCTTAAGGCATCATATTGTATGCTTAAAGGCAATGATGAAGAAAATCCATTAACATAATACAAATTAGTGTAATTACTTTCTGGTTCAATAAATAATTGATGATGGTCTTTTCCTGCAAAGCGTTCTATTTTATCTTCTATTGAAGGACAATAACGAGGTCCTCTACCTTTTATTCTTCCTTGAAATAAAGGGGATTCATCAAAACCAGTTCTTAATATATTATGAACTTCTAATGAGGTATAGGCTAAGAAACAAGATCTTTGATTTAATGGTTCTTTTCTTTTGTTCAAGAAAGAAAATTGTTTAGGGTTTTCATCGCCTTTTTGTTCTTCTAATTTAGAAAAATCTATACTTCTACCATCAACTCTCATAGGAGTTCCTGTCTTTAAGGTTTCTACTTCAAAAGAATATGTTTTAAGATCTTCTGACAATCCTTTTGATTGCATTTCTCCTATTCTTCCTCCAAGAAAGTTTTCTTCCCCTATATGTATTTTTCCGTTTAAGAATGTACCATTAGTTAAAACTACACTGTTAGCTTCAATCTCTAAACCCATTTTAGTTTTAACTCCACAAACTTTATTTTCTTCTATCTTTAAACCAATAACATCATCTTGCCAAAGGTTAAGATTTGGTACAGATTCTAATAAACTTCGCCATGATATTGAAAACATTACATTATCTACTTGAGCTCTTGGACTCCACATAGCAGGTCCTTTAGAACTATTAAGCATACGAAATTGAAGAGTATTTTGGTCTGTAATTATACCAGAATAACCACCTAAGGCATCTATTTCTCTTACTATTTGTCCTTTGGCAACACCTCCCATTGCAGGATTGCAAGAAAGTTGTGCAATGGCATTTAGATTTTGTGTTATTAGTAGAACAGAAGAACCTAAATTTGCTGCTGCCGAAGCCGCTTCACAACCAGCATGTCCTGCTCCTACAACTATTACATCATACTTTTTAAACATTCTTCTTCCGCCTTTCTCATTTCTTTTGCTTCTTCTTCTGTTTTATCCTTTAAACCTAAAAGATGTAATACACCATGTATGATTACTCTATAAAGTTCTTGTTCAAAACTTAAATTAAGTTCTTGTGCATTATCCCTTACTCGGTCTATGCTTATAAATAAATCCCCCGATACTTTTGTTGCATCGGTATAATCGAATGTAATAATATCTGTGAAATAGTCGTGTTTGAGATAGGTTTGATTTACATTTAAAAGATATTCATCACTACAAAAGATATATGATATTTCACCTGTTTTCCATCCTCTCTGTTCAACAACACTTTTAATCCACGATTTTATTTTATTTTTTTGTGAAAGTATATCTTTAGTATCCACAAAGTTAAAGCTAACTGCCATTTATCAATCGTTTTATTTAGAAATATTTATAATAAATAACTAATAATAGGTCTATTAAAATAGTTTTTCTCTTCCAATAGAATGAGAAAAACTAATGCAAAATAACAAAAAAAAAATAACTTACTTGCTATTTAATATGTTTTTGTAGTTTTTCCTTATGTATAACTACTGTTAGCCTATTTCTTTAGGCAATCAATTATTTTTTGAGATAAAAAATAAGCAAGTTTATAATATGATTCTACTGTCCATCCTGCTACATGAGGAGAGAAGACGGTATTAGGCATTTGTAAGAGTTGAATTAATTCTTCTGGGATTTTTTGACCTGTACATAATTCAGAAGAAAATTGTTCATATTCCAAAACATCTAAACATACTCCTAAAACTTTTCCATGTTTCATTTGATCAAGTAAATCTTTTGTTTTTACTACTTTTCCTCGAGATGTATTTATTAAATAAATTGGTTTCTTAAATTTAGATAGAAAATCATAATCTATCATATAACGTGTTTCTTCTGTAAGAGGAACATGGAGAGAAAGTATATCTGTTTCTTTGTATAAGGTTTCTAAGGATACTTGTTTAGCATATTCATTTGAGTAGTTTTCTTTGTATTTATCATAGGCTATGACATTGCAATCAAATCCTGATAATCTTTGAGCAAAAGAATTTCCCATATTCCCATAACCTATAATTCCTATGGTATTACCTTTTATCTCTAAACCTCTATTTTCTTCTCTTTTCCATAAACCTTGTCTTACTTGATGATCTGCAATTACAAGTTTATTAAATAAGCATAAAAGCATTCCAACTGCATGTTCTCCAACAGCATCACGGTTTCCTTCAGGTGAATTAAGACAAGCTATACCTTTACTTTCTGCATATTCTATATCTATAGCGTCCATTCCTGCTCCAACCCTCGCTATACATTTTAATTTTGTTGCTTTATCTATTATTTCTTTATCTATCTCTACCTTACTTCTTACGACTATTGCTTCATAGTTTTCTATATCCTCTAATATATCTTCTCTATTATAGTCTGGCTTATGGATAATTTCAAAACCTGCATTTGTAAGATTGTCCATTAAGACTTTATGCGTAATGTCGATAATTAATATTTTCATACCTTTGATTCTTTATATTCTTCAATATAATTTATGAAGTCGGCACTATCACCATTAAATGTATTTAAATCTACTTCAGTATCTATTCCTTTTACTTTTCCTTTATGTGAATATTGCCAAAAGCTCCAATTACCCGCTTCTGGATAAGAACAAATACGACATATCCATATCTCATAATTATAGAAATCTCCTTCTATATACCTTTTGTAACCATCTATATTAGTATAAATGATAGGCTTAACATTATACTGTTTTTCTATCTCATTTAGGTAATTCTTTATTTCTTCACGAATTTGTGATTCTTTAGAGAAAGATAAGTAATTGCCATGTCTTTCAACATCAACAACGGGAGGAAAATCTAATCTTTCTATTGCTACATTCTTAATATAGTTCTGAGCTTGTTCTTTACCTGAACTACCAAAGCGGAAAAAGTGATATGCACCAACAAGTATTTTATTATTCTTAGCTCCAAGATAATTTGTTTTATATTTCTTATCAACAAAGTCTGCTCCTTCTGTTGCTTTTATAAAACAAAACTTTACATTGCTATTAGAAACTTCTTCCCAATTTATATTATCTTGATGTGAAGATACATCTATTCCATAGATTGGATATTTATTTACATCTACCTTTATTCCATCACAAGCATAAAAGTTTCGATAATAATCTAAAGCATAATTATAAATAAAAGGTGCAGAAAAAGATAGTATCATAATCAATACTATTGATATTATCCATCTTATTAACCTCTTTTTTGCTTTCTTATTCATTGTTTATTTTTTCGACGAAAGAAGATAGATAAATAACGAAAAGACTTAACTTTTAGTCTTTTATAAATAGTTCTTTGCCTTTTAAGTAAGGACGTAATGTTGCTATACTTTGTTTAAATTGTTTTTGGATAAAGCAGTTTGTTGGTTTTGTTTGTTTAACATTGAAAGAAATTGAGTCTATTTCTATATTAAAGTCTATTTTTTTTAGTTCTTCAATATTTGTAATTGCCATACCTTTATTAAATAACGCTAAGAAGTCTGATAAATTTGATTTATCAACCGAAAATATATCTTCAAAGCCAAGTTGCTTCTTCTTGTTATCGTTATATATAATAGTATTATAACTCTTTACTGTATCTGCATTTGCAAAACAAATTGTTTTTTTGATTAAACAACTATATATATCGCCATGAAATATAAAATATGAAGGACGTATTTCTATATAATTATTCCCTTGTGTTTTCCCTTTACTCTTAACTTGATCAACAAATTCTTGCATTTGTGTTCCTATACTTTTTTTAATAGGTTTAATATTTATTGGATTTTCTTTTACTCTACTTACAGGTATAAGTACAGCCCCAAAAATATTATTTACCGTATCTTTTAAATGCAAACCACTTATCGTATATGATTTTGGTATTACATATTTTTCTTTTACATCATACTTTACTGTCTTCTTCTTTTCTTCTTTCTTTTTATCACAAGCAATAAATGTAAATGATAAGAATAGTATAAGCAATAATGAGATTGTTAATTTGTTATTCATGCTATTAATATTTTTTCTTGTTTTAAGATTTATAATTTACAGTCTGGGTCAAATTCATCAAGATGTTTATCCCAAAGATATTTTTTTGTTTCTTTAACTACTACTCCTGAAAGAAAGAGTATTGAAATAAGATTAGGTATTGCCATTAATGCATTCATACTATCAGATAAGTCCCAAATTAAGGTTAGGTTTATTATAGAACCAATAAATACAAAAATAACCCAAGCCAAACGATAATAAATAATTACTTTTTTCCCACCTAAATATTCTATTGACTTTTCTCCATAATAGCTCCAACCAAGAATTGTTGAAAATGCAAAAGTAATAATACTAAAATTAAGAATAAGTGTTCCAACATAAGGCAATTTAGCAAAAGCTAATTGAGTAAGAATGGAAGCTGAATTTTGATCAATTTCAGGATGGGCAATAACAGAACTGACTATTACAAGTCCAGTTAAAGCACAAAGAACAACAGTATCCCAAAATGTCCCTGTTGAAGAAACTAATGCTTGACGAACAGGATTACGTGTTTGAGCTGCTGCCGCAATAATAGGTGCAGAACCTAATCCACTTTCATTAGAAAATAACCCACGAGCAATACCATAACGAGCAGCCATCATAACAGTTCCACCTAAGAATCCTGCTCCTGCTGCTTGTGGAGAAAATGCAGATTTTAATATTAATACAATTGTTTCCCCTAAAAAATTCCAATTTAGGATTAGTATTGTTATACAACCAAGGAAATATAATACAGCCATAACAGGAACAAATTTGGAACAAACATTTGCAATTCTTTTAACTCCGAAGAAAATTACTAATGAAACTAATACAACCAAAATAGAACCTGTAAAATAATTTGGCAAACCATAAGATTGGTATAAACACTCTGCTATTGCCTTTGATTGGACTCCATTACCTATACCAAAAGAAGCAATAACAGTAAATATACAAAATAAAACAGCAAGCCATTTCATTCCTAATCCCTTCTCTAATGCATACATAGGACCACCTATCATCGTTCCATCTTTTGTTTTTTGACGATATTTAATAGCAAGTAAACCTTCTGAATATTTAGTAGCAATGCCAAGCACTCCTGTTATCCAACACCAAAACACGGCTCCTGGTCCACCAAGTGAAACAGCAGTAGCCACTCCAACAATATTTCCAATACCAATAGTTGCTGCAAGAGCAGTCATTAAAGCCCCAAATTGTGAAACATCACCAGAAGATCCTTTATCTTTGGTAATAGAAAGTTTAATTGCAGTAAAGATTTTTAACTGAGGAAAACGAAGACGAATTGTTAAGAAAATATGAGTACCTAATAGTAAAATAATCATAGGCCATCCCCATAAGAAACTGCTAAAAGCAGAAATAAAAGATTGTATTTGTTCCATAGATAAAAAAGATTATTAAATAATGTATTCAAGCACAAAAGTAATAAAAAAAGGCAACTCAATTAACAAGTTGCCTAAAATATCATTTCTTTTTTAATCTTTTTTCCTTTTGAAGGGCTTGGTCTATGATATATAATATCTGTCCATTAACGCTTCTAAACTCATCAGAAGCCCATTTCTCTAAGGCTTCCATTCTATTAACATCTATCCTTAAAATAAATGCTTTGTTACTTTTTTTCTTTTCTTCCATTATTGATGTAAAGTACCTGAATTAACCACTGGTTGAGCTTGTTCATCAGAACAAAGGACAACTAATAAGTTACTAACCATTGCTGCTTTTTTATCATCATCAAGTTCTACAATTTTTTCTTCAGAAAGTTTATCTAAAGCCATTTTAACCATTCCTACAGCACCTTCAACAATCTTCTCACGAGCAGAAATAATAGCAGATGCTTGTTGACGACGAAGCATTACAGCAGCAATTTCAGGAGCATAAGCTAAATAATTAATTCTTGCTTCAACTATTTCAATGCCTGCAATATCCAATCTCTTATTTAATTCCATTTCCAATATATCATTAACTTCTTCACCACCTGAACGAAGAGTTATATCATCATCAATTTCATTATTATCATAAGCATAAAGTCCTGCAATATTTCTTAAGGCAGCATCAGATTGAATAGCAACAAATTGTTGATAAGAATTCATCCTTTCATTCATTTTTGATTGAGCATCAGCCTTATTGTCAATATCAAACATTACCTTATAAGTATCCTTGATTCTCCAAACTAAGATCAATCCAATCATAACAGGGTTACCTTTCTTGTCATTAACCTTAATAGGTTCAACATCTAAATTTCTTGCTCTAATAACAAGTCTCTTTTTTAAATAAAAAGGATTAGCCCAGAAGAAACCATTTTCTTTCATAGTACCTTTATATTTCCCAAAGAAAATCATAACCCTAATTTCATTAGGTTCATTTAAAAAATAACCTGCTGATAAAAATGCAAAAACAATAGCTAAAACAATAATTGCAAATCCCCAAGCTGAAGTATCACTAATATTACTAGCAATAAAAGCAATAACTACTGCAATAATAATTTGTATCAAAATCATAATAAATCCCGATATCTTAAACCCTTTAAATTCTGTTTCTTGTGTGTTCATTCTAATAATTTTTTTTTGTTAATTATAATATCATTTTGATATTGCAAATATATATGCTTTTTTATTTCTACCAAAGAAATAAGCAAGAAAAAGATTTTTTCTTATTTTTAGTCATACTTTTTTCAAATTATCATATAAATATCATTTGTGTATTTATTTGTTTTATAGATTATTGTATATCTGATTATAATTTTTTAGTGGCTATTATATACGTTATTCAAAATAATTATTACTTTTGCATTCATAATATATTTATTATGAGAAAAATAAAAACAATCTTTATTCTTCTTTTGATATTTAATCGTATTGGTTTTGCTCAAACTCTTACATCTTCAAATATAACAAATAACACTGCAACAATATCTTTCAATAATTCAGAAAGTCAATCTTTAAACCTTCACGTATTTATAAAATCAGTAGAAGATACAATAATTTACGCTGAAAACTTTTCTGGATTTCCAAAAGTATATATGGGAAATGATATTTGTGTTTCTGCAATAGCATTAAATCTTCCTTCAACTTATACTAATCTTCCTGGTTGTAAAGGTCGAAACTTATTTAATAAAAATGGAGATAGTTGCTATTTTAATACTAATGGAGAATTTATAACTCCTTTTCTTGATTTATCAAAGTCAGGGGGAAATTATAGGATAAAGTTTAATATCAAAAATAACAATTCATCAAAAAAGTCTCTGTATATATATAAATCTGATATAGATGGTAATTATAGTAATAGTTCAAGTGTAACAATCAATGCAAGTTCTTCAAAAGCTTATGATTCATTATTTACGGCTGGAACTTTTAAGGCAAGAATTAAATTTTATTCCCCATATTCAAATTTAATTATTAATGACTTATCTATTTCTTATACTTCAACAACAAAAACACCAATAGCTTCTTCTCCTTTTAATACCTCATCTAATTCAATTAATCTAACATCTCTAAATCCTAATACTATTTATCATTGTTTTATTGAAGGAAGAACAGATACAATTAGCTTTACTACATTAGATAGGATAAAATTAGATAGCATATCAGATATAACACCTAATACAGCAAAAATTAACTTCTCTTCTCCCGATAATACTACTACTCGTAAATTAATTGTAAAAAAGAAATCTAATTATCAAACAGTTTTTGCTGCTGATTTATTTATTTCAGAATATACTACCGCAAATTATGAGAATAGAGCAATAGAAATTTATAATGGAACAGGAAAAGATATTTGTTTACAAAATTATAAAGTAAAATATTCGTTTAATGGAAGTCTTGATACTACTTTTTCTTTTTCCCAATATGATACTATTAAATCAAATTCTTGTATTGTATTAATGGAATATCTAAATAATTTATCTGTATCAAATGACGGATATTTCTATAAACACTATAAATTAGGGGCATTAACAGTTACAGGGAATGATGCTATAGCAATAATAAAAGATGGGAACTATGTTGATATTTTTGGTAAAATAGGTGAAGCTCCAACAACAGGTTGGACAAGTGGTACTTCAATAAGCACTTATCAAACAACTCTTAGAAGAAATTCAAATGTTAGTAGAGGAATAAAAACAAATCCAACATCTGGTTTTCCAACTCTTGGAACAGAGTGGACTCAAATTGGTGCTGCTGGTTCAACTACTGCTTCAAACTTTTCTGATTTTGGACAGCATACAATGGATAACGCTTATGGAGGTTTTGATAGTTTGGTTTATTATATTGGTATTGGAGTCGCTGATACTGTTTTTGATTTAAGCAATTTGGAAGAAGGAACTATTTATGAGGTTTCTTTAGTTATTGGTACTGGAAATGATACTGTTGTTTCTAATAGTATAGAATTTAAAACAGGAGTTAATACTCAAAGAACAGGAAATGGAGATTGGAATGATGATAATTGGTCTAAGGGAATTCCAGAAAATACTGATAATGCAATTATTCTTAATGGACAAAAAATAATAATACCTGATGGTTTTACGGCTAAATGTTATAACCTGATTATTAAAGATACATTAAGTCAAACAAAGGCAGCATTAATTAATAATGGATCTTTGGATATAACAAATAAGGCTGAAATTGAAGCTTACTTTAATGGATATACATCTAATGCTAATGGTTGGTATTTATTTGGTTTGCCTATAAGTGTTTATTCAAGTTTTCAAGATAAAATTGGGAATAATTTTTTCCACCCAACAACTAATGACGACCTTTATTATTGGCAAGAAGATTATACAGATATTGATAATAATGGACGTTGGATAAATTGGAAGAATATCCCAACAAATAGTGGAGATTTCTTTATTGATACAAGGGGTTATTTAATTAGTTATGCTCAAAACACTCAATTAGAATTCTCAGGACAATTAAATAATAATGCTTCTTATTCTTTACTCAACAATGCATCATTATCAACCCCAAACAATGAAAGAGGTTGGCATTTATGTAGTAATCCATATCCTTTCTATATAAGTATGGATAACTTACAAAGAACAAATGTTTCCTTGCCTTCTCTTCTTGACCCTGAAACTTCAAATTACATTGCCTTAATTCAAAGTGATTCTATTCCTCCTTTTACAGGATTTATGGTACAAGTCTCCAATTTAACAAATGCTTTAAGTGTAACCAAAGCAACGAATAGTTCAAAGGCATCGATAATTCCACAAAATGTTCTAACCCTTAACGTTTCTTCTGATCAAGGAAGTGATAAGACAAGATTAATAATAATGGATAGTACAACACTTGGTTATGATGTTAAATATGATAATAGAAAACTTCATGGTTATGGATTAAGCCCTGAGATATTTTCAAAGATAGGAGATGAAGATTTTGCAGTAAATGCAATACCAAACATAGAAGATAGTCTTGTGGTTGATATAAATTTCATTTCAAAAACAGATGGAAACTATAGAGTAACATTAGATATAGGCAATAAAGAAGACTTTGAAAAAGTTGCTCTTTATGATAAAGCAAGTAATACAGAACTAATAAACTTTATGATAGATACTGCATATACATTCTACTCATCTACTGGTAATAATCAAGACAAATTTCAATTAAAGATATATAAAAACCTTTCATTAATAGAGGAAGTTAAGTCAAACGAAACAATCTCATTACAACAAAAAGAAGATGAGGTAGCAGTAGTTTCTTCTTCAAAAATAAAAAGCCTTCAACTAACAAATATGAAAGGACAAATAATAAATAAGAATAGCAAAACAAACAAAATAAGAATCCCGGAAAAAGGAGTATTTATACTTACAATTACTACTTCAAAGAGTAAATATCAAAGAAAGGTAATAAACCTATGAAAATAAAAGCATTATTAATAATAACTATAATAACAGTACTTGCATTTAATACTTATTGTCAACCAACTCCACCAGCAACACATGGAAATAATGTAACAACAATCGAACCTCAATCTGCACCAATAGGAACCTCAACATATCTATTATTATCTTTAGCCACAATCTATACAACAGCAAAACTATACAATAAAAGAAAAGAAGAAAACAAAGAAAATAATTCTACATTCAATTGATATGACAAAACCGCTCTAAGCACTTGAAAAAGTAAATCGACCGTTTTAGGTATAGCAAATCGCCGTTTTGGGTAGTGTAAAACGGGCGATTTACTATACTCAAAACGGCGATTTACTACCAATGAAACGCCGATTTACTTTTGTTGAAATGAGGATTCACTAAAAGCTAAAAGACTTTTTACTTATAGTATCTTGCTTTTGTCATTATTTTTAAGCTTGTTTTTAAAGATAAAAAGAGAAAAAAGAGACTGCATGAAATATTTTATTCAAGACAGCCTCTTCTCTGTTTATATTGTGCTTAATATAGACAATGTAATAACCAATAGTCTCTATTTTGTTTGTGCAAGGATTGTTCTTGCTGACGTTTTTGGGTTGTTGATTGTGTCGCAACCGTTCACACAACCTCCTGGACATGACATTACTTCTATAAAATTGCCAGGACATTCTCCTTTTTGAGCGTATTGTTTTAGTTGTCTGATATTTGCTTTATTTAATCCGTCAATAACTACTTCTTTTACTATTGAAGCATCTGGTAGAGTTTTCTTAACTGATTCTACAACTCCTGTTACCATTGCAAAGCCTCTTCCGTGAGCTGCTATTTTTGCATCAAATTCGGTTAATTCACAACTTTCAATATCTATTTCTGATGCATTGAATAGTGCTTCAAGTTCTTCATAAGTAATAACAAAATCAACTTCTGGAGTTCGGAATGCTTCACTTCTTTTTCCTACGCAAGGGCTTATAAATACTGTTATACAGTCTGGGAATTCGTCTTTGGCTATTTGAGCAGTATATGCCATTGGCGAAAGAGTTGAAGATACATATTGACGTATTTCAGGGATATGTTTGTTTACTAAGTTTATCCATGAAGGGCAACATGAAGTTGTCATAAATGGAGCTCCTTCGTGTAGACGTTCAATTAGTTCTTTTCCTTCATTTTCTGTTGTTAAATTAGCTCCTTTTGCAACTTCTATTACATCATCAAACCCTAATTTCTTAATAGCTGTAAGAACTTTTCTATAGTCTGATTTGAATTGTCCTCCAAGTGATGGTGCTACCATTGCAATTACTTTCTTGCCCCCAGTAATTTCTTTGAATACATCAATCATAAAGGTCTTTTCCATAATTGCTCCAAAAGGACAAGCAACCATACATTTCCCACAGTAAATACATTTTTCTGGGTCTATATGTTCTATCCCATTTTTATCCTTTGTAATTGCATTTACAGGACATGATTCTTCGCATGGAACAGGTTGATAAATTATTGCATGGAAAGGGCAAGCTTCCATACATAGTCCGCAGTTAACACATTTAGAAGGGTCTATATTTGCTTGATGTTCTCCAAGACTTATTGCTTCTTTCTTACAAGCATAGGTACAAGGTCGTGCAACACAAGTACGACATAGATTTGTTACAATATAACTGCTCTTAACGCAAGATGAACACGCTTCATCAACAACTGTCATCATTATTTCAGAGGGTTCACTTCTTTCAATTGCTTTTTTTGCATATTCTGAAAGAGGAGTCAATTCATCTGTTTCATCATATATATTATATCCAAGCAATGCCATCAATTTATATTTTAACACTGCTCTTTCTTTGTGGATACAACAACGGGTTTTAACCATTCCCCTTGGTCTCATTTCCAAAGGGAGGCGGTCTATCTTTTCTATTACTTTATTCTCTATTATTAGTTTTGATAGTCGTTGTATTATTTCACGACGTATCTCCACAGCATTGTTCATTGCCATAGTAATCTTTCTTTATTTTAGATTTAAACTATCTCTCTATTCCAAGTTGTAAGTATATTTCATCTATTAACTTTTCGGGTGTACAATCTTCAATCATAACATCACCTACCTTAGCATAAGGAGGTTTTGCAGTTTGTTTATCTTCTTCGCAACCAAGGCAAGCTGAACCTATGAATGTTACTTTTTCTTTTATTTCTTCTGGTAAATGGTCTTTTACTTTTACCAAGTCAGAACCTCCTGTTATGTAGCAATAAGTTCCAACACATATTCTTATATTTAACATATTAATATTTGTTTTGTGTGTGATTTATATGAATTGTAATTTAACATCTTTCATGTATTTCTCTTCTAAAACAGCGGCAAGTCTCTTAACAACGTTTCTTCTTATTTCAAGTTCTACTGGAAGTGTTGGATCTTGATGAGCAATATTTATCTTTGTCCCTGCAATTATATCAATTATATCTGCATCAAGTATCATTCTAAACATATCCCAATCGGGACCTTTAGCATTTAAGTTTTTAGGTATATCTTGCCCCAATAACTCAACAAGTGAACCTAATGTTATTATTCCTTCTGTTATTAAATCAATCCCTTCCATTTTTGATGAAGGAGGAAGAGGAGGGACAATATTATTTAGATCAACTATTATTTCTTTATTAAGCTCTCTCGATATTATTTTTGAAGTCGTTCCTCCGCATATAATCTTCTTACCTTTATAGTTCTTTACTATTTCTCCTAAGTATTCGTCTTTTAATTCTGTGAAAGGAGGTCCTGTACAAATTAATAGTTTTCTTGGCTCCCTTACATAAAACACTACGCAACTTGTGTCGTCTTTAGGTTTAAGTATATCGTTTAGTTCTGCCTGCTTAACAATTCTTCGAGAAAGGTCACGAGCTGAGATAAAAGGATTTTCATTTAATTTATCTATTATAAAGTCTTCAACTTTATTACCCCAACCAAAAGGCATATTCATATTTCCTATTCCTGATTGAGTTACTCCATCAGAGAAGAAAATTAAACGGTCTTCTTTCTGGAGCTCTACATTAGAAATCTTTATGATTCTATCATCTGCAACATTATCAGAAATCTTACTCTGAATAATAGTATCTTTCGTCTCTAATTTAAAAACCTTTCCATCTCTAATTAAGATTAATTGAGGATTATCATATTCAACAATTTTTGCATCTCCATCAGAATCTATATCTACTATTGTAAATGTTGAATAACTTATATTACGAACACTATCAACGGGGAGGGTGTCCATAATTGTTTTTACTGTTCTTACTATTGGCTCTCGTCTTATTCTGAAATTAAGAGCCATAGAAGCTGTCATTGTTGAAAGGACATTAGCTTTTACTCCTGAACCAAGTCCATCAGACATTACTGCAATTGTTCTATCTTCTTTAACTGATTTATGAAACAATATACTATCTCCACAAACAATATTTCCATATTTATTGTGTTGATAACTCCCTATTTCAATAAAGAATTTCTTAGTATTTTGTAGCATCTCTTATTTCTTATCGTCATTTGTAATTGCATCAGATCCTTCTTTAGAATCGTTATGAGATTCTAATATTGAGTTAAGCATTGATTCGGTATATGAAGCATTTTCTCCAAGAAGGAATGCAATCTGTTGTACAACCTTCATATTCTCCATAATGACTTCTTTTGTACGATTAAGGACAAGGTCTTTTCTTACTTCGGGAGCATGTAGATTTTGTATTATTCCACACACTAAACTATATTTTTGAACAGAGAAAACAGATAAGCTATAGAAATTATCTCCATCTCTTATATCTTGCTCAACAACATCTTCTCCCGATTGAAGAACATAAGAAAAGAATTTATGGAAATCTATCAATTTTGTTAGATCTGCTCCATTAAGACCTGGATTAGCTTCAAATATCATTTTAACTTCATCGCCTAAAAGGTCAGCAAAGTTTTGATTAGCATCAACAACCTTCATTTTATCATTAACAATAACAATTCCTGAAGGCATTTTTTTAAGTAGAATATTGGTCTTGTCTTGAGCCATTCTACGCATATATGATATACACATATCATTTTCAGCTTTCCCTGCAATTAATGCCTTTGCAAACTCCTTACAATTATCATAACCACAACCTCCACAATTTAATTCATCATTTTCACTCTTCTTATTAACCATTCGGAGTGCTTCATAAATTTGTTGTAGAGTATATTCTTTCTTTTCTACTTTATTAATGAAATCATAATTAGTTAATATATCTATTGATTTTAATTTATCAACAATGTTTTCATCTCTTTTATTCTCTTTAACTCTATCTAATACATTCAGACGTTTTGAAGCAGAAGATTTGTCGGAATTTGAACAAGGTCCTTTTATACAACCACCATCACACGTCATAACCTCGATAAATGCTTTACCATATTCTTTCAAACTATCAAAATCATTAAAAATATCCATTAAGTTTTGAACTCCCGAGAAAGTCATATACCTAACCGCCACATCTTCATCTGAATTATGACTAATCCTTTTAGGTTCAGAAGAAATAGAATTAATCATACAAGTAAGCATACCTCCATCAATAGGATATAGGTTACCATTATTAGCTTTAATTGGGATAAAAACGTCTTCTTCTGTTGGTTTCATAAATTCAAAGAATATACCCATATCTTCAAAAAGAGTTTTTATATCTTTGAATGTAAGTACATAATCGATTAAGTTGCCAAAGTTTTCAAGTTCTGTTTTTTTCGCAACACAAGGACCAACAAATAATACCTTTGCATCAGGATATATTGTTTTTAAGAACTTTGCATGAGCAACCATTGGAGAGTAAACCGGGGCAATTGAAGAAGAGTATTGAGGATAATATTTCTTTACTAATAATACCGCTGAAGGGCAACAAGAGGAAATATAAACTCCATTTTCTTGTTTGTCAAGCCAAGTTCTTGTATCTAATGCAACCTTTTCAGCACCTAATGCTGTTTCACTTACTCCATAAAATCCTGCTTCATGAAAAGCAGCAATTACTTTTTGAATATCTTCGTTGTGATATTCACTCAAATAACTTGGAGCAAGGGAAACAATTATCTTTTCTTTAGAAAGGGCAGTACGTACCAAAGGAATATCATCTCTTACTTTTTTTGCATTAGCAGGACATACTTGAGTACATTTACCACAATAGATACATAGTTCAGGAATAACAGAAGCTGAACCATCTTCTAACTTAATTGCTTTTACAGGACAATTTTTTACACATTTGTAACAATCCTGACAATTATTCTTTTCTGTATATATTGCAGAAGATTTATTCATAACCAATCCTATTTACTAAATTCCTTATCTAATATCTCTGCCAATTTTGTCTTTGTTACTTCTGTATAAGTATTACCATCAATAATTAGTACAGGACCATGTAGACACTGTTCTGTACATAACTGACCTTTGAAGTTTACTTCTGCATCTAATCCTTTTGTTTTAATGTATTCTTGTATTGTTTCAAGGTTTTTGTTGTTTCCTCTTGAAAAGCAAGAACTACCTAAGCATATTGTTATTTCTTTCTTTTTCATTTTTAATCCGCAATAAGTTTTTTATACCTTGTACGTTTTGGAGTAATATCTCCTAAACGTTTTTTCTTATTCTCTTCGTATTCAGAATATGAACCTTCGAAAAAATAAACTTCTGAATCACCTTCAAAAGCAAGTATATGTGTTGCAATTCTATCTAAGAACCACCTATCATGACTTATTACTACAGCACAGCCTGCAAAGTTTTCCAAACCTTCTTCTAAAGCTCTTAGTGTATTTATGTCAATATCATTTGTAGGCTCATCAAGTAAAAGGACATTAGCTTCTGATTTTAGAGTCAGAGCTAAATGTAAACGATTTCTTTCTCCACCCGATAATACCCCTGTTTTTTTATTTTGGTCTGTACCTGAGAAATTAAAACGAGAAACATAAGCACGGGAATTAATTAATCTACCCCCCATTTGTATCTGTTCATTTCCTCCTGAGATTACTTCCCAAACTGATTTTTCTGGATCAATATCTGCGTGTTGTTGATCAACATAACCAACCTTTACTGTTTCTCCAACATCAAATGTTCCATTATCGGCTTTTTGAAGTCCCATTATCATTCTAAATAATGTTGTTTTCCCTGCACCATTTGGTCCAATAACTCCAACAATACCAGCAGGAGGAAGAGTAAATGTTAAGTTTTCATACAGTACTTTATCTCCAAAAGCTTTCGATACTCCATTAGCTTCAATAACTTTTTGACCTAAACGAGGTCCATTTGGAATATATATTTCAAGTTTGTCTTCTTTGTCCTTAGTGTCTTGAGAAAGCATTTCTTCATAAGCATTCAAACGAGCCTTTCCTTTTGCATGTCTTGCCTTAGGACTCATTCTCACCCATTCTAATTCCTTATCCAAAGTCTTTTTTCTCTTAGACTCTGTTTTTTCTTCCATTGCCATACGAGTAGTCTTTTGGTCTAACCAAGAAGAGTAGTTTCCTTCCCAAGGAATTCCTTCCCCACGGTCAAGTTCCAAAATCCAACCAGCAACATTATCTAAGAAATATCTATCATGGGTAACAGCAATAACGGTTCCTTTATATTGATGAAGATGTTGTTCTAACCAATCAATTGATTCTGCATCTAAATGGTTTGTAGGTTCATCTAATAATAATATGTCTGGTTCTTGAATTAATAAACGACAAAGAGCAATTCTACGGCGTTCTCCTCCTGAAAGATTCTTAACCAAAGCATCTTCTTCAGGACAACGTAATGCGTCCATAGCTCTTTCTAGTTTGCTATCTAAGTTCCAAGCATCATGATGATCCATTAATTCCATTACTTCGCCTTGACGTTCCAAAAGCTTACTCATTTCATCATCACTCATTGGATCACAGAATTTAAGGTTTATTTCATCATACTCCTTAATTAAATCTGCAACCTCTTTTGCTCCCTCCATCACAATTTCTTTTACTGTCTTATTGTCGTCAAGATGAGGTTCTTGTTCTAAATATCCAATGCTATAACCTGGAGAGAAATGAACTTCTCCTTGATGAGAAGAGTCAAGTCCTGCAATAATCTTCAAAAGAGTAGATTTTCCAGAACCATTTAACCCAATAATACCTATCTTAGCTCCATAATAGAACGAAAGATAAATATCCTTTAATACTTGCTTACTTGGTGGGAATATCTTACCAACACCAACCATTGAAAATATAATTTTCTTTTCTTCTAATGCCATATTTTTTTCTTTATTGTTTAGGATTGAGAGTAAAAATAAAATAATAATTATCCTATAAACCTTAAACTCTCAGCCCAAAACTTTTTTAATTATTCAATTTAATATCTTTAAGATTTAATTGTAATGCGGTTCTTCCATTCCATTCATTTTCATCAACCTGATAAACAATATCAAACGCTTCACCATGACGAATATCATTATAGTAATCACTTAATCCAAAACCAATACAAGAAAATGGAAGATGACGAATGTCAAGGTGAATAACAGAAAGCTTTAAATGTTTTTGTCCAACTGGTCTTGCATTACCTGTATCAACAACTCTGTTAGATTGAAAAATAGGAATATTATTCTCAGGACCAAAAGGAGCAAACTGTTTTAGTATTCTAAATAACTTAGGTGTAACATCACTTAGTTTAATAACTTCGTCAATCTCAATCTCTGGAACTGATTGTTCATCACTTATATTTTCTTCTACCTTTTCCTTAAACAAACTAATAAACTCATTTAAGTTTTCTTCTTTTAGAGATAACCCTGCTGCATACTTATGTCCTCCAAAATGTTCTAAGAGATGAGAACAAGATTCAATTGCAGCGTGAATATCAAAATCTTTAATAGAACGAGCCGAACCTGTAATTAAGTCATTAGACTTTGTAAATACTATTGTAGGTTTATAACATTTCTCAATTAAACGAGAAGCAACAATACCTATCACTCCCTTATTCCAATCGTCCTTAAATACAACAGTTGCTTTACTAATATTTAAATCTTCAGAGTTTTGAAGCATAAAAAGAGCTTGCTCGGTAGCTTCATTATCCAATTTACGACGTTCGTCGTTATTTATATTTATTTTCTCAGCAACTTTCTCCGCATCTTCTAGTTTCTTACAAACTAATAGTTCCACAGAATTTCTCCCTGATTCAATTCTTCCTGCCGCATTAATTCTTGGTCCAATTAAGAAAACTAAATCTGAAATATTAAGTTCACGATTAAAATAAAACCTTGAAGGCTCTGTATCCAAAATATGAACCACTTTACTGTATTTCAAGATAGCTTCCAATCCTGCACGAGGTTGTTTATTAATAACCCTTAATCCATAAAAAGCCAATATCCTATTTTCTCCAGTGATTGGAACGACATCAGCAGCAATTGCAATAGCCACTAAATCCAAAAAAGGAATTAACCTCTCAAAAGGAAGGCGTTTTCTAATATTTAAAGCATGAATTAATTTAAACCCTATTCCACAACCTGACAGTTCTTTGTAAGGATAAGTGGAATCTTCTCTCTTTGGATTAAGTATAGCACAAGCATTTGGTAATTCTTCTCCAGGAAGATGATGATCTGCAATAATAAAATCAATACCCTTTTCCGAAGCATAAGTAATTTGTTCTGTAGCTTTAATACCACAGTCCAAACAAATAATTAACTTAAATCCATTCTCATAAGCCCAGTCAATCCCTTGATAAGAAATACCATAACCTTCAGAATAACGGTCAGGAATATAGAAATCAACCTCAGAGTAAAACATCTCCAAGTAAGAATAAACTAAGGCAACTGCCGAAGTCCCATCAACATCATAATCTCCATAAATAAGAATTCTTTCCCCGCCTTTGATAGCGAACATAATACGCTCAACTGCTTCCTCCATATCGTTAAGAAGGAAAGGGTCGTGCAAATCCTTTAAAAGAGGTCTGAAAAATTTCTTAGCATCATTATAATTATAAATCCCACGTTGCACAAGAAGATTAGCAATAATACTATAAGCTTTAATATCTTCTGGTCTTGTACAAGTCTCATCTACGCGCAAATCTTGAGCAAGCTGCTCAACCAATTTCTCATCACCATACTGTTTTAATACCCAACGTTTCTCCATAAACAATCTATAAATAACCCATATTACAAAATAAATAGTTTACAAAGGTATAACAATAAAATTTAACACGAAAAAAAAGACCTAAAAACTATAATCTAATGTAAATTAATTCCAATTATTGGTTTAATAGCCCCAAAAAATGTATCTTTTCAAAAGGGATAAAACAGATAAGATTGCTTTTGAGTCAAATCTACTTGAAATTAAATTAAGTCTTTTCTCCGTTTAATTAAGTTTAATCCAAACGTAATCAAGTTTAGAACTATTTATATTAAGTTTAGATGTTGAAAAGATGCACATCTTTTGGGTGCTATGGTGTACACCGTAGCCTTTCTTTGGTGTATACCGTAGGAGAGTTATGATGTACATCATAATAATTAATGATGCTTTGGTAAGATGTTAGACATAAACGCTACTCTTTGATTTAGAGCAATGTTTATGATGCAAAGATAGTAAATATTTATTTATTCTTGTCCAATAATTCGCTTATTTTTTGCTCCATATAACTTTTATATTGTACAATTAAAGCTTTACTAATTTGGATTAACTATCTTGTTACTGAAAATAAAAAATGCTAAGTCTTTTCTCATAAACTCAGCATTCTAATATATTTTTAATTTATTTTTCCCTTACACAATTAAAAGATGTTCTAAGAGAATTCTTAAACCTAAACCAAATAGGATTGCTCCTCCAAACATTAATGCTATTTTAGGCTTAAAGAAATAGGCTTTCATTCCCATTATTACTCCTAAGATTGAAAAAATAAAGGTGCATATTGCTATTAATCCTACTAAGATTAGTTGTTGTTTCATGCTGTATTGAATACCAAAACCTATCCCTACTATAAAGGCGTCTATACTTGTTGCTATTGATAGAGTTATAAGCATAGAGGTTTTTGTAAAGTCAAATACGTGTTCTTTTATATCGTATTTATACCCTTCCATAAACATCTTTATTCCTATTACTGCTAAGAGAGAGAATGCGACCCAGTGGTCTATTGCTTCTATATATTCTTTTGCAAAATCACCAATTAAAGCTCCAAGTAAAGGTAAGAGACCTTGAAAGAATGCAAAACTTAGAGACAAAATCATTCCTCTTTTAAGTGTAATTGATTTTTGTAAGCCACAAGTAATTGATACTGCTAAGCAATCCATAGATAGAGCTACTCCTAATAGGATTGCATAAAGAATAAATGCTATCATTATTGGTTTATATTATTTATTTAATGGTGTTTGTAATGTATATAAATTGTTCTACCGTTAGTTGTTCTGCTCGTTTTGTTAATAGTTCTTGATCTATTTCTTCTAAGCTTTTTCCAAGAGGCTTCAGTGCTTGACGTAGCATTTTTCTTCTTTGGTTAAAGGCTGTTTTTACTATGGTAATAAATAGTTTTTCGTCGCAATTTAAAGATGTAACATTGTTTCTTTTCATTCTTATAACTGCGGACTTTACTTTTGGTGGAGGGATAAATACTGTTTCATTTACTGTGAAAAGGTATTCCATATCAAAGTAGGCTGTGAGGAGAACGCTTAGTATTCCATATACTTTCGTCCCACATTTAGAACATACTCTTTCAGCTACTTCTTTTTGAAACATTCCAACAAGTTCCGGTATTTTATCTCTGTTTTCTAAAACTTTGAAGAGTATTTGACTTGATATATTATATGGGAAGTTTCCTATTATTGCATATGGGGAGGAGAATATTTCATTTAAGTCCATTTTTAGAAAGTCTTCAGAGTATATATTCCCTGAGAGCATTGGGTAGTTCTTATTTAGATATTCTACTGATTCTTGGTCTATTTCCACAACTTTTAATGATGTTATGGCTGGGTCTTGAAGTAAGTATTTCGTTAGTACACCCATTCCTGGACCTATTTCTAATACATTATTATATTCACCTGTTAGACTTGTTGCAATCTCTTTTGCAATTGCTTCATCTTTCAAGAAATGTTGTCCAAGATATTTTTTTGCTCTAACTTCGTACAATGGTTTTGATTTTTTTGGTTTTTAGATAAAAAGAAAGGGCTCTAAAACATTTTCAGAACCCTTACTTTGTATATTGATTAAAAATTATTCGCCTAGCATAAAACGATAGAATGCTGTTGCTGTTAATTCTTTATCACATTCTTGTAGATATTGAAGAACGTTTTTCTTAGAATCTTTAATAAAGTCTTGACTTAATAAAGTATTTTCTTTGAAGAACTTGTTAAGTTTACCTTCAGCTATCTTTTCAACCATGTTTTCTGGCTTTCCTTCTTCGCGAATTTGACCACGATATACTTCCATTTCTCTTTCAATAGCATCTGCAGAAACTAAATCTTTATTTAACGCAAGTGGAGCCATTGCTGCAATTTGCATTGCAACATCATGTCCTTGTGCGTCAAATCCAGTTTTATTAAAAGAAACTATAGTTGCTAAACGATTACCTGGGTGAATATAAGAATAAACAACAGGAGCTTCAATAGTTTCGTAGTGAGATAATTCTATTTTTTCGCCAATTTTTGCAATTTGTTCAATAATTAAATTTTCAACAGTTACTCCATCAATTACTAATGCAGTTACTTCACCAGCGTTTTTAGCTTTAACTTCAATTGCAGCGTTTAAAATTTTACGAGTGAAGTTAACAAAATCTTCATTCTTTGCAACAAAGTCAGTTTCACAATTTAACATTAAAACAGCACCAAAAGTTTTGTCTGCTGTAGTTGCTGATAAAACACAACCTTCGCTTGCATCTCTATCTGCACGTTTGTTAGCTAATTTTTGTCCTTTCTCACGTAGGTAATCAATTGCTTTATCCATATCGCCGTCGCATTCAACTAAGGCTTTTTTGCAATCCATCATACCAACGCCAGTACGTTGACGTAATTCATTAACGGCAGAAGCAGTTATATTTGCCATGATATTAATTTTTACTTGTTATTATTCTTATTTCTTTGGAGCTGGTTTTTTTGTAGTAATAGTTTTACGTGGACGTTGTTTCTTTTCTCCTTCATCCTCAGCAACACCTTTTACTCTTTTTACTTTTACTCCATCTTTAGTTGTTCCTTCTTCTTCGTCATCTAATAACTCAGTAGCTAATGCTTTTTCGCTGATTTCTTCAGATTCTTCAGCAGCTTCACGAGCATCTTTATCCATCTTTCTCTCATTCAAACCTTCTTCAATTGCTTCACACATATATTTTACTATTAATGCGATTGATTTTGAAGCGTCATCATTTGCTGGGATTGGAAAATCTATAAGATCAGGATTACAGTTTGTGTCAACTAATGCGAAAGTAGGGATATTTAAACGACGTGCTTCTGCAACTGCGATATGTTCTTTATTGATATCAATAACGAATATTGCTGATGGAAGACGAGTTAAATCAGATATAGAGCCTAAGTTCTTTTCTAATTTAGCCTTTTCACGAGATATTTGTAAACGTTCACGTTTTGAGATCTTATTTGTATCTTTATCGTTGATCAGTTTATCTAATATGTTCATCTTCTTTACTGCCTTACGGATAGTAACGAAGTTTGTTAACATACCACCAGGCCAACGTTCTGTAACAAAAGGCATATTTACCTTAGATACTATTTCAGAAACAACTTCTTTTGCTTGTTTTTTTGTTGCAACAAAAAGAATTTTCTTACCGGATTTAGCTATTTGTTTAATTGCAGCAGCAGCTTCGTCTGCTTTTTCTGATGTTTTTGCTAAGTCAATGATGTGAATACCATTTTTCTCCATAAAGATATAAGGAGCCATTTTAGGATTCCATTTTCTTCTCATGTGTCCGAAATGAACACTTGACTCTAACATTTCATTAAAATCTAACATTTGTTTTTGTTTTTGTTTGTTTACTTTCCTTTAATTTATTCAATTAATAAGTAGTTGGCATATATTACCAAATCTTATTAATTTGGATACTAAACAGCTATCCAATAATCGATTAACGTTTGCTGAATTGGAAACGTTTACGAGCTTTCTTTTGTCCTGGTTTCTTTCTTTCAACCATACGAGGGTCACGACGAAGTAATCCTTTTGCTTTTAAAGCAGAACGATCTTCTATATTTATTTCACATAATGCACGAGCAATTGCCATACGTAATGCTTCTGCTTGTCCAGAAATACCACCACCATCTAAATTTGCTTTTACATCATATTTTTCCCAAGCTCCGATAGTTTCAAAAGATTGGCGACAAATATATTGTAATGGTGGAGTTGGAAAATATTCTTTATAGTCTCTTCCGTTTACAGTAATATTACCATTGCCTGCTGTCATATAAATACGAGCAACAGCACATTTTCTTCTACCTATTTTGTTTATTACTTCCATTAGATTATCTGATTGAATTTAAATTAACTACTTTTGGTTGTTGAGCTTCATGTTGGTGTTCTGTACCAGCATAAACATGAAGATTCCTATATAATTCTGCACCTAATTTATTTTTTGGTAGCATACCTTTAACCGCATGTTCAATTACGCGGATTGGAAACTTCGCTAATACTTCTTTTGGTGTAGCAAACCTTTGTCCACCAGGATAACCGGTATGACGGACATAAACTTTATCAGTTAATTTCTTACCTGTAAGGCGTACTTTTTCAGCATTAATGATTATTACATTATCTCCACAATCAACGTGAGGAGTAAAAGATGGCTTATGTTTGCCTCTTAACACATTTGCCACTCTTGTAGCTAAACGTCCCAAAATTTGGTTCTCTGCATCTATAACTATCCATTCTTTTTGAACGGTTTCTTTGTTTGCAGATACTGTTTTGTAACTTAACGTATTCATTTTTTCCTATTATGTTTATAAAACATCAAAAATCTGCTCTTATTTAGAGCAAAATATTATCAATACTCATTGTTTTATTTTATATTCTAACGGGCAATCAGAATTTTATAAATCAATGAAAATCATTTCTCTAAACATAATAACTATTGGATAATTAGAAGTGCGTAGTCTATGTTTAGAGTGTGCAAAGATACAATGTTTTATTTTATTTCCAAGACATTAGATATTTTTCTTCAAATATTTTCTTCACAGATTAAATGGCTCAATGTAAAATTTCGGTGGAATAAGGATTAATTATTGAAATTAGATTAAATCTTTTTCAATTTATATTTAATCTATTTGAGAAAAGATTAAACCTTTTTGGATTTATATTTAATCTATTTTGGAAAAGAATTAATCATTCTGGACTATTGTCAAAATCATTGGCTTATTTTTTCATCTCACCGGAATTTTACATTTACCCGATTAGAGTTGCAAATGCAATAGTTAATAAAAAAAAGACTACCAATTGCTTAGTAGTCTTTTCTATGTATAGAGTATTTTATATTTCTTAGTTGTTTACTATATTTTGGAATTCTAGATTAGATATGTAACGGCGGAATTCTAAATCATTCTTTGCTTTGTATTTGTAGTCTGGTTCTTGATTACAAGCTTCACGCAAATTCTTTACTAAGCCGGGAACATCGTCTAAACGTGCATAGCAAACTGCTCTTAGATAATTTACTTCTGAAGTTTGATCCATACAACAATCAAGTGTACGTATTGCATTTCCTGTATTACCTGTCATCAATTGAATAAGAGCTAAGTTATAGATACATTTTCTTCCATCTAATTTTCTTGCTGCTTCTTCATAGTTTCCTTTTTTGATTTCAACTATTGCTTGATTTACTTGTGCTTGTTCATTACCAAGTTGAACTGCTTTTTGCATATAAGTGTCTGCTGTCTTAACATCTTTAAGGGCTAAATAAAGAAGAGCTAAATTATTATTTACTAAAGCATTGTTTGGTGAAAGTTTATCTGCAGTTTCAAGATAACGTTTTGCTTCATCTAATTGGTTAAGATTAATTGAAACAGCTCCTGCATTATTCCAACCTGACCATTCTGAACCAAAACGTTCTGTTACTGAATTATAAATAGTGAGCTTATTAGCGTAATTAGAAGTTAAAGATGCAGCATACATCATTTCATCAAATGTAAGATCATCTGGATTTGTAACAGCCATCTTTGCTATTTCTTGATCTGTCTTTTGTACTCCTGAAAAGTTAAATGCTATTTCACCACGACGTAATGTTGGTAATATATCTTCTTCTATTTGACGGAAAACAACTGACATATTTCTTATTTCTTGTTCTCGTCGTATTTTGTCCGGTTGAGATTTAACAACATTTACTACAGCATTCTTTTCTTTCAATGAACTACCTTCTACTAAACGTAAGAAATTTTCCCAGTCTTCACCTTTTGCATTTGTTGTAATTACAACGTCTTTTTTAGCGTCGCTTATATATTTTTGAATATCATTTGGTTTGATATTTTCTGCTTTTGCTCTTTCAGTTAAAGCTTCGTTTAAAATTTGATTTACTAAATTTGCTGTTGTTTCTGCACGTTTCTTAGATAATCCTATATTAAATGATTCTTCTCCTTCTGGTGAAGCCCAAGCATTAACCAAGATTTGGCGAGGAACTGAATTGTTTGCAATATATGATTTCATATTTTCAACAGCTCTTTTTGCATCGTTTTTCTTGTTTTGTGCATTATTCCAATTAAGGTCGGCTATATTAACAGTAAAGAAAATATCAGCTGTCATTAACTGAGTTGTTTTTGGAGCATAGTTATGTGGAGCTATTGCTAAATCTCCTCTAATATCTACCCTATTTGAAGTTGAGTTGATTCCTTGAGAAAGTTTTACATTTCCTAAATTGATTGCACCTTCATTTTCCAATGCTTCTGCCCATGTAGCATTTGCTTCATTTACTTTACTTGATTTGTAAGCAATTGGATTAAGAGTTAATTGTGCATTTTCCATTCCTTGACGATATTGCACTGTGTCTTTATAAACAAAACGTCCTCCTGTACTTTTATCTATTGATTTTCCATTTCCGTCTACCTTTGTTCCTTTAAGGTTCATTGGTGATAGAATTACTTCTCCTGTCTCCCAAGTCAATACTGGTTGCAAATAAACAACTGCATCTTTCTTGAAATAACCTTCTGGAATGTTACCATTGATTGTAACCACAACTTTATCTCCGTGTACCTCTAATGGGTTTGGAGAAATTTGATAACGTACTGTATTGTGATTCTTTTGCATATCTTTTATACTACCACAAGAAGCAGTAAGTATCAAAAGACCTATTATTAAAGTGCCTAATACCGTTTTTCTCATCTCTCTTTATAATTAATTTGTTTATTCTTATTTACTTGTAACGTAAAAACTACACATTACAATATGCAAAAATATTAAAAATTGTGACACAGAGTATATTTATCAATGAAATTAATTCATTTTAGTCCTCTTTATAATATAAGGTAAGAGGATTTGGTCAAAGCCTTGATTGATGTCTGACTCAACAAAATCAATCCTTATCTTATCACAAGAAGTCTTAATGTTTTGTATCTTTTGTTCTATTGCTGATTTATAAGCTTGTCTTATTTCTTGAGGATTAAGTTTAATCTCTTCATTTGTCTCCATATCTATAAAACGATGTGGACGATTAGTAAACTCAAAATCTATTTCTTTATTCTTATCATTTACATGAAAAAGAATTACTTCGTGTTTTGAATGCTTAAGATGCTGGAGTGAAGATATTATTTCTTGTTCATCGTTCTGTGAAGAAAGTAAATCTGTAAAAATAATTACTAATGACCGACGATGTACTTGTTCTGCTAATTGATGTAGAAGAGGAGCAATATCTGTTTGTTGTTTGTTTTCTTTATCTTTAGGTTTAAGCAAGCCTTCTAAAAGTTGAAACATATATTTCTTATGCCCAAAATTAGACTTAATATCTGTAATAAAATCTATCTTATCCGAAACCAAACTTAATCCAAAAGCATCTCTTTGACGTGATAACATTTGAATTAAAACTGCAGAGGCATAAACAGAAAAAGCTATTTTATTAGGATTTATAAAAGAGGATTCCTTGTCAATAGGGAAAAACATAGAAGAGGAATTATCTACAACCAAAAGACAGCGTAGATTTGTTTCCTCTTCAAATTTCTTTACAAAGAGTTTATCAGTTCTTCCATAGAGTTTCCAATCAATATTCTTAGTGGATTCGCCTGCATTATAAAGTCTATGCTCAGCAAACTCAACTGAGAAACCATGAAATGGACTCTTATGTAAACCTGTAATAAACCCCTCTACAACTTGATTTGTTACAAGCTCAAGTGAAGGATATCCGATTATGCTTTCTACCTTATCGGACATCTCTTTTTTATAAATGCTTTTCTATTATTTCTGTAAACTTAGATTTTGATTGTGCTCCAACTAATTTCTCAACCAATTCTCCATTCTTAATAAAAAGAACAGTTGGAATATTACGAATAGAAAACTTCGAAGTGATTTCAGAGCAAGAATCAACATCTACCTTTCCAATAACTGCTTTTCCTTCATATTCTGTTGCAAGCTCTTCAATTACTGGAGCAATTTGGCGACAAGGTCCACACCATTGTGCCCAAAAATCTAAAACAACCAATTTATCTGATTGCATAACAACATTTTCAAATGTTGCATCTGTTACTTGTAATGCCATAATATACTTATTATTTGTTGTTAATTTAAGATGCAAACATAAAACAAATTATTGACATAATCACAAATGAAATTTGGGAAATCCCTAAAATGGCTGTAAATTTGCACATTATTAAATGTTAATTTCATAAAAACATATTTCATAATGAAGGAGAAAAATTTAATCCTCGCAATTAATCCTGGTTCCACTTCAACAAAGATTGCAGTGTATGACGGAGCAGAACAATTATTTATAAAAAACATAAAACACTCATCAGATGAGATAGCACAATTTGCAAAGATTGCCGACCAATACGAATTTAGAAAAGAAATTATACTTAAAGAAGTGCAAGAAGCAGGCTTTAATCTTCAAGAATTTAAGGTTATTGTAGGTCGTGGCGGTTTAGTAAAACCTATCTCTTCAGGCGTATGGGCAGTAAATGATAGAATGATAGAAGATTTACGCATAGGAGTATCAGGAGAACACGCTTCAAACCTTGGTGGATTGATAGCTTCTGACATAGCTGGAAACATTCCAAATGCTAAAGCAATAATTGCAGACCCTGTAGTTGTTGATGAATTAGAAGATATAGCAAGAATAAGCGGACATCCATTAATGCCTCGTAAATCAGTTTTTCACGCCCTAAATCAAAAAGCAATTGCTCGCAGATATGCAAAAGAAATAGATAAAAAATACGAAGACTTAAACCTAATTGGAGTACATTTAGGAGGAGGAATAAGTGTAGGAGCTCATAATAAAGGGAAAGTAATAGATGTAAACCAAGCTCTTGATGGAGACGGTCCATTCTCACCAGAAAGAACAGGCTCATTACCTTCAAATGAATTAGTAAGAGTATGCTTTAGTGGAAAATATACAGAGCAAGAAGTAAAGAAAATGATAGTTGGAGGAGGAGGATTTGTTGCTTACCTTGGAACAAACGATGCTTATCAAGTAGAATGCAGAGCTAAAGAAGGGGATAAAAAATGTGAATTTATCCAAGAAGCAATGGCTTACCAAGTCTCAAAAGAAATTGGAGCAATGGCAACAGTTCTAAAAGGGAAAATTGATGCAATCCTAATAACAGGAGGAATAGCATACAGCAAACTATTTGTTGAATTATTAAAAGAAAGAGTAGGATTTATAGCCCCAATCCACGTTTACCCAGGAGAAGATGAAATGGGAGCATTAGCACAAAACGCAATGATGCTTATAAATGGGGAAATTGAATCTAAAGAATACGTATAATTTATTGTATGTAAAACACAGCACATCTAAAAATGGAAAAGGTAACTCGTCAAACGCAAGTTACCTTTTTTCTTACTATCTAATTTACTAAAAGGGCTAATCCCCATAAAAGGCTATTTTAATGGAAAAACCGAGGATGGAAAAACCTTTATAAAATCTGCATAGAAAGTAAGATTATTATTAATCCCCTTCTTCCTGAAATTTAAAGGGATCTTTTTCTAAAGAAACGGGATATAATTTTTCAGAAACGGGATTAAAAATTATTTTAATAGGGATTAAATTGTGCTACGATGGGCATCGTGGTGGTGTTACAATGGGTATCGTAGACTATCTACGATGGGCATCGTAGTTTTTAAGATATTTTAAGGGGATTTCTTTTTCCTTGATTTTACTCTTTTGAATTAGAGTTTATTTGTAAATGCAAACATACTCAATATACTCAAATAATGCAATGATTTTTGAATATATTTTTACTATAGATATTTATATGTGTAACTTTATAGGAACAGAATATATAGAAAACAAAAAAGTCGCCTCAATTGCTTGAAGCGACTTTTGTATTTGAGATAGTTAATACTATTTTGTAACTTTTAACTCAACTCTTCTGTTTAGATAGTTTGCTTTAGTTTTCTTAGCTCCATCAAGTTTATTAATAAAGTTATTAGTTAATTCTTCTCCAACTTTAAATTCTGAGTGAGATTTAACTAAGTATTCATCCATAATTTCTGGTTCTTCATTACCTTTAGATGATATTATGATTCTATCTTTTGCAATTCCTTTTGAAACTAAATAATCTTTAGCATTCATTGCTCTTGCTTTTGAGATAATTTCATTAGTTTCATCTGAACCCACCATATCAGCGTGACCAATACATGTAACTTTAGCATCTGGATTATTCTTTAAGAATATAACAAAACGGTCTAATATGTCTTTTGATTGGGCATCTAATACGGATTTGTTAAATCCAAAGTGTAATTTATAGTATCCATCAGCAGAAATAGGCTTTGAAGGGTCAGCAATATTCTTACCATTATTTTGTGGTGTAGCTGCTCTTAAAAGTTCTGCTTGTTTAACTTGGTTTTCTAAATCAGCTATTTTCTTATTTAAATCCTTTATTTTTTGATTGTTTGCTTCTTCTTTTTCAGCTGCTGCTTTCTTAATCTTAGCGATTTCGTTTTGCATTTCTGTATCGTCACATTTTGACATACAAGCTGATTTATTAAGCTTTTCAATCATTTCCTTTGAACAATCATCAATTTGTCCATCACTATTTAAGATTGTATTTGCTACTTCAAGACTTTTTGCTTTTTGTCCTATTTCACAATAATATTTAGCTAGATAATATCTTGCTTCATTCTTTTGACAATCTGTTTTAGCTTTTGTTATTGCTGTTTCGTATGCAGCAACTGCTTCTTGATTATGTTCTGGGATAGCTGAGCAACAAATAGCTTTGAAAAGATTTAAATCATAATCTTCAGGATATGTTTGAAGTTCTGTATTTACATCTTGCATTGCTTTTGTATAATCCATGTTATGCATGGTTTGTTCAATGGCTTGTCTTTTCTTTACAGGAAGATTTTGAGTTTCTGCAGTCATAGAAAGACCAAAAACAAACATCAATCCTATTAAAATATATTTTTTCATATTCATTTGTATTTATAGGTTTGATAAATTACCACTCAAAATCTCTGATTGTTTCTCTCTTATCAAATGATTTTCTATTTAAAGCTTTGTTAAGATTAAAACGTAATCCAAGTTCCCAAGATGGTCTAATACTTGAGAATGAAGTTGTACCAAATTCATAGTCAAAATACAATGTTGTAAACTTAGCAATTGTTAAATCTGCTAGAACTGCAAATGATTTTGGTTTAAGGTATGTTGTTCCTCTATATAAAAGGCCTATGTTACAAATACGATTATAACCAACAGTTACTCCTAAATCAGCATTTACACCAGCTTCTTCATTCCACATATAAATAGCTAATGGACGAATCGAAAACTTATTAACCAAAAATTCATATTCAGCATGACCATAGTATGTTAATAAGTTTTTGTCGCTTACAGTTTCTTTATTACGAATATTCCAACGTAATGAAGATCCTAAACGAAAACCTTTATATACATATGTAGCACCAAATGATGTCATGAAATTATCTGTGTTATAACTTGGTAAATATCCAGTATAAAGATTAGGATCAACACCTACATCATTAATAGCTCCACTTTCATCATATCTCCATAAATCATATCCAGCAAATATACCAAATAAGATATATGAATTACAAGAAACTTTTAAGTCAACATTTGCATCAACTCCTACAATTGATTGTTTTCTTAATCCAAAATCATTGAAATCCCCTTGGATACCAAATCCTAAATGTTGATAAGGTAGCCCCCCATGAATATCAAATGCTTCTGAATTCATTTGTCCATCTAAGCGATTTGCATAAACGAACGTTCCAGTAATATCTCGACTCATACCATAATAAGATGGGTTTACCCATCCTAAATTATTCACTACTTGAGCGTATTGAAAATCACTTTGAGCAAATAATCCAACAGTACTAGATATCATTAGAAGTATAAATAAATTAATTTTTTTCATCTCTCTTTTGTTTTTATTTAATCCTCAATATTTAATTTTAGAATCTATTATCTCATTGCGAGTAACTCAAAAGAGCTACTCACAATGGAATAATTAGATTACTTATTTCCTTACTACTTCTACTCTACCTGTCTTAGTATATTCATTACCTTTTAAAGTAAATGTAACAGTGTAGAAATAAGTACCCTTTGGAAGATTACTCATATCAAAGTTGTTAGTATAATTATCTGACTGATAAACTTGATTTCCATTAGCGTTAATCATTCTAACCTTAATTGGTTTCATTTGTTCATAGTCACGAATCTTGAAATATTGATTCATCCCAGGTATAATAGCGTTTACTATTTCAACTTCATCTTCTGGATTCTTCATATTTGAAGCATTCTTATTGATAATTAATACAGCAGTATCACATCCTTCATAATTTTCTGTTGGAAGAATTGTTGCTATTACACGGTATGAACCTACATTAGTTGGTGCTTGATCAGCAATTAATACATTTGTATTACCTTGATAATATTTTGCATCGATCATTCCTGTTAAATCAACTCTACCTTCAGCATCGCTAAATGTAGCTTCTTTTTGATTTCCGTCATAGATATGTTCAAGATTAGATATCAAGATATCAATATGTTTCTTAGCAACTTCTACTATAACATTAATTGGATCTGAATTTACATAATTATTTTGATCTTGAGGAACAAACACTACTGGATAGCCATGGCTACCTGCATTTGGAATTGTTGTTGGCAATTCCCAAGTAAATGTACCTGCAACATCATCATTGTTATAAGAATTCATTGCAGAACCACCTGTAAGTAGAGATTCAGCTAATGTTTGTTCGTAAACTAATGAAGAAGCTGTTGGTGCAATTACAATAGGTTTTGCTTTGTTAACTTGAACATTAAATGCATGATCAACTATATTATAGTTTTCAGCATCCATTCCCATTGGAGTAAAGCGAACTTGATATGGTGCAACTGCTCCTGCTTGAGGTAAATGTTCACTACCATAAATCCATTCATAATTACCACTAACTGAAGCACTATTAATAGAATTAATAGCTGTTGCAGTTATTGTAGGTAATACTTGTCCGTAAGTAATTACATAAGGACTTCCTGTTTGGGTGATGGTTGGATTAGCTTTATTAACAACAACTGGTAATAATGGAGATTGTACAGATTCATAATTAGCTGCATCAGATGGGGTGTATGTTCTAACAAAACCAGAGTTATTTACATTAGGTTGAATTGTTGGATTGATCCAAGCAAATGTTCCTCCTGTAATAGCCAATCCTGTAATAGGGTTAACTGCTGTTTCATCTGTTATTGTAACGTTAGATAAACTTGCACCATAAGTGATTGTTGAGAATGTACCCCAATTAACAGTTGGTACTGCTTTATTGATTATTAAGTTAATCATTGTACTATCTGTATAGTAATTAACTAAATCAGTTGGGATAAATCTTAATCTATATGCAGTGTTAGTGTTAGATGGTGTAACTGTTGTTGCACTAGCCCAAACAAATGTACCAGGTACGTCTGCATTATTAATTGTATTTACAGCATAATGAGATCCTGTTAATGCAACTTGTGATAAAGTTTGACCATAAGTAATAGCTGTTGTTGTTGGCCATGTTACTACTGGATTTGCTTTATTAACTGTTACATTTACATTAAATACTGTTGGATTATAATTTGCAACATCTATTGAAGATGGTGTAAAAGTAGCAGCATGAGATGTAACTCCTGTTGTTGGTAATACATCTATTGAATTCCAAACAATTGTTCCACCTGTTAATACAAGAGAAGCATCGTTTGGATTTACAATATTAGTTACTGTGATAGTCTTAGCTGGTAATGCTTCACCATAAGTATAAGCTGCAACGGCTGCACCATTAACTACTGGTGTTGCTTTAGAAGTTGGAACATTTACATTTATTACTACTGTATTATAATTATTAATATCAGTTGGTGTAAATGTTGCTAAGTAATCATTATTTGCTACTGTTGGTATAGTTGTATTATTATTCCATGCTATTGTTCCTGCTACTGTAAGTGTTCCTACAGTTGATCTGTGTGAAACAACATTGTTTGCAGTATTGTATGACAATGGTCTATTTGCTAAAGTCTTTCCATAAGTATCAGTTGCTACTGCATTTAATGTTACTACTGGTGTTGCTTTTGCTGTATAAACATTTACATTATTATTTGTAATTGTAGTATATTTAGATGCATCATCTGGGATAAATTGTAATACATTTAATGTTGGACCTGCTACTGTAACTGTTGTTGGTGTTGCCCATACAAACTGTCCAGGAACTGTCATGCTTACATCATTAACATTCTTTGCAAAACCATTTGTTAAATCTGCATCTACTAAAGTTTGTCCATAAACTAAACTTGAAATAGATGGCCATGTAACTACTGGTGCCGATGCATTTACTGTTACAGCTATTGATACTTGTGCAGATGTGTAATTATCTATATCTAATGGATAATATATTGCACCATATGTTCCTGTTACTGGTAATTCATCAATTGAATTCCATACTAATTGTCCACCTGCTAATACAAGTGTATTATTTACTGGATTTACTGCTGATGTTAATGTTGGTGTATTTATTGGTAATGCTTGTCCATAACTATATAAAGCAACTGTTGCTGCTACTATTGGAGTAGCTTTTGTTGTTGGTACATTAACATTTAGAACTACTGTATTGTAATTTGCAATATCAGTCGGTGTAAATGTTGCTGTATAATCATTATTTGCTACTGTTGGTATAGTTGTATTATTATTCCATGCTACTGTTCCTACTACTGTAAGTGTTTCTACCGTTGATCTGTGTGAAACAACATTGTTTGCAGTATTGTATGACAATGGTCTATTTGCTAAAGTCTTTCCATAAGTATCAGTTGCTACTGCATTTAATGTTACTATTGGTGTTGCTTTAAAAGTTGTAACCTGAATTGATATTGTATCACTTAACATTGTTACATCAGTTGGAACAAATATCATATTATATGATGCAATTCCTGCAACTGGTTGTGCAGTTGGTGTTTGCCATATAAAATTACCTGCAACTGCAATTGTATTATTATTAGGATTAACCGCGGAACCTCCTGTTAAAATAGCATCATCAACTATTTGTCCATAAGTTAGACTAGAAACAGCAGGCCAAGAAACAACTGGTTTAACAGAAATAACTGTAACAGGTATTGGAAGAACAACTGTTGTATAGTTTATCTGATCTTCTGGTCTAAATGTTGCTAAATAACTATTTCCATTAACTGGAGTTACATCTGGAGAATTCCAACTAATAGCACCATCAACATCTGCATTATTTATTTCATTATAAGCAGGAATAGTTGAAAGATTGATTGTATTAGCATTTAATTTTTGTCCATTGTAATAATCATTAACAGTATATAGATTCATTACTGGAGTAGCTTTAGTTGTTATTACATTAACAGGGAGTACAACCGAATTATAGTTATTCGATTCAGTTGGAGTAAATGTAGCAAAATATGTATCTTGATTTACAGTTGGAATAGTTGTTGGTGAATTCCAATCAATTAATCCAGAAACTGCAACATTTTCAGATCCATTTATATGAATAATATTATTTACTGCTGAATTAAGAGTTAATGTTCTTTGTGATAATGTATATCCATAAATTGAAGAAGGTAATGAAGAAATAGTTACAACTGGTGTAGCTTTTTCAGTATAGATATTAACATTTCCTGTTATAGGAAGATATTTACTTGCGTCTTCAGGAGTAAACTGCATAACATAACTATTATTTCCTGTTAATGCAGAAGTTGTAGGTGCAGTCCATTCAAATACTCCATTAATAGAAGTTGAAACATTATTAGGATTAACAGCTAAACCCCCAGAAATACTTGCATCTTCAATTTTTTGTCCATAAACTAAACTTGAAACTGAAGGCCAAGAAACAACTGTTGGTGTAATTGGATCAACAATAACTTGAATATTAATTACCTTATCATTATAGTTTGCTTGATCTATTGGAGTAAATCTTGCAGCATAAGTACCATTATTAATAGGGGTTAGTGTTCCATTAACCCAATTAATAGTACCATCTACCACTACATTATTGTACATATTAGTAAATGATGCTGTAATAGAATTTGTTGATAATGTTTGTCCAACAGAATAATTGTTTACAGTTGCTACACCAACTAATGTTGGAGTGGTTTTATTTGTATAAACAGGGATATTATTAGTCAATCCAGAATAATTTGGAGTTGAAGGAGTGTATACTACTTCATACATATTCATTCCAGCAGTTGGATATACTGTAGTTGGATCTACTATTGTCCATGCAAATGCAGGATTAGGATCTATTGGATTATACGTTGATCCATTTGTTGGTGTTGTAAGAGCTGTTGATAAAGCTTGACCATAATTTAATATAGTAGCAATCGGCCAAATAACAACTGGTTGAACTGGATTAATTGTTACATTAGCTCTAAAGTTAGCACCAGCTAAAGGATCATTTGATATTGGAATCCAATTATAGTATCCATTAATACTATCATTATATTGATTATTAACAATTGCATCATTATAATTACGAGAATCATCAATTACATATTTTACTGGGTATAAAGAAGAACCTATTGTAGGAACAAAATTTGCTGTATCCCATTCAAAATGTCCATTAGTTGCTAATTCAGAACCAACATAAGGATGTGTTACAGATCCACCTACTAATGCAATATTAGAAAGGGTTTCTCCATAATTAGCTGCTAATGTAGTTGGCAAAGTAAGTACAACTGGAGTAGCTTTATTTATTGTTAAAACGCCATTAACATGTTCTATAATTTCATATATATTATTACCACTAACATCTGTTCTTAATTGAGTATTCGTAGCTAATATTATAGGGTATGTTCCAACTTGACGATTCAATGTATTTGAATCACATGAAATAGAAGGTGTTTGTAAGAACATTGTGTTCCTTTCTGCTTCAGTAATTGTATCAATTAAATTACCCAACCTATCATATTCATATACATCAAAACTATAATATTCAGGATTTACATTATATGGATATCTGTCAAAATAATAAACTGGATTTGTTACTTCACCATATACACGTTGACGATTTTGAGCAATTATCTTAATTTGGGCAGGAAGAACTGTTAATAAATTATTTACCTCATTTCCAACAGGACTAACTGCATAATTTGGTAATGTTATTGTATAGTTTCCTCCTACAGCTGCATATTTTCCAGATGGAATTCTAATCCACTTTAAACCTACACTAGGAACTAAATCTCCAGTTGTATATGAATTAGTTCCATAAACAACAGCTATTGGTAATGATGCATTATCATTAATTACTTCTAATCCTTCTCCAGCAACAAATCCTGCCCAAACAACATTGAATGCAGGAACAGCTTCTCTTATTGAAATAGAATCACTAATAATATTTACTTCAAGATTCGCAGGAGTTACTATAACGCTTGCTAAATTTGGCATTGGAGCTAAAACATAATTATAATTATCAGCACCAATTAATCTGCCAACCACAGTTCCTGCAAGAATATTTGCTTGTGTATAAGGCCCAGCATTCTTTGAATCTAATTCATAACTTAATGAATCAAAAGTAACATCATCATAAACTCCGCTACGATCTATTATTTGATTTGCTATTAAATTAGAATTTGTTGTGCTAAATCCAAAAGTAGCTATACCATCATATACCTTAGTATAATTTGGTGCGCTATAAAATAATTCTTTAGGTGTAATTTTTACTTTAACTGGAAATTGTTCAGGAGCATAGTTTGTATCATTAGGTGTATATGTAACCCATAATATAGTATCTTCTGCAGTTATTGGTCTATATAAAATAATATTATCATCCATATTGGTAATAGGAGTAGTATATCCAGAAGAATTACTTTCGATAAATTTGAAAGTTCCAGGATAAGCAGCTTCTTTACCTGCTAAAATAAAAGTATTTAAATCAAATGTTGGCATTGTTTTAGCTACACATATTTTAGTTCCATAAGGGAATTCAAATTTTACTCCATTTGGATTAACATTATTAATAGCAGGTGAAACAGCAACACTTGCAGTTGCAGGATTATTAGTAATATCTATTGTAACTGGTGAAACATAATTTCTTAAAGATATTGCATTGGTTAGAGTAAACTGTATATTCTTAAAATAATTTCCAACTGCATTCATTTCTTCTGTTGGATTAACATACGACCAATTACCTATTGTAGTTCCTATTGTTGAGCTATATACTGTAGTCCCTTTATTTTTATGAATGACTTCACCTGAAGGAGATGTAATTGTAGCATCACCTACTGTTTGTCCTACAAGAATTGATGTAGTAGAAGGAGCTATTTTAATAGCTAAATTAGCTTTATTCAATAATATATGACGTACACCATATACTGTATCATAAGCTCCAGCATAACTTACATCAGGAATAAATACATAACTTGCAGTATCCCCAGGTGCACTAGATACATTAGGAATATTATCTGGATAAAGCCATTTAAATGTACCTAAAATATAATCTGTACCAGATATTGCATAGATCTTAGTTGGATCTGTATAAGAAGTAGATGTAACAACTTGTTCCCCATTAGGCACTGTTGCTGTATAAATTTCTTTTAATCTCCAACCATATTCATTAATATCTTGATTAGCAGGGAAAACAACTGATACTGGAGTTATATTAACAACTTGAGTTCTTTCTTCACTAGTTAAGAATTTAATACCTTCATAATTTGCTAATGTAGTAATATTAGTAGCATCAATTATTGTAATAGTAGAATCATTTCTTAAACTATCTGTATCTGTTGCTTTGTTAACAACAACATCATAAGTTCCAGGCTGTGGACTCATAATACTTTTGTATATTCCATTTTGAGTGATACGATATCTAAAGTCTTCTGCATTAAAATTAGCAACAAATGTTGCTTGATCACCACCAATAAAACCATTGAAATTAAAATCAGTAGCAGATGGAATTAAAGAAAAATTTGTTGGATAATCAATTGCAGTAAGTAAAGGTTTATCACTCTTTAGCATCATTGTAACATAAGGAGCTTTTGTTATATCAGCTGTAGCCATTGTATTATATGATGATAATGTATAATTTGCTCTATCTACACCCCCTAAAGTAACAACTGCAGGAGAAACTGAAGATATTGTTACATGTTTAGTATTACCAACATTTGCATTTTCAAAATTAGCAATTAAAGCACTAAAATCAACTGTTAAATTATCTACAATTCCATTTCTTGTTACAATAACACTACTTAAATTAGGTAATGCATTAGTTGTATTTATTGTTGCAACATCTGTTCCATCATATACTTTATTGTCTACACTAATTCCATTAATAGAAATCGATTTTGGTGTTACGGTAAGAGTTACAGGAATAATTGCAGAATTATAGTTTAGATCAATTCCAGAACCAACACCTGCTATAAGTTTAGAAACCCTAGCTTGAATGGTTCCTGTTTCATTAACAAAAGGTTGATAAGAATTAGAGTCTGTACTATTATATATCCATGCTTCTATTTGATAGTTGATAGATGGGTCAGCTTGAGTATATACAGGATTAGTAATATTAATTAAATGTTGACCATAAGCCAAATTTGCAGTTATTGCTAAAGTTGCATCTAAGTTAGCTGGAACAATATTTCCAATAGAATTAGCTGTATCTGGATTCAATGTGTAATTTTGAGAATTCCCTCCTGTTGCTAAAGATAGATTTGCTATAGTTACATTCTTTGAATCTGCAACATTAGCATCAGAAAAAGTAACAATAGGTTGTGGTATAATTGTTCTATTTAAATCAACAATATCATTACCTACTATTCCATTAAATAAATCTGAAGAAACGGAAGTTGTGCTACTCCAATTAATTGAACCATTTGAAGGAGTAATACCATCATATGTTTTATTATTAATTGCAATTACATTATCTTTAACAGAAATTGGTTTTGGAGTTATTGTAATATTTACATTAACAATAGAAGAATTAAAATTAGGATCAATACTTGTTCCTGTTGCTCCTATTAGTTTTGTAAGTCTAGCTTTAATTAATGTGCTTGGACTTGCTGATTCACTTACACGAGGTTGATAACTACCAGAATCTACTCCATTATATAACCATTCTATCTTATAATCAAAACCAGAAGGTGTTGGAGAAATAGAATAATTTGTAATACTATCTAATTTTTGGCCATAAACCATAGTAGCTGTAACATACAAAGTAGGATCTAAATTAGTAGGAACAATATTTCCATGAGAAAGAGCTGTAGTTGGAGTTAAATAATAATTATCAGTTGGAAATGTTCCAGTATTTGCAAGAGCTAAATTTGTAATATTTACATTTTTCATATTTGCAACAGATGCATCAAAAAAACTAGCATTACCAACTGTACGATTTAGATCAACTAAATCACCATTGTAAATTCCATTAAATAAATTATTAGAAACTGTTGTTGTATTTGCCCAATCAATAGTGGCTGTATTATTACCATCATAATTATGATCTAATATAGCTATTGCATTTTCTTTAACGGTTATTGCTATTGAATTAATTTGAGCATTAACATTAAAAGCAGAAACTTTATAGTTGTTTGCAAGACCAGGAGTAGAAGATTCGATTCTAATCCCATTAACTGTTGCTTGATTCCCAATCGCATTATATGTACCAGCATTTATACTTGGTGCAAAAACATTTGTTATTTCACTTACATAACATCCTGATTCACCACCCACATATCCAGTTAATGAAATAGATGAATTTTCAATTGAAGTTGCAGATAAAACCGCTGTACCATCATAATTTTTTGTTATAAACGTTGGCACACTATATGTTGCGGTTAAGTATTTATGAGTAATTTCACCTTTAGTTGAAACCAATTTGGCACCAACTGCATCATAATATAAAATAGGTGAATTTGCTGCAGTATAAGCTGTAACAGGAATAAGAGTGTAAGCAGCATTAGATAAAGTTGCTGAACCAAACAGACTTAAATTCGTAATTTCACAAGTTTTATTAGTCCCAGCATTTTTGTCGCTGAATCTACAACTAACAGTTGCAGGATCAAAACCTGAAACATTACATGTCGTAACAGGGACTTCTAATCCTGTTAAAACATCAACAAGCTTCGCTGAAGATTTCCAAGACAAAACTCCATAAGCAGAACCGTTATATTCTCTATTTGGAGTTAAGTTTAATCGTACCTGAATTTGTGCTAATGCAGAAGAACTGCAAAAAGCAACCATAACAAGGACAACTAAGAAAGAAAACATCTTTGTGAAGCTTTTGTTCTTTAAAATAATTTTCTCGTTCATTTTATTAATTATTAATTTTTGTGTTCTTTTTGTCTTTTATTTTTTTATAAGCGGAAAGAACATTTCGCCGCTTTTTGAGATTTTTAAAAATCCATTCTGATTATTTTTTAAATTCTCATCATTGATCAGGATAAAATACTTCTTTTACCATAATTATTTATTTTTTCGTTCATAAATTTGATTATTTGTTGACATATATTCAATTTCCTTTCTATTTTTTCTTTAAATTTTTATTTTCCAATACATTAAATGTGTTAAATCAATTGATTTAGACGCTCTTTTAACTTAATCTCTTTTTATTTATCTTTTTATTTATCTCACTTTTCTAATCCGCAAATATATATAGAATAACTAACATAGCAAAAAAAAACCTTACAAAAAAATATTTTTATTTGACTTGTCGTGAAAAAGTTGAAAGAAAATGAAAAATATGACAAAAACATGTAAAAATGAAAACCAATAGCAAATGCCTTTATACACAACGTTGGACGCTATTAATTTATCAATGGCAACTCTTGGAATATGGTAGCCAATATAAATAATATTTCAGTTGGTGCACTTTATAAATGGCTTCGTATATTTGCTCTTTAAGAGGGGTTTCAAATAAAAAGAACAAAGGAAGGTTCTAAAATTGATTTAGAAGAAAAGAAAAGCTCTCTTTGTAAAAAAATACAATATAGAATTAGTTTATTTATGTCAAAAGAAAAAATAGAAAGAGTTAATATTATTCCGTTGCAGAGCAGATTTTATATTAAAAAATGTTAATGCAATATGTTAATACGAGATCTTTGTGATTAATTGGTCTTGTCTTACTTTTATTCGATTAAACTCAGGTTAATCTATAAATGAACAAAAAATCTTTATTTATATCCCTTTAGTAATTTTTTGAACTATTTTCCATCTGGAGAAGAATTCTTTTGCTATTATTCTTAGGAAGGTGTAGGCTGGAATAGCTAAAACCATTCCTATTACTCCACCTATTTCCCCTGCCATAAGGATAACAAGGAATATTTCTAATGGGTGAGCTTTTACACTTTTTGAATAAATAAATGGTTGAAGAACGAAATCGTCCAGAAGTTTTACCACGCCAAATACACAAACAAATTTAAAAATAATAGGAGCAATATTCATATTAGGGTCAATGCTTAAAAAGCTTGTAATACAAATAACAAGTCCCACTGCTCCTCCAATAATAACTCCAATATAAGGTAATATAACCATTATGCCACAGATGCAAGCAATCAAAATGGCATTAGAAAAACCAACCAAGTAAAATCCTATCGAAAGAAGGGTAATCATACTTAGTATTTCTATAAATATACCAATAAAATATCTTGAAATTAGGGTTCGAGTATTTGTTATAATATGATTAACTTCCCCTATATATTTATCCGGAGTAATTCCCATAATAGAGTTATAGAGCAGGTGTGCATCTTTTAGCATAAAGAAGGAAAAGAATAAAACAATAAAGAACCCCAATATAATATTTCCACTTAAACTCAATATTGTATTTGCAATATCGGTTAATTTAAACATTTGAAACATATCTAAAATTTTATTAGATATCATTGATGTTAGACTTGTATCATTTGACATAAGATGGTAATTATAAAGAAAGTTTTCAATCTTCTTTATTGGCTCAGCATAATAATCTGCAATTTTATATATATCAAGATTAGCAAAGTTCATTGCCTGTGAGACAATCAAAGGGACTAATATATATATAGTAAGAGAGATAATGACAATAATAATTACCATTGTAATTGAGGTTGAAAGAATATTTCCTATATGAAATTTCTTATAATGTATCTTTTCTAAGAAATTCATTATAGGTCTTCCCATAAAAGAAAAAACAATAGCAAGTGCTATACAAACAACAATAAAACGGAAATACCATATCCCATAAAGTACTAATGCAATAATTAAGATTGAAACAATCCATTTTGCAATAATAGAGAATTGAAATTTATTAGAGTCCATCTATATTCTTTTAATTGATATATTTCAAATACTTGTTTTAATTATCCTCTGCAAACCATTCCGCATATGAATTAGCTGTTTCATGCAAACAAAGACGAGCCAACTCAACTCCTTTAGGTAAATGAGATGAAATCTTTTCAACAAAGTCAATAAGGAAGTTTTCGCAAGTGGGTTGATAGTCTAAAACAACGAGTTTTGTGTTGCAAGTTTTAATTGCAGCTAACATCTCTGAATTGTTTGGAAGCACTAATGAATGGTCAAAACAATCAATAATTTCAGAACGAACAATAGCTTTTAATTCACCAAAGTCCATCACCATACCATTTTTAAAGTTTGTTTCATCATTTATAGGTTCACCTTTAATTGTAACAAACAAACGATAACTATGTCCATGAATATTCTTACACAATCCATCATAATTATGTAAAGCATGAGACATCTCAAAATTAAACTCTTTAGTCAAGCGTATTTTCATACCACAAAAATACATCTTTTTTAGAAACAACAAATAATAATAACATACAATAATAATAACCAAGAAAGAACCAATGTTTCAATTTCAGTAATGAAGATAAAAACTCATGAAATTAAATGATATAAATTCATCTTACAATTACAATGAAGTATATTAATTGTAATAATAATTTCATTTGTTGATTATAAGTATTTTCATTACATCAAACTCACTTTAAATATATTCAGTAATATTATTATTAAAGAGATATCTTCAAATAATTATTTCTAAAATTCCTTGACTTTTCCTCAAATTTAGTATCTTTGCACCAATAAATCTACTCAGATTCAGAAGAGTAGAATCTAAAACAAAGAAATCAATCTAAAAATTTCTTAAAAACTACGATGCACATCGTAGATAGTCTACGATACCCATCGTAACACCCTCACGATGCCCATCGTAGCACAATTTATTCCCTATTAAAATAGTTTTTAATCCCGTTTCTGTAGAATTATATCTCGTTTCCGTAGAAAAAGATCCCTTTTAATTCCAAGAAGAGTTAATCTAAATTGAAATATATGGAGTTTAATTTTTATAACTCTAAATATGGAAGGAGTTTTTCGTAGGTTTTTTCATCTAAGAGATGGATTTGGCGGAGTTGGTCAAGGGTTTTGTAGTTATTGATTTCTTGACGGAGTTTTATTATTGCTTTGGCTAAGTAAAAGTCAATATAGGGGTGGGAGGATAATTGTTTTAGGGTTGAGGTGTTTATATTTATCTTTTTTGTCTCTATGTTTTCTAATTTTAGGTGTGGAATAATTTTTTCGTATAATGTATCATTCATTCCATATACTTCTTTTAGTTGTTCTATGTTTACATATCCACCTAAACGTTTCCCATAATTATATATTCTTCTTGCATACGATGGTCCTATTCCTCTTAAGGATTGAAGATCTAATGTGTCAGCTTTATTTAAATCAAATATAAGGTTTGGTTTTGTAGAATATAATACTTTGGAAGTGGGATTTAATTTTAGAAATTCTTTTTCATTTATTTCGTTAATCTGAGGTATAATTACATAAGGAGAGATTTGGCTATATAGATAATCACTCATGCAATAAAGCTTTTTTAAGTCTTCTTTTTTATGAAAATATCCTCCTGCTTTTACATAATTTACAAAGTTTGAGGCTTGTTTTTCAGATAGTCCAAATTTTATTAATTCTTCTTTAGTTGCTTTGTTTGGATTAAATGTAAAAGGGTGGAATGTATTTTTTGACTTATTATATTTATTAGGGTAAGTGTTTTTATAATAAGATTTATTAAACGATTGTTTTGAAGAAGAAATTTCATTCTTTTTTAGCGTAATAAGTTTATTATCTTTATTTAAAAAGACAAGGATGATAATGGTGGCTAAGATTCCTAATCCAATGCCTAATAAAAGAAAAATCCCCTGTTTTTGCTTCTTGGGCAAAACAGAGGATTTCTTTTTTGCTTTCATTTATATCATATTATTTGTTCGTAGAAAAATAATTCTCAACAAACTTATCAAGTTCTTCGCCGTGAAGGTTCTTTGCTAATATATTGCCTTCAGAGTCTGCTATTAGGTTAAATGGTATGTATTGGAAGTCGTAACGTTTTGTTATTGTTTCTCCATCTCCAATAAGAGAAAGCCAAGGTAATGGGTTTGAAGAAAGAAAAGTTTGCCAATAGCTATTTGTTTTATCTATTGATACTCCAACTACGGTTAAGCCTTTTGATTTATATTTTTCATATAGACTTTTAATCTTTGGAATTTCTTCTTTACAAGGTTTGCACCATGATGCCCAGAAGTCCACAATTATTAGTTTTCCTTTAATATCTCTTTCTGAGTAAGATTTTCCTTCTTTATCGTTTGCATTAAAAACTAATTTCTTTGATGTTTCAACTGCAAGTTTCTTTTCTCCTAAAAGTCCACAGAATACTTCCTTCCAACGATTATCCTTGCTATCTACGCATAAGGTATTGCAATAGTCAAATAGGGGGTTGGTCTTATCAAATTGCATATTGTTAACTTGTGAAATAAGTAACATATATGAGAAACCTGATTCTGGGTATTTAGGAATATAACTCTTGTAAATTGTAACGAATTTTTTGTATCCGTTATCTATTTGGTCTGGTTTTAATAATCGAAATTCAAGAATTTGGTCTTGAATTTTATCCCAGAATGTTGAAAAATCTTCAGCATGTTTTGTGCCTTTATAGCTTAATTTAATCTTCCCACCTTTTTTATATTCTTCAATATTTGTGAATTTCACGTCTATTGTCTTTCCTTTTTCTAATGGTAGGGGTACATTTACAAAAAAGGATTTGTCCTTACTTGTTATCATTAATGCACATTCAATAAGATCTTTGTCAAACTTAACACTATCAAGAGATATTGAAGCTTTACCATCATTGAATTCTGAATTATATATTGTGGATTGTTGAGAAGAGGACATTTGATCGGGAGTTGCGTAAATAATTGTAATCTTTCCTTCCTTCATTTCAGGAATTTCAATATTTACCTTAGGGGTTTTTGAACAAGAAAAGAGTGCAATGCAAGCAAATAAAATAAAAAAGATTCTTACTTTCATAAAAAATTATTGTTTAATGAGCTGCAAAAGTAATAAAAACATCATTATTATTTGCAACATTTTAATGATAAAAAAATCATTTTAGAATTCTTCTTCTTGCAATAAGATATTAAGATAAAAAAATAAGGCTTCAATAATATCTTTATTGAAGCCTTATTAGAAATATATTTCTAAACTTATTATTGATTATTTTGTTACCAATGGTCCTAATAAAGTTATCATGTTAGCTTGTGTTTGAACATCATCAGAAACAGGATTTGAATAATTAAAGGAAGTAGAAGTTCCATCTATCCAATTTTGGAAAGCATTAGGATAAGCTGTTCTAATATTTATTTTTTCCATAGGATAGCGAAAATAGTGGTAAACATTACTGATTTTAGTTTTTGGAGGAATTGCCAAACCATAAGGTCTACCTGATGTATTAACATATTGATTATAACGAATAGTAGGAATAGTTCCTGTTACAACAACATGAACTTCTCTCCCTTGAACGGTAATATATGGATCAATTAAATATGAATTACTCCCAGTTACACTTAAAGAATTACTTGAATAAGTAATAGTTTGAGAATGTGTGACCATATTAGTATATAAAGGAATGTTTGGTTCAGTATTAACGAATGTGGTGATCCCATTAAAGAAATCTAGACGGACATTGGTTGTTAATGCAGCATTCTTTCCCCCAGGACATGAGATGTTAAATCCTAAAATAAGAGACCCCCCTTGTGCGATAGGAAGAACTTTTAATTCAATGTTATTGATATACTTCCCATTAGTATTATAAGTATACTTTACATCCATCTTACAAATAAAGTCATTATAATCATCATCTCCATTTTCCAAGTCTTCAAAGCATAATATAGTACTCATAGCTGAAAATGGAGCTTTTGCAGCTTTTATTGTTGGGATATAATATTCAAATGTTACTTCTCCATTTTTTGGATAAAAATAAGGAATCGCTACATCTGATTCAGCAATAGTATCTCCATCTAATTTTGCAATTGTTGTTAATCCTTCTTGGATTGGTAATGTTCTTATTTCAAAAGAAGTTATTTTTTTAAGGTCATATTGGGTTCCCTCTGTTGTTTTGTCAACGCATGACAATAAAAACAGTGGAGATAATAATAATAGAATTATTTTTTTCATTTCTTTGTTTTTTTATTGTTCGTTTGAATAAAATTCAATTAATTTTTTCCCAAAGATACAATAGAAAAACTTATTTGTCAAGTGATTTTGAAAGAAAAAATGTTTTTTCTGCTGTTTCTGTAGTTATTAATGCTACCTCATCTATGCTTAAACCTTTTATTTCACTTATCTTTCTGGCTATTATTGGAATATAACTACTTTCGTTTCTTTTTCCTCGATATGGAGTTGGAGAAAGGTAAGGAGAATCGGTTTCTAAGAGAATGTCTTCAAGATTTATTTCTTTTACTACATCTGCTAATTTTGCATTTTTGAAAGTAACCACGCCTCCTATTCCTATCTTAAATCCCATTTCAATTACTTTTCTTGCTTGACGCAAATCTCCTCCAAAGCAATGAAAAACTCCTTTGTATAATTTCTCTGGGTTTTTAATTTTTACACTAAGTTTATTAAGAGATAGCATCGCTTCATCAAAACCTTTTCTGATATGAATAGCCATTGGTAAATCTCTTTCTATTGCCCATAGAATTTGTTCTTCAAAAGCAATGATTTGTTCTCCAATAAAAGTCTTATCCCAATATAAGTCTATTCCTATTTCACCTATTGCACAAATCTTTATTCTATCTAAATATGATTCTATTGTTTTGAGTTGCGTTTCAAAGTCAGAATTAATAGAAGTGGGGTGAAGCCCAAGCATTGGATAAAAACAATTATCTTTTTTACACAACTCTAACATTGGTTCAATTGAAGAAACGTCAATATTAGGAAGAAGTATTTTTGTTACGTTTTTTTCTTTTGCCCTAATAATAGTTTCAGAAATATCTTCTGAAAATTCTTCTGAATAAAGATGAGAATGTGTATCTATAAAATTCATATAATTTATTTTATACAAAAAAAGCCCTACCGTAAGGAAGGGCTTTTACATATCAATTAAATATATTACAAACTTGCAATTCTCTTCATACACTTAGACTTCAAGTTAGAAGCTTTATTCTTGTGTATAATTGATCTTTTCGCTAATCTATCGATAGATGATAATAGCTTTGGAAGCGTTTCTTCAGCAGTAGCTTTATTTTCTAAAGCACGGAAGTCTCTTAAAGCATTACGCATTGTTTTTGCATAATAACGATTTGCTATTTTTTTCTTTTCGTTAGCACGAATTCTCTTTATTGAACTCTTATGATTTGCCATAATCTTTTTATATATTTAAGTACCCCGTAGGGGATTCGAACCCCTGATTTCAAGAATGAAAATCTTGCGTCCTAGGCCAACTAGACGAACGGGGCGTCTTTATTGTTTTTTCGCCGTGCAAAAGTACGACCTTTTTGTTAACTACCAAACTTTTCAGCAAAAAAATAATTATTAATTATCTTGACTACTCTTTATCTTGTTTAAATTCAAACCCTAAACGTTTTCCTGTAATTTGTTTTTTTGTTGATAGATTTGATTGAATTTCTGATACAGTAACAACTTTTACCTCATCAAAAGGAGTAGTTAGGAGGTCAAAATTGTTTGCATATTCCATTGATGACTTAATAATATTGCATATAGATTCCTCATTTATTATTGAAGAATGGAAGCTTGTATATAACAAACCAACCTCACGTTTGCCTTCAATAAAGTAGTGATTTTCCTTATTTATAAAAACACGACCAATCAAATAACCTATATCTAAATCTCTATTATAATCAAAAGAATCAGAAAGAAAATTATATATATTCACCATTCCACAGTAAGAACGTTGAATATCTTCTTTAATGTAGGGTAATTTCATTACATCGTGCATACGAGGGAACTCAAAAACGTTAGTATGCAAAAGGAATACTAATGTATCTGTACCAAAACTTAATTTAAATTCAAAGTCTCCTCTATTTTCAAATCTACAGTTAATATTAGGAAAAGCTTTATTTAGTTCTGAGGTGATATTCTTTGCTGTTTCTTCAAAAATAGAAAAAGCTTTGTGAGTATTTTCAGTAACTATATCATTTAAATCTGCTTTTTTTTGAATCAAAGACCCAATTTCATTACAATCCATAATCGATATATTAATATTATTTTAATGAAAAAGCCCTGAAGAAGATAATTCATCAGGGCTTTGTTTAATTAATCCGATGATTATTCAGGATGAATTGCTTCTACTGGACAAGCGTCAGCACAAGTACCACAATCTGTACATTTTGATGGATCAATTTTGTAAATGTCGCCTTCAGAGATAGCTCCTACTGGACATTCGTCTATACATGTGCCACATGCAGCACAGTCTTCTGAAATTTTATAAGCCATGACCTTTATAATTTTGGTTTGTATTAGGGTGCAAATATATAATTTATTTCCTAAATTTGCACCAGATTTGAATCAAAACAGAATAAAATATGAAATACAACAGTCTAACAAGCTTATTATCAAAGGCTATCATCATTTCTTTAATAATAGTCCTTTCTTGTTCTTGTTCCAAAGGGAGCAAAGAAATCATCTCTTCTTATGAAAATGGTAATCCAAAATTAGTTTATTACACAAAAACAGAGAAAGGAATCAAGAAAAAAGTTTCTGAACAGATGTTCTACGAAAATGGTAAAATAAGGTATGAAGGAAACTTTCAAAACAATGAAAGAACAGGAAAATGGTCTTATAATTTTGAAGATGGAACTAAATTTGCCACATGTAACTTTACTAAATCAAAAAGTGGATTTGACTGGGAAGTATATAAAGCAGACAAAACAAAATTAGTAAACAGTAAGGATAAAATTAGTGGAGTTACTTTTTATACAGATGGTTGTGTGGCAAGAATAATGATAAAAAATGAAAAGCAGGAGAAAGAATATAGGTTTTTCCCTTCATTCAATCTAATGGAAGATAGAACGATGAGAGGGAATGTATTAAATGGACAAACCGTATCTTTCTATGAAAATGGACATATTAATTCGAGCAATTATTTTAAGAATGGAATTCAAGATGGTACATATATATTGTATTATGAAAACGGTTCTCAACAAATAAAAGGAAATTATAGACAGGATAATAGAGTTGGTAAATGGGAATATTTTAAGCAAGATGGCTCTCCAGATGGAGAAGAAATTTATGGAGAAGATGGGTCAATAATAAAACAAAGAGAAACAGGCTTGAAGTATTTCGACAAAGACGGTAATGAGATTAAATTATAAATCAATATAATACTTACCATAAAACATAAGAATATGCGAAAACTATTATTATTTATTTTGATGCTAATGACAAGTACAATCTCAGTATTTCCACAAGCATTTAGTAAAATTCCAGTTGAGAAAAAAGATAAAGAAGCTGTCTTTTCCCTTAATAATGAAAAATGCAGAGCTATTTTTGACGTAAATAAAGACACAAGAAGACCTAAAATAACATTTACAAGCAAGAATACTTATTTTACTTACAATTCAATATTCCAAGATTCACAACTTGACTTCGATATATTTTCTAATCCAAAATCAAATATTAGTTATCTCTTAATTAATAACTATTTTGATATGACAAGAGGAGCAGACTTATATGTAATAGAAAAAAACCAATTCAAATATGTAGGTAATCTTAATGTAGGAGCCTATAATAAAGTAGAGGGAGAAAGAATGAATTATAATAGTATTCTTCCTTACTTATCAATAATATATACAACACAAAAAACGTACTTTTCATTTGAAGTCCCATTAGTAGTACTTAATCCAGGACAACAAGATGAACAAATAGTAGAAGGAAACAAAATACACTATACTCTAACTGGAGGAAAGCTGGAACAAAACTTCACAAAATAAAAAATGAAATTTGAAGATATAGAAATAATGTCGCCTGTAGGATCCTACGAATCATTAATGGGAGCAATACAAGGCGGCGCAAACTCTGTTTACTTTGGCGTAGGAGATTTGAATATGCGTTCTCGTAGTGCCAATAATTTTACGATTGACGACTTAAGAGAAATAGTATCCATTGCGAAACAACATAATTTAAAAACTTACTTAACTCTCAATACAATAATTTATGATGATGAGTTAGAATATATGAGAGAAGTTATAGATGCTGCAAAAGAAAGTGGATTATCAGCAATTATTGCAGCAGATATGGCCGTAATATCTTATGCAAGAAGTAAAGATGTTGAAGTACATCTCTCAACTCAATGCAATATCACAAATACAGAAGCAGTAAAATTCTTTTCTCAATATGCTGATGTAATAGTAACAGCCAGAGAACTTTCATTAGATAAGGTCAAAAAGATAACTCAATACATAGAACAAAACAATATAAAAGGACCATCAGGACGCCTTGTTGAAATAGAATGTTTTGTTCATGGAGCCTTATGTATGGCAGTATCTGGGAAATGTTATATCTCATTAGATAACTCAAATAAAAGTGCTAATAGAGGTGCTTGTCTGCAATATTGCCGTCGTCCATATAAGGTAACAGACTTAGACGGAGGAACAGAGCTTGTTGTAGATAACAAGTATATAATGTCTCCTAAGGATTTAAAGACTATAGATTTCTTAGATAAAGTCCTTGATTCAGGAGTAAGAGTTCTAAAAATAGAAGGACGTGGAAGATCTGCCGAATATGTAAAGACAGTAACCAGAGTATATAAAGAAGCAGTTAAAGCGTATTTTGAAGGAAAATTTACTCAAGAGAATAAAGATAAATGGAACGCAGAGCTTAAAACAGTATATAATAGAGCCTTTTGGGACGGCTACTATTTAGGACAAACTGTTGGAGAATGGACGAAAAAATATGGTTCACAAGCCACAAAAGTAAAAGAATTTATAGGTACTGTAACTAACTACTTTAAGAATATAAATGTAGCAGAAGTAAAACTTGAAACGGGAGAGATATCAATAGGTGATGATATAATTATAGTTGGCTCTACAACAGGAGTCTATGAAGACAAAATAAAAGAGATAAGAGTAGATTTAAAGAAGGTAGAGAAAACTGTAAAAGGCGATTTTTTCTCAATTCCAACTACAGAAATAATAAGAAGAGGGGACAAACTATACAAAATAAAAGATGTTGAAATTTAATTATCATAGCCATTCTTTATTTTGCGATGGTAAAAACACACTTGAGGAAATGGCTCTTTCTGCAATAGAAAAGGGATTAAAATACTTTGGGTTTTCTGCTCATTCTCCAGTCCCTTTTGAAAATGATTTTGCACTCCAGTATCACGATATAGATAACTACCTTAACGAGATAAAAAGACTTAAAGAAAAGTATTCCGATAAGATAAAACTCTTCTCTTCAATGGAATTTGATTATATTCCAGAAGTTTGTGAAGATATAAGAGAAAGAGCTGAACTGTATCAATTAGATTATATAATATCTTCCGTTCACTTAGTTGCTGCACAAAATGGATTATGGTTTATTGATGGCTCAAAGCAAGAAAGTTATGATAATGGGTTAAGAGATTGCTTTGGTTCAGATATAAAAAAAGGTGTAAAAGCTTTCTATTCTCAAACAAATGAAATGATAAGCAGAGTAGAACCAGATATAATTGGGCATTTCGATAAGATAAAGATGCATAACAAAGACCGCTACTTTAAAGAAGACGAACCTTGGTATGTTGATTTAGTTATGGAGAGTTTGGAAACGATGAAAAAGCATAATACAATTTGTGAAGTAAATACAAGAGGTCTTTATAAGGGACGTTCTAATGATTACTTCCCACAAACTCATTGGGTAAAAGCCCTTGCAGAAAAGAATATCCCCGTAACAATTTCAACAGACTGCCATAAATCAGATGAAGTAGACAAACTTTTTGCAGAATGTTGGCAACACCTAAAAGATTGTGGGCATAAAGAAGTATGGGATTTTGATGGGAAGTGGAAGCCAACAAAGCTATAATGGAAGAAATAGAAGAAAATATAGAAGTATTAATAACAGAAGATGGCTCATCAAGCCTTAGAAGAAAAGACTTAGGAGAAGGATATCATTCAACCTTTGGAGCAATTGCAGAAGGAGTGCATATATTTATTAATGCAGGATTAAGAAATGTTGAAAAGCATTCTTTAATAAATATATTAGAAATAGGTTTTGGAACAGGGCTTAATGCTATCCTAACATTAGACTATTCCAATAAAGAAAATCAAAATATCTATTACGAAACAATAGAAAAATACCCTCTTTCTCAAGAAATAATTTCTCAACTTAATTATGGGAAAGTCCTATCATTAGAAGATGAATTCTTAAAGATTCATTCCGTTTCTTGGAATGAAAATGCAGAAATAAATAACCTGTTTTCCATAAATAAGATTGATAAACCAGCAGAGAATTTAAACTATAAAGCAAACTTCTTTGATATAATTTACTTTGATGCCTTTGCTCCACAGTTTGAAGAAAACCTATGGCAACAAGAAATGTTTGCTAAACTATATTCCTCACTTAAAGAAGGCGGTATATTAGTAACCTATTGCTGCAAGGGAGATGTAAAAAGAGCACTTAAAGCATCAGGTTTTCAAATAGAAAAACTCCCAGGTCCAAAAGGCAAAAGAGAAATCCTAAGAGCAAAAAAGATATAATTCCAAATGCTTTAATCTCCAAAAATTTATATATTTGCAAGGTTAAAATTATAAAGAATAAAAAACAAATAATAATGAAGAAGCTATTTCTATATTCCGTGTTTATATTATTTTCGTATTATTCATTTGGTATCAACCCAGATAAAAAATATGTTTCTACACCAAAAGACCTTGGATTAAACATTGATACTAAGTTCTTACAAACTAAAGATGGCTATAAAATTGCATCTTGGCTCTTCCCTTCAATGGCAGAAAAAAAGAATATTACAGTAATACTTTCTTATGGAGACGCTGGTAACATGAGCTATTGGTTAAATATAGCAGTAGGTTTAGCAAATAGTGGATTTGATGTTATTACTTATGATTATAGAGGTTTTGGCGAAAGTAGTCCGTTTACTATGGACAAAAATGTTTTATACTATAAAGAATTTTTAAGCGATTTAGAATCCGCTATAACCCTTGCAAAACTTACTAATCCTAATAATAAGATTTGTTTAATGGGACTTTCAATGGGTTCAATAATTAGCATGTTATATTTAAATTCTCAAGAAGCAAATAATATATCCTATTATATTGGAGAAGGACATATCTATTCTCCAGAAGCAATTGGGCAAAGATTAAGAGATAAGAAAAAGGGTTTAATATTGCCAAAAGATAATATTAATTGGAAAAGTTTTTATAGTGGAATAAAAATTCCTTTTATGCTCTTTTGCGGAAGTGATGATATACTATGGAAAGAAGAAGATATTAATCTCCTAATTAGTGATAATAAAAATATAAAGATAAGAAAATTTAATGGAGGACATTTACAAGGAATATATGTATTAAAAGATGATTACATAAAAGAAATATCAGATTTCCTAAGCGAATAAGAACTCCATAAATAAAGAAATTGGCGATATTAACATCAATACATAATAAAAGAGCATATTAATTAACTAATATGCTCTTTTATTTTTATGATATTGGCACTCTTATTATAGAGCTAAACCAAATGATAATGTAATTCCGTGGTATGGGCTGGAGCCGTTTTGGAAGCCACAGGTGTAGTTTAGTGATAGGATTTTAAATATATTTGCTGCTCCAAAGCTTACTTCCATATATGGATTTTTGAAGTCGTTGGAAAGTAAGTGTGCACTAAATTGTTCTGATAGTTTTGTCTTTTTTAATATAGGTAGTTTACTAAATAACCAGCGATTGAAGTTATGTGTGTAATGAGCTTCAAGATAAGTGCCATTTGTACTGAATTTATAATATGGTAAAACTCTAAAGGATTCATTACCAAATAAACCTAATTGAAATCTATTTCCTTCATAATGCTTATAATCGGCAAATATCATTTCTTCTGTTCTTAAGAATTTTCCACTCTTTGCAATTAAATTTCCTTGTCCAAATCGTCCAAGATTTAAGTTATAATCCAGCTTTATTTCAACTAAATCATAGTCTGCCCAGTTTTCTTTTGCAAGTGGAATGGCTTTCTTATAAGTTAAATAGAATGTAGGAAATGCAGATTTTATTCTGATTTTATTGGGTAATGAGGCGTATTTCATAGCTGGATTCCAAGATAATTCTCCTTCAATAATTAAAGAATTATTAGAAGAAAATGCTTTTTTATCGTCATTTGTAAGTAAAGGATTATTGCTTGTGTAAGTACCTACACTTGTCCATTTTTGTGAACTATTATTAACTAAAGCATCTCTTTTTGCTATCTCTGAACCAAGTTTTAGGTTTAATCCTGTAAATAATTCCCTATAATGAGATATATAAAAATACGTTTTTGAATATAATTTCATATCATTTTGACCAAAAAGTTCGCTATAAAACGTATTAAAGAAAGGACTTATATTGTAGCCAGATATATTATTAGCTTCATTTATCCCTGCTTTTAAATATAAAGAAGCAAGTTTCTCCTTATTGTATTGCCAGTTTAAAGAAGTTCCAAAACGTAATGTTTTATCGGAAAAACCATATTCAGGTGTTGCAGTAAATAAAATGGAATTAGAATCATTTATTTCTTTTTTATACTTATAGTCTGAACTGAGGTTCCACCCTTGAACAGTATTAAATGCTAAGCTCTTAAAAATAGATATACTATGTGATGTTTTCTTTAGAGTATTTGTGTATGTGTATCCTGAAAATATATCTATAAAAGAGAATTTATTCCTCTTCTTATCCCTTGCAATAATTGTATCAGGATTAGAATTTACTGTAAAAACACTATCTTCATACTTATAAAAACCTTTTTCTACATCTGTTGAAGGCAAAGGACTATTCTCTTTCCAATACAAACTATCCTTTTTATTAGCATCTTTATTTATTGATATTAATTCTTTTGAGAACAAATCCTTATCAAATTCGGGCTTAAAATTAAAGTTTTGACTTACAGAATTGAAATCAAGAGTGGCAAAAATATTTATTCCCATAATATCAATATTGCAATAAGCTCTCTGTATATTAGATGTTGGTTTCCAAATGCTATCTTCAATATTGGTGAAACTTTGCTTAATATTTATAGAATCAATGAACATAAGATTGTTTTCCTTAGTAATATTAAGGTCTAAACTATGAATTCTCCAAAGCGAATCTATAATATAAACATAACCATAGAAACAATTGGAAGCAAGATTTTTTGGTATTACTTTTATCTTATTTATAGTATAACCATTATCTTGAAATGTACCAATAAGGAAATATCTATAATCAGAAAGACCATAAGACGCAATGGGAGAAACAAAATACTTATCAGTAAAAGAAAGGGCTATAAGGTTTTCATAGAAATTCAATGCAAAATTCTGGCTAAAATTAAAACTAAACTGCTTTGGATCTCCACTAACTCTTGAGGAGAGCATAACTTCTTTTTTCTTATTTTTATCCTTATATAGTTTTGTTTCTGCTTCCGATGTATAGAAGAATCCATCATTTTTTGAATAATCAGCCTTAATGGTTGAGTCTAATTCCAACCTCTTTAATAACGGTAGTTTATATCCTAAAACCCTATCTCCTAATTTATGCCCTGTGAATTTATAAATAGATTTAGTAAAATTTTGGCTTGTATATGTTTGATATTCATTTAAATGTTTTTCTCTTTCTTCAATAACCTTTTTAATTATTGGAATGGCAGGGTCTTCTCCGTATATAATTTCAACAGAGTTTAATTCAACATTTTCCTCTTTAAAAGTATGATTCTTTTTTAGTATCTCTCCTTCTTTTATATATACAGTATCTTTTATTGTTTTATAACCAACCATTCTATATTCAATAATATGCTTTCCTACAGGTAAATTAAAAGAATAATAACCTTTTAAATTAGTAGCACCACCAATATTACTATTGACCTTATGTACATTTACATAGGGCAGAGGTTTTTTATTCTCATCAACAATCCTCCCCTCAATTGATTGACAAAGAGAAGAAAAGCTTATTAAAATTGATATTGAAAAAACTATTAAGTGAGTGATTTTTAAATTCATTATTTACTTCTTTTACATTTTTATATCAATAAGACAAGCAAAGATAGCAAAAAGTTACAGAATTTTAAGAACTCCTTATTAATCCTCAGAAAAGAGCTTTTGTTATAATCTTTAAGCTTGTTCTATTAGGTAAAAAATTAGAATGAGGTAGAATAAATTAATTCTAATAGTTACCACATTTCAATTTGTTATTTTAATAACTAATGATTTGATACATTACCTTCCTCTCGCGTCTTGTTCTAAGTATGTAATGTTTTAATGTTTCACGCTCCAAAAGTAAAAATTTTATCTTGAATAATATATGCTTTTTGTGGAAATCTTTTGTTTTTTGAAATAGAAGCCGTATTTTTAGCTTTTTTAGGCCGTCTAATTGGCAAAAAGACACCGTCCGCAAGTCTGTAGAGGCCTTCTACGGGGTACATGGACGCCGTCTTTGATGGTCGTAGACGGCGTCTTTTTAGTGTTTAGACAGCCTATTTTTGGCAAAAAGACGCCGTCTATTTGATTTTAGCGTTGACTTTGACTCTTCTCCTGAAAAAAAACTTAACTCCTGATCTGATACACAAAGATGAAAAGCTTTCGTTTGTTGGCATTTTTAAGCTTGTTTTTGAAGATGAAAATAAAAAAAGGTAGAATAAATTCTACCTTCTCTCTAAATTAATTTTAAATTATTACTGTCTTTCAATTTGTTATTTCAATAACTCCTCTTCTGATACATTACCAAGCCCCTTTTTTACCCATCAACTTCCCATCTTAGAGTACTAACACTTGATCTTGGAGTGCTAACTTCCTATCTTAGGGCAAAAAAAGCCTATCTTTTTTTATTAACTCCTTATCTTGTTCTTAAAACGCATTATTAACATCTACTTCTTTCCTTTATTTTTGGTAAATTAGATTTAATTATTGTTGTATTTCAATTTGTTATTTTGGAAACTCCTGTTATTATACATCCCCCCCCTTATATCATATTAAAACATTTACTTGATTTAAACTTTCTGTACCAATGATTCTTATAAAAAACATATACTAAATTATCCAAATTAAAACTATAAAGATTATCATTATTTGATATTATTATATCTTTTTCTCCTAATTCATCTTCTATACATATTTGAGACATATTATTTTGAATATTAGCAAAAATCATGTAATCATAATTAAATAATAATGATTGTTGACAATACTTAGCTTTTCCATTACTTTCTTTTTCTATCACTGATAAATTAATATGATAATATCCAGAATCTTTTTTGATATTATAATTTACTTTATATTCTTCAATCTTTTTTCCTTTATTATTTGCCCAATAATTATCCAATAAAGCAAAACTATCATACAAATGTCTATTTTTTACAGTAATAATTCTTAAATATCTAAAATGTACACCAGAGCCACCTCTAATACTATAATGAATAATAAGGAATTTTCTATCTACAATTAATACACTGTCTATATTAGTAACTTCATTGATTATTTTAATTGAATCTCTAATGCCATCATTATTTGCAAATACTTGCATTTCTAAATTTATTAGATTTTGTTTTATTATAATATCAAAAGATTCATTTGTTTCAAAATCTAATAATTTATTTCCAGAATATTCTAAAGTTGTTTGACAATATACACTATGAATATTTATAAATAGTAATACTATTATACTACAGTTATTAAACAATTTTCTCATGGCCAAATATTTTTGTAATGTTTAGAATTTTGTGATTTACTTGGATTGTATTTAAAAAATGCACTTTTACCTAATTCAATCGTTTTAAGAAAGACATTACTATTATAACTTTTCCAATTAAAACCAGATTTTCTATCACCTATCGCATTCCAAAAGAAAGCTCCACTAGTATTATCTTTATTTAAAGGTGATAACGCTTTCATTGCTCCCTCTGCTCTTGATTTATAGTCTTTAAACGTTTCATTTAAAGTTTGTCCCATAACTTCGGAATAAATAGGTTGTCCTATAGCATCAAAAGATTCATTACCTCCAATTTTATTTACAAAATTTTCATCTTGGGTTACATTCTTATAATTCATTCTATTGATCATAACATTCGCGATTCCTTCTGCTTCATCTTTATTATTTGAAGACTCCCCAGATGCTATTGCTACAAATTTTTTAACAAAATCACTATTTAATTTAGTATATGTACTTTCCCCGTTCTTATCTTTTCCAGATTCAACCATAATACAATCTGGTTTATTTGTTTTCTTATATGATTCAAGTTCTCCATTTTTATTAAATTTGTAATCATCATCATTCATTCCATTTGGATCAATAAGCATCACTGGATTGTTTCTACAATAAGCATAAGAAGAAGTACTTGGGTATTTGTCGGAGAGTGGGTCGGTGGATAGGAAGATTGATAGGTTGTCGGTGTAGTATCTTGCTCCGTAGTAGTTGTAGCTGGTTTCTTCGTCTTTTTCTTTGCCTGTGAATTTGTATGGGGTGGTGTAACTTGGGGAGTTATGTTTGAGGTCTACCCAGTCTTCTCCTGATGGCATATAAGCTAAGGTTTGGGTCTTTTGTCCATTGTCGCCTGTGATATAGGAACTGCTGCCCAAGTGATCGCTGTGGTAATAGAATCCAGGTTCGGTGGAGGAGGTTTGATTGATGTTTGGTAGAATGATATGTGAATAAAGGTCTTGGGTTTGTAAATATGGTTTTGCGCCTATGCAAATAGAGAAAGATCCTATTACATTATCTTTTAATTCGCTTAATAGTTTTGAATATTCTCCGTTTATTGGAGTGACTGGGGCGGTTACATTGGTCAATCTTCCATTACCTATCTTGCTGCATATTCGCTTGCCTTCTTCAAAGTAGTGTTTGGTGTAGCCTTGGTCATTAACGGTGACTAAGGAACTTGCATACAAGGTTTGTTGGTCTAAGGCTGGTATATTGACTGTGGTGCCGTTTTGGGTGACGTCTATGTTATGACCACAAACTTTCAGATTGCGTTCGCCTGAAGCATTATAATTATAATAGGCTCCCATTTTTCCATCTTTCTCGTTTTCTAAACGGTTGTCTTCTGTCCAGCATAATTGACGAATACCCCATTTTGAATTTTCATGACTTATCATATTTCCTTTAATATCCCATTTGATATCATAATCCTTATTCAAGATATCATCATGGATTAAACGTACTCCATATGGATTACTTGGATCCGTGTAATGATAATTGTTCCTGTAATTTATTTGGGTGGTGCCATTGTTATCTAATCGTTTGGAATTGCGAACTTCCTTACGTTCGATTTTGCCTGATGAACTATAATTTAAAACCATGTCATAGCTAATTGGGGTACCTGACCATGTGCCTGAACCTGCAGCATGTACTAGTTGATAATCATGATCATAGTCGTAGTTGTGGGTGTAAGGGTCTATGCCTGTGTTTTGTATTTGTTTTATATTACCTTCTGGATAATAGGTATATTTATTGTACTGAAGGTATAAGCCTATGGAGTCTATGGTAATAAGTTTGTCTAATCTTCGCATTAAGGATTCATAGAAATAAACGGTTTTGGTGCCATTGCCAAAATATTCTTCTGCTCGTTGTTCGTAGGTGTCATAGTTTATATTGCGGATATAGTTCGTTTGTACTCCATATTTATTCCCTTTGATGCTCTTCAATAAACCGCCCTTGTTATATGCATAGGTTACTATATCGTTATCGGGATAGGTGATATCCATTACTCTATTCCAACTGTCATAGTTCCAACGGGTGATAAAGGTAAAAGCATTACTGCTATTTGGAACTACATAAGTATGACGATTCTGTTTGATATTGCCCATACTGTCATACACAAAATCCTGTACACCGGTAACGTCTTGTTGCTTATATGTAATTCGTTGATGTTTCACGCTCCAAAGATAAAGATTTTATTTTGAATTAATAATATATTTGGATAGAAAAATACAAAGAGAAGTTCATATACATAAAAATGAACTTCTCTTTATATTTAATTTGGTTAATTACTTGTTGAATTTCTTATTATCCAACATTAAATTTTATGAGAGGGTTAACAATATTGCCCTCTCTATATACCAATAATTAAGGATTAGGTGTGTTAGTTTCAATTTGCAAACCCTTAATATCTTCCAAAGGTTCAATCTTAACCTTCAATTCATCCATCTTTTTCCTAAACTCAAGAGAAGGACTGAAATCTGCATAAACTCTGGTAATTGTGGAAGCATCAACTTCTTCAAGTGTATCAACAGCCTTTGCAGAAAACTTAGGAATAACCTTTCCAATTTCTCCAATCTGAACTTGGTTTCCTTCCAGCAATTCCATTGTCATAATATCTGAAATTTGAAGTACAACACTGTAAATATCACCTCTTGACAAGGAAGAAGTTTTAGAAACCCTTTCCGCTAATCCCTTCATGTCAATAACATTACCTGGAACCATTCTTGCCAGAAATTTAATACCTGGGGTTGTCCCAACGGTGATTCTTCTTTTGACTTTAACAAACTTAAGTGCCATATAGACCTCCTTTTTTTATTGTGTATAAAATAGAGAATATAAATTATTCTCGTGAATTACCAACAAAAAAATGGTTTGAGGGATAAGAAACATTTTAAGTGAGAGATGAAATATCTAAATTTAAATTAGTAGAAGTTTCTCAAACTGTTTTATGGTTTGAGAACGAAGGATGCAAAAAATTATTATATAAAAAATATTATTTTTCTTTCTCAAAATCCCATATTAAGTACATGAAAAAGTAAATCGCTCGTTTTAGGTATAATAAATCGCCGTTTTAGGAGTAGCAAATCGACCGTTTTACATAGTGCAAATCGACCAATTTGCTACCCCTAAATCGACCGATCTACTACATGCAAAACGGTCGATTTGCTATAGGTAAAACGGTCGATTTACTATTGTTGAAACGAGGATTTACTATCGAAGAATAAGCTTTTAGTTATAACGACCTGATTAATTTGTAGTTACAAAACAAAAACTTAGATAACTCCTTATTTGGAACACAATATATCAAAACTTTCATTTGTTGGTATTTTTAAGCTTGTTTTTGAAGATAAAAACAAGAGAAGGTAGAATAAATTCTACCTTCTCTCTAAATTAATTTTAAATTATTACTGTCTTTCAATTTGTTATTTTAATAACTCCTGATCTGATACATTACCCCTCTTCTGATACACTACCCCTCATCTAATACATTAAACTAATTCATTATAATTCGTTTGAGTTTAATATAATCAGAAGTGATACTTATTTTTTCATCAACATAATGAACTCTTATGGTTGGTAAAGTTTCCATTACTACATTAGTAAAATCATACCTGTATATTCCTGAGAATATTTCCTCTCTATCATTCATTATATCTTCAATTAATAATAAGTACTCACTTGACAAACAAAGAGAAAATTTTTGTTTTGGTAAAATTGTAACTATAGATTGCTTCGTATCTGGGAAAATATAAGCTTTATAAGTAACTCCTTTATATTTGAAAGTAATAAATGTCCCAAATAAGAATTTACTTAATGTTATTGGGCTTGTAGAGTCATTTACAAAACTACAATATAACTTAATTTCAGGACCTGCTCCCATACCTTCTATGTATTCAAAACAGATCGAACTATCACTTGCTTTTGTTATTCTAGGAACAGTATCAATTATATTTTTAACAAACACTGAATCTATACCTATATTAATTTGAGAAAAGCAATTTATGCTTAATAAACAAATTACAATAATTATAATTACTCGCTTCATATTTCTTAAATTTAAAAATCACAAGGGAACATACCATTCCTATATCCATACCATTGCATTCCTTCCTTGAATTGAGGAGTTGTGTTTTTCCAAGAAGGAAGATTCATTTGATGTTTTATTGCTCGCTGTTCTATTAAATGCCTTGGCATTGCGGAATATTTTTCGATGCCAATCTCTTTAAATAGACTATAATGGTCGTCCTCATGTCCAAAAGAATTAATAATATTATTAGCATTATCAGACGTATTATTTATTTGAAGATTTACTATCATTGCCTTTTTAAGTGTACCTTTCCTTTCTGAAATTTTATCTCCAGAAGCATAAAAAGCCATATAGTTTTCTCCAGGATTATTATATTTTTCCACAGATAAATCTGTTGGATTATAGTGTTGAAAGACATTTAATTTATCATTATCAGACATATTTTCTGCTGATTCAGAGAATGCTGATGAATTAGCATATCCCACATAATGATTGACTGTTTCTGATCCATCATTATTTGTAGTTTTTATGTCATTCCACCTTCCCTCATCTATTATTCTTACATTATCTGTCTTTGCTCCATCTGATCCCAAATACTTTCCTGAATTTGTAAAATAATCATCAATATTCATTCCATTTGGATCAATAAGCATTACTGGATTGTTTGCACAGTAGTTATATGATGTTAGGTTAGGGTATTTGTCACTCATTGGGTCGGTGGAGAGGAAGATTGATAGGTTGTCGGTGTAGTATCTTGCTCCGTAGTAGTTGTAGCTGGTTTCTTCGTCTTTTTCTTTGCCTGTGAATTTGTATGGGGTGGTGTAACTTGGGGAGTTATGTTTGAGGTCTACCCAGTCTTCTCCTGATGGCATATAAGCTAAGGTTTGGGTCTTTTGTCCATTGTCGCCTGTGATATAGGAACTGCTGCCCAAGTGATCGCTGTGGTAATAGAATCCAGGTTCGGTGGAGGAGGTTTGATTGATGTTTGGTAGAATGATATGTGAATAAAGGTCTTGGGTTTGTAAATATGGTTTTGCGCCTATGCAAATAGAGAAAGATCCTATTACATTATCTTTTAATTCGCTTAATAGTTTTGAATATTCTCCGTTTATTGGAGTGACTGGGGCGGTTACATTGGTCAATCTTCCATTACCTATCTTGCTGCATATTCGCTTGCCTTCTTCAAAGTAGTGTTTGGTGTAGCCTTGGTCATTAACGGTGACTAAGGAACTTGCATACAAGGTTTGTTGGTCTAAGGCTGGTATATTGACTGTGGTGCCGTTTTGGGTGACGTCTATGTTATGACCACAAACTTTCAGATTGCGTTCGCCTGAAGCATTATAATTATAATAGGCTCCCATTTTTCCATCTTTCTCGTTTTCTAAACGGTTGTCTTCTGTCCAGCATAATTGACGAATACCCCATTTTGAATTTTCATGACTTATCATATTTCCTTTAATATCCCATTTGATATCATAATCCTTATTCAAGATATCATCATGGATTAAACGTACTCCATATGGATTACTTGGATCCGTGTAATGATAATTGTTCCTGTAATTTATTTGGGTGGTGCCATTGTTATCTAATCGTTTGGAATTGCGAACTTCCTTACGTTCGATTTTGCCTGATGAACTATAATTTAAAACCATGTCATAGCTAATTGGGGTACCTGACCATGTGCCTGAACCTGCAGCATGTACTAGTTGATAATCATGATCATAGTCGTAGTTGTGGGTGTAAGGGTCTATGCCTGTGTTTTGTATTTGTTTTATATTACCTTCTGGATAATAGGTATATTTATTGTACTGAAGGTATAAGCCTATGGAGTCTATGGTAATAAGTTTGTCTAATCTTCGCATTAAGGATTCATAGAAATAAACGGTTTTGGTGCCATTGCCAAAATATTCTTCTGCTCGTTGTTCGTAGGTGTCATAGTTTATATTGCGGATATAGTTCGTTTGTACTCCATATTTATTCCCTTTGATGCTCTTCAATAAACCGCCCTTGTTATATGCATAGGTTACTATATCGCCATCAGGATAGGTGATATTGGATACACGGTTCCAGCTGTCATAGTTCCAACGGGTGATAAAGGTAAAAGCATTACTGCTATTTGGAACTACATAAGTATGACGATTCTGTTTGATATTGCCCATACTGTCATACACAAAATCCTGTACACCGGTAACGTCTTGTTGTCTGATTAGTCTTCCTGTTTGATTTTGAGTATTTGCTGCTCCGTATTCATACCATACGTTATTCCATGGTCTATTAGTATATTTTATATATTTAAGTTGGTTATAACTATAATCATAAGTGATCACTTCTCCTGAGGACATTGTTTGTTCTATCATATGACCTATTTTATCATATTTCCATTGTGTTAGACCACTGCTTGGATGTGTTCTACTTGTTCTTCTGCCTGCCATATCATAGACATTTGTTGTTGATTGGTTTTCTGGGTCTGTACTTGTTACTAATTGTCCTAATCTATCGTAACTGAACTTGGTTATAGATCCTAAGGCGGAAGTTATCTGTGTTTTTAGTTGGCGTGGGTCTGTATAGATTGTTGTTTGGTTTAAACTTTGGTCTTTGACTATGGTCTTAAAACGTTTAATTGTTGAAGCATCTTGTCCAAAGTTATAAATTGTTGTTGTTTTTGTCAAGTCTGGATATATGGTAGTATCTACTCTGTCTAAGATATCGTATGCTATTCTTGTTGGTGTAATACCACTTATATTTTTATTGAAAATAGTATCCTGTAAATAAAGTGTTGTACTATTTACTAATGTCTCTGTTATTGGCTGATAAGTCGTTGTTGTCCTTCCTAATTTATCATATTTCTCTCTTCCTGAAACCATCATTAATTCTGTTCCATAAGAATCAATATCTTTCTTAGTTTGTATTATTCTTCCTAATCCATCTATAAAGGTAACTGTCTTTATTTTATTAGAGGTATCTGATGGGTCATAATGAAGCGTTCTTGCCCATGGCTTCCTAAGTAAATATATATTACCACTAACAGTACGCATTACTAAGTCTGAATATTCATATTTTATTGTGTATGGATATCCTGATGCTATTTCTTTAGGACCTTGAACCGTTGCTATTCTTCCTCTACTGTCATAAGTATAACGTTGTGGATTTCCTGCTATATCTATCGTCTCAACTGGTGCAGCCCATTTATAATTATAAGTTGCTGATGATTGATAACCCAGATTGCTATCCTGTACCAATATTGGTAGACAATATAATGTATTATCATAAGTATACTTTGTAGTCATTCTATGTCCTGCTGCATCTGCTGGAGAAATTCTTTTGATTATATTTCCATATTGGTCATACCAATAATCATAAGTCATATATGTGTTATTACTTATATTTATGTTTAATTGATCCATATCACCAAAGCTATTAATATTAGCTTGTTTATGTCTCAATGAAGGATAATTAATGGTGTCTGATATTACATTAAAATCATAAGGAACTCCAACTATGTATTTAGAAGTGTCTTCGTAGTAATTGATTTCTGAATATACATCATCATTTGTTGTTGTTATGTCTCCATAGTCGGCATATCTTTTAACATTGCCATAAGGTCCATGATTATATGCTTTCTTTGTAGTAATCTGTGCAGAGGTATCTCCTGTTAATAAATAATATTTTACTATTTCTTCATTTATTGCTGGATAGGCATCACTTGAACAAAAAGCTAAAGATTCATTTACTGCATCTCCTGTGATTCTGTCTTTTGCTCTGTAATCATAGATATTATCTTGTATCTTCCTGCCTTGTGAATCTGCTGTTATCGTTCTATTTTTTATGCCTTTAAACATATAGTTGTCATTATAATATACATCTATATTTGTTCTATATGGGACTGTATTACTATTCAAGTACGAATATGTTAATACTGAATCATATCCATAATCTTCTCTTTCATATCTGTCATAGTAACGATTCTTATATTTATATGTTGTGTAAATAGTATCATGTTGTGCAGGGTCGTAGGTGTCATGATTTGATATTTTTGTACTTATCATTTGCCAATGTCTTTGTGGAGAATTTACACTACTTGCTGATAATTGATAATCAATATCTATATTTGTTCTTGTTGGAGTTATTACTTTCTTTAAAAGATTTGCTTTTCCTATCAAAGAATATCTTACTTTTACCTCATTACCATCTCCTTCTGTTACATAGTCTGGGTATCCATCATTGTTCATATCTATCCATTTAGATTTTGAATATGCAATATTCCATCCCTTATACCCAGATACACAACCAACAATCTTAAATATCCATATGGGTACACCTAATGAAATACCTCCATTTATACTTGCACCCAAAGTTAAACTATAATCTATTGATCCATCACCTATTAAAGGTATAGGATTGCTAAAACCTGTTCCTGTATTTATATTAGCTCTAACTGTATCTCCGTCTAAATAAACAATATCTATTAACCCATCTCCATTTACATCCAAAAAACTACGTTCTGTAATATTTTCTCCTCCTGTTATGCCAAGTCCTCCCGATATACTACCATCTACTAAATTAAATTGCTTTCCTCCTCTTGATGTATTTATTCCACTAAATAAATCCCAATTGTCACTTAATGACAATGAATTACTATGTGATTTCTTAATTCCTGAAGAATTCCATGCCTCTGATCGAGAGAATCCGTAACCATAATTTAAATAAACTGTACTATTTGGATCATTAAATTTTACTTTATCTGGTAATCCATCTCCATTTATATCTATCCACGTACTTCCTCCTGTAGATTCGCTTGTACTTCCTCCTGCAGCTCCACCCATACTTATTTTAGAGTTAACCGGACCATTCCTCATTTCTTTACCTACGTTCATTTTTTGTCCACCAGCACTTGCTCCAGTTGCTTCATAATCCATAACATCTGCCTCCACATTATTTCCTGTTATGTGATTAAATATCTTACCACTTAATCCTCCCCTTGGTTTACTACAAAGAACCACCGATCCTGAAACTATATCAGGAAATCCATCACCATTTACATCCATAAGATCTGATGTTACTCTCTGTTTCCCTTTATTAACAGTTCCTCCAATACTAAGATCAATTAAACTCAAATCCAAACGTGCATTAACATTATAATTACGACTTGGTTCACTATATGATTCTTTATTTGCAACAGTTGGTTTAGGGTTTGTCGTCGTAGATGGAATAGGATTATCTGCTTCTAATATAGTTGTATCTATATCTACATCATCATATTTAAATATATTAGCCATAGTATCTTTACAGAAATAATTTATATTTCCATATGGAATCCAATAATTATGCTCGTAGTCCGGGTTAGCGGCAAAGAAATTCCCTGCTAATGGATTATACCCGTTAGTTACTGGACTTTCTGGATCATCACTCGTAATAGTAAATACAGTTGATGTATCTATTACTGATGTTGTATTCATAATATTTAAAACTAATAAAGTAGTATCTATATAGTTTATTGTTGTATCTTGTGGCTTATACCCAAATTGTCCCCAACCTCTATATAATGCTCCAAAAATGGAATAATCTTCTTCTTTATAATTTGTATAAAATCCAGATGCATTTTTTACTGTTGTTGAACCATATTGTATGCTTGTAGAAATACTATCAATAATCTCTCCTAAAGTTGATTCTGCATAATAATCTATATAATATTTCTTACCTGATATTACATTAACATATTTTGACGTATTTATAGGTGTTGGAGTTGAAAATGTAAACGTATCTACTAAACCATTTTCATCTTTTATTGTCATTCTCAATTTATAGTTACTTGTTATCGTAGTAGGATATATTACAGGCTTTATAGATATTGTACCTGTATAGTTAGACTGCCATAACAAACTTGGTATTTTTGAATATTGATAAATATTTCTGGATATTTCTGGATTGTATGTTAATGTATATATTGTATCTCCAGGAACACTTATTGTGTCAATTATATCTTGTATTGTATCATTGTCACTTTCTATTATAGACATTTCCACTCCCGCATGGACTAATGGCCATTTCACTCTACCAAAACATGTTAATTCTGCTCTAAGTTTATCATTTTTACTTATCGATATTATAGTGTCATTATTTATAATATTATTAATGTTGACAATAGTATTCTTTGGGATAACCCTATTAAGTACAATAGTATCATTTTTATATACTTTATAGTTTAATGGTTCTGTTAAAGGACCTTCAACTTCTATTTTTGGCTTTATTAATAAACGTCCTCCTACATAAGTTTGAACTAAGCCTCCTTGACTACTTAATGCAAAATCTTCTGATGCCTTAAATCTAAATATACTATCTTTATTTCCATCTATTCTATCTAATCCTGTTAAAATATCCACTCCTGATTTATTCTTATATGAAGTATATGTAATTTTAGGATCCCATATTACCTTATCATAGGTTCTCTTTTCTAATGACTCCATCCTAAAGAATATCTTATCGCCTCGTTTTACATTTAGGTTTGAATAATTCATAGTACCACTATATGTAATTGTATCAAGTTTTAATTCACTTAATAATGTTGGTTGTCCTGATTTTTGAATACTTAATTTTAAACCATCTCCGATTTGAGTTATTTTCATAAGATTTACTACATCGTCAGGTATTCTTGCTTGACTTTCTATTTTTATTTTTCCATTATATGGAGCAACCCATACTCTTACGGCTTGTATATTAGGATAATAAATTTCTGGCGCTTTATAATTGACTATTTCTGTTATCCAATGACATTCTTGTTCTCCTTTCTGATTTATAAAACAATTCCAATGCCCTACTGTATCTACTCTATCTCCATATATTGCTGGATCTACCGGGACATCATTTAATACATAACCGCCACAACTTCCCCCAGAAAATATTGTATCTTTTGTCGTTTCATTTATAAACATATTTATACCTGGTTCATTTAACCTATTTATAAATATATTTCCATTAACTATTATATCAACAAGACCATCACCGTTTACATCGGAAAAATATGTAGATGTAGAACTTTTTGTGCTTCCCCAACCTACTCCACCTGAAACACTTGATAAAACATCACCATCTGAACCTGGAAGTACTGAGGCATTCACTCCCCAAGGACGAGTTGTACTTTCTGTATACGAAAAATTCGTTATACTTCCATTTATTCTTGTGTTTCCATCTGCAAATCCAGCAGAAATTAAATCCCCATCATTATTTGGTCTTTGTAATATAAATCTTATCTCATCTCCATCTCTATAAACCTTATCAGGGTAACCATCACCATTTATATCCATCATAGTAACAACCCCTCTATCTTTACCTAATTGATAAGAATGGCTCCCTCCCACTGTTAACCATTTTGTTGTTGGGTCTGAACCTATTCCAAAATTTATTCCTCCTCCTTTATCTGTGGAAATGCTTTCTGAACCACCCATATTACTTAATTTACTTGCTACATTCCCAGAAAAAACATTCCATCCTATCTCTGTTTCTCCTGTATTTAATATTTGTTCTTCTGTATATAAATTAGACCCTAAACTATCATATTCAAATTTATGAGTAATAAGAGGATGAGGAAGATCTGGATTCTCTTGGTCTGGGCATCTATCATATAAGCCCATAAGATCAATTAACCTTATTACAGTGTCTGTTTCATAAAAATTACACAACAATGTTTTATTAAACGCTCCCTCTTTATAGCCAAAATAATAAGTTTTTATATGTGAATTATCATATAAAACACTTATCTTATTTAATAGACATTTATTTATTTCTTTAAATCCATATCTGCCTGAAGTGGTTACATCATGGTTTAATTTCCCCGTTGTATCTATTACAAATTTTATATTGTATTTTCCAACTGTATTTTTATATCCTGTATAATTTATATCTGATACATATATTTGCTTTCCAAAATCTTGTTGTGATGAAGCATCATTAAGATATGTGTAATACTTATATGTAATATTATTACCATAAACATCTCTCACTTCTGTTAAACACCATTTGACTACATTCCAATTATAATCTGCTAATGTACTTTGGGAATCAAAAAACATAGTAGAGTCATTTATCTTACGCATTCCATAAAAATATCTTGTACCACTCTTATCTACAACTTCCCACCAATAATTCATCGGCATTTTTCCATGGCGTATTATTTTCTTAAATGCTCCTTCAACTCTTGGATAAAATTGTTTATATCCTGAAGTATCTCTATCCTCCCACTCATTTCTGTATGTTGGTTTATGTAGTCTAAATTTCAATTCTCCTTCATCTAAAGTATCAAAATAACTTGTTACTAATGTCTCTCCATCTAACAAATAAGTTTCTGATTCTTTATTTTGATCAAAATATGGTACTCCCCAACGTGTTTCTACTGAAATGCTTGATATGTTTAAATCCCATCCTAACCCTAATATTCCATTTCCGCCTGAACTATTATAAGTAATGTTAAGGTCTGGTTGCATGCCTCGTCTGCCTGCTGGTACTGTAATCGGATAACTTAAATTGGCTGTTCCTTTGTTATTGGCTTGGGGTGGACTCATTAAGGTGATTCCATTCAATGGTTCGGCTGCTTTCAAGTCTTTGATTGAGGTTGGGGTATAGGCCATTGCATCGGAAGTTTCTGGCACCTTCAATACTCCATTGATATAGTCTGTGAAATGGGTCGTTCTGGAATAGATGATATGGTTGATTTCATCTACACTGTCTCTTGGTATTTGTTCCCATTGACTACTTTTTGTGTCGTAATAGTAGGTAAAGATGTCTGCTGCTCCATAACCAAAGGGTATGTTTGTTGTATCATATTTCATGGCTACGGCTATTTCCTGCTCAAAGGTTTGCCCATCTGGTAAGAATCTATAACCATTATGGTATTTGGTTAGGTTTACCAAATTGGTTGGAACATTTACTATTTCTTTTTCTGTTAATGGGGTTATACTTATTGTTGTCGGTTTCTTTACTGATCCTTCGCCTATAAACAATGCTACTCCGGTATGTTTTACTAATTGTTTTTCTGTCGGAGTTATAAGGTATTCTTTCCTTTCATTATAGTTCGTTGTATCAAAGGTTGGGGTTGTATAGGATATATTATTATGTCTTGGTAAGGGCTGTACTTTTCTTTCTATGGTTTGCTGTTGTAAGTTGTCTGGTAGTTGCAGCGGATGGGAAGGTCTTTGTATTTGGTTTGAGCTTTGGGTTGAACTTGAATTTTGAGCCTGGTTATCTGCTTTTGATAGGGTTTGGTTTTTATTTGTTTTTGTATTCTCTGAACAGCTTATTGTTAATAGGGTGGCTGTTAATATTAGGGTTAATTGTATAATGGTTCTTTTCATGTCTTTGGCTTTTTTATTTTACTATTATTAGTTTTGTGGTCTTCTTTTCGTCTTGGTTGGTGACTTGGATTAGGTAAATTCCCATAGTGTCTATGGTTTCATGTAGTTCTGTATAGGTGTCTGCGTCTTCTTTGGTGTATTTCTTTACTTCTTTTCCATTGTTATCGGTTATGCGTATTTGTAATGGGGTTTTTCTTTCTTGTTGGATGATTAGGGTAAAGTTACCTCTGCTTGGATTGGGTTGCAAGTTTAGGCTTAGGTGTTTTGTTTGTTCGTTTGGGTTTTGTTGTTGTTGTGTTTGGGTTTGTTCACTTTTGTTGGGTAGTGGTTGGTTGAGACTGTCTATATTGATGGCTATGGTTATATAGTCTTGTCCATTATTATCTGTATCCCAATGGATGTTCTTGAAGTATACTGCATCTGTGGTAATGCTGTCTGGGTGATGGATTTCACTTATTGTTGGGGTGATGTCTGAGCTTGTTCTGTCTATTAGTAATAGGATTCCGCCTGGGGCTACGTTTAAGGGGTAGTTGTAGATTAGTTCTGTATTGGTTGGTTGGTTGTTGATTGGTGTGTAGGGTTTGATTTTCCATTGTCTTTCCATTTGGTAGTACTGGTTGGTGTCTATTTGATAGAGTATGGTTGGTGTGGCGTTTTGGCCATTATGGCCCCATAGGATATAGGTTTTGTCTTGAAGGGTGTTATCGGTTATGTTTATACTGAGTTCGTCTTGATAGATTTTACTTCGTCTTTGGCTTAGGGTTGTGCTGTCGTCTCTGCCTACTCCTGCTATACCTTGGCTGTATGTGCTGTCTTCTTTTGTGTTCCAGAGGGTATCGCCTTGGCTATTGACGTATGCACTTTTTAAGGTGGCTCCGTATTTTAGGGCTAAGTAGCTTTCCCATTTTTGTTGTTCTGTTTTATCTAAGTCTTCAGGGAAGTATAAGTATTCTCCAAAGTTGCCTTCAAAGTGATTATCACCTTCATTGCATATGTATAGGGTGTCTGTAAGGGAAGTGATTGTATCTCGTTTAGAATAATTGAAGTGTCCTATATTTACTATAGGGCCTTGTTCTGTTCCTAAGCTATCTCTATAGCTTATGCCTTTGGTTTTATAACTTATTTCTTGACTGTTTAACCACAATAAACGGTTTGTGTCTTGACCTAGTTCCCATAAGCCTACTTTGTTGGTGCTTTCGGTAAAATAGGCTGTCATTATGGTTACTCGTGTATTATTGGATAAACTATCATAGGGTCTAACGTATATGTTCAGACTATCATTCGGGGTTATACTCGGGTTATAGTTTATGTAACTCTTGGTATACTTTTTTGAATAAGGGCTTTGGTCTGTTGTGCTTATTTTTGTGTCTATTAAGGATACTGTGTCTCCGCTAAGCAATGGCTTCAACCAAATTGTTGGGTTTGATAGGGTTTGTGAGAAAAGGTTCGTAAAAACAAAAATAGATAATACAAAAAATAAAGGTCTTCGCATAATGTTTTATTTTTTAAAATTAATCCCGCAAATGTAGTTTTTGTTTTTTTAATAACAAAATGTTTTTTATGCTTTTACTCCAACATATTGTTGGAAGTTATTTCTTTTGTAAATAATTACAGTATGCTCCATCTTCTATATCTTCTTAATTGCTAATTATATCTATTATTTAAGACGTTTTTATTTGACCTTTTTACATTTAGACTTGTTTATTTTTACGACCCTATCTTTTATATATTTTTAATGTTTACGTTTGAAATTTATTCGATGAATTTTTGATGGTTTTGATACTAATATTGATACATTCTAATAATATAACTTATGGCTAATATCCAAAATAGACTATATTATTACTTATTTTGAAAATTGTTTGTCTTGGTAATTATATAAAATAGAAAAGGTAGAATGTTTAATTCTACCTTTTCAAAATTATTTTTAATAGCTCTCAAATTTTTATTTAGAAAATTTTGGACGCTACCAAATACTAATTTATTTATTTATAATAATTTGTTTCTTTCCTACTATTTTATCTCCGTCTTTTAGTATTATTATATATGTTCCGTTTTCAATATTTGAAAGGTTGATTTGTGTTTTTGCATTTAGGCTTGTTTTTGTATATATTGTTTTACCTAACATATTAACCATTTGCATATCAACTGACTTTCCGCTTTCTAAGTTTAGGTCTAATGTGAATGTTCCTTTAGATGGATTTGGGTATACATCAAAGTCAATTGAGTTGTTTTCAATATCTGATAAGCCTACTGATTTAACTAATATTGATATTGCTGGTGTTGTTTTTGATGGACATGCTCCACTTCTTACTCTTACTCTATATTGATATGTGCCTTCAGCTGATGGAGATTCTGAGAAAGTTGTTAAAGAACCTGTGTTTTCAATTGTTCCCCATTGTGATGAACCTATCTTTCTTTGCCATAGAACTACATCTCCTACATTTCCAGTTAGGGTTATAGCTCCTGTTGATTCATTTATTTGTATTGTGTCATTTTCTTGAGATAATGTTCCTGCAACTGTTACTGGTACTATTGGTACTAATTTTGCTGCTGAAGTATCTACTTTGTCTGCTGAAAGAACTACTCTCTTAAAGTATGTTGGAACTGTTAACATTGATGGGATATAGTCTTTACTTATTCCTGCATTTTGTGTGTTATCCCAATTTATTGAATCTAGACTTTCTAACCAACGATATGTATAGTCTCCGCTTCCTCCTTGAGGGTCTGTCCCTAATATTGTTGGCATTTCTCCTGTTTCACATGCTGCAAAATTACTATCAATTATTGCATTATTTGTAATAGGATCAGATAATGTAAGGAATGAATAATGTTCTCCATAGCTTACTCCATTTGCATTAATTCCATAAGCACGATAATAGTATACTGTTCCAGCATTTAATCCTGATAAAGCTTCAACCATTGTTCCTGTCGTTCCTGAACCAATTAATTTAGTATCTGAAATTCTTGGATATGCTTCTGTGCTTAAAACAAAACCTCTTTCTATTATTGTTTGATCTCCTTGTAATGAAAATTGAGTAGAACCATTTAATTGAGCTGTTGTATGTGTTATTTGTGATGGGGCTAAGGTTTGTACTTGTACTCCAAGAGCAGCTCCTCCATTTGTTTTAAATGTTATATTATTGTTACTTAGTCTTGTAAAGTCTGTAAGTTTAACATTAGAATTTAAATTATCCCATGATCTAAGATTTGTTGTTGTTGAATCGGTTATTGAAGTTATCGCACTTTGTCCTGGATATAACATATTTGCCATATTTGAATAATACCAAGAATCACTAGTTTGGTATCCATTATAATTACCATCTGCACTCATAATAAGAACTGAATTTCTACTTGGATAACAATTTAAACAATTATTACTCCAACCAAGAGCATTTGCTGATTCATCAACATGTACTCCAAGAATTCCACTATTTACTCCTCCATAATTTCTATAATTTATAATTGAAGAATGAAGATAAGCATTCCAACCTGAAAAATCTTTATTTTCAAAAAGGAAATATTCTCCTTCGGTTGGTGTATTTATTCTAAATATTAATGCTGTGTCTGTTGATGGTATTGAAGTTATATCCATTAACATATTAGTATCAATAACGTAAGGCGTTACCCAACCTAAGAATACTTTCGAATAAGCATTATAAAGAGGAGGTGTATGTTCATTATTATCATATGCTCCTGCGTCCATTATTTCAAATTCACCAAATGTTTTTGAAATTCCATTTTCTGAATAATCAGCATCATAATAATCCCAAAGCCCTAATACGTGACCAAATTCATGACAATGAACACCTATTCCAGACATCGAATTTGAAGATTGTTTTTCACAAGCACATGAATAATCTATTATTCTTACTCCATCCAATACAAGAGGTGGATTTAATTTTGAACGATGTGCCCATATAGCATTGTCTCCTCCTCCATTATGTTCTCCTCGTCCTGAATATATAACATGAACTCCGTCAAGAGTTAAGTTCCCATCATTATCAAAAGTACTGAAATCAATATCTGGATCTGCTGCATTACAAGCATCAATTATCATTTGTCTCGCATTAGCATCATTTTGTGACCCAGAATGAGCTCCATAAAAAGCTTGTGTATTAGGCAAAGTATATGGTCCTAATACCGTACTTTGAATATCTAATTTACCATAAGAATTTGCTCTAAAATAATCCCTAACACTTCCTGTGCTATACCCTACCTGATCAAACATATCTTTAAACTGTTGTGCTGTATAAGTAAAAGGAAGATCTGAGTATTGTACTAAAATTACTAATAACTTTCTTATTCCTGATGTTAATCCTTCTACTGGTTCATTTTTTGAATTATCTAACATAGAGGTTGCATCAAGCATAGCTTTTATTTGAACATTCGAATACCTTAGTTTCTTTGATATTGTTGACAAAAAATTATTGTCAATTATAGATCGTTCTATTTGATCTTTTGCAATAATTCCTGATGGAGTTATATCTCCATTTTTATCTTTTATTGCATATTCAAGGTAACCTACTTTATTATACATTAAAGTATAGTTATCTTCTGATTCTACCCAGTTTACTCTTTCGTCACCAAATAAGTAAGCGGAAACCTCTGTTCCATTTGGTTGTGTTAATTTAACCAACCCTTTATAAGCAGGAACAGCCATACTAATCTGAGCGATTAGTAGTATTGCTACAAAAAGCAATTGTGAAATAATCTTTTTCATAAATCCTCTATTTGTTTATTATTATTATTTTTGTCATTATTATCTTGTCGTTCTTAAATACAAGTAGATATGTCCCATTATTAATAGGGTTAAGGTTTATAGCATTATTACCTTTATTCAATACTTGACTTTCTATATTCTTTAGCTCTTTTGAATTAATATCATAAACTTTTAGCTCTCCAATAAATGCTTTGTCTTTATTGTATTGTACATTTATTCCTCCATTTGAAGGGTTTGGTGATACTATTATATTTCCATCTTCAACTAACACATTGTCTAACCCAATTCCTCTTTTAACATAAGTCCAATCTTCTCCTGAAATTAATTCTACACATGTCCCACTTTTTACTCTTGCTCTGTAATAGTACATCCCTAATTGTGAAGGGGAATCGGTAAGCCATATACTGTCTTGAGAATTCTCTATTTCTTGCCATTCAAAATCCAATTTCTTCCTTTCCCATTTTAAAATAGATCCTTCAAAAGCCCTTAACTCCATTCTCAATCCTTGATTGATCGTTATTGTATCTTGTCCTCTAAAAACATTTCCGGCTCTTGTTTCTGGATAAACCTTTAAAAAAATTGTATTACTTGTATCTGAAACTAATCGAGAATTAACTACTCTCTTATAGTATGCCGATTCTATTGCTCTGAATGAATAATAATTCTGAAGTATCCTAAAATCCGAATCTGTAGCAAAATCCCAATTAATATCATCAGGGCTTTGTAACCATAAATATTGGTATTGTCCATTTCCTCCTGTTGGAAGAGAGCCTTGGAAAGTTTGAGTTGTTGAATTATAACATAATTCTTGGTCTCCTGATATTGTATTATTAAGGATTGGCATTGGAGGTGTTGTGATTATATATTCTTGTCCGTAGTTTGTCCCATAGCTATTTGTTGCATAGGCTCTAATTTTATATGTTGTTTCGGAGAACAAGTTTGTAAGTGTTGAAGAAAAAGTTCCTAATCCTGATCCAACAATTATTTTAGAATTCATGATTGTTGGTGTGGTTCCATTAATTGACCAACATACACCTCTTTCTATAACTGAACTCATTCCTGAATAAGAAACATCTCCTCCTGTTTGAATGCTATTATATGTTGCAAGTGTTGTTGTTGTTGTTTGTACTAATGGAATTTGAAGTATTGCTTCTACTGATATATCATCTATATATATTCCATTACCATTTTGTGAGATTCCTTCAAATGCAATATAATAATTATCATTTGCATTTGGTAGATCTACTGAATCTAACGTCCAACTATTAACTGATGCATTATATAACCCTAATTGATTCCACTCTCCTTCTATACCTATTCTATAATATACTTTTAAAGTATTTGCATCAAATGGTTTTTGATACCAGAATTTAAGTTTTGTATTTGTATGATTTGATAAATTTAAGAGTGGTATTATTAATTTTGATGTATCATTGGCTATTGGTTTAAACATAAAAAAGTTTGTACCTGAATGTGCTGTTACTGCAACATCCTGATTAGTTAATTGCCAATCCATTCCTTTTTCAAAACAATTAGTATCTGAACTTTCTAAGATAAAATCATAAGGGAAAGAACTTATTCTCTCACATTTTGTTAATATTGTTATTTGATTGCCATAGGAAATAAGTCCTTGATTTCTTGCATAAGAACGGAAATAATATACTGTATTAGATTCTAAATTATTTGCAGTTATTATATATTGTCCTGCTCCTGCTGCAATTGAAGAAGAAGAATCATTTATTGTTGGGTAAGGGTTGGTACTCCAAACTATCCCTCTTGAAGACAATGTTGTATAGCCTTGTGAAATAAGATTTGAGGTTACTCTTGCTGATACATCCGTTATATTATCTACATTTAATGTTGCTACAGAAGGAAAAGCAACAAGATTAGCTTCACTTACTATTACGTTATCAATACATACACCATAACCAGAATAAAGCTCTCCTTCAAATCCAATATAATATGTATCCGATTTATTAGGAAGCATAATTGAATCCATTGTCCAATTTGGAGTATCATTATTATATGTCTTCAAAAGCTGCCAAGTGCCAAGAGATGATGTTTTATAATAAATCCTTAATGCATCTTGGTAGTCTCCTTTCTGTTTTATTGCATAATAAAATTTAATATATGGTTGTGAAAGGATAGAAATATCTAAACTTGGGGTAATAAGTTTTCTTGTTTGAGCAGATTGATAGGAGGATGAAAGATATGCAAATTGTGTACCACTTTGAGCAGATGTTATTCCTCCTGTATCTGTTGTGCTTACATATTTCCAAGTATTCAATTGGAATGAATTCCCTTCTTGCCCCCAACAAGAAATTGTATTGTCATTGTTTTCAAAACTATTATTATATGGGAATTGTCTTATTGAAGCACAAGGCACATCAACTCTTATTACCTCTCCATAGAAATAAGTAGACAAAGAGTTTTTTACATAAGCTCTAACATAATAAGTTGTTGTTGGTTGAATATTTGTAACTATAGATGTAAAATCATTTGAACTTTCTGTATTTATTATTCTAGTATTTGAATAAATTGGATTGTTTGATGTAGAATAAATTAAACCTTTTTCAATAATAGGATTTGTTGTTTGAGAAACAGTAACACTAACATAAATAGAGTCAGAAGTAACTCTTGTAATTGAATTAGTTGTTGCTCTTGGAGAAGAGGAAGATACTCCGCCAAAATCAAAAGTTATATTTTTTGTAGTTGTATTCTCTTGTATTCTCTCAATCGGCTTATTAAGTTGAGAGCCATCATTTGATAAACTACTCGGATTTGTACTATCTGTAAAACTTGTAACATTGCTTGTCCCAGGAAAAGGATTAGATGGTCTATTGTATGGCGTTGAAGCATTAGCCTCCAAAAGATTTATCCCAAGCCAAGAAGGATCACAATTAGCACAATTATAATTCCAACCAGGAACACTTTTATCAATATGAGTAATTAACATTCCATGACCGGGAAGGAATCTATCCCAACCTTCTTTTTGACGATTTTCTAAAATAAAATATTCTGAAGGGCTATGAGTTAATTTATAAGCTACATTACTTGTAGACAAAGGAGGTAAAGTTTTATTCTCAACTCCAGAATTTAATTCAATTATATCCAAATAACCTTGAGACATGCGCTGAAAAGCACTCCAAAGAGGGGGCGTTTTACCTCCATTATTATAATTACCACTTGACATAACATCCCATTCATCAGATGTTGTTGCTTGTCCATTGGTTCCATAATCTGTATCATAATTATCATCTAAACCAAGTACATGAGAAAATTCATGACAAATAGTTCCTACTGTTGGTGGTGTTGTCCAAGGTGTACTTCCTTGTAATTCAGAAGCACAGCCATAATTATATAAATAAACTCCATCTTTTTCAACTGGAGGATACAAAACAGATCTATGAGGCCAAATAGCATTATCTTCACCTGAAGATGCTGCACAACCAGCAAATATCATAAATACACAATCAACATAACTACTACCATTACTACAATAATCAGCAAAATTTACAGTAGGATCAGCTAAATTAATTGCTTCATTAAGTAAATTTTGTGCTCCAAGATTACCTGTAGCTTGATAGCAATAAGATGCACAACCTGCACTTGCCATAAAAGGACCATAAACACCAGCACTAATAGTTACATTACCATAAGTAGAAGCATTAAAATAATCCTTTACACTCCCTTCATTCCCATATTCATTATAACCAACTTGATTAAAAAGATTATCAAAATATTGGGCATTATTAACAAAGAGTCTATCCGGATATTCTACTAAAAGAACAAGAATTTTTAATTGTCTTTGCGTGGTTTTTGCTAAATTTAATGCATTTTGAAAATCAGGAGACTTTTTATATTCCCAAATCTGTTTTAATGTCCTTAACTGTTCAGAAGAAAAGAATAGATTATTATCAAGAGTTTTAATAAAATTCAATTCTTCAGAATTTCTCGCTCCTTCATTATGGGCAATAATATTTGAAGGCGTAATCCCTCCTTTAGAATCAGAAATAGCATACACAAAATCTCCATTTTTAGCTTTTAACAGAGTAAAACCATCGGTAGTCTTCGCCCAATTAACTTTTTCGTCGCCTTTTAAGAAAAGAGAAAGCAAAGATTTATCCGATTGTTTTACAGAAATTTGATATGGATAAGCAGGAACTGCAATAGCAATAAACCCAATGCAGACAAGTAAAACAGTAGCAATAATTGAAGAAAAAAGTCTTTTCATATATAAAAATAATTTACATTTTTAACTCGCAAAAATAAGAATAAAAGCCTAATAACTAAAATATCTGACAAATAAAACGCATTTTTTCGCATTTTTAATATAACAACCAATAAAATAAAGCAAAATAATCAACACAACATAAAATAATATTATTGAATTAATAGACACTCTATTTAATTTATTATTTATCTTTTAGGAGATTATTAATAGACAATTTATTCTGGGGAAGGTTAAAGCCGCAATATACTAATCCTTATCAAAACAAATTTAAAACATGTCATAAATAAGTTATTGATACTTATATAGCCCTATAACGAACAGGGCGTATAATCAAATATATTTCTCACTAATTCAAGGAAGAATATTTAACTTGATGTAACAATAATAAAAGGGTGAAATTTTATATATTTATAGCTGAATAACAATCAAATAAATAAAACAATACCCTATATTAAATGATAATGAAATAGCAAATATCTTTTTTAACAGATGGTTTATGCAACAAATCATATTATAAAATCGTAATACATCTTAATTAATTTTATTATTTAATCCCCTAACTGTTTTTATTATTTGATGAATAATAATTTTCAATTATTTGACGATAACCTCGAATTGTTTAATTCAATGCTTCATGACATTGAATCAGCTAAGAAATACGTTTTTCTTGAAACATATCGTTTTGGTATTGGTTCAATTGGCGAAAAATTTCGTATTGCCTTAATAAAAAAAGCTAAAGAAGGTGTCAGAGTAAAGGTTTTAATTGATGGTTGGGGTAGTAATTCTGATACTTCTTTCTTCTCTCCTTTAATTGAAGCAGGTGTGGATTTAAGAATCTATAAGAGGTTAAAGGTCGATAGGAGTTATTTTGTTAAAAATCATTGTCGTAACCATAGGAAACTAATTATAATTGACAATACCATTAGTTATATAGGATCTTCTAATCTTACTTCTTATTCCTTAAGTTGGCGAGAACTTAATCTTCGCATTAATGAGCAAACCTTATCAAGGCTTTTTAAAAATTCTTTTAATGAAAGTTTTCGCTCCTACAATAAATATTCACTATCTAAGCATAGTTATAAGAGAAATCAATATTATAACTCATGGATTTTTTTACAAGATCTTCCTAATCCTTATCGTCAGACCATTAAAAAGAAGTATGAACAAATGATTGATAAGGCAGAAAAAGAAATAATTATTGAAAGCCCTTATTTTCTTCCTGGACATAAACTAAGAAAAAAACTTTGTGAAGCCGTACAAAGAGGAGTTAATGTTATTATTATTACGCCTTACCATTCCGATGTCCATTTAGTCGATATTATACGTCGGAAATATCTTGGTGAACTTCATGAAGGAGGTGTTACATTAAGATTCTACGATAAAGGAAATCTTCATGCTAAATGTTTAACAATAGATAACGAAATTTTCTCTATAAGTTCTGCAAATTTTGATTACAGAAGTTTTCGATATCAGTATGAAATTGCTTTAATTGGAGATGAAAAATCTGTACTTGAAAGTCTAATAAAACATATTGATACAACTCTATGTAATTGCAAAGAATTTAATTACGACAATTGGAAAAACCGTTCAAGAGTTGAAAAATTTGCCGAATGGATACTATTACCTATACGTTATTTGCTTTAAAAGCCTTCTTTAATAACAAGCTGACATTTTGTCAATTCTTTTGTATCTTTGCACTCTATAATAATATAATCTATGTTAGATATTCAATCAGTTAAGACAAGGTTTGGTATAATGGGTAATAATACTGAGCTAAATAGGGCTTTGGAAATTGCACTTCAAGTTGCTGTTACTAATATGAGTATTTTAGTAACAGGAGAAAGTGGTGTAGGGAAAGAAGTGTTTTCTAAGATTATTCATCAAAATAGCCCTCGTAAACATAATAAATATATTGCTGTAAACTGTGGTGCTATCCCTGAAGGAACAATAGAAAGCGAGTTGTTTGGTCATATAAAAGGAGCTTTCACAAGTGCTGATAGAGATAGAAAAGGTTATTTTGCAGAAGCGGATAAGGGAACAATCTTCTTAGATGAAGTAGGAGAATTGCCTATGTCAATGCAAGCTAAATTATTAAGAGTCTTAGAAAGTGGGGAGTTCCTCCCTGTTGGGTCAAGCAAGACTCTAAAGGTTGATGTAAGAATAGTTGCTGCAACTAACGTAAATTTATTAGAGGCAATTAAAAAAGGACGTTTTAGAGAAGACCTTTATTATCGTTTAAGTCAAGTCTCAATCTTTGTCCCTGCCCTAAGGGATAGAAAAGATGATATATATATATTGTTCCGAAGATTTGCAATAGAACAAGCTGAAAGATATAAGATGCCTGTAATTACATTGACAAATGAGGCTAAGGAATATTTATTAAACTATCGTTGGCAAGGGAATATTCGTCAGTTAAAGAATATTACAGACCAAATATCTATTATTGAAAAGGAAAAAGCTATTACCTTAGAAACTCTTAAACAATATATTCCTCCTCTTCCTGCTCTCCCTATGGTTATTGATAATTATGCTAATGAAGAAAGCATTGGTTCGCAAAGAGAGATAATTCTTACTATCCTAAATAATAAGCAACAAATAGCTGTACTGAAAAATGAAGTTAAAGACCTAAAAGAATTCGTAAAACAAATTCTTAGTGATAGAAATTCTGAACCAATCTTTATTACTCCTAAAAAGAATAATAACAACATAATTTATTCAGACACCCCTAAACAAGAACCTATTGAAGAGGATGAAATCATAGATAATGAATATGATGAAGTTGATGATAATCCTATGACTTTAATTGAAATGGAGAAGAAAATGATACTATCCGCACTTCAAAGAGCTAAAGGGAAACGCTCAATTGCGGCAAAAGAACTTGGAATATCTGAAAGAACCTTATATAGGAAGATAAACGAATTTGATATAGAGCTTTAATCTTCAAATAATTCTATAATGCAAGAGTTTAAAGTCCCTTCTTCAAAAAGTATTAGCAATAGGCTATTAATTATTAAGTATCTTTCTCAAAGCAAGGAGGAAATACCTAATATTTCAACAGCCGATGATACTTCTTTGATGAAAGAGCTATTAATTCAAATAGGAGAAAGTCCTAATGATATTTTCTTTTGTCATAATGCAGGAACTGTTACAAGGTTTTTAATTTCTCTTTTAGCCCTTAAGAAAGGGATTTGGAGGATTGATGGCAATAGTGACATGAGGGAAAGACCTATAAAACCTTTAATTGACGTTTTAAAAGGATTGGGAGCAGAAATCAACTATATCGAAGAGAATGATAAACTTCCAATAAAAATTACAGGAGGAAAGCTAATTGGAGCAAAAATAATTAATATTGATAGCTCATTAAGCAGTCAGTTTATTTCTTCACTCCTTTTAATCTCTCCTTATATAAAAGAAGGTTTGAAAATAGAATTAAAAGAGGAAATAGTTTCAAAGCCATATATTGATATGACTATTTCTTTAATGAAACAATTTGGAGCAAATATTGAAAAAAAAGATAATCAGATTACTGTTTCTTATTCTCCTTACACATTTAAAGAAACTTTTGTTGAAAACGACTGGTCTTCGACTTGCTTTGCTTATGAAAAGCTTTGCATACTTAAAGAAGGGGAACTATTTATAAATAATCTTTACTCTGATTCTCTTCAAACTGATTCAATTGCAAAGGAATACTTTTCTCTTTTAGGAATTGAAACCAAGTTTAAGAATAATGGAGTAGAGCTAAGTTATAACCATGAATTAATATCTGAGGAAAAAGAATTTGAATTTGATATTAAAAATTCCCCAGATATATTTCCATCCTTAGTTATAGCTTCTTTATTTAGTGAAAAGAAAGTAAGTTTTAAGTGGATTAAAAGTTTGGAATATAAGGAAAGCAATAGAATTAAATCTATGTTGGAAGGCTTGAAACAAATAGGAGCAAATGTATATTTAGAAGATAATAAATTTATTATTAATGGTTTTTCAAAGCTAGTAGATAAAAATATAATAATTAAAACTTACGACGACCATAGAATAGCAATGGCTTTTGCAATAGTATCTTTAAAACTTCCAAATATAGAAATAGATAATAAAGACTGCGTTTCAAAATCCTTTCCAATGTTTTGGGAAAATCTATAAAACAAAACGAAGAAATAGTTTCCCATCTCTTCGTTTAATCTTTCTTATATCTTACTTCAATAAGACAACCTTATTCATAGATAAACTCACCAAATTCAGAACGAATAGTTACTTTTTTTCCATTAAAAGCTTCTACACTACCAATAATTTGAGCATCTACATTAAAGCTCTTGCTTATTGCAATAACTTCTTTTGCTGTTTCTTCATCTGTATAAACTTCCATTCTGTGTCCCATATTAAACACCTTATACATTTCTTGCCAATCAGTATGAGATTGGTTTTGTATCATCTTAAATAAAGGAGGAATTGGAAATAGATTATCTTTTATTACATGAACACCATCTACAAAGTGAAGCACCTTAGTTTGAGCACCTCCACTACAATGAACCAAACCATTAATCTTAGAACGATAAGATTCCAATATCTTTTTAATAATAGGAGCATAAGTTCTTGTTGGAGATAAAACCATCTTTCCTGCATCAATTCCTTCCACTTCAGTTGGAGATGTTAAACTCATTCCTCCACAATAAACAACCTCATCACTAAGAGAGTTATCATAACTTTCAGGATATTTCTTAGCTAATTCTTTTGAAAACACATCATGACGAGCAGAAGTTAAACCATTGCTTCCCATTCCACCATTATAAGAATTTTCATAAGTAGCTTGACCAAAAGAAGCTAACCCAACAATTACATTTCCTGCCTTAATATTATGATTTGAAATAATCTCACTTCTCTTTGCTCTTGCAGTAACAGTGCTATCAACAATTATAGTTCTAACTAAGTCGCCCACATCAGCAGTTTCCCCACCAGTTGAATAAATTCCAACACCTAATTCTCTCATTTGGGCAAGAAATTCTTCAGTTCCATTAATCACAGCAGAGATAACTTCACCAGGAATAAGATTTTTGTTTCTTCCAATTGTAGAAGAAAGAAGAATATTATCAGTTATACCAACACAAAGTAAATCATCAAGATTCATAACAATAGCGTCAATAGCAATACCCTTCCAAACACTTATATCCCCTGTTTCTTTCCAATACATATAAGCTAAAGAAGACTTTGTCCCAGCACCATCAGCATGCATAACCATACAATAATCCTTGTCATTGGTTAAACTATCTTCAACAACTTTACAAAACGCCTTAGGGAATAATCCCTTGTCAATATTCTTAATAGCATTGTGAACATCTTCTTTAGAAGCCGAAACCCCTCTTAAATTATACTTTTGTGTATCCATAACTTAAAATAATTATAATAGTAGTTTGCAAAGGTACAAATAATATAATTCCTCACAAAAGAGAGGAAATTAGAGAAAGAAATATTTTAAAGCCAAATAAAAACATATTTACAAAGATTTCCCATATCTTTGCAAAGATAAACAAATAACAATGAGATTATATATGAAAAAACACAGATTAACTTTAATATTTCTACTGTTGTTACTCTCTTCTTTTTCTTCAATAGCTCAAAGAAATATTACTATACAGTATAGTGATGATGATGAAATAACTTATTCCATAAGCCAAAATAGCAAATTAACTTTTTCAAATAACGATATTATAATTTCTCAACCCTCAGGAGAAATATATTCCTTTGCTATTGATAATATTAGAAAAATTTATTTCCCCTCTGGAAATTCATTATCAGAAATTTTACCTGATAATAATATTAAACTTTATCCTAACCCTTCAAGCAACAATATTAGCTTGTCAAATATCAATTCCAAAACATCAATTTCTATTTATAACATTCAAGGGGAATTAGTCCTTTATGAAATCATTTATCAAGATAAAAGTATAAATATCTCCAATCTATCTAATGGAATATATATAGTCAAAGTTGGAAATAAAGAATTTAAATTAGTCAAAGAATGAGAAAAATAATATTATTAGTTATAGTTTTATCTATTAACTTAACATTAATGGGTCAAGAAAAGAGAATACAATTTCATCATGACTCAATAATTCTTTTAGAGCAAAATATCTCTGTAATTGATAGCATCAAAATAGATTCTACTGGGAATAATATAATTATAAACCAAGTAAATAATACAAGGACATTAGAAATTAATGAGATAGATAGTATTACTTTTTCAACAAGCAACGCTATATACCCATATCCTTTCGGACAAGAAGCTACTAATGTTACGGCAGAGATAACCATTCAATTGAATGATAGCACTAACATAGACGATGTTACAGTAAATATTCCACATTTAAAATATAATAAGTCGTGGTTATTTATGCTTACTCAAGACGATTGTTTAAATTCGGCATTTCATCAAACATGGGCAGCCATTAATGGTAAGCCATTGAGTAATTATATTAATTCAAATAATCAAAAACAAAACTCATACAATATTGGACAATTATTAGCAGGAGATTTTCCTCCAGAATCATACTATTTAGGAAAAACTTTAGGAGTTACAGATGGAACAGGAAAAGAAGTTCGTTTTAAATTTACAACAACTGTTTACCCCGAAGGGTGGTTTATGAATGACAACGAAACAATAAATCCAGGTTATACTGAAAATTATTATCGCTTTATGAAAAACAATCTTACATGGGGTAATGTAAGAGAAATGGTAAATTATGAAAATAGTATAGCTTTTCATGATGTAAATGCAGCTGACGTTCACAATATAACAGACATTTACAATCATTACCTAATTGTTCAAGATAGCATTAAACTACATCTTCAAAATAGAGGATGCAAAGTTTTAGCAGAACCTAATGGGAATAAAGACTATGTAAGGGCTGCATATAATTATAGTTCTATTCAAACTATGACTGCACAAAACAATAGTGATAGTATCTTTTCTATAGAATTATATCCTTATATGGATACAACTGACTTATACCAAGTATTAATTAAAAGATATTTTATTGAGCCAGCAAATATTAGAACAAGGGTATTAACCGAATTACAAAAACCAAAAGAACAGAGAGAGGCCGTTAGCATTGGAGTTCATACAACAGATTCAAGTTGGGTTTCATTATTAGTATGGTTAAACGATAATTATGGTAAAGATGGAAATGATTCCTTATGGTTTCCTTCTTTGGAAGAATATTATGAGTATAATTATTATCGTCATAATTCTTCAATAACTAAAACTCAAATTAATGATAGTACCATTAAAATAACTATTCATATTCCTTCTGGTCAATATTTCTACTATCCTTCCATCACTGTTAATGTAAATGGAATATCAAATAGTCAAATTCAAAGTCTAAGTTCAAATGATGCAATTACTGGTTTATCTTATGGTGATTATAGTGAAGGAGTAATGGTTAATATTGATTGCAGAAAGTTTTTACTCCAACATGCAACTCATTATGTTGAACAATATGAGTCAAATAGAAGTACTTCAAATAGAGCTGATGCTTTGTATTTTACTAATCAATTAAAAGATTCTCCTCAAAAAACAGCACTACTTAATAGAATTAATAGCAAATAAAACCTATATATTCTGTTGTATTCTGTTAGTTTTTCTTTACTACAATAAAGAAAGATCGGCTCAATGTAAAATCTCGGTGGAATGAGGATTAATTATTGAAATTAGATTAAATCTATTTGGATTTATATTTAATCTATTTGAGAAAAGATTAAACCTTTTTGGATTTATATTTAATCTATTTTTGAAAAGAATTAATCTTTTGGGACTATTGCCTAAATTGTTTTTTCGTCCCACATGAATTTTACATTGATCCGAAAGATCTTCTTGAAATTAAAGCTAATATAAATTGAAAAAGACTTAATATAAATCCAAAAAGAGTTACTTTAATTTCAGGAAGAGTTAGTTTTTTGAATTGAGATTTTGAGTTTTTTCTTTTTCTGGAAAAGTAATCCAAACTATGTTTAATAATATATGGTTTGTTGTTCGCACAAAATAAACTTAGTTTTGTGCAACAATGAACCAATTAAAATTTTAACATATGATGTCATCGTTTCACTCTACTAAGGGGGTGTGAAACATGGAAACAAAATTGAATTTTAGATAGTTACGATTTATCTTTGGAAACATTAGGGAATATGTTAATACAAACTGTTAAAATTGGAGTTTTAATGTATGCGTTTTAACTTACATTTTATATTAATGCTTTTTGTAATAACTTTGCTCTTTAGAACTTAATTCTAATCTTTTGTAATTTGATTCCAATAATTTTGAATAGTAATTTACTAAACAAACTAAGCTTGGAAAAAAAATAAGCTAAAAAAATAAGGGAAGAATTAGTAGCATCTAAATACTAATTCTTCCCTTAAATCTATTATTATTTATTATAATTCTGTATTGTGAAAGTCTTGTGATGGGACTTGGGTGGTTGTAGATTCTTTCTTCTTAAAGAATAGCTTAAAGCTTTCTTGGCGTGATTTAAGTTCTGAAGCATCTATACCATTTACATAGAAAATAAGCTCTAATGTCTTACCTTCGTCTAAGATATTATATTCGTTAGTTAACATTTCCATTAACTCAGATACGGTTGTGAAAAGTTGTTGGTCTGTTTTAAAAGTGAAACAAACTCCATTTACACATTGTTCAAAGGTAAAATCGGATGTAAAACTTGGATTAAGCTCTGGATTATTATAAATAATGTCCATAGCTTCATCAACAACTACTGAAAATATTCCGAAGTAATTATGCAAATTGAATCTATCGCATATCTCTTCTATTAAGGCTTGAGCCTTTATTCTTTGTCCTTTATCTGCACTTAATTTTACAGTATCATAATTCTGCTTCATATAGTTTTATCACTTTTTCAACGTTCAAATTTATAAAAAAAATCGTTTACTTTCTCTTTATAATAGGGAGAAAATATAGGAGGAATTTGTTTGAACAGTTCTAACTCTCTATTTTTTAATTTATTAAACTCTAAGAATTGATTGTTTGAATTATCAAAATTATCTTTTCCTTCAGTAGATTCTCTTCGCTCTTCTTGATCTTGCTTTTTCTGAGCCTTTTCATCTTCCAACATTCTGGTAAGAATATTGTTCTGGCGATTGATAGTCTGCTGATTTATGACCTTGTTTACGATATCCGTTTCAGTTTGTTCCATTTGTCGCATTAAATTATCTAATTCCCCTGTAGATTGCCCTCCTGCTTGCTTTAATTCATCGGAATATTGTTGCATCATCTTACGTATCATCTCTTGTTGTGCTGCCATTCTTGCAAGCTCTTCATTCATTTGGGCGTTCTCCCCTATCTTAGGTTTTCCGCTCTGTCCTTTCTTTTGACTTTCTAAGTCTTTTTTCAATCTTTCCATTTCCTTATTCAATGCGTCTTGCAATTCACGCATATTTTTTGGATTCTTTTTCCCTGACTTGCCTGGATTATTACATTGACTCTTTGGTTTCCCCTTTGAATTAGGCTTACTCTTTGAATTAGACTTCATATTTTGTTGCATCTTATCCAAGCTTTCTGCTAACATAAGCGATAAGTTATTTAATGAAGTCATTGCATATTGTTGATAAGTTGTTGCTCCTGTATTTCTGTAAGAGCCATATACGCTTTGATTATATTGGAGTAAAGCATCAATGGAATTCCCTATTTGATTATCTATGGCTGTTAGTTCTTTATTTATTGCATTAGATATCTGTGGCTGACGCTTACTCATAGAAAATAAACTGTCAGAAATCATCTTCATATCACTCTTTATCTTGTTCTGTGAGTTTATCAGTTGTTGATATTTTGGGTCTGTAACAGATGTTTCTCTTACCTTTTTCATTATATCTTCTTGCATAAAAGAAAGCTTAACTAAGTTCTTTAGTATTTGCCTTACTTCTTGTACGTCTTCTGCCATTTCCTCTTGATCTTCTTCTTCTTGTTGCTTTTCTAAGTTCTCTGCCATTTGTTCCATCTTCTCAGAGGCTGACTTTTGATTCTTTGAAGCATCTTTATTCTTTTTCTGCTCCATTTGTTTTTGAGCATCATTTTGATCCTTAGTTATACTATTTTCCTTTTCTTTATCTCGCTTTATCTCTTGTGGTTCTTCTAAAGCAGAGGCTTTCTTTTGTAATTCTTGTATATCTTTCTTTATCTCTTCAAAGTCCTTGTTTAACTGGCTTTGTTTATCTTGTAGTGCTTTGTTGTCTTTAGGATTCTTTGAAGTTTCTTCTGCCAATTTCTTTTGTTCTTGTGCTGTCTTATTTAAATTATCTATTGTTTCTTGCATCTTTTTATCAACCTCCAAACGCTTATACATCTCAAGGTTTCTATCCAATTGCTTCTCTAAGTCATCATTATTCATCTTTATCTTGTCTAATGCTTCTTTTAAGTCTTCCTTCTTCACATTTTCTTTCATCAACTTATTCATCTCATCAAACATATCTTTTGCTACCTCATTAAATAGCTTTTCAAGTTCTTTCTGCTTCTTTAATATCTCTTCGTTTTGTTTCTTATATCTCTGGTCTAAGGAATTATTTTCTTTTATTTTCTTAGCTATTTCTTCTAAAGAGTTTTTAATTTTGTCTTGCTTTTCTTTTAGCTCTGCAATTTGTTTTTTGTCTTGCCAATCCAATTCTTTCTTTTCAAGCATCTTTTTATTTAACTCCTTAATCTCTTCTTGAATCTTCTTTAATTCATTTATTGATTGGTCTGTTTCTTTCTTTATCTCATTGCTTGTCTTTTCTTGCTTTTGTTCTATTTCCTGCATTGTTGGCACTTCAATAGAAAAACTTGATGAACGTGTAGATTTAGCCCCATCAACTCCATCATTATCCCATACTTCAAAATAATAAACCACCCTATCTCCTGGATTAAGTTCTTGTGCCGCTAAATCATAGTAGTAATAATACTCTTGTGCTTTTTCTAATTTAGAAAATGGAATTTGTATCTTAGTTATTGTTTTAGTTTCCTCCCCTTTTCTATATTTTTCAATATGGAACTCTAATTTAGAGAAACCATAATCATCTTTTATTTGCCCTCTAAAATATACCCTATCGGCAAAAAGACTATCCTTTTGTTCTATTACTGCTATTTGAGGACTTAAATCAGGGATAATTGATACAGAAAATTGAAGAGAATCACTAAATGTTGTATAGTTATTTTTTGTATAGATTTGATAGTTTAAATCACTTAATATTCTTTTTGCAAATGATAATCTTCCGTTCTTATCTGGAGTGAATATATCTTGCTTACCATTATAATCAAATATAAACTTCTTAGTATCTCGTGTTACAGCCTTCCATTCTATAGTACTTCCTTTAGGTACAGAAAAATTACTTACATTGGTGTAGGCTTGTTGTTTCATTCCTGTATAAGAAGGATAAGTAATGACAGCTTGGAGGTCTAAAAGGACTGGCTTAGGAAGAACTTCTATCTTATAGTCCTTACTAATCACGTCTGATGCTTCAAAATGGAAATCTGTTGTATTTTGTAATTGCTTTATTGAATAAGAGAATATATCTTTTTTCTCTTTCTTCATCTGAAAGATTTGCTTATTGATTACAATATTTACACCATCTACAAGCATATCCCCCTCTATCTTTACTCTAATATCAATATCTCCGTGTTGTAACACTTTTAAATCCTTTGTCAATAGTTTATATGAAAAAGGTGCAGGACGTTCAAAATACTTCTCATGGTTTATATAACGATATGTTGGTTCACTTATAAAACTTGGGGAAAATAAGACAAATAAAAGAATAATTGCAATGGGTATTGCTACCCATTTAATATATTTTTTATTCTTTGATATATCTACTGCCCTAACAAATGGAATTGGGCTTAGTTCTATTGTCTTTTGTGAAATACTTGCTTCCAAAAGTTGGGAATCATTTTCAGAAGAAAGCTCTTGAAGTTGGAGTAGATTAATTAATTTGTCAGAAACCTCAGGGAAGTGTTTACCTATAATATTTGCAGCCTCCTTATAAGATATTGTCTTCGTTAAACGGAATAACTTAAAGAGAGGAATACATAAAAAGAAATAAAGTACTACTATTGCTATTACAAGAAAAGAATAAAAAAGTATTGAACGCGTAAGAGAGGAATAATAACCAAAGTATTCAAGGGTATTAAGTATAAGAAAAAAGCTAAGTAAAAGGAAGATTGAATATAATACACCTTTTATTAGCTGATTTTTATAATATTTCTTGATGAATTTATCTAACTTAGAGATTATTATTTCATTAGTCATCACTACATTCTTCCTTCATTCAAACTTCTATCTATTTTAACCATTTTTCTTTCTTATACCATGCAATAGTTTTCTCTACTCCTTTTCTAAGATCTACCTTTGGCTCATATCCTAAATCTTGTTTTAAGTTTTCTATATCGCAATTCCAATTTCTTGCCTTAAGGATATTGAACTTATCTTGGTTTAATGTAAATGTTCTGCCTAATATCTTTCCTAAGCATTCCATAAATGAACTAATCCAGGAAACAATAAATAATGGGAATTTAAGCTTTATTGTCCACGTATGTAAAACTTCTTTTGTTATATCGGCAAACTCTGTATCTAAATAAAGGTTACCATCACTAACGAAATAAGTTTTTCCAATTATTTGACTCTTCATTGCTAATACACACGCATCAACTAAATCATCTATGTGAACAAAAGTCAAACGTTGAGGGACAAATCCAAGATATGGTTCTAAGTGATTATTAATGGTTTTGAAGTAAACAAAGTAGTCTGTTTCACGTGCGCCATAAACTCCTGTTGGACGAAGAACAATATAATTTTTAAAATTACTCTTCAAATACTCTTCTGCCATTAATTTTGTTCTGCCATATTCAGTATTTGGATCATTCTTATCTGTAACCTTACATGCACAAAAAGTTTCTTCATCTCCTGCTCCACATGCTGCGAAACTACTAAAAAAGATTAGTTTTGTATCTAATCCTTTTAATGCATCAATAAGAGCTTTTGCGTATCCAAAATTTACTTCTTCAAATTCTATCTTCTTCTTTGCCTTTGTTAGTGCAGCAAGATGAAATATGGTAGTAAAGTTTTCTTGTTGTAGTATATTTGTTAGTTCTTGTGGATTATTATAAGGCAGATCTAAAAACTTAATTCTTTTATCTTGTAAATATCTTCTACTGCTTGTTGTTCTAATCCCTGCCGTTACATCACAACCTTCTTGCAGCAGTTTTTCAACCAAACTACTACCAATAAAACCACTTGCTCCTGTAACTAAAACCTTTTGCATCTCTGCTTAGATTTGTTTTATATAAGCTCTACGACGAATAGCTATCTTACTATCATATTTTTCCCATATTTGAGAAGCTTGATTTGTTTCAAGCTGAGGATTCGCAATAGCTAATTTTGATCCTAATTCAATATAACGACGATTCATCTCTACATAATAAATAGAATGCACCCCTTTATTTTGCCAATCAGGATCAACTCCATTTAAATATAAATCTATATAATCATAGTTCTTTAATGCTTTCAAAAGATAATACCAACCAAATGGGAACAATTTACCTTTACCTTTACGTAAAGCTTCAGAGAAAGAAGGCATAGAAACACCAAATGCAACTACATCATCTTTTTCATCAACAATAAAGCAAACTAATTTTGGATCAATAAAAGTAAAATATTGACCTATATAGAATTTAAGTTGTTTATCACTCAAAGGAACATAGCCAAAAAGACCTGCAAATGATTTATTTACTACTTTAAATATCTTTTCTGCGTAAAGATCAACAATTTGTCTTTTTGTTAAACCCTCTGCTATCCTTAATTTATATTTATCTTTTATTAGGGCATTTACCTTAGCAACTTTTTCTGGAATAGGTTGATTGGCTTTCATCTCATATTGAACCCAATCAACTTCTTTAACATAACCTAATTTTTCTATCAATGGTGAATAATAAGAAGGATTATAGTAACAAGCCATTGGACAATTTACATCAAAGCCTTCCACCATCATTCCTTCCTTGTCCATATCAGTAAAGCCCATAGGACCTACAACCTCATTCATTCCTGTTTCTTTAGCCCAATTTTCAACAGCTTTCAAAAGAGCATCTGTAACTTCTACATCATCTATATAATCAAACCAACCGAATCTCATCCTCTTTTGATTCCATATCTCATTGGCTCTATTATTTAATATCCCAACTATTCTACCAACTATATCCTTACCTCTATAAGCTAAAAATATTTTGTAGTCACAAAACTCGAAAACAGGATTTTTCTTCTTATTAAATGTTACTCTCTCATCCATTAATAATGAAGGTACCCACATTTTATCATCTTTGAATAGTGTGTATGGAAATTTCAGAAACTTATTAAAGCCTTTCTTATCTACTGCTTCCTCTATTCTTATTGTATTATCCATTTATAGATATATGTTAGTTTGTTATTTTATAACTTCATACTTTTTAAATACTTTTGTTAGCTTATCAATAGCAAAATCAACTTGTGCATGAGTATGAGTAGCCATTAAAGAAAAACGTATTAATGTTGCATCAGGAGAACAAGCTGGAGGAACAACAGGATTAACAAATATTCCATCATCATAAAGCTCTTTTGTTATTCTAAAAGTCTTTTCCGCATCTCTAATATATAGAGGAATAATTGGTGATTGTGTATGACCTATTTCAAATCCAAGACTTCTAAAAGCATTAAGGGCATAATTTGTTACACTCCAAAGATGTTCTATTCTTTCAGGTTCTTCTTTAATAACATCTAATGCAGCTAACACACTTGCTGTTGCAGAAGGAGAAATAGAAGCTGAAAATATATATGGACGAGAATTATGTCTTAAATAGTTTATTGTTTCTGCATCAGTAGCAATAAAGCCACCAATTGCAGCTAAACTCTTACTAAATGTACCCATAATCAAATCAACATCTTTTGTTAATCCAAAATGATTACAAATACCCTTACCGCCTTGACCAAATACACCCAAACTATGAGCTTCGTCAACGTAAACGTCAGCATTATACTTTTCTGCTAATTTCACAATTTCAGGTATATTAGCAATATCACCTTCCATTGAGTAAACACCATCAACAGCAATCATTTTTACCTCATCATGAGGTATTTTGCTAAGAATATTTTCTAAAGAAGCCATATCATTATGTTTAAACTTATAGTTTTTTGCATAAGAAATACGTCTTCCTTCAATAATTGAAGCGTGATCTAATTCATCTAAAATTAAATGGTCTCCCCTTCCTACAATAGTTGGGATAACCCCAATATTGGCATGGAATCCAGTAGAGTAAACAATCGCTTTTTCTTTGCCAACAAAAGCAGCTAATTTTTCTTCTAATTCAATATGGATATCTAATGTTCCATTTAAAAAAGGTGAACCAGCACAGCCAGAACCATATTTTTTTAAAGCTTCAATTGCAGCTTCAATAATTTTAGGATGGTTAGTTAATCCTAAATAGCTATTAGAACCAAACATCAACACTTTCTTGCCATTCATTAGAACCTCTGAGTCTTGGTCGCTACAAATAGGACGGAAATAGGGATATACACCTAACGCCTTAATTTTCTGTGGTTCTGTATAAAGAGAGAATCTGTTTTTTAGTTGCTTCATACTTATACTTTTAAAGTTACTTAAATTCAATTGAACCCACAAAGTTAGTATTTTATTTTAGAAATGAATAAATAAATGACAAAAAAATGAATACCTATACTGATTTACAAACTCTAATTATCAAAAAATACACTTCAAAAAAAGGAGAAAAATGTAAAAATCAAGTAAATAAAAAATTAATTTCTTTGAAAAAAGGAAGATTAAACAATTAAACCCTTTAAGATTGTTTTGGAGTAGAACATACTTGAAATTAAATTAACTCTTTTTTCTCAGAGATTAAGTTTAAATCCAACAAAACCAAGTTTAAAACTACTGAAACTAAATTTAAATACTGAAAAGATGCACATCTTTTGGGTGTTACGGTGTATACCGTAGCCCTTCTTTGGTGTACACCGTAGGAAAGTTTTGATGTACATCATAATAATTAATGATGTTTTGAGAGAATTTTAAATCTAAACCTTTACTCTTTGATGGTGAGCCTATTTATAGTGCAAAGATAATAAATATTTAGGGATAATGGTACAATAATTCGATTATTTTTCTTGCTGCCCTTGATTTTTATATTTGATATATAAATTAGTTATTATCATTTAGTTATTAAGAATAAACTCAACTAAATTATCTTTTAACCTGCTCCCTCCTATTCTGAAATGTTTTGGGGTTATGTATTCTTCTCCTATAAAATGAGAAAATAATATATAGTAGTCTAAAGCTTGTTCTACAGTTGAAATGCCTCCTGCTGCTTTTATGGATTTCAATTCCCCTGTTCTATTATAATAATCTTTTAATGCAGTAAGCATTATTGCAAAAGAATAAATATCTGCACCCCTTTCTATCTTGCCAGTTGAAGTCTTTATAAAATCAGCTCCTGATTTTAGTGAAAGAATACTTGCCTTATAAATATTTTCATAAGTAGCCAACTCCCCTACTTCCAATATTACTTTTAGTATTATATCCTTACAAATTTCTTTAGCCTTAAATGTTTCTTGTGAAACCTCACTAAATTTACCCTCTAAAAAGAGACCTCTATTTATTACTATATCAACTTCTTGAGCACCATTATTGACTGCAAATTTTATCTCATTTAGTTTGAGTTCAAGTGGATTTTGACCTGAAGGGAAATAACCTGCAACAACAACTTTCTTAATATCTTTATCTAATAGATATTCATTTAAAACTTCAAGGAAATTTGGATACACACAAATTCCTGCAACCTTCACTCCTACTAATTCTTTTATTGTTGAATTGTCTATAAGCTTTTTTATTGACTCTCTATTGTCAGTTCCAGAAAGAGAAGTTAAATCCAAACACTTTAAACATTTAATTGCAGAATCTTTTTTATTAATACTATTCTTCTTTTCTAAGATAATTTCATCAATAGTATTTTTATCAATTATTTGGTTCATTCTTGAGATTTAATTTGAGAAAAAGTTTCCTTTGCAAAACTTGGAATTGGTCTTGATGCAGTAATTTTATTTTTTAAATAGAGTTTAAACAGAATTGCTTTTTGCCAAGCTCTCTTATTAAGCTTTTTCCTGTTTAAAAGATATTTCTTCAATATTTTTATCTTATATCTATCAGAAAAATCCATATTCTTACTTTCAAAAAATATATTCCTATTAGCAATTATCAAGTCTGTTATAGGAATATTCATTGGACAAACCTTAGCACAATTTCCACAAAGAGTACAATTAAAACTAAGATGTTTGCATCCATCAATTGTTTCTAAAAAAGGTAAAACAACATTACCAATTGGTCCCGTAAAAACATTATTATATGGCTCATCCCCTATTAAAGAATAAACAGGACAAACCTTTTTACAAGCGTCACAATCAATACATGTAAGTGCTTTTCTATGCTCCTTTAACTCTAAAAGATTACTTCTTCCATTATCAACCAAAAATAATTGAATATCTGCATTTGACTTTTTTTGAGGAGTAAATATTGTAGTAAGAGAAGGAAAATCTAACTCATCTTTATTTATAGAATAAAGACGAGAAAATAATTCTATATCCTCAATATTCTTTAATATATTATTTATTGGAAGAACAAAAATCTTCAACTCTGCACCCAAAACTAACTCCATTTCTAAAGCAGAATCAAATACTAAATATAAACTTCCTGTTTGAGATATTCCAAATTGAGGTTCAAATATTACACATTTTTTATTTGTAGAGATAGTATTAATTTCATCTTCTTTTAGGTTTTTATGTAAACCCAACTCTTCAATAAACTTACTTTCAAAAAGATTTACTTCTTTAATCTTTTTATCCCTTAAAAGTTTTAAAATTTCTTCAATAACAACATCATACTCAACAGCCCAACTAACCTCTCCCCCATTCTCACTAAATTTTTTATCAAATAAAACTAATAATTCATCAATATGATTAATATATTTTTGTCTTAGATTAGCTGCTTTCTTTCTTGCATAGTTATAATTTTGAAAAGTCTTTAGTGTAATATCATCTATATTATAAGAAACATCAACTCCCTTAGATTTTTCAATAGCCTTTTTGCAGTCAGAAATAAAAAATTTATATTCATTTGTATCCATTACTTTAAAGCATTATAAATATTACTTTAAAAGCATTGATATTTTATCAACTCTTCTTTGATGTCTGCCACCTTCATAATCTGTATTTAAGAATGTTGTAGCTATTTTTAACCCTTCTTCTTTAGTTATGAATCTTGCTGGTAATGAAATAATATTTGCATCATTATGTTTACGAGCAAGAGATGCAATTTCTTCTATCCAACATAAAGCACATCTAACATGTAAATACTTATTCGCAGTCATTTGAACTCCATTGCCACTACCACACATAATTAATCCAAGAGGATAAACTCCATCATTAATATCTTTTGCAAGAGGATGAATAAAATCAGGATAATCACAACTATCTGTTGAGAAAGTACCATAATCTTTAAATTTATAACCTTGCTTAGAAAGCTCTTCTTTTAGAAATTCTTTTAATTCAAAACCTGCATGATCAGATGCTATAGGTATAATATTTGTATTATTCATAGTGTTGTTGATAACTTTTTATGTGTTAATAATTAGATCTTTTGCTTATTTCTTTGATTTTTAAGCCTCTTTAGCAAAAGCAAAAGTAGTAAAAATTTGGCAACTAATTTACTTTCAAAAGACAAAAGTTTTAACACTATAATTGTTTATATCTATCATTTCTTGGTTGAAAATTTGTTTATCAAACTAATATCTTATAATTTTGTTGATAAATAGGGAAGTTATTAAGAAGTTATCAAATGGTTTTTCAACCAAAAAAGACGATATTTGCAAAATAATTTATCAACAAACATAATAAAGAAACATATTGTGAATAACTCGATTAATATAATAATAATAAGTGAGTTATAAGTTGATAGATTGTTGATAGATTATTGATAAACTACAGAAAATAATAAAAACAAAAATTGAAGAACTTATTTTTCAACCATACTAACAAGCTATAATAATAATAATATTAATATAAAAAAGAGAGTATATAATATATAAAGACAAGAACAGAATGAACACTCAAGAGACAATAGAAAAAATATTAAAGCTAAAGAAAGAAAAAAATGCTGTTATACTTGCTCATTTTTATCAAATACCAGAAATACAAGATATTGCAGACTTTATTGGAGATAGTTTAAATTTAGCAGAAGCAGCAAAGAACACAAAATCAGACTTAATACTATTTTGTGGAGTACATTTTATGGGAGAAACTGCAAAAATACTTAACCCAAAGAAGAAAGTAATAATTCCAGATATGAATGCAGGTTGTTCTCTTGCAGATTCTTGTCCTGAAGAAGAGTTTAAAAATTTCAAAGAACAACACCCAGATCATTTAGTAATTTCTTATATAAACTGTAGTGCAAAAATAAAAACATTATCTGATATAATATGTACTTCTGGAAATGCTTTACAGTTAGTTAACTCATTACCAAAAGATCAAAAAATAATATTTGCACCAGATAAAAACTTAGGTGGATATTTAAATAGAATAACAGAAAGAAATATGGTTTTATGGAATGGAACATGTGAAGTACATGAGTTATTAACAGCTGAATATGTTCTTAAACAAAAACTTCAACATCCTGATTATATTTTAATTGCACATCCAGAATGTAATGATGCAGTGCTTCAAATAGCAGATTTTATTGGATCAACTGCGGCAATGATAAATTTTGTAAAAACAAGTACTAATAAGAAATTCTTGGTAGCAACTGAATCAGGTATAGTACATCAACTAAAGAAAGATAATCCGGATAAAGAATTTTTAATAGTAACTCAAAATGAAACTTGTTCTTGTAATGATTGTCAATATATGAAATTAAATACTCTTGAAAAAGTTCTTGCTTCATTGGAAGAAGAAAAATATGAAATTATTCTTGATGATGATTTAATAGAAAAAGCAAAGAAACCAATTATAAAAATGCTCGACCTTTCAAAAGAGCTTGGAATAATAAAATAATGAGATTTTGAGTCAAAAGAGTAAAAATAAGACAAAATTGAATTTAAAAATTAAGCATTGATTTTAACATTTATCCTATAGATAAATATTTGTTTCTTATACAATTATAAATGACAACCGATTAAAATAATGCAATATTTTAACATTCTGAACAGCATAATTAATCAAGAGTGAAGGGTAGGAGGGGTATAATAGTTAATTTGTGTTAATATTATAAGGTGTAAACAAGGAAAAACACTAAAAAAGATTTTTTCTAAACAAAAGAAAATGTTAAAACTAAAAGTTAATATAAATATAGAATGACTAAAAAAATTATCCTTACAATTTTTCTTCTATTTCTTTTTAGAATTTCTTACTCACAAAATTTTAAAAAGATATTTTGGGATATTGATTGTAAGGATAAAATATTTTTAATAACAAAACCTTGCGCCTCTCTAAAAGTTAAAAAAGTTGCAAAACAAGTAAATGCTCTTTCAAATAAATTAGTAAAAGAAAAATATCTTGATGCCGATGGGGCAGGAGGAGAAGTTGATGCTTTTCGTCATATTTTCTTAATGTATAAACTTTCTTCAGAAATAGGAATTAAGAAAGCAAGAAGAATAGGAAATATTTATGAGAGTTATAATGAAAAAGTATTTTATCAAAAATCTTATTCTGGATATGATGAAGTGGGAGAAGAAATGGATAAATTTAATAATGAAGTTGGAATATATCTATTTTTGAAATTAGGTATTGTTGATGATGAAACACTTACGAAAGAGATTGAAAAAGAAATAAAAAGTGGAACGGCAAGAAAAATAAAAAAAGATAAAGAGAAAAGAAGCATTTCTATAGATAATAAGATAATTGAAGACAGTATTTGGATGAAGAGTTGGAAAAATGAAAGAGTTTTAATTCAATCAAATAGATAAAAATAACCTTATAAAGAGAATAAATAATAACCAATAATAATAACCTAAACAATTTAAAACAATGAAAATAAGACTATTAATTCTAATGATTTTGTTTGCAAATTTATTAAATGCACAATCATATAAATATGCACATTATTGCCTTGACTCTCTTTCTTCAAAAGACTTTGCAGGTAGGGGATACTCTGGATATGGAGATAAGAAAGCTGCAAATTTTATAGTGAGAGAACTAAAAAATAGTGGAGTTAAGCTTTTGGGAAAAGAGGGGAAACAAGAATTTGATTTAACAATAAATAATATCCATACTCTTGAATTAAAACTTCATAACAAAGATAGCATTAAGAAAGTTGGAGAAGATTTCTTAGTTTTAGGCTCATCACCAACGAAAAAAATAACTCTTGAGAAAGAAAAACTAATAGTAATAAACCAAGAAAAAGACTATAAAAAAGAATTGGCAGACTACTCATCTAAAGTAATATTGTTTAATCAAAAGACCACTAACTTATCTAAAATATATGCTTTTATAAGAGATTTAGAGAAAAACTATGTAACGCCAAAGCTTGTTATTATCCAAGGATATGATAAGATTCAATATGCAATAGGTAGAAATCAAATACATTTTCCTGTTCTACAACTAAAAGGAGAAGAATTAGGGGATAAGATAGATTATTTAGAACTAAATGTTGGGTCATTACTTGATGAGAAATATACATCACAAAATGTATGGGCAATGGTTGAAGGAACAAAATATAAAGACAGTCTCTATGTTTTCACAGCACATTACGACCATTTGGGAAAAGTAGGAAAAGACTGTTATTTTCCAGGAGCAAATGATAATGCATCAGGAGTATCCGTATTGCTTGACTTGGCAAAATACTATGCTCAAAATCCAGTCGATTATTCAATAGCATTCATATTCACAACAGGAGAAGAAATAGGACTTTTAGGTTCAAAATATGCAGCAGAAAACCCATTGATAGATCTTACTAAAGTAAAATTCTTATTTAATATGGATATGTGTGGAACAGGATCAGGTGGAATTTCCCTAATCAATGGAGAAAAAGAAAAAAAGGCATCTCTTCAAATGCAATCCATAAACAATGACAAACGCTACTTCAAGGAAATAAGGATAGGAGGGGAGTCATGCAATTCTGATCACTGTCCATTTGTTCAAAAAGGAGTACCAGCCTTTTTCATTTTCACCTTCGGTTGTGAGTACAATGAATACCACACAATCTATGATAATGGAAAAGACCTATCTTTCACAAAACATCTTGACCTTTGCAATATTCTTAAAGACTTCATAAACATATACAATAAATAGTATGTTTCACGTGAACGCAAAATCTTTTTTTAATAAATAAAATAGCAGATGAAGTGAGTTTGATATAAGTAAATAGTTAATAATCAATAAATAGAATAAAATTTGATAAGCATTACGTTTTGCAATTATCTCACATTAAAAAATAATAAAGCTTCGTTTAAATAAGTAAACGAAGCTTTATTTATTGGTGGGTTAGAAAGTATAAAAATAATTATCTAATTACTTGACTTTTCTCCTAATATTTTGTATCTTTGCATTAATAAAATATACTCAAACTCAGAAGAGTATGTCAAAAACAAAACTATATCTCTAAAAATTCCTTAAAAACTACGATGCCCATCGTAAATAGTGTACGATGCCCATCGTAATACTCCTACGATGCCCATCGTAGCACATTTAAACCTCTTTTAAAAATATTAAATCCCTGTTTGCTGACTTTTATACCTTGTTTAAGCATCTTTTTATAGGGATTAATTTTCACAAAACAAGGATTATATGCTTCAAGACAGAATTATACTTAATTTTATGTTTTCTTGGTAGCGAAAATATATTGCTAAATTAGAAATTAGTAAGAATAATATAGTTTCTTTTCTTTTTCTTTCTTTAGTATTTATTTTGTACTTTTGTAGTTCATATTTTTGATAATTGATAATTTAAAAATAAAATTATATGGATTTTAGACAAGCTATTGAGGAAGGTATCCCTGATTATCTTCCTGCTAAGAAAGAATATGATTTAACTGTTAATCATGCTCCTAAGAGAAAAGATATTCTTAATATAAGAGAAAAGAAATTGGCTTTAAAGAATGCTTTAAGATATTTTGATCCTAAGTTTCATGCTGAACTTGCTCCTGAATTTGCTGAAGAATTAGAAACTTATGGCAGAATTTATATGTATAGATTCCGTCCTGATTATCCAATGTTTGCAAGAGGAATTGATGAATATCCAGCTAAATGTAAGCAAGCTGCTGCTATTATGCTTATGATTCAAAATAATCTTGACCCTGCTGTTGCTCAACATCCTCATGAATTAATTACTTATGGTGGTAATGGTGCTGTGTTTATGAATTGGGCACAATATCGCTTAGTTATGAAGTACTTATCTGAAATGACAGATGAACAAACTCTTACTATGTATTCAGGACATCCAATGGGCTTATACCCAAGTCATAAGGATGCTCCAAGAGTTGTTGTAACTAATGGTATGGTTATTCCTAACTATTCAAAGCCAGACGATTGGGAGAAATTTAATGCACTTGGTGTTTCTCAGTATGGACAGATGACAGCGGGTTCTTATATGTATATTGGACCTCAAGGCATCGTTCATGGAACTACTATAACTGTCTTGAATGCAGGAAGAAAGATAGGAAATGATGGTCTTGGTGGTAAGTTATTTATTACTGCTGGACTTGGAGGAATGTCTGGAGCTCAACCTAAAGCTGGAAATATTGCTGGTTGTGTTTCTATTACTGCTGAAGTTAATCCTAAGGCTACTCATACTCGCCATTCTCAAGGTTGGGTTGATGAAGTTTATGATAATCTTCAAGAATTATGGGCAAGAGTTGAAGTTGCTAGAAAGAATAAAGAAGTTGTATCGTTTGCATATCAAGGAAATATTGTTGATTTATGGGAATATGCAGCTAATAATGATATTAAAGTAGATATTGGTTCTGACCAAACTTCTCTTCATAATCCTTGGGCTGGTGGTTATTATCCTGTTGGGGTTAGTTTTGAAGATGCTAATATTATGATGGCAGATGAGCCTGAATTGTTTAAGGAAAAAGTTCAAGAATCACTTAGAAGACATGTTGCAGCTATTAATGTTTTAACAGCAAAAGGTATGTATTTCTTTGATTATGGTAATGCTTTCCTTTTAGAAGCTTCTCGCGCAGGTGCTGATGTTATGAAAGAAGATGGGACTTTCCGTTATCCTTCTTATGTTCAAGATATAATGGGACCTATGTGTTTTGATTATGGTTTTGGACCTTTCCGTTGGGTTTGTACTTCCGGAAAGAGTGAAGATTTAGATATGACTGACCATATTGCTATGGAAGTTCTTGAAGAAATTGCCAAGACTTCTCCAAAAGAAATATCTCAACAAATGAGAGATAATATTACTTGGATTAAGGGAGCAAAAGCTAATCATTTAGTTGTTGGTTCTCAAGCAAGAATTCTTTATGCGGATTGTGAAGGAAGAACAAAGATAGCTGCGGCTTTCAATAAGGCTATAAAGGAAGGTAAGATTTCTGCACCTATTGTTTTAGGAAGAGATCATCATGATGTTTCAGGAACTGATAGTCCTTTTAGAGAAACTTCAAATATTTATGACGGTTCTTCTTTTACTGCTGATATGGCTGTTCAAAACTGTATTGGAGATAGTTTCAGAGGGGCAACTTGGGTTTCTATCCATAATGGAGGAGGAGTAGGTTGGGGAGAAGTTATAAATGGTGGATTTGGAATGGTTATAGATGGCTCTGATGATGCAGATAGAAGATTAAGGAATATGTTGTTCTGGGATGTTAATAATGGAATCTCAAGAAGGTCATGGGCAAGAAATGAGGGAGCTGTCTTTGCAATTAAGAGAGCAATGGAAGCAGAGCCTAAACTAAAAGTTACTTTGCCTAATTTTACAGATGATAAATTAATAGATTCAATATTTTAATAATCCTGTTTAGTATTAATCACTTGCAGGCATTGTTTCGTGTGGAACTGTAAGAAAATAGAATTATTAATAAATGAAAAGATGGTATGCCTTATATGTTCAGCCACGAAAAGAAAAGGTTGTTGAAAAGGAATTGTTGAAAAGGGATTATGAGGTTTATTTACCCATAAGGACAGAATTAAGACAATGGAAGGATAGAAAGAAAATGGTGGAGATGCCTTTATTTACTTCTTATATCTTTACTCATATTGAAGAACGTGAGATGTGGAATATTGTACAAGTCACAGGTTGCATTAAGTTTATTTGGTTTTCTGGCAAGCCTTGTCCTATTCCAGACAATCAAATCGACTCAATAAAGATGTTATTGGAAAAGAATATTGATATTGAGTTTGAAAATGATATAAAACCTTCAAAAGGAGATAGGGTTAGAATAAATGATGGTCCTTTTGCTGGACTTGTTGGAATTATAAAGAATGGTGGTGCTAAGAATAATTTTGCAGTAAGAATAGACTCTTTGGGGATAGATCTTACGATAACATTAGATAAAACTAATATTGAATTAGTTGAAAAGGTAGAAGAATAAAATTGGTATTTCAGAAATCAATTAAAGTATTAACCTAATATATTTATTATTATGAAGCAGTTTTTTAAGTTTATGTTTGCTTCCTGTTTGGGAGTGTTTTTATCAACTATATTGTTGATAATTGTTATTTTTGGTGTAATTACTTCAATAGTATCTTCAAAAACTTCTGTCCCTGAAATAGAAGATAATTCTGTTTTAGTACTTAAATTGGATAAACCTATTTATGATAGAGAAGTGTATGATTTTACTGCTTTATTTGGTGGAGGTGATGACGATATAGATGTTAATTCTTCAATAGGCTTAACAGAGTTTATTTCTGTTATCAATAAAGCAAAATCAGATCCTAAAATAAAGTCTATTATGTTAGATTTATCAGTTATTCAAACAAATGGTTGGTCAACTGTTGAAGATATGAGAGAAGCTTTAATGGATTTCAAGAAATCAGGGAAAAAGATTTATGCATTTAGTGATACATATACTCAAAATGCTTATTATCTTGCTTCTGCTGCCGATGAAGTTTATTTAAATCCAGTAGGACATCTTCAATTGACAGGTCTTGGAGGACAAGTTATGTTTGTAAAAGACTTGTTAGATAAGTTTGATATTGATGTTGAACTTTTGCGACCTGCCAGCAATGCTTATAAGAGTGCAGGAGAGATGTTCGTGGCAAATAAGATGAGTGAGGCCAACAGAACCCAAGTGAAGGCTTATATTGGCTCTATTTGGGATTATATATCAATTAATATGTCTTCATCAAGAAAGATTGATATAGCAACTCTAAATAATAATGTATCAAATCTTGAAACTTTTATGGCTGAAGATGCCTTAAAAAATAAATATGTTGATAAATTGGCTTTTAGAACTGATATGCAGGATAAAATAGAGAAGGATTTAAAACTTAAGAAAGTAAATTGGGTTAATTATAATAATTATAGAAGTTCAATAGCTGATATTTATCCAACAGGAAAAGACAAGATCGCAGTTATTTATGCTTATGGAGATGTTGGACAAGGCAAGGGTGGAGACTTATCAATTGGCTCAGAAACTATAGTTAAGGAAATTAGAAAGGCCGTTAATAATAAGAGAATTAAGGCTATAGTATTAAGAATTAATTCAGGAGGAGGGGACGCTATTGCTTCTGAACAAATGACCAATGAAATATTTAATGCAAAGAAAGTAAAACCAGTTATTGTTTCAATGGGAGATGTTGCAGCTTCAGCAGGTTACGAAATGGCTTGTGGAGCAACCAAGATAGTTGCAAATCCTATAACAATAACAGGCTCAATAGGAGTCTTTGGAGTTATTCCTAATTTTGGAAGAGCATTGAAGAAAAGCATTGGAATAGGTTTTGATACAGTTCAAACACATAAAAATTCTGTATTCCTTTCAGCAGTTACACCAATGTCTACGGAAACAAGATTAGTAATGCAAAAGAGTATAGATTCATTCTATAAGAATTTTGTACATAGAGTTGCAACAGGAAGAAATCTAAAGGATTCTTATGTAGATAGCATAGCAAAAGGAAGAGTTTGGATAGGAAAAGATGCTAAGCAATTAGGATTAGTTGATGAATTTGGAGGCTTAAATAAAGCAATAGAAATTGCAGCAAAAGAAGCTAAAATAACTAATTATGGAATAATTGCATTGCCTAAAACAAAAGATCTTGCTGAACAAATTATGAATGCAATGGGTAAAGAAGCAAAAATGAAAATGTTCACAAATGAATTAGGTAAACCATATTCATTCTTCTTAAACCTTAAGAGTATATCAGATATGGAAGGAGTTCAAGCGAGATTACCATATCTAATTAGTTTTTAATAAGATAAAAATGATTAACCATTAATCATTAACAACTAACCATTAAAAATATCTCTTGATTCTATTTTATTAGAACCAAGAGATATTTTTTTGTAATCAAATTATAATTCTCTGGTAATATGATATTAAGCTCTTAATTCAAAAGAGTCCCTTTTGCTTGAAATTAAACTCCATATAAATTGAAAAAGAGTTTATATAATTTCTCCTTTAGCTCTTTCTATATTGGAAAGAAGTTTTTCAAATTTGATTCTTTCTATTGCAGAGTTCTTTTTAGCTTTATTGAATAGAGCTTTATCTATATTCTCCTTATTAATTTCATCTATAAGATTCTGCATATTAGGATTTAAACTAAGTATTTTAGAATTCTTTATCTTTTTATTAGAGTTCCAAGGACAGCTATTTAAACAAATATCACAGCCAAATATATAACCTTTTAGATTAATATTATTTGGGATATTACCCTTGTTTTCAATTGTTTGGTAAGAAGAGCAAAGATTAGCATTAATTGATCTATCATCATTAATAGCTTTATTCGGACAATTATCTTTGCAATTAGAACATTCTTTGCAATTATCTTCTTGAATGACTGTATTATAATCAGTAGAATAGTTAGTTATAATTTCTCCAATAAGTATTTTACTGCCATAATCCTTATTTATTAAACAGCTATTCTTTCCTATCCAGCCTAAGCCAGCTTCTTTAGCTATTAGTTTTTCAAATAAAGGAGCAGAATCAACATAAGGAATTGCTTTAAAGTCAGGATAAATCTCTTGAATGCAAGATATTAACCTATATAATGCTATCTTTATTGATTTATGATAGTCTTCAGATAGACTATAAGATGCAAATTTTAAAGAGTTATTAGTCATGTTATCAATAGTTTCAGTGTTGTATGAAACAATAAAGCTAATGATTGTTTTGGCATTTTCGAGTAGGAGGGAGGGATCTTCTCTTTTTTCAATATAGTTTTGCATATACTGCATATTAGCATTATAGCCCTTATTTAACCACATAGAAAAGAAAGAAATATCAATTTTTTTTGGCTTTATTGCTCCACAATCTTGAAAACCAATATCTAAGGCAAGAGATTTAATTATTTTAAAGTTAATAAAACCTTCCATAATTAGAAAGTCTTTTTTTCTACTTCATAAGAATAAATGGTCTTGTCTTCAATCATTTCTTTGATTCCTTCCATAAACTTATTTATTGATATTAAGTGAGTTCTTGCTTTTAATGTAACTTCAATATCTTCAGCATTATCAACTATGAAAAATGTTAGATTAGCCTTTCCTTTTGCTTTTTTTGCTATCTTGGTTATATTTTCTACAAAACCAGGTTTAATATTTTCAATAGGCATTATTAGTTTAATTCCTTTACCGTGGGAGTCAAGAATTTCATCTAATCGTTCTATTTGTTGAATTTTAAACTCTAATATTTCTTTTGCATTTTCATCACCCCAGCCTCTTTTCTTTACTTTTGCTTTTACCAAAACAAATAAGCCATCAATCATAAAATTTTTAAACGAGGTATAGTCTTTTCCAAAGAGAGCAACTTCTCGACTTGCGGTCTCATCTTCAATAATAAATTTACCAAATGGATTACCTGTTTTTGTTGTTTTTTGCTCACAGTTGGTTATATAACCAGCAATAAATAGATCCTTATCTTCAAAAGGAGTCAAATTATCTTGTAATTCTTCGAGCTTAGTATTTGCAAATAGTTTATTTTCAAGTGCAAAATTATCTAATGGGTGTCCTGAAAGATAAAATCCAATTGACTCTTTTTCATGTTTTAATTTCTCTAAATTGCTCCAAGGTTCACAATTAGGTATTTCAGGTTCGTAAAGAACTTCTTCTTCGCTCTCTCCAAATAATGAGACTTGTGATGAATTTATATTACCTTTATATCGATTACCATACTTGATAAGTCTTTCAACAAATGTTTCTTCACTATTATTTGCAGAAATAAAGATTTGGAAATATTGAGCTCTATGAATAGAAGGGAAGCAATCAAAAGCTCCTGCACTAATTAGAGCTTCTATCGCACGTTTATTTATTGTTTTTAGATTAACTCTCTTGATAAAGTCAAAAGGGCTTGTAAATACTCCATTTTCTTCTCTTTCCTTTATTATTTCTTCTGCTGCATTCTCCCCAACACTTTTAATTGCTGCTAATCCAAAAACTACTTCTCCTTTTTTATTTACAGTAAAGTTAAGGTCTGATTCATTAATATTAGGTCCAAGTACAGATATCTTTTGTTTTTGAGTCTCCTCAATATAATAAGTTATCTTCTTAATATCATTAAGGTTATGAGTTAGAACAGAAGCCATATACTCAGCAGGATAATGAGCTTTTAAGTATGCAGTTTGGTAGGCAATATAAGCATAGCATGTAGAGTGTGATTTATTAAAAGCATATTCAGCAAATTTTTCCCAGTCTTTCCATATCTTTTCAACTAATTCAACATCTAATCCTTTTTCTTTACATCCCTTAATAAACTTTTCTTTAAGCTCATTCATTACAGAAATTTGCTTCTTTCCCATCGCCTTACGAAGCTTATCGGCTTGTCCTTTTGTGAAACCAGCCATAGCTTGAGATAATTGCATAACCTGTTCTTGATATACAGTTATACCATATGTCTCATCTAAGTATTTTTCCATTATTTCAGGGAATTCATACTTAACTTCTTCTCTTTTATGTTTACGAGCAATATAATTAGGAATATATTGCATAGGACCAGGACGGTAAAGAGCATTCATAGCAATTAAGTCTTCAAACCTATCGGGTTTTAAGTTTTGCATATGTTGACGCATTCCATCACTTTCAAATTGAAAAGTTCCTATAGAATCTCCTTTTTGGAAAAGCTCAAAAGTCTTTTTATCATCTAAAGGAATCGTTCTTGGATTTATATGGATATTATTAGTCTTATGTATATTTGCACATGCATCTTTAATTATTGATAGTGTTTTAAGCCCTAAGAAGTCCATCTTAATCATCCCAACACTTTCAATTAACTTCCCTTCAAATTGAGTAACCATCATTTCTGAATCCTTTGCAGAAGCAAGAGGAACATATTTGGATAGTTCATCAGGTCCAATAATAACACCACAAGCATGAGTTCCTGTATTTCTTACAGAGCCTTCCAATTGTTTTGCAAATGATAAAGTCTTTTTTACTAATTCAGTTCCATTTTCAAGAGCTTCTTTTAGTTCAGGAACTTCTGCAAATGCTTTTTCAAGAGTAGTGCCAGGCTTTTCAGGAACAAGATTTGATAATCTATTTGATTCTTCAAGCGGAAGCTCCAAAACCCTTGCAACGTCTTTTATAGAACTCTTTGCAGCCATAGAACCAAATGTAATAATTTGAGCTACATGGTCGGCACCATATTTTTGTTGTACATATTCTAAAACTCTTCCTCTTCCGTCATCATCGAAGTCAACATCAATATCGGGTAATGAAATTCTATCTGGATTTAAGAATCTTTCAAAAAGTAGTCCATACTTCATTGGTTCAATAGCTGTAATTCCTAAGCAATAAGCAACAACAGAACCTGCTGCAGAACCTCTACCAGGACCAACAATAACATCTAATTTATCTTGAGCATAGTTAATAAAGTCTTGAACAATTAAGAAATAACCAGGGAAACCCATATGTTCAATTGTTGCAAGTTCAAATTCAACTCGTTCAATTAATTCTTGAGATGGCTCTTCTCCATAAAATTTCTTTACACCTATTTCCGTTAAATATCGTAAATAAGCAGTATCAAATTTAGTTCTAACTATTTTATCATAACCACCTTTATTCTTAATTTCTTCTTCTGTTAGTTCTTCTTTTATTTTCTCAAGAGGATATTTCTCATAGTATTCTTCTATTGTTCCAAAGCTTTCTGGGATCTCAAAAACTGGAAGGATAGGGTCTCTTTCCATTTCATAAACTTCAACCTTATCAGCAATTTCTTGAGTATTAGTTATAGCTTCTGGAATATCATAGAACAACTCCTCCATTTCTTTTTGAGACTTAAGATATTCCTGCCCAGTATAAACAAGTTTTGTTTCTTCACTTAGCTTTTTCCCAGTATTTAAACAAATTAAAATTCTATGAGCATCGAAATCAGAAGAATTAATAAAGTGAACATCATTAGTAGCAATAAGCTTAACTCCATATTTATGAGCAAGTTTAATTAATATAGGTTTAACATATAACTGGTCATCAGTACCATGGTTTTGTAATTCAATATAATAATCCTCACCAAAGACTTCCTTATATTCTTGAATAATTTTTTCAGCCTCAGGAATATTATTTGCCATAATCATTTGAGGAATTATACCTCCTAAACAAGCAGAGGAACAAATTATCCCTTCTGAATATTCAAACAAAAGGTCTTTGTCTATTCTTGAAGTACGATAAAAAGCATTAGGGTCAAAAGAAAGAGAGCTTAATTTAATAAGATTATGATAGCCTTTTAGGTTTTTGGCAATAAGAATTAAGTGATCTCCACTCATATTTTTGCCATCCTTAGTAAAACGACTACCTCTTGCAACATAAGCTTCACAACCAAGAATAGGTTTAATCCCTTCTTTTTTTGCAGCATTATAAAATTCTAAATCACCAAACATATTCCCATGGTCAGTAATAGCCAAAGCCTCCATACCAAACTCCTTAGCCTTTTTCATTAGCCCTTTAATACTTGCAGCTCCGTCAAGTATAGAATATTGAGTGTGAACATGAAGATGTGTAAATTGTCCCATAGCTTTTGGTATATATTTTAATGAAAGAATGTTTTGCAAAGATAAATAACTTCACTTGCAAAAAGAAAAGAAAAGAGAAAATAAATTTTTCAATCAACCATCTAGCCCTAAAATAAAAAAAGCAGAGCCAATCGACCCTGCTTTTTTATAAGTATTTGCTTAGTATTAAACTTTAATTCTTGATTAGCTTCTTTTTTATATATCCTTTATCAGTATTTGCTCCAATTATATAAACTCCTTTTGAAAGAGAATTAATATCAATTCTTCTTTCTTTTTCTTTTGTTTTCTCTTGATAAACCTTTTGTCCAAGTGAATTGAAAATTTCTATTGAATTAATTTTATTATCAGATTGAATATTTATTTCGCTATTTGCAGGATTAGGATAAAGAGTTATTGAATTATCCTCAAACGAAATATTATCTAAATCTAATAATGGTGTTGTGCAGTCGTTAGCACCATTATCAAGATTAGAATAAAGTAAATCTCCATTATGGGAATAACAGCGAGCATTTCCCCAATTTTCCGCAGTACTTGTGTGAAAAGGATATAATAGACCTTCAAAATTCCCTATACCTTCTATCCACATTCCAGCAATCTGTCCACCACATTTTATCATAAATACTCTTCTTTCTATTCCATTATAATTAACAGTATCTATATTATCAATTGTAAAAGTGAAATCAGAATTATCAGAATCGTAAAATGTATCTCCAATAGAAAGAGAAAAATCATAAAACATCTTATTTATTAAACCTCCTCTAAAGAATACTTGTTTTTGTTCATTTTCTCTCATTCCTCCTATACATGTAGCTGTTGTTGAATCAAATTCAATATTAGTAAAAGAATAAAGCTTTTTATAGGTTTGATTTTCAATTATTGTATCTTCATTAGTAAGAGCATATCTTTTAAACCTATACTCTTCATCATCATGTCCGTAATAACCTTGATCACATGTCCATAATTGAAGACCAGATTTAACTAAAGGAATATACTGATGACCTTGTGCATTAAGAGAAATGCTATATAGGGTAAGAATAAGCCCTAAAACTAAACTGTAAACATGTGTTTTCATTGATATTATTTATATTAATTATAATTTACTGCAAAGATAGAAAATAATATTTAATATGCACAAGGACTAGATAAAAAGATAGGTTTTAAGATATATCTTTTATAATAATTGTACCTTTGCATCATGAAAATTGCAGCATTAGTTTCGGGTGGAGTTGATAGTTCTGTTGTTGTACATCAGTTAAAAGAGATGGGCTACGACCCAACTATATTCTATATCAAGATTGGTATGGAAGATGAACATGGTTATATTGATTGTCCTTCAGAAGAGGATATTGAAATTACTTCTTTTATTGCTAAAAAATATGGTTGTAAGTTTGAAGTTGTTTCTCTTCATGAGGAGTATTGGGATAATGTTGTATCCTACACAATTGAAGCTGTGAAACGTGGACTTACTCCTAATCCTGATATGATGTGTAATAAGCTTATCAAGTTTGGTTCCTTTATTAATAAATGGGGAAAAGAATTTGACAAGATAGCAACAGGTCATTATTGCACAACTACTGAAATTGATGATAAGGTTTATCTTTCAACTGCAAAGGATAAGGTAAAAGACCAGACTTATTTCTTGGGACAAATAAACTATATGCAGGTCTCTAAGCTTATGTTTCCTATTGGTAATCTGTTTAAGAGTGAAGTTAGGGAAATAGCTAAGGAAAATCATCTTCCTTCTGCTTTTAGAAAGGATAGTCAAGGAATTTGTTTCTTGGGAAAGATAAATTATAATGATTTCCTTCGCCGTTATTTGGGTGAAAAGGAAGGGGATATAATTGAACTTGAAACAGGAAAGAAATTAGGTAAACATAATGGATATTGGTTCCATACAATTGGGCAAAGAAAAGGACTTGGTTTAAGTGGAGGACCTTGGTTTGTGGTTAGGAAAGATATAGAAAACAATATACTTTACGCCTCTCAAGGTTATGACCCAGAAACTCAATATGGAAAGGTAATCAACTTAAATGCCTTTGAATTTATAACACAAGACCCTTGGGGAGATTTCTCTGGAGAAAAAGATATATTATTCAAAATCCGCCATACCCCTGATTTCACTAAAGGTAAACTAAAGAAGATTAACGATATTTACAGAATTGAATCAGAAGAAAAGATTCAAGGAATAGCATCAGGACAATTTGGAGTAATCTACGATAAAGAAGGACATCTTTGTTTAGGAAGCGGAGTAATTATAGATGAAGAAGCTTAGTTTTCCTTATCTATACTCTTTCTTGAAATAGTTTTTGTGTTTATTTCTTTTTGAGAAATACTATCTATTTTTTCTTGTCTTATTCTCTCCTTTTCTAACTCTCTTTCTTGTTTAGCAAGGCGAGCCTCTTTTGCAACTCTTCTTGTTATTGTTTGAAGGTCTTGCAAGTCATCAATACCCAAAATTTCCAATTCTCTAAGGAAAAGCTTAGCACAAGCATAAGCATCTGAATCGGCATTATGATGCTCAAATTCTATCCCCTCTTGCTCACAAAGAAAATCTAAAGAAGCTTTCTTATTGTCTTTCCAAGCTATGCGGGCAGTAGTATATGAGCAAAAAGAAGTAAACCTTGGTATTGGAATTTTGTAATGAATTAAAGTCTTGCGAAGTATCCCAACATCAAAATGAGCATTATGAGCAACAAGAGTTTGGTTTTCAATATAAGGCTTAATCTCAGGCCATAAACCATCAAACTCAGGTTGAAATTCAACATCTTCCTTTTTAATACCATGAATTTTTTGAGCATAGAAATGAAAATAGGGATAGCATGCAGGCTTAATCAACCATTGCTTAACGAGAGTTATTTTTGAATCCTCCACAACAGCTATTCCTAAAGAGCAAGGGTTAGTTGGGTCAGCTGTTTCAAAGTCTATGGCAACAAAGTTTATCATCTATTTTATTTGAGTAGGTCTTATTTTGAAACTACAAATTTACAAGTTTTTATTCTTCTGTTGCAATTTGGTGGAATAAAATTATAAAATTCATTATTCAACTTAAGCAAATCCACAACTTTATTTCCATTTATTTTATTTTGGTTTGAAACTAATTAGATTAACTTTAAAACTAATTAGATTGACTCTAAAACTATTTCCATTAACTTTCAAACTATTTTAATTAACTTTAGAAGTGCTAAGATGCACATCTAAGCACTTCTAAGATGTACATCTCAATACAGCTAAGATGTACATTTAAACTATGCTTAGATGTACATCTTACGACTTCTAAACTCCATCTAAATAGTTTCAGAATTAATCTATTTAGTTTTAGATAGGGTTTAAGGAGTTTTAGATTAGGTTATTATGCTTTGGAATTTAAGTCTTTTTCTTTTATGGTTCTTATCTTCGGCTTTAAAGTCTTGATAATAAAAAAAGAGAGCAACTAAATTGATTTTAATTGCTCTCTTGGTGTATTGAAAATTATATGTTTATTTCTTGAAGTTTGCTTTCCCTTCGTCAAGGAATTGAATAAACTTTTCTACATTTCTGTCGTAACTTCTCGGTTCTTTTGTTAGTTTCTTGCCTTCTGAATCTATAATAACATAGAAAGGTTGAGCATTAACTTTAAAGTTTTCTATTTGATAGTTATGGTTCTTTTTCCCAAGGGTTTTGATAATGGTGCCGTCTTTTGCCTTTACCCATTCATTTTCTGGAAGGTCAATGGTGTTGGCATCAGCGTAAAGGGCAACCATAACATAGTCTTGAGTTAGAATTTCCTTTACCTTTTTATCTTCCCAAACATAGTATTCCATTTCTCTACAGTTAGCACAAGTCTTTCCTGTGAAATCTATAAAGATTGGTTTTCCAACTTTCTTTGCATAAGCTTTTGCTTCGTCAAGGTCAAAGAAACCGTCAAATCCTGTTGGGTAATGAAGTCTGTCTATATATTTCCTATTCTTAGGTAGTTCATTGGCTCCTCCTGCCATAGCTGTACCTTTTCCTGCATTTTCTACAATTAATTTTTCAATATTGAAGTCTTGAGTTGTCATAGGAGGAACATATCCTGAAATTGCTTTTAATGGTGCTCCCCAAAGTCCTGGTATCATATATAGTGCGAAAGAGAATGTTATTATTGAAAGGAATAATCTTCCAACTCCAATATGTTCTACTTCGGAATCTCCTTTGAATTTTAGTTTTCCTAATAAGTATAATCCAAGTAAAGTAAATACTACTATCCAAAGAACTAAATATGTTTCTCTGTCTAATAGTCCCCATTCAGCACTAAGGTCTGCCATTGAAAGGAACTTTAAACCAAGTGCTATTTCTAAGAATCCAAATACAATCTTTACTGTGTTTAACCAAGAACCTGATTTCATCTTAGAAAGATAATGAGGGAACATTGCTAAAAGAGTGAATGGAAGTGCAAAACCTATTGCAAAACCTATCATGGAAATAAACAATACAAAGCTATTCGTTGAGCTTGAGGCTATTCCCATAAGTGCTGCTCCAAGAATAGGTCCTGTGCATGAGAAGGAAACTAAAACTGTTGTAAGAGCAATAAAGAATGCTCCAACATATCCTCCTTTGTCTGCTTTTTGGTCTGATTTATTTATCCAAGAAGATGGTAGTGTTATTTCAAATAGTCCAAAGAAAGAGAAAGCAAATATCATAAATATAATAAAGAATATTGTGTTTGGTACCCAGTGGGTTGATATTAGATACATTGCATCTTTTCCTAAAAGTAAAGTAAGAGCAAGTCCAAGTATTGCAAACATAAATACTATTGAACCTCCAAAGAAATAAGCTTCTTTAAGTCCTTGTTTTTTGCTTTTCTTTCCTTTCATAAAGAAGGAAATTGTCATTGGAACCATTGGGAATACACAAGGAGTTACAAGTGTTAATAATCCAGCTCCAAGTGATATTAAGAAAATTATTAGCATTGAATTTCCTTTTTTTGTTGTTTGAGCAGATTCACTAACTGTTGACGTTTCCGTTGGTTTATCTATTGACGCTTCTGATGAGGTTGATGTTTCTGTTGGTGTTTCTTCAACTGCAACTGCTCCTGCATTTGGGTTTCCTTTTACATTAAAAGTATAAGCTACATCGCTTGGAGGAATGCAAGAACCTTTTTCACATAATTGGAAGTTTACAGACCCTTTTACAACGAAGTCCTTATTACTTTTTATCTTTATTCTTTGACGGAATGTAACATTGCCTTCAAAATGTCGAGATGTATCTTTAGCGTATTTATCATATTCTGATATTGCTTTAGGTTCCTTTACTCCACCTATTCTATCATAGTTCTTATTTTTCTCAAAACTAAATTCAATAGGAAGCTCTGTTCCTTTAGTTTTTTGTGAATAAAGATGCCAACCCTTTCCAAGGTTTGCAGTCATTTCTAATTCTGCAATAGAATCATTGATTTTGTTTGTTTTGAAAGTCCATTTGGCTTGAGAAAAAGCATTGCTGAAAACAAAGCACAGTAATGCAATGGTTAATGTTAATTTTAATCTTCTCATACTATATAAATGTATTATTGTTTTTCTTTTTTATTTTATCCAGCTTGAAGGGTTTTGTTTGTTATTCCCTTTCCATACTTGGAAGTTAATTTCTGAAACATTATCACTATTTGTATAAACAGTTCCAATCTTTTGTTTTGTAGAAACTTTTGCCCCGTTAGAAACGGAAACAGACGCAAGGTTGGTATAAACTGTTAAATATTCACCATGGCGGATAATAACAATTTGTTGCCCATTTGGACCTGTGAAAACTTTTGAAACAACTCCTTCAAAAACGGCTCTTATTGCAGCCCCTCTTGGAGTACGTATATCTATTCCATTGTTTTCTATCATTATCCCTTTCATTTCTGGGTGAGGATGCCTTCCAAAACTACTTGTAATAACTCCTTGTTCCGCAGGCCAAGGCAATTTTCCTTTATTAGCTGAAAAACTATTAGAGAGTTGTACTTCTTCTGGAGTCGCAGACATAACATACTCTGTCTTTTGAGCTGGTTTTGTAGCGTCTGTAGTGTTAGTAACAGGTTTATTTGCTCTCTTTTTAGCAGCAATATTTGTTTGTCTTCTTACTTCGGCAGCAATTGCAGCATTGATTTGATTTTGAAGTTGTCTTCGCTTTGCTTGCTTGTCGTTTATTTGTTTTGTGAGTTGTTTTTCTTTCTTGCTTAGCTGCTTAATAGTTTTTTCTTTAACAACTTGTTCTTGAGTTAAGCTTGTTTTATTTTTTTGCTCTTGTTGTAAAAGGCTTTCTTGATTATCCTTTTTTAATGATAATTCATCGGTTTTCTTTTCCAATTCATTGGATTTATCCATTATGGATTGCATCATATTCTTTTGCATATCACCATATTGTTTAAAGAAAACATATCGTTGATAAGCTTGGCGATAATCCTTTGAAGAAAAAATAAATATCATCTTATCCGTTGAGGTTCTGTTCTTTTGAGCATAACGAAGCATTTGAGCATAATCCTTTTTTAAGACTTCAATTTCATCTCTAAGTTCAGTAATGGATTTTTGGGTTGTTTTGATTTCACCATTTAATATGCCCATCTGTCTGGAGATATTATCAATAAGTTTTTGACGAGAAGCAATTTTTCTCTTTAATATATAAAGTTCAGACGCAGACATTTTCTTAGTATTCTTTGTCTCATTCAAAATAGCATTAATAGCATTAATTTCTTTTTCTATCTTCGCCTTTTCATTCTCCAACTTTTTCCTATCCTGAGCAAAAGAAGAAATGCTAAAAGTACAAAATAGATAAATTAAAACAAATGCCTTTACCTTAAAACTCCTAATATTACACCAATTCAAAAACATCACTTTCATAAAAATTTAATTGACAAAAGTACAAATAATATGTTAATCAGTCGCAATTATTGGAAATAACTTATTTTTATTGGTTTATTTGTGTCGTTTGTTTGGAATAAAGTTTTATTTTTGAAGCATGGGATAAAGAGTCCTTAATGTTAAATCAAAACGCTAAAATATTATGATTAAGATTGTATCAAAAAAATATGTAAAAGCAGATTCTGTGGGAAGATTTAAAACTTTAGCAAATGAGTTGGTTTTAAAGTCACAATTGGAAGAAGGTTGTGCTTTCTATAATTTGCACCAAGCTGTTAATGATTCAACAATTCTTGCTTTTATTGAAGGATGGGAAAATCAAGAAGCTCTTGATAAACATAAAGTTTCTGAACATTTCACTCGCATAGTTCCTCAATTAGAAGATTTATGCACTCAATCTGGAGAACTTATGATATATAAGGAGGTTTAAGAAATAGATTAGAAGATGGAAAATAGCTTTTCTTTATTAAATATTATTTCTATAAAGTTGATTTTAGAAATAAATATATATCTTTGCATCATAATATAAAAGGTAATAATGTTGGATTAAAAAAAATATTTGTTATGAGCATTGAAAATAAAGGAGCAAAAAGGTATTCTGATCAAGAATTAAGTGAGTTCAAGGTAATCATTGAAGAGAAATTGGCTCAAGCTAAGGAGAATCTTTCCATGCTATTGGAAGCTCTTTCTAATGATGCAAATGATTTAGGTGATACTTCTCCTACTTTTAAGGTGTTGGAAGAAGGTGGTAGTGTCCAATCAAAAGAAGATAATGCTAACATGGCCTCAAGACAACAAAAATTTATTAAAGACTTAGAAGCTGCTTTGATTAGGATTGAAAATAAAACTTATGGTATTTGTCGTGTTACAGGGGAATTAATCCCTAAAGAACGTTTGCGTTTAGTTCCTCATGCTACTTTGACAGTTGAAGCTAAGAATCAACAAGTGAAAAAGAAATAAGTTAAATGAAAAAACCTCTTATTCTTATTTTTGTTATCCTTATCGTTGATCAGATATTAAAGATTTGGATAAAACTTAGTATGTGTCTTGGTCAAGAAATAGATTTGATTGGCTCTTGGTGCAAAATTCATTTTATTGAAAATGAAGGGATGGCTTTTGGAATGGCTTTTGGTGGAGATTGGGGAAAACTCCTTCTTACTTTATTTAGAATAATTGCATCTGTTCTTATATTTATTTACCTTAAAAGAATTATTGATAAGAAAGAATCTAAACTTACCATATATAGCATGGCTTTGATTTTTGCTGGTGCTGTGGGAAATATTATTGATTCTCTTTTTTATGGAGTAATCTTTTCTGATAGTTCTTTCTTCCACAGTGCAACAATCTTTAAAGGAGGTTATGGTTCATTTCTTCATGGCAAGGTTGTGGATATGTTTTATTTCCCAATAATTGATTCTACTTTCCCTAGTTGGATACCTTTTGTTGGGGGAGAGCCTTTCCATTTCTTTAATGCGATATTTAATTTTGCTGATGTTTCTATATCTATAGGAGTTTGTTTATTAATAATTTCTTTACTTTTCTTCCAAAAGAAACAAGATGAAATAAATAATAATAAAGAAGAGAAAGAACAAATAGCGAATAATATTACTCAATAGTAGAGTTGTGGAAATAATAATTATTCTTATTTTAATTATTCTCAATGGGTTGTTTTCAATGGCAGAAATTGCTGTTGTGTCTTCTCGTAAATCTAAATTAGAATCTCTTACAAAAAGGGGCGATAATAATGCAAAGAAGATTTTAAAGACCGCAGAACATCCAGATGCCTTTCTTTCAACTGTTCAAATTGCAATTACTGCAATAGGTCTTATCACAGGGTTGTATTCAGGAAGTAGTTTAGCTGAACCTATGAAAGAGTTATTAGTTTATATTGGGTTTGGGCAAACTTCTGTTTTGTTTGCTCATGTATTAATTATTTTTATTGTTACTTATTTTACACTTGTTCTTGGGGAATTACTTCCTAAAAAAATAGGTTTAAATAATCCAGAGAAAGTGGCTAGTGCAATTATTGCACCCATGAATTTTCTTACCAAACTCACCTATCCTTTTGTAATTTTCTTATCTTATTCTACAAATTTTTTAATGAAGATATTTAGGATAAAGAAAAATGACAATTCTGTAATAACAGAAGATGAGATTAAGCAGATAATAAATGAAAGTACAGAGGTTGGGGAAATTCAAGAAGTGGAGCAAGATATTGTTGAAAGGGTATTTAGTTTGGGGGATAGAGATATTTCATCTTTGATGACTCATAGAAATGATTTTGAATGGTTTGATGTAGATGATAATTTTGAGCAAATCAAAGAAAAATTATCAACCCATATACATTACATATATCCCGTTGCAGATAAATCTTTAGATAATATTATCGGGGTAGTATTTTTATTAGATATGTTCAATAAGAAAGAAGGAACGATTAGGGATATAGTAAAAGAGCCACAGTTTCTCCCAGAAAGTTCAAGTGCTTATCATGCTCTGGAAGTTTTCAAGGAAAAGAAGATCAGTTATGCTTTAATCATAGATGAATTTGGTTTAATTATCGGTATGGTTACAATGAATGATATTTTAGAATCTTTGGTAGGTTCCGCAGATGAAATAGGGGCAAGTGAAAATGAATATGAATTAAAGAAAAGAGATGATGGGACTTGGTTAGTTGATGGTCAATATCCATTTTTTGACTTTCTTAGTTACTTTGAATTAGAAAATAAATACCAAGAATTATCATATAATACACTAAGTGGATTGATATTAGATTTGATAGGAAAAATACCTCGAGAAGGGGATAAAATAAATTGGGAAATATTTTGTTTTGAGATAGTTGACATGGATATAGCTCGTATAGACAAAGTCCTAGTTTCAAAAAAATAAGTTTTAAGGAGTAAAAAAAACTCAAATAAATTGGTGGTGTAAAATATCTTTAATACTTTTGCACGATTCAAATGAGGAAGTTTAATCAATTAAATTAATAACGCAATAAAAAAAGCTATGAAAAAAGTATGTGCTTATTTGTCAATAGTTATAATATTGACTTTAGGTTTATCAAACGCTGCTTTCGCACAAAAGAAAGCCGCTAAAACAGAAACAAAAACAGAAACCGCAACAGTTTCTGCAACAGAAACCGCAGCAGTTGAAACAGCTATAACAGCTAAACAAGAAGCTCCTGCAGAAACAAAATCATTCCACCAAGCTCTAAAAACAAAATATATTGAGGGTGGTGTGCCTTGGATGACTCCAATCCTAATTTGTATGATTTTAGGTTTGGCTTTAGTTATTGAACGTATTCTTTATCTTAATCTTGCAACTACTAATTCAGATAAGTTATTAAAACAAATCGAAGATAAAGTAAAAAATGGAGATTATGAAGGAGCAAAAGGAGTTTGTAGTAATACTCGTGGCCCTCTTGCATCAATATTTTTCCAAGGTCTTGACCGTGTTGATAACGGTTTAGATGATGCAGAAAAAGCATTGACATCTTATGGTGGTGTTCAAATGGCAAGATTAGAAAGTAATATGGTTTGGATTTCTCTTTTCATTGGTCTTGCTCCATCACTTGGATTCTTAGGAACAGTTGTTGGGATGGTTCAAGCATTTGATGATATTGAAAAAGCAGGTGATATTTCTCCAACTGTTGTTGCTGGTGGTATGAAAGTTGCCCTTATTACAACTATTTTTGGTTTGATTGTTGCCCTTATTCTTCAAGTATGTTATAACTACTTACTTTCAAAGATTGAAAGTTTAGTTACTACAATGGAAGACGCTTCTATCACTTTCATGGATATCTTGGTTAAAAACAAAAAATAGTATTATAAGTAGAATATAATTTCTTATTCTAAAGAAATAAAGAACTATTTTAATTACTAAATTTAATTCAACCAGGAGGTAAAAATGAAAAAAGATTTAAAAAAAATATATTGGACTATAATAATAATTTGGGGTACTCTTGCATCATTGTGTAGTTTATTCTATGCACTATTCTTTGAAAACGCAGGATTGGCTCCAATTTTTTGGAATTTGTCTTATTGGACTGTGGCAATTTTTATCGCACTTAGTATTATTTTTGCATTCGGATTTGCAATTACTTTTATTATTAAAGGCTTTATTGATGACCCCAAGAAACAGATGGGAATTATTGTTGCAGTAGGTTTAATAGTAGTACTAATGGTAGCAACATACCTATTGGCATCTGGAACAGATATTCCTCAAGAATTGTTTGAAAAAACAGGTTCTGATTATAGTAATTCAAAATTAATTGGAGGATCGCTATATGCTGTGTATGTACTTTTATTAGGAGTTGTATTATCAGCTTTATATGCAGAAATAGCTAAAAAATTTAAATAATATGGCAAGAAAGAAAAGAGAGCTTCCAGTATTGAATAGCTCTTCGATGGCGGATATTTCGTTCCTTTTGCTTACCTTCTTCCTATTGACATCTTCGCTCAATACGGATTTAGGTATACAGAGGCGTTTACCTCCTCCATCTGATCCAAATGTGAAGCCACCAGAAATTCATAAAAGAAATACATTCACAGTAAAGGTAAATCGTGTAGACCAACTTCTTTTTGATGGACAGATAGGTAACATTAATGGATTAAGGAAACGAGCAAAAGAATTCTTGGCAAATCCACAAAATTTACAAACCCTACCAGAAAAGCAAGAAACAGATATCCCATTAATTGGGAAATACAATGTATCAAAAGGGGTAATATCTCTTCAAAATGATAGGGGAACATCATACGATATGTATTTTAAGGTTCAAAACGAATTGACTGCTGCAATTGCTGAGTTAAAAGATGAATTAGCGAGAGCAAGGTTTGGTAGAGTTTACAAAGATTGTAAAGATAATCAAAGAGAAGCTATAGATAAAGCAATCCCAACAGCAATATCAGAGGCAGAACCTAAAAATGTAGGAGGAAACAAATAATGTCAAAATTTAAAAAAGAAGGTTCAAAATCGGTGCCAGCAGTTAATGCTAGTTCGATGTCGGATATCATATTTATGTTTTTGTTTTTCTTTATGATTATTTCTACAATGAGAGAGAGTACTTTATTTGTTAAAATAAATGTGCCACAAGGTTCAGAAATAGAAAAATTAGTAAAAAAGTCATTAAATAGTTATGTTTATGTTGGAGTTCCAATTGATGAAAGAAAATTTGGATCAGCAGCACGTATTCAATTAAATGATCAATTTGCAGAAGTGAGAGACATTAAAGCTTTTATTGAATCAGAAAGAGCGGCAAAAGATGAAGTTGACGTACCATTTCTTACAACAACAATAAAATGTGATAAGAATGTAAAAATGGGTGATGTAACAGATATTAAACAAGAACTACGACAAGTAGGGGCATTAAGAATAATGTATGCAGCAACACGAAGAGCAAAAGACACATACTAAATAAAATAAATAATATATTCTAAGCTGCCTAAATTATTAGTTTAGGCAGCTTTTTTTATAAAATACAAAACTTAAAATGGAATTTCATTGCAAACAATTCTCTCTTAATCACACAAAAAGTTCAATGAAAATTGGAACAGACTCCCTATTGCTGTCTTCTCTTACACCACAACAAAACCCAAACAAAATCTTAGATATTGGAACAGGCTGTGGAATAATTGCTCTCTGTATGGCACAAAAATATCCAAATTCACAAATAACAGCAATAGATATAGATAAAAACTCAATAGAAGAAGCTTCCGATAATTTCAAGGAATCTAAATACAATGCACGCCTTATTGCTCAAGAAATAGATCTAAGAACATTTACAAGAATACAAGAAGAGAGCTTTGATCTTATAGTAACAAATCCTCCATATTTTATATCAAGTTTAGAAAGCCCTTATGAGAATAGAAATAAGGCTCGTCACACAATATCACTAAATTTTCAAGACTTAATACAATCAGCAGAAAAATTATTATCAAAATATGGGATACTAAGTCTAATACTACCAACAATAGAATCCCAAATTTTTGAAGAAATAGCCATCGAAAAAGGAATTCAAACAATTTATAAAGCAAACATATATTCCAAGCCAGGAAAAGAATGCGAAAGAGTAGTTCTTCACCTACAAAGAAAGCAAGAAAATAGAACCAATACAGATATAAAAGAAGAAATAATAATTCTAAGAAATTTAGACAATACACCTTCTCAAATATATAAAAACCTTGTAAAGGATTATTTACTATAAATAATAAAGGGCTCTATAACGGTTAGAGTGGGTAATCAAAAATTCTTAAATTAGCCCGATTAATAGTCCAGATGATTTGATGGTAGAAAAAGTGTGTAAAGTACAAAGTTTATAACTTTGCAATACAAATTATAGATTAACCATACATACTTTTTTGGATACTATCATTTATTTCAGCCAACGGATCTATACAATTATAATGGTACATTTATGGAGAAAAGAAAAGAGCTTAGTTGGAATTAACTAAGCTCTTTTTCTGTATAAATCTCTCTTTATTTTAGATTTGAAACTTCGTGTTTTGATTCGTTGATTGTCTCTTTATCTGCATCCTCTTCTTCTGGTCTATTATAGTTAATGTAAGCTTTCCATTTATCAATTACTGATTGCATATCTTCTGGAATTTTGCTATCAAATTGAATTAATTTCTTTGTTGTTGGATGTATAAAGCCTAAGGTTTTTGCATGTAAAGCTTGACGGGGTAGAATCTTAAAACAGTTCTGTACGAATTGTTTGTATTTTGAATATGTTGTTCCTTTAATTATTTGATCTCCTCCATAAGTATCGTCGTTGAAAAGAGGATGACGAACGTATTTCATGTGAGCTCTAATTTGGTGGGTACGTCCTGTTTCCAATTTACATTCAATTAGGGTTATGTATCCAAAACGGAATAATACTTTCCAATGTGTTATTGCATATTTTCCATATTCTCCATCAGGAAATATCTGCATTACTTTTCTGTCTTTAATTGAACGTCCAATATTACCTTCAATTGTTCCTTCCATTTCATCAAAATCGCCCCATACTATTGCGTTATAAGTTCTGTCAACACTATGGTCATAGAATTGTTTCGCTAAATAGGTTTGAGCAACTTCATTCTTTGCTATAAGGAGTAAGCCTGTTGTATTCTTATCAATACGGTGGACTAATAATGGCCTTATTTGGTTTCCTTCACTATCAACTTGTCCTTGGAAATGGAATGTTAAAGCGTTTAATAATGTACCTGTATAGTTTCCATAACCTGGATGAACAACCATTTCTGATTGTTTGTTTACTACTATTAAGTCGTCATCTTCATAAACAATGTTTAATGGAATGTCTTGTGGAATTATTTCTATTTCACGAGGAGCTGTTGGTAGAAAAAGTTGAACTACATCTCCTGGGTGAACCTTATAATTTGATTTTACTGGTTTATCATTTACTTTAATGCAATCGGCTTTTGCTGCTTGTTGGATTTTATTCCTTGAAGTTTGCTCAAGTCTATCCATTAAGAATTTATCTATCCTCAATAGGCTTTGTCCTTTATCAACTACTATGCGATAATTTTCAAATAATCCTTCGCTCTCATCCTCTTGCACTAAGTCTATTTCTTCTTCAATCATTTTTGTATTATTAATTTCTCTTGTGTTGTTTTATTTGTTTTCTTATTAATTATGGATAATATATATAAGCCATTATTTAGATTTGAAACATTTATTTGATTTTTAAAGCCTGAGCTATAAACCTCTTTACCTAACATATTTATTATCCTTAATTTGTAATCAGAATAAGATAGTCCATAGCTATCTTCTCCTAAACTAATATTTACTATTCCATTTGATGGATTAGGGTAAATTGTTAGGTTTATATTTTCTTTTTCTATATCAGTTAATCCTATCAATGCCTTATTACCAAAATAAGGTCTAATCATTAATGAGCCGTTGAAAAGTGTATTTTCTTCCCAAGAATTTGCCCAATTACCAAATATATGAGTTTGAGAATTTGTGTTTCTATCAAATCCTATATTCATATAATCATTGTTCTTTGTTTGAATAGAAACAAAGAAATCTTCAGCTCCTAAGATTATTGGGGAACTTAAAATATATCTTGTAAATTTATTTAACCCTTCTGTTGATGGAGTAAAATAAGTTGAAGAACGATATAAACTGTCATTAGGCTTTCCATTAAGACTATTCCATACACATAAATAGAAAGGCTTTTGATTAGCATCGTTATATGTTGAATTAAAATAAATATCTATGGCAGTTAAAGTATCTTGAACATTAAGTTTAAAGCCAACAGCTAAATTAGAATTCTTTATTGGTTCTATTCCAAATCCATTTTCTGCGGTTCCATCATCATAAGCAAAATAATCTTCAAACACTTGATGAAAGCGTATAGTATCATTTTCTGTTCTACTATCTTGTCCTACCCCTTCTTGTACTGTATGAACAATATCAAAATAAGTCCAATAATTTTGATTAAAAGAACCAAAATCTTTAACAGGGGGTCTGGCATGGTTAGGTGAAGTTTGATAATCTCTTGTTGTTATAAAAGGATAGATGTTTTCAAAACCTCCATCATAAGAATTAACACTAACACCATTAGAATTATATATCTCATATTTATATGTAGAACTTAATGCTATATCAGAAAGATTAACAATCTTAATATCTAAAGTATCTCCCATATCATTTTCTGTAAATTGACGTGAAGGCATAGCTTGATATTCTTTCAATAAAGAACGTGCAGGATTTACAAAAGCAATATCTCGCATTGTTTTTTCATCAAATGTTCTATCCTTATCCAAATAAACATAATCCAAATGCCATTGGTCGCAGTTTCCAACATAAGAGAATGAAGGGTTATTATCTAATGAAGCAAAATTGAGGAAGCGAAAGCGAAAACTATTATTAAAGTACTTTTCTTCAGTAATAGGGATATTCACATAACGCCAAAATACACTATCAACGCCAAAAATACTATCCACACTTAATCCTTGACTACTCCAAACAGAATTCCAAGTATCTTCTGTTAAAGAATAAAATTGGAGCATTAATGAATCTTTCTTTGAAGGAGTTGAGCCTACACTTTCCCATAAAGGACCATAACCGCCACCTGGCTGAAAAAAGAAGCTAAGATATATACTATCATTTGGAGCTAAACCTACTCTTGTTGGTAGAAGGACAGAATCTAAACGAATATTACAAGAAGAGAGGGTATCGCAAGCAAAACCAGTAGTATTTGCCCCTTCATAAAGCAAACCATCTTTATCCAAAGCATCTAAAGTTACAACGCCAATTGTAGGAGGCAAAAGAGGGAAATCAGAATTAACCCATGCTCCTTGATTGACCCATAAATCTATATTTGATAAATCTGAATAATTAGAAAAGTCATCAATAAAAGGAAGAGTAATCCGACTAATACTCTTTGTTTGTTTATTGATTATTGTCTTGCTCTTTGCCCTTGAGGCATCAGACAATTTAAACTGGCTCTTCCCTTCAAGTGGGAAAAGTAAAAACAATACAATACAAATAGACCAAAATTTAATTATTTTCATCAACATCATCTAATATTTCATCAGTAGGAGATTCTTGTACAACTACAGGTTCAGCAATTTTGAAAGCCTTAATCCTTTCGTTATAGTTAGGTTTTGTATCATTAACGAACTCAATGCTTATTGTAGTACCTTTTGTTACGCTCAAATTATTTGGAGAGAATGAAACAACACGTGAATGGATAATATCTTTCTTTCCTTCAAAAGTCTTTTTCCCAACATTTAAAGCACACTCCCAAAGTTTCTTTTCTGCTTCAGTTTCTGTTAAGCCAATAATATTAGGCATATTTGTGGTGTATACTTCTTCGTTCATTTCAACAACCAAATCAATTTCTTCCCCTCTTTGAATCTTTTCTCCCTCAGTAATTGAACTTCCTTTATACCTCTGTCCAACAACAACATTATTGAAGTCTCCAACATTAAATATAAACTTACCAACTCTAAGTCCAACATTAGTTAATTGATTAACTGCCGAACGAACACTTTGATCTTTACAATTAGGCATTGGTATATATTCTCCTATTGTAGAAGTTATAATAACATAAACTTTTCTGCCATTTTTGATTTTTGAACCAGCCTTTGGATCTTGTGAAACAATCTTTCCTGCTTTCTCTCCTGGTGTATAAATAGAATCAATTACAACTACCTCAAAGTTTTCCATTCCAGCAACTTCTCCAACTTGATCTATAAAACTACCTTCAATCTCTGGCATTATAGACTCAGCACCATGGCGGGTATATAAGTTCAAAAAAGCGAATGCAATAACAAGAATAACCAAGAAAACAATGGTCATTAACCCTAAATGCTTAAAAAATAGTTTGCTCTTAACAAATTCAATTAACGACATTAATAATATTTTTGTTTATTCATGTTATCTTAGATACGATAAATCACGTCTCTGCAATAATGTATAATAATTAATTTCTTCTTCCTCCAAAATAAATTGCAATATAATATAGTAATGTTGCAAGCGAAGATAATGCAGCAACAACATAAGTATATGCAGCAGATTTTAAAGCACTTTCAGCCTTTTTTTGTGAATATTCGGAAGTTATTGAGTGAGATTCTAACCATACCAAAGCTCTTTGTGAAGCATTAATTTCAACAGGAAGTGTTATAAAGCTAAATAAAGTTGTTAGACCAAAAAGAATAATACCTGCTAAAAGTAATTGAGGAAATCTATTTATGAGTAACATACCGCCAAGCAATAACCACATTACCCATTGCGAAGCAAAGCTAACAACAGGTACAAGTTTAGAACGTAACATCAACCAAGTGTAAGCAGTTGCATGTTGAACAGCATGTCCACATTCATGAGCAGCAACAGCAGCAGCAGCAACATTAGCACCATAATAAACATCACGACTTAGATTGACTATCTTAGTTGAAGGATTATAGTGGTCTGTTAATTGACCTTCTACGCATTCAACTTTTACATCATATATATCTTGATCCCTAAGCATCTTTTCTGCAACATCTTTTCCTGTTAATCCCCCTTCTGTTGGAATCGTAGAATATTCTTTGAACTTCTTTTTTAAATTTGAACTAACCAACCAACTTACAAGAGCTATTCCTATAAAAATAACCCAATAAATCATTGTCCCACTCATTATTCCAGCTTCTGGATTCATTTCTTTTAATTTTTATGTTTAACAATAACTGTACTTTTCAATAGGAGAAACACAAGTGCAACCCATTATTTAATTCTTTTATCTCAATAAATAAACAGCAAAAATAGACAATTTTCGCCACTTTCATATAGTCAAAGTAAAGAAAAACAACATTATTAAACGTAAAACTAAGGTTTTTATGTATCTTTGTAATCGATTTTCTCGTATCTTAGCATTGTTTTCCAGAGGAAATAGTATAAAATATAGAATATTAGACTAATAATAATTGTATGATAAAATCAATGACAGGCTACGGAAAAGCCTCTACAACCTACAATAATAAAACAATATCTATTGAAATTAAGACGCTTAATAGCAAACAAGCAGATATTAATCTTAAAGTTCCTTCAACTTATAGAAGTAAAGAAATTAATTTAAGAAATCAGATCAATAACTCCTTAGAAAGAGGGAAAATTGATTGTTTTATTAGTGCTGAATTTGTTGATGAAGCACCAAGCTTAAATATAAATTCTAACCTATTTGTTTCTTATTATAAACAAATAGAAGAATTAGCTGAAAAAGTAAATGCTCCAAGAGCAGATATTTTACGTTATGTTCTTCAAATTCCTGAAGTAACTCGTTCCGTTAACGAAGAACCTTCCGAAGAAGAAATGACAATAATTTATAATCTATTAAGTGAAGCACTTAAGCAAACTGATGGTTATAGATCTACAGAAGGGAAAACACTTGAAACAGACCTACTCTTAAGGGTTAAACTTATAGGAGATAAACTTCTTAAGATAAACGATTTTGAACCTGCAAGAGTATTGCAAATCAAAGAAAAACTTGCTGCTAAAATAAAGGATCTTAATTGTGAATCAATAGATAAAAATCGTTTTGAACAAGAAATAATCTACTATCTTGAAAAATTAGATATAACAGAAGAAAAAATAAGATTAAAACAACATCTTGATTATTTCCTTCATACTATGAATATGCCAACATCAGAAGGGAAGAAATTAAACTTCATTGCTCAAGAGATGGGAAGAGAAATAAATACTCTTGGTTCAAAATCACAAGAAGCAAATATGCAAAAGCTTGTTGTTGAAATGAAGGATGAACTTGAAAAAATTAAAGAACAAATACTAAACGTCCTTTAATAGCGGTTAATGGTGAATGATTAATGGTAAATTGTGTAAGAATCAAAATTTAAGGATGCGTTGTTTATGCCAAATAAATACAATGAATAGATTAAAGTTATCTATTCAACCATTATTTTTATTTTGTTTTTTAACTCTTTGTTTTTCTCTTTTCTCTTCTTATTCCTACGCTCAAAATGATGAACAGGTTAAAGCGTCTATGGCTGATCAGTTCTTTTATGGTAATGAGCCTGAAAAGAGTAAGCAATTATATGAAGAGTTGATAGATAAAAAGTTTAATCAAGTATATTATGATAATCTGCTTACTCTTTACTATCAAGCAGAAGATAACTCCAAAGCCGAAAAACTAATTAAGAAAACAATAAAGCAATTCCCTCAAAATGCAATTTATCAAGCTGATTTAGGAACTCATTACATTAAGATAGGTGAAAAAGAAAAAGGCGAAAAACAATACGACAAATCAATAGCAAGCCTTCAAGCAAATCAAAACAGCATTATTCTCTTAGCAAACTATTTTACCTTACATAATAATGCAGATTATGCAATAAAAACATTTAAAGAAGGAAGAACTCTGTTAAATAATAATTATCTTTTTGTTTACGATATATCTTTTCTATATCAACGTCAAGGAAAATACGAAGAAATGGCAACTGAATATCTAAATCTTCTTGATCAAAACCCAACAATGCTTAATCAAGTAAAAATATATCTTGGAAGCATTTTACAACAAGACACAGAAAACAAATTCTTAGACCATTTCCGATTAGCCATACTTAAAAAAGTACAAAAGCAACCCGAAGAACAAAGTTTCTCCCAACTTTATATTTGGATACTCCTTCAACAAAAGGACTACGAAATGGCTTTTCTTCAAGCCAAATCAATTGATAAACGCTTTGAAGAACTAACAGGACAAACCGTTTACGAAATAGCAAATATCGCCTTAAATAATCAAGCCTACGATGTTGCAAAAGAGGCATTCAATTACTTAATTCTTAAAGGTGAAGAAAGCACATATTACTTATTAAGCCGCCTTGGACTTTTAAGCTCAATCTACTACCCATTTATAAACACAATCAATCATACTCAAAAAGAAATAACAGCACTTAGAACCGAATATCAAACGACACTTGATAAATTAGGAAAAACAACTGCCACAATTCCAATAATGCAACAATATGCATATCTCTTAGCCTACTATCTTTCTTCATCTCAAGAAGCAGTAGATATATTAGATGAAACTCTTGCAATGCCACAAATAAAACGTAACGACAAAGCAGAAAGCAAACTAATGAGAGCTGATATATATTTAATGGAAAATGATATTTGGGAAGCATCTCTAACATATTCACAAGTAGAAAAAGAATTTAAAAACGATGTAATAGGCTCAGAAGCAAAGTTTAAAAATGCAATGTTATCGTTCTATAACGGGGATTTTGAATGGGCAGAATCACAATTTGATGTTCTTCGCTCTTCAACAACAAAACTAATTGCCAACGATGCAATGGAATATTCAATCCTAATTTCAGATAACATAGATGAAGACTCCACCTATAAGGGCTTAGCGTATTATTCAAAAGCCGAATTTGCACTCTATCAACATAAATATGATAAGGCACTTAGTTATTTAGATACACTAAATCAAAACTATCTTTCACATCCTTTGTTTGATGAAGTATTATATAAAAGGGCAGAAATAGCAATACTTGAAAAACAATATCAAAAAGCCGACAGCCTCCTAAATGAAATAATAATTAAATACCCAACCGATATAATGGCTGACGATGCGATTTATCTTCTTGCAGAGCTATGCGAAACTCATCTTAACAATACCCAAAGAGCAAAAGAATACTACGAAAAAATAATCCTTGATTACCCAAATTCTCTTTATGTAACTGAAGCACGGAAAAGATATAATCAATTTAATTCTCCTAATACAATACCAAATACTGGTTTTTCAAGAGAAAGAAATTAGTCAACAAATAGGGCTAATAGACAAAAAATAGGCTATTTACTATTAAAAGTATTCATAAAGTACAGGCTCAATGTAGAATTCTGGTGGGATAAAAATATTAAGCGCATAATTTGTCTCATTTAAGGATAGATTTATAGAAGAAATGTACAAAAAAGCTATGAAGGGAATATTTTTTATTGAAATTTGATGCTCATTTTGTTATTATCAAAAAAAGTTGTACTTTTGCACTCCTATTTTAATGGTCTCTTGGCCGAGCGGTTAGGCACCGGTCTGCAAAACCGTCTACTCCAGTTCGAATCTGGAAGAGACCTCAAAATAATAATCGTTTCAGCCACCCCAAAAGGTGGCTTTTTCGTTTTTATCCCACAAGAATTTTACATTGAATTAAAGTTTCTCTTATTTAATAAGGATTTCTTGAAATTAAAAGGGATCTTTTTCTATGGAAACGGGATATAATTCTTCAGAAACGGGATTAAAAACTATTTAAACCTTGATTTTATATCAGTACGGTGTACACCGTAGGGGTGTTACGGTCTATACCGTAGCACTATTAGGGTGTACACCGTAGGTTTGTTGAGATGTGCATCTAAGGAATAAATGATGCTTTTGGATAATTTCTTTCTTAAACTCTATTGTTTTGAGTTTGAGTAAGTTTATGATGCAAAGATAGTAATTTATTTTGGATTTTGCAATAGGAAATTTATTTTATTTTTACTTTATCTGGTAACTATACGGTTTAGTTCATTTGAGATTATTTGTTTTATTTTCTCTAAGGTTCTTTGTTCTGATAGCAAAATTAGTTGATTGTCAATATCTGTTTCCTTTCTTAGATTTTCTTTTACGTCATTAATTTTCTTTTCTAACTTGTTTAGTTTTAGGCTTAATAGGCTTTCTTTTATGTCTTGATTAAATTTCTCTGGACATTCAGGGTTAGGAATTGTTATTTTCCATTTTGATTCCCATAAATCACTAATGCTATAATTGTTTATTAATAGTGTGGTTACGAGATTTTGAATTTCTTTGTCTTGATGATTTGTGAATATATTTAGGTTTGGGAGTTCTCCTCTTTCAAGAAGGTACTCTTTGTAGATATCAAATATTTCTTTGTAGATTGGATTATCAAAATCTATCTGGTCTGTTGTTATATCGCCTACTAAATAAGCTGCAACTAAGAATGTTTCTTCTTTTTTCTCTTCATCTTCAGCAAGCATGATTTGAGTTGTTTCTTTTTCTCCATAATTTAGGAGCAAGGAAATTATCTTTCTTTCTTGTGCTTCGTCGGGAAAAGTATCTGGCAAGACTTGCTTTTCTGCCTTTGGATTGGTTATATATTCAGAACCATCATCTGTTGGAAAGAAGAAATTGTCGGGTGGAAGATCTGATTGAGATACTTCTTTATTTGAGTTTTCTTCCTTTTTATGTTTGAAGAATTTTTCTCTTAGTAGTTTAGTTAGTTCATTATTTAAAAGTTCTTCCTTCATATTTAGTATTGAGGAACATTGTTGCACGTAGGCTGCTTTCTCAATATTGTCAGGAATAAGGCTAATGGTATTTATTATTTCTTTTATTAATGCACTACGTTTAAATGGGTCGTCTTTGGCATCTTGTAAAAGAAGATGTGTCTTAAATAAGATAAAGTTTTCTGCCTTTTCTGTTATAAATGCTTTAAATTCTTCTTGTGGTAATTTCCTGCAATATGAATCAGGGTCTTCTTGATCTGGGAATAAAACGATCTTTACATTTAAGCCATTTTCCAAAAATAAATCAATTGCTCGAAATGCTGCTTTTATTCCTGCTGAATCACCATCATAAAGCACTGTTACGTTTTTTGTATAGCGTTTAATAAGTCTTATTTGTTCGGTTGTAAGAGCCGTTCCTGAAGTTGCCACAACGTTTTCTACATTGTTTTGCGACAACATCACTGCATCCATATTCCCTTCAACCAAATAACAAAGATCTTGCTTTACAATTTCATTTTTAGCTAAATGAAGTCCGAAAAGAACCTTGCCTTTAGAATAAATATCACTTTCTGGAGAGTTAACATATTTTGCTTTTGTCTTTTCAGAAGAAAGAACACGACCAGTAAAACCTAATGTTCTTCCTCCAATATTATAGATAGGAAACATAACCCTTCCTCTAAATCTATCATATTGAACATGTGTTTCTTCTTTGGCAATTGTTAAGCCCGATTTAATTAAAACTTCATCAGTGTAACCGTGTTTTTTTGCATATTCTGTAAATTCTGACCATTTGTCCTTGCAATAACCTAATCCCCATCGTTTAATTGTTGCTTCTTTTAAGTCTCTTTCAATAAAATAACTAAGTCCTATGTTTTTGCCTTCACTATCGTTGAAAAGGATATCAGCAAAATATTTTTGAGCAAAATCAGTAACGTGAAACAAACCCTCTTTTTCATCCTGAAGGGTCTTTTGGTCGTCTGTAAGCTCTTCTTCTTGTATTTCAATACCATATTTGTTGGCAAGGAAACGAAGAGCCTCAGGATAAGAATAATGCTCGTGTTTCATCAAGAAGTTAACAGCATTACCAGCCTCTCCACAACCGAAACATTTAAAGATACCTTTTGAAGGACTTACAGTAAATGAAGGGGTTTTTTCGTTATGAAAAGGACAACAACCAATGTAATTAACCCCTCTTCTTTTTAATGGAACAAAGGCATTAATAACATCAACAATTTCTGTTGCGTCAAGTATTTTTGAAATATCTTCTTGCTTAATCATCTCTGCAAAAATACATTTTTATTTTATTTTATTACCTTTGCCATTCAAAACATTGAAAAATTATTATGATAAACTATTTAAAAAAGAACTATTCTTGGTTTATAATTGTCTTCTTTGGGATAATTTATTTTATCTTTTTGTCTAATAATCCAACTTCTGACGCTTATTCAAACGCCTTTTCTTCTTTAACTGGAAAGGAAATGTTCAGACCTCATCATTTATTATATAGTGTTTTAGGATATATAGTTTACATTCCTTTACGATTTACTTCTATAGAGCCAATAAAGATATTTCAATGTATAAATGTCATATTTGCAATGGCTTGTTTGGGAGTTATTAGAATAATGATGTTAAGAATAAATTGTAAAGAGAGTTTTATTTCTTTTGCTATTATTTTTCTTGGTTCTTGTTTTGGGTTTGAGCGTTTTGCAATTGATAATGAATGTTATATAATTCCTATTTTCTTCACTTTGGTTGCAATGAATTTTGTTCAAAGCTTTCTGATTAAAAACAAGTTTTATAAAGTAGTCTTATGTGCTTCGGCTTGTGTTTTAGGATGTTTATTTCATCAAATTGTAGTCTTTGCATTAATTAGCTCTTTCTTAGTTGTTTTATATAATAAAAGATTGAAGTATATACTTAGCTTTATTGGAATAAGTTTAATATTACCAATAACTTATGCCTTAGTTGTCTTTATTGAAAAAGGGAGCTTTAGTATTAGTTCATTAATGAGTTTTGTTCTACATGATTATACTACATCTAATGCAGAATTACCAATACTTAATAATGTAATTGTCTTGTCTGCAATAAGTTTCATAAGAACTTTTATTCAAGTTCATGGATATATGTTTAAAATCGTTTCTTCTTATCCATTAATTAGTATTGTTGTGATAATTATATCATTAACTTTTCTTGTTTATGGGATAATACATGTCTTTAAATTGAAAAAGAGAAGCTTAATACTTTTTCAAGAAAGACGCTTTGTAAGATATTCTTGGGCAATGTTAATTCTTTATTTTGGTTTTGCTATTTTTTCAAATGGAAATGCAGAGTTTATGGTAATAATTCCATTTCTATTAATTTTATTATCTGCATATTATTTAACTCATATTCGTAGAGCATTATTTGGGTTAGGTTTGTTTATGCTCGTTTGGAATTTATACTTTGCTCTTATTCCAATGGGGTATATGAAATTGAATTGTAATAAAGATATAGTTGATTTGACTATTAAAGATCCAACAGCAATATATATTCTTAAAGATAAGGCTGCTGTGGAGAATATTTATATGTATAAAGAAAATGGCAAAGCTTTACCAAATATCTATAAGATATCTGACGTTAAAGAAGATAAATTTAATAATTGGGTAGCAGAAAAAAAGACAATATATACAGATTGTTTTGGAGGGAAAGAAGTGGCTTCAAGAGCAACAATTGCAGAAACTTATACAAATAATATTTCTTCTTCCAATCCAATTATTAAGAATCAAAAAAGCTTTAAACCGAAATATAAATTTACTTCCAATGGTGGAGAAAAAGAAATTTGGACATTTATTAGTAATTTTGCCATTTAAAACAAGAAAGAAATGAAAGAATATATAATTGCGACTAATAATAAACATAAGGTAGAAGAAATAAGTCAAGCCTTAGAAAATACAATTAAGTTAGTTTCTTTAAGAGAATTAGGTTGTAGGGAAGAAATACCTGAAACATCTGATACCTTAAAAGGTAATGCACAACAAAAAGCTCAATATATTTATAATAAATACGGAAAAGATTGTTTTGCAGATGATACAGGGCTTGAAGTTGATGCCCTTGATGGTCGTCCTGGAGTTTATTCAGCTCGTTATGCTGGCGAAGGTTGTTCTTTTGATGACAATGTTGATAAATTACTTGACGAAATGGATGGAAAAACAAATCGTAAGGCAAGATTTAGAACTGTTATATGTTTAATTGAAGATGGTAAGGAATATTTCTTTGAAGGAAAATGTGAAGGGGCAATATTAACAGAACGTTATGGACGAGGAGGATTTGGTTATGACCCAATATTTATTCCAAGTGGTTATGGCGAAAGTTTTGCAGAAATGAGTTTGGAAGATAAAAACGAAATAAGTCATAGAGGATTGGCTGTAAAGAAATTGGTTGATCATTTATTAAAGTATTAAGCTATGATATATAGTGAAGAAGATATTAGAGAGAATCATGTTCTTGAAGTAGCAAAAACAATTATGACTGCGGCTCGAACAGCTCCAAAAGCAAGAGGGATAGATAATCTTGTTATTTTAACAATTACTAAAGATGATATTATAAAGCTTTCGGAAAAAACAAAGCAGATGTTTGAAGAGAATAATCAACCATTCTTTTTACGTGATTCTCAAAATATTTTAAAGGCAGAAGCAATTGTTTTAATAGGGACAAAAAATTCTCCAATAGGATTAAATTGTGGATTATGTGGTTATCCTACTTGTTCAGAAAAGTTAGATAATTCAAATTGTCCTTGCATGTTTAATTCCCATGACTTAGGTATAGCTATTGGAAGTGCTACCTCAATTGCTGCTGATAATAGAGTCGACAGTAGGGTAATGTATTCTGTTGGTTTAGCTGCAAAAGAACTAAATCTTTTTGGAGAAGAAGATATTGCTTTTGGTTTTGCAATTCCTCTTTCGATTTCGGGCAAAAGCCCATTCTTTGATAGACAAACCCTATAATAAAGTTTAAACAGATAAATAATAAATTAAATAGATACAGTATGTTAGAAATAAATAAAATCAGACTCTATAAAGATAAAGTTATAGAGCTACTAAAAGTAAAGAATTTCAAAAATGCAGAAGAGAAAATCAATGGTTTAATTGATTTAGATGAAAAGAAGCGTCAAGCACAAAAGCAATTAGAAGATATAAAAGCAGAGCTAAATGTTAAGTCAAAAGAGATAGGAAAGTATATGATGGAAGGTTCTAAAGACTTAGCAGAAAAGGCAAAAGAAGCAGTCGCTAAGCTAAAAGAATCTTCAAAAGATTTTGAAAAAGAGCTTAGTGAATCAGAAAAAGAGATTGAAACAATATTACTATCTATTCCTAATCTTCCTCATGAAACTGTTCCTGCTGGAAAGGGTGCAGAGGATAATGAAATAGAATATCTTGACGGAGAAATTCCAAAACTATATGAAGGCGCTCTTCCACATTGGGAATTATGTGCAAAATATGATATTGTTGATTTTGAATTAGGAACAAAAATAACAGGAGCAGGCTTTCCTGTTTATAAAGGAAAAGGAGCAAAACTACAAAGAGCGTTAATTAATTTTTTCCTTGATGAAGCAGGGAAAAGTGGATTTGCAGAAGTACAACCTCCTCTTATGGTAAATGAAGCATCTGCTCTTGCAACAGGACAATTGCCAGATAAAGAAGGTCAAATGTATGCTATTCCTATTGATGGGTTCTATATGATACCAACTGCAGAAGTTCCTATAACCAATATCTTCCGAGATGTAATAGTTCAAGAAAAAGACTTCCCCATTCGTAAATGTGCATACTCACAATGTTTTCGTCGTGAAGCTGGTTCTTACGGCAAAGATGTTAGAGGCTTAAATCGTCTTCATCAGTTTGACAAGGTGGAAATTGTTTGTGTTGAACATCCAGAGCGTTCATATCAACAATTGGAAGAAATGAAGAATCATGTTGCAGGAATTCTTCGTAAGCTTGAACTTCCTTTCCGTGTTCTTCGTCTTTGTGGAGGAGATATGAGTTTTACTTCAGCTCTGACTTTTGATTTTGAAACTTATTCAGCAGCACAGGAACGTTGGTTGGAAGTAAGTTCTGTTTCCAATTTTGAAACCTTCCAATCAAACCGTCTTAAACTAAGATTTAAGAACGCTGAAGGAAAGACACAATTAGCTCACACCCTTAATGGTTCTGCACTTGCACTCCCTCGTATAGTTGCATCATTATTAGAAAATAACCAAACCCCAGAAGGAATTAAAATACCAAAAGCCCTTATTCCATATACAGGATTTGATATAATAGATTAAGAACTCGTAGGGGCAGACCTATGTGTCTGCCCCATCCTTACGCCTGCCCTAACCCTATATATGCCCTATTATATTCTGCCCCCATCTTAATAAACAAGATTTTATATAATAAGCAATGGAAAACATAAATAAATCGCAAAATTTCTCAAGCCTTTTTTCAGATACTGAAAGAATGCCTCTATTATTCCTTGGACACGGAAGTCCAATGAATGCAATAGAAGAAAATGAATTTGTAACAGGTTTTCGTGATATTGCAAAAACAATACCTAAACCAAATGCTATATTATGTATATCTGCACATTGGTTTATAAAAGGCACAAAAGTAACTTCAATGGAAATGCCGAAGACTATTCATGATTTCTATGGATTTCCACAAGAATTATATCAAGTGCAATACCATGCAAAAGGGAGTCCAGTTTTAGCAAATGAAGTTAAGAATCTTTTAATGCCAAATTTGGTAGAATTAGATTATGATTGGGGAATAGATCATGGTGCTTGGTCTGTTTTAAGACATTTATATCCTAAGGCAGACATTCCTGTTGTTCAATTAAGTATTGATTACACAAAGCCTGCAAGTTTTCATTTTGAAATGACAAAGAAACTTAGTGAATTAAGAAATAAAGGGGTTTTAATAATTGGAAGTGGAAATATTATTCATAATTTAAGGTTGGTTGATTATGGAAATTTAGACAAGGATAATTATGGATATGATTGGGCTATTGAAGCTAAAGAAACCATTAATGGATTTTTGTTAAAAGGGAACTATGAGCCAATAATCAATTATGAAAAGCAATCCAAGGCTATTCAATTAGCAATTCCATCTCCTGATCATTATTTGCCATTGATTTATATTTTAGCTCTTCAACAAAAAAGAGAAAAGATTACTTTATTCAATGATAAATTAGTTGGAGGAAGTTTAAGCATGACAAGCATGATAATTAAGTAATATACCAAAAGCTACAAAGTGTAGCAATAAGTAAAAAGACGAAAGACAAAGAAAATAATTTCATTGACTTTCGTCTTTTTTTATTCTATCTGTAACTTTTTACTATCTTCGCTTGTCTTATTTAAACAAAACAACAAAAGAGTAAAGATTAATTTTGTTTGGGCGGCTTTTATTGAAGTCGCCCAAAACTATTAAAAAACTATTAATGACTGAGAAAGAATACAACCTTTGTATAAACAGTTTTGCTGATTCTGTATTACGTTTCCTTATTAAAAATATTAAGGACGATGATGCTGCGAAGGATATTCTACAAGATACTTTTACTAAACTATGGGAAAAGAAAATAGATGTTGATTACTTAAAAGCAAAGTCTTATATCTATACAACAGCTTACCACACTATGCTAAACAATATTAAATATAATTCTCTTAAAGATAATCTTACTCAAACTCAAACCCACACTACAAATAGCTATAATGATTTAAATGAAGTATTAAATGAAGCTTTAGAGCGATTACCTAAAATTCAAAAGGCAACAATACTACTTCGAGATTATGAAGGCTATGCTTATAAGGAAATAGGTGAAATACTAACCTTAAGTGAAGAGCAAGTAAAGATTAATATCTTTAGAGCAAGGGTGAAATTAAAAGAGTATATAGGTTCAATAGATAATATAATTTAAAGATGATAAACAAAGATAATTACGAAGCCTATTTTCTTGACTTTCTTGAAGGAAATCTTTCAGAAAAAGACAAAAAAGAATTGGAATTATTCTTAAAAGAAAATCCTAAGCTTGGTGAAGAACTTAAAGCTTATGATAATTCTTTATTTCTTATTCCTGATATGGAAATATCATTTAAAGAAAAAGAATCATTAAGACATAAGAAAGCCTTTCTTTTCCCCTTATGGATAAAGTATTCTTCTGTTGCAGCAGTATTTATTTTAATATGTCTTGTTGCAGGAAAGCTTTTCTTTCAACCTGTTTCAGAAAAGGAATTACCTATATCAAGTCCTATTGCATCTAACATAAAACAACCTATCGTTGAGGTAAAAGGAAATAAGGCAGAAATTACAGCAGAAAAGAAAATAAGAAAGAGAAACATTACTAAATCAATTAGTAAAAATCAATATTCAAAATCCATTGCAATTGCGAAAGTGGAACAACAAATAGATTCTAATAATATTATTGCAAAAGAACCTAATGTTTTTCTTTCTAATAATTTAATAGCTTATGAAGTAAATAACTTAGTAGTTATTGATGATGCGAAGGAATTTAAAGGAATAAATATAATTGAGGTAGATAATCTAATTGCTTATAATGAAGAAAAGCGAAGATCGTTTGCTGATGATATTCTCAATAAATTAAAAAATGATTTTGGAAAGAAAATAGAAGAAACAAATAAAGAATTTAATAATGCAATTGCTTATTTTCAAGAAGGAGTAAAAGTAAGTCCATATGGAATAAGCATAACAAGAAAGTAGTATAAACAATTTAAAAATATAAAATATGAAAACCAAGAATTTATTATTCCTAATTCTTTTATTAGGAATATCGTTAAATGCCTTTTCTCAAAAAGAAGTAACGATAAAACAAGTAATCACAAACAATTTGGGCGGGGCTCCTAATGGCATATCTACTATTGAAATAAATACAGATTGTCCAGTAATGATTAAATCAGGGAAAGAAGATGCAGTTTACTTAGTAGGAGATATTGATAAAGCAAAATCTGATGATTATAAAGGGTTTTGTGTTTTAAAAGAGAATGTATTATCAATAAATTCTCCATACAAAGGCGATAAAAAAAACTTAAAAATCACTATAGAGTTAGAAGAAAGTGTTTATAATTATTTTTTAGGAGAAAACTCAAAAGTAGCAATTAATAATAATCTTATTTATGAAAATAGTGGAACGTTTTCATTACAAAAAAATGCAGAATTATCAGTTGATGGAATCGTTAAATTAGAAACTTTGAATATTGTTGCAAAAGAAGATGCAAAGATAAAGTTTAGTTCAATAAATGTAGAAGAATCAAAAATTGATTTAGATAAAGGGTCTGTATTAATATTAAATGGAGAAATAAATACTATTAATATTAAACAAGCTGAAGGATCACATATAACAGGTAATTATAAATATAAAAATATTATTGGAGACTCTAATGATATTTCTGATGATTTAGTTAATATAATAAAGGAAGAAGTAAAAAAGGAACCTGAAGATGCAAAAATCATTGTTGGAAAGAATGTTAATGTTAGTTTTAAATTTGAAGATATAAAGGAAGATTATATTTCAAATTATCCAATTAAAGGATTTAAAGATGGACAAATAATAATTCAAGATGATTATCCTCTAAATTTAGAAATAACTCTTAGAAAAGATATTGGAAACATAACTGTAAAAGAAAATTCAAATGTTGCAATTAAATCAGAAATTAATGCAAAAGAAAGGGGATATTATCTTTCTAAAGGGGCAAGTTTAAGTTTTGAAAAACAGTGTAACATTAAAGATCTTTCAATAGAGTTAAGTGACAAATCAAAAGTTAAATTCAAACAATTAAATGTAGAAGAACTTAATTTAAATGGAGAAGGAAGTTCTGAATTAGAAATAAACGGAAACATAAAAGAAATAAATCGTTATAAATATGATGATATAAATATTACAGGCAATAATACTATTAGTGAGATTAGAGAACGTAAATTTAAAATGCTTACTATTACAGCTCCTTATATTGATAAGGCATTTTCAAAAGAGAATGGAAATAATAAAGAGAATAAAAATTTAGAAGCTCAAAAATTAGGAAAAGATAAAGTTAATTTTACTTTGCAAGTAGGTTATGGAATATTAGGTTGGTCAAATAGAGTCTCAAGTGTTGATGATTTGTTTTCTTCTCCAAGGCAAGAATACTCTTTAAATTGTGGTAGTAGTTGGATTTTAGGATTTAGATATGAATTTAAATTAAATAGGAGATGGACAATATCTACTGGACTAGGATATGAATCTAATATATTTCGTTTTAAAAATAATGTAATGCTAACAGAAAATAATCAAGGAAATCATATTGCAATTGAAACAAACACTTCAATTGATCCAGAATGTAAACTTGTAGCTCGTTATGTAACCCTTCCTTTGTTTGTTAAATTTAGAGTAGCAAAAAGTTTTGCTTTCCATGTTGGAGCAGTAGCAGGAATTAATTTTAGAACTTCATCAACAGGATTTAAAAGAAATTATGATATTCCTCATGGAGAAGTGGAAGAACGTTGGGGAGCTAATTATTCTAATTTTAAACCAGTAAAATTAGATGTTCAAGCAGGCTTAGGATGGGGAGATTTAAATTTTTATGTAAAATATGCTGTAACTCCACTTTTCAAAACAAATACAGAAACAGAAGTTTACCCATATAGCGTTGGGGTCTCTTTCGGATTATAGATAATAAAATAATTATACAAGCGTTACTGAAAGGTAAAATAATTAATAATAAAAGTAAGTAAAAGAATGAAAAAATTAGCCATTATCCTTAGTACTGTACTTTGTGTGATACTATTTAACTCATGCAAAGACAAAGACCCAGAAGCAGAAACAAATAATACAACTGCATCTACAGCATTAATCACAGAACTTAAAAATTACACAGGAAAAACAGCTAATGAAGTACAAGCAACATTAGAAAGTAAAGGATATACTCTCCTTATGAATTATACAGAAAATGAAGTTGCATCCTATATTTATATTGATTCTAATTATTCAAGTATGTACTTATTAGGTGAAGCAAAAAATTTAATTTGTGTTACAGGATATAGTACTGTGTGTAACAGTAAAGATACAGCATATAATTATTTTGAAAAATATTCAGCAGAATGTGTTGCAATAATGAAAGGGAAAGATCATACTTATAAAGCAGATTATAAATTAATTAATGGAGATGATTCTACATTTACTAATCGTCCAAACTTCCTAAGTTTCTACAATCAAAATAAAGAAAATATTACATCTTGTGAAGAAGATTGGATAATAGAAACAGAAACCATTGGAAGTCTTTATGATTGTGGAGACGGATCTATAAATGCAATAATGATGTATATGGATGCAGCATTAACTCCTCCTACATTTTATGAAAACAATAAAGGCAAAAGCTTATTTGATATTAGCCATATAAATAAGTTGAACATCAGTAAAAAATAATATTCAAGAAATCATAAAGGAGTAAGCAATGAAGTTTACTCCTTTTTTTATTTCTGAAAAATCCAGCCTTAGATTAATAGATTTCAGTAATTTATAACGACCCCAATTATATTACAATTCGAATATAACATAAACTCAAAGTAAGCAAATCCTTTATTTCTACTTACGTGAAAGAAACACTCCCATTTTAAAGTTAAATTCCCCAATAAATATTTCTTAAATCCCTTGACTTTTTATCCAATATTTTGTATTTTTGCATCAATAAAATATACTCAAACCCAGAAGAGTATAACCAAAAACAAAACGCTCCCTCTTAAAATTCCTTAAAATCTACGATGCCCATTGTAGATAATCTACGATACCCATCGTAGCACCCTTACGATGCCCATCGTAAGACATTTAAAGTTCGTTTACGCAAATTTAATCCCTGTTTACTGACACTTATTTTTTGTTTAATTACCTTTTTATAGGGATTAAATATTACAAAATAGAATTATCCTAAATTTTATATTTATTTGATAGTGAAAAGATATTACAAAATCATAACTTAAGGATAATAATTTAGTCTTACATCGAACTCACATTAAGTATCTTAATAGTATTAAGTTTATTCCAATCCTATTGGAAAAGTCCATTGTATAGAGCAATATAATTTTTTATTGTTTTATAATTTAGAGATGAGGTAATTGTAATTTTATTTTAGAGCTTTTCGGCTTAATAGACAAAAGATTCAATTAAATACCAGCATAATAACTAAAAGATAGATTTATTTTACATAGTAGAATAAAAAATAATTACTTTTGCATAGTTTATGATAAACCAATATCAATTATCAGATAATGAAAAGAATAATATTAGTCTTATTTTCCATAGTTATAGCTTCAAATCTTCTTGCCCAAGAACTACCTAATATAAACCAGCAAAGATAAAACTAGGACTTGAGCTCTATAATTATGATGAAACAGAATATGAATTAAGGAAAGAAAATAATTCTTATTTTTTATATCGAGATGATAATATTAAGCATTATATCTACTATAAAAGAAAAGAGGAGTTCTAAATTTAATTAGGACTCCTCTTTTATTATTAATTATTACTTTGATTATATCTTAGAACTTTACTCCAAATGTTAGTTGTGCTAAGTGGCTAGTATTTTCTAAGTTTATTACAGCTTGGTCGTATTCATTGAATTTTGATTTTCCGTATGTGTAAGCATAAGCAAAGTCCATAAAGAAGTTTTTGTTTTTATAACCTAAGCCTCCTGTTATTGAATATGCTCCTGCATCATTTAAGTCTTTGCTATATGGATTATCCATTATGCAATAACCTGCTCTTAGTGCAATTGTTCCAAGTTTCAATTCTCCTCCAATTCTTAATGTATTTGCTGCTTGAAAATAATCTGATATAAGTTTATTAATTTCGTTCTCAGTTGAAATATCATTATTTAAACGATATTTCATTGTTGAGTAGTCTGCATATTCATAATCTGCAGAGATTGACCCTGCTAATTTCGATTTATTGTCTCCAAGTATAAATGCCATTGAACCTAAAAAACGAAATGGGGTTTGAAGATCATATTTGACAGGATCCCAATCTCCTCCACTTGTTTCTATATATGATACTTCTGAATAAAGATTGTCTTCGATTGAATAATAAGTAGGAGTATGTATTGCTAAGCCTAAGCGGAACCAATTAACTGGTCTTATTATTGCACCTAATTTTAAGTTTATTCCTGTTGCATATATATCTTTTTTTTCATTATATATGTATCTATCTGTTACATTACCTAAGTTATCTACTTTTTCTTCCATAAAAGAACCATCAGAATGATAGTTTGCCATTGGAACTCCCATTGTTGCACCCAAGTAAAGGAAATTACGAATATTTGTTGAAAGAGAAAATGTCATTTCATTTATTGAACCTGATTCTGTAAATGAACGTAATTGATTAAACTTCCCGTTTTGGAATACTGATGAGTATGCATTTGTTGTTGTATCAAAATCTACAGCATAAGAATTATAGAAGTCTCTCATATAAGCATCGCTATATCCATTATCAATTATATGTGATATATATGAATAATTTAAACCATCTCTTTCATATATTGTCCTATTACCATAAGATTTTAATCTGTTTAATCCGAAAGCAAATTGCACAGCTTTGAAGTCATTGCTTCTTGGTTTGAAATAGAAAAGAGCTGCAATATGCCCGAAGTTAAAGTTTGCTCTATTGTCTGAGGTTAATAATCCATTTGCATTTGCATCTGTAAAAGACCAGTAAAGTCCTGTTGATAAAGATAATTCATTTGAATTATAAACCCCAAGTCCTGCAGGGTTATAACTTGCAGCAGTTAAGTCTCCTCCTAATGCACCTATTGCTCCTGCTCTTGAAATATAGTTAGAAGTTCCATTTAATCCCATTTGAGAAAATCTCAATGCATCTGTTATTGTTTGTGCTGACAAGCTTCCCACTAAGAAAAGACTTGCTACGTATAAAAATATCTTTTTCATATTCTTTCTTTTATATTTTGTTTGTTTAATTAACTATTTAGATAACTATCTTCTTCCGCCAGAACGACTTGAACCAGAACTTGAACCTCCAGAGCGGCTCCCTCCACTATTAGAAGAGCCTGTAGAACGAGAGCTACTTGAAGATGATGGAGTATAAGTCGAACGAGATTTAGAAGAATTATTATTATTAAGTACAGGACGACTTTCGCTTCTTCTTATGTTATTATTATTAAAAGAACGATTAGAGTTTGTTCTAAATTGATTGTTAGTTCGAGGTTGACGAGAAGAAGGAGGAGTATAAGTCCTATTATTACTGTTATTAATATTGTTGTTATTGTTTATTCGATTATTGTTTTCTACACGGTTGTTATTAAAGCGTTGATTATTATTAACACGTCCATTATTTATGTTAGTTTGTCTATTTTCGTTATTTATTGTTCTACTTTCTATTCTTACAGGTTTATTAAATCGATTATTTGTTCTAATCGGATTTTGCTTTTGATCAATACTACTAAAACGATTGTTTTGTCTGTCATTAGTGCGTGTTATGTTATTTGCAACACTTGTTGTATTTCTTGAGCGATTAAGGTTGCTTGTTGTTTTGCCACGGTCGTTTGTTAAACTACCATATCTTGAATTATATTTATCTCCAAATGTTTTTCCTGTATTGTTATTTTCTAAATGACCTGTTCTTGAACCTCCTCCTCTTGAGGATAAAGCTCCGTTATTAGGGTCAAAAGAACTTCTTGGTCTATTGAAATTAGAATTATGGTCTCTACTATTATAGTAACAAACATTATTAGGATATCCCCAACCATAATAAGGGTAATATCCATATCCCCAATTATTATAACCAAAACCATTATAGTATGGATTATAATATGAAGGATACCACCAATTATAACCTAAATATATACTTGTTCCCCAATAAAATGGATTGTAAGTATACCAATAAAGATTAGTATAGTAGTCATCGTAATAACCAGACCATACATAAGGATTATGAAATCTACGAATACGAGCAGAATAAGCATAGTCATAATAATCATCGTCATTATAATCCAAGTAATCTCCACTATAAGTATTATCTTGAGAAGTCCCATCATAAGAGGAGTCTTGTGCTTGATAATCTCCTTGATTGTTTTGAGTAAGATTATTATTCTTTAATCTTTCATTGTATTCTCTCGACTTATTTGAATAGTTATGACTATTTACATTGTCGGAATTTGAAGAGGAATTAGTCCTTTTTTCTACCTCCTGATATTGTTGTTCATCGTTCGGATTATAATAAACGTCATCATAACTCATTAAACCAGATTGTATTGTACAACCACTCAAAGTAAGAATAGTTGTAAGTACAATGGTAACGAAACTAAATTTTAATGTTTTCATATCTACTATATATTTATCTGTTATTATTTCTTTCAATCTATTGATACTTGAAATATTGCAAAACTTATGCCAAATGCAGCTTAATGAATAATAAATTTACTTATCAATTAATAAAACACTTAGCCGATTATTTTTATTTGTACCTTTGCAAAACTAAAAAGAAAACAAATACAAACAAGAAAATAATGGCAAAAGATTTTATTACACGAGCTGAAAATTATTCAGAATGGTATAATGAATTGGTTGTAAGAGCTGATTTAGCAGAGAACTCTGCGGTTAGAGGTTGTATGGTTATCAAGCCTTATGGTTATGCAATTTGGGAAAAAATACAAAGAGCATTAGACGATATGTTTAAAGAAACTGGACATCAAAATGCTTATTTTCCTCTTTTTATTCCTAAATCTTATTTTGAAAGAGAAGCAGAACATGTAGAAGGTTTTGCAAAAGAATGTGCAGTTGTTACTCATTATAGACTAAAACCAAAACGTGATGGTACTCCTGGTTTAGAACCAGACCCTGATGCAAAATTAGAAGAAGAATTAATAGTTCGTCCAACAAGTGAAACAATTATTTGGGATACTTATCGTGGTTGGATAAAATCTTATAGAGATCTTCCTATTCTTTGTAACCAATGGGCAAATGTTGTTCGTTGGGAAATGAGAACAAGAATGTTTCTTCGTACAGCAGAATTTCTATGGCAAGAAGGGCATACAGCTCATGCAACATCAGAAGAAGCAATTGAAGAAACAAAGAAAATGCTTGAAGTTTATGCTTATTTTGCTGAAAACTTTATGGCAATGCCAGTTCTAAAAGGAATTAAATCACCAAATGAACGTTTCGGTGGAGCATTAGATACTTATTGTATTGAAGCAATGATGCAAGACGGGAAAGCACTTCAAGCTGGAACATCTCACTTCTTAGGACAAAACTTTGCAAAGGCATTTGATGTTAAATTCCTTTCAAAAGAAAATAAATTAGAATATGTTTGGGCAACATCTTGGGGAGTATCAACAAGATTAATTGGTGGATTAATAATGTGTCACTCTGATGACAATGGATTAGTACTTCCTCCAAAGCTTGCCCCAATACAAGTTGTTATTATTCCAATTGCCAAAACAGAGGAGCAACAAGCTGCTGTAAATACTGAAGCAGAAAAGATAATGGCAGAACTTAAGGTTATGGGTATTTCAGTTAAATATGATAATCGTGAGGAATATAAACCAGGTTGGAAATTTAATGAATACGAGTTTAAAGGAGTTCCAGTAAGAATTACAATAGGAGCAAGAGACTTAGAGCAAGGAATTATTGAATTGGCAAGAAGAGATAACTTAACAAAAGAAACAATTCCTATTGAAGGAGCAAGCCAAAAGGTTGCAAAACTATTGGAAGATATTCAGGAAAACCTGTTCAATAAAGCATTATCATTCCGTGAAAATAATACACGTAAAGTAGATACTTGGGAAGAATTCTTAGTTGAAATAGAAAAAGGAGGCTTTCTTTCTTGTCATTGGGATGGAACGGTTGAAACAGAAAAGAAAATAAAAGAGCTTACAAAAGCAACGATTCGTTGTATCCCGTTAGATGCAATAGAAGAAGAAGGAAAATGTATTTTCAGTGGTAAGCCATCACATAAAAGAGTAATATTTGCAAGAGCATACTAAAATAAAACACAACCAAATAATTTCAAACACCATTCTAAATAAAAATGAGAATGGTGTTTTTTTTATTACTTTTGTAGAGAATAAATAAGTAAAACCATGAATAAAGAGTTTATGCAATTGGCAATAGATATTGCTGTTGAGAATATAAAGGAAAATAATGGAGGACCTTTTGGAGCTGTTATAGTAAAAGATGGAAAGATAATTGCAAAAGCATGTAATTCTGTAACAACAACAAACGATCCAACAGCCCATGCAGAAGTAAATGCAATAAGAAAAGCTTGTCAAGAACTTAATACATTTGATTTATCTGGTTGTGAAATCTATTCTTCCTGTGAACCATGTCCTATGTGTTTGTCTGCAATTTATTGGGCAAAGATAGAAAAGATATATTATTCGGCAGATCGTTTTGATGCTGCAAATATTGGGTTTAATGATTCATTTATATACAATGAATTATCTCTTCCAATAAAAGAAAGAACAATTCCAATAGAAAACATAATGAAACAAGAAGGTCAAGAACCTTTTGAATTATGGCAAAAGAACGAAAATAAAGTTGATTACTAAAAATTATTCATTACTTTTGCATTAATATTGGCGAAACTATTTTAGCTAATGAAATAATTACTTATGACAATAGACGAAAGAATTAAAGATTTTGATGAAAGAATTTCGATTCTAAGGAGGTTTCTTTGACATCGATAATAAGAAGAAACTAATAGAAGAAGAAACACAGATTACACTTAATTCAGACTTTTGGAATGATCCTAAGGAAGCAGAAAAGTTTCTTAGAAAGATTAATGAAAAGAAAGTTTGGACAAATCTCTTTGATAAAATTATGTCTTCCTACGAAGATGTGATTGTTTGGAAAGAGTTTTTTGATGCAGGAGATTGCACAGAAAAAGACTTGGACGAGCATCTTGACAGTCTTGAAAAAATAATAGAAGACCTTGAATTTAAGAATATGCTTCGCAATGAAGAAGATCGTCTTTCTGCAATAATAACAATTAATGCAGGAGCAGGAGGAACTGAAAGCTGCGACTGGGCTGCTATGTTAATGCGAATGTATCTACGTTATGCAGAAAGAAATAATTTTAAAGTACAAGAAGTAGATATTCAAGATGGAGATGTTGCTGGAATTAAAAGTGTAACATTAGAAATAGAAGGTGAATTTGCTTATGGTTATCTTAAAGGAGAAAATGGAGTCCACCGATTGGTACGTCTTTCTCCTTTCGATTCTGCAAACAAACGCCACACTTCATTTGCTTCCGTTTATGCATATCCGGTAATTGACGATAATATTGAAATAAACATAAACCCATCAGATATAGAATGGGATACTTTTCGTTCAGGAGGACCAGGAGGACAAAATGTAAATAAGGTTGAAACAGCAGTACGTTTGCATTATAAGCCAGCAAATATTGTTATTGAATGTCAACAAACTCGTTCTCAACTTCAAAATCGTGACAAAGCAATTCAAATGTTAAAGTCCCAACTTTATGAAATAGAGCTTAGAAAGAAAAGAGAAAAGATTGCAATAATTGAAGGTTCTAAGATGAAGATTGAGTGGGGTTCACAAATAAGAAACTACGTACTTCATCCTTATAAGTTGGTGAAAGACTTAAGAACAAATGTAGAAACCTCCAACACACAAGGAGTATTGGATGGAGATTTGGATGAATTTATTAAAGCATATTTAATGGAATTTGGAGGATAGAAAATAATAAAATCTTTCCAATCACTTAATAATATTGTCTAAATTACTTGATTATTACGTCCATTTACTTGATAATCATGTCCAGTTATCTAATGTTTCTGGAGCAAACATTTCTTCTATAAGGATTAAACTTTTACTCATTCAGGAGTAAAGATTAGATCTTTATACCCCTGAAATGCCATTCCACCCTACTTGTAATGCCATTCTGACCATCCTGTAATGCCATTCCTCTATTCCAATTATCAAATCTTCACACCTGCTTTTTTTGATTTTCATTCCATAAACATCAACTCTTCCCTCCCTATTCTTCTGATCCCTGGCCGTAATTATATGATAATTTCCTCTAATTTCTTTTTAAGTATGGGATGAACATATTGAGGTAAAATTTCTTTCAATGGTGTTAAGACAAAATCTCTTTTTTGAATTAGTGGATGAGGTATTATTAGTTCTGGGGTGTTTAATATTATATCATCGTAAAATAGAATATCTATATCTATGGTACGATTTTGATAAGTATTTCCTTCTCTAACTCTGCCAAGTTCTTTTTCAATTTGATTACATATTTTTAGGGCTTCAATTGGAGTTTTATTGGTTTGAAATATGGCAACAGAATTTAAAAACTTGTTTTCACTTTCAAATCCCCATGCTAAAGTTTCAATAAATAAGGATTTCTTTATCATTATTCCTAACCTTTCTTCCAAAAGTTTATAGGAAGTATTGATAAATTCTTCCCTGTTTCCCAAATTACTGCCAAAGCCTAAAACTATTTCCATACTGCAAAGGTATTATTTTTTATTATTCTCTTTTGGAAAAAGTATATCTTTGCAATGAAATAAGAGGAAAATAAAAGCTATAGTATGAGTGATATTAAAAAACTTGCAGGACAAACAGTAATTTATGGTGTTCCAACCATAATAGGTCGTTTCTTGAATTATTTCCTTGTGCCACTATATACTTATAGTATGGCAACTCAAAATTATGGGATAGTTAGTGAGCTTTATGCATATATATCATTCTTAATGATAATTCTAACATACGGAATGGAAACTGCTTTCTTTAGGTTTAATCAAACTTCAGATAAGAAAGATGTGGTTTATAATACTTCCTTACTTTCTCTTATGATTTCAACCTCTTTATTTCTTATCATCACATTTCTATTCTTAAATCCAATTTCGAGTGCTTTAGAATATTCAGACCATAAGAATTATATAGTTCTTTTCCTTCTAATCCTTGCACTTGATGCCATAAGAGCTATTCCTTATGCTTATCTTCGTTCCAAACAAAAGGCAGCAAGATTTGCATTTATTAAAACAATGGATATATGTTCAAACATATTCTTTAACCTATTCTTTTTTCTTCTTTGTCCCATACTCTATAGAAATGGCAGCATATTAGTAACATCTTGGTTTAATCCCAATGATTTAGTTATCTATATATTTATATCTAACGTCTTAGCTTCTTTTATTGCATCACTACTTTTACTACCAGAGTTCTTTAAATTCCGTCCAAATTTTGACTTTAAACTTCTGAAAAAGATGCTATACTATGCACTTCCAGTAATGATAGGAGGATTAGCAGGCATGGTAAATGAAACCTTTGACCGAATAGCACTAAAGCATCTTGTAACAATTCCAGATAATCTACATACAGTAAAGGAAATAAGTGATTATAAAATGAGCCAAATAGGAATCTATGGAGCTTGTTATAAACTCTCAATAGTCATAAGTTTATTTATTCAAGCCTTTAAATTTGCAGCCGAACCATTCTTCTTTTCAAAGATGAAACAAGAAGATGCAAAACAATCCTATTCAAATATAATGACAGTATTTGTAATCTTCCTCTGTGTAATCTTCCTCATAGTACTTGGCTACTTAGATATATTAAAGTACTTTATCGGAAAAGATTATAGAATAGGATTAAAAGTAGTACCAATACTCTTAGGAGCAAACCTCTTCCTTGGCATATATTATAACCTAAGTATTTGGTATAAAGTAACAGATAAAACAAAATATGGAGCATATATAGCAACAATAGGAGCAATAATAACATTGATTTTAAACTATATATTAGTTCCAATAATGGGATATATGGGAGCAGCTTGGACAACATTTATATGTTATTTCACAATAGCAATCCTTTGTTATTTAGTAGGACAAAGACACTATCCAGTAAACTATAACATAAAACACATAACAATTTATCTCCTTTCAGCTCTTGTACTATACCTTATCATGCACTACTTACCAATAGAAAATACAATAATAAGATTAATTCTAAACACAATAATAATAATCTTCTTCATCTTAGGAGCATACAAATTAGATATAAAGAAACTAATAATAAAATAAAATATGAACGTAAGAATAGTAAACAAATCAAAACATAGTATTCCTGAATATGCAACTGAGAGTTCGGCAGGGATGGATTTAAGGGCTAATATAGAAGAATCTGTTATCTTGAAACCTTTGGAAAGGGCAATGATTCCTACCAGTATCTTTATTGAATTACCAACAGGTTATGAAGCACAAGTTCGTCCTCGTAGTGGTTTAGCTGCAAAAAATGGCATCACAGTTCTAAATACTCCAGGAACAATTGATGCAGATTATAGGGGAGAAATAAAGGTTATACTTGTAAATCTCTCAAATCAAGACTTCGAAATCAAAGATGGCGAAAGGATAGCTCAAATGATAATAGCCAAACATGAACGAATTGATTGGCAAGAGGTCGAAACTTTATCAGAAACACAAAGAGGTGAAGGTGGTTTTGGTCATACTGGAAGGAAATAAATAAAGGTTCTATAACGAATATCCTTTGACTTAGTGAGATATATTGATATGCAAAGATAATGTTTTTAAGCCAAAAATAAATTTATTCTTAATCTAAATTTATAACGGCTATTATATTAAAAGAGACGAGATAAGCCTTATATTTAAGTAGAGATTGAATAGAATTTAATTTAAAGGCTGGCGATAATTGGATTGAAGCACATTAAGGTTTTTCAAAGAAAATTCTATATTTTGAGTAAGATAACTCCAAGTTTATAATGAAAAGATGGCGATTTTAGAGTATAAAGTCGCCATTTTTAGGGCTCAATAACGCCATATTTGAGTTGAATAACGCCATGTTTAGGGTGTAATTATGGCGTTATTGGGGTCGTTAGATGTACATCTAAGGCTCAATTAGATGCACATCTAATGGGTGTTTAGATGCACATCTTAATTTGCTATGTTCTTTTTGGGATTTGGTTTTCGAATTTTCTTAATGCAAAGATAATCAATCTTGAACGAGAATGCAAGTGTTTTGGGTAAAAAAATATTTATTTCTAATTTTAGATTGTGCTATTATATTATACAGAATAGATATAACTTCAATTTAAATTAATTGTGGTGGATTCTTAGAAACAGAAATTTATCATCAACAGGTTCTAATCTTAATTCTTTTCTTAGTTCTTTTCTCAGTTCTATTAAGAGATCTAAACATTCAGCACTATTAGTTTCTGACATTTCTTTTGTAAACTTTTGTGCCAAGTTTATTTGTGATTTTGTGCCAAATAATTGAATGTCAGCTATAGCTCTTTCTATATTATTTAATTTAGTACAATCATTTCTATTTGAAGAATCTTCTAATATTCGCCATGCTTCAATTAAATAATTTATCCTTATCTCTTTTTTTTTATTTATGAAGTCTCTTTTTTTAGATAAAGAGTGGAGAACAAACCAACTAACAACACTAATTATTATTGCTGCAACACTAATTACCAAAGATAAATTATAACTATTCATTTCTTATTTTCTTTATATAAATTTCTTATTTCAAAGATAGATTACAAAGTAGTATTCTACATTTTGTGTCTTATTTCTTTATAAATTTATCTTGATATATGTTTTCTGGGCGTTTGTGTTTCCATCTTCTATGTGACCAAAGCCAGTAAGGAGGGTTTGCTTTTATTGCTTTTTCTAATTGGAATAGATGTTTTCTTGTTATTTCTCCGTACTCTGTTTCATTAGGATTGTCCGATATTGGTATAATATCAAAGGAGTAATAGCCTCGTTTTTCTTTATTTACTTTATAATAAAATACGGGATAGTTATATTTCTTTGATAGATATTCTGCTCCATATATTACAGGAGTGTCTTGATGAAGGAACTCTGTCCAATAGCATTTGTGGGAATCATTAGGGCTTTGATCGGACAATAGCATGTATGCACAAGGGGTTTTGTCATTCTCATGTTTTGCTATAATCTCTTTTACATTGTCTGTATAGCATACTTCTGTGCCGTAACGAGTGCGTTTATGGTGCATAAGATCACCAAAACTTTTATTTGTCATTCTTTTTCCAACGCCAATTCCATGATGAGAAAACTGCATATCGAGAGAAAGAACCATATATTCCCAATTATTGTAATGGGCAGATACTAATATAATACTTTGCCCTTTATCATAATAAGGTTTTAATATTTCAGGGTTATTACATTTATAACGTTGCATTAAGTTCTTTCTTGAGATTGATAACATCTTAAAAGCTTCAAGAAAAATATCCGCCAAATGTTTATAGAATTTAGTTTTAATTTGCTTTATCTCTTCTTTAGATAGTTCTGGAAAAGAGTTCTTTAGATTCTCATCAATAATCTTTGTTCTATATTTAATAACATATTGAAGTATAAAAGCAGTAATGCTTGCTATCAAATATATAAACCATATTGGTAATAATGAAAGAGGGAGCAGTACGCAATAAAAAAGTAAATAATCGGCAATTCTTTTCATCTTGCAAAATTAGAGTTTTAATTACTTAAAAACAAAAAACCTATGATAAATATTTTGAGATCATTAAAAGGATTTTATAGCATTTTGAGTGTGCAAATAAAAACTTTTAACTTTGTATTATGAATAGTACAGCAATATTTGATTTAGCTTTAGGGTTGTATAGAGCCCATAATATGTATCTAATGTAGAGTCTTTAGGAGCAGTTAGAAAGTAATTAAAGAATTATATTTTTATTGATTTAAACGAGGTTATAAGTTCAAAGAGAGTTATTCTTCACTGTTCATATAATAAGTTAATGCTTCTGTTGGACATTGTTTCACTGTTTTAATAATTTCTTGGGTAGTTGATTTTTCTGGTTTTATCCAAGGAATCTCTTCTGGACAGAAAACTTCAGGATTGTTTTCTACGCAAATTCCAGAATGACAACATTTTTCTGGTTGCCAAACAATAGTTACTTCTCCATTGGTATATTTCTTTACTATATTTCTCATACTTTAATTTATTATTGGTTTATAATACATACCATAAGTTCAAGTTATAAATGCAACTTTTAAATCTTGAAGTAATAACTTATTAAAAAGTTTTTCAAGAAAAAGAAAAGAGTATATAACACTCCTTCCTATAAGTTAATAATTACAACTATTCCCCTAAAAAAGTAACACTTAAATCAAGGGAACAAAGGTACGCAATAAATTTATTTAAGAAAGAAAATTATAATCAAAAAGATATAGTGAAAGCTATTAAAAGCACATAAAAGTACAATAAATATAGAATTGAAAAATGGGATAAATGAGATTGTATATTCTCTTAAAAGGAAGAGGGATTGTTAATAAATGATGAATTACCCTCATAAGTCTGATGAATTGTTGCATAATGTATGTTTTTTCCAATCTTCTAACTATATGTATTTATATTGATTAGTTGTTGTAACAGAAATAAAAACAATAAAAAAGCGAGTAGAAGTTTTGTAGTTACCAAAATAATTGTAATTTTGCACCACCAATTCTGAAAAGGATTGGAGAGATGGGTGAGTGGCTGAAACCAACAGTTTGCTAAACTGTCGTACCTATTACTGGTACCGGGGGTTCGAATCCCCCTCTCTCCGCAGAATAATCTTCTGAAGAATTGAGAAAAGATTCGGGGTGTAGCGTAGTCCGGTTATCGCGCCAGTTTTGGGAACTGGAGGTCGCAGGTTCGAATCCTGCCACCCCGACAAAAGGAATCATTAGATTCCTTTTTTTATCAAGGATTGGTCCAGTAGCTCAGCTGGATAGAGCAACTGCCTTCTAAGCAGTAGGTCGTGGGTTCGAATCCCGCCTGGATCACAAAGAAAAAAGCTAACTCTTTTTAGAAGTTAGCTTTTTCTTTTTAATAAGATGATTAAAAACAATCTTAATTATTTCAAGCCATAAGCTTTGGCTGTAAATGTTCCTGAGAAATCTTTATAATTTCCTACAATGATTGTGGAATCAACATTTCCTGATGTTATAATATCTTTAGTAAGTCCTTTCCCTGAAAAAGTACCTGTTATTTTATCAGAAGTATACTCACTAATAGTTAAATTTCCATATAATGAAACAAATGCATTATCAGCATTACCTGTTGGATAATAAATAACAACGTTCTTATCATAAATATTATCAATACTATCAATATGTAATATTGCATCTAATAAATCTGTTCCAATTCCGAGAGTGTAATTTCCTTTGGTTTTTCCTTTAAAAACAATTGATACAGTGTTTGAGACGTCTGTTGATGTAATAGTTGTGTAATCACCACTTTTTACAAATGTTGCCATTGGAAAGGAAAAATTTTCTCCGTTAATTGTTAAATCTACTTTTCCTGTAACATCTTCTACATTTTCACATGCAGAAAAAAAGAAAGGAGTCAAAAGCATAAAAAATAAAATAATCTTTTTCATCATAGTTTTGTTTTTAAAATTAATTTAGGGCAAAACTAATACATTTTTTACTTATCACAAAATTTCTTATTACTTTTGCAAGATAAAACTAATATTTTATGCATAATCTTATCCGTTTTCTAAAGAGATACTTCTATATTTTCTTATTCTTATTTGTTGAAGGATATGCTATTTATTTGATATCTCAAAACTCCTATTATCAAGGTTCTGCAATAAATTCTTTTGCTAACGAATTCGCTGGTAATATTGACACTCATACTTATAATGTTTCTCATTATTTTACTTTAGCATCTTCTAATGATGCTCTTGTAAAAGAAAATGCAAGATTAAGGGCTAAAATAGAGAATTCTTATGTTAAATATGAGAACAAAACCTTCCAATACAATGATACTATATACAAACAACAATTTGAATATATTGATGCAAAAGTTATACAAAAGACTATCAATAAAAGGAATAATTATTTTATGCTAAATAAAGGCAGAATTCATGGCGTAACAAATAATATGGCTGTGATTTGTCCTAATGGTATTGTTGGGGTTGTTGTCAATGCATCAAATAACTTTTCTTTGGTTATGAGTGTGCTCCATCAAGATTCTAGACCTAATATAAAAGATTCACGGACTAAAATTTCTGGTACTTTGGTTTGGGAAGGGGGCAGTTATTCTGTAGGTAAACTTATTGATATTCCTTCTTCTATTCCTTTAAAGATTGGAGATTCAATTATAACGAGTGGTTTTTCTCAAGACTTTCCCGAAGGCATTACAGTAGGAACAATAAAGAGCTTTAAAAAAGATAAGGGTACAGGCTTTTATGTGGTTGATGTTAAGTTTTCAACTGACTATAATAAATTAGAGTATGTTTATGTTGTAAAGAACTTTTTTAAAGAAGAACAGAAACAACTTACAAAAGATATTAAGAATGAATAAAGATATTTTACTTGGATTTTTACATTTTATTTTGATTGCAGCATTTCAGATTTTTATTCTTAATGGACTGCAATTGTTTGGTTATTTTAACCCAATGCTCTATATATGGTTTATTTTGATGCTCCCTACGAATACTCCTAAATGGGCTGTTTTGATTCTTTCTTTTGCAATGGGATTTGTTGTTGATATATTTGCAGGACAAATGGGATTCCATGCTGCGGTTGCAACATTTATAGGGTTTATTAGGCCTGTTTTTATTAAGATCTTCTTTGCGGGGAAAGATACTGAAACAAATTTAAGACCCTCAATTGCAGAAATGGGAATAATGACGTTCTTACCTTATATGACTTTATTGGTATTTGTTCATCATTTTTTATATTTCACTTTGGAGATATTTAGTTTCTCAGAGTTCTTTATGACTTTACTGCGAATCGTTTGTAGCACAATTTCAACAGTTTTGCTAATTATCCTTTGTGATTATTTATTCTTTAAAACAAAGAAATCATAGAAAGAAATCTTTATTCCTCATCATTTTTATGATTATATTTCTCTGTTTTTTTTGACATATCAGATTGATAGCTCCATTTGGTTCCTTCTAAAAGTTTCTTGTCCATTTGTTGCTCTTCAATATTATCAAAAGTTGCTTGAGAAACTTTTTCTTTTTCTTTCTTTTGTTTCCTTCGAGTATAGATTATATAGCCCAAAAATAATATAAATGCAGAGAAAAGACTAAAGATTAAAGTAGAATAAAATATACCATCAAGTTGATCTCTTCTAAATCCAGAACTTCTAAGAGTAATACCTATTGTTAAGAATATTTTAATAGGAATAAGAATTACTATTGAAATAATAACAGGGATTATTCCTAATCGAATATTGTATTTATTATTTGTTGTAAATTCTCCAGAAAGATTAACAAACTTATATCTATTTATTATAAAACGAGATAATATCTGGATATCAATAATAGCAAGTACTAATATACAAGTTTCATTTATGCTAAAAGTTGGAATAAACCATAACAATATAATAATTGCACCAATAATAGAAGGGATAATGAAGTTTGTTTTTACACCTTCATCTGCTCTGTTTTGTATAGGATTAAAAAATGTATTTATTAATGGCATAAGTACTATAGAGAAAAATATGGTTGCACCTAATGAAATGGTAATAAAAAATAGCTTTAGATAAAAGTTTGGATAGGTCAATCCCATAAAATCTGATACAAGATTGGAACTCCAAAGTCTAAAGATATGACCAAAAATAAAGTCTCCAAAGAATCTCAATATGCAATGAAAGACAATCCAAAATAAAAATACACCAAGAGCTTTCTTTTTGAATTTATGAGTAAGCATTAGAGCAATTAATCCAATAATAAAGACAACTAAAGGAGAAAAAGAGAAGATTTCAAATATATTTTCTGGAGATTCCCATACACTATCATTCCCAGATGTTGCTCTATCAAAGTTTATATGGTCAATTTCTATTGGTAAGGTCAAGTGATTAGTAAAAGAAATGAAAGCAGTAGAAGCTAATGATATATACAACACAAATAGATAAGCAAGGACAAATAGGATTGTACTGCTTATAGTGTCATTAAAATAACCATTTTTAAAATATCGTGTTTTTGACATCTTTACTTCCATTTATACCAGAAAAGGTTTTCTTTCATTTGTACTTTTAATATTTCCTTTATTTCAGTAATCATATAAATAAAGATTTTTGAATCTCTTTCTTTAAACCAAATATAGCTTTCATTATTACCTCTACAAGCAGCAGCAAAGTTAATCAAAAATTCGTCTTTTGTATTTTCAATCCATTCAACAGCTTTCTTTTCTCCATCCATTGCATTACTTAATACACCAAGAGTAGGATGCCCTTCAGTAAAAAGCCATTTTAAAGCATCAATATCTCCTCTTATTGCATTTGACCATGCTGCAAGTTCTAAGTAACCATTCTCAGCTAAGAATTTAAAAAATAGCCTATCACCTTGCAATGATTTAACAAGAGCAAGAAGTACTTTTACATCGTAGTCATATAAAGATTTTTCTTTATCCATTAAAATAATATACTGATAATTATTTATTATCTTAGTTTAGCTCCTAATTTCTCTTCAAAGCCTTTTAATAGTTTCTTCATAATGGCTTCAATCTGATTGTCTGTTAGAGTTTTTTCTTTGTCTTGAAGAGTGAAACTTAGTGCATATTGTTTTTTGCCTTCTGGTAATTTATCTCCTTGGTAAACATCAAATAAAGAAATATTTCTTTGAAGTAACTTTTTTTCTGTTTGATAAGCTAATGCTTCAATTTCTGCAAAGCTAATAGTTTTATCAACTACTAATGCTAAATCTCTTCTTACTTCTGGAAATTTAGATACTTCTTGATATTTAATATCTTTATTTGTGAGAGTTTTTATTATTAAGTTCCAATTGAAATCAGCAACAAATACATCTTGTTTAATATCAAATTGTTTTCCAACTTTTTGTTTTAGTTTGCCATAGCAAACAACGACTTTTTTATTATCACGATTAACAAGTTGTAAACCTTCAAGGTAATTAGAATTTGTTTCTTCTAATAAATATTTTGAAGTATCTATTCTTAGACGTTCAAATATATTAATTACAAAGTTCTTTAAGTAAAAGAAATCAGTTTGTCCTTCTTTCTTTTGCCAACTTTCAGGAGTATTATTACCTGTGGTTAATAAAATAAGATGTTTTTCTTCATTATAACGTTTAGTTATATTTTGGTTGTCAAATTGTTCTAAATCTTTATTATAACAATTGCCAAATTCAAATATTCTTATATTATTGACCTTACGATTTATATTATATGAAATTGTTTCTAAGCCACCATAAAGAAGAGTTTGTCGCATAACTCCCAAATCTTTACTTAATGCATTTAGAATATTAACAGATTTTTCAAGAGGGAAATCAGTATTGTTTTCGTAGTATGCAGTTTTAGTTAATGAGTTATTCATAATTTCATTGAAACCATTTGAGGCTAACAAATCAGAAATTAAATTTTGTATCTTTTCTGTATTAGGTTTCTTTTGGAACGATAAACTACTTTTAACATCTGAAGGAATTTCTACATTATTATAACCATATATCCTTAATATTTCTTCAACAATATCACACTCTCTTAAAACATCAACTTTATTAGTCGGAACACTTACTTTCATTCCTTTTTCATCTTCTTCTAATATTGAGATATTAAGAGATAAAAGAATTGTTTTTATTATTGAAGGTTCTATTGTCTTTCCTATTAAACTATACATTCTTTCATAGCATATAACTATTTCTGCTTGTTTAATTTCATTAGGATAAACATCTATTATATTTGAGCTAATTTCTCCACCAGCAATTTCTTTAATCAATAATGCTACACGTTTCAAAGCGTAGATAGTAACATTAGGATCGGTCCCTCTTTCATAGCGGAAAGAAGCATCAGTTTTTAATCCATGAAGTTTTGAAGCCTTACGAATTGTTACAGGATTGAAATAAGCACTTTCTATAAATATATTCTTTGTTTCTTTTGTAACGCCAGAGTCTAAGCCGCCGTATATTCCTCCCATGCACATTCCTTCTTCTGAGTTGCATACCATTGCTTCTATGCCATTAAGTTCTCTTTCAATTCCATCAAGTGTTGTGAATTTAGTTCCTTTTGGCAAAGTTTTGACTTCAATTCTATTGCCTTTAATTTTTGATAAGTCAAAGGCGTGAAGAGGTTGTCCAATTTCAAATAAAACATAATTGGTTGCATCAACAATATTATTAATAGGTCTTATTCCAATTAGTTTTAAACGATTTGATAGCCATTCTGGAGAGTCTTTTACTTCAATATTTGAAATTGTAAGACCAGAATAACGAGGGCAAATAATAGAATCAGTAATTATTTCTATATTATTTTCTTGCTTATCTATTTTAAAACCTTCAATGCTTGGTAGGTTTAAAGATATATTTTCTTTTAACTGTGTTTGAATTAAAGCAACTAAATCTCTGCCAACTCCAATATGAGAAGTTGCATCAGAACGATTAGGAGTAAGTCCTATTTCAAAAACATAGTCTTCCTGAATATTTAAATATTCCTTTGCAGGAGTACCAGCAATAATATTATTGTCTTCAATAACCATAATTCCATCATGGTCATTACTTATTTGTAGTTCTTGTTCTGAACAAATCATGCCTTCACTAACATAACCTCGAAGTTTTGATTTCTTAATTTCAAAATATTCTGTTTCAGAAGAGTAAACTTTTGCTCCTATTTTTGCAACAATAACTTTTTGTCCTTTAGCAACGTTTGGAGCGCCACAAACTATATTTAATGGAGTTTCTTCACCAACATTAACTGTTGTTAAATGTAAATGATCAGAGTCTGGATGGTTTTCACATGTTAAAACTTCCCCTACAACATAATTTTTTAAGCCTCCTTTAACTGTTTCTACAACTTCAATACTTTCTACTTCAAGTCCACAAAAAGTTAATAAATCTGCTACTTTTTCAACATTAAGGTTTGTTGGAACATAGTCTTTTAGCCAATTATAAGATATTTTCATCTTCTTTTATCTATTGATGTTATTTTAATATTCTTCTTTTTCTATTCTATGATAGACATCTCATTAATAAGATTCTTAGCACCTGCAAATTTATCAATAATAAATAAACAGTAACGTATATCAAGAGAAATATTTCTACATTGATCAGGGTCATATATTATATCACTCATAGTTCCTTCCCAATTTCTGTCAAAGTTTACACCGACCAAATTGCCATTAGCATCAAGAACTGGGGATCCAGAATTTCCACCTGTTGTATGGTTAGAAGCAATAAAAGCTACTGGCATATCTCCCTTTTCATCAGCATATCTCCCATAGTCTTTGCTTTTGTATAGTTCTTTCAGTTTCTTTTCAACAACATAGTCATATATATCAGGATTTTCTTTTTCCATTATACCTTTAATAGTTGTATGTGTTGAATATTCCACTCCATCTCTTGGCTTTAATGATTTAACATTTCCATAAGCAACTCTTAGAGTAAGATTAGCATCAGGATAAAATTCTTTACTTGAATTCATCTCCATTATTCCTTTTACATATATTCTATAAAGGCTGTCAATTTTATTGTCAATTTCCAATAAAGCAGGTTTATCTTTCTCAATAACTTTTTCCCAAATAGAAGAAAGAAGTTCAATTGCGGGGTCAGATAAAACTTTCTTAACTTTAACTTTCTTTAGTTGTTTTTCTGTAGCTTTAAAATTTGAGAGAAAAGAATTATCATAAATATAAGCAAAATAACTTTTTGCATCGTCTTTAAAATTTTGGGCAATCTTTTCTTTTATCCAAGGATAATTAGTTTTAGCAAAGTCTTCATAATAGATATTCATTGTTTCAATAAATATTGTTCTATCAACCATCTTATGCTTTTCATAGTCATTAGAAAAATATTTTTTCAATTTATTAAGTGTGTTATTTGCCTCTGTTTGTAATTCTTCTTTGCTTTGATTTTTCTCAATTGATTGATTTATCATAGAAAGAATAGCTCTTCCATTATTCATTAAGTCGGAAGACAAAACAGCTTCACCTAAATATAAATAAGACATTTCCAAGTTAGAGGATTCGGAGTATAATTTTTCAAAGTCTTTAAGTAAACCGCCATAGTTTTCTTTTCTTTCTTCAGTAACATTGGCCCATATATTAAATTCTTTTTCAAACTCAATCTTTTTATTAATTGCATCAAGTCTTTTTATCCCTTTTACTTCTCCAATCCATTTCTTCCAACCATTGGCAATTCCAGCAACAGAAGCAGCATAACGTAAGCGTTGAGCAGGACTTTCATTCATTGCTGCATTATAAACATTTAATCTTGCATCTCTAAGTTTTATTCGTGCAGGGTCTTGATAATTTGCAATTTGATTTACAGCATGTGAGGTTAAGAATTGTTTTGTTGTTCCAGGATAGCCAAGCACAAAAGTAAAATCTCCTTCATTTACTCCCTTTAAACTAATTTTCAAGAATTTTTTAGGCTTATATGGCACATTATCTTTTGAGTATTTTGCTGGATTATTATCTTTGTTTGCATAAACTCTAAACATGGAGAAATCGCCAGTATGACGAGGCCACATCCAATTATCAGTATCACCACCAAATTTCCCAATATTTGAAGGAGGAGCACCAACAAGTCTAATATCTGTAAATACTTCATTTACATAAAGAAAATATTGGTTTCCATAGAAAAAAGGTTTTATGTCAGCCTTATAGTGAGTCCCTTTAATTACTTCCTCACATATATTCTTAATATTCTTATTTATCTTTTCTGCTCTTTCCTTTTCACTTATATTATTTGAAATCCCATCTAATACTTTAGAAGTTACATCTTCCATATAAACAAGCAAAGTAATTGTCATACCATCACAAGGTAATTCTTCATTTTTACTCATTGCCCAGAAGCCATTTGTCAAATAATCTCTTTCAACAGTACTTTGACGAACTATGCTTCCATAACCACAATGATGATTAGTAATCAATAATCCTGCTTCTGAAACAAATTCACCAGTACAACCACCTCCAAATAACATAACTGCATCTTTTAAAGATGAATTATTTACATCATAAATATCCTTTGCAGTTATTTTCATTCCTTTCTTTTGCATATCAGCCTCTCTTCTTTTGAGTAAAAGAGGTAACCACATTCCTTCGTCAGCAAATGAAATAAAAGGGAATATAATAGAGAAAAGAACAATTAAAATAAAAGACTTCTTAAGCATGTTAATATTTGATTTGATTGTAGTGTAATAAATTAAATGTAATGCTATATAGTATAGTATTAATAATTTGCAAATCTACAAATAATATATCACACAATCAAAACTCTTTTGCGAGATTATACTTAATGGTGTATTTAATAAGTTACGCTTGTTTTTTTATGCTCAAATGGATATATCATGTAACCTTTGCGGAGGGAAAAGCTGCTATATTTTGAAAACGATATGCGTTTCCTAAAACAATTCACATCAGTTTATTAGTAGATAGATATATTGTAAGGGTAGGTTCTAAACCTACCCCTATTTTTTTTGACAAAGACAAAAAAATATTATAAGAACCCTTGACATTCCCTCCAAGATTTTGTATCTTTGCATCAATAAATCTACTCAAGCACAAAAGAGTAGAACCTAAGACAAAGAATCCCTCTAAAAAAATGTTAAAATAAAAGATGCACATCTTTATACCTGAAAGATGCACATCATTTGCTATGAAAGATGTGCATCTTTTAACCATTTTATCTTCGTTTAAATAGTTTTAATCCTTATTAGCGTAAATTTTGTTCTTTAATAGAAAACTTTTTAATAGGATTATAATCTCTTCTGATAGTGATAGAACTTTTTTAAAAGAGGTTCTGTGATAAAAAAGATTGATTATGGTTATTTCTATTAGCGATAAATAATATATCACTAATATAATTGATAAATTCATTTGTAATTAATCTTTCATTATTATATGCTATTTTAATTTAATTTGTATCTTTGAAAATTAAAATACCAAATTTCTTATAGCAATTAATAATACTAAGATAGAATAAGGTATAAAAGAGTTAATAAGTAGTTTTATTGATAAAGTTATTCATCAAAAACCACTTGAAAGTGATGGCAAAATACGTTCTTATTTATCTGATATTCAAGAAAGAAATAATAATATAGATATGAATAAAGAAGATGTAATAGAAAAATTAAAAGAGTTTCAAAATGAAATCAGAGGTTGCTATAATATTAAAGAGTTAAGAATAATTACTGATAGATTAAGGCGCAAATTACAAGAAATATATAATGATAATGACCCTTTTATTAAAAGATGTCATGTTCAACAAGAAGGAATCAAACGAAAAAATTAATATTATGTCAAACAGTTTATTTGATAGTAGAAGAAACCTTTCTAATTTAATTGATGAAATTATTGATACTATTGAAAAGGATGGCTTACCTATAAATAATAAAGGAACAATTACAACTATATCTAATAGCCCTAATGTTGCATTTAATAATATAGGAATAACAACCCAAACAATAACAATAATTTCAGATTTCAATAAGTATTATAATGAAGCTATAAATGAAATTAAAGGAACAGACAAGTTAAATAATGAAGAAAAGGAAGAATTAACTGATTTATTATCTGACATAAAATTAGATATTGATAAGCAAGAACAACCTAAAAAATCATTATTAAGAAGTTTAGCAAAATATAGTGAGAAGATTATTACTATAGGAGGAAGTTTAGCAACTCTTTATCAAGTATTATAACCTATTATTTTCCGTTAGTTTTTAACATCTAACTTAGGTACAGATGATACAGAATTAGGACGATGAAATTAAAATGTAAGATGCATTTAGTGTAATGACAGAATATGTAAACTTTATTCAGAACTAGGCGATCTGAATAACTCTACAAGGACAATAACAAACAATAAGATGAAGAAAAAGATATTTGTATTTTTATTTAATGGATTTGCTGATTGGGAGATAGCATATCTTAGCCCTGAAATAAAGAAAAGTAGTGATTTCGAATTGGTTTACTTTTCTAAAGAAGGGGATTCTGTAATATCTATGGGCGGATTAAGTATCACGCCTGATATTTCGTTGAAGGAAATTAATTTGAACGAAGTTGAAATGCTTATACTTCCAGGTGGAACAGCTTGGGAGAAAGATGATAATGATTTTATGGACTCCTTCGTAAACAGCTTATTTGAAGCAGAAAAGACAATTGCCGCTATTTGTGCTGCTACAATTTATCTTGGGAAGAAGGGATTTCTAAATAATTTAAAACATACTAGCATTGACCTTCTTTACTTGAAAGGAGTTGCTCCAGAATATTTAGGAGAAAAAAATTACATAAACTCATTTGCAGTAACAGATAAAAACATCATAACGGCAAATGGTATAGCACCAATTGAATTTGCAAGAGAAATATTTCAAAAGTTAAAACTACATTCAGACAATGATATTGAAAAGTGGTTTCAATTATTTAAAAACGGAATTTGGAATTAACCTAAGTTCTAATTATTAACCTAATTCTATTTAATATAGGTCTTTTGCAACTCCATTTTATAACAGTATTAGCAATTCTATTGAGCTTAATAACTATGATAAAGGTTAGTGAGATGTTGATAAAATAAAGACTATTTATTTATGGAAAGGTTGTAATTTTGTGGCTTGAATTTAATGTTTAAATAATAATTTATATGGCTGTTATTGAATTAGAGAATATGAGTTTCTATGGGTTTCATGGTTGTTTTGAAGAGGAACAAAAGATTGGAACTAATTTTAGGGTTGATTTGGAGTTTGAGGCTGATACTTTTAAGGCTGAACAGTCTGATAATATTAATGATACTGTAAATTATTTAAGCGTTTATCAAACAATTAAAAGAGTTTTTGAAGAGCCTTCTCATCTTTTGGAACATATTGCTAAAAGAATTGGGGATACATTGCTAAAAGAATATCCTCAAATGGAATATTGTAAGATAAAAATAATTAAGAAGAATCCACCGCTTGGAGGAAAACTTGATGGGGTTAGTGTTTCTTTGGTCTTGCGAAGAATTGAAGCCAAATAAGATTTCTATAATTTAAGCTTAATATTCTTTTGCTTAGAAGTGTAGTGTTGAAAATTATTTCAATGTTAGTTTTATGTACACTTAAATTTTAAATCTTTCTAATTTAATTTTTTCGTTAGTTACTTTAAATAGCATTTCTCTAATTTAATTTTTTCGCCAATTTCTTAAATAAGGATTTCCTAATTTAATTTTTTCGCCAATTTCTTAAATAAGAAAGTTTTTATTTTAACTTTGCATCTAATTCTATAATCAATTTTTTAGAGAAGATTTAATAGTATAAATCCTAAATGATAATGTAATGAAGAATTTTCAATCGGGAAAGTATGTAAATCAGGGTACTTATAAATGTTTTATCCCAAATCTAATAAACAAGAAATGGATGTTGGATGATATGGAAATTATATCACTGCTAAGCAAAGCGGATAGAATGTTAGGCAGATTAGATATGTATTCAGAGCATATACCTAATATTGACTTATTTATTAGTATGCATATTATGAAAGAGGCTACTCAGTCATCCAAAATTGAAGGGACTCAAACGAATATGGAAGAAGCTTTATTATCGAAAGAGGATGTGCCTTTAGATAAAAGGGATGATTGGACAGAGGTTCAAAATTATATTAGTGCTATGAATAATGCTATTGAGATGCTGAACGATTTGCCATTTTCTTGTAGATTGATAAAAAATGTCCATAAAATATTACTTGAAGGTGTAAGAGGCAAGCATAAACAACCAGGAGAATTTAGAAAAAGTCAAAATTGGATAGGTGGATCAAATATAAATGATGCAATCTTTGTCCCTCCAGTATCTACATCTATTCCAGAATTAATGGAAGATTTAGAAAAATTTGTGCATAATGATCACATTTATTTCCCTGAATTACTAAAAATAGCCATAATACACTATCAGTTTGAGACAATACACCCTTTTTTAGATGGTAATGGTAGAATAGGTAGATTATTAATAACTCTATACTTAGTAGATAAAGGTATATTGAAACGTCCAGTTTTATATCTTTCTGATTATATAGAAAAGCATAGAAATTCTTACTATAATACACTAATGAATGCAAGGAATGAGAATAAAATTAATGATTGGATAAAGTTTTTCTTGAGAGGAATTATTGATACAGCAGAGAGTGGAGTAAAAACATTTGAAAAAATATTAATTCTACAAAAAGAGAATGAAAATAAAATTCAAACATTAGGAATCCGTTCTACGAATGCATTAAAAGTAATTAATGAATTATATAAGCGTCCAATAACTGATGCAGGTAGTATTGCAAAAGTAGCTAATATTAGTTTAGTATCTGCATATAAATTAATTTCCGAATTACAGCGAATAGATATCCTTAAAGAAATTACTGGTGGTAGAAGAAAAAGAATTTATATATTTAGAGATTATATGGATATTTTCAATTAATTAAGATAACGAAGAAGAATCCGCCTCTTGGAGGAAAGCTTGATGGGGTTAGTGTTTCTTTGGTCTTGCGAAGAATTGAAGCCAAATAACCCAGATTATAAATATAATAATATAGTGGTAGGGTCTTCCTATCCAATCGTGAATAAATTGGTAGTTCTCTGGATAGTTAAGTGAAACTACTGTAAGCCCAAATGTCCTTATTATATTGAATAGTAATACAACTACACTTGCACATAAGAAGTAAATCATTCTTTTCCAAAACTTGTTTGGAACTACTAACATTATCATAAATAATTGTAAGAGTTGTTTTACTCCTGAGCAATCTTTTACTATTTCCATTGTAGAAAAGAACTCTTTTGCTTCAGAGGCTGTAATATTATAAAACTTTATGCTTGAATCAACAGCATCAAATGGAGTTGTGAAGAATATATTGGATAAGAATACTGTACCTTTATAGGTAAGAGATGTAAAAAAACCATAGACTTCATTATTAAAAGGCCAGAATAACCAAGTGTTCATATCCGTTCCCCAATAAAGGAAATGGAAGACAATTGTTACAAGGGCAAATAGGAATAAGTCCTTTAATTCAGAATTGTTTTTTAGTTCTTGGCTAATTCTTTTTCCCAGTTCCATGCACTAAGAGTCATTTCGTCTAATGTCTTTTTTGCTTTCCAGCCTAATTCCTCTTCTGCATATTTAGTATCTGCCCATATTTGTATTATGTCGCCAGCTCTTCTATTTCCAATTATATAGTTTAACTTAACACCAGATGTTTTTTCAAAGCTTTTTATTACTTCTAAAACAGAAAAGCCATTGCCTGTTCCTATATTAAAGAATTCAAGGTTTGCTTTATTCTTATTTTCAAAAAACCTATCCATTGCAACAACATGAGCTTCTGCTAAATCAACAACATGAATATAATCTCTTATGCAAGTTCCATCAGGTGTTGGATAGTCGTTTCCAAATACTGTTAATGCTTTTCTTTTACCAATTGCTGTTTGAGTAATAAATGGTATAAGGTTGTTTGGTATTCCATTAGGGAGTTCTCCAATTATTCCACTTTCATGAGCTCCAATTGGATTGAAATATCTTAATGCTATTGCTTTTATGCCTGTTGTTTGGGTAGTAAAATAAAGAATATCTTCAGCCATTTGCTTAGTATTTCCATAAGGCGATTCTGCAAATTGTGTTGGAGAGTCTTCTTTGATTGGTAATTTATCTGGCTGTCCATAAACTGTACAAGAAGAAGAATGCACAATATATTTAATATTATGTTTCTTCATATTGTCAAGTACATTTAGTAGAATTCCTAAGTTGTTTTTGTAATATTCAATTGGTTTTTCACAACTTTCTCCAACTGCTTTAAATGCTGCAAAGTTTATAATTCCATCAATATTTTTATGAGTATCGAATAATAAATTACATTCTTGTTCTTTACTTAAATCAACCTTAATAAATTCAGGTCTAATTCCAGTTATTTTTTCAATTCTATCAACTGAATCGGCATTGGAATTAGAAAGGTTATCTGCAATTACTACATTATAACCTTTTTGTTGAAGAGCAACAACTGTATGGGTTCCTATAAAACCTGTTCCTCCTGTTACTAAGATTGTATTCATGTACTTCTATTTATTGAAGAAATTTAAAACCTTGCTTATTATATATGCTATTGATGCAGAATCAAGTTCTGTGTGCATTGGTAAGGAAAGAACTTCTTCACTCAATTTATCTGAATTTATCATCTCTCCACTTTGGTTTGCAATTTGAAGAAATGCTTCTTGTTTATGAAGTGGAATTGGATAGTAAATCATTGCAGGAATATCATTTTCTTGTAGATATGTTCTAAGTGCATTACGCTTTCCATTTAATACTTTAATAGTATATTGATGATAAACATGAGTAGAATATGATGTTTCTTTTGGAGTTATTATTTCTTCTAAATCCTTAAAAGCATAAGAATATTTTTGTGCTGCTTCTTGACGGCGTTTACAATATTCGTTAAGGTATTTTAATTTTACATCTAATATTGCAGCTTGTATTGTATCCAAACGAGAATTTACACCTAAAACTTTATGATGATATCTTTCTTTCATTCCATGATTACAAATTATTTTTATCTTTTCTGCTAATGTATCATCATTTGTGAAAATTGCACCACCATCTCCATAACAACCTAAATTCTTTGAAGGAAAGAATGATGTACAACCTATATGTCCTATTGTTCCAAGCTTTTGTTTTTTCCCGCTATCAAATATATAGTCTGCTCCAAGAGCTTGAGCATTATCTTCAATAACATATAAATCATATTTCTTAGCAATTTCCATTATTTCTTCCATTTCTGCTCCTTGTCCAAAAAGATGAACAGGAATAATTGCTTTAGTGTTTACTGTTATTGCCTTCTCAATATTTTTTGCTGTTACAATGAAATTATTGTAATCAACATCAACCATTACTGGGCGATATCCTAATAATCCTATAACTTCAGCTGAAGCAATAAAAGTAAATGCAGGAACTATTATTTCATCGGTAGGTTTTAAATCAAGCGACATTAAAGCAATTTGAAGCGCATCTGTACCATTCCCACAAGTTATAACATGTTTTACTTTAAGATAAGAAGAAAGATTTTTCTGAAAACTCTTAACCTCTTCTCCATTTATAAATGCAGTATTATCAATAACATTAGATATTGCAGAATCTATCTCTGATTTAATATTATTGTATTGTGTTTTAAGATCTACCATTTGTATATTCTTCATCGCTCAAAATTTTGTAGTTTTATAATGCAAAGATAGAATCTTTCTATTCATTGACAAAACTTATTGTATTTTCATTGAGAGAAAAAGTATCAACAAAATTTACCCTTACGAAATCTATGTATTATAAGACTTTTAGTAGTTTAATAACATTCATTGTTGAAAACTTAAATTATTTTGTTCAAATACCTATAGTCAAATTAGGATAGTTTTCGTAATTTCGCAGAACATAAAAAATATCACTATATGACAATAGATTTATTTTCTATCGTTGAAAACCAGACTGATGAAAAGAATGAGGTTATTTCTCCTGAGTTTATAGCTCAAAGGAATAAGAAACTTCAATCTATTAATCCGTTGCAATTAGAATTTAATAATCGAAACACAAAAACAGAAGAAGCTATGAAATCATCATTACAAAAGGTCTACTCCACAGAAGAAATATTAAAATCCTCCACAGAATACTTTGGCGGAGATTCTTTGGCTGCCGATGTATGGATGAATAAATATGCTTTACGTGATGGTGCTGATATATATGAGTTAAATCCAGATGATATGCACCAAAGATTAGCTTCTGAATTTGCTCGCATTGAAAAGAAATATCCTAATCCTATGACAAAGGAAGAGATATTTGGATTAATGAAAGACTTTAAATATATTGTTCCACAAGGGAGTCCAATGTCGGGAATAGGAAATAATTTTCAAATTGTTTCTTTGTCAAATTGTTTTGTTATTGGTAATTCTGGTGATTCAGATTCTTATGGTGGTATATTAAAAATAGATGAAGAACAAGTTCAATTAATGAAACGTAGAGGAGGAGTTGGACACGATCTTTCTCACATTAGACCAAAATCTTCTCCAGTAAAAAATTCTGCTCTTACTTCAACAGGTATTGTCCCTTTTATGGAACGTTATTCTAACACTACCCGTGAAGTTGCACAAGGTGGACGTCGTGGTGCATTAATGCTTTCGATATCTATAAAACACCCTGATGTAGAAGAATTCATTGATGCAAAAATGGAACAAGGGAAGATAACAGGAGCTAATGTTTCAGTAAAGTTAGATGATGAATTTATGCGTTGTGTTGCAAGTGGAAAACCATATAAACAACAATTTCCTATAAATAGTATAAATCCTAAGGTTGTAAAAGAAATTGATGCAAGAGTTTTATGGAATAAGATAATACATAATGCTTGGAAGAGTGCAGAGCCAGGAGTTTTATTTTGGGATACAGTAATAAAAGAATCTGTACCTGATTGTTATGATGCTTTTGGATTTAAAACAGTTTCAACAAATCCTTGCGGAGAAATCCCTCTTTGTCCTTATGATAGTTGTCGTTTATTAGCTATCAATCTTTATTCTTATGTAGAAAATCCATTTACAACTTCAGCTAAGTTTAACTTTGATTTATTTAAGAATCATGTTCGTAAAGGACAAAGGTTAATGGATGATTTGATAGATTTAGAATTAGAAAAGATAGATAAAGTATTAGAAAAGATAGATAAAGACCCAGAGGAAAAAGAAATAAAAAGAGTAGAAAGAAATCTTTGGTTGAATATTAAATTAAAATGCTTAGAAGGACGTAGAACAGGCTTTGGAATAACTGCTGAGGGAGATATGTTAGCTGCAATGGGATTACGTTATGGAACAGATTCTGCAACAGAATTTGCAACAAAAGTTCAACAAGTTTTGGCTTGTTCGGCTTATGCTTCAAGTGTTGAAATGGCAAAAGAAAGAGGAGCTTTTCCTATTTATGATTCAAAATTAGAAATAAATAATCCATTAATTAATCGTATTAAAGAAGCTGAACCAGAGCTTTATGAAGATATGGTAAAGAATGGAAGAAGAAATATTGCTCTTTTAACAATAGCACCAACAGGAAGTGTAAGTATTTGTACTCAAACTTCATCGGGGATTGAACCAACATTCCAAGTTGCATATAAAAGAAGAAGAAAAATAAATCATAATGATAGTTCTAATAATGTTTCTTTTGTAGATAAGGAAGGACAAGAATGGGAAGAATATAATGTTCTTCATCATAAATTTGCTGAATGGGCAAAGATAAATGGGTATGATATAGAAGAAATAAAACATAATTATTCAGAAGAACAGTTAGATGAACTTATTGCTAAATCTCCTTACCATAAAGCTACTGCCAATGATATTGATTGGGTACAAAAAGTAAAGATGCAGGGAGCAGTACAAAAATGGGTTGACCATTCAATAAGTGTAACAGTAAATATACCTAAAGAAACTCCAGAGGAAACAGTTGGTAAAATATATCAAACTGCATGGGAAACAGGTTGTAAAGGAATGACAATTTATCGTGAAGGCTCTCGTGAAGGTGTATTAGTTTCTCATTCAGAAGGAGTAAAGAAAGAACTCATTTTTGCAGAAACTCAAGCTCCAAAGCGTCCAAAAAAACTTGAAGCTGATGTAATCCGTTTTCAAAATGATAAAGAAAAATGGATTGCAGTTGTAGGTATTTACGAAGGAAGACCTTATGAAATATTTACAGGAAAGGTAGAGTCTGATAGATTATATTTCCCAGAAGGAATAAATAAAGGTTGGGTAGTAAAGGTAAAAGAAAAAGCAGAAGAAACATCAAGATATGACTTTGTTTACCTTGATAAAGATGGTTATGAAAATACAATTGGAGGTTTATCTCGTTTATTCAACAAAGAATATTGGAACTATGCAAAACTAATTTCAGGTATACTTCGTCATGGAATGCCATTAAATAATGTAATAGAATTAGTATCTAAACTAACCTTAGATACCGATACAATAAACACTTGGAAAAACGGAGTAGCCAGAGCATTAAAGAAATATATACAAGACGGAACTAAGGCAACAGGAGAAAAATGTCCAAACTGTGGACAAGAATCAATAATATTTACAAGTGGATGTAAGAGTTGTACCTCTTGTGGTTGGAGTAAGTGTGGTTAATAAATAACATATAACCTATGAAATGAGAATAAGAAAAGACATATTAATAATAAGTTTATTAGTCTTTTCTTGTTGTCAACTCTCAGCACAAGTAGATCAAGAATTAACAAAACAAATATCCTCTATTGAAGAAAGCGAACTCTCAGATCAAGAGAAGCAAACTTTAATAGAGGATTTGTATTATCTAAGTATTAATCCTGTAAATATAAATACAGCTGATGAAAATACTCTTAGAATAATAGGTTTAGATGAGTTCCAAATCCTTTCCCTTAAAAGATATATAAAAGAAACCCATCCATTATTAAGCATTTATGAAATCCCTCTTATAAATGGATTCTCAGAAGACGTTCTAAAGCAGATTATACATTATATATATGTAGCACCTGTTTATTGGAAACCTTCTCTTTTGCTTGATTCTATTTCTTTAAAATCAACTCATGATATAAGACTTCAATATAAAAAAGTATTAGAAAACTCTTGGGGATATAGAAGAGAAGATGACGGAGGATATAAAGGAAACAATTTTTCTACATCCTTACGTTATAACCTACATTATTATGATAGATTATCATTTTCAATAGTTGCTGATAATGATGCAGGAGAACCATTTTTTAATAAAAAACAAGCTCTTGGCTATGATTATCTTTCCTGTCAATTAACAATAAAGGATATTTCTGTAATAGAACAATTAACAATAGGAGATTATCGTCTTGGCTTTGGAGAAGGTTTAGCAATAAATCAAAATCTAAACTTTGGTTATTTTACCAATGATGGAAAAAGTAAGAAGAACTATAATGGAATTAAGCCTAATCGTTCAATATCAGAATATAATTCCATGAGAGGAATAGCAACCAAGATTAAATTAAAATACTTTTCAATTTATCTATTTGGCTCATATAATAAAATAGATTATTCAGGAAGTATATTAGAAACAGGACTCCATAGAACCCAAAGTGAATTAAGCAAAAAAGACAGTAATACTGAAGGCTTATTCGGAACTCATATAGAATGGAAAAGAAAAGGAGTAGAATTTGGAACTACCTTATTTCATTACCAATACCTTTATCCAATAACTCATCAAAACCAAACCTATATGCAATATTATTTTCAAGGGAAAGATAATAATATTTATAGTATAAATGCTTCATTCCCTTTTCTTAGAAAATCAAGATTATTTGGAGAAATGGCAATAAGTAAGAATAAAGGCTATGCTTACCTTGCTGGATTGGAAATTAACTTAGGATATAAAACAAACCTAACAATAAATTACCGCAACTATAATAAGAAATTCCAGAATTACTATGCCTCAGCAATAGGAGCACAATCAAATACTGCAAATGAAAGAGGAATATATTCAGCCTTTTCAATCCTAATAAATAATCGTCTAAACTTCTTTATAGCAGCAGATTATTTTAATTTCCCTAATCAAAGTTATAGAGCAAATACATCAGTTTCAGGTTATAAAATTCGTTCTGAATTAAACTACACAATAAACAAATACCATCTCCTTAACTTATTGTATAAGCAAAATAATCGCCCATATAATGAAACACATACCAATGAAGAAGTATATCCCGAAGACAATATTCTTAAACAAATTCAATTACGCTATACTTTCACTCCAAATGAATCCTTAATGTTTAAAACAAGAATAGGTTATTCCCAAACCCAAACCTATACTTCAAATAAAAACAAAGGAGCATTTATATCCCAAGACCTAATATACAAGAAGTATAAATTCCCATTAAGCATAAACCTTCGCTTAGCATATTTCAATACAAACGATTATGACAACGCCTTCTATGTTTACGAATACAGTCTGCCCCTAACCTATTCCTCTTCTCAACTATATGATAAAGGCATCCGTTCATACATTATGCTAAACTACGACTTCACAAGAGATATATCCCTAACAGCTCGTTATGTCATAACCTACTACACAAATAAAGCAGAGATAGGTTCTTCAAACGATAAAATAGAAGGAAAGAAAAAGCAAGAAATAGGTATTCAATTCTATTGGTTAATAAATAAACCCAATAACAAGAAAATTCAATATTTTTATAATTAAAAAGGATACTATCCATTTAAACCCTATCTCTTCAAATTTGAATAAGGAATAAATTCAATCACTTATAACATTTTTAGCCTACTTTTTGTCCATTACACCAAAATTCCCCAATAAATATTTCCTAAATCCCTTGACTTTTTCTCCAATATTTTGTATCTTTGCATCAATAAAATATACTCAAACCCAGAAGAGTATAACCAAAAACAAAACGCTCCCTCTTAAAATTCCTTAAAATCTACGATGCCCATTGTAGATAGTCTACGATACCCATCGTAGCACCCCTACGATACCCATCGTAGCACCCCTACGATGCCCATCGTAAGACATTTAATCTTGATTAAAATATTTTTTATCCTTATTGGAAATAATTCTATTAGTTATTAGAAAACTTTTTGATAGTGATAGAATTTATTTTTATAGTAACAGCATTTCTTAAGACATAGTTAGATAGATTTTTTTCTATTTTCCTCCACTTTCTATTACCAATAAATGATTACTTATTAATCTAAGATTGTAGCAGATTAGTAATTTCTTATTTTCAATATTGAATAATAAGAATAGATAAATAATCTGTATTAAATAAATATCTAAAAATGTTTCTATGTATTTTCTTATTAGTACTTTTGTGAATCTATTATATTCAAGTACGATAAAATATATGTCTAAAATCACTAACAAATTAAAAGCAATAGAAGAATATAGAGAGACAAGAAATGTTTCTTTAGATAATGATTTTATGTTAGCAATAACTTCAAATCTTTTGAATAATCTATCTGTTAGGAATAATTTCATCCATTTATTGTTACGTTCTTATAAGAAACAAGATAAAAAAGTTGATAGTACTTTGAAAATAGCGACAGGTCTCTATATTTGTTCTTTAATAACATGCTGGGAAACATTCTTTCGCGATTTATTTATTTTTATATCTAACCATGATGATAAAATAAAAAGAAGACTTTCCATAGAAATATCAGGGACTATTCCTCTCGAATTAACAATTGGAGAGTACCTAGCAAGAAAATATAATTTCCAAAATTTAAATCAGACACATGAAGCATTTGACTATATTTTCCAGAATAAGACTAAAGAATTAACAGAATATTTTACAAATGATATATTTAATGATGCTATATATATTGAGAATGCAATAATTTTCAAATGGATTTGTGAAGGAGTTTTTAAAGAAAAAGTTGATATTATTTTGCAGACTGCATTTGAAATACGTCATAGGATTACTCATGATGCAAATTATATTATTGATTTTAACAGCAAATTACTTTCAGAAATTGAGTGTGTTTTTCAAATGGTTCCTCAATTTTTTATTTCAAATATTGCGGCAAAATATTCACAGAAAAGAGTTGTTTTCAACATAAAAGAACACTATTTAAGAATAACAGATAATCCAAATGAACATGAAAAACCTTATGCATTTAATGTGAAAGATTTTATGGCAGACGATTATAAAATAATATAGCGAGACTTTTAGATAAATTAGATTATTTCTATGATTAATGATTCAGATATGAAAATATCAAACAAGCTAAGCGAAACGACAAAAGAAAAATCTGTTAGACTAATATTAACTCTATTGAATTGGGGGTATATAGTTAAAAATTACAGGAATGAAAATGATTTCAACTTTAAAGTCCGAAAACGGTTAAAGTTGCAAAATGACTATGACCCAATTAGAATTAGAAGTTGCATTGATTTAATTGAAGATACAGAAAATGCTATTTTATATTTTTGTGAGTTTGGATTAGAAAAATTTGATTGTAAATCAATGGACAATATAGGAGAAAGGTATTTGAAATTATATGGGATTTTGAATGCCATATATTTGCAAATATCTTGTATTATAGAATTGTATGAGGTGTTTAATATTCCTAATAAATCAGAAGTAATAAAAGAGTTAAAGGCTCTGCAAATATTTGAATTTCGTAATATTGCAGGGGCACATACTTTAAATTTTCAGGATAATTCAGGACTTATCCCTCAAAATATTAAAAAGAATTTCTTTAGAATTACTCAAGTAACGATTAATGCAAAAGGGGATAATCTTAATGTTGTTGATGGATTTCATAATCTAAGAGAATATAATTTATATGAACTTGTTATGGAATATAATATGTTATCAGAAGAATATTTATTTAATGCAGTAAAAAAATACTATAAATCTATTCTTCCTCATGGGAATAAATCTTTAGATGAACGGATTGCAGAATCTCAATTATTTGATTTTTCTCATTTTAATTATAGAGAACTATATAAAAATGCAATTGCAATGGAAAATTACTTATTCGAAATTAAACATAGACGATATTAGCATATCATAAAAAGGCTGTAAGAATTTTATTTCTTTACAGCTTTTTGCGGAGAGTAAGAGATTCGAACTCTTGAAAACCTTTTGAGCTTTACGCACTTTCCAGGCGCGCTCCTTCAACCACTCGGACAACTCTCCTTAATATTAACTTGAAGCCTTTTTAACGGCGACAAATCATTTTTATTGTTCTTCTTTTTCTTCTTGTATATTTGTTGCTACTTCTTGTGTTACTTCCTTTTCTTCTGGTTTGTTTTCTGTTTCTATTGCTTTTGTATCTTCATCAGTAAAGATTGGAAGTGTCATTTCTTTTTCTTCTGTACTTCTTTCTAATTCTATTTGTTTTGCATCTTCATCGGCAAAGATAGGAAGGTTTATTTTTGTAAAGGTTAGAGGTAGAGATGTTTCTATCTTTATTCTTTTCCCTGTGATTGGGTGTTGTAGTTGTAGTGAGGTGCAGTATAGTTTTAGCCAGTTTTCAGAGATTTGTCTTATTCCAAAGCGATGGTCTCCAATAATTGGATTACCAATATTGCTTAACATAAAACGTATTTGAAAAGGAAAGTCTGTTTCTGGGGTTACTAAAAGATGTGTGTATTTTTCGAATACTTCTATTGTTTCGTATTTCATAACACATAATGAAGATCCTTCAACATCTTGTTTCTCAAGAAATATTCTGTTTTTTGAACCTGCTTTAAGCCATAGGTTTAATTTATCATTCTTATGCCTTGGTTTGCCTGCAACAATTGCATGATATTCTTTCTTTGTTTTAGGGAATGTGTTTTTTAGGATATTATATGCTTGTCTTGATTTTGCAAATAAACATACGCCTCCTTCATCTGTTTCTGGTTCATGTACTATAAATAAGTTCTGTCTTATTCCCCATTTACGGCGAACATAGCTTTTTGTTAATGCAAAGAGAGATTTAGTTTTTTCATTTGGGCGTGCATCAACATGAACGCCTGATGCTTTCAAAACAGCAATTATATCCTCATCTTCAAAGAGAATTGGAACATCTGTTTTTTCCCTTGCTATATGCCTTCCTCCTGAATATTTTGAATATTCTATTTCTTCTCCTTTGCGTATTATTAGCTCTGGGCTTTTTACAATTGCTCCTCTATACGATATGCAACCATAGATAATCATCTTCTTTGCCTTTGAAATTGAAACTTCGGGGAAGTTTGCTAAAATCAAATTAAGTAGTGATACATTGTCTTTTGCGGTAATCTTCATCAATTATTTCTTCTTATAGTTTGCAAAAGTACATTTTTTATTTTAATTTCGCAGTTCATTTATAAATTGAATAGGAATGTCAATATCAATTACGAATCTTACAAAGATTTACGGAGAGCAAAGAGCGTTGGATAATGTTTCTTTGGAAATTAACAAAGGGGAGATTGTTGGATTGCTTGGTCCTAACGGGGCTGGGAAGAGTACGATGATGAAGATTATAACTTGTTTTATTCCTCCAACAGAGGGGGGTGTAAAGGTTTGTGGATATGATATTTTTGACGATCCAATGGAGGTTAGAAAAAAAATAGGTTATTTGCCAGAAAATAATCCTTTATATCTTGATATGTACGTTAGAGAATTTCTTTATTTTATTGCTGGAGTTCATAAATTGGGTAATCAAAAAAAGGAAAGAACTGAATATATGATTGAACTTACTGGCTTAACTAAGGAAGTAAATAAAAAGATAGGTGCTCTTTCAAAGGGTTATCGTCAAAGAGTTGGTATTGCTCAAGCTATGATTCATGACCCAGAGGTTTTAATTCTTGACGAACCTACTTCTGGTCTTGACCCTAACCAATTGGTTGAAATAAGAGAGTTAATAAAGAATGCAGGAAAGGATAAAACTGTTTTGCTTTCTACTCATATTATGCAAGAAGTTGAAGCTGTTTGTGGCAGAACAATTATTATAAATAATGGACAGGTTGTTGCTGATGATAATACTCAACATTTAGCGGCAGGTCAAAGCTTAGAAACTATCTTCCGAAAGATAACACATAATCTTTAAAAAAGGATAATGAATAAACCTATTAAGGTCATATTATTTTTGTTCTTTGTTTCTATTTATTCAATTTTATATTCTCAAGAAGTAAGGATAGAAGAATATTCTTTTGTTCATTACAATGAAAATAAGATAGAATATTTTGGTGATTCAAGGAGTCTTTTTAATCCTTTGTTTGAGAAGATGAAGAAAACAATAGCCCTTGGTTCTAAACAGGTAAGGGTTTTACATATTGGAGATAGACAAACAAGGGAAGATATTTTTACATCTCAGATATATTCTAACTTAGCATCCACTCTTAGTGGTTTGGAAAGTAAGAAAGGAATGGTGTGGGATGAGGTTTCTTCTGTTAAACCTAAGACAGAGGAAGATTTGGAAATTGCAAAGGACGATTCTAAGAACGGAATCGATTGCAACAGTTTTAGAGTTTATCATAGTCCTTTAAATGATTCTATAAATATAATTGTTGAGGGGTTGAAATCCTATTCTAAAAGTACTTACTTTGCAGATAAAGGCTACACTCTTTTTGAACTTAAAGAGCCAATAAATAATATTAGCGTTAAGGTTGTAAATAATTCAAGCAATTATTTCTTTGTTTATGGATTCTATTTAGAAAGTGAAGATGCAGATTTCATTTATGATATTATTGCAAGGAATAATGCTTCAATTAATCAATATTTGCTTGATGATATTCTTCAAAAACAAATAAAAACTATGGATTTTGACTTAGTCGTTATTTCTTTGGGAGCAAATGAAGCTTATACCCCTGCTTATATGTCGGAGAAGTTTAAATCCAATATGGAAGAATTTATTAAGAATATAAGAAAAACAAAACCAAATATCCCAATTATTCTTACTTCTCCATTCGATTCTTATATAACTAATAAACCTAATCCACGTCTTGAGGACGTATCTTTGGATTTAATTGAAGTTGCAAAAGCAACTAATTGTGCTGTTTGGGATTTCTATAATATTATGGGAGGAAAAGGCTCTTCAGAAAATTGGAGAAAGAAAAATATGATGGATAGTAGGAAAATTGTACTGACTCCAAAAGGTTCTATCTTACAAGGAGATTTATATTATAATGCATTTTGGCAAGCCTTTGAATCATATCTTAACAAGGCAAAATAATATCTACAGGATAAAATACATTGAAAAACCTTTTTTGGAGTCGAATAATAGTTATAACTTTGCATCTCAAATCTATGTATTTGAACAAAAGGAATTATTAATCAAATAATAAAACAAAATGGTAAAGATAGCAATCAATGGATTCGGACGTATCGGAAGAATCTCTTTCAGAAACATACAAAGAAAAAGCAATGTAGAAGTTGTAGCAATTAATGACCTAACAGATGCAACAACTCTTGCTCATTTACTAAAGTATGATTCTGTTCATGGTCGTTTCGATGGTGAAGTTTATGCAGAAGGTGAATATCTTGTGGTAAACGGAAAGAAAATAAGAGTATATGCAGAAAGAGACCCAGAAAACCTTCCTTGGGGAGAACTTGGAATTGATATCGTAATTGAATCAACAGGTATTTTCCGTAACAAAGAAAAAATGGGAAAACACATAAAGGCTGGTGCAAAGAAAGTTATATTAACAGTTCCTGCTGACAATGCAGAAGATGTTGATGCAACAGTTGTTTTAGGTGTTAATGATGAAATCCTTACAAAGGATATGACATGTGTATCTAATGCATCTTGTACAACAAACTGTTTAGCTCCAGTAGCAAAAGTTCTTAACGACAATTTTGGAATTGTTAGAGGTCTTATGAATACAGTTCATTCATACACTAACGATCAACATATCTTAGATCTTCCACATAAAGATCTTCGTCGTGCAAGAGCAGCAGCAGTTTCAATTATCCCAACAAGTACAGGAGCAGCAAAAGCAGTAGGCTTAGTTATCCCAGAATTAAAAGGGAAATTAGATGGCTTATCAATGCGTGTTCCAACACCAGATGGTTCAGTTGTTGATTTAACAGTTGAACTTTCAAGACCTGTAACAAAAGAAGAAATCAATGCAGCAATGAAAGCAGCAGCAGAAGGTCCAATGAAAGGTATTTTAGAATACACAGAAGACCCAATCGTAAGCTGCGATATCATTGGCAACCCTCACTCATCAATATTCGATTCTAAGCTAACAATGGTAATGAATGGAAATATGGTAAAGGTAGTTTCATGGTACGATAACGAAAACGGATATTCAAACCGTGTATGTGATTTAGCAGAAAAATTAGCTAAGTTAATCTAATCTTAGATAGAAATTTATCACAATAAATATGAAATAGGCAACACATTCTGTTGCCTATTTTTGGTTCTAATTTTTTTTACCACTGTACATTACACAAAAGATTATATCTTTGTATAATACATCAAGTTGCTACTGCGATTATTGCTTTAATTATTAATTTAAGAAGGGCATATAAAGTGCGTTGATTATACTTTTACGAAAATCGTAGTGGGCTTGTTTGATTTCTATGTGTATTTTCGAAAAAAAATGTATATTTGCATCAATAAAAATTAATCAAAATGGAATTTACTGCTGGACAAATAGCACAACTATTAGGCGGAGAAGTTGAAGGAAACGAAAACGCTATTATAAATACTCTTTGTAAGATTGAAGAAGGCTCAGAAAAGGGGATGTCTTTCCTCTCAAACCCTAAATATGAACATTATATTTATAATACAAATGCTTCTGTTGTAATTGTAAACAAAAGCTTTGTTCCTGAACAAGAAGTAAAAACAACAATTATTAAGGTTGATGACGCTTATGCTTGTTTTGCAAAAGTGTTGGATATATATAATGAATATATTTTAAACAAAACAGGTGTTTCTTCTCTTTCATTTATTTCAAAGTCAGCAAAAATAGAAGGAGAACCTTATATTGGAGAGTTCGCATATATTGGAGAGAATGTAAAAATAGGAAAAGGAGCAAAAATATACCCTCATGCTTATATTGGAGATAATGTGCAATTAGGAGATAATGTAACTTTGTTTTCTGGAGCTAAGATATATCATAGCTGCGTAATAGGAAATAATTGTAATATTAATTCTGGAGCAGTAATAGGAGCTGATGGATTTGGTTTTGCCCCATTAGAAGATGGAACATTTAAGAAAATAGCTCAAATAGGTAATGTTGTTTTAGAAGATAATGTTGAGATAGGAGCAAATACAACAATAGATAGAGCAACAATGGGTAGCACCATTATACATAAAGGTGTCAAATTAGATAACCTTATTCAAATAGGGCATAATGTATCAATTGGAGATAACACAGTAATGGCGGCACAATCAGGAGTCGCAGGCTCAACAAAAATTGGTAAGAATTGTTTTGTTGGAGGTCAAGTTGGTTTTTCAGGACATATAACAGTGGGAGATCAAGTAAAGATAGGAGCTCAATCTGGAATTATGTCAAATTTAGATAATAATGCAACAATTATGGGTTCTCCTGCATTGGAAGCAAGACCTTATATGAAGAGTTATGCTTATTTCCGCAAATTACCAGAACTCGCAGACAGAATAAAAGAACTTGAAAAGAAGATAAAAGAATTAGAGAAAAAATAAAATAGTTTATCTTTAAGTAGTGGCTGAATCTTACTTTAAGCCAAAATTAAGCAATTCTGCTCTCAATTAAGGGGATTAGAGATATACCTTTCTTTATTTATAGATTATCTAAATTGTTCGTTTAATATTCTTTATCTTACTGGAATTTTATATTGAGCCATTAAAACTCTTTTTTTAATACGAAAACTTATTCAGAGGACATCCCCGCTTTTCAATTTATTTTATGTTGATTGATCAGGTCGCACAAACATTTTTTTAGGGAAAAATTCAGAAAAATTTGGTGGGTATAGGAATTTGTTATACTTTTGCAACCTCATTTGAGAATGGCGTCGTAGCTCAGTTGGTAGAGCAGAGGACTGAAAATCCTTGTGTCACTGGTTCAAATCCAGTCGATGCCACAAATAAAAAGCTGAAATAAATAATTGTTTCAGCTTTTTTTATTTATTATCGTTATGCCTCTAAATGAGAGCAATGCTTACTTACTGCCAGGTATTTTTAAATGTACTTTCCGTAAAAATGGAATAAAAAAGCAGAATTACTTGTTTATAATATTTATTAGTGTATCTTTGCAATGTTTTTGAGAAGAAAAATCTTTCAATTACGTTTTTATTCTCTCCGACTAAAATTGAAGTTAATTTATTCGTTCTAAAAAAAGATTTCTCCCTCATTTTATTATTTAATTTATTTTATATGAACATTTTTGTTTCAAACTTAAGCTATGCCATCAATGATGACGACTTAAGACAAGCGTTTGAAGAATACGGAGAAGTTTCTTCAGCTAAAGTAATTACTGACAAATTCACAGGTCGTTCAAGAGGATTTGGTTTTGTTGAAATGTCTGATGAACACGGACAAAAAGCAATTGAAGAACTTAATGGTGCTTCTTTTGACAAAAAAGTTATCTCTGTTGCAATAGCTCGTCCTCGTGAAGATAGAGCAGATAGCAACCGCGGTGGCGGTGGTGGTTTTGACAGAAACCAAAGAGGTAGAAATAATTATAACAATAGTCGTTATTAATATAACCTATTTCTAATAAGGGAACTTACCTTGAGAAATCAAGGTAAGTTTTTTTTTGTTCAAAAACTTTTATTACTTTTGCACATTATAAATAAGTATAATCATAAATAATTTAATGCCATTATGGATAACAAAGAAAACGAAAACATAGAAAATACTGATATTATTAATGAAATAACTGAAGAGTCAGATTCTACATATCAAGAGAATGAAAATAATGTTATTGAAGAACAACCTACAGAAGAGTATTGCTGTTCTCAAAAAAAGAAACATTCTCCTTGTTTGGTAGCTACAGGCGTTTTAGCTACTCTTTCTTTTATTGGTGTTGTTATTATTTTATGTATAATGTTATTTGGCAAGAATACTCCTAATAATAATTCTTCAACTGCTAAAGTCATTCAAAGTGGTAATTTAAAAATTGCATATATTAATACTGACTCTATAATGGCTCATTATGACTATGCAAAAGATCTTGAAAAGGGTTTGAAAGCTTATCAATCTTCTTTAGAATCAAATTATCAGGCACAAGGTAGTAAATTGAAGTCTGATTATGAAAGTTATATGAAAAATGGAGACAAGCTTACCTTGACAGAACAAAAAAGAAAAGAAGAGGATTTAACTCGTCGTCAACAAGAATTTCCTGCACTTCAACAAAAAATGATGGCTCAATTGCAAGAACGCCAATTGGAAGATAATAAGAAATTACTTAATTCTGTTTATGCCTTCATAAAAGATTATAATGCTAAAAACCAGAAATACAATATTATTCTAAGTCGTTCCTATGTTTCAAGTACAGTTCTTTATGCTGATGATGGTTTTGATATCACAAAAGAAATTACGAATGGCTTAAATGAAGAATATAAAGAAGTAAAAGGAAAGTAATCTCTTAACCTCTACTCATTATATCATTGCCAACAAAAGAATAATAATCTCCATTTTGACCAAAGATAACGTGGTCAATAACTTGTATTGAAAGTATTTTGCCCGCTTTATATATTCTTTCAGTTAAAGCTTTATCGCTTTCACTTGGAAGAATATTACCAGACGGATGGTTATGTGCAATTATTATTTTTGAAGAATTGTTTTCTAAGCAAGTTTTAAATATTTTCTTTAAGTCAACACTTGCTTCTGTCCAACCACCTTCACTAATACATACTTTTCTTATTAATCGTTGAGAGTTACTAAGGAGTAAAACCCAAAATGTTTCGTAATTTAAATCTGCAAATTCTGAGTTCAAAACATCGTATGCTTGTTCTGGTTCTTTGATTATTGGTTTTTCTTCTCCTATTTCTTTTCTTCGGTTTCCAAATTCTAATGCTGCAACAATATTTATAGCTTTAGCTTCTCCTATTCCTTTAAATTGATTAATTAAATCTTTATAGGTAAGTAATGAAAGCTCATTTATATTATTGTTTACACTATTAAGAATTCTTTGAGCTAATTGAACCGCAGATTCTTTTCTTGAACCTGAACCAATTATTATTGCCAAAAGTTCTGCATTTGTTAATTTCTTTTTCCCAAATTGCATTAACTTTTCTCTTGGACGATCTTCTTCTGCCCAATTCTTTATACTATTATATGTATTCTCCATAATCAGAGTTATATATTTTTAGCAAAGATAGTAAAAGAAATATTCCCAGATATATTTTTGTGCCTTTTGAATAAAATATTAAAGTTGCAAATGCAACAGGATTAAGTACCTACCAATTTATAGGTTCTTTTCCTCGACTGATTAAATAATTATTTGCTTGGGAGAAATGATGATTTCCAAAGAAACCTCTATAAGAGGAAAGTGGGGAAGGATGAGCTGATTTTAAAACTAAATGTTTGGTTTGGTCAATAAAATCTCCTTTCTTTTGAGCATAAGACCCCCAAAGGAAGAATACTAAACCTTCTTTTTCTTGTGCTAAATGATGAATTACTGCATCGGTAAATGTTTCCCAACCTTTGTTTTGATGAGATCCAGCCTTATGTGCTTGAACTGTTAGAGTAGCATTTAAAAGCAACACTCCTTGATTTGCCCATCGAGTTAAATCACCACTTTTTGGTGAATCTATTCCAAGGTCTTGTTTTATTTCTTTATATATATTTACAAGCGATGGTGGCACTGGAGTTGGGTCAAGGACAGAGAAACAAAGACCATGAGCTTGGTTAGGTTCATGATAAGGATCTTGACCGATAATAACGACTTTTACATTTTCAAAAGGGCAAAGATTAAAAGCATTAAATATTTTCCCTGCCTTAGGATAAATAGTTTGAGTTGAATATTCATTCTTTACAAATTCAACCAAATTAGAAAAATATTCCTTTTGAAATTCTTCTCTCAGAACTTCTTTCCATTTTTGTTCTATATTTACTTCCATAATTTTACGTTCTAGTTCTTTTCTTTGAATTAGACAACAAATTTACAGAATTTATTTTGATTGACCTGCTCTATCGTCAAAGCTTTCTACTTGTGGTTTTGATACTTGTTTGTTTTTATAGAATTTCCCAAATCTATATCTTAAAGAAATTGCATAGCGAGGTCCTTGATATGACCCCCAGTCTTTTGATATTGTATTCAAATAACGAGTCTCGCTGAAGTTATCATTTATATTAAATAAGTCACTTATACTTGCAGTTAATCCAAGTTTGTCATTAAAGAAACTCTTTGAACAGCTTATTGAGATGTCTTGAGAACTGCTACTTGTGCTTAGTCCATACATTGATGACGAATAAAAATAATAATAAATACTTATATTCCATTTTTTTGGAAGAGTGAAATCAAAATTAGCATTACCATTATAGCTCCAATAATCTCTATTTATATTGGTTTGATTTGTTGAAGAGGCTATCTTTTTGTAGTCAGCACCCAAAGAAACACTTACTTTCCACCATTCAAATATATCTTTATTGAAACTTACTCCAAAATCTAAGTTATGTGATGAACCAAAGTTTATAGGAGAAGACATAAGAGCAAGTGGATTATGGATAAAAAGGGTAGAATCAATTGGACTGCTTAACCAATTAATATCATCTTTTGTATATGAATATGACGCATTAGTAAAAAGCATATACTTCCAAGAATGAGAAATACTAATGGAATGAGAATATTGTGGTTTTAGATATGGATTACCTGTTGAATAAGAATATTCTGAGGATTTACTTACAAAAGGATCTAAACTACCCGACCAAGGACGAGAAATTCGATAAGAATAAGTTAAACTCAATTGATTATCTTCTGCAAATTTATAATTCAATCTTATGTTAGGAAAGATATCAAAATAGCTTCTTGTATTAATACTATCAAGTGCGAATTGATGTCCTTTTGTATTTGTTTGCTCTGCTCTCAATCCAATTCTAACATTAAATTTCTTTTTAAAAGTATTAGAGAATGAAGCATAGACAGAATTTATGTTCTCGAAGTATTTAAAGTGGTTTGATTGCATCTCATCATTTTGATAAGTATCTGATGTTGTGTCTAAGGTAGAAGAACGATAGTCTTTATCGCTAAAATTGAAACTTGTCTTTGCACCTGCCTCAAAACGCATTGTTTTATTTATAGGCTTAAAATAATCCACTCTTGCATTCAAATTATCAGAAGATGATACTGTATTTCTATCATATCCTTCTCTGCGAAGTAGAATTGTATTTATGTCTCCTAAGAAATATTTATTTAGATTATTAGAAGTACTTTCATTATAAGAATGACTATACCCAATATCAAAAGATAGTTTAGAATCGAGAGTATCTAATTTTTTTACATAGTTAAGTCCTATGCCAAGGTTGTTTCGATTATTCTCATAGCCACCATTACTGACATAAGAAGAATCAATTTTAGAAAAATAATCCGGATAAGAAGACATTAGATAAGGAGTTGTATTTTCTATTAAAGGATTCCCTCCATTGGTATAATATAAGCTAATTCCTACAGTACGAGTAGTGTCTATCAAATAGTCTGCGCTTAAGTTTAAATTATTATTTTGCCATATCCATTCATCTTTACTTTTTGAACGGAACAAAATTGTATCGTCTTCGCTTTTGGAAGTATATCTTTCAGATCTGCTTTCACTCTTACTTCCCCATTGCATTGGAGAAAAGCCAATAGATGTTGTCCATTTATCATCAACATAACTAAGTCGAGCAGAACCATAATATTGCAAAGCTGTTTGATAAGATGTTTGCCCCCATACCGAACCGTTAATTCCATAATTTTGGTTCTTCTTTATCTTTATATTTATTATTCCTGCAGTTCCCTCAGCATCATACTTAACTCCAGGATTAGTCATAACTTCAAATTTCTCAATTTGGTCAGGGGTCATACCTTTAAGCATATCTACTATGGAAGAATAATCAAGTTTTAAATCCCGCCCATTATATTGAAATACAACTCCACTTTTACCATTAAGTTTCAAATTATCATCTTTATCAATAACAACCCCTGGAACTTTCTTTAAAAGATCAAAGGCATTAGTAACTGTTGATGCAAGTTGTTCGTCAATATTCATTGTCAATTTATCTTCATCCACAACTATTCTTTCAACCTTTGCTTCAATTACTACTTCCGATAAATTACCTGTACTTTCCATTTCTATTGTACCTAAGTCTATTTCTTTATTATCGCCAAACTTAGTTGAATTAATGTCAAGTTTTACTTTCTTATAACCAACAAAAGATAATTGTAAAATCAAATCTTGTTTTTTTATTCCTTTAAAAATAAACGTACCTGATGTATCGGCTGAAACACCTTTATAAACACTAATAGTGTCTTGTTGTTTATACAACACACAATTAACAAACATAAGTCTTTCTTTTGTGTTTTGGTCTATAAGCTTTCCCTTAATAGAATAACGTTGAGCCATTACACCAGAGACTCCCAAAAATAATAGAATAAGAAACAGGACTGACTTTTTCATAAGAGTTACATTAGATAAAAATTCTTGCAAATATACTAATAATATCAAATAACAATAATGTAAACTATTATTTATTTATTTTATTGTTTAGCTATAATCTATTGGCTAAATTAAAATCAAAAACTCTTACTTTCTAATCAAGTTACAAGAGCAAAAGCAACGAAAATTAGTGGAAAATATTATCTAAACTAAAAAGAAAATATTTTTTCTTAATTATATACTTTTATTTTTACTGATGACGTTAAAATGGAAACGAACAAAAACTTGCAAGGAAAAATCGTTTTGATAGTTCTCCTTATTTCTAAACAATTTAAATTTTAAAGTCATGAGATTTGTAATTGTAAAAAGAAGAATAGTTGTAGGTTCAACACCAGGGATTAAATTCTTAGCCCGCATATTTAGAAATGAACCTATCGATTTCGAAAGAATTGCAGAAGAAATTGCAGAAAACTCAACCATGAGTTCTGGCGATGTAATGGGAGTGTTACGTCAACTTGAAAAAGTAATAATTTTGCATGTTCTTGACGGAACCACAGTCAAATTGGGAGCATTAGGCACATTTATGCCAACAATCAGTGCAACTGCATGCGACACAAAAGAAGAAGTAAAAGCTAATACTATTAAAAGAGTGTGGGTTATCTTCCGTCCAACAGTAGCATTCAGCAAACGATTGAAAGATGCCAAGACTCACATCGCCGATTTAGATATTAAAGGACTTCAAAATGGTGATGAACCAGAACCTTAACAACAAATCGAAGATTAAGAGTTGCAAGTTTATGGTTTAGAATCAAAACCCTAAACCAAGTAAAAAGACCAATCAAAGTTTTGCATAAGGAGCGAAACAAAAAAAGTTAAACATTCAAGGGGAAAGAGAAACAAACTCCAATCTCAAAATCCCTAAAAAAAGAAAGACCGTCCCAAAAAGACGGTCTTTTTTCGTTAATAATGCAAATTCTGATACCTAACAAAATAATTTCTGATAGGTAACAGAATTATTTTTGATAGGTAACAAAAAAACTTTTGTTAGGTAACAGAAATTATTTAGTCCCTAACAGCAGAAATTTAATCCCTAACAGCACATTTTTTGTTCCTATCCCAAAAAATCCCAATAGCAACGCCCCATTTTTAAACAAAAACAGCAAAAAATACCCTTAAATCCGTGATTAATTACGTCTTAATACATGAAATCAAAATATAATAATTCATAAAAAAGGTTTGGGATTATTTCTTAATATAATATTCTATTTCTCCCAAATAATACTTATTACGGTTCCCCATTTTTTTTGATATATACACTTTTCAAAAAGTTGAACATCTCTAATGTTATCATGTGAAGAAAACCATTCATTTGCATTAACAATTTCTGCATCTTCGCATTCTATATCATTATTAAAATAATCTCCAGCAACAGTTAATGGAGGAACTTCTTTTGTAGTGTAATTTTGTATATATTTATAAGGGAAATCAAGAGAATTCCAGTGATACTTAATTTTGTTATTTTTTGAGTAAACAACCATTATAGGGTGATTTCCAATCTCTACAAATTTAAAAAGAGTTGCGGAAAGGCTTGTATCAAATTCCTTTGATAACGATTCAATAACCAAGAAATCAAATTTCCTTTTTTGTATAAATTGAGAAAAACGCTTAGAAGGCATTAATAAATTTGAGGCAAAACAATCTGCTTCATACTCAACAATATTTTTGGATAGTAGCTTATTATATGATTTATGTAATGATTTTCCTTTTTTTAAGGCATTTCTATGTTCATCGATGAAATAATGTCCTAATTCATGGGCAAATGAAAAACGAAGGCGTGTATTATCATTATAATTAATAGCTTTTTTATTCAAATAAATATGAAATTTGCCTGCATCATGCTCAAGCATTCCATCAAAAAAATCCCCATACTCTCCATAGTTATATGTAATGCCTGATTTTTCTGCTATTACTTCGGGCAAAACAACTCCTTTAGGACAATATTCGTTAGAAATAAACTCAGCTAATTCTGCTATCTCCTTTTTTCTAATACTACTTATCTCCATTTAGTTTTTTCCTAGCTTCTTCTTTATCTTTTTTCATTTTTGCAAATATATCATTGGATATTTCTTTTCCATCTCTTGCTGCTATTGCCCAATTCTTTTCTCCTTCTATATTATCAATAAATTTTTCAGTTTTCATGAAAATTCTCCTTTTGTCGCTAAAAACAAAATCAGGAGAATTAAGTTCTTTTGGGAATGGAATATTTTCCATTTGTTCTTCAAATATATCCATCTGTTCATCTGTCTCTGGAAACAAATAACCATTAGATTTTAATGCATTTTCAAGATATGATTCAAAATCAATATCATGTATATTTATTTTTTCCTTCATTTTATTATGCATTTATTATTTTAACAAATCAGTGTTTTGTGAAATGTAATTTTTTACTTTATCTAGAGCTCTCTTTTTAATTTGTCGTAAGTTAATACTAGTAGACCCATATCTATCACATAAAGATTGCATTACCTCATCGGGAAGATGCCTATTCCCATCTTGATACATCATATATGTAAGCAATGTGTCTCTTTCTTTTTCAGATAATGTTTCCAATGCTTTATTTAAAGCTTCTTTCTGGGGAGTTAGGATTTCATTATTTACCTCAATATTTGAAAGAGGAATATTTTCATCAAGAGGAACAAATATCTTTCCTCCAATATTTTTTTCTTTTAATATATATAGCAAATCATACATTTCATTTCTTGCAATACACGAAATCCATGTAGTTACTTTGCTTTTATTTTCATCATATGTATGAGATGATTTATAAATTGCAATCATAGTATTTATAAATACATCCTTTGCTAATTCTTCGCTACAAAATTCTTTATTTTGAGATACTTTAGTGCATATGTTCCAAAGAAAATTCTTGTATCTATCATAAAATATTCTATATGCCTCATGAGCCTCTATTTCATTTTCCTCTCGGAATGACATCATTACAAACAAATCAACATCCGAATATAAAGTCTCTGCTTGTTTTCTATTTTGTATAACTCCCATACAATATATATTTATAATACTATTAAGCGTGACGAATCTCTGAAAAGCTCAAATTTTTGCAAAGTTATTAAATTTGTCACGCTTAGTAGTATAATAATTAAAAAAAAACGAATAGATAACAACTAATAGAATCTCAAAGCTTAACTTCATAAATAAATTAAGGCTCTTGCTAAGCTTTTGATTTCAATAAATGAACATAGTTTATTAAGCAATGAATGCCTAAATAGGTTTTAAATTTATCATAATAGAATTAGAGCAAAAAAATAGTCAAATAATCTCAATATACTAAATAAAAAACAAATAGTTTTGATAATCAATTATTAATCAATTAAATATTTTAATATGAATTTAAATGAAGGGGCGCCTAATACGCAAAAATCAAAAATTCCCTTGAAATTTCAAATAGAAGGGAAAGAATATGAAACTTTTGATCAGTACAAAACAGGATCTGAGTTGAAGGAATTAGCTAGCATACCTTTAGACATTGAATTGTTCTTGTCTATTAGTAAACCTTATAAAGATGAACTAATAGAAAATGACAAGGAGGTTAATCTAGCAAGACCTAGTAGTGAATACTTCTTTGTTAAAAAGAAATTACATTTTAAGATTAACAATGTTCCATTTACTTGGTATAGACAGTACATCTCTGGCAGTGAAATCCGAGAATTGGGTAAGATTGATAATGAATATGACATTTTTCTTGATATAAAGGAAGGATGGGAAGATGATATGATTTTTGATGATGAAGTTGTAGATTTGGCTCGTACGGGAGTAGAAAACTTTTTTTCCAAACCAAAACCCACCGAGTTTATCATTATTGTAAATACTCGAGAAAAAGTATGGAAAGAAAAAACTATATCTTTTGAGCAGGTTATTATTTTGGCCTTTGGAGTTTATGATAATAATCCTAATAAAGGATATACAGTAACATACTGCAATGGTATAGAGCCAAAATCTGAAGGAACTATGGTAAGAGGAAGTGTTGTAAATATTAATAATAAAATGATATTCGATGTCTCAGCAACTGATAAATCATAGTCAAGACCTAAAACGTCTTAGAGACAAAGGTTATGAAATAGAGATCCGTGGTGCATATTTACTTATTCACCACATACCATATGTGAACAGCAATTCACAAATAAAATTTGGTATTCTTTTAAGCACACTTACATTAAGAAATGCAACAACAACAGGTATTCCTGATGATCATGTGATTCATTTTATTGGAGAAAATCCTTGTGAAATTGATGGTAAAATAATAACATCAATACAGCATATTGATACAACAAGAAATTTAGGAGGAATAGAAATTAACTACTCTTTTTCCAATAAACCCTCATCTGGCTATCAAAATTATTATGAAAAAGTGAAAAGATATGCTGATATAATTTCTGCTCCTGCAAAATATTTAGATAATAATGTAACAGAGAAAACATTTAACCCAATTCCAGATACTGCAAATGAAACTGTTTTTCAGTATATAGATACTAATTCTAGTAGAGCAAATATTGAACTAATTAATTCCAAATTAAATGGTCAAAAAATAGCTATTATAGGTTTAGGTGGCACAGGTGCTTACATATTAGATTTAGTTGCAAAAACTCCCGTTTCCGAAATTCATCTTTTTGATGGAGACAGTTTTGATCAGCATAATGCTTTTCGTTCTCCTGGCGCTGCTTCAATTGATGAATTAGATGAGAACAAACAGAAGGTAATATATTTTTCAAATATCTATTCAAATATCCACAAATATGTTGTTCCACATAGTTATTACATAAATAAAGAAACAATTAAAGATCTAAATGGGATGTCTTTTGTATTCATTTCGGTAGATAAAAATAGCATACGTAATATTATAATGAATTATTTAATTCGTTGTGGTATTCCTTTCATTGATGTTGGTTTAGGTGTTAGTGTTGTTGATAATAAATTAATTGGAGCAACAAGAGTAACTACAGCAACTAAAACAAAAAATGACCATCTCCCTCTTAGAATATTTAAAGAGGATAACGAAGATAACGATTATGTTACAAATATACAAATAGCTGAACTTAACTCATTAAATGCATGTTTTGCTGTTATCAAATGGAAAAAGTTGAATGAATTTTATGCAGATCAAGAAAATGAACATCATAGTTCTTATTCAATAGGAGTATCTAAAATATACAATGAAGATGTTACAACATAGGTTTGTTGAAAATATCCCTGATATTATTGAGGAAGGTATATTATATATTTCCATAAAATATTGTACAGCAATACATAAATGCATATGTGGCTGCGGAAATGAAGTTGTTACTCCTCTGTCTCCAACAGATTGGGAACTAATATTTGATGGGAGAACTGTTTCATTATATCCATCCATAGGTAACTGGAATTTTGAATGTCAGTCTCATTATTGGATTACAAGAAGTGAAGTCATATATTCAGGTAAATGGGACAAAAAAGATATCCAGAAAAGTAGGAATAGAGATAAAAAACGAAAGTCAGACTTTTATAATAGTCAAACTAAAAATATTGAACCTACTGTAAAAAAACAAAAAGGGGGAAATAAAACAATTTTTGAAGACATTAATATCTTTATAGTAAAGATATACAAATATTATCTTTTAATAATAACTTAGCAGGAATCAATCCACCTGCATTGTTCGGATTGAAACAAAATTTAAAATCATGGCTAAAAAAGTTACAGGTAAAGCCGCTGCTTCTGCTGCTTCAAAAGTATTGAGAGATGGGAGAACAAGCGCTGCAAGCAAAACCGCAGCAGGAAGTGCTCTTTCTCAAAGAGAAAAAAGAGGAAAATAAAGGAGTTAGAAAATAAAAGAACGTAGTTACTTTTTAACTACGTTCTTTTTAGCTATTTCTTATGGAATTGACTAATATATGTTTTTGATGGATTAATTTAATAAAAGCATTTGATGAAGTTTTGGGATTTCACTCCTTCTTGGCAAAATAATATTAAATCAAACAATATTCCTATATGTGGAAAACAGTTTGAGATGATAAAGGAGTTTCTACTTTTCTAAAGATTGAATATCCATAAAACAGTTTTTGCAGTCGAATGATAGTTTATAGGTTCTGTTATTATCTTTTAAGAATAGTTCTTGGTCGAAGTCTGGGGTTTGTTTGTCTTTAATTATGCATTGACCTAAGGCATAACGTATGCAATTCTTTGAACGCATAAGTACTATATCTTTTGTTTTATTTGTTTTTTCAACTCCATAAACAATTTCTTCAACTCCATGACGAAGATAAAACTCCTTTGCCTTTTCATTAACCACATTTCCATTATAATCTAATTGCTTTGAAATATATGGATAGTCTGTTTTTTCAAACTTAGATTCTTTTCTTTTATAGCTTTCTTTTCTTAGTGCAATAAGTTTATCACAGCAAATTCTTCTTAGACTATTTATAACTGAAGAAGGGAAGAAATACTTTTGAGTTGAGGTATTAGTAAAGTTCTTTAAATAGAAGAAACTATTACCAAGCTTGTCTATTTGTTTTAATAAGTTTTCATCGTAGTTTTCTGTATTCTTTGCTAATTGCTTTTGAGTTTCTATTCTTTCTTCTACTTCAAGTCCTGTTTCATCTTTTGCTTTAAGAATAAAACCATTTGGAGTTTCTGAAAGTTCAAAATCTATTCCTATCCTTCTTTTAGATTTATCTTGCTCAACTTGTTTAGTGAATTGAAGATCAAAATTGCGATATATCTTGGTTAGAATTCTAATATCTATATTCTTATTTGGAATAATATTTACAAGAGATTGTTCTGGAATTGGTTCAACCTTATTAACTAAGAAACCTTCTAATTCTCCATTATGATTGAAAAAGCATAATCCATCACCATTTACTATTTCTTCTTTAGTGCTTATTTGAATAAAATTATGACTTCTGCCTGAAAGATTTACATCAGCAACCTTTCCAATATATTTTCCAATTGCTTTTGCAGTATCTAAATCTCCTATCTTGTCTTTCTTTCCTTGAAGATTAAAACTTGTAAAGCCACGATTAAAACTTCTTTCAACATCGGGAGTAAAGCCTATTTCTGTTTTTCCTATTGAAGAACGAGAGTATTGATTGGATAAATTTAATAAGCATTTATTTATCTCTTGTGAATAATATGCTGTTACGTTCTTTACATAGTCTAAGTCTTTCAAACGTCCTTCTATCTTAAAGCTTCTTACTCCTGAGTCAATCATTTGAGAAATATAAGATGAAGCATTTAAGTCTTTTGTTGAAAGAAGATGTTTGTTTTTAACTAATGTTTTTCCTTGGGCATTAATTAAATCGTAACGAGAACGGCAAGGTTGAGAACATTCTCCTCTATTTCCTGAACGTTTAGTTAGTTCATAGCTTAAATAACATTGACCACTTAATCCATTGCATAAAGCACCGTGAACAAAACTTTCTATTTCTATTTCTGGAACTTCTTTATGCATTTCTGCAATTTCGTCAATGCTTAATTCTCGAGGAAAAACAACTCTTTTAAGTCCAATCTTATTTAGAAAATCTACCTTTTCTTTTGATAGATTGTGCATTTGAGTACTTGCGTGCAAAGGGATAGGAGGCAGGTTCATCTCCAAAATTCCCATATCCTGAATAATTAAAGCATCAACTCCAATATTATAAAGACGATGTATTAATTCTTCAACTACTTTTAATTCATTATCAAATAAAACAGTATTTACAGTAACATAAATCTTAGCATTAAAAATATGAGCATAATTGACCAACTCCTCAATTTCTTCTAAGTTATTTCCAGCTGCAGCTCTTGCACCAAAGCTTTCGGCTCCAATATAAACAGCATCAGCTCCAGTTTCAATTGCAGCTTTCCCAATCTCTAGATTCTTAGCAGGAGAAAGAAGTTCAATATATTCCATAGTTTTTATTTGTTATAAGATTATTTTAAGCAACGTTTGTAAAGCTGTATAGTGTTTTCAAGTCCATAATATAAGGCATCGCAAATTAATGAATGCCCAATTGAAACTTCTAATAAACCAGGAATATTCTTTTGAAAGTATTCCAAGTTCTCTAAGTTTAAATCGTGTCCAGCATTAAGTCCCAAGCCTTGATGCTGTGCTTCTTTTGCAGCCTTAATAAAAGGTTCAATTGCTTTTTCTCTGTTAGCCAAATAGCCTGTTGCATAGCTTTCTGTATAAAGTTCTACTCTATCGGCTCCACATCTTTTAGCACCAGCAACCATTTCTTGCTCTGCATCAACAAAAACAGAAACTCTACATACTTGTTTTAAACGAGCAATAATATCTTTTAAAATATCTTCATATTTAACAGTATTCCAACCAGCGTTAGAAGTTAATACATTATGAGCATCAGGAACTAAAGTAACTTGTGCTGGTTTTATCTCTTCAACTAAACGAATAAAATCTTCAGTAGGATTTCCTTCTATATTAAACTCAGTAGTAAGTAAAGGGTTTAAATTTCTAACATCGGAATAACGAATATGTCTTTCATCAGGACGAGGATGAACAGTTATTCCTTCTGCACCAAAACGTTCACAATCTAAAGCAACTTTAACAACATCAGGATTATTACCGCCACGTGCATTACGAATAGTTGCAACTTTATTAATATTAACACTTAACCTTGTCATATTGTATTTTTTTTTGCAAAGATACTACCGAAAACTAATTAATTACTAATTTTGCGAGAGAAACTAATTACAAATACATATTATTATGATAAGTTTTACAGTTGCTATTATCCTTTTAATTCTTGGATACTTTCTTTACGGTAGTTTTGTTGAAAAAGTCTTTGGAGCAAATGGGAATATAAAAACTCCAGCTATCGCAAATCCTGATGGAGTAGATTATGTTCCTCTTCCTTGGTGGAAAATATTTTTAATTCAATTCCTTAATATTGCAGGTTTAGGACCTATATTTGGAGCAATTATGGGTATTATGTTTGGTCCTGCTGCTTTTCTTTGGATAGTATTAGGAACCATTTTTGGAGGAGCTGTTCATGATTATATTTCAGGAATGCTATCAATACGTCAGAATGGAAATTCCCTACCAGAAATAGTTGGTTCACAATTAGGGGTAGGAGTAAAACAATTCTTAAGAGGCTTTTCTGTAATCCTTTTAGTTTTAGTAGGAGCAGTATTTGTATCAGGACCAGCAGGACTTCTTAATGGAATTGTCCCTTATCTATCTACTTTATGGTGGGCAGCAATAGTATTTGCATATTATATGTTAGCAACTCTTTTACCAATAGATAAACTAATTGGAAAACTCTATCCTGTGTTTGGATTAGCTTTATTATTTATGGCAGTAGGTATATTAATTGCGATTTATGCCAATGCAGCACCAGTACCAGAATTATGGCATGGAATAGCAAATCAAAACCCACAAAAATTACCAATTTTTCCAATGATGTTTATATCCATAGCTTGTGGAGCAATTTCTGGATTTCATGCAACTCAATCACCACTTATGGCTCGTTGTATTACAAATGAAAAAATAGGTAAAAGAATATTTTATGGAGCAATGGTTGCAGAAGGAATAGTTGCATTAATTTGGGCAGCAGCAGCAAGTAGTTTCTATGGTTCAATAACTGGACTTCAAGAATACGTTGCCTCTCTACCACCAACAGCAAATAAAGCTGCCGTAGTCGTAAACGAAATATCACATTCTTGGTTAGGAACCTTTGGTGGTTTCTTAGCAATGCTTGGTGTAATTGCAGCTCCAATAACTTCAGGCGATACAGCATTACGTTCAGCAAGACTAATAGTAGCCGACTTTTTGAAGTTTAACCAAAAGCCAATGAAAAATAGATTAATGATTTCTATACCTTTATTTGCAGCAACATTCCTTCTTCTTCAATTAAATTTTGATATTTTATGGAGATACTTTGCTTGGAGTAATCAAACTTTATCAGTCTTTACACTATGGGCTTGTACCGTTTATCTTATGAAAGAAAATCGACAATACTTTATAACTCTTATTCCTGCAATGTTTATGACAGCAGTAAGTGTTAGTTATATATTCTATGCCCCAGAAGGACTAAAACTTCCATACATGACATCTGTAATATCAGGAATAGCAACATCAACAATCTTCTTATTTTTATTTATAAACACAACCAAGAAATTCAGAAAAGCATCTAAGATTCAATTATAAACAAATCCTTAGAAAGGAATTTTATCCTTGTATTTCTTTTGAATTAGGGAATATATATAAATTATTATGCACCCTATTAAGATTCCTAATAAGCCTCCACATATTACATCTCCTGGATAGTGGACGCCGCAATAGACACGAGAATAGGCTACTAATATTGCCCATAGGAAAATTAGTGGAGGAAGAAGTTTATATTTCTTCCCTAAGAAAGAGAATATTGTTGCTAAAGAAAAAGCATTGGCAGCATGGGAGGATACAAAACCATATTGACCTCCTTTGTAATCGTAGATTAAGTGCCAAGCACTAAGCTTTACTAAGTTTACATTTTCTAAGGCGTGACTTGGACGAAGGCGTTCGAATACGTCTTTAAAAAATAGAACTGATATTCTGTCGGCTAATAAGAATGAGAGTGCTACTAAAAGGATTAGTATCCAAAAGTTTTTCTTGTATTTTTTTATTGAAAGGAAAATAACAGCAGCAAGAATTGCTATTAAAAAGCTAAGGTTATGACTAAGAAAAGCAAATAAACAGTCAAAGAAATCGCTTCTATGACTGTTTATTATATAGAATAGTTCTGTGTCTTTATTTAATAGCGCTTTCATCATTAAGCGTTTGCCAGATTAAATCTTTTAATTCCATTAAACCCATGCCTGCAACAGAAGAGATAAAAACTGTCTTAATTCCTTTTGGAATAAGCTTTTTCATTTGTTTTATCATTTCTTCGTCCAACATATCACATTTTGTTATTGCAAGTATTCGGTCTTTATCCATTAGTTCTGGATTAAAGTTCTGAAGTTCTTTAAGTAGAATTTTATATTCTTTCTTTATATCGCCAGTATCACATGGTATCATAAATAATAGAAGTGAGTTTCTTTCTATATGACGAAGAAAACGTAAGCCTAAGCCTTTTCCTTCTGAAGCTCCTTCAATTATTCCTGGAATATCAGCCATAATAAATGACCTTTCATCACGATACTTTACTATTCCAAGATTAGGAACAATTGTTGTAAATGGATAATCTGCTATTTCTGGTTTTGCTGCTGAAATAACACTAAGTAAAGTACTCTTGCCTGCATTAGGGAATCCTACTAAACCAACATCAGCTAATATCTTTAATTCAATTATTTTCCAAACTTCTGTTCCGTCTTCACCTGGTTGAGCAAAACGTGGAGTTTGAAACGTTGAACTCTTGAAATGATCATTACCTAACCCTCCTTGACCACCATGAGCAATAATTGCCATTTGACCATCTTCAATTATCTCACACTCTATTTCTCCAGTTTCTGCATCACGGCATATTGTTCCAAGAGGCACATCAACTATAATATCTTCACCATTAGCTCCATGTAAGCGACTTTTACCTCCACAACCTCCGCCTTGAGCTATAAGGTGTTTAGTATATTTTAAATGTAAAAGAGTCCAGTATTGTCTATTTCCTCTTAAAATAATATGACCTCCTCTTCCTCCATCTCCACCATCTGGACCACCTTTAGCAGTAGCACGTGTTCGTAAAAGGTGAGTTGAACCAGCTCCACCTTTACCACTACGACAGTTTATCTTTACATAATCTACAAAGTTTGAACGCATATTATTTATTTTATTTTTCTTTTTATTGGGCAAAGGCAATTGCTACCTCTAATTATTTAATTATACCTTCTTTAAAGCAATATCTACAGTTTTACATAAGGTTTCAAATACTACTTCAACAGGACCATCAGAATTTACACTATAATGTTTATTCTTCTTTTGATAATATGATCTAACATTTGCAGCTGATTGTTCATAGCTTTCAAGACGATGGATAATAATTTCTGGATCCATATCATAAATTCTACGGTTTTCTGTCTTGCTCCTTTGAGTTAATCTCTTAACGCATTGTAAAGTGTTAGATTGAAGTTCAATCATACAAGTTACTGAAGTATGTTTCTTTTCTAAAATGCCATCCATAATATATGCTTGAACATAAGATGATGGGAAACCTTTAAATAAGAAACCTTTTGAATTTGTATTTTCTTCTATCTTTTTTTCTATAAGTTTTATTGCCACAAGGTCAGGAACATTATCTCCTCTTTCAATATATGGCTTACTTATTTTTCCTAATTCTGTTCCTGCTGCGATTTCTTCTCTTATCATTGCTCCTGTTGAAACATAAACCAAGTCATATTCTTTTGCAAGATGTTTAGCTTGTGTTCCTCTTCCTGAACCTGGTGCTCCAAATACAATAATATTACGATAAGCGTTTTCAAGAGTCTTATCAATAATATTTTCTAATCGAGAAAATACTTCTTCAACAGTTCCTGTTCCATCAATAGGACAATAAATGCCTTTTTCTTTATAGAATTCAGCAACTGGAATTGTTTTATTATCATATTCTTTAAAACGATTGAGAATAACTGCTTCTTTATCATCTTCTCTTCCTTCAATTGCTGCACGATTAAGCATACGTTCAATTAACATATCACGTGGAACTTCTAAAGAAAGCATACATAATAAACGAGTATTCATTCTATGTAATAATCCTTCTAAGATATAAGCTTGAACAACCGTACGAGGAAAACCATCAAATAATATTCCTCCATTTCTTGATTTCTCAATTATCTTTTCAATAATTTGAACTATTAATTCATCGGAAACAAGTCCACCTTTATTTATTATATCTTTTGCTTGAATACCAATTTCTGTTCCTGCGGCAATTTCTTGTCTTAATATATCTCCTGTTGAAATATATGTGAGATTATATTTCTCAACTAAAAGTTTTGATTGAGTTCCTTTCCCTGACCCTGGAGCTCCAAATAACACAATACTTAGCATAGTAAATCTATTTTTTGTTTTGCTTATTTCTTACCAACTACTTTATTTTTAGCTGATAAATATCTTTAAGGTTTCTGCCATATCCATCATAATCAAATCCGTATCCAATAATAAATTCATCACTTATTTCTTTACCAATATATTTTATTGGGAATTCTTTCTGAAATGCATTTGGCTTAAACATAAGAGTACAAACTTCCAAAGAAGAAGGTTTTTTTGCTCTAAGCATTTTAAGTAAACCTTCCATTGTATTACCTGTATCTACTATGTCCTCTATAACTATAATATGTTTATCTTTTATATCTTCATTTAATCCTATCAACTCCTTAATTTCTCCATTTGAAGAAAGTCCAGAATATGATGATACTTTAATAAAACTAATCCTTGGAAATCCTTCAATGTTTTTTAAAAGGTCAGCAGCAAATATAAAAGCTCCATTCAAAACAACCAAGAAATATATCTCTTTATCGTGATAATCTTCATTAATTCTTTTGCTTAAAGCCATAACAATTGAAGCTATTTCTTCATTTGTTATGTACTTCTCAAAGTCTTTGCCTTTTACGGTTACTATTTCCAAAAAAAGTATTATTTATTTGCAAAGGTAAATCAAAAAGATGAATTACTCTGACATTAAGGAATAAATTGCTAAATAAGCAGTAATCCCCATAGCGTTTTCCAAGCATTTTTCATCAACATCAAAGTTAGAAGTATGAAGGTTGGTTATAGGTTCACCCTTCTTTCTTGTACCAACTCTATAATAACAACTTGGAGCTTTTTGTGAGAAATAAGAAAAGTCTTCAGCCGTCATTCTTGCATCTAAGTTTAATACCTTATCTTCTCCAAAATAATCTTTTGATAGTTCAATTGCTTTTTGAGTTAGTGAAGGATCATTATAAACATAAGGATAACCATGGTCAATAAATACTTTTGCTTCAGCCCCAAATGCTTTTGCTGTTTGAGTAGATATTCTTTCAATTAAAGAATGACATTCTTTTCTCCAGTTTTCATCAAAGGTTCTAATTATTCCTTCCATGTGAACAGTATTTGGAATTACATTTGTTCTTCCATCTGCAATAAACTTTCCTATTGAAAAAGTTGTTGGAATTGTTGGGCTTGCATTACGAGAAACAATTGTTTGAAGGGCAATAACAACATGAGAAGCAACAACAATTGGGTCTATATTTAAATCAGGAGTTGCACCATGACCTCCTCTACCTATTATATCAATATATATTTCATCGGTTGAAGCCATACATTTGCCTTCTTTCATCCCAATATATCCACAATCTATTTCAGGGGTTGCATGATAAGCAAAGATATTTGATGGAGTAACCTCATCGAATATACCTTCTCTTAACATCTTCAAAGCTCCTCCTGGATAAAATTCTTCAGATGGTTGAAAAATAAACATTACTCTTCCTTCAAACTTATCTTTTAACTCATTTAATATCTTTATTGCTCCTAATTGAGAAGACATATGAACATCATGACCACAAGCGTGCATAACTCCTTCGTTCTTTGACTTGAATGCAAGAGAAGTTTCTTCTTTAATAGGCAAAGCATCCATATCAGCTCTTATTGCAACACATTTCTTTTCAGGGTTCTTACCTTCAATAAATCCAAATATACCATAGCCACCTACATCTCTTTTATATTTTAAGTCCATTTCATCTAATTTAGAACAAATAAAATTAGCAGTGTTTTGTTCAAAGGTAGAAAGCTCTGGGTTTTGATGAAGATGACGGCGATACTCAACAATTTCATTATAAAACTTTTCGGCAAGAAGTTTTATATCTTCTTTAATAGATTTATCCTTAATCATTTTATGGAGTATAAATTATATATATGATGTTTTATTATTAAGCCACAAAGATAAATAGTTTTTTAGTTTATTCTCTTTTTCACAATAAGATATTTTCCATTTAATCTATCTTATATGAGAATAATTATCTATCTTCGCTTTCTAAATCAACGGTTCTAAACGAACTTATTTAAGCAATAAAATGAAACGAAAAGCACTCTTACTAATTGTAATTTTTGCTCTTACCTTAACTATCAATGCTTGCAAAAACAATAATGATAAAATAGTTGGGAAGTGGCAACATATACTAATTGTTGCAGAACACCCTCAAGGTAATGATACATTGGATATGACAAAATATCCTCCAACGTTTAATATTTTTAGAGACGATAGCACCCTTCTTGTTACAAATGGGCAGAAAGAAGTTAATGTTCGCTACTATGTTAGCAATAATAAACTTTATTCATTCCAACTTGGAGTTTTAGATACATCAAAAATGGAGATCAAGAAACTTACAAAAGACGAATTAATACTACAAGTAACTCTAAAAAATGACGAACAAAGCAAAGAAAAACTCTATTATAAAAGAGTAAAATAAAGACAATATTTGAAGATTAATTGAAGCAAATAAGTGAAATTAAATCAAGTATAAATCCAAAAAGAGTTGATCTAATCCTAGAAAGACTTGCTTTAATCTCAGAAATAAAATATTACTTTTGACGCATAAAACTAATAACTCATGGAACAAGTATTTGAATTTTTAAATGAATGTGGTGTTTTTTATATCGCCACTATTGATGGGGATCAACCTCGAGTTCGTCCTTTTGGTGCTATTAATATTTTTGAAGACAAACTTTATATTCAAACAGGTAAGGTGAAGTGTGTTTCAAAACAAATTGCAAAGAATCCTAAAGTTGAGATTTCTGCAATGAAGGGTAGAGATAAATGGATAAGAGTTCAAGCTGTTTTGGTGGAAGATGATAGGGTTGAAGTAAGAGAAAGTATGCTTGATAAATATCCTCAATTAAAGTCAATGTATTCTGTAAATGATGGCAATACTCAAGTTTTCTATTTAAAAGATGTTGTTGCAACAATATCTTCTTTTACAGAACCTCCTATTGTAATCAAATTCTAATTCTTGGTAAGAACAATTTTCTATATAATAATTGTTATCTGTTGAAGAATTAATAAAATTGATTGTTAGATAGATAAAAAGTATTTTTTATTTGCTATATCAAAATAATGTGTATTTTTGTGAACTGTAAGTACGAAAAATTCGTACCTTTAGTTCACAAAACAATAGTATGATTTTAGATATTTATAATGATTCGAGAACAGTTTTTAGCTTTAATAGTATAGCTCTTCTAATTGGAGAAACTAATAGTTTAATCTTACGGAAAAAGCTTAATTATTATGTTAAAACGGGGGAATTAATGAATCCTCGAAAGGGTATTTATACTAAAAAAGAATATAAATCTGAGGAATTGGCTTGTTTGCTTTATACTCCTTCTTATATTTCTTTGGAATTTGTTTTACAAAAAGCTGGTGTTGTTTTTCAATATGATTCTCGTATTACTGTCATTAGTTATCTTTCTCGTGCGCTTGAAATAGATGGTAAAGAATATCAATATCGTAAATTAAAAAATGAGGTATTGGCAAATACTATTGGAATAAATAGAGAAAATAATATTAATATCGCTACTCCTGAGAGAGCTTTTCTTGATGTTATGTACCTTAATAAGAACTATTATTTTGATAATATCAATCCGTTAAATAAAAAATTATTATTGGAAATTTTACCTATTTATAAATCAAAACTACTGACTCAAAGAGTAATAAAACTATTGAAAAATGTTTGATGTAAATAAACATAAGTTTTTGATGATGCAAATCTTGAAGGATATTTATTCTGATATTGAGCTTGCAAATTACCTTGGCTTCAAAGGAGGGACTGCTTTGATGTTTTTTTATGACTTGCCTCGTTTTTCGGTTGATTTAGACTTTAACTTAATTGACAAGAAAAAAGAAAAAATTGTTTATGAAAAGATTCATCGTATTTTATTGAAATATGGAAAGATTTCTGATGAAGCAATTAAATTTTATGGTCCTATTATAGTTCTGGATTATGGCTTTGGGGAAAGAAAATTGAAAGTAGAAATTTCAAACAGAGAACTTGATAATCATTATGAAATAAGAAACTTACTTGGGATAGATATAAAAATGTTAACCTTGCCAGATATGTTTGCTCATAAATTATGTGCTTTACTTGACAGAGATGAAGTAACAAATCGTGATATATTTGACTGCTGGTTCTTCTTGAAAAGCCAAACTCCTATAAATATTAATATTATTGAAAGTAGAATGGGGAAATCATTTTCTGAATATGTGCAGGAATGTATAGATATGCTGGGAAAAATGAGTGATAAAGGATTGCTTAATGGATTAGGAGAATTTACAGACGAAAAAATGAAACGATTTATTAAAACAAAACTACGAACTGAAACAATTTCTTTATTGCAATTCTTTAAAGAGTTTCCAATAACTGAAAAATAAAACAAAGCAAGAAGAATTAAAGCTTCAAATGTATGTTCGCATTTTTGTAAAACCATATAAAAATGTCCATTAAGCCGTGCTTCATATCTTTTCCATAGTGCAAAGAGAATAAAAATACGTGACATAACAATCTGTTTATCCGTAGTTAATACTACTTTTCGCCTTTCAACGGTATCAGTTTTGTCCTGAGAAAAAGTTGATAGTTTTGTAAAGCATAAATATTTTTTTACCCAAAACACTTGCATTCTCATTCAAGATTGATTATCTTTGCATTAAGAAAATCCGAAAACCAAATCCCCAAAAAAGCATAACAAATTAAGATGTGCATCTAAACACCCATTAGATGTGCATCTAATTGAGCCTTAGATGTACATCTAACGACCCCAATAACGCCATAATTACACCCTAAAAATGGCGTTATTCAACTCAAATATGGCGTTATTGAACCCTAAAGATGGCGACTTTATACTCTAAAATCGCCATCTTTTCATTATAAACTTGGAGTTATCTTACTCAAAATATAGAATTCCCTTTGAAACAATTAGTGTGCTTCGAGCCAGTTTGTTCCTGTATTGCTATCAACTTCTATTGGAACTCTACCTAAATGGAAGGCTTATTTCATCTCTTTTAATATAATAGCCATTATAAATTTAGATTAAAAATAAATTTATCTTTGACTTAAAAACATTATCTTTGCAAATCAATATATCTCAATAAGTCAAAGAATATTTGTGAGATATAATAACAAAAGAATATGAAAAACTAAGAATATGAATAAGAATTTTTGGAAAACTAAGACAATTAAATCCTACTTTAGTATATATATTAAAACACTTCCTAAATCTTTATTTTGGATATTTATCATTTGTATAATATTTATCTTTCTATACAAGCTTCGTCTTGTAGATATAAAAGAGATATTTAATAATGCATCAAGAGTAGGAAATATATTCTATGATTTATCTCTTGCTTATTCAGCATCATTTATATTTTACTTTATAACTATTCATATTAAAGAGCAAAGAGATAAAACAAAAATAAACACATTTGTAGGAAATAAAATAAAACAAATAATAGATAATACTAAAGAATTCGTTAATCGTTCCGCAAATCATATCAAATATACTCAAAAAGGTGCTTATCCAAGTGAATAAGAGTTAAAAGATATATTATCAAAAATAAATATAAATGATAAAACTGATATACCTTATTTATCAGCAAAAGGAATTTCAAACATTACATTTATGGATGATATTTGTCGTGTAATATTAAAAAATAATGAGTTAATAAAATCAATATATATAAAAATGCAATTCTTGGATTCTGATGTTGTATCTATTTTGTCAAAAATAGAAGATAGTACTTTTAGCCAACACATTCAATATTTTACTGAAACGCGATATATTAATAATACATTTGAAGCATTTCCTAATTTATATTATTCATATATGCAACTTGTAAAGGAGTTAGAAGAGTATTATAATTCCAAAATCAAACCTTATAGTCTGGAATAATAAATCCAAATTATTAATAAAGGAAATGTAATTATATATTAAATAAGGGATAATAATAAGGAATATCAAATAGATAATTGAGATTTATTTATTTGATATTCCTATTTTTCTTTGTAAACCATTAGTGTGCTTCGAGCCAATTTGTGCCGGTATTGGAATCAACTTCTATTGGAACGTTGTTTAGGGGTAGGGCTTCTTTCATTTCTTTTTCTACTATTGATCTTACTTTTTCAAGCTCTGGTTTATAAACATCAAAAACTAATTCATCATGTACTTGGAGTATCATTTTGGATTTTAGGTTTTCTTGAGTTAGTTTCTTGTGAATTGATATCATTGCTTTCTTAATCATATCGGCAGATGTTCCTTGAATTGGCATATTAACTGCGTTTCTTTGGGCAAAGTTTCTTAAGCTAGCGTTCTTGGAATTGATTTCATAAAGGTATCTTCTTCTTTTGCACATTGTTTCTACATAGCCTTTTTCTTGTGCTTGAACAATACTTTTTTCTATAAAAGTCTTGATTTGAGGGTATTGATTAAAGTATTCATCAATTAGGTTTTGAGCTTCTTTTCGTGGAATTCCTAATTGTTCTGATAATCCAAAGGCTGAAATTCCATAAATTAATCCGAAATTAACGCTTTTGGCATTTCGTCTCATATCCTTGGAAACCTCATCTAAAGGCACTTTATATATCTTTGCCGCAGTTGCTAAGTGAATATCTATTCCATTATTAAAAGCTTCACACATATTTTTATCTTGACTTAGTGATGCAATTATTCTTAACTCTATTTGAGAATAATCGGAAGCCAAAAGTATATAATCATCGTTTCTTGGAACAAATGCCTTACGAATTTCTTTCCCAAGTTGGGTTCTTATTGGTATGTTTTGAAGGTTAGGATTGGTTGAAGAGAGCCTTCCGGTTGAGGTTGTTGACTGATTATATGATGTATGAATTCTATTAGTTGTTTTGTTTACAAGCAAAGGAAGTGCATCAACATAGGTTCCTTTAAGTTTGGTTAGGGAGCGATAATCTAAGATAAGGGAAACAATAGGGTGCTTATCAACCAATTTTGCTAAAACATCTTCTGCTGTTGAGAATTGTTTTGAGCCTGCTGTGGTTTTGGCTTTCTCAACTATCTGCAACTTTTTAAAGAGAATATCACCCAATTGTTTTGGAGATGAAATATTAAACTCTTCGCCTGCCAACTCATATATCTTTGTTTCTAATTCCTGTTTTGTTGCTTGAAGTTGTTTTGAGAAAGCGTTTAACTCTTCAATATTTATGCTTACTCCTTCCCTCTCCATTGATAAAAGAACATCAACCAAAGGCATTTCAATATTTTCAAACAAGTCAATTAAATCATATTCTCTTAGCTTTTCTTCAAATATTGGTTTCAGTTGAAGACAAATATCTGCATCTTCAACAGCGTATTCTTTCAATAAGTTCTTATCTAAAGTCTTTGGATTAATCTTTCCTCCCTTAGGTATCTTACCTGCAATCTTTTCAAAAGGCACCATTTCATAACCTAAATAAGAGTTAGCAAGCACATCTAATTTATGCCTTGACTCCGCATCTATTAGGTAATGTGCAAGTATTGTATCAAAACACTTCCCCTTAACCTCTAATCCATAGTTCAATAATACATTCTTATCAAACTTCATATTATGACCAATCTTTAGAATAGTCTCATCTTCAAAGACTTCTTTTAATAGATTTAATTTCTGGCCTGCCTCTTCTTTTATTTGAGAAATTGTAACAAAATATCCTTTATGTTCTTCAAAAGAAAAAGAAATGCCAATAAGATTACAGTCTATTTCCAATCCAGTTGTTTCAGTATCAAAACAAACAAATCCCTTTTCCTTAATTTGAGATATTAATTCTTTTATTGCTAATTCATCATCTGCAAAACGATAATCATGCTCAACATTATCAATTGTTTTAAAGTTTGATTGAGAAAATAAATCAACTCCCGTTGCAGAAACAGTATTACCAAAAAGGTCAAACTGCATTTCATTACTTGAAGTATTAGTTTTTTGGTTATTAAACATGGCTTCAGTTGCATCAGCATAGCCTGCTATTTGAGCAAATTCTCCAAAGAAACGTTTTTCAAATGTCTTAAATTCCAACTCAGAAAACAATTGCTTACAATGCTCAAAATCTGGTTGTTCCATATGAAGACTCTCTTCATTAAACTCAATAGGAACATCTAATATAATCGTTGCAAGCTGTTTTGAAAGTATGGCTTTATCTTTATTTTCTTCAATTGCCTTACGAATTGAATTGCTTTCTATCTTATCTGTGTTCTCAAGAATTTCTTCAATTGAGTCAAATTGTTGCATTAATTGCTTTGCTTTCTTCTCCCCTATTGAAGGAACACCAGGAATATTATCTGAACTATCGCCCCAAAGACCAAGAATATCTATTACTTGTTCAGGACGTTTTATTTCAAATCTCTCTAAAACTTCTTTAACTCCCCATAATACTTCTTTACTTCCCATTCTTGGAAGCTTTAACATAAGAATATTTTCTTCTACCAATTGAGCATAATCCTTGTCGGGAGTAACCATATAAACAGTAAATCCTTCTCTTGCAGCTTTCTTTGATAGAGTACCAATAACGTCGTCTGCTTCGTAACCTTCTACTGCAAGCATAGGTATTTTCATTGCTTTAATAAGTTCCATAACATAAGGAACAGATGCAATTATATCCTCTGGTGTATCTTGACGATTAGCTTTATAATCCTCATACTGTTCATGACGAACCGTAGGACCGTGAAGATCGAAGGCAACTCCTATATGAGATGGCTTATGTTGTTTTATAATATCAAGTAAAGCATTAGCAAATCCAAGTATTGCAGATGTATTAAACCCTTTGGAATTAATGCGAGGGTTCTTATTTAATGCGTAATAAGAACGATAAATTAATGCCATCGCATCAATCAAATATAGTTTTTTGTCTTCCATTTTCTTATTTATTTTTGTCCACAGATTTCTTGATTATTTTATTATTTATAGGGCAGAGGCAAGCCCTGCCCCTACATTTCAACATATAAAAACCTCAATAAATCAATAATCTATTTGGTATATAATTCTAACATTTTATTTATTTCCCTTGTGCAAACTGGGCAGAATGGTTTATCACTTCTCATTAAACAATCTTGATATGGACGATAAAGTCCTTTAGATACGTAAGCAGCTCCTTCATAAACTCCTACCTTTCCTTCATATTCTTGAGTACAAGGAGTTGGAATAGGTGTGTTTTTATCCATCATATCTTGCCATTTCTTTGAGAAATCTTTTAATGAAGTTACATTCTTTTGCCAAGGTTCTATACTTTGTGTTGCCCCTTCTACTTCAATATCATTTTGAGAGTATTCATCGCCTAAGCCAGCAAAGCTATGCCCAAACTCATGAGTTAGTACAAAACCATTTGTTGGATTCACATAAGAAGTTGCATAGAAGTTAAAGATTCCTCCCCCTCCATATACAGAACTATTACACATTATCACAATTTGATCATAAGGAACATTAGTAATTATGTCGTGAAGGTTGAAAACATTCCTTGTCATTATATAGCGTTTAGAGCCAAAAGTGTTATAGGTTACTCCAAGATATGTATTATTATCTATATTAGAATCAAGTCCAGGAATACCACTTTGCTCTGAAAAATAGCAAGCTCCCCAGATATTTACTTTGTCTTTTGAATCAGAGAAAGGAGGTTTAGCAAAGAATTGTTGGGTAAAGAGTTCTAAGTCTTGAACCATTTTCAATGAATCTTTTTGAGTATATCCAGCAGGAACAATTACAATGTCAAGTTTTTTACTTACGTCTTCCGATGCAATATGCAAACGGTAAGGGTTATATTTAGGTTTTTCTGTTTCTTTCATTCCAACTTTAAACATATCCAAACGTTTTTTATCTACTTGAAACCACCCTCCAACACTGTCACGAGAAAGGAAAACTATATCAATATCTTGTTTTGGATAAGGTATACGCAATACTTCTTCAAAGTTACCACAAGAGTTTTTTGCCTCTGGAGTTGTCTGCCATTCTTCAAACAAAGAACAATAGTTATGAGAATAAATCAAATTCTTTGTGTCAGCAACATAAATCTCAATCCTATGAGCGCCTAAATTCGTATTATCAAGAAGGTTTGCTTTACTTCCAGACCAGTTATTAGTTCCATAAGTTTCCTCAATAGAATAGTATTCTAATGCAAATCTACCAGAATGATAACAAAGAATATTGAGAGTGTAATTTTGGAAATAAGTATAGAATCTTCCTTCTTGTGCATTTCCAAGTAAAGGAAACAAAACCAATAAGCTAAATAAAATACGTTTCATAAGTCTAATTGTTTATATTATTTGCAATAGAGCAAAGGTACATAAAAAAAATCTTTCTTAAACAAACAGCAAATTTTCTTAGGAATTAAACCCTTATAACTCTCTCTTAAATACTTGATAATAATTTTTATGCGGAAATATTTTGTGTATTGATAATCTTTTTTATACCTTTGCATATTCCATAGATATTATAATGATGCAAACATGTTTATATATCAACTATTATACTAATATCTTTATCAACATAAAGAATAGAGATAAGTTTGCTTTCTAATTAAGTAAGCTGAATATTATTTTCAAGCTTACTATCATTTCGTTTTTTAATCAAAAATTTTATTAATCAAACAAACAAAAAACAAAAAATATTATGGAATTACCATTCGCAGAATCATGGAAAATTAAAATGGTTGAGCCTATTCATAAGAGTACTCGCCAAGAACGTGAACAATGGATTAAAGATGCTCACTATAATACATTTCAACTATCAGCCGATAAAGTATATATTGACCTTTTAACTGACTCAGGAACTGGTTCAATGTCTCAAGCACAATGGGCAGCTATTATGATGGGTGATGAAAGTTATGCAGGTGCATCTTCTTTCTTTAACCTTAAAAAAGCTATACAAGATATAACAGGATTTGAATATGTTATCCCAACACATCAAGGTCGTGCTGCTGAAAACGTTTTATTTTCTTACTTAGTTAAAGAAGGTAATGTATGTCCAGGTAACTCTCATTTCGATACAACTAAGGGACATATCGAAAGCCGTGGAGCTATGGCTTTAGACTGTACAATTGATGAAGCAAAAGACACTCAGCTTGAAATCCCTTTCAAAGGTAACGTTGATCCAATTAAATTAGAAAAAGCATTACAAGATTATAAAGGAAAAATACCTTTTATAATAATTACTATTACTAATAATACTGCAGGAGGACAACCTGTAAGTATGAAAAATTTACGTGAAACTCATGAATTATCAGTAAAATATAATATACCAGTATTATTAGATTCAGCTCGTTTTGCAGAAAATGCTTACTTTATTAAAACACGTGAAGAAGGCTATGCAAACAAGACAATCAAAGAAATTGTAAAAGAAATGTTCTCTTACGCTGATGGAATGACAATGAGTGCTAAGAAGGATGCTATCGTTAATATGGGTGGTTTTATAGCAACAAGAAAACAAGATTGGTTTGATGGTGCTAAAAACTTCTGTATTATTATGGAAGGTTATCTTACTTATGGTGGAATGAATGGAAGAGATATGAATGCATTAGCTGTAGGTTTAGACGAAAATACAGAATTTGAAATGCTTGAAACTCGTATCAAACAAGTTGAATATCTTGCAAAACGTTTAGATGAATACGGAATACCTTATCAAAGACCTGCAGGTGGACATGCAATTTTTATTGATGCTCCTAAGCTATTAACACATGTTCCAACAGAAGAATTCCCAGCACAAACTCTAACAGTTGAGCTTTATAAAGAAGCAGGTATTCGTGGTTGCGAGATAGGATACCTATTAGCAGACCGTGATCCTATAACAAGAGAAAACCGTTTTGGCGGACTTGACTTTTTACGTTTAGCTATTCCTCGTCGTGTTTACACTAATAACCACATGGATGTTATAGCAGTTGCATTGAAAAACCTAAAAGATAGAGCAGAACAAATAAATCATGGTTACAAGATTACTTGGGAAGCTCCACTTATGCGTCACTTTACTGTTAAGTTAGAACCAATTAAATAATAAAGCGTATTAGCCTTATTTAACTTAACAAATTAAATATAAGCACCTCAAATTTTAATTATTTGAGGTGCTTTTTTATGTTATATAAAATGGTTCTATAACGAATATATTGGTTTTTATTTGTTCAAAGCAATAAAATATTTGCTTTGAATGTTATATTGTTATACGAATAATTATTAACAATAAAATAACAAGCATTATGGAAAAGATTCATGAATTTAAGATGAAAGCTATAAATGGTCAAATGGTTGACTTTGCTGATTATAAAAATAAGGTTTTATTAATAGTAAATACTGCAAGTAAATGTGGTTTTACTGGTCAATATGAAGGATTGGAAGCATTAAATAAGAAATACTCAGATAAAGGTCTTGTTGTTCTTGGTTTTCCTTGCAATCAATTCCTTGCTCAAGAACCAGGAGTAGATGGAGAGATATCAGAGTTTTGTACTATTAACTATGGTGTCAGCTTTAAGATGTTCTCAAAAATAGATGTAAATGGAGAAAATGCTCCTGAGCTTTATAAATATTTAAAAAGTCAAGCTCCTTTTATAGGATTCCCTAATCAAGAAGTTGGAGATAAACTTTCTTCTATTCTTAAAGAGAATTCTCCTGAGTTTTTAGAAGGAAACGAAATCAAATGGAATTTCACTAAGTTCTTAGTTTCAAAAGATGGTAATAAAATCAAAAGATTTGAATCATCTGTTACTCCTAATGAGTTAGAGAAAGATATTGAAGCAATGCTATAGCTCTTAATCCTTATAGATATCTATTTACTGAAAATAAAAAAGGATTAAAGTTTGTTTTGACTTTAATCCTTTTCTTCTTTTATAGTTGCCTCAGTTTATTCTGATAATGATTCTCCTATTGGTTTTCTTAGAATCATTTCCATATCTTTCTTCATTACAATGGAGCCACGTTTATCTAATTTATATGGCTTTAACCAGCCTCCCATTGCTTGGAATGCTCCTGGTTCTCCTTCTTTTGCTGGATAAAAATAGTTAGACATTTCTTTTTCATCTATCCTCTTTCCAACATATATTGTATCTAATTGGAAGGCAGAAAAACTACCTAATATTGCTTCTAATTTAGTTTCTTTATCCTTTTCTTTCTTTGTTGTAACTGTTTTATAATCCCACGCACCATTCCCATTAGGTTTATATGTCTTAGCATAGAATTTTAGACGTGTATCATTTTGTTGCATTTCTAAAGGAAGACGAATTGTAATGTTTTGAGTAAAGTTATCTTTTAGTGTACAATTTTCATAAGAAGGTTGATGGTTAGATTTAATAACAAAATAACCTGCATTGATTATATATTGTCTTTTATGTGGTACAAGATTATAGTTTCTTGTTAAATCTTCGAATGAAACAACTTCATCAAATTTTAAAGTCATATCATTATTAATAGTGTCTTTTGTATGAGTTATACTTTCTAAAGCTCCTTTAGGCATCTTTAGCATTGATAAACTTTTTGATACTAATGTTGTGTCTTGAGAAGGATAATAATAGTCATTGAACTTTCCTAAGCATTCGTCAGGGTCATTTTCAATAAGTATATATGCTTTACTTGTTAGGTCTATTCCATTTAATGTTCTTTCTGAAATAGATTTGCTATTTAAGTTGATCCATTTAAAATCAAATGGCATCTTATATTTTATTATACATTCTGTTTCTCCACTACAAGAGTTGTAGAATTTGCTTGGTGTGCGTCTAACTATATATTCTGTTTCTTCTCTTTCTGAGAAATAATGGAATACTGTTACTGCACGTTCTCTTGCTAAGAGTGCATTCTTTTCTGTTATCGGGTCTGAATCATCATAGCCAATAATAGTTATTTTATAGAATTTCCCATTATCCTTATCAAAAGCTATTTTATAAACACTATCTAAAACGTTTAATGCTTCTTCTGTATAAGTTGCTTCTCCTTTGTTGAAACATATAAAAGCTTCAAATCTCTCAGGATAAGTTTTTTCTATTTTAACACCTCTTTGAGCTCTTTGTCTAGGGACTTGTGGTAAAATAATTTGACTACAAGTAGGTTGTTGTATTTTTGTAGCATTAGAAGTTGTTGTTGTTGGCTTTCCTGATGATTTTGGAGGTGTTGGTTGTGCAATTATTCCACTTCCCAACAACGTTAAAAACAAATAAAGTAATGCTTTTCTCATAAAACTTATGAATTAATTAAATCAAGAATTATTTTTTCTGTAGTGTATCCTTCTGCTTGTGCCGAATAGTTTTGAACTATACGATGACGCAATACAGATACTGCTACTGCTTTTACATCTTCAATGTCGGGGGAGTACTTTCCTTTAAGTGCTGCATGACATTTTGCTCCAATAATTAGATATTGTGAAGCTCTCGGTCCTGCTCCCCATGATAGATATTTTTGTGCTATTGGATGAACCTTTGGCGTTGAAACCCTTGTCTTTTCAACTAAACTTACTGCATACTCATATACATTATCTGCAACAGGTATTTTGCGTATTAAGTTTTGCATTGTAGTTATCTCTTCTCTTGAGAATACTTTGTTTACTTCTATAGTTTTGCCAGTTGTTGTGCTTTTTAAAATATTTATCTCTTCTTCAAAGCTTGGATAGTTTAACCAAAGCATAAACATGAAACGGTCTAATTGTGCTTCAGGTAGGGGATAAGTGCCTTCTTGTTCTATTGGATTTTGTGTTGCTAATACGAAGAATGGTTCTTCTAATTTATATGTATTTCCAGAAACAGTTACAGAATGTTCTTGCATTGCTTCCAAAAGAGCTGCTTGAGTTTTTGGAGGAGTACGGTTTATCTCATCTGCTAAAATGATATTTGCAAAGATTGAACCTTTTATAAACTTAAATTTTCTGTTTTCGTCCAATATTTCACTCCCTACTATATCGGAAGGCATAAGGTCTGGTGTAAATTGAATTCTATTATGAGAAAGTCCTAATGCTGATGAAATAGTAGTAACTAATAACGTTTTTGCTAAGCCGGGAACTCCAACTAATAAACAATGCCCTTTTGAAAAAATAGAAATTAATACTTGGTCAATTATTTCTTCTTGTCCAATTATCACTTTTGATATTTCTTTCTTTAGTAATTGAGTTTTTTCAACAAGAGTATTTAATTGATCAACTTCTGATGAGTAGTTATTAGTAGAGCCTTCCATATTAGTTTATTTGTTAATCCAATTGATTTTATAATGACAATCTTTATATTCTGGGTCTATTTTGATATAAGTTTTAGGAGCTCTTTTATTTGCCCATTCTAATATAGCATTTGTCTTTGCTGTTTCTAATGCAGAGGTATAAATTTTGTCGTAGTCGTCTATTAAGTTAATTTTGTGAGCTTTTGTTTTTGTTGTAATCTTAATTAAACGATATGCGTTACCTGATTCTGCTTGAAAAAGTGTAGGCTCTGTTATATTACCCTGATTATATTTGTCAAAGTCAACCTTATCAATATTTTGCATTATCTCATTTATATTATTGTTTGAGAAGCGAGCATTTGCAGTATAAGGATTTATCATTACACCTCCTGTAAGTTTTGACGCATCATCAGAGAATGTTTTTACTGCATCTTCAAAACTAATCTTATTATCCTTTATAAGTTTACTAATACTATCTAATGTAGTTTTTGTTTTCATTAATTCTATATTAGATGGAGTAGGTATGATTAGTATATGACGACATTTTACTTGATCGCCTTTTCTTTCTATTAATTGAAGGATGTGAAATCCATATTTTGTTTCAAAAATAGGTGAAATTTCCCCGTCTCTAAGAGAAAATGCAACTGATTCAAATTCTGAAACCATATCTCCTCGAGAAAAGGTTAATTCTCCTCCTTTTTTTGCAGACGCAGGGTCTTCTGAATATAATGAAGCCAAAGTTGAGAACTTATCTCCTTTTAGGATTCTTTCCCTATATCCATTAAGCCTGTCTTTAATTAATTCTTTTTCTTCAGATGAAATTGTTGGGATCTTTACTATTTGTGCAAATTCATATTCTTGTTCAACTGTTGGAAGACTATCCTTAGGAATATTATTAAAGAAATCAGAAACGTCTTTAGGTGTTATCTTAATCTTTTCAGTTAGATTTTCTTGTATCTTGCTTATTAAAATGTTTTCTTTGGTGATGTCTTTATAGTATTCTTTTATTTCTCCCAAAGTTTTATTCATTTGTTTTTCTAAGTTCTCTTTTGACCCATATCGCTTTATAGTTTGGCGTAAATTCCTGTCCATTTCCCTGTTAACTTCTTCTTCTGTTACAGAAATAGAATCAATATTTGCTTGATGTAACATTAGTTTATTAACTAATAACCCTTCAAGTATTTCACATTTTGAATTATGGGGTTCATCAATAATTCCCGTATTTTGTTTTTGTTGAAGATAAGATGTTTCAAGTTCAGACAACTTGATCATATTTTTCCCAACAATGGCAACTACTTTATCTAAAACATTTGTTTGAGCAAAAAGATTAGTATTGAGTAAACAAACTAAACTGATTAGGATAACTTTTTTCATTTATTTCTAATTAATTGATTATGGAATTAAAAACGTCATTATATACTTTATAAGTATAAGTTGCTCTTAAATTCTTAATCCATTCTTCTTCTAAATATTCTTGGTAGTCTGATGTAACAATACCTTTTGCTTCTTCAAGAGTTTTTATTGAAGGGCTTAGTATCTTATGTATTATAACAATACATTTCTTTTTGCCATCTTCAACGGGATTGCTTACTCCTAAATTCCAATTGGTATTATCAATAACTTTATTATCGCCTTTTTCAAATTTATTCCACTTGTAGTCGAAATACTGAATTGTATTTTCTTTTATTTTAAATTTCTTGGCAAGAGCTTCAATAATTTCATCATTTGATTTATTCTTTTTTACACCCTTTTCAATAACTTTCTTGGCTTTATTAACATCTAAGTCTTTGTATATATTAAATATTGTTGCATCTGCTCTTTCTTTCCATTGGTATTTTTCTTTGTTATTGTCATAGAATTGTTTTAAACCAATAGTATCAGTTAAAGATTTATTCCATACAAATTTATCAGTAATAGAAAATATTAGAATACCATCTCTAAATTCGTCAACAGTTGCTTTTAGGTCAGGGTGTTTGCTTTCCAATTTTGAATCAGCATATTGAACTACCTTTTCGTTTGCAATCTTATTATATATATTAGTTACAAAAGTAGGTATATATTCGGGAGTTTGAGCATGTTGTCTTTTTGCTATCTCTTCTGCTAAATCTTTTTGAGTGAAGGAATAGTCGCCAATTGAAAATATTACAGGACTACCTTCAAAGGTTGCTGGAACTTCCCATTTACCTGAAAAAATAGAATCTGTAATTATTTTACAAACAGCTTCTATTTTACTAATGTCTTCTTTGAAGTTGTATTCTATCTTACTCTTTTTTATAAACTCTTCAATAGTTCTATAACTCCTAACATCTCTTGCAATTCTTTGTTCAATAGTTTTGCGTTGTTCTTCTAAACTTTCAACAGGAACTAAAAGTATAGGTTTTATAATATGCCAACCATATCTTGATTCAAAAGGTTTTGAGTATTGATTCAAAGGAGTATTTGTTATCATATCTATGTATTCAACAGGCATATTAACAACTCTTTGAGCCATTAACATTCCTTGCTTTTGAGCAGAATATTTATCATCAGAATACATTAAAGCAACAGAATCGAAAGGAACATTATTTTGTAACTTAGCATAAGCTTCATCAATAAGTTTCTTGCATTCATCTTTTGAAGAATGCTGATCACAGTTCACCCATATATGAGCTATATTACAAGTAGAGAATGGAGCAGGTTTGCGATCGGTTAATTTAATTATATGATAACCTCTTTGAGAACGAACAGGCATTGAAACTTCATCTTTCTTTAGGTTATAGCAAGCAGATTCAAAAGGATAAATCATACTAAAAGAAGTGAAATAACCTAAATCTCCTCTATTCCCTTTTTGACCACTCTTTTGACCATCCTTTTTCTCTTGGTCTTTTGCAGAAGGATCTTCTGAGTATTGGATTGCTAATGCTCCAAAGTCTTCGCCTTTTAATATCCTTTTTCTTATTTCTAATGCTTTATTATAAGCTTCTAAGGTATCAAATGGTGTAGCATTTGTTGGAATGCTAATTAGTATATGGGACGCTCTAAGTATTTCTTTTGAACGCTCATAAGCTTCATTGACTAATTCTTCTGTAACTGTTTTATCATTCAAATATGGTTCAACTAATTGTTTCCTGTAAGTATTTACTTCGTCAGTATAACTTTTTAAAGTGTCTAACCCTAAACGTTTTGATTCTGCAATCTTTAATTTATAGTTTATGAAGAGGTCTAAATAATCTTTTAAATCCTTTCTGATAATTTTTTTATCGGGATTTGGATTATTTCTTTGATATAAATCAACAAATGTTTTCTTTGTGATTTTTTCTCCTGCAACTTCAAGCACAATATTATTATCTACTTGCGCAAATGTAAATGAAGCAATGAAACTAAATAATACTAAACTAATTAATTTTTTCATGTCCTTTTATAGTTCTAATATATTTGAATTATTTATTAACGAGAGTAGTTAGGTGCCTCTCTTGTAATTGTAATATCGTGTGGATGACTTTCGGAATAACCAGCTGCTGTTATTTTTATGAACTTAGCTTTTTGTAGTTCTGTTATATCTTTTGAACCAGTATAAAACATACCAGCCCTTAAACCACCTATTAATTGATATATAACCTCTGTTACAGTACCTTTATAAGGAACTCTTCCAACAATTCCTTCTGGAACTAATTTTGTTATATCATCTTCTGAATCTTGGAAATACCTATCTTTAGAGCCTTGTTGCATAGCATCTAAAGAACCCATACCTCTATATGATTTGAATTTTCTTCCTTCAAAAATAATGGTTTCTCCTGGAGATTCTTCAACTCCAGCTAATAAAGAGCCTGCCATAATTGAACTTGCTCCAGCCGCTAAAGCTTTGACTATATCTCCTGAATAACGAATTCCTCCATCAGCAATTACAGGAATATTTCTGCCTTTTAATATTTTTGCCACATCATAAATAGCACTTAATTGAGGAACTCCTATACCTGCTATTATACGTGTTGTGCAAATGCTCCCAGGTCCAATACCAACCTTAACTGCATCAGCACCTGCATTTGCAAGTTCTAAGGCAGCTTCTGCTGTTGCAATATTACCACAAACGATATCAACATTAGGATACTTTGCCCTTACGTTTTTAACAACCTCAATATTTTTCTTTGAATGACCATGAGCAGTATCGATAACAATTGCATCAACTCCTGCTGCAATAACAGCATCTATTCTTTCATATATATTAGAAGTTAAGCCAATACCTGCAGCAACTCTAAGCCTACCCATTTTATCTTTGCAAGCATTAGGACGTTCTTTTAGTTTAATAATATCTCTATATGTAATTAATCCAACAAGTTCACCTTTTGAATTAACAACTGGTAATTTCTCAATTCTATGTTTTTGAAGTATATCTGCGGCCATTTCAAAGTCTGTATGCTCAGGAGCAGTAATAACACTACTTGTCATTACTTCAATAATTGGACGATAAATATTCCTCTCAAATCTCAAATCACGATTAGTAACAATACCTATTAGCTTATTAGCTTCATCAATAACAGGAATCCCACCAATGCTATATTCCTTCATTAAAGATAAAGCATCTTTAACAATTGAACTTTTTTGAATAGTGATAGGATTGATAATCATACCATTTTCAGCTCTTTTTACTTTTAATACTTCAGCAGCTTGTTGTTCAATGCTCATGTTCTTATGTAGAACACCTATGCCACCTTCTTGTGCCATAGCAATTGCAAGCTTAGCTTCTGTTACTGTATCCATCGCAGCAGAAACAATAGGAATATTAATCGGAATATTACGAGAAAAAAGAGAATTAATCTTAACATCTCTCGGAATAACATCCGAATATGCAGGAACTAACAGGACATCGTCATATGTTAGTCCTTCGCCAACGAATTTGTCTGAATTTGAAAACATTTCTTTCTGGTATATATAATCTGCAAAGGTAGTATTTTTTAGCAAAAAGAAAAAAGAAAAAAAGAAAAAACTAAATTAACGATTTGAAATCAATACAAATTGACTCTATAACATAAGACAAGATGAGTTTAAAGATACTTCATTTTGGTTTAACTAAAGACCCATATTATTAAGAATTTTATATCTTTAAAAAAGGATAAAAGGCTCAATATTTTATCCCACTGGAATTTTACATTGAGTCTTTATTATATACTTTTACTCGTTTTTTTACATCGAAGACACATTAATTTAAAAGGGTAAATTGTTTCTCCAATTTACCCTTTTAAATATGCTTCAACAATAAAGATTATTTGACAATCAGTTTTTCTATTTTATTGAATGAGCTATTACTAACTTTTACAAAGTAAATTCCTTTTGAAAGATTGGAAACATCAATGGTTGAATTTACTTGGTTGTTAATTGGATTAATAGTTTCCACTTTTATTCTTCTTCCTCCAACGTCATAAATACCTATTTCTGTTTGTAAAGATACTCCTTTAATAAGAATATTTGTATTATTTTCTGCTGGATTAGGATAAATAAGAAAACTAATTTTATTTATTTCTTGATCATTTAGTCCTGCATTTCTTGTTGTGAATTCTAATTCTTCACCACGAAATGTTCCAAACTCATTAGAAAGAAAAGCTCTATATACATATTCAGTTTCAGGGTCAAGTCCTGTTAAATAATAATACAATGTATCTCCTGGAATACTTATTATATTATAAAAACTATCTGATTTTTTCTTCCATTCAAATCCTGAAGAAATAACTTGAAAAGGGCCATGTATTATAATACCATTTAATTTAGCAGATGTTGGTAATAAATCTGTTACTGGAAGTGTAATTGCTTCAACATTCCTTGTTCTAAAAGAAAGAAAATTGCCATAACCTATTTCTCCTGATAAATATCCAAAAGATCTAAATTCATATTCTTTATTATAAAGAAGATTTGTTATATTGATTTCAAATGTGGAATCAGAAGTAATTACTGAATTGGTAGTAAATAAAGTATCTGTCCCTACTTCTCTATATTGAAAACCTAATATAGTATAATTTTGAGCAGAATCTGTAGTAAATCCCTTCAAAGTAGCTGTGCTAAAGTCGACATTAATAGCAGAATCTGTCCTAATAAAATTTCTTAATTGCCAATTAAATATCGGGAATCCTCCATTAATTAATGTATCAGGAGAAAAAGAGTAAGCAGGTGTTGTTGTATTATTATTTAGAGAATCTACAAAAGCCAATGAACGCATTTGAGATATTGTTCTAGAAATTCCTATTAAATTAGCTGAACTTGAAGTGCAATTTGTTGCTATTGACCAATTATTATTATAATAGTTTTTTGAACATAAATCACCATATAAAGATTCATTCGTGGAAAAACCAGAAAAATTATTTCCATTATTTCCATTGACTGTACTTACACTATAGCAATTTGTTATTTGGCGACCTTCACCGTTTTTTCCTACAAAACCTCCTACGAAACTACTTGAAGAAATAGTATTCATTGTAACATTTGCAATAGCATAACAATTATTAATTAGTCCATCGTTTTTCCCACAAAAGCCACCCAATTGATTACTACCATTACTTGAAACGTCACCTTTAGCATAGCAATTTTCAATAATACCTAAATTCCTTCCGCACATTAACCCTGTACAAACACCTCCAGTCACACTTGCATTTTCTAATCCGAGATTTCGTAATTCAAATCCAGGATAAGTATAACCAAATATGCCAGCATTGTCTATAAATGTGTATATCCTGTATATACTGATATTTCTGATAATTTTATAATTCCCATCAAATTTTCCCTCAAAAGGGTTAGGCCATTCTCCAATTTGTATGGTATTAGTATCATTATAACTAGAAAAGTCTAAATCGTTCATTAATTTAAAATATACTCCGTCATAACTTAATCCACTATAGAAAACATTCGTAGCAATTAATTGCATATCGCTTGGAGTATAGATTAAATAAGGACTAGCCTGAGTTCCACTCCCTTGCCATTGAGCATAAGTTTTATTTATTGGCAATAACGTAAATAAGAAAACAACTAAGCATAAAGCATATCTATGCTTAAATAAGTTAATTTGTACTTTCATAAAATAAAATATTATTAAATTAAGCAGCAAAGATATAAAAATAATTCATGAAAATAATAATTAATACTAATTATTTACCAAGTTTAGATTCAAGGAATGTTTCTTCTGCCATATAGGAAGAGCGAACCAATGGGCCACTTTCTACATTGTCAAATCCTAAGTCCATTCCTTTTTCTTTGTATTTTGCAAACTGTTTTGGATTTACATATTCTTCTATTGGAATATTATTTTTTGTTGGTTGAAGGTATTGTCCTATTGTTAAAAGGTTACAGCCTACAGCCCTTAAATCTCTTATTAGTTCAACTACTTCTTCTTCCTTCTCTCCTAAGCCTACCATTATTCCTGACTTTACTATTAAACCTGCTTTATTTGCTTGTCTTAATACCTCAAGACTTAAATCATATTTTGCGCGACTTCTTACTTGAGAAGATAGTCTTCTTACTGTTTCCATATTATGACCAAATATGTCTGGCTTAGCTTTAAAGACTATATCTAAAAGTTCTTTTCTTCCATCAAAGTCAGGGGTTAAAACTTCTATAATTGTGTTTGGATTTTCTTTTCTTATTTCTTGTATTGTTAATGCCCAATGTTCTGCTCCTTTATCCTCAAGGTCATCTCTATCAACTGAAGTTATGACGCAGTGTTTTAAGTGCATTAATTTAACTGAAGATGCAATCTTTTTGGGTTCTTTTTTGTCAAGAGGAAGAGGTTTTCCTGTTTGTGTTGCACAGAATTTACAACTACGTGTACATATTTCACCTGCTATCATAAAGGTTGCTGTACCTTTCGACCAACATTCTCCTATGTTTGGGCATTTTCCACTAGCGCATATTGTATGTAGTTGGTTAAGTTCTACTATCTTCTTTACATTTGGATACTCAGCTCCTTGTGGGAGTTTTATTTTAAGCCACGATGGTTTTCGCTCTGTATTGCTATTGCTCATCTTTTATTATATTATCCTGAACAAGTTTTTTATAGGTTTTTTCTGAAGCTAATTGCTCTGCTGCTTTTATGGAAAAATCTATTGCCGTTTCTTGCGGCTTGTCGTCTATGAAGACTTGTACATTATATTGTTTGCGAGAGTTATATTCTGTGGTTTCTATTACTTGATAAGATACTTTTTGTTTTGTCTTTTGTCCCCAGTCAATTAATTTGCTCTTGAAATTCCATTCTGCGGTTTCCAATAAGTCTATATCAAGATATAGAGAAAAGATTTTTTGTGTTATGACTTTATATGTAAAGTTATATCCTTTATCAAGATATATTGCTCCCACTATGGCTTCAAAAGCATCACCATCCATTGAAAGAAATTGTCCATTATCTTTAATATAACGTATGTGCTGAGATAGTCCAATCTTTTGTGCTAATTTGTTTAAAGAAGCACGACTTACTATTTTTGAACGCATTTCTGTTAGGAAACCTTCGCCTTGATAAGGGTATTTCTTAAATAAGAAATCTCCTACAACTGTACTAAGTACAGTGTCTCCAAGATATTCTAATCGTTCATTATTCATTTTAAATCCTTTATTTCCTTTATAGAAGAAGGACTTATGTATAAGGGCAAGCTTATAAATAGAAATATTCTTAGGCTTACACCCAAGAATATTTCTTAGAAACAGTTTAAGCTCCTTATCTCGTTTATCAAGTTTACTTGATTTTCTGAATAGGGCTAACATTTAATATTTTTACTATTTAGTGTACTTCTTTAATGCTATACAAGCATTATGTCCTCCAAATCCAAATGTATTACTTAGTGCAACATTAACATCTCTCTCCTGTGCTTTGTTGAACGTATAATTCAATAAAGGTAATTCAGGATCGTCTGTAAAGTGATTAATTGTTGGTGGCACTATACCATGTACTATTGTAAGAACAGTTGCAATTACTTCAATAGCTCCAGCAGCACCAAGAAGGTGTCCTGTCATACTCTTTGTAGAGTTGATATTGATTGTTTTTGCATGTTCTCCAAATAAAGTAACTATTGCTTTTGGTTCAGCTATATCTCCAATAGGAGTTGATGTTCCATGTGTATTAATATGGTCAACTGATGTAATATCTAATTCACCTTCTTCTAATGCAAGTTTCATCGCCATAACAGCACCTCTACCTTCTGGATGTGGAGCAGTCATGTGATATGCATCAGCAGTTAAACCAGAACCCATCACTTCTGCATATATTTTTGCTCCTCTTGCTAAAGCATGTTCAAGTTCTTCTAATACTATGGCTCCAGCTCCTTCTCCCAAAACAAAACCATCTCTATCCTTATCAAAAGGACGTGAAGCTGTTTGAGGATCATCATTTCGTGATGAAATAGCAGTCAAAGAACTAAAACCACCTAAACTTGATTCAACAATAGAAGCTTCTGATCCTCCACATACCATCATGTCAGCCTTACCTGTTTTGATGTATAATGCAGCATCAGCTATAGCATTTGCAGAAGAGGCACAAGCAGATACTGTTGCAAAATTAGGCCCTCTCAAATCGTGTCTTATTGAGATATGACCTGCACATATATCAGCAATCATTTTTGGGATAAAGAGAGGAGAGAAACGGAATGAACCATCTCCCAATACAAAATCTTTAACTTCCTGTTGAAAGGTTGAAATACCTCCAATACCAGAAGCCCAAATAACGCCTATCCTGTCTTTGTTTAGATTATCAAAATTAGCTCCAGAGTCTTTGATAGCTTCGTCAGATGCAATAATACCATATTGTGAAAACTTATCATATTTTCGCAACTCTTTCCTATCAAAAAATGGACTTGGATCATAATTTTTTAATTCGCAAGCAAATCTTGTCTTTGCTTTTGCGGCATCAAAATAAGTAATCGGGGCAGCACCACTTACTCCATTAATTAAACCATTCCAGTAATCTGGAATGGTTAATCCTATAGGAGTAAGTGCACCCATACCCGTTACAACAACTCGCTTCATTTGCATAGTGAAATGAATTTATTTTGTTGCGTTCTCGATGTGTGCTATTGCATCACCTACTGTCAAAATCTTTTCTGCTTGATCATCTGGAATAGAAATACCAAATTCCTTTTCGATTTCCATGATCAATTCAATTGTGTCTAATGAATCTGCTCCTAAATCACTTGTAAAATTAGATTCAGGGGTTACTTGACTTTCTTCAACACCTAGCTTATCTACTACGATAGCTACAACTTTTGTTGCAATTTCAGACATAATTATTAGTTTTAAAATTAAAAATAGACTGCAAAGAAACAACTTTTTTGTTACCCCCCAAAGAAAATTTATACTAAAAAGACCATTACTTAGGGTATCTACCTGATTACTAAATAATAAAAAAATATCTTTTTTATGTTCAAAATGGTATTTTTTTACTCAAAATAAAGAATTGAAGAATTAAAATATTACTTTTGCATAACGAGAAGACAGAAATAAATTATATCACAATGAAAAAATTAGCACTCTTTGCTTCAGGTCATGGAACTAATGTCCAACAAATTATGGATTACTTTAAAGATAGTAATAATATAAAGATCGATGTTGTAATTGTCAATAAAAAAGACTCTTATGCAAGAGAAAGGGCTAAAAATATGGGGGTTGATAACTTATATTTTAATCGTGATGATTTCTATAATAGTGATAAAGTATTAGAAGAATTAAAGAAAAGAGAAATTGATATGATTGTATTGGCGGGTTTTCTTTTATTGATTCCTCAAAACCTCATAGATAATTTCCCTAATGCTATAATAAATATCCACCCTGCTTTATTACCTAAATATGGAGGGAAAGGAATGTATGGTCATTTCGTACACGAAACTGTTATTGCAAATAAAGAAAAAGAATCTGGTATAACTATACATTATGTTAATGACCGTTACGATGAAGGGCAAACAATCTTTCAGGCAAAATGTGAAGTATCCCCTAATGATACCCCAGATGATTTAGCAGCAAAAATCCACCTTTTAGAAAAAGAATATTTCCCAAAAGTAATAGAATCAATTTTAGAATAAATAAATCTCACTCAGAATTTAAAGTTGGAGAAGAATTAACTAATGACTTTATTAATAAACTTGATGGAATTAAGAACGTTAAAGCTAATTATCTAAATAGAAGAGTTGAGTGAACAGCTATAAAATAGTATTAACTATCTTAAATACAAAAAGTCGCTTCAAGCAATTGAAGCGACTTTTTTTTCTCTTTCTATTCTATTCTTAAATTAGAGTTAAACATATAAATATTGGGAGTAAAAATAAATAAAGAACTTGCAACTAATTCAAGTAAATTGTGTATATTTGCATTTACAAACAAACTTTAACTCAAAAGAATAGAATCTAAGAGAAAGAAATCCACCTAAAAAATGTTAAAAACTACGATGCCCATCGTAGATAGTCTGCGATACCCATCGTAACACTCCCACGATGCCCATCGTAGCACAATTAAATACCTATTAAAATATTTTTAAATCCAGTTTCTGAAAAATTATATCCCGTTTCCTTAGAAAAAGATTCCTTTAAATTTCAGAAAGAAGGAGATAATGGCAATCTTACTTTCTATACAGATCCATTACTCTTTTCCTTTATCCAAATTCACCATTTGAAAGCCTTTTTTAATTGCACTTCTGTAAGCTTATGAACATTTCCCAGTCTCGGTATTTCTTCTTTAAAGTAAACTCGTTTTTATATTAATGTTGAAACATGATAGAAGGGATTAATCATTGACAAATTATAAATCTTCAGACAATAGAATGTTTTTAATAGATAACTTGCCCTTATTTGAACTATTTTTGATAATACATTCTTTAATCCTCTTACGGAATTTCCAGCAAGTCATTTGATTTAAACCAAGTTGATTTGAGTAATTATAAGATGAAATTTCTTTACCAGCAACACAAACATTGTAGGCAATATAAAAAGCTTTATTGATTGGAAATTTGATATTATGAAATAAGGTATGAGCTGTTGCTGATTCTTCTGTTTTGCAACGTGTACAACGACGAGACGCTGTCGATTTACCTTCACAATAGTTTGTATTACCACATTTTCTACATACAAATCCTTCTTTCCATTTAACACCAGCAATAAATTCTAACGTTTTTTCTTTATCGTTAAATAATTCATTGGCAAATTCGGGTGAAATATCTTCTTTAAATATCATATTATCATGCGGTTTTTAGTGCTTTTATAAGTAAATTCCGATACAAAATTACATGTTTTTTTGGGAATGCACCTATATAAATAAAATTAAACGAGTTTTTTGCAATTTATTTTATAATAATATGCTTGGGTTAAGTCTCTGATTTATATATAATATAGAAGCTGATTATGAGTGGTATTAAAATAATTAATTAGTGTTACTATAATAATTTATTAGTGATACTATGATAATTCAAAATATTTGATTTATCTTTGCAGCGTAAAAACAATTTAATTCAAAATAATATGTTCGAATCAATAAGTAATATGCTAGGAATTTCACCCAAAGTTGATTTGGGAGAAATAATAAAAGAAGGTGCAACCATTTTAGATGTTCGCACCAAAGGTGAGTTTACAGAAGGCCACATAAGAGGGTCTGTTAATATTTCTGTAGATAAACTCGCAGGGAATATAAATAAATTAAAAGCTAAAGATAGCCCTATTATAACCTGTTGTGCATCTGGAGCAAGAAGTGCAGCCGCTAGACAAATCCTACGTTCTAACGGTTTCACCAATGTACATAATGGCGGAAGTTGGATGAGTTTAAAGCGAAAATATAGTTTGTAATTAATAATATGAACGAAAAACACCAAAGTAATTGAAATAAATCAATTGCTTTGGTTTTTTTTTATTTATTCTTATTCTATTTTATTATAACTATCTTCTTATAGTGTTTGAAGTTCTACTAATTTTGAGTAGGTTCCGTTTTGGGATAGGAGGGTTTGGTGGTTACCTTTTTCTATTATTTTACCGTTATCCATTACTATTATTTTATCTGCATTTAGTATAGTGGATAGGCGATGGGCAACAACTAAGGTTGTTCTACCTTTCATAAGGGTTTCTAAGGATTGTTGTACTAATCTTTCGCTTTCGGTGTCAAGAGCTGATGTTGCTTCGTCTAATAATAGAATTGAAGGGTTCTTGAATATTGCTCTTGCTATGCAGATTCTTTGACGTTCTCCGCCAGAAAGCATTAGACCTCTATCTCCAATATTTGTATAATAACCTTTTGTTAGATTTGTTATAAAGTCATGTGCATTGGCTGCCTTTGCTGCTTCTTCAACATCTTTTAGCTCAGCTTCCATTCCAAAAGATATGTTCCCAAAGATTGTATCATTAAATAAAATACTTTCTTGTGTAACAACTCCTATTATGTTTCTTAGAGAATTTATATTTAGGTCTTTTATAGAAATTCCATCAATCATTATCTCTCCTTTTAAAGAGTCTTGAAAACGTGGCAGAAGGTCAATCAAAGTACTCTTTCCCGCACCTGATTTCCCAACAATTGCAACAGTTTGTCCTTTTTGAATATTAAGATTAATATTGTCTAAGACCATATTTTCTTTACCTTCTTCTTCAATATAAGAGAAATAGACATTCTTATATTCTATTTGATTTTCAAATGTTTTTATGTTAATTGCATTTGGTATCTCAACAATTTTTTCTTGTGCATCTAATATTTCATATAATCTTTCAGCTGCAGCTTCTGCTTTTTTTAGATTATAATAAGCCGTTGTAACACTCTGCATAGGAGCAATTATACGGGCAAATAATAATACAAAACCAATTAAAATACTTGGAGAAATTTCTCCTTTAATAACCATATTTCCTCCAAAAAGAACCACCACCACCAATGCAAATATTGCAAATATTTCTGTTAAAGGTACTGCAAGTTCTTTTCTTCTAAGTATTTTGGTCATTAATCTTGTATATACATTGTTCTGCTGTTCAAATTTTTCTCGAACAATTTTTTCTGCATTATAAGCATCTATTATTCTTATTCCTCCAAGAGTTTCTTCTGCTGTTGATGTAACTGTGCCTATTTGTCTTTGACCTTTTTCAGAATTGCGGTTCAAACTAGCACCTATTCTACGTATCAAAAGAGCAACCAAAGGCATGATAATTCCAATAAAGATAACAAGTTTAGGACTTGCAATAATAAGAGCTATTAAAAAGACTATAACCATTAATGGGTCTTTAACCATCATTTGCAAGCTACTTATAACTGAAATTTCAATATCTGAAAGGTCGGAACTCATTCTTGAAATTAAATCTCCTTTTCTTTTGTTTGAGAAAAAGGATAAAGGAAGTATAGTAATCTTATGATAAATATCGTTTCTTAAGTCTTTGATTACTCCATTACGAATAGGAGCTAAGAAATACATTCCTAAATAGCGGAATAAGCTAGATAAGAAAGCAAAACATACATAAACGACGCTAAGTACTACCAAACAAGTAAAAAGTCCATAATGTTGGCTGTAATAATTTAAGTGCCATGAGAAGTAATCTATGACGACATCTTTATTAAGTGCAAATTCAGGGCAAACTTTAGGGGCTTTGATAATTCCAAACAATACAGAAACAAAAGGAATTACCATAGCAAAAGAAAAAAGAGAAGCAAAAACATAAAGTAAATTGAACAATATGTTTAGGATTACTTCTCTTTTGTAACCTCTTAGATACTTAAATATTCTAAAGATTTTTTTCACTAATATCTGTAATGATCAGCTTTGTAAGGACCTTTCTTGTTGACACCAATATATTCAGCTTGTTCATCAGTTAGAATTGTAAGCTTAACGCCTATTCTTTCTAAGTGAAGTCTTGCAACTTCTTCATCTAAATATTTAGGTAAACGATAAACACCAACTTCGTAATTGTTTTTCCAAAGGTCTAATTGAGCAAGAGTTTGGTTAGTGAAAGAATTACTCATAACAAATGAAGGATGTCCTGTTGCACAACCTAAGTTTACTAATCTTCCTTCAGCTAACATATAAATACAATGTCCATCAGGATATATATATTTATCAACTTGTGGTTTAATGTTTATTTTTTTTATTCCTGCCCATTCTTCTAATCTCTCAACTTGAATTTCATTGTCAAAGTGACCAATGTTACAAACAATGGCTTCATCATTCATATTCGCCATATCTTCAGCTGTAATAATATCTCTATTACCAGTTGTTGTAACATAAATATTTCCTTCTTTTAATGCATCTTTAAGAGTTGTAACTTCAAAACCTTCCATTGCAGCTTGTAAAGCACAAATAGGGTCAATTTCAGTAACAATAACTCTTGCACCATAGCTTCTCATTGAATGAGCACAACCCTTACCAACATCACCATAACCACAAACAACGCAAACCTTACCAGCAATCATAACATCAGTAGCTCTCTTTATACCATCAGCTAAAGATTCACGACATCCATAAAGATTGTCGAACTTAGATTTAGTAACAGAGTCATTAACGTTAATAGCAGGAATTAATAATTCACCTCTTTCCATCATTTGATATAAACGATGAACGCCAGTTGTAGTTTCTTCACTAACACCTTTTAATTCTTCTAAGGTTCTATGCCATTTAGTGCTATCTTCTTTTATTATTTCTTTAAGAGTTTTTAAAATGATAGCTTCTTCTGTTGAAGAAGGAGTAGAATCTAATATTGAAGGATCGTTTTCAGCTGCGAAACCTTTATGAACCATAAGAGTAGCATCTCCACCATCATCAACAATTAATTGAGGTCCTTTTCCATTAGGGAAAGAAAGAGCTTGGCTTGTACACCACCAATATTCTTCAAGGGTTTCACCCTTCCATGCAAAAACAGGAACACCTGAAGCGGCAATAGCAGCAGCAGCATGATCTTGAGTAGAAAATATATTACATGAAGCCCAACGAACATCAGCTCCTAAGGCAACTAAAGTTTCAATTAATACAGCAGTTTGAATAGTCATATGTAAAGAACCCATAATTCTAACTCCTGCAAGAGGTTTTTCTTTACCATATTTAGTTCTCAATGCCATTAAACCAGGCATTTCTTTCTCTGCAATTTCAATTTCTTTTCTTCCAAAGTCAGCCAAGTTAATATCTGCTACCTTGTACTTCAATGTGTAATCAATCATATTTATCTAATATTAAAAAGAATTATTTCTAATTTGCAAAGGTACAATTACAAATTCAATAATGAAGAAATTTTCTTGAAAACATCTGTATTTTCCATAACTCCACTAAAATTTTCTGCACCAACACCAAAAGCATAAATAGGAACCATAACTCCTGTATGGTGAAGAGTTGTCCACTTATCTTTAACAGTACCTTCTTTTATATTTCCTTCAGTTAATGTTAGCCCTCCTGTTTCATGGTCTGCAATAACAATAACAAGAGTATTCCCATCTTTTTTAGCAAATTCAATAGCTAAACCTACAGCCTTGTCGAAATCGAGAACTTCTCCAATCATATCGTCGAGCTTATTTAAATGAGCTTCAAAATCTATCTGAGAGCCTTCCAACATCATAAAAAAACCTTTTTTATTTGTAGATAATAAGCTAAGACTATTAGTTAAGCTTTTACAGAGCATATTATCTCTTTTATTAGCCAAAGGAGGATGTTCATCATAAAGCAAACCAGCAATAAGATTGTTTTTTTTAGTTTTATTTTTGCTCAAAAAATTAATTTCATCTAAGGAATATATTAACCTGTAACCCTTGGACTTTAAACTATCTGTTAATGAAAGTTTATCTTTTCTCTTTTTAGCATCGAAATTTTTTAAACCTCCGCCAATAAAAATATCAACATCACCTTTTAAATAAGCTAAGGCAATCTCTTCGTTCATATTCCTATTCTTAACATTAGCCACGAAACTTGCTGGAGTTGCATGAGTTAAATCACATGTAGTTATTATGGCTGTAGAAAGTCCTTTTTTCTTTGCTAATTTTATTAAACTTGGGTGAGGCATCCAAAGAGAATCCAATCCAATAGATTCATAATTTGCTTTTTGTCCAATAGCTAAAGCAGTACCCCCTGCTCCTGAATCAGTAACATACCTGTCTGCACAATCAGTTTTAGAAAAACCAGTAACTGACATAGTAAACATATTCAAATACCCCTTATTTACAGTATATGCAGCATAGGCTTGAGACAATCCCATACCATCTCCAATCATAAGAATTACATTCTTAGGTTGAGAAAATAAAATTAGAGGAAAAAGTAATAAAAATAAAACTAATTGAATAGAAGTCCTTTTCATTTGAATTTATTTAGAATATTTCTTCAAGCATTTTAGAATATAGAGTTTTAGTTGTCCAACCCATTGAACGTACTTGTTTAGGGACTATGCTTTGAGCCGATTGTCCAGGGATAGTATTAACTTCTAAGAAGAAGAGTTCTTGTTTTTCTTCATCATAAATAAAGTCTATTCTACAAACTCCTTTACAATTTAATCCTTTATATATATTTTTTGCTGTTTCTTGAACTTCAATTCTTATTTTTTCATTCACATTTGCAGGAGTTATTTCATCAGTTGATCCATCATATTTTGCTTCGTAGTCGAAGAATTCTTTTTTTGGTATTATTTCTGTTATTGGAAATGCAATAATTTCGCCTTCTGATTCCAAAACGCCACAAGTTAATTCTCTACCTTTAATAAATTCTTCAATTATTATTCTTTGATGAATATCAAATGCTGTTTTGATTGCAAGGTCTAATTCTTCTTTTTGTTTTACCTTACTCATGCCAATACTTGAACCACCCTCTGAAGGTTTGACAAATAATGGAAGAGTTAACTTTTGGCAAATTTCATCAGCACTCATAGAATTATTTTTATAGAAGCTAACATTTTTTGCAACTCTTACAACGTCTAATTCTCTCACTACTGCATTGCATACAACCTTATCAAAAGTTATTGCAGAAACAAGTGAACTACAAGAAGCAAATGGAATATTCATCATTTCAAAATAACCTTGTAATAATCCATTTTCTCCTGGAGTACCATGAATAATAATAAATACTCCGTCAAAATTTATCTTCTTATCTTCTAAAGTTAACGAGAAGTCATCTTTGTTTATATGATGCTTAATCCCATCTCTTTCATAGAACCATTCTTTTCCTTTTAGTACAATCTGATAAACATTATATAATGATTTATCAATGTTTTCTTCAACTTGTAAGGCGGAGCGTAAAGAAACTTCTGCTTCGCCACTATTTCCTCCTGCCATTAATGCAATATTCTTTTTCATATCTTTTTATTCTTTAGTGCGAACTTTTTCTTGACAATTATCACATGATTCTTTTTCACAACCAGAACAATCTGCTTGTGTACATATTAAATCATCTTTTCCAAATATCTTCTCATTTAAAAAGAAGAATATATGATTTATATCTAAACTAATACGCTTAAATTCTTCCCAAATAAATTCATCTGTTCCTTCTTTCTTTGAAGGGTCTTCAAATGAATAATGAATAATATTTTCTGCCTTTCCTGTAAAAAGAGGACAATTTTCTTTTGCATTATCACAAACAGTAATAACATAATCCCAATCTTTATCTAAGAATTCATCAATATTCTTTGGTTTGTTTTTAGAAATATCAATTCCTGCTTCTTTCATAACTTTTATTGCTAAAGGATGAACTTCCTTTGCCGGTTCAGTTCCAGCAGAAAAAACATTTAAAGAAGGGTTTATTTGTTTTAACCAACCTTCAGCAATTTGTGAGCGACAAGAATTTCCTGTGCAAAGTATTAATATGTTCATAGCGTATCTTTTATTTCCAATAAGAATTCTTTTATCTCATTAAGAGAACGAACAATTTCAACATTAGGGTTATTGTTTTCTTCTTTAGACTCAGAAGGATTCTTTGTTTTTAAATAGTTTTTAGTTCCTTCAATAGTATAGCCACAAGTCTTTGTTAAATAGTGTATTTGTTTTAAAAGTTCAATATCACTCTTAGTGTAAAATCTTACACCTCTTTTATTTTTATGAGGTTTAATTTGAGTAAATTCTGTTTCCCAAAACCTAAGCGTTGGAAGGCTTATATCTAACTCCAAAGCAACTTCCCCAATACTATAATATAATCTCTCTGTATTTTCCATATTCTTAATAAGGCATTGGTGTAAAAGCATTTTCAATATGATTGATTTTTGTTCCTTCGTTATTCGTAACAATAGCAATTATATCAAATCTTGCTTCTTCATTAATATTATTTCTTAAAATATAACTATTAGCAACCTTAATTATTGCCCTTTGTTTATCCTTTTTAACCGCAGATTCTGGTTCACAGAAAATATCACTACTTCTAGTCTTTACTTCAATAAAAACTATTTCACCACTATTTCTTGCAATAATATCTATTTCGTTCTTTCCACTCCTATAATTAGTCTCTAATATCATATAACCCTTATCCATTAAATATTCTAAGGCTAATTTTTCACCCTTCTGCCCAAAAACAACTGTTGTATCCATTTATTGTTCAATAATTACTTTATCTTTATCTACTATTAGAGAAGTATTTCTTCCAATAATGCAAGCTACATTTTCTTGTTCTATATGCCCTATTGGAATATTAAATGCAATAGGATAACCATATTCTTTAACTGTATCTAAAATAATTTCTTCTGAAGTTTTCCCAAAAGGAATTGTGTTATCATGCATATCAGAAAAAGCTCCAACAATTAATCCTTTTAATTTATTTAGTTTTCCTGCTCTTTTTAAGGCTTGCATCATGCGGTCAATATGATAAATATATTCATCTAAATCTTCAATAAATAATATTTTATCATTAGTATCTCCAAAACTATTTGAGCCTAAAAGACTATAAAGAACAGATAAATTTCCTCCAATCAATTCTCCTTCTGTCTTTCCAAGAATATTAATTTGATTCGAAGAGTATGTGTTTATTGCTTTCCCTTCAAATAAACATTTTTTTAAACTTTCTACAGCAACAGAATTCAAAGAATGAGATTTAATATTCAAAGGCATGATGCCATGGATGGTTTCAATATTATAATTAAAGTAGATATGAGAAAGTAAACCAGTAGGGTCGGAATAACCAATTATCCATTTGGGAGATTTAATGAATGAAGAGAAATCAAGCTTATCAATTATTCTAACTGTCCCATATCCACCACGAGCACAAAATATAGCTTTTATATCTTTATCATCTAAAAATCTTTGTAAATCCTCAGCTCTTTCATTATCATTGCCAGCAAATTGATTTTCTTCCAAACCAATACTATTGCCAATAATAACATCTAAATCCCAAGAAGAAAATAACTTAATTGAAGCCTCTAATTCTTTTAAGCAAATCTTTCGAGCTGTGGCAATAATAGCTACCCTATCTCCCTTATGTAATAAATCTGGCCTAATACTCATTTAATAATAGTAGTTTAAATTATTCAATTGAAATAATTCTAATGAGCAAAGATACTTAAAAGAAATAAATCAAGGCAAGAAAAATCTCATTTATATTTAAAACAAAAGGGACAACTAATAATAGCCGTCCCTTTCGTATTTTATTCTTTGTTTTTCTAGTCCTAGAAGAAGAAGCTGAAGTTATTTGATATTTTTGCTTTTTCTTGTAATACTTGTAATGGTAAACGTAATTGTGTTGTTTTTTGCATATTACGCATATCATAAGATTGTTGAATCATTTTTGGATCTTCTTTTACTGCTTTCTTCCCTATTGCATCAACTTCAACAATATATACTCCATTATAACCTTTTATTGGTTTTTGAATACCTAATTTTGTTACTGTTGAAAGTGTTCCAAGTACTCTCATTTCTGGACCTGCTTGTACGAAGTAAGGATCACCAAACGATACATTAGCTGCAGTATCAATTGTTGTACTTGCTTTTAATGCTATTGCATCAATTGTTTTATCTGTTGCAATTAATGTTGATGCTTTTTTCATTAAGATTTCTGCTTTCTTTTCCATTCTTACCATATTTTCAATATATGGTTTTACTTGTTCAAGAGGAAGGATTCCTTTTTCTTTAATATCTTTTACTCCAACAACTAAAAACATATCAGGTAATTCATATATTTCTGGAGCTACATCACCTTTCTTTGTGTCTTTATTAAATACCCAACGTACAATTTCTCTTGCATAAGGAGTCCCGTTTAGTTGGTAATCCATATCTCTTACTTGTGATGTTAAGATATTTAGGTTTTGTTTTTGTGCTGCTTGTTTGAATCCATCCATATTTGTTGCTGAGCCAAGGAAATTATTTGCTTTATCACGTATTTCATTAACTGTTTTTTCGCTCGCACGTATTTCCATTATGATTGTTGCAAGTTGTAGTTTTGTTACAGGTGTTGTTTTTCCAGTTACTTTTATTAGCATATATCCCATATCATTAGGGATTGTATAAACAAATATTCCGTTTACTGATGTTCCATTAATGGTATTGTAAAGGTCTGCTTGAAGTTGTCCATCTAATAACCAACCTGAATCACCCATATTTTTCTTTGCTTCTGGATCATCAGAATATTTTGCTACATTACTTTCAAATGCTGTTGCATCAGAATTTACTATTGCATATACGCTGTCTTTTAGTTTTGTAGCTGCTTCTTCTGTTCTCTTTATATCCCCACCTGCTTTACTATTAAGAACAAGTATTCTTGAGAAACGTATTGAGTCTGGACGAGCCTGAATTGATGTTAGTTTAGCCATTACCCAATTTGTTCCGTTTTGGAATGGAGCAATAAATCCTCCAACATTAACTTTTGAAAGTATAGAGTCAGGAATTATCTTTGAAAATGCTTCTTTTTTATAATAGTTAGAATCAAAGTTTTTATCTGATACTGTTGATACAAAAGCTCCAATTTCACTTGGTATTGTTTGTTGGAATGCTGCATAAGTATTAGCAACTGTATCATTTATATATTTAATATCTGCAGCAGATGGTACGATTGCAAATTTTACAAATTCAACATCACGCATTGTTTCTGTAAGTTTAAATTCATTTTTGTGCTCATCGTAATATTTCTTATAATCTGCTTCTTGTATTTTTACTGAGTTGTCGGCAACTGATGTAAAAGGAAGAAGAGTGTAACGAGAAGTTGTTGTTTTATCGTAAACATCGCTTAAATGTGATGCTAATGCTTTAGGCATATACATACTTTTTGATAAAAGCTTTTCATATTTTTCTTGCAAACGATTCTTTTTGATATATTTTTCAAAGCTTCTCCAAGAAGCTTGTTCTTCTTTTGGAAGTTTATCAAATTGAGCAATATATTGTTGAACAGCTTGCTTATTATAATTACCTGTTTTAGGGTCAGAGAAATTTTGTATTACCATTGGATCAACAAAATCTCCAAAGAACATATCGTTCATTTCTTCTTGACCAACTGAAATACCTATCTTTTCATATTGGGTTGATAATAGTTTTTCATTCAAAAGTTCTTGATAAGCTTGTTGACGAACCATATAACTTTGTTCAGGAGTTAATGATTCAGTTTTGTACTGTTGCTTCATGTTTTTTTCAATGGTTTGAGACATTTCCTCAAACTCAACTCTTGTGATTTCAACACCATCAACAGTTGCTATGTTGTTGGGTTGAGTTTTAGATTTTGTAAAGATGTCACTGAAAATAAATGATAAGATTGCTATTGCAATAATTGCAACTGCTAAGCCTGCTCTTTTTCTGATTTTACCAATAATAGCCATTACTAATTGTTATTTTTGTTGTTATTTAATACTTTCTTCCTATTTAGTAGCTTGCAAAAATAGGAAGAAAATCACTATTTGGAAACTTTTTATTTAAAAAAGTGCATTTTATGCAATAAAAAGGGTATTAGGTTTGTTTGTTTGGAGTATCTTTGCTACAAATTTAATACACAATTTTATGTTGCGAAAAAGAGTAATTTTCTTACTATTTTCTTTTATTCTATTGGGCTTAACGTTAAGTGCACAAGAAGACGATAAAGGCTTTGAATTATCAAAAAACCTTGAAATTTTTTCATCTGTTTATAAAAATATTCATTTAAATTATGTTGATGATATTAATCCCGGGGAATTAATGAAAACAGCTATTGATGCTATGTTAGAAAAACTTGATCCCTATACTAATTACTTTCCAGAATCAGATATTGAAGACGTTAAACTTCAATTAATGGGACAATATGGAGGAATAGGAGCTTTAATTCATCAACAAAATGGTAATGTAATTATTTCAGAACCTTACGAAGGTCTTCCTGCGGATAAAGCAGGATTGAAAGCAGGGGATATTATTATAGAAGTAAATGGTCAAGAAGCAAAGGGGAAAAGTCCTGATCAAGTAAGAGAATTCCTAAGAGGACAAGCTGGTTCTGAAATAAAAATAAAGGTATTAAGAGATGGTAAGGAGATTGAACAGAAGTTTCATCGCCAAGAAATAACTCTTGAAAATGTTCCTTATTATGGGATGTTAAAAAATGGAATAGGCTACATTAAATTAAATGAGTTTACAAAAGATGCAGCAAATAATGTATTGAATGCGTTTAAGACTCTTAAGAAAGATAATAATATGAAAGGATTGGTCCTTGACCTTAGAGGTAATGGAGGAGGATTATTAAATGATGCAGTTGGTCTTGTAAATATATTTGTAGATAAAGGACAAAGTATTGTTTCAACGAAGGGAAAGATAGCTGAAAAGAATCAAACATTTAAAACAACAAATTCTGCAATAGATTTAGATATTCCTATTGTTGTTTTGGTTGACAACTCTTCTGCTTCTGCTTCTGAAATTGTTGCAGGAAGCCTTCAAGATTTAGATAGAGCAGTTATTATGGGTCAAAGAACTTATGGAAAAGGTTTAGTACAAAATATTATTCCTTTAATTTATAATGCTCAAATGAAAGTAACCGTATCTAAATACTATATTCCAAGTGGTCGTTGTATTCAAGCAATAGACTATTCTCATAGAGATGATAATGGAAGAGCAATAAAAGTTCCTGATTCATTAAGGACAGCTTTCAAAACAAAAGGAGGAAGAATAGTATATGATGGATTTGGAATAGAACCAGATGTCTTTATAGAACCAGAGTATGCAAGTACTTTAGGAATAACAATAATAACTAAGTTCCTCGCTTTTGACTTTGCGTCTCAATTTGTAAAACAAAACCCAACTATTCCAAATGCCAAAGATTTTAAAATAACAGATGATATATACAATCAATTTGTGGATTTCATAAAAGATAAAGACTATTCTTATTCTACAATAACAGAAAAGATGTTGAAAGAATTAAAAGATATGTCAGAAAAAGAAAAGTATAGCCAAGAAATTGAAAATACAATAGAAGATTTAAAGGCAAAAATTGAAAGCGACAAGAAGAACGATTTAATTAAATTCAAAGATGAAATAAAAGATATCTTATTATCAGAAATAGTAGTAAGATATTATTATCAAAAAGGGAGAATAGAAGCTCTTTTGCAAAACGATACTGAAGTTGAAAAGGCAATAAATCTTTTGTCAAACCAACAAGAGTACAAAAAGATACTTGGAAAATAATGGTTAATTATTAATTGTAAATGGTTAATGTAGGGGCTTATAATTATGAGCCCCATAAAATATTTATAGAAAAAGATATGAGAAAGATATATTATTTATTTGTTGTTTGTTGTTTGTTGTTTTCTTTTAATTCTAATGCACAAAATATAGATTCTTCTTTTCCCCCACAAGAGAAAGAAGCAATGACTTTCTTAAAAACTTATATGCCTTTAAGTGATAGAGCTGATTATGATGACGCTTTTTTCTTAAAGCAAGTCCACACTGCCTTTAAAGCAAAACAATATTTTAGTTGGGGAAAAACTATTCCAGAAGATATATTCCGTCATTTTGTTTTAGTGTATAGAGTAAATAATGAAAATTTAGATACTGCAAGAGTTGTATTTTTTGAACAACTAAAAGATAGAATAAAGAATATGTCAATGTATGATGCAGCATTGGAAGTAAATCATTGGTGTCACGAATATGTAAATTATAAAGGATCAGATGGAAGAACCTCAGCCCCTTTAGCAACAATGAAAACATCACATGGTCGCTGTGGCGAAGAATCAACTTTTACAGTAACAGCTTTGCGTTCAGTTGCAATACCAGCACGTCAATGTTATACACCTCGTTGGGCTCATACCGATGACAATCACGCTTGGGTAGAAGTATGGATTGATGGAAAATGGTATTATCTTGGAGCCTGTGAACCAGAGCCAGAACTAAATGTTGCTTGGTTTGCTGCTCCTGCAAAAAGGGCAATGATGGTTCATACAACTGTTTTTGGCGCAAACTATAAAGGAAATGAAGAAGTAAATTATCAAACAGACTTATATTCTAAAATAAATCTTCTTTCAAACTATGCTCCAACAAAAAAGATTTATGTTGAAGTTAAGGACAGTGAAGGTAAGCCAATTAAATATGCAAGTGTGGATTTTGGACTTTATAACTATGCCGAGTATTATCCTTTGGCAGAAAGAAATACAGATGATAATGGATTAACTTTTCTTACAACAGGATTTGGTGACTTGATGATATGGGCTAATAAAGGAATAAACTATGCTTACAAAAAGATAACAGTAAAAGAAGTAGATACCATTTCTCTTACTTTGAAATCAAATAAGAATAAAGAATACCAAGAATTATTAGAATTAGTGCCTCCAATCCAAAGAGCAATAACAACTATTTCAGGGGATAAAGTAGAGCTAAATTCAAAAAGGGTATTGCATGAAGATTCTATTAGAAATGCTTATATTGCAACCTTTCCTAACGATAATGATATAAAAACTCTATCATTAAAACTTCCAAATTTTGACCCAAAAGATGTGGAAGATGTTGTAAAGAGAAGTTGTGGAAACTATAAAGAAATAGAAACTTTCTTGAAAGAGAATAAAACCACTCCAGAGGCGATGACAATCTTAAAGGTTATTTACGACAAAGACCTAAGAGATACTCCAAAAGAAATTCTTCAAAGCCATTTAGATACTTATCTTAAAACAAAAAAGGAAAACTCCTATTCAAAGGAAATTACAGATAATTATATCCTAAATCCAAGAATTCAATTAGAATTAATAACTCCTTGGAGAGAGTATATAAATAATAACAAAGAAGAAATATTTGGACAAGAAGAAATAAAAACTCCTTTACAAATATCTATGTGGATAAATAATAATATCAAATTAAATACAACAGATAATTATTATAACTGTCAAATATCTCCAAAAGGAGTCTTGAAAATAAAACAAGCAGATAAGGTTTCAAGAGAAATTCTTTTTGTAGCAATAGCAAGAACATTAGGATTCCCTGCAAAATACGATTGGGCAACAGGAAATGCACAATACTATAATAATGAAGAATGGTTAAATGCTTTTTCTGATGCTAAAGAAGTCTCTAATAATAATGATAAATGCGTATTAAATGTACACAATAATACTGCAACAAATAAGATTAAACCAGAATATTATTCTCATTTTACTTTGGCTAAATTTATAGATGGAAAATTTGTAACTCTTGATTATGAATATGACCCAAAGTTTAAGGAATTTCCACAAAAATTAGTTTTAGATCCTGGCTATTACCGTTTATTAACAGGAAATAGAGCAAATGATGGAACCGTATACGTTAAAACAGATTATTTTGAATTAAAACCAAATACAACCTCGGATATCTTTGTTGAATTAAGAGAAATAACACAAAATCTTGTTGTTGAAGGAAATATTAAGATGACAACTAAGGTAGAACTAAAAAATAAAGAAAAGACTACTCTTGCACAAATTTCAAAAGGAAAGGGTTTAGTTGTTGCAATTCTTGACCCAAGTCGAGAACCAACACGTCATGTGATGGTAGATATTCCTCTTCTTAAACAAGAATTTGAACAATGGGGAGGAGGAATGTTGTTCTTAGTCCCTGAAGACAAATTAACTCCAGACTTTTCAGAAAAGAACTATAAAAATCTTCCTTTGCAATCATTATTTGCAATTGATGATAATAGTAAAATACTTAAACAAGTCATCAAGGCAACAAATAAGGACATAAAAGATAATCTCCCAATACTATTATTAATAACTAACGAAGGTGAAATAGTATTTCTTTCAGACGGATATAGAATAGGAGCAGGTGAGAACTTAATAAAAACAATTTATCAATTAGAAGGGAAAAAATAATGAGAAACAAAACCATTTCATATTTCATTTTTTGCTTTTCATTACTTATTCTAAGTATAAGTATTCAAGCACAACCAATAGATAGTAAAGTAAAAGCCTCTCGTCAGCCATGGAATTTTGGTGTTAGAGCAGGAGGATGTTATGATATAGCAACCCTTCAACAAGGAGCAAATTATAAACTTGGTTGGAAGGTAGGTCTTGTTGGAGAAAAGAGATTAATATATAATATTTATTTCCAACCCTCATTATCGTTTCAAAACAAAGGCTATACTTACGAAAGAACATATTACGACAAAGGAAATATAAATGCATACCTTATTGAAGGCGTTGCCGGTCTATTAATGAAGTTTGGAGATGAAAGAGCAGGAAAGGGATTGTCATTGATAATTGCCCCATATTTTAGTTATGGAGTTGGAGGAAAATCAACATTTGAAGACCTAAGAGACGAAGCAACAACAACAGATTATTTTGGAAAAGTAACGGAAAACACATTTTCAGATAATCGATTAAAATCTTTTGACATAGGATTTCAATTAGGCTTAGGTTATGATTTTAATCACAAATGGGAATTAAGTGGAGCATATAATTTTGGTCTTCAAAGAATGATGAACTATACCAATTTTCGTTGGAGAGGTTATCAAATTAACCTAACATATTTCTTCCTATAAAAATAATTTTATTATCACTTACTTTTTAGAGAAAAATGTTGTATATTTGCAATGTAAACTAATTCTAATTCAGAAGAATAGATTTAATTATTAAATCTCCCAAAGCAGTAATTAATTCTTTAGATGCACATCTAACAACAACTATGGTATACACCCTAATAGAGCTACGGTGTACACCATAACACCACTACGGTATACACCGTAGCAACATCAAAACTTGATATAAATAGTTTTAAACTTGCTTTCCTTAGAATTAAATCAACTCTCCCAAGAAAAAGATTAGCTTTAATTTCAGAAAGACTTCTTATAATTCCAAATATATGGAGTATAATTTCACAAAGATCTTGATTAATTCCAATCAAAGTTTATCTCCCCAATATTAATTGACACAGAAATTTTGTTAAAGTTAATTATCAACCGTCTAATTTTATCAATTAATAAGGGTAGCTTTGATTAGAAAACTCTTCGGGTTATTAATCCTCCTATTAGTAGGGTTAATGGGTAAGGGAGGCGTTTCCATAGAGGAAAGAACCATTTGTTGTTTCTTATGCTTTTGAATTTAGTGTTATGAGACCAATAGAATTGTTTTTCTTCTACTTTCCAATGTTGTTTGTATTTATATACTGAACTTTCTTTGGTGCTACGTCCGAAGGAATAGGTTGTGGCGCGGTTTGCTTTGCAGTAGTTTATTATTGCTGAGTGTAGGGCATAGGAAGTGTATAAATGATTGAAATTACAAAGGGTTGAGAAGTAAACGTTCTCAAAATAATTGTCTGTTATTTTATCTAATGCTGCAGCTCCTATTGGTTTATTGTCTTTATATGCTACAAATAAAATAGTTCTATTTGTAGCGAGTTTCTTTCTTATATATTTCTTGTAAACAACGGGTATTCCTATTTTATGCATACGTTTTGAGTAAACATAATAGAAGTCTTTAATAAGTTTTTCAGATGTTTGGTGGCAAATTCTTATGCCATTACGTTCTGCTTTTCTTATTTTTCTTCTTACTTCTGAACTATAATTATAGTTTTCTAAGAGGTTAAGCTCAAAATTTACCTTATCAGTGTAAACAAATTGAGAATGTGGCTGTGTGTCTCTTATTTCCCAATATTTAGGTAAAGAATTAAAATCAAACTTTTTAGGCGATGTTTCAATAACGCCTTGAGAAAGATAAGGAAGTGAAATGTAGTCTTTGCCACATTTACACATTAAAATAGCTACTTCTTGACCATTCGAAATAGTGAAAGGAAAGCGATAAACTTTCCTTTCGATTGTTTTTTCAAAGTTTTCAATAAATGAAGTTGCGTCTTTTATTTCAAGCATTTAATTATAGTTTAAATGGGTGTTTTGATAGAGGAAGTTTGCAAAGAGGATGATAGTCTCCAACTAAACCTACTGGACTTGCATTTCTTATGTCATGAACAATTTCAATACATTGACGAGCATCTTTTAATCCAAATCCTTTTCCTTCTAATATATTCTTATAGCTATCAGTATGTAGTTCTTTGAAACCTTCACTAAATTCTATTTCTGTTCCTTCCATCTCTATCTTACGATAAGTTCTTTTTCCTGCTGCTACAGCTTCTAAAGGTAAAGTGTCAGCATTGATGCTTAAGAAATATCTTACTCTTGCTTGTTTGAATCTCAAGAAACCTCCAACTCTATCGTGTTGTGAGATATTAACTATGTTTTCTTGAACAGGTCCAAATATCCATGATAACATATCATAGAAATGAATTCCGATATTTGTTGCAACTCCTCCAGATTTTTCTATAAAACCTTTCCATGATGTATAATACCAAGTTCCTCTTGAAGTGATATAAGTTAAATCAACATCATATACCTTGTCTTTTGGACCTTCTTCAATTTGCTTTTTCCAATCAATTATTACTTGATGAAGACGTAATTGAAGAATAGTATTAACCTTTTTCCCTGTTTCTTTTTCCATTTGAGTAAGTGCATCAATATTCCAAGGATTAAGCACAAGAGGTTTCTCACAAATCACATCAGCTCCAGCACGAAGTCCAAAACGAATATGAGAATCGTGAAGATAGTTTGGAGTACATACAGTAACATAATCAAGTTTCTGCTCTGTGTGTTTTATTTTTTCAACGAATCTATCGAAACGTTCAAATTCTGTGTAGAAAGAACAGCTTGGGAAATAAGAATCCATAATTCCTACACTATCTGACTTATCAAGGGCAACTATTAAGTTGTTATTTGTGTCCTTAATTGCTTTTAAGTGGCGAGGTGCAATATAGCCTGCAACGCCTATTAAGCCAAAGTTTTTCATATCTTTATTTTATTCTTGTAACTTGTCCGTCCTTTAGTTCATACTCTTGTTCTGACTCTGGACAAACAGCAATTCCTTTATCATTAAACTTTAATCTATGACCATATTCACTCATAAATCCAACCTGTTGTGCTGGATTTCCTACAACAAGTGCATAGTCAGGAATTGTTTTGGTAACCACTGCACCTGCTCCAATAAAAGCAAATTGACCAATATTATGTCCACAAACTATTGTTGAGTTAGCTCCAATTGAAGCTCCACGACCAACTATTGTTTTTGCATATTGGTCTTTACGATTAACCGATGAGCGTGGATTGATAACGTTTGTAAATACGCAAGAAGGTCCTAAGAAAACATCATCTTCACATATTACTCCTGTATAAATTGAAACATTATTTTGAACTTTTACATTATTTCCGAGAATAACCTCAGGAGAAACAACAACATTTTGTCCAATATTACATTTTTTACCAAGAGTTGCTCCTATCATTATATGGGAAAAATGCCATATTTTTGTACCAGAGCCAATGTCGCAACCTTCATCTATAATTGCAGTTGGGTGTGCAAAATATTCCATAGTCTTAAAGAATTTAATTAACAAAAACGGTTATTTGCTTGACTGCAAAGATAAAAATTATTTCAATACATCTTATGTAGAATAAAATAATGCTTAACTTTGCACGTTATTCTTCTTATAAAATGATGAAAGACTTGATAAAAAAAATACTAAATAATTATTTCTTTGTTTACTTTTTCTGCATTCTTTGTGTTTTCACTTCTAAAGCAAATGCACAATCCAGTATTGTAAATTCAAATCCTAAGATAGCTTTTGAGAAAACATCTTATGATTATGGCGTAATATTTGCAGGAGATAATGGTGAAGTTAATTTTAAATTTAAGAATGAAGGGAAAAGTCCATTGATAATAAATAATGTTGTTTCATCTTGTGGTTGCACAGTTCCCAAGTGGTCAAAAGATCCAATTATGCCGGAACAAAGTGGCACTATAAAGGTAACATACAACACAAATATTATTGGAGATATTAAAAGAAGTATAACAGTAACAACAAACGACCCTAACCAAAAAAGGATAGTGCTTATAATAACAGGAAAAGTAGTAAAAGAAGAACATAATTAATAACAAATTAAAATAAATTAGAAATGAAAAAGTTAGTTTTATCTTTACTCCTAATATTTGGAGTTACATTTGGAGTTATGGCTCAAAACAATAAGTCAGCAGCTCAAACAAGTAAACCAGCAGAAAGTGCTCAAGTAAATAAACCAGTAGGTACTCAAGCCGAAATTACATTTGAAAAAGTAGAGCATGATTACGGTGAAGTAATAAAAGGAGGAAATGGGGAAACATTATTTACCTACAAAAACACAGGTAAAGCTCCATTAGTTCTTTCAAATGTTCGTTCATCTTGCGGATGTACAGTTCCTTCTTGGTCAAGAGAACCATTAATGCCAGGACAAACCTCAAGCATTAAAGTAAAATATAATACAGCAAACGTTGGACCTATCAACAAATCAATTACAGTAGAATCAAACGCAACTACAAATAGAATTGTTTTAAAAATTAAGGGAAAAGTAATTGCTGCTCCTGAAAACAAATAATTCCCACAATACATATAAAAAAGAAAAATAAGATTTTATGCCAAAAATATCAAATAAAGGCAAAATATTACCAGCTTCTGCCATAAGAAAACTTGTTCCTTTTGCAGACGCAGCAAAAGAAAGAGGGATAAAAATTTATCACTTAAATATTGGACAACCTGATATCTTAACTCCTCAAGGAGCTATTGATGAAATGAAAAATGCAGATATGTCAATTGTTGAATATACTAACTCAGCAGGAAATCTTTCATATAGGAAGAAATTAGTTGGTTACTATAAAGAACATAATATTGATATTACACCAGAACAAATCATTATAACTAATGGAGGTTCTGAAGCACTTCAATTTGCTTTCACAGTTTGTTTAAACGAAGGAGAAGAGATTCTTATACCAGAACCTTACTACACAAACTATAACTCTTTTGCTATACAAAGCAATGTAGTAATAAAAACAATACCATCTTCAATAGAAAATGGATTTGCGCTTCCTCCAATTGAAGATTTTGAGAAAGCTATTACACCTAAGACAAGAGCAATTATGGTTTGTAACCCTAATAACCCAACAGGATATCTTTATTCAAAAGAAGAGCTTGAAGTTTTAGGAACATTAGCAAAAAAATATGACCTTTATCTTTTTGCTGATGAGGTTTACAGAGAATTTTGTTATGATGGAGCAAAGCATTCATCTGTTATGCACCTTGAAGGATTAGAACAAAATGTTGTTTTGGTCGACTCAGTTTCTAAACGTTATAGTGCATGTGGAGCAAGAGTTGGATTAATAATGAGTAAGAATAAAGAAGTAATGTCTGCAGCTATGCGTATGGCACAAGCAAGACTTTGTCCTCCATTCTTTGGACAAATATTTGCAGAAGCAGCAGTAGATACTCCTAAATCTTATTTTACAGAAGTAAATGCTGAATATGATAAACGTAGACACGTATTAGTAGAATCGATTAATGCAATAGATGGTTGTTTCTGTCCAATGCCAAAAGGAGCTTTCTACACAATGATTCAATTACCAATTGATGATAGTGATAAGTTCTGTAAATGGTTATTGGAAGAATTCAGCTATAATGGAGCAACAGTAATGTTAGCACCAGCAACAGGATTCTATTCAGACCCAGAAAAGGGAAGGAAACAAGCACGTATAACATATTGCATCTGTATTGATGACCTTAAAGCAGCAGCAAAATGCTTAGAAGAAGCTTTAAAAGTTTATCCAGGGAGAACAAAATAGCTTTTTAACAATTAGGTTATATAAACAATAAATAAAATGGCAGGTTAAAACCTGCCATTTTTGTATTATAACATTAAATGGATTTTTCATGCTTGATTAGCTATTTTTTCAAAAAAGGCTCGAACAGTATTTACAAAAGCTTTAGTTGCTTCAGTTTGATATTTATCTTTTTTCCATATCATATACAATTTTATATTGAAAGCTGGTCCCTTCCACTCCAAATTTTTTAAAGAACCATCTAATAGTTCTTTTTCAACAGCAATTTTAGGTAATAATGCAATGCCATTACATCCAGACAATAACATTTCTTTAACGGCTTCGGGGTTATTTATTTCGAAAGTTTTCTTTAACTTTACATTAGCTTCTATAAGCATTTTCTCAAAAATCATACGATAACTGCAATCTGACTTTGATAACAAAAGTGTTTTATCGTGAAAATCGTTTACAGAATTTATTGTACCGTTAAACACATCATTTTGCGGATTTGATACAAAAACAAGTTCTACATTGGTTAATTCTTCTACATATAAAAATTTATCACTAAATTTATCACAAAAAAGAAAAGCTATATCTATTAATCCGGCATTAAAAATATCATTTACATTATAACCTACACACCCATCAAAGTCAAAGCCGATATTAGAAAATTTTGATTGAAATTCTTTAATAATAGGTGGTAAATAATATGCTGCAACCGAATGAGGAGTTTTTATGATAAGATTTCCCGTTGTTTCATTCAAATTTTTAAAACTGCTTAGAATCTCGTTTTCAAGACTAATTAGACGTTGAGTATATTTAAGTAATTTCACCCCAGACGGAGTTAGAGAAATTTTATTTCCAGACCGGATAAATAATATTTCTCCTAAACTGTTTTCCAACGATTGAATTTGCGATGAAACAGTTGATTGTGCATAATTTAATAGATTAGCAGCTTTATTAAAGCTTAACAAATTGGCTACCACCTGAAATGTCTTTAATTCTCTAAACTCCATTATTATCTAATTTTGCGATTTAGACAATCGAAAAATACCGTTTTGATTTAATCATTCGATTGCTTTACTTTGCAAAAGTAATCAAAAACTTAAAAAGCGAGTATGAAAATATTATTATTTGTTTTGCTTTCTGTAATCTATATAGTTCATAAGAAGTAAAATATGTAAAAAACAATGAACAATTGTATCCCCATTAAATTAATAATCAATTTAAAATTTAGAAGATGAAAAGAAAAACGTTTTTTCTATTTAGCATGTTATTCACAATGAATTTGTGCTATTCACAAAACAATCAAATCAATGCAGTTGCTGTTCCCCAAGCAGGACAGCCTCTTATGACCATTCAGCAACTCATAAAAGATGCACGCGAGGGAGTGGATTTTATTAATAATGATGAACTGTTACAGCGCATCAATGCTAATCCAAAACTTATTTTAATAGATGTGCGTGGTAAAGATGAATTTGACGCAGGACATTTTAAAGGAGCGACATGGTTAGATAGAGGTGTTGTGGAATTTACATTGGCTCGTACTTTACGTGATCCAAATGCAGAAATAATTGTCTATTGTTTAAAAGGAAACCGTTCTGCCTTAGTAGTAAAAGCACTTAAACGAATGGGGTATAAAAATGTAAAATCTCATATTGGTCTTGAATATTGGGTTAATGCGGGTCTTCCTATCTATAATTTTTTAGGTGAAGTGAAAATTGTTAAACTAAGAGAACTTAATGCAGCGACCAATCCTGTTGATTTTTATTTAGATAAGAAATAGGCATAAATTAGATTTGTAAATTATTTATTATGGACTATTTTAAAATAATAGTTACAAATTATGGGTCAATGTAAAAACCCCTTGGGATGAAAAAATTAAGCGAACAATTTATATAATAGTCCAGGAAGATTAATTCTTTTCCAAAATAGATTAAATATAAATCCAAAAAGGTTTAATCTTTTCTCAAATAGATTAAATATAAATTCAAAAAGGTTTAATCTAATTTCAATAATTAATCCTTATTCCACCGAAATTTTATATTGAGCCCAAATAATACACTTGTAATTTAAGACAAAAAGAAGTATGACAGTAAAAATAAACTGTCTACATGGTATTTATAATAAAAGGAAAATCATAATAGAATATTGCAATTAATAACAAACTTAAAGTAAATTAGAAATGAAAAAGTTAGTTTTATCTTTACTCCTAATATTTGGAGTAACATTCGGAGTTATGGCTCAAAATAATAAACCAGCAACTCAAACAAAATTAGTTGGCACTCAAGCCGAAATCACATTTGATAAGTTGGAACACGACTATGGTGATGTAGCAAAAGGCGGGAATGGAGAAACATCATTTATTTACAAAATACAGGTAAAGCTCCATTAGTTCTTTCAAGCATTCGTTCATCTTGTGGATGTGCAGTTCCTTCCTGGTCAAAAGAACCATTGATGCCAGGACAAAGTGCAAGTATTAAAATAAAATATAATACTGCAAATGCTGGACCTATTAATAAATCAATTATAGTAGAATCGAACGCAACTAATAACAGAATTATTTTAAAAATCAAAGGCAAAGTCCTTGATACTCCTTCTAATAAATAATCTTAATAAGAAATGCCACTCATGAATATGTGTGGCATTTTTTTATTAATTAGAATAATCCTATTATATTTCCGTCGTCGTCTATGTCTATGTTTTCTGATGAGGGTATTTCAGGAAGTCCTGGCATTAACATAATCTCACCAGAAATAGGAACAATAAATCCTGCTCCGGAAGATATTTCAACTTCTCTTACTTTAAATGTAAAGTCTTTTGGCCATCCTCTAAGACTTGGGTCATCTGAGATTGATTTTTGAGTCTTGGCAATACATATAGGTAGGTTTGAAAATCCTAACTCATTAATCTTTTTTATATCTGAGGATGCTTTTGAAGAAAATTCTACCTTTGTTGCTCCATAAAGTTTAGTTGCTATTTTAGTAACCTTTTCTTCTATTGTCTCATCATTATTATATATAAAATTAATTTCTGTCTTTTCTTGAACAGCCTTTTTTACTTCATTTGCAAGCTCAATTGCTCCATTGCCACCTTTTCCCCAAACCTCACAAGTAAATGCTTTTACACCTAAACTATCACAGTATTTCTTTATGTAATCAATTTCTTCTTGGGAGTCATTAGCAAATTTATTAATTGCAATAATTGGAGTTATTCCAAATTGTTTAATGTTTTCTATATGCTTTTCTAAATTTCCAATACCTTTTTTAACAGCTTCTAAGTTTTCAGTCCCAATTTCTTTTAGCCCAACTCCTCCATGATAACGCAATGCTTTAATTGTTGTAACTAATACAATTGCATTTGGTCTTAGTCCAGATTCTCTGCATTTAATGTCAATAAATTTTTCTGCTCCAAGGTCAGCACCAAAACCAGCTTCAGTAACAACAATATCAGAAAGAGTTAGCCCCATCTTTGTTGCAATAATTGTATTTGTTCCTTGAGCAATATTTGCAAAAGGTCCACCATGAATAATAGCTGGTGTCCCTTCGGTGGTTTGAACAAGATTAGGTTTAATTGCATCTTTTAAAAGAGCAGCCATAGCTCCATTTACTTTTAAATCTCTTGCAAAAATAGGTTTCTTATCATATGTATAACCAACAAATATATTTCCTAATCTTTCTTTTAAATCCTTAATGCTTTTACACATGCAAAGTATTGCCATAACCTCAGATGCAGGAGTAATTTTAAATCCTCCTTCACGAGGCACACCATTACTAATACCACCAAGACCTATAATTACATGTCTTAAAGAACGATCATTCATATCCATTACTCTTGCCCAACGAATTGTTCTTGGATCAAGATGTAGATTATTTTTTTTATTTTGGATATTATTGTCGATGACTGCAGAAAGAAGATTATTAGCCTTTTCTATTGCAGAGAAATCTCCTGTAAAGTGAAGGTTAATATCTTCCATTGGTACAACTTGTGCGTGTCCTCCACCAGTAGCACCTCCCTTCATCCCAAATACAGGACCAAGAGAAGGTTCTCTAAGAACAACCATTGATTTTTGTCCTATCTTATTAAGGGCTTGAGATAAACCGATAGATATTGTTGTCTTTCCTTCCCCAGCAGGAGTAGGAGTGATAGCAGTAACCAATACAAGTTTTGAAGATTTAATCTTTTCTTCATCTATTAAAGAAAGTGGAAGTTTAGCTTTATACTTTCCGTAATACTCAACAATTTCTTTGGGAAGGTTGAGGTTCGCTGCCACATCTCTAATGTGTAGCATATTATATTCTCTTGCAATTTCTAAATCTGTTTTCATCAAATAGTTTTTTAATCTGTTTAATAGTTGATATTATTCTATAATGAGATAACAATAAAAAATGTCGAATATTTTATGTGGAAGAAACTTATTTATTTAATCCAATATATTATTTGAAATTGGAATCTATCTTGCAAATAGATTCTTGATTTGATATAAGGTATAGATCATAAAGAATAGATTTAATAAAAGTCCAATTGGTGCTATTTCCCAAAAAAATATAATTAGGATTAATTCTAATGGTATAGTTATGGATAAACCAATAAATCCTATTCCTAATTTATAAAATAAGTTTTTTTTGTTTGATTTAATAAGTCTAATGCCGATTAAAAACATTATTACCATAATGTAAATACTTACTATGGGAATTAATATCATAAATGCATAAGAGATGTCCTTACCCTGATACGATGATAGTAATTCCAGAATACATAGTATTATTTCTAAAAATATTAATTGAAGAAATAGGTGAGTATCCTTTACAATTGAAGAATAGTATTTTATTATTGCACCTAATAGAATAACTAAAATAGTTCTATTAACAAGAATAGTAATCCATACTGGAATATATACAAAGATATTTTTAATGCTGACGATAATACTATTGCTTATATTATAAGGGAGTAAAGTACTAAATAAACTTTGACCAAAAGATATAAATGCAAAGAGGATTGCGATAAAACACAATATAGTTAATATAGTAGATTTATGTTTTTCTACTTCTTTACAATTTTCGCATCTTCCAAACTCAGTTGAAATCTCTTTTCCACAATAAGGGCATTTTTTAGTTATCATAGAAATTATATGCAATATTTAGTTTAGTGTGCAAAGGTAATCATTAGTTATCTGAAAGAATGTCTATTAATAATAATTAAATATTTAGACATTAATTGACACATCTATCTGTTATGTTATTCATAACCTTTAAAGCATCAGATATAGATTTGATAGGAACAATTGTTAGGGTTAATCGTTCTCCTACTTCTTTTAATTGAGTGGTTGTTGGATAAGATTGAACATATATTAATATGTTTCCGAATGTTTCCGAATTGAAGTAATCTGAGCCTTTTGTCGCGCCGAAAGAAGCTGTCATCTTATCTTTTTTTAGGTTTAGCTTTTCAAATCCAAGTTTCCTAGCCAAGCGACGTAGTTTTACTGTATCTATTAGTTCAAGTGTTTGTTTTGGAATTTTCCCAAAACGATCTTTTAGTTGTTGTTTAAATGTTTCTAATTCTTGGTCAGTTTCTAAACCATCAAGCTCTTTATATAGGTTTAATCTTTCTCCAATATTTGTAATATAAGCATCAGGAATAAGAATCTCAAGGTCTGTTTCTATATTACATTCTCTTGCATAGAATCCAGCATTTCCACCTTCATCTTTTCTCTTTTCTCTTTCTTCTTCTTCGTATAGCTCTTTGAAATCAGTTTGTTTCAATTCTTCAATTGCTTCATTAAGTATCTTATGATACATGTCAAAACCTATTTCAGAAATAAAACCACTCTGTTCTGCTCCAAGAATATTGCCCGCACCTCTAATATCTAAATCTCTCATTGCAATACTAAATCCAGAACCAATATTAGAGAAGTCTTCAATCGCTTGCAAACGTTTTCTTGCTTCCTCAGTAATCATACTCATTGGAGGAGTTAGTAGATAACAATATGCTTTCTTATTACTTCTTCCAACTCTTCCTCTTAATTGGTGAAGATCTGAAAGTCCATAGTTTTGAGCATCATTAATAATTATTGTATTAGCATTTGGTATATCTAATCCATTCTCAACAATTGTTGTTGAAACCAAAACATCAAACTCTCCTTCAATAAATTCAAACATTACTTGTTCTAACTTATCACCGTTCATTTGTCCATGACCTATCACAATCTTTGCATCAGGGACAAGTCTTTGAATCATCCCTGCAATTTCTTCGATATTTTGCACACGATTATGAACAAAATAAACTTGTCCTCCACGAGAAATTTCAAACAAGATTGCATCTCTTATTATTTCTTCTTCAAAGCAACTAACTTGTGTTTGAACTGGTTGACGATTAGGTGGTGCTGTATTAATAATAGATAAATCCCTTGCTCCCATAAGAGAAAATTGAAGGGTACGAGGAATAGGTGTTGCAGTAAGAGTTAAGGTGTCAACATTTATCTTCATTTGTTTTAGCTTTTCTTTCATTGATACTCCAAACTTATGTTCTTCGTCAACAATCAAAAGCCCCAAGTCTTTAAATTCAATTTCCTTACTTACTATCTTATGAGTTCCTATAAGAATATCTATCTTTCCTTCTTTAAGGTCTTTTATTACTTGATTTTTTTCTTTTGTTGTGCGGAATCGATTAATATAATCAACCCTACAAGGCATGTTTTCCAATCTATCAGAGAAAGTTTTGAAATGTTGATAAGCTAATATGGTTGTAGGAACCAAAACGGCTACTTGCTTACTATCGGCAACAGCTTTAAATGCTGCACGAATTGCTATTTCTGTTTTTCCAAACCCCACATCTCCACAAATTAATCTATCCATAGGAATACGACTTTCCATATCATGCTTAATATCTCTTGTCGCCTTGTATTGATCAGGAGTATCTTCATAAATAAAAGAAGCTTCAAGTTCATTCTGCATATAAGAATCTCCAGAATAAGCAAAACCTAAAGAAGATTTTCTTTTTGCATAAAGAGCAATTAAGTCCTTTGCAATATCTTTTACCTTTTGTTTAGTCTTATTCTTTAAATTATTCCAGGTGTTGGAGCCAAGACGATGAAGAGTTGGAGGAGTTCCATCTTTCCCTGTAAAACGTGAAATCTTATGAAGAGCATGGATGCTTACATATAGAATATCATTATCCTTATAAACTAAACGAATAGTTTCCTGTTGTTTCCCGTTATTTTCTAATTTTTCAAGACCAGCAAATTTTCCAACACCATAATCAATATGAGTTATATAATCTCCAGGTTTTAACTGCATAAGATCCTTTAAGGTCAAAGCTTCATGGGTTTGCTTTTGATCCCTAACCTTATATTTATGATAACGTTCAAATAATTCGTGGTCAGTAAATACTGCAACCTTTAAATCATTATCAATATATCCAGAACTAATAGAGTTTAGTAAGTAATTTACTTTAAAATAAGAATTTTCTCCTCCGAATTCCTTAATTATCTTTTCAATTCTTTCCTTTTGCTTAGGATTTTCAACGCAAAAGAAATTAGTAAATGAATTTTCAGCTTGTGAATTAAGGCAATCAATTAATAATGAGAAATTTTTATGAAAAGAAGGTTGAGGGGAAGTATTAAATATTATGGTATTATCTTTTGATAACATTGTACTAGAACCCAATTCCACAATTGAATGTCGTAATATGCTTTTTTGAAATTCTTCTGAAGAATTATATAATATTTCAGGCTTAATATGAAGTTCTTTGGTCGGGAGTTCTAAATATTGTCTTTGCGCAAACTCATACCCTTTATCTATTTTATCTAAACAAATATCTAAATGCTCAACCCAAATAACAGTATTATCTCCAAAATAATCTATAAGCGGAACTCTTTTTTCTTGGCTAAGGGTTTCGCTTTGAATATTAGGTAATATAACGAGATGCTCTTGTTCTTCAATAGTAAGCTGAGAAACTACATCAAATGTTCTTAAGCTTTCTACATCATCCCCAAAGAATTCAATTCTATAAGGATATTCATCTGCAAAAGAAAACACATCAATAATACCACCTCTAACTGCATATTGACCGGGATCAATAACAAAATCAACTCTTTCAAACTCATATTCATCTAAAACATCAATTACAAAATCCAAAGACAGTGGGTTTCCAACACCAATTCTTAGAGTATTTTTTGTAAGTATTTGTTTTGACATAACCTTCTCTAAAAGAGCATCAGGATAGGTTATAATGATGGTTTGTGAATTATTATTTAATCTGTTCAATACCTCAGACCTAAGCAATATATTAGCATTATCCCTTTCTTCAACGCGATAAGGAATTTTATAAGCAGAAGGATAGAAGAGGACATTCTTTTTAGAATAATCTAAGTCTTGTTCTCCAAAAATTTGTTCAATATCATTACAGAAATAAGCAGCTCTTTCCTTGTCGGGCATAATGATAAGATGAGTAAATTCCTTAGAACACTTCATAGAAGCCGCAACACAAACAGACATAGAACTCCCTGCTAAACCTTGAATGTTTAACCTTGAATGTAGTTGAGTAATTGAGCGAAGAATCTCAATATAGTTAGGATTCTTAGAATATATATCAAGTAAATCTTTCACGTTGCAAAGATACAAAAAAGCTTACTCTTTTTATTGGAAAAGAAAAAAGGATTCAGAAAATCTAACTTGGAGTTAGGGTACTGAATCCTTTTATTATTAAATTTTATTTTGGTTGTTCCTTATTGGAAGATTTCTGATAGTTGTATAAATTCTTTACTTGGAGATGAGTTTTTGTAGAGTATTCTATAAACGGCTTCTGCAATTGGCGTTTCTGCTTTATGAACTTTGTTTAATTCATGGATACAGTTTGCTGCATAATATCCTTCTGCTACCATTTTCATTTCCAATTGTGCTGAGTTTACTGAATAACCTGTTCCTATCATTTGCCCAAATGTTCTATTCCTACTGTGTTGCGAGTAGGCTGTTACAAGTAGGTCTCCAAGATAAGCAAGATTATTTATGTTCCTTTCTGGCATTGGAGAACTTATTGCTAAGAAGTTTTCCATTTCTTGAAGTGAATTTGCAACAACAACGGCAATAAAGTTATCACCACAACCTAAGCCTTTACATATTCCTACTGCAAGTGCATAGATGTTTTTCATTATTCCTACGTATTCTATTCCTTCTATATCTTTTGAAAGAGTTGTTTTAACGTAACGACATTCAAAATTATCTGCTATATACTTTGATAAAAGCGGATTTTGAGAACCAACTGTTAGATAAGTTAAGTTTTCTTTTGCTATTTCTTCTGCGTGTGAAGGTCCACTTATCACTGCTTGGTTGGCATAAGATATATTATATGTATCTCTGAAATATTCAGCAACAATTTGATTAGTTTCAGGTATTATACCTTTTATTGCTGATATTACATTCTTTCCAACAAAAGCATCAGGAGTTAATCCTTTTAGAGAACGAACCAAAAATGCAGATGGAATTACAAATAGAAGATTATCTGCTGATGAGATAATCTTCTTAATATCTGTATCTATTGTTATTTTATCAATGTTAAGTTCACATTGACTTAGAAATAATGGATTGTGATTATGAGCTTTTACTCCTTCAACTATTTCTTCTTCTCTTACCCACCAATATACTTCTTGATGTACTTCACAAGCAATTTTAACTATTGCTGTTGCCCAACTACCACTTCCAAATATTGCAATTTTCATTCTTTTTGTTGTTTATAGTCCTAAAACTTTTCTTCCTTGTTCGTAAATTATATCTTTTGGTATTTTAGCTCCATTGATTTTTTCTAAGTCTTTTTTAAGTTCTGGACGTATAATTCCATTCTTTTCGTTGTATTGTTTTGCAAATGTATAATCGCCTTCACCTTCAACTCTTATTATAAGTGCTGCCCAACTTTCCATTGCTTTCTTTGCTTTTTCAAAGTTGATTACATACTTACCTTCTTTGTTACGAGAGAAAGCTCCTTGGTCTTCAAAATAATTAAAGCACATCATATTTGCTTGTCCATGTGCTTCTGCAGCTCCAAAACGTACTGAACGAATGATACCAGCTATAAATGTTGCATAAGCATCTTCTTCTTTTATATTTGTTATTTGTCCTTCCTTAATAAGTGAAGTTACCATATATAATCCTAAGATATCTGCTTTTGCTTCTTCCCAAGCTGAATATTGATTTCCCAATGCTTTTCTTACTCCACCTTTTTTATTAATCGTATTCTTTATTCCTAATCCATGTGATACTTCGTGGAAAGTTACGTTTGAGAAGAAAGCTTCAAATTTAATATTCTTTAGTTGTTCTTTTTCCATCATTTGGTCTGCTATTGGTACTAAGATTTTATCAAACTTAGCTTTCATAGCATTCTTTAGTTGAAGTCTTCTTGCTCCTTTTTTTAACTGTACTCTTTCATCATTTGGTAGGTTGATAGCAATTGTTTTTCCCCCTGCATTGCAATCACCACCATAGAAGATCACATCATATACATTAAGGTCTGATTCTGTTCCTGGTATTTCTTTCTTAAATTTAGGGTCAACAGGTAGATTCTTTTGTAGTTGAGGTAACATCTTAGTAAATTTAGCTAAGTCATTACTCCATTTTTGGTCTTTGACTAAAATAAAACATTCATAAGATGCTTTTGAGCCAAAACGGCGGTCTTCATAGTTTTCAATTGGTCCAACAACAAAGTCAAGTTTTGATTGTTTCATATCCATCCATGCCATATCTGATGCAAAATAATCATCAGTTTGGAATGCTTTTCTTCTTTCTGTTAAGTATTTCTTTAAACCAGCATCATCTGCAAGAGTAATTGCTTTTGCTAATAAAGAATCAACCTTTGTTAGTTCTTCTTTATATTCTTCATGATACCATTTAACAATTAATTTTCCTTTATCATCACGACGAATAACAGTATATTGACTATCTTTATTTTTCTCTTTAAGAGCTTTATATTCTGCATCTGTCATATCTTTAGGATAGAAATTTGCTCCAAGTGGTTTTTCGCCAAATCCAGCAACGAAAGGTTTAAGTCCATTAAATCTTTCCCAAGGACCATAGTTTATCATAGCAAATTTTCTTGCAGCAACATCACTAATTGTGTCCATATCGTTTCTATTACCATAAGTTTGTTGCCAATATAGGTTATCCATTATATCTCCAATTTCAAAGAATATTTTTATTAATTCTTTTTCGTTTGAAGTAAGTGTTGAAAGATCTGTTGTTAATCTTACAGTTGCAAATTCATCAACTTTTTCTTGCATAGAACTTTTTGTTGTTTCTTTTTTTTGGGTGATGTCTTTCTTTTGACAGCTTGTAAATGCAAATAAACATATTGCCAAGCACCCATAAATTAATTTCTTCATTTCTTTATTTTTTTGATTAAATATTTTCTCTTTTCAAGTTGCGAAAATAGAAACTTTTTGTGAGATATAAAAAGATTTAAGGCTTATGTTTAAAACCGAAGTCTTAAACATAAGCCTTAAAATAAATGCTTATAAGCTTATATATTGTTATTTACTAACAGTAATCTTCTTAGTTGCAACACCATTATTAGAATTTATTTTTACAAAATACATTCCGTTTGAAAGGGTAGTTGTATTTAATTCAATTGAACTTTGTCCTGCTTTAAATGATTTTGTTCCCAAATCAATTACAGTTCTTCCCATTAAATCTACAACTTGAATTGTTGCAGTTGAGCTTTCAGATAAAGTAATATCTAAAGTAGCAATATTTTTTACAGGATTAGGATAAACATTAAGAGAAGAAATATTATTTTCAACATCATTTAAACCAATTGATGATGTTAAATGAATATCTTTCTTTTCTCCTGAATTATATTTTCCATTTGATGAAGCAATAATTGTTGAATCATTATCAATGATTGTATAACCTCCAACGCCATAACCTGAATTTATACCATCACCATAACCATCTTTAATTTCAAATGTATAGCAACCTGCTGTTGAAAGATTAAATTCTGATTCAATTAATCTTGTTCCTGCTGCTGCTGCATCTGTATATGGTCCTCCATGAACTACTATTGTTCCAGAACTATTTTTTACATTCCAACTTGTTTCAGAACCATATTGGTCAATATATAATCTTAATTTAGCTTTTCCAACAGCGTCAGTAAGTATAGGTTTTGTAATATTGGTTGTTGATGTAATTCCTGTTTGTGCAATACCATTAATTGATTTTAATTCTAATTCAACAGGAGTTGATGTGCCAAGAACTACATTAACTTGTGGTAAAACTATTTCAGCAGTTTTCCCAAATGTTGCAACTGAACCAGTCCAATTATAAATTTGTTGAGTATTAGAGCCTGATTTATATCCAATTTCCATTGAAGTTATTGTATCATTACCCATGTTTTTAATAATAAGAGATGAAGATACTGTTTCAGTACAACCAAAATCAGGACTCATCGTTGCTGAAGAAATTTGTGCAGAAATTGGAGTTAAATTTGTATAAGTTGGTTCACATAAGCTACCTGTATAAATAGTTTGATTATTTTTAGAAACAAACGCTGCTATTTCTAAATTACCTAATTCTAATGGTACGCTATTTATAGATGCTGGTAAAGTATCAATATAAGTTCTTGTAAAAAAAGTTCCAGTAGGAATATTTCCTGACGCAACATTTAATGAATCTCCCCATTGACCAGTAATTAAATCACGCAACATATGCATATGAATATATTTTCCGTCAGCAGTTACTTGTGTAGGATTTTTATCCATTCCCACTTGAGGTCCAACAATATCGTTTTGAATTAAAGCAACATTTAACATGTTTGTACTTGCGTCCGCATCACCTGTATAATAAGCTTCAACTGTTACTGTCATAATTCTTGTTGCTGCGTCTATTTGAGCTTGTGCTGCAACATTAACAAATGAAGATTCATTCATAACTATAGCCCCATCAGTTGCCCAATCTGAACGACTAAGAGCTGTAGCTGTTCCTGTAAAAACTCTACGATTTATAGTTCCTGAAGGATAACCTGTTAGTCCTGTTTGATTAGCAAGAGCATCACCCCATACTGTTTTATAATTTGGATTGCTACCAGCAAAACTTCCTTGGTGGATGTTAATTAGCACAACTCTACCAGGATTTGCTGTTGCAAGTGCATTTGCTAATCTATGTCCATCTGGACAATATGTACAATTTGTTCCTGTGTATTCTTCTAACACTACATTTTTATTTGCTGGTGTTGTTGAAACAAAAGTTTGTGCCATAGCTCCGAAAGCTAAAAAGGCTCCAATAAATGATAAAATAATTCTTTTCATACAATAAATGTGTTATTTAAACAATATAATTTTAGCCTGCAATAATACAATATTTTTTTGTATTTTAGAATACCCACAATCACTTTTATATTATATTATTGATTTGAAATAATATTATAAACCTACAGACTGAATTTAAGATTATTGACAAATAAAAAAGTGATGAGTGTAATAATGATTTATTGATTTGTGTATAGCAACTATTGATTTTATTATACGCTTGCAAAGTGGGCGTTTTTCATCACAGCACTTATTCTTTTAAAAGTTAATCCTTATTCTGTGAGATTTAATCCCTATAAATATATTTTTAAACAGCGAATAAATTCCCCTAAATAGGGATTTAATTTATTTAAACGAAGATTAAATGTCTTACGATGGGCATCGTAGGGGTGTTACGATGGGTATCGTAGAATATCTACAATGGGCATCGTAAATTTTAAGGAATTTTTAGATGGACTTCTTTATCTTAGATTCTACTCTTTTGTGTTTGAGTAGATTTATTGATGCAAAGATACAAAATATTGGAGGAAATATCAAGGGTTCTTATAATATTTTTTTTGACAAAAAATAGGGGTAGGTTCTAAACCTACCCCTACGGTATCTTATAAGATATCTATCTACTAATAAACTGATGTGAATTGTTTTAGGAAACGCATATCGTTTTCAAAATATAGTCTTAGGTCTTTTACATTGTATTTAAGCATTGTTATTCTTTCAATACCCATTCCAAATGCAAAGCCTGAATAAATTTTTGAATCTATTCCTGATGCTTCTAAAACATTAGGGTCAACCATTCCGCAACCCATAATTTCTAACCAACCTGTTCCTTTACATATATTACAGCCTTTTCCTCCGCAAAGGTTACATGATATGTCCATTTCTGCTGATGGTTCTGTAAAAGGGAAATATGATGGGCGAAGACGTATTTGTGTATCTTCTCCAAACATTTCTTTTGCAAAGTAAAGCAGGCTTTGTTTCAAATCGGCAAATGATACATTCTTATCAATATATAATCCTTCTATTTGATGAAATATACAATGCGCTCTTGCTGATATTGCTTCATTACGAAATACTCTTCCTGGTGCAATTATTCGTATTGGTGGCTTTTGTGTTTCCATTGTACGAACTTGAACTGATGAGGTGTGAGTTCTTAATATTGCATTATTCCCATCTTCTCTGTTTTCCACAAAGAATGTATCTTGCATATCTCTTGCAGGGTGTTCAGGTGGGAAGTTAAGTGCTGAGAATACATGCCAATCGTCTTCTATCTCTGGTCCTTCTTCTACTACGTATCCTATTCTTGAAAATATTTCTATTATTTCATTCCTAACTAATGACAAAGGATGACGAGAACCTAATTGGAATTCAGTTGCTGGTTTTGTTAAATCTTCTTTATCTGAATTGCTTTCTTCAACTTGAACAAGTGATTCTCTTAATTCTTCTATCTTATCTTGAACTGCAATTTTTAAGTCGTTAAGAAGTAATCCTATTTCTTTCTTTTGGTCGGAAGGTACTGTTTTAAATTCAGCAAAGAGGTCATTCAATAGTCCTTTCTTTCCAAGATATTGAATACGGATATTTTCAACATCGTTTAAATCCGATGCTGATAAGCTATTAGCTTTTTCTATCTCCGCTAATATTTTTTCTTTCATCTATTGTTTTATTTTTCTTCTATTATAGAAATTGTCATCTTAATGTCTTCTAATGGACGATCAGAACGGTCTTTCTGTGCTTTTGCTATCTTGTCTATTACATCAAAACCTTCAACTACTTCTCCAAAAACTGTATAGTCATAGTCAAGGAATGGGACTCCACCAACTGTGGTATAAGCCTTCTTTTGTACATCATTAAATTTCTTTCCCATACGCATTTCCAAATTACTTAATTCTGCTTCTGAGTAAACTTTTCCTTGAGTTATATAGAATTGAGATCCAGATGATGCTTTTTGAGGATTCATTTGATCTCCCATTCTTGCTGCTGCTAAAGCTCCTTTTTTATGAATTAAAGCTTGATTAAATTCAGCAGGTATTGTGTAGGTTGGACCTCCTTGTCCTAATTGTTGTCCTTTCTTTGCAGTTTTAGAATCTGGATCTCCTCCTTGAATCATAAATCCTTCAATAACTCTATGGAATAATGTTCCATTAAAATAACCTTCTTTTGCAAGCTTTATAAAATTATCTCTGTGTTGAGGGGTTTCATTGTAAAGAACCGCCTTCATATCCCCATAATTTGTGCTAATTAATACCATAGTTTGTTTTTCTTTTATTTCTTTTTTACTACTATTTTCTTCTTTAATTGGGTTAGTACTTGTTGTCTTTTCTGTACAACTTAATGAAAAAAGTCCAGATAAAAGGACTAAGATTGATAAAATTTTTGCTTTCATATTAATAATTTTATTAGATTTGCACTTTGAATTAAACCGCAATATTACAAAAATTCAGTGTTATGAAAAAGAATATACTTAGATTTTTTTCTTTTATGCTTATCTTAGCAATTGCAATCCCTTTCATTTCAGGCTGCAAGGAGGACGATAACAGATGTAAATTAGTTGTTATCGTACAAGATGTTACTGACACTTCAATTAGAATTCCTGGAGCAACAATTAGCATTTCAAAAGATGCAGGTAGTGTTAAAGCTGACGGTGTAACTGATAGCAAAGGAGAAGCAAACTTTGTATTTGATAATGAAGCAATATTAGATATTAATGTTTCTATAACAGATACATTAGGATATACTCGTTATGGAAAATCAACTGTAAGATTAGTTCCTGGTGAAACTGTGGAAAAACAAGTTTTACTTCAACAATAATTTTTGCTTACAATTCTTTTTATTTATTTAGATGAATATATTTTATCTAAATGGATTTGAATTTATATCCTCTTGCTGTAAAGAAGAAAAGTGTATTCTTTAGTGCGTAAAGCATATTCTCTTTTGCTTTTATGCTATCATGAAAAAGAACTATGTCGTTATTTGTAACAGAATTGCGGACATTTCTCCATACTCTTCTTGGAGTTAAAAGCCTATTATAGTCGTAGCTTATTACGCTCCAAAGAATTATTCTATAATCTTTTTTTAGGTGATAGTGTTGTTTAGGGGTAATTCTTCCATAAGGAGGACGAAATAAATCAGAATGGATTAAGTCATTTGTTGCTTGAATATTGGCATAATAGTCTTCGTCTTTAGTATTCCAACCCTTAATATGATTAAAAGTATGATTCCCTACTTTATGCCCTCTTTTTATTATTTCGTTAAATAGGCTTGGGTATTTATTTACATTATCTCCAACACAAAAAAATGTAGCCTTAGCATCATACTCTTCTAAAAGGGCTAAAACTTCCGGTGTTACTTCCGGAACAGGTCCATCATCAAAAGTAAGATAAATAGTTTTACCCTCTCCTGGAATCTTAAATTCACATTGTTTGAAAAAAGAAAATTGAAGTATTGAATTTATTTTTGTAAGCATTATTCTGTAAATATTGTTTCTAATATGTTATTTATTACTTCGTATTCAAATCCTTTTGAGTTTAAATAAGAAATGATTTTTTTTCTTTTTGTTAGTTTACTTTCCGCACTTAAGGTTTGTAATTTTTTCTTTGCAAGTTCTATACACAAAGTATTGTAATCGTTATCATCAATTTCTTGTAAGCCTTTTGAAATACAACGTTCTGATATCCCTTTCTGCTTAAGAGAGTATTTTATCTTTACTCTTCCCCATTTATTTTGATTAAACTTACTGCGAGCAAACATTTGAGCAAATCGTTCCTCATTTATATAGTTTTGGGATATTAAATTTGTGAGAACTTCATCAGATTGCTCTGAGTTTAAACCCCAATTTATTAGTTTTGAATAGACCTCTTGATGACAACGTTCTTGAACGCTACAATAGTCTTTAGCTAATTCTTCGCCTTGCTTTATAGTGTATGCTTGCTTCTTTGCCATTGGAAATAGTGTATAGAAAAGTTTTGCAAATGTAATAAAATAGAGTATTTTTGCAAGCATATTATCAAATAATTTTTAAATGAAAGCATCTAACATCTTCTTTTTTGCTTTGTTATTCTTATCTGTTGTAATTGTTTCTTGCAACAAGAATAATCAAGGAAATGATTATGGGGTGTCTATTTCTGCACCTAAAATGGTTGGGACTCCAGCAGAAATTTTCTCTGAAGATAATATTAATACACTTAAGATTTCAAACTCATTTAATTTCCTTTTACTGAATCAACTCTTATTAAAAACAGACTCTTCTTTTAATTTTTCCTTTTCTCCCTTAACTATGTTACATTATATATATAGTGTAGATGATGATAAATATTTAAATCAACTTAGTGAAAAGTTTTATATTGATGATACAAGCAAGTTATTTGAGAATATAATAACAATAAAAAAACTTATATCAAGTATAGATTCTACTATTAAAATTAATGATTCTTCCTATTGTGGAAAATCAAAACAGATTACAATTTCCCAAAAGATTGAAGTGCCAATTTTTTATGAAGAAATATTAAAAGCAAAAAAGCAAATCTTCTATACAAGTAATGAAGAAAAGCAATCGTTAGAATTCTTTACTCTTAAAGGTGACTTGGGGGTTTATTCTGATAACTCTTATAATGCAATTGACATATCAATAGGAAATGACAACTATTCATTATTGATGATTAAACCTAATAATGGTAATATAAATCAATTTGTAAATAACTTTACTGAAAAAGATTATAAGACTATTATTGAAAACCTTACTCCACAAATCACCACTATTTCTTTTCCTAATATATCTAATTCATCAACTTATTCTCTTTTACTCCCATTACTTTCCTTTGATTCTACTTATAAACTAACTCCTCTTACAATAAGTTCAGAAATAAAGATTATCAAACCAACTGCTGCAGAACTTAAATTAAGAAAGACAGATATTGACAATAAACTTAAAAAGTCAACAAAGGCAGAAACATACTTGTTTAATAAACCTTTCTTATTCATTATTAGAGGGAAAAGTTCTAATTCCATCTTAACTACAGGAGTATTTGTAGGTAAGTAATAGAAGCAAAAGTATTTTTTTCTTTTTTTATCTAAGTTTTTCTTTGAAACTTAATATCAATTTCATATCTTTGCCCCCTTATTTTTGATGAATATTCTATAAAACAATTAATAATAACATACAATTTAAGATATGAAAGTATATCAAACATCAGAGATTAAAAACATCGCCTTAGTTGGTGGCGCAAAATCAGGGAAAACTACTTTAGCTGAAGCAATGGCTTTTGAAGGTGGAGTTATAACACGTAGAGGAAGTGTTGATGAAAAAAACTCTATATCTGACTATAGAGACATTGAAATAGATAGAAAAAACTCTGTCGTTTCAAGTGTGATGTACGCAGAACACAGTGATAACAAAATAAATATAATAGATGTTCCTGGATTTTCTGATTTCCAAGGAGAATTAGTTGCAGCATTAAATGCAGTTGAAACAGCAGTTGTTGTAATAAATTCACAAATAGGAATTGAAGTAGGAACAGAAATTGCATTCAAACATACAGCAAAGCTTGAAATGCCTATTATGTTTGCAATGAATCAGCTTGATACTGAAAAGGCAAACTTCGATGAACAAATCCGTGAGATGAAAGAATTTTTCGGAGAAAAGATAACAATAGTTCAATATCCAATTAACGCAGGTGTAGGATTTGATTCTTTCATTGACCTTATTACACAAAAAATGTATAAATATCCAAAAGGTGGAGGTCAAGCTGAAAAATCTGAAATTCCTGCTTCAGAAAAAGAAAGAGCAGAAAAATTACATTTAACATTAGTTGAAAACGCCGCTTCAGGTGCTGACGATTTAATGGAAAAATATTTCGATCAAAATGATTTAACAATAGAAGAAGTAAGAAGAGGTTTAAAACTTGGATTAGCAAGAAGAACAGTATTCCCCGTTTTATGTTGTTCAGCAAAAGAAAATATGGGCGTTGGAAGAATGCTTGAATTTATTACATTTAATGTACCAAGTCCTAATGAAGCCATTGCAACAAAGACATTGGCAAATGGAAAGAAAGCGTCTTATGATCCAAAAGCTCCAACAACATTATTTGTTTTCAAGACTTCTAATGAACAACATTTGGGTGAAGTTGCATTTATGAAGATATTAGCAGGAGAAGTTAATGAGGGTATGGATTTAATAAACTCTAAAAGCCAATCAAAAGAAAGATTATCTCAAATCTTTGCAAATTCAGGAAAGAATAAAATAAAATTAGACAAGGCAGTTGCAGGGGATATTATTAGCACAATTAAATTAAAGGATGCTAAAACGAATGCAACACTTACTTCTCTTAAGAACATAGGTGATTCTGTTACTCCAATTGCATTTCCAGAACCAATATACACTACAGCAGTAAGAGCTTTAACAAATACTGATGATGAAAAAGTTGGTGCTCTAATCAATGAATTTTGCCAACATGACCGTTCAATGAGAGTTGAGCTTTCAAGAGAATTGAAACAAACTATTATTAAAGGGATGGGAGAACTTCATATAAACACTTTAAAATGGTATTTTGATAACCAACATAAAATAGCTATTGAGTTCTTTGCGCCAAAAATACCTTATCGTGAAACTATCACAAAGAATGCAGAAGCATCATATCGTCATAAAAAACAATCTGGTGGTGCTGGACAATTCGGTGAAGTTTATCTATTAATTCAACCATTTGTTGAAGGTATGTCTAACCAAACAAAATACCCTGTTCGTGGAACAGAATCTCATGAACTTCCTTGGGGAGGTAAACTTGTATTTAACAATTGTATTGTTGGAGGAGCTATTGATGCAAGATTCCTTCCTGCAATCATGAAAGGTGTAATGGAAAAGATGGAAGAAGGTCCATTAACTGGTTCTTATGCTAGGGATATAGTTGTTAATGTATATGATGGTAAAATGCACCCTGTTGATTCAAATGAATTAGCATTCAGGCTTGCAGGTAGAACAGCGTTCAAAGAAGCATTCAAAAATGCAGGAGCAAAGATTCTCGAACCAATATATGATATAGAAGTTGAAGTCCCTTCTGAAATGATGGGTGGTGTAATGACCGACCTTCAAGGAAGAAGAGCAATTGTAATGGGAATGGATTCAGAAGGAATGAACCAAATAATTAAAGCTCAAGTCCCTTTGGCTGAAATGTATCGTTATTCTACTTCACTTTCATCTCTAACGTCAGGACGTGGTTGGTTTAATATGAAATATAAAGAATACCAACAAGTACCAACAGATGTACAAAATGTATTACTAAAAACTTACGAAGAAGCAACAAAAGACGAAGAATAATCTTTATTGCTTTAACCATATTTTTAAAGAAAGGGATTCAATATTGAATCCCTTTCTTGTTTTCATATCGATTAAAAAGGATAATTCATCGGTAATAATAGTTAGTTTTATCGTTTTTAATTTGTTTTACATCACAATAAGTCAATATCTTTGCCGAAAAATTAAACAGTCATGAAAGAAAGAAAAAATCATAGAAGCGATTCCATATTTGGAATATTTATAGGTTTAATCCTAATAGGTGGAGGATTAATTTATCTATTTAGTAATTTAGGATTAATAGATCATTCAATTGTTGAAATAGTAGTATCATTCCCTATGCTATTTCTTTTACTATCTCTTTATTGGATATGTAGGAAGCATTTTTTCTGTGGATTTATTATAGCTCTTTCGTCTCTATTTTTCTTAGTTCCGAAGGTGTCACAATTTTATCCTGATTTAATTACATTCCCATATCAAAACTTAACTATTCAAAACGCTATTTTCCCAATACTATTTATTCTTTTTGGTATAGCAATTATCTCAAAAGTGCTTGAAAAACAAAAAAAAGAAGACCCCAATAAAGAATATGAAATTCTTGAACGTTTAAAAGATAGTAATTTCATTCAAAGATTATTCTCAGGAAAAAATGTTATTTTTGGTTCTTCAAAAAACATAGTTCTTTCTCCAATATTTAAAGGGACAGATATTAACATAATGTTTGGAGGGGCAATTCTTGATCTTAGAAAAACTGATATTGAAGAAGGAGAAACAATTATTGAAGCAAATGTAATATTTGGAGGAATAGAAATTTACGTACCTTCTTCTTGGGAAATCATTATTAATACAGCAAGTATATTAGGAGCAACTGAAGATAAACGATTCTACACTGACGAAAAACCTCACTCAAATAAGAAATTAATAATTAAAGGTTCTTGCATCTTTGGAGGAATAGAAATAAAAAACTAAGACAATATAAGAAATGTTCGAAAATAAACGTAACATATTTATAATAATAGGGTTTCTTATTATATGGTCTATAATTATTTCCTTTCTTATTAGACTTTATACAAAAGAAAACCTATTAGTTCTATTCCTTATTAACTTCTTAGTTTTTGGATTATTCTCTTATCTTTTATTCTTATTTTCGAATAAAATATTTTCCTATCAAGAAGAAGATTCTGAATTAGAAGATGAGATATTAAGAGAAAAAGAAATCACAACTCAAGAAGAGTCACAACCAAAAGAATTCTTAGAAAGAATTAGCGTTAAAACAGGACAAAAACTTGATGTGTTAATCCCTAACGAAATTATGTTTTTGCAATCAAATGGTGATTATGTCTCAATATATTCTAAAGATAATGTTTACTTAAAAGAGCAGACAATGAAATATTTTGAAAACAATTTATCACCAAAACAATTTATAAGAATACATAGAACCTATATCGTAAATGTAGATTTCATTAGCAGCATAAATAGTTATAAAAAGAATCAATTTATAGTAAAGCTGAAAAACAACTATGAACTGAAAGCAAGCCAATCTGGCTATAAACTCCTAAAAGAAACATTGTCAATATAAATAGCATATGGCTATTATAGAATATCTTATATTGATTTTTATCCTAATCTTTATTATTCTAAACCAAGAATTATTCTCAAAGAATATTTTAAATTGTACAGAAAAGAATAGCCACCACATAATAACTTCGTTATGTGGTGTGTATATTCTTGATGGTATAATATTATTCTATTCATATATAAGGAATAATAATTTCTTACCATTGATCAGATTATCATTTTATACACAGTTATAAGGAAGATTTTAGGGATCAATGTAAAATTCAGGTGGGACGAAAAAACAATTTAGGCAATAGTCCCAAAAGATTAATTCTTTTCAAAAATAGATTAAATATAAATTCAAAAAGATTTAATCTAATTTCAATAATTAATCCTCATTCCACCAAGATTTTACATTGAGCCCTTATTTTCCTTTTTCTGAAAGTTCTATATCTTTTCGCATATAGGAATTTGATAGGACATAGATTAATCCAAAGAAATATGTTCCCATCTCTCTTTCTAACATGGATTCAAAAAGGAATCCTGCTACAATGATTAAAAATATAGTAACTAAGAAGTACTCTTTTTGATTAAACATATTTATTATCGGCAAAATAAATACAAGTATAAGTAATATTAAACCAATTAAACCTAATGCAATTGATGTTTGAAGGAATTGATCATGTGCATTAAGATATGATTTGAAATTAGTCTGTTCTTTATTATAAAGTTTATTAAGAGTTCGTTTCACATCTCCTGTCCCATATCCAAAAAAAGGTTTTTCTAAGATAATATTTAGGCTGTTTGAATATATAAATTTACGTTGGGACATACTGTTTTCGTTAGGCTGATTTGTTGTAGTTTTATCAGACATTTTATCAATTGCATTATAGTATCTCCCACTAAATTGATTGAGATTAAAAATTGTTATATATAAAATTGAGATTAGAAAAAGAGTTATTAAGGAAATTATTTTTCGCTTTTCTATAATAAATATATCAAATATTATCCAAATTGAAACAATCGTCATCGCAATAAATCCACTTCTTGATTTCAACATTAGAATAAAAACGGTAATAATAAAAAATGAAATAGCTTTGATTATATGATTTGTTTTTTTACTTATTTTAAAAAGTTCTTTGGATGGTATTCTATAAACTAAAATTAGAGCAATGGAAGAAAAAAGGGAGGCATAAGAAGGATGTGATGAAATAGTTAATTTAGTATATGATATTTCAGGAATTAGAGGTAAAGAATCATTTATTGATCTTATTATTCCTGAAATAAAACAAAAGAAAATATTTATTATTAATCCTGAAATAATAGCAGTGGCATAGAGCCAAAACTTTCTTTTTGAAAGGAAGTTTTGTGGCAAAAATAAAAAAAGAATAGGAAAAATTATAATTGGTAACTTAACCTCTAAATCAAAAAATGCTTCTTTTATATCGGAAGAATAAAAAACTCCAATAACATATAAAAGATATAACATCAAAAGAAGTAAGTTGTGTTTATTGAAATTAAGGTTAAGTTTCAGCGAATATGACTTAGTAAGGTATGCTAAAATAATTGATGATGCTAAAAATGTTATTGATATAGATTTGAAAAAAGGTGGTAGATATATAGATAAGCAGATAAATATCATTGATATCAAAATATATTTATCAATAATATTCTTAGTTTTATATTTCATAAAAAGAAATTTTCATAGTAATTATATCCAATGAATTATTTGCAAATGTACGCATTTTGAATATTATTTGTACATTTGTAGATTGAAAAATTAAGATTTTACTTTTAAAAAGAATGTTATGAAAGTGGTAATATTTGCTGGAGGTATGGGTACTCGTATTTCTGAAGAGTCATATTTAAAGCCAAAACCTATGATAGAGATTGGATCAAAACCTATACTGTGGCATATTATGAAGATGTATTCTCACTTTGGTTTTAATGAGTTTATTATTTGTTTAGGATATAAGGGTTATGCTATTAAAGAGTATTTTATAAACTATTTCCTTTATAATTCTGATGTAACTATTGACTTAGCTTGTAATGAAATTGAGATACATAAATCTTTTGCAGATAACTTTAAAGTTACTTTGGTTGAAACAGGTTTAGAAACCAAAACTGCTGGACGTTTAAAACAAGTTCAAAAATATATAGGAAACGAAACATTTATGCTTACTTATGGAGATGGAGTAGCTGATATTAACATTAAAGCTTTACTTGATTTTCATAAGCAAAAAGGAAAGATCGCAACAGTTACTGCCGTTCAACCTGAAGGTAAGTTTGGAGGCATGGAATTAAGTGATAGTGATGACGTAACTGTATTTAAAGAAAAACCAAAAGGAGATGGTTCTTGGATAAATGGAGGTTTCTTTGTTTTAGAGCCAAACGTTTTTGATTATCTTAAAGGAGATATGAATAATATTATGTGGGAAGATTCTCCTTTAGAGGAGTTGGCTAAAGAAAATGAATTATCTGCATATAAACATAAGGGATATTGGCGTTGCATGGATGCTATGAGAGATAAAACAGTATTGGAAGAAGCTTGGAAGACTAATAATGCTCCTTGGAAATTATGGTAAGACAATTAGAAATATATAGAGGTAAAAAAGTTTTTGTTACAGGGCATACAGGTTTTAAGGGTTCGTGGCTTGTAAAACTATTATCTATGGTAGGAGCTGATGTTATGGGTTATAGTCTTGAACCTAACACTATGCCTAATCTTTTTTCTGTATTTGGAATTGATTCTTTATGCAAGAGTATTATTGGGGATATAAGAGATAAGGAAAACTTAACAAAATATATCTTAGATTTTCAGCCTGATTTTGTTTTCCATTTAGCAGCTCAACCTATTGTTCTTACTTCTTACGAAGAACCTTCTTATACTTTTGATGTAAATGTTATTGGCACTGCAAATGTTTTGGAAGCAGTCAAAAAGCTTAATAAACCTAATGTAAATACTATAATTATAACTACTGATAAGGTTTATGAAAATATAGAAAAAGATTATGCTTATAAGGAAACAGATCGATTAGGAGGTTATGATCCTTATTCCGCTTCTAAGGCAGCCGCAGAAATTGTAGTTTCTTCTTTTCGTTCTTCATTTTTTAATCCAAAAGATTTTAATGTACATAAGAATAAAGTAGTATCTGTTCGAGCAGGAAATGTTATTGGCGGAGGAGATTGGGCTAAGGATAGATTAGTCCCCGATATTATTAGAGCTTTAAGTTCAAAAGAACAAATTATGGTTAGAAATTCTAATTCAATAAGACCTTGGCAACATGTTTTAGAACCTTTATGGGGTTATCTTTATGTAGGAAAATTAATGGATGAAGGAAGTTTTATTGAAGGAGCAATAAATTTTGGACCTTATGATAATGATACTTTAAAGGTTGGTGATATGGTTAGTCTTGCAATAGAGATATGGGGAGATGGAGAATATAATTGTCCTAATCTTAATAATAAGCCTCATGAAGCAAACCTTCTTAAATTAAATATTGAAAAGGCTATTTCTTTAGGTTGGTGTCCTCGTTGGAATGCAAAAGAAGCGTTAAACAAAAGCTTAGAATGGTATAAGACTTATTACCAAAACCCAAGTCAAATAAATGATATAACAATAAAACAAATAGAAGATTATTTTAATATATAATGGATAAACGACAACAAATATTAGATTTAGTAAAAGAATATTATCAAGAGACTTTTGCAACAAAAAAAGAATTTGTAGAAGGAGATACTATTTCTTATGGTGGGAGAGTGTTTGATGAAAAAGAAATGGTTAATCTTGTTGATTCTTCATTAGATTTCTGGCTTACTGCAGGAAGATATTGCAATGAGTTTGAAAAAGAAATGGCAAAGATAATGAGAGTTAATAATCTTTATCTTGTTAACTCTGGCTCTTCGGCAAATCTTTTAGCTTTTATGGCTCTTACTTCTGAAAAACTTGGAGAAAGAAGAATAAAAAGAGGAGATGAGGTTATAACTGTTGCTTGTGGTTTTCCAACAACAATTGCACCAATTATTCAATTTGGAGCAATTCCTGTTTTTGTTGATGTAACTCTTCCAGAATATAATATTGATTGTTCTTTATTAGAAAAAGCATTTTCTGAAAAGACAAAAGCAGTTATGATTGCTCATACTTTGGGTAATCCTTTTGATTTGAATAAGGTAAAAGAGTTTTGTGAGAAACATTCTCTTTGGTTAGTTGAAGATAATTGTGATGCTTTAGGAAGTGAGTATTTTTATAAGGGAGAATGGAAAAAGACAGGAACAATTGGAGATATAGGCACTTCAAGTTTTTATCCCCCTCATCATTTAACAATGGGAGAAGGCGGAGCTGTTTATACTAATAATTCAGAACTTGGTCGTATTATTCTTTCATTTAGAGATTGGGGAAGAGATTGTTTTTGTCCTTCAGGAAAAGATGATACTTGTAAGCATAGGTTTACTCAACAGTTTGGAGAATTACCTTTGGGCTATGATCATAAATATGTTTATTCTCATTTTGGATATAATCTTAAAGTTACTGAAATGCAAGCTTCAATTGGCTTGGCTCAATTAAATAAATTAGATAGTTTTACACAGAAAAGAAGAGAAAACTTTAATTATTTATTTGAAGGATTAAAGGCAGGTGGAGCTGAAAAGAATTTTATTCTTCCAGAGGCTATGAAAGATTCTAATCCTTCTTGGTTCGGTTTTCTTCTTACTGTTAGAGATGAATCATCTTTAACAAGAAATAAAGTAGTTCAAACCCTTGAAGAAAAGAAAATTCAAACTCGTATGCTTTTTGCAGGAAACATTATAAAACATCCTTGCTTTGATGGAATGAGAGAAAGAAAAGAGGGCTATAGAGTTGTGGGAGATTTAAAGACTACTGATAAGATAATGAATGATACGTTTTGGATTGGTGTTTATCCTGGAATGACTAAAGAAAAACTTGATTATATGATTAAACAGATTTTGAGTTTATGAAATTAATAAGTGTTGTTTCGCCTTGCTATAATGAGCAAGAAAATGTTCAAATTCTTTATGAGCAAGTAAAGAAACAATTTGAGCTTTTACCTCAGTATCAATATGAACATATCTTTATTGATAATGCTTCTAATGACAATACAGTGCAAATACTAAAAGCAATTGCAGAAAAGGATAAGAATGTAAAGATTATTGTTAATTCAAGAAACTTTGGGCATATACGCTCTCCTTACTATGCTATGTTATTAGCAAAAGGTGATGCAGTAATTTCTTTGGTTTCAGATCTTCAAGACCCTCCTGAATTAATTCCTGCGTTTATTAAGAAATGGGAAGAGGGTTATAAGATTGTTGCAGGAGTAAAGAAAAATTCTGAAGAGAATTTTTTATTCTTCAAAATTCGTAAAGCATATTATGGATTAGTAACAAAGCTTGCAGAAGTAGAACTAATAAAAAACTTTACAGGATTTGGATTATATGACAAAATAGTAATTGAAAATCTTAGAGAAGTAAAAGATAATTATCCTTATTTTAGAGGTTTAATTTGTGAAGTAGGTTTTGAAAAGGCTTTGGTTGAATATTATCAACCTATAAGAAAAAGAGGGATAACAAAAAATAATTTTTTTACTCTTTATGATATTGCTATGCTTGGTATTACTTCTCATTCAAAAGTACCATTACGTTTAGCAACTATGTTTGGCTTTTTAACTGCATTTCTAAGTTTAATCGCTGCCATTGTTTATTTAATATTGAAGATAATTAATTGGTATTCTATGCCTATGGGACAAGCTCCACTTGTAATTGGCTTGTTTTTCTTTTCTTCAATTCAACTTATATTTATAGGTATAATTGGAGAATATATTGGCAATATACATACTCATGTAATGAATCGTCCTTTAGTAGTAGAAAAAGAAAGAATAAATTTTTAATATGAAACAGAATAAGAACTTAGGTACAGGAAATAACCCTGCCCAAAAGGTAATCACAAAGGCAAATAAAAACCTTACTAAAAAGGTTTCTGAACCTATTATTGAAAAATCTAAAGAATTAGAAATTAAATCTTCAAATAATATTTGGAAATATGCTTTCTATGTTTTGGCAGGTCTTGCCTTAATATTGATGATCCGTTTAAGTCAAGATGCAGGTATCTCTGGAGATGAATTCTTCCACTATCAACAAGCTGAAAATGTATATAAATATTATGCTTCCTTTGGAGAAGATTCAACAGCGGCTGTTGTTACCGAGAAGTATAACTTACCTTACTATGGACAAAGTGTTGATAATGTTGCTTACTTTATTACTCACGTATTTCATATAGATAATTATATGGCGTTTCGTCATGGTTTCAATTCTATAATGGGTTGGTTGGCTATTTTGTTTGCAAGTTTATTTGTTAAGAGAATTGCAGGTTGGAGGGCTGGAGTATTTACTATGATACTAATGCTTGTATCGCCCCGTTTTCTTGGTCATTCCTTCAATAACCTTAAGGACCTTCCTTTGGCAACAGCAACAATAATGTCTATATATTATATTGTTAAGTTTTTAGATGAACTCCCAAAGATTAAGTGGAGTACTATAATTATGCTTGCGATTTCTATTGCCTTTGCTATTAGTGTTAGAATAGGAGGTTTAATAGTTATTTTCTACTTTGCTTTGTTTGCTTTAGTATATTATTTCTGGAAACAAAAGACTTTAAAGAAAGACTTTGGTCGTGTGCTTATGTGGGGATTGGGGGTTGTAATAGTTGGTTATATTCTTGCAATACTTACTTGGCCATTTGGTTTAAAAGCTCCAATTGATAATCCAAAAGAAACATTAGGCAATATGACTAAGTTTGCAATTGCTATACGTCAAGTTTTTGAAGGACAAGCTCAATGGTCTGACGCTTTGCCTTGGTACTATACTCCTAAGTTTATTTTTATGACAGTTCCATTAGTTGTTCTTGCAGGAGCTTTATCCGGATTTATAATGATGTTCCAAAATAAGAAAAAATGGTTCTATTATTTTGTTCTACTTTTCACTTTTGTCTTCCCTATATTTTGGATAGTTATAAACAAATCAAATGTATATGGAGGCTGGCGTCATGCAATCTTTGTTTATCCTTCTTTAGTAGCTTTAGCTGGCTTAGGTATTAATGCCTTAGTTGAAATGTTCAAGAATAAATATATAAAAATAGTTGTTATTGCAGCCTTTGGTGTTTTATGTATTAATCCTATTGCACATTGTATAAGAAACCACCCATACGAGTATGTTTATTTCAATGAATTATCAGGAGGAATGGATAAGGCTTACGGCAACTATGAATTAGATTACTATTACCATTCTCTTCGTGAAGCTTCAGATTGGGTAAAAGCAAATGCAAAGAAAGATAACCTAACAAAAGGAGATAAAATAGTTGTAGCTTGTTGGCACTTAAGTCCAATAAATTATTATTTCAGAAACGATACAACAAAATTCAAGACAGCTTTTATTCGTTATAATGAAAGAGGAGAGACCGATTGGGATTATGCTATTATTTGTAATACAGGCATTCCTCCTGAACAATTGCAAAATGGGGCTTTCCCTCCCAAAAATACAGTATATCAAATAAAGGTTGATGGCAAACCAATATGTATTGTTTTAAAAAGACAAGATAAATCGGACTTTGAAGGAGTAGAATTAAAAAATAAAGGACAAATAGAACAAGCAGTGCCTCTACTACAAAAGGCAATTCAAAAAGACCCAGAAAATGAATCTGCATTGATAAGCTTAAGTGAGATTTATTTAAGAAAGAATGTGCCAGATAGTGTAATAATGCTAACAAATGCTGTAATTAAATTTAATCCAAAGGCAGAGAATGCAAACTATTTCAAGGCTTATGCTTTGTTTACACAAAATAAAAACCAAGAAGCTCTAAACATTTGTGAAAAAGTGATAAAAGATAATTTCAAATACTCAGCAGCTTACTCTTTGGCAGCAAGTGTAAAACTAAAAGAACAAGACTTATTTGCTGCAGAAGGCTACCTAAATGGATTGATAGAAATAGAACGTTTTGACCAACAAACAATGCAACAATTAGTAGCAATTTATCAAGCTCAAGGGCTTGATGAGAGAAATGCTTATGTAAAACTTTATTCCAAATTAGCCGATCACTACAAAGCAAAAGGCAATAAGAAAGCTGCCGAAGAATATGAAAGTGCAATAAAACAAATATTTAATAATAGACAATAGTTAATTATAAAAAAGATGAAAGCAATAGAAGTAAAAAAAGACATTTATTGGGTAGGAGCTATTGATTGGAAGTTAAGAAACTTTCATGGATACTTAACACAAAGAGGCTCTACATACAATGCGTATCTAATAATAGACGAGAAGATAACTCTAATAGACACAGTGAAAGGTCATCTTACAAAAGAGTTAATAGAAAGAATATCTGATATAATAGATCCTACAAAAATAGATTATGTTATATCAAATCATGTTGAAATGGACCATTCTGGAGCAATGCCTGAAATTATGGCAATGTTACCAAATGCAAAAGTAGTAACATCTGTTGCAGGTGAAAAAGAACATCGTTTACATTTCAAGAAAGATTGGAACTTTATTACAGTTAAATCTGGAGATACATTAAATATAGGAAAGAGAAACCTCTCATTTGTTATGACACCAATGGTACACTGGCCAGATAATATGGTAACATATTGTCCAGAAGAAAAGATACTATTTTCTAATGATGCTTTTGGAGAACATATAGCATCATCAGAACGTTTTGATGATGAATATCCATTGGAAACAATAATTGACGAAGCAAAGAAATATTATGCTAATATAGTACTTCCTTATTCTTCACAAGTGGTTGGTGTTTTAGAAATAGTAAAAAGTTTAGATATAGATATTATATGTCCAAGCCATGGATTAATATGGAGATCACATATTCCAGCAATTATGGAAAGCTATGCAAAATGGGCATCAAACAAAACAGATAAGAAGGCTGTAATAGTTTACGATACCATGTGGCATTCAACAGAAAAAATGGCAGAGTCAGTAAAAGATGCCTTCGAAAAGAAAGGTTATCATTATTGTATTTATGACCTAAAAGACACACATATATCTGATATTATGGCAGAAATAATAGAAGCAGAATATATTTGTATAGGTTCACCAACACTTAACAGAGGAATACTGCCAACAGTAGCAGCATTCTTAACATATCTTCAAGGCTTAGCTCCAAAAGGAAGAAAAGCTATTCTATTTGGAAGTTATGGTTGGGCACAAGCAAATATGAAAGCCCTAGAACGTTATATGGAAGAAAGTAATATAGAAGTACAATACAAAGCAAACATAAACTTCATCCCCGACCAAGACCAACTAAATAAAATAACACAAGACATTATTGAAATAATCTAATTCTTATTATAATTTAGATTTTAATAGAAAAGGTCAGACTTAAATTGCCTGACCTTTTCTATTAAATCAAATTTAGATTAACTCTTTCTGAAATTAAAGCCCTTCTTTTTCTAAGGAAACAGGATATAAAAATATTTTAATAGGGATTAAATTGTGCTACGATGGGCATCGTGGTGGTGTCACGATGGGTATCGTAGACTATCTACGATGTGCATCGTAGTTTTTAAGATATTTTAAGGGGATTTGTTTGTATTAAATTCTACTCTTTTGAATTTGAGTAGATTTATTGATGTAAAGATACAAAATATTGGAGAAAAAATCAAGTATTTTATGGGTATATTGAGACCATTGCAAGGTAAAAGGAGTATTAAGTGCGGATAAACAGATAGTTATGTTATATGTTTTTTTATCTATGCATTGAGAATAAGATAGAAAGCACAAGTTTTGCAGATATTACTGCAGATAATAGAAAAATTAAGGAAGTATTTTCCAATCAAATTAATTCAATAATAAATTGGGAAAAGATAGACCAATTCATATCATTTAAGTCAAAACCGCTCAAAAATAAATAAAGCATTTGTTTTGTCTATTTAGCATTAATAAAATAGGAAAATACTGTCAATTGTTAATTAAATGGGGCTATAGATTTGTTAATTAAAAATTTATTATTATTTTTGCTTCTTCTTATCCAAATTTTTTATTATTCTAAAACAAAAAGCATGAAAAAACTTTTACTTATTGTTGTGTTGATTTGTGGATTTTATACTCTTTCAGCACAACAAATTTCTATTAATAACTTTAGCCGTCTGGAAGCTGTAGGACAATTGCCAAATGATTTATTAAACATCGCCAAAGGTAATAACTTTGATGGCTCTAAACCAAGAAATCGTATTCAAAGAAATGCGAACAGGTATATTAAAGATCTAATAATATCTGGTAGGGTTGTTTATGGAGACACTGTTACTCATTATTTGGAGAAGATTTTAGATAATTTGTTAGTTAATGACCCTGCTTTAAGAAAAGAAATCAAGATTTATACTCTTAAGTCTTCAGAAGTAAATGCTTTTGCAACTATTGATGGATTTGTATTTGTTACTGTTGGTTTTATTTCTCAATCAACTTGTGAGGCAGAAATTGCTTATGTGCTTTCTCATGAATTAATCCATTATGTTAAGAAGCATGGTTATAATACTGGTGGAAACGATAAAGATGGAACTAATACAATTGAAGATTATTTAAAATATCATTCACGTTCAAGGGAACAAGAGTTTGAAGCAGATAAATTAGGGTATGAAAAATTCTTTAAGAATTCAGGTTATGCAAGCAATTCAATTGATGGAATGTTTGATGTTCTTCAGTATTCTTATCTACCTTTTGATGAGCTAAAGTTAAATAGAGGAATGTTTGAAAACGAATATTATAAATTTGAGGATAACTATTTTCTTGAATCTGTTACTCCTATTGTTTCAAGAGAAGATTATATAGATACTTTTTCAACTCACCCAAATCTTAAATCACGTAGAGCTGAAATGGAAAATTTGATTTCAGCGTCTGATATTACTGGGGATAAAAAGTTTATTCAATCACAAGAAGATTTTAATTTTATAAGAACTATTTCTCGTTTCGAAACGATTAATCAACAAATTATTGCTGACAATTATATTAAAGCATATTATAATACCTTATGCTTGTTAAAGAATTCTCCAGATAATAAATTTCTTAATACGGCTTCTTGTGCGTCTTTATATGGAATTGCAAGAGGAAAGATAAGTGGGAGTTATCAAGATATTGATTTAGGAAAAGATAAGACTGAAGGGGAAATGCAATTTGCTGTAAATTTATTTAAGAAAATGGGGAAGAAGGAATTAGGTCTTATGAGTTTGAGGTCTACTTGGAATGATATGAAATTATATCCTGATGATAAATATTTTAAACTTCTTTTTAATGACATTACTAAGTATTTGGTTGAAGACGCAAATCTTGGATCTTTGAATAAGTTTTCAGATTATAAAATGGGAGAAATAGTTCCAGAAGATACTTTAGTTAATGAGGATAAGGAACAAACAAAATACGATAAGGTAAAAACAAAGAAACTTGTTGGTCACCAAAAGAGTTTTAAAACAGAAAACTACATGCTTGGTGATTTAAAAAAAGATGAAGCTTTTGTTAAGGCGTTCAATTCTTCTATTCTTGAAAATGAACAAGGTAATGCGTCATCAATTATTACATATTTAAAAGAAGATAATCAAAAAACATCAGTGAGGAAAAAGATTATTATTCTAAAACCGTATGCCGAAAAGATACATAAATCAGAAAATAAAACATTGGAAAGAGGAGAAAATAAAATTCAAACCCAAAGACTTGAACGAAGAGTTAAGAATATTGCCAAGCAAGCCGATTTTGAACCTATATTAATTTCAAGTTATGATAATGATTTCCCTGTGAATTATCAATTACTTTCTCGTCTTAATGATTATTCAAGAAGTTTCAATAAATTTTCTGATATTACTTATGAAAGTAGAGATGCAGAGAATTTAGCAAAAGAATTAGGTACGCCAATTTTGAATTTAGTTTATTATCAAAAGCAATCACTTGGTTCAACAAAAAATAAAAAGTATAAACGATTACATTCTTCTCTTTCAATTATGACTCCACCTACAATTCCAATTAGTATTTATCAATGGTTTGCTCGTGAACAATCAGGCAAATTATTATTTATTGCCTATGACTTGGAAAAACATAAAACAATATTTTCAGAAACAAGACAATTTGAACATGAAAACACTTATGATGAGATAAATCAAGAGCTTTATGAGTGCTATATTAAAACCAGTAAACTTTCAAAAAACTAAGATGATGAAGAAATTAAAATTTATAATATTTGCACTTGTATTAACTTGTTCTGTTCAAAGTTTTTCTCAAGTTGGTTATTTAGGTAGAAGATTCCATTTTATTTTTGATGCTCGCTTCACTCCAACGTTATTATGTCCATATAAAACAGAAACAAAGTTTTATGAATTTAACACTCATTTCTCTCCAGGAATAGAGTTTATTATAAATAAAGATTGGGTAATTGGAGGTAATTATCAATTCCAATCACTTAATTTTGCCCCTGAATATACTGGTTATGACGAGACTGTTGAGCGCTATTATAATTCTTATGATTCTAAAATTAATCTTTATGGTTTTGGATTTTATGCTAAGTATTATACCAATAATAAAGCTCCACTTGGCTATTATTATAAATTACAAGTAGATTATTGGATATATGATGTAAATTCTCCTTTAGAATATGAAGAACAAACCGAATCAAATTATAAATCACAATCAACTTTAGCAAATTATATTGATAATGATTGGGCATTAGGATTTAGGATTGAATTTGGGAAAACAATATTCGTATCAAATCATATATCTATAGGTACAGGTGTTTCTGCAGGAACACTAACTAAAGGATACAAGTTCTTGAGTATAGATGATAGTATGGATATTATTGATAGAACATCAACTCGCCTTTTATTCAATTATTTTCTTGGAGTCAATTTAACCATAGGTATTCTTCCTTTTTAAATTAAACAAATTAAAAGATTCAATATGAAAAGATTATTTATCATTTGTGCAATGCTTCTATCATTTGGAGCATATTCTCAAAATATTCAATGGGGACAAGAATATGAACCTGGAGATAAAAGTTCAATATATAACTATATAGGTTCTATTGGAGAAGAACATTATTTTTCCTATGGTTACCAAACAACAGGATTTATACGCCGCTTCAATAGAATTGGTTTTATGTCAGTAAATAATAATAATGTAAAGTCTTATGCTGAGCAATATGTTGATATCCCGTTCTTATCAATTATAAGTTCTTTCACAACTAATAGTGACATTGCCGTTATTTATTCTCAAGAAAATAAGGATAAAGAAACAAATGAAGTAAAGTGTGTTTTAATTGATAAAACTACTTATGCTGAAAAAAGTGATAATGTTTTACTTTCTTATAGTCATTCAAAAAAAGATGACCCTAAGATTAATATTTATTCATCTAATGATAAATCAAAATATGTTATTACTTATATGAATGTGAACTCTAAAACTAAGCAAGGTTATTTTATGGTTAATGTTTTTGATAAGGATTTAAATAAACTATGGTCTAATAAATATTCAACCGAAATTGAAGGGTCAATAAAAATTCTAAATATATCTCCAACCAATGATGGAGAAGTTTATATTCTTTCAGAGTTAGATTCTGATAATCCAAAACTTATTCTATCAAAGGTAAATGAAAATGAAGTAACGGAAAAAATTGTTAGTGACAAGTTAGAATTTGATGATACTAAATTACATGTAATAAATAATAATACTGTATTTATTGGGGATAATTCAAAAGGTAAGTTTACTGGAATTACATTTGATTTTGAAAAATCTGAAATTACAAATACTGTTTCTTTTGAATACATTAAAGAAAAAGGTACTTATTGGAATCTAAAAGATATTTATCCTTTGGATAATGGAAATTTAGTAGCTATTGTTGAAGATGCATATTTACAAATTTTTGAAGGCTCAAACTCTGCTGCAACTTATACATATTATAATAGATGTTTTTATGCTTTATGTGTAAATCCAAATGAAGGTAATCTTGTATATAATCAACTTCTTTCTAAAGCAACAAGAACCTATAATAGATATAGGATTGACAAAGGACAATTTGAATCACCTTTATTCTTTACTAAGGGAAATGATTTCTATGCAATTTATAATGCAGATAAAGGTGATAATGATTTATGTGGAGACGTATTTATTGAAACAAATATTACATTTCCAAAAGGAGGTAAGGATGTTGTAACAAATGTTTTAAAGATATCTCCTCAAGGTACACCGACTCAAAAAACTTTATTTGCTCAAAAAGAAACAAAGTCAATTTTTTCATCTAATATATCATTTGAAGAAAAAATAGGAGAGATAATAATTGGAAGGTTTGTTGATGGGGATATATTAAACTTTGGAACAATGCAATTAACTGAATAATAATATAAAGAAGATTTAACATGAAAAAATTATTACTATCTTTAGCAATTATGCTAACAGCATTTTCAACATTAAATGCGCAAGATTACAACAAAGGAGATTGGGAATTAGGTCCAATGATAAATATTGATGCCAATTTTAAAATAAAAGGAGATTTTGATTTCCAGATTGGAGGAGGAGCTGGATTATATGGAAATTATGCTTTTACAGATGTAATTAAAGGAATATTTGAAACAAAATATGATTTTCGTTGGGGAACAGATGGGAATCTACAATATATTAATGTTCCAGCTTTGGTATGTTTTAAAATAGGAACAGGATATATAGGAGTTGGAGCTCAATATTCTTTCTGTATAGATGGTCATGGATTTTCAACAGGAAAATTAAGTTACACTTCTGCCATAATGGAATTTTCTTATAAAACTAAATGGGCTAGCAGTGGGAATTATATGATATATAGTGAAGAAGGTTTTAGAAACATACTTAGGATAGGTTATGCTGTAACTTCTATACCTTATATGGCAAGTGGAGGCACATTAAAATATAATCCGTTCTTAATAGAAGCAGTATTAAGATTTGATATTGCAAAATACTTCACCAAGAATAATCTTAAGGCTAAACGTAGAAGAAGATAATAATTGAATTTTAACTTAAGAAAGAGCCGTTTTAGAATATAAAATGGCTCTTACTTTGCTATACATATAATGAGATCGTTGTAGATATGGCTGTATGTATAAAAAATAAAAGAAGCGTTTTCCGATTAAACTCAATCCTTATTAAATTAGTTTTTCACATATGCACATACATAATTAGTACATAATTACGTTTGACATTATAATATATAATAAATTCAACATTATGAAAACCTTTATTAGTGATTTATCAAACAAGGTATTTCCTTTAGTAGAAAAAGTGTCTGGGAAATCAATAAGACAATCTATCATGCAATTAATAAAAAAGGATTATCCTGATTTTAATGAGAATAAGAATGTTGCCAATAGTGAATTAGATACTTATAGAGAAAAACACATAGAGCTTTTTATGCAAAAGCATGTAGGAAAGATCTCAAAATTGGAAGACAAAGTCTTAACATCACTAAAAGATAAAAAGGCAATATCTGATATAGTTGAAGATGAAGGGAATACTAAATTAAGTTTTGGTCAAAAAATAGCTGATAAAGTTGCTGATTTTGGAGGAAGTTGGACATTCATTATCTCATTTATGATCTTTATATTTATTTGGATATGCTTAAATGTATTTTGGTTATTAAATAAACAATTTGACCCTTATCCTTTCATCTTATTGAACCTTATTTTATCAACTTTAGCAGCATTGCAGGCCCCAGTTATAATGATGAGCCAAAATAGACAGGAAGAAAAAGATAGAGAAAGAGCTAAACAGGATTATATGGTAAATCTAAAAGCTGAGTTAGAAATAGGAATGCTACATGAAAAAATAGATCATCTAATTATTAATCAACAACAAGAAATGATTGAAATACATAAAACTCAATTGGAAGCATTGGACAAAATCTTAACTTATGTTGAAAATATTCCACAGAAATAGAATTGGCTTTATAACGTTTAGAGAGGGGAATCAAGATCAATTAATAGTCCAGAAAGATTTAATCAGTTACAAAAAATCCCCACCTTGCGTAGTCTTCAGGTGGGGTATATTCAGTATTCAAGTTTTTAGACTGTTGTAATATAAGTATATTAACAAAAGTCATTTCATCTTTGTAAATTTAATTTATTTCCGCAATCTTCTCTGCAATGTTTATTCCGTCGATAGCACTTGAAGTTATTCCTCCTGCATAGCCTGAACCTTCACCACATGGGTAGAGTCCTGAGATTTGGATATGTTGAAGAGTGTCTTTGTCTCTTGGGATACGTACAGGTGATGAAGTGCGAGATTCTAAACCTATGATATTACTTTCTCCTGTTATAAAGCCTTTCATCTTTTTTCCAAAGTCGTTAAAGCCTTCTTTTAAAGTTTCAGTCATAAAGTTGGGAAGTATCTTATTCATATCGGTTGGGATTAATCCACATAGATAAGAAGTAGAGGCAAGAGCTGATGACTTCTTTCCTCTAAGGAAATCGGGGAAACGTTGAGCTGGGGCTACTAAGCTATTTCCTGCTGCTTCATACATTTTCTTTTCTGTTGCTTCTTGAAACTTCATTAGAGATAATGCACCATATTGTGAATATTCTTTTGCATCTTCTTCCTTAACACTCACAACTATACCTGCATTTGCATAAGGAGAATTACGTAAAGAGTTTGACATTCCATTCATCACTAACTGGTCTTTGTCTGTTGCTGCTGGAATTATCATCCCTCCTGGACACATACAAAAAGAAAATACTCCTCTTTCTTTATAATTATATGCAAGACTATAAGAGGCTGCTGGTAGTAGAGATGAATAGTTTGGTGTGTGGTATTGAATTTCATTAATTAGTTCTTGAGGATGTTCTATTCTTACACCCATTGCAAAAGGTTTTGCTTCAAGAGCCCATTTCTTTTCATTAAAAAGATTATATATATCCCTCGCACTATGACCCGTTGCAAGAATTACAGCTTCTGATTCAATCTTATCTCCCTTTTGAGTTATAACTCCTTTTATCTTATTATCCTTAACAATAAAATCTACAACCTTTGTTTCAAAATGATATTCTCCTCCACATTCTTCTATTGTCTTATGGATATCTTTTATTATTGCAGAAAGTTTATCTGTTCCAATATGGGCATGAGCGTCAATCATTATTTCTTTATCTGCTCCATGCTCTACAAATATATCTAATACTTCTTTTATGTTTCCTCTCTTATTTGAACGAGTGTATAACTTACCATCCGAAAATGTTCCTGCTCCTCCTTCTCCAAAGCACCAGTTAGATTCTGGATTTATCTCTTGCTGGCGAATAATTTGAGCAGTATCTTTTTTCCTTTCACTTACAGACTTTCCTCTTTCAAGTATAATTGGTTTTAATCCTTTTTCAATAAGTTTTAAACTTGCAAATAAACCTGCTGGACCAGCTCCAATAACAATTACTGACTTAGCATTTCTTACGTCTCTCTTCCTTTCTGTTGTTTCTTGTTCTCCAATTACACTAATTCCTTCTAATTCTTGTCCTTCTTTGTCTATAATATCAACGGCAACTTTTATTCTATAATTTACTGGCTTTTTTCTTGCATCAATACTTTTTCTTAAGACCTCAAAATTAGCAATAGAGTCTTCCTTTATGCCTGACTTTTTTGCAATAATTGTTTTAAATTTATCGACATTTACTAATTCTTCGGGCGATACATTAAGCTCTATTTCTTTTATCATTTTCGTTTTGTTTATTTTTCTTTTTTAGGTTGGGTAAATTAGAAACTCTTGGGGGTTTAATTAACTACCAGAGTTCTCAGGTTTATTTGAAGTCCCAGTTGTTCCAGAACTTTTATTTTTCTATTCAAAGGTAAGCGTTACGTAGAATATTTGTGTTTTATATTTATCAATTATATTTGAATAGGGTTTTTCTGGTTCAGGAATGTGCATATTATTGAAACTAAATGATGACTTTAATTCTATTCCAAACTTAAAATATTCTAAGTAGAAGTCAAAACCAGCTCCTGCTGTGTACATCCAATCATTGTTCTCTACTCTTAGTAAAAGATCTTCATCTGCAATCTTTTTCTTTTTTAATGATGCTAAGTCATAACAGTATTTACCCCCTGCAATTATATATGGACGGAAATTTGCCCAACGCTTTGATTGTATTTTTAATTCTAAAGGAGCTTCTAAGTATATTGCTTCAATATTTGTGGATTTTGTAGTATAAGCTCCACGGTCAATAATACTATAATTAAATTTTCTATCTCCAAAAGTAATTGTAGGAATAAGTCTAAGACGTAAGTATTCAAATATTTTTAAATCCCCAATAACGCCAACTTGAAATCCCGATTGAGGTTCTACGTTCATTCCTAAAACTTTTTCAGGGTCAGGCAGAGGGTCTTTAACTTTTAACATCGCAGAGTATTGATTATAGCCTAAATGAAATCCAAAATGTATCCATCTTTCATCAAAATGAGGAATATTAGGAGGTCGCTTCTGAGCAGTAAGACTACTTAGAACACAAGTAAGGGATATAATTAATACTATTAGTTTTTTCATTATTTCTTTAGTGATCAGCTTTTAGCTTACATAAAAAGCTATGTATAAAAAGCTAAAGAGCTAATACTATAATCTATCTAATAGAATCAAACGTACTTTTTCTGGATTAATTGTACCATTTTCTCCCAATGACCATTTTCTATCTATCATTCTTTGAACAATTGGAGCAATGCAATTCTCATTTAATCCCACTTGAGAAAGATGTGTAGGACTATTTAATGAATCAAAGAATTTTTCAGTAGCATCAATAGTCTTTGTTATCTTTTCTTCCTTTGAACCTTCTTTAATTCCAAACACTCTTTCTCCAAATTGTATTATCTTTTCTCCTTTTTCATTTCTCATTATCTTCATTACTCCAGGAAGAACAATAGAAAGAGTTATTCCATGATCCAAACCATGAAGAGCTGTAAGTTCATGACCAATCATATGAGTTGACCAGTCTTCGGGAACACCACAAGCAATCAAACTATTTAAACCCATAGTTGCCGCCCACATTAAGTTAGCTCTTACATCATAATCCATAGGATTTGTAAAAACTTTTGGAGCCTCTTCAATAAGAGAAATAATAATACTTTCAGCAAAACGATCAGATATTTGATTATTTACAGGATAAGTTAGGTATTGTTCCATAACATGAACAAATGTATCTACGATTCCATTAGAAACTTGTTTTTTAGGAAGAGTGAAAGTAGTTTGAGGATCTAAGATAGAAAATTGAGGGAAACAAACGTCAGAGTGGAAAGCTTTCTTTTCTTTAGTTCCTTTTTTTGTTATAACTGAACCATTATTCATTTCAGAACCAGTTGCAGGAAGAGTTAAAACTGTTCCAAAGGGCATAGCTTTCTTAATATTGCTACCTCTTGTTTCTAATATTTCCCAAGTATCATTGCTTTCATAATAACATGCAGCAGCAATAAATTTAGTGGCATCAATAACACTTCCTCCTCCAACGGCAAGAATAAAATCTATTTCATTTTCTTTAATATAATCAACACATTTTAAACAAGTTTCATAATGAGGATTAGGTTCTATATTTCCAAATTCATAAACTTTTCTTGTCCCCAATGCTTTAATTACTTGTTCATAAACTCCATTCTTTTTTATACTACCTCCGCCATAAGTAATTAATACATTACTATCTTGTGGTATTAAGATTGCAAGTTTTGCAATTGTATCTTTACCAAAAACTATTTTTGTTGGATTATAAAATTCAAAATTATTCATGACTTGTCCTCCATTCTTATTTTATTCTATAATTTATTATATACTTCACTTAATAATAATTTCTTATCAATTGGAACAACTCCTACTTGTTCACAGACTAAACCTCCTGCTAAATTAGCAATCTCAGCAATTGATTTGAAAGGGAGCTTAAGAGCCAAACAAAGAGTTGCAACACTAATAACAGTATCCCCTGCTCCTGAAACATCTGAAATAGATCTTGGATGAGCAGGAATAATAATCATGTTTTTATCTTTTAAGTTATAATCGGCAATAAAAACACCATATTCACTTAAAGTGATAAATACCATACTTAATCTTAATTTTTGCTGAAGAAGATTAGACGCATCAATTAAATTATTAATCAATGGTAAATCAAAATCAATCTTTAAGCCTTCCTTTAGTTCCTTTAGGTTAGGTTTAAACAAAGTAACGTCTTTATATGATAAAAAATTTCTTTTCTTAGGGTCAACAGTTGTTGGAATCTCTTTTTTATTAGCTGCTTTTACAATTTCTGAAATAACATTTTGAGTAATTACTCCTTTATCATAATCCTGAAAGACAATAGCATCAATACGTTTTTTACTAATAATGTCCAAAATAGATTTAATAAATTCTTTTTCATCATTATCAGACAAAGGATTACTAATTTCTTGATCAACTCTAAGCATCTGAATCTTATTGCCTAATATTCTTGTCTTAACAGTGGTTTCTCTTTCCTTAGAAAAGCATATACCTTCCTCTGTCATATCTAACTTCTTCATCAAAGAGATCAAAAGATTAGATTTTACATCATCTCCAACCACAGAACAAAGAATAGGATTCGCCCCCATAGCTCTTATATTTAAAGCCACATTAGCTGCGCCTCCCAATCTATCTTCAGTATTAGTAATAGTTGCAATAGGGACAGGCGCTTCAGGTGAAATTCTTTCAACTTTTCCCCACATATAAGAATCAATCATCACATCACCGATGATTAAAATATTCAAACCATCAAAACTATTAAATATCTTTTTGTAGTCCATAAGCCTTTTATTAAATTGATAACTCTCCTCTTAATGGATTTGAGAGCATATCTATAATTTGTTTCTTATCATCAAAATTACCCAATAAAAACATCAACTTAGCAATTGCTGATTCAGTAGTAATATCGTGTCCACTTACAACACTAATCTCAGCTAAGTGAGCCGAAGTTTCATAATGTCCCATAACAACAGACCCAGCCTTACATTGAGTAACATTAAAAATAATAATACCCTTTGCAATAGATTCCTTCAATGCGTTAATAAACCATTCTTCTGTAGGAGCATTACCTGAACCAAATGTTTCCAAAACAACTCCACGCAAATCTTTCATAGAAAGCATAGCTTTAAAATAATCTTCTTTTAAGCCTGGATATAGTTTTATTAAAGCCACGTTATCATCAAGCTTCTTATAAACCTTAAATGGCGCAGAAGGGAAATCAAGAAATAGATGTTTCTTATAAGAAATATTAATTCCCACCTTAGCTAAAGAAGGATAATTTCCAGAATAGAAAGCCTCAAAATATTCAGCATTAATCTTAGTTGTACGATTCCCTCTATATAACCTGTCTTCAAAGAAAATACAAACCTCAGGGATTTGAACACTATCAGAAGAAGCAATCTCAACAGCTCCAATAATATTTTCTCTACCATCTGTTCTAATCATCCCTAAAGGCAATTGAGAACCAGTTAAAATAACAGGCTTACCTAAATTTTCTAACATAAAACTAAGAACAGAAGCTGTATAAGACATAGTATCTGTACCATGAAGCACAATAAAACTATCGTACTTATTATAATTCTTCTCAATAACCTCAACCAATCCAATCCAATACTCTGGTTTCATATTAGAAGAATCAATAATGGGGTCAAAACGATAAGAATCTAATTCACAATTAAACTCTCTCAATACAGGCAAAGCTTCATAAATCTTAGACATATCAAAAGGCAATAAAGCCCCCGACTTTTTGTCCTTAACCATACCTATAGTTCCTCCAGTATAAATAACCAAAATCCTTTTCATAAACAAAGTCTTAATACATCGAATAAAGTACAAAAATACAAATAAAGTTGCATAAAAGAAGTAGTGTTGTGTAAAAACAAGAAATGAACCGCATAAATACTGCAATTTAAAAGTTAAAAATATCTTAATAATTGCGTTTGGAATGGTATTTGATAAGTTATAAATTCAACGAATTATTTATTTGTATTGTGTAATTGCTTATCTTTGTGAACTATTAAATTATGTGGAAGATTAAAGTGTTTAGGAAATTTCTTTTTGTAGCGTTTGTATGTTTTAGTGTTTTAGGTTTTGGTCAATCAAAAACTTTTAAAGGACAGGTTGTTGATGCAACAAATAATCAAGGAGTATTTCGTGCTAATATTAGTTATTTGATTGATGGCTTTGCCGAAGGTGCAACAAGCGATGATAATGGTTATTTCTCTATCACCGTTCCTGTGGGTATTGATAGTTTAAAGGTTTCTCATGTTTCTTATAAACCAATGATGAAATCTATTCGATTTATTAAAACCAAAACAATTAAGATTTCGCTCCAACCAAGTAGTTCTCAAATTAAAGAAGTTGTTATTTCTTCAAAGAAACAGAAGTATTCAAATAAAAATCCTGCTGTTGATTTAATCAAAAGAGTTATCCAAAACAGGGAAGAAAATTCAATTTTAAACTACTCTCCTTTACATTATCGCTCACATAATAAATCCCTTCTTGCTTTAGACCATGTTAATGACACTTTGCTTTCTCGCTTGAAGCTAAAGCCAGTACTTAATCTTATGACAGATTTAGAACCAACTTATTTTGGCGGAGAAAATTATCTACCGATATATTTCTTTGAAGAATTGTCGGAAATGTACAGCAAAAAAGGAGGAAATCAATTTGAAGAACAACGTCTGGCATTGCAAGATATAAAACTTACAGCACTATTAGATGAAGAAGATGCGAGGCAACTTAGAACAAGTATTTTTACAAGAATAAATCTCTATGATAGATATGTTGATGTATTAGGGCATCAGTTTATGAGTCCTATCAATAGTCTTGCTCCACAATTCTACAAGTTCTTTATTGAAGATACTGTAATTGTTGATAATCGTCAATGTATAAAACTTTCTTTCTTGCCACGTAACTTATATGATATAGGTTTTATGGGAAACCTTTTTATTGCTAACGATACAACTTGTGAGCTTATAAGTGCAAAGCTCTCGATCCCAGAAAAAGCAAATATCAACTTCATTGATAAGATCGATTTTATACAGAAATATAAAACTGATACTGTAGAAATTAGAGGGCAAAAGAAACAATTGAGTTATATTGTAGAAGATGCAATCTACGCCAAAATAAGATTATACGGACTTTATGGATATAGTATAAACACTTATTCTAAACCAATATTTGAAGACTATGTTGTTAAGAAAGAAAAAGAGCTAAAAACTTTTCAATTAAATGATAGCAACCGACTATCTCCTTTAACTGAAACAGAGAAGAAAACATATAGTTTACCCGATAGTTTAAATACAATTACTTGGTTTCGTGTGGCAAAATATCTTTCAGAAATATTTTATGGAGGTTATTTGCTTGTTGGTCCTTTAGATATTGGTCCTTTAGATAACTTGTATTCATTTAATAATGTTGAAGGCTCTCGTATTCGGTTTAGTGGAAAAACAAATTATAAGTTAAGCAGAAGGTTGTATGCAACTTGGATGTTGGCTTATGGAACAAAAGACGAAAAATTTAAGTACGACGTAGATTTAAAATATAGCTTCAATTCCTTAACCAAGAGTCCTTACTCCTTCCCTGCTAATTTTCTTGGAGTGCAATATACTTACAACACATTTGTACCTGGACGAACAATATCCAACAGCAACTATGATAGATTAAGTCTTTCTTTAACTGATATTGTTGAATATAAATTAGCATTCGATAAATCAATTTCTTTTCAATGGTTCTACGAAACAAAAAAAGGCATAAGCATAAACCCATATATTAAATTCCAAGAAATAAACGCTTATGGGAATTGGACATTTGCAAATCTTTATGGAGCAGAAATATCAAATTTTCGATACGATAGAATAGGTCTTAATCTTGACCTACTTCTAAATGGGAAATGGATACAAAAACAAGACAAAAGATTAAATATTGGAGGGAACTATACTTCAATGAGTATAAACTACGAATATGGTTTTGCAAAAACACAACTACTAAAAGTAAGTGCATATCGTAAACTTAATTTAATGCCTTTTGGTTATATGAAGTTTTGGGCAGAAGGAGGATATATTTGGGGCAAAATGCTTTCCCCTTACCTTTTCACCAGCACAACATATAATAGTTGGGTATATCATCAAAATGCCTTTAATTTAATGTCATATATGGAGTTTTACTCCGATAAATATGTTCAACTAATAGCAATCTATAACTTAAATGGGTTAATCTTTAATCGTATCCCTTTTATAAGAGAACTAAAGTTAAGAGAAGAATTCAACTTTAAAATGGTTTATGGAGGATTAAGAGGTGAAAATAGATTTATGATAAACCAAGAATATGTAAAGACATTTACCACAGAACCATATATGGAAGCAGGCTTTGGATTCCAAAATCTATTTCAAGTCTTAGGAGTTGAATATATAAGACGAATAACTTATACAGGTGGTTTGCCAGAAAGTAAGAAGTGGGGAATAAGAGCTAACCTATTAATTAAATTCTAAGAAAAATCAACAACTCTTACTCTCTTTCTAATCAAATTGCAAGAACAAAAGCAACGAAAATTCATGGAAAATATTATCTAAACTGAAAAGAAAATATTTTTTCTTAATTATATACTTTTCTTTTTGTTGATGACGTTAAAATGGAAACGAACAAAAACTTGCAAGTAAAAAATCGTTTTGATAGTTCTCCTTATTTCTAAACAATTTAAATTTTAAAGTCATGAGATTTGTAATTGTAAAAAGAAGAATAGTTGTAGGTTCAACACCAGGGATTAAATTCTTAGCCCGAATATTTAGAAATGAACCTATCGATTTCGAAAGAATAGCAGAAGAAATTGCAGAAAACTCAACCATGAGTTCTGGTGATGTAATGGGAGTGTTACGTCAACTTGAAAAAGTAATAATTTTGCATGTTCTTGACGGAACCACAGTCAAATTGGGAGCATTAGGCACATTTATGCCAACAATCAGTGCAACTGCATGCGACACAAAAGAAGAAGTAAAAGCCAATACTATTAAAAGAGTGTGGGTTATCTTCCGTCCAACAGTAGCATTCAGCAAACGATTGAAAGATGCCAAGACTCACATCGCCGATTTAGATATTAAAGGACTTCAAAATGGTGATGAACCAGAACCTTAAAAACAAATCGAAGATTAAGAGTTGCAAGTTTATGGTTTAGAATCAAAACCCTAAACCAAGTAAAAGACCAATCAAAGTTTTGCATAAGGAGCGAAACAAAAAAAGTTAAACATTCAAGGGGAAAGAGAAACAAACTCCAATCTCAAAATCCCTAAAAAAAGAAAGACCGTCCCAAAAAGACGGTCTTTTTTCGTTAATAACGCAATTTCTGATACCTAACAAAATAATTTCTGATAGGTAACAGAATTATTTTTGATAGGTAACAAAAAAACTTTTGTTAGGTAACAGAAATTATTTAGTCCCTAACAGAAGAAATTTAATCCCTAACAGCACATTTTTTGTTCCTATCACAAGAAATCCAAACAGTAACACCCCATTTTTAAACAAAAACAGCAAAAAATGCCTTTAAATCCGCAATTTATTGCATCTTAATACATAAAATCAAAATATAATAATTCATAAAATATAGAGTGAGAAAGCATAATAATTCTTAAAATAAAAGAAGTAAATCATGCTTTTTAAATAAGTCATTAAGCCATTTATGTATTTAAGATATTATATTTCTGACCTCCAATAGACTGAAAGGTTATACCCTTGTACTTAAACAAAAAAATAGTTTTCACGAAAAAATTGCATCTAAATTAAAATTTTCTTTTAACTTTGCTGTTGATATATTTTTTGAAAGAGATATTAATGAAAACTTGATTTAATTTTCTTTGTTTTATCTCTTCATAAAATTTAATCAAGGAAGAACAATCAAGCACGAGCTACATTTATAATTGGATCTAAATGATAAAAATACAACCTGTTAAAAGTGCTTGAAAAATAGTTGGTGATGAGGTTGAATAGAATTTAAAAATAATAATTATATGAATATGATAAACCATGATCCTTCAGAATATATAAGAGGAATACAGCAAATACTTATTTCTGATAAAAAAAGAATAGGATTTCTATTTGGAGCAGGAAGTTCGTTAGCAAAGAAAAGTGATAAATCTTTGATAGTCCCTTCAATTAAACAAATGACAGAAGAAATTATTGAAGAAATAGGAAAAAAGGAAAAGTTTCAAAAAGCATTTAAAGAAATCGAAGAAGAACTTGGTAAAGAAAATTTCAATATTGAAACTATACTTTCAAATCTGGAATTAAAAGTATCTATTATTGGAAAATCAACATTGAATTCTTTAGAGAAAGCTGATTTTGAAAATCTAATAATTGAAATAAAAAAATGTGTTCGAAAAAAAGTTAGTGTTCATTTATTAGATGACTCTACTAAAGAATGTTCAATTCAGATAGTTACCAAAGATATTGTAGATGAATTAATTCAAACAGATTTTGCTAATTGGATAGGCCAAGCCGAAAGAAAATATCCAATTGAAATATTCACAACCAATTATGATTTTTTGTTTGAGCTTGGATTAGAAAATAAAGAAATACCTTATTATGATGGTTTTTGTGGAAGTCTTAGACCATTTTTCAATTCTGAGTCTGTAGAGGAACTTTCATTTTTGCCAAATCAAACAAAGCTTTGGAAAATACATGGATCTTTAGGATGGCACTTCGATAAGGATACGCAAAAGATATTGAGAGTGAGTCCTGATGATGATGATATTTTAATTTATCCATCTAGTCTTAAGTATAAGGATTCAAAAAAACAACCTTATGAAAGTTTACTTGATAGATTATCAAACTTCCTTAGACAAGATGATTCAATATTAATAACTTGTGGCTATTCTTGGGGTGATGAGCATATTAACTCGAGAATAATTTCAGCCTTAAAAACAAATACGACATCCCATGTAATAGGTCTGATTTTCGACAAAAGTGACAAAATAACAAAAGACTCTAAGTTAACAAAAATAGGATTAGAAAATTCTAAAATTTCTTTATATGCTTCGAGAAATGCAGTTATTGGGCGCAATTTTGGTGAATGGGTACTAAAATCAGAGCCATCAAAAGAGGATACCATTCAATTAAATCTTTACTTTGATGAAGATGCTTATACGGATATAGAAGAAGAGTTAAATAAAGAAAGAAAAGGAGAGGAAATATGGACAGGGAAAGGTGAATTTATTTTGTCGGATTTTAGCAAACTGGTCAGATTTTTAAATGCTATGATTAATGATAATGAAATCAAAAAGATTGGGGAAAATGTCAAAAAATAAAATAACAGAAATTGGAGAAATAGATAGTATTAGCGGGAATAATATTTCAGTTAAATTGTTTGATAGTATTAAATCTAATATGCCAATAATTGACGGAGTCGTTTATCGTGTAGGACAAATTGGTTCTTTTGTGAAAATACCATTAGGATATGCAAATTTATATGGAATTGTTACACAGATTGGTTCTGGGGCTATACCTGATAGTTTAAAAGAAACTTACTATAAAGATTATGATTCTTTTAAGAATACTAGTTGGATAAATATTGTTTTGGCAGGCGAACAAGTAGGAAAGAGATTTGAAAGAGGTGTAACACAATTTCCAACAACTGGAGATAAAGTTCACTTGGTAACAATTAATGACTTAGATATAATATATGGTGGTTATGAAGAATTTAATTCAATAACTGTTGGAAATATTAGTGTATCGGAAAGTTTAGATGCAAAAATAGATTTAGATAAACTTATTTCACGACATTGTGCAATAGTTGGTTCAACTGGTAGTGGAAAATCGAATGCTGTTTCCATATTACTTGAATCAATTGCTAATAGAAATTTTCCTAGTTCAAGAATTTTGGTTATTGATCCTCATGGAGAATATAATGATGCTCTATCTAAACATTCAAAAGTAATTGAGGTAGATTCAGAAAAAAAAGAGAACAAATTAGAAATTCCATTTTGGGCACTTCCTTTTAATGAATTAATAAATATATTTTCAGGAAATTTAACTGATCAAAATAGAGAATATATAAGGGAAAAAGTTGTAGCAGCTAAAATAAAGAGTGCTGATTTGAATAAAATTAAAGTTTCAAAAGAATCAATTACGGCGGATTCTCCAATTCCATTTAGTATAAAAAAACTTTGGTTTGAATTAGATGATTTTGAAAGAAAAACTTTTAATGCAGATAGAATTACTCCATCTAGTAAGATAGCAGAAGGAGATGCTGAAACATTAAGGTCTAATGAGTATCCACTTGCTGGTATTGGGAATAGCCCTCCTTTTTTGAATCAAAAAGCAAAAGCATTGTTGAGCTTTTTGGATAGTATGAGAAATAAATTGAGTGATAGTAGTTACAATTTCTTATTTTCTCCTGGAAAATTTACACCAGATGTAGATGGCAAAATTGAAGAGGATCTGGATATTGTTTTTAATAAATGGTTAGGATGTGATTTGCCAATTACTATTCTTGACTTATCTGGTATCCCTACAGATATAATGTCTTCTATTTCAGGAACTCTTTTGAAAATTATATACGATGGTCTATTTTGGGGAGTAAATACAAAAGTTGGAGGGAAAAATCAACCTTTATTAATTGTATTGGAGGAAGCTCATAGTTATTTAAAAGCAGGGGAACATTCAATTTCATCAAGAACAGTTCAAATGATAGCAAAAGAAGGTAGAAAATATGGAGTTGGGTTATTGCTTGTTACTCAAAGACCTTCTGAGTTGGATGAAACAGTTTTAAGTCAATGCGGAACTATTATAGCTTTAAGAATGAATAACTCCAAAGACAGAGGACATATAAGATCCGCCGTTCAAGATGAATTACAAAGTATGGTGGATTTATTACCAAGTTTGAGAACAGGCGAAGCTTTGATCTCAGGCGAAGCAGTTAAAATCCCTTCTAGAGTAAAATTCTTTAAAATAGGAAATGCACCAAAAAGTTCAGATCCAAAAGCTTCAGAGAAATGGTCAGAAAAAATAGATAATAGCAAAGAAGAATATGAAAAATTATTGAAATCTTGGCGTAATAAAAATTATAAATTATGAGTTTACCAGAAATGAACCAAGTTAGTTCATCTAATATTGAAAGTATAGGTTACGATGAACAAAATCAAGAAGTTTATGTTAGATTTTTAAATGGCAGTCTTTATGTTTATAAAGGTGTTCAACCTAATGAATTTCAAAATTTAATGGAAGCTCCATCTCATGGGTCTTATTTAAATAGAAATTTCAAAAATATTTATCCATATGAACGAATAGAATAATAATGCTAAACTTAAATCAACAATTAAAAAGAGTTGAAATAAAAGAATTTGAAATAGAAAATCAAATCGTTTTCAATTATTTTGATAATCTTCCTGCAAATGAAAGGGACGAAAAACTACTTCGTGCAATATATATTGGTGTATTGGCATTAATGGAAGATCGTATTTCTTCTTTTCTTTCTAAAACTTCTAATGAATTAGGAACAGAATTAGAAAGTTTGAAGATGATTTTTGAAATGAAGAAAGAACTTTTCTATAAATCAACTATCAAAGGGACTTTGGCGGAGGATGATATTGCAGAATTTTTAAATCAATACTTTTTAGATAAAAGGCTTAAAGACCGTGCTTTTCTGACAGGAAATACTACAGGCAATATTCCAAAAAACAAAACAGGAGATATTATTTGCGAGGTAAACGGCAATTCTGAACTTAAAATAGCTATAGAATGCAAATTTGATAAAAGCGTTAGATTAGGTGATATAGAAAGCAAGGATATCTTTACTCGAAAATCTGATACTGCTTGGAGTCAGTTAATTGAAGCACAAGCAAACCGAGATAGTAAAGTTAGTTTGATTGTATTTGACATTTCTTTAGTTGAAAACTCTATATTGAAGAATTTCGATAATGTGGGTTATATTCAAGGTGTAGGCTTTGTTGCGATTGTTAATTCACAAAAAGGAGATTACAGCAACTTAGCTATTGCATATATGCTTGCAAGAGATATTGCCTTAAATGCAAAAGAAGTGGAATTGGACAAGGATGTTTTGGCAATGATTGTGAATCGTATTATTAAAGATATAAACGAGGTATTGGTAATTAAATCCCTTGTTCTAAATAACATTGATAACAACAAGGCTATTTTAAAACAACTTGAGAAATCTCTTTTAACAATGGAATTTAATCAAGAGTACTTGAGAAGATTCTTAAGTCAAGGGACATTAACTAAAAAGGATTTACTTGACTTCTATATAGGTGAAGATGTTAAAGACAAATATCGTTTAATTGAAAAAGAAATTAATGATTTATAAGGGTAAATAGATTTGTTAACAAGCCCTTTAGAAAGATTGTTTAATATTGATAGGCTTATTTGAAAAAAAGTAGTGTAAAATATAGAATCATATACATTAACAAACAATGAAGAAAATAACATGCATTGGGTTAGTGCTATTTAATATTTTATTACTTAGTAATACAAATGTTATAGCACAAAAGATTCCTTATATGTCATTAATTGATAATAAGGAAATGAGATATATGGATAATACTGAAATCTCAATAAATGCTTGGAGAGAGTATCAGTATGATACAAGACGCAAATATGGAGAAAATTCGAAAGAATTTATTTCTACAATTTTTGATACCATCATATTTGATAAGTATTATAATAAATATTTTTACTATTCACCTACAAAAAACAATATTGCTTTTACTAAAGAAGCCACAAAAAATAAAATGGATTGTTCTGATTATCCAATGATTGGCATTTCATATCAACAATGTATTGATTATTGTAAATGGAGAACAGAGATATGTTGTTATAAAGTGAAGGGAGTCTCAAAAATAATATTTTCTTTACCTTCAAAACAAGATTATGAAAAGGCTATTTCTTATGCCAAAATAACAAAGGATCCTCCATTATCTAAATTAAAAAATAAGGAAAGAGGGAAAATAAGAGGTATTACTGATAATGTTGATGAATATACAATTGAAAATACGTTAAATACTAAGGGTTCTCCAATAGGATTTAGATGTATAGCAACAATTATAAAGAAGTAGCACTTTTTTATTCACAAATTATTGTTGTCTGGTAAGTTTAACAAGCTATTTACGGGTTAATGTAAAATTCCAGGGGGATAAAGAATATTAGGCTAACAATTTAGATAATCTATAAATAAATAAAGGGTAATTGGAATTATACTCCATATAAATTCAGAAAGAGTTTATATAATTTGAAAAAGGAGAGCTTTAATTTTGGAAAGAGCTACTTTATTTTCACAAAAAAAGGACAAAAGTATTTAAACCTTTGTCCTTTTTGATAAGTCTTTTGATTCTATAGATTAGTGAGTTGGAGCACCTGCTGGTATTTTAATTATATCACCATGATCTTTTACTATCATTTCATACCACTCTTTCTTATATGGTCTTTGTTCTGGGAATACACTTTGACCTGCACGATATGGACTTTCTATAAATTTACCGTCTTTTTCTTTCTTAACGTTTCCATCCATATATTTAACTAATAGATATTGGCTTAGTTTCTTCCATGTCTTAAATGTTTGACCTGCTTTGTCCGATGAGAATCCTGTCATATCTGATCTCATTTCATCTATTTTTCCTTCTTTTGCTAACATTTGAAGTTTTCCATCAAATTCAGATACATCTTTTATAAATTGACCTTCTAATTCTGCTTGTTTTGCACGAATATCAACAATCATATCTGAATAACGAGAATATGCAAAATTACTTACTTGATTGAATATCCAGAATGCTGAAGTTTCAGAATATGTTGTCATATTTCCATTTCCTTCACGGAAGTTTTCTGGAGCTTTAAGTATATTTGTGTACATTGGAACATATACAGAAGAATAAGTATCATCAACTCCAAACCAAAGTATTCCTTGTGCTCCTTCTGGCATCCAACTTCTTGCTTGTGCTACAAGGGAAAAACCTGTTTGTTGTGTTGATGTTGCTCTTTCATGAACATATTTTTGTCCATTTACTTCAAAATCCATTGGTCTCCAACGGTAAGGGCAATTGAAAGGACCTGCACCTAAATCATATCTCATATCCATTGGTGTTCCTTCATAATGGTCACGCATAAGTTCCATTACATCTTTCACTGTTAGTTTTGCATCTGGTTTAATCCATAATGGCATACGATGATTAAAGTTTTTACCCATTGCATAATCTTCATAAGCTATCATTGATTTATTACAACGAAGAAATGCTGCATATACTCTTGCTTCACATCCTCTTACTCCACTAAATGTAAGTGGTGCATAAGTATCAGAGAATGAAAAATCTTTATCTTCTCCATTATAATATCCTTTATGCTTTGCAAATTTAATTACATCTTCTGCATAAACAACTTCTACTTCTGGACGGAATATTTCTTTTAAGTTCTTTGATGAAATTGATTTGAAGCTTTTCTTTACTTCTTGAGGAAAGGTTGTAATGCGAGCTTGGTTTGCATGACCTGAAATGTATCCATCAGGAACTTTCATTGCAACCCATACAGCTCCATGTTTTATGTTTTTATTTATTACTGGATTTCCTTTTTTATCTTTTATTATTTTTCCATCTTTATCAGTACTTATTTCTGGATTATTACCCTTTGCAATTATTTCTAATATCCATACTTCATTAGCATCAGCTATTGACAAAGACTCTCCTTCTGAAGCATAACCATAAGTTTCTACCCATTCTGCTATTTGTTTAATCGCTTCACGTGCAGTTTTTGCTCTTTGAAGAGTTATAAACATTAATGAGCCATAATCTATTCCTCCTGTTGTGTCTTCAAGTTCTAAACGTCCACCATAAGTAGTTTCTGTTATTGTTACACCCCATTCATTAGAATTTCCAACAGTTGTATAAGTATGTGCTATTTGAGGTATTTGTATTAATTTTCTACCTGAATCCCAATCAACAATTTGTAACATTGTCCCTGCTGGATAGTTAGCTGCTTTTCTATAATAAAGTTCGCCATATAATACATGTGAATCGGCTGCATAAGTAACCATTGTTGAGCCGTCTTTTGATGCACCCTTTGTTATAAGGAAATTTGTGCAAGCAAAAGATGATACTGAAGATGCTACCATTGCAGTAGCAAACATCACTGAAAGTAATTTTCTGAATTTGTTCATCTCTGTTATTAATTATATTATTGAATTTGTTTTTATTGCGTCAATAAGGGGGCAAAAATAGGCAAAATAATAATAAGTTCCAACTATTTCACTAATGTACCTATATGTTCTCCCATAACAACCTTTTGAAGATTGCCTTCCTTATTCATATCAAAGACATAAATTGGGAGATTATTTTCTTGACAAAGTGCAAATGCTGTTAAGTCCATTATCTTTAATCTTTTTGATAAAGCTTCTTCAAAACTTAGTTCTGAGTATTTAGTAGCAGATAGGTCTTTCTCTGGGTCAGCAGTATATACCCCATCAACTCTTGTGCCTTTTAGAATTATATCTGCTTCTATTTCAATTGCACGAAGAGCTGAAGCAGTATCTGTTGTAAAGTAGGGATTTCCTGTTCCTCCACCTATTATTACAACCTTTCCTTCTTCCATTGCTTGTTTAGCTCTTGCACGAGAATGTTCTTTACAAATTGGTTCAATAGCAAGACCTGAAAGCAATTCTGTCTTTACTCCTTGCTTTTCTAATTCTCCTTGAAGCGCCATTGAATTAATAAGTGTTGCCATCATTCCCATATAATCGCCTTGAACTCTATCCATTCCTTTTGATGCACCTTGAAGACCACGAAATATATTTCCTCCACCAATAACAATTCCGATCTCACAACCTTTTTCTTTGGCTTGTTTTATTTCTTTTGCATATTGAGAAAGCATTTCTGGAGAAATACCATATTCTTGTTCCCCCATTAATGATTCTCCACTAAGTTTTAATAATATCCTTCTGTATTTCATAATATATTGTTTTTATGGTTCAAAATAACATGCATCTCCAAATGAAAGAAAACGAAAATCATTTGCCAAAGCAAATTTATAACATTCTTTCCATTTTTCACCTATCATCGCAGAAACTAATAATAATAAAGTACTTTTAGGCTGGTGGAAATTTGTTACCATTGCTTTTACTATTCTATATTTATAGCTTGGAGCAATAATTATTTGAGTTTGTCCACAAAGTAAGGTTATTCCTTCTTTATTCATTCTATCAATAATTGCCTGAAGAGCCTCTTTAGCATCTATAGTTTGATGTTTTTGATAAGGCTCCCATTGCAAAACATTAATATCTGTCTCTGTTTTTTTATCTTCAATTAATTTTACACCATACCAATACAAACTTTCAATTGTACGAACAGATGTTGTTCCTACACAAACAATCTTTTTATCTATATAGTCAATTAAATCTTGAATTACTTGTTTAGTTACAGTTATCTTTTCTGTATGCATTACATGTTCTGCAATAAAATCAGTTGTTACTGGTTTAAATGTTCCTGCCCCAACATGAAGAGTAACAAAACTTGATTTTATCTTTTTTGCTTCAAGATCTTTAAATGTCTTTTCCGTAAAATGTAATCCAGCTGTCGGAGCTGCAACAGAACCATCTTCATTAGCATAGATTGTTTGATAATCATCGTTATCTTCTTTACGAGCTTCACGATTAAGATATGGTGGAAGTGGAATTACTCCCATAAGTGCTAAGACTTCTGCAAAAGAATACTGATCTGTCCAAGTAAATTTAACTATCCACGCATTATCAACTTGTTTTTCTCTTTCAGCATGGAGGATTATTGTTTTACCTTCATATTCTATAGTCTTAGTTAGTTGACCTTGTTTCCATTTCTTATTATTGCCTATAAAGCATTTCCAACGACCTACTCCTCTTTGAGCAAAAGCTATTTGAATTTCATTAGGGTCTGTAGGTTCAAGACAGAATACTTCTATTACTGAGCCTGTTTCTTTCTTAAAAAATAGTCTGGCGTGAACTACTTTTGTATCATTATATATGAGTAATGTATTTTCATCTAAAATTTGAGGCAACTCAAAGAATGGAATCTCTGAAATTGCCTCTTTCCTTAGCACTAATAGCTTTGCTTTATCTCTTTCTGCCAAAGGGAATTTTGCAATTCTCTCCTCTGGCAAATGGTAATCAAAATCAGCAATAGCAATGTCTAATGACTTGCCAATCATAGTTTATGCTTCAACTAAATTAAACGTATAGTTTTCCATTATTGGATTATGAAGTAAGTCTTTGCAAGCTTTATCAACTAATGCAGTTGCTTCTTCTTTTGATGAAGCTTCAACTTCTAATGTGATATGTTTCCCTATTCTTACGTTAGATATTTGTCCTAAGCCAATATTTCCCATTGAAGAGGTTACAGCTTTTCCTTGTGGATCTAATAAAGCCTTCAAAGGCATTACATCGATTTCAGCATTAAATTTCATTTCTTTATTGTGTTTATTATTAATGATTCGATTATATATATTATTATTACAAATGGGAATGCATAAAAATTAAATGCAAATATAAGTAATAATGCTATTATCAGGAAAATAAATTTTTCTTTATTGTCTTTCCATTTAAGATTCTTGAATTTTAAAGCAAAGAGTGGTAACTCTGAAACAAGCAAGAAAGACATTAAGATTGAGCCAAAAATAATTGTTAGTGGATTTAGTAAAAATGCAGTTAGTGTTGTATAGAATTCTTGACAAGGTATTCCCCATAGGTGAGTGTTTGTACTCTCAAGAGAATAAATTATAGGTAAAGAAAGCCATATTAATGCATTCGCTGGTGTTGGAACTCCTATAAATCCAGAAGTTTGACGTTCATCAATATTAAATTTTGCTAAACGATAAGCCGACATCAAAGCCATAAACAATGGAATAAATACAACAAATGAATAATTTGCTAATATCGAACTTGATCCATAGAATTCTTTTAATAAATCAACAGCTATCAAACTTGGTGCTACCCCAAATGTTACTACGTCGGCAAGAGAATCTAATTCTTTACCTACATTTGAATATGCTTTTAGTAATCGAGCTGTTAAACCATCACAGAAGTCAAACAATGCTCCAAAGATAATAAAGACAGAGGGTAGAATTAAGCTTTCTGTTGTATAAAGTGTGTAAATTGAAAGGATTCCACATAGTAGATTTAATAGGGTTATTGTGTTTGGAATTTGCTTTTTTATCATTTTCTCTCTTTTTTCAAGCTTCAAAATTACTCATTTATTACAAAGTATCACATTATTTCAACACTTTTTATACTCAATTAGTCGTTATTTGATTATATTTGCACATTAAAACGTAATAACAATTCTAAGAAAATGAAAAATAAAATCATTCCATTATTCAGTATTTTACTTGTTTCTATAACATTAATTTTTTCTTCATGCGCTGCTGATTCGACATCTGCTTCTTCAGATTGGAATGGGAACTGGCGTTTTAACGAAGAAGTGGTCTTCCCTCAAACTAAAAGCAATTTATCATCAGGAATGAAGACTAATTCAGGTACAATAAAAGTAGATCCTAACGATGAAAATAAGATTATTATTAGTGGAGAACTTTTTGGGTTATATTCTTCTTATTCTATTTCCGCAACAGTAGTTTCTACAACCGCTTCTTATGAACAACAAATAGGAATATATAAAATAAAAGGTACTGCTACCTTGGACGATTCTGATCAAATAACTTTTAAATTTAAAATTACAACAGAAAATGACTATTCAGAAAGTTATACACGAACAGCAATTAGAATTTAATTAATAAAACAAATATATTATGACAGATTTATCGAAACAATTAGTTGAAGAGTGCAAAACTAATATGCAGGGGGCTTTAAGTTTTCTTGAAATATCGATGCACAAAATTAAAGCGGGAAAAGCTTCTCCTTCAATGTTAGAAGGAATAAAAGTTGATTATTATGGTAATCCAACTCCAATTGATCAAGTTGCAAATATTTCTACTCCAGACCCAAAACAAATTATTATACAACCTTGGGAAAAAACTATGTTATCTCCTATCGACAAAGCAATCTTAGCTGCTAATCTTGGTTTTACTCCTAAGTTTGAAGGCGATACTTTAAGAATTACTCTTCCTCCGGTTACAGAAGAAAGACGAAGAGAACTTGTTAAGAGAGGAAAAGCTGAATCTGAAGATACTAAAGTTAGCATTCGTAATGTAAGACGTAGCATAATTGATAAGATTAAGAAATTAAAAGATCAAGGTGTTTCAGAAGATGAGATAAAGGTTATTGAAAAAGAAATCGAAGTTCTTACAGAAAAATATATTAAAGAAGCAGATGTTCAATTATCTGTTAAGGAAAAAGAAATAATGTCTATTTAAATGAAGATACCTTTTTCCCCTCCCTACATCGATGACGATGTAATAAAAGAAGTTAATGAAAGCTTATTATCAGGCTGGATAACAACAGGACCTAAAGTTGCTGCCTTAGAAAAAGGCTTAGAAGAACTTTGTAAGGCAAAAAGAGTAAATTGCGTTAATTCATGGACATCTGGTGCAATATTAATGTTGCGTTGGCTTGGATTAAAAGAAGGTGATGAAGTAATTGTTCCTTGTTATACATATTGTGCAACAGCTATGGCTGTAATGGATGCAGGAGGAAAACCCGTAATGGTTGATATTAATAGTAACTTAACTATTGATGTTGAAAAGATAAAACAAGCAATTACTCCTCGTACAAAAGCAATACTCCCAGTAGATTTAGGTGGTGTCCCATGTGAATATGAAAAAATAATGGAATTGATTTGTTCTAAAGAAGTAAAAGAACAATTTAACCCTACTTCCATTAACCAAAAGAAATTAGGTAGAATATTACTTATTTCCGATTCTGCACATTCACTTGGAGCAACTCTTAACAACAAAACCATAACACAACAAGTTGATGTTGCTGTTCTTTCTCTTCATGCCGTAAAGAACCTAACCTCAGCTGAAGGTGGTGCAATTTGCTTAAACTTCCCAGAACCTTTCGATAATGATGAACTATATAAAGAAATAAGAATCCTTTCTCTTAATGGTCAAACAAAAGACGCTTTCTCAAAAACACAGGCAGGAGCTTGGCGTTATGATATCATAGCTCATGGAATGAAGATTAATCTTCCAGATGTAAATGCAGCAATTGCCTTAGCACAACTAAGAAAATATGATTATTTATTGTCTGAAAGGAAACGCGTTTATGATAGATATTCTACATTATTAAAAGAATATCATTGGGCAATTCTCCCAGAACAAGATAGAGAATGCCTTAAAACGTCATACCATTTATATCCTTTGAGAATAAACCCAATAACAGAAGATCAAAGAGATAAGTTAATACAATACATGGCAGAAAAAGATATTGCAACAAATGTACACTATATCCCAATGCCAATGCTTACTCTTTTTAAGAACTTAGGCTATAAAATAGAAGACTATCCTGTAGCATATGATTCTTATAAAAGAGAAATTTCTCTACCTATCTATCCTCAACTAACAGATCAACAAATTGATTACATTGTGAAAAACCTTGTAGAAGGGTATTATTCAATTACATTATAAGAAAAAGGGCAAAAGGCATTAGTTTTTTGTCCTTTTTATTAGTTACTAAAAAAATGAAAAGGCTATTTGATTTCTTTGCTTCCTTGCTTGGACTAATTATACTTAGTCCATTATTTATTATATTAGCTTTATTTGTTGGTTTCGGAAGTAAAGGAGGAGTATTCTATAAACAAGAAAGAGTAGGAAAAGGGAACAGAACTTTCTTGCTATATAAGTTTCGCTCAATGATAATTGATGCCGATAAAAAAGGATTACTATCTATTGGAAAAGATGGCAAAGACCCAAGAGTAACGAAAGTAGGATACTTTATAAGGAAATATAAACTTGACGAATTAACACAACTTATAAATGTATTAAAAGGCGATATGTCTTTAGTAGGACCAAGACCAGAAGTAAGGAAATATGTAGAACTATACACAGAAGAACAAAAACAAGTCTTATCCATTCGTCCAGGAATAACCGATATAGCATCAATTAAATTCCGTAACGAAAACGACCTACTTGCCCAAAGCTCCAACCCAGAAGAATACTACATAAAAGAAATAATGCCTCAAAAGCTTGCCCTAAACTTAGAATACATAAAAACCAGAACATTCTGTGGAGACATAAAACTAATCTTCAAAACAATATTCGGATAAAAAATCAAATTCTTCTATTCACTATTTTGTATTTGCACAAAAAGATTTGTCTTACGGATTAAAAATTCTATAATAAAGAAGCGAGTGAGAATAAATCTACTAAGATGAGGGGTTTAGTTAAAATAGGTCTTAAATTCCATACAAAATATACAAATATTTATCTACCTTTGGAGCTTGATATAAAAAATAAATTATAATATTAAAGCGTCAGAGAATATCTATTTTTTCAACTAATTACAAATAACATGGACAATCCAATTAACGAAAAACTTGAGGATTATTTAAAATTCTATAGGGGACTAGCTGATCCACAGTTTGCCGTATTGATAAACGGGAAATGGGGTTCTGGGAAAACTTTTTTCATTAAAAATAAAATCAAAGAATGGAATTCAGAACTAAAACAGGAAAAAGATAATTCAACAACTAAAAAGACTTGCTTTTTGTCAAGAAAAAATAAATGTATTGATGAAAAAGTATTTTTAAAACCAATTTACATAAGCTTATATGGAGTTTCAAACACTAAACAAATAAATGATAAAATAAAAGAAGCTCTAAATCCTTTATTATATTCAAAAGGAGCCAAAATAATGAAGAATGTTCTTTTAGGTGCTGTTAAAACAGTATCACATATTAATCTTGATATAGATGGCAACGGGAAGAGTGATGGCAAAATATCATTCGATATTAATTCATTGGGTTTGTTAAAAGGTGGAAATGATAAAATTAAAGGAAATAAACTAATTATATTTGACGATCTTGAAAGATGTAAATTAAAAATAAGCGAGCTTTTTGGTTATATTAATGAATTTGTTGAGCATTTTAATTGTAAAGTAATTCTACTTTCAGATGAGAGTAAAATGTCAGATAAATGTAAGGAAGATAGTGACTCTTATAAAGATTTTAAAGAAAAATTAATAGGACAAACATTTACTATTCATGCAGATATTGATAAAGCAATTGAAGTATTTATCAATAATTCTACATCATCAAAAGAAAATGAGATTTTGATAACCTCTAAAAAATTAATAAAAGGCATTTTTGAAGCTTCAAAAATAGAAAACCTAAGAATTCTTAGACTGTCAATTATAGATTTTAAACGCTTTTTAAAGCAATTTGAAAGAAATATTACTGAACACAAAGAATATAATAATTTCTTGAATAGTCTTCTGGGACATTTTATTTTAGTGTATTTAGAGTATAAAAGCGGTAACAATAGTATTAATAATATCACTAAATTTTGTCTTAAAGAGGAAGAAAAGAAAGAGGAACAAAAGATTAGAATAAAATATAGTGAAGAACTTAATAAATTCAAGATTTATCCTCGAATGTCAGTAATACAATATTACTTTATCATAGATTTTATTAATAATGGCTATTCGGATACTGTAAGTCTCAATAAATCAATAAGTGAAAATGTCTTTTTTAGGGATTTAAAAGAACAAGATTGGGAAAAACTTTTGAGATGGGAAATGTTGGAAGATAATGAGTTTGAAGAAGCTTACAACAATGTTTTGAAAAGCTTAATAAATAACAATATTGAAGATCCTTACATTCTACTTCATGTAGTAACAATATTATTGTCTTTAATAAAAAAAGAAATAGTTGAGCCTTTGGAGATTAATTTAGTAGAAAAATTTAAAGAAATAATTGATAGCATTTTAAGAAATAATCAAACCACACCATATGTTAAGTTTAGAGAATATGCTTGTAACAAAGGTTATCGAGAGCTTGAAAGTGATGAATTTGCAGAAATGATTAAGTATGCTAATGATAAGATTATCATACATAATTCAAAAAATAAAGATGATTATCTAAAAAAGATATTTGAAAATATTAATGACGAAAATATTTCACAACTACAAGAGCAACTAAATGCTCCATTACCAGATAGAAGAAGCAGTTATTCTTATTTGCCTATTTTCATTAATGTAGATGGTGGAAAACTAGCAGATTCTTTACTCCTACTTAGTAATAATAATCTTGATTTGTTTTTTGATTTTCTAAATCGGAGATATTATCCTGAAAAAATATATTCTAATGGTTGTTTAGAAAAATACCATTCACAAGATATAAAATGTTTGATAGATGTAAAAGAAAGATTTGAAAAAGAAATCAACTCTCTCTCACGAATAAAAAAATATAATATAGGGAATCATATTAAGTTCCTAACAGAATTAATAGATAAACTTAAAAAACTCGAACAAGAAGAGTAATTAATAAATACAAATTCTGTGAGTTAAATTTCTTTTGGATCTCTTATCTTATAAGATGTCTTAGGAATTCTTTGGGGTTGTGGATGATTATTCTTGAACCTGAAAAACGCATTACTTTCCTAATTCTATCTCTATATTCTTTTTTATAACAATGCTTTGGACATCTTTTACATGAGGCTTTGTTATTGCTGTATTGGCAATTGTCTAAAAGTTGTTTGGAGTATTCTATTAATTCTTTACAGCTACCACAAAGATCTTTATTATTTTCTTTCTTTGAGCAATATAGTCTAACCATAAACGCCATAATACGTTTCTCTTTCTCAATTCGGTTAGTCATAATTTAGTTTACCTATCTATTTTTCTTCAAGCAAATTTACATTATTATTTTTATTAATCTGACTGTTCCAATAATTTTAATAGCAAGTTATTGAGTGCAACCCCTAATAAATCCAATTACTTATAACTTTTCTATACTACTTTTTTCATTACACTAAATTTTCATTGAGCCAGAATAGTTTCTCTTTAGAAAAAATAAAGAATGACAAAGATAATTTATTATTATTGCCAAGTTTTACTTTATATAATCAAACGACTTTTTCTATTATGAAAGCTTTGAACTAATTAAGTGAAGGAACTCTTCTCTTGTTTCATTTCTAAGAAAAGCACCAGTGAAATCAGAAGTAGTGGTAACAGAATTTTGTTTTTGAACTCCACGCATAGACATACATAAGTGACGAGCTTCAATAACAACAATAACTCCGAGAGGATTTAAAGTGTTTTGAATACATTCTTTTATTTGTTTTGTAAGTCTTTCTTGAACTTGTAAACGACGAGCATAACATTCAACAACACGAGGGATTTTACTAATACCAACAATCTTTCCATTAGGAATATATCCAACATGAGCTTTTCCAACCATAGGAACCATGTGATGCTCACATAAAGAGTAGATTTCAATGTCTTTTACAATAACCATTTGTTTGAAGTCTTCATTGAAAGTGGCAGAACGAAGGATTTCTTCAGGGTTTTCATCATAACCATGAGTAAAAAACTGCATAGCTTTAGCAACACGCATCGGAGTGTCAATCAATCCTTCACGATTAGAGTCTTCCCCAATTAAATCCAAAATCTCCTTATAATGATAAGCTAATTTTTCAAGAGTTTCAGGATTATAACGTTCTATTTTAGCATAACCGTTGTCATTAGTATTACCCATAAGAAAATATTTTATCTATAACATTATAATTTCAAGGTGCAAAATTATAAAAATAAATGCCACTAATCACAAAACAAAACAAAAAATAAGCAATGTCTAAAATATAATATCGTATTTCTGAGCTAAAATTATTGAGGACATAATACAAGTATTCTTTTTTATAGCATGAAAACTTATTAAAAAAATTGCAACGGTCTCAATGCTTAGATAATAAAAATATTTAGCAAATAAAGTCAATTGAGAATTATAATTAAGAAATAAATCATCAATATTGAGACCATAATAAAAAATTAAAAGACCATAAAGATGTTTACTTTTTGGATAGAAAAAGTGTTTATGTAAATGTAGGAAGGATAAAAAACGACAAGAAAAGAGCAGAAATATAATTATAATAACCACATATAAAAACAATAATATTATGAAAACCTATCTAATTATCAGTGAAATAAATCAAAATATGGCAAATAAATTGACTAAACTAATGCCAAAACCAACCAAGAAAAAGCCATAGGAATAACTCTAATAAGTATATAGTTAGAATTCCTAAAAACCAAAAATCATAATTCTAAAGAACTAAACTAATCTTAAAAAGCCTTAAACAACACATAAAAAACAGGAAAACTAAAATTAAAGAAAAGCAAACCTCATAAAAACACACAATATAATTTTTTTCAGAGTCATATAATTTAGACATCGAAGACCACGTAAGAGGTCTTCTTTTTTTTGTTTCCTTTGTAAAAAGACGCCATCTTTACACCAAAAAGACTCCATAATTACACCTCAAAAACGCCATCTTTAACTTCAAAAACGCCATTTTTGAGGTATGAAAACTCCATCTTTGTATTATGAAAACTCCAACTCCAAAATTCAATAAGAAAATCTTCCAAATCGAAATACTCCATAAATAAAACCTAAAATACCCTTAAAATATACGCCAAAAAAGAGCAAATATTTTATCAATCCTAACTATAAAAATTCATAATAAACCAAGTCTTAAACTATAAATATTCTTAAAAACAGCATCAAAATGATAATAGATTTAACAACTGGTTTTAAAATTAAGGATAAAAAATATTGTTTTTCTGAAATAATATATATCTTTGGGGCTTTAAAACCAAATTATTATGAAGAAATTAATACCTTTTTTAGTGTTATCATTGATAATAACTAATTCTGTTCTCAGTCAGAATAGTGTGGAATATGATTTTAAAACAAAATCATTAGATACAATTAAACCAGTTAAAATTGGCGAAAATTGTGTATTCAAAGTTAAAAATATTAATAAGTTTATCTACGAAGTAAAGATTAAATCCAGCCAATCTGAATTTTATTCTGAACCTCCAGAAGTGTTTTCTAATATGCTAAAAATTGAAAAGCATGAGACAAATACGGTACAATCCGCAGTAGATGGAGTTAATGAACAAATAAATAGAAGTCCTGTAGGTCAAGAAATGAAGAATAAATATTTGAAAATTCAAGACTTAGAAGATAGTTTGGAAAATAAGAAATATACAAAATCCGATCCAGAAGGTTTAAGAAAGAATATTGATTCTATTAGTTCAAAATTTTATTTTGAACTAAATCAAAAACAAGAAGATAAGGGTTTTGATAATGAAGATATTAATAAGTTGATATTTAAACGGCTAACAATAATTCAATCGAAAGGCAAAATATTAAGTAAATCATTTTATAGATTAGAAGAAACAAAAGATATTAAGAATAAATTAATTAGAATTTCTTTAATTGATGGTATTAAATATGATGAAGTTAAAGAAAAGGTTGATGACTTGTTAAAAGAATATTCTAACCTTTTAGAATTAAATTCATTATTAAAAGCATTTGAAGAGAACTACGATATTGTTAAAAGAGTATCAGAAGTATATAAGCTTGAAATAATAAATAAATGTAAAGGTCAAGGTATTGATGATAATACATTTGCTTCGGTTGAGGCTTTATTAAAAGAAGCAGATAAATTAAATTATAAAGTTTCAGCTTATGATTATAATCTTTTATTCCAGGAAATTAATAAGTTATATACAGAGTTATTAAATGAAAACAATTATTTTGTTGTATCAGATCCTATTCAAGCAAAGGAAGATATAATTAATTATAATTTAATAATTAAACCAAGAGAAGGTAATGATCCAATATTTGCTTCAGAGGAAAGAGATTTTAATGTTGAAGTTCCTATATATGGGGGTGTGAAAATAGATTTTAGTACAGGATTTTTTGTTACTAATAATCTTTATAATAGGAAGTATAGCATATCAAATTATTTGGCAGATAGTTCTATGTCTATTATTTCTCAAGATAAAAATAATAGCTTAGCTCAGTTTTCTTTAGGAGCATTGCTTCATGTTTCTAAACGTTGTAATAAGAATTTTAAGCCAGCATTAACATTTGGGTTAGGATTAAATTCAACCGATTTAACTAATTTGCAGGCTTTTTTAGGGCTTAGTGCAATGTTAGGGTCGAGTGAAAGGTTTATTATTTCTACTGGTTTATCTCTTGCTAATGTTGATTATTTAAAGGGGAAATATTCTTTGGGTAATCCAACTCTTAACTTAAATGACGATACTCCTTTAACTGAAAAAGTTATAAAAGCAGGTTGGTTTATTAGTTTTACTTATAATTTAACAAGTAAGAAGAAAGAACAATAATGTTATTATCTAGTTTTCTAAATAATTCTTTGGCGATTTGTAATTTATATTATTTCCGTTGGTTTTTGTATTATTGTTGAAAATAATATTTACCTTTGCTTTCTTTAAAATAAAGTTATTATGAAACATGAATTTGAAAAGTATTGTCATAATTGCGGAGCAGTTATAGATAAAAGGACAGATCTTTGTCCTATATGTGGTGCAAAACAACCTAATAGTCAGAATTCTTCACCTGATGTAAATATCAACGTTAATTCTCGTTGGTTGATAACTGTATTATTATGCGGTTTCTTAGGTGTACTCGGAGTCCATAGGTTTTATACTGGTCATATAGCTTCAGGAGTATTACAGCTAATTACAGGTGGGGGATTAGGTATTTGGTGGATAATAGATTTAATTATGATAATTACTGGACAATTTAGAGATAAAGAAGGTAATTATATTAAGATGGGATAGAATTTATGGAATATAATTGTGAATTTAAAAAGAGAAAGAGATTAAGATTATTTATGCTTATTAGTTTTGCATTAGGTTTGTTAACTCTTACGTTTAGCAGTATATTTAGACATCAATTATCTGATTTTGCTATGGGCTTTTGTGAAGGTGTTTCTATTGTATTTATTATTGTTGGAATCTTTTATATGGGTTGGTGTATAGGAAAAAGGAAGAATCCATTTAAAATAAATGATGATAAAGAAAAGGAAGATAAAGCTTCTTAATAAGTGCTATTGAATAAAGATAACGCCATTAGTATAAACTTGAAACAATTTATAAACTATCCAATACTTTTCTAATGGCTTTTATTTTATCTAGGTCGGTATAAATTATATCGTATTCTGGAACTTCTTCTATTCCTCCCATTGATATTTTTGGATTACGATATTCCATTTTACTTGGTTTAAATGTTTTGGCACTAAGATGAAAATGTCTTACTACTGTCTTATTATATATCTCTTTGGCATTTTCGCTACTTACTCCTGAACCAACCATTATTTCAATATTGTTATCTGATAGTTTTATTATTTCTGCAATATTCTTTACTCCATCAATTGCCTTGTTTTCACCTCCTGAGGTTAAAATTCTGTCACAACCACATTCAAGAACATCTTTAAAGGCTTGCATATAATCTTTTGTCATATCAATTGCTCTATGAAAACAAACTTTCATTGGGCGTGCCAGCTCAACTAATTGCTTAGTTCTTTGTTTATCAATGGTTCCATCAGGATTAAGAATGCCTAAAACTACGCCATCAATATTTAGGCTTTTGCAGTAAAGAATGTCGTTTTTCATGGTTTCGAATTCAATATCTGAGTAACAAAAGTCGCCACCTCGAGGTCGAATCATAACCATTGTACTAATTTTCAATGAGTCTTTTGCTATTTTGATTAAAGCAGGTGATGGTGTAGTTCCTCCTTCCAATAGGTTTGCACATAACTCAATCCTATCAGCTCCTCCCTTTTCTGCTTCCATTGCCATTTCGAGCGAGCTTACACATACTTCAATCTCAAATCTTTTATTCATGTTTTTCTTTTTTAACTATTCATGTTTGAATTTAATAAGTTCTTCTTCTAATTCTTTTATCTTCTTTAGGTGAGTTTTATATGCTTCACTTTCTGGATTGAATGGGCGATGATTTTTCATTTTTTGGAGCTGTTGGAAGCGTTTACATAGTTCTATTGTGTTAATATTAAAATAGGTTTGTTGGAATTTCTCCCATATATATTCTACCGCTAAGGTGTTAGGGTGAAGCATATCTTCATTGTAGAATCTATAGTCTCTTAAGTCATCCATTAGAATTTCGTAGGAAGGGAAATATTCTATTTTAGAGTTGTTTTTACATAGTTCTTCTACTGCTAAATTAAGAATAGATTTACTTAGTTGATTTTCTCTATAACCATCTCTCCAATGGCGTATAGGTGATATAGTTAGTATGACTTTTGAATTTGCATTTTGGTTATTGGTAAAGAATATATCTATGCTATTTGTCATGCTTTCAACTATTTGATCTATCTTTAGAAGGTTTTTAGTAAAAAGATTAGCATTGAGTTTGTGGCAGTTGCCCATTATTCTATTTGTTTCTTTATGGGTATATATCCAAGAAGTGCCAAGTGTGATAATTAGATATTTAGCTTTTGTTATAAATTCGTAACTCTCTGCAATCTTATTGTTTATTATTTCTAATAATTCTTCTTGAGTTTGTGCTTTGAAGTCTCCATGATGAGTATAAGCTTTCCAATAATCTCCTGCCTTTATTAAGTTATTGCATATTAGAGGTTTCTTTGTGCTAATATGTTCAAGACATTGTGATATAGTTATAGGGTTATAGATTATCCCAAAAGGATTTATATTGGTTTTAAATCCATTTTCAGAAAGTTTTGTTCCTATGCTTTGAGTAAAGCACGAACCTAACAAACTTATATCATCATTGTGCTTGATTGTTTGTAGACTTTTTTCTGGATTAATTTCTGTTCTAAATATCATAGATGCAAGATATTATAATGTTATCAAGAGGCTTCTTTGTTATTGAAATATACCCCTATAGTATATGCAAAAGTATCATTGTTTTTTTTAATAATAAAAAATAGAAGCTTTTTTGTTAGGCTTTTGCTCCGAAATTGCTAACTTTGCCGCTTTAAAAATAACAATTTCTTATGGTGAAGAATCAAACTGTTAATGTTGAAACGGTTAAAGAATTAGGGTTATTACCCGATGAATTCAAACAAATTTGTGATATTCTTGGACGTACTCCAAACTTTACGGAGTTAAGTATTTACTCAGTAATGTGGAGTGAACATGCTTCTTACAAAAATTCGATAAAGTTATTAAAGACTCTTCCTCGTGATGGAGATCAATTGATGGTTAAAGCGGGTGAAGAAAATGCAGGCATGGTTGATGTTGGAGATGGAATTGCTTGTGTGTTTAAAATTGAATCACATAACCATCCTTCTGCAGTTGAACCATATCAAGGTGCAGCAACTGGAGTTGGTGGTATTAATAGAGATATTTTCACAATGGGGGCTCGCCCTATTGCTCAATTAAATTCTTTACGTTTTGGAGATATTGACAATCCTCATACTCAATGGTTATTAAAAGGAGTAACAAGGGGTATTGGTAACTATGGTAATGCTTTTGGTGTTCCTGTAGTTGGAGGTGAAGTTTTCTTTGACCCTTGCTACGAAAACAACCCATTGGTAAATGCTATGAGTGTTGGTATAATGAAAAAAGAGGAGTTAATTTCTGCTGTATCAAAGGGGAAAGGAAATCCAATTTATATAGTTGGTTCTTCAACAGGCAAGGATGGTATTCATGGTGCTACATTTGCTTCGGCAGATGTTACAGAAAATTCGGCAGATGATATTCCATCAATTCAAGTTGGAGACCCATTCCAAGAAAAATTATTAATGGAAGCTTCATTAGAACTTGGTAAGAGTGGAGCTATTGTTGGAATGCAAGATATGGGTGCTGCTGGAATAATTTGTTCTACCTCTGAAATGTCTGAAAAAGGTGGTTGTGGTATGGATATCTATTTAGATAAGGTGCCATTACGTCAAAAGAATATTGAACCTTGGGAAATTCTTCTTTCAGAAAGTCAAGAAAGAATGCTTGTTTGTGTTCAGAAAGGCAAAGAAGATATTGTTGAAGGGATATTTAAAAAATGGGATTTGAATTGTGCTAATATTGGAGAAGTTACAGAAGGTGATAGTTTGCATTTCTATTGGAATGGAGAATTAGTAGCTGATGTACCTGCTTCAACTCTTGTGCTTGGTGGTGGAGCTCCTCAATATGATAGAGAAATTAAAGAACCTGCTTATTTTGCAGAAACTTTCAAATTCAATAAAGACGATGTTAAAGAACCTGATTTAAAAGAATGTAAAAAGATTGCTGATTTTATTATCAATCATCCTAATATTGCATCGAAACGTTGGGTTTATGAACAATATGACTCAATGGTTGGTACTCGTAATATGTCAACTAATCGTCCTTCTGATGCTGGAGTTGTAAACATTAAAGAAACTTCTAATGGAATTGCAATGACAACTGATTGTAATAGTCGTTATGTTCATTCTAATCCAGAAATTGGAGCTCAAATAGCAGTTGCAGAAGCTGCAAGAAACATTGTTTGTACTGGCGGTGAGCCATTGGCTGTAACTAATTGTTTGAACTTTGGTAATCCTTATAGTCCTGAAACTTATTGGCAATTTGTTAATGCTGTAAAGGGGATGGGTGATGCTTGTAGAAAATTTAATACTCCGGTTACAGGAGGTAATGTTAGTTTTTATAATCAAGCATCAATGAATGGAGTTGTAGAATCTGTATTTCCAACCCCCGTTATTGGTATGATTGGAATTGTGGAAAAACATCTTCAAACTACCTTAGACTTTAAAACAGAAGGACAAACAATATATTTATTAGGTAAGGTTGTTGATGATATAAACTGCTCTGAATACTTATATTCTTATAAAGGAATTAAATCTTCTCCAGCTCCTTATTTTGATATTGAAGAGGAATATAACCTTCATCATGCTTTAAGTGGTTTGATCCTTGAAGGTTTAGTTGCTTCAGCTCATGATGTTAGTGATGGCGGTTTATTCACAACTCTTATAGAATCAGCAATGCCAAATAATTTTGGATTTGATATTTTAACTGATAGTGAAGTAAGACTTGACTCTTATTTATTTGGTGAGGCTCAAGGTAGAGTAGTAATTACAATTGATTCGGATAAAGAAGAAGAATTCTTAGATATGATTGGTCTTACAGGTGTTCCTTGTTGCGCAATAGGAACTATTACTAACGGCTCTATTCTTATTGATGATGAAGACTTTGGTAATATTGAAGATTATAAAGTAAAATATGATACTTGCATATCAAATAGAATGGGTAAATAGTTAAAATTAATTTAAAGAGAATGATTAGATGAAAAAGATAATAATACTTACCTTAATGGCTTGCTTCTCATTATGCGGTTTTGCACAAAATCAAATAGATGGAATAAATGCTCAAATGCTTGAAAAGATTAAGCAAGGTTACAAGAATACAGATCAAGATAAAGCATTACGTAATGCCATTGCATCTAATAAAATAGATAATTTGGTTGTTAATCTTGATAATGAGGCAAATTATGATACTTATTTTTCAAATAGAGTTAAATCAAAAGGAATATCTGATCAAAAGTCTTCTGGACGTTGTTGGATGTTTTCTGGATTTAATGTTTTAAGATCAGGAATGATTGCTAAGTATGATTTAGGTGAGTTTAATTTTTCTCACAACTATCTTTTCTTTTACGACCAATTAGAAAAATCTAATCTTTTCTTATCATTAATAATAAAATATAAAGACGAACCAATTGACAGTAAAACTAATGATTGGTTATTGAAAAATGTTCTTTCCGATGGTGGTCAGTTTACAGGAATAATAGATTTAGTGACAAAATATGGTTTAGTCCCTTCAACAGTAAAACCAGAAACTTACAATTCAGAAAATACTAATACAATATCTAATCTAATAACTTTAAAACTTAAAGAATTTTCTTTAGAGTTAAGGGGATTAAATTCAAATAAAACTGAAGCGTACGAAAATAAGAAAGTTGAAATGCTTTCTACAATATACCGTATGTTGGTTTTAGCTTATGGAGAACCTATAACAGAATTTACTTACACTCTTCGTAATTCTTCAGGAAAAGAAATCTCAACTGAAAAATACACTCCAAAGTCATTTTATGAAAAATATATTGGAAAAGACCTTGCTAAAACATATATAATGTTTATGAATGATCCAACTCGTCCTTACTATAAACTTTATGAGATTGAAAATGATCGTCATATTGTTGATGGTCTTAACTGGAAATATATTAATTTACCTGTGGAAGGTATTAAAGAGATGGCAATTGCTTCAATTAAAGACTCAACGATGATGTATTTTTCTTGTGATGTTGGTAAATGTTATAATAGGATAAAAGGCTTATTAGATGTTAATAATTATGATTTTGGTTCATTAATGGGAACAAGTTTTTCAATGGATAAAAAGCAAAGAATTCAAACTTTTGCAAGTGGATCCTCTCATGCTATGACTCTTTGTGGAGTTGATTTGGGCAAAGAAAATAATCCAAAAAAATGGTTACTTGAAAATAGTTGGGGAGTTTCAGCTGGTTGGCAAGGACATTTGATAATGACAGATAAGTGGTTTAATGAATATATGTTTAGATTAGTTGTTGATAAAAAATATGTTCCTTCAAAGATATTAAAGATATTAGAAGAAAAGCCAACAATGCTTCCTCCTTGGGATCCTATGTTTGCAGAAGATATAGACTAATAAATAATTAATGTATTAATTGATACAAAATCTATGAAGTTTAGAACGATATTTGTTTTAATGTTATTCTTATCATTAAATGCTTTTTCACAAGTTGATTCTGTTAATGTAATTAGTAATGACCAAGATAGCACTGAAATAGAGTTAGATGGTCAGGATGTAGAAGAATATGTTGATGAAGAATCCTCTGTTATAGAAGCAAATGGTGAATCAGCAAAGGCTTTAGTTAAATCAGCAGAAGATCTATTAAGCTATGTGAATATTCTAAGAGATAGAGATAGTTTAGTTTATCATTTTTGTATATTAAAAGGAGAAACTTCAATAGTTCCTCTTATTGACGAAGGTCGTTTTCTTAAATTAGATAAAAAGTTTGATGTAATTTTCTACCAAAATACGAATAAAGTAATGTATGTAAGGGAAATGATATTGAACAAAAATCAAGCTTGGGATTTTATATATGAAAGAATATTTGATGAAAATGGACTAACAAGGATGTTTAATCGTCATTATAGTACTTTTAATTCTGCTTGTGCCGAGGTCGCTTTTGAATTATCGGAATATTTCTATGATGATAAAGGAGAAGTAATAAAGAAAACGTTTGAAATATTTGATGGAGAGCATAACCCATTAAACATTAATGATTGTTGGATGGAAAGAGAAGACTATGTAAAAGAAAAATCATTTAACGAATTAAATACCAAATATAATTTACCATTAGAAGGACTTCCATTATCTCCAGAACAAAAAGAAGAAATTAAAGATAATAATGCTAAAGAAGGAACTCAGGACATTAATAGAGAAGAAGTAGACTCAAAGGAAGTAATTCAAGAAGAAAATAACCAAGATTAAAACTATTATTATGAGGTTGGTAATTGATATTGGTAATACTAGAACAAAAATTGCTGTATTTTCAGGAAGGACAATGTTTTTTGTTGAAGCTTTTGAAACAATAGGAATTACTGATATAGAAGAGATAATTAATCAATTTCCAACAATTAAGAAAGTAATATTTTCTTCTGTTAGCTTTATTGACAAGGATAAAGATGAGATAAAAGAATTTCTCAAGCAAAGATTTAGATTTATTGAGATGAATAATGAGTTATCTTTGCCAATAAATAATAATTATCTTACTCCAAGAACATTAGGAAATGATAGAATAGCAGGAGTTATAGGTGCAAATGCTTTGTTTTCAGAGAATAATTGTTTAGTTATTGATGCAGGGACTTGTATAACATTAGACCTAATTGATAAAACAGGTAACTATCATGGAGGTTCAATTTCTCCAGGAATTAATATGAAATATAAGGCATTGAATACTTTTACAGATTCTTTGCCGTTAATAGAAGATAAATTTAAGGAAGAAAATATAGTAGGTAATGATACACAAAGCTCAATACGTTCAGGTATAATTAATGGAACAGTAATGGAGTTAAAAGGATTTATAGCATACTATATTAAGGAATACACTGATTTAAAGATATTATTTACAGGTGGTGATGCTCATTACCTGCATAGTTATTTTAAAGAAAACACAATACTTGAAGAACACTTAGTTCTTTCGGGGTTAAATATTATACTTGATACTAATGCTTAGAAAAAGAATTAAATACTTAATGGTTTTGGTTGCAATTATTGTAACACTACCAAATTTAGTGGAGGCTCAAACAACAATTAGTTCTCCTTATTCAAGATATGGGATAGGAAATACCAATCTTTTCAATAATGCAATAAATAATGCAATGGGAGGAGTCGGTTACACTTACAAGCGAAATAATTCTGTGAACTATATGAATCCTGCTTCTTATGCAGGAGTTGATACAACATCATTAGTATTTGATATTGGGTTTTATACAGAATGGGTAACTCTTTCGAGCGATAAATATAAATCAACAGGAAATAATACAAATCTTTCGCATATATTAATGGCGTTCCCAATAGGTTCTAAATTTAAAGTAGCCTTAGGTCTTATACCAATGTCTTCAGTAAATTTCACAACAACCAAGGATTCTGTTTCTCCTGAAGTTGGAAAATATGAAGAGACATATGCAGCAGAAGGAGGATTAAATAAAGCATTACTTGGTTTTGCATATAGTCCAATTAAAAACCTATCAATAGGGGTAAATCTTGAATATATCTTTGGGAATTACTATAAGTCTTCAACAACATCTTTCCCAGATTCATCTTATATGTTTTCTTCAAGAGTAGAAAATAATTATCATGTAAAAGCATTTAATATTAATTTTGGTGTCCAATATTTTCATCCACTTTCAAATGAAGATAACATAGGAATAGGTATTGTTTATAACCCACCAATCAAATATCCAACAGATAATATTTTGTCCCGCTACACCTTTACAACAAGTGCAGGATTGGAATACTTACAAGACTCTGTATTGGACGAAACCACAACTGACAAAATCAAATATCCATCTTCAATTGGATTAGGCTTGTCATACGAAAGACCTAATAAATTCTTTGTAGAAATTGATGGGAAATATGTATCTTGGTCAGACTTTCTTTTCCAATCAGACTATCCAAATACTAACTTAGTAAATAACTTAAAATTAGCAGTTGGAGGAGAATGGAAACCAAATGCTTATGGCAATTACTTCCAAAAATCAGTTTATCGTTTAGGATTTTCTTATGATGATGGGATGTTGGAATTATATAACACAAGAATCAAACAAATAGGAATTAGTTGTGGTATCGGTTTGCCAATAAAGAAATCTAACACAATGGTGAACTTAAGCTTTGAATATCTAAAAAGAGGAACAATAGACAATAGTTTAATTAAGGAAGATTATTTCAGAGTTGGATTATCATTCTCAGCAAAAGACCTTTGGTTTTTCAAACGTAAATATCAATAAAAATAGAATAGGAAAAAGGAAATGAAAAAAATTGTATCAGTATTAATGTTTGTTGCTGTAGCTTCTATAGCAACAACAGGTTATGCACAAAAGTATGGTGAAACGCCACAAGACAGTATAGATTGCATAATGAATAACTCTCTATACCAAGAATTCTACAGTCAAAAGAATTATAAAGATGCTTATGAACCTTGGAAACTTGCATTAAAAGCTTGTCCCCAAAATCATGTAAATCTTTATATCAGAGGAGCAGTAATTATAAAAAATCTTATAGAACAAGCAAAAACTCCACAAGATCAACAAAAATATATAGATGAGTTATTAGCTCTTTACGATAAGAGGACAGAAGCTTTTGGACAAGAAGCAAACAACATAGCACGTAAAGCAAAAGACTTATCTGATATAAGACCAAACGAAAAAGAAAGAATTTATAATCTTTATAAGGAAGCAACTCTAAAGGGAGGAGAAAAAGGAGTCGACCTTGACGACCAATTCAAACCTCAATACCTAAAATCATGTTTTGATTACCTTGCTTCAATAAAGGCTAACGAAGAACAAATGTCTGCATTATTTGATGCTTATGACTATTCTTCAGAATCCTTAGAATTATCATTAAAGCAAGCAAAAGAAGCAGGGGATGCAAAAAATATAGAAAAAATACAAGGCTATATTTCAATAATAGAACAAGTAATTGAACCATTTGCTTCTTGTGATAAGATAGTACCAATCTATCAACCAAAATATGACAAAGACCCAAACAATATAGAACTGCTTAAAAAGATAACAACAAATCTTGAAAGAAAAGGTTGTACAAAAACGGATCTATTCTTTAAAGCAACAGAAAGTCTTCATAGACTTGAGCCAACATCAAGATCAGCCTTTATGATGGGACAAATGCTTGCAGTTAAGGGAGATGAAAAAGCAGCAATACCATTCTTTAAAGAAGCTCTTGACAAAGCAACAGACGATGACGCAAAAGCAAAAGCTTGTTACTTATGGGCACAAACACTTATGGCTTCAAATCAATATTCAGCAGCACGTTCAGCATTTTATCAAGTATCCAACTATGATAAATCTATGGAAGGACAATGTTTATATTACGTAGCATCAATGTATTTAAGTTCAGCAGCATCATGTGCATCACATGATGGAAAAATAAGAGGAGCAGCATGGTTGGCGTATGATAAAGCAGCAAAAGCAAAAGCTTTAGACCCATCAATAGCAGATAAATGTGAATCTTTGATGCGTTCAGCTGTTGGACAATGGCCAACAACAAGTGATGCATTCTTTTATCAAATAACTAATGGACAATCCTACACAGTAGGTTGTTGGATAGGAGAAAGCACAACAGTAAGACTAAGATAGTAAAGTATTATTGTGAATATAGAAAAAAGAAGAAATATAATAGTGAGGGTAAACTTATGGATAATAATAAGTTTATCCTCACTTTTCTTTTTAATTAGCTGCGAAAGCAAAAGCCCATCGGGGAAGAAACCTCCAAAAGGACAACCAGTACAAGTAATAAAACAAGCCGATATATTACGAAGTCAAAATGGAGATGTTGAAATAGAAATTAAATCTCCAATAATCTATAACTATGATGGTGATAGTGCAAGAATGGTATTCCCTAAAGGAGTGAAAGTATGGTTCTACAATAAAGACCTAACAGTAAAAGCTATTCTAAAAGCCAACTATGCAATCAGCTATAATAATAACAATAAAGTCTATCTAAAAGACAGCATAGAAATAATTAATTATAATAATAAAGACACAATTTATTGCCAAGAATTAACTTGGAACAAAAATCTTAGAACAATAATATCCAATAAACAAGTAAGACGACTAAGTCAATCCGGTATAGCTTATGGTGATGGATTTCAAAGTAATGAACAAATGGATAGCGTTCATATAATAAAACTAAGAGGAGTCCAATACGTATCTGACGACCAATAATAACACTTCTTTAATTCCAGTCTTTTATACATTTTGTTGAAACTTGAACAGAGGTTCCATTATTTTCCGTAATTTTGCTAATTAAATTTTTAGGTAATATGAAAAAGGTAATTTTATTTATTTCTCTTTCTTGCATTTTATTTGCTTCTTGTGGTAAAAAAGAAAAAAAAACTTTGGTTGATCCTTCATCAGGTAAGGAAATAACTATGAATGTCAATAGGTTTGAAGACATTATTTTTGCACAAAATCAAAAAGACTATAAAGCATATTTGCAATCAAATTACGAAGCTTATAAACCTCTTTTCAAAACAACATTAGATAATCCTCCATATTTTGAAATGGTTAAAGATTTTGCTTCTGACCCTGTATTGATTTCAGCATATAAATTAGTAAAAAAACGTTATCCTAATTTAGATTGGGTTTCAAATGGAGTTACTTCTGCTTTTGCTAACTTATTGAAAGAATACCCAAAAACAAAGATTCCTAAACTTTACTCAATGATGTTTGGTCCTGCAGAGTTCTCTTATTCTTATGCATCAAGGGTTATTGCACAAAAAGATTTTATTGCTTTCTCAATAGACCTATATTCAATAAATATTCTTCCTGATTATCAAAAATATGCTCAGTTCCCTAAGTATATGATAACTATCTTAGATTCTGCATATCTTGTTCCAGATATAATGAATACTTATTTGCGTAATGTTACAACTTATAATGTTCCTTTAATGGAAGAAAACCCAGAAGCTTCTTTATGTGATATAATTGTTGAAAGAGGTAAGTATTTATATGCTGTTAAACAATTATTGCCAGATTGTTCTATGAGTAGTATATTCCGCTATACTAAAGAACAAATGGAATGGACAGAAAAAAGTGAGTATGGTATTTGGGGATATATTATTCAAAATAATTTGTTGTATAGTAATGACAGAACAAAATATATGCATTTGATTAATGATGGACCTACAACAAAAGGAATTAATGGCTCTCCTTCACGATTGGGTGATTATATTGGATATAAAATTGTGGAAAAATATATGAAAGAGAATAAAAAGTCGTTAAAGGAATTACTTGAAACAAAAGATGCAAAAGAAATTCTTAGTAAATCAGGTTATAAACCTAAGAAGTAGGTGGAAAGTAACAAACGAAAATAACATCACTCAATGAAATCACAAATAGCAGTCTGTCTTAAATTCTTACTTACTCTATGCTTGTTGCTACTTACTCAACTTGCTATGTATATATTAAATCCAACAATCTTTTCAATAGATGGTGTTGGAGATTTCTTTTCCATACTTTGGGGAGCAACACGTTTCGGCATTTCTTCAACAGTTGTTTTTCTTTCTCCATTCTTGTTTATGGGTTTATTACCAATAACATTAAAACAAAATAAATATTACAGGATAGTATTAAACTTCTTTTATTTGCTTGGAACAGAATTAATGCTTTTTCTTAACTGCATTGATTTGGGTTATTATAAATTCACTTTCAAGCGTATCACATTCGATTTCTTTAATTATCTTGGAGTTGGTGGCGATTTCAAAGAATTAATTCCTCAGTTTGCAAGAGATTATTGGCATATTCTTGTCTTTTTTATTGCCCTAAGTTTTTTATTACATTATGCTCGTAAGTTTATAGATAAGAAGTTTAGCCCTGAACTTATAGTTGCAAATACAAAATGGTATATAGTTAATTCTTTTTTATTTATTGTTCTTATTGGTTTGTTCTTCTTAGGACAAAGAGGAGGTCTTCAACTTCGCCCTTTAGGTATAATACACTCTAACTACTATACTTCAAGTCAAAATACAGCCCTTGTTCTAAACACTCCTTTTACTCTTTATCGCACCTGTGGTAAAGAAGGTATTGAGGAAAAGAAATATTTTGCTAACGAAAAAGAGTTAAATGCTTATTTCAATCCAATAATAAAACCAACAAATAATGAAATAGATTCTTTGTTTACAGAGCCTTTAAAAATAGGTAAGACAAATGTTGTTGTAATAATTGTTGAAAGTTTATCGGCTGAATACATGAATGGCTATACTCCGTTCTTATCTTCGTTAGCTAAGAAATCTATTATCTTTGAAGGTTATGCTAATGGAAAAAGGAGTATTGATGGAATTCCTACAGTTCTTTCTTCTCTTCCCTTACTTATGGAAGAGTCATTTATTACTTCAAGATATGGCTCTGATAAATTATCTTCCTTTGCGTCTTTGCTAAAACCTTATGGCTATAAATCTTCTTTCTTCCATGGAGGATATAATGGTTCAATGGGTTTTGATGCTTATACAAGAAATGTTGGTTATGATGATTACTATGGAAGAAGAGAATATAATAATGATAAGGATTATGACGGTCATTGGGGAATATTTGACGAACCTTTCCTTCAATATATGGTTAAGAAACTTAATAATTATCCTGAACCATTTACTTCTGCTGTCTTTACCCTAAGTTCTCATCACCCATACACTATTCCTCCTCAACATAAGGGACGTTTCCCAAAAGGAACAATGATAGTTCATGAAACAGTTGGTTATGCAGATTATGCTTTAAAACGTTTCTTTGAAGAGGCTCAAAAACAACCTTGGTTTAAGAATACATTATTTATTATAACAGCAGACCATTCAGCAGCAACACAAGAACCTGAGTTTACAACATTATTAGGAAAACATCGTGTCCCTATTATGTTCTATCACCCAAGTATGAAACATGGGATTGATATAAAGCAATATATGCAGCAAACAGATATTCTCCCAACAGCAATGAGTCTTTTACATTATCCTAAACCAATCTTAGCCTTTGGACAAAATATGTTTTCAAAAGAGGATAAGTTTTATCTTATACAGTTGAATGGAGAATATATGCTTAGAATGGGTAACTATGTAAGTAAATATCACGAAGGAATAGATCCAGAACTATTCTATTTGCCAAATGATATTAATGCTAAAAATAATATAGGTCCAAAAAACAAAGCACTTTTAAATAAGTTTGTTTTAAAGACACAAGCAATCATACAAGAATATAACTCACGCCTAATAGAGAATAAACTTATTGGAGATGAAACGAGATAAGATATTATTTATTATCAATCCCATATCAGGAGTAGGGAAGCAAAAGAAGGTTGAGAAGGCGTTGGAGAAGGTTTTAGATAAAAACCTATTTGATTATGAAGTTGAATATACAGAATATGCACATCATGCAACAGTAATTTCTCTTCAAGCAGCAATTAGACAAGTTGATATAGTTGTTTCAGTAGGAGGAGATGGTTCAATTAATGACTGTGTTAGAGGATTGATAGGAACAAATGTAACATTAGGAATAATACCAGCTGGAAGTGGGAATGGATTGGCAAGAACACTGAATATTCCTCTAAATATAGAAGATGCAATAGAAGTCTTAAATAAGAAAAAGAGAGCAACAATAGATACTGTTAAGGTAAATAATAAGATATATGCTTCAATTGCAGGAATTGGATTCGATGCCTTGATTGCAAAAGAATTTAGGAAAACTAAGGTTAGAGGATTCAATAAATATCTTTCATTAATTCTTCAATTCTATCCTTTCTATGAATCTCAAACATATAAAATGGAGATTGATGGAGAGAAAATAGAATCCAATGCTCTATTTATCAGCTTTGCCAATTCCAATCAATTTGGATACAATACAGTAATTGCTCCATCAGCAAAGATAGATGATGGTTTTATGCAGATAAGTATAGTTAAGAAAGTCCCTATTGTTATGTTACCTTGGACAGCACAATTATTATTTCTAAGGAACTTTGACAAGTCAATGTATGTAAAGACCTATAAGGCAAAAGAAGTAAAAGTAATTAATAATGACTCAAGATTAGTAAACCTTGATGGCGAATCAGTACTAATGGATAAAAAATTACATTTTACAATTAACCCTAAATCACTTAATGTAATAATCCCAGACGATAATGGCAAAGAAAGAAAAGAACCTTCTTGGTATAGTTTATTCAACCAACCCCTCTTTCCAATTCGAAACTAATGAAGAAGAACCATTAGAAACAATACCTCCCAAACAACAAAACCTAAAAGTACAATTAGATAAAAAACAAAGAGGAGGAAAGCAAGTAACCCTAATTACAGGCTTTATTGGCACAGATGAAGACATAAACACATTAGGTAAAATGCTAAAAACCAAATGTGGAGTAGGAGGAAACGTAAAAGATGGTGAAATCCTAATACAAGGAGATCATCGTGAAAAAGTAATGGCTCTACTAATAGCCCAAGGATACAAAGTAAAACGAGTAGGAGGTTGAAAATAAAATCAAAAATCTCTCCTAAAAACTTACTTTTCCATCAAAATTTAGTATCTTTGCATTAATAAATCTATTCTAATTCAAAAGAGTAGGATCTAAGAGAAAGAAATCTCCTTAAAATATCTTAAAAACTACGATGCCCATTGTAGATAGTCTACGATGCCCATCGTAACACCACCACGATGCCCATCGTAGCGGAATTTAATCCCTATTAAAATATTTTTTAATCCCGTTTAATTGGAACTATATTCAGTTTCCTTAAAAAAAGATTCCTTTTAATTTCAAGAACTCCTTGTTTAATTCCAACAAAAAAGTAATTTCCGTTTCTTTTATCGCCTATCGCTAAAATTAAAAGAAAATCACATAAAACATAGCCCTCATAAATGTTCTGTGTACAAATATTAATTGCTTTTCCCTCGATTGAAAAGAAAAATTAAAGGTTAATTTTTTTATCTATTGCATATATAGAAAAATTATATGTACAATTTTGTATTTAATACATGAGATTAATTAATTGAATATCAATGATACAAAAAATATTCATTAAAATAGTTGACAAAAAAATTGTTTTTCTTAATTTTCTTTTCTTACTTTGCGGTGTTCTTAGGCTTCGCAAGCCAAAAGAAAAGCCCCTCTTGCAGGCTATAAATGCAGAGCTGCTACGGACATTATTTATTAACCAAAACAAAAAGGGCGTGCAAAGATACTAAAAACCTACAATCTACAATACGATAGTATTCTAAATTCGTACGTAGGAGTCGTTTGCTTATCCTTCCGAAAATCCCATTAATAGCAAACAAGCGGTTTCCGAAAAGCTTATAGAGTAGGAAATTCCATTTAAAAAATTTAATTGACATGGAAAAGAAAAATTTAAACGATAAAATATTTGCTCCAATCAACAGAAATGAAATGAATTGTATTGTTGGAGGAAAAATAGTCGAAAAATATGTGCGTAGAAATTATTTTCATGAGTATAATATGAAAACAGGAGAAACTGACTATTGGACTAATGATCAGTATGATGTTTATGATGTAGATGAGTGGGGTAATTCAAAATGGGTGGATACTAAATTTTATAATGATCCTAAGTAGGATTTTTACCATTAATATTTATGGAGTAGTCATTACTACTCCATAATGTTTATTTTATATTTAAATTATGAAAAAAATATTATTTATTATAGTCATTGTATGTTGGCAAAATTTGAGTTATTCTCAAAATGGAGTAAAAGCAAATGAATCAGGGAAGATATACCATAGTAAAGTAAGAAAAGGTATGTATATTCCTCATTATGATTCTTTATTATTATCAGGTCAATATGAAAAATCTATTATCAACAATACTATTATTGTTAATGATACATCATCAAAATCTTTTCAAATTTCTTATGGAATTTATGGGATAGCAATTGCATATTCTCTTCTAGGGAATATTGATTCTGCATATTATTATCTTGATAAATATGTCAATACATCATTAGATGATAAAGCAATTTTTGTAGATAAAAATCTTGATACATTAAAACATTACACAAATAGATGGAATGCTCTTGTGAAAAAAATTGAGCAAGGATACGTAGAGAATATTGGCGTTATTAAGGATACAAATTTAGCCATAAGATTATTTTATCTTGGAATAGAAGACCAAAAATATAGAATAATATTAGATGTTCTAGAACAGTATTCGGAAGAGGATGGAGAAAAAGATGAAGCGAGTCATTATGCAATGCAAGATACTTGTATTAAAATTATTGACAATTATGGCATTCCTACAATATCAATGGTTGGAAAGTATGCATCAGATCAATTCTTTTTTATTCTTCAGCATACAGAATCAAAAACTCAAAATAAATATTATAAATTAGTAAAGAAAGCTTGGAAAAGAGGTGATTTTGATTCAATTTCTTATGCAATGTTTACAGATAGAGTTTTAATGTCAAGCAATAAAAAACAAATTTATGGGACTCAAATTATTAAAACAACGAATGACAAAAAATATCCAAATCAATTCTATTTATATCCAGTTAAAGACTTTAAAAATGTGAATAAACGTCGCAAAGAGATGGGATTTACAGAAACTGTTGAAGAGTGGATAAAACGTCATCCTGGAGCTTTTATCCCTAAAGAATATTATATTGAATAAGAAGTGATTATGAACAAAATATTAATATTATCTAATGATAATGACGATTCTACAACAAAAGTAATTAGATGGATGAATTATATAGATAATTCTATAGATATAATTAAATTTAATATTTCGGATATTGAAAATTTAAATATAAATCAAATAGGGATATCTTCTTTTATGCAAATAAATAATACATTAAGTTTCTCTACAAATGATATATGTGTTGTATGGACAAGGAAACTCTCTGATTTGATTATTAATGATACTATTATTGATGCTAATATGTTGACCGAGAATAAAAATAATATAATAAAGAATCTTAAAGAGGAATTTGATACATTTGTAGAATTTTTATACTTTCAAATAGAGCGATCTAATTCATATTGGCTAAACAAACCAAAACATAGTTCTCCTAATAAATTACAGCAACTTTACATCGCTAAACAATTAGGATTTAATACTCCCAATACAATTATATCTACAAATAAAAATAATGTCCAAGAATTAAGTAATTTAATTACTAAATCATTGAAAGATGGTATTCGTTATAATATCAAAGAAGAAAGTTACTCATCTTATACAAGTAGACTAAAAAAAGAGTTATTAGCTAATGATTTTTTTATCAGTTTATTCCAAGAGGAAATACAAAAAGAACTAGAACTTAGAGTTTTTTATTTAGATGGGAAATGTTATACAATAGCAATATTGTCACAAAATAATAAGCAAACAGAAGTTGATTATAGGCAATATGATCATAGTAATGCAAATAGAAATGAATTGTATAATTTACCGAATGAATTAGAAGACTTAATAGTTAAATTTATGGATAGAATGAATTTACAAACAGGTTCATTAGATTTTATATTGAATAGAAAAGGCGATTATATATTTTTAGAAGTAAATCCTTCTGGACAATATGATATTTTTAATAAATGCAATATCTATCCAGACAAATTAATAGCAGAACATTTAATAAAAAAATATTATGAATATAAAAGATAGAATTAATATAAAAACGCCTTGTTTTTATGCTTCGATTGAAAAAGTTAATAAATTAAAGATTTTAGATACAAGCGTCAAGTCATCTTTATATCAGACGAATAAATATAATTGTCAAAAATTCTATAAGAAAATATCATATATTAGCTTTTAGTATATGGAAAAAGTATACAAATATCCATCTTGTTTGACCGTATCAGGATATTCAAGAAGTATTGTGCAAGATTTATTCAAATCTAAATATTATTTTATCCCAAACATACTTGTTGATTTATTATCAGATATAAATGGTAAAACAATTAATGAGGTTATAAATTCAGGAAAATATGATAAAGATGTTATAGATGAATATATAAGTTTCTTAAAAGAGAAAGATTTAATTTGTTTATCAGAACAATCTTTGACATACAAAGAATTGGAACTTAAATTTGATTATCCTGCAAGAATATCAAATGCTATAATAGTGATAAACACACACGAGAATAATTTATCTGAAATTATAAAACAGCTAGAATATTTATGTTGTGAAAATATTCAAATTTATTTTGAAACTTTAATGACGACACAAGATGTATATAATGTATTGTCTTATTTTGAAAGTAGTAGAGTCTCTTCAATAGAACTTATTATTAAATATAATAAAATATTAGATAATTTAGAGGTATTAAGACGTTTTTTTTCCTCAGAAAAAAGGGTATTTAAAATAATATTTTATCAAGCAAATAAATCTGAAAAAGTCAATATTGATGAATTTGGATATAAACATGTATATTTTGTAGAAGATGATTTAAATTATGATGATTGTGGTTGCATCCACCCTTTATATTTACAAATTAACTTGCTATTTTTTACAGAAGCTCAGAACCATAATACTTGTTTAAATCGTAAGGTTTGTATTGATGGAAATGGTAATATTAAAAATTGTCCTTCAATGAACAAGAGTTATGGCAATATTAAGGACACCACAATTGCAAAAATAATAAATAGAGAGGATTTTAAGAGCTTATGGAATATCAATAAAGATAATGTAGATGTTTGTAAAGATTGTGAGTTTAGGTATATGTGTATTGATTGTAGAGCATTTCTAAAAGACTCTGAGAATATTTATTCACAACCTGCAAAATGTCCATACAATCCATACATTTGCAAGTGGAATGGAATGGAAGGGTTTGTCCCAGTTGAAGAATGTGGTACATATACAAAAGAAAAAGGATTTGTTCCAGATAATGAAAAAATAGAACAGTTAAATAAACAAATTTGGGGAGAATAGAAAGTATGGAGCAATTTCCTTTCTATAAGCAATATGACGCAATGGATTGTGGGGCGACTTGTTTACGGATGATCGCTAAGTTTTATGGGAAGAATTATTCTTTGGATTCTTTGCGTAAGAAAAGTTATATTACTCGTGAGGGAGCAAGTTTATTGGGGTTAAGTGAGGCTGCGGAGAGCATTGGATTTAAGACTTTGGGAGTTAGAGCGAGTTTTAAAACACTTTGCGAAGCTCCTTTGCCTTGTATTGTTCATTGGAGACAAAAACATTTTGTTGTTGTTTATGATATAAAAATATCTAAGAATGATAGAAAGCAATTAGAGAATGATAGGTTTGATTGGGAGAGAAGAAAACCTAAGGGATTTGTTTATGTTGCTGACCCAGGAAATGGGTTAATAAAATATAGTGTTGAGGAGTTTTTGAGTTGTTGGTTAAGTTCAAAGTCGAATGGTTCAGACGAGGGTATTGCTTTATTGCTTGAAACAACTCCTGATTTTTATACTATTGATGATGAGAAGAAAGATAAGATGAAGTTTCGTTTTATCTTGCAATATCTAAAGCCATATAAAAAACTTATCTTGCAACTCTTCTTAGGGATGTTGTTTGGCACAATGCTGCAACTAATATTCCCTTTCTTAACTCAAAGTATTGTTGACTATGGTATAACTAATAATAATCTTAACTTCGTTACTTTAATTCTTATAGCTCAACTTACTTTATATGTTGCACAAACAGCGGTTGAGTTTATAAGGAGTTGGATACTTTTACATATAAGCACAAGAATAAATATCTCAATTATCTCTGATTTTTTGATTAAGTTGATGAAGCTACCAATTAGTTTCTTTGATACAAAGATGATAGGGGATATTATGCAAAGGATTGGAGATCATTCGAGGATTGAAAGTTTCTTAACTACTTCAACTTTAAATACTTTATTCTCCATGCTTAACTTTGTTGTTTTCACTATTGTTTTGGCATTCTATAATCTAAAGCTTCTGATAGTCTTTCTTGTTGCAAGTACACTATACGTGCTTTGGATTGTAATCTTTTTGAAGAAAAGAAAAGAATTAGATTATAAACGTTTTGCTCAAGCATCGGCAGAGCAAAGTAACCTTTATCAAATGATAACAGGTATGCAAGAGATAAAGCTTAATAACTGTGAGAAACAAAAACGTTGGGAGTGGGAAAATATTCAAGCAAGATTGTTTAAAGTCAGAATTAAAGGATTAGCTTTATCACAATATCAGCAAACAGGAGCATTCTTTATTAATGAGATAAAAAATATATTGATTTCTTTCTTTGCGGCAAAAGCAGTTATTGAAGGAGATATGACACTTGGTATGATGATGGCTGCACAATATATTGTTGGGCAGTTGAATGGACCAATTAGTCAAGTTATTGGTTTTATTCAATCGGCACAAGATGCTAAGATAAGTATGGAGCGTTTGGGTGAAATACATAATAGGGAAGATGAAGAAAATCCTAATGATGAGAAAATAACGATATTTACAGAAAACAAAACGCTTAATGTTAAAAATCTTACTTTCCATTATGATCCATTGGGAGAGGCTGTTTTATCTGACCTTGATTTAGAAATCCCGCAAGGAAAGGTTACTGCTATTGTTGGTATGAGTGGAAGTGGGAAAACAACATTAGTAAAATTATTAATGGGATTTTATCCTACAACAAAAGGAGAAATAACTGTTGGAGGAATAGATTTAGAAAATATAAGTAATAGGGTGTGGAGAGAAAAGTGTGGAGCTGTTATGCAGGATGGTTTTATATTTTCTGATAGTATAGCAAATAATATAGCTGTAGGGGTAGATAATATTAATAAGATTCAATTACTACATGCTGTTAAAGTTGCTAATATAAAAGATATGATAGAAAGCATGCCTTTGGGATTTAATACTAAGATTGGGCAAGAAGGAAAGGGAATAAGTCAAGGTCAAAGACAAAGAATACTTATTGCAAGAGCTGTGTATAAAAATCCTGATTATCTTTTCTTTGATGAAGCAACAAATGCATTAGATGCAAATAATGAAAAAGTTATTATGGAAAACTTGGAAGAGTTTTACCATGGAAAAACTGTTATTATTGTTGCTCATAGGTTAAGCACAGTTAAAAATGCTGACCAAATAGTTGTTTTAACAAATGGTAAAATAACAGAGAAAGGTACTCACAAAGAATTAACAGAATTGAGAGGAGAATATTATAATTTAGTTAAGAACCAACTTGAACTTGGGAACTAAAAAGTATTTATGATGAGTGAAGATAAAGAAACAAGATACAGCACACCTGATAAGATAGAACTAAGGAGTGAAGAAGTTCAAGAGATTCTTGGCAGACCACCTCATTGGATGATTAGCTATGGAATAACTGTTATTTTTATTGTTATTGCAGGTGTATTTATTGGTAGTTATTTTTTTAAATATCCTGATGTGCTTAATGCAACCATTGTTGTAACAACTGAAAATTTACCTGCTGGTGTAGTTGCTCGTACTTCAGGGAGAATAGATACTTTGTTTGTTAAAGAAAAACAAAAAGTAATAAAAGGAGATGTATTGGCATTGATTACTAATACAGCCTCTTATAATGATATTTCTAAATTAAAAATTTCTATCTCAAAATTTAATATTTCCGATGCATCTACTTTTAACCCAATAGAAGATAACTTACAGTTGGGAGAAGTGCAATCAACTTATTTAGCTTTTGTGAAAGCACTTGAAGACTATAAACAATTTGTTCAAACAGATTATTATAATAAAAAAATAGCTTCAACAGAAAGGCAAATTAATTCTCAACGGAAGATATTACAAAAGACAACAGAACAATTACGATTTTCACAAGCTCAACTCTTAAGTGAAAAACAACTTTTTAAGATGGATTCTACTTTATATGCTCAACGCTCTCTTTCTCGGTCTGAATTTGAAACTGCAAAGAGTAAACATTTACAAGAAGAACAATCTTATGAGACTTCACTACTTAATATTGATAATTTAAAAATAAATCTTTTACAGACAGAGCAATCAGTATTGGATTTAAAAAAACAATTCTCGGAGCAACTAAAAGGACTTCAAATAGCTTTGACATCATCTTATGATATGTTGCAAACACAACTTATTAATTGGGAACAATCTTATTTATTGGTTAGTCCTTGCGATGGTATTGCTACTTTAACAAATTATTGGCAGAAGAATCAAAATGTTGCCTCTGGAGATGTCCTAATTACTATTGTGCCAGAAAAGGATACACAGATTATAGGTAAGATATATCTTCCACAACAAGGAGCTGGAAAAGTAAAGAAAGGTCAAACGGTAAATATAAAATTTACTAACTTCCCTTATATGGAATATGGTATTGTACAAGTTAAGATAAAAAATATATCATTGGTTCCTATAGTTGTGAAAGAAGAAAGAGTATATTTATTAGAGGTTGTTTTCCCTGAAAAATTAAAAACAACTTATGGAAAAGAATTAACTTTTAGTCAAGAAATGCAAGGTAGTGCAGAAATAGTAACTGATGATTTGAGATTATTAGATAAATTCATTAATCCAATAAAGGCAATATTTAAAAATAAAATGTCAACAAATGAAACACAGAATTAGTTATTTCTTTATTGCGTTTCTTTTTTTGTTATTAAATATTACTACTTATGGACAAAGAGTAATTGGTTTAGAAGAGTGTATTGAAATTGCACAAAAGAATTCATTTGATGCGCAAGAAGCACAAAATAAATTTTCACAATCCACTTATCAATATAAGATTTATAAGAAATCATATTTGCCTTCATTGAGTTTGTCTGGAAGTTTGCCTGCTTTTAATAGGTCTATCTCAAAAATAACATTACCAAATGGAGATGAAGCATTCGTAGCTCAAGCAACAGGGGCTTATAGTGGTAAATTATCAATAACACAGCCAATTCCCTTTCTCGGGAGTGATTTTGTTATTTCATCTGGCTTGCAACGTTTAGATTTATATAATGATAGTATTAGTACTTCTTATTTATCTAATGTTATAAATATGGGGATTAATCATTCAATATTTGGTTATAATTCATATAAATGGGAAAGTAAGATTGAACCATTACAATATAATGAGGCAAAACAAATATATGTTGAAGATATGGAAGAAGTTGCTAAAAAAACAATTGAACTTTATTTTAATCTTTTAGAATCTCAGACCAATTTAAGCATTCAGTTATATAATAAATTAAATATTGATACCCTTCTTAATATTATAAGAGAGAAATATTCTGTTGGTAAATGTACAGAAGATGAGGTTTTGCAACTTGAAGTTAATTTATTGAATTCAGAACTTCAAATTCGTCAATTCCAAAATACAATTTATAATAATGAAAAGGCTATATGTGATTTTTTGCAATTAGGTAATGATAAATTAATTGCATCTGAACCAACTTTATTTGAAATAGAAACTATTGATTCTAAAAGAGCTATTGATGAAACTTATGAGAATAGCAGTATTGAGTTAAATCATAAAAGGCAGGTGTTAGAAGCGCAAAGTAATTTAGCAAAAGTAAAATCAGAAAATAGAGCTAGTGTTGATTTATATGCAACATTTGGATTATCAAAAAACGATGCAAGTTTTAAAGAAACTTTTAAGACCCCATTAAATCAAGAAGTAGTAACGCTTAGTTTTACTGTGCCTATATTTGATTTTGGTATTAGTAGGTCTAAAATCAAACAAGCAGAATTAAAAGTTTCAAATGTTATACTTAGTACAGAACAAGCAAAATTAGATAACAACAGAGATATAATAGATATAATTAATCAAATAAATATTTTATCTGAGAATATAATTGTAGTCAATAAGACAAAAGAGTTATCAGAGAAACGTTATGAAATGTCTAAAAAACGTTATGAAAATGGGAAAATAGGCTTTTTAGATTATTCCAATGCTCAAACAGATAAAGATAAATCAAAATTGGATTATGTCCAATTGCTTCAAAAGAAATGGGAATTATATTATAAGCTTAGAAAATTAACCTTATACGATTTCAAGACAAATCAAAAAATCAAATATAAAGAGTAAATTAAAGGGATAAAAAGATAGCTTATAGTAAGGTATAAAAAAGAGTAGGAGATTAAAAAAGATATCTTCGCAACCTAAATCTATTAAAAATAAAAATAGTAGAATTAATCCTTGTTTCCGTAGAAAAAGATTCCTTTTAATTTCAAGAACTCCTTGTTTAATTCCAACAAAAAAGTAATTTCCTTTCTTTTTAGTGCTTATCGTTAAAACTAAAAGACTATTTCCTCAATTTTATACCCATGTTGAGGTGATTTTGCAAACAGAATACAACATACAGTTGTCATTTAACAACTATAAATAGCGTAATTACAACTAAAAGGAATAGTTTTTTAGCAATTAAGGGAATGAATCATAGTATCTTTGCAGCATCAAAAATTAAAATAAATAACACTTATGGTAAATGCAAAAATGATTGGCAGTAAAATTGCCGAAGCACGAAAGAAAATAAATCTCTCTCAATCACAGCTTGCTCAACGTCTATTTATCAGTTCACAGGCAGTTGGGAAATGGGAAAGAGGGGAATCAATGCCAGATATAATAACTCTTAATCGTTTAGCTGAAATTTTAGAGGTTGACCTTAACTATTTTTCAGAAAGCTTAGAGCCAGCCACCACTGAAATCCTACCCGTTGAGTCTTTGGTTAAAGAATCTTCTGAATTGCCAACAGGAAAAAAGAAGGAGAAGATTAGTTGGGATATGTCACATGGGAACTGGGTGGATGCTGATTTTTCTGGGTTAAAAAATCTACATGAAAAATTCACTTCTTCCAACATGCAGCGTTGCCTATTTATCGGTTCAGATATGTCGGGACTTCTTCTAAAAAATAATAATGTTTATAAATGCGACTTCTCAAGTTCTAACATTAACAGTAGCTTTATTCAGAACTCCAATTTACTCAATAATTTATTTAGGGACTGTTCATTGAAAGAAACTGAGTTTTCAGGGACTTATATCACGGGCTGTGATTTCTCAGGTGCCGATTTTACTGGAGCTAAATTTAAATCTGGTGGATTACAGAATAATCCAATTACAAATGCAGTCTGGAATCACACCTCTTTTATTGGAATGCATATTATCGATATAGCTTTCGAAGGTAAATTAGAGGATTGTTATTTTGAAAACTGTGCCTTTAAAAAAGTAATATTCCAGAATTCAACTCTTATAAATACTTTTTTTAAAAATAAGAGCTTGAAAGGGATTCGGTTTATAGACTGTCAAGTAGATAGGATGACCTACACATTCCTGAAAATTGGGAAAGCAGATTTAACTGGTATAACATTGTTAACCTCATAAATGAGAAAATAAATAATGTGAGTTTGATATAAGAAAATAGCTTATAATTAACAGATAAGATTGTTATTAAGATAAATATAATTCATTTCAAGTGTAAAATATGACAGTATTTATATGTCTTTATTATTCTGATTATAAATTCAAGTTTAATTGATAAAATAAATAGCAAATATAAAACTCATTGACAATCATTAAGTCTTACATCGAACTCACGTTATTTAGTATCTACAATAAAAATGGATGAATTTGTTGAAAAAAGATTTTAGGTGTGATATATTTTTAATAGAGAAGGAACACGTTGTTTTCTAAGACAAAATAATAATACATTAAAAGAGTTGATCTTCAATACAGGTGAGTATGTTAAAACAATAAAGCGACCTCAAAACCGAATAGAGAAAATACGCATAGCCAAAAACTATATATTATACTGTTGCTAAAGAGGAATAAATGGTATTGGACGACAATTATATAAACAAAAATTAGATTGAATGAAAGGGAAGGGAATAATTACTTTTTGCTTTAAAGAAGAACAATTAGATAATGAGGATATAATATAATTAATCCGTTGCTTCATCACGCTATTTTATAATATGAAGGAGACTCGTCCTTAATAAAGTTGACTTTGTGATTACTCACTCTATTTATTATAGAACCAAATATTTAATCATTCTTGTCAAATAATTCGTCTTATTTTATTGCTTAAACTAATTTTTATATTATACCTTATTTCCAGATAGAAATATCAAAAGATGTCGTTTTTTTAGTTGAGTTATGTATTTTTATTGCTATACATATATGTAGTTATGAAAATGATTGTATTTTTGCATCTCATTTTAATATAATTATTTATGAAGAAGTCATTTTTCAAACTTGTAATTCTTGTTTTATTCTTGGCTAATTGCCAGTTAAATGCTCAAAACATTATTGGTAATAGAACTAATAATCCAAAGCTATTGATTAAAGAATCTATGGAAAATTTATCTTTTTCTCAAGAGTTTAATTCTTTGAGTTTTGATAGAGTTCATACAGAAAAAGGATTGTTTTTTAGATTGGTTATGGGTGATGATTTTGGGAAGACTCAAAAATTAGGACTTCCAGAATTACCTATTTATTATCGATTGATAGAACTTCCTTATGGTGCTGAGGTAGAAATAGAATATACTAATGTTGTAACTGAAACTTATTCTTTAAATAAATATGGTGATTTAAAACTTATTCCTGTTCAAAAATCTCTTTCTAAGAGCGAAACAGAACAGCCGTTTGTAATAAATGAAAAGGCATATAGTACTAATAAATATATTGGTAACGACTTAGTAAGTGTTGAGAAATTAGGTTACATGGGAGCAGTTCGTTTGGCTCGTTTAGCTATTTCTCCGATTAAATATAATCCTGTTGCTAATACAATTGAATTTGTTAAGTCTTTTGATGTAAATATTAAGTTTGCAAATGCTGATATTAAGGCAACTATTGCAGCAAAACAAAAATATAATAATCAGCATTCTTCTTTTTTAGCTGATAAATTGATGAATGGTAAAAATCTATCCTCAACAGTTTCTTCAACTCCAATTAATCGTCCTTTAAAGATGATTATACTTTCTGACCCTATGTTCACTGATGTACTTCAACCTTATATTAAATGGAAAAGAGAAAAAGGATTTGAAATAGTTGAAGTATATAAAGGGCAAACAAATGTTGGAACGACAAATACTTCAATGAAATCTTATTTGGAATCATTATGGAATAATGCAACTTCAGAATCACCTGCTGCTGATTATCTTTTGATTTGTGGTGATGTTCAACAAATACCTGCTTTTGATGCAACTACAGATGCAAATAACCCAGCTCCAACAGATTTATATTATGCTGAATATACAGGAGATTTTTTGCCTGAGGTTTTTTATGGTAGATTCTCTGCTCAAACTGTTTCTCAAATGGAAGCAATTGTTAATAAGACTATTAATTATGAAAAATACTTGATGCAGGATACTAATTATTTAAAGAAAACTCTTTTAGTTGGGGGTAAAGATGCAAGCAATACAACTCCAACAAATGGTCAGATGAATTATGCTAAAAAGTATCTTAAAAATATAGTAACAGACACTTTAGTGTATTATAATCCTGCTTCAGGGGACTATTCTACACAAATTATTGATAGCATTTCTGTAAATGGTTATTCTTTAATTAACTATTCTGCACATTGTGGTCAAACAGGTTGGGGCTCTCCTTCTCTTACAGTAACAGATATTAATAACAACATTAACAATATAGGTAAATTCCCTCTATTTATAAATAATTGTTGTTTATCGGGTCAATTTAGCGAAAGTGAATGTTTGGGAGAAGCAATTTTAAGGGCAAATAATAAAGGGGGAATAGGTGCCATAGGAGGAAGTAATTATACTTATTGGGATGAAGATTATTATTGGGCAGTAGGTAATAAAACTTTAAGTTTAACTCCAAGCTATGATGTTAATAATTTAGGGGCTTATGATAGGCTTTTCCATACTAATAATGAACCAATAAGTAAATGGTATATTACAGCTGGTCAAATGGTACAAGCAGGAGATTTGGCTGTAATGCAATCAAACTCTAATCTTACTAATTATTATTGGGAAATTTATCATCTTATGGGAGACCCTTCTCTTATGCCTTATGTTGGTTTACCTGCAACAATGACTAATCATATCCCTGATTCATTAGCTTTAGGTTCTTCTAATATTTCTATCCAAACTCAGCCTTATGCTTTTGTTGGGGTTTCTAAAAATGGAGTTTTATTAGGTGCTTCACAAGCTAATAGTAATGGTGTTGCTAATATTAACTTTAATCAAACACTTAATCAATCTGGCTATATAAAAGTTGTTATAACTAATCAATTTTCAAAACCTATCATTGATTCTATAGCATTATTTACTCCAAATTATCCTTTAATTGGTATTAATTCAGTAAAATACACAGATAGTCAAAATCAAGAAATAACAGAACTTAAAAATAATGAAGAATACTTTTTGAGCTTTGAAATATCTAATGTAGGGGCTCAACCATTAGATAGTATTAGAATAAAGACTAATAATACAACTAATTTAATATTTTTGGATTCAAGTGAATATTTAGGAAACTTAGGTGGATTATCATCTATTACTTTAACTAATGCAATGAAGGTTAAAATTGTTGATGGAACTTTAGACAAAAGTCATTTAGATTATACTATTAATATTGATGGTGCAAATAATTATTCTGATAATAAGTCATGTACTATTGAAGCTTTTTGTCCAGCATTAGATATAGAAAATTTAATGATATCTCTTGATTCTACAAATAGTTTGTTTGTTGGGGAAGGGGTTACAATTAGTTTTGATGTAAAAAATAATGGAAGAAATACAACAGATGTGGGGAATGTAATTTTAAATCATCTTTCTTCAAATCTTTCTTATATTAGTGATAGTACTTTTGTTTTAAATTCATTAGCTCCTAATTCTTCTGTTAGATATTCTTTCAATTTATTAATTAATTCTCTTGATGTAAATAACTTTATCGGATTTAAAATAGGGGCATTTGCCAATCAATATTATAATGCAAAGGTTTATGATTCAATTACAATAAATGGAAATATTGAAACATTTGAAACGGGAGATTTAACTTATGTTCCTTGGGTAAATGATGCATCACATCCTTGGACAATAGAATCAAGTTCAGCTAATGTATATCAAGGTTCTTATTCTCTTCGTTCAGGTTCAATTTCAGATAATCAGAAGTCTGTATTAACTCTAACCGCTTCTTCAATGGTAAATGATAGTATCTCTTTTTATTTAAAGGTATCAACAGAATCAGGATATGACTTTGCACGTTTTTATATTGATAATGTAGTTGTTTGTGAAAAATCAGGAAATCTTGATTGGCAAAAATTAGTTTATCCTGTTGATGCAGGTAGCCACGAATTCAAATGGGAATATGAAAAAGATTATTCAAATGCAGACGGTAGTGATGCTGTTTGGATAGATAATGTTAAGTTACCAATAAACGGGACAATAACTTCAATTGAAGATATAATTGAAAATAAAGATAATATTATTGTTTACCCTAATCCAGCAAAAGACTTTATTACTGTTTCTAACATAGAAAAGAATTCAACAATAAAGATATTTGATGCAGTTGGAAGAATATATTATTCTTCAAATAACTTGATAAATAATATTAACGTATCAAGTTTCCCTAATGGAGTTTATTATATGTTAATTAAATCAGATAATAATATATCAACAAAGAAAATAATTATTGCAAGATAAACATTAATGCAAGATACAATTAAAACTAATATTGATACACTTCATGCAAATATAGGACAACTTAATAATATTGAGCAACCTTTGTTTATTATACCTTCTTCTCCAGATAGGGATACTACTATTCTTGGCTTTAATGGTTATGTAGTAAAAATGCTAAATGAGAGCATTCCTCCATTAGTTGAAAGGAAATCTCTTTTTAAGGAAAAGGTATTTGTAAATAAAGAATTAAGTGTTATTAATAGACCAAATAATTACTCAGATAGTTGGATTTATGGAATAATATTATTTGTAACTATACTTTATCTTGTACTAATAAAGGTATTCTCTAATAAGATAGGACAAGTTATTAAGGGGACGTTTAATCAAGAGGTATTATTACTCCCTGTAATATTTCTTTTTGTTCCTGTAGTGGCTCTTTTGTGTTATGCCCCGATAAGTCAATATAATTATTTTATATATTTTCCTATTGCATCACATTTTGGTGTATATATGCTAATTTTTTTAGGAGTTTTTGCTTTCTGTTTTACAAAATACATCTTAATTTTCTTCTTTGGTACGTTATTTAGAACAAAAACAATATGTTCACAATATAATGCAAATCAAGTAGGTTTTTATCTTCTTGATGGGATAATTCTAATTCCTATCCTCTTTTTATACTATTATTTACCAAATGACACACATAATATTGCACTAATAGTATCATTACTTGTACTGTGTATTCTTCTATTAATTAGATTAATAAAAGGGCTCCTTCTCGTTTTAAATGAAACAAAGTTTTCTAAGTTCTATTTATTTTTCTATCTTTGCACCATTGAATTATTACCATTAATAATAATATATAAGTCTTTAATATCATATTAAAAGTGCGTAAGAAAAATGTCATTTATGGGTAAAACGATAATTAAAAATATTCTTATCTCACAACCAGCACCTGCTGATATAGATAAATCTCAATACAAAGTATTGATAGATAAGTATGGTGTCAATCTAACATTTAATAAATTTTTTGATGTAGTTGGAATAACGAATAAAGAATATAGGGCATCAAAGATAAACATATTGGAGCATACCGCTGTAATAGTAACAAGTAAATTAGCTGTTGATAACTATTTCCGATTGGCAAAAGAGCTACGATTAGTTATTCCGGAATCAATGAAATTCTTTTGTGTTTCGGAAGGTATAGCTAATTATCTTCAAAACTATATTCAATATAGGAAAAGAAAAATATTTTATGGTAAGCTTCAATTCGTTGAGTTAATAGATGTTATTCTAAAGCATAAAGAAGAAACATTTTTATATCCTTGTTCTGAAGATACAACTATTGAAAACTTCAAATTACTTGAAAAAGCAAAAATAAAATATACCAAGTCAGTTATGTATTGTTCGGCTCCAAAAGATTTAAAGGAGATTGATATTGCTAAATTTGATATGGTAGTAATGTTTAGTCCAATAGGAATTAAATCATTTACACAAAGTTTCCCAGACTATAATCACGAAAAGATAATTTTTGCAGCATTTGGAGTAGCAACGCAAAATGCATTAAAAGAAGCTAAGATAAAGACAATGATACCAGCTCCAACACCAATCGCTCCTTCGATGATAATGGCAATTGATAAGTATCTTTCTTTTAATCCAAAGGAAATGGCAGAACATATTGAAAAAGTGGAAGAAGAATACAATAAAAAACCAGAGAAAAAAACATCAGTTTCTTTAAAAGTAACAGCAAAGAGGACAACAAAGCCAAAGCCGAAAGAATAAATTTACTAATGTATAAATTCAAAAAACAAGAAAGACTTTGTAGCGTAATAGAAATAAGAGAACTATTTGTTTGTGGCGAGAATTTTTTGAATTATCCATTTAGTGTTCGTTATAAGATTGAGGAGAAAAGTATTCTTCCGCAGGTACAAGTTGTTATAGTATCTCCTAAAAGATATCAGAAACTGGCTGTAAATAGAAATAGAGCAAAGCGATTAATCAGAGAAAGTTACAGGCTTAATAAAGAAGAAATAACAAAATTTGCAGAAGAGAATAATATAGGGATTAAAATATCTATATCTTTAGTGAGTCAGAATATTCCAGATTATAAATCTGTTAATACTAAAATACAAAAAATATTATCAAATATAATCTATAAGACAAGAGAAATAATTGAAAATAATAATCAGTCTAATAAATAAAATCTTTTACTATATATTTATAGGTCTAATACGTTTATATCAAACGGCCATTTCTCCACATACTCCATCTACATGTAGGTTTCTCCCTACATGCTCTCAATACGCATTAGAAGCCATAAAAAAATATGGACCATTTAAAGGAGGTTGGCTTGCTTTACGAAGAATAATGCGATGCCATCCTTGGGGAGGAAGTGGATACGATCCAGTCCCATAATAAGCTTATATTAAAATGGTAAATCCCCTAAATTATCAGTATCAGAATAGTCATTAATGATATTAGATAAATTAGTTTCCAAACTATTACTATTATTTGCTAAAGGTTGTTCTGCTTGAGGAGTATAATTTTTTGTTAGTATCATGAAGTTTTCAGCAACAATTTCTACAGAATGTTTTTTATTACCTTCCTTATCTTCCCATTGGCGATTTCTTAATTTACCTTCAATAAACACTTGCATGCCCTTTCTCAAGAATTTTTCGGCAACATCAGCCAAACCTCTCCAACAAACAATATTATGCCATTCAGTTTGTTCCATTTTTTGACCTTCTTTGTTTTTATAAGTCTCAGTTGTAGCTAAAGGAAAAGTAGCTTTTTTAACACCATCGAAAACTATTATATCAGGGTCTTTACCCAAATTACCAATTAAAATAACTTTGTTTACACCAGCCATAAGTTTACTGTTTTATTATTTGTTTTTATTAAAAATCCAACCTAAATTAATTACCTAATGAGTCTGCAAATATATAAAATAGTTTCAATTAACATATATTTTCCCTTATCAAATTTAAAAAGACCATAATAAAGAAAAAATAAATCCATTTGCAATTAGAGGTAGTGAACAATAATTATTTTGTTTCAATCATCTGGATATTAAGTTTATAAGTGCAAAAATAAGCTAATAATGACTGTTTGAAAAAAACAAAATGAGGCAAAAAAAAAATTAAACTGATTGAAAATGAACAAATTTGTTTTGTAGAAAAAAATGTTTTTATATCTTTGCAAGCCAGTTCTAATCAAAAAAAGGTTGGAGAAGTAGTAAATAAAACTATAGTTATTAATCAAATAAGTATTTTAAAGAAATGACAAAAGCTGAAATCGTTGCAGAAATTGCACAAAGAACAGGACTAGAGAAAGTAAACATTCAAGTAACTGTTGAAACTTTCATGGATGTATTAAAAGATTCTCTTGGAGACGGAAACAATGTTTATTTAAGAGGTTTTGGTAGTTTTATAATCAAAAGAAGAGCAGAAAAGACAGGAAGAAACATTTCAAAAAACACAACTGTTATTATTCCTGCACACAATATTCCATCATTCAAGCCATCAAAGACTTTTATGAATGAAATAAAATCAAAAGTAAAATAATTTAATACTTCGGTAAAATGCCAAGCGGAAAAAAAAGAAAAGGCCATAAAATGGCAACTCACAAACGTAAAAAACGTTTGCGTAAGAATAGACATAAGAAGAAATAGTTTTTCTTAAAAGGTTTTTGAATTATAGTGATATAATTACAAGAACGCCAATATTGCGAAGCATTATAGCTTTAATGTTTCGCAATATTTTTGTTTCATATAATAATGTACGGCTCCTATGAATAAAGATTTAATAATAGATGTAAGCACTTCGGGAGTTGAAATTGCTTTACTTGAGGACAAACGCCTTGTAGAAATTCACCAAGAAAAGACAGAAAATAGTCATATTGTTGGAGATGTTTACTTGGGGTTAGTCAAAAAAGTAATGCCAGGACTTAATGCAGCATTTGTAGATGTTGGGCATGAGAAAGACGCATTCCTACACTATCTTGACTTAGGACTTCATTTCAATTCTTTAAATAAATTCACACGCAATGCAATGGGTGGAGATCCCAAGAGTGCATTGATAGAAGGGATGAAGGTAGAACCAGACTTAGAAAAGAATGGTAAGATAAACACTGTCTTAAAACAAGGACAAATCATTTTAGTACAAGTTGCAAAAGAACCTATCTCAACCAAGGGACCAAGGTTATGTTCCGAGATATCTTTTGCAGGGAGATTTTTAGTTCTCATACCATTTTCAAACAAAATATCTATATCATCAAAGATAAAAAGTGTAGAAGAACGCAATAGATTAAAACGTTTAATACAAAGCATACGTCCAAATAACTACGGAGTAATAATTAGAACAGTAGCAGAAAGCAAAAATGTAGCTGAATTAGATGCTGACCTTAAAGACTTATTAGCAAAATGGGATGCTATTTATAAAAAACTCCCAAAAGCACTTCCTCCTCAAAAACTTGTATCAGAAATAGACAAATCATCAGCAATCCTTCGTGATTTACTTTCTGATGATTTCTCAAATGTTTATGTAAACGATCCAGATATATACGAAGATCTGAAAGCTTACATAAAAACAATTTCCCCAGAAAAGGACGATTTAGTACGTCTATATAAGCTTCAAACACCGATTTTTGAACAATTCGGAGTAGCTAATCAAATACGTAACTCGTTCGGAAAGGTTGTTACAATTCGTTCTGGTATCTATTTAGTAATAGAACAAACAGAAGCAATGTGTGTTGTTGACGTAAACTCAGGGCACAGAAGTAAGTCTTCACAAGACCAAGAAGAGAATGCTCTAATGGTTAATATGGAAGCAGCAGAAGAAATCGTACGACAATTACGATTAAGAGATATTGGAGGGATAATAGTAATAGACTTTATCGACCTTAATATAGTAACAAACAGAAAAATGCTTTATGACAAAATGATGGAACTAATGTCCCATGATAAAGCTCGTCATACAGTACTTCCATTAAGTAAATTCTGTTTAATGCAGATAACTCGCCAAAGAGTAAGACCAGCTATTAGTGTAGATTTATCAGAAATATGCCCAGCTTGCGGAGGAACAGGAAAGATAAAATCATCAATAATAATAGTTGACGAGATAGAAAGTGACCTAAAATATTTAGTACAAGAGCAAAACGAAAAGAACTTAACAATAATAGTTCATCCATTCGTTCATGCTTATCTTAGCAAAGGTTTCCTTTTATCTAAAGTAAAGAAATGGGAAAGAACCTATAAAACAAAAATAAAGCTATTGGAAGACAATAACTTTAGTTTATTAGAATACCAATTTCTTAACGCTAATAAAGACGCTATTAAGCTATAAATGTTCTGATTTGTGGCAATTCTTCCACATAAAACAAAGAATAAAAGATAACAAAGTAGAATCAAATTATGGTGAATTGTAATTTGATTCTATTTTTTTTTGAATAAAAGACTTGCATTTTTTGATGAAAAGCCTTATCTTTGCAAGAGGTAAAAAAGAAAGAAAAATTTCCACAAAAACAAGCATAAAAAATAAGATGCACATCTAAACACTTGTTAGATGTGCATCTTATTATGTTTTAGATGTACATCTAAAGGGTCAAAAGATGGCGTTTTCTATACATGAAAATGGCGTTTCTTGTATATAAAGATGGCTTGTTTTAACCATAAAGATGGCGTTTTCTGAATGCAAAGATGGCTTCTTTATATTAAACTATAAGCAATAATGCTGTGGACTAAGTTTATGATTTTGGAATATCAGGGCAATTTTAAAAAAATCTATGCTCACTATTGTTCTTGGATCATGCATTATTTTCTTGAAGTCTTGGTATGTGTGTTCGTTTTTATAGGGGTTTCCTATTATTAGAATTTTGTTTTCGGTGTTTTGTTTATGTATTTCTTGAAAGATATTGTATTCGCAAGGGATTTGTATAATGCTGTCTTTCCCATATTCTTCTTCAAGTTTTTTGATTAGTTTTTGGGGGTTCTTGCGGTTTTCTTTTATCGTTTTTATATATAAATCAAACATAAAGGGGGAATGAATTGAGTATTCATCTTTCTTGTTAAAATAGTATTTTATTCTTTGTTTTTGTTTAAAAAAACTCATCTTGTTTTCGATTATATCATTAATTATAAGTGCAAAGATAAGCCTTTTTGAAATAAATTATTTATCTTTGCTGTTTATAATACATTATTAATGCTCTACGTGAGTAGATGAAATTGGGAAAAGGCAATAAATTGTTAATTATTAGCGATGAAATTATATACTGAAAATGTTGTTAAGAAATATAGGAAGAGAACCGTTGTTAAAGGCGTTTCTATAGAGGTTAGTCAAGGTGAAATAGTAGGTTTATTAGGACCTAATGGTGCGGGAAAGACAACTACTTTCTATATGATGGTTGGATTGATAAAGCCTTTTAGTGGTAAAGTGTTTCTTGATGACAAGGAAATTACTGATATGCCGATGTATCAGAGGGCTCAAAATGGAGTTGGTTATTTGGCACAAGAAGCTTCTGTATTTAGAACTCTTTCTGTTGAAGATAATATTATGTCGGTATTGGAGTTCAGAAAGATGACTCAAAAGGAAAGAGTGGACATAATGGAGGGTTTATTGGATGAATTTGGATTAAATCATATACGAAAGAGTAAAGGTAATCAGCTTTCTGGAGGAGAAAGAAGGAGAACTGAGATAGCAAGAGCTTTAGCTGTTGACCCTAAATTTATTCTTCTTGATGAGCCTTTTGCTGGTGTTGACCCTATTGCTGTTCAGGACATTCAGAATATTGTTGGCAAGTTGAGAGATAGAAATATAGGAGTCTTGATTACAGATCATAATGTTCATGAAACACTTACTATCACAGATAGGGCATATTTATTATTTGAAGGCAGTGTTTTAAAAGCCGGTACTCCACAAGAACTTGCCTCTGATGAACAGGTAAGAAAGAAATATCTTGGAGAGAACTTCGAATTACGCTAATAAATTTTTCTATGCTTCTTATATTTGTTGATAAAGTTACTAACCGTTTAGGATATACTTTGAATTTAATTTTCAAGGATATTTTGGGCGTGGATTATCGTATCACAACACATAGAGAAGATTTTTTGAAACATGAGGGGGCAAACCTTTCTTATTGTAAGAGAAAGGTTGGAGATGAACCCTTTATTTATTCAACGGATTTTTTATTTGAAACCGTTATAGAAATAAAGGAATTGAATTTATTTGATTATAATGGCACTCCGGCATTGTTTAGAAATTATTCAAAAAAATCTATTTTACCTTTTGATGTTTTTGCAGCTTCGTTCTATTTTGCTTCCCGTTATGAAGAATATTTACCTTTTATTCAAGATAAACAAGGTCGTTTTCGTTATGAAGAAAGTCTTGCTTTTAAGAATTGTTTCTTGCATAAACCTGTGGTAAATATTTGGGCAAACTTATTAGGACAAAAGCTAAAAGAGGCTTATCCTGAAATAGAATTTGCTAAACATTATTTTCGTTATTATAATACTATTGACGTTGATTCTGCGTATTCTTTTAAGGGAAAAGGATTATTTAGAAAGGTTTTTGGCTTTTTTAGGGATTTAATTAAGGGTGATTTTTCTGAGTGTTTATTTCGTTTTAAGGTGTTATTTGGCAAAAAAGCAGACCCATACGATACCTTTAATTATCAAATATCACTTATAAAGAAATTTAAGCTTAAAACGATTTACTTTATTCTCTTTGGACATTATGGTAAGTACGATAAAAACATTTCTCCAGATAATCGTAAGTTTCATCGCCTAATAAAGTTCTTATGTGATTATGCTAAGGTTGGAATTCACCCTTCTTACGCATCGTTTGATGATGAAGAAGAGTTGGCAACACAGATAAAAGACCTGGTATCAGTTATTCATAAACCTGTTCTTAGAAGTAGATTTCACTATCTAAAGTTCAGGTTACCTATTTCATACAGGCGATTGTTGGATAATATGATTAGTGATGATTATTCTATGGGATATTCTAATGCAATTGGTTTTAGGGCAGGAATATGTTCTGGTTTTAATTTCTATGACTTAGAATTTGACAGAGAAACGAAATTAAGATTGCACCCTTTTGCAGTTATGGATGTAGCTCTTAAGACAGGATTAGGGCTAAATTCCACAGAGGCAATAGAAAGAATTAAGAAGATTGTTGATGAGGTTAATGCAGTAGAAGGGGACTTTATTAGTGTTTGGCATAATGAATCTTTATGTGAAAGATATCAATGGAAGGGATGGAGAGAGGTTTATGAAAATATGTTAGAGTATGTTTCAGAAATAGATAGGACTCCTTTCGGAGGAGAGGATGGAACATAAAAAAAGATAATTCGTATAAAAATATTTATTAATAATTCATATAAGATATGATAGTTGTAACAGGTGCTGCGGGCTTTATAGGGAGTTGTATGGTTAGCAAGTTGAATAAACTTGGCAGGAAAGATATTATTATTGTTGATGACTTCACGAAAACAGCAAAAAAAGAAAATTATTCTAATCTTCAATATTCTAAAAAGATAGAAAGAAAAGACTTTATTAGCTGGTTTGAAAAGAATGCTAGTAAGATAGAAGGTGTTTATCATCTTGGAGCGAGAACAGATACTACAGAATTTAATTGGGATATATTCTTAGAGTTAAATTTAAATTATTCAAAGAATATTTGGCGAATATGTTGTTTTAATTCAATACCATTAATATATGCTTCTTCTGCTGCTACTTATGGCGATGGTGCAAATGGTTATGATGATGATAACAATTCTATTGGAGATTTAAGACCTCTTAATCCTTATGGACGTTCTAAACAAGAGTTTGATTTGTGGGTATTGAGACAAGAAATTAAACCTCCATTCTGGGCAGGCTTAAAGTTCTTTAATGTTTATGGACCTAATGAATACCATAAACAAAGAATGGCTTCTGTTATATTCCATTCGTTTAATCAAATAAATGAAACAGGATTGGTTAAGTTATTCCGTTCTCATCGTCCAGATTATAAAGATGGCATGCAATTAAGGGATTTTGTTTATGTGAAAGATTTAGTTTCGGTTATGGCTTTCTTAATGGAAAATGAACCAGAATCAGGTATTTATAATCTTGGAACAGGAAAAGCAAGGAGTTTTTATGACTTGGCTGTAGCCACTTTTAAAGCTTTGGGAAAAGAACCAAATATTGAATTTGTTGATATTCCTATTGATATTAGAGATAAATATCAATACTTCACTCAAGCTAATATGCAAAAATTAAGAAAAGCAGGGTATAAAGAAGACTTTTATACGTTAGAAAATGGTGTAAAAGACTATGTCCAGAATTATTTAATATCAAAATTATATTATTAATATATGAATTATAAGTCTAAACTTCATTCTATTAAAGCATTCGTATTTGATTATGATGGTGTGATAAGTGATGGTTATATATGGGTTGCAGACCAAAAAATAGTTGTGCGTTCAGGTAATGTTAAAGATGGTTATGCACTTCAATATGCTTTAAAGAAAGGCTACTTCATTGCTGTTATTTCAGGAGGTAATGGTGATAGTATTTCGACAAGAATGGAGATGTTAGGGATAAAAGATGTTTTTATTGGTTCTCATGATAAGAAGAAAATTTTCCAAAACTATATAGAACAAAAAGGTTTGAAACCGGAAGAAGTATTATATATGGGTGATGATATCCCCGATTATGATGTAATGCTTGCTTCAGGTGTTGCTACTTGTCCTTCTGATGCGGTAGAAGAAATTAAATCAGTTGCAGATTATATCTCTCATAAATGTGGTGGTCAAGGTTGTGTAAGAGATGTTATAGAGCAGGTTATGCGATTGCATAATCAATGGTTTCACGAAGATGGAAAAGCATGGTAAAGACGATAAAGAATCTCATTTTATTAATCTTGTGCATAAGCTCTTTAATGTCTTTTGCTCAAGAGAAAAAAAAGAAGCCAATATCATATAAGAAAGCGACTTATTATCATAATAATTTCGTTAATAGGAAAACTTCTACGGGGGAGTTGTTTGTTCAAACCAAATATACTGCTGCTCATAGGACTATTCCTTTGAACACTTTGGTGAAGGTAACGAATAAGAATAATGGTCGTTCTGTTATAGTTAAGGTTAATGACCGTTGTCCAAAGAATGGAGTTATTGACTTATCTCTTATAGCTGCTAAACGCTTGCATATGATAGAGAAGGGTGTTATTTCTGTTAAAATAGAGATTTTAAGTAATGATTATCTTGATATTTGGGAAAAACAAAATGAAATGTTTAATATGTTTGACCGAGCAAAAGAAAGGGATAGTGTAAGGAATTCATATTTTGATTCTATAATTTTTGCGAAAGAAAATAAACTTCAAGAAAGTTTTTTATTTGCAAGATATATTCGTTTAACAACAGCAGAAAGTAAGGTTCAGGCAAAGAGAATAATTGATCAGTTGCCTTTGGAGTATAAATATATTACAAAGGCAGTTATAGGAGAAAATGGAAAGTTCTATTATATAAATATAGGTCCTTTTGTTTCATTGAAAAAAGCACAAGAAGTGGTAAAAGAATTGAAAGAAAGGTACCCTCAAATACATATTTTAGAAAAGAAAAATGCAGAATAGTTTTTTATTATAGAATTTTTTTTTACTTTTGCAAGACGCATTTTTGTAAACTATTAGGTTATAAGAAGAGCTAAAATATTAATAATTAAAGAAAAGCAAATTGAAAGTATTATTTATATAGTACTATTTGCATTGTATTTATTATATTATGGATAAACGAAATATCTTGTTTTCACACATTAAGGCAACAAAATCTTGTTTGTTTGTTCTAATAGCGATTATGCCTTTTATAGGTTTTTCGCAACAAGAGCCTCAATTTACTCAATATATGTTTAATCGTTTATCATATAATCCAGCGTATGCAGGTAGTAATGGTGCAATGTGTTTAACAGGTTTCTATAGGAATCAATGGATGGGACTTACTCTTACTGATGTTAATGGTGGAAACCCTTCAACTCCTAAAACTTTAAATTTTTCTTTTGATTTACCAGTTTCTTTTCTTCATGGAGGTTTAGGTGCAACAATTATTTCTGATAAGATTGGTTATTGGAATCAAACATTTTTTAAGATTGATTACGCTTATAGAATGGAATTACCAACAGGTAATTTAGCAATAGGTTTAGAAGCTCAATTATTTAGTTCAGCAATAGATTTTGGTAACCTTGTTGGTAGCGACCAAATAAACGAGTTAGATGAAATAGGTGCAACTAATGATCCTTTATTAAGAGATGCTTCACAAAAAAATGATTTTTTAGTTGATTTAGGACTTGGTATTTATTATCAAGTACCAGGTAAATTTTATGCTGGATTTTCTTCATCAAAAGTACTTGAAACAAAGAGCGATAAACTTAAATGGGAAGATAAAAGAAATTATTATGTTATAGCAGGATATGAATGGACAATACCAGCTAATCCTTCATTTAGGGTATTACCTTCTGCTTTATTTAAAACAACAGGATTTAATGCAGGTAATTCTCAACTTGATGCAACTGCACTTTTAGAATATAATCATAGATTTTGGGGTGGATTAAACTATCGTATTCAAGATGCAGTAAGTGTTTTGGGTGGTTTAACTTTAGGAGGTTTTAAGTTAGGTATGTCCTATGATATTCCGACATCAAGACTTTCTACACAAGCTTATGGTTCATTTGAATTATTTGTAAGATATTGCTTCAAGATAGAAAACCCTCCAAAACCACCAACAACATATAGAAATACTCGTAGGAACTAGAAGGAATGTAACTAATCAAAATAATTTACGTTAAGAAAGAGAAATAATATATAAGAAATATAAAACTTCGGAGAATATGAAAAGATTCATTTTATTAGCATCTTTAGCTTTATTAGCAGTAGGATGTGGTTCATCTGGAAATGGAGAACTAATAGGAGTTCAAGATAGAAAACAATTTGAAGATATGCAACCTTATGGAATGGTTGAAATTCCTCAAGGAAGTTATATGATGGGTTCCTCTGATGAAGATATATATTCATCATACACATTCCAACCAAAGACAGTACAAATTGGTTCTTTTTGGATGGATGAAACAGAGATAACAAATAACGAATATCGTGAATTTGTTTATTGGGTAAGAGATTCAATTGCTTATAAATTATTAGCAGATGTTTCTCCTCAAATTTATTCTATTGAAGTTGATCAATTCGGAGAAGACCTTCCAACTCCACTTATAAATTGGAAAGCTAAAATAGATTGGAGTCTAAAGAATGCAGATGAAAGAGAAGCATTATCTCCATTATTTATTCCTTCAGAAGAAAGATTCTATAATAGGCAACAATTAGATGCAAGAAAAATGAATTTTGAGTATTATTGGATAGACCAAAATACTGCAGCAAAGAAAGAACATAATACACAAGCAGGAATTGACTTAAGCCAAGAATTTAAGGGTTCTTCTTATGCAGGAAGACCAAATGGTTTGAAGAATAGAAAACAATTAGTAAAAAAAGAAGTAATTAATATATATCCTGATACATTATGTTGGATGCATGATTATGCATATTCATACAATGATAATTTAACTCGTAATTATTTTTCTCATCCAGCTTATGATGATTATCCTGTAGTAGGTATTACATATAAACAAGCTAAAGCATTTTCAGTTTGGAGAACATTAATGATGAATAATTTCTTAGAAGGTCAAGACTTTTCAAGAATGGAAGATTTTCGTTTGCCAACAGAAGCAGAATGGGAATATGCAGCAAAAGGAGGCGGAGAAGGAACACCATATCCATGGGGAGGTCCTTATGTAAGAAATGGTAAAGGTTGTTTCATCGCAAACTATAAACCAATGAGGGGAAATTATGATAATGATGGTGGAATAGATCCAATAGTAGTAGCACATTATGCTCCAAATGACTTTGGATTATACGATATGGCAGGAAATGTTGCAGAATGGTGTGAAGACACTTTCAATGAATCATCATACAATTTTGCACACGACTTAAACCAATATACAGGATACCAAGCAACAGATCAAGATAAACCTGAAATGAAGAGAAAAGTAATTCGCGGTGGATCTTGGAAAGACCAAAAACATTTTATTCAAACAGCTACACGTGCTTATGAATATCAAGATTCAGGAAAGAGTTATGTTGGATTTCGTTGTGCTCAGTCATACCTTGGTAGAGTTCGTGGAGATAATCCGAGAACATCATCAAACGTTTATAAAAATTAATTACGTAGAAATAATCATTAATATAAATCATTTAAAACAAATTTATTATGGGCTTAGATAGTTTTGTAAGGAGTAAAGCTTATAAAAACATGACAGCAAAACTCTATGGTTTAGGTGCTTCAGCAGTTATCATAGGTGCGTTGTTTAAAATTCAACACTGGAATGGTGCAGGGTTATTATTAACCATTGGGATGGTTACGGAATCAATAATCTTTTTTGTATCAGCATTTGAACCATTGCATGTTGAGTATGATTGGAGTTTAGCATATCCAGAATTGGCTGGTATGGAAGAAGAAAAATCTGAAGAAAAAAGAAAAAAGAAAAAGGAAAAGAGAGAAAAAGAAGGAGGTGTTCAAATTGAAGGAGCGGGGATGATGTTTAGTGGAATGACTGAAACACAAGCATTAGATAGTATGTTATCAAAAGCTAAGATAGGACCAGAATTAATTGAAAGTTTAGGAAAAGGGCTACAAAACCTTTCAGATACAGCTGTTCAATTAGGTTCAGTTTCAAATGCTGCAGTAGCATCTGACAGTTTTATTAAGAATATTAATGGGGCATCAGAATCAGCTTCAGAACTATCAGCTTCATATAGAAAAACAGCAGACTATTTAAATAAAGATTTAATGGTTTCTGGAGAATATTTAGCAAGTGTTCAGGATGCAGCAACAGCAGTATCTACACTATCTAATATATATAAAGAAACAGCAGTTGCTTTGACAAGTGGAGATTCATCATATTTGAATGAATTAAAAACTATGGCATCAAGCTTATCTTCTATAAATGCTTTATATGAATTGCAGATTCAAAATTCAACAGCACAATTAGATTCAACAAAACAAGTACAAGAAAAGATAGATAATTTAGTTGTTAACTTTGCTGACACAGCAGAAAACGTACTTAGATATAAAGAACAAGTAAATGCACTTTCCAAGAAAGTTACTGCTTTGAATGATATCTATGGTAATATGCTTGCTGCTATGCAAACAAGAGCATAGTAAAATACCTATTAATTAATTTACGAACGCTAAAATAATAGAATAGAAGACTATGGGTGCAACAAATTGTCCGGAGACCCCGAGACAGAGAATGATTTCAATGATGTATTTAGTGTATACAGCTTTGTTGGCACTAAATGTTTCAGTTGAAATACTTCAAGCTTTTGTAACAGTTGGTGATAGCATGGAAGTAACAAATAAGTTATTTTCTTCAAAGATAGAAAACTCATACTATAGTTTTGAGAAAGCTTATCTAGCCAACCCAGAAAAGGTGGGTCCAAATTGGGAAAAAGCAAAACAAGTAAGAAAAGAAACAAAGGATATTCTTTACTATATTGATGATATGAAATATGATGTAGTATCACAAGTAGAAGGGATGAAAGGCGGGAAAGAAGAAGCTAAAAAATTATTGATGACAAAAGGTTTTGATGGAATAGAGTCAAAAGATAATTATGTCAAACCTACACAATATTTTATAGGTGCAACAGAAGATGGTTCCAAAGGAAAGGCAATGGAATTAAGAAAGAAGATTGAAACCTATCAAGCAAAAATGTTGACTCTTGCTGATCCAGGATATATATCTAAATTAAAAGGCATACAAATTAATACTACTTCTTATCATAAGAATAGAGATGGAGAAAATTTAAATTGGCAAATGTATAATTTCTTTCATACAATTACTTTAGCCGATTTAGTTATTTTAAACAAATTGAAATCTGAGATACAAAATGCAGAATTTGACGTAGTAAATAATTTATTAACGGCAGTAAGTGCAAATGATTATAAGTTTGACAATGTTAGAGCAAAAGTGGTTCCTAAATCCACTTATGTAATGCAAGGCGATTCTTATGAAGCAGATGTATTTGTAGCCGCTTATGACTCAAAAACACAATTGAGAGCAGATGTAAGAGGTGCAAATATGGTAAGCGATTCAGGAGTTATCAAACTTAAATTTGGAGCTGGAGCAGTAGGATTGCAAAAATATCAAGGAACAGTATATGTGAAGGGTGAAAAAGGAGAAGAACCTTATCCATTTTCAGGAGAATATTTTGTTGCTGCACCAGCTGTAACAATTTCTCCAACCAATATGAATGTATTCTATATTGGAGTTGATAATCCTGTTTCAATTTCTTCCCCTGGAGCAAGCTCTGAACAAATTGTTCCAACTATCACAGGTGGTGGTGGTGCAACCATAAAAAAAGTATCTGCAGGTAATTATATAGTAAATGTAAAATCTCAACAAAAAGTTGTAATTTCTGTTTCTGCAAATATGAATGGAAAGGTAATGAAACAAGGAGCAATGGAATTCCGTGTTAAATCAATTCCTAAGCCAAAAGCAATGGTTGGTTCAGCTGACGGAGGCCAAATAGCAAAAGAAATACTTGTTGCCCAGGGGGGATTAAAAGTTGTTATGGAAGGATTTGATTTCCCAGTGAAATATAATGTAACTGAATACCAAATGACTTTCAATACAGGAGGTGATGGACAAGCACCATTAATAGGTAAAGGTCCAAATTTCACACCTGAGATGAAAGCTCAAATACAAAGATTAAGAAGAGGTAATAAAGTTTATATTGAAGGTATCAGAGCAAAAGGACCTGACGGAGAAAAATCTGTTCAAAACCCTCAAATGATTTTTAGAATACAATAATATATATTATTATGAAAAAGATAGCTTTAATCGCATTTGTGGCAATTAGTTTAGTTAGTGCAAATCTTTTTGCACAAGTATTAGATGAGCCAGAATCTGAACCAAGAGATAGTTTTTATGAAAAAATATCTTTCAAGCAAAGAAAGCCATTTGACTTCCCTTTTGTTCGTGAAGCAGATGTCGTATATAAATGGAGAGTTTGGAGAGTTATAGATTTTCGTGAAAAAATGAATCAAGTTTTTTATTATCCAATATCTCCAATTCAAGGGAGAATAAATTTATTCTGTGCTCTTGAAAATGCAATAAATGAGGGGAAAATAAAAGCTTATAAAGACGATGAATTTACACAAGAAATTGTGGATTGGCCAGCTTTAAAAATGTCTTTAACTCCTCCTCAAACTATAATGAAGGATACTACTGATATTGATGGAACAGAATTCCAAGTTGAAGTTAAAGTTCCGATTTCTCTTAAAACGGAAGATATTAAAACTCTTCGTATAAAAGAACTTTGGTTTATTGACAAACAAAGATCAGTACAAGATGTAAGAATTTCAGGTTTCTCCCCAATTTGGTACAAAGACAATAATGATGGTTCTGCTCCAGTCCCTTATACACTTTTTTGGATAAGGTATGATGATCCAGGAGTAAGAGAATTGCTTGCTAACACTGATGTGTATAATGAAAAAAATGATGCTCAAAGACGTTCTTATGATGATATATTTATAAAAAGAATGTTTAGTAGTTATATTATTAGAGAGTCTAATAATTATGAGCGTTCAATTAATACCTATACAACAGGTGATGAAGCTTTAGCTGAATCAGAAAACATTAGTAATAAGATATACGACATAGAAGAAGATATGTGGGAATACTAAGACTAATAAATTCAAAGTAAAATTACATTTCTAAAATAGAATACAGCAAAGAAATAATAATCTTTGCTGTATTTTTTTTGTTCAAATAATAATTTATTAGTATAAATGGAGTTGAATAATAGTTGCAGTATAAGAAGTGGATGGAGAAATAAAATAAATTGAATTATTGGACAAGAATAATCAAATATTTATTATCTTTGCATTATAAAACTTCTTTGTAATCAAGGAGTAAGATTCGTATTTAATATTTCCTCAAGAACATCATTAATGATTATGATGTACATCAAACTTTCATAGGGTGTACACCAAAGAAGGGCTACGGTGTACACCCTAACACCAATATGATGTGCATCTTTTCAATATTTAAACTTGATTTAAATACTACTATACTTAGTTTCGTTGGAATTAAACTTAATTTCCTTACAAAAAGGCTTAATTTAATTCCATTTATATTTTACTTTGAAACAAGTTTAGCTACAAAATAACTCAATTTTGTTCGTTCACAAATAAAATATTACCTTTGCAAAAAATAGTACTATATGGCAAAAAAGGAAATCTTCAGAAAAATACTAGCATCTTGTATGCTTATTTTGTTTGTTGCTTTTTATGCTAATAATAATCTATTTGAACATGTGCACATTATAAATGGCACTTTTATTGTTCACTCTCATTTTCATACGGATAAACATCATTCTACAAAATCAGGAAATCATACAACAAAGGATGTTACTTTAATAGCTCATGTTTCTAATTTACAGATCCTTTCTCCTAATTTCTTCCATTCTGATTTTAAACCGTTTATTTGCGAAACTGATATTTTCTTTCAAAAGCCAACAGGAAAAACCAACTTTGGTTATGTAGGTTTTATTTCCCTTAGGGCTCCTCCCGTTTATAATAATTTTGGACATAAGAAAACTGTTTGATTGAGAATTAATTCTTAGTCAATTTATGTTCTACTGTAATATTCCTATTTACAGCATGGGTTACTATGTATTATTATAAATTAAAGAATCATGAATAAAACAAAGATTATAATACTATGTTTTCTGTTAGCATCTTGTCATTCAAATGTGCAGAAAAACGATAGTTCAAGTATAAAAAATATAAAAGACACTATAGTTGTTGCTGAAAATTCGGCAATAAATAAGAAAATCCGAATAATAAAAATTGAATCTCAACAATTTAGTTCTGAATTCAAAACAACAGGAACAGTACGTGCCATATCAGGTCAAATAGCAGATGTTTCAGTTCCTTTTGATGGTCGTATTGTTAAATCATTTGTGAAGTTAGGTCAAAAAGTAAATAAAGGAACTCCAATAGTAGAATTTAGTTCAACTGAATTCTATGAGATAACTAAGCAATATTTTCAGTCTTTACAAAATCGTAATTTAAAAGAACGTAGTTATAAACGTCAGAAAGATTTGGTAAATAATGGTGTTGGCTCTCAAAAGGAACTTGAAGAAATTCAAATGGATTATGAAAATGCAAAGAAAGAATATGAAAGTGAGTTGGCGAGATTAAAACTTTTCAATGTAGATGCTTCCAAATTAACTATGGGACAACCATTGAGAATAACATCTCCAATTAATGGAGATATTGTTAAAAACAATATTGTGATTGGTCAATATGTAAAAAATGATGCAGAACCAATTGCTGTTGTTGCAGATATCAGTAAGGTTTGGGTTGTTGCATTAGTGAAAGAAAAATATATTGGTTCAATTAAATTAAACGATAAAGCAGAAATATATACTGATGTATCTCCAAATAAAACAATATGGGGGAAAATATATCATGTTGGAGAGATTTTAGATGAAGAGACTCGTTCTATTCAGGTTATAATTGAGTGTGATAACAAAGATAAAGAACTAAAGCCAGGAATGTTTGCAAGTATTCATTTCCAAAGCTCATTAAAAGAGTCTGTTTTAATACCTTCGTCTGCCATTCTTCAATCAGAATCAGGGAGCTATGTATTTGTTCAAATTGGAAAGGGTAAGTACAAGAAACGATTAATCAAAACAGAAAGTGCTAAACAAGGTATGTCTCTTGTTACAGAGGGTTTAGTGGAGGGAGAGACTATTATTTCTGAAGGTGGAATTTATCTAACAGAAGAATAGTTATGAGAAAGCTTATAACTGTTTTTATTCGTCGCCGTTGGTTAATGGCAACGATTTTTGGTATAATATCAATTTTTGGGATTTATGCTTGGCAACAATTAGCAATTGATGCATATCCTGATATAGCAGATGTAACTGTACAAGTTGTTACTCAAGTTCCAGGTCTTGCAGCCGAAGAAGTTGAGGAACAAATAACTATTCCTTTGGAAAGAGCTTTGAATGGAATCCCTTCTCTTCACACAATGAGAAGTAAAAATACTTTTGGGTTATCGACAATTATTCTTGTTTTCAACGATAAAACAGATGATTATTGGGCAAGGCAACGAGTTCAAGAACGTATTAATGATGTAGATTTACCTTATAATGCAAAACCAGGCCTTAATCCTCTAACATCTCCGACTGGGGAAGTTTATAGATATATAGTTGTGAGCAAAAATCACACTATTAGAGATATGACTGATTTAAATAAATGGGTAATTATACCTCGTTTAAAACAAATCGGTGGAGTTGCAGATGTAACTAATTATGGAGGAATTACTACTCAGTTTCAAATTGAGATTGACCCTCAAAAATTAAATAAATATAATATATCATTATCTGAAGTTACAGAATCTATAGAGCATAATAATTCTAATGCAGGAGGCAGTATGCTTACAAGAGGAGACTTGAGTTATGTTGTTCGAGGAATAGGATTGATACGTGACTTAGACGATATGTGTAATATAGTTGTAAAAACTGTTAATGGGACTCCTATATATTTAAGCGATTTAGGTACATTAAAGTATGGAAATTTAGAAAGAAAGGGTGTATTGGGTTTTGTTGATGATAAGTATAATTATGGAGATGGTGTTGAAGGTACTATTCAAATGACAAGATTTCAAAATCCTTCAGAAGTATTAAAAGAAGTACATAAAACAGTTGATGAATTAAATAATAGCGAACTACCAGAAGGAGTGAAAATATATCCATTTATGGATCGTACTAATTTAGTAAATACTACTCTCCATACAGTTTCTCACACCCTTTTCTTTGGAATGATGTTAGTAATTATGGTACTAATTATTTTCTTAGGAAGTTGGCGAGGTGCTTTATTAGCTGCAATAACTATTCCTATTTCCTTACTGATTGCTTTTATATTAATGTATTTAACAAATATACCAGCAAATCTACTCTCATTAGGAGCTATTGATTTTGGTATACTGGTCGATGGGACAATAGTTATGATGGAAACTATTCTTAAAAAACGAGAAGATGATGAAAATAGTGAACTTAAAGAAGAATCAATAGTAAAACGTATTTTTGAAGTTGCAAAACCGATATTCTTTTCAACCGTTATTATTATTGTAGCATACTTACCATTATTTACTTTTGAAAGAATTGAGAAAAAACTATTTACTCCAATGGCATTTACTGTTGGTTATGCTTTGATAGGAGCATTAGTTACCGCATTGATTCTTATTCCTGGATTAGCTTATGCAATATATAGAAAACCTCAAAAAGTACATCATAATAAATGGTTAAGTAATCTTACCGAGAAATATAAACTTAGAACAGCTAAAATTCTCAAAACTCCCAAAAAGATTTTTTTGCCTTTATCTATAATTCTTATTGCTGTAATTACACTTAGTATAACAGTTGGAAAGGATTTCTTACCAACCTTAGATGAAGGAGGTATTTGGATTCAAGTACAAACACCCCCAGGCATATCTCTTGAAAAAGCAGCTAAAATGAGTGATGCATTGAGAGAAAGGCTAAAGAAATTTGATGAAGTTACTTATGTAATGACACAAACTGGTCGTGATGATGAAGGTGTTGAACCATTTACCGCTTCACATATTGAATGTTCGGTTGGATTAAAGCCTTATGACCAATGGAAGCAAGGAAGAAAGAAAGAAGACCTTATTAACGATATGTCAAAAGCTATTGAGACTATGCCTGGCTATAATGTTGGATTCTCTCAACCTATAATTGATATGGTAATGGATCAAATAGCGGGTTCTCATAGTGATTTAGCTGTTAAAATATATGGGGAAGACTTAAATGAAACACGTAGAATAGCAGAAGAAGTTGTTTCTGTTGTAAAAACAGTAAAAGGTTCTGCTGATGTTATTATTGATCAAGAACCACCACTTCCTCAACTTCAAATTACTGCTGATAGAGATAAGATTGCTCAATATGGGTTGAATGTATCTGATGTTGGGGAATTAATTGAGGTAGCAATTGGGGGTAAAGCTGTTTCTCAAGTATTTATTGGCAATAAGGTATATGATGTTATATGTCGTTATGATGAACAATCCCGCAATACTCCAGAAAAAATTGGAGCTTTATTACTAACATCGGGTTCTGGAGCAAAGATACCTTTATCAGCTGTTGCCGAAATAAAAACAAATATAGGGGCAAGTACTATTGCAAGAGAAATGAATAAACGTTACTTAACTGTTCGTTTAAATATTAGAGGTAGAGATTTAACTTCATTCTTAAAAGAAGCACAAACAAAGATAGGTAAAGACGTAAAATTTGATCACACTAATAATCAAATTCATTGGGATGGTCAATTTGAAAATCAAAAAAGAGCATATACTCGTTTAGCTATTGTTGTTCCGTTTACATTGGCAATAATGTTTTTATTATTATTTGGTGCATTTGGAAGATTTAGACAAGCAGGATTATTAATATCAATTTTACCATTTGCTTTATTTGGAGGTATGCTTGCTCTTAATCTGAGAGGTATGTCATTTAATGTTTCTTCTGCAGTAGGTTTTATAGCATTATTTGGATTAACTATTCAAAATGGGGTAATTATGATTTCTCATATAAATGTAATAAGAAAGCGAGGTGCAGGTCTTTTAGATGCAGTTATTTCTGGGGCATCACATCGTCTTCGTCCTATATTAATGACAGCATCAGTTGCAATTTTAGGACTTCTCCCTGCTTCATTATCTACTGGGATTGGTTCAGATGTACAAAGACCTTTAGCTACAGTAATAGTTTATGGGCTTTTGTTTAGTACAATAATTACTCTTTATGTATTACCTGCATTGTATTATATAATGGAAAAACGAGTTATTGATAAAGATTTGGATAAAAATTTAGATGAAAATGAAACTAAAGTTTAGATTATTAATAGTGATGTTTATAGCATATTCTTATAGCTATGGGCAGTCACAAACATTAACATATAAAGAGTATATGAAAAATGTAAAGGAGAATAATATTGATTATGTTATTAAAAAATATGATGTAAATATTGCTGAAGCTAATCTACAAGCTTCAACAGTATTTCCTGACCCTGAATTATCTTTTTCTTATTCCAATAATCAAGATAGAACTATGAATATGGGACAAAGTTATGAAGGAGGTCTTGGATATACACTTGAATTAGGAGGTAAAAGGAAAGCTCGTATTGGAGTAGCTCGAAGTGAATCGGAACTTACTAAAATATTACTTGAAGATTATTTTAGAAATCTACGTGCTGATGCCACCCTATCTTATCTAAATGCGTTAAAACAAAAAGAGTTTTTTAACTTTTCAATATTGTACCAACAAAAAATGATTATGCTTGCTCATTCAGATAGCATTAGATTTAGTTTAGGAAATATTACTAAGGTAGATGCAATTCAATCTAATTTTGAAGCAAATAAAACATTTAATGATGTTATTCAGAGTGAGTATGAATTCAAAAATTCGCTAACTAATTTAATTGTATTTCAGGGAGATAAACAGTTTTCAGGAATTGATTCTATTTCAGGGCAATTGATTTTTATTAAAAAAGAGTTCAATCTTATGAATCTAATAAATATAGCATTGAATAATCGTACAGATTTAAAAGCTATATTACAATCAAAAGATTTGTCTGAAAAGAATTTGAACCTAATAAAAGCAAATAGATTTATTGATTTAGGATTAAACCTTAATGCTTCTCATAACACAGTAGTAAGAAATGAACTTGCTCCTGCACCAGCTTTTTCATCTATAACAGCAGGAATCGCAATACCGATTAAATTTTCTAATTTAAATAAAGGGGAAATATTATCAGCAAAATATGCTATAAAACAAAGTGAAGCAAGTTATGAAGGAATTGATATTCAAATTCGCAAAGAAGTAGTTCAAGCATATAATTACTATACATCTACATGTAATCAAGTTGAGCAATATAATAAAACCTTACTAATAGATGCGGACACTATTTTAAAGAGTAAAACGTATAGTTATCAACGAGGAGAAACTACTCTTTTAGAAGTGCTTAATGCTCAAAGAACTTATAATGAAATATATCAAAACTACTATGAAACCTTATTCAACTGTTTATCATCACTCGTTGAATTAGAACGTTCATGTGGTATTTGGGATATTGAATTGTAAATAAAATAACACCAGGACTCAATTATAAATTAATAGGGTCTTGGTGTTTTTATTTTATAAATTATTATTTTCCACGTCCTTGAAGAATTATCATAAAGGTGTAGAGAAGGATTTTAATGTCAGTGGCTATTGAGAGGTTTTCTATATATATAAGGTCGTATTGTAAACGCTCTATCATTTCATCTACATTTTCTGCATAGCCATATTTTACCTGTCCCCATGAAGTAATTCCTGGTTTTACTTTTAATAAAAGTTTATATTCTGGGGCTCTTTCTACTATTTGATCTATAAAATATTTTCTCTCCGGTCTTGGTCCGACAAGACTCATGGTTCCGATTAATACGTTATAAAATTGTGGTATTTCATCTAACCTTACTTTTCGCATAAATCTTCCAAATGGTGTTATTCTACTATCCCCGTCACTTGATAGCATTGGTGTTTCTTGTTCTGCATTTATGTACATTGAACGAAATTTATGCATAAAGAAAGGCTTTCCTTTCTGACCAATTCGTTCTTGTTTATAAAAAATGGGTCCTTTTGAAGTGAAATAAACTATTGCTGCTGTAAATATGTAAACGGGTATTAATATTATCATTGCTATTACTGAGCATACTAAATCCATTGTTCTTTTAATAACTTTTTGCCAATTAGAAAGAACTTCATTTGATACTAATACTAATGGTGTTTGGAAAATAGATGACATTTTCACTCGTCCTAAAAGTATATCTTTTGTATCAGCTGGTATTTTTATTAATACGTTGTTTTGAGATTCTATTTGGGTTATGATATTATGTAAGTCGTTTTCATCATCTTTTTCAATAGCTATAATTATTTCTTCAACTTTGTTTTCCAAAATAATTAGGTTTATGTCTTTATATATTCCAAGGCAAGGTAAGTATTTTGAAAGGCCATTATTGTTTTTGTCAAGGTTTACGTAGCCTATTATTTTATTCCCCGATGATATTTCTTGGTTTTCTATATCATTGTATAGCTTTATAGCTCGTGAGTTATTGCCTATTATTATTGTTGGAAATCCTATTTTTTTCTTATGTATTTTTCTTGCAGCGGCTGTTGTTATAAATAGCCGAGGAATATATGTTAGAATGAAATGTGTTAGAAGTAGTATAAAGAAAGAAAAGTAGTAGTTTTGATATGATTGGATTTGGTCATCAAGTAAGAGTGAAAAGAATATTATTACTATACCTACTACACTAATAAAAAATGTTTGTTCCAATTCTTTTAGTCTTGATTTTCTATAAGGATCTAAGTAAGTTCCTTGGCAAAAATAAAGAAATACCCAAAATAAGGGGACTAAAAGAAGTCCTTTATAGAGATTTGAATCAATAAAAACTGCATTTATATCATTAAAATCTCCATTTTCAATTGTTGTCTTTCGAAATATAAAAAATAAAGTCCAAGCAATTAAGGCAGCTAAAATATCAGAAATAAGGTATTTTGCACCTTGTAATTTTCTATTCATAAGTGATAAATGAGAGTTAATTATTAGCTATTTGGTTTATGAATAATCTTTATGTTATCAACATAAACCCAGCCATTTGTAACGCCATCTTTCTTTTGAGGAGTTAAATAAACCTGAAAGTAGTTAGGTGATGAAAGTTGAGACCAAACTTTACCTAATACAACATATACTTTTTGCCAACCCTTAGTGTCATTTGCATTTAGAGTCATGGCATCAATATATTGCAATTGTGCAGCAGATGAAGTTCTCCCAGCGATACCAATTCCAAAAGGGATATTACACCAATAATCAATTTCCATAATTAGAGCATCATAGTTGTTACAATATAATGAGTCTGTAATAACTTTATAAGTGCTTTGGTCAGAATTTAAGTACATTGCTCCACAATGGCTACCCCATTTAACTGTATCTTGATTACTGCATTTTACTAATTTTGTTGAGTCTTGAGTAAGACCAACAGTTGAAAAAGACATATATGGATCTTCGAACAACTCAGTAATGGCAAAAGTAGTTAAGCTTGTTTTGTACATTATACTAATTGTGTCAATATTTATTTCTTTTCCAGCAATAAGATTTTGGTTTTCTGAATAATATGTATAGAAAGGATATTCTGTTCTTGTCATTGCTATACCATTCAGTTTAACACCTGGACGAATATCTATTTTATGATTTCCTTCTTCTAAGATTGGCACTTTACATGGTAAAGAATAAGTTCCAATATAAATATTATCAACATAAACCCAAGCATCTTTAATTGCTTCTGTTTGAAAGCCATCTCTAGAACTTTGAGCAATATCTGGGTTTTCAATCATTTTAAACCCTTTTATATTGATAAATGCAGGAGTTTCTTGTGAACCTTCAAAATCATTGCAACTTACAAGATTAAAGGAAAAAATGATTAATGCCAAAATAGTTAGGTAACTATTAGATAATAAAGTTTTTTTCATACCAATAAAAATAAGATTTCAACTAAAACGAAATAATAGTGTGTTTAGTATTAATGCTAATTATATAATCAAAAGGCAAAAATAGATGTTTTTTTTGAATTATTACTTCTACCTCGTAACTTCTTTGTAAATTCGCATACTGAAAAAAAGAAAAAAATGATCACTGACAGTTTTAAACACAAAGGACTAAGAAAAGCACTTGTTGAAGAATTAGCAAAAAAAGGAATAACAGACGCAAGAGTATTAGAAGCAATAGGGAAGGTTCCAAGACATATATTTTTGGACTCTACATTAGATAATATAGCTTATCAAGATAAAGCATTACCAATAGGTTGCGACCAAACAATATCACAACCTTTTACCGTTGCTTTTCAGACTCAACTTTTAGAGATTAAGCCTAATGACAAAGTATTAGAAATAGGTACAGGTTCAGGATATCAGACTTCTGTTTTATGTGAGATGAAAGCAAAAGTATTTTCTATAGAAAGACACAAACCCCTTTTCGTTAGAGCGAAATCTATCTTAGAACTAATGAAATATAATGCAAAATGTTTTTTTGGGGATGGTTATAAAGGACTCCCTATATACTCTCCTTTTGATAAAATAATAATTACTTGTGGGACAAAAACAATACCAGATGATTTAATTTCACAGATGAAGTCGGGTGGTGTATTGGTAATACCAATTGGGGATAAAACTCAAACTATGTATCGTATAACAAAGATATCTGAAAAAGAATTAAGTACAGAAAAATTTGGAGATTTTAAATTTGTGCCGATGCTTGAAGATAAAGAGAGCTAAAAGAATAAAATAAAAAGTTCAAAATAGAAATTATTTTCTTCTAAAAAGGCTGACAATTTGATTTTTTCCTTTATTATTACTACCTTTGCATGATATTTTATTAAGATTTAATATGGTAAAAGGCAGAGTATTATTCGTTAGTCAGGAGATTGCACCTTACTTGAAAGAGACTGAGTTGTCGCTTATGGCGAGGCATCTTCCACAGTATATCCAAGAGCATGGTAAAGAGATTAGAACATTCATGCCACGTTTTGGAAACGTTAACGAAAGAAAGAATCAACTTCATGAAGTAATTAGACTTTCAGGGATTAATCTTATCATTGATAATTCAGACCATCCGTTAATTATTAAGGTTGCTTCTATTCAACAAGCAAGAATGCAGGTTTATTTTATTGATAACGAAGATTTCTTTCTAAGAAAATATGATTTACTTGATGAACAAGATAAATTGTTTATTGATAATGACGAGAGAGTTATTTTCTTTTCACGTGGAGTTTTAGAAACTATAAAAAAATTAAATTGGAGACCTCACATAGTACATTGTAGTGGTTGGTTTTCTTCATTAATGCCTTTTTACATTAAACGAACTAACTATAAAAATAATCCTTTATTTGGAACAAGTAAAATAGTACTTACTTTAGTTGAAGATGAGTTTGCAGGTATGTTAAATGAAAGTTTTGTTAAGAAATTAAAAATGGATGGTGGTACAGTAAAGGATTGGGGTATGTACAAAGAGGCAGACTATTTAAATTATATGATGGCTGCAATATCTTATTCTGACGGTATTGTACTTGCAAGCGATAAGGTAAATCCAAAGCTTATTGAATTTGCAAAACAAAATAAGAAACATATTGTTGAGTATGCTTCTGCGGAAGAACAGTTCCCATTGATAAATGAACTATATAATAAAATAATTGTATTAGACGAAGATTAATTCTTTATCAATACAACATAAAAAAGATGTTCACGTTTATATCGAGTAAATTAATATTCATATTATGTTTAGATTAAAATATTTATTCTTATTAATCCCATTATTTTTAGTTTCTTGCGTTGATGAAGATTCAATGTTGGGTTTAGGCTTAGTTGATCAAGCTGATAAATTAATTGTAAAAAAGTACGATAAATTTGATATTAATGCTTTATTTTTTCACGAAGGCGATTCATTGAAAACGAGTGATTATCGTTATATGACATTAGGTTCATACAAAGATAATGAGTTTGGAAAAGTAACGACATCAATTTATTCTCAAGTGAGCTTATCTTCAAGTTCAATTGATTTTAATTATTATAAAGATAAGGCAGATTCTATTGTTTTAACAATGGCATATACTGGTCTTTTTTCAAGGGATACAAATATTAAATCAATGGATATGAATATTGAAATATATGAAATTACTGAAGCCTTTGATGATTCAGCTTCATACTATTCAAATTCAACATTACAACATTCAAGTACTCCCATAGTATCTAAAACAATTAGAATTGCACCAAAAGAAAGTGTGATTTTAGGAACTGATACTTTGTCAGCTCATTTAAGAGTTAATTTGGGTGGTACTTTCTTCCAAAGAATAATAAATTCAGGAGAATTTTCAAGTAATGAAAACTTCTTGAACAACTTCAAAGGATTATATATAAAATTAACAACTACTGATGAACATGGAATGATAGCTTATTTTGATATGTATTCTTCTAATTCAGGAATGATGCTATATTATAAAGATGATAATAACAAAACACAAAAATATAATTTTGTGTTTGATGAAGGTTCACGTCGTTTTACTCATGTTGATTATGATTTTTTTTCATCACAAATATCACGATTTTCTTCAAAAAGAAAATCGATTAATGATTCAATAAGCTGTAATGACTCTATTGGAACTGCAAGTAAAATATATCTTGGAACATTAGGTATTAGTATGGCTAAGTTAGATATTAAAGATTTAATGAAATGGTATCAAGATACAACACAAAAATTAGGTATGTTTAATCAAGCAATGCTAATTCTTCCTGTTAATAAAGAATATATTGAAAGCTTAGGAGGAACAAAAAATATTCCCTCTAAGATAATTTGTTATCGTAAAGACTCAGATGGAAATTTAGTTTATATTCATGACGCATATAGTTCAGAATCATATATGGGAACTTATGATGCAACATCTCAGTCTTACAAGATGCGTATTACATCTCACTTGCAAAACTATTTAAATGGAAATATTCCATCATCAGAAATATATCTTATTCCAGATTCAAAAACTTCAACAGCAAATAGAGTAGTGCTTAATGGTCCAAAACATGCAACCAAACCAGCTAAGATAGAAATCATATACACACGATAGATGAAAAAGATTATTTTTACACTAATATTTCTTAGCGTTTTTATTCTAAATTCTTTTGCACAAAAAGAGTATACAGAATATTGGAAAAACAATAAGGTTTCAACCAAAGGGTTTAAATCAGATAAAGGTGTTAGAGTAGGTCAATGGATTTGGTATTATGAAAATGGGAACAAAGAACAAGAAGGCTCTTATAATGATAACGGCAAGAAAATAAATACTTGGAATTATTATTATGAAGATGGTAAATTAAAGAAAGAAGAATGTTTCTCAGATAATGGTTTCAATAAAGCATACTATAATAATGGACAACTATACTATTCTGTTGAAATAAAAGATGGTAAAAGAGTCGGTTCTTACAAAGAATACCATAAAGATGGTAAAGATAAAATGATAGGAGTTTACGTTAATGATGAATTAGATGGTCCAGTTACTTGGTGGTATGAGAATGGGAACAAAGAAATGGAAGGAACTCTAAAAGCTGGGAAGAGAGATGGAAATTGGAAATACTATTATCGTGAAAATGGAGCATTAGGTAGTGAAGGTAGTTTCTTAAATGATAAAGAAACAGGTTTATGGACATACTTCTATCAAACAACAGAAAAATGGAGAGAAGGAGAATATGAAAGCGGTAAGAGAGAAGGAGAGTGGATAACATATTATGAAAGTGGAAAAACTCTACATAAAGGAACTTATAAAAATGGTTTAGAAGAAGGCGTTTGGGAATCTTGGTATGAAAATGGTAAGCTTAAAGATAAAGGTTCTTTCTTAGCAGGTAAGATGAATGGAATATGGTTATCTTGGAATGAAAATGGAATTCCACAAACAGAATGTTCTTATAAAGATGGTCTTAAGGATGGGACAGAAGTCTTATATGATGAAAGAGGTAAAATATATGTTAAGTCAGAATATAAGCAAGGAAAGTTTGATGGGAAGTATGAAAAATATTCTGATAGAAATGTTTTAATAGAAAGCTCAAACTATAAGAATGGAAAGAAAGATGGTAAATGTATATTTTATTTTATACAAGGAGCAAAATTAAGAGAACAATTTTTTAAGGAAGGAAAACCTGATGGTACATGGGTTGAATATTATGAAAATGGCAATAAAGCCTCAGAAGGAGAATATTCAAACGGAAAACAAACAGGTAAGTGGACAAACTACGACAAACAAGGCAATAAAACTTCAATAGTAAAATATAATCAAGGAAGAAAAGTCTCTCAAGAAGTAATTAAAAAAGATAAAGAGCAGAACGCAAAATCAAAATCATTCTAATAAAATAGATTTACCAAAATAAAAACCTATGGTTAATCTGAATGAGCTTTTTAGTTATAAGATAATACTTGCATCAAAATCACCTCGACGTTTAAAGTTATTAAAACAAATGGGGTTTGATGTTGAGTTAAGAATGATTGATATTGAAGAAAGCTATCCAGAAAAGCTCTCATATAATAATATTTCAGAATATTTAGCAATAAAAAAAGCAGAAGAATTTAATATTTCTGAGCTAAAAGAAAAAGAAATACTCTTAACCGCCGATACAATAGTCTTTATTGATGATAAACCTATCGGCAAACCAAAGAATAGAGAAGAAGCAATTTCTTTTCTCCAAAGTCTATCAGACAAAAAACATAAAGTAATAACAGGTTGTTGTCTTAAAACAAGAGATAAGACCATATCATTTAGTGAATGTACCGACGTTTACTTTAAAGCTTTATCCCTCGAAGAAATAGAATACTATATAGATAAATACCAACCTTACGATAAGGCTGGTGCTTATGGTATACAAGAATGGATAGGCTTAATAGGAATAGAAAAGATTGAAGGATGTTTCTATAATGTTATGGGCTTGCCAACTACATCTCTATTTCAACGTATAAAAGAAATAATAGGAAATCAATAATAAACTAATAACTAAAAAAGTATGGCAAACGATAAATACAAAGTATTAGTTGTAGATGATGAAGAAGATATATTAGAATTTCTTTCATTTGCATTACAAAAAGATGGTTTTGATGTACAAACTTCTACTTCAGGAATAAAAGCTATACCATTAGCAAAAGAATATAAGCCAGATATTATAATATTAGATGTTATGATGCCTGGTATTGATGGAATAGAGACTTGCACAGAACTTAGAGCTATAAAAGAATTAGAAAATACGATGATTGTTTTTCTAACAGCTCGTAATGAAGATTATTCTCAAATAGCAGGTTTTGATGCAGGAGCAGATGATTATGTTTCAAAACCAATTAAGCCAAAAGTATTATCCTCAAGGCTTAAAGCTCTACTAAGAAGGAAAATATATCAAGCTCAAGGAGGAGATAGCGATAACATCTTAGTTCGTAATGATGTAATCATAGATAAAGAACGCTATATAGTAAAAGTAAGAGATACAGAAATAATACTATCAAAGAAAGAATTTGAACTATTATATTTACTTGCCTCAAAGCCAAACAAAGTCTTTTCAAGAGAAGAAATATATTCAGCAGTTTGGGAAGATGGAATAATAGTAGGAGAGAGAACAATAGATGTACATATTCGTAAGCTAAGGGATAAACTAAAAATAGATAATATTAAGACATATAAAGGAGTTGGATATAAATACGAAGAATAGAATATAATGAAGACAAGATATTTATCAGGACTTATAGCAATATTCTCAACAATTGCTTTTGTTGTGGCATTAATTATTATTAATAGTTATTTCAAAGAGAATATCTTCCTACCAACCTTAATAGCAACAATACTTTTTTTTATTATCAATTATCTTATAGTGCGATATTGGATACGCAGAGAAATATACGAAAAGGTAAGAACAATCTATAGAAATATCTATAATTTCAAAGTATCAAAGATAAACCTAAAACAAAAGGTAAAATCTTCCATCATAGGACTTGACCAAGTTAATGAAGAAGCAACTCAATGGATGGAAGAAAACAACAAGCAGATCGATAATATGATTGCCTTAGAACAATATCGAAAAGAATATATAGGCAATGTAGCACATGAGCTAAGAACTCCAATATTTAACATACAAGGATATGTATCAACACTCTTAGACGGAGCAATGGAAGACCCTAATCTTTTAAAGAAATACCTATTAAGAGCTGATGCAGGAATAGACCGTTTGATAGCAATAGTACAAGACCTTGATACAATAACCCAATTAGAGTTAAATGAAGTTCAATTAGACATTACAACTTTTGATATAATTCTAATAATAAGAGATGTAATAGAAAGTTTTGAATTAAAGGCAAAAGAAAGAAATATAAATGTAGTTCTACAACATCAAGACCCAATAATGGTTGAAGCCGATAAAAGTAAAATAAGACAAGTATTGGTAAACCTTATCGAAAATGGAATAAAATACAGCAAAGACAAAGGAGGAGAGGTAAGAATAAAGACATTTGATATGGGCGATCAATACCTAATAGAAGTATCAGACCATGGTATAGGAATAGAAGAAAAAGATATAAACAGAGTCTTTGAAAGGTTCTACCGCACCGATAAAGCCCGTTCAAGGCAATTTGGAGGCACAGGCTTAGGTTTAGCAATAGTAAAGCATATTATAGAAGCCCATAACCAAACAATCAACGTAAGGAGCAAATACGGTGACGGAACAGTATTTGGTTTTACACTAAAGAAAGGGTAGTAAACAATGAATATTTTTAAAACAATTTTTTTAGTATCGTTGATAATCCTATCTATAAAAGCAAATTCACAGGATTATATAGAATATCAAAAAGAAATAACACAAGCAGAGAATTATATGTTTGATGGTTACTTTAAAGAATCAATACAATTATATAGAAAAACTTTTGATGCTTATGAGTTTAATTTTCCTCGTGATTGTATGATTGCAGCACAAATTGCAGATAAATATGGAGATGACACAAGCACGTATTATTTTCTAAAAAAAGCATTAAGATATGGAGTTCCAATTGAGAATATCTCTAATAATAAAGAATTTAGATTCAAGTATTTCATAAAAGATCTTCAAAAAGAGTATTCAAACATAAGGAATCAATATACTAATGGTATTAATTTAGAGTATAAAGATTTATGTAATAAATTATATATAAAAGATCAAGAGATAAGAGATAAGGATCAAGGCTTTTGGCGAAATAGATATTTTGTTTGGCAAAAATCACTTAGAAGGAAATGGGAAAATCATAGTATTGAGACCGTAAAATTAATAGATTCATTAATTCCTATTTATGGATACCCTTCATACAAAACTATTGGACTTATAGATACGTCGTTACCAAAAACATATATTAATAATGTAGGCTCAGACCAAGTGTTAATTCCATATATTCATTATATGTCAATGAATAAAGGAAAAGATCCAAAGTTTCTTGAACATCTTTATGATGAAGTGGTAAAAGGCAATCTTTCTGCAAGAGATTATGCTCTTTTATGTGAATTTGATTATAGACAGAAACATAAAAAAGAAATACATCATTTCATATTAGGAAAATCACTCTATTATATACGTTGGGAAGTATTGCCAAATAAAGACTCTGTATTTAATGATGAAGAAGAAATTAATAAGAGAAGAGAAAAGATAGGTTTAAGCAATTGCTATTATGAAAGACTAAGAAAAATATATCAACATAATAATTGGATTAATTTCTATTATTACGAATTTTAGAGATAATTCTCTAATCGTTAAACGATTAATGGAGTAATCTCTAAATGATATACTTTTATTTGTAATCATATATTTTAGGTTACACTATAAAGAAAGGGTAAAATTTATCTTCTCAACAATCTTTCTATTATTAATTATCCAATCATAACTAATAAATTTTACAACCAATAATATTTGAAAATTTATATGCGAAATCCCTTGCATATAAGAGTGAAATATTGTATATTTACAAAATAAAGAGCTACTTATGATAAGTATTAGCTCTTTCCTTTCAAAACCAATTCCAAAAATATCATAAAAAATACGATGCCCATCGTAGCACCACAAAAAGCTTGTTTAATTAGATCAAGACTTGCTTTTGTTGGAATTATATCAAGTTTCCCAAGAAAAAGAGTTTAATTAATTCTTGGTAAAGTTAATCTTTATTTGCCGTTATAGGCATTCATGGTTCTATCCATTCCTATTGTTGCGAAGGATTTTATTATTTCGTTTATTGTATCACATTTTAGGTTTATTGTGGCTTTATCTCCTTCTGAAAATTTACCTAAGACGTAATCTATTTGTTTACCTCTTGAGAAATTATCACCTATTCCAAAACGAAGTCTATTAAACTTATTATGACCTAAGGCTTCAATTATATTTTCTAAGCCATTATGTCCTCCAGCACTGCCTCCCATTCGCATTCTTATTACTCCAAGGTCTAAGGCTATGTCATCTACTATAATTAAAAGGTTTTCAAGTGGAATTTTTTCTTTATCCAACCAATATTTTACAGCTTTTCCGCTAAGGTTCATAAATGTTGTTGGCTTGGCTAAAATTATTGTTCTACCCTTATATTTAGTTTCTGCTATATAGGCGTGGCGTTCTAATGTGAATTTGCAGTCGTCTAAGCTTTTTGCGAAGTAATCTATAGCCATAAATCCTATATTATGACGTGTTCCTGCGTATTCTTCTCCAATATTGCCTAAACCTATTATTAAGTATTTCATCTTGTCTTTTATAATTTCTTTCTCAAAAGATTTTCAATTTGCAAAGGTAGGATTTTTGTTTGAAATGACGTTTGAGACATAAAAAAACAGCGAACAATAATGTTCGCTGTCTGGGTATTTTTTAAATAGTTATTTTCTTATTTCTTTTGACGAGTTGCTTGAACCCAAAGAACTATAGAAGTTTTAACATCTAATTTTTCTATATTAGGGATTTCAAGATCTTCTACTTTAACACTTTGTCCTATTTCTAAGTTTGAGATATTAATATCTACTACTTGAGGTATGTCGTTTGGACATCCTTTTAGTTTTAGTTTACGAATCTTAGTTACAAGTTTCCCTCCTTGTAATACACCAGGAGCAACTCCAACTGGTTGTACAGGAACTGAAATTGTGATAGGTTTGTCGTCGAATAAACGTAAAAAGTCAGCGTGCATTACTATATCAGATACCGGGTGGTATTGAATTTCTTGTAACATTGCTCTTGTTTTCTTTCCATCAATTGTTAATTCCACATAGTGAGTGTCTGGAGTGAATAATAATGGTTTGAATTCTGTTGCAAGAACAGAGAATCTTACTTGTTCTTCTCCACCATACATTACGCAAGGAACTAAATCTTTACGACGAAGTGCTTTTGCATCTTTTTTCCCTACGTTCTCGCGAAGAGAACCGCTCATAGATACTGTTTTCATCTTAATTTTATTTTTATTTGTTTATTTAATGCCCTATTTTGTTAGGGTTTATATTTTCTATTAGAATTTAATTGTTAATCCTTTTTTGCTTATAGCCATTTCGTAGAAGTCTGCAATTGATTCATTGTATTCAACTCTTCGTATTGCTTCCGCAAATATTGGTGCAACAGATAATGCTCTTATCTTAGATGATATTTGCATTAAAGGAATTGTATCTGTAACGATTAATTCTTCCATACAAGACTCTTCTATCTTTTGAACAGCATCACCACTTAATACAGGGTGAGTAATCATTGCTCTAACACTCTTAGCTCCATTGTCAATAATAACTTGAGCAGCTTTGCAAAGTGTGTTTCCTGTATCAACTATATCATCAACTAAGATTACATGTTTACCTTTAACGTCTCCAATCAATTGCATTGTGCCAATTTCATTAGGTTTGTTCCTTTGTTTGTAGCACATAACGAAACCACAACCCAATTTCTTTGCATATTCACTTGCACGTTTTGTCCCTCCAACATCTGGAGAAGCAAATAAAATATCATTTAACTTGAAACTTTCACAAGCTAATCCTCTTAAATAAGGGATAAAGATAGATGAAGCAAGAAGGTGATCTACAGGAACATTAAAGAATCCTTGAATTTGATCTGCATGAAGGTCTATTGTTATAACACGAGAAACCCCTGCTGCTGTTAAAAGATCAGCAATAAGTTTTGCAGTAATTGGGACACGTGGTTTATCTTTACGATCTTGGCGTGCAAACCCAAAATAAGGGATAACAGCAATAATTCTCTTGGCAGAAGCACGTTTTGCAGCATCAACATACATCAATAACTCCATTAAATTATCAGCAGGAGAAAATGTTGATTGTATAATAAATACATCTTTTCCTCTAATGTTTTCTTCATACGAAGGCTGAAACTCTCCATCAGCATATTGAAGAACTTGAGAATTTCCAAGTGGTTTTTCGTAAATGTTTGCAATCTCTTTGGCTAAGTAAGCAGTTGCTCTACCTGTAAAAAGAGCAACAAGGTCTTTTGAACTATTTTTTTGCATGATTTATGCTATAATGTTTGGATTTGAGTTTGCAAAATTAGTGAAGAATTTTGAAACGAGAAAAAAAATAGTGGTTTATTTGCATAAAAAGAAAATCTTTGTACCTTTGCATTCCTATTTGAGGATAGAAATAGTTGCATCAGTGGCGGAACTGGTAGACGCGCTAGACTCAAAATCTAGTGAGGTAACACTCGTGCCGGTTCGATTCCGGCCTGATGTACAAATAATAAAAGGACTCTAATTTTAGAGTCCTTTTATCGTATAATCTTGTTTTGTTCTAATGTTAAGCACGCAATTACGTTTAATTATTATTCCCCTTCAAATTGAACTGCCGCAAAATTTGCGACAGTTGGAATATCTTTTAAGTCTTCTTTCAAAGCATTATTAATATGCTAACCAATAGTTTTTACATCTCTATCAAAAAGAATGTACATTTGTTGTCGATTAAGTCAAACTGTTTCATCTTTCAATTTTATATCTAATTGTGTTTCTCTGTTAGTTAATTGTTTTAATGTTATTATTGTGGAAGCAAGATATATAAAAAACAAAACGAGGAAACAGATAACTGTCTCCTCGTTTAAATAGTTGTTATTTTAAATATGGATTATTTATTCCAATCTTGGCTTGCCATTCTTTTGTAAGAATTGTAACGCCATAGTGCATTTTCTTGTGATGAACGGAATAACTCATCTGCTTCTTTTGGGAAGGCTTTTCTTAATGAGTTGTAACGTACTTCACCGTCAATGAATTCTTGGAATTTATCCCATTCTGGTTCTTTTGAATCAAGTGTGAAAGGATTTTGTCCTTGTGCTGCTAATTCTGGATTATATCTCCATAAGTGCCAGTATCCACATGCAACTGCACGTTTTCCTTCTTCTTGAGTCTTACCCATACCAAGTCTTAAACCATGGTTAATACATGGTGCGTAAGCAATAATTAATGAAGGTCCGTTATAAGCTTCTGCTTCTTTAATAGCTTTTAGGTATTGTGCTTGGTTAGATCCAATTGCAACTTGTGCAACATAAACATAACCATAAGTTGTTGCTATCATTCCAAGATCTTTCTTACGGATACGTTTTCCTGATGCTGCAAATTTAGCAATAGCTCCAACTGGAGTTGCTTTTGATGCTTGTCCACCTGTGTTAGAATAAACTTCTGTGTCTACAACTAATATGTTTACGTTTTCTCCAGAAGCAATAACATGGTCAAGTCCACCGTAACCGATGTCATATCCCCAACCATCACCACCAATTATCCATTGTGATTTCTTTACAATGAATTGACGGTTTTCAAATAATGCTTTGCAAGTATCGCAACCACATTTTTCTAATGTAGGTACTAAGTTATTATAAACTTGTTGTGAGATTTCTGCATTTTCACGATTATCTAACCAAAGTTGGAATAATGCTTTTTGTTCATCTGAGCAACATGTGCAAGCTAATCCATCTTGCATTAATTTTTCAACTCTGTCTCTCATTTTATTTGTAGCAACTGCCATACCTAAACCAAATTCAGCATTGTCTTCAAATAAAGAGTTAGCCCAAGCTGGTCCTTTACCCTTATCATTAGTTGTATAAGGCATAGATGGACAAGAACCACTATAAATAGAAGTACATCCTGTTGCATTAGCAACCATCATTCTATCACCGAATAATTGAGTGATAAGTTTAATATATGGAGTTTCACCACAACCAGCACAAGCTCCTGAGTATTCAAATAATGGTTTAGCAAATTGAGAATTCTTAATGTTTTTAGCAACATCAACTAAATCTGATTTGTAAGAAACGTTCTTAGAAATACTATCCCAACGTTTAGCTTCTTCCATTTGAGAGATAAGTGGTTTCATTTCTAATGCTTTTGTCTTTGCAGGACAAACATCAGCACAATTACCACAACCAGTACAATCAAGTGGACTTACTTGCATACGGAATTGTAAACCTTCAAATTCTTTGCCTGTAGCTTTAAGAGTCTTTGTATCTGCTGGTATTTTAGTTAATTCGTCAGCACTGATTAAAAATGGACGAATTACAGCATGAGGACAAACTAAAGAACATTGGTTACATTGAATACAGTTTTCAGGAATCCATGTTGGTACGTGAGAAGCTATTCCTCTCTTTTCGTATTGTGAAGTACCAACTGGGAATGTTCCGTCTTCTCTGCCAGTGAATGCAGAAACAGGTAGACTATCTCCTTCTTGTGCATTAATAACATCAACAACATTCTTAATAAATTCTGGATGATTGATAGTTGGATCTTCACATTCTCCACAACCGCAGCCACAACCACATTCATTAGCCCATTCTTTTTTAACTTCAATTTTTATTGCATCACCTCCACGGTCAACAGCAGCATAATTCATCTTAACGATGTTTTCACCTTTTTTACCGTAAGATTTTTCAATAGCTTTCTTCATTTGAGTAACTGCTAATTCGTAAGGAATTACGTTTGCAATCTTGAAGAATGCTGATTGAAGAATAGTATTTGTTCTGTTTCCTAAACCAATTTCTTCAGCAATAGCTGTTGCATCAATGGTATAGAAATTGATATTCTTTTCTGCTAATTCTTTTTTTACTTTTGCTGGAAGATTTTTAACAGTATCTTCAGCATTGTATATTGAGTTTAAAAGGAATGTACCATTTGGTTTGATACCTTTTAATATTTCATACATGTTTAAGTAAGCAAATACATGGCAAGCAACAAAGTCAGGAGTTGTTACCAAGTATGGAGAACGGATAGGAGAGTTACCAAAACGAAGGTGAGAACAAGTGAAACCACCTGATTTCTTACTATCGTAAGCAAAATATGCTTGGCAATATTTATCTGTGTTATCTCCAATAATCTTAATAGAGTTTTTGTTAGCTCCAACAGTACCATCAGCTCCTAAACCATAAAATTTAGCTTCAAAAGTTCCTTCTGTAGCCATTGAAATTTCTGGAAGAATTGGTAGAGAATGGAAAGTAACATCATCAACTATACCAACAGTAAATTGATTCTTTGGAGTTGAAGATTTAAGATTTTCAATAACAGAAAGAATTTGAGCTGGAGTAGTATCTTTTGAAGATAAACCATAGCGTCCACCAATTATTAATGGTCTCTTTTCTTTGTTATTAAATAATTCTACAACGTCTAAGAATAATGGGTCACCATTAGCTCCTGGTTCTTTTGTACGGTCTAAAACACAGATTTTCTTTGTTGATTTAGGGAATATGTCAAAGAAGTATTTTGCAGAGAATGGACGATATAAGTGAACGGTAATTAAACCAACTTTTTCTCCTTTTTTAGCTAAATAGTCAATAGTTTCTTTGATTGTGTCAGAAACAGAACCCATAGCAACTATAATATTTTCAGCATCTGAAGCACCATAGTAATCGAAAGGTTTATAAGTACGTCCAGTTATTTCAGAAACTTTTCCCATATAATCAGCAACAACATCAGCAATTGCATCATAGAAAGGATTACAAGCTTCTCTTGCTTGGAAGAAAACGTCAGGATTTTGAGCAGTACCACGAATTACTGGATGTTCTGGATTAAGAGCATTGTCTCTATATCTCTTAAGAGCATCTTGGTCAATAAGACCTTCCATATCTTCGTTAGATAAAGCTTCTATTTTTTGTATTTCGTGAGATGTTCTGAAACCATCGAAAAAGTGCATAAAAGGAATTCTTCCCTTAATTGCAGAAAGATGGGCAACACCTGCTAAGTCCATAGATTCTTGAACAGAACTTGAAGCTAACATTGCAAAACCTGTTTGGCGACAAGCATAAACATCTGAATGATCTCCAAAGATAGAAAGAGCTTGTGCAGCAAGTGTACGAGCTGTTACGTGAAAAACTCCAGGTAATAACTCACCTGCAATCTTATACATATTTGGAATCATTAATAATAAACCTTGAGAAGCAGTGAATGTTGTTGATAACGCACCTGCTTGAAGTGAACCATGTAAAGCACCAGCAGCACCAGCTTCTGATTGCATTTCCACTAATTTAACTGTTTCCCCAAAGATGTTTTTTCTTCCGTTTGCTGACCATTCGTCAACATATTCTGCCATTGGTGAAGAAGGGGTGATAGGATAGATAGCCGCACATTCGCTGAACATGTATGCAACATGAGCAGCAGCTTGGTTACCATCGCAAGTCAAAAATTTCTTTTCTTTTGCCATTGCTTTTTATTTTTATAAGTGATTGAATAAATTTCAATTAGAGTGAGTAATATCACTATATTAACTTGCAAAAGTACAACATTTATATTAAAGATAAAAAGAAAAAGGCAAAGAAATAAAGAATTTGAATTTCAGAGAGTCAAAAATCAAGTCCTCAGGCAATAAAATCAAGTATTGATTATTTTATGCTAAGGGAAATTCTAATTAAACAAGGATAAAATCTCGCTAAATAAAGATAAAAATTACAGAAACGAAGAAAAAATTTCACAAAACAAAGTTTAATTTTTGTACCCTGCCAGGATGCATCATACATCCTGCCACCTTGCACTGTGTATCCTGCCAGGATGCAGCCAACATCCTGGCAGGATGCAAAAATTAAATGGGATAAAAATAAACTTATTCAAAGTCTTAGTAAATTATCTCTTTGTTTAATTAGATTTTTACTTGCTTTATTTCTAAAGGGATTAACTCTTATGATGTAAAGTCTAATTCTTATGCTTTAATAAGCTTCTTATTTTAGAAATTCAATAACTTCTTTTAGAAAGAAAGAAGGATTATCAACCTGTACCCAATGTCCTGAATTAGGAACACTAACTATTTTGGAGTTAGGAAACTTTTCTTTGAAACTTATGCAATCTTCCTCTTTTACATAAGTTGAGTTTTCTCCTCTAATAAGCAAAGTTGGTATATCTATTCTTTCAAAATCAACTTCAGCTAATACTTCATCAACTTCTTGTGCTAACATTGGAATGTTTGATTTCCATTGAAGGGTATTTTTTTTGTATTCCAAATTCTTTAAAAGAACAGCTATCCATTCTTTATCAATCCCTTTTTCGAGGAAATAGGTTTTAAATTCTGATATATTTTTGAATTGAGAAATATTGGTTTGAATTAAGAGAGAGTTTAGAAGAATATTAAAATCAGATCTTTCATAACGGCGAAAATGAATATCAACAAGGATTAGGGCTTTAAAATAGTCTTGGTTTTCTTTAATCATTTCCATTGCTATTTTCCCTCCCATTGAATGTGCGAGTAAAATAGGCTTTTTTAAGTCTTTTGCTTGGCAGAAACAATTCACAATTTCTCCCATTTCTTTAAAAGAAAACTTCTCTGTATGAAAGCTTTTACCATGATTAGGCAGGTCTGGAATCAAAACATTATAGCCCTGAGAGGCTAAAAACTTACCTACTGAAAGCCAATGGTCACTAACTCCCAACCAACCGTGAAGTATCACAATTGTCTCTCCTGTACCGTATTCACGAAAGAAAAAATCCATTAATTATGCCTCTTTTTTGAGTTAAAACTCTATCATATTGAATGCAAAAATAAAAAAACATAACGAATATTCTTTGACGGGTTATAAAATTTAGTTATTTTTGCACGGTAAAATAAAACTTAGAACTATGGAATATGTAGCAATAATTATTTTTGCGGTATTTGTTAATAACGTAATTCTTTCTCAATTCTTAGGTATTTGTCCATTTCTTGGAGTATCAAATAAGGTTGGTACATCAATGGGAATGGGAGCAGCAGTAGTGTTTGTTATGACTCTTGCAACTCTTGTAACATACATCATTCAATCCTATATTCTTAATCCATTAAATATAGCTTATCTGCAAACTATCGTATTTATATTGGTTATTGCAGCATTGGTTCAGATGGTTGAAATCATACTAAAGAAAGTTAGTCCTTCATTATATCAAGCTCTTGGTGTTTATTTACCTCTTATAACAACAAACTGTGCTGTTCTTGGTATAGCAATCTTAGTTATTCAAAAAGATTTTAATTTAATTACTGCATTGGTTTATACAATTGGTATAGCATTAGGATTTACTCTTGCAATGGTTCTTTTTGCAGGTTTAAGAGAAAAAATGGAATTAGTTGGTACTCCAAAAGGAATGCAAAAAATGCCAATTGTGTTGATAACAGCAGGTATCTTAGCAATGGCTTTTATGGGTTTTGCTGGCTTAGTTAAAATCTAAACTTATGGTGGAAAACGAAATTACAAATATTTCGGAGACGGAAACTCCTGAAGAAGAAGTTCAAAAAATAGATATTGAACCAATAAAGTCTTTAGTTAAGGACAGAACAAGTAAGAAGTTAAATAAAAGTTTGAACAAAAAAGCTAAGAAACCATCTTGGTGGTTGCGTTCAAGAAGAAAGAAATTAGTTTTTGACCTTCAAGTTGCTCTTAAAGATCTTGGAGTAAAAAATGCTTGGGTTCATAATCATTTCATAAATGCTGAAGAAAAAGCAAAGAATATTACTATTTACGTTGATATAAATAATTCTAAATCCATTAAGTATGATGCACAAGAATTAGATGTATTAATGGATAATAAGTTTAAGAAAAGAAAGATAACAATAATTGATGTCTCTTCTCTTCAACCCGCAATAAAAGAATTCGTTTTCAAAGACGTAGCACCTTTATTTTAAAAATAAATGCAAATCACGGCAGTAATCATTACATTCAACGAAGAAAGGAATATTGAGCGTTGTATTAATTCATTGCAAGGTGTTGTTGATGAAATTATTGTTGTTGATTCATTTTCATCAGACAGTACAAAAGAAATATGCCAACAATTCAAAAACTTAAAGTTTTACCAAAAAGAATGGTTAGGGTATTCTGAACAAAAGAATTATGCAAATTCATTATCAATTAATGATTTTATTCTTTCAATTGATGCCGATGAGGTTCTTTCAGAAGAGTTAAAGCAAAATATAATTGGAATAAAACTAAATTATTCAGACTTAAATGACTCTGATACTTCCTTTTCTTTTAACCGATTGACAAACTATTGTGGTTCTTGGATAAAACATTGTGGTTGGTATCCCGATAGAAAAATACGTATATTTCATAAGTCTATTAAATGGATAGGAGCTATTCATGAAACATTACTTTTAACTCAAAATGCAAAGATAATATTCTTGAAAGGTGATTTGTTACATTATACAGTTTATTCTGCATCTGACCATATAAAACAATTAGATAAATTCACAACCCTAATGGCAACGCAAGCGTTCGAAAAAGGTAAGAAAGCAACCTGTTTTGATTTATGGTTTAGTCCTAAATGGAAGTTTTTTAGGGATTATATATTAAAATTAGGTTTCCTTGATGGTTATTCAGGCTATCAAGTATGTAAGCTTTCTGCCTTTGCAACATTTACAAAATATGTCAAACTTAGAGAGCTTTATAAATAATAGTCCAACAATATTAATTTCTCGTACCGATAGCATAGGAGATGTTGTATTAACATTACCTATGGCAGGGGTATTGAAACAATTATATCCTAATTCAAAAGTTATTTTTCTTGGCAAGACATATACAGAACCAATAGTAAAATGTTGTTCTTATATTGATAAATTTCTAAATTGGGATACTATTAGTAAGTGTAATCAGAATAAGCTTGAACTTATTAAACAGGAGAATATAGATATTTTTATTCATGTTTTTCCTTCAAAAGAAATAGCATCCTTAGCTAAGAAAGCAAAAATTCCAATTAGAATAGGTACTTCTCATAGGGTTTATAACTGGCTGTATTGTAATAAAAGAATAAAATTCTCAAGAAAGAACTCCGACTTGCATGAAGCTCAATTAAATATAAAACTTATAGAATGCCTTGGGGCAAAGACATATTACAAGATAGATGAATTAAATAAGAATATTGGTATAGTACCGAATGATATAGCTACACCAGCAGATGGATTAATTGATATAAATAAATTTAATCTTATTCTTCATCCAAAGTCAAAGGGAAGTGCAAGAGAATGGGGAGAGCATAACTTCAATAGATTAATTTCGTTATTGCCAGAAGATAAATTTAATATCTTTATAACAGGAACTAAGCAAGAAGGAGATTTGATTAGAGAAAGCATTATTGAGAGAAATAAAGATAGAATTCATGATATGACAAGTATGTTTTCTCTTGAAGAATTTATTTCATTTATTGATAAAACAGATGGATTAATTGCTGCGAGTACAGGACCATTACATATTGCATCTGTATTAGGTAAACATGCTTTAGGGCTTTATCCTCCAATACGTCCAATGCACCCAGGAAGATGGAAGCCAATAGGAGAAAAAACAAAAGTTTTTTGTAAAGAAGAAGAATGTTCACAATGCATAAATGAAAATAAATGTGAGTGCATGCAATCAATAACTCCAGAAGAAGTTGCAGAATATCTCAATTCTCTTTTGTAAGATTTTCCTTATACATTATTATATAAGAAAAAGCCCACAAGATTAATTTCTTGCAGGCTTTTTTTATTTATTGTTAGAATTTATTTCTTACAATACTTGTACTGTTTCAACAAGTGATTTCCCTGTTTGAACAGCTTTTAAGTTATCTGGTATCATTTTGTGGTGGCGTTCAGGAAGGGATTTCATTAATCCTTTTTCAATAAACTCTTCTGTTACCACAGGTTTAACTTTTAAGAAAGCTCCAAGAACTATCATGTTAAACACTTTTGCCATTCCAAGTTCTGATGCTTTTTCTGTTGCTGCAACCTTATAGATATTTATGTCTTTACGTGTTGGAGGTTTGATAATTCCATTTGGGTCATATAATAATACTCCACCAGGTTTTACACTGTGTTCAAACTTATCAAGAGATTGTTGATTAAGTATTATTGCAGTATCAAATTGGCTGATGATAGGAGAACTGATTCTTTCGTCAGATATAATTACTGATACGTTTGCAGTACCTCCACGCATTTCAGGACCGTAAGATGGCATCCAGCTTACTTCTTTATCTTGCATAGCGCCGGAGTAAGCAAGAATTTTACCCATTGATAAGACACCTTGTCCACCAAAACCGGCTATGATGATTTCTTCTGTCATTGCTTTTACGTTTAAGGTTATTTATTTAACTTTTTGTCCGTCAACTTTAATATCACCAATAGGATACTTAGCAAACATATTTTCTTCCATCCATTTGTTAGCTTGTATTGGTGTCATTTTCCAACCAGAGTTACAGTTAGAAACTACTTCAACAAAAGAAGTTCCTTTTTTCTCTTTTTGGTTTTCAAATGCTTTACGGATAGCTTTCTTTGTTTTTCTAACAGCTCCTGGTGTTTGAACAGATTGACGAGTAACATAATATGTTCCTGGTAGTTCTGCTAACAATTCTGTTATTTGCAAAGGATAACCATTTAATTCAACTGTACGACCATAAGGAGTTGTAGCTGTCTTCATACCAATTAAAGTAGTTGGAGCCATTTGTCCTCCTGTCATACCATAAATACCATTGTTTACGAAAATGATAACGATATTTTCACCACGGTTGCAAGCATGTATTGTTTCTGCTGTACCAATAGCTGCTAAGTCGCCATCTCCTTGATATGTAAAAGTGTGGTGGTCTGGGTGAAGACGTTGAATTGCTGATGCAATTGCAGGAGCACGTCCGTGAGCAGCACCTAAAGAGTCAATGTTGAAATAATTGTAAGCTAATACAGAGCAACCTACTGGTGCTATAAGTATAGCTTTGTCTTGAATGCCCATATCTTCAATAACCTCTGCGATAATACGGTGAATTGTTCCGTGTCCACAGCCAGGGCAATAATGCATTACAGCTTTTGTAAGTACATCAGTTCTTTTGTAAACCAAATTTTCAGGTTTAATTATATCTGGATTAAACATATCTTTTATCCTTTAATGATTTTTTCTTCCAATGCTTCTAATACTTCGTGTGGAGTAGGGATGATGCCACCGTAACGTCCGAAATGTTCTACTGGGCAACGGAATTCTGCTGCCAATCTAACATCTTCAACCATTTGACCTGCGCTCATTTCTACTGATAGTATTCCTTTAACTTTCTTTGAAAATTCAGCAACTTGTTTTTTAGGGAAAGGGAATAATGTAATAGGACGAAGAAGACCTACTTTTATTCCTTTTTCACGTCCAAGTTGAATAGCTTTTTGAGCTATACGAGCACTTGAACCATAAGCAACAAATATATATTCAGCGTCATCACAGTTAATAGTTTCAAAAAGGACTTCCTTTTCTTCCATTTCTCTGTATTTTGCTTGAAGTTTGTGATTATGTTGTTCTTGTTTTTCAGAATCAAGTTCTAAAGATGTTATGATATTATGATCTCTATTAGCTGGTTTTCCAAAGCTTGCCCAAGGAGCATTCTTTTTTATTTCTTCATCTGTCCAACGAGGAACATAATCTCCAACATATAGTTTTTCCATAACTTGACCAATTGCACCATCAGAAAGTATCATAACAGGATTACGATATTTGAAAGCAATTTCCCATCCTTTGAATACGAAATCATACATTTCTTGTACTGATGCAGGTGCTAATACATACATTTGATAGTCTCCGTGACCGCCACCTTTTGTTGCTTGAAAATAGTCAGCTTGAGATGGTTGTATAGTTCCTAAACCAGGACCTCCACGAACAACATTAACTACTAATGCAGGAAGTTCAGCTCCAGCAAGGTAGGTTAAACCTTCTTGCATAAGACTGATTCCAGGAGATGAAGAAGAAGTCATTACTTTCTTACCTGTTCCAGCTCCTCCATATACCATATTTATTGAGGAAGTTTCACTTTCTGCTTGTAAAACGACCATTCCAGTTGTTTCCCATGGCTTTTCTACCATAAGGTGTTCCATAACTTCAGATTGTGGAGTGATAGGATAACCGAAATATCCATCGCAACCTGAGCGTATTGCTGCTTCAGCAATAGCTTCGTTACCCTTCATTAATTTTAGCTCTTTTGCCATTTCTATAAAGTTTAAATCGTTTATAACTTAACTTTGTAAACAGTGATTACACCGTCAGGGCATACGATAGCACAACTTGCACAACCAATACAATCATCTTTAATTGGTTCACAATAGTTATATCCCTTACTATTTACATTTTTTGCAAGAGCGAGAACTTGGTTTGGGCATGCTGCAAGACATACTCCGCAACCTTTACAACGCTCTGTATCAACTACAATTGCTCCTTTTATTGCCATTATCTTTTTGTTTTTAAGTGGTTAATATTTATTTTCTACTAATTTTCAGACCTCAAAATTATAACTTATTTTCCATTGCAGCAAATATTTCTGACTAAATAAATGTTTTTGAGAACAATAATAAAACGACCAATATCGTTTGTATATTGTGAATTAATCATTTTTATAAATTAAAAATCAAATAATTATGGCACAATTTAAATTACCTGAGTTACCATTTGCACAAGATGCTTTGGAACCACATATCTCAAAAACTACATTAGAATTCCATTATGGAAAACATCATCAATCCTATGTTGATAATCTAAATAAATTAATCATAGGTACTGAATTTGAAAATTCTAATTTAGAAGATATTATAATGAAAGCAAGTGGCGGCATTTTCAACAATGCAGCCCAAGTATGGAATCACACATTTTACTGGAATTGTTTAACGCCAAATTCTAAACTTCAACCTGAAGGAAAGCTAAAAGAAGCTATCGTTGCAGAGTTTGGAAGCTTTGAACAATTCAAAGAAAAATTTACAAATGCAGCAGTAACTTTATTTGGCTCAGGTTGGGCTTGGTTAGTAAAAAATCAAGAGGGAAAGTTAGAAATAGTACAAACCTCAAATGCTGAAAACCCAATGCGTCAAGGAAAGAACCCTATCTTAGTTTGTGATGTATGGGAACATGCTTACTATTTAGATAAACAAAATCGTAGACCAGCTTACTTAGAGTCTTTCTGGCAAATAGTTGATTGGAAGAAAGTAGAAGATAGATACCAATAAATGGAATAAGCCGAAAACTTTAGTAGGGGCAATGAAATAATTTTATGTTTGATTGCCCTTATTTGTTGTTAATTACAAAAATAATAATTTAAGGCTTATAATTATTGATGTAAAATAGTAACAAGATAGAAATTTGACCTTTATAAATAGATTAAAAATTGATTGTTTTTTTGCCCTTTCAGTTATTCTTTCTAATTTTGTCAGCTTGAAATGACTATATTAATAATCTAAAATATAAAATAAATGAATGTATTGGTGTTGAACTGCGGAAGTTCTTCGATTAAGTATCAATTAGTTGACATGGCTAATGATGCTGCTGTATTAGCAAAAGGGTTGGTTGAAAGAATTGGTTTAGAGATGGGAGAGTTTACTCATAGAGCAGAGGGTAAAGATAAATACTATGTAAAATGTCATATTCCAACACATAAAGTTGGTATTGACTTAGTCCTTAATGCACTTGTTGATGAAAAAATTGGTGTGATTAAATCATTGAAGGAAATTAATGCTTGTGGTCATAGAGTAGCTCATGGTGGAGAAATATTTAAGACTTCTGTTTTGGTCGGTGAAAAAGAAAAAGCTCAAATAAAAGAACTTTGTGCATTAGCTCCACTTCATAATCCAGCAAATCTTGAAGGGATTGAAGCTATGGAAGCTCTTCTTCCTGGAGTGCCTCAAATTGCGGTTTTTGACACTGCATTTCATCAAACAATGCCTGCTGAAGCATATATGTATGCTATTGATTATAAGTATTATACTGAAGATAAGATTCGTCGTTATGGTTTCCATGGAACAAGTCATAAGTTTGTTGCTGAAAAAGCAGCTAAATTGGCAGGATTAGATATTAATAATTCTAAGATTATCAGTTGCCATTTAGGAAATGGTGCTTCTGTATGTGCTGTTAAGAATGGAAAATCAGTTGATACTTCTATGGGATTTACTCCTGTTGAAGGTTTAGTAATGGGTACAAGAGCAGGAGACCTTGACCTTGGTGCATTACTGTTTATAGCAGAAAAAGAAAATCTTAGTATCAAGGAAGCAAATAATTTAATTAATAAAAAATCTGGTCTTTTAGGTATTAGTGGTCATGCTGATATGAGAGAAGTTTGTGAAGGAAAAGACAAAGGTGTATTGAGAGATACTATTGCTTTTGATTTATTCTGTAATAGAGTAAGAAAATATATTGGAGGTTATGCTGCTACAATGGGAGGTGTTGATTTAATACTTTTCACTGGAGGTATTGGAGAAAATGCTACTGATGTTAGAGAAAAAATATGTGAAGGATTAGAGTTTTTAGGAGTAGATTTTAATTCAGCTTCAAATGATGGAAAACGTGGAGTTGATTGTATGATATCAAATCCTTCTTCAAAAGTAAAAGTAATGATAATAACAACTAATGAAGAATATGTGATAGCAAAGGATACTTACGCCTTAGCAAAATAATAAATGGAAAGATTTGCTTATCTTATAATGAGGCTTTTTGGCTGGAAATTAAATGGAAAGCCAGAGCCTCAAATGAAAAAATGCGTCTTTATAGAAGCTCCCCATACAACAATGTGGGACTTTGTTTGGGGACGCTTAGGTTTATGGCAGTTGGGAGCAAATGTTAAATTCTTTATTAAGAAAGAAATGTTTTTCTTCCCTCTTGGATTAATATTAAAATCATTAGGAGGAATACCAGTAGATAGAGGTAAAAAAACTAATATGGTAGATCAAATTGTTGAGATGTATAATAAATCAGATAATTTTTCAATAGTAATTACTCCAGAAGGAACAAGGAAGTATACAGAACATTGGAAAAAAGGTTTTTATTATATTGCAATGAAAGCAAATGTTCCAATCTATCTTGGTTACCTTGATTATGAAAAGAAAGAAGGTAGTGGAGGGAAGATATTCTATCCGACAGGCAACTACGAGAAAGATTTAGCCGAAATACAAGAATTTTATAAAGACAAGGTCGCAAAATACCCTAAGAACTTTAATTTAAGCAAACAATATCAAAAATAAATAACAATAATATATGTTAAGGACACATACTTGTGGAGAGTTAAACATTAGTCATTGTAACCAAATTATAACATTAAGTGGTTGGATGCAAAGGTCTCGTGATTTAGGCGGTATGACTTTTGTGGATTTAAGAGATCGCTATGGTATTACTCAATTAGTTTTCAATATGGAAACTAATGCTGACCTTTGTCAACAAGCAAGAAAACTTGGAAGAGAATATGTACTACAAGTTAAAGGGGTGGTTGCCGAGAGAAGTAATAAAAATAATAAAATCCCAACAGGAGAAATTGAGATTATTGTTCAAGAATTAAAAGTATTAAACTCTTCAAAAACACCTCCTTTTACAATAGAGGATAATACTGATGGTGGAGATGAATTAAGAATGAAATATCGTTACTTAGATCTTCGCCGTAATTCTGTAAAACAGAATATGGAACTTCGTCATAGACTTTCTATTATTATTAGAAACTATATGAACGATAAGGAGTTTATGGAAATTGAAACTCCATACCTTATTAATTCAACCCCAGAAGGTGCAAGAGATTTTGTTGTTCCTTCAAGAATGAATCCTAATCAGTTTTATGCACTACCTCAATCTCCCCAAACATTTAAACAATTATTAATGGTTGCTGGGTATGATCGTTATTTCCAAATAGTACGTTGTTTTAGAGATGAAGATTTAAGAGCAGACCGTCAACCTGAGTTTACACAAATTGACTGTGAAATGTCTTTTGTTGAACAAGAAGATATTTTAAACCTATTTGAAGGATTGATAAAGCATCTATTTAAAGAAGTAAAGCAAAAGGAATTTTCTGACTTTCCAAGATTAACTTGGGCAGATGCAATGAAGTATTATGGTTCTGATAAACCTGATATTCGTTTTGGAATGAAATTTGTAGAATTAAATGACGTTGCAAAAGGTAATGGTTTTTCTGTTTTTGATGATGCAGAATTAGTTGTAGGTATTTGTGCAGAAGGATGTGCTGAATATACTAGGAAACAGTTAGATGAACTTGTTGATTTCGTTAAAAGACCACAAGTAGGGGCTAATGGCTTAGTATATATTAAATATAATGCTGATGGAAGTTTCAAATCATCTGTAGACAAGTTCTTTACACAAGAACAATTAACTGACATTGCTAAGAAATTTGGGGCAAAAGAAGGTGATTTAATTCTTATAATGGCTGGAAAAGAAGAAAAGACTCAAGTTTCTTTAAGCGTTCTACGTTTAGAAATGGGTAATAGATTAGGTTTCAGAGATCCAAATAAGTTTTCTCCTCTTTGGGTTGTAGACTTCCCTCTATTGGAATGGGATGAAGAAACAAATCGTTTTTATGCTAAACATCATCCATTTACAGCTCCAAAACCAGAAGATTATTCTATGCTATTTACTAATCCAAAAGATGTAAGAGCTAATGCATATGATTTAGTTATCAATGGAGTAGAAGTTGGAGGAGGGTCTATTCGTATATATGATAGAGATATGCAAAACGAGATGTTTAAAGTATTAGGTATGAGTAAAGAAGTTGTGGATTCACAATTTGGTTACTTGTTAAGTGCTTTTGAATATGGAGCACCACCTCATGGAGGAATAGCATTTGGATTTGATAGATTATGTTCAATATTTGGAGGAGTAGAATCAATTCGTGACTTTATTGCTTTCCCTAAAAACAATAATGGAAGAGATACAATGGCAGATGCTCCATCTAAAATTTCTCAAGATCAGTTAAATGAATTATCTATTTCGCTTATTGTAAAAGAATAATAGGAATATTTTTCATTAATATATTTATGCCACTATATTGAAAAATGTAGTGGCATAATTTTTTTGTATTATCTTTGCTTGAAATATTTATATATGGAAGCAAAAGAAATTATTAATAATTTAGGATTAATCCCTCATCCAGAAGGAGGGTACTATAAACGTATGTTTTGTTCTGCAAAACAGTCTATTGATGGTAAATATTTGATGAGTTCAATATATTACTTATTAGAAAAGGAAGATTTTTCAGCTTTTCATCGTTTAAATTCTGTTGAGGTTTGGTTCTTTCATATAGGTGAGCCAATAAATATTTATATATTGAATAAAGAAGGGGAATTAGAAATTCATTCTCTTTCATCTCAAATTAATGATAATTTTCAATTAGCAATAGAATCAAATACTTGGTTTGCAGCAGAAATTCCATCAAAAAAAGGATATTCTTTATTAAGTTGTGCTGTTTCTCCCGAATTTTCTTTTAATAATTTTGAATTAGCAAATAAGGAAGAACTAATAAAAGAATATCCAAAATATCAATCAATTATAAATAGACTTACAAGATAATATTAATTGTTAGCAGTAATAAAAAGACAAAAGAATACAACAAAATGTAAAATATATTTGTCAAATAGGAAAATATATTATACTTTTGCTGCATTAAACAATTAAAAATTTACTGTATGAAAAAATCTTATTTATTTCCAACGTATTTTAAGAAGATTGGTTGGATAATTACATTAGCATTATTATTGTATATTCTAATATCAATAATTTTTGATTTAGAATGGGACTTTAATTTTTATATGCCAGCAATTTATTATGATGGAAACATTGCTACTTCTCTTTTTGGTAATAACAAGGAATCTGGTTTTTTAGCAATAGCTGAAACATCTTTTGTCACAACTTTATTCCCAATTATAATAGTAATAGGATTAAGTTTTATTGCTTTTTCTAAAAACAAAAATGAAGACGAGTATATATCTAAGATAAGAGAACAATCTTTAGTTTGGTCAATGATTGTGGGTTATTTTATTTTTATTCTCTTTACTTTATTTATATATGGTACTCCTTATATTGGGGTTGTAGTATATGATATTTATATTTTTCTAATCCTATTTGTGTGTAAGTTTAATTTTGAACTTTATCGCTTGAAAAAATCTTTAAAAAATGAAGAATAATATTAGAGTTGAGAGGGCGATATTAAAAATGTCGCAACAACAGTTGGCTGATAGGGTAGGAGTCTCTCGACAGACCATAAATGCCATAGAATTAGAGAAGTACGTACCTTCTGCAACAGTCATTATGAAGATAGCTGTAATATTCTGCAAACCAGTAGATAATATTTTTCAATTAGAAGAAAGTGACTGGAAATAAGTGATTTGACTTTATATAATAGCAGCAGATATAAATAAAAAAGCATGATGTTTAATATATAATATCATGCTTTTTTAATTCTAAGTATCTTGTTTGCAGAAACTAATTTCTTTGCTTCTATAATATAAAACACGTGTATTTTATCTATACTTGCCTTTATTTTGTTACTTGAAATTTATACTTAATATAATTGGATTTATATTAAGTATATTTGGAATTATATTAAGTATAAATCAAGAAAGACTTAATCTTTTTGTGGAGAATTAAAGCATATTTTTGGATGCTGAAAGCTCTGAGAATTCAAAATTTGAAATTAAGTTGGATGTTGGGTGTAATTATTCAAAAATTTTGAGGTTTGAATTCATTAATTTGAGCTTGGAATTAAAAAATAAGTAGATCCCATTTTGATTTTCCTTACTTTATTTCTGTATAACTTTATTATAAGAAATTGTAACTTGATTTTTATCTTTTAGAACTTGATTCTGATAAATTGTAATTTGATTCTAATTTATTGGAACTTGATTGCAATTTTCTGAAACCAAATTATATAGATAAAAAAATAGGCTAAGAAATTAATCTTAGCCTATTTAATATTTTGTTTAGTTGAAAACTATTTTTGGATGTTTGGTAATTCCAAACCATATCCTTTTTTCTTGTCTTCTGCTTTTAACCAGAATGCTAATACTAATGCTGCCACTCCGAATGAAGCAAATACTAACATTGGTACAGTGTAGTTATATTTCAATGGGTCTGTTACTCCTGGATTTGTTGCAGCTAATACATTACCAATAATCATAGGTACTGCATAAAGTCCAATATTTTGTATCCAGAATATTACTGAGTAAGCAGAGCCTAAGTATCTGTTTTCTACTAATTTTGGTACTGAAGGCCATAAAGCCGCAGGAACTAATGAGAATGATATTCCTAAGAATACAATAGCTGTTAGTGCAATAAATGTATTTAAATGAACAAATGCAAAAATTAAATGGCATATTATCATTAAAACTGCTCCAAAGATTAACATTGTAGCTCCTTTCCCTTTTCTATCTAAGAAACTCCCTAAGAATGGAGTTATAGCTGCTGCACCAAGAGGGAAGAAGAAGAATATATTACCTGCATCTTCGGCTGCTATACCTAAATTACATTGAAGCATATTGATTGCATATTTTTGGAAAGGGAAGATAGCAGAATAATAAAGTACACAAAGGAAAGATACTATTAAGAATGTTTTGCTTGTAAATAGCTTTGCAATATCTTTTATTTTAAATGGTTCATCTGGTTCTTCACCACTTTCTCCCATTTGTTGTTCCAATTTTTTATCCATGAAGAAATAAATTATAAAGCATATCAAACCAATTAGTATAAGTATTGAACAAAATAGAACAGGTTTTGAAACGTCAGGAACAAGTCCCATCTTAGCTAATCTTGGTGATATTAAAACTATTGCAGCAACTCCAACTCTTGCAATTGCCATTTCAATACCCATAGCCAAAGCCATTTCTTTTCCTTGGAACCATTTTACTATACCTCTTGAAACGGTAATACCAGCCATTTCAACACCGCAACCAAAAAGCATAAATCCAATGGCTGCAAATTTAGCAGAACCAGGCATACCATCATAAAATGGAGTTATGTTCCAAGCAGTGTTTGGTAGGTTCATGAAATTATTCATAAAACTTTCTGCTCCACTACCTAAGAATGCAGGACTAACAGCATAATATTTAATTGATGCACCAATTACCATTACTGCACCTGAAAGAAGAGCTGTAAATCTAACACCCATCTTATCAAGAATAATACCTGCGAAGATAAGGAAGAATACAAATACATTTAAAAATGGTTCTGAACCAGCAAATCTACCGTAAGCTTCAGGAGACCAATGATTATTTCTTTGTAAAAGCTCTTGTAGAGGAGATAAAACATCAACAAACATGTATGCAAAAAACATCATTGATGCCAATAGAACAAGGGCGGTCCATCTTAAAGCTGGCACATCCTTCATTAATTTTGTAACTTTTTCTGTCATAGATTTTTTATATTTAAAGTTTTTTCAGTCTGCAAAGCTATAATTTTTTAGAGATATAATTTTTGTTTTTAGAGATTTTATTTTGTTTTTTATTTTAAATACTTGATTAAGTGTAGTGTAATTGAGTGGTATATAATATAATCTATAAAAAAAATGTTCGATGTTATGAAGTTGTTAAATAATCTTCTATCTTTGCAAGTTCAAAAAAATGGGTATTTTTTAAATAAATAATTATATAATATGCAAAACAAAGGTGCTATCAAAATTATTGCAATTATCTTTGCCTTAGTGTGTTTGTATCAACTTTCGTTCACTTTTTTTACTAAAAGAGTAGAAAGTAATGCGAAAGAATATGCGTTAAATAGCTATGCAAAGAATCAAGCAAAAATTCAAGCAAATGGAAATGCTTTAAGAGAACAGGAGATTTTAGATTCTATCTCAACTGAAAGAGAAAACAATTATTTGGATTCTATTTCAGAAAAGACTGTCTATAATTTTCTTTGGATGCGTCCATTTTCTTACAAAGAATGTAAGGCAAGAGAAATTAATTTAGGTCTTGACTTAAAAGGAGGGATGAATGTTAAGATGGAAGTCTCTACTATTGATGTAGTGAAAAATCTTGCAACCAATCCTAAAGACCCAGCTTTTTTGAAATTAGTTGATCAAGCAACATCGCTTCAAAAAGTAAGTGGAAAAAATTTCATTTCTTGTTTTGAAAAAACTATTCAAGATTCAGAACAAACAGGAAAAGTTAATTTATCTGCATTCTTCCGTGTGAAATTGAAAGAAAGAGGAATTACTACTAATTCTTCAAATTCAGAAGTTTTAGCTGCAATTAGGAAAGAATGTACAGATGCTTACGATAGAACATTCCAAGTTCTTAGTAAACGTATCGATAAATTTGGAGTTTCTCAACCAACAATCCAAAAACTACAAGCATCAGAAAGAATTCTTATTGAACTTCCAGGGGTAAAAGATCCTCAACGTATTAGTCGTTTATTGGAAGGTACTGCACAATTAGAATTTTGGTTAGCTGGTGATGCAGGAAAAACATTTCAATCTTTAGGAGCTGCTGATGAATATTTAGCAACTATTGCGTTGAAAAAGGATACATTAGATATTACTAAAACAGATACTTTAGGAGTTAATCCTGTAGATACATTAAATAATAATTTATCTAAAACAACTAATAAAAAGGATAATACAATAAAAGCTAAGAGACCTTTATTGGATTTATTCACTCGACTTAATAAAGGGGATTTAGCACCATCAGTAGTTGGTACAGCTACAGCTTCTAATAAAAAAGAAATAAATATTCAATTAGCAAGAGCCTCAAAGGTACTGCTTTCTAATGTTACTTTCTTCTGGAGTGCTCAACCTATTAATAAAACTAATGAATACGAATTATATGTTATACAATATACTAATAAGGCAAAGACTGCTTTATTGGATGGAGATGTAATTGATGATGCTCGTCAAGACTTTGATCAACAAGGTCGCCCTGTTGTTTCAATGACAATGAAAGCAGAAGCAGCAAGGAAATGGGGAAAAATTACAGGTTCAAATATTGGAAATAGTATAGCTATAGTTCTTGATAGTGCTGTTTATTCTGCTCCAAGAGTAAATGGTGAAATTACAGGAGGTCGTTCAGAAATATCTGGTAGTTTTTCAATAGAAGAAGCTAAAGACTTAGCTAATATATTAAAATCAGGTAAGCTTACTGCTCCTGCTAAAGTTGTACAAGAATCTGTTATTGGACCTTCATTAGGAGCTGAATCAATTCATGCTGGTATGTTATCATTCATGTTTGCATTATTAATAATATGCATATATATGATATTCTTCTATAGTGTTGCAGGTATTGCTGCTTGTATTGCTGTGATAGTTAACTTATTCTTTTTGTTTGGTGTTCTCGCCTCAATAGGAGTGGTACTTACTTTACCTGGTATTGCCAGTATTGTTCTTACTCTTGCTATGGCAGTAGATGCAAACGTTATTATCAATGAACGTATAAAAGAAGAATTACTTGCTGGAAAAAGTCTTGGTGTTTCAATATCCGATGGTTATAAAGCTGCTTATTCGGCAATTATTGACGGTAACGTTACCACATTAATTACAGGTATTGTATTAGCATATTTTGCTTCTGGTTCAGTTCAGGGTTTCGCTATTATATTAAGTATAGGTATTCTTACTTCAATGTTCACGAGTATATTTATTTCTCGTTTAGTATTTGAGGCTATGCTAAATAACAAGAAATGGAAAAATAGAATAAAATTCTATACTCCAATAACTGAACATTTCTTACAAAATCCAAAAGTTAATTTTGTAGGTGGGGCAAAGAAACAATTAATAATTTGTGGTATAATAATATTAACTTGCTTGAGTTCTGTAGTATTTAGAGGTTTAGATTATGGTATTGATTTCTCTGGAGGACGTACTTATGTTGTTAGATTTGACCAAGATGTTAATGCTAATGATATTAGGAATTCATTAGCAAAGGAATTTGAATCAGCTCCAGAAGTAAAAACATTTGGTCCAGATTATCAAGTTAAGATTACAACTGACTATAAGGTAAAAGAAGATAACGAAGCTATTAAACGTGAAGTTGTTGAAAAGATATATAATGGTACAAAGGGATTTTATAAAAATAAAGATATTAAATTAGTTGACTTTGAATCAACATTAGAATCACCTCTTGGTATTATTAATTCTGAAATTGTTGGTCCGACAATAGCTGAAGATATTAAAAGTTCTGCTATTATTGCTGTACTAATAGCATTAATTGCAATTTTCATATATATTGCTATTAGATTTAATAAATGGCAATATGGTTTAGGTGGATTATTTGCATTAACATTTGATGCCATACTTACTATTGGTATGTTCTCAATATTTAAAGGTATTTTACCATTTAGTATGGATGTTGATATGAACTTTATTGCAGCCATCCTTACTATTATAGGTTATTCAATTAATGATACTGTTATTATCTTTGACCGTGTACGTGAGAATGTGAAGTTGTATCCAAATCATGATTATGGGGAAATAATGAACCTATCAATAAATCAAACTTTAAGTAGAACAGTTAATACTGTAGGAACAGTAGTCGTCGCTCTTATTGTTATGCTTTTCTTTGGTGGTGAAGTATTAAGAGGCTTTGCATTCGCATTAACAATAGGGATTACTTCAGGAGCTTGTTCTACATTATTTATAGCTAGTCCAATTGCTTATTTGTTGATAAAGAAACAACATGATAAAGCTCTTGCTAAGGTGAAAAAATAATAAAGATAAATAAATATTCAGTAGGAATAATTGCCTACTGAATATTTATATTTGGAAAATATTGATGTATATTTTGGTCTTGTGGTTTTTTTATTTAAATTTGTAGCTCAATAATAGGGGAAATGAATATATATATAATAATAGGTATAATTGTATTTGTGGTGATATCCAAGAGGTTGTTTTCTGTTTCAGGCAGAAATAATGAAGATGGAACGCCTCCTATTTTTGAGGAAAATAAAAGAAAGAGTGTTTTTGAAGAGATTTTTGGAGAGATTTTCAAGGAAGAAGGAATTAAAAATATTGTTAAAAATGAAGTTAATTTTCAAGAAGAAAAGAAAGCTCCTTTTGATTCTAATAAAAAAGAGAAAATAATTCAAGAAACGCCGAAAGAAACAAAAATATTAGAAGAAAATAATTTTGATATAAAGAAGGCTGTTATTTATTCAGAAATCTTAAATAACCCTTTTATAGATATAAAATAGTTGAAAAATGAAATTTAATTCTTTACATAAATAATACAATTAAAGGAGTATGTTTAGAAAATTATTCTTTACTCTTGGTTTGTTTTTAACAACCAGTTTAATATTGTACTCGCAAGGAACACTAACGGGTACAATTACAGATGCTAAGACAAACGAACCATTGCCGTTCGTTAATGTTATTGTTGAACAAAGTGGTCAACAAAAAGGAGGTGCTCAAACTGATATAAATGGTAATTTCCAGATTAAACCATTAAATACTGGTAATTATGATGTTATAGCAAGTTTTATTGGGTATAAAAAGGCAATAAAGAAAGGAGTTCATGTTACTTCCACTGGTTATTCTCCAGGGGGTAGTTTAGCTTTAGAACCAACAAGTAAGCAAATTGATGAAGTAGTAATTTCTGCTTATGTTGTTCCTCTAATTCAATCAGGAACAGCGGAAACAGGTAAACGTATTACTAGTGACGAAATTGACAAGATGGCTGCAAATACTGTTGATGCAATTATTGCAACAGTAGGAGGTATCTCAGACTCTGATGGTGGAGCTGGTACTGCTCGTGGTGAGTCTGGTATGGTTACTTATGTTAATGGCGTTGCTAAGAAAGGTAGTGTAAATATACCTAAGCAAGCAATTGCCGAAGTACAAGTAATTCTTGGAGGAACTCCAGCTCGTTATGGAGAGTCAATTGGAGGGACCACAAATATTACTTTACAGCCACCAGCAAATAAATTTTTTGGAAATTTAAAGTATGAAACATCTGAACCTTTTGATACACGTGGATATCATAGACTTGATGCTTATTTTACAGGTCCATTATATAAGAAAAAATCAAGCGATGGAATAGAAAAAAGTATTATAGGATATCGTTTAGTAGGATATAACACATATATGCAAGATCCTTATAATAGACCTTCTGATAGGTATTATTATATGTTGAAGGCTAATCAACAAGAAAATCTTAATAATAATCCATTGACTTATGACCCTAAAACGGGAGCAGTATACAACACAGCTTCATATTTAAGATTATCTGATTTTGAAAAAGTAGGTAGAAAATCAAATTTATGGAATAATTATTTATATTTGGAAGGTGGACTTGATATTCGTTTTACTGATAATAGTATTCTTCAAATTAATGGAGAATACTCAAATAGTATTAGTAAAAATGGTGGCTCTTCATCAATATTAATGAATAATGCCAATAATAGTGAATCAAAGTCTAATAGTTTCAATATTATGGGAGACTTTACTCAAAAGTTTTCTAATTCTTCTGAAACTTCAAAGATTAAGAATATTATTTTTAATATGACAGGTTCTTACAGTAGAGAATATAGTGAAACATATAATCCGGATCATGGAGATAATTTGTTTCAATATGGTCATGTAGGAACATTTAAAACATATAAGAGAAACACATATTCTTTAACAAGAATGGAAATTGATGGAGTTATGCAAGATGTAATGGAACATAATGGTTGGTTAGATTATCAAGTAGATTTTACTCCATCTCAATATAATCCAGGACTAGCAAGATATACTTGGCAACTTTATAATGATCCAACTTTTGAAGCTATTAGATCTAATCTATATAATTATGACAATATAAGAGCATTAAAAGGCTTAACAAATGGAGATTCTCCAGATGGTATTTATTCTATGTTTACTAATGTTGGACAACCTTCTACGGGATATTCTAAAGCAGAAAGTCAATATGTTTATTTATCAGCGAAAGTATCTGCTGATATTGGTAGTCATTCTCTTGAATTTGGGTTCCAATATGATCAATCAACTTATCGTGGATATTCTTTAAATGCATCTTCTTTGTGGACTATTATGAAACAAGAAGCAAATTCTCATATTTTATATAGAGATTTAGATAATCCAATAATTGATAATTCAGGTTCTATGACTTATGTAACATATAATAGGTTATATGATGGAGCCAGTCAAACATATTTTGATCAAGCATTAAGATCTAAATTAGGATTAAGTGTTACTGGAACTGATTATTTAGATATTGATAGTTACGATCCATCAACATTTTCATTAGATATGCTTTCTGCTGATGAGTTATTTAATAGTGGTAATTCCATTGTTAGTTATTATGGATATGACCATAAAGGAAATGTTGTTAAAGGAAAACAAAACTTACAGAACTTTTTCTCGAATAAAGAAACAAGGACATTAGGAGCTTGGCAACCAATTTATATGGCTGGTTATATCCAAGACCAATTTTTCTTTAAAGATTTAATTTTTAATGTTGGTGTTCGTGTGGATAGATTTGATGGAAATCAAATGGGATTAAAAGACCCTTATTTATTATATTCAGCTTATACAGCAGGAGAACTTACGATTCCAAATCGTCCATCAAATATAGGTAATAATTATGTTGTATATGTAAGTAGTTTAAATGGAAATTCAAGTACAAGTGATGTAAATAATGAAGGATTTGTTACTGGGTACAGAAATGGAAATACATGGTATAATGCTAATGGAGAAATAGTTTCTAATCCATCTGATATAGCTGGTGCATCAGGACAACCTCTTCCATTTAGAAAAGGAAAATTAAGTGATACAGGTCTTCCATCACAAATATCAACAGATGCTTTTGAAGATTATAAACCTCAAGTAGTAGCAATGCCACGTATTGCATTTTCATTCCCAGTATCGGATAAATCTGAATTTAAAGCTTCTTATGATATGATTGCTCGTCGTCCACAAGGTGGTTGGCAAGCAAATTATGTTGATTATTTATATATGGAAAAACAATCAGGATCTATATTAAGTAATCCAAATTTAAAACCAGAAAAAATTACAAACTATGAACTTGGATTTACTCAAGTATTGTCTAAATCTTCAGTATTAAGTATGTCTGCATATTATAAAGAAACAAGAGACTTAATTGCATTAGTTCAATATGTAGGTGCAGACCCAACTTCATTATATTATTCATATGGTAACCAGGATTTTAGAACAACAAAAGGTGTAACTGTTACTTATGAATTAAGACGTTCAAGTAACGTACGTATAAATGCAAACTATACATTACAATATGCAGAAGGAACATCAGGTTTACCTCAATCAACAATAGTATCATTAATTAGAGCTGGATATCCAAATATTAAAATGTTATATCCAATTAGTGATGATAGACGTCATGAATTTAAATTAGGATTCGACTTCCGTTATCAAGGTGGAGATAAATACAATGGACCGACAACAAAAAGAATTGTTAAAGACAAAAAAACAGGCGAAGAAAGAGCTCAAGTAATAAAATGGTTACAAAACTTTGGAGTAAATATTATTGGGGTTGCACAATCTGGTCGCCCATATACAAAATACTTTAGCAATAATCAACAAACAATTGTTGGTAGTTATAATGGAGCAAGACTTCCTTGGATATTCCGTATTGATATGAATATTGATAAATCATTTGATATTAAGATTGGAAAGAAAATAACTCAATTAAATATCTATGCAAGAATAACTAATGTACTTAACATTAAAAATGTTGCTGGTTTATTTGGAGTCACTGGAGATGCTGATGATAATGGTTTTTTAACTGATCCAGAAACTCAGACATATATAGCAAATCAATTAGACCCTAATTCTTATAGAGATTACTATACAATGAGTTTGAATAATAATTATTATAATTATACAAACCCTAGGATGGTTAATTTAGGAGTATCTTATACATTTTAATTAACTGATTAAATAGAAAATTAATTGAAATATGAAACATATATTTAAAATAACAACGTTAGTTTTAATCTGCCTATTTTTGCAAAACTCAGTTTTTGCAAGAGAATATATGGGTAAGGTTAATAAAACATCAACATCCACAAAAGCTGATGGTGGTGTTGAAAGATGTAGAAGAGCTCAAGGTTCTGCCGAATTAAGTATTAATAATGTAAGAGCACGTATAAATACAGGTGGTAACATGTGGTATGATGGTAATTCGGCAAAATACTATGTACCAAAAGATGGAAGTAGTACTGCAATGTACTGTGCTGCATTATGGATTGGAGGACAAGACGAAAACAAACAATTAAGAGTTGCGGCTTTACGTTTTGGACAAGATGGTGATGATTTTTGGCCAGGACCATTAACAGTTGATAAAAATGCTTCTGTTAATAAATCTGTTTGTGAAAAATGGGATAAACATTTCCGCATTACAAAAGCTGAAGTTCAAGCTTTTGTTGCTGCATGTCCAAAAAATTCACAAGGGCAAGTAATATCAGGACCAACGGATCAGTCATTAATTACAGATGCTATTAAAAATTGGCCAGCACATCCAGAAAATTATGCTGAATTAAAACAAACAAAATATTTAGCACCATTTAAAGATGTTGATGGTGACGGAGTATATAATTATTCAAAAGGAGATTATCCATATTATGATTTTAATGGTGACCTTTGTCCTGTTGCTGCAAAACAAAGTGGTCAAAAATATAATCCAATTAGAACAATGGAAGATTCAATTGGTACAGGTGGACAACCTGTAACTGGAGGAATTTTAGTTGATCAAGTTTTAAAAGGAGATGAAACACTTTGGTGGGTCTTTAATGATAAGGGGAATTCACATACTGAATCTAAATCAGCAAACCCTATTGGTCTTGAAATTCGTGCTCAAGCATTTGCTTTCAGTATGAATGATGAAATCAATAATATGACTTTCTATTCTTATGAAATTATAAACCGTTCAACATTTACTTTACAAAATACATATTTTAGTCAATGGGTTGACCCAGACTTGGGATTTGCTTCTGATGACTTTGTTGGTTGTGACGTAAAAAGAGGATTAGGATATTGCTATAATGGTAGGGCTACTGATGGTCCAGGAACAGGAGCATATTCTGGAAACCCACCGGCAGTTGGTATTGACTTTTTTCAAGGACCTTATTTAGATCCAGATGGTTTAGATAATCCTAAAGTATATATAGACTTAGCATTGGCTGATGCATCAGGTAAAGAATTGTTAAAAAAATACCTTAAGAAAGATATTAACGGAATTCCAATTGAAGGAAACTACGATACATTATTAATAACTGCTAATGCCAGTGAATTTGAAAAATTTTGGTATAATCCAAATGATAAAATAACTAATGGAGCAAATATTAATGGTGTAAATTTTGGAAATGGCATTATTGATGATGAACGTTTTGGAATGAGAAGATTTGTTTATTATGAAAATAGTGGTCACACAACAAAAGGGGAACCTGATAAAGCAACTGACTATTATAACTATTTACGTGGAATGTGGAGAACTGGTGTTACTATGACATTTGGTGGAGATGGAACTTCGGGTACTATTAATTGTGATTTTATGTTCCCAGGAACAACGGATACATGGAATTGGGGGACAAAAGGTATTGTCCCTACAGTTTCCGACACAAGAGGTTGGACCGAAGAATCTTCAGGAAATGCACCAGGAGATAGACGTTTTATGCAATCAGCAGGTCCATTTGAATTAAAACCAGGAGCAATTAATTATATTACTGTTGGGATTCCATTTGCACAAGCTCCAACAGGGGGTCCTTACGCATCAGTAACATTATTAAGACAAATAGATGATAAATGTCAAGCATTATTTGATAACTGTTTTAATATTCTTGAAGGACCAGATGCCCCAGATTTAACAATAAAAGAACTTGATAGAGAATTAATATTATACCTAACAAATGATTCTCCTTCATCTAATAATATCAATGAATCATTTGATAAGATAGATATTTCAATACCTAAATCTTATGATATTACTCGTGATACAGTATATGATAATACAGTACATACACTTATATCTAGTACTGTTGATTATGATAGACATTATAAATTTGAAGGATATCAAATATTTCAATTAAAAGATGCTACTGTATCAGTTTCTGATATATACGATGAAGACAAAGCAAGATTAGTTGGACAATGCGATATTAAGAACTTCGATGCTAATCAAAACAACCAACCAATCTCTAAATTAGTAAACTATAATAAAGATAATAATATTGGAGATTTGGTTCCACAAGTTATGGTTGATGGATTAAATTTAGGAATTCAACATACATTTAAAATAACTGAAGATAAATTTGCTTCTACAAATGATAAAACTATTGTAAATAATAAGAAATACTATTATGTTGCTATAGCTTATTCTTATAATAATTTCAAGCAATTTAATTCTACTGATCCAACTAAATTTGATGGACAAAAAATAACTTATTTAGCTAGTAGAAAGACAGGATTTGGTAATAGTATTACTCCAACTATTGCTATACCTCACCAACTTGAACCAGAACAAAATGGTACATTAGTTCAATCATCTTATGGTATTTGCCCAGAGATAAAAAGAATAGAAGGTAATGGTAATGGTGGAATGGTATTAAATTTCCAAACGTCAACTTTAGAAAAAATAATGGGCAAAGCAAATGAAGAACCAGTTGGGGTTTCGTATGTAACAGACTTATTATATAAAGAAAACTATGGTCCATTAAATATTAAGGTAATTGACCCGATTAAATTACGTCAAGGCTCATATACAATTAAAATAATTAAATCTGACACATCAGATAATTTAATGTATGCTACTTGGAAATTACAAAATATTGATACCACTCAACCATTGTATACCACAACAGTAAATGGAGCCTCAACTTCAATTTATTCAATAACATCAGATAGAACAATAGGAGATGTTAATGAACAAATTATTTTCCCATTAGGAATTTCAATTTCACTTACAAACCCTAAATCAACAGTAACCCCATTATATATAAATACTAATTTATATGCTAAACAAAAAAGAGTATTTGGTGGTGATTTAGATGAAGGAACAGCATTGTATTCCAGCATTGTTGCCAAAGATCCAAATAAGACTTGGCTATTTGGTATAGCAGATAATAATGAAACATATGAACAATTTAACTGGATTAAATCAGGAAGTAAATCAGCATCTGAAGCAATTAGAAAAGATCCTTTTACAAGTGATGAAAATCTTTTTGATTATTTAGGTCAAGACTATTCTTATTCATCTGCTACTTTAGCTGCGAATGGTGATACGATATTCACTAATTTCTCAATTGATAAATATGCAGATTATACAGATTTTGGAAATGGATGGTGGGCACCATATAGATTAACTTCTTTATATTTGAATTATGGAGGAACAACTCTTCCCCATCCAGGTTTCTCATATTACCATCTTAGTTCAGAATCAACTCCTGCTGACGTTACTAAACTTAGATTAGACCCATCATTTGTTTATTCAACAGTATCAAATGATATGAGTAATTTATCTTCAGTTGATATTGTTTTTACAAGTGATAAAACAAAATGGACACGTTGTCCTGTTATTGAAATGGGAGATGATCCTAATCAAACTGAAGGAAATGCAAAAAGATTTCAAATAAGAAGACATGCTTCTGTTGATAAAGATGGAGATAATGCAGGAGATGGCACTCAAGGTTGGGGTTGGTTCCCTGGATATGCTATTAATCTTGAAACAGGTCAAAGACTAAATATGATATTTGGTGAAAACTCACAATTAGGAGTAGGACAACCAGGTAATGGTAGAGATTTAATTTGGAATCCAACATCAACAACAAAAGATGGAAGTGGATATGTGTTTGGAGGTATGCATTACATATATGTATTAGGAGCTTCTCAATACACACTATATACTCCAAATAACCTTGAGCCAGATAGAAATACTAGACTTGTTTATCCAAAGTCATATTATGATAAAGATGAAAATGGTAATATGGATATGGGAACTTGGGCATATAATAAATTAAGAAAGTTAGATAATTTAGTTCTTTCAAATACATCTCCTTATGGCAATGACTATAAGAATAATAATCTAACAGAGGCTATGGAAGTATTTGCTTCTACTATGTGGGTAGGAATGCCATTAGCAACAGCATTTGATTCTGACCCTAAGGCTCAAATACCAACAGATGTTACAGTATCATTAAGAGTTCGTCAACCATATAAGATAAATTATATCAATAATGAAAATGGTTCTGCAGCAAATCCTCAAAACAACAATTATCCTATGTATGAGTTCTCAATAACAAAAGATATTGCAACTTCAACAGGAAATATTGAATTGGCAAAATCTGCATTAGACCAAATAACTGTTGTACCTAATCCTTACTTTGCTTCTTCAACTTATGAAAATGACCAAGTACAAAATCTTGTTAAGATATGTAACCTTCCTCCAGATTGCTATATAACAATCTACTCAGTAGATGGAACAGTAATAAGAAAACTACGAGGACCATCAAAGAGTTTAGTTTCAGGTACAGGTACTGCATTAACATCAGTTGAATGGGATTTGAAAAATCATAAAGGATTACCAATCTCTGGCGGAGCTTATATAATACATATAAAAGCTGATGGAGTAGGTGAAAAAATAATTAAATGGTTTGGAGCTTTACGTCCGATTGACTTAAATTCTTTCCAATAAAAACAGCACAAATTGAAATATTTTAAATAAGAGAGATTATGAAAGATATATATAGAATATTTGCTTTGTTCATGTTAGGAATACTACTATTTGCTAACACGAACGTAAAAGCAGGGAATGACGACAGAAGAGGAACTGCAGGAGCAGGTTCACTTTTGATTAACCCTTGGGCAAGAAGTGCAGGTTGGGGAGGAGTTAATACAGCATGCGGAACGGGAATAGATGCACTATTCTCAAACGTTGCAGGATTAGGCCGAATCTCAGGAACTGAAGCTAACTTGTCGTACACTAACTGGCTACAAAACTCTGGAATAGGAGTAAGCTCATTTGGAATTGGACAAAGCCTTGGAAATTTTGGAGTTTTAGGAATATCTGTTACTTCAATGAGTTTTGGCTTAACAGATAGAACAACAACAGGAAGTCCAGAAAAAGGTAATAACGGTACTTTTTCAATAAGTAACATGAATATTGGGCTTTCTTATGCAAAAGCTTTTTCAACATCTATTTTTGGAGGAGCAACCATAAAGGTTATAAATGAAGGTATAGATAATGTAACAGCAACTGGTTTTGCAATCGATGCCGGTGTACAATATGTAACAGGTGAAGATTATGAAATTAAGTTTGGTATTACTTTAAAGAACTGGGGACCAGCAATGAGTTATAGTGGAGATGGATTATCAGTAAACGCAGTTTACTCTGGTTCAAACCACACACAATCTGTTGAACAACGTTCTCAAACCTTTGAAATACCATCAAGTTTAAATATTGGAGCATCTTATGACTTCTTGTTTGCAGAAAAAACACATCGTTTAACTGTTGCAGGGAACTATGCTTCAATGGCATTTTCAAAAGACCAATATACATTAGGACTTGAATATGGTTTTGGAAAAATCTTTATGCTTCGTTCATCTTACACTTACGAAGATGCAATAACAAAAAGCATATATGATGTTGATGCTGGAGCAACAACATTATACTCTGGATTTTCTGCTGGAGCTTCAATAATAGCACCAATATCTAAAAGTAAAAAAGGTTCAAATGGAGTTAACTTATCAATTGATTATGCATATAGATTGACACAGATTGCAGGTGGTTTACACACCATAGGTCTTGTTCTTTCATTGTAGTTTAACCAATAAATTTCTTATAAGAATCGAAGACCTTTAACAAAGGGTCTTCGATTCTTTTTAATCACCAATTCAAATTATTATGTCAGGAGTAAAATATTATTCACAAGAAGGTCTGCAAAAGCTAAAAGACGAACTCCATCACTTGGTGACGGTAGAACGTCCTGCCATTTCAGCAGCCATAGCTGAGGCAAGAGATAAAGGTGACTTATCGGAAAATGCAGAATATGATGCAGCAAAAGATGCTCAAGGGCATTTAGAAGCTAAAATATCAAAACTTCAAACCTTAGTATTAAATGCAAGATTATTAGACGAAAGTAAGATAGACACTTCAAAAGTATTATTGCTTTCAAAGGTAGAGTTTGTTAATTTAACAAATAATGCGACTCAAGTCTATGATATCGTACCAGAAAGCGAAGCTAATCTTCGTGAGGGAAAACTTTCAGTAACATCACCAATAGCAAAAGGAATGTTAGGTAAAAAAGTAGGTGATATTGCCGAAATAGAAATCCCTGCTGGAGTTATGAAATTACAGATAAAGAAAATAACAAGAGAATAATATGGCATCAATATTTTCAAAAATTATTGCAGGCGAGATACCATGTTACAAAGTAGCAGAAACAGAAAATTGCTTTGCATTCTTAGATATATCACCACTAGCAAAAGGACATACATTAGTAATTCCCAAGAAAGAGGTAGATTATATCTTTGACCTTGACGATGATTTGCTCTCTGAGCTAAATATCTTCGCCAAGAGAGTAGCAAAAGCTATTCAGAAAGTAAATCCATGCCCAAAGGTAGGAATAGCTGTAATAGGCTTAGAAGTGCCACATGCACATATTCACTTAGTACCCTTAGAAAACGTAGGAGATTTAGACTTTAAACGTCCAAAACTTCAATTCACCCCAGAAGAGTTTCAACAAATAGCAACTCAAATAGCCGCTAATCTATAAGAAAAACAAAACAAAACATCAAAACAAAAAGCGAAGAAAGCCACAACCTTTCTTCGCTTTTTGTTTTTACACAATAATAGACATTCTTATATCTCAACTATCCTTCTAATAAGAATCCCATTAAATTAAGCTGAACTATACTTAAAAGGAAACAAGGTCTTTCTTGAATTAAGTTATCTCCAATATAAATTAAACTCCATATATTTCTATTTATATTAACTCTTTCTGAAATTAAAAGGGATCTTTTTCTGCGGAAACGGGATATAATTCTAATTAAACGGGATATAAAAATATTTTAATAGGGATTAAATAGCACTACGATGGGCATCGTGGTGGTGTTACGATGCCCATCGTAGCCTATCTACGATGCCCATCGTATATTTTAAGATATTTTAAGGGAGTTTATCCGTTACTCTTGACTTTTAGTAACTTTGAACTACAAAGATACAAAATATTTTATTATTATTGTGCATAAAAGAAAGAAAAATTGGCTTAAAGGACAAAATAAAGGATGAAAGCGTTGTAAGTATTGAATTTATTATCTTGGCAAGCATTTAAAGTTAAGCAAATATTTATTAATAAGTACCTTAGATATACTTTTGATAATAAATAGCCTACTTTAACCATTAGCCTCCAAATTAATTCAGAATTAAAGAAGAAATCATGCAAAAAATAAGAGATAATTTTAAAATACTTATCAATTAATTAGAGAAAGAAGATAGCTAAAGAGTAATAAAAGAATAAGTTGCAAATAAAACTAACTTTAAAATAAAAATGGAAGGTAAAATATTGTGAAATAAATTTGTTTTGTATTAGAATATTTCTATCTTTGCCGTGTTAAAAAATTATCTAATGAAAGATTTTTGTCAAATATTACCATCTTTAAATATCCATAATAAATGTATATGTATTTATATATGTTTATCTGGGATATTTTATTTATGCAAAAATAAATTTGTAATACTTAGGTTTTCAGATCGTTGCTAATTAATCTAAGCCTCTTTTTCTGAAAACCTATAACTAATTATCTTTATAAGGGGCACAAACAAACAATAACAATGAAACAGTTAAAAACTATTTTAGCAATAGCTATAATATCAGTATTTGCAATATCTTGTACAGATGAAGAACAATTTACTGATTCTAAAAATAATAAAATAAATAATAAAAGTCTTCAAAAATCAGATTTTTCACACGTAAGTCCATATCCAGAATATGAACAAATTAACATCACAAATCAAGGTGTAATGGATTTATTAGATTCTTTTAATAATGCTATGAATAATAAAATACCAATGCCAGATATGGAAATTAATAGAGCCTTATTAGCAATGGAAACGTATTTCAATTATGCAATAGTTGATAAGCAAGTAAATTATAATAAAAAAGAGCAATATCCAGAACAAGAATTTGAATTTACTGTTAATTTTGATGGTAAAATATCTGGAAGTGAGTTAAAAACTAAGTACAGAGAATTTCTTATTAGAGTGAAACAAGCTATGTCAAACAAGTTCTTAAGATTTTCAGATTTATTTGTATCATCAAAGACTGAATCAACAATAACTTTTAAGATTATAATACCTCCATATCTATTAGATATAGATGATGATCTTCTTTTTGATATGATACATTTTCCATCTTGTCCAGTTGTAAGAGAAATTGGAGATGTACCAATGGTTCCAGATAATGTAGAAATTGATTGGTCAACTTATTTTGATGGTTATGGTCCATATGTCCCTATGGAACATTTTCCATATTTCTGGGATAATTCCCAAGAGATATTGCATAGTTATTGTATAAAACCTCTTGATGGTTTTGTTTATGGTATAACAACAACTAATGATAATCGTTCGGTTGATAGATGGAATACGAGACAATATTTTATAACAGATTTAGGTTATCAATCAAGAAATACTCAGTATTTCCCTTATAATCATAAATTTAACAATCAGGAAATAATGGATTACTTAATTCCTACTACCCTTGAAGAAGCAGATGAATTCCGTCAAAATCTATCAGAAGGGGAAACATTATTAGATATTACTCCTAAATTAGATTTCCCATATTATTGGAATGAAAATTATACTATTATGTTTGGAGGTTTGAAAATCCCATGGTATAAAACAGGTCATTTAATCCCTTGGATTGAATTTACACACAATATGGATAATATAGTATTTGTAAATTAAAACATAATAAAGATGTCAAAACAAAGATTATTAATATTATTATTGAGTTTAAATATTTGCTTTATAGTACAAGGACAAATAACCACAACAACTTATGATAATAAAGCTATACTACAGTCGTACCAAAGAAATCAATTTATATGGCCTTTTATATTTGAAGATTATGATAATAGAAATAATCTTTGTTTTTCTTTAACCACAGATACGGCTGTAAATATTTATTGTGTTGATAATAATTTGAATGTACTTAATGTATTTCCTGCAGAAATTTCAAAGTTTTTTTTCTTTAAATTAAATAATAAATTATACGGGGTAAGAAATTATCAAAGTTCTCCCTATACTCATGATTCTACTTATTTTTATGCAAATTACCTCAATGGAAATAATATTTTTAATAAATTAGTATTCTCAATCAAAGAAGATACAAGTAAATATTATTTTATGTATACTTGTTTCATTACAAGAAATAAAGATATTGCTTTTTTTCTGCAAGATGAAGAAAAAAATAGTGATAAATTTGGAGCAAGATTATTTATAATTGACACATTAGGAGAAATAAAAGCATCAAAATCACTTAATCAGATAGCCTCAGATTATCAAAAAATATATGAAACGGATTCAAATTTTACTATTCTTAAATCTGATTATCAAAGAGAAAATATATTACCAAAGGCTTACTATATTGATAAAACAACTTTAGATGTTATTGATTCTTCAACATTCATATCAAAGTTTTATCTTGATTGGGGAAGAAAAATTAATGATTCAATTTTTGTTTCAATTTCAAGTTCAGGTTCAAGACCATCAAATGAGCCAAACAGATATATTATTTATATAGTTAATGATAAAGATCTTACTGTTAAATCAAAAACCAAAGTAGAATATGGTGGAGATTTTGTTGCTGGGCAAGCAAGTCAAGTATTCCAAAATGCAATAGATTTTGTAAATGAAGATTCTATTTATCACTGTTGTTATATTCGAAATAGTAATGGACTTGATGGAGATTTTAGTGGATTTATTCATATTATTAATTTTGGAATAAACGGAGTATTGAATTTTGAATATAAATTCAAATATGATTCATTAGTTCCCAAAATAATAAATGGGATAAAAGCGACTGATGATGGAGGTCTTTTAGTAATGATTCAACTTATAACTAATGATTGTTGGATATTGAAATTTAGTCCTAATGGATTAGTTGGTTTAACAAATGTAGAAACAGGAGAAAAGGAAAGTGTAAAAATTTATCCAAATCCTGCAAGGGATTTTATTTTAGTTGATATTGAATGTTTAAACTTTAAAAAGAGTGATATTGAATTATTTGACATGCAAGGAAGAATTGTAAAGAAAGCAAAACTAAAAGCAAAGCAAGGTAATAGGATTGATGTTTCTTCTTTAAGTGCCGGAGCTTATTCTTATAATGTTTCTCTTAATGGAAAAACTATTAGTGGAAAAGTTATTGTTGGAAAGTAAATTAATGATAAGTAAAAATATTAATCATGAAAAAAGTTAGTTCTCTATTACTCCTATTATTCTCTTTAATTTCTTTTTTGGATTCAGTACAAGCACAGACAACTACAACTATTGAAGACAAAGTAATATTAAAATCATATTATGATAAATCTATTCTTTTATTTCATGATTATGACAATGAAGATGATCTTTGGTTTTCTTTACTTGATGATACAACAACTTACATATACCAAGTTGATAATAATTTGAATATTACTAAAACAATAAAAAATGGATTACCAAATCCTTATTATTTTAAATTAAATAATAAATTGTATGGTACGGGAAATCATCTTCGAATTCAACAAGATGTTGGTTTTATAATCACTGATTCTATCGCATTATATTCAGATGATTCTAATGGTAATAATATTAATTATAAGTGGGTATTCTCTTGTAAAGAAGATACATCTAAGTACAATGGTATTAATAAATGTTTTTTTACTAAAGATCATAATATTGCGATTTTATTGAGATCACAAAATAAAAGCGATAAGAATCAATTTGTAAAGTTAATGATATTTGATACTTTAGGAGAACGAATTGCATCAAAGCAATATGATAATATAATTATACCAGAATCTTGCAGCTATTTGCCAAAGATATACGAGACAGATTCTAATTATATTATGAATCATTCAAATGATGTTTTTGGTATATTAAAGAGTACAAAAGCTTATTATATAGATAAGAACACTTTAAATATTATTGATTCTAATTCTTATGATTCTACATTTTTTATTAGTAATCAGAAAAAGATAAATGATTCAATTATTATTACTATTTCATCTTCTGGAGAAAGACCTTCAAGTGACCCAGAAAGATACTTTATTAATATTGTTAATGATAAAAAGTTGAAATTAGAACATAGGATTAAGGTTGAATTCGGTGGAGAAGATATCGGTTATTATATCCCAGACTATCAAGAATGTGTAGATTATATAAATCAAGACTCTATTTATTTTTGTTGTTTTGTTGACCATAATACTGGAATTTATGATAATGATTATTCTGGCTTTATTCAGATTGTTAATTTTGGAATAGATGGAGATTTAAATTTTGATTATAGATTTAGATATGATTCTTTGTTGTCTAAACAAATAAATGGCGTTAAAGCAACTGCTGACGGTGGGTTATTAGTAGCTGTTCAAATGTATAACGATTGCTGGATAATGAAGTTTATGCCAAATGGTGTAGTTAGTTTAGCAAATGTTGAAACAGGAGAAAAAGGAAGCATAAAAGTTTATCCTAATCCTGCAAGGGATTATGTTAATGTTGATATAGAATGCACTAACTTTAAAGCAAGTGATATTGATTTATTTGATATGCAAGGAAGAATTGTAAAAAAAGCAAAACTAAAAGCAAAACAAGGAAATATGATTGATGTTTCTTCTTTAAATTCTGGTGCTTATACTTATAATGTTTCTCTTAATGGAAAAACCATTAGTGGAAAGATTATTGTTGGAAAGTAAATTAATGATAAGTAAAAATATTAATCATGAAAAAAGTTAGTTCTCTATTACTCCTATTATTCTCTTTAATTTCTTTTTTGGATTCAGCACAAGCTCAAACCACAACAACTGTTGATGAAAAAGTAATTTTAGGATCTTTTAATGGATATGGTTGCATATTTCATGATTATGATAATGAAGATAATCTTTGGTTCTCTTTACGTACAGATACCTCATTAAATCTTTATCATGTTGATAATAGTTTGAATGTTACCCAAACAATAGTTAATAAATTTGCTCATCCATTTTGTTTTAAATTAAATGACAAACTATATGGAACAGCAGGTTGTGTTAGAATGATTCAAGATTTAGGTTATTTGATTTCTGATTCAATTTATTTTTATACAAATGATAATAATGGCAATAACATAAATTGTAGAATAATTTTCTCTTATAATGAGGATACTACTAAATATTATAATATCAATTCTTGTTTTGTGACAAAAGATAAAAATATTGGAATATTATTGAATATTATAGATAAAAATAGTAGAGCAATTAACCCCAAATTAATAATTATTGATACTTTAGGAGAAAGAATTGTTTCAAAAGATTTTAGAACTATAAATTCAAATATTTATTCAAATATTAAAATTTATGAGACGGATTCTATATTTGTTATTAATAAAACAAACTGTAATATTATAAACTTGATTAGTAATAGTGCTTACAATATTAACAAGAATACTTTAGATATTATTGACTCTGTATCTTATGATTCTGTGTTCTATATTGACAATCTAAAGAAGATAAATGATACTACAATTATTACAATTTCTCAAAATGGGAAACGGCTTTTTTCTGACCCACCAAGGTATTTTATTAATATTGTGAATGATAAAAAGAGAGAAATAACATCTCAAATAAAAATTGAGCATGGAGGAGAAGATATAGTAGAAGGTTATCTCCCAGATTATCAAGAATGTGTAGATTTTATAAATCAAGACTCTATTTATTTCTGTACTTTTGTTAGTCATAATACTGGAATTTATGATAATAATTATTCTGGATTTATTCAGATAGTAAACTTTGGAATAGATGGTGATTTAAACTTTGATTATAGGTTTAGGTATGATACGGTATTGCCTAAACAAACAAATGGAGTTAAAGCTACTGCTGACGGAGGTCTTTTAATTGCTGTTCAAATAACTACTAATGATTGTTGGATAATGAAGTTTATGCCTAATGGTGTGGTTAGTTTGGCAAATGTTGAAACAGGAGAAAAGGAAAGTATTAAGGTTTATCCTAATCCTGCAAGGGATTATGTTAATGTGGATATTGAATGTACTAACTTTAAAGCAAGTGATATTGAACTACTTGATATGCAAGGACGAATTGTAAAGAAAGCAAAACTAAAAGCAAAGCAAGGTAATAGGATTGATGTTTCTTCTTTAAGTGCCGGAGCTTATTCTTATAATGTTTCTCTTAATGGAAAAACTATTAGTGGAAAAGTTATAGTTGGAAAATAGGGTGAAATATTATTGATATAATTATGAAACGAGGGTTCTTTATTGAATCCTCGTTTTTTAGTGTAGTATTGTTGTAAGTATTTCGTGGGATTTAATTGAATTTGGGGTTAGTAGATGTATTTCGTAGAATTGGATTAGGATATTTAGGATTTTGTTTTTATCTTCTTTTGTTAATGTGGTTGGTGGGTAGTTTTCGGATATTGGGTTTTGGGAGAAAAGGAAACAGGAAAAGAGGTAAGATTCTTTTTCGGATAGGTGATGATTATGATAGGGTCTTTGATCTACGAAATGACCTTTTGTTAGGTCGAAGAATTGGTATTCTATACTGTAATTGTTCATTGGTTGGAATCCTAAATATGCAGATAATTCTGTAAGGAAGTAAAGGTGGAAGGTTGAAAAGTGATTTTCAAGAGTGTTTAGGTCTAATATTTTCTCTTCTATGAAATTATATAGTTCTTCATTACGGTCTTCTTCTTTTATACATTGATTTATTATATCGGAAATGAAGAAAGCTATTGTTGTCTTTTTTATGTCTGAGAATAGACTATTGAGGTCAAATTCTATCTTTGCTTCGCTAATTAGGTGAAGATCTTTCTTTGGGCTATTATATACTTCTAAGTCTAAAATATAGAGGGGTTGGAATATATTGGAACGTAGTTTGTTTTTTATATTTCTACCTCCTTTAAGAATATATGATTTTACGCCAAATTCTTTTGTTAGAATCTTTACTATTGTGCTAGATTCGGAGTAGGCAAACGTTCTTAATACAATCCCTTTTGTTTTGTAAATCATCAAATGATAACTATCTTACGAAAAGGATTTTCCCAACTGCATTTTGTGCTCCTTCTAAGGCGGAGCCAAAGATTAAATAAACTCCACTGCTTACTCTTTCTCCGTTAAAATTCTTTCCATCCCATATTGCTTGTCCTCCAATTGATTTTAGATGAGCAACCATATTTCCAGTAACATCTGTAATTCTAACATCTGAGTTTGAAACAAAGCCTTTAATTGCTACTATTCCAGTATAGTCTGGTCTTACTGGGTTAGGGTATGCTGTTAATTTACCAGCTTCTTCTACGCCGGCAGTTGATTCTGCTTTATAAGACATTACTCCACGATCTGTTCCTATATAAACTTCTCCTGTTTTTGGTTCTTGTGCCATTGTTAAGATACGATTGGAGTATAAAGGACTATTTTCTGCCGTGAAATGATATAGTTGTTTATCCCCATTAGATGAGAATACAAATATTCCATTTCTTTCTGTTCCTACCCATTTGCGGTTTGCTCCATCACACATTATACAATTGATAATATCAAAGTTTAATAGGTATTGAGCTATACCGTTTTCCTGATAAATTATATTATTACAAGTTACTGAAGATTTATTATTTTCTCCCACAGTGAAAAGTCCATCTAAAGAATAGATTACTTTTATTCCTTTATCTGTTCCAATCCATATTTCTCCCTCTTGGTCTTGTGTCATACAAGTGACCTTGTTTGATTCATCTTTTGAACCATTATTAGGGTCTATTATTATTTGATTGTTATTATTATCTAACGCCAATATGTTATTATTGGTTGTCCAAATAAATTTATAAAAATTCCCTGTATTAAACCTATCAAGAGTAAGTCCTAATACTTCAGCTTGACCTATACTTTCATAAGTATTAAAGCTGCCCCATTCGTTTCTGTAATTAAGATAGCATAATGAATTGCTTGATAAAGAACTTCCGATTAAAAGATTCCCAGAAGCGTCGTATTCAACTCCAGCAATTCGATAACCATAACTTGTTGGTTTAAGAATATCCGTATTAGTGCTATCCCACACTTTTACTATTCTATTATCTAATATTTCAACAACTCCACTCCACAAAGATGCCGCCATAAGATGTTTTGAATTCCTTGGGTCAATACTAACATTGATAATGTCTTTTAGCTCAGGGTAATCAAAGAAATTACTTAAAGCCTCCCAATAGTAGCCATCGAAAGAATATATATTTCCAGGTAATATTCTTGGTGCATATTGTAAGGTTCTACCCCCGGGGGCTATGTATATTTTCCCTTCTGTGGCAGTAATTGAAAAAACATCATTGGAAAGGGGTCCATTAGGAAATCTTAGTTTTACAGTGCTATTCACTAAATAATTCTCCATATATATTAATCCTCCCTCTCTTTCATGAGAAAGCCAAAGGTCATCTCCAATAATTAATGCATCTCCAACCTCTGGTGTTATAAGTTTGTTATTAACATCACTATGCATTGGCCACCATTCATCATCTATTACTCTTTTTGCTACATAATCTGTGTCATATACAATTATTGCTTGATTTGAGGAACCCCATACTTTAGCAATTAACTTATTGCTTGTTGGCTTTATCCAATAAACCAAGAAGTTTGAAAAAACGGTATCCCAACTATTTCCATTCCTAACAAATAAGTCTATATTATTGTTTTGACGTTTAACTCCAGCCATAAGTTTATTATTAAACATAAACATATAGCTTATTTCTGAATTGTATGGATTATTTAAGCTTCCATAAGCTTTCCATGTTTCACTTGTTGCTAAGGAAGGAGAATTATAAGGAGCATATAATAAGCCATTAACAGTTGCTGCATATATAGAGTCATTATCAATTACAATATTATTTACATTGATTTTTGAACTATTATTGCCTATATAATATGTTTCAAATATTTCTTTTCTTTCAAGGTCTAAGACAACAATTCCAAATCCACATGATAAATAAGCTTTTTTGTTGTAGAAAGTAATGTTATTAACAGATTTGCTCCCTTCAATTGAACGTATTTTTATATCAGGAATATTATAGACTTTATCGTTTTGAATTAAATCAATATTTGAATTATCATAAACTACAATAATACATTTCGTTGTTTTATCGTATGCTAATTGAACAATGCCAGCATCTGTTAATCCATTGACTTTTGAAAACCTTTCCATTGAGTTGTCATCTTTATCATAGAAGAACATAGCACTTCCAGCAGAAACTAATATTCTGTTTTCAACTAAAGCTATTTTCTCTGTTTGATAATAAGACAAATGATCTCTCCACCTTCCTATAGGGACATTAGATATTTGTGCATTTGATAAAAAAGAAGAGAAGAATGTTAGTGTAGAGAATAAGACTATAGATATTATTAATTGAATAGTTTTCATGCGTTTTGTCTTGATAAATAATAAACTATTTAACGCATTAGCTATTCAAATATTGTTTAACTTACAGCCTCTTTTAATCTTTCTGCGTTCTCTGCTAATTGAAGTGCGTCAAGGATGTCTTGGAGGTCACCATCCATAAAAGCTGCAAGATTATACATTGTATAGTTAATACGATGGTCAGTAACTCGTGATTGAGGATAGTTGTATGTACGAATTTTTGCACTCCTATCACCGGTTGAAACCATAGTTTTACGCTTAGATGACATTTCTTCTAAGTATTTACTATATTCCAATTCAAATAGTCTTGTTCTTAAAACAACCATTGCTTTTTCAAGATTTTTTATTTGAGATTTTTGGTCTTGACAAGATACAACTATTCCTGTCGGAATATGTGTTAGACGAATTGCCGAATATGTAGTATTTACAGATTGCCCTCCTGGACCAGATGAACAAAATGTGTCTTTTCTTATATCGGATTGTTTTAGTTCAACGTCAAATTCTTCTGCTTCAGGAAGCACAACAACTGATGCTGCGGAAGTATGAACTCGTCCTTGGGTTTCTGTTTGAGGTACACGTTGAACACGATGAACTCCTGACTCATATTTCATTTGTCCGTAAACGCCATCTCCTAAAATATTCAAAACAACTTCTTTATATCCTCCTGCTGTTCCTTCGGTGAAGTCTACTAATTCAACTTTCCAACCTTTTTTCTCAAAGAATTTTAGATACATTCTATAAAGATCTCCTGCAAAAATACTTGCTTCATCGCCTCCTGCACCTGCTCTGATTTCAAATACTGCATTTTTATTATCTTGTGGGTCTGATGGAACTAATGACAACCTTATTTCGTCTTCCATTTTATCTCTCTTCTCAATTAAGGCATTTAGCTCTTCTTTTGCCATTTCACGAAAGTCTTCATCTTTTTCTGTGCTAATAACTTCCTTGGCATTATCTATATTTTCTAATGTATTTTTGTATTCTTTGTAGGCAGCAATTATTGGTTGAAGGTCTTTATAATCCTTGTTAAGTTTTACATAACGCTTCATATCAGACATAATATCTGGCTGATTAATTTGCTCTTCAACGTCTAAGTATTTTTTGTGTATTGCTTCTAATTTCTCTAACATATTATAATCTTTTAAGGTGCAAAAATACAATTAAATCTTCGTTTTCTAAATTTTTGTCTATGTTTTCTCAATAAAAGTTTGGATATTTGCAAATTATAATCTCATAAAAATATGAAAAGAACAGTTTATATTATTGCTTTATTCTTAATGGCAATATTGTTTATTAACTTTAGTTGCTCTAAAAAAGAAGATGCAAAATCAGAAAACAAATCGATAATAGCAGAAAACCCCAAAAATCTTCCTTCTTCTGGAGGAAAAACTTTAGAAATGATTTTAGTTATTCCAGATAATATTTATAAGGGAGAACTAAAAGATACCTTAGGTTCTTATTTATTAAAAGCTTGCGATGGTATTGCTGTCCCAGAGCCTTTATTTGATGTTGTTCAAATGGAATCAGATAATTTTTTTAATTCTGAGATGTTTCAAAAGCATAGGAATGTTTTGATAGTTGATTATTCTGAAAAGAATAAAGAGAATACTATATTTCAAAATATAGATTATAAATCTTTTCCTCAAGCGTATTTTCAAATAATAGCAAATAATAGAGATAGCCTTTATTCTATAATTCATCGTTATGCTCCAACTATTATTGCTCAATATTATAAAAATGAACATAGACGAGTGTTTCATGCATTTAAAAGATTAGAAAATGTTGAAGCAACAAAAAAGCTGAATGCTACTTTTGGTTTATCTATGATGTTTTCAAAAGAATTTTCAATTTCAATGTTGAAAGATAATTTTGCTTGGTTTAAGAAAGATTATTTTGCTAATAAAGAACAAAGGACTTTAAGTATTATGATTTATAAAACTCCTTATTTGGGAGAGGGAATGTTTAAGGAAGAAAAAATAATTGAGCTAAGGGATAAGATTGCAAAAGAACATATACAAGGACCTACTCGTGGTTCTTATATGGGAACAGAAACTCGTTTCCCATACACAAGAAAAGCCGTTAGTATAAATGGACAAGTTGCTATTGAAACAAGAGGCTTATGGCGTTTGTTTAATGATTTTATGGGAGGTCCATTTATAAATTATTGTTTTTTAGATAAAAAGAATAATCAATTTGTTATGATAGATTGTTTCGTCTATGCTCCTAATCAAAGCAAAAGAGATGAGCTTATGCAATTGGAATCCATTGTATATAGCCTCAAATTAGAATAATCGATGTTTTGTTTCGTAAAGTGAAAAAACTATACTAATTTTGCACTTTCTTTTCAAGAAAAATAATCTAAAAATACATAATAATATGGAAATTAAACATATAGAACACATCGGTATTGCTGTTGCTAACCTTGATGAAGCAATTCAATATTGGGAAAATGTTATGGGATTAAAATGCTATAACATAGAAGAAGTAAAAGATCAAAAAGTAAAAACAGCTTTTTTTAAAGTTGGCGAAGTAAAAATAGAATTACTTGAACCAACTTCTCCTGAAAGTACAATTGCTTCTTTTATTGAAAAAAAAGGACAAGGGGTTCATCATATTGCTTTTGCAGTTGAAAATACAGATGAAGCACTTGCTGATGTAGAAGCAGCAGGTGTTAAACTTATAGATAAACAATCCAGAAATGGTGCAGAAGGATTGAAAATAGGTTTCTTGCATCCTAGAACTACAATGGGAGTTTTAACTGAACTTTGCTGCAAATAGTAATAATAAAATAATAACAAAAATAATGGCTTTTGAAGACAAAATAAAGCAACTTCTTGATAAAAGAGAAGAAGCAAAATTAGGTGGAGGGCAAAAAAGAATTGATTCCCAACATGCAAAAGGGAAATTGTCAGCACGTGAACGTATTGAAACACTTCTTGACGAAGATTCTTTTGAAGAATTTGATATGTTTGTAACACATCGTTGTACAGACTTCAATATGCAAGATAAAACTTTTTTATCTGATGGTGTTGTAACAGGATATGGTACAATTGATGGTCGTTTAGTTTATGTGTTCTCACAAGATTTCACAGTATTTGGAGGTTCTCTTTCTGAGTCTTTTGCAAAGAAGATATGTAAAGTAATGGACCAAGCAATGAAAGTTGGTGCACCAGTGATAGGTATTAATGATTCTGGTGGAGCTCGTATTCAAGAAGGAGTTAATTCATTAGCGGGTTATGCGGATATATTTCAACGTAATATTATGGCTTCTGGTGTTATTCCTCAAATTTCTGCAGTTTTTGGACCTTGTGCAGGTGGAGCCGTTTATTCTCCAGCCCTTACTGACTTTATAATGATGTCAAAAGAAAACAGCTATATGTTTGTAACAGGACCAAAAGTTGTTAAAACAGTAACTGGTGAAGATGTTACCGATGAAAAACTTGGAGGAGCAATGGTTCACGCTTCTAAATCAGGAGTTACACATTTTGTTGTTGATACAGAAACTGAAGGGTTATTATTAATTAGAAAATTAATAAGTTATCTTCCTTCAAATAATTTAGAAGAAGCTCCACTTCATCCTTGTTCAGATCCTATTGATCGTTTAGACGATTCTTTAAATCATATAATACCAGATAATGCAAATAAACCATATGATGTAACAGACATTATTCATGGAATTGTTGACGAAGGCGAATTTTTAGAAGTTCATAGTAATTATGCTGCAAATATAGTAGTAGGATTTGCTCGTTTCAATGGAGTATCTGTAGGTATTGTAGCTAACCAACCTAATTATATGGCCGGAGTATTAGATATTAGTGCTTCAAGAAAGGGAGCACGTTTTGTCCGTTTCTGTGATGCATTTAATATTCCAATTGTAACTCTTGTTGATGTGCCTGGATTTTTACCAGGAACAGGTCAAGAGTATAATGGTATAATTATTCATGGAGCCAAATTCTTATTTGCGTATGGTGAAGCCACAGTGCCAAAAATAACTATTACATTACGTAAATCCTATGGTGGAGCTCATGATGTTATGAGTTGTAAACAATTACGTGGAGATATAAATTACGCATGGCCTTCAGCGGAAATTGCAGTTATGGGTGCAAGTGGAGCTACAGCAATTCTTTATGGTAGTGACCTTAAAAAAATTGAAGGAGAAGAAGCTAAAGCTGCTTTTGTAGCAGAAAAAGAAAAAGAATATATAGACAAATTTGCTAATCCATACAATGCTGCTAAATATGGTTATATAGATGATGTAATTGAACCAAAGAATACACGTTTTAGAATAATTCGTTCACTTCAGGCTCTTTCTACTAAAAAAGATCAAAACCCTATGAAAAAGCACTCTAACATTCCTTTATAATCAAATTAACAACAATGGAAAATAATATATTTAAAATTGTTGTAGTTTCTTTATTAATATGTTTTAGCCCTTTAGCTAAAGCTCAAGAAGATGCATCTTCTAATGTTATTAAAGAATTACAACAAGAGGTTAAAGAATTAAAAAGTTTGGTTGGTCATCAAACGAATACAAACTCAAGTTATGACCCCCTGATCCCTCAAAATTTTGCAGTTGAAGTAAGAAATGAAGTTTTTGCTGTAATAAACCATAACGAAAACACTATAGAATTATTGAATCCTGACAAAAATGGTCAATTAGTTCGTTTCAGACAAATTCTTGTAGACCAACTTGATGGAATTTATAAGATAAATTTAGTTTTTCGTCCTAAAAGTGTTGCAGTATATCAAAATCATATTGTATATCTTGCTTCAAATGATGATAGCTCTTTAGTAAGAGTATTAAATATTAAAGGGGATAAAATAGAAGAATTTAGATTCTCTGGAGCTGCAAATTCATTTAGTTATAATGAAGTCTATAAGAAATTATATGTTGCTGGGAATAATTCTGTTGGATATGATGTTATTGTAATTGACGCTTCAAAAGGTTTTGAAAAAATGACAATTGAAGGATCCCCATCGTTTCATTATAAGAAACCAAAGAAAGCGGATACTATAGCCCAACAAGATAGTACAGGAGGTGGTCTTACTGTTATAGCAATGACCACTGTTTTCTTGACATTATTATTGATATTTTTTGTGTTAAAGTTATATACTAGTGTTATTATTCGAATACAAAACAAAAGATCTTCAGACTATAAAGAAAATGAAGGGGAAATAACGCCAATAGGAGGATTACTTAAGAACGATTCAGATTTAAGCGGTGATGAATATGCTGCAATTGCGGCTGCACTATATTTATATAACAATGAATTACATGATGAAGAAAATGCAATTTTGACAATAAATAAAGTAGCAAAATCTTACTCTCCGTGGAGTTCAAAACTGTATAATATGAATGTTTACAAGCGATAATTATTAAAAAGAAATTAAGAATAGAAATGAAAAATTATAAATTCAATATAAACGGAACAAGTTATGCTGTTGATATAAATACTGTTGATGGACAAAATATAGAATTAGAATTAAATGGAACTCCATACACAGTGATAATTGACAAAGAAATTAAACAAGCAACCAAAACCCCAACACTCGTTCGTCCTATTGTGGTTCCATCAACTGATACCGCTCCATTAGCAAAAACAAAAGCAGGAGTAGGGTCTATTAAATCTCCACTTCCAGGTGTTGTGCTTGAAGTTAATGTAAAAGTTGGCGATAAAGTATCTGTTGGTCAAAAGTTATTAATTCTTGAGGCTATGAAAATGGAAAATAGAATTGATTCCGATTTGTCTGGTGTTATCACTCAAATAAATATTCAAAGAGGAGATTCTGTTATGGAAGGTGATGTACTTATAATAATAGGAGAATAAAAGTATGGTAGTATTGGAATCTTCTATAAGCTTTTTGGATTTTGTCCAAGCTCAGCTTATTCAGTTTTTTAATTTCACATCCTATGCTAATTTCACAATAGGTCATTTGGTAATGATTCTTGTGGGGATGTTGTTTCTATTTCTTGCAATAACAAAAGAGTATTCTCCTATGTTACTTATCCCTATTGGATTTGGTATTATAGTTGGTAATATTCCTTTTTATCCAGGATTGGAAATAGGTGTTTATGAACATGGCTCTGTATTAAATATACTTTATCATGGGGTTAGAAATGGTTGGTATCCTCCTTTAATATTCTTAGGAATTGGTGCAATGACAGATTTTTCTGCTCTTTTATCTAATCCAAAGTTAATGCTTGTAGGTGCTGCTGCGCAATTTGGTATATTCGGCGCATATATGATAGCTTTGGCATTAGGGTTTAATCCAGCAGAAGCTGGAGCTATAGGTATTATTGGTGGAGCTGATGGTCCAACTGCAATATTTCTTGCTGCAAAATTAGCCCCTGAATTATTAGGTGCTATTGCAGTATGTGCATATTCTTACATGGCATTAGTCCCAGTTATTCAACCTCCAGTTATGCGTTTGTTCACAACAAAGAAAGAACGTTTAATAAGAATGAAAGCACCAAGACAAGTTTCTAAAACAGAAAAAGTAATTTTCCCTATATTAGGTCTATTATTAACTTGCACTATTGTACCAACAGCAATTCCTTTATTAGGACTTTTGTTCTTTGGAAACTTATTAAAAGAGTCAGGAGTAACAAAACGTTTGGCAACAACAGCATCAGGAACTCTTATAGATATTGTTACAATTCTTATAGGTCTTACGGTTGGATGCTCAACACAAGCAACCACATTTTTAACTGCAAAATCAATAGGAATATTTGTATTAGGTGCATGTTCATTTATTATTGCTACTTCAGCAGGAGTATTATTCGTTAAGGTGATGAATTTATTCTTAAAAGAAGGTAATAAAATTAATCCGTTAATTGGTAATGCAGGTGTATCCGCTGTTCCAGACAGCGCACGTGTATCTCATAAAATAGGGTTACAATATGATAAAACAAATTATCTTTTAATGCATGCTATGGGACCAAACGTAGCAGGAGTTATTGGCTCTGCAGTTGCTGCAGGGGTATTATTGAGTTTCTTACATTAAAAATTAGTATTCAAATATATTAAAAGTAGGGATAATTAAATTTATTCCTACTTTTTTTTATATGATGAATCATATTCCGTTGGACATATTAAATGTGTTTGAAGATAAGGCTGAAACTATCAAAAAGAGAATGTTATTTTGCAATATGGTGTTACTTGATAATATATTTTTTACCTTTGCAAAAATTTTTTGGGTTTTTATTTTCTGTAAAGACCCTCTAATTATTTATTTTAAATAAGAGATAATTATGAATTTTATTCTACTACTTACTGCTCTATTAACAGCATTATTGTTAGTTGTGGCAGCATTAGGAATAGCTAAATTAATATCCCCTCGTTCATATAATCCTCAAAAAGGAGAAGCTTATGAATGTGGTATTCCTACAAGAGGAAAATCATGGATGCAATTCAAGGTTGGATATTATCTTTTTGCAATTCTATTTTTAATATTTGATGTTGAAACAGTTTTTCTTTTCCCATGGGCAGTAGTTGTTCGTGATTTAGGAATAGATGCGGTTTTAAGTGTGCTATTTTTCTTTTTGGTATTAGTTGGAGGATTAGCTTATGCATGGAAGAAAGGAGCATTAGAATGGAAATAAAGAAGTCAAAGATAAAATCAATGGAATATGAAGACTTCAAAGACAATGAGTATTTGGAGCAAATGGTATCAGAACTTAATGCAGGAGGTTCAAATGTTTTTTTGGGAGCAATTGATGATGTTATTAATTGGGGGCGTAGCAATTCGTTATGGCCTCTTACTTTTGCTACAAGTTGTTGTGGTATTGAATTCATGGCACTTGGTGCCGCACGTTATGATATGGCCCGTTTTGGGTTTGAAGTAGCTCGTGCAAGCCCCCGTCAAGCAGATATGATTATGGTTTGTGGAACTATAACATATAGAATGGCGCCAGTATTAAAAAGATTATACGATCAAATGGCAGACCCAAAATATGTAGTAGCTGTTGGAGGATGTGCTGTTGGAGGCGGCCCTTTCACTAAATCTTATCATGTTGTTCAGGGAGTTGACCAGATATTACCAGTTGATGTTTATATTCCAGGTTGTCCTCCTCGTCCAGAAGCTTTTTATTATGGCATGATGCAATTGCAACGTAAAGTTAAGCTTGAAAAGTTTTTAGGGGGAGTGAATCATAAAGAAAAAAAGCAAAAATAGGCATGGACATAAGAAATAGAATTTTAGAAATAGTTCCAGAGGCTGAATTTTTAGAAAACGGAAATACAATAATTGTTGTTCCTGCTTCATCTTTTCATGCTTTAGCACTAAGACTTAAGAATGATGAAGATACTTCTTTCGACTATTTATTAAGTTTGACTGGTATGGACTTTGGAGATTCTTTAGGGGTTATATATCACTTAGAATCCACAAAATATGGTCACATAGTAGTTCTTCAAACTAGTACAACAGATAGAGAAAAACCAGAATTATCTTCTGTTAGTGATATATGGAAAACTGCCAATATAAACGAAAGAGAAGTTTATGACTATTTTGGCATACGTTTTATTAATCATCCAGATATGCGTCGTTTATTTCTTAGAGACGACTGGGTGGGTTATCCATTTAGAAAGGATTATAATGAAGAGTTGAATCCATTACGTATGGATAATGAAGTTACTGAAGATACAACTCAAGAATTAACTTTGGATACAGAAGGTAACCTTACAAATAAAGATAATGTTATTTTCGATGAAAAAGAATATGTAATAAATATTGGACCTCAACATCCTGCAACCCATGGTGTTCTTCGTTTTAGAACATCTTTACAAGGTGAAACAATCAAAAAAATTGAACCTTATTGTGGCTATATTCATAGAGGCATAGAAAAAATGTGTGAAAGTTTGACTTATCCTCAAACTCTTGCATTAACAGATAGATTAGATTACTTAAGTGCTCATCAAAATCGTCATGCATTATGTATGTGTGTTGAAAAAGCAATGGGAGTAGAAATACCAGAAAGAGTAGAATATATTCGTACAATTATGGATGAACTCCAAAGAATAGATTCTCACCTTTTATTCTATTCTTGTTTGTGTATGGACTTAGGTGCATTAACAGCATTCTTTTACGGATTCCGTGATAGAGAAAAGATATTAGATATTTTTGAAGCAACAACAGGAGGTCGTTTGATTCAAAACTATAATGTAATAGGTGGTGTACAAGCAGATATTCATTTAAACTTTGTAAAAGAAGTTAAAGAATTTACTTCTTATTTGCGAAAGATGTTAAAAGAGTATCATGATATTTTCACAGGTAATATAATAGCTCAACAACGTCTTAAAGGAGTAGGCGTACTTTCATTTGAAGATGCTATTTCTTTTGGAGCAACAGGAGGAACCGGTCGTGCTTCAGGTTGGGCATGTGATACTCGTAAACGTAAGCCATACAGTATCTATGATAAAGTTTCTTTTAAAGAAATAATATATAAAGAAGGTGATAGTTTTGCTCGATATATGGTTCGTATGGATGAAATAATTGAATCAATGAATATAATTGATCAATTAATTGATAATATTCCAGAAGGATCTTATCAAGTAAAGATGAAACCAATAATTCGTGTTCCTGAAGGAAATTACTTTGCATCAGTAGAAAGTAGTCGTGGAGAATTTGGAGTTTTCATAGACAGTAAAGGGGATAAGTCTCCTTATAGAATGAAATTCCGTTCAACAGGACTTCCTCTTGTTGCAGCTGTTGATACAATAACACGAGGAGGGAAGATAGCAGACTTAATAGCAATCGGAGGAACTTTAGATTATATAATACCTGAGATTGATAGATAAATAAAAAAAATCTAATATGTTTGATTTTGGTGTAGTTTCAAGTTGGATACATGGCTTATTGACAGGTGTAATGCCTGAAGGTTGGGCAATTTTCTTAGAATGTTTAGTTATAGGAATATGCATATTAGTAGCATATGCAGTAATTGCTATTATACTAATATATATGGAAAGAAAGGTCTGTGCATTCTTTCAATGTCGTATAGGACCAGATAGAGTTGGAAAGTTTGGACTTTTACAGCTTTTTGCTGATGTTATAAAGATGTTGATTAAAGAAATCATTTCTCTAAAAGATTCAGATAAATTTCTTTATGCCTTAGCCCCTTTTGTAGTAATAATATCTTCAATATTAGCCTTTTCTTGCCTTCCTATAAATAAAGGTATGGAAATATTAGACTTTAATGTTGGAGTAGTATTTCTTATGGCAGCATCTTCAATAGGAGTTATAGGGATTTTACTTGCAGGATGGAGTAGCAATAGTAAGTTTACAATGATTAGTGCCATGAGAAGTGGAGCTCAAATCATAAGCTATGAACTTTCTGTTGGGCTTTGCTTGCTAACAGTTGTTGTTTTTACAGGGACATTACAATTCTCAGAAATTATAGAATCACAAGCAGATGGTTGGCTTATATTTAAAGGACATATTCCAGCTTTAATAGCTTTTATTATTTATCTTATTGCAGGAAATGCAGAAGTAAATAGAGGTCCATTTGATTTACCTGAAGCAGAATCTGAATTAACAGCAGGATATCATACAGAATATTCTGGTATGCACTTCGGTTTTTTCTATCTATCTGAATATTTAAATATGTTTATTATAGCAGGAATAGCTTCAACAGTATTCTTAGGAGGTTGGATGCCATTTCATGTTTCTGGATTAGATGGATTTAATGCACTAATGGATTATATACCAGGATTTATTTGGTTCTTTGGTAAAGCATTCTTTGTTGTCTTTTTATTAATGTGGATTAGATGGACATTTCCTCGTCTAAGAATAGATCAACTATTAAAACTTGAATGGAAGATTTTAGTTCCAATAGGATTATTCAATCTTGCTTTAATGATATTTGTAGTTGTATTCCATCTTCACTTTTAAATCAATAGAATATGAATAGCTTTTATAAATACTTTTATTCGCTTTTCTCAGGAATTAAGACTTTGCTTATTGGTATGAAAACAAGCATAAAAGTCTATTTTCGTAAAAAAGTTACAGAAAAATACCCAGAGAATAGGGCGACCTTAAAGATTTCTGATAGATTTAGAGGAACATTAGTAATGCCACATGACGAAAACAACCAGCATAAATGTATAGCTTGTGGTATTTGTCAAAATGCTTGTCCTAATGGAACCATTAACGTTCATTTTGAAACTATAGAAAACGAAGAAGGGAAGAAAACAAAAGTGCTAACTAACTATGAATACAACTTAGGAAGCTGCATCTTTTGTCAATTATGTGTTAATGCTTGTCCTCATGATACAATAACATTCGATAATTCTTTTGAATACGCAGTCTTTACTCGTGAAAAACTTATCAAGAAATTAAATAGAGAAGGATCAACTGTCGTAAAAAATAAATAATATGGATATAACATTTCAAAATGTAGTGTTTCTTGTTGTGGCAATTTTTATTGCGGTATTTTCTATACTGACAGTAACCACAAGTAAGATTATGCGTTCAGCAACTTATTTGTTGTTTGTACTTTTTGGTACTGCAGCTATTTACTTCCTTTTAGGATATACTTTCTTAGGTTCTGTACAAATAATGATTTATGCAGGAGGTATAATTATATTATATGTCTTCTCTATCTTACTTACAAATTCTGAAGAAAACATAAATAAAGGAATAAAAAAAGGCAAATTAATACCAATACTAATTACCGTATTATTAGGAGCAGGAATAATATTCTTTATTATTTTTACTCATAATTTTATCCCTATGGCTTCAACAGAAGCGATTCAGGAACTAAGCATGAAAACAATAGGATTTGCTTTAGTAGGTGGAGGGAAATATCAATATATATTGCCTTTCGAGATTTTAGGTGTGCTTTTATTGGCCTGTGTAATAGGAGGAATATTAATAGCACGTAAAAGATAAAAAAATATGGAAATACAAGTTGAATATTATTTAATTATAAGTACAATAATGTTGTGTGCAGGTATTTATGGATTTCTAACACGTAAAAATACATTGGCAATGCTAATTTCTGTTGAATTGATATTAAATGCAGCAGATATTAATTTTGCCGTATTTAATAAATTCTTGTTTCCAAATCAATTGGAAGGACATTTCTTTACTCTTTTTGCCATAGGAATTGTGGCAGCAGAAACAGCAGTAGCTATTGCAATTATTATTAATATCTATCGTAACGTTCAAAGTTTGAATGCAGATAAAATAGATAAAATGAAACATTAAACTAAGAGAAATTATGGAATATACAATACTTATATTACTACTCCCATTAATAATGTTTCTATTTTTAGGATTAGTTGGACATAAATTAAAACACAAAACGGCAGGTCTTTTAGGAACTATTTCATTAGGAATAGTTACTTGCCTATCTTTCTTTACAGCTTGGGATTATTTCACAATGCCAAGAGTAAATGGAATCTTTGAGAAGATTATACCTTTTAACATAGAATGGTTGAGTTTTACCGAGCGTCTCCATGTTGATTTAGGAATATTATTAGACCCTATATCCGTAATGATGCTTATCGTTATTTCAACTGTATCATTTATGGTTCATATTTATAGCATGGGTTATATGCATGGAGAAAAAGGATTTCAACGCTACTATGCTTTCCTTTCCCTATTCACATTTTCAATGCTTTGTTTAGTAATAGCAACTAATATTTTTCAAACATATATATTCTGGGAATTAGTAGGAGTTTCTTCTTATTTGTTAATAGGCTTCTATTATACCAAACCCGCCGCTATTGCTGCATCTAAGAAAGCTTTTATTGTAACACGTTTTGCAGACTTAGGTTTTCTTATAGGAATATTAATATTATCATTCTATAGTCAAACATTTGGCTTTACAGAATTAATGAATGGAAGTTCTGATGCTATTTTACATAGTGCAGCAGGACAAACATTCCTTGGAGTAGGAGTTCTATCATGGGCATTAGGTCTTATGTTTATTGGAGCAGCAGGAAAGAGTGCAATGTTTCCTCTTCATATTTGGTTGCCAGATGCTATGGAAGGTCCAACGCCAGTTTCTGCATTAATCCATGCCGCAACAATGGTTGTAGCAGGGGTTTATTTAGTAGCAAGAATGTTTCTATTATACATTAATTTTGCTCATGGAGTTTTAGAAATCATAGCAGTTGTTGGAGCATTTACATCTTTATTTGCAGCAATTATAGCATGTGTTCAAACCGATATTAAACGAGTACTTGCCTTTTCAACAATATCCCAAATAGGATTTATGATGGTAGCTTTAGGCGTTTGTACAGGGGTAGATGTTCACGGAGGCTTAGGATATATGGCTTCAATGTTCCATTTATTTACTCACGCTATGTTTAAGGCTCTTTTATTCTTGGGTGCAGGTTCAATTATCCATGCAGTTCATAGTAATGAAATGAAAGATATGGGTGGACTTAGAAAACACATGCCAATAACACATATAACATTTTTAATAGCTTGTCTTGCAATATCAGGTATTCCTCCTTTCTCAGGATTCTTTAGTAAGGACGAAATATTAGCAGCAGCATTTAACTTTTCACCAGTAATGGGTTGGACAATGACAATAATTGCAGGCTTAACAGCTTTCTATATGTTCCGCCTTTACTATAATATATTCTGGGCTAAAGCAGCAAATCATAAACATACACCTCATGAATCAGGATTCTCAATGACAATTCCTCTAATGTTCCTTGCTCTTGTAACAATTCTTGCAGGATTTATTCCTTTTGGACATTTTATTACAAGCAGTGGACTTATTTATGATATACATTTAGAACCTTCTGTTGCTATAACAAGTGTTGTTGTTGCTCTAATTTCTATTGCAATTGCTACAATATTCTACAAGAAAGAAACACAACCAATACCTATTAAATTGGCTTCAACATTTAAAGGCTTACATAAAGCAGCATACAAAAGATTTTATATTGATGAGGTATATCAATTTATAACTCACAAGATAATATTTGGATGTATTTCAACACCTATTGCATGGTTTGATCGTCATATAGTAGATGGCTTTATGAACTTATTAGCTTCTGGAACTCAATCCGTATCTTACTCAATTCGTAAATTCCAATCAGGACATGTTCAACAATATGCTTATGTGTTCTTTTTCGGGATAGTGTTTATAATTGGACTTATTCTTTTGGTAATATAAAAAAGTAGAAATATGAATCTTTTATTATTATTCGTACTCATCCCTATTTTTATGATTCTTGGTTTATGGATAAGTAAAAACCAAAATCAGATTAGATGTGTTATGGTCACAGGCTCTTCTCTATTACTTATATTGGCGGGAGTACTTACTTACTTATACTTAACAGAACGTGCAGCAGGAAATACAGCAGAAATGCTTTTTCGCTCCGATTGGAACTGGTATTCTTCCTTGAATATAAAATTATCACTTGGTGTTGATGGTATATCTGTTGCTATGTTGTGCCTATCTTCAATCATAGTATTAACAGGAACTTTTGCCTCATGGAAAATGGCAGAACAAACTAAAGAGTTTTTTCTTTGGTTTTGCCTTCTTTCCTTAGGAGTGTTTGGCTTTTTCATAACAATAGACTTATTTACTATGTTTATGTTTTACGAAATAGCTCTTATTCCCATGTACTTGCTTATAGGTGTTTGGGGAAGTGGAAAGAAAGAATATGCAGCAATGAAACTAACCCTTATGCTTATGGGAGCATCGGCTGTTTTGCTTGTTGGTATATTAGGAATTTACTTTTCTTCAGGAGCAACAACAATGAATATTCTTGAAATAGCAAAAGCACATAATATCCCTCTTAGCTCTCAACTTATATTCTTCCCAATGACATTTCTTGGTTTCGGAGTTCTTGGAGCTTTATTTCCATTTCATACATGGTCGCCTGATGGTCATGCTTCAGCCCCAACAGCAGTATCAATGCTTCATGCAGGAGTATTAATGAAACTTGGAGGTTATGGATGTTTCCGTGTAGCGATGTTCTTAATGCCAGAGGCTGCAAATCAACTTGGATGGATATTCTTAATTCTTACATCAATATCTGTTGTTTATGGTGCCTTTAGTGCAATTGTTCAAACGGACTTGAAATATATAAATGCTTATTCATCTGTGAGCCATTGTGGATTGGTTCTTTTTGCAATATTGATGATGAATCAAACAGCAACAACAGGAGCAGTTATTCAAATGCTTTCTCATGGACTTATGACAGCCCTATTCTTTGCCTTAATTGGAATGATATATGGCAGAACTCATACAAGAGATATTCGTGAGTTAAGTGGATTAATGAAAGTAATGCCATTCCTTTCTGTTTGTTATGTTATAGCAGGTCTTGCTAATTTAGGTCTTCCTGGATTTAGTGGATTTGTTGCAGAGATGACAATATTTGTAGGTTCTTTTCAACATACAGATATGTTCCATAGAGTTCTAACAATTATGGCAACAACTTCAATAGTAATAACAGCAGTATATATCCTACGTTTGATAGGAAGAAGTTTTTATGGTGAAGTAAAGAATAAAGAATACTTAAAACTAACAGATGCAACTTGGGACGAAAGAGTTTCTGTTATAGTTCTAATAGTTGCAATAGTTGCTTTAGGGGTAGCTCCTTTCTTGATGAACAATATGATTAGTGATAGTGTGGGACCAATAGTAAGCTCCATAGTAAAATAGGTAATGAATTTAAAGTAAGAAAAAATGGATTACAGTCAATTTCTATATATGAAAGAAGAAATATCGCTAATTTTAGTGATTGCGATATTATTTTTATATGATTTAATTGCAGGCGAAAAAGGACGTAAATACTTTTCTCTAACAGCTTGTGTATTATTAACAGCTCATATTATATATAATTTCATACCAACATCAACCTCAGGTAGTGCTTTTGGAGGAATGTATTATTACACTCCAATGATGACCATAATTAAGAGCATACTCTCAATAGGAACATTAATAGTCTTTATGCAATCAAATGTTTGGTTGAAACGTGAAGATACCAAATTTAAACAAGGGGAGTTTTATGTTCTTTTGCTTTCAACACTTCTCGGAATGTATTTTATGATAGCTTCAGGTCATTTCCTAATGTTCTTCCTTGGACTTGAATTAGCTTCAATCCCAATGTCAACATTAATTGCATTTGATAAATATAAACATGATTCAGCAGAAGCAGGCGGGAAATATATACTTACAGCAATGTTCTCTTCTTCTCTTCTTCTCTTTGGGTTATCATTCCTATACGGAGCTTGTGGAACACTTTATTTTGAAGATATACCACAAACATTGACCTCTGGCAATTATATGCAGTTAGCAGCTTTTGTATTCTTTATAGCAGGTTTAGGCTTTAAGATATCAATAGTGCCTTTTCACCTTTGGACAGCCGATGTTTACCAAGGAGCACCAACAGCAGTTACATCTTATTTGTCTGTTATCTCAAAAGGTTCAGCAGTATTTGTACTTCTAACAATTCTAATAAAGGTATTTGCTCCAATGATTACAGAATGGCAAACAATTCTTTATGGCTTAATCATAATAACAATAACAATAGGAAATCTCTTTGCAATTCGTCAAAAGAACATGAAACGTTTCTTAGCATTCTCTTCAATCTCACAAGCAGGTTACATATTGCTTGGAGTAATTGGAGCAACAGCATTAGGAATGGCGTCATTAGTATATTACGTCTTAGTATATATGGTTGCTAACCTTGCAATATTTGGAGTAGTATCGGTAATAGAACAAAGAACAGGTAAAACAGGGATAGATGATTATAATGGATTATATAAAACAAATCCAAAACTAACATTCCTAACAACTTTAGCTCTATTCTCTTTAGCAGGAATACCACCATTTGCAGGATTCTTTAGTAAGTTTTTTGTATTTGCAGCAGCATTTAAAAGTGGATTTATCCTATTAGTAGTAATAGCATTACTAAACACAATCATTTCACTATACTATTATCTATTAGTAGTAAAGGCAATGTACATAAATAAAAATGAAAACCCAATAGAACCAATAAAATCCGATAACTATTCACGCATAAGTTTTATAATATGCTTGATAGGAATCTTAGGATTAGGAATAGCAAGTATAGTTTACGAAACAATTAATTATTTCGGTTACGGAATGTAAATAGCATAATAAAGCTATTCCAATTAGCAAAATAACAATAAATTAGGAGCTTTAAAAACTCATAAGTTTTAAAGCTCCTTTTCTTTATCTCTTTTGTTCCACAGATTAAGTGATTAATCAAATAATTTAAGTCAAGGGCTTAAACAATTGAAGCTAAATAAAAATTGACTTGTGGAAAAATGAAGGGATATACAAAACAGCAAAGTATAATATAAATTGATATTAAATTAAATGATTTCAGTAGAACAAATTACCGTCGAGTTTGATGGCAGAAGATTATTAGACAATATAGGATTTCTTGTAAATGCAAAAGATAAGATTGGTTTAGTAGGTAGAAATGGAGCAGGGAAATCCACTCTTTTAAAATTAATTGCAGGAGCAGACCAACCTACATCAGGACAAATTCTTGCCTCTGATGATGTTTCAATAGGTTATTTGCCTCAGCATATGATTCACAACGAAGGCACAACGGTAATGCAAGAAACCGAGAAAGCATTTGAAAAGATAAATCAATTACAAGATGTTATAGATCTTCTAACAAAGCAAATGTCGGAAAGGACAGATTTTGAATCTCAAGAATATGGTGAGATTATAGATAAATTAAGCCATTCTTATGAACAAATGCAGATAATTGACAGTGGAAATTTTGTTTCTGAAATAGAAAAAACTCTGATAGGCTTAGGCTTTATGAGAACAGATTTTGATAGACAATGTTCCGAATTTAGTGGAGGATGGCGTATGAGAATAGAACTTGCAAAGATTCTTCTACAAAACCCTGATGTAATATTATTAGATGAACCAACAAACCATTTAGATATAGAATCAATACAATGGTTAGAAGACTTCCTTGCATATACTTCAAGTGCAATACTATTAGTTTCCCATGATAAGATTTTTATTGATGCAGTAACTAACCGTACAATTGAAATATCATTAGGAAAAATTCACGATTACAAAGTAAATTACTCCAAATACTTAGAACTTCGTCAAGAAAGACAAGAACAACAGATTCGTGCATACGAAAATCAACAGAAAATAATTCAAGACAACCAAGCTTTTATTAATCGTTTCCGTTGCACAGCTTCAAAAGCAGCTTTGGTTCAGTCAAGAATAAAACTATTAGAAAAGTTAGAAAGAGTGGAAATAGATGTTGAAGACAACTCAAGTCTTAGACTTAAATTTTCACCAGCACCTCGTTCAAGTGCCCTTAATCTGGAAATTCAAAACCTAACCAAAGCATATGGAGACCATGTAGTTCTTGATAAAATAGGAATGGTTGTAAACCGAGGAGAGAAGATAGCATTTGTTGGTAAAAACGGAGAAGGTAAGAGTACACTTATAAAATGTATATTAAAAGAGATTGAATATACAGGAAAATTGGAAATAGGGAGTAATGTAAAAATTGGATACTTTGCCCAAAATCAACCTTCGTTATTAGATGAAAGCCTTACTGTCTTTGAAACCGTGGATAATGTTGCGGTAGGAGATGTGAGAGCAAGACTTAGAGAAATATTAGGCTCTTTTATGTTTGGAGGAGATTCAATAAATAAAAGAGTAAAAGTACTATCAGGAGGAGAACGAAGTCGTTTAGCAATGGTGCGTTTATTAATAGAACCAGTGAATTTACTTATACTCGATGAGCCAACAAATCACCTTGACATTCCATCAAAAGAAGTATTGAAAGAAGCCATAAAAACATTTGACGGAACAGCAATAATAGTATCCCATGACCGTGAATTCCTCGATGGCTTAGTTGATAAAGTATATGAATTTGGCAATAAAAATGTGCGAGAACATATAGGAGGCATTTATGAATTCCTACAAAAGAAAAAAATAGAAAATCTAAATCAAATAGGATAATAAAACAAATCCCATAACCCAAAAGGAGCTTTAAAACTATTTGTTTGTTTTAAAGCTCCTTTTCCAATAACCCCCATTCTCCCTTGTATAAATCACAAAAGACAAGGATAAAATCTAAAGGAACAAGGAACCCCCCAAAAAAGATAAAGAATAAATCCAAAGAAACAAGGATAAAATCTAAAGAAACAAAGCAAAAGTTTATCAAACCCTTATTCTAATTTCATAAAACAAACTAAAAAAGTTGTAACCCGCCCCCTTACCACAAGTAACCCGTCTGGTTACTACCACTAACCTGCCCCCTTACTTGTAGAAACCCGCCCCCTTACAAGAATTAAACCTTGAATAAATAAACTTAAATCAACTCCCAGCAAATTTATATAAGGTTTCTGTAAATTTATTCCTTGATAAAATAAAAGCAAGTCTATACTTAAGTCGCCTAACCCCACTTAAATAGAATTTTGTAGTTTTTAATCATTAAAAGATATTGTACTAATAAAAAGATTATCTTTGTAGAATTATTATACAATATTATGCTAAGGAATTCTTTAATTTATTAATTAAAGAACTTTTGTGAGGATAAATGATACTATTCGAAATGGCAAATTAAATATAAAATAATTTTAAATATCATTTTATGGATACAAATTTAGAAAAGTATAAGAAAGATTTAGATTCACTTATAGAAAGAGGTCATAAATTACATTATGGATTATTAAATGAAATAGAAGATGTAGATAAATTAGATTGTAGTTCTGAATTAAAAGATAAAATAAAGAAATGTTATTTCAGGGAAGATTATGAATCATGGTATGGGGAATCAATATGTTTAATTAAACAACTTATGCCTGATAGATTAAATGATTTTATATCACTGTATAAAAATGATAAGAGAAAAGTCATTTCTTTTTCTACATATGTAGTATCTGATTATTTGACAGGTACAGTTGTCAAAGATCCTTTTGGAAAAGTTAAAGTAGATCTTAATTCTGTATTTACTAAGTTTAAACAACAAAGACTTATTGTGGAATCGCTTAAACAACGATTTAAAAGTTCTTTGTTTGAGATAAAACAACTTGTTCAAGCTGATCTTTTCGATTCTGAAATTGATTCAGCTAGAGAATTATGCAAAAAAGGTTTTTATAGACCTGCTGGAGTTATTTGTGGTGTAATAGTTGAAAAACATTTCGGAGAGGTTTGTAAAAATCATAATATAAAGATTTCTAAAAAAGCTCCAACTATAGCTGATTTTAATGATGCAATGAAAGAAAATAGTTCTATAGATGTACCTACATGGAGATTTATTCAAAGATTAGGAGATTTAAGAAATATTTGTGGACACAATAAGGAAAGAGAACCAACAAAAGAAGAAGTAGAAGAATTAATTTCAGGGACTGATAAAATCTTAAAAACGATATATTGATATTAAAGTAATAATAACAAAAGTATGAAAATGAATTCTATAATAGTATTTATTCTATTTGTTATAATTCAATTTCATAAAAGAGAATATAATGAAGCAAAGGTAAATTATTATGAAAGAAGAACTACAAAATAATGGATATGTTGCTTTAAAGCATGAGATTGGGCTTTTGTTGGAAAAGGGAAGGGCGCAAGCGGGTCGTGCTATTAATACTATTTTGTTGCAAACTTATTGGCAAATTGGACATCATATTGTTGAATTTGAACAAAAAGGAAAAGCAAAAGCTGAATATGGGAGCGAGTTGATTGAAAGGCTATCCAAAGACCTTACTTTAGAATATGGAAAAGGATTTAGCAGGTCTAATATCAAACTTATTAGAAAGTTTTATTTGACATTCCAAAAAAGCCAGACAGTGTCTGACCAATTGGGAATAAGTGAAACTTTGTCTCACAAATTGAGTTGGAGTCATTATGTAGAAATTCTAAAAGCAGATAATGATATGGAAATCGGTTTTTATATCAAACAATGTGAAAAAGAGAATTGGAGCGTTAGGGAATTGAAACGTCAAATGAAGAGTATGCTTTTTCATCGTATTGCATTAAGCAAAGACAAAGAAAGTTTGTTGGGATTAGCCAAACATGGCAATGAGGTTGAGAATGCTCAAGATATTATCAAAGACCCTTATGTATTTGAGTTTTTGAATATTCCTCAACAAAACCAATATTTAGAGGGGGAACTTGAAGAAAAACTTATTCAAAACTTAGAACAATTTCTTTTAGAATTAGGAAAAGGTTTTGCATTTGTTGGTCGCCAATATAGAATAACACTTTCTAATCGTCATTTCTTTGTAGATTTAGTTTTTTATCACCGTATTCTTAAATGTTTTGTTTTGATAGATTTAAAGCGAGGAGAAATAGAGCATAACGATATTGGTCAGATGAATCTCTATCTAAACTACTTTAATAAAGAAGAGAACGTTGAAGGAGATAATCCTCCAATAGGAATTGTATTGGGAGCATATAAAGACAAAATATTAGTTGAGTATGCAATGGAGAATATCACAAATCAGCTTTTTGTTAGCAAATATCAACTATATCTACCTAATAGGAAAGAGCTACAAAAAGAATTAGAAACTTTATTGAGTGATGATTAATATGAGTGAGTTGTTTGATATCAAAGTCCCCTAAATTTGTAAGTAAATCAAGAATATATATAATGACGATGCGACTATTTCCAAAATGGAAACTGTCGGTAAATATATAAAAAAAGAGGATTAAATTATCGTCTTCCTGATATAAGGAAAACGATGTTAGCATATAATATAAATTGAGGATGACTGAATTAAATGCAAATAATAAGTAATTATGAGAACAAAGAAACCTACTGTGGCGTTGATTTATGACTTTGATGGGACTTTATCTCCTGGGAATATGCAGGAGTTTGGGTTTATTAAGGCTTTGGGTCAGAATTCTAAGGATTTTTGGGAGAAGAATACTAAGTTGTCGGTTGATAATGATGCTAGCCCTGTGCTTTGTTATATGAATTTAATGATTAAGGAGGCTAAGGGGAAAGGGATCTCTTTGAAGAGGGATTCGTTTAAACAATTTGGAAAGGATGTTGAATTGTTTAAGGGGGTTAGGGAGTGGTTTGATATTGTTAATAAGTATGGATTAGAAAAGGGATTGGAGATTAAGCATTATATTAATTCTTCGGGAATGAAGGAGATGATTGAAGGCACTGCAATTGCTGATGAGTTTGAAGCTATTTATGCTTGTTCTTTTTTTTATAATGTTGATGGAATTGCTTTTTGGCCTGCTGTTGCTGTTGATTATACAACCAAGACACAATTTCTTTTCAAGATAAATAAGGGGATTAAGAGTGTAAGTGATAATGTTGCTATTAATGAGTATATTCCAGATGAAGAAAGACCTGTGCCTTTTAAACAAATGATTTATTTTGGAGATGGGGAAACAGATATTCCTTCTATGAAATTGGTTAAAGAACATGGTGGGAATTCTATTGCTGTTTATAAGTCAAGAGATAGTAAGAAAAAACTTATTGCTGAGAAATTGATAACTGAGAATAGGGTTAATTTTGTTTGTCCTGCTGATTATTCAAAAGATAAGGAAATATATAAGGTTGTAACTACTATTATTGATAAGATAAGGTCGGATTATGATTTTGAAAACTTACAGAAACTTCATAAAGCAAATGCTATTAGTTTTAAGGAAGGAAGTAAATAAATTGCTTGAAAAGCTTTTTATTTATATCTTTGTACTTCTTTTGTTTTTTGGTTAATGGAAGCAATAGGGAGATGTTGAATTAAATAAATAGAACTATAAATGATAGATCATATAAATTGTACTTTAAATAATGTTTGTACTCATTGGGTAGGGAATAAGAATGATGAATTACTTATTCTTTCTAAGAAGGAAATTGATATTGAAGATGAAAGCTTGAGAGATACTTTGGTTAGTTATTTCTTTTCTTCTTTTAAGAGTGAGGAATATTATAATTTTTATCATGATAGTGATTTGAAGTATAATGAGGTTTATGGATTTGCTTCTGAGGTGTTTGAAAATTCTTCTTCTATTTTTGAACAATCAATTAATCTTGCTAAGCATTTATATGAAAAGAGTGTTCACCCTAAGGTAAAGGGAGGGGAGTTTTACGCTGTTTATTTTAAGGATTGTATTCTTAATGGGGAAACTCTTGATGCTATTGGTCTTTTTAAATCAGAGAATAAAGATACTTTTCTTAAGGTTCGTTCTACATCAGAAAATTTTGGTATTGAAGCTGAGAAAGGAATTAATATTAATAAACTTGATAAGGGCTGTTTGATATTTAATATAGAAAAAGAGAATGGCTATATTGTTGCTGTTGTGGATAATACTAATAAAGGATCGGAAGCACAGTATTGGATTGATGAGTTCTTACATATCAAGCAAAGACAAGATGAATACTATAATACACATAATGTTCTTTCTATGTGTAAGACTTTCGTTACTCAGGAACTGCCTTCTCAATTCGATGTTTCAAAAGCAGACCAAGCAGACTTCTTAAATAAATCTGTTCAGTTCTTTAAGGAAAAGGATAGTTTTGATATGAAAGAGTTTGCGAATGAAGTTATGTCTCAACCCGAAGTTATAGAAAGCTTTAATAACTTTAAACAAGAATATGAGGAAGGTTTTGGTGTTGAGATAATGGATAATTTCAATATCTCCGATAGTGCCGTTAAGAAACAAGCCCGCTCATTTAAAAGTGTCATTAAATTAGATAAGAACTTCCATATCTATGTTCATGGAGATAGAAAACTGATTGAACAAGGACAGGACGAAAGAGGAAAGTTCTATAAGGTATATTACAACGAAGAAGAATAAAAGATACGTTTTATTTCTTTTCTAAGAAATATACTACATTCAGAAACTACCGCAAGGACTATAATCATTAAAATTCTCATGACTTTTTGTATTTGCTATAAGTTAATAAGATATTAGTTACTTATTCATACGCAAGAAAAGCCTTTTTAGTTTGTAATTAGTAAAGAAAAAAGAATTATTCTTATTCTCATATTTCTTTTTTGTACCTTTGCACGTCAAATTATGAGTGAAGATAAAGCCCTTTTATTAGGTAGAGAGAAGACAGGAAAATTGCTTCGTCAGTATGCAATGCCTGCAATTGTTGCAATGATTGCATCGTCATTATATAACATTGTTGATAGTATTTTTATTGGACAGAAATTAGGAGCATTGGCTATTTCGGGCTTGGCTCTTACCTTCCCTTTTATGAATCTTGCAGCTGCTTTTGGCACATTAGTAGGAGTGGGTGCTTCAACATTACTTTCCATCCGTTTGGGGCAAAAAGATTATTGTTCAGCAAGAATGGTGTTAGGAAATGTTGTCCTTTTAAATATTATTTTTGGACTTTCATTCTCCGTGCTTACTCTTCCTTTTCTAACACATATCCTTTATTTGTTTGGAGGTAGTGAAGCAACTATTGAATATGCAAGAAGCTTTATGTTTATTATCCTTATTGGGAATGTATTTACTCATCTTTATTTTGGATTAAATGCTATGTTACGAGCTTCGGGTCATCCCCAAAAGGCAATGTATGTTACTATATTTTCCGTTATTATTAATATAGCTCTTGATGCTTTGTTTATCCTTGTCTTTGACTGGGGAATTGCTGGAGCAGCTTGGGCAACTGTTATTGCTCAATTCTCTGCTTTACTTTGGCTTGTAACAATATTCCTAAAAAGAAATAAGGTTATTTACTTCTCAAGAGAAATATTTAGATTAAAAAAGAAAATCGTTGTTGATGCTTTGTCAATAGGTTTATCTCCATTCTTAATGAATACTGCTGCTTGTTTTGTTGTTATTCTTATCAACTTTAGTCTGCGAAAATATGGAGGGGACTTGGCAATTGGAGCTTATGGAATAATTAATCGTGTTGGATTTGTTTTTGTAATGATTGTTCTTGGGTTAACACAGGGGATGCAACCAATTGTTGGATATAACTATGGAGCAAAGCTTTATCCTCGTGTTTTGGAAGTACTTAAAAAAGGAATAAAGGTAGGAGTAATAGTTATGACTATAGCTTTTATATTGGTAGAAATATTTCCTTATTCAATAAGTAGAGCATTTACGAGTGATGAGACTTTAATAGGAATTGCTGTTAAAGGTTTTCGTATTGTGTTTTGTTTATTCCCAATAATAGGTTTTCAGATGGTATCCTCAAACTTCTTTCAATCAATTGGACAAGCAAGAAAAGCTATATTTCTTTCATTAACTCGTCAAGTAATAGTTCTTATTCCATTATTGTTTTTCCTTCCTCATTTTTTTGGAGTAGAAGGTGTTTGGATAAGTATGCCAATAGCGGATTTAGTTTCTACAATAATTACCGCAATTTTAATAATTAGACAGGTGAAGTATTTTGAGAGTCTAAGCGTTTAAGTAATCTTCTTCCATAATTTATACTTGCAGGAGTTCCATTTAGAAGTAGGTTTTGTGCAATAGGTATGATTTCTTCTTTTATCCAGTTGTATTTATTTGTATAATAGAAAAGAATTTCTAATTGCCACATCTTAGTCCCAATAGGAGTATCCTTTTCTATTAGCCATTTAAAACTACCTTCAATAACAGTTTCATCATTAGAATTTTTTAATGCTTTTATCATTATTGGAGTTGCTTTCCCTTTTTCATTAAGTTCTAATACCTTTGCTACAAGTTTTCCATAATGTCTTGCACAAGCGTGATTATTTATCTTATTGAAGTCTCTAAGTAGGTCTTCAATTACAAGGTCAATAATTTCAATGTTCTTTTCATACATCTTTTCTATCGTCCAAGCTGCATGAAAGGCTATTTGTTGTTTTTCGGTAAAGGAAATATTATACAAAACACTTATTGGGAAACATTCTTGTTCTATCTCTTCAATAACTTCTGCAAGGTTTTTCCTACCCATAGGTCTATTGTAGAATTCAATAAGATATTCCCTTGTTACCATTGTTTCTGTTCTTGAATAATAAAAGCTTAGAAAGACATTGAAGCTCCAATCATTCCCATAAAGCGTTGTGAAGGATAATTATAATATTCTTCGTATCGTTGAAAAGCAAGGTTATTTAGTTTTAAAAAAACAGAAAGTTGGTCACTATAACGATATTCGGCATTAAGGTTAATATCAATAATAGGGTCTAACGTTTTTTCTTCCCCCATATACATTGTTTTCATTCCTGCTTTAAAGGTAGGAGTGAGGTCAAATATTAATTTGTCAGCAGCAATATATTGTAGAGAAAGAGATGTTGTGAATTTAGGTTGATAGTATGCGAATTCAAGTTTATCTGTTTTAAATGATTGTAATTCTGCATTAAGTGAAAGAGCAAGTACTTTAATTATATTATATTCTAAATGTGCTTTAAAGTAAACTCTTACAACATCATCATAAACTATATTGAACATATTGTTAAGACTTGCTAATGAATCAAAAGTGTAGAAATGATGATTTGTAAAGTTTTGTAACCCTCCTTCAATATTTATTTCAAGACTTTCTGTAAATGTAGAATTTAATCCAGCATATAGTTTAAAGTTAGAAGTAGATTTGATATTAAGATAAGGACTGATATAAGGGTTTTCTAATCTTAAACCATTTAATCCAATTCTTTCCACATTTCCTGTTATACCACCATTAAAATAAAGTTTCCTAGGAATAACTGGGAAGTAAACAATTGCTGTTGGGAAAAAATGAAAATGAGATTCTTGTCCAAATTCAGGAGAAAAATCTAATGCAGTATGTAGTTGAAATTTATCTATCTTGAAGTCAAAGTAAGGCTTAATGCTTATTATTCCTGTATTGTATTTAATTGTAGGATCTGCAATTAAATATAATGGTAAAACACTATTGTTAAAATAAGGAGCCTTATCAAGAATAGAAACATCAAACTTACTAAATGAATGTTTATAGTTTAATGATAGACCTATTGTTTGTTTGTCGTTGTTGAATAATTCAAAACGTTTTAATGCTTCAGCACTTGCAATAATAGTTATTTCATTGCTTCCCCAAGAACCAAAAATATCTTCAACGGCAATGCTTGCTTTATGATGAAGGGCGTCGTCATCACGGAAAAGACTTTCATAATTAGCTTTAAAGCCAACATTATTCCAAATGGTTCTAAAATTAACATTATCTAAATTTAAGGTGTCATTATTAAATCCATAATAGTAATTGATAGAATTATTATAGTAAGCTTTTGCATCAACAAAGAAATTATCCCAAATCTTTTTGGCATAAAGATTAATATCATTATTTGCAAAATGATTTGTTGCATAGTCTTTTATAGACCAATGAGAAGAATAATGGCGTGCTTGAGCAGAATAGAGAAATGTTTTGTTTCTTGTTTCAGAATAAAATCCTTCAACATAAGGAGTAAGATAAGTCCCTATACCTGCTTTAATATTTCCGTTATATAGCATTGCAATAGGTTCTCCCTTAACTTTTGCAGGTTTAATTTCTTCAACTTCTAATTTAGTAGGGAAGATTTTATTCATTATATTATATTCAAAACTTGGTACAGCAAATGTAGTATCAAATATATTTGGATTTTCTGTTAGTTTTGATGCTTCATTAACAACAGGGTCAAATTGTGTTGTAATAATAACACTTTCGTTTAAATTGTTTTGTGTATTATTTTTTATTGTATCAGTTTTAGTATTTTGAGCCATTAATCCAAAACTAATTAATGACGAAAAAACAAATAATCCTATATTATTTATGGTCTTCATATCTAAAATATTTTTAAACATTATTCTTTGTTTCCATTAGGTTCTTGTGTAGATGACGGTTCTTTATTTTCTAAAGGCTTTTCCGTATTGTTTGCAGAGGGAGAATTACGATCAATTATTATTTCATCGACTTCATTATTCTTTTCTTGAGCCCTCTTTTCTTCTTTAACTTTATTTATATTCTCAGCATTATCAATAGCTTTTATCTTATTATTGCAAATCTCAACTAAATCTTTCCCATCATAATTATCTACAATACTTTGATATGTTTGTTTTGCTAAAAGATTTTTATTCCTCTTTACGTAAACATCACCTAAAAGAACAATTGACTTAGCTAACCAATACTCACTTGTTGGATTTGAAGAAATAGCTAATATTTGCTTTTCTGCTTGATCATATTTCTTGTTAGTAAAAGCATTTTCTGCAAAGACGTAGTTTGCTTCACCTGAATAATCTCCATTCTTTGATTTCTTTAACTGTTTAAATATATCCAAAGCTTTTATTGTGTCTCCTAATCCTAAATAACTCTTTGCAATAATATAGTTAGCTTCATCATTTGTTGCGGTTGTATTCTTTGCAATAGATAAAACCTTTTGAGCATAAACAATTGCTGTGTCAAAGTTATTTAAATAGAAATCACTACGCATAATTCCAAGTTGAGCCAATGACTTATGATTATTTATTTCGCTTTCTTTTTCTAATCTCTTGTAGAGTTCGTCTGCTTGCTTGTAATTCTTATTATTATAACTAATATTTGCAGCATTTAAAATAGCTTTCTCAGTAAACATACCCTTAGGACTTGTACAAATAAATAAATAAGATATTAATGCACTATCCATTTTGTTTTGTTTACTGAAACAGTCAGCCAAATAATAATTAGCATTTGTTGAGAAGTAACCAATAGGGAATTTATTTAAGTACTCTTCAAGTCCTATAATTGCTTTTTCACAATCGCCACTCATATAAACACTTTCTGCAGCTTCATAAGTAATAGAGTCTTGTTCATTAACTGTAAAGTCTGCATTAGGAACAGTCTTTACATATTCATAATATTCATCAACTTTATTTTGATCAATATAAATAGAACGAATATTCTTTAAACCCGCCTTAGACTCTTCTGTTGAAGGATAAGTTTTTACAAGTTTATCAAGAGTGCTAACAGCCATTTTGTCTTTTCCTTGTTTATAGTAAATCATACCAACCTTTCCAATACAAGCTTTAGCGTGAATTGATTGAGGGTATTCTTCAATAACCTTATTATAAGTTTGTAAAGCTTTTTCTGATTGTTCAAGAACCAAATAACAATTAGCAAGTTCAAATAACATACTTGCTCTATATGAACTATTAGGATATTCTTTTAATGCCTTTTGAAGTATATCTGATTTCACCTCTATGTTACCCATTGCTCCAGTACATAATGCCCTTTGATAAATAGCGTAATCAACATCAATTAAGTTAGCATTAATAACATAGTCGTATTCTTTTGCTGCATCTGAAAAGTCTTTGGACATAAAATGACAATCTCCCATACGATTATAAGCATCAGAAATTAACTTAGGAGATTCATCTTTACTTGCTTTAATATAACGATTGAAGTATTCCTGTGCTTTACTATAAGCCTTTTGCTTGAAATAATTATAAGCCATAGAATAATTAGCCTTAGCATAATAAATGCTTTTATTTGCATTAGGAACATTATAGAAGGAATTAAGATTTCTTATAGCTCCTTCATAATTACCTAATCGATAAGATGATTCTCCTCTAAGAAAATAAGCAGCAGCAGTTAAATTATTATCAAATGGATTCTCAATACTCTTATTAAATAATTTTATTGCTTCACGATATTCTCCTTCATTGAATATTTCAATACCTCTATTTAATGCTATTCGTTGGTATGCTTCATTGATAGACTTACTCCTTGATGGTAATTCTTCAATAAGTTGTATTGCATCTTTATAGTTTTTCGATGCTCCATATAATTGAGCAAGATATTCCTTTACCTCATTTATTTTCTTTGATTTAGGATATGTATCATAATATAATTGGAAAGACTTAAGAGTTTCATTGAAAGGGTTAGGTAACTCATAAGAAAGTTTTGCAAAGTTTAAAAGAGCATCTTCTTTAATTTGAGGATCGAAATCTAATTTATAAGCTTCTTGAAATGAAGAACGAGCAGATGTTTTGTCTCCAGTTTTCAAGTAAGAATAACCAATATTATAGAGAGCATTTTGAGATAAAGAATCATTATTTCCTATTGCTTTTGAAAGATAAGGAATTGCTTCTGCATACTTATCGCTACGACAAAGAGTATAACCTAACAAGTAATTATCTTCAGCAGTTGCAGATGGATTATCCTTAACTCCTTTTTCGAGATAAGGAATTGCCTCTTCATAGCGTTCCAACTTGCAGTAAGCCTCACCTAACATACGATTGGTCTCATTTGTACGCTTAGAGTTAGAAGCCTGTGATAGTTCTTCTGCTTGCTTAACTAATTCAGAATATTTTTCTTGAAGATAATATATTTGAGCAATATAGTAAGGCACAATCCCTTTAAAGTTTCTATCGTTTCTAAGCTCTTTAAACTCTTTTAGAGCAGCATTATAATCTTTTTCACTATATAAAATATGGGCATAATAATAGGTTGAAGGAGATGAATATCTGCTTTTGCTATCTTTTACGGTGGCAAAATAACTTTTAGAGGTTGCCAAGTCCCCACTATTGAAATAAGAATAACCAAGCTTATAATTGTATTCAAACTTTTGTTCTTTAGTTAGGTTTGCAACATCAATCTCATTATATGTTTTAATGGCATCTTTATAGTTGTTTTGCTTTTGGTAGAAATTAGCAAGATAGAAATTAGCATTATTTTTCCTCGCACTATTTGGAAAAAGATTAAGGAACTCTCTTATTTGTTTATCAGCATCATTATTTTCTAAATTTGTAGCAGAGATAGCTTTGAAATAATATGCATCTGAGAGTTCTACGGCGTTGTCTTGCTTTACCAAATCAATATAATTTACATATTGTTGATAAGCTGCTGCATACTTTTGTTCATTAAAAAGCGACTTAGCATCATTTAAAATACGTTGAGGTTCTTTAATTATTTCAGTCTTTTGAGCAAAAAGGCTAAAACACAAAGTATTACTTAATAAGATAAGCGCAAAAAGTTTTCTATTCATAATTACATTATTTTTCACGGGATAAAATTACTCAAATAAAACGACAGAGAGGGAATGAAATTGGATATTTTTCAACATAAAAAAGTTAAATACCCAAGCAATAGCTGTTCCAAAGAGTAAAAATAAGTATTCAACTCAAAATATAAAGGATTAAATTGAAGGAAATAAGTCTTAATCTAACAAACAAAAGGCTAAAATTAAAAAGACAAACTATTATTCTTAAAAAATAGGGTCTTTAGCTAAGGAAATATAGTATTAAACTAAAAGAATAGGACATTGAACTTGAGAATCAAAGTCTACATCTCAAACAATGGCATTGTTTACTCGAAACAACCGCATTGTTTAACCCAAACAATGGCATTGTTAGACTAAAACAATGGCATTGTTTTGAGCAAACAACCGCATTGTTTGAGATTAAGATTAAGTTTAATTAGATTGAACCTTTGATAAATTAGTTTTATATTAAGGAAATTGAGTAATAATCAAAACATAAATTGGGAAAAGAGAAATCTAATCCCAATTTATACCTAAATATTAATCACTAAAAATTAATTTTCTTATCTTGGATTTATGATTAGGGCAACTGTTCCCGTTTTCTTTTGTAATAATCCATCGCCGTCGTGATAAATAAGAGTCCAAACATAAGCTCCATCTGGAGCATAGTCACCATTCTTTAACTTACCATTCCAACCATCGCCTTTTATATCAGTGAAAAATATATTTTCTCCCCAACGATTATAAATGGAAAGTTCATATTCAATATCCATAGATGAGAAAGGACGAAATATTGAATTTACATTTCCGCTTCCAGGAGTGAAGGCTTTTGGTAGGAAAATAGTAAAGTCAGGTTTAACAATAACCATACCTTTAGCCGTGTCAGGACAATTAGCTTCATTGTAGGCAATAAGTGTTATTTCATATTCTTTTTCTTCATTATTTGGGAAAACATGAGAGCCACTCGTTTGCGTTGAACTTGTTCCATCGCCAAAGTCCCAATGTCTTGAAAATGCATTTGCCGTTTGGTCAATAAAATTAGATTCAGAATCAGAGAAAGTAAGTTTTGTAGGGTTTATAGACATCTTTGCATGAACAGCAGGTATAGAAGTAACAACAACAGTGTCTGAGGCTTCGCAACCATTTGCATCTGTTATTGTAACGTAATAATTAGTTTGATAAGCTGGCATTGCAATAGGACTTATTGAAGTATTGTTTTGAGCTAACCTCATATCGGCTGGAGTTGAAGACCAAATACAAGTTACTGCATTTGTGCAAGAGAGCAATATGCTATCACCCTCGCAGATTAATTCTTTATCAGAAGAAGCTTCAGTAGTGGCAGAATTTATTGAGAAAGGTATTTGTCGAGAAATTATTCCATTACAGCTATCGGTTACTGTAATGGTTATTGTTGTTGGTTCAGTAATTGTAACTGCATTTATGTTTAGCTCGGGCGTTTCTCCAATTAAATTTCCATCAGCATCAGTCCAGCGATAACTAAGTTCACCTATTCCATTTATTGCTTGAGCACTTAATATTTCTCTTTGAGGTAATATGTCATTACAATATATTTTATTAGTAGGGGAAACGTTAGTAAATGCTAAATTACCTGGAGTTATTGTATAAATATTAATTGTGTCTTGAGGCGTACATTCAGTTGTGTATTCTGTTATTATCTTTAAGTTCTTTACTTGACCAACAGTGTTAAGTGGATTTGATCTAAAATTAATTGTAACTTGTGCTATTGAGTCGCCTGTTGGAAAAGAAAGTGAATTTCCGAAAGGTTCGTAATCTTGTCCTTCAATCATATCTCCTCCTACTTGGAATGTGTAAGATTCTCCTCCTGTTGCAGGGCGATTAAGTTTTGATGTTATTATTGTTGAAGCACAATCAGTTTGTATTAATGTGTCTCTTGAAATTACTGTTCCTTGAATTGTGTCTGAAAGATTGAAAACATCAACCTTAAAAGAATTTGCACCAAGATAAACAGCAGAATTAAATGCATGGTCTCCAACGTCACAAATAGCTATTGATATAGAATATTTATAACAAGGAACAACAGCTACTTTTTTTGTTTCAAGAGCAATAGTATATCCTTGCATTTTATTAATAGAAGAGTTATCACTTTGTTGGATGTGTAAATTAGAGTTAGTTAATATGCAAGGGGAAACAGTTCCTGCTGCCGTTCCTCCATTTACTGTATTTATTGTAACAGGAACTTCTGGATCTGAGCCTGGAATAATTGCAATATTTGAATACATAAGTCTTGTTGCTCCAGGAGGCAAAGGTGCAGGAGTTATACCATCGTCATTATAAGGTCCTGAAACAAAAAAACCGAAAGCATCATTAAATGTTGAACAAACATATCCAGGATATTCATCACTTGCAAAAACATATTTAAAAGATACTTCCCCTCCTTGAGGTACAAAGTCAAAACTTAGGACTCCTATATCATCCATAGGTGCATTATTCCCTTGAGATTGTAGCAAAAGGTATAAAGGAACTGCTACAGAGTTATCATCAGATGCAGGATTTGCAGTTGAACTATGAATGGCAGAACTACCTGCTGTTGCATCTTGAATATCCCCAGTAACAATAACTAAACCACTACCTAAACGAATGTTATCCCCTGTAATATTTGCATTCGTAAATGTACCTAATTGATTTGTATTTGATGTTAAACTACCATTAAATCTTACATTTGAAACACTAACACCTCCACCGAGGAAAAAGTTTTCTATAATGTTTTGAATAGTTTGTCCATTTTGAGATGTGCAAGCAACTTGAGCACTACTAAAAAAAGGACAAACCAAAGCTAATAAGTAAAATATTTTTTTCATAAAATTCTATGTTATTATGCCACAAAGATAATGACTTTTCTATTATATTTATAATTATAACACTATAAATGTATATTTTTGTTTACTTTTGCCATGAAAAAATAAACAAATAATATTGAAGACAAAAGGATTTTTATTGAAGAAGGCGTTAAAACCTCTCTATAATTTATATTTGAAACTTTATATGGAAACAAAGAATGATAATAGTTCTTTGGTGGATAAAAATATTCATAAAAAAGTTATAAGGTTAGATGGTGATGTTTCTGATATAATGACGGCAAGGGTTGATATTTTAGCATTAGAGATTTCTACTTCTTTTTCAGATGTTATGGAAATTATTGCCAAGAGTGGCTTCTCAAGAATTCCTGTTTATGAAAAAGAACTTGACCAAATAAAAGGGGTACTTCATGTAAAGGATTTGTTTAAGTATTTGCTTACTGATAAAGAATTTGAATGGAGCAAGATTATTCGTGAGCCTTTTTTTGTCCCAGAAACTAAGGATGTAAATGATTTATTGAAAGAGTTTCAAGAAGAGAAGCGCCATCAAGCTATTGTTGTTGATGAGTTCGGTTGTGTTGTTGGAATTGTAAGTTTGGAGGATATTTTAGAAGAGATAGTCGGAGAGATTAGAGATGAATTTGATCCATTTCAACCTTCTTTGGTTACTAAGTTAGGGGAGAAAACTTATTCTTTTACAGGGAAAATAAGCATTAATGATTTTTGTAAGGCAATTGGTTTGCCAGACGATAAGTTTTTTGACGAAGTAAAGGGAGATGCTGATACATTGGCCGGAATGTTAATTGAATTGGCAGGGCATTTGCCAGTTAAAGGGGAAATTATTAAGTTTGAAAACTATTTCTTTGTGATTGAAAGAGCCGATAATAGAAAGGTTGAAAGGGTTAGACTAATTATTAAATAGTGAATTTATTAATTTATAATATTGTTAATTACGTATGAAGATTAGATATATAATATTGCTTTTATTTATTGGAATTTGTTTTTCAAGTTGTTTTAATAATGATGTTTCTACGCCAAAGCCGAAGACTTATTTTCGTTTAGATGTTCCAACTCCAACTTATCAAAAGTTTGATACATTAGGGTTGCCTTTTAATTTTCAATATCCTAATTATGGTATTGTTGAAAGGGCAGAAGGTAGATTTGCAGATAAGAATTGGTTTAATATAAACTTCCCTAATTATGGTTGTAAATTATATGTTAGTTTTAAAAATCTTACTCCAAAGGTTACTTTAGATTCTCTAATTAATGATAGTTATAACTTTACAAAGAAATATGATAAGTTTTCAAGTGGAATATTAGAAACAGCTTATTCTAATACTAAATCTAAGGTTTATGGTTATGTTTTTGAGATAAAGGGTACAAAGGTTGTTTCTCCTTATCAATTTTATGTTACTGATAGTTCAAAATATTTCCTTCGTGGAGCTTTATATTTTGAATTCAAACCAAATAATGATTCATTAGCTCCAATTATTAAAAGGATAACTACAGATTTAAATAATATGATTTCTACCTTTGAATGGAAATAGTTACCAATTTTAAAAGAGAATAAAGATATTTTTTATGTCTAACTTTATTAATTAGGCAGTCTTATGTCCCCATGTTTATCCATTAGATACATAACACGATTAGCTCTTGAATTTAACCATTTTGTTGGTTTTCCTGCATTACGTGTTAGAGGTGATGGTAAAACAGATGCTAATAAAGCAGCTTCTCTTTTTGTAAGATTCTTTGCACTTTTACCGAAATAGGTTCTTGATGCTTGCTCAACGCCATAAACGCCATCGCCAAATTCAATTACATTAAGATAAACTTCCATTATTCTTTCTTTGCTCCAAAAGGCTTCAATCAAAACAGTATAATAGGTTTCAAGCCCTTTTCTAATCCAATTTCTTCCATTCCAAAGAAATACATTTTTAGCGGTTTGTTGACTAATTGTACTTGCTCCTCTAATACTACCACCTTCTTGATTATGGTCTATAGCTCTTTCTATCGCTTTTACATCAAATCCATTATGACGAACAAATAAATTATCTTCAGAAGCAATTGCCGCCCTTACCATGTTTGGAGATATTTCATCAATATCAACCCAATCTTTAGTAAGTCTAACTTCTCTATCTGATGAGAATGTTTGTTCAAAAACCCTCTGTACCATAAGAATTGTAAAAGGAGGATTTATAAATTTATATGCTAATGTCAAGAAAACTGAGAAAACAAAATAACTTAGAATAACTATTCCTGTTATTTTCCAAAACTTTTTCCAACCAGTTTTTTTCTTACTTTTCTTAGCTTTTGGTTTTTTTGTAGCCATATATAGATGTATAATTTAATACTGCAAAATTACTAAATAATTCGAGTATAATATTTACTTCTTAATCTATAATTATTTATTTGCATTTTCTTCAAACCATTTCCATAAAGGTTCATCAGGAACTGGTGCAATGAAAGTCATTTTTTCTTTCAATGTTGGATGCTCAAAGCTCAACTCTCGAGCATGAAGGCATATTGAGCTTATTTTGTTTGAGCGTCCAAAGCCATATTTTAAGTCGCCTTTTATAGGGCATCCTATCTTGGCTAATTGTACTCTTATTTGATGATGTCTTCCAGTGAAAAGTTCAACTTCTAATAAATTATAGTAGTCACTTTTTGCTAATACTTTATATTTTAGTTCGGCTTTAGAACCTTTTTCTGTGTCTTTAGTTATGTAAGACTTATTTTGCTTTTCGTCTTTGATTAAGTAATCAATCAAAATATCTTCCTCTTTTGGAGGAGAATTACGTACTATTGCCCAATACTTCTTTGTAAAAAGTCTATCGTGAATTTGTTTATTAAGCCTAACAAGTGCTTTTTCCGTTTTTGTGAATACTACAGCTCCACTTACAGGACGGTCAAGACGATGTACAACTCCACAGTATATATTACCTGGTTTATTGTATTTTTCTCTTAAATAGTTCTTAATAAAATCAACTAAGCTATCATCTCCAGTCTTATCTCCATGAACAATCTGAGAATTCTTCTTGTTGATTACTAATATATGATTATCCTCAAAGATTATTTGTTTTTCAAAGTTTTCCATCTATAATGTAGCAAGAACAGATAAACCTCCTTTTACATTGTCTTCAAGCTCAACGTGAACATCTGCTTCCAAAGGAATAAAAACATCAACTCTTGAACCGAACTTAATAAACCCAAGCTCATCACCTTGACGCACTTCTTGTCCTTCTTTAGAGTAACAAACAATTCTTCTCGCTAATGCTCCTGCAATTTGACGAACTACAACCTTTTGTCCTTTTGGAGTTTCAATACAAATAGTTGTTCTTTCGTTAAGGGTTGAAGATTTAGGATGCTTTGCGATTAAATATTTACCACTATGGTAGTTTGTGTAAGTTATTTTTCCTGAAATAGGGTAGCGATTAACATGAACGTTGTTTGGAGACATGAATGTTGATATTTGAATACATTCTGTTTTTAAAACTTCTGGCTCATAGACTTGTTCAACAACTACTATTGTACCATCGGCTGAACCAATTATTTGGTCAGAATTATGGACTAACTCACGTTTAGGTATCCTGAAAAATCTAATAATGATTAGAGCTAATATTATCATAGCTCCAGCAAGTGAATACCAATACCAATTCCAATCAACTATAACGTATTTCATTGCACTTAAAATAACAACTAATAAAAGAGTTGTGTAAGCAATAATTTTGTAACCTTCTTTGTGTATATACATTGTTTTATTTATTAATTTAGACGTAGAAATATATAACTAAATATAAATGGTATGGCTATAAAAAGAATATCAAATCTATCTAATATACCACCATGACCAGGAAGTATTTTACCACTATCCTTAACTCCAATTTGCCTTTTAAACATAGATTCAACTAAATCGCCATAAGTTCCAACAACACTAACAATAGCGCCCATTATCATCCAATCAAAGAATTGTAGAGGTGTGTTAGAAAAATTATAAAGAAGAAGAGATGCTAATTGAACAGCAATAAATCCTCCAAAGAAACCTTCCCAACTTTTTTTAGGAGATATTCTTTCAAATAATCTATTTTTCCCAAATTTCACTCCGACTAAATATGCAAAGGTATCATTACACCAAGCAAGTATAAAGATACCAAGCAATAGAATTGGAATGAAAACATTAGATGAAAGAGTAGGATTAACAATGAAATTAGTTAAACCCATAGGCAATACTATATATATAATACCTAAAAGAGTATAGGATATATTTGTAAAAGGATTTTCTTTATTGCGGTAAATTTCAACAATAAATATAGTAAAGCAAAGTAGTAGGGATGCAATAATAGAATATTTATTTTCTATTTGAAATGCTTTTAGAGCAAAACAACTATAAGATAAAATAGCTAATAGTATTCCAAGAATGTTTAATGGTAATATATTGCTAATCTTTAAATTTTTGTAGAATTCACAAAGAGCTAAGATTGCTATTATCCCAAAGAAAATAGAGAGGATAATAGGATTAAACATTATAGCTCCAATAACTGCTATTACATAAATGGTTCCTGTGATAGTTCTTTTAGTAAAGTTATTCATATGTCTATTTTTCAGTTTGAATTAGATTTTCAACAGTGAACAAATATAGTTCTTTTATTTCTTCTTTCAATAAATAACCAGGATTAATTGTTGTAATCCATTGAGGCATTGATTCTGAAAGTTGATTTAGGCAATACTTAATATCTATTGTTATTTGTGAAGTATAAGCAATTATGATAAGAATATTTGGAAACTTTTGAAGCTCATTTTTTTCTGCCTGGTTGGAAGTAATGATTATTGAACCATTACGTGCAGCAATGCAATGACAACGAATTATTCCTACTTCGGTTCCATTATCTTTTATATCATTAGTATGCAGTCCTCCTGCTATAAGGAATTCTTTTAGTTTATCTCCATAAGAAACAATATGATTTAACCAATTACGATAATCTATCAAAGAAAAAAGTTTGTCTATTAAATCGTCATCATTTTTGCAGTAGATAAATTTACCTCCACTTTCAACAATATTTTCAGCAAATATCATTACTGGGTCATCATTGAGAGGAGCATAAAAGTCCAAATCCATATCTAAAGAAGGATAAGGGATTTCTGCTTTATCGAGCAAAGAATTGCGTATTAGCTTTAAAACTTTTTCTTTTTCAGAACTTCCTTTCATTAGTTTATTTACTAATTATCCTTATCATCTAAACTATCTGATTCAACAATAACTTTGTCTTCCTTGATTTCTATTTCTTTGATTGTTTTTGCTTGAATATCTTCTTTTTCATCAAAAGGACGTTTACCAAAGATTTCTTCTAAGTCTTCTCTAAATATAACTTCTCTTTCAACCAAAAGCATAGCTAACTTATCAAGTTTTTCTCTATATTGTAATAATATTTCTTTTGCTTTTAGGTATGATTCTTCAACCATTTTATGAATTTCAAAGTCAATTTGCTCTGCGGTCTTTTCAGAAAAAGGTTTTGTGAATCCATATTCTGATTGTCCAGAAGAATCATAGTAACTTAAATTACCAATTTTTTCATTCAAACCATAATAAGCAACCATAGAATAAGCCATCTTAGTAACTCTTTCAAGATCATTTAAAGCCCCAGTAGATACTTCTCCAAAAACGATTTCTTCAGAGGCACGTCCTCCAAGAAGGGAAATCATTTGGTGTAACATCTGAGTTTTTGTGGTTATTTGTCTTTCTTCAGGTAAATACCATGCAGCACCAAGAGCTTGTCCTCGAGGAACAATAGTAACTTTTACAAGTGGGTGAGCATGTTCAAGCATCCAACTAACTGAAGCATGTCCAGCTTCGTGATAAGCAATTGTTTTCTTTTCATTTGGAGCTATTACTTTATTTTTCTTTTCCAAGCCTCCAATTATTCTATCAACTGCATCAAGGAAATCTTGCTTATCAATTAGTTTTTTGTTGTGTCTTGCCGCAATAAGTGCTGATTCATTACACACATTTGCTATGTCTGCACCAGAGAATCCTGGTGTTTGTTTCGCAAGAAAATCTATATCGACTTTCTTTTTATCGTATTTTAAGTTTTTGGTGTGGACTTTAAATATAGCTTTTCTTTCTTCTAAGTCTGGTAGATCAACATATATTTGACGGTCAAAACGTCCTGCACGAAGTAAGGCTTTATCTAAAACATCTGCACGGTTGGTTGCAGCAAGTATAATTACTCCTGCATTTGTACCAAAACCATCCATTTCTGTTAAGAGTTGGTTTAATGTATTTTCTCTTTCATCATTAGAACCTGATGCAAGATTTTTTCCTCTTGCACGACCTATTGCGTCTATTTCATCAATAAATATTATACAAGGAGCTTTTTCTTTTGCTGTCTTGAATAAATCTCTTACCCTTGATGCTCCAACACCTACAAACATTTCAACAAAGTCAGAACCAGAAATAGAAAAGAAAGGAACTTTTGCTTCGCCTGCAACAGCTTTTGCAAGTAATGTTTTACCTGTTCCTGGTAGACCAACTAATAATGCACCCTTAGGTATTTTTCCCCCAAGGTCGGTATATTTCTTTGGATTTTTCAAGAAATCAACAATCTCCATTATTTCCAATTTTGCTCCCTCTAAGCCAGCAACATCAGCAAAAGTAACTTGTACGTCGTTCTCTTTATCATATAAACGTGCTTTGGATTTCCCTACATTAAATATTCCGCCGCCGCCCATTCCTCCGCCGCCAGAATTTCCGCCTCTCATCATACGGAAGAATACTATCCATATAATAACTAATACTAATATAGAAAGTATGAATGAAAAGTTTCCACTCCAAAAGTCTTTCCTAGTTTCATTATTTAGATTTATTCTATGTGAGCTTATTATTTCACTTTTCCTAACGTCGCTTACTACACCTACGGTATCTCTCGCTATCCATTGATTTTCTACATCTTTCAATTGGTCTCGGAAGTATAAGAAATCGCCAAATTTATAAGTGTAGAAAGCTTCTTTCGGAGAGGATTGTGTGCCGAATAGTCCAGACTTAGGTTTTAGGTCATTGTATGCAGTGTCAGATTTTATCGCATCAGCTTTGATATAAATTTCAGCAAACTCTTTGTTGACTACATTTATTTTTGAGTAGTCTTTTTTGAGAAGAACTTTTTCAAGTTTATTCCATTCAATATCTCTGTTTATTGTTCCATCACTACCACCAGTAAACCATAATATTCCAAAGAAAGCAAATGCAGCAATATAAATCCAATATATATTGAATTTAAACTTAGGTTTTCCTCCAAGTGCTTTTTTGAAATTGTTTTTTTTGTTCTTTGAATTGTTGTCCATAAAAATTTGAATTCAAATTATTATTCTATATTTTCTAAATGAGTTTGAGGTGCATCTTTCCACATTTGTTCTATTCTGTAAAAGTCTCTAGTCTCTTCAAGCATAACATGAATGATTACATCAAAGTAATCTAACAAAACCCATTGACAATTTTGTAATCCTTCAACTCTTTTTGGATTAAGTCCAGTTGCTATTTTTATTTCTTTATCAACTGCTTCTGATATTGTATCAACATGAGAAGGGGAGTTGCCTGTGCAAATAACATAAAAATCGAAAAGAGAACCTTCAATTTCTCTTAAATCAATTATTGTTATGTCTTTCCCTTTTTTGTCTTGTATTCCCTTGATTGCCACCTCTGTCATCATTTGGGATAATTTATTTTCTGTCTTTCTTTTTGTCATTGAATATGATTTATTTAACTTGCAAATATAGGAAATAAATATCAATGAAATCAAATTCCCGTTTTTTTTATTAGTTATTAATGAAAAAGTCATACTGAATAATCATTATTATTGTATTGAAAAATTAATTTGATTGAAAAAAGTTAATTTAAAAAGTCAAAAGGAGGAATAAAATGATTTGATTTTATCTCTTGAATTCTTAAAGCTTTCTTTTTAAGAAAAATCAAAGTCTTTTTCTCATTATATTTGATTTCTTCTTATTAAATCGAAGTCTTGTTCTACTAAATTGAAATTAAAATCTCACTACGGTATATACCATAGCATCATTACGGTGTACACCGTAGCACTATTACGGTCTATACCGTAAGGGTTCTTTGGTGTACACCGTAAATATTTGTAGAAAGATAATGTGTTTTTGAACGAATGGGAAACTCTTTTATTTGTCCCCTTAGGTTAAGTATTTACAATATGGAATTTACGTAATGCAAAAATACAAAAAATATTTGAATCAGATAGTAAAAAGTCCTATAAATTTATCAACTAAATTTGAATTATTATTGTCCTTATATGTCTATAGAAAAGATGACAATTTGATCAATGGTGAGACATTATTATTTTTTTAACTCTATATGCTAATTCAAGCAGTGGTTTATTTAGTTGTTATTAAATAACAATTAGAATATTTGTTGCAATCTGTAACTTTTGTTTTTTACATATAGTAGAAAGTATTATAGTTTTATGTTGATTAATTCTTATTGAACAATAAAATCGTAGATGAATATTAACACATGTAATGTAATTTGGGTTGAGAGTTTAGATTCAACTCAGACATATTTGCAAGGACTCAATTCGGATATTTTACCTGAATGGTCTATTGTTGCGACAAAAAATCAAACACAAGGGAGGGGGCAAGGTAATAATAAATGGGAGTCAGAAGGAGAAAAAAACCTAAACTTTTCATTATTATTAAAACCAACGTTTCTACCAATAGCAGATCAATTTTTAATTACACAGGTGCTTTCTCTTGGAATTTGTGATTTTCTTTCAAAGTATATTAATGATGTTTCTATTAAATGGCCCAATGATATTTATGTTAGAAAAAATAAGATATGTGGTATGTTAGTGCAAAATAAGATAATCGGTTCGGAATTTACTTGTGCTATTTGTGGCATTGGAATTAACATTAATCAAATAGATTTTCATTTTGCACCTAATCCAACTTCAATGAAATTGGAAACAAAACAAGAGTTTTTGATTGAAAACATTTTGATTGAAATTTTAGATTCTGTGAAATTGAGATATGATATGTTGAAGTCAAATCATGGTTTTAACTTCAAAAAAGAATATTTGGAGAGGTTGTTATATTATAATGTATTTGCTAATTATCGTTATAATAATGTAGAAGATATAGAGGCTAAAATTATTGATGTTAATGAATTTGGGTATTTAGTTTTGTTGAAAAAAGACAAAAAAGAGATTATTGCAGAGCTAAAACAGCTAAAATTCTATCATTAATTAGTCTAATTATTGTATTCTATATCAAAAATAAATATTTCATTTTAATATAGTTGAGTTTTTATATCTTAAGTTTTAGTGTTTTTCCAGAAAAAAATTAGGTAGAAATATTGAAAGTTAATATCTTTGCACTCGCTTTTGAAAAAGTGATTGCTCTTTGAAATATGATAACAACCGATAATAAAGAAATATTGAAAAATAATTTCAAAAAGTTTGGTTGTGTCAGAAAATATTTCTAATTTTGCAATCCCTTTTTTAGATAGAATAAAGAAAATAGGGAAAATGCCGATGTAGCTCAGTTGGCCAGAGCAGCTGATTTGTAATCAGCGGGTCGGGGGTTCGAATCCCTCCATCGGCTCAAAAAAAACAAGGGAAGGTTCCAGAGTGGCTAAATGGGGCAGACTGTAAATCTGTTGGCGACGCCTTCGCTGGTTCGAATCCAGCCCTTCCCACAAAAGTAGAATGTTTATTGTTCTGATAATAAATATTCTCTTAATATTATTATGTAAGCGGAAGTAGCTCATTTGGTAGAGCGATAGCCTTCCAAGCTATAGGTGGCGGGTTCGAGCCCCGTCTTCCGCTCAAAGCTTCAAAAGAGCGGGTTAGAATACTCTGACTCGTTCTTATTGGCATAAATAAAATTAAGCCGTTGTAGCTCAGTGGTAGAGTACTTCCTTGGTAAGGAAGGGGTCACGAGTTCAAGTCTCGTCAATGGCTCTTTTGTTATTAAAGGTAAAAAATAGAAAACACATTAAAATAAATTATTAATACGTCAATTATTATGGCTAAAGAAAAATTCGACCGTTCCAAACCACACGTAAACATTGGTACAATTGGTCACGTTGACCACGGTAAAACAACTTTAACTGCTGCTATTACAATCGTTTTAGCAGAAAAGGGTTTATCTGAAATTAAATCTTTTGATTCTATCGACTCAGCTCCAGAAGAAAAAGAAAGAGGTATTACAATTAACACAGCTCACGTTGAGTATCAAACAGCAAGTCGTCACTATGCACATGTTGACTGTCCTGGTCATGCTGACTATGTAAAAAACATGGTTACTGGTGCTGCTCAAATGGACGGTGCTATTATAGTTGTTGCTGCAACTGATGGTCCTATGCCACAAACTCGTGAACATATTTTATTAGCACGTCAAGTTGGTGTGCCTCGTTTAGTTGTTTTCATGAATAAAGTTGACTTAGTTGATGACCCTGAGTTATTAGATTTAGTTGAAATGGAAATTCGTGATTTATTGACTTTCTATTCATTTGATGGTGATAATACTCCTGTTATACGTGGTTCTGCTTTAGGTGGACTAAATAAAGAACCTATGTGGATGGATAAAATCATGGAATTAATGGATGCAGTTGATAGTTGGATTCCTCTTCCTACAAGAGATATGGATAAAGATTTCTTAATGCCTATTGAAGACGTATTCTCAATCACTGGTCGTGGTACTGTTGCAACTGGTCGTATTGAAACTGGTGTTATCAATTCTAGTGATCCTGTTGAAATTATTGGTATGGGTGCAGAAAAACTTAAATCTGTTGTTACAGGAGTTGAGATGTTCCGTAAAATATTAGATAGAGGTGAAGCTGGTGATAACGTAGGTTTATTACTTCGTGGTATAGATAAAGAAGAAATCCGTCGTGGTATGGTTATTGTTAAACCAGGTTCAGTTAAACCACATAAAAAATTCAGAGCTTCTGTAGTTATATTGAAAAAAGAAGAAGGTGGTCGTCATACACCATTCCATAATAAGTATCGTCCTCAATTCTATTTTAGAACAACTGACGTTACTGGTGAAATTACTTTACCTGAAGGAGTTGAAATGGTAATGCCTGGGGATAACTTAGTTATAACCGTTGAGTTAATTGCTGAAATAGCATTAAACCTAAACTTAAAGTTTGCTATTCGTGAAGGTGGTAGAACAGTAGGTGCAGGTCAGGTAACAGAAATTTTAGACTAAGGTTTAAAACAAATAAATTTTTATGGAGAGATTTTCTCTCCATAAATTTAGGGGCGTAGTTCAATGGCAGAATCGCGGTCTCCAAAACCGTTGATGGGAGTTCGAATCTCTCCGCCCCTGCAAATAATAAAAAAATAAAGATTGATGTCTAAGATAGTTAATTACGTTAAAGAAAGCTACGATGAACTTACTCATAAGGTATCGTGGCCAACAATGTTAGAGTTGCAAAATAGTACAATTGTAGTATTTGTTGCTTCACTTATTATTGCCTTAATAATATTTATTATGGATATATCTTGTGGAGTTCACCCTACACTATTTTGGAAAGGCGTACTTGGATACTTATATAGTATGATGGGATAATTCCTATTCTACTTGTTTTATATATCTTGCTTCCCCCCGACAAAATTGTCACTGAGGTATATAAAGGCTATCAATTATTTATTTTTTGATGATTACATCAATTTCAATTAATTTCAAAGTATGAGCGAACAAATTAAGAAATGGTATGTTGTAAGAGCAATATCTGGAAAAGAAAAGAAGACTAAAGAGTATATCGAGAATGAAATTTCTAGACTTGGTTTACAAGAATATGTTTCTCAAATTTTAATTCCAACAGAGAAGGTTTATTCTGTACGTAATGGGAAAAGAGTTACAAAAGATAGAAATCTTTTTCCTGGATATATACTGATTGAAGCAAACTTAGTTGGTGAAATTGCTCACACAATAAAAGGAGTTCCTAATGTAATTAATTTCTTGGCTGAGAAAAATGGTAATCCTGTTCCATTACAAGAGAATGAGGTTAAACGTATTCTTGGAAAAGTAGATGAGTTATACGGTCAAGCAGAAGAATTAACAGATCCATTTATTATTGGTGAGTCTGTGAAAATTGTTGATGGACCATTTAGTAACTTCTCGGGTACAATTGAAGAAATAAATGATGAAAAGAAAAAATTGAAAGTTACGGTTAAAATATTTGGTCGTAAAACTCCAGTTGAACTTTCCTTCATTCAGGTTGAAAAAGAATAATCAGTAATCAATTTTTTAATAATCTTTAAGCACAAGTCACGAAATGGCAAAAGAAGTTTCAGGATTAATTAAATTACAAATCAAGGGAGCAGCAGCAAACCCATCACCACCAGTTGGTCCAGCATTAGGAGCAAAGGGTGTTAATATTATGGAATTTTGCAAGCAGTTTAATGCTCGTACTCAGGAACAAGCTGGTAAAATTGTACCAGTTATTATTACTGTTTATGCTGATAAATCATTTGATTTTGTAATTAAGACCCCACCTGTGCCTGTACAATTAAAAGAAGCGGCTAAATTGAAAAGTGGTTCTGCGGAACCTAACAGAGTAAAAGTTGCTGCTATTACAATAGATCAGGTACGTGCAATTGCTGAAGCAAAAATGGTTGACCTAAACTGTTTCACAATTGAATCTGCAATGAGTATTGTAAAAGGTACGGCAAGGAGTATGGGAATTACCGTTAAAGAATAATCTTTAACAAGTATTAATTTGAATTTTTCACAAAAAAAATGGCAAAATTATCGAAAAAACAAAAAGAGGCTTTAGCTAAGTATGATTTTACAAAGCTATACTCTATTGACGAAGCTGTTAAGATAGTGAAGGACATTACTTATACAAAGTTTGATTCATCAGTTGATATTGATGTTCGCTTAGGAGTTGATCCTCGTAAAGCAAATCAAATGGTTAGAGGTATTGTTACTTTACCACATGGAACAGGTAAGACAAAACGAGTTTTAGTACTTTGTACTCCTGAAAAGGAAGAAGAAGCTAAGGCAGCCGGAGCTGATTATTTTGGATTAGATGAATATCTAGACAAAATAAAAGGCGGTTGGACGGATATCGATGTAATTATTACAATGCCAAGTGTAATGCCTAAAATTGGAGCATTAGGAAAAATATTAGGTCCTCGTGGCTTAATGCCTAATCCAAAAACAGGCACTGTTACAATGGAGGTCGGTAAAGCTGTCCAAGAAGTAAAAGCTGGTAAAATTGATTTTAAAGTAGACAAGTATGGTATTATTCATACAGGAGTTGCTCGTGTATCATTTGAAAATGAAAAAATACGTGATAACGCCAATGAAGTATTATTTACTATTTTGAAATTAAAACCATCTGCTGCAAAAGGAACCTATGTTAAGAGTGTTACAATCTCTTCAACAATGAGTCCAGGAGTAAAGATTGACCCTAAATCCATAAGTAAATAATCTTCACGAGAAAACATTTGAAATATGAGAAAAGAAGATAAAGGACAGTTAATCGAATCTATAGGAGTAGAGCTATCAAATTATCCTTATTTGTATTTAGTTGATATTGAAGGATTAAATTCTGTTAATACATCTAAACTTAGGAGACTATGCTTCCGTAGAGAGGTTAAACTTATGATAGTTAAGAATGCATTGCTTAGAAAAGCAATGGAAAAATCAGGGATAGATTATTCTGATATATTCCCTGCTCTTAAAGGTTCTACTTCGATCATGCTTTCAAACGTCAATAATTTACCAGCAAAATTAATAAAAGAATTTAGAGTATCTTGCCCTAAACCATTATTAAAGGCTGCTTATGTTGAAGAATCATTCTATTTGGGAGAAGAAAGCTTAGATTTATTGATTAATATCAAATCTAAGAAAGAACTTATTGCAGACATAATTGCAACATTAGAATCTCCTACAAAGAATGTTATTGGAGCATTAAAGTCAGGTGGTAATACGTTATCTGGCGTATTAAAAACATTATCGGAAAAAGCCGAATAAGAAAAATATTGTTAAACATTTAATACCTTAAATAAAATGGCAGATTTAAAAGCGTTTGCGGAACAATTAGTTAATCTTACAGTAAAAGAAGTAAAAGAATTAGCTGATATTTTGAAAGATGAATACGGAATTGAACCAGCAGCAGCAGCAGTAGCAGTAGCAGCAGGTCCAGTAGCAGCAGTAGCTGCAGAAGAAGAAAAAACTTCATTTGATGTTATCCTTATTGAATCAGGTGCATCAAAATTAAATGTAGTTAAATTAGTAAAAGATCTTTGTAGTCTTGGATTGAAAGAAGCTAAGGAATTAGTTGATGCAGCTCCAAAACCTTTGAAAGAAGGTATTTCTAAAGACGAAGCAGAAGCTTTAAAAGCACAATTAGAAGAAGCTGGTGCAAAAGTTGAAATAAAGTAAGACATTTCACTACAAAATTATTATAGGAATAAGGTATTCTTTAATCAGAATACCTATTCCTTATTTGTGTTTGTATAGATCTTATTTTTTAACTAATTAATTTTTAAACCTTGGCACACAATAAACCCAACTTAGTAAGTTTTGCATCAGTAAAACATTTTGAATACCCAGATTTTTTGGATATTCAATTAAAGTCGTTTCAAGACTTTTTTCAACTTGAAACTAATTCTGAAAATAGAGTTAATGAAGGATTGTATAAAGTTTTTTCAGAAAACTTCCCAATTTCAGATGCGAGAAATAATTTTGTTCTCGAATTTCTTGATTATTTTATAGACCCTCCTCGTTATTCAATTGAAGAATGTATAGAAAGAGGTCTAACATTTAGCGTTCCATTAAAAGCTAAATTAAAATTGTTCTGTACAGACCCAGAACACGAAGATTTTGAAACAATTATTCAAGATGTATATTTAGGGATGATTCCTTATATGACTCCTAAGGGTACATTCGTAATAAATGGAGCCGAAAGAGTAGTTGTATCTCAATTACATCGTTCTCCAGGTGTGTTTTTCGGAACAAGTAATCACGCAAATGGTATGCAGTTATATTCTGCACGTATTATTCCTTTCAAAGGATCTTGGATGGAATTTACTACAGACATTAATAATGTCATGTATGCCTATATTGACCGAAAGAAAAAATTACCTATTACTACATTGTTAAGAGCAATAGGTTATGAAACAGATAAAGATATTTTAGAGATATTTGATCTTGCTGAAGAAATTAAAGCAACAAAGGCTAATTTAAAAAAGGTTGTTGGTAGAAAATTAGCAGCAAGAGTTGTACGTTCTTGGATAGAAGATTTTGTTGATGAAGATACAGGTGAAGTAGTATCAATTGAGCGTACAGAAGTTATTATAGATAGAGAGACTGAACTTAATGAAGAACACGTAGAAGAAATAATTCAATCAGGTGTTCAAACTATATTATTACATACAGAAGACTCTTCATCAAGTGACTATTCAATTATATTTAATACACTTCAAAAAGATACGGCAAACAACGCCAAGGAAGCTGTTGAGTTTATTTATAGACAATTAAGAAGTGCAGAACCACCAGATGAAGAAACAGCAAGAGGAATTATTGAAAAATTATTCTTTTCAGATAAGCGATATGATTTAGGAGATGTTGGTCGTTATAGAATTAACACAAAACTAAATCTTAAAGTTTCAAATGATATTAAAGTTTTAACTCAAGAAGATATTATTTCTATCATTCGTTATTTGATAGAATTAATTAATTCAAAGACTGAAGTTGATGATATTGACCATTTAAGTAATCGTAGAATAAGAACGGTTGGAGAACAATTATATGCTCAATTTGGGGTTGGTTTAGCTCGTATGGCTCGTACAATTCGTGAAAGAATGAATGTAAGAGATAACGAAGTCTTTACTCCAACAGATTTAATAAATGCTAAAACATTATCATCAGTTATTAACTCATTTTTCGGGACAAATCAATTGTCTCAATTTATGGACCAAACAAATCCATTAGCAGAGCTTACTCATAAAAGACGTATATCAGCTTTAGGACCTGGAGGTCTTTCAAGAGAACGTGCAGGTTTTGAGGTTCGTGACGTTCACTATACACACTATGGTAGATTATGTACAATAGAAACACCAGAAGGGCCAAACATTGGTTTGATATCTTCATTGTGTGTGTTTGCAAAAATAAATAATTTAGGCTTTATCGAAACACCATACTATAAAATAGAAAATGGTAAAATATTAAATGATGAAGATCCAATATATTTGAGTGCAGAAGAAGAAGAAGATAAGATAGTTGCTCAAGCGGCTACTCCAATAACAAAAGATGGAAAGTTTATAAACGACAAGATTAAAACTCGTAAAATGGCAGACTTCCCTATTGTATCTCCTGATAAAGTAGATTTAATGGATGTTGCCTCAAATCAAATTGCCTCGATAGCTGCTTCATTAATTCCTTTCTTGGAACATGATGATGCTAACCGTGCGTTAATGGGTTCTAATATGATGCGTCAAGCAGTTCCATTATTAAATCCTGAAATTCCAATTGTAGGAACAGGTATAGAACCTTATGTTGCAAGAGATTCAAGAGTATTATTGATAGCAGAGGGTGATGGAGTCGTTGAATATGTTGATGCTGACAAAATAATCATTCGTTATGCTAGAGATGAAAAAGAAAGAAAGGTTAGTTTTGATGATGATACAAAAACATATTATTTTACAAAATTCCAAAGAACAAACCAAAGCACATCAATAAATCTTCGTCCAATAGTTAAGAAAGGTGATAAAGTTAAGAATGGACAAGTCTTATCAGAAGGATATGCAACAAAAGATGGAGTATTAGCTTTAGGAAGGAATCTTCAAGTAGCATTTATGCCTTGGAAAGGGTATAATTATGAAGATGCTATTGTTATTTCTGAAAAAGTAGTAAAAGAAGATATCTTTACATCAGTTCACGTAGAAGAATTTATCACTGAAGTACGTGAAACTAAACGTGGATTAGAAGAACTTACAAAAGATATTCCAAATGTTAGTCTTGAAGCAACAAAAGATCTTGACGAAAAAGGGATGGTTAGAATTGGAGCTTATGTAAAAGAAGGTGATATACTTGTAGGTAAAATTACTCCAAAAGGAGAATCCGATCCAACTCCTGAAGAAAAACTACTTAGAGCAATCTTTGGAGATAAGGCAGGAGATGTTAAGGATGCTTCAATGAAAGTACCACCATCAATTAGTGGTGTAGTAATTGATAAAAAATTATTTACTAGAATACATAAAGATAAGAAATCAAGAGCTAAGGATAAAGACATTATCAAAGAAATCAAAGAAAAGAGTGATAGTGAATTATTAGACTTAAAGAATAAGTTAGTAGATAAATTAATAGTAATATTAGCAGGAAAAGTTTCTCAAGGAGTTTATTCTTCTTTCAATGAAGAATTAATACCTAAGAAAACAAAATTCAACCAAAAAATGCTATTAGCTATTGATTATAAAAATGTAAATCCAAATAAATGGACATCTGATAAAGAAACAAATGGATTAATAAAAGAATTGTTGAATAATTACAATATTCGTTCAAAAGAAATCCAAGGAGTCTTTGCAAGACAACAATTTGTTACATCAATAGGAGATGATTTGCCAGCAGGAATAATTCAAATGGCAAAAATTTACATTGCTAAAAAGCGAAAATTGAAAGTAGGTGATAAGATGGCGGGTCGTCACGGAAACAAAGGTATTGTTGCAAAGATAGTACGTGAGGAAGACATGCCATTCTTAGAAAATGGAAAACCGGTAGATATAGTTCTTAACCCACTTGGGGTTCCTTCTCGTATGAACCTTGGACAGATATTTGAAACTGTATTAGGTTGGGCAGGTAAAGAATTAGATCTAACATTCCAAACTCCTATTTTTGATGGTGCAAACTTGGATCAAGTTAATGAATATATGAGAAAAGCTGGATTGCCAGAAAATGGAAAATGTTATCTATATGATGGTGAAACAGGAGATAGATTTGATCAACCAGCAACAGTTGGATACATATATATGCTTAAACTTCATCATATGATTGATGATAAGATGCATGCTCGTTCAATTGGACCATATTCATTGATAACACAACAACCATTGGGAGGTAAGGCTCAATTTGGTGGTCAACGTTTTGGAGAAATGGAAGTTTGGGCTTTAGAAGCATTTGGAGCATCTAATATACTTCAAGAGATTTTAACAGTAAAATCAGATGATGTTGTTGGACGTGCTAAGGCTTATGAAGCAATTGTTAAAGGCGATAATATGCCAACACCAGGTATTCCAGAATCATTTAATGTCTTAATACATGAACTTAGAGGATTAGGATTAGAGATTACATTTGATAATACAGATAATAACTAATCTAAGGGTTCAATAAACAAATCAAATTAGCATTAAATATCATGGCAATAAAAAAAGAAAACTTAATAAATAGCAATTTTAATACGATGACTATCAGTCTTGCATCTCCAGAGTCTATTTTAGAACGCTCAAGAGGAGAAGTATTAAAACCTGAGACCATCAATTATAGAACATATAAACCAGAAAGAGACGGACTTTTCTGTGAAAGAATATTTGGACCGATAAAAGACTGGGAATGTCATTGCGGTAAATATAAGAGAATACGCTATAAAGGAATCGTTTGTGACCGTTGTGGTGTTGAAGTAACAGAAAAGAAAGTACGTAGAGAAAGAATGGGACATATTCAATTAGTTGTTCCAGTAGCTCATATTTGGTTTTTCCGTTCATTACCTAATAAAATAGGCTCTTTACTTGGATTAAAAACTAAGGAATTAGAACAAGTAATTTACTACGAAAAATATATAGTAGTTAATCAAGGGATATTAGAAAAAGACGGTATAAAGAAAGGTGTTCTTTTAGACGAAACACAATATTTTGAATGTCTTGAATCTCTTCCTGTAGAAAATCAACTATTATTAGACGAAGACCCAAATAAGTTTGTAGCTAAAATGGGTGCAGAAGCTTTAATAGTGCTTTTGAAAGATTTAGACCTTGATAAACTATCTTACGATTTACGTCATACTGCAAATAGAGAAACATCTCAACAAAGAAAACAAGATGCATTAAAGCGTCTAAATGTTGTTGAAGCTTTTCGTGATGCTCAAAATAGAATAGAAAATCGTCCAGAATGGATGATAGTACAAGTAGTACCAGTTATACCACCGGAACTACGACCATTAGTCCCACTTGATGGGGGTCGTTTTGCAACATCTGATTTAAATGACCTTTATAGAAGAGTTATAATAAGAAATAATCGTTTAAAACGATTAATAGAAATCAAAGCTCCTGATGTAATTATGCGTAATGAAAAACGTATGTTACAAGAAGCTGTTGATTCATTATTTGATAATTCAAGAAAAGTAAGTTCAGTAAAATCAGAATCAAATAGAGCATTAAAATCATTATCTGATAGTTTAAAAGGGAAACAAGGTCGTTTCCGTCAAAACTTATTAGGTAAGCGTGTTGACTATTCTGGTCGTTCTGTAATTGTTGTAGGACCAGATCTTAAATTGCATGAATGTGGGTTGCCTAAAGATATGGCATCAGAACTATTCAAGCCATTTATTATCCGTAAGATGCTCGAACGAGGAATCGTAAAGACAGTTAAATCTGCAAAAAAGATAGTCGATAGAAGAGACCCAGTAGTATGGGAAATCTTGGAAAATATATTGAAGGGACATCCAATACTTCTTAACCGTGCTCCAACTCTTCACCGTTTAGGTATACAAGCATTCCAGCCAAAATTAGTTGAAGGAAAGGCTATACGTCTTCACCCTCTTGTTTGTGCTGCGTTTAATGCCGATTTCGATGGTGACCAAATGGCAGTTCACGTTCCACTAGGAAATGCTGCTGTACTTGAAGCTCAATTATTAATGCTTGCATCTCATAATATTCTTAACCCAGCGAATGGAGCACCTATAACAGTGCCTTCACAAGATATGGTTCTTGGTCTATATTATATGACTAAAGGAAGAGTAACAGATGAAAAACAAGTAGTAAGGGGAGAAGGAAAACTATTCTACTCACCAGAAGAAGTACAAATAGCGTACAATGAAGGGGCTGTAGATTTACATGCAAATATTACATTTAGAAGAACATTTATTAAGGACGGCGAACAAAAAACAGAAAGAATAAAAACTACTGTTGGTAGAGTATTATTCAATATGGTCGTTCCTGAAGAATATGGATATATAAACCAAGTATTAAAGAAAACAATTCTTAGAGATATTATCGGAGATGTTTTGAAAGTTTGTGGAACAGCAAAAACAGCAAATTTCCTTGATGATATTAAAGATTTAGGATATAAAATGGCTTTCAAAGGCGGTTTATCCTTCAACTTAGGTGATGTTATAGTACCAGAAGAAAAAGCTATTCTTATAGGAAAAGCAAATAAAGAAGTTGATGATGTTGTTATGAACTACCAAATGGGTCTTATAACAAACAATGAAAGATACAACCAAATTATTGATGTTTGGACAAATACTAATAGAGATTTGACAAATGTTGTAATGAGAGAAGTTTCAAAAGACCGTCAAGGCTTTAATCCAGTATTTATGATGCTTGACTCAGGAGCCCGTGGTTCTAAGGAACAAATTCGTCAGCTTTCAGGAATGCGTGGACTTATGGCAAAACCTCAAAAATCAGGATCATCTGGAGCTGAGATTATTGAAAATCCAATTATCTCTAACTTTAAAGAAGGACTTTCTGTACTTGAGTACTTTATCTCAACCCATGGTGCTCGTAAGGGGCTTGCCGATACAGCGTTGAAAACAGCCGATGCAGGATATTTAACACGTCGTTTAGTCGACGTAGCACAAGATGTTATTATTTCTGACGAAGACTGTGGAACCCTTAGAGGTATTCCAACAACAGCATTAAAGAAAAATGAAGATATTGTACAAACACTATATGATAGAATTTTAGGACGTGTAACTCTTCATGATGTTATTCATCCACAAACAGGTGAAATATTAGCTCATTCAGGCGAAGAACTAACCGAAGAAATCTGTCAAAAAATAGCAGACTCACCAATTGAAGAAGTAGAAATTCGTTCCGTTTTAACTTGTGAATCGAAACATGGAGTATGTGCAAAATGTTATGGACGTAACCTTGCATATGGACGAATGGTACAAAAAGGAGAGGCAGTAGGAGTTATTGCAGCCCAATCAATTGGAGAACCAGGAACACAGCTTACACTTCGTACTTTCCACGTTGGGGGGGTTGCTGGAGGTAACATTGGTACTAATTCAAAAATAGTAGCAAAATATGATGGTCAATTAGTAATTGATGAATTACGTTCAGTTGATTCTAAAACATCAGAAGGAGAAAAATTACAAATAGTGATTGGACGTTCAGCTGAATTTAGAATAATGGACGAAACTACAGATGCTATTTTAGCTTCAGGGTTTATTCCTTACGGAGCAAAACTTTACTTTGAAGATAAATCACAAGTAAAGAAAGGCGATTTGATTGTAGAATGGGATCCATACAATGCCGTAATCATAACAGAAGTATCAGGTAAGGTTTCTTATGAAAGTATTATAGAAAATGTTACATATAGAGTTGAATCTGATGACCAAACAGGATTACAAGACAGAGTAATTATAGAATCACGTCAAAAATCGAAGAACCCAGCAATATGTATTCTTAATCCAGCAGGTGAAGTGTTGAAGATATATGATATCCCAGTAGGTGCTCACATAATGGTTGAAGATGGACAAAAATTAAAATCTGGCGATAGCTTAGTTAAGATACCACGTTCATTTGGTAAAGCAGGTGATATCACAGGAGGTCTTCCAAGAGTAACTGAATTATTTGAAGCACGTAACCCATCAGACCCAGCAGTAGTTGCAGAAATAGATGGTGTTGTTTCATTAAGTAAGAAACTAAAAAGAGGTAATCGTGAAGTTATCATAACAAGTAAAACAGGTGAAACACGTTCATATCTTGTATCAACATCAAAACAAATTCTTGCACAAGAAAATGACTATGTAAAAGCAGGCTCACCTCTATGTGAAGGAGCAATTACACCAGCCGATATTCTTGCAATCAAAGGACCAATGCGTGTACAAGAATATATTGTTAATGAAGTACAAGAAGTTTATCGTTTACAAGGTGTTAAGATTAATGATAAACACTTTGAAGTAATCGTTAGACAAATGATGCGTAAGGTTGAAGTTGCAGACCCAGGTGATACAAAGTTCTTAGAAGGTGAAGTTGCAAACAAGATAGACTTCCATGAAGAAAATGATAGTGTATTTGGAATGAAAGTTATCGAAGACCAAGGAGATAGCGAAAATTATGTTAATGGACAAATGATTAGTGCAAGAAAGCTAAGAGACGAAAACTCTACATTAAAGAGAAAAGACAAAGCTCAAATAGTAGCACGAGATGCACATCCAGCAACAGCTCGCCAAATACTTCAAGGTATAACAAGAGCATCACTTCAAACCAAGAGTTACTTATCAGCTGCATCATTCCAAGAAACAACTAAGGTTTTGACCGAAGCTGCAATCAATGCAAAACAAGACCACTTGTTAGGATTAAAAGAAAACGTATTAGTTGGACACTTAATTCCAGCAGGAACAGGATTGAAAGAGTATAGAAATGCATTCGTAGCCAATAAACAACAGTTAGAAGAACTTGTTGCACAAAACTCCCCTTCTAAAAGAGGACGTAAATCAAAAGAAGAATAAATAATTAATTGTCCATATAAAGATACTAAACTCTTATTTGGTTAGTGTTTTTATATGGACAAAATATTTAAAATAAATGGAAAATAATAAGGACCAAAAAATGGATATAGAATTACCAGCAGAAATAGCTTCTGGTATATATTCTAATTTACAACTAATCACACATTCTCCAACAGAGTTTATTTTAGACTTCATACAAGTTATGCCAGGAGTTCCAAAAGCTCAAGTTCGTTCAAGAGCAATACTTTCTCCACAACACGCAAAGAGATTACTTTATGCGTTAAAAGAAAATATTGATAAATACGAGCAACAAAACGGAGTAATAACAGAACCAGAACAATCTATCCCTTACCAACTAAACCCAATGGGACAAGCATAAAATATTCTCTAAAGAATAAATAAATAGCGGAGCTGTAAAATTACAACTCCGCTATTTTTATAACAAAAAACTTATAACTCTTCATTTAAAACTTACTGCTTTATAATTTTCTTGGAATAAAGATTCTTATTGGTTATTTATTCTTTGAAAGCAATTGATATAAACAGACCAAAGTATTTGCGACATTAAACAAGTCCTTTCTGAAATTAAACTCTATATATTTGGAATTATATAAACTCTTTATGGAATTAAAGCCCTTCTTTTTCTATGGAAACGGGATATAATTCTTCAGAAACGGGATTAAAAAATATTTTAATAGGGATTAAATTCCGCTACGATGGGTATCGTAGTTTTTAAGATATTTTAAGGGAATTTCTTACTCTTGGATTCTACTCTTTTGAATTTGAGTGGATTTATTTTTGCAAATATACAAAATATTTATTATTATTGATCAAAAAGAAGAATAAAAATAGGATATAATTACGTGAATATATAATTGTAATGTATGATTTGCTTTATTTATTGGTGTTTTCTCTATTAAATGTATGTTGTTTGAAAAATAGTATATAAATTTAGGGGGTATATTTATAAAAAGTAGTATTTTTGCAGCATTAACCCCCTAAATATTTATGGTATTATGTCAAAAATGCGTTTCTTTGCTCTAAGTGAGCTTGTAAATCGTAAGCCTATTGAGGTGAAATTGCCTTCAAAGAATCTTTCCGATTATTATTCTTCTCATGTATTTGATAAGAAAACTATGCAGGAGTTTTTGCCTAAGGAGGCTTATAAGGCTATTGTTGAAGCAACTGAAAATAGCAAACCTATTTCTCGAGAAAAAGCTGATTTGATAGCTAATGCTATGAGAAATTGGGCTAAAGGGTTTGGTGTTACTCACTATACTCATTGGTTTCAACCTTTGACAGATGGGACAGCAGAAAAACATGATGGCTTTATTGAATTTAGTGATGAAGGAGATGTAATCGAACGCTTTTCAGGTAAACTTTTGGTTCAACAAGAACCTGATGCTTCTTCTTTTCCTAATGGTGGTATCAGAAATACTTTTGAGGCAAGAGGCTATACAGCTTGGGATGTTTCTTCTCCTGCTTTTATTGTTGATGATACTCTTTGTATTCCTACGATTTTTATTTCTTATACTGGTGATGCCCTTGATTATAAAACTCCTCTTTTAAAAGCGTTGAATGCGGTTGATAAGGCATCTACTAATGTGGCTCAATTGTTTGATAAAAATATAAATAAAGTTTCTGTCAATTTAGGTTGGGAACAAGAATATTTCTTGGTTGATAGTGCTTTGTATAATGCAAGACCAGATCTTTGTTTAACAGGTAGAACTCTTATGGGGCATTCTTCTGCAAAAGACCAACAGTTAGATGATCATTACTTTGGTTCTATTCCTCCAAGGGTTACAAACTTTATGAAAGACTTAGAAATAGAATGTCATAAGCTTGGTATTCCTGTAAAGACACGTCATAATGAAGTTGCTCCAAATCAATTTGAATTAGCTCCAATTTTTGAAGATGCTAATTTATCTAACGACCATAATCAATTGGTTATGGATTTAATGAAAAGAATTGCTAATCGTCATAATTTTAATGTACTTTTTCATGAAAAACCTTTTAGTGGAATAAATGGTTCTGGAAAACATAATAATTGGTCTTTGCAAACAGATACAGGGATTAATCTTTTTGCTCCAGGAAAGAATCCAAAAGGTAATATGTTGTTTATTACTTTTATTGTAAATGCAATGATGATGGTTTATAAGAATCAAGATCTTTTACGTGCTTCCATAATGAGTGCTTCCAATTCTTATCGTTTGGGAGCGAATGAAGCCCCTCCTTCAATTCTTTCTGTCTTCTTGGGGAAATATTTAACTAATATGCTTGATACATTGGAAAAGCAAGTAGGGGATAAGAAAATGACACCTGAACAGAAAACAGCGTTAAAGTTAGGTATTGGTCGTATTCCTGAAATATTATTAGATAATACTGATAGAAACCGTACTTCTCCTTTTGCTTTTACAGGAAATAGGTTTGAATTTCGTGCCGCAGGTTCTTCTTCAAACTGTGCAGCATCTATGATTGTTATTAATGCAGCAATGGCACATCAATTAAATGAATTTAAAAGAGATGTAGATGATTTGATTGAAAAGGGTAATGGAAAAGATGAAGCTATATTTAAGGTGTTGAAGAAGATAATTAAGGCTTCAAAGGCTGTTCGTTTTGAAGGAGATGGTTATTCGGAGGATTGGTGCAAGGAAGCCGAAAAGAGAGGCTTGACAAATATTGATTGCGTTCCTGAAGCTATCTTGAAATATGAAACTAAATCAGCAAAAGAAGTGCTTATTGGAGAAGGTATATTTAATGAAACAGAATTAAGAAGTAGGGTAGAAGTGGAGCTTGAAAAGTTTGTAAAAAAGATACAAATAGAAAGTAGAGTTTTGGGAGATTTAACAATTAATCATATTGTACCTACTGCTATTTCTTATCAAAATCGTTTGCTGGAAAACATAATTGGCATGAAACAAATATTTGATAAGGAAGAGTATGAACATCTTTCTGAGGCAAGAAGAAATTTAGTTAAAGAAATATCAGAATATGTTTCCGAAATAAAAGCACAAGTAAAAGAGATGACAGAAGAAAGGAAAATTGCCAATAGAATAGAGAATATGGAAGAGAAAGCTTTTGCATATTCCAATAAAGTTAAGCCCTACCTTGAGTCAATCAGATATTATGTTGATAATTTAGAAATGGAGATAGATAATGAGATTTGGCCACTCCCAAAATATAGGGAATTATTATTTGCTAAGTAATAATTCCCTATTAATTAAATATTATTTGCTATTAACGAATAATCAATTTTTCTGTTTTACAGAATTTATCATTTGAAATTTTTATAGAGTATAATCCTTTTGGCAGATTTGATGTATTGATTGTGGTTGATATTGAGTTGTTATTTGGTTTAAGTATCTCATTCATTATTTGCTTTCCTCTAATATCATATATAATCATATTCATATCTTTATCAACCCCTTCTATTATTAATTTAGCATAATCAGACGTTGGATTAGGAAATAGAATAATATTAGCTTTGTATATATTCTCTGTGTTTAGACTATTATTACTAAGTGTAATAAAATTGATATTTTCTCCTTGAATTGTATCATCTTGGGTTATTGCATAAGCCTTGAATGTATATTCCGTATTAGGTAATAAACCGCTAATATCAGCTTCTAAAGTATCGCTATCAATGACATTGATGCACATGTAGCTAGTTGCATTTACTCGTTTGTATTTGAATCCAGTTGCTATTATTGTTTTAGAACCCCTATTTAATATTCCATTAAGAGTTGCATTTGTTGTTGTTATTAAAGAAGCAGAATCTGTTGTAATTGTTGCTGGAGTGTGTAGCGTTGTAAATGTTAGCGTTTCTCCTTTTATTGAATCTGTTTGATTTGATATATATCCTTTAAATTGATATATAGTATGAGGGTTTAGTCCTACTAAATTAACTACCATATTTGAGTCTGCAATAATATCTGTAATTTCTGACCATATTGTGTCAATATCCATTTTATAATAGAACCCTTTTGATGTGAAATTCACATTATTGTTAATTATAGTTGCGTGAAGTATAGCTGAATTATTTGTTATATTTGTTACATATTCCATAGCTACTCCTAAATTATTTTGCCAAACTAAAAGAGGATAACCATTATTAAAATAATTTAGAGGGTCTTTTTTAAATGATGAAGAATCCAATCCGTTATTTATTAGTGTTAGAAAATATATGGATTTCATTATAGAGTCGTTAATAGAAGTCCCAGATTCTAACCCTCCTGTTCCATTTATAATACAACCATTTCTAAAGTAATTATTACTATTTGTACTCGTATTATTGTAAGCAAATCCACAAACTTTAGTTATGCCAGTTACATTTCCAACAGCATAATTATTTATTGTGTTGGAATGACTATTATGCCCAATAAAACCTCCAATATAATTAGACCCATTTACGTTTGCCTTAGAATATGATGTATTAATTGTACAATATTCAATGAATCCAATTAATCCTCCACATGCATCCCAACCACTAACACTTCCTGTCGAAAAACAATTGCTAATAGTAGCATTATTACCATATCCACATAATATTCCGACACAAAGGGATCCTCTTATTGAAGCATTAACTAATCCCAAGTTTTTTATAATAGCACCAATCCCCACGTAGCCAAAAAGTCCAACCCTATCTATTGAAGAGTTATTGGACGTATCTTTAAGAATAGATAGGTTGCTAATTATTTTGCCATTACCATCAAAATTTCCTTTGAATTGTATTGAACTATTTACGAAAGATCCAGATGTATCCCATCCTCCAATTGGTACAAAATTTTGTACATTTATCATGTCAATATCGCTCATTAATTTAAAATATTTATTAGTGGTTGTTGAGCCAACATTTACATAAGTAGATAAAGCCTTTAGATCTGTTGTATTATATATCAAATAAGGATTTGCTTGAGTTCCTAGCCCAGACCATTGAGCAAAAAGGTTGTTAGTAATAAAAGCTAACATAATTAATAAAATTAAAGAAATAGACTTTTTCATTATGACAAATTTTTCTGTTTATTTTTATATTGATAGATATCTTTTAAGATACCTTATTATCTTGCAAAGTAAAAGAAAATTTTTAACTTAGCTGCAATTTTTTCTTGAAAATAATATGTATTGTCATTGCTTCCAATTTTTTTATCGTAAAAGTGTTTTTCATTAAGAAAGCTAAAAAACGAATCAAATTTCAATATTCTTTAGATAGATAATATAGATGCATTGAAATATTTATGTTACGGTCTGTTATCATAATTAGGTTTAAAATGTTGGCTTTTTCGTGTGATTGAATTTATTATATAAAAATAATTACTCAAACGTTTGAGAGTTTGGAGAATAAAATCTATCTTTGCACCTTATTTTTAAGCATAGACTTATGCATAAAAACAGATTAAAATTAATTTTAAAAACAAAATAAGGAGGTTTCCAAAGATGACAAAAATCAAATCGTTAGCTGACTTAAAGGCTATGAAGCAAAGTATTCAAGAGAAGATTGATACTCGTGCAAAAGGAAATGCTGAAGGATTAGTTCAAGTAAAAGTTGCTATGGCTACTTGTGGTATTGCTGCAGGAGCAAAGCAAGTTATGGACTATATGATGGCTGAAACAGAAAAAAGAGGGATGAATGTTGTGTTTACACAAACAGGTTGTATGGGTTATTGCCATGCTGAACCAACAATTGAAGTAACTCTACCTGGCAAAGAACCAATAGTTTTTGGCTTCGTTGATCTTAAGAAAGCAGATGAAATCATTGATAAATATATCAAAGATGGCGAGTTAGTTGAAGGTATTATACCAGTAAACTACGAAACAATAAATAAATAATACCTAATAATTCATTCAACTTTTAGGAGGAAAATATATGGCTAAATTTAAAATGCACTTACTTGTTTGTGGAGGTACAGGCTGTGGTGCATCAAAGAGCCAAGAGATTGCTGAAAACTTAAAAAGCACTCTTAAGGACAAAGGTTTAGAAAGTGAAGTTCAGGTAATTCTTACGGGATGTTTTGGCTTTTGCGAAAAAGGTCCTATTGTTAAGATTATGCCAGACAATACATTCTACACAGAGGTTAAACCTGAAGATGTAACAGACATTATTGAAGAACATGTTATTAAGGGAAGAAAAGTAACACGTTTACTTTACATTGACCCTGAAAACAAACAACATGTTGCAGACTCAAAACACATGGGATTCTATAAGAAACAAATGCGTATAGCTTTACGTAATTGTGGTTTCATAGATCCACAAAATATTGAAGAATATATCGGAGCCGATGGTTATTCTGCGTTAGCTAAATGTTTGGGCGAAATGACCCCAGAACAAGTTATTAACGAAATTAAACTTTCTGGTCTTCGTGGACGTGGAGGTGGAGGTTTCCCAACAGGTTTGAAATGGGAAATAGCTTCAAAGAATCATGCTGATCAAAAATATGTAGTATGTAATGCTGACGAAGGCGACCCTGGTGCATTTATGGACCGTTCAATTCTTGAAGGCGACCCTCATTCAGTTTTAGAAGCAATGACTATTAATGGTTATGCTATTGGTGCAACAAAAGGTTTAATTTATATTCGTGCTGAATATCCATTAGCAATTAATCGTTTATTAACCGCAATAGATCAATCTCGTGAATATGGTTTATTAGGAAAAGATATATTAGGTTCAGATTTTGAATTTGATATTGAATTACGTTATGGAGCAGGTGCTTTTGTTTGTGGAGAAGAAACAGCTCTTATTCATTCAATGGAAGGACAACGTGGAGAACCAACATTCAAACCACCATTCCCAGCTCAATCTGGTTACAATAAAAAGCCAACGAACGTAAACAACGTTGAAACTTATGCAAATATTCCAATCATCATAAACAAAGGTGCTAATTGGTTTAATAAAATAGGTACTGAAAAATCTAAAGGAACAAAAGTATTCGCTCTTGCAGGACAAATCAACAACGTAGGTCTTATTGAAGTTCCAATGGGAATAACTTTAAGAGAAGTTATCTACGAAATTGGTGGAGGAATAAAAGACGGAAGAGAATTTAAAGCTGTTCAAACAGGAGGTCCATCAGGAGGTTGTTTAACTAAAAAGCATTTAGATACTCCAATTGATTATGATAACCTTATCGCTGCTGGCTCAATGATGGGTTCAGGAGGAATGGTTGTTATGGATGAAACATCATGTATGGTTGCTATTGCTAAGTTCTATTTAGAATTTACTGTAGAAGAATCTTGTGGTAAATGTACTCCATGCCGTATAGGAAACAAACGTTTACATGAAATCTTAGATAAAATAACTAAGGGGAATGGAACGATGGAAGATTTAGATAATCTTCGTAACCTTGGAAGAGTAATTAAAGATACTGCTCTTTGTGGATTAGGACAAACATCACCAAATCCAGTTCTTTCAACAATAGAAAACTTTTATGATGAATACATAGAACATATTAAGGACAAAAAATGTAGAGCAGGAGTATGTAAATCATTGATGCAATATGTTATTGACCCTGCACAATGTGTTGGTTGTACAGCTTGTGCAAGAAATTGCCCAGTTAATGCAATTCAAGGTGAAAAGAAAATGCCTCATGTAATAAATTCTGAACTTTGTATCAAGTGTGGAGCTTGTATTGAAAAATGTAAATTCAATGCAATTAGCATTCGCTAATGATTTGTTTATTATAAAACAGAAATAGAAAATGGAAATGATAAATATAACAATAGATAATAAGCCTCTGCAAGTTGAGAAAGGACAAACCATTCTAAAAGCAGCTCGTGCAGCAGGTATAGAAATTCCTACTCTATGTTATTACGAATTAGACGGAGTAAAATTAGAAAACCGTCCTGGCGGTTGCCGTGTTTGTGTAGTAGAAGTAGAAGGTAGAAAAAATTTAGCTCCAGCTTGTGCTACAGAAGTAATGGAGGGAATGGTTATTCATACACATAGTCTAAGAGTTGTTAATTCTCGCAGAACAGTTGTTGAATTAATACTTTCTGACCACCCTGCTGATTGCTTAGTTTGTTCAAAAAGTGGAAACTGTGAACTACAATCACTTGCTCAAAAACTTGGAGTAAGAGATATCCCTTATCAAGGAGCTCAATCTACATACAGAAAAGATATGTCTCCAGCAATCATTCGTGATATTGATAAATGCGTAATGTGCCGTAGATGTGAAACAGTTTGTAATGTATGGCAAACCGTAGGAGCATTATCAGCAGTAAATAGAGGATTTGAAGCAGTTGTTGCAACAGCATTTGAACAAGACCTTGTAAAGAGTCCTTGTACAATGTGTGGACAATGTATTATGGCTTGTCCAGTTGGAGCATTAAGTGAAGTAGATAATACTCGTCAAGTTATCACAGCAATAAGCGACCCAAAGAAAACAGTTGTTGTTCAAACAGCACCAGCAGTTCGTGTTGCATTAGGAGAAGAGTTTGGAATGGAACCAGGAACAATAGTAACTGGTAAAATGGCAGCAGCTCTAAGAAGAATGGGATTCGACTATATATTCGATACAGACTTTGCAGCAGATTTAACCATAATGGAAGAAGGTACAGAATTATTAGGACGTATCGATAAATTCATGAAAGGTGATAAATCAGTAAAACTTCCTATTCTTACATCTTGTTGCCCTGGTTGGGTAAACTTCTTTGAAACAAATTACCCAGATATGCTTGACGTTCCTTCAACAGCAAAGAGTCCACAACAAATGTTTGGAGCAGTTGCAAAGAACTATTGGGCAAATAAACTTGGAATCAAACGTGAAGATATGGTTGTTGTTTCAATTATGCCTTGCGTTGCTAAGAAATTTGAATGCCAAAGAGATGAATTCAAAGAAAATGGCAATCCAGATGTAGACTTTGCATTAACAACACGTGAATTAGCAGAATTAATTAGACAATTCAATATTGACTTTGATACCCTTCCAGAAGAAGATTTCGATCAACCACTTGGAGCATCAACAGGTGCTGCAGTTATATTTGGAGCAACAGGAGGAGTTATAGAAGCAGCTACACGTACAGCATACGAAATATTCACTGGAAAGAAACTTGAGAAAGTTGAATTCAATGAATTACGTGGCTTGGAAGGCGTAAGAAGTGCAACTGTAGATTTCAACGGTACACCAATTAACATAGGAATAGCACACGGATTAGCAAATGCACGTAAATTATTAGATCAAGTACGTACAGGAGAATGCCAATTCCATGCAATTGAAGTTATGGCATGTCCAGGCGGATGTATTGGTGGAGCAGGTCAACCATTCCATCATGGAAACTTTGACATCATTAAAAAACGTTACGATGCAATTTATCGTGAAGATGCAGGGAAACCAATTCGTAAATCACACGAAAATCCTTTCATCCAAGAATTGTATAAAGAATGGTTGGGTCAACCATGTGGAGAAATATCTCACCACTTATTACATACCCACTATTTTGACAAGTCAAAACATATTGAAATTGAAGGATAAAAACATACAGCTATGGCAAAGGTAAAATTATCAGAATGCAAAATAAATAAGATAAAGGAAATTTGCGCAAACTTTGGAAACAAACCAAGCGAAGCAATAAATGTCCTTCATAAAGTACAAGGAGAGTTTGGTTATTTACCAGCAGAAGTACAAGACGTAATAGCACAAGAATTAAAAGTTTCAGCTGCACATATCTACGGAATTGTAACCTTCTACTCTTTCTTCACAATGTTGCCAAAAGGCGAATTTCCAATCTCAGTTTGTATGGGAACAGCATGCTATGTTCGTGGTGCAGAAAAAGTATTGGACGAGTTTAAAAGAGAGCTTAATCTTACAGTAGGTGAAACATCTGCAGATGGTAAATTCTCATTGAACTGCTTACGTTGTGTAGGTGCTTGTGGATTAGCTCCAGTAGTATTAATTGGAGACAAAGTTTACGGACGTTTAACTCCAGACGGAGTAAAAGACATTCTTAACGAATATCGTAAATAAGAATATCTAAATCCAATAAAACCAAAAGGACGTTGATTAATTTCAACGTCCTTTTTTTTGTTATGCTAGTAATCAAAACGAATTGTGCAAGTAAGTATTTAGATTATTGCTTCCTTTAATATGTTTTCTAATAGCTTGCCATAGGTTTCCCAACGGTAGTTTTGTTTTACGAAATCGTTTCCTTCTTTGGCAATTGAGTTTGCTTTTTCTGTATTTGTAAGGAGTTCGATTATTTGATTGGCGTTTTCTTGTGGAGTGTTGGCTATAAGAATATTCTCATTTGGTATTGCTCTTAGTGCTTGGTTTGCTATTGTTGAGGTTATGCAAGGAAGATTCATTGCCATTGCTTCCAGTAGTTTATTTTGAAGACCTGTTCCTATTTGCATTGGAGCTATGAATATCTTTGATTTTGCATAGTATTCTTTCATATCATCTACCCAACCAGTAACCGTTATCTTTTCATTAGCAAGGTTTTTAACAGATGAAGAAGGATTAGCTCCTGCAATAACTAATTTTGCATTTGGTAGTTTTTCCCATACCAAAGGCATAATCTCTTTTCCAAGATAGTTTGCAGCAACAACATTTGGGGCATAAGACATACCCCCTGAAAATATTATATCAAACTCTTTTTCACAAGTGGTATTATATTCAAAATATGAATTATCAACACCATTTGGCATAACTATTATTTCTTCTTGGCGAGGATGTCTTATTTCTTTTTTATCAGCCTCAACAATTATAGTTAGCTTATCGAAAATATCAAACATCTTAGCTTCGTATTTTCTTAGCCTTTTCGCTTCTAAGTTAAATATAAACTTCTTAATAAATTTACTTTTTGAGGCTCTTCCTTCCATATTTGCAGATAGAGCATCTTGATAGTCTAATACCTTTGGAATATTATCGCAAGTGTATTTAGCTGTCCTTACAAATTGATTGAATACTACATCAGGTTTTATTTTCTTACAGTAGTCTTTAAATGCTTTTATGTTTTTAGAATGTGAGTAGTATCCTGTTTGGAAAGGAGTGCCATCAAAGAAAGATGTTGCGATTCCGATTAATCCATCAATTTTATTAAACTCTGCTATGTAGATATCTTTTGTAAAGGATGATAGTATTTCTTTTGCTTTTGGATGAATAGGAGAGCTATTGAGACAAAATAAATATACCTCATTGTTCTTAGAAAGCTCTTTAACTTGATTAAAAGCTCTTAGTTTATCTCCCTTCTCTAAAGGGTAAGGTAATCGAGATAGTATAACTAATATTTTCATTAATGATTAATGGTTAATAGTTGGGATTTGATTGTACAAATCTACTAATTCTTTTGCTATGGCGTTGATATTATATTTCTCTTCTATTAGCTTTTTTGCATTTTCTTCAATTGATTTACTGAATTCTTTATCGGTTATACATTTATATATGCTTTCAACAAATTCTTCAGGCGAATTAGCAATAACTATATTTTTATTATTCTCATACATTATTCCTTCGGCAGCTTGAGTTGTTGCAATAACGCATTTGCCAAGTGACATGGCTTCAAGAATCTTTATTCTTATTCCGCTACCAGAAAGCAGAGGCACTATCATTATTTCTTTTGAACAAATAAACCTTGCACTATCAGGCACTTCTCCGCAGATAGTAATATTTTCTTTTTGCAATTCCAATAACCATTTAGGCATTGCTCGACCTGCAAAATAAGTTTTTACTTCAGGTAAACGTTCATGTACTTTGTCCCAAACCTCATCAATAAACCATTTAATGCCTTGTTGATTAGGAATCCAGTCCATAGAACCAATATGGAATAAAGAGTTAGGTTCAGAGGTTCCGTCTTTAATAATATCTCCAGTGTCAATACCAACAGGAACACCTATACAAGTGCATTTACATCCATTTTTAATAAAGAAATCAGCATCAATCTTTGTTACAGGATATATTCCATCAAAAGAGTTTATTTCTTTAAGTTCAAATGTCTGAAGTGTTGAAGCAAGATTATTAATATATAGTCTTTTTAGAGGGTTTTTAGTGTTTTGAGCAGTACGTTTCCAAATCAAATGTTCAATATTTGGAGCTCTAAGAACAAGGGTTGCTTTAGAATAACGGCGAATAATTGGAATATATGGAGCAAGAAATATGCTTTCTAATTGAATGGTATCAAATTTTTCTTCTTGTAAAAGAGACTTTAAACGCTCTTTCATTTCTTTATTTATGAAACGTTTAACATGATAACTTTCATTTTTCAACCAACATAAAAGAGCATGTAAAGGACGCAGTTTTAAATCAACAAAGATTGTTTCAAATTTAGTAGTTCCAACATATTGTTTTGGTAAGTCTTCAACATTGCAAGGGTGCTTAAAAGAATTAAAAGCAAGAACCTTTACCTCATTTCCATTATTCAAAAGACCCATAGTCAAACTATGCATTCCCATTGAGCCACCATCAACGGCAGGAAAAGGAGGTTTGTAACAGAGTTGTAGTATCTTCATTATTTATTCTTTTCTTTCTTTCTAATGAGTTTGTTGGTAATATTTCTAAACATCTTTTGCCAACCTTCAGGGTTCATAATAGCAGAATCGGAAGTTGCTTTCATTGTAAGGAAAAGACCAATAGGCAAGAACATAAGAGTTGCACTCCACATTCCAAAGAAACAAGAAATTGAGCCTTCAACTGCTGCTTTTTCTCCAATCATTCCAACAACATAATATAATATAAAACTGATTACAGAAATAACGACAGGTAATCCTAAACCACCCTTTCTTATAATTGCGCCAAGTGGTGCTCCAATAAAGAAAAGGATTAAACAAGCAGCAGAAAGAGTAAACTTCCTATGCCATTCATTATTATTTCTTCTTATAAACTCACTATCTCCATTTTGTTTAGAGTCTAACATCTTTAAATCAGATTGGATATAGTTTACCTTTTGTATTGTTTGTTTTTTTAAGCTTTCTTTTTCTTTTGCCGAAAGAGAAGCATAATCTCTATAGAAAGAGAAATTAAAATTCGTTTTTATAGAATCTGTTTTATGAAGAATATTAATGTTTGTAGTAGTAAGTTGATTTTTAATACCCTTAAGAATAGAAGCATTAAAGTCTTTATTTTCTTGCCTTAAAGCCTTAATATTTTCATTTAGCTTTGAAAGGCTCATCATCTTATAGTGATTTGAGTATCTATCTTGGTCAGTTTTATTATATGCAAAGTCAGAAATATCAAAGCGGATTATTTGATCTTTAAAGTTAAGACGTACTAAAGGACGACTAAAATAACTATCTCCATCAACAGTTTCATCATAAGTATATCCGTTTTGAAGGTTAAACACAAGAGTATTCCCATTATCGGCACTATACATCTGCCCTTTTTTTGCAACTGTTATGCTTACGTTTCCTAAATCCTTGCTATGGTCATAGATCATGATATTAGATAAATTCTTTCCTTCTTCATCTTTTCCTCCAACTCTTATTACATATTTATCTATATCTGAATAAAACTCATTTGGGCGAATATTAACAGTAGGCTTCTTGGTGTTAATTTCATACATAATTGTTCTCATCTTCTTTTCGGCAATAGGCATAAAGTCATTTGAAAAGAAGAAAGCAAATATAGCAAGGAAAGATGCTGTAACAATTAAAGGACGGAGTATTCTCCAAAGCGATATGCCAGCTGATTTCATTGCCACAAGTTCATATTTCTCTCCGAAAGTACCCATAGTCATAATGGAAGCTAGCAAAATAGCCAATGGAAGAGCCATAGGAACAAGAGTAACTAAGATATACCAAAGAAGTTGAAGGATAACTAAAGTATCCAACCCTTTGCCAATCATTTTCTCTAATATCTTCCAAAGGAATTGCAAAAGAAGAACAAATTCCGATATGGAAAATGTAAGCAATAAAGGACCCAGAAAAGATTTTATAATTAGTATATCAAGCTTCTTCACAATCAAACTTAGTGATTAAAGCAACAAAAGTACAAAGATTTCGCCTTTTATTTGTAATTTTGCTTTCAAATAAAACAAAATAATGAATATAATATGAAAAGGACGATTATGCTCGGAGCAATTATAGCTTGTCTTTTTGCTACAACAAACGTAGTAAAAGCACAAAAAGATAAAAAAGATGAAAAGCAATTCAAATACATTATTGATGAATTTGCTGATGTTAAAGTTATGCGTTATCAAATTCTAAATTGGGACGACTTAACTCTTAAACAACAAGAATACTTGTATTATCTATCAGAAGCAGCAAAATGTGGTAGAGACATATTATGGGATCAAAATTATAAGTATAACCTAACAGTTCGTAGGACAATAGAAAATATCTTTGCTTCCTACAAAGGAAAGAGAGAGGGTAAGGATTGGGATAATTTTGTTGTTTATTCAAAAAGAGTATTCTTTAGCAATGGTATTCATCATCATTATGCAGAAGACAAGATAATGCCTTTGTTTAATAAGAAATATTTTGAATCATTAATAAATGAGTCATCTCCAAAAGGATTCCCAACCAATAAAGGAGAAAAAATAAAAGATTTCGCTTTAAGAATATCAGATATTATATCAAATCCAAATATTGCTCCAAAAAGGAAAGAAACAGACAAGTCAAAAGACATTGTTGCAAACTCTGCTGTTAATTTCTATGAAGGAGTAACAAGAGAAGAGGTAGAGGCTTTATATAAAGATATGCCAAATAAAGATACTAAACACCCATTGTCTTTAGGATTAAATTCAAAGGTTGTTAAGGAGGGAAAAGCAGTAGAAAAAGTATATAAGCTTGGTGGTATGTATTCAAATGCAATTAAAGAAATTGTATATTGGTTAGATAAAGCAAATCAAGTAGCAGAAAATGACAATCAAAAGAAATACACAAGCTTATTAATTGATTTCTACAAAACAGGAAATCTTAAAACATGGGACGACTATAATATCCTTTGGGCAAGTGATGTTTCCTCACAATGTGATTATGTAAATGGATTTATTGAAGACTATAATGACCCATTGGGAATGAAAGCAACATGGGAAGCTATGGTTGATTTTAAAGACGAGGAAGCAACAAAACGTACAGAAATAATTAGCTCTAATGCACAATGGTTTGAAGACAATTCCCCAGTGGCAAAAGAGTATAAAAAGAAAGAAGTAAAAGGAGTATCGGCAAAAGTAATTAATGCAGTAATGTTAGGCGGAGATTGTTTCCCAACACCACCAATTGGAATTAATCTTCCAAATGCAGATTGGATAAGAAAAGAATATGGTTCTAAATCAGTAACAATAGCAAACCTTTCATCGGCTTATGATAAAGCAGCACTTGAATCACCAAAGGGAGCATTACAAGAATTTGCAGCCAATGAAGAAGAAATAGAATTAGCAAAAAAATATGGTTCAATAGCAAGTGATCTACATACTGACTTACATGAATGTTTAGGACATGGTTCAGGACAATTACTCCCAGGAGTGTCATCATCTGCATTAGCTGACTATTCTTCAGCCTTAGAAGAAGCACGAGCAGATCTTTTTGCACTATATTATATAATAGATCCACACTTAATTGAAATAGGTTTAATTCCAGAATTAGCAGTTGGACAAGCCGAGTATGATGCATATCTTCGTAATGGTTTGCTAAGTCAATATGCAAGAATTGAATTTGGAAAAACAGTTACCCAAGCTCACATGCAAGATAGAAAACTAATTTCAACTTATGCTTATGAAAAAGGAAAAGAAAGCGGAGCAATTGTGAAATTCCAAAAAGATGGAAAGACATATTTCCAAATCAAAGACTACAAAGTAGTAAGAGAAATATTTGGAGAACTCCTTGCTAAAATTCAAGATATAAAATCAAGAGGGGATTACGAAGCAGGTAAAGAATTAATTGAAAAATATGCAGTACATATAGACCCAGTCCTTCACCAAGAAATCTTAGACCGTTACAGAAAACTTAAAATAAAACCTTACGGAGGATTTGTAAACCCAGAAATAACTCCAATAGCAAACAAAGAAGGAAAAATAATTAAATACAAAGTAACCTACCCAACCGACTTTCTAAAACAACAACTACAATACGGTAAAAACTATTCTTTCCTTCCAGTAATAAACTAAGGAAAAGAAACCTATAAATAATATCCTAAAAAGACGATGAAAAATAAAACATTCATCGTCTTTTTTATTTCAAAATAAATTATTATCTTTGCAATCTAAAGTCTATTAGTTTAATAGAACTTTTCAAACAAAGAGAAACCCATAAAAAGAGTTAAATTAAAAGATGCACATCTTTCACCCCGAAAGATGTGCATCTTTTTACTCCTAAATTCAAGTTTAAATACTTTTAAACTTAGTTTCCGTAGAATAATATCAAGTATAAATACAAAAAGACTTTGATTAATTTCAGAAAGACTTAACTTGTTTCTAACGAAATATTGTTGATGCTAAATTAACCTACTAATACTTTTAATCGACCCAAACTTTTTAATTCTTTATCAATTATTATTTCTGTTTTCTTTAGATTATTCTTTATTGCTTTAATTATAGATTGAGGTTTCGATAATATAATTCTATAGAAAAATAGGACGGCTTATTGGTTAAAGTCGTCCTATTTTATATTATTATGGTTGTTTTTATGGGAGCGTAATTGTTATGTATGTGCCGTTGGAGGTGTATGAGGCGTTGTTGTTACAGCTTGTTTGGTTAGATGACCCGAAGTTTATTATGTGAGTCAATTTTTGTTGGGTACTTGTGTTTTTATAATATAGTTTTATGTCGCCAGATATAAGCCAATAGCATGAGCGGTTATATGCAAAGTATGGTAGATTTTCGTCTGAACTTTCTGCATTTGATGCTTGCCAAGTCCATGAATTATTTTTTTTATCTATTGCTGTTCCGTTACTGTAAAGAGTGTTTATTGTTTTATCATCTTCGTAGGTAAGTGTTCCAAATCCTTCGGTGTAATAAGTATAACGAGTTGTTGTAAGTTCTACATTTCCTAATGTTGTTGAGATAGATGCACTATCTGTTGTAATGTATTGGGTTGGATATAATTCATTTTCATATCCGTTTTTTATTCCAAGGTATTGGATTTTTAGTTTCATATTTGAGCTACATTCTGTAATATCTTCATAAGCTAATGTAGTACTATCAAAACTTGGAGTATGGGTTGCCATATAATAGTTTTGTACGTCTGCTTCAATTGTTGAAAGTGAGTCTTTCCAATTTGATGTTATTGTTGCTGTGATTTTACCAGAACGATAACGAGAATCAAAACATACAGAAGTGTCTGAACCAAAGTCAAGTGTTAATACCATTGGATAATCACCTGTTTGAGAGGCAGATTGTTTTTCTTTTGTTATTATGGGGTAAGTGGCTCCATTATTATGTAGTACATCTTCTTGGTCAAGGGCTAATTGAATAAGATGCGAAATATTTGTTATTGCCATTTCTCCAGATGCCACACCTTGTTCTATTACAAAATTACCTTTTGATGATGATGTGGTATCAGGATTGGTAACTTTGTTACTATAGTCATCGGTACAAGAAAATATTGCAAATATTATTGCTGAAATTATTAATATGATTGATGCTTTTTTCATGGGAATAAAAATGTTGTTTATAGGTTTAATGGTGGCAAAATTAATATTTTTCTTCAAATATTTGGTGGTTAGAAGAAAATTTCGGAATTTTGCACTCCGTTTTAAATAGAATAATAACATATTAAATATAAATAGCCATGTCTAAGATTTGTGAAATAACAGGAAAAAAGGTAATGTCAGGACATAAAGTTTCTCACTCTAACATAAAGACTAAGAGAAAATTTTATCCAAATCTTCAAACAAAGAAGTTCTTCATTCCAGAAGAAAATGTATGGGTTACTTTAAAAGTATCTGCTGCTGGAATGCGTACTATTAACAAGAAAGGCATAATGGCTTGTCTTGAAAATTCAATTGAAAAAGGAATAATTAAATTATAATCTTTTTATAGGTTCTAGTTTCGAGGTGCTGTCTTCAACATTGATTTGAAGACAGCATTTTTAATTTAAAAGCTTTGTATTATGTTTTATTCATTTGATTTTAATCAAAGGGTTGAATATATTGAGACCGATAAAATGGGAGTTGTACATAATAGTGTATACTTCTGGTTCTTTGAAAAAGGACGTACAGAAACAATGCGTCATTTAGGCATTGCATATAAGGAAATGGAAGAAAGAGGAGTGATGATGCCTTTGGTGGAGCAATATTGTAAGTATATTTCATCTTCTTATTATGATGATATCATAACTATAAGAACTGTAATTGAAGAATTGCCAACATCAAGGTTTTGTTTCAAGTATATTATCTTTAGAAAAGAGGAAGATGGGAAAGAAACTTTAATAGCTCAAGGTAATAATGTTCTTGCATTTATTGATATAAACACACGTCGTCCGATGCGTTGCCCTAAATGGGTAAGTGAATTGTTGCAAGAAAAGTTGGAAGTTAGAAATTAAGTTGTATCTTTGCAACCTCAAAAAAATATTTATTAACTTAAAAGAAAGAGGTATAATTATGATTATTGTTCCTATTAAAGAAGGCGAAAACATTGAAAGAGCTCTTAAGAAATTAAAGAGAAAATTCGAAAAAACAGGCGTAGTGAAAGAATTACGTTCAAGGAAACAATTTACTAAACCTTCTATAGTAGCAAGAGAACGTAGATTAAAAGCTATTTACATTCAAAAGTTACAACAAGACGCTTTAAATAAATAGTTTACGTTTTAAATCATAAAGAAAAGGTCTGGAAACTTGTTTTCAGACCTTTTTTGTTGTAAATTAGCTGCGTGAAAGTAGACGATTTTATAAACTATTTAGAAACTGAAAAGCACTATTCCCTCAATACGGTAACTGCATATACTATTGATTTGCGACAGTTTGAAGAACATATTAAAGATGTGTTTGATAAAACAGAGGCAATAGATGTTACATCTGATATGATTAGAGATTGGATTGTGCAGTTAAAAGAAAAGAAAATCACTAATCGTTCAATTAATCGTAAGATAGCTTCTCTTCGAGCTTACTTTCATTTCTTGATCAAAAGAGAAGAAATAGAAAGAAATCCACTTATTAAAATTCTTCCAGTTAAAAGCTCTAAGCGTAATCCTGTTTTTGTTATGGAAGAAGATATGCAACATATAATGGATATGGTGTATGAAGATAGCTTTGAAGGTAGGAGAGATAAATTAATTATTGAGATGCTTTATGCAACAGGTATGCGAAAGGCAGAGTTATTAAATTTAGAAGAAAAGGATTTTGATTATTCCAAGGCAGAAGTAAAAGTATTTGGAAAGCGTAGAAAAGAAAGAATGATCCCTTTACATAAAGATCTAATATATTTAATAAAGGAATATTGCAATGAAAGGAATAGTTTAAGTGTCTCAAATGCTAAGCTATTTATAAATAAAAAGCTCTCACCTCTTTCAAGAGTTCAACTTGATGCAATAGTAAAGAAAGATTTATCTTCTGCACAAGTAGAAAGACGAAGCCCACATGTATTAAGGCATACTTTTGCAACTCATCTATTAAATGAAGGAGCCGATATAATGAATGTAAAGGAGTTACTTGGACATTCATCTTTAGAAGCAACACAAATTTATACTCACAATACTATTGAGAAGCTAAAAAGCGTTTATAAGAAAACACACCCAAGGAGTGAATAACTAAAAAATATACGAGTAAAAAAGATTTTTACTCAAGTAAATAAATTAAAAAGGAGGTTTATATGAACATTAACATTAAGGCAGTGAAGTTTCACGCATCTGAACAATTAGAAAGCTTCATTAATGAGAAAGTTTCAAAACTCGAAAAACATTTTCCAGATTGTTTAGGAGCAGAAGTAACTCTAAAAGTTGATAAACCGTCAACAGAAAACAATAAAGTAGTAGATTTAAAACTTATGATAAAAGGGTATGATTTATTTGCCTCAAAGCAAGTAGATAGTTTCGAAGAAGGTGTATTGCAGAGCGTAGATGCAATTAAAGCTCAGATAGCAAAATATAAAGAAAAGAAATAGTTTTTCTTTTGAAAATAAATACTGCCCCATATTGATAATATGGGGCTTTTTTTGTTTCTTTGCATAAGTAAAAACTTATAAGATATGGAAACATTACTTCAAAGATTAGGAATAGAAACTGATGGGCAAAGCTCTGTCTCACCCGAATTTATTCATCAATATATAAATTTAAGGCTAGCTGCTATGGGACTACCAGCAGTTATGGATGCTTACGAAGACGAAATACATCATGACTTTCTACGAGTCCTAAAAGGATTAATAGCAAATTATAAAGGTAGAGAAGAGTTCTTTACAAATAGACTTTGTCCTGCTGATGAAAGGATACAAAACTTCTTGAATAAATACTTTGAGTCAGTTCAAGGAGTTGAGGATATAAAAATACCAAATAAGACTTTCACACTCGACAATTATGGAATAGCAAGGGAGTTATCTATACCAAAGGGAGAAGATAAATTTGTTTCTGATTATGTATGTTCATACAAAATTAAACAAGGTGTTTTACATAATCCTCTTAAAGACAAAAGAACTACAAAAGGAGTTTTCCATGTAGCAGAAGGAGGACTTCCTATTCCTTATGAAAAGAAAGCAGTGCCAATAAATGTTGCAAAGTATATACTTGCCAAAGGTTTCTCAGAGAAGGGAGATATATTAAAGCTTCCTTATATGTCGAGTATGAAGGAACAAGCAAAGACATTTGTTTCTTTATTACTTCGTCCAATTGTTTGCCCAGAAGTGAAAGGAGTAACTGAGGAAAAAACATTAGAGATAAGATTTTTTGCACCAGGAAGTTTGGTTAGTAGTCTTGATTTTGTTGAAAGTATATTTGGAAACGGAGGTAGTCCTTATCATCTTGGAAATGATGCCGCTTTAGATATTCTTCATTGGACAGGACATACAGGATGTATAGTATTAGCTCCTCAATTAACAAAACTAAAAAAGAAAGAAGTTGGGCTCCCTCATATTTCACAAGCAACAGATAGACAAAAAAGAGATGGAATGTGTTGGGAAAATGAAGATGAACTATATAATGATGGACAATCATTTAAACTAACGGTAAGAACAGACGATGGTATAATAGTTTCTTTAATTGCCGATAACTATTTTGGTTATTCAAAGAAGGAAGTAAAAACAATGATTGGTTATTCTTCAAATCTATTTGGTAATACAGAAGAAGAACATTCGGGAGGAGCATTGGTTTTCCCTGCCTACAATCAAGGGGATTATTATATTGCAAATCCAGCAAAGATAAAATCAATATTTCAAGAAGTACAAGAAAACAATTCTGATAGAATAGACTTTTTCAAGGAAGGATATGGAATAGACAAAAAATATAAAAACATATATTACCTGCCAGAGAATGTTGAATTTAATGTTCAAAAACAAACAATAATATGGAAAAGTAATGATGAAGAACAAAAACTTAAATTTCTTCCAAATAAAATATATATTCTTCCAAATGGTTCTAAGTTCAGAATGGAAAAATATTCAGGAGCTGTAAATTATAGATTAGTAGAAGTTTATGGTGAAGGATTATTTTGTCATAAACCTTGTACGGTTTCGGGAGGAGGAAAGAGTGAAATATCTAAATCAATCCAAGATGCAATTATAGTTGGTTCATTCTTTGTTAATGATTTTGAGAATGACTTTAAGAAGGTTGAAGAGATAATCAATTATGACTACTCAAGGCGTTTTAAAGGAATAGAAACAGCAATACCATTCAGTAGAGAGTTTCTAAATAGTAATCGTTCTATGGGTTCGGTAATTAAACTGCTTACTCCTTCTGTTGTATTCACAGATAAATATAATAACTGGTTAAAAAGTTTTCCACAATATATAAAAGGTATAGCATTTATTGTTAAAAGATTTTATAAAACAGAATGGGGAAATAATTGGAAAAGTCATTTCAGTGTAGATATCCTTAATGGTTCTTATGGTAATGAATTAAAGTTTGAAGACAAGAAAATATTTGCTCGTTATCTTAGAGTTGGCTTTCAGGAAAATGAAAAGTGGAGAACATTTAAATTACGTCAAGACTATGTTCATGCCGATAAAATACAAATGGAAGATGATATAACAGCTTCAACAGTAGTTCCAACATCACAACTAAGAAAGATTGGTAAGGCAGAAAGTAAATTAAGTGTAAAGATAACAGAAAATTGTGAGTTCCGTTTATTTCAACGTCCCGATGAGGCAATAGTAAGAGGTTATGATAAGAAAGCAGAACAGGACCTTTCAACTCCAAATACCTTTATATCAAATTTTGAACCTCTAGCAATTGAAGATGCAAAAGAAATGGTAGAAGATGTAATAAGCTTTGACCTTTTCACAGACCCTATGCGTAATATGATAGAAGAAGTTGCAGAAAAACAAGATAAGCCTTATTTTGTTTCTTCAGCACATCCTCGATTAGTTAAAGGGAAACCAACTGCTAATGTTCGTTATCTTCAAACAAGGGAAGATTTAATTAACCCAGAGGATAAGTATATTGCAGAGATGGGAATAAGAATTGCAAGAAAACTAAAACAAAATGAAAACTTATATCTTCCTGTAAATGTAGTTTTGCCAGGAAGAAGAAACAACCCAGCATCGGAAGGAGTGAGACCATTAGCTGTTTATAATCCTGTTCACTTTCAAGAGTTGCCAGAGTTATTTATGGACTTTATATGTAGCCTAACAGGCAAGTCCCCTTCAACCACAGGAGCAGGAAGTGAAGGTGCATTAACAAAAGCACCATTTAATGCTCTATGTGCAGTTTCTGATCTTAATAATGCCTTATTATCTTTTATTCTGACAGGCTATAATGGTTTTACAACACCAGCAGGTTATATAGGAAAGAGCTATAAGGTAAACCATGATCTTAGCCTTCTTATTCCAGAACTATGGTCTCGTCTTTTACCAAAAGAAATAGAACCAAAACAAATGATAGAAAATAACTATCTTGAAAAGCTAAACGATTTTGAATATAAAGGCAAGATTGTTAAAGCCTCTGTTCTTGGCTATAGAATAACAAACCAATTTGTAAATCATTTCTTTGGTAGAGTATTTGAAAACCCTAATGTAGTATTTGAAGATGATATGCTTCAACCAGAACTACAAAATATGGATGAATTTGTAGATGGAATAAATAATATAGTAGAAAATCAAGCAATAGTAGCAAAGAACTATTTTGAAGATGGCTCAGTTCAAGCTGCAATCCCTCCATTAAAAGCTCTTTTACATATTATGGTTTATGGAGATTATGACGGCAAAACAATAGAATCTCCAGAAATAAGAGATATGTTTAAATTAGAATATGTGCTTTCAAGCTCTTGGTATAAAGACCGTTTAAAGGAAAAACAAAACTATGATATAGCATTATGGACAAAGCATAAAGAATATATCAATAACTTCTTGTCAAAAGCAATAAATATAACTGATGATAAAAAAGATGTTCTAATAAAAGATTTAGAAGAAATAAATTTAAGATTAGAATACTATAAATCTACAGAGTACTTAGAAAGTCTTATAGGAACCATAGGTAAGGATATACTTTATCGAAATTAGATTTGACTAATTATTAATAACGTCTTTTCTGCAATTAAAGCTAATATAATTTGATTTATATTAGCTTTAATTCTAAAATCAATTGATATTTTAATCGAAACGAATACTTTTAATTGGGTCAATCTTACTAATGCTTCTTGCAGGGAGCAGAAGAGCAAGTAAACAAATAATAATTGTTGCAATATTTATTATTACAATTTGTATAAAAGAAATCTCAATAGGGACAGAAGTTAAGAAATAACTGTCTTGATCGAGTTTCATTATATGGAATCTATCTTGTAAATAACCTAATCCTAAAGCAAGTATATTGCCATAGATAAGTCCCTTAATAATAATGTAGCTCGCATTATAAAGGAAGATTTTAGTAATACTTTTGTTTGTAGCACCAAAGCCTTTTAAAACGCCAATAGTATTAGTCTTCTCAAAAATTATAATTAAAAGTGTTGAGGTTATTGTTACAATAGATACCAACATCATAATAGATAGGATAACAAAAACATTACTATCCAATAAATCAAGCCAAGTAAAAAGACTTGGTTCTATTTCTTCAATGGTCTTAACCGACTTATCTTGTTCAGTAGAATAATAAATATCGTCAGCAGTTTTATCTAATAGAGAGAAGTCTTTAAGTGTTACCTCATAACCTTCAACTTCATTTTCAGCCCAATTATTTAAGCTTTGTACTTGTCCAATATCACATACAACAACCTTTTCATCGTAATCTCCTAAGCCTGTTTCATAAATTCCAACAACATTAAAAGCTCTTGCACGATAACTATTATCTAAATAAAAATAAACCCTAAGTTTATTTCCCAATTTCAAATTAAGCTTATTTGCAATCTGTTTTGATATAATAGCTTCTAAATTCCCTTTCTTCGAAGTATTTATAAATCTACCTTGACGTAAGTAATGATGAAAGAAAGAAGTGTCATAATCCTTATCAATTCCTTTTAAAACAATACCTTGAAAGTCAGTACTTGTTTTAATTACACCTCCCTTTGAAGCAAAAGGATGAATAGATTTTACATTCTTAATGCTTAAAAGTTTTTTCTTTTCCTTAATGGAAAGAGTCATACTTTTATTTAAGTAAGAGCTTTTAATATTATAAGGTAGTATTTGAACGTGAGAACCAAAGCCAATAATTTTCTCCTTAATCTCTGATTTAAATCCTTGAAGAATAGAGATAGAAAGAATCATTACAGCAATTCCAAGTGTAATGCTAAGAGTAGCAATAATAATTATAGGACGAGAAAATGTTTTACCTCTTCTCTTAGTTAATCTCTTGGCAATAAAATACTCATAATTCATTTTGCAAAAGTACACAAAACAAATTAAAACATATAACCTATTTTCAGATTAACTATGGTCATAGAATAAATTTATGCGAATACTATTATGTCAATTATAGAAAGCCCTTTCCTATGTAATCTTTTTCTTTGGAATGAATTCTTTTATTGTTGAGGCATTGAAAAGTATTATGCAGTTAATAAATATATAGAACATTATTCCTGCAAGATTGTCTAAGGTGTCTTCGGTTAGCATTGAAAGAATTATAATAAAGAAGAAGACAAAATAGATATAGTTGTTTAAGAGTCCTTGATTAATGGCTGGATAGATTAACCAGAATATGAAAATGATTAAGCCTATTATACCAAATGTTGCAAATATATATAGGTATTCATTATGAGATTTTAGTTTTGAACCATAAAGTTCGGAGTGTCTTTCTCCAAGTTTTTGTTCAAACTTATCTGCTATATCTCCTGTTCCTGTTCCAATAAAGAAATTATCTTTTATTACTTCTTTTGCATTTGTCCAAAGTTCAAATCGCTGGAACTCTGAAAACCCTTTAACTCTGCCTTCAAGATTAAAGCAATTTAATTGATAAAATATCTTATAAAGGCGAGGCTTAATTGATAGTTTCTCTGCGTAAACAACGTTTGCTATATTGTTTTTAATGTTTTCTATGTCTTTATCACTTAGTTCATGAAATCTCTTTGCGTCTTTGTACGGAGACTTTGAATTCATATATCTTACAAGTACATTTAAGTATTTGTTTGCATCTAAGCCAGTTCTTTTCTCCCATTCTCTCATTATCTCATCAAAACAACAGTAACGATATAAGTAGTTCCCGTTTTCTATTAACTTGTTTTCTGTATTATGTATGTATGTTCCTTTATCTGGAGTGGTGGATAAAAGCTCTTTTTTATAAATCTCATTTGGTGTAAAGTAAAATTTATATTCTTTATATACCCAAATTGAAGAAGAAATTATTGCAATAATATATAAAGTAAAGATGATATTTGGAACAATTCCTTTCTTGTTTTTGAGAAAATAGTAGGGGAAATAAATAGCTAAGAAAATAAAGAGGATAACAAATCCAGTCATTGCTTGTGTTAGTACCATATATGTAAAAAACCAAATGACCAATAGAAAAGATATTATTTTAAAGAATGGAGTTATTCGATCTTTATTGACAATAGTTATCTTAGCAAGTAGGAGTATGGCAAGAACGGTGTTTAATGAGAACCTTATATGAGATGTTGAAAAGATTAAATCACGAGGATCTGCATAAGGAGTAGTAATCAAAACTACGCTACCCCATATAGTTCCAACCAAGACAGCTAATATAAAACCCCAGAAGGTATATCTTAATGTTTCTTTTGGTAAAGGAGATATTGCTGCAATTGTAATAGGAATAATAAGAAATGCTATCTTTCTTACAACCTCATCAATGCCAAATGATAGATTTTCAGACCAAAGAAGTCCAACTAAATGAAGTGCAAAAAAGCTAAGAATAACTAAAAGAATAGTCTTTTGACGTTTAATATTCTCCCATTTCTCTTTCCAAGAACCCAAAGCCAATAAACGAAAAACAAGCATTCCCAATCCAAAGTTCATTAAGAACCTCGAAAGAGTAATCCCTGCAATACAGACTAATAGAGTTAATATGTCGTAATAGAAAGTATAGTTTTTTTTCATAAACCAGAAGACTTTGAATAATCTAAACGTCTTTTAACTTATTTTATTACAAACAAAATACATAAAGGTAAACTTCTTTTTATATCTTTGCACCCTTATTTTTGGAAACGATTAAAAAATAGTAAGATACTTATGAAAAAATTAGCTGTAGTAGCTTTTGGAGGCAATGCCCTCCTGAGAAGCGGACAAAAGGGGACATACAAAGAACAAATCAAGAACGTAACTGAAACATGCGATAGTTTAACAAACTTATTAAAGCAAGATTATAATATAGTTATAGGACATGGTAATGGACCACAAGTAGGTAACGTATTGCTTCAACACGAAGCAGGAAAGAAGAAGTTTGATATAGAAGCAATGCCAATGGACTTCTGTGTTGCAGAAACACAAGGGTCTATAGGATACCTTATTGAACAAGGATTTAGAAATGTTTTTGCAAAAGAAAACATAGAAAGAAATGTTATTTGTCTACTAACACAAGTTGTAGTTGATAAAAATGACACAGCATTTCAAAACCCACAAAAGCCAGTAGGTCCTTATTATAAGAAAGAAGAAGCAGATGCTTATGCTCAAGAAACAGGAGCAATCTTCCGTGAAGACCCTAAAGGAAATGGATGGAGAAAGGTAGTTGCATCACCAAAACCAATTAAGATTACCAATATAGAACTAATAAAACATTTAGCTCTTGAAGGAAATGTAGTAATAACTGTAGGTGGTGGAGGGATTCCTGTTATAGAAGAGAATGGAATAAAAGGTGTTGAAGCAGTTATAGATAAAGACCTTGCCTCTGCATTAACAGCAGTTGAAATAGGAGCAGATGAATTCTATATCCTAACAGATGTACCAAAAGTATTTATCAATTTCCGTAAACCAGGCGAATTAGCCCTTGATGTAATAACAATTAAAGAAGCAGAAGAATATCTATCACAAGGACATTTTGCAGAAGGATCAATGGCACCAAAGGTAAGAGCTGCACTTCATTTTGTTAAGAATGGAGGAAAAGAATGTATAATAACAGAAGCAGGTCAATTAGGTAATCCTAAATGTGGAACAAGAATAGTTTGGTAAAATTATCTCAAACTAAATTAAACAAAAAAAAAGAGAAGTCATTTGACTTCTCTTTTTTTTTGTTTAATTTAAGTGTATTCTCTTTCTTTATTGCTTAATAAGTTTTTGAGAATAACTAATCCCTTTTCCTTTTATTTCAATAATATATAAGCCCTCAATTAAGCTTTTACCATTTATAGGGATATTATTTTCTCCAATATAAATGTTTTTATCTTCTTTCAAAACAATTTTTCCTAAAGCATCTCTAATGATTATTTCTGTTCTAACTCTTTCTTTTGAATTAATGCTAATATTCCAAAAATCTTTGCTTGGATTAGGAGAAATAATAATATTAGCATTATCATTTGAATTAACCTCTTCAATTGAAGTTGTATCTTGATTATTATTGCAAATGTAAAGATTAATAGAAGTCAAACAAGAACCATCATTTCTAATTACCTCATGGGTAAGAGTTTGACATTGATTTGTTGGAGTGAAAGTGTGGGTAAAAAAAGAAGAAGTTGAAAGACTTTGAGAGCCATATCTCCAAATATGTTGTCCTGCCTCAACATGAGCATTAAAAGTAAGGGTAGTAGGGTCAAGAGCATTAGGCATAGTGTAGGAGAAATTAGAATTGCATGTATCATTATAAGAATATGTAACTTGAAGTGCAGGCCAACGAGTAGAGTCTGCATTATCACTTGAAGCAAAAGCCATTCGTCTATAAGTTGTTTCACTCATAAGTTTTAATATAAAACCATGATTTGTACTTGGATTAGAAACCATATCTTGAACCATTGCTTTCAATTCATCTGAATTTTCAATTGTATAATTCCAATTATATTGACCTTCTGAGTTAGGGATTATTATTTGGATTGTTGTTGATGTTGTAGGTTGAGTGTTCCAAGTAACAGTACTTTCATCCCATGCACTAGTAACTCTTTGAACATAAACAGAATTAGAATATTCATTAAATGAGCTGCCAGGATAAACATTATTTCCTTCTAGATCAGAGCAACCATATAGTTTCAACTTAACATCAGTAATTATAGCCCCTGTTGGAATTGATTCTAACTCATTAAATTGAATTAAAGAACGTTCTGTAAACAAATCTCCATCCCAGGTCCAAGTTGCCATTTTAAGTGCAGTTGTCGTTCCAAAATTTGAATCTGCATAATTTGAATATTCTTTAGTGAAAAGAGAAGCATCTTTCCCAATTTGAGCATTAGGTTTAAAGGTTACTGTTGTTTGTGAAAATGTAATTTGACTTGAACTAATAGTCAATAAAAACATAGCTAAGAAGTTAGCAATAATTTTTTTCATGATTTTTTTATGTTTGGATTAATTTTATGTTTATTATGATGCAAATATAGATAATATTTTTTAATTTTGACATGAAAACATATAAAAAATTACCTTGATATTTGGGATGATAGAGTGAGGGATTATTACTTCTCTTTTTTTTGTTGTGGGTTTACATGTTTTTTACCTGCGTAAGAGAATGAAGATTATTTAACAATTCCACAAGTTCAGGGGCTGGGCGAAAAGTAATACGTTTTCCTTTTACAATTAATTCCGCTATATCATCAGGAGAGTCAATCATATTGCTTGTAATTGAAATTCCAAAAGTTCCAATCCCTTTAACATTAACATTATCACCGACGGGAAGACTCTTTTTTAATGAAGTACCAAAAGTATTTATTAACTTCCGTAAACCAGGCGAATTAGCACTTGATGTAATAACAATTAAAGAAGCAGAAGACTCAATGGCACCAAAGGTAAGAGCTGCACTTCATTTTGTTAAGAATGGAGGAAAAGAATGTATAATTACAGAAGCAGGTCAGTTAGGAAACCCTAAATGTGGAACAAGAATAGTTTGGTAAAATATTTGCAAAGTGGTATAATAATATACCACTTTTTTATTCTTATTTAAGAAAAAAATGTAACTTTGCCTTGTTATTATCAAAAAATCTCTTATAGATATGAAAAGAATTTTATTCTCACTATTTGTTTTAGGCTTTTCTCTCTCTGGATTAAAAGCTCAACAAAAAATCTATCCTCAAATCAATAAAGTAACCATTTTTAGGCAGACAGCCCAAATTGAAAAATGCTTAGAGGTTTCTTTAGTGAAGGGGTATAATGAAATAATACTTTCCGGGAACTCTTCAATGTTAAACCCTCAAAGTATTCAGTTTAATTCTTCTAAGGACTTTGTGATAACAGATTTTTCTCCCTATATTCAATTTGTTAAATCAAATCAGAAACAGGAAGATAAGCTTACAGATAAAGAAAAGGCAAGAGTGAAGATTATTAAAGATTCAATTGAAATCTTAAGAGACAGAAGAAAGGCAGTTCGTGATAAGATTGATGTATTGAAGGAAGAAAAATCTACTTTAAGCAATATTAAAGAAATTGAATCTCCTCAAAAAGCTGATAGCATAATAAATGTAAAAGAAGCATTGGAATATTTTCAGGCAAAGAGTATTGAAATAAGCAAACTTCTTTATGATTTAAATGAAGTTGATATTGATCTTCATAAACAAATACGCAAACAAAAAGAAGATCTTAAAATTATTCTTCAAGAGGATGAACAAGGAGAAAAACTAAGTAAGAAAGAATATTATATTAAGTTAAATCTTTATGCAAAGAATGATGTTAAAGCCACAATTAACTATAAATATAATGTAAGTGGAATTGATTGGACTCCAATCTATGATATTAAGTTTTCTTCTTTAAATAAGCCTGCTATATTTCTACTTAAGGCAGAATTTAAACAAGAAACAGGAGAGGACTGGACAGATGTTTCAATTGTCTTTTCAACCGAAGAACAAAGCACTAACCTTAAGCCAGTTGACTTACAACCTATGGTTTATAAAAAGAAAATAGCAGGAGAAAAGCCAAAAACTGTTGCAACTGTAAGTACAGTTGATGATATTATTGCAACAGTTGGTGGCGTTTCAGATAGTGATGGAGGTAAAGCTCGTGGTGAAAGTGGTATGGTAACATATGTTAATGGAGTCTCCAAAAAAGGTTCGGTTAATATTCCAAAACAAGCAATTGCAGAAGTAAAGGTCGAGCTTGGAGGAACAAGAGCAAGCCAAGGAGATTATCAAACTGGTAAAAGAATAACTAATGAAGAAATTGACAAGATGGCTGCAAATAGTGTTGATGCAATCATTTCTACTGTAGGAGGTGTAACAATAAGTGAAGATAGACCAATTATTAGAGAAGTAGAAAAACCAAAATATGAAATTATAACAGAGAATGCTTCAACAGGAATGTCTTCAAATAATAATTTATTAACTCAAGAATATGATGTGAAGATGAAATACTCCATTAAGAGTGGAGATAAATCGAAGATTATTCCTTTGGAAGAAAAGAAGACTAATGTAAATTATAAATATTTCTCTGTTCCTAAGAAAGAAAAGGTAGTTTATCTTGCTGCATTATTCCCTTCTTGGGAAGAGTTGGGATTAGCAAATGCTCGTGCTAACTTATATATTGATGATAAATATGTTAATTCAACTTATATAATAACAAATCAAACAGCAGATACTTTGAAACTTTTTGTTGGAAGGGAAAAGAAGATTGCAATTGATAGAAAAGTTATTAAAGGAAAGTCAATAGAAATTAATAGAAAAGGAACTGAACTGGAACAAGTAATTAATGTAAAGGTAATAGTAAAGAACAATAATAATAATCAAGTAGATATTAAGATTGATGATCAAATTCCAATTTCAAATTCCGAAAAGATAACTATTACAAAAGGAGAACTATCTGGAGCAAATTATAATGAAAAGACTGGACTCTTATTCTGGGAAACAAGTCTTAAACCGTTAGAATCAAAAACATTTACCTTCTCATATACTTGCAAATATCCTAAGGATGTAATTCTACCTTTAGATTAATTTAGTGGTATGTAATAATGTAAACAAAACAAGAATAGGAAATGAAAAAGAATATAATTATAATAATAGCAATACTTTTAATAAGTAATCTTACATACTCTCAAGAGGAAAATAAATTATACCCAAAAATTAATAAGGTAACAGTCTTTTCTTCTTCGGCTCAAGTAGAGAAAAGCATTTTTCTTTCTCTAAAACAAGGCTTTAATGAAATAATCTTATGTGGCAACTCTCCTTACTTAAAAAGACAAAGCATACAGTTTAACAATTCTTCCGACTTTATGATAACAGAGTTTACTCCCTACATTCAAACTGTTAGAAAAGATAAATCGGCAGAAGAGAAATTGGATGCTAAGAATAAACAGTTGCTAAGCAATTTAAAAGACTCTTTAAAGAAAGTAAATAAAGAGATTTATGATATAGATAATTTATATAATGTTTATGATAAAGAGTTAGGAGTTGTGGATAGAATTCAATCTTATTATCAAAAGGATTCACTTTTGGAAGCAAAGAAAATGAAAGATGTTTTATCTTTTTATAGGAATAAGTCATTTGAAATAAGTCCTATATTAGCAAAAATGAAAAAAGAGTTCGAAAAGCTTGATGAGAAGAAAAAAGAATTAGAAATAAATATTCAATTAATCCTGCAAGGAAATGAAGAAACTCAAGAAAATAATATTAATGAATACTATATTAAGCTTACTTTATACACACAAAAGGAAATTCAAACCTCTCTTCAATATAAATATAGTGTAAATAGAATTAAGTGGAATCCTTTTTATGATTTAAAATTTAATAAGTCAAGTAATGAAGCTCAATTTCTGCTTAAAACAGAGTTCCAACAAAACACCGCAGAAGACTGGGAAAATGTTAAATTAGTTTTTTCAACCCAAGATTCAGAAGAACAAGGAGAGCCTATTGAATTACAACCTATGATTTATTCTCTTTATAATTCTAATTCTTCTCCAAAATCAAATGGAACATTAGTAGGTAAAATTATTGATGCTCAAACAGGAGAGCCACTGCCTTTTGTTAATGTTATTGCAATGCAAAACGGAGTACAAAAAGGAGGAGCACAAACAAATATGGATGGTGAATATATGATTAGACCTTTAGTTGCCGGTTATTATGAAATTACTGCCGGTTTTGTGGGTTATGATAGAGCTGAAAAAAAAGGAGTTAGAGTTAGTTCTTCAGGCTATTCAGCTGGAGGAAAATTATTTCTTGTGCCTTCAGAAGGTGAAGTAGGTGTAATAGCATGTGCTGCCTATTCTATACAAGAGGATGAAGAGAATGAAGACTATAATGGAGTTCTTGAAATAGAATCTGATTTTGAAATTGTAGATGATACAAAAACTATATCTTCTTTTGATAATGAATCTTCTTCACAAAACACTCTTGCAACTTCTCTTGCTAAGGAATATGAGGTTGAAATGAATTATTCAATTAAGAGTGGAGAAAAGGCAAAGATTATTCCTTTGGAAGAGAAAAAGGCTAATTCTTTCTATAAATATAATACAGTGCCTAAGAAAGAAAAGATTGTATATCTATCTGCTCTTTTGCCTTATTGGGAAGATATGGACTTGATAAATGCTAAGGCAAAAATTTATATAGATGAGAGTTATGTAAACGATTCCTATATTTCAACAAATCAAACCACCGATACACTTTCCATTCCAATTGGAAAAGAAAAGAGAGTTGTTATAGATAGGAAGGTAAGTTTTACTCAGCCAAAGAAGTTTAATAGGAAAGGCTCAATTTTAGAAACAACCGTAACAATAGATATTACTGCAAAGAATAATAAAGACCAAGCTGTAAAACTAAGGATAGATGATCAGGTTCCTGTTTCTAATATTGAAGAAATTTCAATTGAAAAAAATGAGATATCAGAAGCTGTAATTGATGAAAAGACAGGACTTTTATATTGGGATTTAACCCTAAATGCCTTAGAATCTAAAGCATTTACAATTAAATACACAATACACTATCCAAAAACTACAAAAATTTCATTTGATTAGTTGTAATAAATAATTACTTTTTTTCAGGAAAAGCCGGAGTTAGGTTGTTGTTTATATAATGAAATGTTATATCAAGTATTTTTGAAAATTCTGGAGTCAGACGAAAGGATATTCTTTTTGTCCTAACTTTTATATTTTTGAGGGGATATCTATAATTAATCATATTACTTGTTACAGTAATACTTATAAGTACCTATCCTAAAATACAAAATATATGGGGATACTATTTCGTGCTGCTTTCTTATTATTTATAGAATAAGGTGGTTTAAGATAAAATATTATATTTGCAAACAGGTTTTATAAAAAAAATGAATACAAAGAATAAATCACGTCATAAATCTTATTTACTAACATCTATTAAACTCTCTTTAATAACTATTTCCGTAATATTCTTACTCCATTCTTGTGGAGTAATTAAAATGGCTAATAAAATAATTAGGATAAGTTCTAAAAAAGAAATTGTCAATTATAATTCAAAACAAAAGTTTATTTATAAGAATCATGGGATTTATTTACCAATTATAGTAGATGGAAACAATGACACTTTGATGTTTGATACAGGAGCTTCCTTTGAATTTGGAGAAGTAAATTATAATGAACCAAATAAAGATAGCTGCTCAGTTTTATTCTTAAAAGGACATGATGGAAGGCATAAAATGTATACAGATATAGCACCTTTATCCGCAGAAAATCAATTGTTCAAATATAAGAATTTCTATAAAAGTATTTTTTATCAAGAAAATTTACCTTGTGAAACAGATTCTTCTTTATTTATGATAGGAAACTTGGTTTATAAGAACAAGGTATTAACCATAGATTTTGATAATAATGAAATAGGAATTTATGATACTATTGGTGCTATATCTACTAATGGTTTTAGCATAGTAAAAAGTCATTTTTCTATGATTGCTTCATATATTTACATCAAGATTAATGGCAAAGAATATAAATTTTTGTTTGACACTGGAGCTGATTGTTCTTTATTGTTTCCAATTAAAGAATACAAATCTTTTGCAAGTAATGACGATATTGAATATTATGGAACAAAATTTTCTGGTGTTAATGGGCTAATAGGGAAAGGATTTATACAAAGAAAAGAACTTGTATTAAATGATTTCTTCGATGAAAAATTGAGATTACATAATGTATCATTTGTTGATGGTAAGAAAGGATATGTATCAGGTATTCATTTTATTTCTAATTATAATTGGATAATAGACAGTAAAAACAAAGTAGTCTATGCTCAGAGAAGAAATATAGATGATAAAATTATTGACTCAATAATAAACAATTATACCTATCGTAAATATTCAGTTTACTTTGTGAAAAACAAATTAACCATCAACCTAAGAAAGAAAAACGATGGAGAAAAATACCCTTATCAAGCAGTAATCAAAAGCGTAAATGGAGAATTAATAACAGATGACAATAAATGTTATTATAAGAAATTGCTTAATAAATCTAATGATTGGGATACATTAAACGTTGTTACAGAATAATAAAACCATAATATATAGTTATTCTTGTTGCTCCTTTTTTTCTGGGAAAGCCTGAGATGGGACTTCATTTATATAAGTGAAAGTGGTGTTTTTCAGCATTTTTGAAAGTTCTGGAGATTGACGAAAGGCAACTCTTTTCGCTCTAACCTTTATATTTTTGAGTTCTTTTCGGGAATTAATCATATTGCTGGTTACAGTAATGCCGAAAGTTCCTATCCCATCTAAGGTAATATTATGTCCAAGGTCTAATAGATGTTCTAAACCCCAAGAAGTTTTCATCAACACACCAATTATCTCCGACTCTGAGTATGTACTTCCCTCAGAAATAAAATTTGCAAATTCTTTTGTACTCCACGTTTTTGGAGTTTCCTTACATGCAAAATATTTTTCCTGCTCTTGATTTTGAGCATTTTTGAATTTCTTTTTCCAAAGTTTATATACAATTGACATAATAAAATTGTTTTTTAGGTTATTAAAACTATCCTTTTCCTCAATATATCCATTTTTTATCAAATTCCTTAGCCCAATCATCAGATAATTGAGCCCAGTCATCTTATATTCCGGATTACTTACTCCATAAGGTTTAAATATCTATTCATTCAGGTTCAAAGATTAGATCATTAACCACCTGAAATGGTATTTCACCCAAGTTGAAATGCCATTCTGATAGACCTGAAATGCCATTTCACCCTGTCAATTACTTCGTAATTAATCCTACTTCTTTTGATATTCATTCCTTATTTATCTTATCTTCCTTTCTTGATCTTTTGATGACTGGCCGCAATTATTTGATTATTTTCTATAATCACTTGATTATTTCCACTGATTGACTAATTCATGTATTTGACCTTGGCTAAAATAGAATAAAAAGACTTATGATGCAAATATACTTAAAAACTCAAATATATTCTGTTTTCTAAATAATAAATCATATTAGCTGTTATTTTATTGTAATAGTTTTGGATTGTATTAAGGTTTCTTTAGCTTTATTTTCCAAACTCTTTACTCCAAAGGATAATAAATAGATGATTTTATGTCATACATTAAGGCTTTAAAAAAAATATAATCTTAATATATTGGTGCAAGGGAATAAATTATTAACTTTGCGGCATTAAATTTGATAAAATTAGTGGATTAGTTTCTACTATTTTCTAATAAAATATTGATTATGGATGATGCATACATTTTTCTTATTGCTGTTGTTATATTATCAGTTATATCATTTTTTCTTTCTTCTTTCTATGTAAAGAGAAAGACTAAGGATATGGACTTGGAAGCTAAGAAGGCTTTGTATATAAAGAATAAGAAGACACGTAAATTGTTTAGTTATTTTTTTCTTGCTTATGTATTTCTTAATTTAATTATAGTATTAATAATGAAATTTAATGTTATTAGTGGCTTTCGTACTTATTATGATATTTCTAGTCTTTCTTACACCTATGGCTTAGTTTTAATAGCACCTATAGGTTTCTTTTACTCCTTTACTCATTACAAATTAGAAAGAATTGTATTTGGGAGGATTCTTTAATTGTAGATTTATAATAAGGCAGGCTTTTAAGGTATATATTTCTTTGTTTATATTGGTTTTATCATCATCTTTAATTTCTTTCTTTTATTATTATCTTACTAATCTACTTGGAATTAAAATATTTAACCTCTGAACAAGTATGCAAAATGATTTTTTATATCTTGCTTATTAGCTTTAGTGTTTTCAGGTTGTAAATATGAATTTCATTTTTATCTGTCTTGTCGTATTCATTATTATTGTTTGTGTCGTAATATCCAGCAACCACAATTGTTCCTGTTAGTTTATTAACAGACCAAGTTCTTACAAAAAATTTATCATCTGTAAGCTGAGTTTTTTCTTTTCCATTTGGTGAAATAATAATAATCTGTTCTGGGTCATTCCAGTCTATTCCTTTTCTCCCATCTAAGTCAATAGTTCGTGCTGAAATAATTATCAGGTTAATACCTAAACTGTCAATCTTAACCTGTTCAATTTTTCCGATATTTGCATCAGCAGGGAAATCAATTTGATTTTTTTCAGCTGTTTTTGTATTAATAAACAATAGATACTTGTTTTTTGTTCGAAAGGCTTTACCCCTGTTCTCTATTGAGGCTATTACAAATTCGGTACCATCTACCTCTTTCAAATTATTAAAGTTAACATAATCATATTTGTTTTGTCCAAATGTAGTCAAGGTCAAAATGCTTAGAGCTAAAATTAAAAATTGTTTCATTATTGGTTGTTTTTGTGGTGTTATTATATATTGATTTTTATTGTTCCTTTAGCCAAGATGAAAAGTCTTTAACCTTTTTATTATTGTTTTTCAACCAGTCTGCGGCTTTGGGATTTGATGATTGACTTATATAGTAGCAATATGTATCAATATGTTCCGATTTAGCAATCTTATTGAAGAAAGGTACATAAAAATCCCACCATAGTCCAGTATTCTTTTTCTCCTTTAGTTCTCCAAGAATTTTGAAAAAAGATGTTGTATTTTCGATAAACAATTCTTCTTCACTTTTGTCTTTATTTTCTTCAAGAGTATTTGAGGCCTCGAGCATGGATATCATAAGTTCGGCACTGCCAAATTCTTTTTCTGATTGATTGGGATCGAATGAAATATTAATTTGATTGGGGTTATCTTTATCTGCTTTTACATTACCACTTATTTGTTTTTCTAATAAATAATAAGCAGTTTTGGATCTTTCGGTATCAGGTTCTAAAAATAAAAAATAATGTAAAGATAATAGGCTTTGAACTTTTTGATTTTGATTGTACATTAAATTTCCTAAGAGTAGATGACTACTTGCGTGGTTTGGTTTAGTATTTATTGCGTTTATTAATGCTTTTTCTGCTTTATCATATTCTTTCGATTTGTAGTAGTTTAAAGCTAAATTATAGTATAGTAAATGATTGTCTCCAAACTTCTTTATCCCCTTTTTAAATAGTTTTATCGACTCTTTTGTTTCTCCCAAATTATCAAGGCATGAAGCTTTTGTAATATATGCAGGCAATAAGTATTTATCATTTAGTTTAATCACTATGTCACAATGCTTAATTGCACTTTTATAATCCTTTGAATACATATAAGTCATTCCAATCTCATAATTTGCTATTGCTGAATTTGGATTAATCATAAGAGCTTTTTTATAGGTTTCAATTGCTTTGTCAAATTGTCCGCTATCGTGATATTGTATGCCTATTTCTACCAAACTATCAACTTTTGTTTGAGAATATATAAAGGTTGAAAAGAGCAAGAACCCTAAAATTAGTATTTGTTTTTTCATGTTTTTTTTGTTTAAATATAACTCAATGTATTTCTAATCAGTAAATATTTTCTCTATCTAAAAAAGGAAGCCGAGACCTCCTTTTTTTGTTTGGTATTATTCTATTTTAAATTTTGTTTTATGTGAGAAAAATAAATATTATGGGGAGAATGATTCCTATTATTAATTCTATTCCTCCTCTTCCCATTATTCCTTTCTTCCCTTTATTCATTATTATGCCTGTTAGAGTGATAATGATTAGGGAAATGGCGAATAGGTCTGAGAAGGCTGTCCACCAACGGTTGGGGTTATAGTGGAGCCTATTTAATCCGCTGATTAGTGGGCGTTTCTTTAAAGATTCGTATATCCCGTTGCCTGTTTTCATATCTACCACCATCGATGAGCCTCCTTTTAGGAATATTTTCATTGTTAGGCTGTCAGGAAAATAGTGTTTGGTATAGTTTGCTGACTCTTGGTATTGGTTTAGTAATTCTTTTTTTACTCGTTCTGCATTAAAGTCGGATGATTTTAGTGGGTAGTTCCCATCTACTACGAATAAGTGTTGTTTTATGGAATAGTTTGAATTGAAATCTGTTTTATGGTTTAAGAAAATTCCAGAGAAGGCATAGACTAAGATAATGCCTGAAAAAAAGAAAGATAGGTCTCGATGTATTATCCGCGACCATTTTCTTAATTTATTTGCAGATTTTTTACTATCCTTTGGCTTTATTAATTCTTTTCTCACTATTTTATTTCGTATGATTCAGCTGCTATAAAATAGAATGAAAGATATGCCTTTCCAGATTTTGCTTTTTCTTCTGTAATACGCTTGCGGAAGTTTTTAATTCTTTCTAATTCTGTATTTGCTGGTGCTTCGTTTTGTGCGAGTTTCTCAGTTGTACAACCTCCTTGATCTTCTTTTCCATGTTTTTCTGCAGTTTGAGCTTTTATTCCCTCTTCCCATTTCACAAGATAAGCTTCATCGATGCGTTCTTCCATTACTTTTCCTTTTACTGAAACCATAGAGTTTACACTCTCTTTTGAAAATGAACCAATTTCTTTCGATGCTTCAACTCGTATTGTCTTGGTGTCGTCTGAGCCCATAAGGAAGAGTTTCTTTGCTCCATGTGAACAAGTATGTGTGCAAAGGCCTTCAATAATAACGGTTTTATCAACTAATCCTTCAGCCTCTGCTAATAGTTTGTCAACTGAGTATGTTGCAATCTCTTCTTTTGCATTTTTTTTATTTGAATTGCAGCTTGTGAATAAAAGGATTGAAAATAATCCTATGCTTGCAATTAATAATAATGATAGTTTTCTCATTTTTCTTAGTTTTTTTTATAAAGAAATCAAGTTCTTATTCTTGTTTTTCTTCTATTGTTAATACTTGATTAAATTCTTATACATATTCTACTTTCTTATTTATCAATAAAATAAACTGCATTTTTCTTTGAAGTATTGATAAAAATTATTACTTACTCACTATTAGTTTAGTTTACCGGCAATATATGCTAGCATGCAAAGTAAAATAAAATTTTCAATATACTAGTGATATTTTCGTAAAATCTCTAAGAGCTTTCCAATTATCATTCCAATTTTATCTATCTTTGTAGACTTATAAATTGAGTTATTATTTGGATTTCTTGATTATTTTTAAACTAAAATTACTGTAAGATGATAGATTTTAAAGAGAAGTATAAAGCTTCAAAGCCTTGGAAAAAGGTGCTTGTATTCAATACATATTCATTGGTATTGGCAGTATTATTTTTTGCAATAAGTTGTTTGGTTGAACTTTTGGTTGATTTATTTAATGGAGATCCTTATTCAATGAAGTACTTGTCATTATCAATAACAAGCTTGGTGTGGGGATATTTTATGAGTTTCTTTAATTTGAAAATAAGATTATTTGAAAACAAGACGAAGAAAGAATTAAAAAACTCCAGTGAAATCAAAGACACAGAAACTAAATAAGACTTAAAAGAGAATATCAATTAGTACATTTATTTTTTCAGATAATAAAGCGACCTTGTTAGTTTATAATAAGGTCGCTTTTTGGCAAGTTATGAATAAATTATTAACTTTGCAGACTCAAAAGTAGTGCATTGTTAAATTAAAAAATAAAAAAAAGATGGCTTTCAATTTAAAAAACAGAAGTTTCTTAAAGTTATTAGACTTCACCCCAAAAGAAATACAATATATGTTAGATTTAGCTCGTGATTTAAAACGTGCTAAGTATACAGGTACAGAAGAACAACGCCTTAAAGGTAAAAACATAGTTCTTTTATTTGAAAAAGACTCAACTCGTACTCGTTGTGCTTTTGAAGTTGGTGCTTTAGATCAAGGTGCTCATGTTACTTATTTAGGACCTTCTGGTTCTCAAATGGGCAAAAAGGAATCAATGAAAGATACTGCAAGAGTTCTTGGAAGAATGTATGATGGTATAGAATACCGTGGTTATGACCAATCAACTGTTGAAACTTTGGCAGAATATGCTGGTGTTCCTGTTTGGAATGGTTTAACAACTGAATTCCACCCAACTCAAATCTTAGCTGATTTCTTAACAATGAGTGAACATATTGACAAACCATTAAGTCAAGTTTCTTTCTGTTACTTAGGTGATGCTAAAAACAATATGGGTAATTCATTAATGGTTGGTGCTGCAAAAATGGGTATGGATTTCCGTGCTGCTGCTCCTAAATCATGTCAACCAGATGAAGCTTTAGTTGCTAAATGTAGAGAAATAGCAAAAGAAACAGGTGCTAAGATAACAATTACAGATAATGTTGAAGATGCAGTTAAGGGAGTTGATTTCCTTTATACTGACGTTTGGGTATCAATGGGAGAGCCAGCAGAAGTATGGGATGAAAGAATAAAACTTCTTCGTCCTTACCAAATCAATATGGATGTTGTTAAGAAAACAGGTAATCCAAAGGTTAAGTTCTTACATTGTTTACCAGCATTCCATAATTTGGAAACTCAAGTAGGTAGAGAAATACATGCTAAATATGGTTTGGAAGCAATGGAAGTTACAGAAGATGTATTTGAAAGTGCAATGTCGATAGTGTTCGACGAAGCAGAAAACCGTCTTCATACTATCAAAGCAGTTATGGTTGCTACATTAGGCGCATAAGCTTTTATAATTTCTAATAACAAAAAGGTCAAAAGTCCTCTTTAACAAGAGCTTTTGACCTTTTGTCGTATATAAAGTATTTTGTATTTATATTTTGTTCCTTTGATTATTGATAGATTAAATAAAAGATTAGAATAATAAAGTAATTTATCTTGCGTAATTATATGATAAAAGAAATCATATACAAATAATCAATTCAAAACAAATAAAGTATGAAAAAAATGTTTTTATATTCTTATTGTGTTTGTTTACAATAGGAATATCTTTTTCTCAAGAGAGAAATGTAAAATTTCATGGTAGTATTTCTGTAGGTAGTGCTAATTTTTATAGTTACTCAGGATTATCAACTTTTGATTATCAATTAGATAATTTTAAATCTGGATTATATGCTGTTGAATTAGGAGTTTTTCTTAATAAAGGATTTGCAATGGATTTAGGAATGAATGTTATTGGTTCCAATTTCCAGTATGAAAACGGGATAAAAGAAAATAATGGATTGGTGTATATTAATTTTTGTCCAAAGGAAGTATTTTCTGTAACTGATAAATTATCATTAATAACAGATGTTGGAGTAGGTATTTTATCCTCAACAAGTCAATTGTATTTAAATAATAATAAATATACAGTGAATAGAAATGGTTCTGGGGTAAATTTTGATTTTGCTATTTCTTATAAAGTTCATAAGGATACATTCCTTAGTGCAAAAGTAGGAGCAATGGCAGGACGTTTAGATGCTCCAGATTTACCAGATGCTTTAAAACCGTATAAAAGTGAACATCAAAACAATATATTTAGTACTAATATGGCAATATCGTTTAATGTTATGTTATAATTGATAGAACTATATAATGATTTTGTAGATACCAAATAAATCATATATTAATAAGGGAGGAATAATTTTTCTCCCTTATTTTTTTGTCCTTAATACTAAAGACTAAGGTTGATTTAATGAAATAATAAGAGCATTAATACGTTTTTAGTAAAAGGTTTAACGCAATGAATAGGCATAGTAGTATTCTTATATTATATGTATCAGGATTATTGATTCTTCTACTGTCTTGTTCTTTTGCTAATAAAAATACAAATATTAAAGATAATAAGGGCAAAGTTATGAGTAATGAAAATGAAAGAAAAGAAATATATTTTGCAGGAGGTTGCTTTTGGGGAACAGAACATTTCTTAAAACAAATTAGAGGTGTAAAGGAAACTCAAGTAGGTTATGCAAATGGTGATATAATAAATCCAACTTATGAAGAGGTTTGTTCGAGTGAAACTGGATTTGCAGAAACAGTTAAGGTTATCTATAATCCTAATGAAGTAAACTTAGAATTATTAATTGATTTGTTTCTAAAGACAATAGATCCAACAAGTCTTAATCGTCAAGGAGGAGATATAGGCACTCAATATAGGACTGGGATATATTATGTAAATAAAGAAGATGTCCCTGTTGTTGAAAAGATAATAGATGACTTATCCAAAAACTATGATAAACCTATTGTAATAGAGATATTACCTTTGAAAAACTTTTATGATGCAGAACAATATCATCAAGATTACTTAGAAAAGAATAAAGGAGGTTATTGTCATATTGGAAAAGATTTATTTGATTTAGCTAAGAAGGCAAACCAAATAAAATACTCTGAAAATGGAACAAACTATATAAAACCAAGTGATGAAATCCTCAGAACTAAACTAAATAAGATGCAGTATTCAGTAACCCAAGAGAATAATACCGAGCCTCCTTATCGGAATGAATATTGGGATGAAGAAGCAGAAGGTATTTATGTTGATATAACAACAGGAGAACCTCTTTTTACTTCAAAGGATAAGTTTAATTCTGAATGTGGTTGGCCAAGCTTTTCTAAACCTATAAGTTATGACAAGATAGAAGAGGAGATTGATGATAAATTAGGAATGATACGTACTGAGGTAAGAAGTAAAAAAGGAAATTCTCATCTTGGTCATGTTTTTAATGATGGTCCTCGTGAAAAAGGAGGATTAAGGTATTGTATTAATAGTGCTTCCTTACGTTTTATTCCTAAGGAGAAAATGAAAGAAGAAGGATATGAGAACTATTTATATTTATTGTCAAAATAGAAATCTATGGGGTTAATAATTATTAACCCCTATTTTTTTATTATCTTTGCAAGTCAATACTAAAATTAGATATGGAAGGAAGAACAGAATTAGAATCGATAGGAGAGTTTGGATTAATTGATAGATTAAATCCACCAAGAGAGATAAAAAACCAATCAACAATTATTGGAATTGGAGATGATGCAGCTGCATTATCATATAAAGATAAGATAGTTTTAGTATCAACAGACGCATTGATTGAAGGTGTTCATTTCGATTTAGTTTTTACTCCACTAAAGCATTTAGGCTATAAGGCATGTGTTGTAAACTTCTCGGATATTTATGCAATGAATGGAACGCCTAAGCAAATTACTATTACAATAGCAGCAAGTAATCGTTATTCTGTTGAAGCCCTTGAAGAACTTTACGAAGGAATTAATCTTGCTTGTGAAAAATATAATGTAGATATTGTTGGCGGAGATACAACTTCTTCTACCTCTGGATTATTTATCTCAATAACAGTTATTGGTGAAGTTGATGAAGATAAAATAGTTCGTCGTTCTGGAGCTAAGGTTCATGATTTACTTTGTGTAACTGGTGATTTAGGTTCTGCTTATGCAGGCTTATTAGTATTGCAAAGAGAAAAGGCAACATTTCTGGTTAATCCTAATTTCCAACCAGATCTTTCAACTTATGAATATATATTAGAAAGACAATTAAAGCCAGAAGCAGGGAAAAAAACAATAGAATGGTTTAAAGAAAATAATATTCTTCCAACATCAATGATTGATGTTTCTGATGGTTTAGCTTCTGAAACTTTACATATTTGTAAGAATTCAGATGTTGGTTGTGAACTATATATTGAAAAGTTCCCAGTTGATTTTGAGACTTCAAGAACTTTGGAAGAGTTTAAGATAATGGCAGATGTTGGAGCTTTAAATGGGGGAGAAGATTATGAACTTCTTTTTACAATTGATCAAAAAGACTTTGAAAATATAAAAGAGAATAAAGATATTACAGTAATTGGGCATATAACAGATAAATCAATGGGCTGCCAATTAGTAACACCTCAAAATACAACAATAGAACTAAGAGCTCAAGGCTGGAATCATTTTAGGAAAGAAGAAGAAAACGAAAATGAGTAATATTAAGAATTTAATACTTGACTTAGGAGGAGTAGTATTAGATGTTGATTATCATAAAATGGTAGATACATTTAAATCATATAATATTCCTGACTTTGACAAGCATTTTACACAAGCACAACAAGCAGATATAATAGATCGGTTTGAAGAAGGTAAATGTACAATAGAAGAGTTTCGTAATGGCATAAGAGACTTGGTTGGAGTAAACTTAACAGATAAACAAATTGATGATGCTTGGTTTTCAATGATACTTGAACTGCCAGAAGAAAGAATACAATTGATAGGTCTATTGAAATTAAAATACAATATATACCTTTTTAGCAATACAAATGAACTTCATATTGAAATGCTTAAAAAGAAATATGAAGAACAATTTGGATTCGATATATTCACATTTTTATTCAACAAATCATACTTTTCAAATGAGATAAAGATGAGGAAACCTCACCCAGAGTCTTTTCAATGGATATTAGATGATGCAGGAATAAAAGCAGAGGAAACATTATTTATAGAAGATAGTCCTCAACATATAGAAGGGGCAAAGAAAGTAGGATTAAATACCTATTGGCTTACAGGGGGAGAAACCTTAATTGACCTTTACGATAAAAAGATAATATAATGAAATTACCTGCTTTCATAAACAAAAGGAATATTTTTCGATTGCTTATCAATCGTTATTTTATAATAGGTGTAGGATTTATCTTACTATTAGTTCTTAGTGAGAACAGTATAATATATACCTATAAACTCCATAAGCAATTAAATGAAATAAAAAGCAGGAAAGAGTTTTATCTAAATGAGATACAAAAAGACAGTATAAATACTATCAAGCTTAAAACCGATATGGATGCCATAGAAAAGTTTGGTAGAGAAAAATATATGATGAAAAAAGATAACGAAGATATATTTATTATTCGTTAATAGCATGATGCAAAAAAGCAAGTATATTTCCAAAAAGAGTTAATATAATTGGAAATATACTTGATATAAATTGAAAAAGATTTAATCTATTTCTGAATAAAATCCCTTTATTTTTACAAACAAAAAACTATTGCGTTTTGAGAAGGTAGGTTTTGTTGTATTTTCTTTGGTATTATTATCTTATAACCGTTATCTCCTTTTACTAATTTTGCTTTTATCTTTGTCCCTTTTATTTTTATTGAACCAGTCTTTAATTCTTGAGTAGTATTAAATTCAATTTTCTCAGGTAGATTATTGTCTTCGCCTAATAAGTAAATACCATAGATTTTTCCACTTTTGCTTTGAGTAAAACATAGTTTATTTTCTTTATAAGGAGCAATAGGACGAGTTCCATATATTGCATCTCCATTTATTTCTAACCAAGAACCAATTTCTTTCATTCTATCAACAGCAGTTATTGGTAATTCTCCATTTGCATCAGGAGCTACATTCAAAAGAAAATTCCCTCCTTTAGAAACTATATCAACCAAGAGATGAATTAGTTTATTTGTGCTTTTATAATTATCGTTTGGAACATAAGACCAAGAATCTCCCATAGTCATACAAGTTTCCCATGGGTAGTCTAAAGGTTTGTCAGGAACTTCTTGTTCAGGAGTTCTGTAATTTTCATATTTTCCATGAACAGAACGGTCAACAATTAAAAGGTCAGAATTATTTTCTCTTGCCATTGAAGCTATCTTTGGCATATTAATATCTTGAATTCTTTTATAACAACCAAGCCAAGGTTCGGTTTCTGCATCTACACTCCAATTAGGACGTATCCAACCTCCATCAAGCCAAAGAATATCAATATTTCCATAGTTTGTTGTCAGTTCTTTAATTTGGTTAAAGGTAAAATCACAATATTTTTTCCAACGCTGTGGATACTTATCTATATCATAGTTTACATTTCTATCAGGAGTTGCCCACTCAGGAGCCCAATAATCTTTGCAATGCCAGTCAGGCTTAGAAAAGTATAAGCCTATCCAAAAGTTTTTCTTTCTAAATTCTTTTACAACTTCTGCTGTAATATCTGCCTTAGGATTTAAAGAATAAGGACAAGACTTATCAGTTACAGAATAAGGAGTTTCTTTAGTATCAAACATACAAAAGCCATCATGATGTTTTGTTGTAAAGACAACATATTTCATTCCTGCTTGATTTGCAATATCTGCCCAATATTCAGGATTAAACTTCTTAGGATTAAATGTTTTATTTAGGTCTTGATAACGCTTTACATAATCAACATAATTTTCTCCATTGCGTGTTATCCAAGGTTCATTACAAATACTCCATGACTCAACAACTCCCCATTGAGAATAAATACCCCAATGCATCATAAATCCAAACTTTAAGTCTTTCCACTTTTCTATTCTATTTAAAATTACTGTGTCTGTCTCAAATTCTTTTTCACTTTGAGCATAAGTAACTTGTGTAAAAATTCCAATTAAAACTAATAAGAAAATCTTTTTCATCCTTAATATTATTTGTTTATTTCTATTTCTTGTTCAAGTGGAGTGTTATCAGAAGAAGAACCAACCATAATTTTAAATTTTCCTTCTTCAATTCCAAACTTTCCATTGTCTTGTAAGAGTTCAAAGGCTTCATTTCCTAAATCAAAAACTACTTTCTTTGTCTCACCTTTTTTTATATTTACTTTCTTGAAAGCACGAAGTTGTTTCTCTGGTGTTGTAAAGCTACTTATTATATCCTTTACATAAACTTGAACAACCTCATCTCCATCTCTTTTACCTTCATTTTTAATACTTACTTCAATTCTAACATTAACCTTGCTTGTGTTTCCTTGTTTTGTAAGCTTTATATCTTCGTACTTAAATTCAGTATAGCTTAATCCATAGCCAAAAGGAAATAGGGGAGAGCCTTTTTCTTCTAAATAGTTTGAACGATTAGAAAGTCTTTTGGTATTGTAATAAACAGGTAATTGACCAACTGAACGAGGAATAGAAATAGGTAAACGACCCGTTGGATTATAATCTCCAAATATTACATCCGCAATTGCATTTCCTCCTTCCATTCCAGGATACCATGCTTCTATTATTGCATCACAGTTACTATCAGCCCAATTAAGAATTAAAGGACGACCATTAATCAAAACTAATATTATTGGCTTACCTAATTCTTTTACTCTTTTTAGTAATTCTTCTTGTCTTCCCAATAAATCAAGAGAGCTTCTGTCATAACCTTCTCCACATTCCATATCAGATGTTGAGGTATTAGATACTCTTGCAGCTCCAGTTATTTCAAACTTAGAACTAAAATCTCTTGCACTTGAACCTCCCATAACCATAACTACAACATCACTGTTCTTAGCAATATTTAAAGCATTTTGAAAATCGCTTGTATCTAAATCTCTTATAGCACAACCTTTAGAGTAGTGAAGTATTGACTTGTTATTTAGTTTTCCTTCAAATCCTTTCTTAACTGTAACAATATCTTTTTCATATTGAGGAGCAGTATAATCTCCTAACATATTATATATATTATCAGCATTAGGACCAATAAGAGCTATATTTATACTATCTTTTCTTAATGGTAGAATATCATTATTGTTTTTTAATAAAGTTATTGATTGACGAGCAACTTCTCTTGCTAATTCTTTATGAGAAGAAGGAAAAGGTTTAGGATTTTCTTCAACAAAAGGAGAATCAAATAATCCAAGAATAAACTTAGCTTTTAATACTCTTCTTACAGAATTATCAATATTCTTAATATTTATTTTACTTTCCTTATATAAATCTATTATGTTTTCTTTATAATCTGTTGCACTTAAATCAACATCTATCCCAGAATTAAAAGAAAGCCTTGTAGCATCTTTTTTATTTTCAGCAACTCCATGACCAATAAGTCCTGCAATTGAATGAAGGTCAGAAACCACGAATCCATTAAAATGCCAACGATTTTTTAAAATATCATCTATTAAGTATTTATTGGAAGAACAAGGTATGCCGTCAATTTCATTATAAGAAGTCATAACAGATAAGGCTCCTGCATCAATAGCCTTTTTAAAAGGAGGTAGAATAACTTCTTCTAATTGTCTATTTCCAATATTTGCAGAACCTGCATTATGTCCTCCTTCAGTCCAACCATAAGCAGCAAAATGTTTAAGAGTAGAAATAATGCTTTTATCATTCTTTAAATCCTCTCCCTGAAAACCTCTAACTACGGCTTCTCCCATAGAACCAATAAGATAAGAATCTTCTCCAAATGTTTCTTCAACTCTTGACCAACGAGGATCTCTTGCAACATCAAGAATAGGACCATAACCAATATGAGCACCTTGAGTTCTTGTTTCAAAAGCTATTGTTTTAGCCATTTCTTGAATTAAATCAGTATTCCAAGTAGAAGCTTGCCCAATTGCAGTAGGAAAAACTGTTGTGCCAATAGACATTTGACCATGCATACATTCTTCAGCCAAAATTAAAGGAATACCCAAACGAGTATTCTCAATAACATATCTTTGCATTTGATTAATCGCTTTTGGAGCAATTTGAGGATTAAGTCCATTAACTAAATTCTTCTCACTCCAAGGGTCAGCTCTCATAAATCCCCATAACCCACCCATAGGAGAATTATTCATTACCTTTTTTAATTCATCAGTAATTAGAATTTCATTGCCTTTCCTTTCATACATTAACCAACCTAAACCAGTAAGCAATTGACCTTCCTTTTCCTCAACAGTCATTTGCTTTAAAAGATTTTCAACCCTTTTGTCTATTGATTCATTCCTGTTTTCATAAATATCTTTTTTGCCATTCTTATTAAAGTCAATCCAATCATTATGATAAATTGTTTGAGATTTAATTTCTTGTAAGCTAATAAGAATAAAAGGTAAGAATGCAATAATAAATTTTTTCATAGGGTTAGTAGGTTAATTAAATTAAAAGTTAAACTATTTCTGCTACAGTATAAGTACTGCCTCCAACAAATACTAAATCATTTTCTTTAGCATTTCTTTGAGCTGCATTTAAAGCTTCTTTTACTGATTTATATGTAGAATAGATTAATCCTGCTTGTTTAGTTTTTTCAGCAAGTATTTCAAAATCTAATCCTCTTGGGATATCTGCTTTGCAAAGATAATAATGAGCTTGTTTTGGTAACATGGAAAGAACCTTATCAATATCTTTATCATTTACCATTCCTAAAACAAAATGAAGATTATTATGAGGAGTTTGATTTATTTGCTCAATAACATAAGATAAACCATCTTCATTATGACCAGTATCACATATTGTCAAAGGATTAGTAGATAAAGTTTGCCATCTTCCCATTAAAGGAGCATTAGTTTGCAGATTTATAAAACCCTTTCGTATTTCTTCTTCTGAAAAACAATATCCAATATTTCCTAATTCTTCAATAGCACAAATAACAGTTGCAATATTTTTTAATTGATAATTCCCACTAAGAACAGAAACTAAACCTTTATATAATAAGTCATCTTTCTTGTAAACATCAATAATTAACTTAGAATCTTTATGCAAAGGATTACGAATAGAATATATTTGGTCAGCAAAGCTTATTTTTGAATTATGTTCTTTAGCTCTTTTAATAAATACTGGTGCTGTTTCTTCTTGAGTTTGCCCAATAACAACAGTTGTATAATCTTTAATAATTCCAGCCTTTTCTCCTGCAATAGAAGCAAGGTCTTTACCTAAGAAATCTGTATGGTCAAAGCTAATATTAGTAATAACAGAAAGCAAAGGAGAGAGGACATTAGTTGAATCAAGTCTTCCTCCCATTCCAACTTCAATAATTGCTACATCAACCTTTTGCTCTTCAAAATACTTAAAAGTCATAGCAACAGCAGTTTCAAAAAAAGAAGGTTGTATTTCTTCAATTATTGATTTATTCTTTTCAACAAAATCAACAACCCAATCCTTTTCAACCATAACTCCATTAACCCTGATTCTTTCTCTGAAATCTTTTAAATGAGGAGAAGTATGTAATCCAACCTTTAATCCTTTTTCTCTTAGCAAAGAAGCTAGAAGATGAGAAGTAGAACCTTTCCCATTAGTTCCAGCAACATGAATTGATTTAAATTTATTCTGAGGATTATCCAAAGCTTCCATTAAAGCAATAGTATTGGATAAGTCAGATTTGTAAGCAGCAGCTCCAATTCTTTGGAACATAGGTAAAAAGGTAAAAAGATAATTTATAGTTTCTTCGTAATTCATAGTTTAGTCTTATTTAAAATTAAAGAGCAAAATTAATTTAAAATATTATCTCTTGCTTCATTTCCTTTCAGAATATATAAAATTAGAAATATTGCTACTCCTAATATGGGAAAGAAATAAGTAGCAATACATGTTAAAAGAACATTCTTTAATTTATATTTTCTGAAATCATATATCAAGAACCCAATAATGATGAAGTGAAAAATAAAACTAAAGTATGTTGGTATTGAAAATGCGTATGATTCTAAATCATCATAAATTCTGTCTCTTATTTGAGAAATAAATTTATTATCAATATTAAAATATACTTGATTAATCAGAAGTGACCATAAATAATTTAATATTCCTGGAATAATTAAAAGTATAATATATTTATTAATGATTTTAATGAAGTTATTCATGTTGTCTGGCTTTATTTGTTTTAAAGTATTTGTATGTTAGTAGTATTAAGAATAATATTACTCCATTAATGTGATTGAAAAATGTTATAAGTAGAATGAAATCGGATTTCAATTCTTCCTTTTTCATATCTTTATAGATAATTAATATGAATATAGAATTTATTGCTAAATTTATTATTTCGTATCCAAGACTATAAATCTTTTTGTCAGAAATTTCAATAAGACTAATAAATATTGGGAATGATGATACTAGTATTAATTCAATAATAACAAATAAGATAGCTAGTATTATGTATTTCTTAATAATAGCTATTAATTTTTTATCCAAAGAAATATTATTTAGTGTTTTATTAATATTTGGATGTAAATCCTGAATTATATTCATGAAAAAGTATTTTATAATTAAAGATAATTTATAGTTTCTTCGTAATTCATTGTATTATTTTTTGATTATTGAGTAAATGCAAGAGTCAAGATATAGATTGTTTTTATAAACACTCTTTCTTAATATTCCTTCTAATTCAAATCCAGATTTTTCTAAAACTCTTTTTGACCCAATATTATTAAAATATGGTTCTGCAAAAATTCTAACAATATCAAGTTCATTAAAAGCAATATCTGTAATTTGTTTAATAGCTCTTGTAATAATTCCTTTGTTCCAAAAGTCTTCTGCTAACCAATACCCAAGTTCTGCACTTTTTCTATAAACATCATTTTTTCCAAAAACGCCAATACTTCCAACAGCAATTCCATCAATAGAAATAGCTCTTAAAATATTTTTCTTTCTATCAGTATTAATGCAAAAGCTTATATAGTCCTTAGCATTTGAAAGAGTGTAAGGATAAGGAAAAGCATCTCTTAAATTATCAGCAATTTTTTTGTTGTTAGCATATTTTGCAACAGAAACAGCATCTTCTATTTCCCATTCTCTAAGAATAAAGTCCATAACGATTGATTATTAAACAAGCAAAATTAATAAAAAAGGACAAACCAATAGATCATCTCTTAATAATATTTATTATTTCTTTGTTATTGTAAGCTGATTTGTTAGAATAAAAAAACGCTAAGCAAAATTAATTGTTTAGCGTCTTTAAAATATATTGTAAAACTATTTTTGATTATTAGTTTATGATAATCTTGCTATTTCTCTTTTTATGTCTTCAATTACATTATTGTTTGCAATTTCTCCATCTAAACTATAAACAATAAATACATTTCCTTCATAATCTGCTTTAAAATTTTCAAAACTTGCTTTCATCCTATCAGAAATAGAATAATTTCCAAAATTTGATTGTGCTGTAACAGGTTTAATTTGAATACCAAAAGCTTTATCATCTGATACATAACCAAGATAATCAATATCTCCTGCGTGATCTAATTCTGGAGAACTTTCTTCAAATCTTATTTGAGGAAATATTTTAGCTAAACCGTTATTTACTACAGATTTTTCTCTTAAATATCCATCGAAAGTGCGATTGATAGTTAGGTTATAAATATAGTTAAAGCAATCTTCCTTTGTTAAAGCTTTAAAAGCTTCTTGCCATTCAGGAATTACAACTTCTGTAATTTTTTCATAAAGTCTTTCTCCTAATTCTTCTAAACTTTCTCTTGTTATTTTAAAAGCATTTTTACCAGATGCTGTTGCGTTTTCAAAATACCATTGTTCCCACTCTTCAATGGTTTTTGGTTGGCATTCTCTAATTAATGCCATAACTGTACCAACTTTATTTGGTCTTGAAAGTTGATAAGTTTGGCAAGCATAGTTTAAAACTTTTTCTTTCTTACCAAAGTCTAAAGAGTATCTTTTTATTTCTTTTTTAGCCATTTTCTTGATCTTGAAAATTTCGTTGAAGGCATTCTATTAATCTATTTGTTTCAGAAACTCTACTTTCTAAATGGCGGATTGTAACATTTAAATCTTCTTGATCAACAATCATAAAATATCCTTGATTACTACTTCCAATAAGAATATTAGAATCAATTCTCAATAATTTAATCTCATTTCTTATATTCTGAGAATTTGAGCCTTCAGAGGGAATCCCTAACCTAATCGCAATATTACTAGCTTTAATAGCGCTACTTCTTCCAACTGCATTGTCTCGTAGTAAGAGATAAATTCTTTGTTGTACTTCATTCATAATTTATAAGGTTTTAAATTTATTCTTATACTTGAAATTAATTGAATCATCTGTCAAAGCTAGTTTTTCTTTCAATAAGTGAGCATTTATAAATGTTTTGTTTTGAAGATACAAATACACCATTAAATTATTTTCACTATCATGTTTTTGTTCATCATATTTTAAGAAAACTTTTTTTCCTCGTAGTTTTTCATTAAGGTATTCAGTTGCTTTTCCATTTACATCAGGGTTTTGTTTAATACCAATAAGGCGAACTATCAAACCATTATTTAAACGAACTAGTTCTGGACTGATAATTTCTTTAACAGAAAAATATTCTTCTCTTTGTCCTGTACTTTCTGAATCAATCTTTGAACCATATTGAATTTTCTTAACGTCTATTTTCTTATCTAATTTATGTGTGTCAATAAACTGATAAGGCAAAGATTTTATTTTATCTTCGTAATTAGTTGTAGTCTTAAGTTGTTTTATGATTTCGGTTTCAACATGCATAAAAGCGTCATCACCTCCAATCTTTTCTTTTATTATTGGAATAAAATCTGGATTTATTTCATATCCAACGGAGTTTCTATTAAGATTTCTTGCAGCGAATGCAGTAGTTCCACTACCCATAAATGGATCTAAAATATTTTCATTAGGAAATGAGAACATTTTTATTAGTCTATGAGGAAGTTCTTCTGGAAACATTGCTAAATGTTTATCTTGTTTGGCTCCTGTGAAATACCAATGACCATTAAAATATGTATTCCATTCTTCATTTGTCATTGCAGAATTTTCTTTTTGCTCACGTGTTGGCTTAATGACTTCTCCTTGTTTCTTAAATAATAAAATATATTCAAAATCCAATTTGACAATTCCATTTCTTGGATATGGATAACTTCCCATTATGCTAGCACCACCTGAAGTATTCATTGTTGTGGTTTTTTGCCATATAATTTGTCCCATAAAGTCTAAACCCATAATTTCACAAAACTTAATAATTTCAGTATGAATAGGGATAATCTTATATCTACCATAATATGTACTACGTGCAAATTGATCTCCAATATTAATACATAAACGACAACCCTTTTTTAAAACTCTATAACATTCCTTCCAAGTTAAATTAAGATGGTTTATATATTCTTCGTAACTATCATTAAAACCAATTTGTTCATCTGTTCCATAATCTTTTAGCTGCCAATATGGTGGTGAAGTGATAATTAAATGAATACTTTCATCTTTAACTTCCTCCATATTTCGACTATCTCCATTAATAATTATATGTTTTGTCTTATTTACCATTTGTCTTTTACTATTTCTTGCAAAAGTAAGAAAAAAACTGTCTATATATAGATTTGTTAGAATAAAAAAGACGCTAAGCAAAATTAATTGCTTAGCGTCTTTAAAATATATTGTAAAACTTTTATTCTACTACCAAGCGAAAAGAGGACGGTTTGCCATCATTTCATTTACTTTCTTGCGAGTTGAAATTATTAGATCTTCGTTATTAACATCTGAAAGTATTGCATCAATCATATCAACAATAACAGCCATTTCTGTTTCCTTTAAACCACGAGTTGTGATTGCAGGAGTTCCAACTCTAATTCCTGAAGTTTGGAATGGAGAACGAGAATCAAATGGTACCATGTTTTTATTAATTGTGATATCAGCTTTTACTAATGTATTTTCAGCAACCTTACCAGTTAAATCAGGGAATTTAGTTCTTAGGTCAATTAACATTAAGTGATTATCTGTTCCTCCTGAAATAACTTTATATCCTTTAGCTACAAAAGCATCAGCCATAGCTTTTGCATTTTTCATAACTTGTTTAATATATTGACCATATTCAGAAGAAAGTGCTTCACCAAAAGCAACAGCTTTAGCAGCAATAACATGTTCCAATGGTCCACCTTGAGTTCCTGGGAAAACAGCTGAGTCTAAAAGAGCAGACATCATCTTAATTTCACCCTTTGGAGTAGTCTTTCCCCATGGGTTAGGAAAGTCTTTTCCCATAAGAATCAAACCACCTCTTGGACCACGAAGAGTTTTATGAGTTGTTGTTGTTATAATATGACAATATTCAACAGCATTATTTAATTCACCTTTTGCTATAAGTCCACTTGGATGAGAAATATCTCCCATAAGAATTGCTCCAATCTTGTCAGCAATTTCTCTCATTCTTTTCCAGTCCCAATCTCTTGAATAAGCAGAAGCTCCTCCTATAATAAGCTTTGGTTTATGCTCTAAAGCAACCTTTTCCATCTTATCATAGTTAATAACGCCTGTTTCTTCTTCAACACCATAAGCAACTGGTTTGAACATAAGACCAGAAAAGTTAACAGGAGAACCATGAGAAAGATGTCCTCCATGATTTAAATCTAATCCCATAAAGGTATCACCAGCATTTAAGCAAGCCATAAAAACAGCCATATTAGCTTGTGCTCCAGAATGAGGTTGAACATTAGCCCAACAAGCTCCGAATAATTCCTTAGCTCTATCAATTGCTAATTGTTCTGATTGATCAACAATTTGGCATCCGCCATAATATCTTTTACCAGGGTATCCTTCAGCATATTTATTAGTCATAACTGAACCCATTGCTTCCATAACTTGTTCTGAAACAAAATTTTCAGAAGCAATTAACTCAATACCATGAGTTTGTCTTTCTCTTTCCTTTTCAATAAGGTCAAAGATTTGTGTATCTCTTGTCATTGTATTTATATATTATTACGTTAAATGTTTGTTTTTAAAGCGGCAAAGATAAGATTTTATTTTGTTATCAAATCAATAATCTCTACTTTTGTGGCAGAAATCAATTAAATATAATGAGGATATAATATTTCTTTATAAGAAACTTGTTATTATAAAAATAATTTTTACATTTGCAGAATCTAATTTAAGCTAATTATTAGTACATAAATAAATAGGTACATATTTTTTCATTATTGTTCATTATGTGAACTCATCTTAATAATTGTATTATGCAAAAGAAAATAACAAATCAGTTTTTAGTTTTTATTTGTTCTTTTATTATAGGGACATTAATTACAAAGCCTTCTCATCCAATATTTCAATTCTTTGATCTTAAGTATTGGAGTATAATGATAATCTTATTTATGTATGTTTTTACATACGGATTATTGAAACTATTTAAGGAACAATTAAAATCAAATATTATTTTATTATGGACAATAGTAGGCTCTATAATATTTTTATTACCTTATAGTTTTAATTATTTCCCAGAAAGATTATTCCTTTTGGATTATGTTTTAAGTTTCATTATAGGAATAGTTTTAGCTTTTATTGTTCTTTCTGGATTATCTAAAAAGCAAAAGTTGATATCTTTAATTATAGTAGTCTTATATTCTATATGTAATATATTATTTATTTATGATTGGTTTGCAAGTATATCAGTAGCTTAGTTATAATAAATCTTATAAAAAAGACCTTATTGTTTATATCAATAAGGTCTTTTTTTTTGGTTTAAGTTACTATTAAAAGACATTTATTTTTAGAATTAAAACAATGAATCTTGATGTTATTTAGATTTTAATCAATAACTTATTTCCCTTCCCATTTTCAATAATCTTTTTCTAAAAACTTCATTTTAAAAATCTCTAATTTCTTATTCTATTACAATAAGTCGTTATTTTATTTACTGAAAGATTTGATGTTTAACTCAAAACATTAGGGTTTTATGTTAAATAATCAAGATTCTATCTAAAAAGTTATCATTTTTAGATCAGTATAATGGCATTATAGTTGTATTATAATGGCATTAAATATGTCGTTTAATGGCATTAAACATATAATGGCATTAAATGACGTTTAAATCTTGATTATTTGATGCAAAAATCAGATGTTTTTACTTTAATATCTAACTTTTTGAGTTAAACATCAAATCTTTTTATGCTTTTGAATTGATGTTTTGATTTTAATGTCAGATGTTTTGTAGATGAAGATAAGTTTTTTGAGTTATTAATTCTTTAATTTTAAGATTATGGGTAAACTATTTGTTGCTTGGAAAAAGACTTTTAAGAATGCTAATGGAGATGTTTTCCAAAAGTATTATGCTTGTCCAAAGACCACAAGTACTATTTCTACTAATGTTTTGGCAAAGAGAATTGCTGCTTCTTCGGCTTTAACTCCTGGGGATGTGCTATCTTGTTTGTCATCTCTTTCGTATGAAATTCAAGAAACCTTAACTTTGGGAGATAATGTTAAGCTTGATGGGATTGGAACTTTTGGAGTTGCTATAACTAGTGAAGGTGTTGATGATCCAAAAGATTTAAATCCCAAAATGGTTAAGGCTACTAAGGTTACTTTTAAGGCTGACAGGGAATTGACAAGGTTAATAAAGGGCATGAGTTTTTCTCATTTCCCTAAGTTTTCTAATGCTATTGTAAGCAAAAAAAAGAAGTAAGTTAATGGGTTCTTGGTTATTTTAATTTGCTATTTTGCTTAAATGGAGTTTTAAAGGATGCATAAAGAGTGATTTATTCTTTCCATTATAAAAGGTAATGGTATCTTTTCCATTTACTATAAGATTAATAACACTATCATTCTTTGCGAAGGAAGTATATTTAATGGTTCCTTCGTCGTCTTTATTCCCAATAAATGAAAGCGTAGAATCATTAATATATAAATAATTTGGAGGCATAGAATCGAGCTGATTTGAGTCTAAGGACGATGCAATTACTAAAGCTAAAGGGTCTGTTTTGTAAATATCTTTTTCAGTAAATTTGTTTTCTTTGCTATCTATTTTATAAAGTCCATTAATATTATGACTTTTTTGTTTAGTATTACAAGAAACAATGCATTGTAAAGCGATAATAATGCATAATATTTTAATTATATTTTTCATGATTCAAATTTATTTTCGAAATTCTATTTATTAATATTGTCTATCAAAATGGTTGTTTATAGAAAAGAGAAAAATCACTAAATACTTTGTTCACTTATACTGAAAATCCTCTATCTTATTCCATTTTATAGCGAGAAAAGACGTTATCTTTACTGATAGGGAATGGGTTATCGTTAAACCATGTCATAAATCTATCGAATAGTTGTTTGTTTTCTGCTATCCAACTTGAGGCTTCGTTTGTGTTTCCATAACCAAATAACCAATAGTTGTATGGTTCGAAGAATCCTAATTCTATTAATTTCTTTTGATAATCGAATAATACGTTATGGAATGTCGGACTGTTCGCATAGAATATTTGGATAAAACGTTTGCGAATATCTATTAATGAACTAAGTGTAAGACTCTTCTTCCCTTGACAAGCTTTTAATAATGCACTTTCATAGTTTTCAGGAAAAAGGTTAGGCCTTTCTTTACTGTCTGAATAAACTATTGTTGGGTCATTAAAGTTTACTCCTATTTGATTTACATTAAATGTTATTTCACTATGATAGGTATCGAATAGTTTACGGCTTATTTCTTTTGCTCTATTGGAACCTCTTTCTAAGTTCATAAAGATTTCTCCATACATTATTCCCCAAACTTCTTCTGATGATGAAAGGAAGATTTCAGTTGCACGATAATAGTTTGATGGAAAGGTTGGGTCTTGTTCTATTCCTTTTTCATAATAAAATAATGCTCCAATGAAATTACTGCGTTTATATGCTATATTTCCTCTTTCTAAGAATAAACAACCTGCGTTAGGATATTGCTTAAAGCCTTTATCGTAGGTAACAATTGCCATTCCTTCTTCTCCAGCTTCATCGTAAGTGTTTCCTAATAATTGATAAACGTCAGCAGGACAATCTTTTTGCTTAGTCATTGGTGTAAGAATATCAATAGCTTTTTTATATTCTTTCATCAAATAATAATCCCAAGCTAATTCGTAATTGTATTTCAATTCCTCACTACCACATAAAGATAATGCTTCTTTTAATAGTTCTTCCGCAACCCAATATTGGTTTATTTCTATTTTACTATGAGCTTCTTCAAGCTTTTTTTGTGCCTTTTCGCAATCCGATGATACATCTTCTGTTTTATTTTGTTTTGTTTTGTTTTTTGTTTGAGCTAAACAAGCAATAGGTAATGTAAATACTAAGATTATCAATAATAGTTTTTTCATCGTTTTTATTTTAATTTGGTGAATAGATTTAATTAGTGAGAGTTAAATTATTTCTTCAGTAAGCCTTTTGAAGCATTAAGGATTGATTTCTCTATTGATTCAATATTTTTCTTTTGTTCTGAAGTTGCGTTCTTTGAGTATTTATCTAATTCTTTCTTATAGTCTTTTACTTTGCCAAGTAATTTTCCAGATTCTGCAATTGCTTTTAAATCTCCTTTCTTAGCTTTTGTTACAACATCGATATAATGTTTTGCTTGATTGTCGTATTTTTTTATCATATCGCTAATGTCGCTTATAGAGTTAGCAGCTTTATTAACGCTTTTAAAGAGAGAACATTGAGTGAAGATAATAGGGGAACTTAAAAGTAAAATACTTATAAGTATTGTTGTAATATTCTTTCTTATCATGGTAAAATGTTTTAAAAGGTTATTGATTCTTCTTTTTTGACGCTACAAATGTACGTTTTTTTATTTATTTCTTACCTTTGCCAAGGTAAAATTCATCAAAAAATAAGAGAAAAATGGAAAATAATAACATCAAAACCTTATTGGAACGTCGTACAATAAGAAAATATTCAGATAAAGAAATAAGTCAAGAAACATTAAATACAATACTTGAAGCAGGAATAAGAGGTTCTAATTGTGGTAATATGCAAGTTTATTCAATTATTGTTACCCAAGACAAGGAAAGAAAAAAAGAATTATGCAAGTTTCATTTTGGACAAAAGATGGTTGAAGAAGCTCCTGTTGTCCTAACTGTTTGTGCAGATCTTAATCGCTTTCATAAATGGTGTTTGCAAAGAGAAACAAGTGTTGAATATGATAATTTCTTATGGTTAAATATAGGAACAATAGATGCAACTATTGCAGCTCAATCTATTTGTTCAGCAGCTGAAGCACTTGGACTTGGGATTTGTTATTTAGGAACAGTAACTTATATGGCAAAACCTATATCTCAATTCCTTAATCTTCCAAAATATGTAGTTCCAATAACAACAATAACTATTGGTTATCCAGCCGAAGAACCACCATTAACAGAACGTTTACCTTTGGCAGCTGTTGTTCATAATGAAACATATAAGGATTATAGTCCAGAGGATATTGATAAATATTATAATGATTTTGAAGCATTGCCTCAATCACAAGGCTATTGTAAGGAAAGTAATAAAGAAAACCTTGCAAAAGTATTTACAGAAAGCAGGTATAAAGGAAAAGATAATAGAGCTTTTTCACGAGCTTATTTTGAGTTTATTAATGAACAAGGCTTTATGAGAAATGATTCAGAAGAGGATAAATAAGTATTATTATGGGACATAATCATTTGCAAGAACATTCTAATAATTCTTCAACTAAGAATATATTAACTGCATTTTTTTTAAATCTTTTCTTTGCAATAATTGAACTTATAGGAGGATTAGTAACTAACAGTGTTGCTATTCTTTCTGATGCAGTACATGATTTTGGAGATTGCATATCATTGGGAATATCATTTCAACTTCAAAAGAAATCAAATCAAAGAAGTGATAAGAATTATTCTTATGGTTATAAAAGATTCTCATTACTTGGCTCTGTGTTTTTGTCTGGAGTCTTATTTGTTGGTTCTATTTTTGTTCTTGTTGAAGCAATAAAAAGACTTTTCGACCCACAAGTAGTAAATGCACAAGGAATGCTTTGGTTAGCTATATTAGGAATAATAATTAATGGAGCAGCAGCCTTAAGTGTTAAAAGAGGAAATACATTAAATGAAAGAGCAGTATTTCTTCATATAATGGAAGATGTATTAGGTTGGATAGGAGTGTTAGTAATAAGCATTGTTATGCTATTTACCTCTTTGCCTATCCTTGACCCTTTGCTTTCAATAGGAATTACAGCTTGGGTATTATTCAATGTCTATAAAAATCTAAGAGATACATTTAAGATATTATTACAAGCGATACCAGATAATGTAGATATTGAAGAATTAACCAAAAAGCTAAATCAAATAGATAATGTTATTTCCATTCATGATTTACATGTTTGGACACAAGATGGGAATTCACATGTTATGACATTGCATGTAGTATCAGATAATAACCAATCAATAATAAAAGAAAAAATAAGAACAATAGCCCAAAACTATAAGATAGAACATGTAACAATTGAATTTGAAAATTCCAATTATTGTTGCGAATACTTAAATGATAAGGATTAGATAATTATGATAATTGATTTAATGGACAAAAAGGACTTAATTGACTCAAAGGACAAAATAGACCTTATGGACAAAATTGACAAAAAGTTAATTAGTCAATTTTGTCTATTGAGTCCTTTTTGTCAATCTCTTAATTAGTTAATTAATAAAAAACAATAAGCAATGGCAAAGATAATTTTAAACCATGGTGGTTATAGAAAATTATTATCATATCAAAAGTCAGAGATAGTATATGATGGTACAGTTTATTTTTGCAACAAATACATTGCTTATAATGATAGAACAAAAGACCAAATGATTCAAGCTGCAAGAAGTTGTAAGCAAAATATTGTAGAAGGTAGTATGGCTTCTGGAACATCAAAAGAAACAGAATTGAAATTAACTAATGTTGCAAGAGCTTCCCTTGAAGAATTATTAGAAGACTATAAGGATTATGCTCGATTACATAAATTGAATCTTTGGGATAAAGACAATAAACTATACAAAAGACTATCGGAATTAATAAAAGTGCCTGATGGTAATTACCAAACTTTCCAAAAAGCAATAGAAAATCAGGATGTTGAAATAGTAGTAAATACTATGATAAATCTATCAAACGTAACTAAGTATTTATTAGAAAAACAAATCAATTGGCTTGAACAAGATTTTATTAATAATGGAGGAATAAGAGAAAGAATGACAAAAGCAAGATTAGAAGAAAGAAACAAACCTCATAATAATTAAAATAATTATTATTACATTGGATCTACATCAATAACTATTCTTAGTTGTTTGTGGGAGGATTGAAACTTTTCTGTTAGTATCTTTATTTCTTCTTTGGCTTTTGTTATTGATGCTTCTTTTTCTATTTTTAACCAGAATTCTTTTGTGTAGTAGTTCTTTATTCTTGGAATTAATGGATATTCTGGTCCTAAGATTCTTCCTCCAAATATTTTTCTTATTTCTTTTGAAAATTCATTTGATGAGGTTTCTACTATATCTTTTTCTCTATGGCGTAGACTTATTTTTATTAATCTATAGTAGGGAGGGTATTTAAATACTTTTCTTTCTAATATCTGACTGTCATACATTGATATATAGTTATGATCTATTACATCACGTATTGATTGATGATAAGGGTTATAGGTTTGAATTATTACTTTTCCTTGTTTATATTTTCTTCCTGCTCTTCCACTTACTTGTGCCATTTGTTGAAAAGCTCTTTCATAGGAACGAAAGTCAGGGAAGTTAATAATTGAGTCTGCATTTAATATACCAACTATACTTACGTTATCAAAATCTAAGCCTTTAGTTATCATTTGTGTACCAACGAGTATATCTATTTTGTGGTCTTGAAAATCTGTAATTATTGTTTCATAAGCCATTTTGGTACGTGTGGTATCTAAGTCCATACGTGATATTTTTGCATCAGGAAAGAATATATTTAAGTCTTCTTCAATCTTTTCTGTCCCAAAACCGACCATTTTTACCTTATGACTTCCGCATTCAGGACATTGTTCGGGAATATTAATAGAATAACCACAGTAATGACATTTTAATAGTTCTGACTGCTTATGATAGGTTAAGGAAACATCACAATGTTCACAGGTAGGAACCCAACTGCAAGCTTCACATTGAAGATGCTTTGCGAATCCTCTTCGATTCTGAAATAAAATTACTTGTTCTTTGTTTTTTAATGCTTCATCAATGCCTTCAAGTAACATTTTGGAAAAGTGAGAATACATTTCTTTATCTTTTCTTGCTTGTTTAATATCAGCAACAAATATTTCAGGTAAAAGCATTCCTGAATATCTGTGTTTTAATTCTAATAGTTGATATTTACCTTCTTTTGCATTAAAATAACTTTCTAATGAAGGAGTGGCTGAACCAAGAATTGTTTTTGCATTATGAATATTAGCTAAGATAATTGCTGTGTCTCTTGCATTATATCTTGGACTTGGATCATATTGCTTATATGATGAGTCATGTTCTTCATCAACTATAACTAATCCTAAATTCTCAAAAGGAAGAAAAAGAGAGGAACGAGAGCCAAGAATGATATCATAACGATTCTCTTTTATTGGGTTCCTTACCTTATTCCATATTTCTATTCTTTCTTCATGAGAAAATCTTGAATGAAATACACCAATTCGATTGCCAAAGTATTTTTCTAAACGAGTTATTAAATGACTTGTAAGAGCTATCTCTGGTAATAAAAATAATACTTGTTCTCCTTTTTCAAGTACATGTTCAATTAGTTTTATATAAACTTCAGTCTTTCCGCTTCCTGTTACTCCATGAAGAAGTGTTACAGGTTTTTCATTCCATTGTTCAATGATTTTATTAAAGACTTCTGTTTGTTCATTGTTAAGGATTAGTTTTTTTGTTGATAAAGAATCGCTGCGATTAATTAATCTACTTTGAAGTTTCTTTTCAACTACAAATACATTATCTCTTATTAGGGTTTTTATAGCGGAAGTTGATATGTTATTTTGCTTTGTTAATTCTATTTTCTTTATTTCTCCTTCTTTTTGTTTTGCAAGTGAAAGAAATATAAGTAATGCTTCATATTGTTTTTGAAATGTTTTTTTTGATTCTAAGTGAGCAAATAGCTCTTTTAATTTTTCTTCAACTTGATATTCTTGGGATAAATAGATATACTCCTCTACCTTTGGTCTATATTTGCTGTTTAGTTCTTCATCAGTTATGATAATATCCTTCTTTATCATTGAGTTTAATAACGGAAGTATTTTTTCAATTCCTGTTATTTTACTTATCTCATCAATTTCAAGAGATTCTTTCTTTGAAACAACTCCTAATACTTTTGATTCTTCGCTGTTGAGATTAGTTATATCTCCATCAAAATCGGGGTTTATAATTATCTTTGTTTCGCTTTTTAAACGTAATGCAGATGGAAGAGCTGCAATCATTACATCACCTAAGTAACACATATAATAGTTTGCTATCCATTGCCAAAGATGAAAGCTTAATTCACTAACAATTGGTTCTTCATCTAAGATTGAAAGTATATATTTTACGCTATTTACTTTAGGAACTCTATCATGTACAGAATATACTATGCCAGAGTAAATTTTTTTATTACCAAGTTGAACAGCCACTCTTTGACCTGACTTAACAATACCATTCCATTCAAAAGGGATACGATATGTATAAGTTGAAGGCAAGGGTAGGGGTAGGATTACTTCTGCAAAGAGAGTTGTGCGTTCTTCGGTCATTTTTATTTTGCTAAGAATATCAATACAGCCCTTTCATCCTTTTTAAGAAAAAGAGTATCTCCATTAATGGCGAAGTTATTTACTTTATTAAGAGCATTTAGATAGCTTCCTTCAAAAGTCATATCAGTTTCAGGGCAAGCAATCTTTGTTGATACTATGTTATCAAACGATAATTTCTCTTTTTTTATATCATATTTTCCGCTATATCTGTTGCAACCACTAAAACCTGCAAAATGAGAGTTATCTTTACTGAATAGAATAGAAACCTTATTATCAGTTGCTGTCAACTTTGGTTTGGTTGCTCCCATTTTAATAAGTTCCCATTCTGTTTGAAATAAGTCTAATTCTTGAAGCGATAATCCATTTTTGGTTTTGTTATCTATTTTTTTTGCACTTGCTTTATCTTTTTGATTAAAAACGCTACAACTTGTTAGCAAGATAGCAAGTAATATTGTTGCTAAAAAGAATCTTTTCTTCATGTATTATTCTTTGTTTTTAATGTTATTAAAGTAGTAATCAATTAGTTTTTGAGCAGCAATATAAGCACTTACTTTATTCTCTAATATATCTTTCCTTGTTTCTAAGATTAGCTCCTTGACATTTGGATTAGTGTAGAAGTTTTCCTTTAGATGAGAATCTATTGTTTCGGATAGTATTCGTAAGTTTTGTTCATTACGCTTTTTGTAGAAATAACCATTAGCTTTTGTGTAGATTACGTATTCATTTACGGTTTCCCATATATTATCTATTCCTTCATGAGAATAAGCAGAACAAGTAAATACCACAGGTTGCCATCCACTTTCTGTAGTAGGGAAAAGATGTAAAGCATTTCTATATTGACCTGCTGCTATTTCTGCCTTTCGTTTATTTTCTCCTTCTGCTTTATTTATAGAAATAGCATCTGCCATCTCCATTATTCCTCTCTTTATTCCTTGAAGTTCATCGCCCGCATTCGCTAATTGAAGTAATAAAAAGAAATCTACCATTGAGTGAGCAACAACTTCCGATTGTCCAACCCCAACAGTTTCCACAATCACTATATCAAAGCCTGAGGCTTCACAAAGAATAATTATTTCTCTTGTCTTTCGAGCTACACCTCCTAAGCTTCCTGCTGTAGGAGAAGGACGAATAAATGCATTTACGTCTGTTGAAAGTTCTTCCATTCTTGTTTTGTCACCAAGTATTGATCCTTTACTCCTTTCACTACTTGGGTCAATTGCAAGTACAGCAACCTTATGTCCTGTTCTTGTTAGCATTTTCCCAAGAGCTTCAATAACAGAACTTTTTCCAACGCCAGGCACTCCAGTAATTCCTAAACGAATACTTTTGCCTGCGTAAGGAAGACAACGTTCTATAATTTGTTGAGCAATTTCCTGATGGTCATAACGAGAGCTTTCAACTAATGTAATTGCTTTCGATAAAATAGTCCTATTCCCATTTATAATACCATTAACATAATCATCAATACTTAAGGCTTTACTCTTCTTATATTTTTTAAGAAAGTCTTCATTTACTTGATTAGGTTGCTCTATTGCTTCTTGAACTTTTAGAGCTGTATTATTATTTTCTGGGTTAGTAACTTTATCGTACATTATTTTATTTATTTTCTGTGGAACGTTGTTGTGTTTGCTTGAGCAGTTGGTGTAATAACTAAATCATTAATACAAACATGTTCAGGTAGATTTGCACAATATACTATTGTTTCTGCAATATCTTCCCCTGTTAAAGGTTTGTATCCTTGATATGTTGCATCAGATTTTGCTTTGTCGCCTTTGAAACGAACCATAGAAAATTCTGTTTCAACAGCACCTGGGCATATATTTGTTACCTTTATATTATAAGGATTACAATCTATTCTCATTCCTTTTGAAATAGAATCAACAGCAGCTTTACTTGCACAATAAACAGCTCCACCTCCATAAACTTCTTTTCCTGCTATTGAACAAATATTAATTACATGTCCTATTTCTCTTTCTTTCATCCAAGGAATAACTATTCTTGAAACATAAAGCAAACCTTTAACATTGGTGTCTATCATCTGGTCCCAATCTTTATAGTCTCCTTCAAATATTGGTTCTTTACCTGCTGCAAGACCTGCATTATTTAAAAGTATATCTATATTCTTCCATTCTTTAGTTAGAGAGTTGAGGTTTTCTTCAACTTCTTCTCTTATTCTAACATCAAAGGTTAAAGATATTACCTTTATATTATACTTCTCTTTTAATTCTTTCTCAAGTTCAATTAAACGTTCTTTTCTACGTCCAGTAATTATTAGGTTATATCCTAATTTGGCAAATTCAATTGCTGAGTAATATCCTATTCCAGATGTTGCTCCTGTTATACAAACTATTTTTTCCATAATTAATCCATTATTGCTTTAATTCCAGGAAGTGTTTTCCCTTCTAAATATTCTAACATTGCTCCGCCTCCTGTTGAGATATAAGAAATTTGGTCTCCAAATCCTGATTGATGAACTGCAGCAACAGAATCGCCTCCACCAACAGAAGAGAATGCTCCATTCTTTGTTGCTTGTGCAATGAACTCTGCAATTGCAAAGGTTCCTTTTGAAAAAGAAGGCATTTCAAATACTCCCATAGGACCATTCCAAAGAATAGTCTTAGAGTCTAATATTGTTTGTTTAAATAATTCAATAGATTTATTTCCTATATCCATTCCCATAAATCCATCAGGAATTTCTTGTCCATCTGTAAATTTAATATTTGCTTCATTGTCAAACTTATCAGCAATAACATGGTCAATAGGAAGAAGTAGTTTTGTTTTATCCTTCTTTAAATCCTCCATTAATTCTTTTGCCACTTCTATTTTATCGTCTTCACAAATAGAAGTACCTATATTAATTCCCATTGCCTTCAAGAAAGTATAAGTCATCCCTCCTCCAACAATAATATTATCAACTATTGGGGAAAGATTTTTAAGAATTTCTATCTTTGAGCTAACTTTTGAACCTCCAACTATTGCCGTATATGGTTTTGCTGGGTTATTCATTAGTTTATGAAGGTTACTAACTTCGTGTTCCATTAAGAATCCAAAATATTTATCGTTAGGGAAGAAACGTGCAATTGTTGCAGTTGATGCATTATCACGATGTGCAGCTCCAAATGCATCATTAACATAAGCATCTCCAAGTTTTGAAATCTTTTCTGCAAAAGCAACATCTCCCTTGGTTTCTTCTGGATAGAAACGAATGTTTTCTAATAGCATTACATCTCCATCTTCTAAGTTAGCACTAAGTCCAGCAACTTTATCAACAAGCACTTCTTGAGTAAACATTACTTTCTTATTTAACATTTCAGAAAGATGTTTTGCAACTGGTTTTAAAGAAAATTCAGATTCAAAACCACCTTTTTTAGGTCTTCCTAAGTGTGAAATTAGAATTACAGCAGCACCATCATTAAGTAATTTATTAATTGTTGGCATTGACTCATGCATACGTGTATCATCGGTTATATTTCTGTTTTCATCCAAAGGCACATTGAAGTCAACTCTGACCAAAACCTTCTTACCTTTGAAGTTTACATCTTTTATAGATTTCATAGTGTTATTATTTTTATTCTTTATTATTTCCTGCAATTAAACTACAAAGGTATAAAATAAATGAGACACAAAATAGAGAAGTAGTGAAAATGAGAAGAAAAATCACTTTTAATATTATTATCTATCAAATTTTATTACCTTTGCAAAGCATTTTTTTATAGAAAGGAGGATATAGCATGATAGAAACAATTAATTTTGAGAACGTTAAGTGGTTGCATATCCTTAACCCGAGTGAAGATGACTTTGACTTTCTATTAAAAGAATATGAGTTTCACCCTCTTGATATTGAGGATTGTCGTTCTGTTAATCAACGTCCAAAGATTGACGAATACGATGATTATTATTTCTTAGTACTTCATTTCCCATTTTTTGATAAAGCGAATAAATTTGTTAGAGTAAAGGAAGTAAAGATATTCTGGGGTAAAGATTATATTGTTACAATAGGTCGTTCGCATTGGGTTGTAAAAAACTTATTCAAGGACTTACAAAAAATGCGTCAGACAAATAGTGATGAATTAGCTGATATTGTAGAAAGTTCAGATAGTTTGTTATATAATATCTTAGATAGATTAATGGTTGAAACCTATACTCTTATAAATAGAATAGGAACAGAAGTAGATGGAATAAATTATGATATCTTTACTAAGAAAGCAGAAAAGGTTATTGAGCAACTTTCAATAACAAGAAAAAATATAATATCTTTGAATACTACATTCAAACCTCAAGTAAGAGTTTTTCATAAATTTGAATCAGGAGGTATAAAAGGTTATGAAGAAGATATGGAAGGATATTGGGGAAATATTTTAGACCAATATCAGAAAATGTTTGACTTAGTTGAAGACTATGGAGAGTTAATAGAAGGCTTATCCCATACTTTTGATTCTTTACAGACAAACAAAACCAATGAGATAATGAAGATACTGACCTTCATTTCTACAATTATGCTCCCATTAACACTTATTTCAGGTATATATGGAATGAATGTACATCTACCATATATGGAGCAAGAATGGGTATTCTTAGCTATAGTTGGATTAATGGTATCTGTAGGTATAGCTTTCTTTATTTATTTCAAGAAAAAACACTGGCTATAATCATCATTTATAACTTTAGTTTGATTTAAACGAAATCTTTTTTCTTTAATAAGGTATAAAAGCTTGTTGAGAAAGATGATAGTATAAATAAATGAGAGAATATTTCGATAAAAAATTACACATTAATACATATGTAACTTGTTGAAATACATCGAATAAAAATTTATTTGTATTTTTTTTCTTCATTTAGGTGTAATATTAGTAATGTTTGTACGTCTTATGGAGATAAATTTTTAGTTTAATAATTTTAAAAGAAAAGTACTATGAAAAAATTAATCGTTTGTGTTCTTGCTATTGCAGCAATGGGAACATACACAGTTTCTGCTCAAGTTCCAGCTAAAGCTGAACAAAAGAATGAACAAAAAGCTAAACCAGCAAAGAAATCAGTAAAGAAAACTGTAAAGGTTGAAGCTAAAGAAGCTAATGTTGAAGCTAAAGAAGCTAAGGTTGAAACAAAGAAAGCTGTAAAATCAGAAGCTAGAAAAGCTAAAAAAGGAGTAAAGAAAGAAGCTACAAACGTAGTAAAGTAATTTCTTCTTTGTAATTTTAATGATAATAGCAGGGCAATAGTTCTGCTATTATTTTTTTTGTTTAATCCCAATATTTATTTCGATATAAAATGGAAGCTATACTTATTATTATAGCTTTTTCTATCATTCTTGCCAATGTTATCACATAATAAGCTATTCAATATTATTTATCTATAGACAAAAATATAATCATTATTTTATAGTATATATTTCAGTCTTTTCTTTTGTTGTATTTTTATCATATACAATTTCCACTTTAGTTTTTTTTTATTTTTCTTGGTTTCTCAGTAATTAAAGAAGTTCGTTTGTTTGAAAATAAAGTTCTTCTTTTTGAATTTATATGGAGTATAATTGTTAAAAGAGTTAATATAAATTGGAAAAGAAGAGCTTTAATTGGATCAATGTAAAATTCAGGTGGTACGAAAAAACAATTTAGGCAATAGTCCTAAAAGATTAATTCTTTTCAAAAATAGATTAAATATAAATCCAAAAAGGTTTAATCTTTTCTCAAATAGATTAAATATAAATTCAAAAAGATTTAATCTAATTTCAATAATTAATCCTCATTCCACCGAGATTTTACATTGAGCCCTTTAATTTAGGAAATAGTTTGTTTTTGGGGGAGAATTGTTGCTAAATTTATCAGATAGAAATATTGTACTCAAAGTATGTTTAATAATATATGGTTTGTTGTTCGCACAAAATAAACTTAGTTTTGTGCAACAATGAACCAATTAAAATTTTAACATTTGATGACATCATGTCACTCTACTAAGGGGGTGTGAAACAAGGAAACAAAATTGAAAATCAGAAAGATATATAAATTAGTGGATGTTTTTAAGAAATGTATTAATGTAATATGTTAAAATTGAATGTTTTGGATGTGTGTTTTAATATAGAGTTTTTATTTGTAGTTTTTGACGTCGTTTCTTCTCCGTTTTTAGTTTTTCTTAAGCAGACTTAGGTTTTATTATTTCAGAACGTTCTAACCAATTTCTTAGTATAGCTGCATTGCTTAAAGCTATATTTCCTTACTATACACTTCCTTTCCTTTTCTTATTATGCCATTACTTATAAGGCTTGATAGATTAATCATTAAAACGTTTAATTGCTGTTAAAATAGTTTTGGAATCTGTTTTTTACAATATTTCTTCGTAATTTTGAAGCCAATATTTTTAATTAATAAATAATAATTTCTACTATGAAAAGAATACGCCTTGTTTTAGGATTGCTTGCACTTTTGATTTTATCTCAAAGTGTATCGGCTCAAAATAATATAGATCCTAATGTTAAGACCTTAAAAATTGCTCAACAAAAGAGTGATAAAAATATTGAGAGAGTTCCAAATGATCCTTTGAATGCTATAATCTATACCTTAGATAATGGATTAAAGGTTTACATGTCTGTAAATAAGAATGAGCCAAGAATTCAAACTTATATTGCAGTAAGGGTAGGAAGTAAGAACGATCCTAAGGAAACTACAGGGTTAGCTCACTATTTTGAACATATGATGTTTAAGGGAACTCAACATTATGGTACAACAGATTGGGAAAAAGAAAAGGTATTGATTCAAAAAATTGAAGATCTTTACGAAGTATATAGAAAAGAAACTAACAAAGAAAAGAGAGATGAGATATATAAACAAATAGATCAAATTTCTTATGAAGCTTCTAAATTAGCTATTCCTAATGAATATGATAAGCTGATGACATTAATAGGTGCTGAAGGAACAAATGCAGCAACAAGCAATGATTTTACTTATTACCAAGAAAATATACCATCAAATGAAATAGAAAATTGGGCAAGAATTCAAGCTGATAGGTTTACTAATCCAGTTCTTCGTCTTTTCCATACAGAGCTTGAAACTATATATGAAGAAAAGAATATGTCATTAACTAATGATGGAAGAAAGAAAAATGAAGCGATGATGGCAGCGCTTTATCCTAATCATCCTTATGGAACACAAACAACACTTGGTGAAGCTGAACATTTACGTAATCCTTCAATGACAAACATTAAGAACTTCTTCAATAAATATTATGTTCCAAACAACTATTGTATAGCAATGAGTGGAGACTTTAATCCAGAAGAAGCAATTAAAATAATAGACAAATATTTTGGTAAAGTTCCTTCTAAACCAGTTGAACCATTTAAATTTGAATATGAAAAGCCTATAAAAGAAGTAAAAACAGTTGATGTAGTTGGCTTAGAAGCAGAAAATATTACTATTGCATATCGTATTAATGCAGGGAGTTCATCTCATCAAGCCATGTTGGCTAATCTTATTGATAAGGTTCTTAATAATGGAAGTTGTGGTATTATGGACATTAATATTAACCAAAAACAACTTGCTTCACGTTCTAATTCTTCGGTTTATGATCTTAATGACTATACAGCATTTATGCTTTCAGGAACTCCAAAGAGTGGACAAAGTTTAGACGAATTAAAGGAATTATTACTTAAACAAGTTGAGATTCTTAAATCTGGCGATTGGGATGAATCAATTCTTAAAGCTGCTATAAACAATCAAAAGCTTCAAGAAATAAAAGAACTTGAAAACAATCGTTCTCGTGCAATGAAGATGGCGTTCTCTTATCTATCTAATCAACCTTGGAAAGAAACAGTTAATGAAATGGATAGAATGTCAAAGGTAACAAAAGAAGAAATCGTATCTTTTGCAAAAGAATTATTCCAAGATAATAACTATGTTGTTGTAAGAAAACTTCAAGGCGAACCAGAAAAGATTGAAAAAGTAGAAAAACCACCTATTACTCCAATAGTTGTAAATAGAGAAAACCAATCGAAATTCTTCCAAGAAATTAAAGCAAATAAGGTTAAAGATATAGAACCAAAGTTCTTGGATTATGAAAAAGATATTCAAAAATCTAAGCTTGCTAATTCTTCTCAAATACTTTATGTTCCGAATAAAGAAAACAAGAGATTTAGTTTATCATTCCAATATGATTATGGTAAATTATCGAATAAAAGATTAGGTTTACTTAGGAATTACCAAGGTTATCTTTCAACAACAACTAAAACTCTTGAAACTTTAACAAGAGAATTTTATAATATAGCATGTGAATATACAATACAAACAGGTCCAGACTATACAAGAGTAACCCTTAGTGGATTATCAGAAAATCTTCCTCAAGCCTTGACTCTTATGGAAGATATATTATCTAATCCGAAACTTGATAAAGAAGTTGTAGGTAATATGGTAAAAGATATTCTTAAAGGGAGGAAAGATGCCAAGGCAAAGCAAAGTTCATGTTTCTCTGCTCTTAACTCTTATGCTAACTATGGAAAAGAACAAAATTTCCAAGATTTCATATCAGAAAAGGAGTTAAATGAATTAACCCCAGAGATGTTAATGAATGATTTAAAAGAAATAACAAAATATACTCAAGAAGTATGGTATTATGGAGATTTATCAATAAAAGATATAAAGACATTATTAGATAAAGAACATAAATCTTCACCAAGTAAACTTAAAGCTAAACCTCAGGTTAAACTAATAGATTACTTACCAACAAAAGAAAACAAGGTTTATTTTGTGCATTATGATGCAAAACAATCTTATTGTCGTCAATTAACAACAGGAGGAATTTATGACGAATCATTAAGAGGAAACATTGCATTATATAATGAATATTTTGGTGGTTCAATGAATTCTATAGTATTCCAAGAAATGAGAGAAAAACGTTCTTTAGCTTATCAAGCTATGGCTCGATATATGACTCCTTCAAGATTAGGAATGCATAATCAAAACATTTCTCATATTGCAACACAAAATGATAAGGTTATTGATGCTTTTTCTGCATTTAATGAGTTATTTGATCAAATGCCTGTATCTCAAGCAAACTTTGATTTAGCAAAGAATTCAATGATTTCATCTATGCGTACTAATCGAGATACAAGAGAAAATATAATTTATTCTTTTGTTGGAGATAGACTATTAGGAAGAAAAGTTGATGGAAATATAGCTTTGTATAATAAAATACCTTCAATAACTTTAAATGATGTAGTAGACTTTAATAAGAAATATATTAAAGGACAGCCAAAGACATATATTGTTTTAGGGAATAAAAACCAAGTTGATTTAAAAGGATTGGAAAAGTTTGGTAAGGTAACACCTCTAACTTTAGAAGAAATATTTGGATACTAAAATAAAAATTAAGAATGAGAATAAGATATAAGAAAAGTGTATTGTTTACACTTGCCTTGTTGTTTATAGGATTATCTACGGTTAATCTTAAAGCACAAGATATAACTAATTGGTATGGGGAGTTAAATGTATCTTCAACAACACTTCCAATAACATTAAAAATTGAAAAGAAAGCTGACACTACTATTATATTAATGGGCTCTCCAGCACAAACAGATAGAATGTTTGGAGTAACAAAACAAAGGGTAACTAAGGACTCAATTATATTTTCAATTAAGAATATGGGAGTTGTATATAGAGGAAAATATAATGAAACTGAAGATACAATTAAAGGCTTATTTAAACAAGGTGTGATGTTACAAGACCTTAGTCTTGGCAAGACTAAAGATGTATATGAATTAAAACGTCCTCAAGAACCAAAGCCACCTTATCCATATTTTGAACAAGAGTTAGGATTTAAGGTTAAGGGAGTAGACTATGATTTTAAAGGAACATTAACATTGCCTTCAAGAGGAGGAGTCTATCCTTGTGTAATTCTTATTACAGGTTCAGGAATGGAAAACAGAGATGAAGAAGTGTTTGGACATAAACCATTTAAAGTTATTGCAGATTATTTAACAAGAAATGGTATTGCTGTCTTTCGTTATGACGATAGAGGTTGGGCTGCAAAAACAGTTGATCCTAAAATTATTGATGCAACAACACTTGACTTTGCTAATGATGCACAAGCAGCATTTGATATGTTGAAAACAAATCCTAATATTGATTCTAAAAGAATAGGAATGTTAGGACATAGTGAAGGAGGTCCAATCGTTTCTATTTGTGCTTCAAAGAATAGTGATATTAAATTTATCATTCTTTTAGCAGGCTCTGGAATGAAAGGAATAGATGTCCTTTTACAGCAAAATGAGGTTATATTTAAGAAAGATAAAGCCCCTCAATATTTAATAGATGTTCAACTTGCAGCTTTAAGAGAGGCATATAAATTGATAAAAAAAGACCTTTCAAATGAAGAGATAAAAAAACGTATGAATAAATGGTTCGATGCAGAAAGCAAAAAACACAGTATGGAAGAATGGAAAAATATTCAATTCTCAAGTGATGCTTCAAGAATACAGTTTATTAGTTTTTTGACTACTAATTGGGCTAAGACTTTCCTTAAACTTGATCCTTCAGATTATTTAAAGAAAGTAAAGCAACCAGTTTTTGCACTTAATGGGACTAAAGATGTTCAAGTTCTATACCAATACAATTTACCTGCTATTGAAAATGCTATGAAACAAGCAAAAAATGAACATTTTAGTGAATATAAAGCTGAGGGTATGAATCACCTTTTTCAAGAGTGTAAAACATGTACAGTTGATGAGTATAGTAAGATTGAACAAACAATATCACCAATTATATTGGAAAAGTTAAGAGACTTTATTAAAGAAAATACAAAGTAAGAAAGAGAAAAACAGAGTATATTTATATTTATTAAGATGAATTATTTGTGTGATTCGGAGAATAATTATAGTTTTGTACTCTTTTATAGTATACAAATCATAAAAAAAATATTTCAATGGAGAAATTACTTCTATTAGGCGACGAGGCAATTGCTCAAGCCGCTATTGATGCAGGATTATCAGGCGTATTTGCTTATCCCGGCACTCCTTCAACAGAGATTACAGAATATATACAAGATTCAAAAGAAGCTAAAGAAAAGAACATTCGTAGCAATTGGGCATGTAACGAAAAGACTGCTATGGAAGCAACTCTTGGTATGAGTTATGCAGGAAAAAGAGCTATGTTTTGTTGTAAACACGTTGGTATGAACGTTGCAGCAGACCCATTTATGAATTCTGCAATTACAGGTGTTAATGGTGGCGTTATTTATATAGCTGCTGATGACCCTTCAATGCACTCTTCTCAAAATGAACAAGACTCTCGTTATTATGCTGATTGGGCAATGATTCCTATTCTTGAACCATCAAACCAACAAGAAGCTTATGACATGGTTCATTATGGATTTGAACTTTCAGAATATTTCCACGTGCCAGTCATGATACGTATCACAACTCGTTTAGCACATTCTCGCTCAGGAGTTACAATTCGTAGAGGAACAATCTCTCAAAACGAAGTTAAACTACACGAAAACCCAAAACAATTTATTCTTCTTCCAGCTAATGCTCGCCGTCAATACAAAGAGCTTATGGCAAAACAAGAAGGTTTAATGAAAGCATCAGCTGAAAAAGGTTTCAACCAATACTTTGATGCAGAAAACAAGAAAATAGGTATTTTAGCTTGTGGTTTAGCATATAACTATTTGATGGAAAATTTCTCAGATAGAAAATGTCCTTATCCTGTATTGAAAATTGTTCAATATCCAATGCCAGAGGATATGGTTAATAAACTATATGATGAATGTGAAAACATCTTAGTATTAGAAGAAGGACAACCTTTATTTGAAAAACTTATTAGAGGTTTATTAAATAAGGGAAAGAAAATAATGGGACGTTTAGATGGTTCTATTCCAAGAGATGGAGAACTTAGTCCAGCAATAGTTGGAAATGCATTAGGCTTAGATGTTCTTCAAGGTTTACCAGTCCCTTCAATTGTTGCAGCTCGTCCTCCAAAACTTTGTGATGGTTGTCCTCATATTGATTCTTATCTTGCCCTAAATGAAGCAATGCAAGAACATGGACAAGGAAAAGTATTCTCAGATATTGGATGTTATACATTAGGAGCTCTTCCTCCATTCAATGCTATTTATACAACAGTAGATATGGGAGCATCAATCCCAATGGCAAAAGGAGCTTCTGAAGCAGACTTTGAACCAACAGTTGCTGTAATAGGTGACAGTACTTTTACTCACTCAGGTATGACAGGTCTTTTAGATTGTTGTGTTGATAATGTTCCAATTACTATTGTTATATTAGATAATGGCATTACAGGTATGACAGGTTCTCAAAAATCATCTGCAACAGGACGTATTGAATCAATATGTGAAGGTATTGGAGTTGCAAAAGAACATATTAGAGTAATAAACCCTTTAAAGAAATTCCACGAAGAAAATGTAAATATCTTTAAAGAAGAAATAGCTTACCAAGGAGTATCAGTTATTATCCCAAGAAGAGAATGTATAGTTTGGGCTAATAAGAAACGTAAATTAGCAAAGAAACAATAACTAACTGTAAAAGAAGAAGAAAATGAAAATAGATATAATATTATGTGGAGTAGGAGGTATGGGAGCATTAAGTACAGCAGCCATTATCTCTCAAGCAGCCTTAGATATGGGAATGTATATGAAGCAAGCAGAAACTCATGGTATGAGCCAAAGAGGAGGGGATGTTCAATCACACCTTCGTCTTTCAGACCATGAAATAGCTTCAGACCTTATCCCTCAAGGACAATGCGATATTATTCTTTCAGTAGAACCAATGGAAGCTTTACGTTATCTCCCATTTCTTAACAAAGAACATGGTTGGGTAATAACAAACGAGAACCCATTTATCAATATCCCTAACTATCCAGAAAAAGAAACAGTTTTAGCAGAAGTTAGAAAAGTAAAGAACAGTATTGTTTTTGATGCTGATAAAATTGCAAAAGACCTTGGTAATCCAAAAGGGACTAATATGGTAGTCTTAGGAGCAGCCTCAAAATACTTAAAGATAGATATTGAAAAGTTAGAAAGCGCAATAAAAGATACCTTTGGTAAAAAAGGCGATGCAGTAGTTGAAGCAAACATTAGTGCATTAAGAGCAGGACGTGCCGTTGCTGACAAAATGTAATAAAACAAAAATGTACATATATGTAAAAGGACAAGATTTATCTTGTCCTTTTCTTTTTTCTATTATAATAGAAAAAGCTACTCAACAATAAGTTTCTTCTTAATATATCCTTTATCAGTATTTATTCCAATAATATAAATCCTTTTTGAAAGAGAATTAATATCAATACTCTTAGATTTAGCATTTATTTTTGTTTGATAAACTCTTTGTCCTAAAGGATTATATATCTCTATAGACTTTATTATATTTTCAGAGTTAATACTTAAATCATCTTTTGCCGGATTTGGATAAATAGAAATAGAATTATCATTTATTTCCATATCGTTAAGCCTTAAATAAGGATTACCACAACCTTCATCTCCTTGATGATATTGCAATTCTCCATTATATTCATAACAACGAAGCTCCCCATTTGCACCTCCAGATACTATACTTAGTTCAGTGATAAATAATAGACCTAAATCATTTCCTATTCCTTCTGTCCATTTACAAACTTCATTACCCGAAGACCAATTACCTATTGAAAATTGCCTTCTTTGAATTCCATATATTTCTACGGTATCAATCGCGAGAACTTTTAAATCTAATAGAGGAGTGTAGAACGTATCACCAACAGAAAGAGAAAAATCACATAATAATCCATTTTGCCAACTTTCATAATCGTATCCTGCTTTCCCCTTATAAAAGACTTGCTTTTGTTCATTTTCTCTTATTCCTCCAATACATTCGGCAGTAAGAGGATTAAAAATAGAATCTTGAAACCAATATAATTTTTTATATGTCTCACTCTCTATGATGGTATCTTCCTCGGTTAGAGCAAATCTATTATAATGTTGATAAGGTTCTCCCCAGATAAGTGTTGTCCAAATTTGAACCCCAGGTTTAACTATTGGAATATATGTGTATTCTTGTGCTTGTGTTGTAATGCACAATAGGGTAAACATAAACCCCAATAATAAATTATAAACATGTTTTTTCATTGTTATTATTTATTATAAAATTTAGAACTGCAATATTCGTAAAAATTATTGATACTAACAAGGAAATTTAGTTGTTTTATTTATAGTGAATTAGTAATTTGATTTTAGAAAACAAAGCCTTTTTGGAAAAAGTCCTTATATAAATGTCCTTAAACGGCGACTTTATATATTTAATCACCGTATAAATTTCCAGAAACCTTATTTAAATTCGCTACGATGGGCATCGTAGGTATATTATGATGCCCATCGTAGAGGTTCTACAATGGGCATCGTAATTTTTGACTTTTATTTAGTTATAGGTTTTACTTTTAGATTACTAATGCTTCTTATAGAAGAAGTTTTAGTCTTGCAAAGATACATTATTTTTTGGTATTATATAGAAGAAGAGTACAAAAAAGTGGTTGCCTCAATGAGACAACCACCTCCAAAAGTAAATTTAATTATTAACTAAAAACTTTTAGTATAGTACTATAAGCTTTTGAGTTCTACTTGTTGTTTGATTTTGGATTCTAACATAATAAACACCCTTAGCAAAATTGTTTACGTCTATAGTTTGTTCAACTTTTCCGTTAACTGCTTTTGCTGTTGTTTTATAAATTAGCTTCCCTTGTACGTCATTTATTGCTATATCAGTTTCTCCTTCAACACCACTTACAACTAATTTTGTTGTACTTGTTGCTGGATTTGGATACATTGTTACTAAGAATTGTTTTCCTTCTATAACTTCTAAACCTGAACCTAATGTTACAAAGGTTTCTTGTAAGCCATATCCTGGTCCTGCTGAGTTATTGACGTATGCTTTAAAGAAGTAACTTGTTGATGGTTGTAAAGTTATAAGTGGGGCACTGAATGTTGTCATGCCTGCTGTATAAGTTACTGGTACATCTATTACATTTGTTCCTCCTAATTCAGGGTCTGTTAGTGTTGAATATACAAATCCTACTTCAATATTGCTCAATGCATTTCCTACATCTACTAAAGTACCATGTAATACTGCATGTGTTGTATCAATATTTGTTGCAGCTTGGGTTGTTACATGTCCTGGTACTACTGGAATTTGATCAGTTGTAAACGTTACTGTTAAACCATATACTGTTCCTCCTGAGGTTGCAAAAGCTCTATATTCATAATTAGTATTAGCTGTTAAACCAGGTAATGTATACGTCATTGTTGCTCCTGTTGCAGAAACTGTAGCCCAACTTGTTGTTCCAACTTGTCTCCATTCAAAACCTTGTGCTGTGATAGTTCCTGTTCCTGCAGTAACTGTTCCATTTAAGATTGCAGAGATTTGTGTTATGGATGTAGCTGGTAAAGTTACTACTGTTGGTGGATTTAAACCTAAGGTTGTAAACGTTATTATATTTCCATAAGTTCTACCATCTGATAAAGTTTGAGCATAAGCTCTTACATCATATTGGGTACTTGCTATCAATCCTGTCGCAGGTGTTGTTATTGTAGATGTTCCTGTTGCTGTAAGGTCAATAGCACCAGTCCAACTTGTTGTAGATGTTAGTTTATATTCAAAACCTCTTGCTTGAATAGATTCTGTACCTGGAGCTGTAGTTCCATTAAAGGTTGCTGTGGTTTGTGTTACATTTGTTGGGATTGTTGTTGTTACATTTGGTAATACGTTGGATAGAGTTGTGAAGGTCATTGTATTTCCACGAGTTGTGTCTTGTGAAGTTTCTACGTAAGCTCTAAAGTCATATGATGTATTTGCTATCAAACCACCTAATGAATATGAAAATGGAGTTGTGCCTGCTGTTACAGGAACTACTGTCCATGTACTTGCTGTTGACGGTTTCCATTCAAAGCCTTTTACTAAAATTGGGTTTGTGCCTTGTACATATGAACCATTTAAGGTTGTTGAGGTTTGATTAGTACCTGTTTGTGCTATTGTTGTAACTGTTGGTAGTTGGTATCCTGCTGTGGTTGTAAAGGTTTGTGATACCCATGCTGAGAAGCTTGTACCACAGTTTGCTCTTACATAGACTGTATAGTTTGTACCTGGTGCTAATCCTGTTGTTAATTGGTATGTTGGTGTGTTAACATCAACTGGTGTACCGGTTGTGCCTAAACGTACTTGCCATGCTGTTTCTTGATCGCCTGCTGTCCAGTTTACTGTTGCTGTAGTATTAGTTATGGTAGCTGTTGGTACTGTTACATTGGTTGGTGATGAACATGGGGTTCCTAACACATCTACCATTACATCATCCACATAGATATTCCTTCCATATAAAGAAATACCTTTTAGGATAACATATTGATTTCCTGTTATTCCTGCTGGTAGAGTATATGAATATTGATACCAACCTATAGATGTTTGTATTGGTGCTAAGTTAATACTACGATTAACTGTTCCTAATAATGTCGCACCTGTTTCTGAAGCTGTAGAATTAATATATAATTCTACTCTATCTGCTGTTGTTAGATAGCTAGCATCATCATCTTTAAACAACCAAAATGAAACTTGATATTGATCATTAGGAAAATCTAATATTGGTGAATAAATTGTTGACCATCCTCCAGAGCTTATACTATTACTATTAAACATAATCATGTTTGATCCACTATGAGGCGTAGCTGTTGGCCAAGTCCCTGATGTTTCACTTGTCCAATTAGCACTAATTGCTGATGAGTTAATTGTCCAACAAGATAGTCCATTTTCAAAGCCTTCTGCCCATGGGAATGTATTTATTGCACTTGAATAACAAGGTGTGGTATATGTAATAATTGTTGAAGCATTTGAATTTGTACCATCTCCGCAATCTGTCTTTACATAGATTTGATATGTTGTTTGAAGGGTTAAGTTTGAAAGTGTTAATGGTATTAATGTTGTATATATAGAATCCCAATCTGTTGATGTTGCGGGTTTATAATAAACATACCAACCTGCATCTGTTGTATTTCCTGGTGTAAATGTAACATCTACATCTGTTCCTACTCCATTTGTTGTTGCAACTAATGTTGGACGGGCACATGTTGGAATAATATCAATTACTAAATCATCAATATAGGCATAAGCACTAGTTGTTGTATATGCATTCTTAAATGCAATATATTGACCTATTCCAGAATAAGAACTAAAGTTTGCTTCATATTCAGCCCATGTTCCAGTTGTTGGGGCAATAATAGTAGTTATTGAATCAAATGTTGTTGCATCTGTTGGGTCTGTCATTACTCCCACTACTAATTTATCAGTTGCATATAAATTCTTATAATAGAATGTAGCCATTAATGTATTAACTGGAATTGATACATCAATAGGACTCATTGCTGCTATATTATATGTTCCTGCTGTTCCTGCATAGAAGTACAAACAATTATTTGTATGACCTCCTGTATTTACATAAGGACGATCAGCATAAGTTGTATTTCTTACCCAACAAGCTGGCATTACTGTTGTACCTGTTCCGTAAGTATCAAAGTTTTCAGCGAAAGGGAATGCTAATATTGCAGCACATGCTGTACGGAAATTAACAACTGTACTTGGATCAGATAATTCTGTACCACAATCTAATCTTACATAAGAATTATATGGGGTATTAGCTATTAATGTTGAAAATGAATACGATGGTGTTCCTGTAACATATACTGAATCATAATCTGTTGCACTTGCTTCTTTCCAATATAACCACCATGCTGCATCAGAAGCTGTTGCTGTCCATGATGCATCTGCTGTGGTTTGTGCAATATTTGAAATTGTTAATGCAGGTGCAGCACAAGTAATAGGGGTAATTGCTATATTGTCAATTGATGCAGGTGGAGGCGTGCTACCACTACCATCATTTCTCCAAACGAACATTAATTTCTTTACCGTTCCTGCTACTCCTTGATAAGGAAGTACTATTGAATGATTATTAACAGTTGTTGGGTTACTTACATTATTGAAATAAGGAGTTGTCCCATTATATAAAACTTCTCCTATTGAATAAGTTGTTGTTCCATAGTATGGAGTTGAAGCATCTCCTACAAAAGTAGTATCTTGATCAACAACATATACTTTAATATAATCATAAGATGATTCTCCTCCTAATCTTGAATTAAAAGTAAGGGTATAACCTCCTGCTCCATCAAATTCAATTAGTCGGCTTGCAACAACTGTACTTATAGAACCATCATTATAAGCATTAGTTACTCCATTATCATTAGAAATATATAATGAGGTTCCTGTTATTGGTGTTGCAGATACTGCTGTACCAATAAACCATTTATTTGTGGCTCCACCATTTGAAATAGACCAAGAGTTTTGTTCATCTACATCCTCAAAATCGCAAGTATATGGTAATTGTGCAGGTAAACCCATTGTGTTGGTTGTAGCAATATTTGACCAGTTACCTCCACAAGCTTGACGTACTGCAAAACTATATGGTGTACTTGATGTTAAACCTGTAATTGTATAAGGTGGTACTCCTACTGCATCAGCAACTGTAACTATTGGACCTGTTACATTCGGGTCAAAACCTGTTCCTACTGCATCATAAGAAATTTCCCAACCTTGTCCTGCTGAATTCATTGCATTCCAATTAAGAGTTATATCAGATGAAGTTACTGAAGCTACTGCTAAAGAATAAGTATTTGGGCATAATGGAATAACATTAATTGAAACATCATCCAAATAAACATAATTAGTAGTTGTATTATATGCAACTTTAAATGCTACATATTGACCAACTCCTGTATAACTACTTAAATTTACTTCAAATTGTTCAAATACACCTGTTGTTGATGGAGAAACTGTTGTTATAGAATCAAATGTTGTAGCATCTGTTGGATCTGTCATTACTCCAACAGTGATATTACTTGTAGCATTAGATTTTCTCAATTTAAATGATGCCATTAAGGTATTAATAGGGATAGAAGCATCAAAAATAGGAGTTGCTGCTATATTATATGTTCCTGAAGTAGTATAGAAATACAATGCTCCAGGAGCACTTGAATAAGTTGTATTAATATATGGATAAGTAGAATATGTTGTTATCTTTGTCCAGCAAGCAGGAAATATTGTTGATCCTGTTCCATAAGTATCAAAGTTTTCTGTATATGGTAATGTTGATATTGCAGCACATGCTGTACGTAAAGAAAAGACATTACTTGGTTCTGACAATAAAGATCCACAATCTGTAGTAATATATACATCATATGGAGTATTTGCTGTTAAGTTTTGTAATGTATATGGATTCGATGAAATCAATAATGAATCATATGTTGTTGATGAAGTAGGTTTCCAATATATCCACCAAGAAGCATCTGTTGAATTTCCTGGAATCCAAGAAATATCAGCTGATGTTGTAGTAATATTTGAAAATGTTAATGCAGAAGCACGAGCACATGTTGGTATAAGATCCACAGAAAGATCATCAATATAAAAATAATTAGTTGTAGTGTTATATGCTGACTTAAATGCTATATACTCACCTGTTCCTTGATAATTACTGAAATTAACTTCAAGCGTTTCCCATGTTGTTGTTGCTATTGGAGCAACTGTAGCTATAGTATCAAATGTTGAAGGATCATTAGGGTTTGTCATAACTCCAACAATAACATTACTTGTAGCATTTGATTTTTTCATTTTAAATGTTGCCAATAATGTATTTATTGGAATTGAAGAATCAAAAGGAGGTGTTACAGCTATATTATATGAACCTGTTGTCGCATAGAAATACAATGAAGCAGGAGAACTAGAATAAGTTGTAGTTATATAAGGATAAGTAGAATAAGTTGTTATTTTACTCCAACAAGTTGGAATTATTGGTGAACCTGTTCCGTATGTATCAAATGCTTCTGTATAAGGCAATGTCATTATTGCATCACAAGGAGTATTAAATGTAATTATTGGTGTAGCTTCAGATAATTCTGTTGAACAATCTGTTCTCATATATACATTATAAATGGTATTTGAAGTTAAGTTTGTTAACTGAAAAGGATTTGAAGTAACTTGTACTGAGTCATAATCTGTTGATGTTGATGTTTTATAGTATATATACCATGAAGCATCTCCAGCATGACCTGGTAACCATGAAAGATCTGCTGTTGTTTGTGCAACTGCTGTATTTGCTAATTGTGTTGGTCTTGCACAAGCTGGTATTGGCTCTACAGATACATCATCTAAACGTAGATTATATCCATCAGGTGTATTTTGACGAACAAATGCAATATAACGAGTTCCTATGTATTGATCAAGACTAATTTCATATTGTTGCCAATCTCCAACTGGAAGCATTTGAGTAAATATTTGAGTAAATCCAGTCATATTGCCATATTGTCCCATTCCTGTAGTATCTAATGTAGTTATATTGCCATCCGAAATAAATACTGATATTTCATCAGGTTCAGATGTTGAAGAACTACTTCTCATCGCCCAGAAACGTAATCTTTCATCTCCTGTCAATGATAATTGAGGTGTAATTAACCAGTCATTATGTCCTGTTGTGCCATAGTCTGTATAACATACTGCGTGACCAGAACCTGTATGAGCAGGAGTTGTACCTTTTTTCCACCAATATTGGTAAGTACCATTAGTACCCCCCTTGTCAACAACTGTCCAACAACTTGGAGCAGATTGATTTCCCGGAGCAATCGCTGGAGTCCAATTTGATTCAAATCCTTCTGTCCATGGGAATGATGTTATTGCTCCACAAGCAGTATAGAATGTTGAAATATTTGTTGCCTCAGATAAATTCGATCCACAATCTGTTCTCATATAAATATCGTATCCTGATGAAGCATTTAATCCAGGTAAAGTAAATGGATTTGAACTTGCAAGAACTGAATCATATATTGTTGTTCCTGTTGGTGCATAATAAATATACCATGACGCATCAGAAACATTACCATTTGTCCAAGATAATTCTAAACTGTTTTCCATTGCAGCATCTAATGTAATTGCAGATGGTCTTGCACAAGAAGGGATAGTTGATATTGAAACATCATCGATATTTAAATAATATCCACCTGTCGTATTTCTAACAAATGCTATACGATAATCTCCTGAATATTGACTTAAATTAATTTCATATTCTGTCCATGCTGTTGCAGAAACTAAAGTATTTGGCATTATTTCTGTAAATAATGTAGTATCTGTTACAAGAGCAATATCAGTTGCATTATTTGTAATATCATATATTCTAACTCCTATTTGATCCACATATGTAGAATATCCTTTTGCCCAAAAACGTAATCTTTCATTTCCATTTAATGTTATAGGAGGAGTAATCAACCAATCATCTGTTGCATATGTTGCACTTGTATACATTTGAGCAGCTCCAGTTCCTGAATGGACATAAGCTGCTGTTGATGTGCTTCTCCAAATATAAGATGTACTTGAATATCCACCATTAATATTTAACCAACAATTAGGAGCTAATGCATTACCTGGAGCTATTGCCGCAGCCCAAGGTGTTGATTCAAATCCTTCTGTCCAAGGGAATGCTGTTATTGCGCCACATGCTGTACGGAAAGAAATAGTTCTCCATGAACTTTCATCGGTTGCACAAATAGATTTAATTCTAACATCATAAGCAGAACTAGCTGTAAGCCCTTGTAATGAATATGAACCAGAAGTAGTATAATCATCAGCACTCCAAGTTGCATCTAATGATGGTTTATATTGGACAACCCAAGAATTACCACTTGCATTAGTTGTCCATGTAAGATCTGCTGAAGATGTTGTAATATTTGATGCTAATAAATTATCTGGAGGATAACAAAAATCTCCATTAGGAGTAATATTAAATTTAATATTTGCTCTATTGTTTTCTTGACCAGTTGATGAAACAGAAGCTGCATTATCATCTGGAGCAGAAGAATCTTTTCTACAATACCAATGTGATGCCGTTGAAACATGATTATAACATTGTGAAGCACATCCTCCTGTTACTGAACAACCTTGTCCTTCAACATAAACTATTAAATTACTCGTACCATTATAGACATATGGTGTTGTAAATGTAATTGTAATCCATCCTGTTGGAGAACCTGCAAAAGCTGTATTCTGGTAAACTAATGTTGCTCCTGTTTTTAATCCATTCCAATTTGAAGATGCTAAACTAGGCATTTGTGCAATTGAAGTGTCTTTAATATAAACATTCAATTGAGCTGTTGTACCAGTTGAAGCAGATTGTATCTGGAAGGAAATAGAATTAATTGTTCCTCCATTAAAAACTCCAATTTCATCTGCTTTATATAGGTAAGCTGACCTATTCCATCCATACCAACCTGGTAGCGGATCATAATAATTAGTTGTTCCATTGCCAATCTGAACATCTACTTGCGTCCAACCTTGAATGGCGAAAATCATCGCCATCAGAAAAAATAATAATCGTTTCATCTTTTAATTTGTTTTTTGGTTAATAAATAATGTTATTTGTTATGGTTTTAATCTAATCTTATTATATGTTCGTTCGTGGCAAATGTACAACATTAAATTGATTTTTCCAAATAATTTTTGCTCTAAATTAAATAGAAGTAATATGATAGCTCGCCAGTTCGTAAAGTTTAAGAACAATAAGAACATTCAAATATCTCTATTCAATCACTTTTTTCTATATTTTGTTCCCCTTTTTAAGACAGTTTTTAATCATTATGATTCGTTTGTTTTTCCTTTCTTTAATCAATTGTACAAGCTCTTTAACAACATTTTCATGATTGGGAGAGTCAACACGTAAAAAAGATTGTCGAGCTAATTCTCTCGAAATTCCTAATCTTTCACTAATTTTTACCCAATCTCCATTTCTTTTTTGATAATAAATTTCTTGTAACAATTCAATATATTCATTTGGACATTTATTCCCATTTATCTGCTTAATTATTGTATTGTCATCTTCTTCTTTCTCGTAATTAATTTGTAATTCTTTTCCGTTGGAATTTTTATATCTCATATTAATTTGTATTTTTGTTGTTCATTTATTGTTTTATTCTATATAAATGAATAAGAATGCGGCAAAATTAATGATTTCTTGCGAATAAAACAAGAATATTAGTAATATATTTCTAACTAATTTTTATTTATGAATGATATATGTTTAAGAATCAAGTGTATAATCGATGAGGAGTTTAATGGTAATAATAGCGCTTTTTCTCGAAAAGTAGGTATTTTAGAGCCAACAATACGCTCTTATTTGTCAGGAAGTATCCCAAAAGCAGATAAAATAGCAGCAATTTGCAGTAAATTAGAAATATCTTGCGATTATTTATTGCTCGGAAAACAAGAAGATAAAGCAAATAAACCTCAAATGTTTAATAATATAGAGATAAAGGGAAAAGAAAACAAAATAAATGATAGTGATTGCTTTGTTTTATTAAAAAAGAAAGACGATCAAATTGATAAATTACTTGATATAATTGATAAAATAACATCAAATAGTAGATAAAGAGATATAACTGTTAATTTTGATTAATGAAAAATAATAAGCATAGATTTTTCATTAGATATAATTTTATCTTTAAATATTTAATGCAAGATACAAATGGTTGTTCTATTTATTTATTTCTTATCTATTCTCATTTTATAGAATGAACGATAAACGAAGTAAATTGCTATTAGGAAAAATACTATTCCAAAGTATGGTGCAATATCACGGAAAGCTTCTGATATAGATATTTCCATTGCAAGTAATCCAAATAGGGTTGTGAATTTAATTATTGGGTTAAGAGCAACTGATGAGGTGTCTTTGAATGGGTCTCCTACTGTATCTCCTACTATTGTTGCATCGTGAAGAGGCGTTCCTTTTTGTTTCAAGTCTACTTCAACAACTTTCTTTGCATTATCCCATGCTCCTCCTGCGTCTGCCATAAAAACAGCTTGAAATAGTCCAAAGAGTGCTATTGAAATAAGATAACTAATAAATAATGATACTGCTTCTATTCCTCCTATGCTTGATGGCGAAGATAGACAAGCTATTCCAAGTGCAAAGAAAAAGACTACTATAAAGATATTGAACATACCTTTTTGGGCGTATTGTGTACAAATCTTAACAACTTCAATACTATTTTTTTCATCTGCTTTCTTTGGTGCTTTAGGGTCAAGGTTAATATGCTTCTTTATGTATTCAACTGCTCGATAGGCTCCTGTTGTAACTGCTTGTGTTGATGCTCCAGTGAACCAAAAGATTACTGCTCCTCCTAATAAGAATCCTAATATTGTGTAAGGGTTAAGGATATTAAGTATTGTTGCTGGGTCAATTCCAAGGGTTTTTTCTATCATAAGAATTAATGAAAATATCATTGTGGTCGCTCCAACAACTGCAGTTCCTATAAGTACTGGTTTTGCTGTTGCTTTGAATGTGTTACCGGCACCATCATTTGCTTCAAGATAGTATTTTGATTTTTCCCAGTCAGGTTTAAATCCAAAATCTCTTTCTATTTCTTGGTCGATGCCTTCTATATCTTCAATTAATGATAACTCATATACTGATTGTGCATTGTCTGTTACTGGTCCATAAGAGTCAACTGCAATGGTTACTGGTCCCATTCCCAACATTCCAAAGGCAACTAATCCAAAGGCAAAGATTGAAGGGTAAAGCATTATTCCACCTAATTGTGTACTTATTGCATAGGCGAAGAACATTAATAAAATAAATACTAATCCTGTCCAAAATGCTCCAAAATTTCCTGCAACAAAGCCTGAAAGTATATTTAATGATGCTCCTCCTTCTTGAGAAGCTTTTACTACTTCTTGAACGTGTGCAGATTTTGGAGATGTAAATCGTTTGGTTACTTCTGGAATAAGGGCAGCTCCTAATGTTCCACAACTAATTATTAATGATAGTATCCACCATAAATCTGTGTTTTCTCCAACTACAGGTATCATTATATAGCTTATTATAAATGTCCCAATTATTGAAATAATAGATGTTATCCATACAAGGTTAGTAAGAGGTCTTTCAAAGTCTAATTCGTCAGTCTTTCCGTATTTGAATTTACTAAATGCGTTGTTAATCCAAAATGAAAATATAGATGTTGCTACCATAAGTATTCTCATTGTAAATATCCAAACAAGAAGTTCTCTTTGTATTTCTACATTATTTATTGCAAGTAGTATAAATGAAATAAGAGCAACTCCTGTTACACCATAGGTTTCGAAACCATCAGCAGTTGGTCCAACAGAATCTCCTGCGTTATCTCCTGTACAGTCTGCAATAACTCCTGGGTTTCTTGGGTCATCTTCTCCAATTTTAAACACAACTTTCATAAGGTCAGAACCTATATCTGCAATTTTTGTAAATATACCTCCTGCAATACGAAGTGCTGATGCTCCTAATGATTCTCCAATTGCAAAACCAATAAAACAAGCTCCAGCTAAATGGGTTGGCATAAGAAGTAGGATTACTAACATTAAAAATAATTCAACGCAAATAAGGACAACTCCAATACTCATTCCTGCATTTAAAGGTATATTAAGAAGGTGAAGAGGTTTTCTCCTTAAGGATGCAAATGCCATTCTTGAATTAGCAAGTGTATTCATTCTTATTCCATAAGCGGCAACAGAATAAGAGCCTAATATCCCTATTACTGTCCAAGATAAGATTAATAATACTCCTCCAATTCCAAATGTTTCTCCATTTTCTCCTTTTGCCAAAAAACCAAAGTATAATCCTACAGCAACACCAATAAATATAAATAGTATTGCAAGTAATTTACCTTGTTGTTTTAAATAAGTGCGGCAAGTTTTGTAGATTACTTGAGATATATCAAGCATTGACTTATGAGCTGGGAGTTTTTTTACCTTAATAAAATGATATAATCCAAATAAAAGACCAAGTATTGTAACTAAAAAACCCCAATGTAGTATTCCTAATTCATGGATAGCTTGAGGTATTTTTAAATCTGCTTCACTAGCAAATATTATAGCTGGAGATAATAATGCTATGGCTAAAGGAGTAAGTTTCTTCATAATAAAAAATATTTGGTGATTAATTTATCTTTTTAATACCTTGCAAAGGTAAATAAGAATAAATGTAAAAACAAAATTTATTTCGATTATTCTCTGTTTTATTGACTTTTTTTTGTATAGTCAAGTTTACTTTAGTTTTTAGATTATTTTTGCACTTTGAATATATTCATTATTTAGATTCATAAATTGGTTTAATATGGGAGAAATAGGTTTTTTAATTCTTGGAATTGCTACAGGCATTTTATCTGGTTTGTTTGGTATTGGTGGTGGTATTATAATGGTCCCTTCTCTTATTATGATTTTTGGAATGAATATATTAGATGCAAATGCGGCCTCATTAACCTCAATGTTGTTGCCTGTTGGCATATTAGGTGTAATTACTTATTATAAGGCAGGAATGATTAATGTAAAAGATTCATTATTGCTTGCGGCAGGTTTGTTTTTGGGTTCATTTTTCGGAGGAGAATTTGCTGTGAATATGAGTGAAAGCTTTCTAACAAAGCTATATGCAGGAATTTTATTATATATCGCAATTAGTTATTTTGACATTCCTTCCTATTTTAAAAAGAAAAAAGAAGCAAATCAAAGTGAAAAAATAACGAATTTGCAGAAACCTTTTTTTATTTATGTTTTAATAGGAATTGCTGCAGGAATATTTGCTGGGCTTTTTGGAAAAGGGGGCGGAATAATTATAATTCCAATGTTGATTGGAATTTTACATTATAACCCTAAGGCAGCAGCGGCAACTTCATTGGCGGCATTGCAATTGCCTGTTGGTTTGCCAAGTGTGATAATTTATGCTCAAAATGGTCACTTGAATATTATTGCTGCAGCTTTTATTGCTATTGGAATTATTGCTGGTACGTTTTGGGGTTCAAAAATAGGGATGAAATTACCATCTTCAATATTTAAAAAGGTATTTGGAATATTTTTAATTATTGTTGCTATCTATATGGTATATAAATATGTTTAATTACCCATTGGCTGAATTAATTTAAGATTATTTACGAAAAAAAGATTGTGCATGTTTCTTAACATCAGCTATACCTTTTTGAAACAGCTAATATAAAACTTTAAAGTCCAATACAGATTAAACCAAAAAAAATGTAAACCTTATTTCAACCCTTTTGTAAATGTAAGAATTCCTACATACGGAGAATCAATACGAGAATAAAATAAATATTTATAATGAGTTTTAAGGATTAGATAAGGAGTTAATGAATTTAGATAGGCTTTTTTTGAACCAAGATAGGGAGTTAGCCACCTAAGATAGGAAGTTGATGGGTTAAAAAGGGGCTTTTTCACCCCCAAAAAGGGGGTTTTTGATGTGAAAAACCCCCTTTTTAAGTCGAAAAACCCCCTTTTTTGATATAGAAAACCCCCTTTTTTGGGTATAAAGACTTGATCTTAGTTCATAAACTTCCTATCTTAGGTGGCTAATTCCCTATCTTGGGTTAAAAACATAAGATGATATTTAAAAATATGGCGATATAGTACTTCAGATTAAAGAGAAATATTACAACAAAAGGTTAATTCAGAAAATGTTAGGTTTATTATTTGCATATAATTGCTTGGGGCAATAATTCTATTACAGAACTTGTTTGAGATATGAAGTAAAAATATAATTTTTATTCTTCTTTTCTTTTCTTTCTTGAAGCTTTTGTAAATAAATATTTATTATTATTGCAAACAAATTATATTGGCTTTACGTTATAAACAAATATTGTATTTATTAGAATATGGAAAAGAAGAAAATGTCAATTAAGAAGATAGAGCAATCTGTTAATGGAGGCTTGTATAATGTTTTATTACAAGAAGAAAGTGGAGATAGAATGCTAAATGTAATGATAGGAGAGTTTGAGGCAAAGAAAATGTCTATGACAATTGATGAAATTGAATCTCCAAGACCATTAACATATGATTTATTTTATAGCGTATTAACTGCATATGATATTAAAATTGAAGAGGTAATTATTACTAAATTCTTTGAAGGGGTTTACTATTCTTCAATTCTTTGTTATGATGGTATAAGAAGGAAAACATTTGATGCTCGCACTTCTGATGCAATAAATATGGCTCTTAAATATAAATCCCCTATCTTTGCAAGCGAAGAAATATTAAATGATGTTGGGTTCTTATTGGACGAAAAAGAAGAGGAAGATGTTGAGATACAAGAAATACCAATTATTATACAGCATTCTTCTAAAGCTGAAATAAATGATTTGGAGAAATTACTTGAAGATGCAGTTAAAAAGGAAGATTATGATTTAGCTGCTACATTAAGGGATAGCATAGAAAAACTCAAAGAAGAACAAAATAATAAAGATAAAAAATAAATATTCTATATGTCATTATTAGAAATTAAAAACCTATATTGTTCAATTAAAGGGAAAGAAATCCTTAAAGGAGTTAATTTAACAATCAATAAAGGAGAGGTTCATGCAATAATGGGACCTAATGGTAATGGGAAGAGTACTCTTGCTTCTATTATTGCAGGAAAAGATACTTTTGAAATTACACAAGGAGAAGTAATTTATAAAGGTAAAAATTTATTAGAATTGCCAATTGAGGCTCGTGCTGCAGAAGGTATATTCTTAGGATTTCAATATCCTGTAGAAATTCCAGGAGTTAGTATTTCTAATTTTATGAAAACTGCTATTAATGAGCAAAGAAAATATAAAGGACTTGATCCTATGCCTACCATGGAGTTTATGAAACTTATGGAAGAAAAGAAAAAGATTGTTGAAATGAATGCTAAGTTAGCTAATCGTTCAGTTAATGAGGGTTTTTCAGGAGGGGAAAAAAAGAAGAATGAAATCTTTCAAATGGCTATGCTTAATCCTACCCTTTCAATATTAGATGAAACTGATTCAGGATTAGATATAGATGCTTTGCGTATTGTTGCATCAGGAGTTAATGCTTTACGTTCCCCAGAAAATTCAACAATACTAATTACTCACTATCAACGTCTTTTAGATTATATTATTCCTGATTTTGTTCATGTTCTTTACGAAGGAAAAATTGTTAAGACAGGACCAAAAGAATTAGCAAAAGAATTAGAAGAAAAAGGTTACGAATGGCTTAAGTATGAATAGTTTTAAGAAAGCAACAAGACCAAGGGAAGAAGATTTCAAAGATTTTAGTTGTAATATTCCACAACTTAGTACCTATCGTATTAACCAATACAATGGTTTCTTCTTTGAAAAGAATAATGATACCAATATCGATAAAGGTATTATTATTTGCAGCATAAATATGGCAAAGCAAAAGTATAAAGATATATTAGAAAACAAAAATTTACTTGACTTATCGAATAATGATGACGAAGGTATTTTTATTTATATTCCTAATAATACAGACTTAGATACACCTTTGCAAATATTAGATATTATTAAAACTGAGGAGCCTTTATTAATAGGTTCAAAGAATGTTATTATTGTTGGAGAAAATAGTAAATTAAAACTTATTTGTTGTGATGATTCAGTAAATAATAATATAAGTAATTCCAATAATAGCATAAAAATATTCTTAGAAAATAATTCTTCTTTGGAATATTATAAGATGGAAAATATCAATGATTCATCTTCAATATTTACTGATACAAATTTTGTTTTAGAAAATAATTCAGAGCTTAAAACATTTTGGTTGAGTCTGAATGGAGGAAACATAAAAAATAAATTAGTTGTTTCTTTTGAAGGAGAATATTCAAGAGCAGAGTTAAATGGATTATATTTAGTTGATAAGGAACAATTGGTAGATAATCAAATATCTGTTTATCATAATAAACCTAACTGTATTTCAAATCAACTTTACAAGGGAATACTTGATGATGCCGCTAAGGCACAATTCAAAGGACATGTATATGTCAAAAAAGATGCGGTTCATACAGAGGCAATGCAAAACAATAGAAATATTCTTTTAACAGATAAAGCAATTGTAAATACACAACCTTTTTTAGAAATATATAATGATGATGTGAAATGTTCTCATGGAGCAACCATAGGACAATTAGATGAATCAGCAATGTTCTATATGCGTAGTAGAGGGATTTCTGAAAGAAGTGCAAAGATGTTATTAATGTATGCATTTTGTAATGATGTATTATCAAAAGCTTCACTTGAAGAGTTAAAAGATAGATTACAAGATGTTATAAAACGTCGTTTGCATGGAGAATTATCAAGTTGTGAAAATTGTGTTTTAAATTGCAATGCTCCTTGTGGTTCTTTTGATATTGATATGTCTAAAATTCAATAATAATTATAGAAATATGAGAGTTGCTTTATTTGGAAGAACGCCAAAATGTGAAGATATTATTTATGTTCAAAATCTTATTTTGGATATTGAAAAAAACAACTCTTGTACATTTATCTATAAGCCTTTCTATGAAAAAATAAAAAATGAAGTCTGCTTTACCAAAGAGATTAAGTTCTTTGAAAACAAAGAAGAGTTAGAAAAGGAAGCAGATGTATTACTTTCATTAGGGGGTGATGGTACTTTACTGGATACGTTACCACTTATTAATGATTCTCAAATTCCGATACTTGGAATCAATATTGGACATCTTGGTTTTTTAACATCAGTAGGGAGAGACGACATCCCGTCTTTATTAGAAGAATTAAACCAAAAGAAATTTGACGTTGAAAATCATTCTATATTGAAGGTTGATGATAATCTTTTGGATATTAATCATAAGTATGCTCTTAATGATATCTGTCTTCGTTCGGCAAAAGCAGGAGAATTATTAGATATATCAATATATATTGATGATGAATTTTTAGCAACATATACAGCGGATGGAATAATAGTAACTACTCCAACGGGTTCAACTGCTTATAATATGAGTGCAGGGGGTCCAATTATTTCTCCAAAGTCTTCTTGTATTGGTATAACACCTATTTGTCCACATAATTTAACATTAAGACCAATAGTTATTCCTGATACTTCTAACATAAGATTAGAAGTAAAAGAGCTAAATACAAATGTAATTCTTTATATAGATTCTCAATGCAAGAATATAGAATCTCCGTTTAATGTCTTAATAAATAAAGCAGACTTCCAAATAAAACTTATTAGAATGAATAATCAAAGTTTCTTTACTGCTATAAGAAATAAATTAATGTGGGGAACCTATATTAGGAGAAAATAAAAAAAGATGAGACAAAAGATTAGAAGAATAAAAGACAAATGGGATAATATTTACACACAATTGAAACATAAACATCGATTGATTGTAATGGATTCTAATACTTTTACGGAAAAGTTTACTTTTAATCTTACAGGTATAAATCTTTTTACGGCCGTTGGCATAAGTATAATTGCATTAATTGTAATAACAACTGTTTTGATAGCTTTTACTCCTCTTAGGGAATATATACCAGGATATTCAAACCCAGAAATGGAACAACAAACATTTCGAAATGCTGAAAAGATTGATTCTTTAACAAATGTAATTAATCAACAAGAACTCATGCTAAAAAATATAAAAATGGTAGTTTATGGAGAAGATATTCCAGAGATTAATTATAAATCAAGTGCTAAGGACTCATTAAAAAATTACGATGATATACAACTCAAACGTTCTAAAGCAGATTCTTTACTCCGTCTTTCTTTTGAACAAAAACAATCTTCAACTAAGCAATAACAAATCTAATCAATGACACAAAAGAAAGTAGCAATAATAGGTTCGACAGGTTCTATAGGCAAACAAGCTTTAGAAGTTATTGAACATCATAAAGAAAGATTTTCCGTTGAAGTCCTTACTGCAAATACTCAAGCCGACTTATTAATAGAACAAGCCTTAAAGTTTGACCCTAATGCAGTAGTAATCGCTGATAAAAGTCTATATCAAAAGGTAAAAGAAGCATTATCTTCAACCGACATTAAGGTATTTGCAGGACAAGAAGTCTTGGATGATATCGTCCAAATGGAAACAATAGATATTGTACTAAATGCCTTAGTAGGTTTTGCTGGCTTGCGTCCAACTCTTAAAGCAATAGAAGCAGGAAAACCAATAGCACTATCAAATAAAGAAACATTAGTTGTTGCTGGAGAATTAGTAACTAATTTAGCTTTAAAAAACAATGTGCCGATTATTCCAGTAGATTCAGAACACTCTGCAATTTTTCAATGCTTGACAGGAGAAATTTATAGTCCAGTAGAAAAAATAATACTTACAGCTTCTGGAGGACCATTTAGAGGGAAAACAAAAGACGAACTTAAAGATGTAACTCCTAAGCAAGCACTTAATCATCCTAATTGGTCGATGGGAAGGAAAGTAACAATAGACTCTGCTACTCTTATGAATAAAGGTTTAGAGGTTATTGAAGCAAGATGGCTATTTGGCTTAGATGTAAATAAAATAGAAGCAGTAGTTCATCCACAATCAGTTATTCATTCAATGGTAGAATTCCAAGATGGTTCATTAAAAGCGCAACTTGGGTTAGCAGATATGCGCTTACCAATTCAATATGCACTATCTTATCCAGAAAGATTAAAAACATCTTTCCCTAAATTTGATATTTATAATTGCTCAAACTTAACTTTTGAAAAGCCAGATACAGATACATTTAGTTGTCTTAATCTCGCTTATAAAGCTTTGGAAAGAGGAGGAAATATTCCTACAATAATGAATGCAGCAAATGAGATAGCTGTTGAGAGTTTCTTACAAGGGAAAATTAAATTCTTAGAAATAGCTAAAATAATAGAGCAGGCAATGGATAAGTACAATTTTATTGCAAAATGCGACGTTAATAACTATTTTGAAACAGATAAGGAAGTTAGAGAAGAATTAACCTCATTACTTCTAAAATAAATAAGAAATACAAACAATATAAAATAAGAAATGAAAATAATAGCATTATTACTATCACTATCACTATTAGTATTTATTCACGAATTAGGACACTACTTTTTTGCAAGACTATTTAAAACAAGAGTAGATAAATTTTATCTTTTTTTTAATCCTTACTTTTCAGTACTTAGGGCAAAGAAAGTAAAAGGTAAATGGCAACTAAGTTGGTTTAGTAAAAAATCTCCAGAAAGTTTCAAAGAAGATAACGATCATACAGAATGGGGAATAGGTTGGGTGCCTCTTGGAGGTTATTGTGCAATATCAGGAATGATTGATGAAAACACAACTTCAGCAGATCAACTTTCATCAGAACCACAACCTTGGGAATATCGCTCAAAGCCAGCTTGGCAAAGACTTTTTATTGTTCTTGGTGGAGTTCTTATGAATTTTGTTGGAGCATTAATAATTTTCTCAATGATGTTATTTTATTGGGGGCAAGAAACTCTTCCAATACAAAATGCAACAATGGGTTACGACTATACTGAAGTAGCCATAAAGAATGGTTTTAAAAATGGTGATATTATTCTTGCAGTAAATGCAAAGCCTGTTACAGAAATGTCTGATGCAGTAGGTAAACTTCTTCTTGATGAGTCAAGCTCTTGTACTATTCGTAGAGAAGATACTATAATGAAACTTGATTTACCAAAAGACTTTGCTAAACAAATGATAAAAGCAAATGCTAAACAATTTGCAATTCCACGTTTCCCATTTGTAATTGATAATTTTGCATTAGGTTCATTAGCAGAACAAAACGGGATGAAAGTAGGTGATAGCATAGTTTCAATAAATGGTGTGCCAACGCCAACTTTTACAGATTTTGTTGAAAAAATAGCTTCTCAAAAGTCTAAACCAATAACATTAGAATATTATCGTAATGGAAAATTAAGTAAAGCTTCATTTAAACTTGATGCAAATGGCAAGATAGGTGCAGTTTCAAAAAGTCCATACTTAATGTTCAAAACCAATAAAATTAAATATAGTTTCTTTGAATCAATTCCTGCTGGTATATCTCAAGGGTTTGAGACTTTAGTAAACTATGTAAAACAATTTAAGTTTATATTCTCGAAAGAAGGGGCTTCACAACTTGGAGGTTTTGGAACAATAGGGAATTTATTTCCTGCTACTTGGAGTTGGCCAATATTCTGGAATATGACAGCCTTCTTATCAATAATTCTTGCTTTTATGAATATACTTCCAATACCAGCATTAGATGGCGGTCATGTAATGTTTACTATATGGGAAATGGTTACAGGAAGAAAACCAGGAGATAAATTCTTAGAAAGAGCACAATGGGTAGGAATGATATTATTATTTGGATTATTGATTTTTGCTAATGGGAATGATTTAATCCGATGGCTAAGTGGTAAATTCTAAAGATAAAGAATTATATTTGCACCATATTATAAAATATTAAATGATATGAGAACAGTAATAGTTGGTACAGGATATGTTGGTTTAGTAACTGGCACTTGTTTTGCAGAAATGGGTATTGATGTAACTTGTGTTGATATTGATACCAATAAGATAGAAAACCTTAAAAAAGGAATATCTCCAATCTATGAACCAGGATTAGATGAGTTAATAGAAAAGAATATTACAAAAGGACGATTACAATTTTCAACAAGTATTGCTGATTGTATTGATGGAACAGATGTAATATTTAGTGCAGTAGGAACCCCTCCTGATGAAGATGGAAGTGCTGACTTAAAGTATGTATTAGATGTAGCCAGGATAATAGGTCAAAATATGAAACACTATTGCATGGTTGTTACAAAAAGTACAGTACCAGTAGGAACTGCTAAGAAGGTAAGAGATGCAATTCAAAAAGAATTAGATATAAGAGGAGAAAAGATAGAATTTGATATTGCTTCAAATCCAGAATTTCTTAAAGAAGGTAATGCAGTAAAAGATTTCTTATCTCCAGACAGAATTGTTGTAGGATTAGAAAGTAAGAAAGCAGAAGAATTAATGAATCGTCTCTATAAACCTTTTACTCTAAACGGACATAATGTAATATATATGGACGTACCTTCAGCAGAAATGACAAAATATGCAGCCAATGCAATGTTAGCTGTAAGAATTAGCTTTATGAATGAAGTAGCAAATCTTTGTGAAAAAGTAGGAGCTGATGTAAATATGGTAAGAAAAGGAATTGGAAGTGACCCAAGAATAGGTAATAAATTTCTTTATTCAGGAATAGGTTATGGTGGATCTTGTTTTCCAAAAGATGTGAAAGCGTTATATAAAACAGGTCTTGAATATGATATAGAATTAAAAGTAGTAAAGGCGGCAGAAGATACTAATGATGAACAAAAATTAGTTCTTTACCATAAACTAAAAGCAATATATCCAGACTTAAAAGGCAAAACAATAGCAATATGGGGATTATCATTTAAACCAGAAACAGATGATATGAGAGAAGCACCATCATTATATATATTAGATGCTCTTTCAAAAGAAGGTTGTAAAATAAAAGCCTACGACCCAATTGCAATGGAAGAAACAAAACGAAGACTTCCTAATCTCGATATTGAATACTGTAAAGATGAATATGAAGTAGTAGAAAACGCAGATGCATTATTACTTTTAACAGAATGGAAAGAATTTCGTTTGCCAAATTGGGAAAAAGTAAAAGAATCAATGAATAAACTAATTCTTCTTGACGGAAGAAATATTTATGAATCAAAAGAATTAAGAGAATTAGGCTTCTATTATGAAGGAATAGGAACAAAATAAAAGGATGAAAAACATATTAGTAACAGGAGGAAATGGTCAGTTAGGAAGTAGTTTAAAAGTTATTTCTAAGGACTATTCTGACTATAAACTGTTTTTTACTGACTATGAAGAATTAGATATTACTTCTAATGAGGCAATATCTAATTATTTAGACACTCAAGAATTCTTTGCAATTATTAATTGTGCTGCATATACTGCTGTTGATAAAGCCGAGAGTGATTATGATAAAGCTGAACTATTAAATTCAATTGCCCCAAAATATCTTGCCATTGAAGCAGAAAAACGAGGAATAGGATTAATACATATTTCAACAGATTATGTATTTGGCAATACTAAAAACACTCCAATCCAACCTTTAGATAAAGATACTAATCCTAATTCAGCTTATGGAAAAACTAAATTAGAAGGAGAAAAGAATATTCAAGAAAATATTTCTTCATACATTATAATTCGTACAGCATGGCTTTATTCTGAATTTGGAGGAAACTTTGTTAAGACAATGATTCGATTAGGTAAGGAAAAAGAATCAATAAATGTTGTTTATGACCAAGTAGGATCTCCTACATTTGCTAATGACTTAGCAATATCAATTATGGAATCTTTAAATCATTTAACTCCAGAAACTAAAATGATTCTTCATTACACAAATGAAGGAGTTTGCAGTTGGTATGATTTTGCAAAGAAGATAATGGAACTTGAAGGAATTAATTGTAAGGTAAATCCTATACTATCAAAAGAATATCCTTCACCAGCGCCAAGACCTTCATATAGTGTTTTGGATAAACAACCTATAAAAGATTATCTTTCAATTGAAATCCCTCATTGGGAAGATAGCTTAAAGAAGTGTTTGAAAAGACTAAAGTAAATAAAAAATAGATATTCAATAGATAATAAAAAAGCCATTTGATAAATTTCAAATGGCTTTTTTTTATTAAATTTATTGTCTAAGAAAAACAATTTTATAGAATACTTATCAATACAAATAACCAATGTGCTGCTATTCCTGCGAAAAGTCCTCCTATTGTGTGTGAAATAATAGCTTTTCCTGTCAATTTTCTATATCCAAGAGAGTCAAGCATTGCTGTATGTGTGCTTAAAAAACCGCTCCAACACATTCCCATTGCGGTAAAAACTGCAATAGCATTTGCATCAATTAATCCTGCAGCTTGAAATTTTGGGACTAAACCAAGTGCAGCTCCGACAGCACCAAGTGAAGTTATTGGGAAAGCAACTAATTCAGGATTAGTAAAACCAAAGAGCCATTCGAATACGAATCCTATCTTTCCTGCGAGATGAGGTAAAAGAGAAATGCCTTCATAAGCTTGACCTGTGTACCCATTTACTGAAGGTCCAAAGGTAAGCATCATTACGAAAGTAGATATGATTAGTACACCAGGTATAATTGCAAGTCCTAAGTCTACACCTGTTTTTCCTCCGTCAAGAATTGCATTTAGAGTCCTTAAGAATAAGCTTCCTTCAGATTTAAAAGAAATTTGTTGTTCATCCCCACCAACAACATTTTCAGTTTTTAATTCCGGATATGCCTTTATCGTCATTCGTTGCATTATTCTTGTTGAAATAATACTCCCAACAACAGCTCCAGCTAATCCTATCATAGCAGCTGAAAGATGTCCTCTTCCTGCCATAAATATAATTACAACTAATCCCATTCCAAAAGCTGTTCCAAAGTTAGTAAGAGATATTAATTGATATTTCTTAAAGTATCGGCTGAAATTTTTATCTTTTGCAAGTGATATAATTGCAGGATTATCAGAAAGAAAAGTCAAAATTGCTCCTAATGCTGCAACTCCTGGTAAATTATAAAGTGGTTTCATTAATGGTTTTAGGACAATTTCTATCAAACGAACTACACCAAATTCAGTTAATAGTTTTCCTAATGCACCTGAAAGAACAGTAATACCCATAATATATAATACTGTTTCAAGCAAAAGGTGATAAGAGGTTTGCATAATTGTATTAAGCATATTCGGCAATCCCATTATATTACCAATATAACTAAATATACCAAAGAAGATTATTAAGAAAGCACCTGCTTCTATTCTTCTTCGAGTAAGGAACTTTAGAGATTTAAGATTCATATATGTTTTTTATTTATTGTTTATACTATTATTTCTATCTTTCCAACACCTTCATTTGCCAACGCAATCCGATATTAAAGGTATTATATTTGATTTCATTATTATTTGTTGCCCAATAAGCATGTAAACGAACGTCTTTACTATCTTTTATTGGAAAATATTCAACACCTAAGCCACAGAAATTATATCTTGTTCCTGGCAAAACAAAACGATCATAAGCAAAGTTATATCCTATTTGTTGTGCTTTATTCTCATCATGACCTGCTTTTCCAAATATCTTTAGCTTGCTATTTACATTATATATTAGATTACCAATCAAAGAATAGTCAGCAAAGAAATTATCTTGCTCTCCAGATGCTCTATTCATTAAGTCAAGTTCCAAAGAAAACTTCCCTAAATTAAATTTATTCCCCAATGCAATATAGTTAATAAAATGTCCTTTTTCGTATTCAACCATATTAACAGAATAAATAGTATTGAACCAATTCATATTACCATACCATATTAAATTGTAAGAGTATATACCTTCCATTGACTTATTAGCAAATGGAGAATTAGTAATTTGGAATCCGATATTATGCTTTTCGTTATTTGTTTTATAATTTAAACTCCCTCCAAATTGATAACAAACAACATTATTCCAAAAATTAGACCAGAAATATTGGTCAATAGGAGCTGCATCATATTCATAACCTCCAATAGCAACGACTTGTTTTCCACCAGAAAGAGAAAAATTATCATTCATCTTATAAGTAAGATAAATCCAATCTGTTGCATTAAAGAAACTCTTATAACCATCAATTCCATTTAAAATCATCCTTTGTCTGTAATTATAAGAGAACTTTTCATTTATCGAACCATCAAGAATAATATTTAGATACTTCCCATCAATGCTAGACAAAGTGCTTGAATCTTTATTTGAAGGAACTCTTGTTTCGAAATCAAATCGAGTATCAAACTTCAATCTTATTTTAGGATAAGTGTTTTGAGAACGAGATATTGTAGGCAGGATAAGAGCCAATAATAGAAATACAGTTAATATTTTCCTCATTTATATTCAATTCATGTGTTAAAAAAGTGTGCAAAGATACTACTATATATTCAAAAAAAACAAGACCGAAAGAGAATTTATTTTTAATACATAACATTGTGAATTCTGTATTTAGTCTTACCTTTGCAAACTTTTTAAGAACAAAATAATAAAGAGAAATGAGTATTGACAAAAGAGAAAAATTGTTTTCAAGACAGTGGTGTATAGCATATCTATACATCATTTTAGGAAGTTTCCTATTTGCTGTTGGCGATGTGATGTTTGTAAACCCATATCGTTTAGCACCAGGAGGAACTTATGGATTAGCGAATGTCTTTAATACCTTATGGAATTGGAAAATAAGTTACTATGCATTCTGTATGGATATACCCTTACTATTAATAGGAACATGGGTACTTGGACCAAAATTTGGAATAAAAACAATCGTTTCAACATTCCTTATCTTAGGATTTGTATGGCTATTAGAAACAACTTGGGGATATAAACCAGTTATTCACGATGGATTATTAGCAAATTCACCAGAAGGTAAATTAAACTTTGTCCCCGATTATTTCCTAAATACATTAGTATCTGGCTTAATTTATGGTCTGGCAATAGGATTAATCTTCAAATCAGGTGCAACATCTGGAGGCAGTGATATTATCTCCATGATACTAAACAAATATACCAAAGTCTCATTAGGAACATTAGTCCTAATAGTAGACTCAACAATCACACTCACAACCCTTTTTGCTTTTGGTAACTTCCGCCTACCAATCTATTCCATTCTTTTGATATTTATAGAAAGTAAAGTAATAGATATGGTAGTAGATGGAGTAAAAACCTATAAGACACTATTTATAGTTAGTGATAAATATGAAGAAGTCCGTCAAGCAATCCTTCATGATCTTAACCGAGGAGGTACATGTATTAATTGCTTAGGTATGTATCAAGGACAAGAAAGAAAAGTGATTTACACCACAGTAACAAGAAGAGAATTCATACGATTAAAAAATGGCATACACGCAATCGATGCAAATGCCTTTATAAACGTAATAGATAGCAGTGAAATATTAGGAAGAGGCTTTAAAGAAATAGTCCCAAACCTATAAAACAAAAGCCATAAACCACAAAAGGATATAAAGCAAATAACTTTATATCCTTTTTTTTATGAATTGTTTTTTAAAGGAGTTATGTGTAATTACGTTCTTATAATTGACATAATAACGCTCTTATTTATTATTCTTATTCAAAATATGTGTTCTTAATTATTTACAATAAATGCAGCTAAGCTTTTTTAATTAAAAATATTAATTGTATGTTTGCACTATGAAACAATAACTTTATAGAGTAAAATAAAGCTATTGCTCTAAGAATACTATTAAATTATTTATTAGAACTTATAATTAAAGGATATTAAAATGAAGAAATTATTATCATTATTTATTTGCATTATTATCTTAATCCCTTCTTTATTTGCTCAAAACAAAACAATAAATGTAAAGGTAGATGAAAGAGTTGAACTTGTTAGTGTGGTTTGTTATTTAGCAAATTATGAAGAGTATAGACGTTCTATTTTATTTAAAGACTTCACAAATCAAATTGATGAATACTTTAAACCTTATTTGAATGATACTTTATTATCATATGCAAAATATATTAGGCAAGAAAGAGGAATAGGTTATGATGCACCTATGACTTTTGCTGTCAATTTATTAATAGATGAAAATCTGCATTTAAATACCAATACTAAATCCAATTTTTGGGAACAAGATAAGAGATGGACTAAAGAAACGGCTGAAAATTATCTAATACTTTTAAATGATTTCTATCACAAGACTAATTTTAGAGAGTTCTATAATAAGAATATTCATTTTTATTCTCAAATGGAAGAAGGCTTTAAACCATTAATTCAAGAAATCAATTTGTCATGGTTTGATAGCTTTTATTCTCAAAAAAACAATAATGACTTCTGTGTTATCCTTTCACCTTTAAATGGTCCTAATAATTATGGTCCTAAATCAATAAATAAAAACGCAGAAGAAATTGATTATTCAATAATGGGTTCTTGGATATTTGACAGCACAATTCATATTAATAAAACAATATCAAGCGATATAATTCAAACCTTAATTCATGAATTTAATCATAGTTATTGTAATCCAATGGTTGAGAAATATTGGAACAAAATAGAAAAAAACGCAGGGAAAATATATAAATTGTTTGACAAAGAAATGAGTAATCAAGCCTATTCTAATCCAAATAATATGGTAAATGAAACATTAGTGAGAGCTGCAACCATTAAATATCTTACAGATAACACAAAGATAAGCTTAGAAATTCTTTTTAAACAAGAAGAAGATAAAAACTTTTTCTGTATAAGAGATGTATATAACGCACTAAATACTTATTCACAAGAGCGTTCCAAATATCCAAATTTTGATTCCTTTATGCCAGAATTATGTAATAGATTTAATAAAATCAAGCCTAAAACAATAAAGAAGATTATCAAGAATTATTATTCTAATTTCATAATTGAAACATCAATAAAAGATGGAGATACTAATGTCTCTACATCAACAAAAGAAATTATTGTAAAGTTTAATAAACAAATGAATATAGAATGTAATGGAATTAGTTGGGGAAGAAAATCAGAAGTATCATATTGTCCAAAATTTATTTCAACAAAATGGAACAAAGACACAAAGAAAGAATGGGTAATTGAAATCCAATTAGAACCGAATAAAGAATATTCATTTTCACTTCCATATAGTTTCTTTTATGATTTAGAAGGCAAACAAGGCAATATAAATAAAACATTCTATTTAGACTTTAAGACAGGAAAATAATTATAGATACATAAAACGTAATAGATAGCAGCGAAATATTAGGAAGAGGCTTTAAAGAAATAGTCCCAAACGTATAAAACAAAAGCCATAAACCACAAAAGGATATAAAGCAAATGACTTTATATCCTTTTTTTTATGAATTTATTTTCACTCTCTTTCTAATTGTTGTAAGTTATTTTTCTTTTGTGAATTATATTATTAAGTATTGATTGATAATATCAATACTCGTTATTTATTTAATTATTCACAATAAATAAGGCTAAATGTTTTTTAATTAAAAATATTAATTGTACGTTTGCAAAGTGAAATAATAATTTCATAGAGTACTAATTAAGTTCTTGCTCTATGAATACTATAAATTGTTTATTAGAACTTATCATTAAAGGATATTTAAATGAAAAAATTATTATCATTATTAGTTTGTAGCATAATCTTGCTGCCTTCTTTATTTGCTCAAAACAAAACAATTGATGTAAAGGTTGATGAACGGGTTGAACTTATTAGCATTGTTTCATATTTAGCAGGATATAATGAGTATAATAGAGCTAGAGAATTCCCTGATTTTAATAAGTCTGTCGACGAATACTTTAAAGCTTATTTAAATGATACTCTTATTTCTTATGCCAAATACCTTAGAGAAGAAAGAGGAATAAGTTATGATGCTCCAATGGTTTTTGCTGTTGATCTTGTGATAGATAATGATATTCACTTTAATTCTCTAACTATTTCTAAAGCATGGGAAAAAGATAAAAGATGGACAGAGGAAAATGCGAATCACTACTTAGCACTATTAAATGACTTCTATAAGAAAACTAAGTTTAGAGAGTTCTATAACAAAAACAAATCTTTTTACTCTCAATTGGAAGAAGGCTTTAGTCCAGTTATTAAATCAATAAATTTAGCTTGGTTTGATTCATTTTATTCTCAAAAAACTAATAATTCTTTTACAATAATTCTTTGCCCTATTAATGGACCTTCTAATTATGGACCAAGCATAAAGTATAAAGATGGAAAAGAAGCTGTTTATTCTATTATGGGATCTTGGATGTTTGATAGTACAATTCATGTAGATAATAATACAGCAAATGGCGTTACTGAAACCCTAATTCATGAATTTAACCATAGTTATTGCAATCCAATGGTTGAAAAGTATTGGAAAGAATTAGAAAAAAATGCAGGAAAAATATTTGATTTAGTTAAAAAAGAAATGAGTAATCAAGCTTATGGAGAATCAAAAACGATGATGAAAGAAACATTAGTTAGAACAGCTACAATTAAATATTTAACAGATAATGAAAAGAGAGATGCAAAAAGACATATAAGAAATGAAGAAACAAATAGTTTCTTTTGCGTTAATGATATGTATAAAGCCTTAGATACTTATTCACAAGAACGCTCTAAATATCCAAATTTTGAATCTTATATGCCAGAATTATGCAATCAATTCAATAATATAAAGCCAAGAAAGATAAAGAAACTTATCAAAAATTTTTATTCAAATTTTAAAATTGAAACATCAATAAAAGATGGTGACGCCAATGTTCCTTCATCTACAACCAAACTTGTAGTAAAATTTAATAAACAAATGCTTACAACTTGTAATGGAATAGGCTATGGTAAAAAAGAAGGGCAAGAATATTTTCCTAAAGTTATTTCTGCAAAATGGAATGAAGACACTAAAAAAGAATGGGTAATTGAAATAAAGTTAGAACCAAACACTGAATATTCACTTTCTTTCCCATACAGATTCTTTTATGATGCAGAAGGAAAACAAGGAAAAAGCGATAAATTTTTATATTTAGACTTTAAGACAGGGAAGTAATATAAACACATCTTTAAGTATAATAAATATTAGAAACACCTTAGAAAAAGGCTTAAAGAAGTCATAAACAACTAAGAAAAACTAAATCAAAAGGATATAAAGCAACAAACTTTATATCCTTTTTCTTTAAGAATTATTATATTTTCAGGCTTTGAAATTTATGAATAATTAGTAATTTGCCAACTATTAAGGTTGGGTGTTGGTAATATTAAATTTAATACTCTTTAACTTAATATTACTTTATTTTAAGAACAAACCAAGACATTTGAACTTCTTATTTGGACTTTTGAACTTCCCACCAAAAAGATTTGATCTTTTTGAAAAAAGATTTGATCTTTTTTCTGACAAAATGGCAAAAAAATAGACCATCTTCTAATGGTCTTTACTTCTTTTATTTTATTATCTCTCGCTTAGTTTTTATTTTCTAAACCTTTAATTAATTGATTCTTTCTTCAAGAATAGAATTAATTCACCATGTAGTAAGGATGTCTTGAGTAGGTTTCTTTCGAAAGGTTGATGTAAAAATAAAAACTCTTTGCATTTTATCCTTAATGCCAAGGTTTCAAGATTAGGGGTAATGGTTAGCTTTTTAAAGTTGTTATATAGTACTACGGCTATGAATTAACTAAAAAACGATGGATAATATATTATATCTAACTGATTGCAAATATACAAAATGCAATTTCGTTTGTCAAGTGTTTTGATAATTTTTAGTATTTTTCCTTTGATTTTTCATTTATTTTCTTTTCCTTTGCATTAGTGAAACAATTAAATTCATAGAAACAATTAAAACAAACCCCATGAATAAAAGAAACCTATCATTAGTTTTAGTGATGTTTTTTATCACATTTTTTAGTAATATCACATTTTCACAAGTAGGGAATACTATTGTAGATACAAATAGCGTTTGGTCGATTAATAATCAAATTGTATATCCAACACCTCCAACTTCTTACTATATTCACTTGAAAGGGGACACCATTATTGATTCAAAGCATTACACAAAAGTTTGGACTAATAATGACTTATCTTTAACAGATGATATGGAATTTTATGGTTTAATTAGAGAAGAAAACCAAAAGACTTATCTTAGACGTTTTGAATCTTCAACAGATACCTTATATAATGAATCATTAATATACGACTTCTCATTGTCTAATGGAGATGTTTATACCATTAATGGATTAGATACTGTATTTACTTTTAGTGTAAATGTAGATTCAATTGAAATAAATAATGTAATGTATAAAAGGATTTCTTTATATAATAGTATTCTTTCTGAGATTAATTGGATTGAAAAAATAGGTTGTTTAGAAGGAGGTTTATTTTATGGTTCAAGAATGTTTAATGACGGAGTTATGGAAGACTTATTATGTTATTATTATAATAATAGCTGTTTATATACCAATCCAAACTTCAATTATTGTACTGTAGGTTTAGATAATCCATTGAACACAGAGAGTAAAACAATAATATATCCAAATCCAGTTAAAGATTATCTTAATATTGAATCAGAAGAAATAATATCAAAGATTGAGATTTTAGATATTGAAGGTAGGTTATTGATAAAAAAAGAGAATATAAATAATATCAATTACAGCACAAATCTTGATTCCTTATCTAAAGGTGTCTATATACTTAAGATTATATATAAGAACGGAAAGATTAGTTCTGATAAACTATTAAAACAATAACGCATGAAGAATATGAAGAAAATACTTTTGTCTTTTTTATTTTTATTATTTGCAATTTCTGCATTTAATCAGAATAATAGATATTCTTATCAATTTATAGATCATATTGCTCTTATGAATTATAATTCTTATACATTGAATATTATCAATGATAGTAATTATATTCTTAGATTAAATTGCACTTATGATGATCAAATTGGAGGATATTATTTTTCTTATGGTAACTATATAAATAGCATAAATAAGATTATTTGTAAAGATAAAATCAATGGTTTTGAAATAGAATTGATTAAATATAAGGATAGTTGTTATGTAAAGAGAGGACCATCTTTTATTAAAAATAAATACCTTAAGTATCTAAATTATTCATTATTGGATGATGTTGATAAAAAATTCAATAAGATTGATTCTACTTATGGATATAAAAAGGATTATATACCAAAAACAGATTCAACTTTTGTGGATAAATTAATAATAGGAGAATATCTCTGTGATTGGTTAACAAAGTTATATATTCTTCCTTTTAATAGGTATGAATTAAAGATTGACACTGTAATTGTTTCAAAAGGTAAATGGACTCAAGATAAGAATAAGATTATTTTTTATGATAAATCCCTAAAACATTATTTTGTTGCAGAAATAGTAGATAAAGAAATTGTTAACTTAAAAATACCTATTGATTTAAGCAATTCAAAATATAAATTACATAAAAAGTGGAAGAAATAAAGTGAAAAATTAGAGTTATTTTAGACTTATATTTGTTTAAGAAAGTCAATTATCAATTTAATCTTTAGTATTATGAAGCAAATTTTAATAACAATCCTTATTCTTGCTCCTTTATTTGCTTTGTTTGCTTGCATAAATAAATGAGATTATAAGATGAAAAAGATTGATTTTATTATGAAAAAGATAATCCTTACTTTACTATTGCTTTGTTTTTCAATAAATATATTCTCGCAAAATAATTGTAAAGGATATGGAATGGATATTGATAATCAATTATCGTTTTCATTAGAATTGCATAATGATAGTACGTATTATATTGGTTATGTAATTGAACTTGCTGAAGATATAATCTATTCTTCTACTTATTCTTATGGGAATTATACATATAAGGATAAGTTATTGATATTAAATGATAAAAACATAAACTTTGATATTCAAATGTTTGTAGATAATGATACATTAATACCTGTAAAGTCGCCTGTATTTTGGAATAAAAATAATAGATTTATAATAGAATATCATACATGTGGAGATATAAATAACTTAATTAGTCCTTTAGATTCAAATTATAATATGTCTAAATTTGATACATCTAATGAAGTGTCTTTTAAAGGTAATATATTACTTGGTAGATATTCTAATGGAAATGTTTTAACAATAAAATTTAATATAGATAGTACTTATATTGTAACCAATCAATATTTTAAAATTTCCAAGGGACGATGGGCAACCAAAAAGAATAAAATAATATTATTTGATGAATATCTTAACCATGAATTTATTGGAACAATATTAAAAGAAGATAAAATCAAAATTAAATTACCCGAATGTTTTGGGAAAGATATTTTTAAAAGAAATTAAACGCTATTAGTAAATATCATTAGAATTATAGCATTATGAAAAAGATATTATTGTTTCTTATTTTACTATTTCAAATTAATATTGCATATAATCAATCAGTAAAAGAAACTTATTATGCTCCTGAAGATTATAATGTAACTCCTTTTATATATTTTGTGGATAGCAATAAATATGTTATGTCTGTTTTAATTTCTTTTGGTTTAGATGATATAACAAGTTATGATATTTCATATGGAATAGTTCAACTTAAAGATAATAGGATTATTCTTAAAGATAGATTTAATGATTTAGAAATTATATTATTGCAAGAAGATAACGATATTATGGTTGATAAGGGGTTTGTTTTTATGTATAATAAAAATTTCAAATATTTTTCTGAAACTTTTTCTTCTGTCTCTGAAACTTATCTTTTATTAGATTCAATAAAGAATAGCAATAATACTATAAAATTAAAACATAAAAGGTCTGAATTAAAATATGGATATTATAAGAATAAACAAGGTTTTATTCTTAAGATTATGCCAGATAATACTTATAAACTTGAAATAAACAATATAACAATATCAGAAGGTAGTATTGAAATTAAAGATAACAAGATTGTTTTTTATGATAAGTATCTAAGACATAATTTTATTGCTGAATTAGAAAAGGATACTATTATTAATGCAAATCTAATTGGTAATTTTAATAATTCGAGATATGATTTCTATAAAAAGTTAGAGTAATAAGGTGAAAAGATTCAAGTTATTTTAGACTTATATTTGTTTAATGATGTCAATTGTCAATTTAATTTTTAGTTTTATGAAGCGTATTCTAATAACAATCCTTATTCTTGTTTCTTTATTTGCTTTGTTCGCTTGCATAAATAAATAAGATTATAAGATGAATTACATTTATTCCATAGATAATATTATGAAAAAGGTATTGACTATTATATTTATATTCTTTCCGTTATTTATGTTCTCACAACCATTAAATATCAATTTATCTGTGAAATGGGAGAAAGCGGAGAATGTTTTTTATAGAGATTCTTTATGCGATACGCCTTTTTTGTGTATCACTTATGAAAATAATACGGATCAAAACATCTATTTTCATAAAGTATGTAATTCATTAACGGGATTTGCTTCTTTACCTATACCAGGACTTTTAGGATATTCTCGCAATGAATATTTAAATCCAAATTATTTGAAAAGAGCTAAAAGTTATATTAACTTTTCTGAAGATTCTTTTTATGTTGATATGGGAGGACAAGGATTATATGAAGAAGGTTGGGAAATTATGCCATTATGTAGTGATATTAATAAGGAAAGAACAACCCATCCAATTAATGGAGAGATCCGCAATATAAACTTTTTAAAAGGAAATGTAGAACCAAATCTATTCCCTTCTTTATTAGATTCAGCACAAATATTAAATAGTTATAATGAACAATTTGTATTCTTAAGATCTAAAGAAAAACATGTTGATGTCTTTAATTTATATGCATTTTATTTAGTAGGAGGAGATTTTACTTTTGCAATTTCACAATATTATAAACCGAATATTATAAGTGTTAGATTAGAAGGTATTGAAAATGGGGGAAAAAATTTACCTATTTTTATTGATAGATACTTATTATATAAAGGTGATGTTATATCTAATAGATTAAAATTAAAATTTAAAGGGGTGATAAAATAAGTTTTCTCCATAACATATAAATAATAAACATAGTTAGAATCAAAGTTGTCAATAGAGATTCTTTATGCTATGTGTGTATAAAGTTTATTGATAAATAGGGATTGTTGAAGACATGGCGATAATTAACGCAAAATAAAAGAAGAGTTTTTCATATATCATACATAAATAATTACTTATGACTTTCTAATATTAATAAATTCAACATTATGAAAACCTTTATTAGTAAATAGCCTACTTTTGTCTATTGTACCTATTTCTTCCTTTAAGCCAAATACTTTCCTTTTTGATTAGGATAGGAGGGAAGGGAAAGGGAAATAAAAAAGGCGAAGAACTTTTTATTTGCTCTTCGCCTTTGATTGTTTATCGTGTTATTTCTTATTTGATTAAGAAAGTAAATTTGTCATAGTTCTTAAGGGCTATTCCTGTTCCTCTTGCAACTGCACGTAATGGGTCTTCTGCAACGTGAACAGCAAGCTTAGTTTTTGCTGATATACGTTGGTCTAAGCCTCTTAGTAATGAACCTCCTCCTGCTAAATAAATACCTGTATGGTAAATATCTGATGCAAGTTCTGGTGGTGTTAAAGCTAAGGCTTCAAGTACTGCACTTTCTATTTTTGCAATAGATTTGTCTAATGCGTGAGCTATTTCTTTATAGTTTACTAAGATTTCTTTTGGAATTCCTGTTAATACATCTCTTCCTTGTACTGCATAATCTTCTGGTGGAACGTCAAGATCTGGAATTGCAGCTCCAACACCTATCTTAATGTTTTCTGCCATACGTTCTCCAATGTTTATGTTATGTTGTTTGCGCATGTATTCAACAATATCTTGATTGAATTCATCCCCAGCAATACGTATTGATTTATTACATACAATACCTCCAAGAGCTATAACTGCAATTTCTGATGTACCTCCACCTATATCAACAATCATATTTCCAACAGGTTCTAATACATCTATTCCTATACCAATTGCTGCTGCCATTGGTTCGTGAATTAACTTAACCTCTTTTGCTCCTGCTTGTTCTGCTGCATCTCTTACAGCTCTTTCTTCAACGTTTGTGATACCTGAAGGTATACAAATAACCATTTTAAGTGATGGTGGAATAATTGACTTACGAACATTAATCATCTTGATTAATTCTTTAATCAATTGGTTTGCTGTTTCGAAGTCAGCAATAACTCCATCTCTTAAAGGTCTTATTGTTTCAATGTTTTGGTGAGTTCTGCCGTGCATTTGCATTGCTTTCTTACCAATTGCAATGATTTTGTTGGTTCTCCTATCTTTTGCAACAATTGACGGCTCATCAACAACTACCTTGTCATTAAATATTATAATAGAATTAGCTGTTCCTAAGTCTATTGCAACTTCTCTTGTTAAAAATGAAAATAAACCCATGATTTTTATTTGGTTCTATTAATTTCGTTTAATTATGTCTGCGATTTGTACGGAAACCTAATTAAACAGTTACATTATTATTTATTATTTATCTACTTAAATTGGTTATTTATGACTTGTATTAATGTTTGAAATGACGGAAACCAGTTAAAGCCATTGCCATATTATGTTCTTGACAGTATTCTATAGATTTTTTATCATTAACACTTCCTCCAGGATGAACAACCGCAACTACTCCTGCATCATGAGCTATTTCAACACAATCAGGGAAAGGAAAGAATGCATCAGAAGCCATAACAGATCCAGCTAAGTCAAATCCAAAGTTCTTTGCTTTTTCAATTGCTTGACGAAGAGCATCAACTCTTGATGTTTGTCCTGTTCCTGAAGCAAGTAATTGTCCATCTCTCGCAAGAACTATTGCATTAGATTTTGTGTGTTTTACTAATTTATTTGCAAAAGAAAGGTCTTTTTGTTGTTGTATAGTCAACGGAGTTTCTGTAATGCTTTTCATCTCTTCTGGTTTTTCAACAACTATATCTTTTTGTTGAACTAATACCCCATTCAATGCACTACGGAATTGGACAGAAGGAACTTCTGTTTGTTTACGTTTTAATAGTATTCTATTTTTCTTTGATTTCAATATTTCAAGAGCTTCTTCACTATAATCTGGAGCTATACATATTTCCATAAATAGCTTATTCATTTCTTCTGCTGTTTCCTTATCAATAGGTCTATTAGTTACTAAAACACCACCATAAGCAGAAATAGGGTCGCCAGCTAAAGCATCTATATAAGCTTGTTTTAAAGCATCTCTACATGCTAATCCACAGGCATTATTATGTTTGATAATAGCAAATGTTGTGTCTTCAAAGTCATCAATTAATCCGCAAGCTGCATCTATATCTCCTATGTTATTATATGATATTTCTTTCCCATGTAATTGTTCTAAATAAGCGTTTAAATCTCCAAAGAACATACCTTGTTGGTGAGGATTTTCTCCATAACGAAGAATTGCTGGATTATCATAGCTTTCTCTGAAACTTGGAATCATTGTTTGGCGATTGAAGTATTTAAAGATTGCTGTATCATAATGAGATGATACTTGGAATGCATAAGTAGCAAATCTTCTTCTTATTTCAATATCTGTACCTCCATTATGCTTATTTAATATATCCATTAACTCAGCATAGTTATCAACAGAAGGAACAATTAATACATCATTAAAGTTTTTCGCAGCAGAACGAATTAAAGCAATACCTCCAATATCTATTTTTTCAATAGTATCTTCTTCTGTTGCTTTTGCTTCAACAGTTTTCTCAAATGGATATAAATCTACAATAACCAAATCAATTTCTGGTATCTCGTATTGTGCGATTTGTTTTTTATCTTGCTCATTATCTCTACGAGTAAGAATTCCTCCCATAACCTTTGGATGAAGAGTCTTTACTCTCCCTCCGAGAATTGAAGGGTATCCAGTTAGAGATTCAACAGTTTGTGGCTTTATTCCTAAGCCTTCAATAAAATCATAAGTACCACCAGTAGAATAGATTTTTACTCCTAATTCATCTAATTTTCTTACTATAACATCTAATCCATCTTTATAGAATACTGATATTAATGCACTTTTTATCTGTTTCATATTATTTTGTATTTAATTATATCATATTTAATTAGGATAATTGTAATTATTGTCACTATATATTTAATTTCCAAATTCAATGCCTAAACCTTTTGCTGTTTTAACTAATCTTGATCCAGGTTTTACTAAATGAGGTTCACGAATAGCATCTTCAAAACTTACACTAATTATTTCAGGGTGATTATAAGCAACCATTTGACCAAAATTTCCTTCTAAAACCAATTCGAAAGCCTTAACTCCAAATTCAGAAGCTAATATTCTGTCATAAGCAATAGGAGTTCCTCCTCTTTGAACATGCCCTAATACAGATACTCTGATATCGTGTTCTACACCGGCTTCTATTAATTCATTCATTAATATATTACCTATTCCTCCAAGTTTTAAATTATTGTAGCCAACCTCTGTTGATATTTCTCCAATCTTACCACTTGTTGCAGAATAAGCCCCTTCTGCCACAACAATTATGCAAAAGCCCTTTCCCTTATAATATTTTGAATTTATTTTCTCTTTTATTTTTTCAATACTGTAAGGCATTTCAGGAATAATACAAACATCTGCTCCGCCTGCAACGGCTCCATAAAGAGCAATCCAACCAGCATCACGTCCCATCACTTCCATAATGAAAACACGATTATGACTTGAGGCAGTAGTAACAAGCTTATCAAGAGCTTCTGTTACTGTTTGTACTGCTGTTTGAAACCCAAAAGTAAAATCAGTAGCCGAAAGGTCATTATCTATAGTCTTAGGCACACCAATAATATTAAGACCTTTATCATAAAGAGCCTTTGATATTCTTTGAGAGCCATCTCCTCCAATATTTATCACTGCATCAATTCCAAGGATTTGCAATTTTCTTATCATTTCATCAGAGCGATCAACTGATTCCCAAGTACCATCACTATTTTTAATCGGCCAGAAAAAAGGACCGCCTTTATTCGTTGTCCCAAGAATAGTTCCTCCCTTAATTAATATATCAGATACAGATTGTTGATCTAATATAACTATTTCAGTTGGTTCCTTCAAAACTCCATTAAAAGAGTCTATACACCCAATTACCTCCCAATCTTTTTCTTGAGAAGCTCTTTTTACAATGGCTCTAATCACAGCATTTAATCCAGGACAATCTCCTCCTCCTGTTAATACCATTACTCTTTTCATATCTCTTTTATCTAATTTTGTTTGAAATATGGTATTAATTCCTCTATCTCTAAAAGAATTTCTTCTCTACCTAATTTATTAATTGCCGAAGAAAGAAAATATTTTGGTAATTCTACCCAATCTTTTTGCAATGCTTTCATAAACTCTTCAACATTCTTTGCTGTTACATTAACTCCTTGTTTATCTGTCTTTGTGAAGACAATAGAAAAAGGAATTTCATTTTCTCCTAAATAAGTAAGAAAGTCTAAGTCTATCTTTTGAGGTGGTATGCGAGAATCAATAAGCACAAATATAGAAATTAAGTTTTCTCGCTTAGAAATATAGTTAGAAATCATATTTCCAAACTTGAAACGATTAACCTTAGATGTTGAAGCGTAACCATAACCGGGAAGGTCAACTAACCACCAATCTTTGTTTATCTCAAAATGATTAATTAATTGCGTCTTACCTGGCTTTGAACTTGTTTTTGCAAGATCTTTCTTCCCAACTAACATATTAATAAGTGAACTCTTTCCCACATTACTCCTTCCAATAAAAGCAATTTCAGCCCTTTCTGGCTCTGGACATTTCTTGTAATCCGAATTACTTATTAAAAACTCTGCACTCTTAATTTGCATAACAAGTTATTATTAATCTTTTATTTAGAAATTTATATAACGTTTTTGCTTTTCAGGATAAATATCCGCTATTGTAACTAATATCCCAGTTTCTTCAACATCACTAAAATGTTTGTTTATTGAAGTACCAAAAGACCTCATTGTTGAAGAAAGATTCATATACGCATTAACTAAAGGTGGTATATTTTCTCCTCTTTCTCTTACTGCTTTCACCAATATCTGGTAATCTTCCTTATAACTCCTGCCATTAAAAAGTTTTACCAATTCATTGTAATCAGTTTCTATTTCAATAGATTCTCTTGGGTAAACCATTCCTTCATTATCAGGAAAGTGTTTCTTATAGAAATAAAGGATGTAATCTCTTGCCTTAATATCTAAAGAAGGATACATTGTTATTTTTCCAAAGAAGTATTTTATTTGAGGATGCGTTTTTGCCATAGCTCCCAATCCGTCCCAAAGGTTATCTAATGAAAACATACCTTTACGTAAGTTTTGTGTAGGTTGATAGTCAGGACGAACAAAAGAACGACCAAGTTCAAGTGTATGGTTTAGAAAATTATCTTTGAAATAATCAGTAAAATAAAAAAGTCCAGCAGTAGCACTTAACATTTCTCCATTAGACTCAATAAATATATCTTCGCCTAAAATATAACGATAACCTCCAATAATTTCTTCGTCAACAGGATCCCAAACAAAAAGTTGTTTATAGCAATGTGGTTCTGGAGCAACATCAAATTCATCAATATCACAATCCTTACCGCTTCCTCCCCCTTCTGCACCAAAACTTAATTCACGCAAACGACCAATCTCCCTCATAATATTGGGTGATTGATGAGCAGTTGTGATATAAATCTCTCTCCCACCATTTTTTGTTTTACGAAAGAAAATATCTTTTGTAAGCTCTCCTTTTATTAGGTTTTTATCTACAGCAGGAATAACATAAGATGTGTCCATTTTTATTTGTATTTATTCTACTTTAAATTCTCTATTAGGGTCTTGTTTTAACCCATAAACATGTTTCTTTAAAATATCAGCCCATTCTTGGTAGGAATGTGATTTGTCAAAAGTTTGATAAGGAATAGGTCTCCCAAATGTCAATTTAATCTTCTTCCCTTCTTGTTTAAACATCTCATCAGGAAGAAATATCAATTCAAAATTAAATCTTATACCTAATTTCTTTCTAATGTTTGCAAAGCGGTAAAAGAAGTTAGAATTTTGTGCTTCTGTATAAACAGGAACGACATCTCTTTTATATTCAATCAATTTTCTAACAAAAGTCTTTTTCCACTCCAAGTCACAAATCACATCATTATGCTTTCTTGAAACCATACCAGCAGGGAAAAACATCATGCAGCTATCACTTGCAAATGCATTATCCAATACTCCGTGGTTATCATTGTTGCGTCCATATTTGTTTATTGGAATAAAAACTGACTTCAAGCCTGGTAATTGACAAAGAATATCATTTACAGGGAAAAGAATATCGCTACGAAAACGTCCTATTTCAGACATTAAAGCCATTCCATCAATACCTCCAAGAGGATGATTGCTTATAACCAATGCTCTACCTGTCTTTGGAATAAATTCTTGATTTACAACTTCTACGTCAACACCAATATCTTCTAATACACAAGTAGCAAAACTTGCACCCTTAAAATCACGATATTTATATATAATTTCGTTTACCCTATCAAGATGAATTATTTTTTTAAACCATTTAAACAAAGGCTTAGGAATTATTTTCAATAAATTCTTATTCTTACCTACCAAGATACGCTCCAATGATATATAACGCTCAGTAATTTGAGTGTTATTGTCGTTGTTTGAAATAATAGTATCTTTTCTCATTGTTTTTAGCAAAAATATAACAGGCAAAGGTACGAAAATTATTTATTATTGCAAACCCTTAGTGTGATGAATGATGGAATAACAAATCTTACCGCAAGAAAAGATGGTCAAATCACTAAAATGTCATAAGATTCAATGTCATAAAATAACTATAAAATAATCAATATAACCCATTGGCTGAATTAACCTATAACATATTTTTCCTTTCCAATATCTTTATTATTTCTGAAATTGATGTATTGCAAGCAAGTAAAAGCAGTAATTTAGCCATATTTGAAAATATTATCCTATCTTAGGTTGCTAACTTCCTATTCTGGTTCAAAAAAAGCTTATCTAAATTCATTAACTCCTTATAAATACTTATTTGTAATTTTAAAATCAAAACTGTTTCATTTACAACTTTAATCAACGACAAATAAATCTGGATTATTTTCAAATAAACTTCCTTTATTTTTGTCCTTTCAATTATTATTATTTACTTTGCATAAATAATAATTGAAGTTATTTGACTATGAAAAAAATATTTGTATTAGTTGTTTTGCTTGTTACTTTTGCTTTAAATGCAAGAGCACAAGAGTTTAAGGCTGGATTGGTTATTGGAGGAGTTGCTTCTCAGGTTGATGGAGATAGAATGGCAGGCTTTTATAAGGCAGGATTCACTGGAGGATTATTTGTTTATCGTGATATTAGTAAGGTGTCTCGATTTCAAGGAGAATTACTTTATACAATGAAGGGAAGTAGGGCTAATTCTAAGAATACTGATTATAGCTTATATCAAATTTCGGCTGATTATATTGATATTAATTTATTATATATTTATAAGGTATTTGATTGGTTGAATTTTAGGATTGGACTAACTCCAAATGTATTAATTTCAGCAAAAGAAGAAACACAAACAGGTTTATCTCCAGTTGGAAATCCTCCTGCTTTTAGAAGGTTTGGTATTTCAACAGTTGCAGGGTTAAGTTATTATTTCACACAAAAAATGAATATAACATGGAGTTATAACTATTCATTATATAGTATTAGAAGCGGGAACTCTGAAATATATGATTTAAGTTTTAAGGAACAAAATTCCCAACATCATAGTTATATGTCTTTTACCTTAGGGTATAGATTCTAATTTATAAAAGGATTATTTTCTTTTTCGTAGCCTATTGTTGTTGTTGTACCATGTCCACAAATACAAATAGTGTTGTTGGGAAGAGTAAAAAGATTTTCTTTTATGCTCTTCATAAGATCATCAAAATTACCAGTAGGGAGGTCTGTTCTTCCAATAGAGTTTGCAAATAAGACATCTCCAGTAATCACAAAGTTTTCTTTTTTATTGTAGAAGCAAAGACTTCCTGCACAATGACCAGGAGTTTCAAAAATTATTAGTTCACTATTGCCATATTTAATTATATCTTCTTTAGAGATATATTTGATAGAAATATTATTTAGACCTTCAATATTAAATCCCATCATTTCGGCTTGAGCATCAATGATTCTCATTAGTTTATCTCCATCTTTGTGCATCTCTAAAGGAAGGTTAAATTCTTTTGTAGCCCAACCTGCTCCACAAACATGGTCAATATGTGCATGCGTTAAGAGTATATGTTTAACTATTAATTCGTTTTCATTAATAAAATTCAATAATTTTTGCCTTTCTCTATCTGTTTGACAACATACATCAACTAAGACACATTCTTTTGTTTGGTCAAATATTACTGAGCAGTTTACTTCAAAGTGATTAAATGTAAAATGTTGTATCATTATTTTTCTAATTTTTTTGCTTCATTCCAAATCAAATCCATTTCTTCCAAAGTCATATTTTTCATTTGCTTTCCTTGTTCAGCAACTTTTTCTTCAATAAATTGGAAACGACGTATAAATTTTTTATTTGTTCTTTCTAAAGCAGACTCAGGATTAACATCAATAAAACGAGAATAATTAATTAATGCAAACAAAGTATCTCCAAACTCCTCTTCCATCTTTTGTTTATTATCGGCTTTTATTTCAAATTTTAGTTCATTAATTTCTTCTTCAACCTTATCCCAGACTTGCTCAATATTATCCCAATCAAATCCAGCACCTCTTGCTTTGTCTTGAATACGATAAGCTTTAACAAGAGCAGGTAAAGTTTTAGGTACTCCCGATAGTGCCGATTTATTCCCTTCCAAAAGTTTTATTTGTTCCCAGTTTTCTTTTACTTGTTCTGCGTTTTTAACATTTGTATCTCCATAAATATGAGGATGACGACGAATTAATTTTTCATTTAAACTATCAATTACGTCTTTAATATTAAAACTTCCAGTTTCTGAACCTATCTTAGCATAAAAAACAATATGTAAAAGAATATCTCCAACCTCCTTTTTTATCTCATCAACGTCATTTTCTATTATTGCATCAGCAAGTTCATAAGTTTCTTCAATAGTTAAATGGCGAAGGGTTTCAAAGGTTTGTTTTCTATCCCAAGGACATTTTTCTCTTAACTCGTCCATTATTGTTAGAAGTCTGTCAAAACTTTCTAATGCTTCTTTATGATTTCCTTCTTCTTTCATGTATTATTTTGTTCAGTCTTTTTATCCTTCAGTTATTTTTATCAGTTTTCCAATTATTGGTAATTGAAATTATTCTATCAATATTTAAGTTTCGCATACAACGAAAATGTTTTTTAGGGCATTTGCTATAACCTAATTTATGGCAAGGACGACAAGGTAAATTCTTTTCTTCAAAAATATAAACTTCTGCTTCTGAATCTTTAGATAGATAAGGGTACATGCCAAATTCAGGAACAGTATTACCCCAAACGCTAATTATATTTTTATCTAAGGCCGCTGCAATATGCATTAGCCCAGTGTCGGGAGTAATAACGCCATCGGAATTTTTTATCAATGCAGATGTTTGGCTTAGATTAAAAGCTCCACAGGCATTAAAGACTCTTGCCCCTACAGCATTTTCTATTTTAACTGCCTTATATCTATCATCTTTGTCCCCGAGCAAAACAATTGATTTTTGAATACCGTTGCAAAGCGTTATCATCATATCAATTGGTATTTGTTTAGTGTTATGACGACTTCCTACAACAACAGCAACATAACCATCTTGAAAACTTAAAGGTAAAGCATCTGGGGAAACATAGTCTTCCTCATTCAGAAAATAATCTAATCCTTTATTGTCGTTCACAACACCCAAACTTTTTATTGCATCAAAATATCTATCAACAATATGTTTATCTGGCATCTTATTGATTTTCCATTTAACCAAAAGCCATTTTTTAAAACGTAAGGTGTCAAAAGATTTAAATGGTTTATGGAGGCGAAAACGAACAATAATTGATCTTAATTTTTTATGTAAATCAATTACTGTTGTATAGTTCTCTTTCTTTAACTCTTTAATCGTTTCTGAAAGAGAATTTGAATAACAATATATTTTGTCAATATATGGGTTGTTATTTAATATAATTGCATTGTTTGTCTTAGTTAAATAATGCACTTCTGCATTTGGTATTTGCTTTTTAATACAACGAACAATAGGAGTCGTTAATACAACATCTCCTATTGAGCTAAGACGAATAATTAAAATTTTCGGGTGATTATCCATTAATTTATCCTACGCTTCCTTCTAAACTTATACTTAATAATTTTTGAGCCTCAACAGCAAATTCCATTGGCAATTTATTCAAAACATCTTTTGCATAACCATTAACTATTAAACCAATTGCTCCTTCTTGAGATATTCCTCTTTGTCGACAATAAAATAATTGTTCTTCTGAAATCTTAGAAGTAGTTGCTTCATGTTCTATAATTGATGTTTGATTATCTGTTCTTATATAAGGGAATGTATGAGCTCCACATTTGTTGCCTAAAAGTAATGAGTCACATTGAGAATAGTTTCTTGAGTTTGTAGCTCCTTTATTAACTCTAACAAGTCCACGATATGAGTTTTGACTTTCACCTGCGGATATACCTTTTGAAATTATTGTGCTTTTAGTGTTTTGTCCAATATGTATCATTTTAGTACCCGTGTCAGCTTGTTGATGGTTATTTGTTACCGCAACTGAATAAAACTCTCCAACAGAATTGTCACCTTTTAATATACAACTTGGATATTTCCAAGTAATGGCAGAGCCTGTTTCAACTTGTGTCCAAGAAAGTTTTGCATTATTCCCTTTGCAAATACCACGTTTTGTTACAAAATTATATATACCGCCCTTTCCATCTTTGTCGCCTGGATACCAATTTTGAACTGTAGAATATTTTACTTCTGCATCTTTCATAACAACAATTTCAACAATGGCAGCGTGAAGTTGGTTTTCATCTCTTTTAGGTGCAGTACAACCTTCCATATATGAAACATAAGCACCCTCATCTGCAATAATTAATGTTCTTTCGAATTGTCCTGTATTAGCAGCATTAATTCTGAAATAAGTTGATAACTCTATTGGACAATGAACTCCTTTTGGAATATAGCAGAACGAACCATCACTAAAAACAGCTGAGTTGAGAGCAGTAAAAAAATTATCTCCTATTGGAACAACAGAAGCAAGGTATTGTTTAACTAAATCAGGATGATTTTGAACTGCTTCACTAAATGAGCAGAAAATAATTCCTTCTTTAGAAAGTTGATCCGAAAAAGTGGTTTTAACTGAAACACTATCCATAACTGCATCAACGGCAACAGAACCTATTTTATCTTTGTCATCAAGTGAAATCCCAAGTCTGTTGAAAGTATCAATGAGTTCTTCATCTACTTGTTCGTGGTCAGAAAGATCCTTTTTCTTAGGTGCTGCAAAATATATAATGCTTTGAAAGTCTATTTCAGGAATATCTAAATGTGCCCAAGTAGGCATAGTCATAGTCAGCCACTTTTTATAGGCATTCAAACGAAATTCCAATAACCACTGAGGTTCGTTTTTTGTTTTTGAAATAAAACGAATAACGTCTTCACTTAATCCTTTAGCAATAGTATCAGTTTCAATATTGGTTACAAACCCATACTTATATTCACTATTGGTAATGTCTTCAATCAGATTATTATCTTTCCCCATAAAAGTCAGCTTACTATTAAACACTTAAAATTAAAGTGCAAAAATACAATATAATTAAACCATTAGAAATTTTTTTTGAGTAATTTTTTTTCATTCATTCATTTTTGAATAATATTTTTTCAAAAATTATCTCTTGATTTTACTGGAAAATATTATTATTTGGTAAGTAGTATACTGAACAGATTGCACATTTGAAATATTTTTATATAGGAATTTAATAAGTGAGAATGAAAAATAAATAAAAACTTGTTAGATAGAATATTTTTTCTTACTTTTGCCCTCAGATAATTAATGGAGAAACTCGAAAATCCAAAATAGAGTAGAGGAAAAATAACTTAAGAACTATGAAAAAAGTTTTATTTGTATTAGGTGCTTTTGCAGCAATGTCTTTAGTCGCTTGTAGCGGAAAGACAGATTGTGCATGTGATCTTGTTAGTGCAGATCCAAGTATTTATCCAAATGTTTCTCACACAGAAGCAAATGGTAGTCTTGATGTATTAGAATTTGACGGAGAATGTACAGATGTTAAATGGTCAGATCTACCATCAAGTTCAGCAAATTGGGCTTCATTGGCAGAATTCTACACATTAAAATGTGCTGAAAAGTAAAAAGAATTACAAATTAAAAAAGGGGAATATTGTTTTTTAGCAGTATTCCCTTTTTTAATCTATTACGAAATGAAAATAAATAAACCTTTAATTGGCACAATTTGCAGAATTATTATTGGAGTAGTTTTTGTGCTTTCTGCTTTGTTGAAGTATTTGTCAATTGAAGCTGTAGATTTGTTTTTCTTTGATCATAAATTATTTCCATGGGTTTTTACAACATTGGCTTCGAGAATATTGATTGCTGGGGAGACGGTAATAGGACTAATGTTGATTATTGGAATATTCCCAAAACTATCTAAGATTCTTACATTTGTTTCGTTAATTAGCTTTACTGTATATCTTATATTTAAGCCATTACTTTTTGATGTAACTAATGAAAATTGCTATTGTTTTGGTGATATTATTCAATTTACCGATGTTCAAACTATTATCAAAAATATTATTCTCCTTATTCTTGCTTTAACTCTTTCTTGGGCTAAATGGTGGAACACTAAGTTTGCAAAATATATTTTTATATCATTAGTGGTACTTTCTTTGGGGACAACCTTTATCATTAAGCCTCCTGATTATATTCAAGCAAAGATTTATAAACATACAGCAAGGATACGTCCAGAAGTTTTCGAGAGAGTTAAACAATTGGATAATGTTAAAGCTCTCAATATTGATAAGGGCAAAAAAGTTGTTTGTCTTTATAGTACTGGTTGCAAATATTGTAAAAGAGCTGCAAAAAAAATAGATGTAATTATTGAAAGGCATAATTTGGATAAGGCAAATTTTATAGAACTCTTTGGAGGGAAAGAAAAACCATTAACAGAATTCTATAAAGAGTCAGGGACAAAGCCATTAAATTATACTTTTATACCTGTTATTATGTTTATAAGAACTACTTATGGACATATGCCAGTTATTATTTTATTAGATAAAGGAAAGGTTGTCCAAATGTATAAATTGACAACAATTGATGAAGAGTTCATTGTTTCATTCTTGAGAAAATAAACTTATAAATACATGTAATTATGAAAAAAATAGTTTTATTATTAGCCGTTATTTCTTGTGCTTTAATAACATCTTGCACACAAAAAGATTGTTCTTGTACTGCAACATTACAAAAAAAAGCAACATCTTCTAATTCTTCAACTTATACTGTTTATGATTGGGGTAGTAGTTGTAGTAATGTTACTTCAAGTGATATTCCTGAAATTAGTAGTAATGGAGGAGAATATAATCTAAACTGTTCAGAACTTTAATTTATACTTTAAGATTAACCGCTTTGGTTAAATCTCTTTTATTTTTCATTCCAATAACAATTCTTTAACTTCTACGTTTTAGAATGGATTTAATATTATAAAACACTACATTATGGTAAATATACTTTGGGTTGATGATGAAATTGATTTATTGAAACCTCATATTCTTTTCCTTGCAACCAAGGGTTATGAAGTTATTCCTGCTACCGATGGTCAAGAAGCATTAGAAATTTTAGATGAAAAGTTAGTTGATATTGTATTTTTAGATGAAAATATGCCAGGACTTTCTGGCTTGGATACATTAACTTTGATTAAAGATAAGTTACCAAGTCTTCCAGTAATTATGATTACAAAGAGTGAAGAGGAACATATTATGGAACAGGCTATAGGATCTAAGATTTCTGATTACTTAATTAAGCCAGTAAATCCTAATCAAATTCTTCTTGCTCTTAAAAAACACTTACAATCAAAACGTTTAGTTAGTGAGACTTCAACTCAAAATTATCAACAACAATTTCGTGAAATTTCTATGCGTTTGATGGATAGAATGGATGCAAAACAATGGATTGAAGTTTATAAGAAATTAGTTTTTTGGGAATTAGAACTTGCTTCTTCTCAAGATAAAAGTATATTTGAAATACTTCGTCAGCAGAAAGATGAAGCAAATACTTTATTCTGCAAATATTATGAAAAGCATTATGAAAATTGGCTTCAAGGAAGAGAAGAAGATAAGCCTATGCTTTCTCACACTGTTTTGAAGGAAAAACTATTTCCAATGCTTAAAGCAGAAAAAGTTTCAACATTCTTAATTGTTATTGACAACTTCCGTTTTGACCAATGGAAAGCTGTCCAACCAATGGTGGAAGAGTTTTATAGAACAGAAAAAGAAGATATATATTATAGTATAATACCAACAACAACTCAATATGCGAGAAATGCTATGTTTGCAGGATTGATGCCTGCAGAGATAGAAAAAAAATATCCGTCATTATGGGTTAATGAAGATAAGGAAGGTAATAAGAATCAAAACGAACTTGAATTATTGCAAGAGAATCTAAAACGTTTTGGGTTTAATCTCAAAACAACTTATCATAAGGTTTTGAATGTTCAGTATGGAAAGAGAATGATTGAGAATCTTCCTAACATGTTAAACAATGATTTGAATGTTGTAGTTTATAATTTTATTGATATGCTGTCTCATGCACGTACAGATAATGATTTGGTTAGAGAATTAGCTGAAGACGAAGAAGCATATCGTGCAGTTACTCAAACTTGGTTTGAACATTCAGCATTAATGGATGTTTTGAAGTTTTTAAGCACTAAAAAAGTTAATGTAATAATAACAACAGACCATGGTTCTGTAAAAGTTGATAGAGCAGTAAGAGTTAAAGGGGATAGAGATGTTTCCACAAATCTTCGTTATAAGGTTGGTAGACTATTAGATTATAATACTAAAGAAGTATTTGAAGGAAAAGATTGCACCCAACTTTTCCTTCCAAAACTTGCAATAACCTCTCCTTATATATTTGCTCGTTCAAATGATTTTTTTGCTTATCCAAACAATTATAATCAATATGTACAATACTATATGAACACATTCCAACATGGAGGAATATCAATGGAAGAGGTTATGATACCTTTTATTACTCTTAAACCAAGATAAGATAAATAGGAGTAAATAATGTGCAAAACTTATATAGCTAATAGTTTAGAAGAACTTCCAAAGGTTGCAAGACAAATTCTTTTAGATTATAAAGATGAAAGAATATTTATCTTGAATGGTTTAATGGGAGCAGGGAAAACAACTTTTACAAAGGCTGTTTGTGAGGTTTTAGGTGTTAAAGATAATGTTTGTTCTCCAACGTTCGCAATAATAAATGAATACTTTTCTGATATTGTTGGGGATATATATCATTTCGATTTTTATAGAATAAATAAAGAAGAGGAGGCTTTTGATATTGGATTGGAAGAATATCTTTATAGTGGTAACTATTGTTTTATGGAGTGGAGTGAAAGAGTAATTAATCTTCTCCCAAAACATTTTACAAGAATTACAATTAAAGAGGTTGAAAATTTTAAACGGGAAATAAAAATAGAGAGAATATAAATTCTCTCTATTTTTATTTATCCTATTTTATTCTTCTTCTTTTTTTGTTGTACTTGTAAAGCCTTTCATTAATCCTCTTTCTGCTTTAGATATAAAGTCTATTATTTCCTTTAAAGCAGGAGTTTCTGGGAGAGTTTTTAATTCTTCCAACGCTTTAGAATAGTTTAATCCTGACTGAAATACTACCCTATAATAATCTTTTATTTTATTTATTGTTTCTTGATCATAACCTCTACGAGCCAAGCCAATAGAATTAATTCCACAGTAGGATAAAGGGAATTTGCCGCCCTTTACAAAAGGAGGAACATCTTTATCAACTAATGAACCACCCATTAAAATTACATGAGAGCCTATTTTTGTGAATTGATGAATTGCACTCATTCCACCTATAATGGCATAATTCCCAATTTCAATATGACCTCCCAAAGTTGCATTATTAGCTAATACGCAATTATTTCCAACAACACAATCATGTGCGATATGTGCATAAGCCATAATAAGATTATTATTACCTATCTTCGTGTAGCCTAATGCAGAAGTACCTCTATTGATAGTAACACTTTCTCTTATAGTATTATTGTCGCCTATTTCAACTGTTGTTTTTTCTCCTGCAAATTTCAAGTCTTGAGGAACAGCACTAATTGAAGCATTGGGAAATATTTTATTGTTTTTTCCTATTCTTGCTCCAGGAAAGATTGTAACGTTTGGTCCTATCCAACAATCGTCTCCAATTTCTACATCTTCATAGATAATCGAGAAAGGTTCAATTGTTACATTTTTGCCAATCTTTGCATCAGGGTGAATATACGCTAAGGGTTGATTCATGATGTTTGTTATTTTGTTTTTGCAATTTGTGCCATTAGCTCTGCTTCCATAACTAATTTACTTCCAACATAGGCTTCCCCTTTCATTTTAACAATGCCTCTACGTATTGGTTCTGCCAAGAATAATCTAAATATTAAAGTGTCGCCAGGGACAACTTTGCCACGGAATCTAACTCCATCTATTCTTAAAAAATATGTTGTATAATTTTCTGGGTCTGGATAGTCCTTAAGAACTAATATGCCACCTGTTTGTCCCATAGCTTCAACTATTAAAACACCAGGCATAACAGGTTCTTGAGGGAAATGTCCATTAAAGAAATCTTCATTTCCAGTTACATTCTTTACCCCTATAACATAATCTTCTCCGACTTCAATAATCTTGTCAACCAATAACATTGGAAAACGATGAGGTAAGAAGTTTTTTATATCGTTAATTGTAAAAATAGGTTCTTTATCTGGGTCGTAATGCGGTGCTCCTGTAAATTTTTCCATAATCACTGTCTTTAAAAGTTTTGCAAATTCTGTGTTGGCGTGATGCCCCGGACGTTTTAAAATAAAGTGTCCTTTAACATTAATTCCTAATAATTTTATATCACCTATAAAATCTAAGAGTTTATGCCTTGCAGGTTCGTTCTCAAAATTCTTTTGAATATTATTAAATATTCCTTTTTCTGTTTTTATATTATCAGGGTTTTTATTAAATGCTTTTGCTAAATGATCAATCTGTTCTTTATTTAATTCATGTTCGACAAAGATTAATGCATTATCTAAATCCCCACCTTTTATCAAATTGAGTTTAAGTAATTGCTCTATTTCGTGTAAGAAAACAAATGTTCTACAAGGTGCAATTTCAATATCAAAATTATCTAATGATTCAATTTCTACTGTTTGTAGCCCAAGTACGGAAGAATTGTAGTCAATTGACAATTCAACCTTAAACCCATCATAAGGCAACGCTGTAATCTCAATGTTTTGCTCTTCAATCTTATATTGTATAGGTTCCTTAATAGAATAATGATAACGGTTAGCCAATTGTGGCTGAATACCTACTTTCTTTATTTCATCAACCCATATTTTAGCACTTCCATCAAGAATAGGAATTTCTGAAGAGTCTAATTCAATTAATGCGTTGTCAATATTAAAATAGTTTAACGTAGCCATTAAATGTTCAATGGTACATATCTTAACTCCATTCTTCTCAAGTGTTGTACCACGAGATGTATCGGTCACAAAATCAACCAATGCAGGAATTATAGGCTTATTCTCTAAGTCAATTCTGCAAAATTTAATTCCGGTATTTGGTTCAGCTGGTAATATATTAACAGTTACATCCTTACCGCAATGCAATCCTTTGCCGCTTAGAGTTAGTTTTGATTTTATTGTATTTTGTTGCTCCATAGTTATTCAATTTGCAAAGGTATAAAAATATTTAATGCTAATACCATATTTCAAGAAAAAGGCAAGCTTAATAGTCATTAAAACTCCATTTTTTTAATTGTTAAGTTTGATTTGTAAAGAAAGTTTATTATTTTTGCAAGCTAAAACAAAGATTATATATGAAAAGATTATTTTTATTATTAGTGTTTGCATTTTCTACTATTGCATCTTTTGCTCAAGTTGAAAAGTTAAAGGATTCTCCAATTTTTATTGAAGGGAATTTAGTAGTTGTTGGAGTAAGTGCAAAGACAACTGATGCTCAATTATTAGAAATCAGGACAAAGCTATTGAAATATACTTCAATTCGTTTTACAAATTTTGATGTGATTAGAACTACTCCAAAGAACAAAAAAGAAGTTGGTGATATACAATTTCTTTCTATGGAGGTCGATTGTAGGGATGGTTTTAGTGGTAAAATATCACATAGTTTTGAGTCAGGTGATGTTTCGGTTCAAGGGTTTTATCGGGATTATACAAAAAATTCTTATAAACTTTCTTTCTTTATTGGGGATCTAACTCAACAGACAATTGATTCTAATCCCAAATAATAAGTAAATGGAAGTTGATATATATACAAAAAGTTGATTAATAAGATAAATAGTTTTTATTTTTTTGCAATTCCAAAATATCAGATAATTAATATATTGAGTTAATATTAATGTAATATATTTACGAATATTAATTTCATATTCATAAAATTGTATCTTTGCAAAAAAAAAAGGTTTACATGGAGTAAATCGAGTGTTTATTAAAATAAAAATAAAGTAAAAATGAAAAAAACAATTTTAATTTTAGGCTTTTTGGTCTTTGTTTGTTCGCCTGGTATTCTAAAATCTCAGATAAAAGTCAAGTCTGATGGAAGAGTTTACATTAATGGTTTTAGGTCAGGAGATGACTACAATAATGAGTGTTCTATGCAAGTTTATGGGAAGATTGGATCAAATCTTGCAGGTGGTAGAATAGGTTTTGGTGATTATGGGAGTACAGCTGGTAATGGCGCAAATGTTTTTATTGGTGAATATGGTAACACAGACTCCGATATATTACAATTGCATGGAAAAAGTGGAATCTATCTCACATATAATGCAGGCTCCACATTAGGATATTATAATGTTAGTTCAAATATATTCTATTTTACTAGTGATGTTTATTCTAAAGGTATAAAATTGATGTCTGACGAAAGATTTAAGAAAAATATCTTAAACATAAGTAATTCATTAGATAAGGTGAAAAAAATAAATGGAGTTAGTTATAATTTTGATAGTAAATCTATTTATAATCATTTTAATAAAAATGTAATTAATGATTCAAGTAAATATATACAAAATGATGGTAAGAAAAATGCAAAGTATTTTGAAGACTCAATCAAAGATAATTATAGAAAACTTGGATTTATTGCTCAAAATTTAAAGGATGTTTTTCCGGAACTAGTTGATATTGATAGTAATGGATATTATTATGTTGATTATATAGGATTAATTCCAGTATTAGTAGAAGCTATCAAAGAGCAACAAATTACTATTGAAAACCAAGAGTATAGAATTACTGCTATAGAATCAAGATTAAATAATGAGGATATAACAAATGACTACGCTTCAAAATTAAATAATAAGACAATCAATGATAATCTTTTGAAAAATAAATCCACTAAACTATACCAAAATGTTCCAAATCCATTTTCAACAGAAACTTCAATTCAATACTCGATACCAATTGATTCAAAAAATGCTAAGATTTGTGTATTCAATTTAAATGGAAGTTTAATTTTAACAAAAACAATTTCTCAAAATGGAGATGGTACTGTAAAAATTGCTGCAAGGGAACTTACTCCAGGTATGTATTTATATTCTCTTATTTTGGATGGTAATATTATTGAAACAAAAAGGATGATTTTAACTGATTAATATACTATATTTTATGAAAAAAATACTTTGTATTATAATATTATTCTTTTTTAGTTTTTATTGCTATTCTCAAGGAGAGCATTATGTGAATTATTCTTTGAATGATATTTTATGGATTAAAAATCAGGAAGCTCTTTATAAAAAAAGTAAATCTCTTTTCCCTCTTAAATATTATAAAATAGCATTTCATATTGTAAGAACAAGTGCAGGAACAGGAGGTTTAGATGTATCAAAAATTTATAAAGCTTTAGGTTTTATGAATGAAAAATACATTGGAGCAAATGTTCAATTTTATATATGTGATATTAGTTATATTGACAACGATACATATTACAATTTTAATCGAACATATGAAGAAAGTAATCTGACGCGGACTTACAATATTGGTGATGCAATAAATATTTATTTATTTGGCAACATGACTTATATGGATGATCATTCAGTAGAGCAAAATTTGTGGGGTATCTCAGTTTTACCTCCTGGCGCTTCTTTAATTGAATTAAGAAATGAAACAATGGATGAATTAACTACAATAACTCATGAGGTTGGACATTCATTTGGATTACCTCATACTCACAATGATTATTTCCCAGGAGTTCCAAATGAATATGTTGATGGTTCAAATTGTAGTACTGCTGGTGATTTTTTTTGTGATACTCCAGCTGATCCAAAACTTCATTTTGAAGCGGACGTAAATGAGGCTTGTGTGTATTGTGGGGGAGCGACAGATGCGCACGGTGATGCATATAATCCTTCCACAGATTTGATTATGTCCTATGCTAGACATAATTGTAGGACAAGGTTTAGTTTGGAGCAATTAGGATCAATTAATTATTGGGCAAATCAATCATGTAGAACTTGTTATTCCCATATGTACACTTTAGAAAATACAATATTATCAAGTAATCAAACTATTACAGAAGATGTCATTATTTTAAGAAATATCAAGGTGGAAAATAATTCAGCAATTATTTTACAACCTTGTGCTTTAGTAGAAATTTCTGGGGATTCGGAAATTTCACTCGGGTCGACTTTAGATATTGAGTAGAGTAATAAAAAATAAGTTTTAACAATTAGCTATGCTATTTTTGAAAAGTATAGCTAATTGTTTTATTGTCCTTTTAAAATTATGCAGTTCAACTCTATAGTATTCTTGTTTTTTGCGACTTTGTTTTTTTCTATTTGGCATTTTACGAAGTCTAATGTTACCTTTAAATTAATATTCCTAACAATCGCATCTTTTTTCTTTTATGGTTGGTGGGATTGGCGGTTTGTTTTTTTATTACTATTCACTGGATTAATTGATTACTTTGCCGCTATAGGAATAACATGTTTTCCTAAATACAAAAAGTTATTATTAATCTCGTCGTTATTGTCCAATATTGGAACCCTCTCATTATTTAAGTATTCTGGATTTATTTCTAAGAATATAGATCAGCTTTTGGGAACCTCTTTAAATAGTCAAATCAATACCTTTTTCTTAATCATACCTGTAGGTATTAGTTTCTACACCTTTCAAAGTATGAGTTATACTATTGACGTGTATAATGGAAAGTTCAAGCCAACTAAAAACGTTTTTCAGTTTTTTGCATACTTATCAATGTTTCCTCAATTAGTAGCAGGTCCAATAGTTCGAGCAAAAGATATGCTCCCACAATTGATAGGGCAACGACAACCATTGAAAGAAGACCGTTGGGAAGGTTTCCGACTTATAGTCAAGGGGTGTTTTAAAAAAATGGTAATTGCGGATAATTTAGCACCAATAGTGGTAACGGCATTTAATAATTCAGTAGTCCTTGAAAGTTCTGCTTTTTGGTGGGGTGCAGTTATCGCATTTGCTTTTCAGATTTATTGCGACTTTGCAGGTTATAGTGATATTGCTTGTGGATTAGCCCGTTGGATGGGATATTCTTTTCCAGATAATTTTAATCATCCTTACACGTCAACATCTTTACGCGAATTTTGGAATAGATGGCATATTTCTTTATCAACATGGTTTCGTGATTATGTTTATATTCCATTAGGAGGAAATAAAAAAAATAAATTCAGAAGTCATATAAATATGTGGATTACTATGGTAGTTTCAGGCTTATGGCATGGTGCTGCATGGACATATATTATGTGGGGAGTTTTGCATGCACTATTCCTAAGTATAGAGCGAATCTTAAAATGGCCAAAACAAAAACAAACAAACCAATTTATTCGATTTTTAGCATGGATGTTCGTTACATTAGAGATATTGGTGGCTTGGGTATTTTTTAGAGCCAACTCAGTTCAACACGCTTTGGATATTTTAAAAGTAATGTTTACTTTTAAAGGGAATTGGTCTTTAGGGTGGGGTCTTAATGGTAGCATATTTGTTTTAATAATAATATTCAGAGAAATAATGGTATATACAGGAATAGAAAAAAGAGTTAAATTGAGAGGTTCAATTGGAGCTTTTACTGAAATGCTATTGTATGCAATATTAATTGCATTAATTATTTTTTTTAGAGGAAATGGAAGTGAATTTATTTATTTTCAGTTTTAAAATATGAGTAAATTGAAGCAAAATATATGGATAACTCTTTTATTGGCTATGATTTTTATAGGTATATTAGGAGCAGTATTACCTAAAAATCCCGATAAGTACCTAAAGGATAAATTTTGGGCATTTAAGGTGCATAATAATAAGAAGAAATATAATTTTATAATTCTTGGAGATAGTAGAACTTATAGAGGAATTTCTCCATATGAAATTGAAAATATATTACCAGAATTCAGTGTATTTAATTTTGCATTTTCAAATGGAGGACTAAATCCTATTATTTATAAGGCTGCAGAAACAAAATTAGATGCAAAAAATGAATCTATGATAATTCTTTTGGGTGTTTCTGCATTAACTATTAATGATATAAGCCTGCCTAATGAGCAATATGTGCAAGAATTAAAGATGCCCAAAGAAGAAGTTTTTGAACGGATATATTTTGGTGAATATTTAAATTATTTTAGTCCAGTTACTCCTTTAATGGTTAAAGATTTAATAAAAGGTACAAAACCTATGTTTAAATACATTAGTATTTATCACGACAATGGTTGGGTGGAATCTGAAAAGTTTCCAGTGGATACCTTAGAAGCTATTCCTTACTATGAAAAGGATTTCAAATCTCACACTACAGATTATCAGCTTGTTAATGAATTATGTAAACAAATAAGTTTATGGAAATCAAAAGGTATAAAGGTATTCGCTTTTCGTCCACCTGCAGCACAACCTCTTATAGCTTTAGAGGATTCTGTAGGTAACTATAACGAACAGTTAATAAAACAAAAAATTGAAACATCTGGAGGTAATTGGATTGATATTGATCCAACTTTGTATAAAACATATGACGGAAGTCATCTACCTAAGGCGGAGGCATGCAAACTTTCTCAATATATAGCTAATAAGATTAAGACTTACCTTTCAACGATCTCACAATAGAATAGGAAAATCATTATTATAAGAGTAAAAATAATATTTTTTTGTAAGAAAATTAGGTTGGTAAGAAAATAGTTTATATTTTTGCACTCCCAAAATTGATGAGAAAATGGCAAAAAAATCAAAAGACGCAAGAATACAAGTTATATTAGAATGTACAGAACACAAGGCATCAGGAATGTCAGGTACTTCTCGTTATATAACCACTAAATCAAAGAAAAATACACCAGAACGTTTGGAGTTAAAGAAATATAATCCAATCTTAAAGCGTGTAACAGTTCATAAAGAAATTAAATAATAGAGGAGAACTAAGATATGGCAAAGAAAGTAGTTGCAACACTAAAAACATCTTCAGGTAAAGATTTTGCAAAAGTTATTCGTATGACACTTTCTCCAAAAACAGGAGCTTATGTGTTTAAAGAAGAAATTATAGCTTCTGATAGCGTAAAAGATTATTTAGCAAAGAAATAATACATAAAATATATTTATATGTAATTAAAAGTTGTCTTTCAAAAAGAAGGACAACTTTTTTATTGTTTAATGGCTAAAATATCGTTTATTATTGCTATCTTAGCCGATTATTTATAGTACATAGTTAAATATTTAGAATATGGGATTTTTTTCATTTTTCACAAAGGACAAAAAAGAAACATTAGATAAAGGGTTGGAAAAGACTAAAGAAAGTGTATTTTCCAAGTTGTCGAAAGCAATTGTTGGTAAGTCAAAAGTTGATGATGAGGTTTTGGATAACCTTGAACAAATACTTGTAGAGGCTGATGTTGGAGTAGAAACTACATTGAGAATTATTGATAGGATAGAGAAGCGTGTTGCAAAGGATAAATATCTTGGCACTTCACAACTTAATACAATACTAAAGGAAGAGATTGTTGAACTATTGCAAGAAAATGAACTTGATGAGAGAGATAGCTTTTCTTTCCCAAAAGGTGATGAACCTTATGTAATAATGGTTGTTGGTGTAAATGGAGTAGGAAAGACAACAACCATAGGTAAGTTGGCTTATCAATTTAAGCAAGCAGGAAAGCAAGTTGTATTAGGTGCAGCAGATACTTTTCGAGCAGCTGCAGTTGATCAATTGACGATATGGTCAGAAAGAGTAGGAGTAGATATAGTTTCGCAAGGAATGAATGCAGATCCTGCTTCTGTTGCTTTTGATACATTAAAGTCAGCATTAGCAAAAAAAGCTGATGTTGTAATAATAGATACAGCTGGACGTTTGCATAATAAAATTGGATTAATGAATGAATTATCCAAAATACATAATGTGATGAAGAAGGTAATACCTAATGCTCCTCATGAAGTATTATTAGTTCTTGACGCATCAACTGGACAAAATGCAATAGAACAAGCAAAACAATTTACTGCTGTAACCGAAGTAAATGCTTTAGCTCTTACTAAGCTTGATGGAACCGCAAAGGGAGGAGTTGTAATAGGTATTTCAGATCAATTCAAAGTTCCTGTAAGATATATAGGATTAGGCGAAAAAATGGAAGATCTTCAACTATTCAATCGTCAAGCATTTGTAGATAGTTTGTTTGAATAGAATATAAGTAGTAAAAAATAATAATAATAATTACAATGAAATCAAGCAGAATAATAACATTACTAGCTTTACTATTTTCGACTTTTATAGTAAATGCTCAAGAACAAGAAAAGACAAATCCATTGCTTAATCGTCATAACTTTGCATTAGATTTGGGTTATGCTTATCGTTTATCATCAGAGCCAAATGAGTTATTTGTTAATCAAACAACAAACAAAGATCATTATAGTTCACTACGTCATGGCTTACAAATAAACTTTGCTTACGATTATTTATATAAACCATTTTTGGCTTTTGGTTTCAAAACATCAGCATTTAATTATTCAAATAGTTTTATTTCTGAAAAAAGAACATCAACAAACGCTGAAATAGAATGTAAAGATGATGAGTATATATTCTATATAGGGCCATCAATAAAATATATATTTCCTACTTTCAATAATAAGTATAGTGTATATGCAAGAGGAACTATAGGATATATGTCATTTAGAAATTCAGAAACAAAAGTGGTAACAGATACTATGGCAATATCAAAGGCATTAAGTTCAACATACACAGGAAAGACATTTGGCTGGGGTTTAGACCTTGGTTTAGATTATACTATTAATGATTTTCTTTCAGCAGGATGTAATTTAGGATTATTAGGTGGTAGTGTAGGTAAATTAAATGTTGGAGAAGATAGCTTTAAATTAAATACTAATGAAAACCTATACCGCTTAGATATAACAGTTGGGCTTAGAATAAAATTATAATCAGAATGAGTTTAAAAATAAATATTGTTTCACTCGGTTGTTCTAAAAATACAGTAGATTCAGAATTCTTAGCAGGACATTTAATCAATAAAGGACATGAAGTAGCTTATGATGCAACAAAAGGAAACTTTGATGTTGTAATTGTAAATACTTGTGGATTTATTGGTGATGCAAAAGAAGAATCAATAAATACTATACTTCTCCAATGTGCATATAAACAAACAAACAAGGTAGGAAAAGTCATTGTTTGTGGTTGTTTATCTCAACGCTACAAAGAAGATTTGAAAGAAGAAATCCCATTAGTAGATGAATTCTTTGGTGTATTTGAATGGGAACAGATATTAGCATATTTAGATACACATGTAGAAGGCAATTACTATAAATCACGTTTTATTAGTACCCCAAAACATTATGCTTATTTAAAAATAGCTGAAGGTTGCGATAGACAATGTTCTTATTGTGCAATTCCAATTATAAGAGGTAAAAACATATCACGTCCAATTGAAGATTTAGTTGAAGAAGCAAAAGAATTGGTTTCTTCTGGAGTTAAGGAAATAATACTTATAGCTCAAGATACAACTTATTATGGACTTGATCTTTATAATGAAAGACGATTAGCAGATTTATTAAAAGAATTAGTAAAGATAGATGATTTAAAATGGATACGTATTCAATATACATATCCTCATCAATTCCCAATGGAAGTAATTGAGGTTATGAAAAAAGAAGAAAAGATATGTAAATACATAGATATTCCTCTTCAACATATCAATTCCTCAATCCTTAGTTCAATGAAACGTAATATAGATTCAGAGCAAACAAGGAATTTAGTGAACCAAATTAGAGAACAAATTCCAGAAATAGCTTTTAGAACAACTTTCATTGTTGGGTATCCAGATGAAACAGAAGAGTCTTTTGGAGAACTAAAATCTTTTGTTGAAGAAATGCGTTTTGATAGAATGGGATGCTTTATATATTCTCCAGAAGAAGGAACATCAGCTTATGAACTCGAAGATAATGTTCCTGAAGAAGTGAAGCAAGAAAGATTTGACGAGATACTATCGTTACAACAAGATATATCTTTGGAAATAAATCAAACAAAGATAGGTAAAGAATTTGAAGTAGTTGTTGATAGAAGAGAGCAAGATTTTTGGATTGCAAGAACTCAATATGATAGTCCAGAAGTAGACAATGAAGTGTTAATCTCAGATACATTCAAACTCGAAGTAGGACAATTCTACAAAGTAAAGATAGTAGATGCAGTAGAATTTGACCTTATAGGGGAACCTATTTAATAAAAAAAGATATTATAGAGTTGTTCTATCTTGATTGAGAAATAGACTTTGAACTAAGAGAAAATAGAATAAAAATAAAAATATTACGTTTTAAGAGACGAGCAATTAAAAGCTCGTCTTTTTTTTAATAAAATATAAATCAAATGACAATAGAAGAAAGATATAATGAGGTTAGGGCTTTGATGTCTGAAGAAAAGATTAATGAGGCTATGATTAAGATAGATGAAATAATATCTGAAAACCCTAATCAAGAAATGGCTTATTACTTGAAAGGTAACATATATCGTAAGCAACAAGATTGGCAAAAAGCTATAAATAATTATTCACAAGCAATAGAATTGAACCCTTCATCGCCTGCAAATGAAGCAAGAACGATGTGTATTGAAATATTAAATTTCTTCAATACCGATATGTATAATCATTAATCCATATTTATACAATTCGAAGAGTAATTAAGATTCTATAATGTTTTGAGGGGGGAGAAATCTTTAATAAAAACAAAATTTGGATATGACAGCTTACTTCTTGAAAATAGATTAAATCTTTCTGGAAATAGATTAAATCTTTTTGAATTTATATTAAATCTTTCTGGATTTATATTTAATCTATTTGGCAAAAGATTTAATCTTTCTGGACTATTAATTGAACAAAGTTAAGAATTACTGATTCCCCAATCTAAATATTATAGAACCGTAATGAAAATAAACAAAAGCTAATGACAGATAAAGAAATATTTGATTTACTCGAAAGTAAACAATCAAGAGAAAGAGGCTTTTCTGTATTAGTAAATCAACTAAAAGAAAGAGTTTATTGGCAAATAAGGCATATGGTACTTTCTCATGAAGACGCAAATGATTTAGTTCAAGAAGTCTTTATTAAAGTATTTCAAAACATAGACAACTTTAAACACGACTCTTCTCTTTCTACATGGGTATATCGTATTGCTTTAAATCATACCCTTAATTTCTTACAATCACAAAAACGTCGCAAAGCCCTTGCTTTCTCTTCTTTAGAAAATTCGATGTTAGATAATTTAAAATCAGATAAGTTTTTTGAAACAAATGAAATAGAATTCAAACTTCAAAAAGCCTTATTATCATTACCGAACAAACAAAGAATGGTATTTAACTTACGCTACTATGATGAGATGCCATTTAAAGATATGGCACAAGTATTAGAAACAAGCGAAAGCTCTTTAAAAGCATCATATCATTTTGCTTCTAAGAAAGTCCAAGAACAACTTTTAGAAGACGAAAATGTTAAATTAAAGTTAACAGATTAAACTTTTCGAAATAACACAAGTCTAATGAACAAATATTAAGTACAATGGCAAATAGACAGAACCCATTTAAAGTGCCAGAAAATTATTTTGAAGAATTGGAAAAGAATATTCTTTCTAAGGTAAAGAAAAATCCAAAGAAGAAATACTTTTTCTCTGAAACAAAAACAGTATATAAATATGCTGCTACTCTATTCCTATTATTAGCACTTGGAGGAGTAATATGGTGGAGCTTACCAACAAATACAATAAATAATTCAACTATACAATTAGCAAAAACAACAATTAAAGATGCAAAAATAGAAGAAACACAACCAATAAAAGAGATTGTTAAAGAGAAAAAAGAAGAAAGAAAAACTATAATAACACCTGTTGAAGAAGCTAAACAAATATCATCTGTATCTACAATACAACAAACAAAAGATAGTACAAATGATGGACAAAAACTAACAGAAGAAGAATTACAATATTTAGAATATTACTTGCAAGGAGATATTATAAATGATTATTTAACTTATAACAGTACAGAAAAATGAAAAGAACAATAATAGTAATGCTGGTTAGCTTAATGACAATTCCAGCAATGTTTGCACAAGGAGACTTTAGACCAGACTTTAAACCAGAAAGAATGGGAGATAATAGGTGTGAAAAAGGTGATAGAATGGAAAAGTTTAAAGAAAAGATTCGAGTGGAGAAAGTTGCTTTTATTACATCAGAATTAGAACTTACCTACGATGAAGCTCAAAAGTTTTGGCCAATATATAACCAATACGATAAAGAGTTAATTGCAATAAGAGAAAAAAATAGACCTAAGGATACAACTCTACATAATGGATTCCCAAAGCGTCCTGATTTCTTAAAAATGAGTGAAGAAGAAGTTCAACCAATATTAAAAAACCATATTCAAACAGAAAGAGACGTGATTTCCTTACAAGAAAAGTACTCTAAGGAACTCCTCAAAGCAATATCCATACAAAAAATCACTAAACTATTCTTTATAGAAAAAGAATTTATGGCAAATGTAATTGGCAAAGGTTGGAAAGATATGAAGCGAGATGGAGATAAAAAAGCAGGACACAAAAAAGGCAAAAAGACACAAAATAAAAGACAACAAGAAGAACATCCACAATTCAAATAATAAACAATTTTTTCATAAGTTAGGGGAAGGCAAAAGCTTTCCCTTTTTTTATTTGATTATTTATAATGGGAATCTTCGCTATCAAAATCTCCTACGTTTTTTTAAATCGTACTCTTTCCCCAAAAAAAATCAGGCTCTTTTTATTCAAAGGGTTGATTTTGTAGTATATTAAATATGTCTTTAAGCCTTGCTCTTGGGTGGTTTTAGTTGATTAACCATTATGTCGTTTTTGTTTATTATATTTGCAAAAGATTTTTTTTGATTATGAGTTTAACTTTGGTTATTATACTAATTGTTTCTGGATTATTTGTTGGCTTTATTAATACTCTTTCAGCAGGAGGAACTGTTATTTCTATTGCTCTTTATCTTGCTCTTGGCATTCCTGCTCCGATAGCTAATGCTACTAATAGAATAGGAGTTCTTATCCAATCTTTTGGTACTAGCCTTATGATGAAGAGAGAAGGTCTTATTGATAATAAAAGAACTCTTCGATTAGCTCTCCCTACAATGCTTGGCGCTTTAATAGGATCTTTATTAGCTAGTCTCCTAACACAAAAGATTTTCTCATATTTCATGGGTGCAACACTTATCTTGATGATATTTTTCTTATTTATGAGCCCATCAAAATTGAGTAAAGATAACGAAGAATGTTTATCTAAACCTATGTCTTTAATCAAGTATATCACATTTTTTTGTATTGGAATTTATGGAGGTTTCATTCAAGTAGGTACAGGTTTTTTACTTATTACCGCAGGTACTATGCTAATAGGTTATGATATCATTAAAACAAATGCCTTAAAGGTTTCTATAATGTTTCTTTACACTTTAGTGGCTATGACTGTTTTTATCTTTGACAGTCAGATTTATTGGTCTTACGGTCTTATACATTCAATTGGCTCAATTGTAGGGTCATGGATAGCAACTAAATTTGCATTAAAGAAAGGAACGAATTTTGTTCGTTGGGTTGTAGTAATAGTTATTATTCTAACAGCACTAAATCTTTTTGGAATAATAGATTTAAAATCTTTATTTGTAGATATATTGCACAATAATAATTAAGACATAGTTTATTTATTGTCCTAAAACTATCCATTGTTTAAAATCAGAAGCTTTGTTTTTGCTTATATAAATATGCTCAGGGGTTTGTATGTCAAGCTTAATTAGTAAACGATTATCAAACCATACTGTTATATCTTTTATACTTTGACGTGATATAATATATTGTTTATTTGCACGAAAGAAGTTATTTGGATTTAAATCGTGCATAATACTCTCTAATGTTTTATTATAAGAATGTGTTATTTTGGTGTTTAGAAATATAGATGTCTCATTGTTTGTTGCATAAAAACAAGATACTTCATTTAATGAAATAGGGATTAACTTATCTTTCTTGTAAATAATTAGAGTATGAATATATTGTTTTTGAGGTATTAATTGGGAAAGATTAGAGAAATAACTTTTTATATCTTCTTTATTGAGTCGTTTGAATTTCTCAAAAGCTTTTTTCAAATCTTCTTGTACAATAGGTTTTAAAAGATAATCAATACTGTTTACTTTAAACGCATCTAAAGCATATCTATCATAAGCAGTTGTGAATATAATAGGGATTTCAATTTCTTTTTGTTTGAAAATATTAAAAGCAGAACCGTCAGAAAGATTAATATCCATGAAAATTAAATCAGGAGAAGGATTATTATTTAACCAGTTTATAGTTTGACTAATGCTTTCTGTATTCCCAACTATTTCAATTGTTTTGTCTATCTTTAAAAGCATTTTCTTTAATAAACTAAAAGCAATTGTTTCGTCTTCAACTATTAAAATTCTCATTATCTATATTGTTAATGGTAAATAAACGGAGAATTTATCTTTAATATTTTCTATTTTGATGTCTTTATTTATTAATAACTTATAACGAGAAGAAAGATTAGTGATTCCAATACCGTTACTTGGCTCTTTATACATCTTCTCATAAATAGGATTAGATATAATTAATTCTTTCTTGTTGTTTACATATACAGAAATAACCATTTTATTATCACTATCTATTTTGTTGTGTTTTATTATGTTTTCAACTAAAGGTAGCAATGAGAGAAAAGGTATTTTTAAATCTAAAATACTTTCATCTATTTTTATGTCAAAGGAAAGTTTCCCAGAGTATCTTACTTCAATCAAATATCTATAAGATTGAAGGAAATCTAATTCTTCTTTTAATGTAACTATATCTTTACCTTGATTCTGTAATATATATCTAAAAATACCAGAAAGCTTGTTTATATATTCCAATGCTTGTTCATTTTCAACTAAACCAGTTAGCCCATTTAAAGAATTGAAAAAGAAATGAGGGCTTATTTGATTAGCGAGAGCATCACATTTGCTCTGTAGGTTCTCAATCTTTAACTGCTTAATCTTTTTTTCTTTCACCTCTTGTTCTAAATGAAGAGAATATATATGTCCTATAAGTAAACATATTCCATCTATAAATAAACATTGAAATAGTAATATAGATAGTGCTAAGTGAGGCTTTTCATATATATAGAAAGGAAGAGAAGCAATTATATTTATTCCATAAAATACTAATGTAATTGAAAATGAGATAATCAATCGTTTAGAGAAATTATTAGACTGTAATTTGGAAATATTTTCAAATAATAATAGGTAGGTGAGTAAAATGAAGATAGAAACTCGGAGAATGAAGAATTTAAAAAAGGTGGAATCTAATTCGTTCCAATTATAAAATAAATTAGTTATATTGGGATAAATAACAAGAATGACTATTATTATACTAGAGAATAATAATGTCCTTTTAAATTTTAACTGATTAAAGAATTTCATTTTTATTAGAATAAATTTTTGGCAAAGATACAATAAATAAAATCTTATAGATGAAAATATAACAGTATGATAAAAGACTATTTTTCGTGATAAATAGTAGTTTTTACGTTTTTACCTATTTGTCCATTTATAATAATTATTTATGTAATATATTTGCCTCGACAATTTATTAAATAATTAATACTTAAAATGATGAAAAAATTATTCTTTTTATTGATAGCAATGGCATTTGCTATGGGTAGTAGTTGGGCTCAAACGCTCAATGAAGATTTTGAAGGTACAACATTCCCTCCGGAAGATTGGAAATCTGTACACGTTGCAGGAAGTGTATCATGGCAAAGATGGACATTAAATACACCAATAGGTACTGCTTGTGCAGGTGTTAATACGTCCTATTCTTCGCCTGCCCCTGAGAATTTATTAATAACGCCAAAGTGTGCTATTACATCAGGAACAGATACATTAAAATTTGTTTATAAAACACCATATTATTCCTCATATGGTAGTGTGACTTTTAGTGTTCTTGTTTCAACAACTGATGATGCAACATCTTCGTTTAACACGACTTTATTCTCAATTACTTCTGCAATTCCTTCAGCTTGGACTCAGGCAAACATCCCTTTATCTCAATATGTAGGGCAAAATGTATTTATTGCTTTTAAAGTAAAAATTAATTCAATTTTAGGCTCAACCATTCTTATTGATAATGTAACAGGATTAGATTTATTTGTTCCTTCATGTCCAAAGCCAAGAAATGTATTGGCAACAAATTCAACATCAAATACTGTTGATTTAAGTTGGAATGATACAGTAGGGACAAATTGGACAGTACAATATATGCCATCAACTTATACAAATTGGGCAAATTCAATAGAAACATCAAATATTACAACAAATCCTTATACTCTTACTTCAATTAATCCTTCGGAATCATATAAATTTAGAATTAAGAGTGTTTGTAGTGCAACTGATGAAAGTGATTGGTCGGCAACAGGTAATTTTAGAACATTATGCGGAACAATAACTAATTTTCCTTGGGTAGAGAGTTTTGAAGAAACTTTTGATTCAGTTTCAGGACAAAGTAATGTGCCTCATCCTTCTTGTTGGACAAATATTGATAGAGGTGCAGTAACGGCATCAGGTTCTCCTTATTTTATATCATCTACAACTGCTTATCATTATGGTACACATTCTGTAACAACATATACAAATGGATTAACACAAGCTCCAAACGATTGGTTAGTTTCTCCACAATTTGCATTAACTTCAAACCAAAGACTAAAATTCTGGGCAAGAAATAATGATGCAACAACAACTGAATTTGATGAAATTTCTGTTTGGATTTCAAATCAAAATGCAACAATTGATACCATGGGAATGGGTATTAATGATTCATTATCAAATTTTACAAGAATATTTCAATCAACAATACCTCAAGGGGATTGGAGAGAGTATGAAATTAATCTTAGTTCATATTCAGGTAACAGATATATTGCTTTTGTAAGAAATCAAATGCCTTATGATGGTAATCATCTTTATTTAGATGATATAGAAGTATCTAATATACCAACATGCTCTAATCCAATATCATTAATAACTTCAAATATTACAACAAGTTCAGTAGATTTAGCTTGGAATACATATCATAATACAGACAGTGCATGGTATGTATATTACAAACCATCTGATTCAATAAATTATGATTCAATACGTGTAACTACAAATCCTTATACCTTAACAGGTTTAATATCTTCTGTTACATATAATTCATATGTTAGAACAGATTGTGGTTTAGGAGTTATGTCGGAAGAAAAAAGCAATTTAGCTACTTATAAAGTAAAGTGCACATTATCAACTATACCTTATACCGAAAATTTTGACTCTTATGCAACTCAAACTTTTCCAGCTTGTTGGAATAGATTATCTTCTTATGCAGGTAAACCTTGGGTTCTGTCTGGATCTGGTGTTGCTTCTTCTAATGCAATGGCTTTTTATGCTAATAGTGGTAAAAATAATATTGCAGTAAGTCCAGAATTAGATGTTATTACTCATCCAATGAATACTTTATCATTAACTTTCCAATATAAAACAGTTAATGAATCCGATTCAATATCTGTTGGAATCATGACAGATCCAAATGACTTTTCAACATTTACTAAAATGGCAACATTTAAAGCAATAACTATAAATGAATGGTATACAAAGGAAATTAATTTTTCTTCTTATACAGGTTCAGGGGCTTATATTGCTTTTTATACTATTTCACCTTCTAATTTAAATACACAAGGATTTATTGATAATATTACAGTAGATGTTACACCATCATGTCCAAATGCTTATTCATTATCAGTTGTTAATACAAATAATGATAGAGCTAATTTAATATGGGATAATGCAAATTCAGCAGGATTAGGTTGGCAAATGTCTTATGCTTTAAATGATACAACTACTTTTGATCCATCAACAGGAACATTAATTTCAATTCCAGATACAATATTCCCTTATACACTAACAGGATTAACACCAGGAACAATATATACATGTGCAGTGCGTCAAAATTGTTCAGGAGGATTATGGTCAAATACAGTTACAGTACATACTATAGGTGCTCCAGCAATATTACCTTATACTTGTAATTTTGAAACACTATCAGAAAGAAATGCATGGGAAATATCTAATGGAATAGCGGTTAATAAATGGGTAATAGGACAGAATTCTGCTATTGATAATGATGGCCATTCTCTCTATATATCTAATAATAATGGTGTAACAAATTCATATAATGAATATGCTCCTTCATCAGTAGTTGCATCAAGATTAATTCAGTTTGACGGTTCACAAGAGTATCTTTTAACTTTTAATTCAAGGGTAGGTGGACATAATGATTATTTAAAAGTATTTTTAGTAGATAAAGATACAGTTTATAAAGGAATAGCAGGAAATCCTTATTGGGCAACGACTACTTATTCTCAAGGGGCTTTACCTTTAAATGGAACAAATGTTTATTTTAATAATGAAAGTAATCCTACAAATATTAATTCACATTCTATAATTTTACCTTCACAAGGAGATAGTTCGGTTGTAAAGAAATTAATATTTGTATGGGCAAATGATAGTTGGTGGGGAGTACAGCCTCCAGCTTCAATAGATAGTATAACTATTACTCCTATTACATGTCTTAGTCCAATATCTTTAAATTCAACAAATGTTACATACAATAGTGCTGATATTTCTTGGACAAATAGAGGAACAGAGACAAATTGGACAATTCAATATAAATTAAGTTCACAAACAAATTGGGATAGTGCAATAGTAATTCAGTCGACAATTAATTCTTATTCAATTAGTGGATTAACCCCTCTTACAACTTATAATGTTAGAGTAAAAGCAGTATGTGCAGCAGGTACAGATGAAAGTTTTTGGACATCACCAATTAGTTTCACAACGGCATGTGGATTAATATCAAGTTTTCCTTGGATAGAAAGTTTTGAAAATACTTGGATTGCTGCAACAGGTGTAGGTAATAGAGCCGCTCCACAATGTTGGACTGTTGTAGATAAAGGTTGTACAACTAATACTACTTACTGGTGGCATAAAGGAAGTAATGTAAATATAGCTCATTCAGGAATTGGATATGCTTATATTCCAACAGATGGAGCAACAACTCCTCATAATGATTGGTTAATTACTCCTCAAATAGTATTTACAGGAAATCAACGTTTAAGTTTCTGGGCAAAGAACTCAGATTCAACAACAACAGATGTTGATGAAGTAGCTGTTTTTATTTCTAATGCTGATATATCTTTAGATACAACAGGAATGTATCAAGATAGTACAAATATGACAGGATTTACACAAATATTTACACAAACAGTACCAGTAGGTAATTGGCATCAATTTGAAATTGATTTATCGCAATATTCAGGAATACGTTATTTAGCATTTGTTCGTAAATATAATCCTAATGGAGATACTCTTAATTTAGATGATATTGAAATAAATCCGATAATAAGTTGTTTTAGACCAACAGGAGTAATAGCATCAAATATTGCTACAACAAATGCTGATATTTCTTGGACTAATGCAGATGTAACAAATAATTCATGGTATGTATATTATAAAGCAAGTTCAGCAGCAGTTTATGATTCTATACAAGTTTCAGCAAATCCTTATAGTTTGCAAAACTTAATGCCAGCAACATCATATAGTGTATATGTAAAAACTAATTGTTCAAATGGATTATCAATAGGAAGTGATACTGCAACATTCCAAACAGAATGTCCTGCAATTACATTCCCTTGGTCAGAAGGTTTTGAAAATGGATTAACTTGTTGGACAATTGCTTCATCAGGAACATCAGTAAACAATTCTTGGAGAATATTACAAACAGGAGTAACTCCATCATGTACACCTCATTCAGGAAGTAATATGGTACAATTTAATTGTTATAATATTTCTACAGGAGGATGGTCAGTAATGGCATCACCAGCATTAAACCTTTCAGCAGATACAGCTATGAAAGTAACTTATTGGATGTATAAGACAAGTTCTTCGAATGCAGATAGAGTAGAAGTATTTATTAATTCAACACCAGATACAGTTGGAGCAACATTATTGGGAACAGATTTAAGACATGGAACTGTACAAGGATGGAGCGAAATAACTCATCTAATTCCATCAACAGCAATAGGAACACAATATATTGTATTAAAAGCTATATCAGGTTGGGGAAATAATATTTATATTGATGACTTAACAGTAGAAGCATCACCATGTATAGCTCCAACTTCATTAACAGTTACACCAACAACTACAACTGCCTTAGTAACATGGATTGCAGGTGGAGAAGAATCATCTTGGCAAATTCGTTTAGGAAGCAATGGTAATTTAATAAATACAACTACAACTTTGTATAATTTAATGTCTTTAACATCAGGAACAACAGATACAATATATGTAAGAGCAAATTGTGGAAATAGTTATTCTAATTGGGTAAGTCAAATATTTACAACATTACCACAAGTAGCACCTACAGTAACAACAAATATTACAACATCAATAACTCAGACGTTAGCAACGTTAAATGCATCTTATATACAAGGGACAGATACAATATCTTCAATAGGTTTTGAATGGAAACCAACAAATAGTACAACTTGGACATCACAAGCAATAACTCCAATTACAACACCTTATATATATAATTTAACAAGCTTAACAGCTTCTACTTCTTATGATGTAAGAGCTTATGTAATTACAGCTACAGAAGGTACTACTTATGGTACAATACAAACATTCACAACCTTAGCAAATGTAGCTCCTATAGCAATAGCAAGTACTCCAACATCAATTACTCAAACTACAGCAACATTTAATGGAACTATAACAGCAGGTACAGAACCAATTACAGCATTTGGATTTGAATACAAATTAGCAACTTCAACAACTTGGACAAATGTAATTGCAACAGGTTCAACAAATATTACATCAAATGTAACAAATTTAATTGCAAATACAAACTATGAAGTAAGAGCGTATGCACAAACTTCAACAGATACTGTTTATAGTAATGTTATACCATTTACAACCTTAGCAAATGTAGCTCCTATAGCAATAGCAAGTACTCCAACATCAATTACTCAAACTACAGCAACATTTAATGGAACTATAACAGCAGGTACAGAACCAATTACAGCATTTGGATTTGAATACAAATTAGCAACTTCAACAACTTGGACAAATGTAATTGCAACAGGTTCAACAAATATTACATCAAATGTAACAAATTTAATTGCAAATACAAACTATGAAGTAAGAGCGTATGCACAAACTTCAACAGATACTGTTTATAGTAATGTTATACCATTTACAACCTTAGCAAATGTAGCTCCTATAGCAATAGCAAGTACTCCAACATCAATTACTCAAACTACAGCAACATTTAATGGAACTATAACAGCAGGTACAGAACCAATTACAGCATTTGGATTTGAATACAAATTAGCAACTTCAACAACTTGGACAAATGTAATTGCAACAGGTACAACAAGTATTACAGCAAATGTAACAAATTTAATTGCAAATACAAACTATGAAGTAAGAGCTTATGCACGAACTTCAACAGATACTGTTTATAGTGATGTTATACCATTTACAACCTTAGCAAATGTAGCTCCTATAGCAATAGCAAGTACTCCAACATCAATTACTCAAACTACAGCAACATTTAATGGAACTATAACAGCAGGTACAGAACCAATTACATTATTTGGATTTGAATACAAATTAGCAACTTCAACAACTTGGACAAATGTAATTGCAACAGGTACAACAAGTATTACAGCAAATGTAACAAATTTAATTGCAAATACAAACTATGAAGTAAGAGCTTATGCACAAACTTCAACAGATACTGTTTATAGTGATGTTATACCATTTACAACCTTAGCTATAGTTTCTCCAACTGTTACAACTTCAACTGTTACAAATATAATGGGAACAAGTGCAATATTTAATGGAACAGTAATAGAAGGAACAGAAACAATAATATCTAAAGGGTTTGAATACAAAGCTGATAGTGATACAACTTGGATAGATGTAATTGCAACAGGTACAGAAAATATTACTGCATCAGTTGCAAATTTAACTCCTGCTACAAATTATAAGGTAAGAGCTTATGCTCAAACATCACAAAAATATTATGGTAATGAAGAATCATTTATAACAACATTAGGATTAAATGATATTGAAGATTCTAAAATAATAGTAACAATGTATCCTAATCCAGCAGAAAGTTCAACAAAATTAGTAATTAATGGAGTTAACGGTAATGTTAAAATGATTATAACAGATGTTCAAGGAAGAACAATAAATACAATTAATGCAAAAGCATTAGATAATAATATTGAAAAAACAATAGACGTTTCTAATTTTGCAAAAGGAGTATATTATGTTAGAATTATCAATAATGATTTTAATAACACTCAAAAATTAATAGTTAAATAATAAAATAATTAAGTTGTAATATATTGATTGGTGATTACCTTTTTGGTAATCACCAATTGTATTTGATAATAAATGGCTTAAGAAATGAGTTATTAATATAAAATGTCAATAAATAGATTTTTACAACAGAAAATTTATAAAAATAATAATATGAAACGATTGTTTTGCTTATTAATAGCAATGATATTTGCTATTCAAGGGTGGTCTCAAACCACATTAAATGAACAATTTGAAGGAGGAACTTTCCCTCCTGACGATTGGAAATCAGTGCATGTATCGGGGGCTAAAGTATGGGAGCAACATACCAATTCTTTTGGTACTGGCTTATATTGTGCAAGTGTACAGAATGATTATCCTGGTAGTGAGAATTACCTTATTACTCCTAACCTTTCTGTTTCTTCTGCAATGGATAGTATTTCTTTTTATCTTAAAACTTATGATAATTATTATTCAGGCACAAGTTTTAATGTATTAATTTCTACAACTAATGATTCCATATCTTCTTTTGGAAATACATCTTATTTTAGTATTTCAAATTTTCAATATCAATATCCTATGACTTGGACTAAGTATTCTATTTCTTTATCAGCTTTTGTTGGTCAGAATATTTATGTGGCTTTTCATATTGTTGATAATGATGGAGTAAGAATTCTTTTAGATAATGTACAAGGACCTAATCTTGTTATACCCACTTGTCCAAAACCAAGGAATTTAACATCAAATAATAATACATTATCAACTGTTGATTTGTCATGGGTAAATACAACAAGCAATAATTTTACATTACAATATATGCCATCCTCATCAACTAATTGGGGGAATTCTACTACAGTAAATTCTATCACAACAAATTCTTATACTATAAGTAATTTGATACCTTCTTCTCAATACCAATGGAGAGTAAAAAGTGTTTGTAGTGAAGTTGATGAAAGCGATTGGTCGGTTGTAAAAACATTTTCAACTCAGTGTGGAACAATAACTTCTTTTCCTTGGTATGAAAGTTTTGAAGGTAATTGGGATTCGATTTTATTTCCTTCAAATCAATTATCTCCTTTATGTTGGACTGTTGTTGACAAAGGCTCAGATGGTTATAGTGCATATTATCAACACTGGTGGAAAAAATCATTAAATGATCATCATTCAGGAAATTCTTCTGCTTCCATTTATACATATTTTGGACAAGGGGATCATAATGATTGGTTGATTACTCCAAAAGTGGCATTTGAAGGTAATGAAATGTTGAAGTTTTGGGCGAAAAATGCAGGTACCTCAAATGTAGATGAGATATCAGTATTTATTTCAGATGAAAATGTAACTTTAGATACGGCATTAATGGGACGATATGGGAATATGGTTGGATTTACACAAATATTTAATCGAATTTTACCTATTGGTGATTGGCAAAAGTATGAAATAAATTTAAGTCAATATTCAGGGAATCGTTATATTGCATTTGTTCGTCAGAATACACCTGATGGTTCTACTCTTTATTTAGATGATGTTGAAATATCAGAAATTCCTCCTTGTGCTCATCCAACAAATGTTTTAGTTTCAAATGTTACATCAACAAGTGCAGAAATATCATGGACAAATGGACGTCAGACAGATAACTCATGGTATATATTTTACAAGCAAACAGCATCAGCAAATTACGATTCTGTTTTAGCAACTACAAATCCTTACACTATATCCTTGTCCGAAGGCAATATTTATAATCTATTTGTAACAACAAATTGCTCAAATATACAATCTGAAACAAGTGATACAATAAATCTTGCAGCAACTTGTAGCTCTATTAGTTTATTTCCTTATACAGAAGGATTTGAAGACGATTGGTTAGTTACGGTTTATCCAGGAAATAGGAATTCCCCTCATTGTTGGACTGTTATTGATAAAGGAACTCCAGTAGATGCATTAGGAAGAGTAAGAGATTATTATTGGAAAAGAGCAGAACATATGGGTTATGGGACAGCAGGTTCAACAACTCATAGTGGTTCTGGTTCTGCGGAATGTTATACTATGTATGGGGGAAATAACCATAATGATTGGTTGATATCTCCTTTGGTTAATTTTACAGGAAATGAGAAACTAAGTTTTTGGGCACAAAGATTTTTAAATAATACATCATCAGAAGAAGAAATCTCAGTATTTATTTCTGATGAAAATATAATACTAGACACAATTGGCATGGGCAGTTATGGGAATATGAATGGCTTTACACAAATTTTTACTACTATTGTTCCTCGAGGTAATTGGAGAAAATATGATATTAATCTAAATCAATATTCTGGAAATCGTTATATAGCTTTTGTTACTCAACATACACCTGAAGGATATTATATTCGTTTAGATGACGTTGAAATATCAGATATACCACCATGTTCAAATCCGACATCAGTTGTTATTTCAAATTCTACTTCAAATAGTGCAGATATTTCTTGGCAGGCAGCTCATAATACAGATAATTCATGGTATTTATATTATAAAGCTTCTTCAGATACAATTTATGATTCAATATTAGTAACGTCAAATCCATATACTTTAACAGGTTTAAACCCATCTACAGTATATAATGTTTATGTTGCAACAAATTGTAATTATACGTTATCTTCAACAAGTGATATAATGAATTTTACTACATCATGTGAGGCAATAACAAATCTTCCTTATTCTATGAATTTTGATTCTTATGGTACAATGACTTTCCCTTTATGTTGGTCTCGTCCTGAAATTTATTATAATTATCAACCAGGTGGTTATCCATTATTAATTCATTGGGATTATTATGCACATAGTTCTACATCATGTATAGATTTTCAATCAGATTGTCCAATTTATGCAATAACACCTCAGATTAATATAGATATTCAATCTTTAAAAGTTGGTTTTTGGTTAAGGACAGAACACTTAACCGCAGGAGATATGCAAATTGGTGTTATGAGTGATAATGCAGATACTTCAATATTTGAACTTATACAAACTATTCAACCAACAACAACTGATTATACTTATTATGAAGTTGGTTTTAATAATGCATCATTGAGCGGAGTTAATAATTATATTGCATTTAAATATATTCCTAATCCAGGTAATAGTGATTGGAATTTACTATTAGATGACGTAGTAATTAATTTTGCAGAAGGATGTCCTAATACTATAGACTTAGTGTCAACATCAACAGCATCAACAGAAGCATTTCTTTTATGGAATAATAATAATTACATAGGACAAGGTTGGGAAATATCTTATTCTCCAGTTGATTCAGCAAATTTTATAGCAGATAGTGGAACAATGGTAACTATATCAGGAAATGCATCATTTCCTTATGCTATTACATCTTTAACGCCAAATACTCAATATAGTTTTGCGGTACGTCAAATATGTAATGACGGAAGAGGTGCATGGTCAAATAAAGTAACAACATTTACTTCAGGTTTGCCAGCAACATTACCTTATAATTGTGGATTTGAAGATACAACTGAAAATAAGAACTGGCAAAGATTATCTTCTACAGTAAATAATTGGGCAATAGGCAATGCTGCCGGAAATGGAATATCAGGACAGCCTAATGATTCTTTGGCTGCATATATGTCTAATGATAATGGGATATCTTATGCAGTAACAAATGGTAATATTGCATCTTATTTATATCGTGATATAGATTTTGGTTCAGATACAACATTAGCTTCTACCTTATCTTTTGATTGGAAAAATTATGGATATGCAAGTGGAGGTTCTGTTAATTCATGTATAGTAGTTTTTATAAGAGATGTAGATTATGTAATATCAAATGATTTAATAAATAATTATCCCGCATTACAGAATATTAGTCGTGATAATATTGGATTATTTTATGGGGCAAGTGCATGGCGAAGAACTAATATTTTATTAGGGAATAAAACAGGGGTTAAGAGAATAATATTTTTATGTTTTGATGATAATAGAAATATGTTGCCTTTAGCAGCTATTGATAATGTTAAAGTTGTTCAAGAAACATGTCAACGTCCAGATAATATAGTTGCTTCTAATATAACAGAAAATACTGCTGATATATCATGGGATGCAACTTCTGCTGATCAATATATTGTATCTTATAGAAAGATAACAGATGTAACAACAACAAATATTGCAGTATCTAATCCTAATGTTTCACTTCAAGGACTTGATTATGCAACAATATATCTTGTTTCTGTTAGAGCTATTTGTGGAACAGATACAACATTAATTGAGTTTTCAAATCATATTGACTTTACTACATCTTGTAGAGAAACAGCAATAAATGAATTTCCTTATCAAGAAGGATTTGAAAATGGATTATCATGTTGGTCGCAAGAGTTTGTATCAGGAAGTAATACTTGGGGGACAACGCCATATTATATTTATTTAACAACTTATCCTCATGAAGGAAATAAATTTGCTCAATTAGTAGAATTTGATACTAGTACTACCACCAATAAACTTGTTTCTCCAATAATGGATATATCGGCATTAGCAGACCCATATTTATCTTATTGGCATATACAAAAAGAGTGGTATTCAAAACAGGGTGAATTAAGAGTATATTATAGAACAAGTGCAGATAGTGCTTGGGTAGAATTACAATCTTTTACTTCGGATATTTCATCGTGGCAAAAGGATTCAATAGCCTTACCTCATCAATCTTCAACTTATCAAATTGCTTTTGAAGGATATGTTGAATATGATTATGGTGTAGGTTTGGATGACATAAAAGTCTATGATAATAATTCATTATGTCCACATCCAATTAATCTTGATGTAACAAATATTAGAAATACAACAGCTTTAGTTACTTGGAGTCTTGGAGGTACAGAAACTAGTTGGCAAGTAAGATTAGGTGAATATGAAACAAATATAATAGACGTTACAAATACATCATATCAATTAACAGGTCTTACAGCAGGAAATACTTATACTGTTTATGTTAGGGCAAATTGTGGTACAAGTTATTCAGGTTGGATTAGTAGAACATTTACAGCATATGCAGGGCAAATAGCTCCTGAAGTGAGTACAATGATTCCTATTAATATTACAGAATTATCAGTGACATTAAATGCAAATTATCTTCAAGGAACAGATACAATAACTTCTCAAGGATTTGAATGGAAATTATCAAGTGCAACAACATGGAATCAACAAGCAGTAATCCCATTGGTAACTCCTTATTCTTATTCACTAACAGGTTTAAATGAAAATACATCTTATGACTATAGGGCTTATGTTATAACTCCAAATGATGGTATTACTTATGGTGATACACAAACTTTTGTAACTCTTCCAATTATTCCTCCAACTGTTACAACATTAGCTGTTACAAATATAATAGATAATGGTGCAATATTTAATGGAACAATAACAATGGGGACTAAACCAATATCAGCAAGAGGTTTTGAATATAGAGCTATAAGTGGTGATACAAATTGGATAGATGTAACTGCATCAGGGACAGATAATATTACAGCAACAGTTACAAACTTAACTTCAGCTACAAATTATAAAGTTAAAGCTTATGCTCAAACAGGAATTCAAAGGTATTATGGTAATGAAGAGCCGTTTGCAACAACATCAGGATTAAATGATATTGAAAGTAATCAAATAATTGTAACACTCTATCCTAATCCAACAGAAAATTCAACAAAATTAGTAGTTAATGGAGTTGATGGTAATGTAAGTATAGTTATAACAGATGTTCAAGGTAGAACAATAAATACAATAAATACAAAAGCTTTAAACAATACTATTGAACAAGTAATAGATGTAGCTAATTTTGCAAAGGGAGTATATTACGTTAGAATTATAAATGACAAGTTTAATAAGACTCAAAAGTTAATTGTAAAATAAATTTAGAGTAGTTTTGATTAATAGATTGTGGCTATTTCTTTGAGATAGCCACTTCTTATTTATTTATAAATTGCCTGATTTTGTTATGATATATAAATTAATTTGTATATTTGCCCCTTGAATACATAACAATAACTAAATAATTGATGATATGAAAAAGATTTTTCTTTTGGTTTTATGTTCAGTTGTAGTGCTTTCATGTTCTACTACAAAAGGATATAAATCAGTAAATGAACGTGATGTTCCTGAACGTTACGTTAAGGATATGACAAAACAACATCCTAATGTTGAAAAAAGAACTTGGGATATGGTTGATTCAACATCTTATAATGTGAACTTTACTAACAATGGTACTCAAATGAGAATAAAGTATCAAAAAGCAAGCACAGAAACTTGTTGGATTGTTCCTACAGAATATATTCCTTCTCAAATAACAGATTATGTTAAACAAAATTATCCAGAATCTAAGTTAGGTGAAGTTGCAATTGTAGATGTAAAGAATAAAAAGGCATATTATGCAACTATTTCTTCTAATAAAGGACCAAAAGTTTTAGAATTTGACTTAACTGGTGTTTTTAAATCAGAAGTAATAAACAAATAATAAGAACTTAATCCCAATCTTTTCCAATAGGGAAGGATTGTCGAAATAGAAGGAGAGATTGATTATCTAATGTATGATAAACAATCTCTTCTTTTTCATTTTCAGCCATAGCTAATGTCTCTCCCTTATAGTTTAATATTGAAGAAGAGCCATTATACTTCACGCCTTTTTTGTCAATTCCTACACGATTTACTCCAATAGTGTAAGCCATATTTTCAATTGCACGTCCAACAAGTAAGCTTTGCCAAGCAAAATTTCGTTCATAAGCCCATGAAGAAACATATATAGCTATGTCGTAACCATATTCATTATTTGAATATGTATTTCTACACCATATAGGAAAACGAATATCATAGCAAGTAAATAGGGCTATCTTCCATCCTTTATAATTAATTATCTTTTTATCGTTCCCCGAAGTAATTATTTTTGGTTCTTTACTCAAAGAAAATAAATGTTTCTTGTCATAGTATTCATATTCTCCATTAGGCATTACAAAAAAATGTCTATTAAAGTATTTATCATTTTCATTAATAAATAAACTTCCACTTATAGCAATTCCTTTTTCAATAGCTTTTTCTTTCATCCATTTTAAACTTCTGCCTTGCATGGTTTCTGCATAGTTAATGTCGAGAGAGAACCCAGAGGTAAACATTTCAGGAAAAACCAAAAGTTCAGTGTCTGAGTCCAATTTATTTAATAGAGAATCATACCTTAATAAGTTTGATTCAATTTCATCATTAACTGTGTTTGCTTGAAAAATTGCTACTTTCATATCTTATTATCTTATATCAATGTGGCAAAAATACAAATTAATTGATTAATAATCAAAGTAAAAAACTAGGTAAATAAGCTTTAAAATTCAATTATCTTTATTCCAATCTCATTAATTAAGCTCTTAATCTAAAACAATGCGGTTGTTTGCTCGAAACAATGCCATTATTTAACCAAAACAATACGGTTATTTGACTCAAACAATGCGGTTGTTTTTAGAAAACAATGCCATTGTTTGAGATGGAAAGAAAGATAAATAATATTAAGAGCTTATTTCCTTAGTAAAAGATGAAGTTATTGTTTATTGAAAGCTCTTTAAAAAACAAAGGAACTACGAATTTGTATTAGTAATTAACTCCTTTGTGTTATAAAATAATATAATTAGGCAACGGATTAGCTTTAATACTTATCTATTACAGTTGCAAGGATAGTCTAATCTTTTTCTGGCGTTAGGGAAGAGTTGTTTTATAGTTTTTTGTTCTTCCTTATTCATTTGGATTGCTCTTAGGTCTAAGTAGAGTAAAGCGTTTCCTAAGTGTTCAAATTCTTTGGGGAAGATTCTTATAAGATTATCCCACATTATTAATGTATCAAGCTTTAGAGTGCTTAATTCTTTAGGTAGTTCTTCAATATAGTTGGAGGAAAGGTCAAGATAGTGAAGTTTTGTTAGGCAAGAGAGCTCTTTAGGAACTTCTTTTATGTAATTTCTTCTTAGAATTAACCTCTCCAGATTTTTAAATTCTATTATCTCTTTTGGAATTTCTTTTAGTTTCTGTTTTTCTAGCACAAGACTTATTACCTTTTTTGGATTGGCAATAGCAGAGTCAAGGTTATTATAATATCCATTCTTTTGGGGAAAACAATTAATGCTTATTAATAATAGTATAAGAAAAGGGTACTTATTCATTTGTTGAAAGTATTTGCTTTGCTTTCTCAATATCTATTATTATTTGTGCTTTTAGGGCTTCTAAGTCTTGGAATTTCTTTTCGTCTCTTATATATTCTTTTAGGCTTAGCTTTATTCTTTTACCATAAAGATTCCCAGTATAATCAAATAAATTTACTTCAACGGTTATTGGGGAGCTTTTTATGGTAGGACGATTCCCGATATTTGTTATTCCTTTATAAACTTTGTCTTCTACCTTTATTTCTGTTGCGTAAACTCCATAATGAGGTAAAAGTTTGTATTTATCAATTTTTATATTGGCCGTTGGAAAACCTAAGGTACGTCCTATCTTGTTTCCTTGTTCTACTTCTCCACTTATTTCATAGCTTTGGTTTAGCATTGCTTGTGCTAAACTAACATTTCCTTGTGCTAAGGCTTTACGTATTTGAGTTGAACTTACTTCTATATCTTTATAAAATATACAATCATTAGTTCTTTCAAGTATTAGTCCTTTTTGTTTGCTATGGGCTATAAGTTTATCGAATTCTTCTGATGTTTTTTTCCCAAAATGATTATCATAGCCTAATAAAAGGTATTGAGGGGAATATTTCTCTATCAATAAATCAATAAATTCTTTTGCGGAAAGGCTTGCAAATTCTTTTGTGAAATGTATTTTTATGATATTTTCTATGCCAAGGGAGTTGAGCTTTTCAAACCTTTCTTCATCTGTTTGAAGCAAACGAAGTTTATCGTTAAGATACTCTGGTTTGAGTACCAACTGAGGGTGCTTGTCAAAAGTTATTACTATTGGTGTAGTATTATATTCTTTTGCTTTATTTTTAAGAATGGATAATAGTCTTTGGTGTCCTATATGAACACCATCAAACATTCCTATCGTCATAACAGGTCGATAGGGTAATTTCAGCTCTTTATCAAATGGTATAATCTCCAATATCAATAGTTTTAATGGTCTGCAAAATTACTAAAAATAGTGGTGTTCCTTGCTTGCTTTACTTTTTTTTTTATTTTTCTTCTTTTTTCGAGGAAATGATGTAAATTCGCAGCTTGATAATTTAGTTATAAAGATAATAAAAATATAATTTATGAACGTAGTTAGTAAAGGTAAGATATCTCAGATTATTGGTGCGGTTATAGATGTTTGCTTTGAAGAAAATGAAACATTGCCTAATATTTATGATGCACTAAGAATAGTTAAATTAGATGGTTCTACTATTATATTGGAGTGCCAACAAGATATAGGAGAAAATACTGTTAGGACTATTGCAATGGATTCAACTGATGGTTTGCAAAGAGGTTTGGTTGTTGAAAACTTAGGCGAACCTATTTCTATGCCTGTTGGTGAACATATCAATGGTCGTTTATTTAATGTAATAGGAGATGCTATTGATGGAATTGGTAAGGTTGAAAGCACAAAGAGTTATCCTATTCACCGTGATCCACCAAAATTTGAAGACCTTTCTACTTCTCAAGAAGTCCTTTTAACGGGGATTAAAGTAATTGACCTTATTGAACCTTATGCTAAGGGAGGTAAGATTGGTTTATTCGGTGGAGCTGGAGTAGGCAAGACCGTTTTGATTATGGAATTGATTAATAACATTGCAAAGAAATATGCTGGACAATCCGTATTTACTGGTGTTGGAGAACGAACTCGTGAAGGAAATGACCTTTTAAGAGAAATGCTTGAATCGGGAGTTATTCGTTACGGTGAAGAATTCAATAAGAGTATGGAAGAAGGAGGTTGGGATTTGAGTAAGGTTGACCCAAAAGCACTTGCTGAATCTAAATGTACTTTGGTGTTTGGACAAATGAATGAACCTCCTGGAGCTAGAGCAAGAGTTGCTTTGTCGGGTTTAACTTTGGCAGAGTATTATCGTGATGGTGATGAAAAGACAGGTGGCAAAGATATCCTTTTATTTATTGATAATATATTTCGTTTCACTCAAGCTGGTTCTGAAGTATCTGCACTTTTAGGTCGTATGCCTTCAGCTGTAGGTTATCAACCAACACTTGCTTCTGAAATGGGTACTATGCAAGAAAGAATTACTTCAACTAAACGTGGTTCTATCACATCCGTTCAAGCTGTATATGTTCCTGCTGATGACTTAACTGACCCTGCTCCTGCAACAACATTTGCTCACTTAGATGCTCAAACAGTTTTAAGTCGTAAGATTTCTGAACTTGGTATCTATCCTGCTGTTGACCCTTTAGACTCCAATTCAAGAATCCTTTCTCCTGAAGTTGTAGGTGAAGAACATTACCAAACAGCAGAAAAAGTTAAGAATATTCTTCAACGTTATAAGGAACTTCAAGATATTATTGCCATTCTTGGGATGGAAGAACTTTCTGATGATGATAAATTAGTTGTTTCTCGAGCAAGAAGAGTTCAACGTTTCTTATCTCAACCTTTCCATGTAGCTGAACAGTTTACAGGAACACCAGGTGTATTTGTAAACCTTGAAGATACAATTAAAGGATTTAATATGATTATGGACGGAGAAGTTGATCAATATCCAGAAGCTGCGTTTAATTTGGTAGGAACTATTGAAGACGCTATTGAAAAGGGCAAGAAAATTCTTGCTGGAGCTTCAGAAGATTAATTATAGAGCTATTGTAAAATGAAAGTAAAGATTATTTCGCCAGAAAAAGTAATATATGAAGGAGATTCAACCTTATTACAATTGCCAGGTATTGATGGCTTATTTGAAATCTTAAATAATCACGCTCCTATTATTTCTGTTTTGGATAAAGGAACAATTCGATTAGTTACAAAAGATAATGAGTTAAGTTTTGATATTAAAAGTGGTGTAGTTGAATGTTCAAGTAATAATATTCAGATATTAGTCCAATAGAATAATATAGGAGTTTAGTTCCAAATAAATTAATCAAACAAGTCATAATAATATAAAGCTCGTCCTAATAGAATAGAACGAGCTTTATTTGTGCTTATTATATTTATGTGAACGTCTATTTATAGATAGAGAATGTTCCTTTATCAGTTATTACATCGTTTCTTTTATTTGAGTGGCGATAATTTACCATCCAAACATAAGTTCCTTGTTGTACAAATTCTCCTTTATACTTGCAATCCCATGCTTTTTCTTGGTCGTTTGTTTTGTAAACACATTCTCCCCAACGATTAAATATCTTTAATTCGAAATCTATTGGATTGTCAATATATACTCTGAATTGAGATATTCTTGGATCGGCATCATATATATACACACCATTTGGAGCCCATAGATAATGAGTCTTTGATACTCTTATTATATTTGTAATAGAGTCCTCACAGCCGGCATCGTTTTGAACATATAGATTAATAGTGTATGATTGGTTTGAATCTACTAAATCAAAAGTATGAACAAAGATTGATTCTGCTGATGTTGATTCGTCACTTAAATTCCATCTTCTTAATACGCTTCCAGATGTTTCATCTCTGAAAATAACTGTTGGGTCTAAATCATCAATTATTGCTGGAGAAAAAGACATTTGAGCTTGAGGTAAAGGAGAAACATAAACAAAAGTTGTATCTGAATTTAGACATCCAATTTCATTATTTCCAGTTGCTACATACATTGTTGAGGCTTGAGGTCTCACAGTTATATTTGTAGAGTGATTATTATCTACATTTGCATCTGATGGATTTGCTGACCAAGAATAACTTACTGCATTTCCTGTAACATAGATTTGAGTAGTATCGGAATAACATATATTAATATCAGGGCAAACAGATACGATTGGTTTGTTGAGAGAAACAACAGTAATTTTTGCTATTTTTTCACACATTGCAGGTTGGGACTTAACACTTACTTCATATTCAGTTTCTGGTTGAGAAGGGTGAAAAGTAGGATCTGGAGTTGTTTCTCCTGTATTCCATTCATAAGTACAGTTAGGTAATGATGAATTAGCTGTTAGTTTAGTAGAAGTTCCTTCACATATAATAGAATCGCCAGTAATATAAACATCAGGAGCATTATTTACATTTATAAGAATAGAGTCAGATGCTTGGCAAGTCAATCTATCGGTTAGAGTTAAATAGATATAGCCTGTTGATTGAGGTTTAGTAATTAATGTATCTATTAAATCTAATGGGTTATGGTTATTATCATACCATTGAGAACTACCCGATACCAATTCGTTGGTATTCCAAAGAGTTACACTATCATTTTTGCATATTATCTTATTCCCTCCAAGTTCAACATTAAAAGAATAAGGTTGAACATTAAAAGAATCTCTTCTTGTGCAAACTAATTCTTGATTGTCATTGTAGTTATCAACTTCAAAAATATAAGTAGTATTTACCAATGGAGATACAATAATAGAATTAGGGTCAGTAATATCTTGTGATATTGGAGCTATCATTCTGTAAATACTACCACCACTTAGTTGAATATTCACATTTGAGCCCTCACATATAGTATCATTATAAGAAGTGTGTCCATTATGAGTAATTACAAAAGCAGGTAAGTCAATAGGATTAACAATGCAAGAGTCAGAATAAGGTAATTCAACTCCATCAAGACGAATAATCTTGGTTTCCATAATATACCATTGAGGACCATCAGCAGAATTTGGACTTGCTGTTATTTGATAATTTTCATTTGCAGGAACAGGAATTCTTGGACCTCCAGTAACAGGTCTTCTATACCATTCAGAATAAGACCCTAATTCACCTGCAGGACGTATTCGCCAAGCTTCATTTGCTGTAGTCCAATTTGTTGAATTATAAACAGTCCCTGAACTATTAGTAATAACTGTAGCTTGAGTTCCATCAGCATTTTGTATCCCTAAAGTTGCATTTCCTCCATTTGTAGATGTGCAACAAGGTTTATTTTGCATATAAAACTCAATAGTATTAGTAGTTTCATATAATACCATCATATGAGTTGCATGTTGAGAAGTATTTCCATATAAAGGGACATCATAAAAGCTTAAAACAATTTTTCTACAAGGATATTCACCTAATATTTGAAAATACAATTTACCCCAATTATTAGGAATATAATAATATATATCGTGGTATGGTCCAAATATGCAATTTAAGAATTCTGGATAAGCTGCAGTTGGTATGTTAATTCCACTTGAATAAGAGCAATAATTTTGAGGGACGAAATTTGGTCCAGACGCAACAGAGGTATTCCAAGAAAGGACACCATTAGAGCCAATAACACAGTTTGTTAAATTGTCTTGTCCATAAAAAGAAAATACAAATTGTGGAGCAGTAGATGGTTGCCCAAAATTAATATTCATAAGTTGTCCCCAGCAATCATCAGCAGGAAGTATGTAATCGATTGCCGTAGGCGATATTGTAAATGGACAAGGAGGATTATAAGGAATAGATTCAAAGGTATAAGAATTAGAAGCTCCAGGTGCAAAAACTTTTGGAGATAATATTACTGAAGGCATTTCACAGGTCAATTGAATAGTTTGACCAGAGCGAACCAAATTATTTGTTGTATCAAAAATAACTGAACTTGGACAAGATTGAGAAAAGGCTTTTGTTCCAATTAAAGATGAAACGATAAATAATAATACAAATGTTCTTTTCATATAGTTTTATTTTTTGAGATGCAAAAATAGAAATTTTCTGTTACTATAACACTATATACATCTAATATGTTTACTATTTAAGATAAAAATATATTCTCAAATTCGGATTTGAGATGCTTTTGTATTCACTTAATCTTCTTGTATTCTATTTTTTGAATCCATCCTTTACTTATATATAGATAAGAAATAAGAGTCAAATATAATGAAAGCATTTTGAATGTATATACAATAAAGAGTTATATCTGTTTTATTTCTTCTAACAAGTATAAATAGGCGTAAAAAAGTCAGTAAACTTTGTTTTAGTCAGAATAATTGGTTGAATTATTTTCGATTAATGATATAAAAAATGATTATTCATTTATAAATTGTGTAGAGAGAGGAAAAATAATTGATAAAAAGTGCTATAAAAAAGATCTTGGATATTCTGCAAAATCAGTTGATTAAATAGAGTTGCTAAAAAAAAGAATAAAAAAAGATGCTAAAATATTTGGTAGTATGGAAAAGAGTTGTACTTTTGCACTCCCAATCACGACAAACACATTGAAGCGGACAGAGGCGAAAGGAAGATGTTATATAGATGATATGGGATACGTTCATTGAATTAAAGGAAACCAAAGGTAGCGAAAGTTTATAAAAGAAGTCAGAGATGACTATATATAATACAGAGTTTAGGTAAACGAAGATAATTTACAATGAAGAGTTTGATCCTGGCTCAGGATGAACGCTAGCGGCAGGCTTAACACATGCAAGTCGAGGGGCAGCATATTTTGTAGTAATACAAGATGATGGCGACCGGCGCACGGGTGCGTAACGCGTATGCAACCTACCATATACAGGGGGATAATCTTTCGAAAGGAAGTCTAATACCCCATAGTATTAAAGAGAGACATCTTTTTTTAATTAAAGATTTATTGGTATATGATGGGCATGCGTGCCATTAGCTAGTTGGTAAGGTAACGGCTTACCAAGGCGACGATGGCTAGGGGTTCTGAGAGGAAGATCCCCCACACTGGTACTGAGACACGGACCAGACTCCTACGGGAGGCAGCAGTGAGGAATATTGGTCAATGGGCGGAAGCCTGAACCAGCCATGCCGCGTGCAGGAAGACGGCCCTACGGGTTGTAAACTGCTTTTATGTGAGGATAAACCTAGATTTGCGAATCTAGCTGAAGGTATCACATGAATAAGGATCGGCTAACTCCGTGCCAGCAGCCGCGGTAATACGGAGGATTCGAGCGTTATCCGGATTTATTGGGTTTAAAGGGTGCGTAGGCGGACTATTAAGTCAGTGGTGAAATACATCAGCTCAACTGATGCACTGCCATTGATACTGGTAGACTAGAATATAAATGGTGCAGGCGGAATGAATCATGTAGAGGTGACATTCATAGATATGATTCAGAACACCGATCGCGAAGGCAGCTTGCAAAGATAGTATTGACGCTGAGGCACGAAAGCGTGGGTAGCGAACAGGATTAGATACCCTGGTAGTCCACGCTGTAAACGATGATAACTCGTTGTCGGCGATACACAGTCGGTGACTAAGCGAAAGCGATAAGTTATCCACCTGGGGAGTACGATCGCAAGGTTGAAACTCAAAGGAATTGACGGGGGCCCGCACAAGCGGAGGAGCATGTGGTTTAATTCGATGATACGCGAGGAACCTTACCTAGACTTGAACGTAAGAGTGATCATTTAGAAATAGATGAGCTAGTAATAGACTCTTACGAGGTGCTGCATGGTTGTCGTCAGCTCGTGCCGTGAGGTGTCAGGTTAAGTCCTATAACGAGCGCAACCCCTACACTTAGTTGCCAGCATGTCATGATGGGGACTCTAAGTGGACTGCCAGCGCAAGCTGCGAGGAAGGTGGGGATGACGTCAAATCAGCACGGCCCTTACGTCTAGGGCGACACACGTGCTACAATGGCCGATACAGAGGGCAGCTACATAGCGATATGATGCGAATCTCGAAAGTCGGTCTCAGTTCGGATCGGAGTCTGCAACCCGACTCCGTGAAGTTGGATTCGCTAGTAATCGCAGATCAGCCATGCTGCGGTGAATACGTTCCCGGGCCTTGTACACACCGCCCGTCAAGCCATGGAAGCTGGGGGTACCTGAAGTTCGTGACCGCAAGGAGCGACCTAGGGCAAAACTAGTAACTAGGGCTAAGTCGTAACAAGGTAGCCGTACCGGAAGGTGTGGCTGGAATACCTCCTTTCTAGAGATAGAAAACACAAACAAAAGGACAATCGTCCTTATTTACCGAATACTTTTAATTAAGCAATTAATTATTTCGCTACTTTCAATGGTTTTCAAAATATAACAATCCATCATTAGGTGAGAATCTAAGACATGGTTAAGTTGAGGGGAATTAGCTCAGCTGGCTAGAGCACCTGCCTTGCACGCAGGGGGTCAACGGTTCGAATCCGTTATTCTCCACAAAAAGAGGATAAGAGATGATAGGTTAGAAAAATAATCAATATTTAAGAGATTAAAGTTGATTAGCATACTTAATCGTAGAGGCGACTCTAAAGAGGTTAAGAAGAGATCTTTGACATAAAGGACATACAAGAGAGAAACGAGAGAAAGAGAATTAGAGCGTACGGGGGATGCCTGTGGCTCTCAGAGGCGAAGAAGGACGTGATAAGCTGCGAAAAGCTACGGGGATTTGCAAATATGATTTGATCCGTAGATATCCGAATGGGGCAACCCAGTACATTGAAGATGTATTACCGTTTAATACGGGGCGAACGTGGGGAACTGAAACATCTAAGTACCCATAGGAGTAGAAAATAATAATGATTCCGCAAGTAGTGGCGAGCGAACGCGGAAAAGCCCAAACCTAAGATGTTACGGCATATTAGGGGTTGTAGGACTGAGACATTGAGAAGATACATATATTAAAATTACCTGGAAAGGTAAACCGCAGAAGGTGATAGTCCTGTATAAGTAATGTGTATTTATCATATCAGTATCCTGAGTAAGGCGGGACCGGAGAAATCCTGTCTGAATCTGGCAGCACCATCTGCCAAGGCTAAATACTACTGAGAGACCGATAGTGGACAAGTACTGTGAAGGAAAGGTGAAAAGAACCGTGAATAACGGAGTGAAATAGAACCTGAAACTGTACGCTTACAAGCGGTCGGAGCGGACATGATCCGTAACGGCGTGCCTTTTGCATAATGAGCCTACGAGTTACTTCTCACTAGCAAGGTTAAGAGTTTAAGGCTTGGAACCGGAGCGAAAGCGAGTCTGAATAGGGCGTTAAGTTAGTGGGAGTAGACGCGAAACTTTGTGATCTACCCTTGAGCAGGATGAAGTCTTGGTAACACAAGATGGAGGTCCGAACCCGTTGTTGTTGAAAAAACTTGGGATGACTTGAGGGTAGGGGTGAAAGGCTAATCAAACTGAGAGATAGCTCGTACTCCCCGAAAAGCTTTTAGGAGCTACCTGGAATGTTTCTTTATAGAGGTAGAGCTACTGATAGGATGCGGGGGCTTCACCGCCTACCAATTCCTGACAAACTCCGAATGCTATAAAGTTAAGTTCTGGAGAAAGGCTATGGGTGCTAATGTCCATAGCCGAGAGGGAAAGAACCCAGACCATCGGCTAAGGTCCCTGAATGTATGCTAAGTTGATATAACGCGGTATGACTGCAAAGACAGCTAGGATGTTGGCTTGGAAGCAGCCATTCATTTAAAGAGTGCGTAACAGCTCACTAGTCGAGCGGTCGTGCATGGATAATAAACGGGCATAAGCATACTACCGAAGCCATGGGATATATAGAAATATAAATCGGTAGGGGAGCATTCTATACTACGTAGAAGATAAAGGCGTAAGCCATATTGGAGTGTATAGAAAAGCAAATGTAGGCATAAGTAACGATAATGCGGGTGAGAAACCCGCACACCGGAAGACTAAGGTTTCCTGATCAACGATAATCGGATCAGGGTTAGTCGGGACCTAACGCGCAGCCGAAAGGCGGAAGTGGATGGACAATCGGTAAATATTCCGATACTAACTAATATTGTGATGGACTGACGGAGTAGTGAAACTACCGCGTACTGACGGAATAGTACGTTAAAGGGTGTAGATAAATTTTTGGTAGGTAAATCCGCTAAGAATGTCGAACCTGATAGTACCAAGAGGCTACGGCTGATTGGATAGTGTAGGTAATCAGACTTCCAAGAAAACGTTCTAAACTTAGATATTAGTTACCCGTACCGTAAACCGACACAGGTAGTCGAGGAGAGAATCCAAAGGTGCTCGAGTGATCCGTGGCTAAGGAACTAGGCAAATTAGTCCTGTAACTTCGGGATAAAGGACCCCTACGAGAGTAGGGCGCAGAGAAATGGCCCTGGCGACTGTTTAGCAAAAACACATGGCTTTGCGAAATCGTAAGATGAAGTATAAGGCCTGACACCTGCCCGGTGCTGGAAGGTTAAGAGGAGATGTCATCGTAAGAGAAGCATTGAATTGAAGCCCCAGTAAACGGCGGCCGTAACTATAACGGTCCTAAGGTAGCGAAATTCCTTGTCGGGTAAGTTCCGACCTGCACGAATGGTGTAACGATCTGGGCACTGTCTCAGCCACGAGCTCGGTGAAATTGTAGTAGCGGTGAAGATGCCGCTTACCCGCAACGGGACGGAAAGACCCCGTGAACCTTCACTATAGCTTAACATTGCTTTTGGATAAACGATGTGTAGGATAGGTGGGAGACTGCGAAGCAGGTACGCTAGTATTTGTGGAGTCGTTGTTGAAATACCACCCTTTGTTTATTTGGAATCTAACTCGTCATAGACGAGGACAGTGTTTGGTGGGTAGTTTGACTGGGGTGGTCGCCTCCAAAAGAGTAACGGAGGCTTTCAAAGGTACCCTCAGTACGGTTGGTAACCGTGCGTAGAGTGCAATAGCATAAGGGTGCTTGACTGTGAGACCAACAAGTCGAGCAGGTACGAAAGTAGGATATAGTGATCCGGTGGTTCCGCATGGAAGGGCCATCGCTCAAAGGATAAAAGGTACTCCGGGGATAACAGGCTGATCACCCCCAAGAGCTCACATCGACGGGGTGGTTTGGCACCTCGATGTCGGCTCGTCACATCCTGGGGCTGGAGAAGGTCCCAAGGGTTGGGCTGTTCGCCCATTAAAGTGGCACGCGAGCTGGGTTCAGAACGTCGCGAGACAGTTCGGTCCCTATCTGTTGTGGGCGTTGGAAATTTGAGAGGATCTGACTCTAGTACGAGAGGACCGAGTTGGACAGACCTCTAGTGTACCAGTTGTGGCGCCAGCTGCATCGCTGGGTAGCTATGTTTGGATAGGATAAGTGCTGAAAGCATCTAAGTACGAAACCTGCCTCAAGATGAGATTTCCTTATAGGGTGGTTGCAGATTACGACCTTGATAGGTTACAGGTGTAAAGGCAGTAATGTCAAAGCCGAGTAATACTAATAACCCGAAATCTTTCCTCGAACCTTTCTTGTATGTCTGATTATTGTCATTAAAGATATTTTAAAGATATTTTTGGTGGTTATAGAGTAGGTGAACACCTCTTCCCATTCCGAACAGAGAAGTTAAGCCCTACATCGCCGATGATACTGCACTAACCAGAGTGGGAAAGTAGGTCGCCGCCAAATTTTATTCAACCGCCTTGTACTTAATTGTGCAAGGCGGTTTTTTTTGTTTTATATACTTTCAAGAACTTGGAAAAGTAAATCGACCGTTTTGGGTGTGGGTAAAAACGTCAGTATTTATATAGTTGCTTGGGATTGTCCCTTAATACCTTCTATATATTTTAATGGCCACCAAGGTTATCATTCTAAGTCACAGTCTCATTATCGGGATAGACAATTGTCTTTGTTCTGTTCCAACTGTCATAAGTCTACTTAGTCAATAATGAAAAAGATTCTGAACTGTTATAGGTATGACGATTAGAGGTTAATTCTCCCATATTACCATATTCATATTCTTGCACACCTCTCGCGTCTTGTCGTAAATATATAATGTTTTGATGTTTCACGCTGCTCCAAAGATAAAATTTTTATCTTGAATAAGATATGCTTTTTGTGGAAATCTTTTGTTTTTTGAAATAGAAGCCGTATTTTTAGCTTTTTTTAGGCCGTCTAATTGGCAAAAAGACGCCGTCTTTTTCATTTTAAAGCTGTTTTTGGCTCTTTTTCTGAAAAAGGAAATTAGCTCCTGATGTGAAACATTACATATTAAAACTTTCGTTTGTCTTCATTTTTAAGCTTGTTTTTGAAGATGAAAATAAAAAAAGGTAGAATATTATTCTACCTTTTCTCTAAATTATTTTTAATAATTACTGGATTTCAATTTGTTATTTCAATAACTCCTGATCTGATACATTACCTACATTACCATCCATTACTTAATAATAATATTATTGATCCCTCCTGATTCAATATTTAAATTACCATTTATGCAGCCAAGTCTAAAGGATGGTAGCGTTTGTAATAAGAATTCAAAGTATTTCTCAATAGAAATATCTTCTGGTAATAAATTATGTTTCCCAAATATATCTGCATAAAATTCAAATCTAAATTCAGAAAAAGGTTTAATAGAAACATTCTTTATGTATCGAAGTTCTAAAACAAATAACTCTGAAAAATATTTATTTCCCATATAATTAAAACTATAAAATAATTGATTGTCTTCAAAGTCTAAATCTATGATACTATCTGTATTATTTTTTATTGTACAATAGAAACCAACTACAGGACCTTTTCTCGCTATTTCTATATTTTTATCTAAATTAACATTTCTAGATAAAATAACTGTATCTATTGAAAAATTAATCTGTGCATATAAGTTATTACCACAAATCAACAAAATAATAATAGATAAATATTTCAATATTTTTTTCATAACGTTATTTTATTTTTGAAGGAATAAATTGTTCTCTTATTGACTTTACTATTGCTTTATATAATGGAGTACTTTTTTCAAAACTAACTTTAATTATTGTTGTATTTCAATTTGTTAATTTGATAAATCCTCATTTAATACATTACCTATTTGATTAATTACCATAAATTTGTAGGATTTTTTTTACTGTAACATTTTTAATTTCATCTGTTATAATTTCAATATTAGGATCTTTATATTTAACCTTTAAAATTGGTAGTATTTCTATTACTTCTTTTGTACTATCAATTTTTTTTACATTGTACTTCTTGTCAAAAAAATCGCAATGAAAGAATAAAAATGCATTAAATGCAAAATTAAATGTATGATATGGTAATATTATAATAGAATCTTGTTCATAAAACAAAGGTGTTGAAAGAGAATAAGGCTCTATATTATATTCAATATTATTATATTTAAAATTAATAGTAGTATTTGATTTTGAAGTCAATAATAATAAGGTATCATTATAATTATTAATAATAGAGCAATAAGCAGTTATAAATGGTCCATTGCCAAAATCAGAGTTGTAATAATCATCTCTTGCATATTCTTCTATAACATTTGATATAGTGATATTTTCAATTTTAAAACTGATTTGTGCTATTCCCGTTTTAGCAAACAGAATAAACGCCACTATAAATAAAATCTTTTTCATTTTTTATACTATTATTAATCTGTAATACCACCATATTTTTTCATTGCCTTTTGAAATTTAGGTCTAGTTTCTCCCCAAGTTTGATCTTTCATTTGCGTTTCAACTGCATGCTTTTCTCTTTCTTCAATACTTAATCCAACATATTTTTTAAATCCTAATTCTTTAGCATAATCTAAATGACCTTTCTTCTCATGAACAAACATATTCTTTATTTCATTTGCATGATCACCTGTTTTAATTCCCTTGTTATTCCCATTTACTTTTATGGATAAAGATGCAGAAGCAATTTTATCGCCTTTTGCCTTAATTTCAATTTGCATACCATAATATTCTCCATTATCACCTTCTGTTTGTGTTAACTTTAAATCAGTCGAATTATAATGTTCATATATATTTAATGAGGCATCTTCTGTTAATCCTGCTTCTGAATGTGCCGATGAATTAGCATATCCCACATAATGATTGACTGTTTCTGATCCATCATTATTTGTAGTTTTTATGTCATTCCACTTTCCCTCATCTATTATTCTTACATTATCTGTCTTTGCTCTATCTGATCCCAAATACTTTCCTGAATTTGTAAAATAATCATCAATATTCATTCCATTTGGATCAATAAGCATTATAGGATTATTTGCACAATAAGCGTAAGAGGATAGGTGTGGATATTTGTCACTCATTGGGTCGGTGGATATGAAGATTCCTCCTTCACTCCAATAGTATCTTGCTCCGTAGTAGTTGTAGCTGGTTTCTTCGTCTTTTTCTTTGCCGTTGAATTTGTATGGGGTGGTGTATTGTGGGGAGTTGTATTTTAGGTCTACCCAATCTTCTCCAAATGGTAGGTTGGCTAGGGCTTGGGTCTTTTGTCCGTTGTCGCCTGTGATGTAGGAACTGCTGCCTAAGTGGTCACTGTGGTAATAGAAGCCAGGTTCGATTGCTGTTATTAGTAGAATGTTTGGACATATAACTTTTGTATATAAGTCTTGATTTTTCACTTGGGGTTCTATTCCTATGCAGATATTAAAGGATTTTTGTATTGTTGCTGGGAAACCTTTTAGTAAACTTGTGTACATATTTGCATTTATCGGATTGATTGTTCCTGTTAGGTTTAATTTCCCGCCTCCTATCTTACTGCATATTCTTTTACCTTCTTCAAAGTAGTGTTTGGTATAACCTTTATCGTTTACTGTTATTAAGGCACTCGCATACAAGGTTTGTTGGTCTAAAACTGGTATATTTGTGATTACTCCGTTTTGAGTTATGTCTACTGTGTTTCCGGTTAGTTTCAAGTTCCTTTCGCCTGAAGCATTATAATTATAATAGGCTCCCATTTTATAGTCTTTCATATCTTCTAAACGGTTGTCTTCTGTCCAACAAAGGTAACGTTTGTTATTGTCATATGGTTTATCATATATAGCAATATTACCTTTTACATCCCATTCTATATGATCTACTTTCCCACTTATAGCATCCGATATATCTCTTACTAAAGATGGGTTATTGGTATTATAATATTTATATGAATTGCAGTAGTTTATTGGGTAGGTACCGCTGTTATCCTTCCTTTGTCCACTGAGGTTTTTGTCTGTTATTTTCCCTGATGGACTATAGGTCATTGATAAATTATATGGTATTGTTTGTAAATCCCATGTGCCTGATCCTGTAGCTGCGGTTAACTGATGGTCTTTATCATAAGTATAGGTATGGGTATAGGGGTCTATGCCTGTGTTGCGGATTTGTTGTATGTCACCTGTATTATAATAGGTATATTTGTCTTTTAAGAGATTGAGACCTAGTGAATCTATGGTAATTAAACTATCCATCCTTTGCATTAATGGTTCATAGACATATCTTGTCTTGGTGCCATTGCCATATTCTTCTTTTACTCGTTTATCGTCTCTATCATAGATAACATTTCTTATATAGGTTGTTTGTACTCCATATTTAGTCCCTTTGATTCCTTTTAATAAACCACCCTTGTTATAAGTGTATTTTACTATCTCATTATCTGGATAGATTATTGTATCTATTCTATTCCAACTGTCATATCGCCACTGGGTAATTAAGGTAAAGGCCTGAGCACTGTTTGGTACTACATAAGTATGACGATTCTGTATCAAGGAGCCCATACTGTCATATTTGAATTCTTGTACGCCGGTAATGTCTTGTTGTAAATATATAATGTTTTGATGTTTCACGCTTCAAAGGTAAAGATTTTATTTTGAATTAATATATGCTTTTTGTGGAAATCTTTTGTTTTTTGAAATAGAGGCCGTGTTTTTGACAAAAGTAGGCTGTAGAATTGGCAAAAAGAGGCCGTCTAAAAGTCTGTAGAAGCCGTCTACGAGGTGCGTGGAGGCCGTGTTTAATGGTCGTAGACGGCCTCTTTTTAGTGTTTTAACGGCCTCTTTTTGGCAAAAGTAGGCCGTCTTTTTCATTTTAATCTCTTTGGGTAAATTCCCCGCCGCTTGCGGCGAAAATTGTACTTTTGTTTGATGGGAGAGAGCAAATATATTCATAAATCACACAATGTATCATTGTTATTATATCAAATAGTCTGTCCAGCCAAATATAGACGAGTAGTATTTAGTGATTCAGTTGATATAACGCTGAAGGACATTTGTCTTGAGATCTCAAAAAGGTATCAAATCTACTTTCTTGAGATAGGCACAGATGATGACCATGTTCATTTTTTGGTTCAATCAGTTCCGATGTATAGTCCAACAAAAATAGTTACAATAATAAAGAGTATTACCGCGAGGGAAATTCTAAGTAAAAATAAAGAAGTAAAGAAGCAACTATGGGGAGGTGAATTTTGGACAGATGGTTATTTTGTAAATACAGTTAGTAAACACGGGAATGAAGATGTAATTTCAAAATATGTCAGAGAGCAAGGTGTTGAGAAACAGTATAAAGTATTATATAAGGTTACCCAATTATCACTTTTCTAGAGAAACTTATGATACCCCGTCCGCTTGCGGCGGGGGTTATTCATTGCTGTTTTTGGCTCTTTTTCTGAAAAAGGAACTTAGCTCCTTATGTGAAACATTACATATTAAAACTTTCATTTGTATTCATTTTTAATCTTGTTTTTGAAGATTAAAATAGAAAAAGGTAGAATATTATTCTACCTTTTTTCTAAATTAGCTTTAATTATTGCTGGATTTCAATTTGTTATCTTTATAACTCCTGATCTGATACATTACCCATATTCTTCTTTTACTCGTTTATCGTCTCTATCATAGATAACATTTCTTATATAGGTTGTTTGTACTCCATATTTAGTCCCTTTGATTCCTTTTAATAAACCTCCCTTGTTATAAGTGTATTTTACTATCTCATTATCTGGATAGATTATTGTATCTATTCTATTCCAACTGTCATATCGCCACTGGGTAATTAAGGTAAAGGCCTGAGCACTGTTTGGTACTACATAAGTATGACGATTCTGTATCAAGGAACCCATACTATCATATTTGAATTCTTGTACGCCGGTAATATCTTGTTGACGAGCCAATCTTCCTTTTTCATTTCCTGAACTTCCATATTCGTACCAAACATTATTCCATGGTCTAAGTGAATATTTGATATATTTAAGTTGATTATAACTGTAATCATAATCTATCACTTCTCCTGAAGACATTGTTTGTTCTATCATATGACCTATTTTATCATATTTCCATTGTGTTAGACCACTGCTTGGGTGTGTTCTATTTGTCCTTCTGCCCGCCATATCATAGACATTTGTTGTTGATTTGTTTTCTGGATCTGTGCTTGTTTCTAATTGTCCTAATCTATCGTAACTGAACTTGGTTATAGATCCTAAGGCGGAAGTTATCTGTGTTTTTAGTTGGTGTGGGTCGGTATAGATTGTTGTAATATTGCTAATTTTATGTTTCACGCTTCAAAGGTAAAGATTTTATTTTGAATTGGTAAGATATTTGAATTGAAAGAAAGTGCAAAATATAGTAAAAGCTATAAGCCCAGAAAAAGCTCTGAGCTTATAGCTTTATTAATTAATTAGGTTGTAGTGTCAGTATCTTCAATATGAATAGAAACTGACTTCATTTTAGCTTTTACATCAACATCTGGAGTATATCTCACTCCAACACTTTCAACGGTTTGTGCCGTTACTTCTTCAATTGTATCAACTGCCTTAACTTTTGCCTTTGGCGTAAAGATACCAAAGCCATCAAACCTTACTGGATGTCCTTCTTCAAGCATCCATGTAGCTGTTGCAGCCATTAAGTCCAATACTGCAAGGATATCACCCTTGTTTACAGTACTTGCCTTGTCCATCATTTCAGCCATTTTCTTGAAATCTACAGTCTCTCCTTTAACAATTTGAGCCATAAATTTAATGCCAGGTGTTGCACCTACAGCAATTCTTTTTTTCTTCTTTCTAAATTTCATAATAAGAAATTTTAAATGAATAAATTTGTTTATTAGGCTGTTATTAAAAATAGCAGTGTTTCTTATATATTTTTCTTATATTTCACTTCTATAACCTTATTATCTCCAAGCACAAAATCAACCTCTTTAAACCTTTTCTTGAGAAATTTTGAAGGTTTGAAAATACAACTAAATCTTTTAATGGTATCATTAGTAACCTCTTCAGGAGTATCCATTGCCGTAGCTTCAAGTGTGGGATAGAAAGTGCCAAGAATACCAAGAGTTATAGGATGTCCTTCTTCCAAAAGCCAAGCCGCCGTTGATTCCAATTCAGAAAGTACCGCCATAATATCTCCTTTGCTAACAGTACTTTTTTTCTCAATAATTTCTGCAATCTTTTCAAGGTCTATCTTAGTTTCAACCTGCATCCTTGCAACATATTTATCAACGCTTACGCTGTTTACGGATACCTTTGTCTTGAATTTAAAATATTTCATAGCCATATCTTTATAATATTATCCCATGTTTTTGCTCCAAGATCAAGTCTTGATGCTCTAACATCAAATCTTGTTACTCCAACATCAAGTCTTGATACCCAAAAAAGGGGCTTTTTCATATCAAAAAACCGGCTTTTTCGTGTTAAAAAAGGGGCTTTTTTGGGTCGAAAAAGCCCCTTTTTTACCCATCAACTTCCCATCTTAGAGTACTAACACTTGATCTTGGAGTGCTAACTTCCTATCTTAGGACAAAAAAAGCCTATCTTTTTTTATCAACTCCTTATCTTGTTCTTAAAACTCATTATCAACATCTACTTCTTTCTTGTATTTTCTCTAAGTTAGCTTTAATTATTGTTGTATTTCAATTTGTTATTTTAATAACTCCTGATCTGATACATTACCTTACCCCCTACCTCTCGATATCAGATTTATCTAACTTATAGTTAGTTTTAATATCTTCATACCCTTTTATGTCTATATCAGAATTGAGATATTCATAAGGAAGTGTCCCATCTTTATCTAAAGTATATTTTCTATATTTTAAAGGGAAAATGGATTTATTTACCTTTCCTTTATTTTGAAATCTAATATCTGATTTAGTGTATAAAAAAATATCCCAACCTTTATACTTTAAATAAAAATGTTTTTCAGATGGATTATTAAGATTATAAATAATTTGACCTGTTTTTCTTACTGTATATATACTAATTACATATTTTATATCTTCATTTTCTGTATAATCAATTAAATTAATATAGTTAGATAATATAGTATCAAATTCAGATACATCAACTATCATAATATTATTTTTATTACTAATGCAATAAGATTCTCCTTTTAAATGTTTTAAGTGATTATCTATTGCTTTCTTCATTTTATTACTAATTTTGCTAACAAAAATAGATTCAACGTTAACTGTATCTGTAGTTGTTACTAACTTAACTTGTCCAAAACTACTCAATACTATTAAATTAAATAATATAAGCAATAATTTAATTTTTATTTTCATATTACCTCCTTTGTTTCAAATCACTTCTTCTTTGTTCTATTCTTTGTTCATAATCATAAAATCTTTTCCCCATCGTATTTTTGCTATATCCATATATCTTACCTTCTGATACAGAATATACTTCTCTTTGAACATCATATTGAGATTTTCTAGCTGAATTTAAATCTCCTACTTTTAGCTTATTACCATCTTTATCTGTAACTATTATGTCAACCGAAGGAAGACCTCCTGTAGGGTGAGAATGAGAAAGTAAAGTTATACTATTGCCATATGCTTCTTCATATCTACCAGGCATAGAGGTATTTCCCGAAGAATAATCTGTCCCAACAAATCCAGACCCATATTGAGTTTTTGCAAAAGCATATTCTGCATCTGAACTTCCTGCTGCAAAATAATAAAATTGTTCCGCTTCAGAAGCATTACCAAATGCAAAATTTTGATAATGATCTTCATCTAATTGCTTTTGTCCCAAAACACCATGAGATATATCCATACTATTTCCGTCACTATTAAATACTTTATCTATTTCTATTTTAGAACCATTTGGACCATCAATATAATGCTTTTTTCCAGCACTCTCACCATGTGGTAAAATTTTACCATCACTTCTATTTACTTCCCATTCTTCCATACCATTTGGGTCTATCTTCATTATAGGATTATTGCTACAATATACATAGTTTGTTTGATGTGGGTATTTGTCACTCATTGGGTCGGTGGAGAGGAAGATTGATAGGTTGTCGGTGTAGTATCTTGCTCCGTAGTAGTTGTAGCTGGTTTCTTCGTCTTTTTCTTTGCCTGTGAATTTGTATGGGGTGGTGTAACTTGGGGAGTTATGTTTGAGGTCTACCCAGTCTTCTCCTGATGGCATATAAGCTAAGGTTTGGGTCTTTTGTCCATTGTCGCCTGTGATATAGGAACTGCTGCCCAAGTGATCGCTGTGGTAATAGAATCCAGGTTCGGTGGAGGAGGTTTGATTGATGTTTGGTAGAATGATATGTGAATAAAGGTCTTGGGTTTGTAAATATGGTTTTGCGCCTATGCAAATAGAGAAAGATCCTATTACATTATCTTTTAATTCGCTTAATAGTTTTGAATATTCTCCGTTTATTGGAGTGACTGGGGCGGTTACATTGGTCAATCTTCCATTACCTATCTTGCTGCATATTCGCTTGCCTTCTTCAAAGTAGTGTTTGGTGTAGCCTTGGTCATTAACGGTGACTAAGGAACTTGCATACAAGGTTTGTTGGTCTAAGGCTGGTATATTGACTGTGGTGCCGTTTTGGGTGACGTCTATGTTATGACCACAAACTTTCAGATTGCGTTCGCCTGAAGCATTATAATTATAATAGGCTCCCATTTTTCCATCTTTCTCGTTTTCTAAACGGTTGTCTTCTGTCCAGCATAATTGACGAATACCCCATTTTGAATTTTCATGACTTATCATATTTCCTTTAATATCCCATTTGATATCATAATCCTTATTCAAGATATCATCATGGATTAAACGTACTCCATATGGATTACTTGGATCCGTGTAATGATAATTGTTCCTGTAATTTATTTGGGTGGTGCCATTGTTATCTAATCGTTTGGAATTGCGAACTTCCTTACGTTCGATTTTGCCTGATGAACTATAATTTAAAACCATGTCATAGCTAATTGGGGTACCTGACCATGTGCCTGAACCTGCAGCATGTACTAGTTGATAATCATGATCATAGTCGTAGTTGTGGGTGTAAGGGTCTATGCCTGTGTTTTGTATTTGTTTTATATTACCTTCTGGATAATAGGTATATTTATTGTACTGAAGGTATAAGCCTATGGAGTCTATGGTAATAAGTTTGTCTAATCTTCGCATTAAGGATTCATAGAAATAAACGGTTTTGGTGCCATTGCCAAAATATTCTTCTGCTCGTTGTTCGTAGGTGTCATAGTTTATATTGCGGATATAGTTCGTTTGTACTCCATATTTATTCCCTTTGATGCTCTTCAATAAACCGCCCTTGTTATATGCATAGGTTACTATATCGCCATCAGGATAGGTGATATTGGATACACGGTTCCAGCTGTCATAGTTCCAACGGGTGATAAAGGTAAAAGCATTACTGCTATTTGGAACTACATAAGTATGACGATTCTGTTTGATATTGCCCATACTGTCATACACAAAATCCTGTACACCGGTAACGTCTTGTTGTCTGATTAGTCTTCCTGTTTGATTTTGAGTATTTGCTGCTCCGTATTCATACCATACGTTATTCCATGGTCTATTAGTATATTTTATATATTTAAGTTGGTTATAACTATAATCATAAGTGATCACTTCTCCTGAGGACATTGTTTGTTCTATCATATGACCTATTTTATCATATTTCCATTGTGTTAGACCACTGCTTGGATGTGTTCTACTTGTTCTTCTGCCTGCCATATCATAGACATTTGTTGTTGATTGGTTTTCTGGGTCTGTACTTGTTACTAATTGTCCTAATCTATCGTAACTGAACTTGGTTATAGATCCTAAGGCGGAAGTTATCTGTGTTTTTAGTTGGCGTGGGTCTGTATAGATTGTTGTTTGGTTTAAACTTTGGTCTTTGACTATGGTCTTAAAACGTTTAATTGTTGAAGCATCTTGTCCAAAGTTATAAATTGTTGTTGTTTTTGTCAAGTCTGGATATATGGTAGTATCTACTCTGTCTAAGATATCGTATGCTATTCTTGTTGGTGTAATACCACTTATATTTTTATTGAAAATAGTATCCTGTAAATAAAGTGTTGTACTATTTACTAATGTCTCTGTTATTGGCTGATAAGTCGTTGTTGTCCTTCCTAATTTATCATATTTCTCTCTTCCTGAAACCATCATTAATTCTGTTCCATAAGAATCAATATCTTTCTTAGTTTGTATTATTCTTCCTAATCCATCTATAAAGGTAACTGTCTTTATTTTATTAGAGGTATCTGATGGGTCATAATGAAGCGTTCTTGCCCATGGCTTCCTAAGTAAATATATATTACCACTAACAGTACGCATTACTAAGTCTGAATATTCATATTTTATTGTGTATGGATATCCTGATGCTATTTCTTTAGGACCTTGAACCGTTGCTATTCTTCCTCTACTGTCATAAGTATAACGTTGTGGATTTCCTGCTATATCTATCGTCTCAACTGGTGCAGCCCATTTATAATTATAAGTTGCTGATGATTGATAACCCAGATTGCTATCCTGTACCAATATTGGTAGACAATATAATGTATTATCATAAGTATACTTTGTAGTCATTCTATGTCCTGCTGCATCTGCTGGAGAAATTCTTTTGATTATATTTCCATATTGGTCATACCAATAATCATAAGTCATATATGTGTTATTACTTATATTTATGTTTAATTGATCCATATCACCAAAGCTATTAATATTAGCTTGTTTATGTCTCAATGAAGGATAATTAATGGTGTCTGATATTACATTAAAATCATAAGGAACTCCAACTATGTATTTAGAAGTGTCTTCGTAGTAATTGATTTCTGAATATACATCATCATTTGTTGTTGTTATGTCTCCATAGTCGGCATATCTTTTAACATTGCCATAAGGTCCATGATTATATGCTTTCTTTGTAGTAATCTGTGCAGAGGTATCTCCTGTTAATAAATAATATTTTACTATTTCTTCATTTATTGCTGGATAGGCATCACTTGAACAAAAAGCTAAAGATTCATTTACTGCATCTCCTGTGATTCTGTCTTTTGCTCTGTAATCATAGATATTATCTTGTATCTTCCTGCCTTGTGAATCTGCTGTTATCGTTCTATTTTTTATGCCTTTAAACATATAGTTGTCATTATAATATACATCTATATTTGTTCTATATGGGACTGTATTACTATTCAAGTACGAATATGTTAATACTGAATCATATCCATAATCTTCTCTTTCATATCTGTCATAGTAACGATTCTTATATTTATATGTTGTGTAAATAGTATCATGTTGTGCAGGGTCGTAGGTGTCATGATTTGATATTTTTGTACTTATCATTTGCCAATGTCTTTGTGGAGAATTTACACTACTTGCTGATAATTGATAATCAATATCTATATTTGTTCTTGTTGGAGTTATTACTTTCTTTAAAAGATTTGCTTTTCCTATCAAAGAATATCTTACTTTTACCTCATTACCATCTCCTTCTGTTACATAGTCTGGGTATCCATCATTGTTCATATCTATCCATTTAGATTTTGAATATGCAATATTCCATCCCTTATACCCAGATACACAACCAACAATCTTAAATATCCATATGGGTACACCTAATGAAATACCTCCATTTATACTTGCACCCAAAGTTAAACTATAATCTATTGATCCATCACCTATTAAAGGTATAGGATTGCTAAAACCTGTTCCTGTATTTATATTAGCTCTAACTGTATCTCCGTCTAAATAAACAATATCTATTAACCCATCTCCATTTACATCCAAAAAACTACGTTCTGTAATATTTTCTCCTCCTGTTATGCCAAGTCCTCCCGATATACTACCATCTACTAAATTAAATTGCTTTCCTCCTCTTGATGTATTTATTCCACTAAATAAATCCCAATTGTCACTTAATGACAATGAATTACTATGTGATTTCTTAATTCCTGAAGAATTCCATGCCTCTGATCGAGAGAATCCGTAACCATAATTTAAATAAACTGTACTATTTGGATCATTAAATTTTACTTTATCTGGTAATCCATCTCCATTTATATCTATCCACGTACTTCCTCCTGTAGATTCGCTTGTACTTCCTCCTGCAGCTCCACCCATACTTATTTTAGAGTTAACCGGACCATTCCTCATTTCTTTACCTACGTTCATTTTTTGTCCACCAGCACTTGCTCCAGTTGCTTCATAATCCATAACATCTGCCTCCACATTATTTCCTGTTATGTGATTAAATATCTTACCACTTAATCCTCCCCTTGGTTTACTACAAAGAACCACCGATCCTGAAACTATATCAGGAAATCCATCACCATTTACATCCATAAGATCTGATGTTACTCTCTGTTTCCCTTTATTAACAGTTCCTCCAATACTAAGATCAATTAAACTCAAATCCAAACGTGCATTAACATTATAATTACGACTTGGTTCACTATATGATTCTTTATTTGCAACAGTTGGTTTAGGGTTTGTCGTCGTAGATGGAATAGGATTATCTGCTTCTAATATAGTTGTATCTATATCTACATCATCATATTTAAATATATTAGCCATAGTATCTTTACAGAAATAATTTATATTTCCATATGGAATCCAATAATTATGCTCGTAGTCCGGGTTAGCGGCAAAGAAATTCCCTGCTAATGGATTATACCCGTTAGTTACTGGACTTTCTGGATCATCACTCGTAATAGTAAATACAGTTGATGTATCTATTACTGATGTTGTATTCATAATATTTAAAACTAATAAAGTAGTATCTATATAGTTTATTGTTGTATCTTGTGGCTTATACCCAAATTGTCCCCAACCTCTATATAATGCTCCAAAAATGGAATAATCTTCTTCTTTATAATTTGTATAAAATCCAGATGCATTTTTTACTGTTGTTGAACCATATTGTATGCTTGTAGAAATACTATCAATAATCTCTCCTAAAGTTGATTCTGCATAATAATCTATATAATATTTCTTACCTGATATTACATTAACATATTTTGACGTATTTATAGGTGTTGGAGTTGAAAATGTAAACGTATCTACTAAACCATTTTCATCTTTTATTGTCATTCTCAATTTATAGTTACTTGTTATCGTAGTAGGATATATTACAGGCTTTATAGATATTGTACCTGTATAGTTAGACTGCCATAACAAACTTGGTATTTTTGAATATTGATAAATATTTCTGGATATTTCTGGATTGTATGTTAATGTATATATTGTATCTCCAGGAACACTTATTGTGTCAATTATATCTTGTATTGTATCATTGTCACTTTCTATTATAGACATTTCCACTCCCGCATGGACTAATGGCCATTTCACTCTACCAAAACATGTTAATTCTGCTCTAAGTTTATCATTTTTACTTATCGATATTATAGTGTCATTATTTATAATATTATTAATGTTGACAATAGTATTCTTTGGGATAACCCTATTAAGTACAATAGTATCATTTTTATATACTTTATAGTTTAATGGTTCTGTTAAAGGACCTTCAACTTCTATTTTTGGCTTTATTAATAAACGTCCTCCTACATAAGTTTGAACTAAGCCTCCTTGACTACTTAATGCAAAATCTTCTGATGCCTTAAATCTAAATATACTATCTTTATTTCCATCTATTCTATCTAATCCTGTTAAAATATCCACTCCTGATTTATTCTTATATGAAGTATATGTAATTTTAGGATCCCATATTACCTTATCATAGGTTCTCTTTTCTAATGACTCCATCCTAAAGAATATCTTATCGCCTCGTTTTACATTTAGGTTTGAATAATTCATAGTACCACTATATGTAATTGTATCAAGTTTTAATTCACTTAATAATGTTGGTTGTCCTGATTTTTGAATACTTAATTTTAAACCATCTCCGATTTGAGTTATTTTCATAAGATTTACTACATCGTCAGGTATTCTTGCTTGACTTTCTATTTTTATTTTTCCATTATATGGAGCAACCCATACTCTTACGGCTTGTATATTAGGATAATAAATTTCTGGCGCTTTATAATTGACTATTTCTGTTATCCAATGACATTCTTGTTCTCCTTTCTGATTTATAAAACAATTCCAATGCCCTACTGTATCTACTCTATCTCCATATATTGCTGGATCTACCGGGACATCATTTAATACATAACCGCCACAACTTCCCCCAGAAAATATTGTATCTTTTGTCGTTTCATTTATAAACATATTTATACCTGGTTCATTTAACCTATTTATAAATATATTTCCATTAACTATTATATCAACAAGACCATCACCGTTTACATCGGAAAAATATGTAGATGTAGAACTTTTTGTGCTTCCCCAACCTACTCCACCTGAAACACTTGATAAAACATCACCATCTGAACCTGGAAGTACTGAGGCATTCACTCCCCAAGGACGAGTTGTACTTTCTGTATACGAAAAATTCGTTATACTTCCATTTATTCTTGTGTTTCCATCTGCAAATCCAGCAGAAATTAAATCCCCATCATTATTTGGTCTTTGTAATATAAATCTTATCTCATCTCCATCTCTATAAACCTTATCAGGGTAACCATCACCATTTATATCCATCATAGTAACAACCCCTCTATCTTTACCTAATTGATAAGAATGGCTCCCTCCCACTGTTAACCATTTTGTTGTTGGGTCTGAACCTATTCCAAAATTTATTCCTCCTCCTTTATCTGTGGAAATGCTTTCTGAACCACCCATATTACTTAATTTACTTGCTACATTCCCAGAAAAAACATTCCATCCTATCTCTGTTTCTCCTGTATTTAATATTTGTTCTTCTGTATATAAATTAGACCCTAAACTATCATATTCAAATTTATGAGTAATAAGAGGATGAGGAAGATCTGGATTCTCTTGGTCTGGGCATCTATCATATAAGCCCATAAGATCAATTAACCTTATTACAGTGTCTGTTTCATAAAAATTACACAACAATGTTTTATTAAACGCTCCCTCTTTATAGCCAAAATAATAAGTTTTTATATGTGAATTATCATATAAAACACTTATCTTATTTAATAGACATTTATTTATTTCTTTAAATCCATATCTGCCTGAAGTGGTTACATCATGGTTTAATTTCCCCGTTGTATCTATTACAAATTTTATATTGTATTTTCCAACTGTATTTTTATATCCTGTATAATTTATATCTGATACATATATTTGCTTTCCAAAATCTTGTTGTGATGAAGCATCATTAAGATATGTGTAATACTTATATGTAATATTATTACCATAAACATCTCTCACTTCTGTTAAACACCATTTGACTACATTCCAATTATAATCTGCTAATGTACTTTGGGAATCAAAAAACATAGTAGAGTCATTTATCTTACGCATTCCATAAAAATATCTTGTACCACTCTTATCTACAACTTCCCACCAATAATTCATCGGCATTTTTCCATGGCGTATTATTTTCTTAAATGCTCCTTCAACTCTTGGATAAAATTGTTTATATCCTGAAGTATCTCTATCCTCCCACTCATTTCTGTATGTTGGTTTATGTAGTCTAAATTTCAATTCTCCTTCATCTAAAGTATCAAAATAACTTGTTACTAATGTCTCTCCATCTAACAAATAAGTTTCTGATTCTTTATTTTGATCAAAATATGGTACTCCCCAACGTGTTTCTACTGAAATGCTTGATATGTTTAAATCCCATCCTAACCCTAATATTCCATTTCCGCCTGAACTATTATAAGTAATGTTAAGGTCTGGTTGCATGCCTCGTCTGCCTGCTGGTACTGTAATCGGATAACTTAAATTGGCTGTTCCTTTGTTATTGGCTTGGGGTGGACTCATTAAGGTGATTCCATTCAATGGTTCGGCTGCTTTCAAGTCTTTGATTGAGGTTGGGGTATAGGCCATTGCATCGGAAGTTTCTGGCACCTTCAATACTCCATTGATATAGTCTGTGAAATGGGTCGTTCTGGAATAGATGATATGGTTGATTTCATCTACACTGTCTCTTGGTATTTGTTCCCATTGACTACTTTTTGTGTCGTAATAGTAGGTAAAGATGTCTGCTGCTCCATAACCAAAGGGTATGTTTGTTGTATCATATTTCATGGCTACGGCTATTTCCTGCTCAAAGGTTTGCCCATCTGGTAAGAATCTATAACCATTATGGTATTTGGTTAGGTTTACCAAATTGGTTGGAACATTTACTATTTCTTTTTCTGTTAATGGGGTTATACTTATTGTTGTCGGTTTCTTTACTGATCCTTCGCCTATAAACAATGCTACTCCGGTATGTTTTACTAATTGTTTTTCTGTCGGAGTTATAAGGTATTCTTTCCTTTCATTATAGTTCGTTGTATCAAAGGTTGGGGTTGTATAGGATATATTATTATGTCTTGGTAAGGGCTGTACTTTTCTTTCTATGGTTTGCTGTTGTAAGTTGTCTGGTAGTTGCAGCGGATGGGAAGGTCTTTGTATTTGGTTTGAGCTTTGGGTTGAACTTGAATTTTGAGCCTGGTTATCTGCTTTTGATAGGGTTTGGTTTTTATTTGTTTTTGTATTCTCTGAACAGCTTATTGTTAATAGGGTGGCTGTTAATATTAGGGTTAATTGTATAATGGTTCTTTTCATGTCTTTGGCTTTTTTATTTTACTATTATTAGTTTTGTGGTCTTCTTTTCGTCTTGGTTGGTGACTTGGATTAGGTAAATTCCCATAGTGTCTATGGTTTCATGTAGTTCTGTATAGGTGTCTGCGTCTTC